>NZ_JACHOO010000024.1 GCF_014199915.1 Prosthecomicrobium pneumaticum | reverse complement strand
TGGCCTGCTGCCGGTTTCGTGGACACCGAGATTGGGTGTTTCATGAAGCCGGAGGTGGCAGATGCAGCGACGGAAGTTTTCGCGGGAGTTCAAGGTTGAAGCGGTTCGGTTGATCAAGGAGCGGGGCGTATCGGCGGCTCAGGCAGCGCGCGATCTCGACGTGCACGAGAACGTGCTGCGCAAGTGGGTGCGAGAACTGGCATCCGATCCCCGCCAGGCCTTTCCGGGTCATGGTCAGATGAAGCCGGAGCAGCTTGAGATCGAGAAGCTGCGGCGGGAGGTCGCCAAGCTCAAGGCGGAGCGTGACATCCTAAAAAAGGCCGCAGCCTACTTCGCGAAGGACGTGACATGAGGTTCGCGTTCATTGCGAAGCACCGGGGGATCTGGCCGGTGGCATGGCTCTGCGAAGCGCTGGATGTGTCGCGGTCGGGCTTCCATGCCTGGCTCAGCCGGAAGCCCAGCCAGCGCAGCCTGGAGGATGAGGAGATCGGCGCCAAGGTGCGGGCGAGCTTCATCGGCTCAGCGCGCACCTATGGCGCAAGGCGCGTCTGGCGGGACGTGCTGGCGGAAGGGATTGACTGCGGGCTTCACCGAATCGAGCGGCTGATGCGGGCACAAGCGCTTCGCGCAAGGCCACGCAGACGCGGGCTGCCGAAGGATGACGGCCAGCGCTCGACGATCGCGCCGAACACGCTTGACCGGGAGTTCAGCGCCGATCGGCCGAACCAGCGCTGGATCGCCGACTTCACCTATGTCTGGACTGCCGAGGGCTGGCTCTATGTGGCGGCCGTCATCGACCTGTTCTCGCGCCGCGTGGTAGGCTGGTCCATGCAGGCCGAGATGACCGCGCAGCTCGTCACCGACGCGCTCGTCATGGCGATCTGGCGCCGCGGCAAGCCCGATGCTCTCCTGCATCACTCCGACCAGGGCAGCCAGTACGCCAGCGAGCAGTTCCAGAAGCTGATGGCCGACAATGGCGTCGCTTGCTCGATGAGCCGATCCGGCAATGTCTGGGACAATGCCGCCATGGAGAGCTTCTTCTCGTCGCTGAAGACCGAGCGCATCAGGGGCAAGGTCTACCGGACACGCAACGAGGCCCGGGCCGACGTGTTCGACTACATTGAGAGGTTCTACAACGCTGTCCGCAGGCACTCGACCATCGGCTACGTCAGCCCGATGGAGTTCGAGCGGAAGGTAGGATTAGCTTAACTGCGCGTCCACGAAACCGGCAGCAGGCCA
>NZ_JACHOO010000023.1 GCF_014199915.1 Prosthecomicrobium pneumaticum | reverse complement strand
GACCTCGGAGCCGCGCCCTCCGCCGGTCCCTGTCCCGGTCCCCGCTCCGCCACCGCCCGCGGCGAGGCTGCGGAGATCCTCGATGGCCGTCCGGAGCGCGGCGATCCGTTCGCGGCCCTGTTCGAGCTTCCGCAACGTCTCCTCAGGAATGAAGGCGTCCGGATTGATCATCGCGCCGGCGATCGCTCCGACCGACTGACCGGGCGTCGCGTCTCCCGATGCGAGCCCCATGCTGAAGCCACCTCGCTGGCGCAGCTCGATCGCCTTCGCCCGCTCAAGCTGCGCTATCGCCTCGGCGCGCTGAAGGTCGGCCTCGGCCGCCTGCAACTGCGCCTCCTTCTCCTTCGCCAGCGCGTCGATATATTCCCTCGATCTACCGGCCGCGCCGGCCACCTGCTCGCGAAGAAGCCGCAGGGCGTCGTTGTGCGCCTCCGTCGCAAGCTTGGCGCTGTCGTGCTGCGACGCGAGGTAGAGGAGCCCGCCCGCGGCTGTCACTGCGAGCCCCACAGGGCCGCCCACGAGCGCAAGGGCGCCTGTCAGGCCGCGCGCGGCGAGAGCCGTCGCGCTCATGCCGGCGCCGGCCGCGGCGAGCCCCGACACGAGCCGCCCGGCCAGCGCAGCGGCCGTGAGGACCGCAGCCGATTCGAGAAGGTCAAAGTTCTGCGCCATGAACTGGATTGCGGCGGCAAGCGTCCTCGTGACGCCGGTCGCCTGATCGGCGCTGCCCACATAGGCAGTGAATGCCGTCTGGAAGTTCTCGGCGGCCTGCGCCACCGTCAGCGACATCGAGGCGACCGAACGGTCGATATCGTCCGAACCCTTCAGCAGGCCGCGGAACACACGGCCGCTGACGAGATCGCCCGCCTCGGCCAGCGCCCGCAGCTCGGTCGTCGTGACGCCGAACTCCTTCGCGATCAACTGCGCGATCGGCGGCGATTGTTCCAAGACCGAATTGAGCTCGTCGCCGCGCAGAACGCCGGAGCCGAGGGCTTGCCCAAGCTGCCGGATGGTCCCGGCCGCCTCCTGAGCGGAGGCGCCGCCGAGCACGAGAGCTTTCGCCACCGTCTCGGTTACACGGGCCACGTCCGCCTGCGAGGCGCCGAGCGTTCCGGCGCTGGACGCCATCTTCGCGTAGAGATCGACGACGGCGCCGAACTCGGTCCGCGAGCGAATCGCGATCTGCACCAGCTCGTTCTGCTTCGCCGCGACCTGATCGAGCGGCACGCCAACGGCCGCGAGCCGGTTCCCCGCATTCGTCCAGGCATCGGCATAGCCGACGACGGCCGCGACACTCAGACTGGCGCCGAGCCCGGCGAGCGGTGCCGCCATCCGGCTCGCAGCGCCGGCGAGGGCCTGCTCCATGCCGCGCGACGCCTTCACGGTGCGCGCCTCCATCCGCGCCATGCTCCGCTCCGTGTCACGAAGGCTCTTCGCCACGGCGCGGTCGAACTGGTTGAAGCGCGCCTCAAGCGAGACCGTCAGCTTCTGAAGGTCATCCGCCATCAGACGGACTCCCGCACGGCGCGCCGCTCGATCATCACGGCCGCGGCTCGCAGCTTCGCGCCCCACTCGTCGGGTCGCGCCCGAGCGGCGGGTCCGATCGCCTCAAGGCAGACCTCCGCAACCTCCTCGTCGGTGACGCCGAGCCACCGGAAAAAGGCGTGCAGATCCGAAAACGCGCCGCGCATCGCGTCCAGCCGGGCCGCCGCCGGCAACTCACTGACGAGGGAGCAGGTTTCGGCGCCGATGCCGGGTGCCTCCCGGCGGGGTTCTTCGGTCATTTGCCGCGCTCCACACGCAAATTTCGGGATCGGCTAAAAAAGTCCGTGAATGGTGGCCACCCGCGGGTCCGCTCCGGCGAGCATGCCCAAGGATTGACCACCCCCCCCGGTCACTGAAGTCGGGTCGACGGCGCGTTGGGCTCGTCGAGGTGCCGGAGAACGGCCCGCGCGACCATGTCCAGTTCGGCCTCGGTCGGATAGCGGCCGAGGATCTCGATCATCGGACCGATGGCGCGCCACAGAGCGTCCCGGAGGATGGCATCCAGCGCGGCGCCGGGCGTCCGGGGATAAGTCGGTGCCCACTCCGCTTCAATCCCTCCGGCGCCGCGCTGAAACCTTCTCTTCACTCTTCGTCCCCCCGTTTGAGAGCCGGAACGCGAACGCGCGGCTTGGGCGCGGCCTTGCCGTCGATCTCGGCGATGCGCGCTTCGAGATCGGCGAGCCGCTCGTCCAGAGGAGCGAGCCGCCGGGCGACATAGCCCTTGACGATCCCGACCATTTCGCGCCCGAAAGCCTTGCCGTCGAATGTCATCGCGAGGCCTGTCAGCTCGGCACGGGGTTGCCGCCCCAGGCCACATTCGTCAGCAGAGCGACG
>NZ_JACHOO010000022.1 GCF_014199915.1 Prosthecomicrobium pneumaticum | reverse complement strand
CGTCGCTCTGCTGACGAATGTGGCCTGGGGCGGCAACCCCGTGCCGAGCTGACAGGCCTCGCGATGACATTCGACGGCAAGGCTTTCGGGCGCGAGATGGTCGGGATCGTCAAGGGCTATGTCGACCGGCGGCTCGCTCCTCTGGACGATCGGCTGACCGATCTCGAAGCGCGCTTGGCCGAGATCGACGGCAAGGCCGCGCCCAAGCCGCGCGTTCGCGTTCCGGCTCTGAGACAGGGAGGCGAAGAGTGAAGAAAAGGTTTCAGCGCGGCGCCGGAGGGATTGAAGTGGAGTGGGCACCGACTTATCCCCGGACGCCCGGCGCCGCGCTGGATGCCGCCCTCCGGGACGCTCTGTGGCGCGCCATCGGTCCGATGATCGAGATTCTCGGCCGCTATCCGACCGAGGACGAACTGGCCATGGTCGCGCGCGCCATCGCGCGGCACCTCGACGAGCCCAACGCGCCGTCGACCCGACTTCAGTAAACCGGAGGGGGGGTGGTCAATTCTTGGGGATGCTCGCCGGCGCGGACCCGCGGCTGGGCAGCATTCAGAGATTTTTTTCGCCGATCCCGAAATTTGCGTGTGGAGCACGGACAATGACCGAAGAACCCCGTCGGGAGGTATCCGGCACCGGCGCCGAACCCGCAAGCCTCTTCAATGACTTGCCGGAGACCGGCAGGCTGGAAGCGACGCGCGACGCGTTTGCGAAGCTGCACGCCTTTTTCCGGCGGTTCGGCGTCACGGACGAGGAGGTGGCGGAGGTCTGCCTTGAGGCGATCGGACCCGCCGCTCGGGCGCGACCCGACGAGTGGGCCGCGAAGCTGCGCGCCGCGGCCTTGATGATCGAGCGGCGCGCGGCGCGGGAGTCCGTCTGATGGCGGATGACCTTCAGAAGCTGACGGTCTCGCTCGAGGCGCGCTTCACCCAGTTCGACCGCGCCGTGGCGCGGAGCCTTGCCGCGACCGAGCGGAGCATGGCGCGGATGGAAGCGCGCACCGTGAAGGCGTCGCGCGGCATGGAGCAGGCTCTCGCCGGCGCTGCGAGCCGGATGGCGGCACCGCTCGCGGGGCTCGGCGCCAGTCTGAGTGCCGCGGCCGTCGTCGGGTATGCCGACGCCTGGACGAATGCGGGGAACCGGCTCGCGGCCGTTGGCGTGCCGCTCGATCAGGTCGCGTCGAAACAGAACGAGCTCGTGCAGATCGCGCTTCGCTCGCGGACCGAGCTCGGCGCCGTCGTCGATATCTACGCGAAGATGGCGGCCAGCGCCGGAACGCTCGGCGCCTCGCAGGCGGAGGTGGCCCGGGTAACCGAGACGGTGGCGAAAGCCCTTGTGCTCGGCGGCGCCTCGGCGCAAGAGGCGGCCGCGACCATCCGGCAGCTTGGTCAAGCCCTCGGCTCCGGCGTTCTGCGCGGCGACGAATTCAACTCGGTCTTGGAACAATCGGCGCCGCTCGCGCAGCTGATCGCGAAGGAGTTCGGCGTCACGACGAGCGAGCTGCGGGCGATGGCCGAGGCGGGCGAGCTGGTCGGCGGCCGTGTGTTCCGCGGCCTGCTGAAGGGATCGGCCGATATCGACCGTTCGGTCGCCTCGATGTCGCTGACGGTGGCGCAAGCCGCCGAGAACTTTCAGACCGCGCTCACCGCCTATATCGGCAATGCCGATCAGGCGACCGGCGTCACGAGGACGCTTGCCGCCGCAATCCAGTTCATGGCGGAGAACTTTGACCTTCTCGAATCGGCCGCGGTCCTCACGGGCGCTGCGCTGGCCGGGCGGCTCGTGTCCGGGCTCGCCGCGGCCGGCGCCGGCATGAGCGCAACGGCTCTCGCCGCGCGCGGCCTGACAGGCGCCCTCGCGCTCATTGGCGGTCCTGTGGGGCTCGCAGTGACAGCCGCGGGCGGGCTGCTCTACCTCGCATCGCAGCACGACAGCGCCAAGGTCGCGACCGAGGCGCACAACGACGCCCTGCGGCTTCTTCGCGAGCAGGTGGCCGGCGCGGCCGGTAGATCGAGGGATTACATCGACGCCCTGGCGAAGGAGAAGGAGGCGCAGTTGCAGGCGGCCGAGGCCGACCTTCAGCGCGCCGAGGCGCTTGCCTCGGTCGAGCGGGCGAAGGCGATCGAGCGGCGCCAGCGAGGCGGCTTTTCCATGGGGCTTTCGTCGGGAGACGCGACGCCCGGTCAGTCGGTCGGAGCGATCGCCGGCGCGATGATCAATCCGGACGCCTTCCTTTCGGACGACACGTTGACGAAGCTCGAACAGGGCCGCGAACGGATCGCAGCGATCCGGACGGCCATCGAGGATCTCCGCAGCCTCGCCGCGGGCGGTGGCGGAGCGGGGACCGGGACAGGGACCGGCGGAGGGCGCGGCTCCGAGGTC
>NZ_JACHOO010000021.1:2500-5137 GCF_014199915.1 Prosthecomicrobium pneumaticum | reverse complement strand
GCGCACAGCAAAACCCCCGCCGGCTGTTGGGCACGGGCGGGGGTTTTGGGATTGCATCGCGAAGGGAAGGTTGTGATCTCGAAGAGGATGTTCGTTCGTGTGTTTGGCAGGCCTGGCAGCGACCTACTCTCCCGTGTCTTGAGACAAAGTACCATTGGCGCTGAGGAGTTTGACGGCCGAGTTCGGAATGGGATCGGGTAGAGGCTCCTCGCAAGAACCACCAGGCCGGCGAAACACACGAAGAAACTGGTCTTTTCCGCTCCGGTCATGAGCATGGATTAATGAGAGCGATCAAGCCGATCGAGCGATTAGTACCGGTAAGCTGCATGCGTTGCCGCACTTCCACACCCGGCCTATCGACGTGGTCGTCTACCACGGCTCTCAAGGGAGAACTCGTTTCGAGGTGGGTTTCCCGCTTAGATGCCTTCAGCGGTTATCCCGTCCGCACATAGCTACCCTGCAATGCGGCTGGCGCCACAACAGGTCCACCAGAGGTGCGTCCATCCCGGTCCTCTCGTACTAAGGACAGATCCTCTCAATTCTCCTACACCCACGGCAGATAGGGACCGAACTGTCTCACGACGTTCTGAACCCAACTCACGTACCACTTTAATCGGCGAACAGCCGAACCCTTGGGACCTTCTCCAGCCCCAGGATGTGATGAGTCGACATCGAGGTGCCAAACGATTCCGTCGCTGTGGACGCTTGGGAATCATCAGCCTGTTATCCCCAGAGTACCTTTTATCCGTTGAGCGATGGCCCGTCCACGTGGGACCACCGGATCACTATGGCCGTCTTTCGACTCTGCTCGACTTGTCAGTCTCGCAGTCAGGCGGGCTTATGCCATTGCACTCGACGAGCGATTTCCGACCGCTCTGAGCCCACCATCGCGCGCCTCCGTTACACTTTGGGAGGCGACCGCCCCAGTCAAACTACCCACCATGCACTGTCCCGGACCCGGATGACGGGCCGCGGTTAGACAGTCATGTTAGTAAGGGTGGTATTTCAAGGATGGCTCCACCCGAGCTGGCGCCCGGGCTTCAAAGCCTACCACCTATCCTACACATACCGACACGAATGCCAGTGCAAAGTTGTAGTAAAGGTTCATGGGGTCTTTCCGTCTGACCGCGGGAACCCCGCATCTTCACGGGGAATTCAATTTCACTGAGTAGGTGCTGGAGACAGCGGGGAAGTCGTTACGCCATTCGTGCAGGTCGGAACTTACCCGACAAGGAATTTCGCTACCTTAGGACCGTTATAGTTACGGCCGCCGTTTACCGGGGCTTCGATTCAGAGCTTGCACCCCTCCTCTTAACCTTCCGGCACCGGGCAGGCGTCAGACCCTATACGTCGCCTTACGGCTTCGCAGAGCCCTGTGTTTTAGGTAAACAGTCGCTACCCCCTAGTCTGTGCCCCCGATCCCTGGTTGCCCAGGAACCGGGCCTCCTTCTCCCGAAGTTACGGAGGCAATTTGCCGAGTTCCTTCAGCACCATTCTCTCAAGCGCCTTGGTATACTCTACCAGTCCACCTGTGTCGGTTTAGGGTACGGTCTGTAAGCGGGAGCTATTTCCTGGAACTCCTTCACCGCCCGACCAATCCAATAAGGCCGAACGATACACGGAATTCGTCACTACCCGCAGGCTGAGGAATATTGACCTCATTCCCATCGACTACGCCTTTCGGCCTCGCCTTAGGGACCGGCTAACCCTGCGCAGATTAGCTTTACGCAGGAACCCTTGGACTTTCGGCGACAGTGTCTCTCACACTGTTTGTCGTTACTCATGTCAGCATTCGCACTTCCGATACCTCCAGGAGCCCTCGCGGGTCTCCCTTCACTGGCTTACGGAACGCTCCGCTACCGCGCACTCGCGTGCACCCGCAGCTTCGGCACATGGCTTGAGCCCCGTTACATTGTCGGCGCAGGAACCCTTGTCTAGACCAGTGAGCTGTTACGCTTTCTTTAAATGATGGCTGCTTCTAAGCCAACATCCTGGTTGTTTTGGGATCCCCACATCCTTTCACACTTAGCCATGATTTGGGGGCCTTAGCTGGCGGTCAGGGTTGTTTCCCTTTTCACGACGGACGTTAGCACCCGCCGTGTGTCTGCCGGACAGTACTCTCGGGTATTCGGAGTTTGGTTAGGTTTGGTAAGGTGGTAAACCCCCCTAGCCCATCCAGTGCTCTACCCCCCGAGGTATTCATCCGACGCTCTACCTAAATAGATTTCGCGGAGAACCAGCTATTTCCGAGTTTGATTGGCCTTTCACCCCTAGCCACAAGTCATCCGCGTCTTTTTCAACAGACGTCGGTTCGGCCCTTCAGTGCGTGTTACCGCACCTTCAGCCTGCTCATGGCTAGATCACCCGGTTTCGGGTCTAATCCGACGAACTGAACGCCCTGTTCAGACTCGCTTTCGCTACGCCTACGCCTACCGGCTTAAGCTTGCTCGTCAGACTAAGTCGCTGACCCATTATACAAAAGGTACGCCGTCACCCAGGACGAACCTTGGGCTCCGACTGTTTGTAAGCATCCGGTTTCAGGAACTCTTTCACTCCCCTTGTCGGGGTGCTTTTCACCTTTCCCTCACGGTACTTGTGCACTATCGGTCGCTGAGGAGTACTTAGGCTTGGAGGGTG
>NZ_JACHOO010000020.1 GCF_014199915.1 Prosthecomicrobium pneumaticum | reverse complement strand
GGACAGAGCCCGTCACGAATCGAACGGGCGCGGCCTCGCCGTCGCGCCCGCCGCCGATCCCAGTCCCGGAAAGAAGCCTTGAAGACCATTCTGAAGCTCGAGCGGGCCGAGGCCCGCGCCATGGTCGCCGCCGCGATCGCCAAGGCCGAGGAGCTCGGCGTGCCGGAATCCGTCTGCGTGGTCGACGAGGGCGGCTATCCGATCGCGCTCGAGCGGATGGACGGCGCCCGCATCACCGGGCCGCAGATCGCCTGGAACAAGGCCTGGACCGCCGCCGGCCACAAGCGTTCGACCCATCTCTTCACCAAGCCGCCGCACGGCCCGGCTCTGCCCGGCAACGAGGCCTATGGCATCCAGCTGAGCTTCGAGGGCCGCTTCGCCGCCTTCGTCGGCGGTTTCCCGGTCGTCGTCGACGGCCAAGTGATCGGCGGCGTCGGCCTGTCGGGCGGCAATGGCGAGCAGGACATCGCCTGCGGCCTCGCCGCGCTCGCCGCGCTCCAGTCCATCGTCTCGTCCGCCGGCCACACCGTGGTCGTGGAGGCCGACATCAAGAAATAGGAGGGTTCGCTGTCCGCCGTCCGCTCGCTCCATTTCCCGGTCCGGGACTGCGCCTTGTCGTATCGCGTCACCCTGCTCGAAGATGCCCTCGCCTTCGATGTCGAGCCGCACGAGACGCTGCTCGCCGCGGCGCTGCGGGCGGACATCAACCTGCCGCACGACTGCAAGTCGGGCACGTGCGGCACCTGCCGCTTCCGCATCGTCGAGGGCACGGTCGACTATCTCGAGCCGCCGATGGGCCTCGATCCGGAGGAACGGGCGGCGGGCTTCGGCCTCGCCTGCCAGGCCCGGCCGGCGAGCGACCTCGTCGCCGAGATCGAGGTGATGCCCTCGCTCGTCGAGCCGCCCGCGCGGCACCGCGCCACGGTGCGCGCGGTCGAGCGGCTCGCCGCCGACGTCGTCCATCTGGCGCTCGACCTGCCCGAGGCGGCGCGCTGCGACTACCTGCCCGGCCAATATGTCAACATCCATTTCGACGACGGCCGCAGCCGGTCCTTCTCGATGGCGGCGCCGCCGCGCGGCCGGACGATCGAACTGCACGTCCGGCAGATCCCGGGCGGCGCCTTCACCGAGCGCCGCATCGCGACGCTCGCCCCCGGCGACGCGCTCGACATCGAACTGCCGCACGGCTCCTTCTTCCTGCGCAAGGACGATTTCCGGCCGCTCCTGATGGTCGCGACCGGCACCGGCCTCGCGCCCGTGAAGAGCATCCTCGAATCGCTGATGGACGATCCGGACTGCCCGCCCGTCGCCCTCTATTGGGGCGCCCGCACGAAGGCCGACCTCTATCTGCACGCGGCGATCGAGGCCTGGGCCGGCCGGTTCGACGATTTCCGCTATGTCCCCGTGCTGTCCCGTCCGGATGCCGATTGGGACGGACGCCGCGGCTATGTCCAGGACGCCGTGCTCGCCGATTTCCCCGATCTCTCCGAGCAGGCGATCTATCTCTGCGGCTCGCCGACCATGGTCGGCGCGGCGAAGAGCCTGTTCCTGTCGAACGGCGCCAGCGTCAACCACATCTACGCGGACAGTTTTCTCTTCCAGCACAACCGCAGCGCGGGCTGAGCGGACGCGCCTCCCACACACCGCGCCTGACGCCCGATCGGGACGGGCGCCGCCGTCTGCGCCCTCCCGGCGCATGGCACCTGGGCGCGGAATCGGCTATGGTGCCGGGGATGCATTCTGTATCCCATCATCGGGTGCGGACGGCCTCACCGGGGCCGAGGGTGCTCGAGGTGCCAGCATGGACATGAACGTCAATCTGCTCGGGGCGACGCATACGCCGCTCACCAAGCTCGTCACCAAGGCGCTGCGCGACCGGATCCTGTCGGGCGATATCCCGCTCGGCGAGCGGCTGATCGAGGGGCGGCTGTCGGAGGAGCTCGGCGTGTCGCGCATGCCGGTCCGCGAGGCGCTGCGCGAACTCGCCGCCGAGGGCATCGTGACGATCGAGCCGCGCCGCGGCGCCTCGGTGACGACCTTCACCGAAGAGCAGAAGCGCGAGCTGGTCGAGGTGCGCGCGACGCTCGAATCGCTCAACGCGAAGCTCGCCGCCAAGCGGCACGACCCGGACCAGATCGCCGAACTGCAGCGCATCCTCGACGAGGGCTCGCGCCTCACCGACGGCGACGACGTCGCCGCGCTGTCGCGGCAGAATTTCCGCTTCCACGAGGCGATCGGCCGGGTCGCCGGCAATTCCGTGCTGCAGGAGACGATCCGCTCGCTGCGCGACCGCACGGTGATGATCTTCGCGCCGGTCAGCCGCAAGCGCGGCAAGGAGAACTGGCAGGAACATGCCGCGATCCTGCGCGCCGTGATCGCCGGCGATGCCGAGCTCGCCGGTCTGCTCGCCGCCCGCCACGTCTATAATGCGGCGCAGATGGCGCCGCTCGAGGCGTGATGCCCGTTCCCGGCAATTGTCGCCGGCGCGGGGATGGCACCGCCGGACCGGGGCGCCGTTCGGCGTAACGGAGTGTCGTCTTGCGAGAGAGTGGCGGGCGAGCGGTGAGCCCTCAGCCGCCCGCGATCTTGCGGAAGGCGAGACCGGCGAGGGCGATGTCCTCGAGGCCGACGCCGACCGATTTGTAGAGCGTGATCGCCGCGGCGTCGCGCCGGCCCGGCGCCGTGCCGGCGACCAGTTCGCCGAGCTCGACGATCTTCTCCGCCGGCAGCACGGCGGGGTCGGCGAGCACGAGGTCTCCCGCCTCGCGCAGGCTCTGCGGCCGCCATTCGACGGCGACCAGCGCGGCCCGGGCGAGCGCGCGATCGTCGAGTTCGCGCGTCGTCGGCAGGCTCGATCCGACCGCGGCGACGAACTGGCCGGGCCGCAGCGCGGCGCCGGGGAAGAGCGCCGTCCTGGCACGCGAGGCCGTGACGATGATGTCGGCCTCGGCGACCGCCTCTTCGGCCCCGACGAGCCGCGCCGCCACGCCCGCCTCGGCGGCGATCTCCTCCGCCGTCTCCGGCCGCGGCGCCGAGGAGACGATCAGGACCTCCGACAGCGGATAGGCGGCGGCGAATTGCGCCGCATGGGCGCGGCCCTGCACGCCGGTGCCGAACACGGCGAGCCGCCGGCTGTCGTCGCGGGCGAGATGGCGCGCCGCGAGCACGGAGCAGGCGGGGGTCCTGAGGCGGGTGATCGCATTCGCCTCGATCGAGGCGAGCGGATGGCCGGTCTCGGTCGAGAACAGCGCGATGGCGAAGGAGAAGCGGCCCCCGATCGTCGTATAGACCTTGGCACCGACCACGCCGAGATCGGGGATCACCGCGCCGAGCGTCGACAGTTTCACCCCGCCCGCCTCGGTGCGGAAGCGTTCCTGCATCGCGGCGCGGCCGGCGCCGAAGCTCGCGAAGGCGTCGCGCATGACGGCCTGCGCCTCGCCGATGGACACCGCCTCGGCGACCATTTGGTCGGTGATGAAGAGCACGGACAAAGCCTCGCGAGAACGAACGAACGGTCCGGTCGGATCAGCCCGGAACGAGCCAGACCCGCGCCAGGATTCCGACCGCGCCGAAGCCGGCGAGGGCCAGTAGCACGAGACGCACCGCGTCGCGAGAGAACAGGCGCGTCAGCGGGCTCGAAACCGCGAAGCCGAGGATCATGAAGGGGAAGAGGAGGAGGCCGAGCCAGGTCTCGCGCCAGCCGAACAGGCCAACCACGCCGAGCATGGCGAGCGAGACGAGCGCGCCGAGGAAGAACACCACGCCCATGGTCGCGCGGAGCCGCGGCGGCGGCAGGCTCTGCATGACGATCGCGAAGGGCGGTGCGCCCGACGAGGTGATCGTGCCCATCAGGCCTGAGGCGAAGCCGGCGAAGAGCATGTTCGGCACGGAGGGCGCGACCCGCCAGCCGGACAGGCTGAACGCCACCCCGGTGAGGATGAGGAGGGCGAAGACGGTCGAGAACAGGGTGACGGGCAGGATCGAGAGCGTCGCTCCGGCGACGAGCGTGCCGACCACCCGGCCGCCCATCAGCGTCGAGGCGCCGGTCCAGTCGACTTCGCGCCGCTCGCGGATCAGGCCGAGCAGGGCGAGGCCGGCGCCGAGCACGAGCAACGGCCCCGGCACCAGTTCCGGATAGAACAGCACAGCGAGCGGCGCCGACACCATCGCGAAGCCCATGCCCCCGATGCCCTGCAGCAGGGCGGCGACGAAGACCATGGCGGCGGGGCCGGCGAAATGGGCGAGCGCGAAGCCGGGCGGGACGAGCGCGATCAGCGCATCGGCCATCTCAGGCGCCGAGATAGATGCTCTTGATGCGGCTGTAGAAGTCCATCACGGTCGCGCCGCCCTGCTCTTTCGCCGTCTGGTTGCTCGAATGCTTGAAGCCGCCGAACGGCGCGTTGAGCGCCACGCCGGAGGTCGGGCTGTTGACCTTGACGATGCCGTGCCTGGTCTCGCGGGTGAAGCGCAGCACGGCGGAAAGGTCGTTGGTGACGAGCGAGACGGCGAGACCGTATTCGGTGTCGTCGGCGATGGCGATCGCCTCGTCGAGCGTGTCGATGGCGCGGATCGCCACCACCGGGCCGAAGATCTCCTCACGCAGCAGCCGGCTGTCGGCCGGCAGGTCGGCGATCACGGCGGGGCTGACGAAATAGCCTTCGGCGAGCGCCGGATCGGTGGCGCGCAGCGATTCGCCGCCGGCGACGATGCGGCCGCCCTCGGCCTTGGCGATCTCGATATAGGCGAGCACCTTCTCGTACTGCGCTTCGGTCGCGAGCGGCCCCATCTTGACGCCGTCCGCCGTGCCCGGCCCGACCTTGATCGCCTTCGCCGTCGCGGCGAGCTTCTCGACCAGCGCCTCATAGAGCGGCCGGGCGACGAGCACCCGGCTCGTGCCGGTGCAGGCCTGGCCGGTCAGGCCGAAGGCGCCGCGCTCGATCACCGCCGCCGCCTTCGCGAGATCGGCATCGGCGAGCACGATGGTGGCGTTCTTGCCGCCCATTTCGAGCTGGCAGCGCGTGTCGGTCGACAGCGACGCCTGGATCGCCTTGCCGACCGCATAGGAGCCGGTGAAGGTGAGCGCGTCGATGCCCGGCTCGGCGGTGATCGCCCGGCCGACGCTCGGGCCGCGGCCCTGGACGAGGGCGATCAGCCCGGCCGGGATGCCCGCCTCGAGCAGCACCTCGACGAGGCGCTGGCCCATCAGGGGCGTGATCTCGGAGGGCTTGAAGACGACGCCGTTGCCGGCGGCGAGCGCCGGGGCGATCTTGCGCGCCGCCATCGAGAGCGGGAAATTCCACGGCGTGATGACGGCGACGACGCCGACCGGCTGGCGGACGGAGAGCACGAGCTGTCCGGCCTCGCTCGGATAGGTCTCGCCGTTGAGCCGCAGCGCCTCGCCGGCATAAAGGCGGAAATTGGCGGCGATCCGGCGCGCCTCGTTGCGCGCCTCGGTGATCGTCTTGCCTTCCTCGCGGGTCAGCTCGGCAGCGATCGCGTCGGCCCGCCGGGCCATGATGTCGGCGGCCTTGAAGAGCGCGTCGGCGCGCACTTCCGGCGAGGCGGCGGCCCAGGCGGGCCAGGCCGCCTTCACGGCGGCGACCGCCGTCGCGACATCCGCCGCGCCGGAATCGGGAAACAGGCCGATCAGGTCGCGCGGATCGGCCGGATTGCGGTCCTCGAAGGTGGCGCCGCTCGCCGCGCCCACCCAGGCGCCGGCGATGTAGTTCAGATTCTCAACGGCGTCGGACATGGCGATCGGACCTTCGGACTGGCAGGGAGGAGAAGCGTAGGAAACGGCGCCCGCAACCGGGCGCCGCGACGCGCGGCGCCGCCCCCAGCCGAGACGAAGGAGGCGGCCGCGGCGGCGGGACAAGGCGTCAGCGCTTCCGCTCGGAGAGCGGAATCCAGGAGACGCTGATGTCGCCATTGACGAAGGTCTGGCAGGCCATGCGGTGGCCGGCCGCCAGATCGGCCTCGGTCAGGTGCTTGCGCTCCTTCGGCTTGACCGCGTCGGTGTGCTCGAGACCGCTCTCGATCTTGCAGCGGCAGGTGCCGCACAGGCCGCCGCCGCATTTGAACGGGATGCCGCCCTTCTCGCGCAGCGAGACGCGCAGGAGATTGCTGTTCTCCGGCGCGGTGGCGGTCATCCCGCCATTGGTGAGGAAGGTGATCGTGATCATAGGCGGCGCGGCATCCCGGGAGAGCGGAAAGGAAGGTCAGACCGGCTTCAGCACGATGTCCATGCTGCCGTAATGGGTGAGCGTCTCGAGCTCGGCGCGCGCCTCTTCGAGGGAATCGAACTTCTCGAACAGCTTCGAGGGCACGCTGTTGGTGATCTGCGGCGGCTCGTCCTCGACGATGGTGATGCGGGCCTCGCTCTTCAGCAGCTCGGCGATGGTGAAGCGTGCCCGGTTGCGGCCGTAGAACAGGTAGTCGTAGGATTCGACCGGCACGACGCCGTCGGAGATCTCGGTCCTGAACTGGCCCGGCTTGGTGGTCAGGATGACATACATCGGACTGTCCTATGGGTGGGCGGCGCTGCGCCGCCGAGGGTGAGCGCCGCGGCGGGCGATCCGCGGCGGATGAGGGACGGGGTCTAGTCCTGCATCAGCTCGAGATCGTGACTGATCCAGAGCTGGCAGGCGAGGCGATAGCCCGCGTCGAGCTGATCGCCGAGCATCTTCTTTTCTTTCCAGTTCGGCGGCGGCAGGTGCTCGCCGCCGGCGAGGATGCGGCTCTTGCAGGTGGCGCATTTGCCCATGCCGCATTTGTAGGCGAGATGCGGAAAGGGAAACTGCTTGATGCCGGCCCGGACGACGAGATTGGTGTTTTCCTTCACCTCGTCGCGGTAGACCTCGCCCTTCTTGTGAAACGTCACAATCGGCATGGGGATTCTTTCGCCAGCATCGGGAGGGGACGGCGCGACCCTCGAGGGCCGCGCCGGCTTTCAGCGTTCTGT
>NZ_JACHOO010000019.1 GCF_014199915.1 Prosthecomicrobium pneumaticum | reverse complement strand
TCCCGGGCGGAGCGAAGCGGAGACCCGGGACCCATCGAGCAGAGGAACACATCGAGGACCGCCCGGCTCGATTCGTCCCGGCTTCCGCCGGAATGACGGCTGGCGAGGACCCTCCCCGGCACACCGACCCGCACGATTATCGATGCCGGCACGGAGGCCGGCATGACGGGCGGAGGGGGCTGTTCGGATAAGGCGCAAACATGCGAACACCGAGCGCCCCCCTCCCTCCCCCCTTGTGGGGGAGGGCCGGGGTGGGGGGTGACGACGCCGCAGCCGAGCGACCCCTATACCCGCACCTCGACGAGCGGGATCGACGGGATCGCGCCCGCAGCGAAGGAAGAAAAGTCGATCGCCAGCCGGTCGGTGTCGAAGCGCACCGGCACGTCGAAGCGGAAGCCGGCGGTGACCGCGGCCCCCTCCGGCGGCACGGCGTCCGGCGCGAAGGTGACGGTGCCCGTCGTCGCGTCGAGCGTGAAGGCGTCGGTCTCCACCCCCGCCACCGCGACGCGCACCGACCCCGCGACCGGCTTGTCGATCCGCCGCGTCCAGGGCGCGAAGGCGCCGCCATAGGTCTTGACGAGCCGGAACGCCGCCGTCGCGCCGTCGCCGCTGCCGAGCGCCTGGTCGGTCGGCGCCGGCATCGTGCCGGGCGGCGCGGAGGCCTGGTCGGCCGGGTCGCGGAAGCGGAAGCCGTAGAGCCGGCCGCGCCGCTCCTCGAAGAAGGCGATCACCGTATGGAGATCGGCGTGCGAGCGCACCCCCGTGCCGACGTCGTAGCGACGGCGGGAATCGGCCCAGCGCTGGTTGCGCCGCTCATGGCCGGAGCCGAGCGAGACGATCTCGGTCGACCGCTCCGGCCCGCCAGTCGCCGAAAAGCCGATCGCAAGCGGGAAGAGCACCTCGTGAAATCCGTCCATGGTCACAGCCCCCTGCGGCCGCGCGCCACGGCGCGGGCGAGCGCGGCGGCGACTTGCGCCTCGCCCTTCCGGAAGGAGGCGGCGTCGGCCGTCGCGATCGTCACGTTGACCGTCGTCGCCCCGCCGCCGCCCGCCGCGGCGACGCCGAGCCGTCCGTCGGCGCCCCGCGACA
Organism: Prosthecomicrobium pneumaticum; assembly: GCF_014199915.1. Taxonomy (GTDB): domain Bacteria; phylum Pseudomonadota; class Alphaproteobacteria; order Rhizobiales; family Kaistiaceae; genus Prosthecomicrobium; species Prosthecomicrobium pneumaticum. The sequence goes on along the minus strand of NZ_JACHOO010000019.1, from coordinate 6,094 downwards.
GCGGCAGGATCGCCTCCGGCCCCGCCTCGCCGGCGAGCCCGAGCCCGCGCGGCAGCGGGAAATAGGAGGGCGTCGCGACGACGCCGCCGGCCGCGAAGGGCACGACGCCGCCTTTCGCGAATGGCTGCACCCCGCCGAGCAGATCGGAGAAGAGCCCGGCGATCCCGGTGCCGATCGGCTTCAGCGCGGCGTTGAGCGCGATCCCGGAAATGCGCAGCGCCAGCCCCTTCAGCACATCGTCGAACGCCTTGCCGCCGACCACGGCATCACGCAGCGCCCGCGCGATCGCGCCGGAAAACGTCTCCGTCCGCACCGTCAGATTATCGAGCGCCGCCCGGAACGGCGCCGTATCCGCGGTGATCCGCACGGCCAGCTCATCGACAACCGTCGCCATGTCTTCCTCCCCATATCCGCGCGCCCCGGCACCCGCCGAGCACCCCCCGCCGCCACCCCCGAACACCCGTCACCCCGGCCTCCGTGCCGGGGTCCATCATCGTGCCGCCGGGCGAAGACGCGCGGCGCCGCCACCCCGCACACCCGTCATCCCGGGCGGAGCGAAGCGGAGACCCGGGACCCATCGAGCAGAGGAACACATCGAGGACCGCCCGGCTCGATGCGCCCCGACTTCCGCCGGAATGACGGACGGACAGGGCGGCCCACAACGCCGACCCGCACGATCATGGATGCCGGCACGGAGGCCGGCATGACGGGCGGAGGGGCCTGTTCGGAGACCGGCAGGGCGCGTGCACGAGACAAGTCCGTTCGACGACACAGAGCACCGGCTTCTCAAAAACACCCGTCACCCCGGCCTCCGTGCCGGGGTCCATACTCGTGCCGCCGGGCCGCCCGAGCGCCGCCGCCATCCCGCACACCCGTCATCCCGGGCGGAGCGAAGCGGAGACCCGGGACCCATCGAGCAGAGGAACACATCGAGGACCGCCCGGCTCGATGCGTCCCGGCTTCCGCCGGAATGACGGACGGACAGGGCGGCCGAGAACACCGACCCGCACGATCATGGATGCCGGCACGGAGGCCGGCATGACGGGCGGAGGGGGCTGTTCGAAGAATGCGCAAACAGGCGAACCCCGATCGGCCCTTCCCCCTCCCCCCTCGTGGGGGAGGGCCGGGGTGGGGGGTGAATACGCCGCAGCCGGCGGGCGCGCGTCGTCCCGCCCCTATCCCCGCCGCACCGTGTCCGGATAGCGCCGCATCAGCGCCTCGAGCTCCGCCGCGCCCATCGGCGCGGGCCGGCGGCCGGCGAGGCCCTCGGCCGCAGCCGCGAGTTCCCGCGGCGTCATCGCCCAGAAATCGGCGGGCGCCAGCCGCAGCACGCCGAGGCCGAAGGCCATCGCCGCATCCCAGGGGAAGGGCTCAGCCATCGCCGCCGCCGAAGGTGGCGGAGAGCAGCGCCGCGACGATCGCCGCGAAGCCGGCCGCGCCGCCCTCGGCGCGCATCGCCGCCACCTCGGCGTCGCTCACCGCCGTCCCGGCCCCGCGCAGGCCCGCGCCGATCACCCGGACGAGGTCGCGCGCCGCGAAGCGCCCCTCGGAGAACCGGGCAGCGAGCGCGGCGAGGTCCTCGGCGCCGAACGCCGCCTCGAGCTCGGCGAGGCCGCCGAGCGTCAGCACGAGGGTGTGCGGCCGCCCGTCGAGCACGGCCTCGATCTCGCCGCGATGCCGGTTCGCCATCACGCCGCCCCCGAAAAGGCGAGCGCGCCGGCGCTTTCGAGCGTCATCTCGTAGAGGAGCGCGCCGTCCTGTTCGCCCGAATAGTCGAGCGCGACGAGCTGGAACGGCCCCTCCACCGTGCCGAAATCGGGCAGGATCGCCTGCCAGCTCCGGATCGCGCCGTCGAAGAACACGCCGCGGATCGCCGCGTCGCTCGCCGCATCGCGGAAGATGCCGGAGCCCGACAGGCTCGCCCGCCGGACGCCGGCGCCTTCGAGCAGCTCGCGCCAGCGCCCGGCGGAATCCTGGTCGGTGACGTCGACGGTCTCCGCGTTGAACGCGACCCGCCGCGCCCGCAATCCCGCGACGGCGACGAAATCGCCCGCCCCGGTCGTATCGATCCTGAGGAGAAGATCCTTCCCCTTCTGCGCCGCCATGGCCAACCTCCTGCCGGTGATATCCCTTGAAGCGCACGCCCCGTCCCGCACACCCGTCCCGGCCTCGGTGTCGGGGTCCATAGTCGTGCCGCCGGGCGAACACGCGCGCCGCCGCCACCCCGCGCACCCGTCATCCCGGCCTCCGTGCCGGGGTCCATCATCGGGACGCCGGGCGAAGACGCGCGCCGCCGCCATCCCGCACACCCGTCATCCCGGGCGAAGCGAAGCGGAGACCCGGGACCCATCAAGCAGAGGAGCGCATCGAGGACCGCCCGGCTCGATGCGTCCCGGCTTCCGCCGGAATGACGGACGGACAGGGCGGCCCACAACGCCGACCCGCACGATCATGGATGCCGGCACGGAGGCCGGCATGACGGGTGGAGGGGTCGGCTCGGGAAACCGACGGAAGCGCGCAGGGAGAAAGCCGACCGGCCGGCCGGAACCCGGGAGCGTGACCGCCTCCTAAAAGCACCCGTCACCCCGGCCTCCGTGCCGGGGTCCATAATCGTGCCGCCGGGCGAAGACGCGCGCCGCCGCCACCCCCCAACACGCCGTCATCCCGGGCGGAGCGAAGCGGAGACCCGAGACCCATCAAGCCGTGCAACCCCACGCGGAACCCGCAACGTCGCCCGGCTCGATGCGTCCCGGCTTCCGCCGGAATGACGGACGGACAGGGCGGCCGAGAACACCGACCCGCACGATCATGGATGCCGGCACGCAGGCCGGCATGACGGGTGGGCGGGCCTGTTCGAGGCAGCCGCCCCGACAATTCCAGGATCGGCCCTTCCCCCTCCCCCCTTGTGGGGGAGGGCCGGGGTGGGGGGTGACTGCGCCGCAGCCGGCCGCTGGCGGAGCCTCATGCTCTTCACGCCGCGCAGTCGGAATTGCCGCGTCGGACAGACGGCACAGGCGCAACGGCCGACCCTATGAAAAAATGATCGGGCGGAGGGCCGCTGTCCCCTCGCCACCGAGACCGGTGGCCGAACGGCCGCGCCGGAGCGCGAATGGTTCGCCCGTCATCGACAGAATAGTGTGTCACGCGCCCGGCTGCAACAGTGCCCGTCGGTCGTCATCGTCACCGCTCGGCACCCGGTCTTGAAATGGATTTGAAACCCTGCCGTTTCTGGCAACATGGCCGTCCCCCGAACGAAGAGGCCAAACATGTCACGACGACAACGATGGCTGGTTTTCACCTTTACTTGCCTGAGCCTCATCGCCTCGGCGATCCAGATTGCGGGCGATCGAATAGGTGAGGGCTGGGCCACGTTTCGTCGAAGTGTGGACTGGATCGGCATCAGGACCGGCTCTTCGAGGGTAGCCTCCCCTGCTGATCTGGGTGGCCCCTTCGCGCCGCCAGGATCTCGAGCCGATGATCCGCAGTGGGCCGATTTGCGAAACGGCGTTTACGCAATCCGGCTTCCAGAGTTCTTTCGCGCGGGCGAAGAGGCACGAATTCAGCTTTTCCTTATCACCGGCGCAGATCAGGCCGTGCCACCGGGACTAGATTTGGCCGCCGCAGCGACGGCCCCATACGCGCCTCAAGTCAGGGCGGCGCTGAAGGTGCCTGAAGGAGTGGAGCTTTCCGCACTTCGAGCTCCTACCGCTTGGACGAGCACGAGAGCGAGCGTGCTGTGGGAGTGGAAGGTGACAGTCCCATACCCTCATTCCCAAGTACCTTTTGAGATTGCGGTCCTCAACGAAACGAGCGGGCGTCATCTCTACTCGGCGCAAATCATCAACGAGGTCAGGCCGACGCCACGCTCGATGATCAATTATATGCTCGTGGTCTTAGCAAGCTTCGTCTCGTCGACATTTGCGCCGATCACCAGCTTGGTTGGGTTGGCAGTGGTCGTGGGTGAAGGCGTGCTGCTCTGGCGCAGGGCGCGTACGAATGGGAGGTGACCGAGCAGCCCGTGAACATTGGGTGGCGTGGCGCCGCCACGGAGTGCCGTGTGGCGAGATGTTCGATGGCGCCGTCCGCCTGCGCACCCCGGTCCGCCGCCGGCGCGCCCCTACTCCGCCTCCGTCAGGGCGCTCAGCCGCACGATGCCTTGCGTGGTGATGCCGTCCGGGTCGCGGCGCACCTCGGCGAAATCGACGCGCACCAGCACCGCCCGCGCACTCTCGAGCGCCAGCGGCGCGTCGTGCAGGATGCGCATCAGATGGCCGGCGATCCGCCAGGCCTCGCGCCGGCCGCCGGCGCGCGACCAGACGTGGAGCACCAGCCGGTGCGCCGTGCCCGCCTCGGTCCCGCTCGACCAGTCCTCGGCCGAGGCGGCGCCGAGCGCGACGAAGGGAAAGGTCGCGTCGCGCGGCGCGGCGTCGTAGATGCGCGCTTCGCCGAGATCGGCGAGAAGGTCCGCGTCGGCGGCGAGCGCGGCGAGCACCGCCGCCTGCAGGGCGATCGGCGCGCCGCTCATGCCCGCCGCTCCCTCAGCCGGGCGATCGCCGGTGCGAGTACCGGCGCCGCCTCGAGGCCGAAGCCGCCGTGCTCGCGGGCGAAGAGGCCGGGCGCGGCGAAGGCGATGCCGTCCGCCGTCCGGCGCCGCTCGATCGCCGGGTCGATCGCCGCGCCGAGCCGCGCCGCCGCGCGCTCCCGGCCGGCCCGCACCGCCGGCTCCGCCGCCCGCTTCAGCGCCGCGGCGAGCGCCGCGCCGGTCAGAGCCCTCGCATTCATCGCCGTTCCTCCACACAGTCGAGCGTCAGCAGCCGCCGCCCCTCGTCGGGGTCGCGCATAGCGGTGATCCGCAGCGTCCGGCCGCGATGGGAGAGCGCCATGCCGCCCTCGACATCGGCGCGGTAGCGGATCGTCACGCGGTGCGTGAGGCGCGTCGCCGGCCGGTCCGGCCCGGCATCCTCGGCCGCCTTGACCGGCTCGATCGCCGCCCAGACGGCGGCGAGCGGGGTGAAGGAGACCGCGACGCCGCCCGCCCCGTCGGGCATCGACACCGGCCGCAGCACCGTCACGCGGTGGCGCAGCCGGCCGGGCTCGAACGGCCTCACAGCGTTCTCAGCCGGTAGGGCGCGAGAAGCGCCTCGACCGCGGCGGGCGGCGCCGCGCCCGGCTCGATCGCGCCGCGATGGGCATGCCATTGCGCGACGAGGATCAGGATCGCCTGGCGGAGCGGCGCCGGCACATCGTCCGCCGTGCTGCCATAGCCGGCGGTGAAATCGATCTCGATGCCGTTCCAGGCGAGGCCCGGCGCCGGCCGTTCGAGGAGGAGCACACGCGCGCCCGCCGGCTCGGCGCGCCAGAGCGCGGCGTCGAGCCCATGCGGCATACCGGCCGCGTCATAGGTGGTGATCGCCGCGACGGCGATGAGCGGCGCGACGGGCAGGCCGATGCGCCGCCCCGCCGGCCAGCGGTCGAGATGGAGCCGCCAGTCCTGCGCGATCAGCGCCCGGCCCGTCACCGCCTCGACATGGATGCGCGCCGCCGCGATCGCCGCGGCGACGAGGCCGTCCTCCTCGCTGCCGTCGAGCCGCAGATGCGCCTTCGCCTCCGCGACCGACACCGGCTCGATCGCCGGCGCCTCGATGAGCGCCACGGTCATGTCGACCTCCTGCACGGATTTTTCGAAGCGAACCCCGATCGGCCCACTCCCTCCGCCCTTGTGCGGGAGGGCGGGGGGGAATTGGGCCGGAGCCGAACGACCCCGCCCCTCGGGAACCCCCGTCACCCCGGCCTCCGTGCCGGGGTCCATAATCGTGCCGCCGGGCCGCCCGAGCACCGCCGCCACCCCACACCGTCATCCCGGGCGAGGCGTAGCCGAGACCCGGAATCCATCGAGCGGCGCCCGGGCTCGGTCCCATTGGGGCGGCCGTCGCGCGGCGTGATGGGTCCCGGCTTTCGCCGGGATGACGGATGGGGAGAACCGTTCTCACAGCACGCACGTCACGATTATGGATGCCGGCACGGAGGCCGGCATGACGGGTGGAGGGGTCGGCTCGGGAAACCGACGGAAGCGCGCAGGAAGAAAGCCGGCCGG
>NZ_JACHOO010000018.1 GCF_014199915.1 Prosthecomicrobium pneumaticum | reverse complement strand
CATTCCGGCGGAAGCCGGGACGAATCGAGCCGGGCGGTCCTCGATGTGTTCCTCTGCTCGATGGGTCCCGGGTCTCCGCTTCGCTCCGCCCGGGATGACGGGTGTGCGGGGATGGCGGCGGCGCGTTTCGCCACGCGGCACGATGATGGACCCCGGCACGGAGGCCGGGGTGACGGGTGCTCTGCGTTTGCGAGCCGATCCTTCCGACCGTCATGCCGGCCCTCGCCCACAAGGGGGGAGGGAGAAGGGCCGCTCGGGGCGGGGAGGGAGGGGGCCGCTCGGGGTTCGGGCGGCTGTCCGGCGGCAGGGGCTCCGGCGGCGGCGGCTGCTGCGGGCGGGCATGGCTTCATCGGCAATCGGAGGGATCATGCGGATCATCGGTCCGGAGCTCGCGGCGCATCTCGCCGGCGGGGTGACGGCGCTCGCGCGCGTCTGGGTGGTGCGGCGGCGGGACGGGGTGGTGCTCGGCTTCACCGACCATGACCGCGACATCGTCTTCGACGGCGTCGTCTGCGCCGCGGCGAGCGGGTTCTCCGCCGGCGAGGCGGCGGCGGAAAGCGGGTTCGCCGCCGGCGGCATGGAGGTCGAGGGGGCGCTCGCCTCCGAGAGCCTCTCCGAGGCCGACCTCGCCGCCGGGCTCTATGACGATGCGGCGGTCGAGGTGTGGCTCGTCGACTGGCGCGATCCGGCCGTGCGGCATCGGCTGCGCTCCGGCCATATCGGCGAGACGGTGCGCGAGGACGGCGCCTTCCGGGCCGAGATCCGCGGCCTCGCGGCGCGGCTCGACCAGCCCTCCGGCCGGGCTTTCCGCGCGGCCTGCGACGCCGATCTCGGCGACCCGCGCTGTGGCGTCGATCTCGCCCTCGCGGCCTATCGCGTCGCGGCGACGGTCGGAGCGGGCGATGGCGGGCGGCGGATCGAGGTGGCGCTCGGGGACTTCCCCGCCGGCTGGTTCGAACGCGGCCGGCTCGTCTTCACCTCCGGCGCCAATCAGGGCTTCGCCGCCACCGTGCGGCTGCAGCAGGGCGGGATCGTCGAGCTCTGGCAGACGCCGCCGCGGCCGGTTTCGGCGGGCGACGGGTTCACCCTCACGGCGGGCTGCGACAAGCGCTTTTCCACATGCCGAGAGAAATTCGCCAACAGCTTGAACTTTCGGGGCTTTCCGCACATGCCCGGGAATGATTTCGCGTTCGGCTATGCCCGGGCGGACGCCAACAACGACGGCGGAATCATCGTCCCATGATCACCCGGCAAGCGATTGTTTCCGAAGCGCTTTCCTGGCGTGGCACGGCCTATCGGCACCAGGCTTCTCTGAAAGGCGTCGGCTGCGACTGTCTCGGCCTGGTGCGCGGCGTCTGGCGGGCGCTCTACGGCGCCGAACCGGAGGCGATGCCGGCCTATACGCCCGACTGGGCGGAGGCGCGGGGAGCGGAGACGCTCGCGCTGGCCGCGGGGCGGCACATGGCGCCGGTGGCGCCGGATGCGGCCGAACCGGGCGATCTGCTGCTCTTCCGCTGGCGGGCCGGCGTGCCGGCGAAGCATTGCGGCATCCTCGTCGCGCCCGACCGCTTCGTCCACGCCCATGAGGGCGCCGCGGTCTGCGGGGCGGCGCTGTCACCCTGGTGGCGGCGGCGGATCGCCCATGTGTTTTCCTTTCCCGGAGTGACCGGCTGATGGCGACGCTTCTCCTGCGCGCCGCGGGCGCGGCGATCGGCGGGCTGTTCGGCCCGCTCGGTGCGGTGCTCGGCGGGGCGGTCGGCGCGCTCGCCGGCTATACGATCGACCAGCGCCTGTTCGGCGGCGGCACGGTCGAGGGCGCGCGGCTCGGCACGGTCGACATCCAGGGCTCGCGCGAGGGGACGCCGATCCCGCGCGTCTATGGCCGGGCGCGCGTCTCGGGCCAGATCATCTGGGCGACGCGCTATCAGGAGCGTGTCTCGACCGAGACGCAGGGCGGCAAGGGCGGCGCCGGCGGAACGAGCGTCAGGACCTATTCCTACTTCGCCAATTTCGCGGTCGGGCTCTGCGAAGGGCCGATCGCCCGGGTCGGCCGGGTGTGGGCCGACGGCGCCCTGCTCGACCTCTCCGGCATCGTCCACCGCGTCCATCCGGGCGGCGAGGACGAGGCGCCGGATTCGCTGATCGAGGCGAAGCAGGGCGAGGGCAACACGCCGGCCTATCGCGGCCTCGCCCATGTCGTCTTCGAGGGGCTGCCGCTCGAGGATTTCGGCAACCGCATCCCGCAGCTCGCCTTCGAGGTGTTCCGGCCGGTCGAGGGGCTCGAAAGCGATGTCCGCGCCGTGGTGATGATGCCCGGCGCGACCGAGTTCGGCTATGATCCGGAGCCGGTCGACCGGGCGCTCGGCCGCGGCCGGCGCGAGACGGTGAACCGCCATGTCGACGGGGCGGAAACCGATTTCGTCGCCGCGCTCGACGCGATCGAGGCGGCCCTGCCCAATCTCGAACGGGTTTCGCTCGTCGTCGCCTGGTTCGGCGACGATCTGCGCGCCGGCTCCTGCACGATCCGGCCGAAGGTCGAGACGGCGGCCGGCACGACGAGCCCGCCCTGGCGGGTGGCGGGGCTCGAACGCGGAAGTGCGGCCGTGGTGTCGCTCCATGCCGGCCGGCCCGCCTATGGCGGCACGCCGTCGGACGCGGGCGTGATCCGGGCGATCGCCGCCTTGAAGGCGCGCGGGCTCGCGGTCACGCTCTATCCCTTCCTGATGATGGACGTGCCGGCCGGCAATGGCCGGCCCGATCCCTATGGCAGGGTGGAGCAGGGGGCCTATCCCTGGCGCGGCGAGATCACCGGCGCGGTGGCGCCCGGACGGGCCGGCACGACGGACGGCACCGCGGCGGCGACGGACGAGATCGCGGCGTTCCTCGGAACCTGCGACCGGCACGATTTCGCGCTGTCGGGCGGGGGGGTGGTCTATTCGGGGCCGGCGGAATGGCGCTATCGCCGGATGGTGCTGCACATGGCGCATCTCGCCGAGGCGGCGGGGGGCGTCGACGCCTTCCTGATCGGCGCGGAGATGCGCGGGCTGTCGACGCTGCGTGCCGAGGACGGGCGCTACCCCTTCGTCGAGGGCCTGCGGGCGCTCGCCGGAGAGGTGCGCGCCGTGCTCGGGCCGGCGACGAAGATCAGCTATGCCGCCGACTGGAGCGAGTATTCCGGCCACCGGCCGGCCGACGGCTCGGGCGACGTCACCTTCCATCTCGATCCGCTCTGGGCCGATCCGGCGATCGATGCGGTGGCGATCGACTGCTATTTCCCGCTCGCCGACTGGCGCGACGGCACCGCGCATCGCGACGCGGCGATCGCCGACGGGCCGCACGACCGGGCGTATCTGGCGGGCAACATCGCCGGCGGCGAGGGCTTCGACTGGTATTATGCGAGCGAGGCCGACCGGGCGGCGCAGATCCGCAGCCCGATCGAGGACGGGGCGGCGGGCAAGCCCTGGGTGTTCCGCTACAAGGACCTCGCCGGCTGGTGGGGCCATCTCCATTACGACCGGCCGGGCGGCATCGAGCGCACGACGCCGACCGCCTGGATCCCGAAGAGCAAGCCGATCTGGCTGACCGAGCTCGGCTGTCCGGCGGTCGACAAGGGGGCGAACGAGCCGAACGTCTTTCCCGACGACAAGGTCGGCGGGGCGCGGCTGCCGCATTTCTCGAACGGCACCCGCGACGATCTCGTGCAGCGGCGCTTTCTCGAGGCGCATCTCGAGCACTGGGCGGACGAGACGGCGAACCCCCTTTCCGACCGCTATGACGGCCGGATGGTCGATCGCTCGCGGGTGTTCCTCTGGTGCGTCGACGCGCGGCCTTATCCCGCCTTCCCCTATCTCGACAGCGTGTGGGCGGACGGGCCGAACTGGCAGACGGGCCATTGGCTGACCGGCCGGCTCGGCGCGCTGCCGGCCGATGCGCTGGTGCGCGCCGTGCTCGCCGATCATGGCTTTACCGACGCCGAAATCGGCGCGCTCGACGGGCTCGTCGACGGCTATGTCGTCGGCCGCACCGGCTCGGCGCGCGACGCGCTCGAGCCGCTCGCGACGCTGTTCGGCTTCGTCGCCGCGGAGAGCGGCGCGGCGCTCCGCTTCGTGCCGAAGAGCCGGCCGGCGCGGCTGACGATCGGGCGCGGCGAACTGGTCGAAAGCGAGGACGACCGGCCGCGCCTCACCGTGCGGCGCGCGCAGGAGACGGAACTGCCGGCCGAGGTGTCGCTCGGCTTCGTCGACGGCCTCGCCGACTATCGCGACGGGGCGGTCGCCTCGCGCCGGCTCGAGACCGGCAGCCGGCGGCAGCAGACGGTCGACAGCGGCGCGGTGATGGACGAGGCGGCGGCGAGCGGCTTCGCCGACGCGCTGCTCGCCGACCTGTGGGCCGGACGCGAGACGGTGTCCTTCGCGCTCGACCCGCACCGGCTCGATGTGGAACCGGGCGACATCGTCGGGCTCGACAGCGGCGGGGAGGGGAGGATCGCGCTGATCGTCGGGCGGATCGAGGACGGCGCGGCGCGCGCGATCGAGGCGCGCACCATCGCGCCGATGCTCGCCCCGGCCCGCGCCGCGCCGCGGGCGGCGACGCCGAGCTACAGCGCGAGCGCGGGGCCGCCCGATCTCATCGTGCTCGACCTGCCGCCGCTCGCCGACGGCGACGCCGACCATGCGCCGCGCGTCGCGCTCTTCGCCGATCCCTGGCCCGGCGCCTATCTCTTGCAGATCGGCACGGCGGAGACGGGGTTCGCGGCGCGGCAGGCGGTCGAGCGGCGGGCGACGGCGGGTGCGCTCGACACCGCGATGCCGCCGGGTCCCCCCGGCCGCTGGGACGAGGCGACGGCGATCGAGGTGACGCTCGACGGCGGGGCGCTCTCGGGCGCCTCGGCGCTCGCCGTGGCGAACGGGGCGAACGCCGCGGCGATCGGCTCGGCCGAGACGGGCTTCGAGGTGGTGCAGTTCCGCGACGCGACGCTGATCGGGCCGTCGCGCTGGCGGCTTTCGGGCTTCCTGCGCGGCCAGGCGGGAACGGAGGACCGCGCCGCGGCGGGCCATGCGGGCGGCGCGCGCTTCGTGCGGCTCGACGCGGCGGCGCCGGTTCTCGCGCTCGCCACGGCCGAAGGCGGGCTCGGTCTGACACTGCGGGCGGGGCCGGCCGGCGCCGCCTATGACCCGCGCCGCTTCGCCGACACGGCTCTGCCGGCGAGCCGCATCGGGCTCCGCTGCCGGCCGCCCGCCCATCTCGCCGTGCGGCGCGAGGCGGGCGACCTCGTCTTCGCCTGGATCCGCCAGACGCGGACCGGCGGCGACGACTGGGCCGCCGTCGAGGTGCCGCTCGGCGAGGCGGCGGAAGCCTATCGGATCGAGATCGTCGCCTCGGGCGCGGTGGTCGCTGCCGAGACGGTGACGGTGCCGGGCTTCCGGCTCACCGGCGCGGCGCGCGCGGCCCTCCTCGGGGCGGCCGACGCCCCCTTCACCTTCCGCGTCGCGCAGACGAGCGCGGCGGCGGGCCCCGGCCTTTTCACGGAGATCGCGATCGATGGCTGACACGCTCCATCTGGCGCTGCCCTATCTCGCCGCGGCGCAGGCGCAGAAGCACGTGACGCTCAACGAGGCGCTGCGCCGGCTCGACGCGATCGTCCAGCTCGCGGTCGACGGCACGGACGCGACCGTGCCGCCCGAGACGCCGGCGGAAGGAAGCCGGCTGATCGTCGGTCCGGGCGCGACCGGCCTCTTCGCGGGACAGGACGGCGCGATCGCCCATTTCGTCGACGGCGCCTGGATGCTGCTTCCGCCCGAGCCGGGCTGGGTCGCGGTCGACCGGGCGACGGGCCGGCTGCTCGTCTTCGCAGAGGGTGGCTGGACGCCGCCCGCGCCGGCCGACAGCGTCGCCGCGCTCGGCGTCAACACGGCGGCGGATGCGACGAACCGCTTCGCGGTGCGCTCGAACGCCGTGCTCCTCGCACCCGTCGACGCGGCGGCGGGCGGCACCGGCGACATGCGGCTGGCGCTCGACAAGGAGGCGGCGGGCGACACCGTCTCGCTGGTCTTCCAGACCGGCTTTTCCGGCCGCGCGGAATTCGGCCTCGCGGGCGGCGAGGATTTCTCGATCAAGGTCTCGCCCGACGGTGCGACCTGGTTCACGGCGCTCGCGATCGACCGGGCGACGGGGGTGGTGTCCTTCCCCTCCGGCACCGCCTGACGCCGTCCGACCGGCCTTCCATTCCCTTTCTTCACACCCGACGAGGAGACGCGCCGATGCCGGCGACGGATGATTTCGCGCACAACACGGCCGGGCTTTCGAGCCCGTTCGAGCACGGCGTCGCGGTGGCGCCTTCCGACGCCGAGGACCTGCCGCATCTCGCCCGGGCGCTGTTCGTCGGCGCCGAGGGCGACCTCGCGGTGGTGACGAAGGGCGGCGAGACGCTTCTCTTCGCAGGGATGCGCGGCTGGCTGCCCGGGCGGATCGCGCGGGTCAAGGCGACCGGTACGAGCGCCGGCGCGATCGTCGCGGTGTGGTGAGCGCGATGGCGGGCGTCATCCGGACGGGAAGGGAGAGGGGCATGGCGATCGCGGCCGACGATGCTAGTCTGGCCGGATGGACCGGCGCATCACACGGCGGAGCGTTCTGGAGGGAGCGGGCATGAGCGCGCTCGGTCTCGGTCTCGGGCTCGGCCTGCCGGCGGCCCTTGCCGCATCGCCGGTGGTGGCCTCGTCCTGGGCGCCCGGCTGGGTGCTGCGCGACGCGGCGGGGCGGCCGGCGCTCATCGATCTCGACTACACGGCCGGGCGGTTCTGGTCCGGCCGGGCGGTGTTCGGCGACGAGGCGGGGCTCTTCGCCGCGCTCGGCGGGGCGCGGGCCGGCCCTCGCAGCGCCTTTCTGCCGCTTCGCGCCATTCCGGACGAAATCGGGCTCTTCCTCGACGCGACCGCGCCGGCGGCGCTGCCGGGCGCGACGCCCGCGGCGCTGCTGGCGCTCGACGGCGGCGACTGGTCGACCCGGCTCGACCTGGTCTGGCGGCCGGACGGGGCGGTGATCTGGCAGGCGGTCGAGGCCGCCTCGTCCTATGAGGAGAGCGTCGCGGCCGGGCCGCTCGGCGCCGGCGACCGGACGCGGATCGCCGCCGCGGCGCGCGCCGGGCGGCACGCCATCGCCCGCGACGGGGCGGCGGCCGAGGTCCTCGGCGGGCCGGAGCGGCGCATGCCGGAGGGGCTGACCCATTTGCGGCTCGGCAATTCGGTGAGCGGCTATGCCGATTTCGCCGGCACGATCCATCGCCTCGCCCTGTTCGCCGCGGCGCCGACCGATGCGGATCTGCGCCGGCTGGCGACGCCCGACGACGCGATCGTCGTCTGGGGCGACAGCCTCGCCGCCTCGGCCTTCGCGACCGGCTTCGGGGCGCTGTTCTCGCCGCCGCGGCTCGTCGAGAACGAGGGCATAGGCGGCCAGACCTCGACGCAGGTGGCGGCGCGGCAGGGCGCCATGCCGGTGTTCGTCAGTCTCGAGGGCGATGCCATTCCGGCCGGCGACACGGCGACCACGACCGACCGCTTCGATGCCGGCATGGCGGGCTGGAGCGGCCGGACGCAGGCGGGCACGGCGACGGACGCCACGCTCGCCGGCGGCGCGCTCGTCGTCCATGATGCCGCCTATCTGCAGGGCGTGCAGCGGCCGCTCGGCGCCATGGCGGCGGGCGAGACCGTGTTCGTCGAGCTCGACGTCGTGCTCTCCGACCTGCCGGCGGTCGAGATCGGCCTGACCTGGGACGCCGATGCGGCCTGGGCACCCGCGGCGCGCACGACGCTCGCCGCTTCCGGCCGGCAGAGTGTCACCCTGACGCTCGGGGAGGCGGGGTCGAGCGTCCATCTCGCGGCCCTCAATCCCTCCGCGACGGTGGGCGGCTTCTCGATCGCCGCTGTGGCGATCACCCGCGCCGTGGCCACGCCGCCGCCGGTCGCGGTGACGGCGCGGACGGTGAGCCCCGTGACCTATCAGGGGCCGCAGGCGCAGACGGGCTGGCTCTGCGGCGTCTACGGTGCGCTCGTCCGCGGCGGCACGGGCGACGACCACGCCAACGACACGGCGGCCTACAGCTTCATCCGCGAGCGCGCCGGCACGCCCGCCGCCTGCCTGCCGATGAGCCGGTTCGAGCCGGACGCGGCGGTCGCCTTCCGCGGCCGGGTGGCGCTTCTCTGGGCCGGCCGCAACAATCCGGCGGCGCCCGAGCGGGTGCGCGCCGACATCGCGGCGATGGCGGCGCGGGTGCCGGGCGGGCGTTATCTGGTCGGCTCGGTGCTGACGGGGACGGGCGACGACGCGGACCTCAAGGCGACGATCGGCGCGCTCAATGCCGCGCTCGCCGCGGCGCACGGGTCGCGCTTCGTCGATATCCTCGGCGCGCTGCTCGCCGCGCCGGACGGCTCGGCGGAGGACCTCGCCGACCTCGCCGCGGGCGTCCCGCCGCGCTCGCTGCGCTCCGACGGCATCCACCTCAACGCCGCCGGCAACGCGATCGCCCGTGCCGCCTGGCAGGCGCGGCTGGTGGCGCTCGGCTATTAGGGGCGGGCCGGCCGGAGTTGCCGCCTGAGGGTGGCGGGCCGGCCGGGAGCGGGGGGGGGGCGGCGTTCCGGCGTCTCGTGTTCTCGGGGGGCGGGGTCGTTCGGCTTCGGCTCAGTCACCCCCCACCCCGGCCCTCCCCCACAAGGGGGGAGGGGGATTGCCGATCGGGGTCGGCTGGGCGCTCTTGATGAGCCCCCTCCACCCGTCATGCCGGCCTCCGTGCCGGCATCCATGATCGTGACCTGCGGCGCTCCCGGCGGACGCCGTCCATCCGTCATTCCCGCGAAGGCGGAGACCCATCACACCGCGCGACGGTCGCCCAATCGGACCCGGCCCGGGCTCTGCG
>NZ_JACHOO010000017.1 GCF_014199915.1 Prosthecomicrobium pneumaticum | reverse complement strand
GCCGGCGCTGCGGTCCTGCGCGGGGTTGCAGGGCTTGATGGGTCCCGGGTCTCCGCTTCGCTCCGCCCGGGATGACGGGTCTGCGAGGCGGCCGGGAGCAGGGTTCGGACGGCCCGGCGTCACGATTATGGACCCCGGCACGGAGGCCGGGGTGACGGGTGCTCTGGCGTGGCGGGCCTTCGGCTTCGGCGTATTCACCCCCCACCCCCCACAAGGGGGGAGGGAGGCTGCCGCCCGGACCCGTCCGGTCGCTCTGGGGCCCCTCCTGCCTGCTCTTTCGAACAGCCCCCTCCACCCGTCATGCCGGCGGAACAGCCCCCTCCATCCGTCATGCCGGCCTCCGTGCCGGCATCCATAATCGTGACGGTCGGCGATCCGTGCGCCGTCCTCCCCACCCGGTGCTTCCGGCGAAAGCCGGGGCCCATCAAGCCGGCCGGCGCTGCGGTCCTGCGCGGGGTTGCAGGGCTTGATGGGTCCCGGGTCTCCGCTTCGCTCCGCCCGGGATGACGGGTCTGCGAGGCGGCCGGCGGTGGACGGACGGCCCGGCGTCACGAGTATGGACCCCGGCACGGAGGCCGGGGTGACGGGTGTTCTGGCGTGGCGGGCCTTCGGCTTCGGCGTATTCACCCCCCACCCCGACCCTGCCCCACAAGGGGGAGGGAGGCTGCCGCTCCGGACCCGTCCGGCCGCTCTGGGGTCCTTCCTGCCGGTTCCTCTGAACAGCCCCCTCGACCCGTCATGCCGGCGGAACAGGCCCCTCCACGCGTCATGCCGGCCCCCGTGCCGGCATCCATAATCGTGACGGTCGGCGATCCGTGCGCCGTCCTCCCCACCCGTCACCCCGGCGAAAGCCGGGGCCCATCAAGCCGGCCGGCGCTGCGGTCCTGCGCGGGGTTGCAGGGCTTGATGGGTCCCGGGTCTCCGCTTCGCTCCGCCCGGGATGACGGGTCTGCGAGGCGGCCGGCGGTGGACGGACGGCCCGGCGTCACGATTATGGACCCCGGCACGGAGGCCGGGGTGACGGATGCTCTGGGGGAGGCGAGGGTGCTTTGCACCCGAAGCGGCGTGCCCGTGTCGGCCGTCCTTGCCCTCGAAGAGCCCGGCCCGCGGCCTCAGAACCGCTCCAGCACCGGCTCGACCCAGCGCCAGGCGATGAGCGAGAGCTCGGCGCCGAAGAAGACGATGGCGCCGTTCCAGGCGAGCGCGATCACCGACAGCAGCGCGCCGACCAGAACGGCGAGGCCGTCACGCTCGATCAGTCCGAAGGCGAAGGCGATGACCGCGAGCGCCGGCAGCTGGTTGCCGAGCGGGATCGGCAACAGGATCATCACCGCATGGACGAAGATCGGCAGGGCGAGCACGACATGCGCGCGGCGGCCGGCGAGCATCGGCAGGCGGGGCTTCAGCAGCCATTCGATCCTGCGCAGCCAGGGCGCCACCGCCCCGGCGCCCTTGACCACCACGCCGCGCGGCAGGCCGCGCCGGCGCAGCCACTGCGGCAGGATCAGCCGGTCGGCGCCCACGAGCACCTGCAGCGCCAGGATCGCCATCGCCGTGCCGAAGACGAAGCCGGTCGGCAGGCCCGGGATCGGCAGGAAGGAGGGCAGCGCCATCATCAGCATGGTGAGGCCGAGCCCGGCATTGCCGAGCGCGTCGAAGATCTGGCCGACCGTCGCCGTCTCGTCCGGCAGATGGTCGCCGATCTCCGACAGCAGGGTCGAGGCGGAGGCCGGGCGGTGATAGGTGCCGCCGCGCGGGCGGGGCGGGGCCTCGCCGGGCTCGTCCTCGGGATCGACTCGACTGTCCATCGTGCTGATCGGTTTCCGCTCCGGCCGCGCCTGCCGGGCTTCTTCCCCGTCATTTAAGGCATTTCCTTGAAGAGCGGATGGCGCCTCGTGTGCGCCGTCACACGGTCGGCGGCCCGCCCGGGCGTGCGGCGGAGGCCTCGGCCGCCGCCCTGTCGCGAAAGATGCGGCGGATCACCTTGCCGGACGTGGTGAGCGGCATCTCGTCGACGAAGGCGATCTCGCGCGGATATTCGTGCGCCGAGAGCCGCGCGCGGACATGGCCGCGGATCGCCTGCGCAAGCTCCTCGGAGGGCGCGAAGCCGGGCTTCAGCACGACATAGGCCTTGACGATCTCGGTACGGAGCGGATCGGGCTTGCCGACCGCGGCGGCGAGCGCCACCGCCGGATGGGTGATCAGGCATTCCTCGATCTCGCCCGGTCCGATCCGGTAGCCCGCCGAGGTGATCACGTCGTCGGTGCGGCCGAGGAAGCGGATATAGCCGTCCGCGTCGGCGACGCCCTGATCGCCGGTCAGCATGAAGGGACCGCGGAACTTCGCCGCCGTCGCCGCCGGGGCGTTCCAGTAGCCGAGGAACATCACCGGATCGGGCGCCCGCACCGCGATCTCGCCGGGTGTGCCGGCCGGGACGGGGGTGCCGTCGGCATCGAGGATCACGACCTCGTGGCCGGGCAGCGCCTTGCCGATCGCGCCGGGCCGCGACACGCCGCGCGCCGCCGAGGAGCCGAGCACGTAATTGCATTCGGTCTGGCCGTAGAACTCGTCGACCGGGACGCCGAGCGCCGCCGAGGCCTGCTCGAAGGTCTCGGCGCCGAGCGCCTCGCCCGCCGCGCCCACGGTCCCGAGGGCGAGCGCGAAGCGGCGGGGGGCATCGACGGCGCGCATCATCCGCAGCGCCGTCGGCGGCAGGAAGGCGCGGCTGACGCGGGCCTCGGCCATCAGCCGGAAGGCGCCCTCCGGATCGAAGCGGGCGAACGGGCCGTGGACGACCGGCACGCCGAAGAAGAGCGCCGGCAGGAGCGCATTGAGGAGGCCGCCGGCCCAGGCCCAGTCGGCCGGCGTCCACATCACGTCGCCGGCCGCGCCGATGCCGCGATGGGTGAAGGCAAAGCCCGGCAGATGGCCGGCGAGCACCCGATGGCCGTGCAGCGCGCCCTTGGCGAGGCCGGTGGTGCCGGAGGTGTAGATCATCAGCGCCGGATCGTCCGGCCCGCTCGGCAGAGTGGCCAGCGGCGCGGTGGGCGTGGCGAGGATGCGGCGGAGATCCTCGGCCGCACCGTCGTCGCCGTCGACCGACAGGAACCGGTCGAGCATCGGCAGGCGGCCGAGGATCGGCCGGAGCCTGGCGAGCCCGGCGGCGTCGGTGACGATCGCCTTCGCGCCCGAATCGGCGAGCCGGTGCTCGAGCGCGTCGGCGCCGAACAGCGCGGCGAGCGGCACCGCGATCGCGCCGATGCGATAGACAGCGAGATGGGCGATCACCGTCTCGGGCGACTGCGGCAGCAGGATCGCCACCCGGTCACCCGCCGCGATGCCGCGGGCAAGGAGCGCTTGGCCGAGCCGCTCGGAGCCGGTCTTCAGCGTGGCGAAGGAGGTCGGCGCGAGGCCGCCCTCGGGACGCCAGCCGAGGAGGGCGGGGCGCTGCGGATCGGCGAGCGCATGGCGGTCGCAGCAGACCGAGGCGATGTTGAAGGGCTGCGGAATCCGCCAGCGGAAGGCGGCGCGGAGCGCGGCGTGGTCGAGGCCCTCGGCGCCGTCGAGCAGCATGGCCTAGCGGACGACCGCGCCGCCGAAGGTCACCGTCGTGCTGCCGTCGACCGGCAGCATCGGCCCGGCGCTCGGGCCCTCCTGCCGCCGCTCCGCCGGCTTCGCGAGCACGAGCGACCAGTAGACCTTGTATTTGCTCTTCGGCGAATAGGCGGTCGCGATGCCGAGCCGGGTCACGCCGGCGCGCAGCATGTTCTTGTTGTGCGAGGGCGAATCGCGCCAGCCCGAAAACGCTTCGGCGAGCGTGCGATAGCCGGCGCCGATGTTCTCGACGGCGATCTCGGCGTCATAGCCCGAGCGGGTGATACGGGTCTCGAAGCTGCCGGTGCCGCGGATCGTATGGTCGACCTTGTCGGCCCGCGCCATGGCGTTCGCCTGCTCCTGGGCGAGCGCGTTGAGCGCGGGGTCGACCGTCACCGCGGTGAGGCCCTTGTTCGCCCGGTAGCCGGTGATCATGCTCGCCGCGGCGGCCGGATCGACGGTGACGGACGCGGCGTCGAGCCGCTCGTAGAAGGTCGGCGCGCCGGGGAGCGGCGTGCGCTCGGCGAGGCAGCCGCCGAGCAGCAGGGCGGCCGCGGCGAGCGGCGCTGCGGTGAGAAACGGACGCATCGGCGGGAACCTCAGGCGGTTGGAGCGGACGGGGAGGGGGCGCCGCCCGCGGCCGCACTTTCCCCCGCGGGCGGTTCGGACGCAAGCGGCGGCGGCTCGAGATTGAGCGGCGCGCCGGGGAGGGGAATGCGCGCCTCGCGGAAGCGCTTCAGGATGGCGAAGCGCAGGTCGGAGCGGACGAACAGCCCGTTGGCGATGTCGGCGAGATAGCAGCGCAGCTCGAAATCGAGCGTCGTCTGGCCGAAATTGAGGAACAGCACCTGCGGCTCGGGATAGGCGAGCACGAGCGGATGCCGCTTCGCCACCTCGGCGAGGATGGTGCGGATGCGATCGGCATCGGCGGTGATGGCGACCGAGACCGGCACGATGACACGGCCCGAACGGTCGCGCAGCACCATGTTCTTGACGACGCCGGAGATGAGGTTGGAGTTCGGCACGATCACGGTCGCCCGGTCGAAGGTCTCGATCTCGGTCGCGCGCACATTGATGCGCCGCACCGTGCCCTCCTCGGTGCCGACGACGATCCAGTCGCCGGCGCGGATCGGCCGCTCGGCGAGCAGGATGACGCCGGAGACGAAATTGTTGACGATCGACTGCAGGCCGAAACCGATGCCGACCGAGAGGGCGCCGGCGACGATCGCGATATTGGCGAGATCGACGCCGGCATAGCCGAAGGCGAGGGCGCCCGCGAGGATGATGCCGGCGTAGCGCACGCCCGTGGCGATCGAGTTGCGCAGGCCCGAATCGAGCCGGGTCGTCGGCAGGAAGCGGGTATCGAGCCAGGACTGCACCGCCCGCGTCGCGATGTAGCCGGCGCCGAATACGGCGAGCCCGGTGGCGATGGTGGCGATCGAGATGGTGATCGAGCCGATCGTCACGCCGAAGAAGAGCGCCCGCAGCCAGCTCAGCCAGCCGGAGGATTCGACGCCCCAGGGGGCGCTGACGGCGAGCAGCGCGAGCAGGATCAGAACGAGCCGCACCGCACCGTTGATGACGACGCCGACCTGCGTCACCGAGCGCGGCGCGAAGCCGATCGAGGAGACGAGTCGGCTGCCGACCAGGCCCTCGCGATGGAAGGAGGCGGCGGTGACGTGATCGGCGAGCGCGAGCAGCAGCACGAGCAGGCCGAGCACCATCGCCACCCAGGCGATCTGGGTGGTGAGAAAGACGCCGAGCGCGACATAGCCCATCAGGTCGGCGACGATCGCGACGAGGGCGACGAGGGCCGCGGCCGGCATGCCGAGCCGCCGCATCAGGCCGCCTTCCGGCTCCTCCGCATCGTCCTCGCGCTCCTCGCCGTCGCGCCGGCCGCTTCGCATCACGGCGCGCGCCGTGATCAGCACGAGGATGGCGACGGCGATCGAGATCGCGCCTTCGACGGCGATCAGGAAGGAGAGCGAGGCGAAGGTGAGCCGGGCGAAGCGTTCGACGAGGATCAGCGAGGCCTGCAGGGTGGCGATCGCGACGACGAGCATGAACACCCGCTCGGCCGTTCCGGCCGGCAGCGGCACGAAGCGCCAGCCGGGCCGGTTCGGCGCGAGCAGGGCACGGGCGAGGCCGAAGCCGAGCAGCAGGAAGACGGTGGCGATGGTGAAGGCCCGCAGCATCTGGTCGACGCGGTCGGGCGACAGGCTGAGCGCCTCGAGCGCGCCGGCGCAGATGAAGAGGACGATCAGCGGTACGAAGGTGTTCACCGCGACGATCAGCGCGGCGGCGATGACGCGCCGCCCGGCCGGCGGCTGGATCTCCTCGGGCGGCCGGCGGATCTGGCGCAGCAGCAGGCGGCGGCCGGGCAGGAGAATGAGGATCGCCGTGACGATCAGCACGACGACGAGCGCGATGACGCCCCGGTCGCTCTGGTTGCGGACGAGCCCGAACCAGTCGGTCAGGATGCCGAGGCCGCGGCCGGCGAGCACCGGCACGTCCTTCGCCGCATCGCGCCAGAGGTCGGGGTCGAGCAGGCTGTCGTTCCGCTCCAGCAGGCGCTGCGTGAAGCGCAGCCGGCGCTTCTCGCTGATCAGATTGACCGTGTAGGCGGCGTGGGTGGCGACCGCCTGGGCCTGCCGCTGGCCGCCGGCGAGCTCGGCGAGCGCCTGCTCCGCGCGCTGGCGGTCGGCCTTCAGCGCCGTGCTCTCGAGGGTCCCGTCGCCCTCGGCCGGCTGCAGCTGCTTCAACTGCGCGTCGGCGGCGTCGACCCGCGGTGCGAGCGTCGCGGCGAGCGCCTGGGCCTCCGCGCCGATCGTCTCGGTCTCGTCGCGCAGGTCGGCGAGTTCGCGATCGTCGACGCCGTCCGCCTCGACCCGCGCGTCGATCTGCTGCAGCCGCTTGTTCCAGGCGTCCACGACCTTGCGCGGATCGTCCTGCGCGAGGCCGGGCCAGGCGCAGAAGAGGGCGACGAAGAGGGCGAGCACGAGGCCGAGCGGCTTCGTCAGGAGGAGGCGCTGGCGCAAGGCGGTTTCCGCTTGATCCCGATCAAGGTGGTCCTAGCGCCTAGCTGCCGAAGATGTCGAGATTGGGGGAGGGCGGGCCGGACCGACCGACCGATCGTCTCGTGCCGCCCTGCCCCTTGGTGTTGCGGTGCGGCAACACCATATCGCCGGAGACGGCGTGCCAGAGCCCTGGGCGCCGACCGGACAATCGGCGGCATCGCTTCGGGATGCGGCCGGGATCAGGAGGCGTGAGGATGAATTTCGAGACCTATACGGAACGGGCGCGCGGCTTTCTGCAGTCGGCGCAGACCTCGGCTCTGTCGCGCGGCCACCAGCAGTTCGCGCCGGAGCACATCCTGAAGGTGTTGCTCGACGATCCGGAGGGCCTTGCGGCCGGGCTGATCGAACGGGCGGGCGGCCGTCCGCGCGACGCTCTCGCCGCTGTCGAGCGCGCGCTCGAGGCGCTGCCGCGGGTTTCCGGCGGCGGGGCGGGCCAGCTCTATCTGGCGCCCGCGACCGCCAAGGTGTTCACCGAGGCCGAGGCGCTCGCCAAGAAGGCGGGCGACAGCTTCGTCACGGTCGAACGCCTCCTCCTCGCCCTCGCCATGGAGAAAGAGGCGAAGACCGCCAAGCTGCTCACCGATGCCGGCGTGACGCCGGTGGCGCTCAACCGGGCGATCGAGGACCTGCGCAAGGGCCGCACCGCGGATTCCGCTTCCGCCGAGGGTCAGTACGAGGCCCTGAAGAAATATGCCCGCGACCTCACCCAGGTGGCGCGCGACGGCAAGCTCGACCCGGTGATCGGCCGCGACGACGAGATCCGCCGCACCATCCAGGTGCTGTCGCGGCGCACCAAGAACAATCCCGTGCTGATCGGCGAGCCGGGCGTCGGCAAGACCGCCATCGCGGAAGGCCTGGCGTTGCGGATCGTCAATGGCGACGTGCCGGAGAGCCTGCGCGACAAGCGCCTGCTCGCGCTCGACATGGGCGCGCTGATCGCCGGCGCGAAATATCGCGGCGAGTTCGAGGAGCGGCTGAAGGCCGTGCTCTCCGAGGTGACCTCGGCCGAGGGCGGCATCATCCTGTTCATCGACGAGATGCACACGATCGTCGGCGCCGGCAAGGCGGACGGCGCGATGGACGCCTCGAATCTCCTCAAGCCGGCGCTCGCCCGCGGCGAGCTGCACTGCATCGGCGCGACGACGCTCGACGAATACCGCAAGCATGTCGAGAAGGACGCCGCGCTCGCCCGCCGCTTCCAGCCGATCTTCGTCGGCGAGCCGACCGTCGAGGATACGATCTCGATCCTGCGCGGCATCAAGGAGAAATACGAGCTGCATCACGGCGTGCGGATCGCCGATTCGGCGCTCGTCGCCGCCGCGACCCTGTCGAACCGCTACATCACAGACCGCTTCCTGCCCGACAAGGCGATCGACCTCGTCGACGAGGCGGCGGCGCGGCTGCGCATGCAGGTCGATTCGAAGCCGGAGGCGCTCGACGAGCTCGATCGCCGCGTCATCCAGCTGAAGATCGAGCGCGAGGCGCTGAAGAAGGAGACCGACACCGCCTCGCGCGACCGGCTCGGCCGGCTCGAGAAGGAGCTCGCCGATCTGGAGCAGGAATCGGCAACGCTGACCTCGCGCTGGCAGGCGGACAAGGAAAAGCTCGCCTCGGCGCAGAAGCTGAAGGAGCAGCTCGACCAGGCCCGCTCCGACCTCGAAAAGGCGCAGCGCACCGGCGATCTCGCCCGCGCCGGCGAACTCGCCTATGGCCTCATCCCGCAGCTCGAGCGCCAGTTGAAGGCGGTCGAGGAGGAGCAGAAGGGCGCCGACCTCGAGGAGACCGTGACGCCCGACAGCATCGCGCAGGTGGTGTCGCGCTGGACCGGCATCCCGGTCGACAAGATGCTCGAGGGCGAGCGCGACAAGCTGTTGCGCATGGAGGACGCGCTCGGCGCCCGGGTGGTCGGCCAGCCCGAGGCGGTGCACGCGGTTTCGACCGCGGTGCGGCGCGCCCGCGCCGGGCTGCAGGATCCGAACCGGCCGATCGGCTCGTTCATGTTCCTCGGCCCGACCGGCGTCGGCAAGACCGAGCTCACCAAGGCGGTCGCCGCCTTCCTGTTCGACGACGAGACGGCGATGGTCCGGATCGACATGTCGGAGTTCATGGAGAAGCATTCGGTCGCGCGGCTGATCGGCGCCCCTCCGGGCTATGTCGGCTATGAGGAGGGCGGCTCGCTCACGGAAGCCGTGCGCCGGCGGCCCTATCAGGTCGTGCTGTTCGACGAGATCGAGAAGGCGCACCCGGACGTCTTCAACGTGCTCCTCCAGGTGCTCGACGACGGCAGGCTGACGGATGGTCAGGGGCGGACGGTCGATTTCCGCAACACGCTGATCGTCATGACGTCCAATCTCGGCGCCGAGTTCCTCGCCAATCTGCGCGAGGGCGAGGATGTGGACGCCGTGCGGGAGTCGGTGATGGCGGTGGTGCGCGGTCACTTCCGGCCGGAATTCCTCAACCGCCTCGACGACATCATCCTGTTCCACCGCCTGCAGCGGAAGGAGATGGGCCGGATCGTCGAGATCCAGCTGAAGCGGCTGCAGACCCTGCTCGAGGACCGCAAGATCGTGCTCGATCTCGACGAGAGCGCCCGCGCCTGGCTCGCCGAGAAGGGCTACGACCCGGTCTATGGCGCGCGGCCGCTGAAGCGGGTGATCCAGCGCCACGTGCAGGATCCGCTCGCCGACAAGATCCTCGCCGGCGAGATCGCCGACGGGACGCGCGTGAAGGTCACCGGCGGCACCGACCGGCTGCTCTTCCTGCCGCGCGGCGCGGTCGCCGATCAGGCCGCGTAAGACGCTCCGCCCGCCGGGTCGCTTGACCCGGCGGGCGATGCATGTGAGAACAAATAAGGAACATGATCGGGGAGGACGGCATGGCCCGCGACGGCGCGATCGACTATCTCGAGCTCCACGGGGCGGATCTGCCGGCGATGAAGGCCTTCTACGGCGCCGCCTTCGGCTGGCGCTTCGTCGATTACGGCGCGGATTATGTCGGTCTCGCCGGGGCCGGGCTCGATGGCGGGTTTCAGAGCCAGGAAGCCGCTGCGCCCCTGCCGATCCTCTATGCCGGGGATCTCGAGGCGGCGGTGGCGCGGGTCGAGCGAGCGGGCGGGACGATCCGGCGGCCGATCTTTGCCTTTCCCGGCGGGCGCCGCTTCCATTTTCGCGATCCGGCGGGGAACGAGCTGGCCGTCTGGTCGGACCGGCCGGCGGGGCCGTGAGGCGCGCGGGTTGCCCGTCAGTCGACCGAGGCGACCTTCTGCGACGGCGTATTGCCGATCAGCGCGTCGATGCGGTTGCGCTCGCGTTCGAAATTGGCGAGCAGGTCGCCCTGCAGCACCCGGCCGCGCGGCAGGCGGATGCGCAAGGGGTCGACGGGCTTGCGGTTGACGCGCACCTCGTAGTGCAGATGGGCGCCGGTCGAGAGACCCGTCGAGCCGACATAGCCGATCACCTGGCCCTGGCGCACCTTGGCGCCCGGCACGATGCCCTTGGCGATCGCCGACTGGTGGGCATAGGCCGTCTCGTAGCCATTGGCATGGCGCACCAGGGTGAAGCGGCCATAGCCGGAGCTCCAGCCGGCCTTCTCGACCGTGCCGTTGCCGGCGGCGAGGATCGGCGTGCCGCGCGGGGCGGCCCAGTCGACGCCGGCGTGCAGACGCTTGTAGCCGAGGATCGGATGGCGGCGATAGCCGAAGGTGGAGCGCAGGATGCCGCCGTTCATCGGCTTGCGCATCAGGAACTTCTTCGCGCTCTTGCCTTCCTCGTCGTAGAAATCGGTATAGCCGTCGTCGGGCGTGCGGAAGCGATAGAAGCGTTTCGGAACGCCGCCGACGGTCAGCGCGGCGTAGAGCACCTCGTCCTCGCCCGCCGTCTCTTCGCCGTCGGGGACGGCGTGGAACACTTCGAGCGAATCGCCCGGCCGCGCCCGCTGCTGGAAATCGACATCGTAGGAGAAGATCCGCACCAGCTGGCGGATGACGTCCTGGGGCACGCTTTGCTCGAGCGCGGTCTCGTAGATCGCCTCGTAGAGATTCGGCGCCTGGCCGCCGGCGGGGGCCGCCGGCTCGCTCGTCTCGTCGCCGGCGACGAGCGGGGCGGGCGCTTCGGGCTCGTCGCTCCGCACGAAGCTGCCGTCGTCGCGCCGGGCGACGGTCGCCTGATGGACCCCGCCGCTATAGATCGAGACGCGCATCGGCCGCGCCGCCTCGTCCTCGCTGTCGACCGGCAGGAAGGCGATCCGCACCGTCTCGCCCGCCTCGAGCCGGGCGAGATCGACGAGCTCCGAGAGGGCGGAGAGGATCCGGTCGGTGTCGGCGGCGGTGATGTTCTGGTCGGCGAGCACGTCGTCGAGGCCGCCGCGCCGGTCGAGCGTCACGACATGTTCGTCGAGCGTGCTGCCGGCGGTGTTCTTCGTGACGAAGGAGACGTTCTCCGGAATGATCCGCACGCCGAGGGCGGAGAAGGGGTCACTGGAGGCGTCGTCGAAATTGAAGCGCTCGGCGTCGACATAGGGCAGCGCCGCCATCTCGGTGTTGCCGCCGTCCTCACGGCCCGCCATGCCGCGCACGGTCTCCTCGACCTCGGCGATGTCATAGCTCGCCGTCTGCTCGAGTTCGGCCCCCTCGAAGGGGAAGTCCGAGACCTTGACCGCCACCTCGCCGTCGACATTGGCGACATAGGCACCCGGAGCCTGCTCGGTCTCGCCATCGAGACTGTCACCGCTCGAACCCGCCTCGTCGTCGATCACGGCGAGGTCGTTGGGGTTCGTCTCCTCGGCGGTGCTGTCGTCCGCCGCCTCGGCATTCTCGGCGAAGATCTTGATCGGATCATAGGCGGGCACCTTCGCGGACAGCTCGGTGGTGCGCAGCGCGAGGCTCGCCTCGACTTTCGCAAAGGGCACCAGCTTGACGTGGTCGCGGTCGCCCTGGCGGGAGATGGTGGAGACCTGGATGATCTGCCGGCTCGCCTCGGGCGCCGGCTCGGAGGAGAGCCGGATGCGGTCGCCCTTGCCGTTCGCGAGGGCGAGGTCGCTGTCGGTGCTGCGGGTTTGAGCCTCCGGTACCGAGGCGAGCTCGTGGCGGCCGTCGAGTGCGGCGGTCAGCGCGCCGCCCATCAGAATGGTGGAAGTGAGGCCGGTCAGAACGGTGCCGGTCAGCCAGCGCCAGCTGACCGAGCGGCGGACGACGGTCTCGGCGGGCGTGTCGCCGATGACGAGCGGCGGCTCGCGGCCCAGCTCGATCGTCGCCGGATCCGACGACCGGACCGGATGTCCTCCACGCGTCAGTGCCCTCACGGTCCCGTCGTCTCCGTCTTCCGGCTCGCCGCGCCGGTTGTCGCCTGCTTTTCGTCGAGAAAGGTCCGCGGACCTTGCCGCGCGGACCCCGTGGAGTCAACGGAAGCCGGGGGCCGCGGCCACCGTCCGTCGCTGCAAGAGGTCGCCCCAAACCGTGTCATCAATGTGGCCCGCCGGCCGTCCCGGGCGGGGCGGGGCCATCGCGCGGGGCGATGAGCGCCCGACGGGTCGGGCAGGGAGCAGAGATCGACGCGCGCGCGCGGATGAGCCTCGACATCCGGTGCGTGGCGAAGTTGAGCCCCCATTGCGGCAGAGATCGACGCGCGCGCCGAGGAGCCTCGACCGCCATCAACCCCAGCGAGGCGGTCGAGAGAGACCGACGCGCGTAGGCGCGCGGACGGGCTGGCGATCGGGAATCGTGCGGGACGATCCGGCGGAATGCGGGAGCGTGCGGGCAACGGACGGGCGGCTCCTGCGTCGGCGCTCCCGGTGTCCGCACGGCCGGCATGGCCGAAGCGCCGGCGCGGGCCGGCGCGGCCCGGGGGGAGGGGGCCGGGACATTCCAAGGGACCCCGAGACGGGAAACCGGCGGCGGTGAGGAGCGGTGGAACGCGTCGAAGGCGCCATCTTCGCCCTCCAAGCCGCGGATTGCCTTGATTTTGCGCATGTCCGCCGTATGTTTATCCACAGCCGGCGAAATTTGTTCCGGTTGTCGTGACGGATT
>NZ_JACHOO010000016.1 GCF_014199915.1 Prosthecomicrobium pneumaticum | reverse complement strand
AGGTCGGCACCGTCGGTTCCGCCCCCTCTCCCGCTCGCGGGAGAGGGCTTCGCATTGGCGAGCGAAGCGAGCCTGGATGCGAAGGGTGAGGGTGCCCCTTCCTTTTTCGCGGGCGGTGAGCGGCACCTTCACGCCAGGACGGCGCGTCCTTCGGCGGTGCGCGACTCGGATCCTCCCGGTGCGGGCAGGGCCGACCGGACCGTGTCCCCGCTGTTCCGGCCGCCCGCCGGGGCTGTGGCCTTTCTCGCGATTTCCCGAACATTCCGCCCACCTCGCGGCGCATGAGGCGTCCCGCCGCGGTCCTGCCACGAAATTGCACCAATGGCTTGCCAGCCCTTGTGGCGTCCGCGCGCCGTTTCGGCTAAGAAACGGCTCCGTTCTTCCCGCTTTGGAGAGGCGAGCGTGCCCAGCCGCGCTCGAGTGTCGATGAACGAAGCAGATCTCTACACGCCCGCCTCGGTCGCCGCGTATCGGCGGGTGGGAGCGATCGCGCTTCGCGCCGCGGTGCTCTCCTCCTTCCTCGCGCTCGCCGGCTGCCTCGGCTTCGGCGGCGACAAGGAGCCCGAACCCGAGCCGGAGACGGCCGCGGGCGAGCTCTACAATCAGGGTCTCGCCTATATGGAGAAGGGCAAGACCAAGGACGCGATCGGCCGCTTCGAGGAGGTCGACCGTCAGCATCCCTATTCCGAATGGGCGAAGAAGGCGATGATCATGACCGCCTACGCCCATTTCAAGCGCGGCGACCATGCCGAGACGATCACTGCGGCCAAGCGCTATCTGACGCTCTACCCCTCGGGCGCCGACGCGGCGTACGCACAGTACATGATCGGCGAATCCTATTTCCGCCAGATCCCGGAAATCACGCGCGACCAGAAGGCGACGCGCGAGGCGATGGCCGCCATGCAGGAGGTCATCAACCGCTATCCGGATTCGGAGTATGTCGACGACGCCCGCGACAAGATCATCAAGACGCGCGACCAACTCGCCGGCAAGGAGATGCAGGTCGGTCGCTACTATCTCGAGCGGCGCGAATACATCGCGGCGGTGAACCGCTTCAAGGTGGTGATCACCGAATACAGCGACACCCGGCACGCCGAGGAGGCGCTCTATCGCCTGACCGAGTCCTATCTGTCGATGGGCATCGTTCCCGAGGCGCAGACCGCCGCGGCGGTGCTCGGCCACAACTTCCCCGACAGCCCCTGGTATAAGGACGCCTTCACGCTCCTGCAGACCGGCGGCGTCGCGCCGCAGGAGAACAAGGGCTCCTGGATCTCCAAGGCATTCCAGAAGGTGGTCGGCTGAGGCCGGCGTCGGCAGGCCATGCTCCAGACGCTGTCGATCCGTGACATCGTCCTGATCGACCGGCTCGAGATCGACTTCGCGCGCGGTCTCACCGTGCTGACCGGTGAGACCGGCGCGGGCAAGTCGATCCTCCTCGACGCCCTCGCTCTCGCGCTGGGCGGCCGCGGCGACGGGGCGCTCGTGCGCCATGGTGCGGCGCAGGGGCAGGTGACGGCGCTGTTCGAACTGCCGGCGGGGCATCCGGCCCGCTTCTTCCTCGCGAACAACGCCATCGAGGCCGAGGACGCGCTGATCCTGCGCCGTGTCCAGACCGCCGACGGCCGCACGCGCGCCTTCGTCAACGACCAGCCGGTGAGCGTCGCCTTGATGCGCGATCTCGGCGCGCTGCTCGTCGAAATCCACGGCCAGCACGATGATCGGGCGCTCGTCGACGGTGCGGTGCACCGCCGGCTGCTCGACGCCTTCGGCGGTCTGGAAACGGAGGTTGCCGGCGTCGCCGCCGCGCACCGGGCGTGGCGGGCGGTCGAGACGGAGCTTTCGGCGCTGCGGCGTCGCATCGCCAATGCCCGCTCGGAGGGCGACTATCTGCGCGCCTCGGTCGACGAGCTCGGCCGCCTCGGTCCGCGCGCCGGCGAGGAGGGCGAGCTCGCCGAGCGGCGTCATGGGATGATGCAGGCGGAGCGGATCGCCGGCGAACTGTCGGAAGCGCACGACACCCTCTCCGGCAACGCCTCGCCCGTGCCGACACTCGCGAGCCTGGCGCGCCGGCTGGAGCGCAAGCGCGGCGAGGCGGGCGGCCTGCTCGACGGCGTCGTCGAGGCGATCGACGGCGCGATCGATTCGCTCGAGGCCGCCGAGCAATTGCTCGCCGCCGCGCTCAGGGCCGCCGATTTCGATCCGAAGGAACTGGAGCGGACGGAGGAGCGGCTGTTCGCGCTGCGTGCCGCGGCGCGCAAGCACGACGTTCCGGTCGAGGAGCTCGGCGCGCTCCGCGACCGGATGGCCGCCGATCTCGCGGCGCTCGATTCCGGCGAGGAGCGGCTTGCCGCGCTCGAAACGGCGGCGGACACCGCCCGGCGCAGCTATGACGGCCGGGCCGCGGCCCTCTCGCAGCAACGCCGCGTCGCGGCCCGGGCGCTCGAGGAGCGGGTCGCCA
This sequence comes from Prosthecomicrobium pneumaticum, assembly GCF_014199915.1. GTDB lineage: Bacteria > Pseudomonadota > Alphaproteobacteria > Rhizobiales > Kaistiaceae > Prosthecomicrobium > Prosthecomicrobium pneumaticum. The sequence continues at coordinate 27,385 of NZ_JACHOO010000016.1, read as the reverse complement.
CGGAGCTGCCTGCCCTGAAGCTCGAACGGGCCGCCTTCATCGTCGCCATCGCGAGCGACGACGAGGCGCGGACCGAGGAGGGCATCGACGCCGTCGACTTCCACGTCCGTACCAATCCCGGCACGCGGCCGGGGCCGATGATGAAGGTGGCATCGGGCGGCGAGTTGTCGCGCTTCCTGCTCGCCCTCAAGGTGGCGCTCGCCGATCGAGGCTCGGCGCCGACCCTCGTTTTCGACGAGATCGACACCGGCGTCGGCGGTGCCGTGGCGGAGGCGATCGGCCGCCGGCTCGCCCGCCTCGCCGAGCGCGTGCAGGTGCTCTCGGTCACCCACGCGCCGCAGGTCGCGGCCCGGGCGGCCTCGCATTTCCTGATCGCCAAGGAAGGCGTCGAGGGCGAGGATCGCGTCTCGACCCGTGTCGCGCCGCTCGATCCCGCCCGCCGCCGCGAGGAGATCGCCCGCATGCTCGCCGGCGCGGTCGTGACCGACGAGGCCCGCGCCGCCGCCGAACGGCTGCTCGTCGGCGCAGAGGGCTGAAGGCCGCGCCCGGTTCGCAACCTTCCGCCGATTGTCAGGTTGCCTTTCGATCGAGGGCGGTGCACAAGGAACCGCAGAGCAGCCAGACCATCCCGTGGGGTGACGACCGCGCCGATCCATCGCGATCGGGCTCGCGCCCGTTTTTCCGAACCGAGACGCCCATGTCCAGTGTCACCCGAGAGGGCGCGCGCGCCGGCGAACCGTCCTTCGTCGAGTTCGTGGCGCTGATCGCGCTGATGATGTCGCTCGCCGCGATGTCGATCGACAATCTCCTGCCGGCCTTCGGCTATATCGCGAGCGATTTCCGGCTCGCCGATCCGAACCGCGCCCAGCTCGTCGTGGCCGTCTATATGATCGGCTTCGGCCTGATGCAGCTCGTCTACGGCCCGCTCTCCGATATCATCGGCCGCCGTCCGTCCGTGCTGCTCGGTCTCGCCATCTATGCCGTCGGCAGCCTGATGGCGGTCTTCGTCGGCAGCTTCGAGGCCGTGCTCGTCGCCCGCTTCGTCCAGGGCATGGGCGTCGCTTCCGTGCGCGTGCTCGCCCCGGCGATCGTGCGCGATCGCTTCGACGGCCGCGAGATGGCGCGCGTGATGTCGTTCAGCATGATGATCTTCCTGATCATCCCGATCGTCGCCCCCTCGCTCGGCGCGGTGACCCTCCTGTTCGGCTCGTGGCACCTGATCTTCCTGTCGATGCTGGCGCTCTGCCTCATCATCGCGGTGTGGTTCTCGCTGCGCATGCCGGAGACGCTCGCGCCGGAGCGGCGGCTGCCCTTCTCCGTCCGCGGCATCCTCGACGGCATGAAGCTCTGCCTCACCAACCGCGTCGCCTTCGGCTATTCGACGGCGATGGCGCTGATGATGGGCGCGCTGATGGGCTATATCTCCTCGGCGCAGCAGATCTTCGAGACCGACGTCTACGCGCTCGGCCCGATCTTCACGGCGGTGTTCGGCGCCATCGCCGCTTTGATGGCGGTCGCCTCCTTCCTCAATGCGCGCCTGGTGCGCCAGCTCGGCATGCGCCGGATCTCGCACACGGGGATCATCGGCTTCGCAATCTTCGGTCTCATCCAGGTCCTGCTCGCCCTCGTCTTCGACGGCAAGCCGCCTTTCCTGCTCTTCGCCGCGGCGCTCGCCGCGAACCAGTTCCTGTTCGCGCTCACGGTCGGCAATTTCAGCGCCATGTCGATGGAGCCGCTCGGCCGCGTGGCGGGCACCGCCTCGTCCTTCATCGGCTTCTATACGACGCTGCTCGGCGCGGCGATCGGCACGGTGGTCGGCCAGGCCTTCGATGGCACGGTACTGCCGCTCGGCCTCGGTTATTTCTTCTGCGGCGCAGCCGGTCTCGCCGTGGTCTGGTGGACGGAGCGATACCGCCTCTTCGTGCCGCACAATCCCGATCCCGCGCGCTGATCAGCGCCGGGCATCGAAGCGGAAGGGCGCGATCCGGCGCGTGTTCTCGTCGAGGATGAGCGGCCGGTTGGCCGGCGGCTCGGCGCGCTGCGCACAGTCCGCCCGCTCGCACAGCCGGCAGGCGATGCCGATCGGCGTCGCGGACCCGAGCCCGTCGGCATAGACGATCCGGGCGGCGTATTTCGCCTCGGCGACGAGGGCGACGGCGAAGCGGCCGGGCCGTGCCGGAAAGGGCAGGGCGGCCGGCGGCAGCATCAGCGCCACCGAGAGGAACTCGCCGCCGTCCGGCAGGGCGAGCCGCTGGGTCAGCGGGACGTCGGGCGAGCGGAAGGCCGCGTGCAGGGTCCACAGCGCGCAGCCGCCGCCCTGCCGGGCGAGTGGGACGCGCCCGGCAGCATAGCGCTTCGAGACATTGCCCGCCTCGTCGATGCGGATCATGAAGAAGGGCACGCCGCGCCGGCTCGGCCGCTGCAGCGTCGTCAGCCTGTGGCAGACCTGCTCGAGGCCGACACCGAAGCGGCGCGCGAGCAGGAGGAGATCGTAGCGCACCGCCTCCGCCGCATCGAGAAAGCGGTCATAGGGCATCATCGTCGCACCGGCGAAATAACTGGCGAGAGAACGCCGCAGCAGACGGACGACGAGCGGGTCCGCCTCGCCGCCGAGCGCGGCGGCGACGGTCCGGTCGATCAGCGCCGAATGCTCGATCAGGCCCGTCTGGAGCGCCGCTTCGAAGACCCGGCCGGAGGGTGTCAGAAGCTCCGAGAGCAGCAGATGGCGGCGATGGCGGTCGAAACGGCGCAGCCCGTCGGTCATGATCTCGGCGGGCAGGACCCTCAGGCGGATGCCGTGCCGCTCGGCGAGGCGGCGGCCGAGCGCGGCGAGCGTGTCGCCCGGGTCGGCGGCGAGATCGGCGGCCAGCGCCGCGCCCTCCGCATCGAGCTCGGCGAAATGATTGTGCGCCGCCTCGATGGCGCTCCGTACCCGCTCGATCGGATCGAAGGCGAAGCCCCGTTCGGCCGCGACCGTCGTATCGGGCCGGTCGCGCGTCGCCTGCCGGTAGGCGGCATAGAGGCGGGCGAGCGCATCGGCGACGGCCGGCGTCTGCTCGATCAGGTCGCGCGCCTCCTGCACCGGAATGGCGAGGTCGCGGAACAGCGGATCGGCGAGCGCCTCCTCGATCTCGCCGCGGATGCGGTCGTCGTCGGCCGGAGCGAGGGCCCGGATGTCGACATCATAGACTTCGGCGAGCCGCAGCATCATCTGCGCCGTCACCGGCCGCTGGTTGCGTTCCATCAGGTTGACATAGCTCGGAGAGACGCCGAGCCCGCCCGCCATGTCGGTCTGGCTGAGGCCGAGTTCGCGTCGCATCCGCCGCAGGCGCGGCCCGAGAAAGAGCTTCTTCTCCTCTGTCACGGCTTTACAGGCTTTCTCCCTCGTATTGTCATGCTATGACATCGTATCTCGATTTCGACTCTGTCAATATTGCACAAGGTCCTGGGTCGCGCCAGTATCGCTCCGTCGGCGCCGCCTCGAGACGAAGCCGGCCTGTCACGATCCCGAAGAGAGGAGCGGGCGATCATGTCCACCTTCGAGCAACTCGTCCCCCACGCCGCCCCCGGGCGGTTCGACGGCATCCGCCGGTCCTATTCGGCCGCCGAGGTGGCACGGCTGCGCGGCTCGGTGCGGGTGGCCCATACGCTCGCCGAGCGCGGTGCCGAACGGCTCTGGCGGCTGCTCGCCGAGGAGCCCTATGTCCACGCGCTCGGCGCCGTCACCGGCAATCAGGCGATGCAGATGGTCCGCGCCGGGCTGAAGGCGATCTATCTCTCCGGCTGGCAGGTGGCGGCGGACGCCAATACGGCGGGTGCGATGTATCCCGATCAGAGCCTCTATCCCGCCAATGCCGGGCCGGAGCTCTGCCGCCGCATCAACCGAACCCTGCAGCGCGCCGACCAGATCGAGCGGGCCGAGGGCGCGGTGTCGCGCGACTGGTTCGCGCCGATCGTCGCCGACGCCGAGGCCGGCTTCGGCGGGCCGCTCAACGCCTTCGAGATCATGAAGGCCTATATCGAGGCCGGCGCGGCGGGCGTCCATTTCGAGGACCAGCTCGCCTCGGAGAAGAAGTGTGGCCATCTCGGCGGCAAGGTGCTGATCCCGACCGCGGCGCACGAGCGCAATCTCGTCGCGGCGCGCCTCGCCGCCGACGTGATGGGCGTCGCGACCCTCGTCGTCGCCCGCACCGATGCCGAATCGGCGCGGCTGATCACCTCCGACATCGACGAGCGCGACCGGCCCTTCATCGAGCCGGGCGAGCGCACGCCGGAAGGCTTCTTCCGGCTGAAGGAGGGGACGGGTCTCGACCATTGCATCGCCCGCGGCCTCGCCTTCGCGCCCTATGCCGACCTGTTGTGGTGGGAGACCTCGCATCCCGATCTCGACGAGGCGCGCACCTTCGCCGAGGCCATCCATCGGCACCATCCCGGCAAGCGCCTCGCCTATAACTGCTCACCGTCATTCAACTGGCGGGCGAAGCTCGATGCCGGCACGATCGCGCGCTTTCAGCGCGAGCTCGGGGCGATGGGCTATCGCTTCCAGTTCGTGACGCTCGCCGGCTTCCACGCGCTCAACCACTCGATGTTCGCGCTGGCGAGCGGCTATCGCGACCGCGGCATGGGCGCCTATTCCGAGCTGCAGCAGGCGGAGTTCGCTGCCGAGGCCGAGGGCTATACGGCGACCCGCCACCAGCGCGAGGTCGGCACCGGCTATTTCGACCAGGTGTCGCTCGCCATCACCGGCGGCCTCGCCTCGACGACCGCCATGGCGGCGTCGACCGAGGCGGCGCAGTTCGTCGCGGCGGCGGAATAGGGGAGGGCGGCATGAGCAGAGCGCGCTTCTGGATCGTCGGCGGCGAATACGCCTCGACGGATTTTACCGACCTCGTCGCGGGGAGTGCCCGGGTGTTCGGACCGTATGGCGAAAGGCGGGCCGCGGAGGATGTCTGGCGCCGCGTTTCGGAGGATTTCCGCAGCCAGTGTCTGGTGCGGTTCACGATCGCGGCCGAAGGCACGGCCTGACCGGGGCGGCGGACCGGTCGCCTTCCGCCCCGATCGCGGCCGGTCCGTCCCTTTGCCCGTCCCTTCGCCCTTGCAGGCGTCGCCCGGCCGCGGCACACCTCTCCTCTCGAAAGGGAGAGACGCCATGACCGAAGGGCGCTTCGCCGAGATCGACGGTCTTTCCGCCGCTGAGGCCGCGGCCGAGCATGCGCGGCTCGCCGCAGAGATCGCCGAGCACGACCGGCGCTATTTCCAGGACGACGCGCCGACCGTCTCGGACGCGGACTACGACGCCCTGCGGCGGCGGCTGCGGGCGCTCGAGGGGCGCTTCCCGGCGCTCGCTGCCGGCGGCCCCTCGGCGAAGGTGGGCGCCGCGCCGGCGCAGCGCTTCGCCAAAGTGGCGCATCGCGTGCCGATGCTGTCGCTCGACAACGCCTTCACCGACGAGGATGTCGTCGAGTTCCTCGACCGCGCCCGCCGCTTCCTGCGCCATGAGGGGCCGCTTCCCTTCACCGCCGAGCCGAAGATCGACGGCCTGTCGCTGTCCCTGCGCTATGAGGGCGGGCGCCTCGTCACCGCGGCGACCCGCGGCGACGGTGCGGAGGGCGAGAACGTCACGCCGAACGCCCGCACCGTCGCGGAGATTCCCGAGCATCTCCCCGAGGGCGTTCCGGAGGTCGTCGAGATCCGCGGCGAGATCTACATGACGCATGCCGACTTCCAGAGCATGAACGCCCGCTTCGCCGAGGAGGGCGCGAAGACCTTCGCCAATCCGCGCAATGCCGCGGCCGGGTCGCTCCGCCAGCTCGATCCGGCGATCACCGCCGCTCGGCCTCTGCATTTCTTCGCCTATGCCTGGGGCGAGATGAGCGCGATGCCGGCCGACACCCAGCTCGGCATGGTCGAGGCGTTCCGCGCCTGGGGCCTGCCGACCAATCCGCGCATGGTGCTGTGCGAGACGGCGGAGGAGGGGCTCGCCTTCTATCGCGGCCTCGAAGCCGACCGCGCCCGGCTCGGCTACGACATCGACGGCGTCGTCTACAAGATCAACGCCCTTGCGCTGCAGAACCGGCTCGGCTTCGTCTCGCGCAGCCCGCGCTGGGCGATCGCCCACAAATTCGCGGCCGAGCGGGCGACCACGGTCGTCAACGCGATCGAGATCCAGGTCGGCCGCACCGGCGCGCTCACCCCGGTCGCAAAGCTCGCGCCGGTAACGGTCGGCGGCGTCGTGGTGCAGAACGCCACGCTGCACAATGAGGACGAGATCCGCCGCAAGGACATCCGGGTCGGCGACACGGTGGTGATCCAGCGCGCCGGCGACGTCATCCCGCAGGTCGTCGCCGTGGTCGTCGAGCAGCGGCCGGAGGGGGCGGCGGAATACGTCTTCCCGACCGTCTGTCCGGTCTGCGGCAGCCATGCCGTGCGCGAGGAGGGCGAGGCGGTCCGCCGCTGCACCGGTGGCCTCGTCTGCCCGGCGCAGGCGGTCGAGCGCATTCGCCATTTCGTCTCGCGCGACGCCTTCGATATCGAGGGCATCGGCGAGAAGCAGGTCCAGGCCTTCTATGAATGGGGGCTCGTCCGCCAGCCGGCCGACATCTTCACCCTCGCACAGCGCGATGCAGCGTCGCTCACCAAGCTCGAGAACCGCGACGGTTTCGGCAAGACGAGCGCTCGCAATCTCTTCGCCGCGATCGAGGCGCGGCGGCACATCGCGGCGAACCGCTTCCTTTACGCTCTCGGCATACGCCATGTCGGCGAGACCAACGCCAAGCGGCTGATGCGGCACTATCCGGACATCGCGGCGCTCGCCGAAGCGGCGCTCGCCGCGCGCACCCCCGAGGAGGAGCCGCCGAAGGGCAACGAGACCTGGCGCGAGATGATCGATGTGGATGGCATCGGCGGCGTCGTCGCGGAGGCGGTGGTCGAGTTTTTCCGCGAGGCGCACAATCGCGAGGCGGTCGAGGCGCTCATCGCCGAGGTCGCAGTCGAGCCGATGGAGCAGGCGGCCTCCGACAGCCCGGTCGCCGGCAAGACGGTGGTCTTCACCGGCTCGCTCGAGCGGATGACGCGCGACGAGGCGAAGGCGATGGCCGAGCGGCTCGGCGCCAAGGTCGCGGGCTCGGTCTCGAAGAAGACCGACCTCGTCGTCGCCGGGCCGGGCGCCGGTTCGAAGCTGAAGCAGGCCGCGGCGCTCGGCATCGAGGTGATCGACGAGAGCGCCTGGTTTGAGCGTGTGGGCGCGTAGCCTGCGGCACCCGAGAACAGGGCTCGCCGGGCCTTATCCGTCTTCCGCAAAGAAAAGGCCCGTCCCCGAGGGGACGGGCCGCCGATGGCGAAAAGGTGCTGGCCTCACATCTGGCCGGCGGGAGCCGTGGTGCCGGTGCCGGTGCCCGTGCCGGTGCTCGCCGGGGCGCTGGTCTCGCTCTCGAGGTCGGCGAGCGTCTTGAACTCGGGGGCGTTCTCGAGCTCTTCCTTGGTCGTCTGCAGCACGAACTTGTTGTTGCCGTCGGCGTCGGTCGTGCGGGAGATCTCGTCGATGTTCACCGCGACGTCCTTCTCGCCGATGCCGAGGAAGCCGCCGACGCCGATCACCACGGCCTTCACCTGACCGCTCTCCTCGGTGACGAGATCGTTGATGTCGCCGATGTTCTCGTCGTTCGGGTCATAGACCGAAGAGCCGACCATATTGGAAGCCAGCCAGTCGGTGGTCGACTGCTGCGTCACGAAGCGTTCGGTCGGCACGGCCGTCGTGGTGGCCGTATCGGTGTCCGTCGTCGCCGGAGCCTGCGCGTCCGTGCCGGGCATCACCTCCGCCGGAGCGGCCGGATCGCCGGCCGCCGGCGGCACAGCCGGATCGGCGGGCGTGGCGGGCGTCGCCGGGGCGGCCGCGGGCGGGGTGTCGGTGGCGGGCGGGGTGGTGGCGTCCTGTGCGAGGACCGGACCCGCGGCGAGCATGGTCGCAAAGGCGGTGGCCGCGAGCAGCTTGCCGGTCAGGATCTTCGTCATGGTTCTCTCCCGTTCTGAACATCAAAGTGTTGCGAGCGGAAAGCTCGGACGAAGAACGGGGGCGCCCCCCGACCGTTCCGATCGAGGGGCACATTCGAGACATATAACCGTGATGGAACGAAAGTCGTCCGTCAGTGTTCGAGGCTCTTGGTCGCTCCTTGGATGGGCTTGGTCGCCTCTTCGAGGAAAGAGGCGTCGTCGCCATTGAGACGCGGCAGCAGCGTTTCTCTAACCCGCTGATGATAGTCGTCGATCCACTGGCGTTCGGCAGGATCGAGCAGTGAGGGTTCGATGAGGCGCCGGTCGAACGGGGCGAGCGTCAGCGTCTCGAAGCCCATCATCGGCCGCTCGCCGCCTTCGACCGCCTCGGGCTCCGTCACGACGATCAGGTTCTCGATCCGGATGCCATAGGCGCCGGCCTTGTAATAGCCGGGCTCGTTCGAGAGCAGCATGCCCGGCTCGAGCGGGACGGTCCCGGCCTTCGAGATGCGCGCCGGCCCCTCGTGCACGGAGAGGAAGGCGCCGACGCCATGGCCCGTGCCATGGTCGAAATCGAGCCCCGCCTGCCAGAGGGCGCGCCGTGCCAGCACGTCGATCTGCGCGCCCGTCGTCCCCTTTGGGAAGCGCGCGGTCGCGACCGCGATATGGCCCTTCAGCACGCGCGTGAAGCGGTCGCGCATTTCGGCCGTCGGCGTGCCGACCGCCACAGTGCGGGTGATGTCGGTGGTGCCGTCGCGATACTGGCCGCCCGAATCGACGAGATAGAGCATGCCCGGCTCGATCCACCGGTTGGTCGCCTCGGTGACGCGGTAGTGGATGATCGCCCCGTTCGGGCCGGCGCCCGAAATGGTGTCGAAGGAGATGTCGGCGAGCGGCGTGCCGTCCGCCGCGCCGGCCTCGGCGCGGAAGCGCTCGAGCGCCTGCGCCGCCGCGATCTCGTCGAGCGTGCCGGTCGGCGCGTTCTTCTCCAGATAGGCGAGGAAACGGGTGACCGCGACGCCGTCCCGGCGATGCGCCGCCCGGGCGCCGGCGAGCTCGGCCGCGTTCTTGCGCGCCCGCGGCACCTGCACCGGATCGGTCCCCTCGACGAGCGTGGCGCCCGCTTCCTCGAGCGCTCGCGCGACGGCCGCCGGTGTCGCCTGCGGGTCGAGGAGCACGCGCCCGCCGGCCCGGCCGATCGCCGCCAGTTCGGCCGCGAGGGCGCTCTCCTCGGCGATCTCGGCGAGATCGGCGAGTTCCGCCCTGACCGCGTTCGAGAGCTTGCGGCCGTCGATGAAGAGCGTCGGCTTGCCCTCCCGGCGCAGGATCGCCGAGGAGAGGGCGACCGGCGTGTGAGGCACGTCGCCGCCGCGGATGTTGAAGGTCCAGGCGATCGAATCGGTCTGCGTCAGCACCGTCGCGTCGACCGCCTTGGCGGCGAGCGCCCCGGCGAGCTCGGCGAGCTTCTCCGCCGCGCTGCGGCCGGCGAGTTCGAGCGGGTGGAGCGCGACCGCGGCAACGGGCGGTGCGGGACGGTCGGTCCAGAGCCGATCGATCGGGTTCTCCTCGACCGGCACGAAGAGGGCCCCCTTCTCGGCGCAGGCCGCCTCGAAACGCCGCATCTGCGCGAGCGTGATCAGGCGCGGGTCGTAGCCGATGCGGTCGCCGGAGGAGAGGCGCGCGGCGAGCCAGATGGCCGGCGGCGTCTCGATCAGGTGCTCGGCGCGGAAGACGGAGAGGTCGGTCTGGTCGCGCACCTGCAGCGTATAGCGGCCGTCGACGAACACCGCCGCTTCGTGGGCGAGCACCAGCGCCGCGCCCGCCGAGCCGGTGAAGCCCGTCAGCCAGGCGAGACGCTCGGCGGAGGCGGGCATGTATTCGCCCTGGTACTCGTCCTCGTGCGGCACGAAATAGCCGGCGAGCCCCTCCTTCGCGATGAAGGCGCGCAGCGCCGCGACGCGTTCGGCGACGGGAGGCGGCGCGGCCGGCGCCTCGAAGGACTGGAACATCAGATTCTCCCTATGGGGGACGGTGGCCTGTGGATTACAGGGAATCGCTCAAACGGCACGGTTTCGGAAACGGAGCGGCAACCGGTCGGGCGCCGGCGGGGCGGCTTTGCGGCAGAATCTTGTGCATTGCAACAATTCCATGATCTTTCTTACGCACATGCAAAAACCGCAGCCCAGCCATGCGGATGGGTGCCTGCCTCGATCCGCCGCGAAGGCCTATCTTGCCATCGTCAGGGAACACTCACCCGGAAAAGGAAGACGAGGCAATGATGGCAGCGTCCTATGGCGAGATCGGCATGGCTGCCGCCGCCCGCGGCCACGGCGTCGTGCGGCGGGCGGCGGCCCGCATGAACCATGCGCGCGAGCGGCAGATGCCGCGTTACGTCAACGGCTACCAGCTCTCGCTCGACGATGCGTCGCTGGCGACCTTCGGTTTCGATCGCGAGACGCTGGAGCGGGCCTTCGCCGCCGGCTCGCCGATCTGACGATCGCACGGAACGGGATTTTCGGAAGGGCGGTGCGGCGACGCGCCGCCCTTTCGCATTTCGCGGATGCGCGTCCGGCGTCTCAGCGGCCCTTTTCGAGCACCAGAGTCAGCCAGCCGTCGCGCGCATCGGCGCGGGCGAGACGCAGGCCCTGGCGGCGATAGGCCGCGACGACGCGCGGCCCCTGCTCGGTCAGAAGACCCGACAGCACGACGGTCGCCCGCGGCGCGAGACGGCGGGCGAGCGGCGCGGAGAGCGCGACGAGCGGTCCGGCGAGGATGTTGGCGACGACGAGATCGAAGGGCGCCCGCGCGGTGAAGACCGGATGGCCGAAGCCGGCCGCGACCGCCGTCTCGACGAGCGGGCCGACGCCGTTCAGCCGCGCGTTCTCGTGTGCAACGGCGACCGCCACCGGGTCGATATCGGTCGCGAGTACCTTCCGCTTCCAGGCCTTCGCCATCGCGATGGCGAGCACGCCGGTTCCCGTGCCGAGGTCGAGGATGCGGGCATAGCGCCGCGCCTTGCCGAGCGCGTCGATGGCGAGGAGGCAGCCGGCCGTCGTGCCGTGATGGCCGGTGCCGAAGGCGAGGCCCGCCTCGATCTCGATCGCGATGTCGGCGATGCCCGCCTTGTCGCGGTCATGGCTGCCATGGACGAGGAAGCGGCCGGCGCGGACCGGCTTCAGCCCTTCGAGCGACTTCGCGACCCAGTTCTCGTCCGGCAGTTCGGTGAAGATGAAGGCGGGCGCATCCGGGCCGAGCACCGCTTCGGTGAGCGCGCCGAGCGCCGCCTCGTCGAGCGCGTCCTCGTGATAGATCTCGACCGTCCAGGAGCCGTCCTTCTGTTCGGTCGTGGCGACCGTCGGCCAGCCCAGTTCGTCACTGTCGCTGATCGCCTCGGCGAGGCGGTTGGCGATCTTCTCGGTCGGGACGGGCAATGTGGCGAGGCGGGTCATGGCCCCCGCTTATGGCGGAAGCCGGAGCGTCTGTCACCGGGCTTCAGGGCTGCCCGGCGGTCCGCTCGATGGCGGCCTTTTCGCGCTCCGGATCGTCCGGTGCCGGCGGGTCGGCGGGGGCCTTGCCCTCGCCGGCCGAGCGGCGCGCCAGCTCGCGGTCGACCGTCTCGCGGCCGCCCTCATCCGGCTGATCCTTGAAGTGCTGCGGCCGTTCGGGTGTCTCGGACATCCTGTCCTCCTCGCGCCCGGCCCCTCTATCGAAGTGCCGGCCGGAGCGGAGGTTCCCGTCAGGCCGCCGTCACGAAGCTGTCGACCACCTTCTTCTGCCCGGCCTTGTCGAAATCGATGGTCAGCTTGTTGCCCTCGATCGCCGCGACGTCGCCATAGCCGAACTTGTCGTGGAAGACGCGGTCGCCCACCGAATAGGCGGAGCGCGAGCCGGTCGATTTGGCGATCAGCTCGCCCTCGATCAGCCGGACCGAGGAGCGGGGCGCCGGCTTCGGCCCGCCGCGGTTCGACTGGGCGCGCTGCCAGCCGGGGGTCGAATAGCTGTTCTGGAACGGATCGGCACGATCGAAGCGGCTCGCGCCGTAATTGCCGATGCCGCCGACATTGTAGCCGCCATAGGACGATGTCTGCTCGACCACGTCGACATGCGCCTCCGGCAATTCGTCGAGGAAGCGCGACGGCACCGTCGATTGCCACAGGCCGTGGATGCGCCGGTTCGAGGCGAACCAGATCAGCGCCCGCTTCTTCGCCCGGGTGATGCCGACATAGGCGAGCCGGCGCTCCTCCTCGAGCCCGGCGCGGCCGCTTTCGTCGAGCGCGCGCTGATGCGGGAAGAGGCCTTCCTCCCAACCCGGCAGGAACACGGTCTCGAATTCGAGGCCCTTCGCCGAATGGAGCGTCATGATCGACACGGCATCCGTGCCTTCCGCGCCGTCGCGGTCCATGACGAGGGCGATGTGCTCGAGGAAGGCCGGCAGCGATTCGAACTCCTCCATCGAGCGGACGAGTTCCTTGAGGTTCTCGAGCCGGCCCGGCGCGTCGGCCGAGCGGTCCTGCTGCCACATCTCGGTGTAGCCGGACTCCTCGAGGATCATCTCGGCGAGCTCGGTGTGCTTCATCGTCTCGGCCGCCGCGCTCCAGCGGCCGAGCGCGGCGACGAGGCCGGAGAGCGCCGTGCGCGCCTTCGCCTTGATCTCCTCGGTCTGGAGCAACTCGTCGGCGGCGAGCGTCAGCGGGATCTGGCGCCGGCGGCCGTGCTCGGCGATCAGTTTGAAGGAGGTCTCGCCGATGCCGCGCTTCGGCACGTTGACGATCCGCTCGAAGGCGAGGTCGTCGGCCGGCTGCACCACGACGCGGAAATAGGCGAGCGCGTCGCGGATCTCCTGCCGCTCATAGAAGCGCGGGCCGCCGATCACCCGGTAGGGCAGGCCGAGCGTGATGAAGCGGTCTTCGAAGGCGCGCATCTGGAACGAGGCGCGCACCAGGATCGCCATCTCGTCGAGCTTCTGGCCACGCTTCTGGAGCTGCTCGATCTCCTCGCCGATCGCGCGCGCCTCCTCGTCCTGGTCCCAGGACGAGGCGACCGTGACCTTCGGCGCCTCCGGATCGGCGTGCTCGGTGAACAGCGTCTTGCCGAGCCGGCTCTCATTGTGGGCGATGAGATGCGAGGCGGCGGCGAGGATGTGGCTCGTCGAGCGGTAATTGCGTTCGAGCCGGATCACGGTGGCGCCGGGAAAATCCTTCTCGAAGCGCAGGATGTTGTCGACCTCGGCGCCGCGCCAGCCATAGATCGACTGGTCGTCGTCGCCGACGCAGCAGACGTTCTTGCGGCCCTGCGCGAGCAGGCGCAGCCAGAGATACTGCGCGACATTGGTGTCCTGGTACTCGTCGACCAGGATGTAGCGGAAGCGCTCGTGATAATCGCGCAGCACGTCCGGCTGTTCGCGGAAGAGCCGCAGGTTCTCGAGCAGCAGGTCGCCGAAATCGCAGGCGTTGAGGACCTTCAGCCGTTCCTGATAGAGCGCGTAGAGCGCGACGCCGCGGCCGTTCGCGAAGGCGCCGCCTTCGCCGGGCGGCACGTCCTTCGGCGTCAGGCCGCGATTCTTCCAGCCGTCGATCAGGATTGCGAGCTGCCGCGCCGGCCAGCGCTTCTCGTCGAGATTCTCCGCCTGGATCACCTGCTTCATCAGGCGGATCTGGTCGTCGGTGTCGAGAATGGTGAAGTTCGGCTTCAGGCCGACGAGCTCGGCATGGCGGCGCAGGATGCGGACGCCGATCGAGTGGAAGGTGCCGAGCCAGCTCATGCCCTCGACCGACTGGCCGATCAGCTCGCCGATCCGGTGACGCATCTCGCGCGCCGCCTTGTTGGTGAAGGTGACCGCGAGGATCTGGCTCGGCCAGGCCTTCTGTGTGGCGAGGAGATGGGCGATGCGGGTCGTCAGCACCCGCGTCTTGCCGGTGCCGGCGCCGGCGAGCACGAGCACCGGCCCCTCCGTCGTCTCGACCGCCAGCCGCTGCTCGGGGTTGAGCCGGGCGAGATAGCCGGGCTCGGCGGCACGCACGCCGAGCGCCCGCGCGGCGATGCCGCCGGGGCGGGGCAGAGGGGGAGTGGAGTCGTGCGAGGTCATGGGCGGACGGGGCTCTGCGGAGAACACCCCGGCCGGCGATTCGCGGCCGTGAACATTTCGCGAATATGGCGCCTCGCCCCGCTCGATTCCAGCGTGCGGGACGGGAATGATGGGCTTTGAAACACCGCGGAATTATCGTATATACGGATAAAGCGGATGCGCATCACCTTCGATCCCGTGAAGCGGGAGAGGACGCTCGCGGAGCGGGGGCTCGATTTTTGGGACGCGGCGCTGGTGTTCGCGGGGCCGGTCTACGAGATCGAGGACACGCGGCGCGATTATGGCGAGCGCCGGATCATGTGCTTCGGCTTGCTTCACGGCCGCCTGACGGTCGTCGGCTATGTCGAGCGTGACGGGAATCGCCATGTCTTTTCGATGAGGAAGGCCAATGACCGCGAGAAAGCACGCCATTTCCACCAGCTTCGATGAGCAACCGATCGGCAGCGACCTTGCGAAGGTCGACGCCCATGTGATCCAGCCCGAGGAATATGACGAACTGCCGGAATGGACCGACGAGATGTTCGAGCGGGCCGACTTCCTGATCGGCGGCAAGCTCGTCCGGCGCGGCCGGCCGCGGGCCGAGGCGCCGAAGAAGGCGATCAGCATCCGCCTCTCGCAGGACGTGCTCGACGCCTTCAAGGCGGAGGGGCCGGGCTGGCAGACGCGGATCGACGCGGCGCTGCGCGACTGGCTCGCCGGCCGCGGCCGGGGCTGATCGCGCGGCATATTCCGCTGCCGCCCAAGGAATGCTTCCGTCGCCCCTGCCGCATTTGCTAACTTGCCGCCACGACGAAGGTTCAGGAGGAGTACGACCTTGAGCGTGGCAGCCGCGATCGGCGAGGAGGGGCGCACCGACGCCCGGCGGAGCATCGCGCTCGACCTGCTCGAGAAGCGCTTCGGCAATCGGTTCTCGCGCGGCGCCGAGGTGCGGCGCCAGCATGCGAACACCACCAACTGGCTGCCGAATCAGCCGCCGGACGCCGTCGTCTTCGCGCAGTCGACCGCCGAGGTCGCCGAGATCGTCCGCCTCTGCCACGACCATCGCGTGCCGGTCATCCCGTTCGGCACCGGCACCTCGCTCGAGGCGCATGTCAACGCACCGTTCGGCGGCGTCTCGATCGACCTCTCCGGCATGAACCGGATTCTCGCCGTCCATGCCGAGGATCTCGACGCCACCGTCGAGGCGGGCGTCACCCGCACGCAACTGAACGCCGCGGTGCGCGACAGCGGCCTGTTCTTCCCGATCGATCCCGGCGCCGACGCCTCGCTCGGCGGCATGGCGGCGACCCGCGCCTCCGGCACCAATGCGGTGCGCTACGGCACGATGCGCGAGAACGTCGTCTCGCTGACCGCGGTGATGGCCGACGGCACGATCGTGCGCACGGCGAGCCGGGCGAAGAAATCCTCCGCCGGCTACGATCTCACCCGGCTGCTCGTCGGCTCGGAAGGCACGCTCGGCGTGATCACCGAGCTCACTTTGCGCCTGCAGGGCCTGCCGGAGGCGATCGCCGCCGGCGTCTGCGCCTTCCCCTCGATCGAAGCGGCCTGCAACGCCGTCATCCTGACGATCCAGTCGGGCATTCCGGTCGCCCGCATCGAGCTCGTCGACGCGCTGCAGATCCGCGCCGCCAACGCCTTTTCCAAGCTCGACCTGCCGGAGGCACCGCACCTCTTCGTCGAGTTCCACGGCTCGCACGCCTCGGTCGCCGAGCAGGCCGAGGCGTTCGGCGCCATCGCGGCGGAGTTCGAGGCGGGGACCTTCGTCTCGGCGACCCGGCCCGAGGACCGCACCAAGCTCTGGCAGGCCCGGCACGACGCCTATTTCGCCGCGCTCGGACTGCGGCCCGGCTCGTCGATGATCGCCACCGATGTCTGCGTGCCGATCTCCCGGCTCGCCGAATGCGTGGGCGAGACCCGCGCCGATCTCGACGCCGAGGGCTTCATCGCGCCGATCGTCGGCCATGTCGGCGACGGCAATTTCCATGTCAGCCTGCTGATCGACCGCGACAGCCACGACGAGGTCGAGCGTGCCGAGGCCTTTCTCGGCCGGCTCAACGACCGGGCGATCGCCATGGAGGGGACCTGCACGGGCGAGCACGGCATCGGGCAGGGCAAGCGCAAGTTCATGCTGCGCGAGCACGGCGCGGCGCTCGGGCCGATGCGGGCGATCAAGGCCGCCCTCGATCCGCTCGGGATCATGAACCCCGGCAAGATCCTGCCCGAGGCATGATCCCCGCGGCGGCATGGCGGAGGGGGTCCTGAACAGGCTCTACCTCACGATCGGCGGCCTGATCGTCGCGATTCTCTTCGCGGCGCTGATCGTGCCATGGTTCGTCGACTGGAACGCCTGGCGGACCGCCTTCGAGCACGAGGCCGAGAAAGTGCTCGGCCAGCCCGTTACCGTGGTCGGCAGCGCGGATGCCTCGCTGCTGCCGATGCCCTCCGTCGTGTTCACCGATGTGCGCGTCGGCGGCACCGCGGAGCGGCCGATGATGACGGTCGCCCGCTTCTCGGCGCATCTCGAACTGATCCCGCTCCTGACCGGCACCTTCAAGTTCGTCGACATGACGATCGAGCAGCCGGAGCTGCGCATCACCGTCGATGCCGAGGGCCGGCCGGACTGGGGCAGGCGGAGCGCCACGGCCGAACCCGTCGATCCCGACGCGCTGACGCTCGAGCGCCTCGACATCGTCGACGGCCGCATCGATTACGAGGATGCGCAGAACGGCGCGGCATTCTCGATCGGCTCGGTCAATGCCGCAGTCGAGGCGCAGTCGCTGCTCGGCCCGTGGAAGGTCGATGGCGGCGCGCGGATCGCCGGCGTGCCGGTCACGTTCCGTCTCGCCACCGGGCGCGTGCTCGACAATGGCTCGCTCCGCGTCAAGCTCGACGCCAACCCCGCCTCGATGCCGATCGCCATCACCGCCGACGGCCCGATCGCCGTCGGCCCGGAAGGCATGCGCTGGCAGGGCGATTTCGTGCTGTCGAAGCTCGCCGCGCTCGCCGATGGCCGCAGCGCGCCGCGCGCCCTGTGGCGCACGGACGGCAAGTTCGAACTGACCCCGGGGCATCTGCGCCTGCCGTCGCTCGCCTATGCGGAGCTCGATTCGCCGCGGCCGCTGTCCTTTACCGGTGTGCTTTCGGTCGCGCTCGGCGCCGAGCCGAACTTCGAAGGGCTGCTTCAGGCCCGCCAGATCGATCTCGACGGATCGATGGGGAAGGACACCGGACGGGCGGCCGGCGTTGCGCCCGGCGTATCGAGCCTCGTCGCGCTGATGCGCACGATCCCGCTGCCGGGCATTCCCGGCGAGATCCGGGTCGATGTGCCGGGCATCGTGATCGGCGGGTCGGTCGTCCAGAATGTCGGCTTCAACGCCCGCCCGGCGGCACAGGGCTGGCGGATCCGCGGGCTCGACGCGGAGCTGCCGGGCCGCACGCGGGTGAGCGCGAGCGGTCTCGTCGTCACCGCCGGACCGCCGCGCTTCGTCGGCGTTGCGCGGCTCTCCTCGGCCCAGCCCAATCTCTTCGCCGCCTGGTGGCGCGGCACCGCGCCGACCGAGCCGCTGGTGCCTTTCGATATGGGCGGCACCGTCGACATCGCAGCGGGTGCGGTCTCGATCAAGAAGATCGACGCACGGCTCGACAGCGGTACGCTCGGCGGCGAGATCGACTGGGCGGCGGCCGATGGCGGCCGGCTCGGTCTGCGGCTGACCGCCGACCGGCTCGATCTCGACGATGCGCGCGGGATCGTCGCGCTGTTCGGCGGCGAGAGCCTGCTCGCCGGCGGCGGCGCGCACGCGGTCAGTCTCGACATCGAGGCGCAGAGCGTTGCGCTCGCCGGCCTGTCGCTCGAAGGTGTGGCGATCAAGGGCGGCTTCGCCGGCGGTACCCTGACCGTCGATCAACTCCGTGTCGCCGATCTCGCCGGTGCGGGAATCGAAGGATCGGGTGCGATCAAGGACGTTCTCGGCGCACCCGCCGGCGCTCTGAAGGCGAAGATCGATGCGCGCTCGGCGCTCGGCGCCGCCGCCCTCGTCGAGCGGCTCTTCCCCGGCAGCCGGGTGGCGCGCTGGTTTTCCGCCGCCGCGCCCGATCTCGGCGGCGCGACGCTCACGGCGGGTCTCGAGGCCGCGCCGGTCGAGGGCGGCGGCACCAAGGCGACGGTCACGCTCGCGGGTACCGCCGGCGGCACGGCGATCGACACCGCGCTCCATTTCGAGGGCCGCCTCGCCGACTGGCCGGAGGGCTCCGCCAAGGTGGAGGCGGTGCTCCGCAATCCGGCCTCGGACGCCTTGCTGCGCCAGTTCGGCGTTCCCGCACTGCCGATCGATGCCGGACCCGCCGAGGTCTCGGTGACGCTCGAGGGCGTGCCGGCGAAAGGGATGGAGGTCAAGGCCGAGAACGGCCGGATAGCCGGGCTCGGCTTCGACCTCGGCGGCGTGCTGTCGCTCGAGGAGAGCGGCTGGCCTGCGCTGTCCAGCGCCCCGGTCCGGCTCTCGGGCGCGGATGCGACCGATCTTCTCGCTCTCCTCGGCGTCTCCCTGCCCGGCGAGGGCGGCGCGCTGCCGGTCGATGTCGCGGGCAAGGCGAGCGCCAACTGGTCGAGCGGGTCGCTCACCCTCCAGCAGGCCTCGGTTGCCGGCAGCCGTGTGTCGGGCGTGCTCGATCTCGGCTTCCTCGGCGGCCGGCCGCGCATCGCCGGCCGTCTCGCGATCGACCGCGCGGCCGCGGGCTTCCCGCTCGCCGTCGCGCTCGGCATGCCGCCCGATCCACTCGGCGACGCGGGCGTCTGGTCCGCTGCAACCTTCGGCCGGCCCGCGGTCGATGCCTTCGATCTGGCGGTCGATCTCGCCGTCGAGCGCCTCGACATCCTGGATAACATCGAGATCGCCAACGCCGCCGGTTCGCTCTCCCTGTCCGGCGGGGACGCCGCGCTGACCCTGAAGAGCGGCGATTTCGCCGGCGGCAAGGTCAAGGGCGCGATGCGGGTCGCCAACCCCGAGGGCGACGCGACGGCTGCCGGCCACATCGAGATCGACGGTGCGCAGCTCTCCGAACTGGTCTGGCAGAGGGAGGGCCGGTCGGTCGCCGACGGCACGCTCGATCTGCGCGCCAATTTCCAGGGCACCGGGCGTTCGGTCACCGCCCTCGTCTCGACGCTGTCGGGCGATGGCTCGCTGCGCATTGCGGACGGCGTCGCCCGCTACGTCAATCCGGAAGCGTTCGGCACCGTCATGCGCGCCGCCGACCGCGGCCAGGAACTGTCCGAGGACGCGATCCGCGAACTGTTCCGCGCCCATCTCGACGCCGGAACCTTGCCCTTCCGCTCCGCCGAGGGCGTGTTCACCATCGCCGCCGGCACGGTGCGGGCGCAGAATATCGCCGTCGATGCCGATGCCGCCGCGACGATCGGCGGCGCATCGGTCGACCTCAACCGGATGACGCTGGACAGCCAATGGACGCTGACGGTCGATCCGGGCGAGGCCGACAAGGTCGCCGGCGCCGTGCCGCAGGTCGATCTCACCTTTGCCGGACCGCTCGACGCGCCCGAGCGGCGGATCAGCGTCGCCGCGCTCGCCGGCTACATCCTCGTCCGCCGGCAGGAGAAGCTGCTCGAAGAGGTCGAGCGGCTGGAGACCGAACGGATCGAACAGGGCCGGCTCGGCCGCATGGTCCGGCTCTATCGCGAGGCGGCGGAGCGCCGCGCCGAAGAGGCCGCGGCGGCCGAGAAGGCCCGCCAGGAAGAGGCCGAGCGCCAGCGGATAGAAGAGGAGGCGCGCATCGCCCGCGAGGCCGAGGCTGCCCGCATCGCCGCGGAAGAGAAGGCTCGCGCCGAAGAGGAGGCCCGCCGCAAGGCCGAGGCCGACCGTATCGCGGCGGAGAAGGCGGAAGCCGAGCGCAAGGCGGCGGAAGTGAAGGCGCGGGCGGTCGAGGAAGCCCGCCGCAAGGCCGAGGCGGCCCGCCTCGCCGCCGAGAAGGCCGAAGCCGAGCGTCTGGCGGCGGAGAAGGCGGAAGCCGAGCGCAAGGCCGCCGAAGCAAAGGCACGGGCGGAAGAGGAAGCGCGCCGCAAGGCCGAGGCCGACCGGCTCGCGGCCGAGAAGGCAGAGGCCGACCGGCTCGCGGCGGAGAAGGCGGAAGCCGAGCGCAAGGCGGCGGAAGCGCAGGCGCGCGCCGAGGAGGAGGCGCGTCGAAAGGCCGAGGCCGACCGTATCGCCGCGGAGAAGGCCGAGGCCGATCGCCGCGCACGCGCAGCGGAAGAGCGGGTCGCTCCATCGTCCTCCGGCGCGCCGGCGGCGGAGGCGTCGCCGGAACCGGACACCGGCTTCGTCGATCGCATCCGCGAGGCGATCGAAAGAGCGGACGAAGGCCCGGTCGCGCGCGAGGCGGATGATGCGGCGGGGCCCGACCCCGACGCCCCGCAGGGCGACGCGGCGACGACGGGACCCGGGCCGTCCGGACAGGCGAGCGAACCGCCGCGGGGAACCGCCCCGTCGGGATCATCGGCCCCGCCGGACCCAACGCCCGCCGCCGGCTCCGACCTGCCGCCGCCCGTTGCCGCGGCCCCCCCTCCGGCCGCTCCGGAGCCCGATCCGCCGCCGCCGCCCCGTCGTCCAGCGCGGCCGGCCGTCGGCGAGCCGATGCCTCTGATCCCGCAGGACTTCCGGATTCCGCAGGAGTTCCCGACCCAGCCTTGAGGCGACCGCCCCTGTGTTTCCGGAGGAGGGGGGCGCGGCACCGCCGCGCCGGCGGAGCGTGAGCGGGTCCTATGCCGGCCGGCGCCGCTCGTAGACGACATAGCGTGTCGCCGCCGAATCGCGTTCGCCGGCGGCGATGTCTTCGGACGAGACGACGGCCCATTCTGCCGGATCGATCGCCGGGAAGTGCGCATCGCCCTCCGGTTCGGCCTCGACATGGGTGATGTAGAGACGGTCGGCGCGCGGCAGGAACAGGCGATAGACCTCGCCGCCGCCGATCACCATCGCCTCCTCGGCCCCCGCCGCCGCATCGAGCGCCGCGTCCGGTCCATCGACTGCGATCAGGCCGGGCGCCGCGAAGCCGGCATCGCGGGTGATGACGATGTTCATCCGCTCCGGCAACGGCCGGCCGATCGCGGCGAAGGTCTTGCGGCCCATGATCACCGGCTTGCCCGATGTCAGCCGGCGGAAGCGCTTCAGGTCGGTCGACAGCCGCCACGGCATCTCGCCGTCGCGGCCGATCACGCCGTTCCGTGCCACGGCGGCGATCAGGGCGAGCCGCATCAGCCCACCTTGCTGCTCTTGCCGACGTTCGATATCCGGTCAACCCACGCGAGCAGCAGTGCCGAGACGACGAAGATCATGTGCAGGATCGCATACCACATGATCTTGTCGTTCGTGTACTGGTTCGCATTCATGAAGATCTGGAGCAGGTGGATCGACGAGATGGCGACGATCGACGAGGCAACCTTGATCTTCAGGCTGCCGGCGTCGAGCTTGCCGAGCCAGGACAGCTCGGTGCCGGCATTGTCGAGCTTGCTGACATAATTCTCGTAGCTGGAGATCATCACCATCACGACGAGGCTGGCGACGAGCGCCGCGTCGATCAGGCCGAGCATGGCGAGGATCATGTCGGCCTCGTCATAGACGAAGACGTTCTGCGCCACCTTGAGGAATTTGTAGCCGAAGGAGACGGCGTAGAGCACGAGCGCGAGGCCGAGGCCGAGATAGAAGATCACGAGCAGCCAGCGGGCCGACATGATCAGCTTTTCGAGAAAGGCTTCGAAGGACCGCATGGCATCACCGGCGTGGGAGGAAGGCGCGGCTCGTTGGTGCCTTCGCTTTCGCGCCGCGTCAATCACCCGCGAGACGGGTGAGCGCCGCACCCTCGACGCGGCAGCTCCGCCAGTCGTCGAGGATCCTCGCGCCCTGCGCCGTATAGAAGGCGATCGCCGGGGCGTTCCAGTCGAGCACGTTCCATTCGAAGCGGGCGAGGCCTTCGGCGACGCAGCGCCGCGCCAGATGGGCGAGCAGCGCCTTGCCGACTCCGCCGCCGCGATGCTCGGGCTCCACGAACAGGTCTTCGAGCCAGAGGCCGTGGCGGCCGCGAAAGGTCGAGAAGGTGTAGAACCACAGCGCGAAGCCGACCGGCGCGCCGTCGCGCTCCGCGAGATCGCAGAAGACGCGCGGCTGCGGCCCGAACAGCGCGGCGCCGAGATCGGCGGCGGTCGCATCGACCTCGTGCGCCAGCTTCTCATAGACGGCGAGGCCGCGGACCAGCGCGTAAACGGTCTCCTCGTCGCCCGGCCGGGCAGGGCGGATGGTGAGGGTCATGGCCATTGGCGCCTCACGGCCGGTAGGCGAGAACGATCGCCTTTTCAATGAAGCGGCCGCTGCCATAGAGGCCGTCGAGCTCCCGCGGAAGCCGGTCGCCGGGTTTCACATAGGGGGCTATGGCCACGAGGACAGGATCGTCCATTCCGACGACGGAATAGTCGACCCTGTGGCGCTCGGGCAGCACTTCGCTGTGTTCCGAGAGGGTCCATGCGACCTTGATCATGGGGCGGAGCCGGTCGGACGACAGCTCCCGCGGAACGAGGAAGAGCCGCCAATCATTCTCGTCGACGAGCGCCCAGACAGCGGCTCGCAGTGGAAGCTCCCCTTCGCGGTCGAGCAGGTCGACGAGCTTCTCGACTGTCCCGAGGGCAGGGGCTAGAGCTGCGACATCAACCATTGCATCACACCGTGATCCGGATCCTCGATGGCCCTCAGGAGATCATGCGCCTCCGCGCCGCGGTCAAGATAGCGGCTCCCCTCATTCCAGGCGAACACCGTTTGCCAGAAGGCAGCAAAAACGGGGTCTCGATCTTCGACCTCCGTACGCCTCGCGTCGAGCCCAGCCAGTTTCTGCAGGGACTTCAGATCATGGCTATAGAGATCGTTGACGAGCTTCTTGTTCGGGATCGTCTCGGCCTTGAACCGTTTGGCAAGGATCGCCTTCAACATCAGTTCGAGCCGGCGAGATAATAGGCGTTGGGGCGACGTCCGTTATCAAAGAGCAGGCGGGCATCTGCGATCTTCGCGCCCGCCATTGCGATCAGCTGGGTCCGATCGAGGTCCGCCATCCCTCACGCCTCCCCCGTCGCAATCACACCGCGACCGGTGCCCTGATCGCCGGCCACGGATCGTAGCCCTCGAGGACGAAATCCTCGTAGCGGAAGTCGAAGAGCGAGGTTCGTTCGGGGTTGAGTCTCATCGTGGGTAGAGGGCGCGGCGTGCGGGCGAGCTGCTCGTCGGCCTGTTCCAGATGGTTCGCGTAGAGATGGGCGTCGCCGAGCGTGTGGACGAAATCGCCCGGCGCGAGGCCGCTCACCTGCGCGATCATCATCGTCAGGAGCGCGTAGGCGGCGATGTTGAACGGCACGCCGAGGAAGATGTCGGCCGAGCGCTGGTAGAGCTGGCAGGAGAGCCGGCCTTCGGCGACATAGAACTGGAAGAGGGCATGGCAGGGCGGCAGCGCCATCTGGTCGACCTCGGCCGGGTTCCAGGCGGTGACGATCAGCCGGCGGGAAGCCGGACTGCGCCGGATCATCTCGACGACCTGCGCGATCTGGTCGATCGTGCCGCCGCCGGGCGTCGGCCAGGACCGCCACTGCGCGCCGTAGACCGGGCCGAGATCGCCATTCGCGTCGGCCCATTCGTCCCAGATGGTGACGCCGTTCTCGCGCAGATAGCGGATGTTGGTGTCGCCCGAGAGGAACCAGATCAGCTCGTGGATGATCGACTTCAGATGCACCTTCTTCGTCGTCACGAGCGGAAAGCCCTCGGCGAGGTCGAAGCGCATCTGGTGGCCGAAGACCGACAGCGTGCCGGTGCCGGTGCGGTCGCTCTTCGCGACGCCGTCCCGGCGCACCCGGGCCATCAGATCGAGATATTGCTGCATGGCGATGCGGCGCCCGCTGCCGGACGCCGCCCTTTTCGATTCGGATGCTCCACTCTAGCGCTTCGTCCCACCGTTTTGGGGGCGCCGCGCGATGGAGCATGGATCAGGCGGCGGGGACATCCACCGGACGTGGAACGCTCCGCCGGCCGAGCGTCAGCGCCGTGAGGGTGATCGTCAGCACGCCGCAGAGCGCGATCGCCGCCACCATCGGCAGGGCGGTGCCGTCGCTGAAGAGGCCGAGCAGCCCGACCATCACCGCGCCCGACACCATCTGCAGCGTGCCCATCAGGGCCGACGCCATGCCGGCGATCGGGCCGTGCTCCTCGAGCGCCAGCACCGCGGTCGTCGGAATGACGAGGCCGAGGAAGCCATAGCCGACGAAGAGGAAGGCGGCGAGCACCGGGAGGCTGCCGAGCCCGACGAGCCAGACGCCGAGGAGCGCGACGACGCTCGCCGCGAACAGCGCCGTCGCGGTGCGCACCACGCGGGGCAGGCCGAAGCGGCCGACGAACTGGCCGGTGAACTGCGACATCGCGAAGAACGACACCGCATTGAGCGAGAACATCAGGCTGTACTCGGTCGGCGTCAGGCCGTAATGGCCGATCAGGATGAAGGACGAATTGGCGAGATAGACGAAGAAGCTCGCAATGCCGAAGCCGCCGATCAGGGAGAGGCCGATGAAGTTGCGGTCGCGCAGCAACCGGCCATAGCCCGTGATGACGGCGCCGAACGTGCTGCCGAGCCGCTGTTCGGCCGGTCGCGTCTCGGGCAGCAGGGTGAGGACGAGCACGACGCCGGCGACACCGGCGAGGGCGACCGCCCAGAACACGGCACGCCAGCCCGACAGCGCGATCAGGATGCTGCCGGACAGCGGCGCGAGGATCGGCGAGATCGAAAAGACGAGCATGATCAGCGAAGTGAGCCTCGCCGCCTCGGCGCCGGTGTGGAGATCGCGGACGATGGCGCGCGGGATCACCATCGCCGCCGCGCCGCCGAGACCCTGAACGAAACGGAAGAGGTTGAGCGTCAGGATGTCGGGGGCGAGGGCCGCACCGACCGAGCCGACGAGAAAGAGCGCGAGCCCGATATAGAGCGGTCGCTTGCGCCCGAGCATGTCGGAGAGCGGGCCGAACAGGATCTGCGACACGGCGAAGCTGAGGAAGAAGGCGATCAGGCTCAGCTGCACCGCGCCGTCGTCGGCGCGAAGGTCGCGGCCGATCGTCGGCAGGGCGGGCAGATACATGTCGATGGCGAACGGCCCGACGGCGGTCAGGAGACCGAGCACGACGGCATTCCGCACGAATCCGCGGTTCATGACGCTTCTCTCAAAAGGGTGGCGCGGCGGGCGGGGGGAGGCCGGACGACGCGAAACGGGGACGGCGCCGCCGGGGAGGGGGGCGACGGCGGAGGTCGATGATGATTTTTGGACAAGCCTGTCCAATCGGTCAAGTGCAATTTGGACACGGTTGTCCAAGATCGAACGTCGGCTTATCTTGAACCCCGATGGAAGCCGAACTCGACCTGCCCCCCTGTCTGCCGGCGCGCGGCCATGCCGCGAAGCGCGACCGCATTCTGTCGGCCGCCCTCTCGGTGTTTTGCCGCGAAGGCTTCGCGGGTGCGAGCATCGACGCCATCGCCGCGGAGGCCGGCGTCTCGCGGCAGACCGTATACAACCATGCCGGCGACAAGGAAGGCCTGTTCGCGGCGATCGTCGCCGACATCACGGAGCGCTCGAACGCCGGTCTGATCGGCGCCCTTGCGACCTTCCCGAGCGGGGCGGTTGAGATCGAGGCGGCCCTTGCGACCTTCGGGCGCCGGCTCGTCAGCGGCTGCCTGTGCGACCGGAACGCGAAGGCGCTGCTGCGCCTCATTCATCTCGAGGGCCGCCGCTATCCGGACCTCTTCGCCTTCTGGCGGAGGAACGGCCCGGCCTTCGCCGAATCGGCGCTCGCCGCCCGCTTCGCCGCGCTCGGCCGCGACGGCGTGCTCGCGATCGACGACGCCGCGCTCGCCGCCCGGCAGTTCGTCGCGCTCGTCACGACCGAGTTCCAGTTCGCCCATCTGTTCGGTGACACGCCGGACGACGCCGAGATCGAACGGGCGGTCGGCGCGGCGGTGCGCACCTTCCTGCGCGCCTATCGCGCGCCGGGGGCCGAAAGCGGCCGGCTGGGGACGGATTAGCGGCAAAACCCTTCTGCGACGCCGAAGCGCTTTTCAGAACGGCCCCGCATCCCTATATTCGCAATGCCGGCGCGAGCCGGATATGGCGATAAACGGCCATCGTAATAAACCCTTCGGACCCGGGGGCGGTACCCGGCGCCTCCACCCGAGCCCATTCGAGAGAGTGGGTTCCGGCGGGGGCGAAATAGGATCGACGAGGGCGTAAAGGGTGGGCTTTCGCTCGGCATGGTTCCGCCGTTATCGGGCCGAACCTATAGTTGCGAATGACAACTATGCTCCGGTGGCTGTCGCCGCGTAAGCGGTGCCGGTACCGAAATCAAAGTCCTTGCGGGTAGCACTGTAAGGCGGGGTTCGGAGGCACCTGGCAACAGAAGCCTCCACTTCATCCGTCCGGCGCCCGCCGGATTTCGGACCGGCAATGACGAGACGTGAATGGCCGAGGATCTGATCCGCTACGACATCCTGGCCCAGGACGCGCTGCGCGGCGTGATCCGCAAGGTGCTCGCCGAGGTGGCCCGGACGGGCCTGCCGGGCGACCACCACTTCTACATCACCTTCGACACCCGGGCGCCCGGTGTTCGCCTCTCGACCCGGCTCGCCGCCCAGCACCCGCAGGACATGACGATCGTCCTGCAGCACCAGTTCTGGGACCTCGCCGTGACCGAGCACGCCTTCGAGGTCGGCCTTTCCTTCCACGGCGTGCCCGAGCGGCTGCTGATCCCCTTCACCGCGATCAAGGCCTTCCTCGATCCTTCCGTCGAGTTCGGCCTGCAGTTCGAGGTCGGCAAGTCCGAGGCGGAGGAGGAGGGCGACGGCCTGATGCAGGACGAGGCGGAGACCGAACCGGTCCTCCTCGACGCGCCGCGCGAGCCCGAGCCCGTCGAGCCGGCCCCCCGCGCCGAACCGGCCGCTGCCGGCAGCGCCGAAGTGGTCCGCCTCGACGCCTTCCGAAAGAAGAACTGACCGGCCGGGCGCAGAAGGCCCTCACCCCGGCCCTCTCCCGCCAAGCGCGAGAGGGGGAGCCCAGCGTCCGCGTTCGTCGCCCCGGCGCATCCTCGGGCGAAGGTCGGCACAGTCGGCTCCGCCCCCTCTCCCGCTTGCGGGAGAGGGCTTCGCCTCTTGGCGAGCTAAGCGAGGTTAGATGCGAAGGGTGAGGGTGCGCCTCTCTTCATCGATGAAGCGAAGAGCCCTCACCCTACCCTCTCCCGCGCG
>NZ_JACHOO010000015.1 GCF_014199915.1 Prosthecomicrobium pneumaticum | reverse complement strand
AGGATGGCGGGGGCCACGAACGCGGCCGCCGGGATTCCCCTCTCCCGCCCCGCGGGAGAGGGTAGGGTGAGGGCTCTTCCCTTCATCGAGGAAGAAAGGTGCACCCTCACCCTTCGCATCCAGGCTCGCTCCGCTCGCCAAGAGGCGAAGCCCTCTCCCGCGAGCGGGAGAGGGGGGTCAGGCGCGGCTGTCGGCGGGGGGGGCGAGGTGGCGGGCGATGGCGGCGAGCATCAAGGCGTGGGCGCGGTCGGCGATCGCGTCGAGCGAGCGTGTCTTGTCGAGCGAGCGTGTCTTGGCGAACATCGCCCGCGCCTCGGCGAGCAGGTCGTCGCGGCTCGGCACCTTGGGGAGGTGGACGGCGGCGAGCACCTCCTCGGCGCGGTGGCGGGCCGAGGCGAGCCGCTCCTGCAGCGCCGCGAGCTCGGCCGCATGCAGCGTCGCGGCGAGGCCACGGGCGATCCGCTCCGGGTTGAAGCGCGCGGCGAGCTGCTCCGCGGCCCGGTTGATGACGCGCGCGCCGAGCCGCTGCTCGTTGCGCACAACCTCGACAGGGGGCGACTTGAGGTCCCAGACCAGGCCGGTCCAGGACAGGGCCTTCAGGATGTAGAAGGTCGGGTCGATCTCCCACCAGCGGAAGCCCTGACGCACGCTCGACTGATAGGCGTGGTGGTTGTTGTGCCAGCCCTCGCCCATGGTGAAGAGGGCGAGCAGCCAGTTGTTGCGGGAATCGTCGCCCGTCACATAGCGCGCCTTGCCGCGCACATGGGCGAGCGAGTTGATGCAGAAGGTGGCGTGATAGACGAGCACCGTGCTCCAGAAGAAGCCGACGACGAGGCCGGACCAGCCGGCGACGGCGAAGCAGAGCACGGCGAGCAGGATCGCGGGCAGGATCTCGAAGCGGTGCAGTGCCATCAGTTCGGGATAGCGCGCCAGATCGGCGACCTTGACGAGATCGACCTCGCCATGGCGGCGGGAGAAGATCCAGCCGAGATGGCTGTAGAGGAAACCGGTGTGGCGGGGCGAATGGACGTCCGCCTCGGTGTCGGAATGGAGATGATGGTGGCGGTGCTTCGCCGCCCACCACAGCACGCTCTTCTGCGCCGTCGTCTGGGCGAGGAAGGCGAGCACGAACTGGAAGGCGCGGCTGGTCGAATAGGCGCGATGCGAGAAATAGCGGTGATAGCCGGCGCCGATCGCGAAGATGCGCAGCCAGTAGAGCCCGACGCAGAGCGCCACGGCTTCCCAGGTCACGCCCGTCCAGAACGCCGCGAAACAGGCGAGATGGACGAGAACGAAGGGGATCGACGACGGATAGACGATGTCGTCATGGTCCTCGGTGGGGTCGGCCATACGGGTCTCGCGTCCTCTCGGGGCTCGGTATCGGGCTTAGAACCGCAGTCTCGCGCGGGGCTTGCGTCTGCAGATGGCGCGCCGACGCGGCCCCCGCAACCACACCCCGCCGATCTTCGCGAAATTCCGAGCAATTCTGAGGCGCGGCGCTGGAGCGGGCGGGCGCCCGGACCGCGGCCCGGAGGGTGGCCCAACGGCGGCGGCTTATCGCTTTCCATTCGCAGCGCAGCATGCTACTGACCCGCGCCAATCCTTCGTTACGCGAATCGAGCGCGCCGCCGGAATGATTCCCGCGGACGCTTGCGCGCAATCCGGAGTCTGGCATGGCCGCGATCATCGAATCCTCCACCGGGCGCGAAGCTCTCACCTTCGACGATGTCCTCTTGCAGCCCGGTCATTCGACCGTGCTGCCCGGCGAGGTCGACCTGCGCACGCGGCTCACCCGCGAGATCGAGCTCACCTTGCCGATCATCTCGGCGGCGATGGACACCGTCACCGAGGCCCGCCTCGCCATCGCCATGGCGCAGGCCGGCGGTCTCGGCGTCATCCACCGCAATCTCGCGCCGGAACTCCAGGCCGAGGAAGTCCGCCAGGTGAAGAAGTTCGAATCCGGCATGGTGGTCAATCCGGTGACGATCGGGCCGGAGGCGACGCTCGCCGAGGCGCTCGGCCTGATGCGGGCGCACGGCATTTCCGGCATTCCGGTCGTCGAGGGCGCGAATGGCGGGCCGGGGCGGCTCGTCGGCATCCTCACCAATCGCGACGTGCGCTTCGCCTCCAATCCGGGCCAGACCGTGCGCGAGCTGATGACGCACGAACGGCTCATCACGGTGAACGAGAATGTCGACCAGGAGGAGGCGAAGCGCCTCCTTCACCAGCACCGCATCGAGAAGCTGCTCGTCGTCGACGAGGCCTATCGCTGCGTCGGCCTGATCACCGTCAAGGACATCGAGAAGAGCCGGCTGAACCCGAATGCCGCCAAGGACGAGCAGGGGCGGCTGCGCGTCGCCGCGGCGACGAGCGTCGGCGATGACGGCTTCGCACGCTCGGAGCGGCTCGTCGATGCCGGCGTCGACCTGATCGTCGTCGACACCGCGCACGGCCATTCGCAGCGCGTGCTCGAGGCGGTGACGCGGGTGAAGATGCTGTCGAACCGCGTCCAGGTGATCGCCGGCAACATCGCGACGCGCGACGGCGCCAGGGCGCTGATCGATGCGGGCGCCGACGCGATCAAGGTCGGCATCGGCCCCGGCTCGATCTGCACGACGCGGATCGTCGCCGGCGTCGGCGTGCCGCAGCTGACCGCGATCATGGATGCCGCCGAGGCGGGCGACGCGGCCGGCGTGCCGGTGATCGCCGATGGCGGCATCAAATATTCCGGCGATCTCGCCAAGGCGCTCGCCGCCGGCGCGCGCTGCGCCATGGTCGGCTCGCTCCTCGCCGGCACGGACGAGAGCCCCGGCGAAGTCTATCTGCACAAGGGCCGCTCCTATAAGTCCTATCGCGGCATGGGATCGGTGGGCGCGATGGCGCGCGGCTCGGCCGACCGCTATTTCCAGGCCGAGGTGCGCGACACGCTGAAGCTCGTGCCGGAAGGCATCGAGGGGCAGGTGCCCTATAAGGGCCCGGTGGCGGGCGTGCTGCACCAGCTCGCCGGAGGTCTCCGGGCCGCCATGGGCTATGTCGGCGCGGCCGATCTCGCCGCCTTCCGCGACAAGGCGCGCTTCGTGCGGATCTCCTCGGCGGGCCTGCGCGAAAGCCACACCCATGACGTGACGATCACCCGGGAGAGCCCCAATTATCCGAGCAATGTCTGACCGACGCCCGGAGAACGGAGCCCGCCGATGCTGAACACCGCCATCCTCTGGCCCGCCATCGTGCAGGCCCTCCTGATCTTCGCCATCTATGTCCGGCTCGGCGCGACGCGGAGCCGGGCGGTGCGGTCGGGCGCGGTCCCCTCGACCGACTTCGCGCCCTGGGACAAGGAGCCCGACGACAGCCGCGCCGCGCGCCGGCACCTCGCCAACCAGTTCGAGCTGCCGGTGCTCTTCTTCGCCGTGGTCGGCTTCCTCTTCCTCGTCGACGGCGTGTCGCTGCTCGAGCTCGTGCTCGCCTGGCTCTTCGTCGCCGCCCGGATCGGCCATACGGTCGGCGCGCTGTCGGGCCCGCTGGCGCTGCGGCACGGCGCCTTCGCGCTCGCTTTCTCCGCCGTTCTCGCGCTCTGGATCGATCTCGCGGTGAGGCTCATTTGAACGGAGACGGCCGATGACGCCCGCGGCGCGGATCGCCGCCGCGATCGAGGTGTTCGACGATATCGAGGCGCGCCGCCGCCCGGCGGCCGACGCGCTCAAGGACTGGGGCCTCGCGCACCGCTTCGCCGGCTCGAAGGACCGCCGGGCGATCGGCGATCTCGTCTATGACGCGCTGCGGCGCAAGCGCTCCGCCGCCCATGCGGCGGGCGGGGAGGGGGGGCGCGCCACGCTCGCGGGCCTCATCGCCGTGCATCACGGGCTCGGCCTTGCGGGCGTCGAGGCGCTCTTCTCCGGCGAGCGTTTCGCCCCCGCGCCGCTCGAGGCGGAAATCCGCGCCGCGCTCGGCGAGGACCGGCTCGCTGCCGCGCCCGCGGCGGTCCGCGGCGACTATCCCGACTGGCTGGAAGCCGATCTCGCCGCGGTCTTCGGCGACGGGACGGCCGCCGAGATGGCGGCCTTTGCGCAGGCCGCGCCGCTCGATCTGCGCGCCAACACGCTGAAGGGCGAGGCGGACGCGATCGCCGCCCGCCTCGCCGAGGAGCTCGGCCGCGCGCCGGAACGGCCGGAGCTCGCCGCCGCGGCGCTCCGCTACGGGGCCGAGCGCGGCACGCCCGAGCCGCACGTCGTCTCGACCGAGAGCTATCTGAAGGGCCTCGTCGAGATCCAGGATCTCGGCAGCCAGCTCGCGGCGGTGCTCGCCGGCGCGAGGCCGGGCGAACAGGTGCTCGATCTCTGCGCCGGCGGCGGCGGCAAGACGCTCGCCCTCGCCGCGGCGATGGACAATCGCGGCCAGATCTACGCCCATGATTCCGACCGCCGGCGGCTCGCGCCCATCCACGACCGGCTCGCCCGCGCGGGCGTGCGCAACGTCCAGATCCGCACGCCGCGGCCCGGCGCCGATGTGCTCGCCGATCTCGAAGGGGCGATGGACCTCGTCCTCGTCGACGCGCCCTGCACCGGCACCGGCACCTGGCGCCGCAATCCGGACGCCAAATGGCGGCTGCGGCCGGGGAGCCTCGCCGAGCGGCTGAAGGAGCAGGCGGCGATCCTCGACGGCGCCGTCCGCTTCCTGAAGCCCGGCGGCCGGCTCGTCTATGTCACCTGTTCCGTGCTCGAGGCGGAGAACGGCGCGCAGCTTCGCCGGCTCGCGGCGGCGCGGCCGGAGCTCGCGCTCGACGACGGCGCGGCGCTTCTCGCCGGCGACGGCGCGCCGCCGGCCGACCGCGTCCTGCCGCGGCCCGAGGGCCTGCTCATGACACCGCGCCGCACCGGCACGGACGGCTTCTTCGTCGGCCGGCTGACGCGGCGCTGAGCGGCGCCGCGATGCTTGCCGCACTTCCGTTTCCCGCTTAACCCGATCGCCGAACCCGCCGAGGAGCCGAGATGCCCGAAACCATCCTGATCGTCGATTTCGGCTCGCAGGTGACGCAGCTGATCGCCCGCCGCGTCCGCGAGGCCGGCGTCTATTCCGAGATCGTGCCGTTCCAGAAGGCGGAGGACGCCTTCGCGCGGCTGCAGCCGAAGGGCGTCATCCTGTCGGGCGGACCGGCCTCGGTGCTCGATCCCGGCTCGCCGCGGGCGCCGCAGGCGGTGTTCGAGGCGGGCCTGCCGATCTTCTCGATCTGCTACGGCCAGCAGACGACGGCGCTGCAGCTCGGCGGCGCGGTCGAGGGCGGCCATGCGGCGGAATTCGGCCGCGCCTTCGTCTCGGTCGAGGCGCCGAGCGCGCTCTATGAGGGGATCTGGGAGGTCGGCAGCCGGCATCAGGTCTGGATGAGCCATGGCGACCGCGTCACCCGGCTGCCGGAGGGCTTTTCGGTCAAGGCGACGTCGGAGAACGCGCCCTTCGCGGTCGCGACCGACGAGGCGCGCCGCATCTATACGACGATGTTCCACCCGGAGGTCTATCACACGCCGGACGGGGCGCGGCTGATCGCCCGCTTTGTGCGCGATATCTGCGGCTGTTCGGGCGACTGGACGATGGCGGCCTATCGCGCCGCCGCGGTCGAGACGATCCGCGCGCAGGTCGGCGAGGGACGGGTGATCTGCGGCCTGTCGGGGGGCGTCGATTCCTCCGTCGCGGCGGTGCTGATCCACGAGGCGATCGGCGACCGGCTGACCTGCGTCTTCGTCGATCACGGCCTGATGCGGGCCGGCGAGGCGGACGAGGTGGTCTCGCTCTTCCGCGGCCACTACAACATCCCGCTCGTCCATGTCGACGCCTCCGACACCTTCCTCGCGGCGCTCGAGGGCGTCACCGACCCGGAGGTGAAGCGCAAGACCATCGGCAAGCTCTTCATCGATGTGTTCGAGGCGGAGGCGAAGAAGATCGGCGGCGCCGATTTCCTCGCCCAGGGCACGCTCTATCCGGACGTGATCGAGAGCGTCTCGTTCACCGGAGGCCCTTCGGTGACGATCAAGAGCCATCACAATGTCGGCGGCCTGCCGGACCGCATGGCGATGAAGCTCGTCGAGCCCTTGCGCGAGCTGTTCAAGGACGAGGTCAGGAAGCTCGGCCGCGAGCTCGGCCTGACCGACGCCTTCGTCGGCCGCCATCCCTTCCCCGGCCCCGGCCTCGCCATCCGCATTCCCGGTGCGATCACGCGGGAGAAGCTCGACATCCTGAGGAAGGCCGACACGATCTATCTCGACGAGATCCGCAAGGCCGGCCTCTACGACGCGATCTGGCAGGCCTTCGCCGTGCTCCTGCCGGTCCAGACGGTGGGCGTGATGGGCGACGGCCGGACCTACGATTCCGTCTGCGCGCTGCGGGCGGTGACCTCGGTCGACGGCATGACGGCGGATTTCTACCCCTTCGACATGGCCTTCCTCGGCCGCGCCGCCACCCGCATCATCAACGAGGTGAAGGGCATCAACCGCGTCGTCTACGACGTGACCAGCAAGCCGCCGGGCACGATCGAGTGGGAATGATTCAGGCCCATCCGGTGCTATCCTACAGCACGCCAGAATACGCCGTAACGCACTGATAAATAAATAAAAATATCACAGAGACGTTCGGGGACTATCGGCCGGCAGAGATCGCCGCTGACGTACTCCCTGACGGTCCGGCTCCCCGTTGCGAAATCCGATTTCATCCGATACCGTCAGGGTCTGAGCGCCATGTGACGGTCTTTTTTTCGACCTAAGATGCTGTAAGAAAAAGAGATATTTTCGTGGTGGCGCCCGAAATTGACCTGACGGTCTTTTTTCGAGGAGGCGACCCGAATGCTGACGGATGCAGCTCTTAAGCACCTGAAACCAAAAGACAAAATTTATAAGGTGACGGACCGGGACGGCATGTACGTGCTGGTGAAGCCGTCCGGGACACTCACGTTTCGCCTGGACTACCGGATGAATGGGCGGCGCGAGACCGTCACCTTCGGCAAGTACGGCCCGGCGGGGCTGTCCCTCGCTCGAGCACGAGAGCTGTGCATCGACGCCAAGCGGGCGATCAGCGAGGGACGATCGCCGGCGATCGAAAAGCAGCGGGAGAAGCGCCGGCTCCTGGAAGCGAAGAGCTTTGGCGAGTTCGGCGAGAAGTGGCTGACCGCGGCGCCGACGATGGCGGACAGCACGCGGGCGATGCGCCGGTCGATCTTCGAGCGAGAACTGCTTCCGAAATGGCGCAACAGGCTGCTGACCGAGATCACACCGGATGACCTCCGGGCTCTTTGCGGGGCGATCGTCGAGCGGGGCGCGCCCGCTACGGCGATCCACGTCCGCGACATCGTCAAGCAGATCTACGGCTTCGCGATCTTGCACGGGGAGAAGGTCGCCAACCCCGCTGACGACGTGGGGCCGTCTTCCATCGCTACCTTCGTGCCCAAGGACCGCTCGCTCTCGCCAACCGAGATCAGGATCATGCTCAAGCTGATCGAGAAGGTCGCGACATTGCCGACCATCAGGCTCGGCATGCGGCTTTATCTACAGATCATGGTGCGCAAGAGCGAGCTGCAGGATGCCACGTGGGACGAAGTCGATTTCGAGAATGCCGTGTGGACGATTCCGAAGGAGCGCATGAAGCGTTCGAAGGCGCACAACGTCTATCTGTCGCGGCAAACACTCGACATCATGATCGCGCTGAAGACCTGCGCAGGGAATTCGCGATACCTGTTGCCGTCGCGGTACGACGCGGATGCGCCGATGTCGCGCGCGACGTTCAACCGGGTAACCTACTCGGTTGTTGAATTGGCGAAGAAGGAAGGTCTGCCACTCGAGCCATTCACGGTTCATGATCTGCGAAGGACAGGATCCACGCTGCTCAACGAGCTGGGCTTCAACAGCGACTGGATCGAGAAGTGTCTTGCCCACGAGGATGGTCGTTCTTCGCGCGGCGTCTATAACAAGGCGGAGTACGAAGTTCAGCGTCGCCACATGATGCAGGAGTGGTCGGACATCATCGACGCCTGGGTCGCTGGGAAGAAGCGCGTCCCGGTGCTCATCCCGCCTTCGATGCCGCTGCTTGAGCCCGATCCGGCTCTCGAACCGGGCGCGACCGCCGTTGCCTGACGTCGGGAGCCTGCGCGCGCCCGATTGGGGCTGATCGACGCGACGCTAGCCAGGCCTCGACTTCGGCCAGGTCCCAGACCACGCATCTCGGCGAGAGCGCAAAACGGCGCGGGAAGTCGCCGCGCTGTTCCATCTCGTAGATCGTGCTGTCGGCAAGTGGGACGATTTCGCGGAGTTGCTGTCGGCGGATGGTCCGCTTCATTGGCGCGCTATTGCGGTCAGCCATCATCATCTCCTCAGTTCGTCTTCTCGAGGAAATGAGCGCGATAGACGCCGAAAGGGAAGGAGCGAAATTCAGCGCGCAGACAGGCGGATACTGTGGCGTGCAAATAGAAAGGAGTCTCGGCTTCGTGATCGCGAGACATCTCTCCTAAAGAGGTGTGACCCTCCGAAGGCAGAGGTCGTGAGTTCGAATCTCGCCGGGTGCGCCAGCTCCCTGAAATTGTTTGCATCTCAGTACCAAAGTCCCGACCAACGGCGACGTGGCGGCGGATCAACTCGCCTCATGCGAACGGGGAGGACCGCGGCAGGCGGTCGAGGCAGCTCAGCCCGGGCGGGCGGACGCTCGGCCAGATCAATCAGGCGCCGGATCCGCTCCTCGGTGGGAGGATGGGTGCGAAGGAGCGAGGGATCGGGAATGTGTTGCTGGGGAAGAAACAGATTTTCCCAGAAGCGCCCCTGACGTTCGAGCTTAGCGAGTGCGGAAGCGAGTCCCCGCGGGTCGCCGGTGAGAATCGCAGCAGAAAGATCTGCATCGAACTCGCGCGACCGCGACAGTGCGAGCTGCAGAAAGCTCATGATGGTCGGCCCAAACATGAGCAGCAGAATGAACAGCCAGGGGATGACGACCTGCCCTGTGAGGACGAGCGGCATATTAAGGGTCAGGAGCAGAAAGCTGAAATACGACATGATCGTCATCATCCGGCTCATCATGTCGGCGAGTCCCATGATCCACAGATCATTGTTTGCAATATGGCCGACCTCGTGCGCCAGCACATTGGTGAGCTCGCGAAGGTTCAAGGTCCGCAGCATGCCGTCGGTGAGAGCGATCGCTGCCGCTTCGCGGTTGCCGACCGTGAATGCGTTGACTGACCGGCTGGGAACGTAGCAGATACTCGGTACTGTCGGCAGCTTTGCGCGGCGGCTCAGCTCCTCCAGGACACTATGGATGTTCGGCATCTCTTCCGGGGACAGCGGCGTGGCGCCGTAGAGCGAGAGGATGAGTCCGGGAGCAATCGCCGGCGTGACGAGCAACGCAAAGAAGGCGCCGATCACACCCCATAGGAGGCCTTCCGCTCCCCATAGGGTCCAGGCGCAAAGGCCCACGATCAGCGCCATCGCGGCTATCAGCAGCGCCGATTCAACGAGATTCCGCAACCTATGCCGAGCAAGCCGGCTCACCCTTTTGTTTCCCTCTTGATTGGAGACTATCTTTCGCCGGCGCCCCCGGATCTTGCTCAACAAGCGCCGCATGCTCCTTCTAGTTGAACGCGGCGTTGATGACGAGCACCGCGCCCTTCAGCAGAGCAAAGAGGACGCCCGCCACGACGGTAATGGTGGCCACAAAAGCAAGGGAGCCAGCGATCACCCACGCGCCATCGCGCTCCAGAACGCCCAGGCAAAAGAGACAGATGGCAAAGGCGGGCGGAACATTGCCGAACGGGATAGGCAGGGCGAGAATGATCGCGAGGATCAAGCAATGAGCGCCAATCACCCGTTCAGCCGGCGGAGCGACAAGGATCGTGAGCCGCGGCTTGAGCAACTTTTCCAATCTCGTCACCCATTTCTCCGCACGGTCGAGAATCAGGATGAGATCCGCTCTCGATAGGGAGCGCTTGGCAACGATCCTTGGAAGCCACGGTTTACGACCGAGCATGAACTGCGTGGCCAGGATTGTCAGCGGAAGCCCGAAAATGCCGGAGGCGCCGGGCGGCATCGGAAGGATGTTCGGGAGCGCGAAAAAGAGCATCAGTGGGCCGAAGGCCCGGTCGCCCATGGCGACAATCAGATCGCCGACTGAAATACGCTCGCGTGAGGTATCGTCCGTGAGGGACCGCAGGATTTCGGAGACTTTGGGTCCGCGCCTGCTGTGCGGCTCCCGCCCGGCGCGGACCACTTCGCTCGGTAAATCTCCGTCAGGCATTCGTGGGCATCGAGAGGTCGGTTGAGCTTCTCCAACTTGTGTAGGAT
Source organism: Prosthecomicrobium pneumaticum (assembly GCF_014199915.1). Lineage (GTDB taxonomy): Bacteria > Pseudomonadota > Alphaproteobacteria > Rhizobiales > Kaistiaceae > Prosthecomicrobium > Prosthecomicrobium pneumaticum. Next base: position 37,501 of record NZ_JACHOO010000015.1, on the reverse strand, counting down.
CAATATGGTTCGCCGCATCAGCGGCGCAAGTTTCAGAACAAATCGGTCCTATCGGCTCCGGCTAGCCAGATGTGAAATATCGCTCGCCGCCGCGAGACTGACGAAACCGGAAGCACAGCGGGTCGCCCGATGCGACGACACATATTGGTCCGCGTCGGGCGTTCCGGTTCAGTTGAGCTTCAGGTGCGTTGCCGCCGCCGAAGACGCTAGAGCACAATGTGGCCTCAGTCTCAGCCACCAGCACGAACCTCCGGGCCAGGATAAACGTTGCGGCGGCTCCGGCGGGGCGGCGTGTCGCTGTCGCTCCATTCGACCACAATTTCCTCGGCGTCAGGCCGGGAAGCCAACACTTGAAGGCATGAATAGCCTGCCTATGTCTTTGATGACCCTAGCTTCTGACGCGAAAAGGGAGAGCGAGGACAGCAAGAGCTTGAAGGTGAGGTCGCCATGTCTGCCGTCGACGATCCCACTCCTGTTGCCCCACCTGCCCCGGGCGATTCGACGCCGCGCGATGCGTCGGCCGAAGCGCTATGGCGGGCCACGCTGCAAGGTGACCGGGACGCCTTCCAGCGCCTGGTCGGTCCGTATCTTGATGAGCTGTTCGCGGCTGCCCGCCGGGACGTCCGCTATCATTCGGCGGTCGGCGACCTGCGCGAGGACGAGATTTCCCCCGAGGAAGTGGTCGGCGAAACCCTGTTGCGCGCGTGGCGCGATCGCCATCGGCGGCCGCAGGGGCTCGATATTCGTCCGTGGCTGCTGGGTCTCCAGTTCCGTGTCCTGACGCGCATCGTCCGGCAGGAGCAGGTCCTGCGCAAGTTGGTCTCCGTTTCACTCGAAGCACCGGCTCCCGCCGAGCCGATCTACGACGACGATGAGTCGTTTTGGGAATGGTATCAGCCGGACGAGATGCTACGGTGGGAGGATATCGTCCCCGCCGACGTCACGGCCGAGGCGGCGGAGCCCGCGGTCTTCGAGCGGGAGGTGCCCGGACTGTCGGCGCTCGCGCGGCAGGTGCTCGTCTTGCGCCATGTGCATCGGTTCTCCGTCGGAGAAATCGCATCCGTCCTGGGCCTGTCCGCTCGCCGAATTGCGGAGCTTTGGCAGGATGGCCATGCGCTGCTGGTAAGCACCAAGAAGGAGGCGATATGAACTCGCTCACCGTCTCGCTGGGGGTGCATCGCCCGCTGACGCCCGAAATGCGGGATCGCATTCTTGAGACGACGCGCGCGCGAATGGAGGAGCCTGCCTACAGGCTCCTGTCGCCCGCGCATCTGCGTGGGCTCGCGCGGCTTGAATCGAGGGACGATCCGATCATCAGCGTCTATCTCTGCCTGACGCCGGAAAGACGGGCGGCCAGCGGATGGCAATCCGTGCTGTCCAGCCTTGCCCATGAGACGCTACTGAAGTCCGACGAGGCGGCCTCCGAGACCATAAGGAGGCAGCTCGACCGCATCGAAGCGGCGTTGAACGAACAGCTCCCCGAGCTGGGGCGGAGCGTGGTCTTCTTCGTCTGCGAGAGGCTGGGGATATGGGGGCAGATCACGCTGCCAATCGCGCTGGCGGACAGGATCCATGTCGGGCCGCGCCCCTATATCCGTCCGCTTCTGCGCTGCTGGGGCGAAGGGGACCGCAATCTGGTCGCTCTTCTCTCGCAGGAACGGAGCCGGTTCTTCGTCCAGCACCTGGGGCAGGTCGAAGAGATCTACCGGATCAAGGGGCAGAGAATCCGCGGGATGCTGACCGACCGCGTTCCGCGCGACCGCCGCGATGTCCTTGCCACCCAGGTGCTCAAGGACGAAGCGAGAGCGCTTGCGCAGATGGCGGAGATCATCATGCGCGAGCTCGAGACTTCACATCTGCTGGTGGCCGCGCCGCCGGACATGTACGCGGCCTTCGTGGAGAACCTGTCCAAGGCGCTTGTCGAGCGCGTGCAGGCATTCGCGGTGGATATCCATGCGTCTCCACATGAGATCGGAGAGGCGCTCGGTCCGCTGCGCGAAAAACTGCGGCGCGATCGGGAAGGCGCCGTCCTGCAGGAGTTCGAACAGGCCACCTTCGAAAAGCTTGCGATCGGGGTGCAGGAGACTTTGGATTGCCTGCGCGAAGGCCGCGTCGCAGCGCTCGTGGTCGATGACCGCTTTGCCGCACCCGGCGAACAATGCGCCGAGTGCAAGGCGCTCTTCCAAGAGGCGCCCGGCGACGGCTGTCCGGTCTGCAAAAGCCGGGGGCTCCAAAACGTGGATGATCTCGTGGATGCCGCTGCCCAGCAGGCCCTCGACAGCGCCGCGCGCGTCGCGTTCATGCGTCATCCGGAGACACAGGCCCGGCTTGGCAAATTCGCTCCGATGAGCGCGCTCCTACGGTATTGACCGCCCCGCGCGCGGGCCGGAAGGCGGGACTTTGAACCTGCAAAGATCCTGTCGAAAAAGTGTCTCCCAAGGGTATTCGTCTGGCGCCGGGTTGGATCGCGACGGAAGCAGCGGTGCGTCACGCCCGAAGATTGCGTTCAGCCTGCCCGCGGCAAAAGCTGAGCGATTTCTTGAACATGGCGCGACCGCTTCCTAATTCGTACGTCGCACAGGTCCAAACTGCGCGCGCAACCAACTGCTGAAGGAGGGTCCTGCCAGACGGCCGCCATCTCCAAGTCGCGCGAACCGAGGATGCGGACATGCCGGTCCTTGGGAAGCGACGGATGGCTTCGGACATCGTGGAGGCTAGCCACGCCTTGCGGGGTGGCACCGGGCCTCTCCCGATGCGGCTCATTGTCAACACTTTGCTCAATCGAGGAGGTATTGTCGATGAAGATCGCCCAGATCGCCCCGCTCGCGGAACGCTGCCCACCCCGCCTCTATGGGGGGACGGAACGGATCGTAGCCTACCTGACCGAGGAATTGGTGCGGCAGGGACACGACGTCACGCTGTTTGCCAGCGGCGACTCCAAGACCAGCGCACGGCTGGTGCCATGCTGTGATGTCGCACTAAGGCTCAACCCTGCGGTCAGCGATCCTCTTCCCTACCACATGATGATGCTGGAGGAGGTCCGGCGGCGCGCCGATGACTTCGACGTGCTGCATTTCCATATCGATCTCCTGCACTATCCCATGCTCGCCAGTTTCTCCGACAAGGTCGTCACGACGCTGCACGGGCGGCTGGACCTTGCGGATCTGAAGCCGTTCTATTCGATGTTCTGGCGCTATCCTTTGGTCTCGATCTCCAACGAGCAGCGTCGCCCGATGCCGCCGGTGAATTGGGCCGGCACAGTGTATCACGGTCTGCCCCAAGACCTTCTGCCCTTCACGGCCAAGCCGAAGGGAGACTATCTTGCCTTCCTCGGCCGGATTTCGCCGGAGAAGCGGCCGGACCGGGCGATCGAGATCGCCGCGCGCAGCGGACTTCCTCTCAAGATCGCCGCTAAGGTCGACAAGACAGACCAAGCTTATTGGGATGAGTTCATCAGTCCTCTGGTGGCAAATCACCGGAATGTAGAATTTATTGGTGAGATCAACGAGCGCCAAAAGGCGGATTTCCTCGGGAATGCCCGCGCGCTCCTGTTCCCGATCGATTGGCCAGAACCGTTTGGCCTGGTGATGATCGAAGCCATGGCCTGCGGCACGCCGACCGTCGCCTTCCGCTGCGGGTCGGTGCCGGAGGTCATCGATGATGGCGTGACCGGCTTCGTCGTTCGCGATCTCGATGAGGCTATCGATGCGGTTCGGCGGGTGGACAGCCTGGACCGCGCCAGGGTCCGGGCGACTTTTGAAGATCGATTCACGGTTGAGCGGATGGGCAGGGAGTATGTCGACATCTATCGGAATCTACCCTCCGTGCGGCGTGTGATCTTGCGCAGTGCCGGGCTTTCGGCACCGGGCGTGAGCAACTCCGGGCAGATGGATCTAGGCGCGGTCGCTTGAACGGGGGAAGGCAATGAAGCACGTCAATGTCGATGCGGTTGCTCGTGCCCTCGTGCCAATTGGTGCTGATGACACGACCGCGCAGTCTCTTATTCCGGTGGCCACGTCGCTGCAGGATCGCCGGCCTCGAACGCTCAAGCATGGTGATACCTTTGCCGTGTTCGATCACAACGGTGACGCGGTCTCATGGCCGGGAAGCCCGGAGGGCGTGTTTCACCGCGACACACGGTATCTTTCGCATCTCTATCTGACGATCGAAGGCCAGCATCCCCTCCTGCTCTCCTCGACGCTGCGCGACGACAATGCAACGCTGACCTGCGATCTCACGAACCCCGACATCAGCGACGATGAAGGGCGGATCGTTCTCGAGCACGACCTCGTGCACCTGCGGCGATCCCGGTTTCTGTGGAAGGGGGTGTGCTACGAGCGCCTGGCAATTCGCAATTTCGACGTGCGCCCGCACCAGATCACCCTGAAGCTCGCCTTCTCCGCAGACTTCGCGGACTTGTTCGAGGTGCGCGGGGCGCGGCGTGAGCGCCGGGGTGACATGCAACCTCCGGAGGTGAAAGGCGATCGAGTGACCCTCGCCTATCTCGGCCTCGACGGCCGTCGGCGGACGACGACGCTCCGGTTCGATCCCGCGCCACAGGAGATCAGCGCCGGCCATGCTTCATTCGTGCTCGACCTCGCGCCGCGCCAGGTCAGGACGATGGTGATCGAGATCGCCTGCGACGGCGCCGGCGGCGGGCCGCTGCGGCGCGGCTTCGGCGTGGCGCTGCGGGATGCGCGGGCTGCGCTGCGGCGGTCGTCGGCCCGGGCTGCGGCCGTCGAAACCTCGAACGAAATCTTCAACGAAGCGGTGCGCCGCTCGGTGTCCGACCTCAATATGCTGGTCACGGACACGCCGGAGGGACCTTTTCCCTATGCTGGCATTCCCTGGTTCAGCACAGTTTTCGGCCGCGACGCCCTGATCACGGGGCTGCAGACCCTTTGGCTGGATCCGGCGATCGCGCGCGGCGTCCTGCTTCATCTCGCGGCGAACCAGGCGACCGATTTCGATTCGACGGCTGATGCCGAGCCTGGCAAGATCTTGCACGAGGTCCGTTACGGCGAGATGGCCGAACTGAAGGAGGTGCCGTTCCGCCGCTATTACGGCAGCATCGATTCGACGCCGCTCTTCGTCATGCTGGCCGGCGCCTATCTGGAGCGCACGGGCGACGCTTTCACGCTGCATCGCCTCTGGCCGAATATCGAGGCGGCCCTGTCCTGGATGGACCGGCACGGCGACCGCGACGGCGACGGCTTCATCGAATACGGCCGGCGCAATCCTGATGGCCTGGTCAACCAGGGCTGGAAGGACAGCCACGATTCGGTCTTCCATGCCGATGGTTCCCTTGCCACGGGACCGATCGCGCTCGCGGAAGTGCAGGCTTATGCGTACGGGGCTTGGCGTGCGGCAGCCACTATCGCGCGAGCTGCCGGGCGTCCGGAGCAGGCCGAGGGCTTTGAGCGGCGGGCGGAAGCGATCAGGATTGCTTTCGACGCAAGCTTCTTCGATGAGTCACTCGGCACCTATGTGATGGCGCTGGACGGAGACAAGCGGCCCTGCCGGGTACGCGGCTCCAATGCAGGGCATGTCCTGCTGACGGGCCTGGCGCTTCCGGAGCGCGCGGAAGCGGTGGTGCGGAGCCTGATGGGATCGGCGGTTTTCTCCGGCTGGGGCGTGCGCACCGTGGCCGCCACCGAGGCGCGCTACAATCCGATGAGCTATCACAACGGCTCGGTCTGGCCTCACGACAACGCCCTGATCGCCGCCGGCTTTGTACGCTACGGCTTCAAGCGTGAAGCGGCTCGGATTTTCGAAGGCCTGTTCGCGGCATCGACCTATATCGATCTTCGGCGCCTGCCCGAGCTGTTCTGCGGCTTCGCGCGTCAGCAGACCAGGGGTCCGACCTTCTATCCCGTGGCCTGTACACCGCAGGCCTGGGCGGCCGGAGCGCCCTTGTTCATGCTCCAGTCTTGCCTGGGGCTCGGTTTCGATGCGGAGCGGATTCAGATCAGGTTCGACGAGCCGGTCCTGCCGGCGTTCCTCGAAGAGGTCACCATCCGCAATCTGGTGCTCGATGGAGGTTCGGCGGACGTCACGCTGCGCAGGTCCCGCTCGCAGGTGGTCGTCGACGTGCAGCAGCGCCGAGGGCCGGTCCGCGTGGTGACGACGACGTGAACGTGACGGGCAGCGCCCGAGCGCCGATCAGTTATGGGCTGGGTGTCGGGGCCACGTTACTTGCCGGGGGCGGAAGCATGAGCGGCTCCGCGAGCTTGACGATTTGCTTCCGCCCCTCGCCGTCAAGGACCTCAACGCTGGAAAGGCCGGTGGTGCCTTCGTCTACAGTCACACTGCGCGGTCGATGTATCAAGTGATCCAGGCCCTCAAGGGCGACTTCGACGATATCGTCTTTGGGATCATAGCTAATACCAAAGATCGGAACCCACTTCGTGGCGATTTGATCCCCCAAGTGTAGTGCAGCGACCTCGATCTGAGCACGCTTTCCCTGCAACCCTTTAGATACGCGATCGCAGTACGATTGCCATTCGCTCTTTGAGAGTTGTCGGACGGACATGCGGAATCTCCTGTGTGGTTATGGCGAGTGGTGCTCCAGGAGGCTAGGACACAACGTGTCGCCTCCGTGCGGAATCCGAAAACGCCGCGCGGTGATTTATGGGCTAACCACATTGTGCCTGATGCAGATCGGTCGTGAATTGACGACCGTCATTGTCGTGGCCGCCTGAATAGGCGAAGCGATTCATCATGAGGGCGGGCTTCGCCTCGCCGATGACCAGGTTTTGCGCTTCCCGGTAGCCTCCTCATATTCAGGGCAAGAATATAGATCTCTATCGAACCGCGACGGAGTGTTGATTGAGCGAAGATCCCTACAGGGTGCTGGGCGTGAGGAAGGAGGCCAGTCAGGAGGAAATCCAGAAGGCCTACCGCAAGCTGGCAAAGAAGCTGCACCCCGATCTCAATCCCGGCAACAAGCAGGCCGAGGAGCAGTTCAAGGCGGCCTCGGCGGCATATGACCTGCTGAGCGATCCCGAAAAGCGCGCGCGCTTCGATCGCGGAGAGATCGACGCCGAGGGCCATGAGCGCCCGCGCCAGCGCTACTACCGGGATTTTGCCGGAGCGGGCGCCGGCGAGCATCCCTACGCCACGGCGGAGGGTTTCTCGGACTTCAGCGACGAGGGTGACCTGTTCTCCAGCATTTTCGGTCGCGGCGGACGCTTTAACCTGAGAATGCGGGGGCAGGATGCGCATTACCGCCTCCCGGTGGAATTCCTGGAGGCCGTCAACGGTGCGGTGCGCCGTGTCACCCTCGCCGACGGCTCGACGGTGGACGTGACCGTTCCGCCGGGCGCGCGCGACGGGCAGGTACTGCGGCTCACCGGCAAGGGAAGCGCCGGCGTCGGCGGCGGCCCGCCCGGCGATGCCTTTATCGAGATCACCGTCAAACCTCATCCGATCTTCACCCGCAAGGGGGACGACATCCACCTGGAGCTTCCTATTTCGCTTACCGAAGCCGTCATGGGGGGCAAGATTTCAGTTCCAACGCCTGCTGGGCCGGTGACGATGAGGGTTCCCCAAGGCTCCAATTCCGGGACCGTTCTGCGCCTGCGCGGCAAGGGCGTCCCGCGGGGGAACGGAACGCGGGGTGATGAATATGTCAGGCTGAAAGTCGTTCTGCCGGAGAAGCCCGACCCGGAGCTGGAGCGGTTCGTACAAGGATGGGCCGCCGGCAAGACGCACGATCCGCGTCGCGGCATGGGGGTATGAATGCTCGATTTTGACGAGTTCGTGCTGCGCGTGAGTCTCAGTCAAGAGACCGTCGAGGCATGGGTTGTGGAAGGGTGGCTGCGCCCCCGGCGAACCGAGCAGGGACGGGCCTTCTCGGAAATGGACGTCTCACGTGTGCAACTGATCCAAGACCTGCGCAACGACTTGGGCGTCAATAAGGAGGGCGTTGCAATCATCCTGGACCTCATCGATCAGATGCATGGTCTGCGCAGGACACTGCGCGAATTGTGCGATGCGATCGGCGTGCAGCCGACCGAGCTGCAGCATCGCATCTTGGCGGAAGTCCGTAGTCGGCGCCCCATTCTGCTGAAGGGGAACGACGAACCGTGACCTGCTTGCCGCCCTGAAGATCGTGTTGTCGCGTAAGTGCGGAGGGAGCGGGTTGTGAAATTGCTCGAACGGTTGGATATCAACACAGCGCAATGGCATTTGGCGAGCACCTACGAGAAGTTCGAGCAGGTGGTCGTGCTGGCTTTGACTGGGCTGATCATCGTCGTCATCGCTTCTGCTGTCTGGCATTTGGCCGCCAAAGTCTTGTTCAGCCTCATTCTGTCAAGTTTCGACCCGACAGATCCGGCGGTGTTTCAAACCGTCTTCGGAATGATTCTGACCGTTATTATCGCTCTGGAGTTCAAGCATTCGATCTTGATAATGGTCAGGCGTCAGCAGAGCGTTGTACAGGTCCGCGCAGTTGTTCTGATCGCAATGCTGGCGGTGATTCGAAAGTTTATCATCATTGATATTTCGACAACGACAGCAAGCCACGTCTTGGCGTTGGCTGCAGCCATTATTGCCTTAGGCGCCGTTTACTGGCTGGTTCGCGAACAAGACCGCAAGGACCAGATCGACGTTCCGGAAAGGGGCACGCGCGAAATCCGCGACCACGCATAGTTCACGCGTAGATCGAATATCCAGCGCGAGCTTGGCCACGGTCTCGATGGTTCGCCCCGACTTTCTACAGCGCGCGGGCTGGGTCTGCAGGGCCTTCGGACGAGTAATGGGACCGGCCGGCCGATCCGCGGTGCGTCACTTCGGCTAGGCGCCCCCTACAGCTGAACTGACGGTTGTCAGGGCGGCTGTTCCTAGCCTGTGCGAATGGTCGGCCGAAGGCAGTCTGTTCAGGCCGGCTGACGAACGCCGCCGAGGATCGGGATTCATGAGATGGGTCAGGAGCGAGCATGTCGTCGCCACACAACAAAGAAGATGAGGTAGTCGCAACCGAGGCCGTAGATATTGGAACGTTGCTCGCGGAGAATGCGTCGCTCCAAGATCGCCTGCTGCGTGCGTTGGCTGAAGCTGAGAACGTTCGGCGACGGGCGGATCGTGACATGGAAGAGACGCGCAAATTTGCCGTAGCGGAATTCTCGCGCGAGCTCTTACCGATTCTCGACAATCTGCAGCGCGTTCTCGACGCGAAAAGGCGGACGGAGAACCAGGTGAGTGACGCGTTGGTAGAAGGCGTCACGACAACGTTGCGCCTTTTTCTTCAGACCCTCGAGCGCTTTGGAATCAAGAAGATCGCTGCCCTGGGAGAGCGCTTTGATCCAACCCTGCATGAGGCGCTGATGGAATCTGCGGACCAATCTCACCCGCCAGGGACTGTCACGCAGGTCCTGGAAGAAGGCTTCACTATCCATGGACGCCTTCTGAGACCAGCGAGAGTGGTAGTAGCGAAGCCGATGCGATCTGATGGCTAACATCGCCAACCGGTTGATGAATGCCCACGGCAGCCACGTGAGGCTTCGCGAGAGCGATGCAACGAGTGAGCAGCGGGAACGATATGGAGGTCGTGCAAACAAAGGTCGGGATGGGCCGAGGCTCACCATGCCGCGTCAGAGTTGCTTCGGGTGGTAGTCGGAGAAAAGCCGGCAGCATGACGGCACGGGCGCGTTGCCATAATCGCAAGACGCGGAGCGCAGCTGGGAAACGTTGGCGCCGCCTACGCAGCCTTCCTGCTTTCCGGCTCCCTGATCAGCGCGTCGGGATCAGATCCGACTTCCGCTGCCGACACCGATCGCTCCCAATTCGGAACGCGCAGCGCGGGATTGGACTGACCTTTAACTGGAGCAGTCTGCAGGCTTCTGAGCGCGATGCTCTGCAACGCGAGCCACGGAAATGCTGCGGCAACGCTCATATGCGAGACGAATGCCATGGAGAGAACCGCCCCTGTGAACATCTTGCTAGCCTCCAGGATTATTGGCAAACGGCCGGAAGGGCTGACCCACGGCCACGACCTCATCCTGTTGTGGTTTCTCCTTCGCGGTGACCGGAATGATGAAGCCGTCTGCTATCCGCTCCGCGGCCTCGATGCGCTTGACAACGCGATCACGCGACGGCCGGAAAGGCTTCCTCGTCCTCCGGACCACCAAACCAAATTGTGCCAAAGCGACGGCGGATGGCCATCCGTCGAGCGGATCGGAGCAGCGCCGCCTTCACGAGCTGCCCCAAGAAAATCCGCAAGTGGAGCGGGGGGACGAACCCCGCCTGATCTCTTCGCGCGGCGTCAAAGGGCTTCGCCCATAGAGGTGATGAAGTAGCATGCCGTCTGCTTTGCAAGGAGCGGCCATGGTGCTTCTCGTGCTGGCGGGAGGACCCGTGCCGAACTTTAGTGCCGAACCCTTCTGCCGCGGGATCGCCGAGCTTCTCCGAGAGCCGGAATACCTACGAATATGTCTAGACAGGGAGCGGGAGGCGAGCGACCAATTGAAGGCTTCGTGGCCTAAGTTCTCGCCGGCGGATCGCACGCGCTGCCTGCACCTCAGCTCACTGGGGAGCGCTCCTAGCTATGTCGAATTGCTCGCCTGTCTCGAGATTGCACAGGAGATTCGCGAGCGCGAAGCCCGTGAACGTGGGAACGGTTTCAGTCTGCCTCCTTGACGCAAGGCCGGCATGGCATAGAGCGGTGGATGACGAGCCCTGAAGGCCCATGTGCTCGGCCAGACTGGAGAGCGTTACGCGTCCGGATCGGGCTCGATCGATTCAAGAATTTCAACAAGCGCGCCGACGCGTCCGGAGGGATGGGGCCGCCCCTCGTTGATCAGCGCCTCATCGGCGTTGAGCCACGCCCACGCTTCCGCCAGCTCTTCGGACGTCGCTCCCGTCTGGTTGATCTCCGCGATCAAGATCTCGTCGACGGGCCCGAGAATGGCGGTGATCTCCTCCTCGGTCATTGTCTGTCCTCCGTCGTGTCCTTGTCGTGGTGGGCGACGACCGCGCGGCGGAGACGTTGTGATCTCGGTCGCCGGCCGTCGCGGTCAAATTGCGTGCTTCAACGATATCCCGCTCGGCTGAGAGCCCAGTCGAGCTCCCGCAGCGACGGCTGGACGAGCACCTGGCCGCCGATCGTCACAGTCGGGCTTCCGATCCGCCCACCCGCCAGCCATTCGAGCTGGTCGCGCGCTTCGGGATGGAGGTCCCAGTCGATGAACCGATAGGGGATGCCGGCCCGGTCCAGATGACGGCGCACCATCATGGTGATGCCGCACCAGCGGCTGCCATAGACGGCCACGTCCGCAACCTGCGGACGGTACGCAAAGGGGGAGTAGGTTGACGCATACATGATCCAATCTCCTCAAGCCGCCTTAGGGGTTGCCAATTGGTCCAGTGCGCTGAACAACTCGTAGATGTCGGGGACGTGCTGGAGCTTCGGCGAGACCTGCGCGTGGCGGATGATGCCGTTCTCGTCGACGATATAGAGCGCCCTTTCGGAGAAGCCGTCGGCCTCGCGCCAGACCTTGTAGCGGCGCGCGACGTCGCCCTTCGGATTGAAGTCGGCGAGCAGCGGGAAGGTCAGCCCGCGCACGGCCGCCCACGCCCCATGGCTGTAAAGGCTATCGACGGAGATGCCCATCACCTCGGCGCCGCGCTTGCGGAACTCATCGAGCTCGTGCTGATAAAGATCGAGCTGGCGGCTGCACCCCGGACTCCAGTCGAGCGGATAGAAGGCGAGGACGACACGCCGGCCGCGATAGTCGGACAGGCGAATGGTGCGGCCATTCGCGTCGGGAAGCGCGAAGTCGGGCGCGGGTTCTCCGACGGCAAGCGGCGTGTTGACAGCATCGCCCTCCATCGGGGGCGCGTGTTCATGGAGATCGACGATGTCATCGATAGTGGGGCCGGACCGGACCTGCCTCGCATTGCCGGACACCTGGATGCGCCAGAGCTCCTGCACCATGCCATGAAGGACGGACAAAGCCTTCCTTTCGGCACTGTCGGGAAGCTGCGGCGCAAGTGAAGCAAAATCAGCCTCAAGCTGCTCAATTCGGCTCGGCCGGACATTTAAAGGGCCTGCATGGCTGTCCATGGCTAAACCTCCTTCTTCAACCTGTATCCTTTCGTTCCTTTGAGTGATGTGCCGTGAACGCCGGACGACGCCACGAGCAGTGGTGATATAAGGACGGCATTTGAGAGATGCCACTCGTGGTAGCCGGTGCGAACGCTCCCCAAATGAAGGGAAAGTGTTTGCACAAGGAATCACGTCGATGGAGAAACGTCGCGTCGTTTGCCCGAACTGTGACAGTATCAATGCCGTGCCGGTGAATCGGCCGGCCGAGGCGGCAAAGTGTGGCCGGTGCCACGCGAAGCTGTTCCAAGGAACGCCGGCCGAGCTTGATGCCGCCCGACTGGAGAGGCACATCGCCAACTCCGACATTCCGGTGGTCGTGGATTTCTGGGCGCCCTGGTGCGGCCCTTGCGGGGCGATGGCGCCGATCTTCGCCCAAGCCGCGAAAACGATCGAGCCGAGAGCCCGGTTCGCGAAGGTGAATGTCGATGAAAATCCTGAGGCGGCGCGCCGATATGGGGTCCAGGGAATCCCGGCTCTTTTGGCCTTTTCGGAAGGCAAGGTGGCAGCCCGGCAAGCCGGCTTGACCGACGCGAACACGCTGCACGGGTGGGTCGAGCGCCTGGTGGTCTGTTCGAACATAGGCTGATCGGGGGGCTTCGCCTCTTGAACCGCTAAAGCGCCGAACTAAATCAAAAAACGCCGGCTGCCACTCCGGGGCCGGCGGCGATCGGTTGGGCGCCAACGGCGCCCGGCGTTCGCTGTGAAGTCTTGTATCCATGTTGCTCAAGGAGGATGTGGCTATGAGCACCGTTTTGGATTTCTCTCCCTTGTTCCGGTCGAGCGTCGGCTTCGACCGAATGTTGAACGCGCTCGAGAATGCGAGGCGCGTCGCGTCCATCGACAATTGGCCGCCCTACGACATCGTCAAGACGGGTGAGGACGAGTACCGCATCACCATGGCGGTGGCCGGTTTCACCGAGGACGAACTGACCATCACGCAGGAGCAGAACATGCTCATGGTGGCGGGCCACAAGTCCGGCGAATCTGAAGAGAACGGGCAATATCTGCATCGCGGTATTGCGGGCCGTGCCTTCCAGCGCCGCTTCGAGCTTGCCGACCACGTGAAGGTCGTCGGCGCCGGCCTTGTCAACGGTCTGCTGACGGTCGAGCTGAAGCGCGAAATTCCCGAGGAAATGAAGCCGCGCCGGATCGCGATCGCGACTGGCGAGACGCTGCCTAGGGTCGAGGCCAGACAGGCCGAGCCCGAGAAGCTCGCCGCCTGAGGCTTTCCGTCAACGCGGTTTCTGAAAGGTGCCGGGCAGCGTTGCCCGGCGCCACGGGAAAGCTTTGCCAAACAACGAACAGAAGGAGAAGCAGTATGAGTGTGCGTGATCTGATTCCGTGGGGTCGCTCCAGCAACCAGGCCCCCACTGTGTTTCGCGACGACGATCGCAACCCGTTTCTCTCGCTACACCGCGAGGTGAATCGGCTCTTCGACGACGTCTTCCGCTCGTTCGACAGCCGCCTGCCGGCCTTCGGCTCGCTGTCGTCGTTCAGCGCGGCCTGGCCGAATGTCGAGATCTCCGAGACCGACAAGGAGATCAAGGTGAACGCGGAAGTCCCCGGCCTTGAGGAAAAGGACATCGAGGTTCTGCTCGATGACGGCGTGCTGACGCTGAAGGGCGAGAAGCGTTCGGAAATCGAGGACAAGGACAAGCAGTTCTCGGAACGATTCTATGGCCGCTTCGAGCGCCGCATCCCACTCGGCGTGGAGGTCGAGCAAGACAAGATCGACGCGCGCTTCAAGAACGGCGTGCTGAGCATCGTGCTGCCAAAGAGCGCGAAGGCGCAGTCGCAGGTGAAGCGCATAGCGATTAAAAGCTGACAGGCCTGACTGCTGGCGGCGGGCCGACTGGCCGCCGTCAGCGGCATTCTTCGCCAGAATGGGAGGGATAGGAAATGATGGAGAACATCAGACAGACAGAGAATAGCGGATCAGCCACAGTGGCGCGGACATGGCCCTTCAACGACAATCGGGTTCAGCCACTTTCGATGGGACGCTCGGTTTTCCCGGAGGATGCCGTCGCCCACATCTACAAGCCGTCCCGTTCGGTGATGACTTCGGGAAAGGCGCGCACGAGGGGCTGGAAGCTCCGTTTTGAGCCGCGCCGCGCACCCTTCATTGAGCCGCTGATGGGTTGGACCGGCAGCGATGACACGCTGACTCAGGTCGAGCTCAGCTTTCCGACGCTCGATTCGGCGGTTCGCTACGCTGAACGGCAAGGTCTGAACTATGTCGTTGAGGGCGACGTGCACCGCGCTCCGATAGCAGCTCGCGCGGGGCGTATGACGCATTCGTTCTCCGACGCAACCCTGAAGAAGCTCGGCCTGACGCATCTTCAGGGAACTTACGGAAAGGCTCTGGAGGACGCGGCCAACCGAAACGATCCTGTAAGCGCGGAACACTGGGATTCGCCAATCCAGGTTCTGGCTGACGCGACTTTGTCGCTCGATGCCAAGCGGTCCATCCTGATGAACTGGGCCTATACGGAGTACCTGATCGATCAGGCGACGAACGAGGGTATGCCGGAAAACGATCGTCCCTCTCGTCTGGACGAGGTCGAGCAGGCCTTGCTGGCGCTTGAACGTAAGGTCGCGGACGGCGGCGGCGCCCGCATACGAAAGGCGGCGTGAGGTGCGATCATGGACCCGTCCGTCGTCTTTGATTGCGAAAGGGTTCTGCCGAACCGCTTCGCGCTGACCTTGGCAGCGGCCGCGCGCAGCCGGGCGCTCAACAGGGGGCACCCTGCGCGGATCGCCCGGCCGGCGACCAGCACGGTCGACCTCGCGCTGCACGAGATCGCTGCGAACGTCTTCACAGAGAAGGAACTCGCCCCGTTCCTGACCAGCCGGGACGGCGCGCGCCTGCTTCCGCCTCCGGCGTACCCCGCGCGTTGGGCCGACGCAGCTGCGCCGCTCTCTCTCGAAGCCAGATCTTTTACTGATGATTGTCATCGCGGGACCGCTTGCGGGTGGGGCATGCAGACGGCTGCTGGTGACGCATCCAACCGACAAGGAGGAATGAACAATGGCAAGGTCACTGTCTTCCAGTAACCGGACGGTCTTCGATATCGTCAACATCGTTGCCGGTCTCGGTCTTCTGCTCTCGCCCTGGTATCTGGGATTCACGAGCGAAGCCTATGCCGCGTGGAATGCCTGGATTGTAGGTGCTGTCGTCGCCGTGATCGCGGCTGCTGCACTCTTTGCATTCCATGAAGCTGAAGAGTGGGTCAATCTGGTGGTTGGCCTCTGGGCCGTGCTCGCGCCCTGGGTGCTTGGCTTCTCAGCGGTTACGGTCGCGATGTGGGCGCATGTGATTGCCGGCATCGTGGTGGCTGTAGTGGCCGGCGCTTGCATCTGGTTCGTCCGTGGCCGTCCGCTCTCAACCGCGTAATGTATTTCGGCAGGACCGGCCCGGCCCGAACGCCGGGCCGGTTTGCAATTCTTCCGTCTGACCTCAGACGGAAAGGAGGAAGCCAATCGTGGGGTCAAACGGAGATTGCCCATGATCAGAAAGGATACGGTCGTCCATCGAGCCATCATTGTTTTCTGGGTGGTGGCTGCAATTGTGGTCGGACTGCCTACCGGCGCTGTCGGACAGGCGGTTCCAGGCGTAGCTAGGCAACTTCCGACGCTCGCGCCTGTGCTTGAACGGGTCACTCCCGCAGTCGTCAACATCTCTGTCATTTCGGAAACGCCGGCGGCGTCCAACCCGCTCTACAACGACCCGTTTTTCCGCCGCTTCTTCGACCTGCCGGACGCGCCGCCGCCTCAGCAGCGCATGAGCGCAGGGTCAGGCGTGATCGTTGATGCGGCGCGAGGCCATGTGCTCACCAATCACCACGTTGTGGCGAACGCACGGGAAATCACGGTCACGCTAAAGGACGGGCGGCGCCTGCCTGCCAAGCTTGTCGGCTCTGATCAGGCGACGGATATCGCCTTGCTCAAGGTCGAGAGCCGCAATCTCGTAGCCTTGGAGATCGGCGACTCCGATCATCTCAAGGTCGGTGACTATGTCGTCGCCATCGGCAACCCGTTCGGGCTTGGCCAGACGGTGACCTCCGGTATCGTCAGCGCGCTCGGGCGCAGCGGCATCAACAACGAGGGCTATGAGGATTTCATCCAGACGGATGCGTCGATCAATCCGGGGAATTCGGGTGGTGCGCTGGTCACGCTGGACGGTAAGCTCATCGGTATCAACACAGCGATCCTCAGCCCGGCTGGCGGCAATATCGGCATAGGATTCGCGGTGCCCAGCAATATGGCCGTTACCGTCATGAAGCAGCTGATCGAGCACGGCGAGGTGCGGCGTGGCCGGATCGGCATTGGCATCCAGGACGTCACTCCGGACCTCGCGGAGGCGCTGGGGCTCGGCGACATGAGGGGTGCCGTGATCGCCAATGTCGAATCGGGCTCACCGGCCGAGCGCGCCGGTTTGCAGGTTGGCGATGTCGTCACTGCCGTTGACGGACACGCTATTCTCGGATCGGCCGACCTGCGCAACCGGATCGGCCTCACGCCCGTCGGGACCGACGTCAGGCTGACCGTGGCGCGTAGTGACGGCGTGCGCGAGGTCAAGGTCCGGATCGAAGCCGGCGAGCGTAATGCGTCCACTCTGCTGGCCGGAACGGCGTTCGAGGGCGCAAGCTTGCGAAATGCCTCCCGCCAGGAGGCGCGGGAGATCGGATCGGGCGGCGTAATTGTCGATAGCGTAACTCCTGGAAGTCGCGCGGCGCGTGCGGGCCTTCGCCCTGGCGACATGATCCTGGCGATCAATCGAATGCCGGTAACGTCCCTCGATGATATCCGCCGCTGGACCTCCGACCGTCACACCACACTCGCCGTTGAGCTCGTGCGGAGCGGCAGCCGCCTGCTGCTGATCATCAGGTGATCGGAGAAGGTGGCGATGGAAATGGACAAGAAGACTCAATTCAACATCTGGTACTGGATCGCAGCATTCTTCTTCCTGATGGTGTTCCAGTATTTATTCACGACGGCCACGCAGGTGGCGCAGATTCCCTACAGTCAATTCGAGAGCTATCTGCGAGACGGCAGAATCGCCGAGGTGGCCGTGTCGGATCGCTTCATTCAAGGGCGATTCAAGCAACCCGTCGAGGGCCGGTCGATGTTCATCACGACGCGGGTTGAGCAGGATCTTGCCCGCGATTTGCAACAGCATGGCGTCGTCGTCAGCGGGCAGATCGAGAGCACCTTCCTGCGTGACCTCCTGTCCTGGATCATCCCTGTGGTGCTGTTCATCGGCATCTGGATGTTCATGCTTAAAAGGATGGGCGGGGGCCTCGGCGGCGGGCTGATGCAGATCGGCAAGTCGAAGGCAAAGGTCTATGTCGAAAAGAATACGGGGGTGACATTCGATGATGTCGCTGGCGTCGACGAGGCGAAGGACGAACTGAAGGAGATCGTCGACTTCCTAAAGGACCCACAGGGCTATGGCCGGCTCGGCGGCCGTATGCCCAAGGGCGTGCTCCTCGTGGGTCCGCCCGGCACCGGAAAGACGTTGCTGGCCAAGGCCGTCGCCGGTGAGGCCGGCGTCCCCTTCTTCTCGATCTCAGGGTCGGAGTTCGTCGAAATGTTCGTCGGCGTTGGTGCAGCCCGCGTGCGCGATCTGTTTGAGCAGGCGCGCGCCAAGGCGCCGGCGATTATCTTCATCGACGAACTCGATGCGCTCGGCCGGGCCCGCGGCATCGGGCCGCTCGTGGGCGGCCACGATGAGAAAGAGCAGACGCTCAACCAGCTCCTCGTCGAGCTGGACGGGTTCGATTCGTCGACAGGGCTCGTACTGTTGGCCGCGACCAACCGCCCCGAGATTCTCGATCCGGCCCTGCTGCGCGCCGGCCGCTTTGACCGTCAGGTCCTGGTCGACCGGCCCGACAAGACCGGCCGCGTCCAGATCCTGAACGTTCATCTGAAGAAGGCGAAGCTCGCGCCAGAGGTGGACGCGGAGAAAATTGCTGCGCTCACCCCGGGCTTCACGGGCGCCGACCTCGCCAACCTCGTCAACGAGGCGACGCTGCTGGCGACGCGCCGCAAGGCCAACGCCGTGACGATGGAGGACTTCAACAACGCGGTCGAGCGCATCGTGGCGGGGCTGGAAAAGCGTAACCGTCTGCTCAACCCGAAGGAGCGCGAGATCGTCGCCTATCACGAGACGGGCCATGCGCTGGTGGCCATGGCGCTGCCCGGCGTTGATCCGGTCCACAAGGTCTCCATCATCCCGCGCGGCGTCGGCGCGCTCGGCTACACGATCCAGCGGCCGACGGAGGATCGCTTTCTGATGACCCGGGAAGAACTGGAAAACAAGATGGCGGTGTTGCTCGGCGGACGCGCTGCGGAACGGATCATATTCGGGCATCTTTCGACGGGAGCCGCAGACGATCTCGCCAAGGTTACCGATATCGCACGCGCCATTGTCACGCGCTATGGCATGACGGACCGGCTCGGCCACGTCGCGCTGGAGAAGGACCGCCGCTCCTACCTTGCTACGGATCAACCCTACTACGGTCCGCAGGAGCGTGCCTATTCCGAGGAAACCGCCTCAGCGATCGATGAAGAGGTGAAGCGCATCGTGGACGAAACCTTCGAGAGGGCCGTCGGACTTCTGCGCGAGCGCAGAGATGCATTGGAGCGGATCGCCCGAAAGCTCCTGGAAAGGGAGACGCTCGACGATAAGGAGCTCGCCGCGCTGGCCAGGATGAAACCAGTAGCAGCGGCCAACGCATGACCGAAGGCCTTTTTACCAACTTGGGAGACGCACCTGCTGAGTGCGCAGAGGAACAGCGTCTGCGCGAACTACAAAAGCTGGAGGTGCTGGGCAGACTTGCGGCCGGCATCGCTCATGACTTTAGAAATCTCATCACGGTCGTCCAAGCCGGCCTTCGGCTGATCGGCACAAAGCTGCGGGAGGGAGCGCCATCGGCCGATGTGGACGCGCTCATCCACGAGATCATGCAGCGTACGCAAAATGCGCAGGCGCTCGCCGGACATCTGTTGGCATTCTCGCGCAATCAGGCACTGGCGCCAAAGATCGTGAACGTCAACGAACGAATTGCGTCGATAGCATCCATTCTCGGCCAGACGTTAGGCAGGGGCATCGCAATTCGGACCGAGCTGGGCGAGGACGTCGGGATCGCTGAGCTGGATGCCGACCAGCTCGACGTCGCGGTGCTGAATCTCGCAGTCAACGGACGGGATTCCATGAATGGGTGCGGCACGCTGACGATCGAGACCAGCGTCGCAGCGGACGGGAGCGAGCCCGAGGACCAGCCGGGTTTCATCCGCGTCACGGTCAAGGACACAGGGATCGGCATGGACGCCGAGACGAAGGCCAGGGCGTTCGAGCCTTTCTTTACCCGCAAAGGCGACGGCAAGGGCACAGGTCTCGGATTGAGCCAGGTCTATGGATTCGTCGTACAGTCGGGCGGCCAAGTCCGCATCGACAGCGAATTGGGAACTGGGACCCAGGTGCATTTGTACTTACCACGGTGCACGCGAGGCCACGACGCAGATCGAAGCGTGACCGTATAAGGAAGCTGGGGAGTCAGGTCAGACGGCCCGTCAGATCACATCGTAGAGCGCGATGAACCGCAGCCGGCGCTGGTGGGCCCGCCTCTCTCACCTCCGCTAGTCACGCGAAGGGCCGCGACGAGGCAGCATCCGTTGCAAGTCAGGAGCTGTCGTCAATCAATTCGACTTTCGTGTTGAAATGCTTACCTCTCTTTCGTGATGGCCAATTGATCGCACAACACCATGCCGCATCACCAGACCGAGCTTATCGCAATGCTGGCCCTCGGGGTGGTGCTTGCCTTCGGGCTGGGACTGATTGCACGGTTCCTGCGCCTGCCGCCTCTGATTGGCTATTTGCTGGCCGGGGTTGCAATCGGTCCGAACACGCCCGGGTTTATCGGCGATGTGGGGTTGGCGGGCCAAATCTCCGAACTTGGTGTCATCCTTCTGATGTTCGGGGTTGGGCTGCATTTCTCGCTTAATGATCTCCTTGTCGTTCGTCGGATCGCGGTTCCAGGCGCAATCATCCAAATCGCTGGGGCCACGGCCATGGGTACTGTCCTGACAAAGGCGTGGGGATGGGACCTGAGCGCTGGGTTGGTGTTCGGACTTGCGCTTTCGGTTGCAAGCACTGTTGTGCTGCTGCGCGCGCTCGATGAGATGAACCTGCTCGACTCTGCCAACGGACGCATTGCAGTCGGTTGGCTGGTTGTCGAGGACATCGCCATGGTCCTGGCGCTGGTGGTGCTGCCGGCTTTCGCTGCGCCGGTGGGGACGAATGATTCAGGCGCGGTAGGCCAGGCGGGAGCGACGAATCTCGGGTTCGCGATCGGGCTGACGCTGGCTAAGGTGGGCGCGTTCACGGCGCTCGTGCTGGTGGTCGGTCGGCGCGTCGTACCCTGGCTGCTTAAACAGGCAGCGCGCGCCGGTTCTCGGGAGCTCTTCACGCTGGCCGTCCTGGCGATAGCACTCGGCATTGCCTGTGGATCGGCGGAGTTGTTCGGGGTGTCCTTCGCACTTGGCGCCTTCTTCGCAGGTGTGGTGCTCAGTGAATCCGAATTGAGCCATCGGGCAGCCACCGAGTCTCTGCCGCTGCAGGATGCCTTCGCGGTGCTGTTTTTCGTCTCGGTCGGCATGCTGTTCGACCCCTCTGTCCTCATCCGGGATCCATTGGCAGTGATCGCTGTGGTCTTGGTGATCGTTGTGGGTAAGGCTCTTGCGGCCGCAGCAATCGTTCTCGTGCTCGGCTATCCGCTTTCAACCGCGGTGATCGTCTCGGCCGCCGTGGCGCAGATTGGCGAGTTCTCCTTCATACTTGCCGAGTTCGGTGTGTCGCTGGGGCTGATGCCAACGGAAGGCCGTGATCTGATCCTCGCCGGAGCCTTGCTCTCGATCACCCTCAATCCGTTTGCATTTGCGGTGGCAACCCTTGCAGAACCGCGCTTGACGAAATTGAGAGCGGGAGCTGGAGGGGATGCGCAGGCTGGCCGCCTGTCTGGCTTTGGCAGTGAAGAGCATCAGCGGAAATGGGCCGACCACGTGATTGTTGTGGGCGCCGGTCGGGTGGGACGAACGGTCGCCGCGACCCTACGACAAGCCGGGGTGCCGCATGTTGTGATCGAGCGCGACCGCCGTCGCGCCGAAGTGTTGCGAGACGAGGGCACTCCGGTGACACGGGGCGATGCCGCAGCGAGGGGCGTGCTGGAAGGCGCCAGAGCGGACCACTCTCGGCTTATCGCGATTGCAGTTCCAGACGGCTATGAAGCCCGGCGTGTGCTGGAACGCGCTCGAGAAGTGAACGCTGGCGTCGAGATTCTGGTGCGTGCGCACAATGATGCCGACCGCATGTATCTCCTGTCGCACGGTGCGACGCGCGCGATCTCGGGCGAGCAAAATGCAGGTCTTGCAATGGCCGAGGCGACCCTCCGCGGGCTTGGTCTGTCGCGGACGACGGCAACGTCTACAGTGGATGCGCTGCAGCATAAGCAGGCGAAAACTGCTGATGCTCCTGGCTCTCCCGAGGAGATGCATGGTGCGCCAGAGCTGCGTCCTCACCAAGAGTAGGGCCACTTCAGATCGGGGGAAGGGAGAGCGTGCATCAGGCTAATTGTTAGCCGCTTCCTGGCCGTATAATCGTGACCTGTCTGGGACCTTCCAGAGATATTGCGCCGCGCTCGCGAAGATCGGTGAATGCTCGGCAGACGGTTTCAGTAGAGAGACCGAGTAAGTCCGCGATGTCGTAGCGTGTGATAGGGAGGGCCAGACCATCTTCACCAGCCTGTCCAACTCTGTCCCGGAAGTGCACCAGGAATGCCTTCACGCGCTCAGGCGCCGACATTGTGCTGACCACCAGCATCTGCTGTTCAAGCCGTTCGATCGCCGCAAACGTGCTCACTCGAATGAGCCGGGCAACGGCAGGGTCCGAATCTGCGAGAGCTTCTGCCGTCTTTCGCGGATAGCAGGCGATCGTTGTTCCTTCGACTATGGCCTGGACGGAGAATCCATGGTTAGCCTTTGACGAGAAGCCAAAGAAGTCGCCGGGCAGGTGGATATCCGCGATCTGTCGGCGCCCGTCGCTCCGGATGCGATATTTGCGCGTTGCGCCAGAGACAATGCGATACCACCAATCACAATGTTGATCGCATTCAAAGATGTCCTGATCGCGCTGAAATGTGCGCAAAATGCTGATCGAGTGGATGTCCTTCCGGTTTCTAATGGTATGTTGTGCAAATTCCGGGTCGGCACATCCTGAGGAACGAAACATTGACACCCCTTTCTAGACAGCACCGCCCAGAAAGGGGGACGGTCGGGGTGACGGTATGAAATGGCACGTGTAAGAGCTATTTGTGGAATCCCCTTATGGAGTTTCTCTCAACGGACAAGAGACCTTCTCGTAGTAGAATAGACGCTTGGAGCGTTCTTCAGGCGATGGGGTGGCCAGGTCTATGCTGAGCCGTTGCTCGAACGAGGCCAAGGCATGTCGTTTCTCATCCTAACGTCTCACCGGCACCGGCGAGCGCCAAGGCCGTCAGCCCGATCTTATTGGGGAAAGGCGAGGTGTAGACGCCGTCGCGGGTGGCACTACTCCTTCAGACCGGCGAGAACGGCGAGCTTGATCGCCTCAGCGACGGTTTTTACTCCAAGCCGCCGCAACATCCGCGACCGATGGACTTCGACGGTTCGGACGCTGATGCCAAGGTCGTGGGCAATTTCTTTGTGTGCCTGGCCATCCGCCAGCCTAACGAGCACCTGTCGTTCGCGCGCGCTAAGGCTCTGTAGACGGGCAGCCGCTTCCTGCCGTTCATCGGAGACCGCTGGGGACGCTTCTTCCTTTAGTTCAACTAATGTCTTCGAGGTGCTGGAGACTTCCTTGCCAATGATGCCGACCGCGACCGGGCCGGTTGTCGGGAGATCGAGGCGATAGCAATCGAAGAGGAAAGGCCTTGCTTCCTTGGACTTGGTATTGAGAAGCCGGAGCGTGCCGGTCCAGCGGCCCTCGGAGAGAAGTCGATGCCAAGCGCCATAGCGCAACTGATCACGGTCGTCGATCGTCAGAAAATCGGCGATATGAAGCTCCGAAGCCTCGCGCATGTCGGCCAGGCCGACGTGCTGAAGGCCGGCCGGGTTCACGAACAGCGGTCGGCCCTGGAGGTTCATGATGCCAATGAAGTCAGAGGAAGCCTCGATGAGCCTTGCGAGATATGCGCTGGGAGCGGTCGTCTCGCGCCGGCGAAGCTCCAGCATGGCCTGGCTTGCGGCCATCCGCTGGAGGAGTGTCTCGACGTCCGTCGGAAAATCCGGTCGTTCCGATGCGACGATAAGGGTTGCCTCTCCATGATTACCGATGGGTGTCGCGTGGACGGTGACCTGATTGCCGCTGACGGGACTGACGATCTTCCCGCCATCGGTGACGGCACTAAGGAGCGAATTGCGGACTGTGGGAACGAATGCCGGTGGAAGGCGCCCGCTGGGGCCGTATGCGAGTTCCACCACGACGTGCAGCGTTGCTATCGACACATAAGCAAAGTCGGCACGGAGTGTCTTCACGAGAAGCGAGGCGAGGCTTTCGGCGACGGCATCCTCGTCGAGATCCTTCCAGTCCGCCTGAAGGGCGGAGAGGCGGAAGAGATCGTCAAGCGCACGGACCAGGTTCTGCTTTTCCGCCTCAGGCATTCGCGTCTCCGCCGATCAGGGTATCCGACAGATCCTGCGGATCGGGTCTTGCCTGCTACAACCAGGATCAGATTTCGGCTACAATTCGATATGCGTTCATCGAGTGACAGTCAGCCTTATCAGCCGCCGTGGGCAGTTGCCAGGATCGATGGACGATCTAAATTTGCAGCGGTGGCTATGTTCTGTCCAGACGGAGCGGCGAAGTTCGAACCGGAAAGTGAGATCATGAGGTTGGACACGAACGTGACTGCGAAGGAGCGACCGATCTACACCGTTCTCGATGACCCCGGGCTGGCTGCCGGGAACGAGATTATAGTGACCATCTTCGACTGGCAGGGAAGGGCCCCTGTGCGGGCAACCCTCGGATGGATGGCGCATGCCCGGAAGGAGGCCGAAGTTGGGCCGGACGAGAGTGACGAGGTCGAAGTCGGTCTCGCCCTTGCTCGGGCCCGGCAGCTTCAGCAGCGCTATGGGTTCCAGAGGATCGTGATCGTGCTCGAGCACGAAGATCTTTGGGACCCGGCTTGGGGCGAACTCGTGCGTCGCTGAGGCCGTACCCGACGGCGATTCAGGACAGTCGCCAGAACTGGATACGCTAGACCAGCATGTGGCTTGCTGCCCCGACGGCTCGGCGCCGTGGCGAGCAGGGGAATCCTGCCGAAGTAGGTCTCGGGCAGTACGCTGGACTGCTGGACCAAAAAGTCGCCGACGGTCGTTCGGATAGGTGTTCCGTTCGTCTTTTTTTCTGAAACTGACGGTCATCAGTGCTGATCCCAGAGCTGAGCTGCCATCATCCCTGTAACATCAGCAAGGGAGTTCGGTGATGCTCGCTTACCAGGGAAATGCGGGGCGCTGGTTCGATCCGCTCCGCCAGATGCGGCTTATGCAACACGATATGAATCGCCTGATGGACAGCCTCCGGGTACCGGCGCTGCCCGAGTTCCCGCTGATGAACATCTGGACGGGTCCCGACGGGGCCGTCATCACCGCTGAGATTCCCGGCGTCTCGCCGGACGACCTCGAAATCACCGTCCACCAGAACACAGTGGCGCTTCGTGGCCAGCGCATGGCCGAGCCGGTCGGCGAAGGCGACATTCTGCATCGTCGCGAACGCGTTGCCGGCGCCTTTGCGCGTAGCTTGGTGCTGCCGTTTCGGGTGGACGGGGACAAGGCAGCGGCAACGTTTCGCAACGGGCTTCTTCGCCTCGACGTGCCTCGCCCGGACGCCGATCGGCCCCGCAAGATCACTGTCAGCCGCTCTTAGGGAGAATCGTCATGGCCGATCAGGAAATCAACGGAAGTGCGGCTGCAGAGACCACACGAGATGCTCCGGTGTTCGTACCGCCCACAGACATTATCGAGACCCAGTCCAGTCTGCTGATGGTCCTCGACGTGCCTGGCGCGGATCCGGACAGCCTCGATGTGACGCTCGACAAGCGGGTGCTGCGGATCGCCGCCCGCTCTGCGTCAAGCCACCCGGAAGGCTATACGTTGCAGCACGCGGAGTACCGGGATGGGAATTACGAGCGGAGCTTCGTCATCTCCGAACCGGTCGATGCGGCAAAAATCGAAGCTGTGTTCAAAGACGGCGTTCTGCGGCTGACGTTACCGAAGGCAACGCCTGCGCCCACCGCCAAGATCCCAGTCAAGGCCGCGTGAGGAAAGACAATGAGGATCACCGATCTTATTCCCTCGCGTACTTCCCGTAGGGACGTAGCTGTACGAACGGAGCCGGCGGATCCGATCCGTGCATTTCGGCAGGACATCGATCGCGCATTCGAGAATTTCTGGCGGATAATGCCGTCTTCATTCCCGGTGCTCAGTCAATCCGAGTTTGCCGATACGGTTCGCGTTGATGTCAGCGATAGCGGCAAAGAAGTCACTGTTACGGCCGAATTGCCGGGGCTCACTGAAGACGATGTCAGCGTTTCCATCGTCGATGGAGATTTGACGATCCGCGGTGAAAAGAGGACCGACCGGAAATCAGAGGATGACGGGCTCATCGTCCGAGAGCGTGCCTATGGCGCCTTCGAACGCACCTTGCCGCTTCCCGAGGGAGTGGATTCCAACGCGGCCAAGGCGACATTCAAGAACGGTCTACTGACGGTGGTGCTTCCAAAGACAGCCGAGGCCCTTGCCAACGTCAAGCGTATCCCTGTGCAGGCGGGTTGACATCGCCGCTTTGTAGCCCCCACCCGCCTTGCCCTGCCCGCCATCCCTACCCCCGGATGGCGGGCATCTCTTTGAGCGGCGAGCGCCGCAGTGACCGTGCGTCAATGATCGGCATACCGGGCGGTGGTTCGTTGACAGTGGGCGTATCCGCTCGATCCTCGCCCATGCCGGTCGGGTCGGCGGCTACTAAATCAGCCGACCGCCTCCGGGGTCATCGATTCCCAACCTGCGGAGTAAAGCACCGATCGAGTTCAACCATATCAGCTGGAGCAAGCCGCAACTCGAGCGCCGCACGATTGTCTCTGACATGCTCCGCGGCTGCGGCCTTCGGAATGGCAAGGACACCCTCCTGGCTCAAGATCCAAGCGAGGGCCAGGCGGGCGCGGCTTACTCCGTAGCGGTCGGCCATGCGCGCCAGCCTTCCGTCTCGAGCGAGTTGACCTCGCTCCATTGGTGAATGGGCCATGATTGGAAGTCCTCTCTCTCTGCACCAGGGCAGGAGATCGCGCTCGATGCCGCGGCTCATCAGGTTGTATGCAACCTGGTTGATCTGAACGGATTTTCCCATCGGAACGGCCGCCAGGTCTTTCAAGTCGTCAATGCTGAAGTTGCTGACGCCCCAGTACCTGATTTTTCCTGTAGCTTTGAGGGTCTCGAAGGCCTCGATGGTTTCGCTCAGCGCAACGTTGCCCCGCCAATGCAGCAGGTAAAGATCGATCCGGTCGGTGCGAAGACGCTTTAGGCTCCGGTCGCAGGAGGTCAGGACGCTGAGGCGGGAGGCATGGTGCGGGTGCACCTTGCTGACAATAAAGACTCTATCGCGCTGCCCCGCGATGGCCTCGCCCACAACCTCCTCTGCACCCCCGTCTCCATACGTCTCCGCCGTGTCGATGAGCGTCATATCGAGGTCGAAGCCGGTTCGCAGCGCTGCTATCTCTGCGCTGTGCGCGCCGCGGTGCTCACCCATCCCGCATGTGCCCTGTCCGAGCAACGGTATCATCTCTCCGGCGGGCAAAAGCATCGTCCTCATCGTGACAGGCATGAAGGTTCCTGTTGGGCTTGGCTGTGCTGAACACCGGGCAGCTTGGGTTCTCTGATGCGAGGCTGATTGACCACGCGGATCGCGAGAGTATGTGGGAACCCCTTATCGTAAAATCCCGTATGGGCCGTTGGGGTGGTCCCGCCTGAAAGCCCGGCCGACCGATCGTCCCGTCGGTCCCGGCGACCGAGCAGGTAGGCAGCCTTATCCGGCACCAACCGCCGAAAGCTCGCTGCTTTGCCAGCGCCCACCGGCAGCCGAGGACCCGCGATGGGGCCGCCCTGAATGATGGCGCGCGCTAGTCCACCTCGATGATGACCTTGAGCGCTCGCGTATCTGATGCTTTCGAGAAGGTCTCGTAAGCGTCGAGAATGGCATCGAGCTTGAAGCGATGAGTGATCAGCTTTTTCGGATCGATTTTCCCGGATCGCACGGTCTTCAGCAGCATCGGTGTGGTGACCGTGTCGACCAGGCGCGTGGTGATGGCGATATTGTGCGACCAAAGCGTTTCAAGATGAAGGTCAGCCTTAACACCATGAACGCCGATGTTGGCGATGACGCCGCCCGCGGCGACGATCTCCTGGCACAGCTCGAATGTTGCGGGAATGCCGACGGCCTCGATGGCTGTATCGACCCCCTTGTTCTCTGTCAGTTGGAGAAGCTGCCGCTTCGCCTCCTCTCCGGTGGCCTTGACCGTCTTTGTCGCACCGAAACGCTTCGCGGCCTCGAGCCGGTTCTCGTCGAGATCGATCACGATCAGTTCTGCAGGTGAGTAGAACTGCGCCGTCAGCAGAGCTGCTAGGCCGACAGGCCCCGCGCCGACGATCGCCACGGAGGCACCCGGCTGGACTCTGCCATTGAGCACGCCGCATTCAAAGCCGGTCGGCAAGATATCGCTAAGCATTACCAGAGCATCTTCATCGGCGCCGTCCGGGATGGGATAGAGGCTGGTGTCAGCGTGAGGAATGCGGACGTACTCGGCCTGCATGCCATCAATGGTGTTGCCGAGAATCCAGCCACCGGTTGTGCAGTGGGAATATATGCCGCGCCGGCAATATTCGCATTTGCCGCAGGAGGAGATGCAGGAAATCAGGACATGGTCGCCCTTCTTGAATTGCGTCACTCCTGCGCCCGCTTGCTCGACGACGCCTACGCCCTCATGCCCGAGGACGCGCCCAGGCGTGCAGGTAGGAACGTCACCTTTGAGGATATGGAGGTCAGTGCCGCAGATGGTGGTTTTCGCCACCCTGACGATGGCGTCGGTAGGATTCTGGACGGCCGGAATATCACGCTCCTGGAGCGATTTCTTGCCGGGCCCTTCAAAGATGAGAGCTTTCATTGTTTTCTCCGTCGCTGACGATCGGTTGGGTGTGCAGTAATCACTAGATCAGCACCACGATTGGCCCTGCACTGATGTTTGTCAGTGTCGCGAGGACGCGCCTGTATACGCGCCAAATGAGCATGATAATTGCGCCCGGCACTGCCGGGGCGCGTCAGCCTCTGTGATCGGGGTGCAATTCACGGTCTTCACGCTGGGCCACGCCTCAAAGCTGGCTCTGACGCAGATACGGATCATTCGAGGGCTCCGGTAGCGCGGCACTTCCGGTGATTTTTTGTGTCGGATTGAGCCGCTTTTCGACGGTGGCCCAAGGCCAAGAAGCTCAACCGGTGAGCCAGTTTTTCGAAGCCGGTGCCGTTCGCCTCCTGACGCTGCGTCGCACCCTGCAATCACAAATGTTGAGCAACGCTGACGAGCGTCAGTGAACGGTCAGCCGCGGACCCTCATCCTACGAGGATGATCGGGACCTTTGGATTCAAGAGGTCAGTCGTGGTTGCGCCTTAGGAGGAGAGCATGATTAAGGTGTTGATGGTCAGGCTCGATGGAACGGGCGGAGACGATTTCAGGCTTGCGGCCACGGAAAGTCTGGCAAAATTGTTCAATGCCCATGTCATTGGATTGATAATTGACGTTTTGCCCGACCCAACCATCGTCGATAGCGTGGTCAATGTGAACGAGTGGTCCCTACTCCTCGATCAGGCGCGGACGGCAGGAAGAGAGTTCGAGGACAAGATCAAGAACCGCCTGAAAGGCCTAGCGTCGTCATCCGAAGTGCGTCGAATCGATGCGTACGCCCATGAGCTGGCGCGTCTCACGGCACGGGAATGCCGGACGGCAGACGCCCTCGTCGGTCTTCGCCTCAGCGATGAGGATGATGCGATTGAACTGCACGACGTGGTGGAGGAAACCCTGTTCGAGGCGGGAAGGCACATCTTCCTCGTGGCTGACCAGAGGAGCTTCGACGGGGGTTTTCAGCATGCGGTGATTGCCTGGAACGGCAGCCGCGAAGCAACACGGGCGGTAGCCGAGGCATTGCCGTATCTTGAGAATGCGAAAGCAGTCACTGTGCTCCGCATCGGCGGGGGAACCGAGTCAATTCTGACCGCGACGCAGGATGACAGGCTTGTTGCCTATCTTCGACGA
Source organism: Prosthecomicrobium pneumaticum (assembly GCF_014199915.1). GTDB lineage: Bacteria > Pseudomonadota > Alphaproteobacteria > Rhizobiales > Kaistiaceae > Prosthecomicrobium > Prosthecomicrobium pneumaticum. The sequence goes on along the minus strand of NZ_JACHOO010000015.1, from coordinate 8,005 downwards.
CACGGCATTAACGTTGCCCTGGAGCGGGTTGCAAAGAAGGGACTTGGCGACGTCGCGACGGTGCTGGTGGACGAAGTGGTTACGCGCAAGGGTGACCTGCTTGTCATGGGCGGCTACGGCCACTCCCGATTGCGGGAATGGCTGCTCGGGGGAGCGACGTACCAGCTCCTTCGCAAGTCGCCAGTGTCGCTCGTCATGGCGCATTGAAAAGGCTGTCCATTGGTTTCTGGCAATGAGCCGGCGCGTAGCGGTCTCTGGCGGTCTCTGCAAAGGATCGATGATGATCACGACGAATCCAGATGACGAGGGAATTCTTGAGACGCGGAAGGTCCGTGAAGTGGCCGGCGTGTTTCATATGAAAGACACTCTCGAGGATGCAATCGAGGCCCTCTTGCATGCAGGTTTCGACCGAGCGGATATTGACATCATGGGTGAGCTCGAAGCGGTCAGGCGCTGTCTGGGCATGCTCTACATTCCGCCGGAGGAGATCGCCGATGTGCCGGGGACCCCGCGTCGGGCGTTTGTCGCCAGAGACGATCTCGCAACGGCGACCGCCGGCGTGGCGGGAATCCTCTTCTATGTTGGCGCCACGGCGGCCGTGATGTCCGTCGTCGCTTCCGGCGGAAGTCTCGCAGTGATCGCCGCAGCCGCAATGGCAGCCGGGACGGTCGGAGCGGGCATCGGCACTGCTGCAGTTCGACTGCTTGGCAACAAGCAGGCGGAGGAGCTCGAGCTTCAGCTCATGTCTGGCGGCATTGTACTCTGGGTGCGTGCCCGTACCGCGGAGAAGGAAGCGGAAGCACAGGAGATTCTGGCAAAATACGGTGCCGAAGCGATCCGGGTACATGAGATTGATATCGTGAAGCGGTTGGAAGACGTGCCGCTTGCGAACGTTCATCCGGACCCGTGGCTGGAAAGAGACGCGCCGACCAGAGGCTAAGGCCGCGAGAGGTCGGGGTGCCTCTACGGCGCCTGCTGCGAACGGCGCAGTCCCCCCCACCCTATCGAACGATTGAAAACCGTCCCTGCTGGAGCGCGGTGCATACACCGCTGCACGGTCGGCCCGAGCCGGCCGACCTCATTGCTCCGCGGCCGGCGGCCGGCAAGCTCGTCCGTTCTGCCCGGCATTGCCGCCGGACTGACGTTCGTCAGCGTCGATGACCTGCCCCGCGGCGATACTGCCGGGCAGGTGTTGCATCGAAGTTCCCGACTGACGGAGACACGGCATGGCAGGCAAGGTGATCGGCATCGACCTGGGTACGACGAATTCCTGCGTCGCCATCATGGAGGGCTCCCAGACCAAAGTCATCGAAAACGCCGAGGGCGGGCGCACGACGCCATCGGTTGTGGCCTTCACGAGCGACGGCGAGATTCTCGTCGGACAGCCAGCGAAGCGGCAGGCGGTCACAAATCCCGAGAACACCATCTTCGCCATCAAGCGCCTGATCGGCCGGCGCTATGACGACCCCATGGTGGAAAAGGACAAGACCCTCGTGCCCTACAGGATCGTCAAGGCCGACAATGGCGACGCCTGGGTCGAGGTGCAGGGCAAGAAGTACAGTCCGAGCCAGATCAGCTCGTACATCTTGGTCAAGATGAAGGAGACCGCCGAAGCCTATCTCGGCGAGAAGGTCGAGAAGGCGGTGATCACCGTCCCCGCATATTTCAATGACAGCCAAAGGCAGGCGACGAAGGATGCCGGCAAGATTGCCGGCCTCGAGGTGCTGCGGATTATCAACGAGCCGACGGCCGCCGCTCTTGCCTATGGTCTCGACAAGAAGAAGGCCGGAACGATCGCGGTGTACGATCTCGGCGGCGGAACCTTCGATATTTCGCTGCTCGAGATCGGCGAGGGCGTGTTCGAGGTGAAGGCCACCAATGGCGATACATTCCTCGGTGGCGAAGATTTCGACAAGCGGATCATCGACTGGCTCGCGAGCGAGTTCAAGAAGGACCAGGGCATCGACCTGCGCAATGACCGGCTGGCGCTGCAGCGGCTCCGGGAAGCGGCTGAGAAAGCCAAGATAGAGCTTTCCTCGGCGCTGGAAACCACCATCAGCCTGCCCTTCATCACGGCCGATCAGAATGGACCGAAGCATCTTGAGATCAAGCTCAGGCGCGCCAAGCTGGAAGAACTGGTCGACGACCTGGTCCACCGCACGGAAAAGCCCTGCCGGGACGCAATGAAGGATGCGAAGATCAAGCCGGAGAAAATCGACGAGGTTGTTCTCGTTGGCGGCATGACACGAATGCCGAAGGTCCAGCAAACTGTCACCGACCTCTTCGGCCGAGAGCCGCACAAGGGCGTTAATCCCGATGAGGTGGTGGCGATCGGCGCGGCGATCCAAGCCGGCGTGCTCCAAGGCGACGTCAAAGATGTGCTGCTGCTCGATGTGACACCATTGTCGCTCGGCATTGAAACTCTTGGTGGGGTGTTCACCCGCCTCATCGAGCGCAATACGACCATTCCGGCCAAGAAGAGTCAGGTCTTCTCGACAGCGGAAGACAACCAGGCGGGGGTCACGATCCGCGTCTTTCAAGGCGAGCGCGAGATGGCGGCCGACAACAAGCTGCTCGGCCAGTTCGATCTCGTTGGTATTCCCCCCGCGCCTCGTGGCGTTCCCCAGATCGAGGTGACCTTCGACATCGACGCGAACGGCATTGTGAATGTCTCGGCGAAGGACAAGGCAACAGGGAAAGAGCAACAGATTCGCATCCAGGCTTCGGGGGGCCTGTCGCAGGCAGATATCGATCGAATGATCAAGGAGGCTGAGGCAAACGCCGAAGCCGACAAGAAGCGGCGGGCGCTGATCGAGGCGAGGAACAGGGCAGACTCCGAGATTGCGGCAAGCCAGAAAGCGCTCGACGAGTCAAAGGACAACGCGCCGGCCGCAGAGAAGGAAGCGGTCGAGAAGGCAATCGAGGATCTGAAGTCGGTGGTTGGTACCGACTCGGCCGCAGATATCGAAGCCAAGGCGCAAATGCTGCAGATCGCCCTGTTGAACTTCAAAGCGAAGCTGAACGACAGCTCCGTCGGTGGTGCGAACGGACAGAAACCGACCGGCGATGATGTCGTCGATGCGGACTTCGAGGAGTTGGACGACAAGGACGACAATCGCGATGTCTGATCCTCGCGCTACCGGGAGGCGGATCGATCGGGGGACTGGGCCGGATCTTCGATCGATGGCGCCGACAGCGCCTGCTGTCGACCCCAAGGCGAGGGGCGAATCGAAACGACGTCGCGGAAGGCACGGTCGTCGAGGTTTTGCAGCCAGGCTATCTGCTCCACGACAGATTGGTACGTCCAGCTATTGTCGCTGTCGCGGCTGCTGATAATCGCTCTTCCGATCACCCCAAGACGTAGTTGCTCCGGCTTTCTCGATCTGCGGGTGCCAGCCTGACGGTCATCGCCGGTCACTTCACTAACTTCGAACCTCAGCGTCGCTCAGCCGCTGATTGACAGTGCCATTCGCATTGCTCGAACGACTGTCGCTTTAGATGAATCTGCTGCTCCTCGCCCGAAACTGACACCCGTCAGCGCGCTCCACCTGGCCGGCAGTAGCCTCGTCTGGCTGCAAGTTGCGGAGGACCGGGCGCCGGCCCTCGCAGTGCGGCCATGCCCTAACAGCGAAAGGAAGCACGACAATGAGATCCGACAGCGACATCAAGCGCGATGTGGAAACCGAACTGAAGTGGGACCCTGACATCGATGCCACCGACATCGGCGTGGCCGTCAAGTCGGGCGTCGTGACGCTCACCGGCTTCGTGCGCAGCTATGCGCAGAAATATGAGGCTGAGCGGGCGGCAAAGCGCGTGTCGGGCGTGCTCGGCGTGGCGAACGATATCGAGGTGCGGCTGCCCTCGGAAAACCAGCGCCCTGACCCGGAACTGGCGCGCGAGGCCGTGGCCGCGATCAAGACCGAGCTTCCGTATGCGCACGAGAACATCAAGGTGGTGGTGAAGAGCGGCTGGGCGACCCTGGAAGGCAGCGTGGAGTGGGATTACCAGCGCTCACGTGCGGAACGGGCGGTGCGCGGCCTGAAAGGCCTGAAGGGAATCTCCAACCTGATCACGTTGAAGCCTCGCGTTGCTCCATCCGAGATCAAGGCGAAGATCGAAGACGCGTTCAAGCGCAGCGCCGAGGTCGATGCTAACCGCATCATCGTGACGACAAACGGCGGCGAAGTGACGCTCACCGGTTCGGTGCGCTCCTGGGCAGAACGTCAGGAGGCCGAGCGGGCCGCGTGGCGAGCGCCGGGGGTCACCAAGGTCGACAATCGCATCACGATTGCCGTGTAAGCGCTCGTTACCAAAAAGCGGAGGGGCGGACCGACGTCCGCCCTTTCACGCGGGCTTTGAGAAAAGCCGGCTCTGACTTTAGGCGGTTCTGTACCGGTGAAGAGCATGCCATATGGACCTGGATCGCGGCTGCCGCTCGCCGGGCATGCGAGCCTCCGCATTGAAGTGCGACACCTATGCTATGTGATAGCTGCCGCACAAGCGGGCAGTTTTCGCGGTGCTGCAACCACACTCAATGTCGAGCAATCGGCAATCAGCCGAAGAATTCGCGACCTGGAAGACCGACTCGGCGTCTCGCTGTTTGTACGCGGCCACAGCGGCGTTTGCCTTACAAACGCCGGACAGTCCTTCGTGGGCCGGGCCCGCCGCGCACTGAACCACATAAGACATGCTGCATCGGACGCAGCCTCAGGTGGTCGTGGGGAAGTCGGCGGTATTCGCGTGGGAATATTTACGTCGTTGGCCAGTGGCTTTCTGGCCGACTTGCTGCGCACCTACGGCCAGCGAAATTCGGCTGTCCGGCTCGACCTGGTGGAAGGGGCGCCTGCCGCACATTTGTCAGCTGTTCGACGGCGTCAGATCGATATCGCCTTCCTGACAGGCACACCGACCGCAGACGACTGCGATCGGGAGCCCCTTTGGACAGAACGGATATTCGTCGTTCTGCCCGTGGCGCATGAACTCGCGGGACGGCGAAAGCTCACATGGAATGACCTCCGCGCGTATCGCTTTATTGTAAGCGAGTGTGATCCCGGACCTGAGATCGAAGATTACCTTGTCAAGCACTTGGCCGACCTTGGCCACCACCCGAGTGTAGAGCGCCACGCGGTCGGACGGGACAATCTCATGCATCTGGTGGCGATGAGTCAGGGGCTAACCCTGACAAGCGAGGCCACGACAGCGGACCGCTTTCCTGGCATCGCGTATAGGCCGCTCAGCGGGCATTTGCTACCATTCTGCGCAATCTGGTCGCGCCAGAATGACAATCCGGCCCTGAGGCGGCTGCTCAGTCTTGCCAAAGCAATGTCGCGCCAGCAGCCCGACGCCAGCGGCAGGACCGGTAAAGCGGATGGTGAGAGGCGGCAGGTCAAGGCTGGGGCGGCCGCGATCCCGGGCCGCGGCGAGCCTTCCCAAATGCCCGATCAGTCGCCATGAATCGCTCAATCATTGGCGCGATGAGCTTGGCAGGATCGGGGACGGGCTTACCGGTCTCCCGTGCGAGGACATCGGCATAAGCTACCAACTGCCGATGGACGGCGGCAGGTAGTTCCACCGTCACCTTAACCGGCTTGTCGTCTTCCAGGGCCCCAAGCTTGAGTTTTGCCACGAACTATCCTCCGTAGGGTTCGAGGACCAGATCACGCGTGACGATGACGCGCACGGGAAAGCCAGGCCGGATCGTCAGGGTTGGCGGCACGTTGAGCTGACGCCGGATGATTTGTTGCCCGGCATCGTTGATCGTATCCTGGCCCCCGTTGCGTATCGCTCGCAGCAGGCGATCTTCGTCGTCAATCGCAAGCTCAGCACCGACGCTCAGCAGCGTGGAGAGGCCCGCCGCCTTGGCGAGTTCCCACCAGTGGTAGTCGACCCCGTCCTCAAGACCGGCGTACCCCTGTGTATCTGCCCCCGGTTGGCGCTCCAAAACGATGGAGCGTCCGTTCGGGAAGATCAGGCGATTCCACACCAGCAATACTCGCCGCTGGCCGAACTGCAGGGCGTTGTCATACTGCCCGATGATGCGCGTGCCCTGCGGCACGAGAAGTATCCGCCCGGTGGGGCTGTCATAGATATGTTCGGTTACTTGAGCTGTGATCTGTCCCGGCAAGTCCGAGCGGATTCCCGTGATCAGCGCGGCCGGAATCACAGCCCCCGCCTGCAAAACGTATGGGGATACAGGCGCTAGCACGCGGTCAGGTGCGACGGTGCGACGATCGACGGCGGCATTGAGGAAGGCGACTTGGCGATCCTGCGCAGTTGGAGCGTTGAGTTGCCCGGGAAGGCTGAGACCGGCCAGGTTCGTGGTGGTTGCGGCGCTACCCGTCCCGGCGGGAGCCGTAAGCGTGCGTGCCTCAGTCTGAAAGAACACGCGACTGGTGCGTGCTGCTTCCTCCTCCGCGAGTCGGCGCTGCTCTGCCGGGTCGACCGTCGGTCGAATCGGTGGAGGTACGACCGGTTGGCCGCGGTTCTGCGCATCGAGGATCGGTCGACCGAGATCGCCAGGCAGCGGGGGGCCGAGTCGCGGGCCGGTATAGTCGCGTGGCAGATCAGTGAGACCATCAGCGGTGGGGCGGTTCCTCGTCGAGTAAAGTTCTTCGTTCGCAGAGCCGCCGTGTCGAGTCTGAAGGGCGTAGATCAACGCGCCTCCAAGGCCCGCGCAAGCGATCAGGCCGATCGCCATCAATGCCTTGCGCGACAGGCGGGTGACACGAGGCGGCTCGCCACGCAGCCTCATCGGAGCCGTGGCGTCGCTCGCTCTTCCCATTGTCTCGCCATGGTGGCCCTGATTATCGGTGTCGCTCATGATGAGGGCTTTCCATCGCTGCGGACGATCCTGACGGTCTGCTGCCGGTTACTGCTGCCAAGCCGAAGCTCAGCGGCGCCGAAGAGCCGATCGACGATCAGGATGTTCTGGTGAATGCGACTGTTGACAATCTGGAGTTCACCTTCCGAGCCGATGACGAATATCGGCGGCATCTCGCCCTGGACGATACCGCGCGGAAACTCGACATAGACGCGACGGCCATCATCGTAGACAGCGATAGGCCGCCACGGCGGACTGTCTCCAGTGAGCGCGTAGCGGTAGTTGCGTGCGGCCGCCACCGGGATGATGGGCACTGCCGGCACACCCGGGCGCTGTGAGGCTGGGGGCTGCGGATAGGCCCATGCCACGGCCGGCATGTAGGGACGTTCGCCGGAGCGCAGCTCGATCATGTAGATGCGGCGGTCAGTGGTAATAACAAGGTTCGTGGAGATGTCCGCGCGCGTCGGCTTTACGAGCACGTGGACCCGCCGGGTGGTGCCGGATCCGCTTTCGGTGTCGCCGATGATCCATCTCGCCGTATCGCCCGCCGCGATTGGTCCGGCTCCGGTCAGGCTTTCGCCGGGCTCGAGCGCGATGTTGGTGATCTGTTCCGGTGCGGCATAGACTTGATAGAGCGCCCCCTCGCTCCAGGGATAAATCTGAATTGCGTTGAAGTAGCCTTCGCGACGAGGCTCGACACGAGCGGCGGCGTTGGCGTTCTCGACCCGGCCGGTCGGTGAGTTTGATGCAGCGCCTCCGCGGCTCGGAGTCCAGGCCGGCGGTATGTGCAAGGGTCGCGGTCGCTCATCCGTCAACACGGGAGGTACGGCAGAGAGCGGCGGCACATCGGAGTCGTAGCTGATCTGCGGCGGCCTGTTCGTCGCGCATCCGCCCATCGCCATTGCAGCGAGCATGAGGCACACAGAGGCGGGTTTACGGAAAGCCGGTCTGGCCGGGACTCCCATCAAGCTCATTGTCCCATCTCCCGCGACCAGTTGATGGCATTAACGTAGATGCCGAGCGGATTGGCGCGGAGCCTTTCGGCGTCGCGCGGAGGCTGCACAACGACAGTGAGGATGGCGGTCCAACGTGGCCTGCTGCCGGTTTCGTGGACGCGCAGTTAAGCTAATCCTACCTTCCGCTCGAACTCCATCGGGCTGACGTAGCCGATGGTCGAGTGCCTGC
>NZ_JACHOO010000014.1 GCF_014199915.1 Prosthecomicrobium pneumaticum | reverse complement strand
CCTTGAACTCCCGCGAAAACTTCCGTCGCTGCATCTGCCACCTCCGGCTTCATGAAACACCCAATCTCGGTGTCCACGAAACCGGCAGCAGGCCAGGAGGCGTCGAGACGGACCAAGAAGATCAAGAAGGCCAAGAGAACGAGACCGCCGAGAACAGCGAGCGCGTCGGTCGCAAGGCGAAATATCCTCTGGCCGGCCCCGACCCGTCGGCGCGGATGAGCTTCCGTCCCGCGGTCCATCCTCACCCGAGAAGCGGCGCTCGTCGGAACATTGTGCACCGAGGCATCTGTCAACTGCCGACCCCACGACCGAATAAGTGGCTAACGCAACTTATGGGGGAGATGCAAGTTCGCTTGCCTGATGGCCCTCTGCTGCGCGCGGTTGCGGTCAGGCGGGGCGCCGGCTTCATTTGCCCCCTCAACTCTGCCGCCGACCCTCCGTCCTTGGCGTGAGGGCGGCGGCTGTGCTATGCGGCGCGTTCACAGAGAGCGCGATCATGACGCCGAACGACCCCGCAGCCCCCGAAGACGGGATGGCCGCGATCCATCCGGCCCTTGCCTCCGCCCTCGCGGCCAAGGGCTACACCGAACTCACGCCCGTCCAGACCGAGATGGCCGAAGGCGGCCATGGCGAGGCCGATCTGCTCGTCTCGGCGCAGACCGGCTCGGGCAAGACCGTCGCCTTCGGCATCGCGATCGCCTCGACCCTGCTCGGCACGGCGGAGCGGTTCGGGGTGCCGGGCGCGCCGCTCGGCCTCGTCGTCGCACCGACGCGCGAGCTCGCGATCCAGGTGCAGCGCGAGCTCGACTGGCTCTATGCGGAGACCGGCATCGCCACCGCGACCTGCGTCGGCGGCATGGATATGCGGGGCGAAAGGCGGGCGCTCGACCGCGGCGCGCATCTCGTCGTCGGCACGCCGGGCCGGCTGCGCGACCACATCAGCCGCGGCGCGCTCGATCTCGGGGGCCTTCGCGCCGTCGTGCTCGACGAGGCCGACGAGATGCTCGATCTCGGCTTCCGCGAGGACCTCGAATTCATCCTCGGTGCGGCGCCCCCGGAGCGCCGGACGCTGCTCTTCTCGGCGACCGTGCCGCGCGGCATCGCCGAGCTCGCGGCGAGCTTCCAGCGCGATGCGGTGCGCGTCGTCGCCACCGCGGCGAATGTGCAGCACGCGGACATCGACTACCAGCTGATGCTGGTGCGGCGCGACGAGCGCGAGCACGCGGTGATCAACACCCTGCTCGAGGCGGATGGCAGCGCGCTCGTCTTCTGCCATACCCGCGAGGCGGTGCGCCACCTGACGGCGCGGCTCGCCAATCGCGGCTTCCCGGTCGTCTCGCTGTCTGGCGAGATGGCGCAGTCGGAACGGTCCAACGCGCTGCAGTCGATGCGCGACGGGCGGGCGCATGTCTGCGTCGCGACCGATGTCGCGGCGCGCGGCATCGACCTGCCCAATCTCGACCTCGTCATTCACGCCGACGTGCCGAGCAATCCGGCGACGCTGCTGCACCGCTCGGGCCGGACCGGGCGCGCCGGGCGCAAGGGCGTCTGCGTGCTGATCGTGCCGGAGAACCGGCGCGGCGCGGCGCAGCGCGTGCTCGCGCTCGCCAAGCTCGCCGCCACCATCCGGCCGGCGCCGGCGATCGCCGAGATCGAGGCGCGCTACCGGGCGCAGATCCTCGAGGCGGCGCTCGCGGCGGAGCCGCCGGAGGAGAGCGAGGCCGCCTTCGTGGCGGAACTCGTCGCGCGGGTCGCGCCCGAGCGGCTCGCCGCCGCCTTCCTGCGCCAGCAACTCGCCGCCCGTCCGGTGCCCGAGGATCTCGTGCCGCTGCCGGTCGGCGCCATGCCGCCGCGCAAAGGCCGGCGCGACGAGCGGTTCGAGGAGGCGCGCGGCGCCGGTCCGGCGCAGCCCGCCGCCGCCTCGGGGCCGGGTCCCGTGCGGCCGGCGCGCGGGCCGGACATGGAGGGCGGCGTCTGGTTCAGCCTGCCGCTCGGCCGCAAGCACCGCGCCGATCCGAAATGGCTGCTGCCGATGATCTGCAAGGCCGGCGGCGTTTCGAAGCGCGATGTCGGCGCGATCCGGATCGACGAGACCGAGACCCGCTTCGAGATCGCCGCCGAGGCGGCGGACGCCTTCGCCGAAGCCGTCCGTCAGCCGGGCGCGACCGAGAAGGGCCTCGTCATCGCCCCGGCAGAGCCGGCGGCGGAGCGTCCGCGGCCGGCCCGGCCGCGCCCGGGGCCGAAGCGGGAGGGCCGTCCGCCGGCCGGCGGCGAGGGCCGCCCGCCCTATCGCGGCAAGGGCGCGTCCTTCGATCGCCCTTCAGGCGGCCGGCCGAAGGGCGGCAGGCCGAAACGGCCGGGCTGACGCCGGCCCGTCGCGCCGGCGCGAACGTCCCGCCTCAGGCCTGGTGGCCGAGATTGCGGGAGATCGCGGCGGCGGCCTCGAGCAGGCGGTCCTTCACCCAGCCGGTGAGTGCCTCGTCGGGGAACAGCTTGTCGGCGACATTGATCGCGGCGATCGGCCGGCCTTCGGCGTCGTGGACCGGGGCGGCGATGTGTTTGATCCGCGCCATGGTGAGGGATTCCGCGACGACATAACCCTGCACCCGTTCCACCGCCAGCCGTGCCTTCAGGGCCGCGAGGTCGGCCGGCACGAAACCCGGCAGGTGGTCGAAATCATAGCCCTCATAGAGCCGGTCGAGCTCGGCCTCGGGAAGATCGAGGAGCAGTGCCCGGCCGCAGGAAACGGCGTGCGCCGGGTGGCGCGTGCCGACCGGCACGGCGAGGCGGCCGTCGCGCTGGTCCGGCGAGGCGGCGCGCAGCACGTAGAACATCTCGGTTCCGACCCGGACGCCGAGATGGGTGGTCGCTCCGGTCGCGTCGCGCAGCGCGTCGAGATGCGGCCGGGCGACATCGGCAACGTCGAAGGAGTGCAGATAGTCGAAGCCGAGCGACAGGCTGCGGGAATGCAGCCGGAAGCCCGTCGAATTGGGGATCCGGGCGATGAAGCCGTTCGCCTCGAGCGTGTAGAACAGGCGGAAGGCTGTGGCGCGCGAGATGCCGAGCGCCTTGCAGGCCTGCGGCACGGTGACGATGCGGTTCGACCGCGAGAACATCGCGAGGATGTCGAGGCCGCGCTGAAGCGCCGGGACGATGTAGCGGTCGTCCTTCGTCTCCGTTTCGCCCGCGCTCATCCGCCCCTCGCTTCCCGTCAATTCACTGTTTCCGCCGTGAGCGGGATCGCCCGGTCGCGCGTTGCGGCACGGCGCCCGAACCCTGCACTCGCACAATTCCGCCGTCGGGTCGAGGCGAGCCGCGGGGCGATTCCCCGCCGACCCGAGGGCCATGATCCACCTTCGAGCGCTTCCGAACCAGTTGACACAATTCCCTACGGATGTTTACCTAGTGAAGCATTGCTTCACATAAGAAGCATTCAGGCGCAAGCCGACGATCGGGGAGGATTGTCATGACGCGTGGGTTGTTGCGATCGGCCGCCTTGGCGGCCTTCATGGTATCGGCGAGTCTCGGTGCCAGCCTGCCGGGCTGGGCGGCGCAGACGCTCCAGTTCAGCACCTGGCAGGCGGAGGAGGGCGGCTTCGGCGTGTTCTGGGGCGAGGTCGTCGCGGCCTTCGAGAAGGCCCATCCCGACATCGACATCTCCGTCGTCCAGATCCCCTACAGCGAATACGTCAACCAGATGACGATCCGCTTCGCCTCCGGCCAGGCTCCGCAGATCATCCAGCTTCCCTACGAGTTCCTCGGCGTCTTCGCCGCGCAGGACTGGTTCGATGCGCTCGACGACAAGATCAAGGGCTCGGTCGTCGACACCAACTGGTCGTCGCTGCAGAGCGAGATGAACTGGAACGGCAAGACCGTCGGCGTCCTGATGACGAGCGGCGCGGTCGTGCTCTTCTATAACGAGAAGCTGCTCGCCGATGCCGGCGTCGCGCTGCCGACCAGCTATGACGAATACATGGCGTCGCTGCCGAAGCTGACCGACCGCGACAAGGGCGTTTTCGGTGTCTCCGCCGTCACCGCCCAGCACCCGACCATCGCGCACGAATTCATGCGCACCATCCATTGGTCGGGCCAGCAGCTGATCAAGGACGGCCAATACAACCTCACCGATCCGGCCGTGATCGCCGCCTTCGAGCGCTATCGCACGACGATCAAGGCGAGCGCGGCCCTCGGCTTCAATTCCTCGATGTCGCGGCAGGCCTTCGCGGACGGCAAGTCGGCCTTCATGATCGATGGGCCGTGGGTCTATTCGATCATCGCCACCGCGCCCGAGGACGTGCGGCCGCATTTGAAGATCATGAAGCCGCCCTTCCCGGTGGCGCTCGGTGGCGCCGCGCAGAGCCTCCACATCGCCGCCGGCCTCGATCCCGAAACGCGCGACGCGGCCTGGTCGTTCATCGAGTTCCTGACCCAGAAGGAGTGGCAGGAGCGCTGGACGGTGCTCACCACCGCGCCGACGGGTCTCAACGGCGTGCTGACGCCTGAACTCGCCAAGGAACATCCGCAGCTCGAAGTGGTCAACGCGGCTTCCGAAGGCGTCCGGCCGACCTTCCCGTCCGATACCGGCATCCGCAGCAATCTGAACGAGTTCACCCAGATCCTGATGCGCTCCGGCGTGCGGCTCCTGTCGACCGAGGATCCGACCGCGGATGTGCTGGCGGAGACCCAGGCCGAACTCGAGCGGACCTTCCCGCTGGAGTGATGCGGATGTCGCTGTCGAGCGTAGAGGCGTCGCCCGTCCGCAATGCGGGCGGGATCCGCCGGAAAGGCAGGCGGGAGGTGCGCGAGCGCCTCTTCGCCGCCGCCCTCCTCGGGCCGGCGCTTCTGGTGCTCGCCGCGCTCATCCTCTACCCGCTCTACAAGGTCGTCGACATCAGCTTCCGGATCGGGCCGAGCATGAATCTCGCCCGGCTCGGCCAGCAGCCGCTCGGCCTGCAGAATTACGCCCGCATCTTCGCCGACCAGACGCTGTGGGCGGCGGTGAAGGCCTCCGGCCTCTATGTCGGCGGCAGCGTCGCGCTCGCCTTCCTCGCGGGCCTGTGGACGGCGCTGCTCCTCAATGCGCGCCTTCCCGGCCGCCGGTTCCTGCGCACCGTTCTGCTCCTGCCCTGGGCGGTGCCGGGCATCGTCGCGAGCGTGATCTTCTCCTGGATGTTCGACGGCTCCTATGGCGTCGTCAACGCGCTGCTGCGCTACACCGGCATCAGCCATGCCGATACGCCCTGGCTGATGAATGCCGACAGCGCCATGCTGACGGTGATCATCGCGACGGCCTGGAAGGCCTATCCGCTGATCACCCTCACGATCCTCGCCGCGATGCAGACCATTCCGGGCGAGCTCTACGAGGCGGCTTCGGTCGACGGCGCGACGCCGGCGCAGAAATTCCGCTTCATCACGTTGCCGGGCATCGCCTCGGCGGGCCTCGTCTCGGTGCTGATCAGCGCGCTGTGGATCTTCGTCGACGTCGACATCATCTTCGGCTCGACCGGCGGCGGACCGGCGCTCGCGACCTCCACCCTGCCGCTCTACATCTACAATGAAGCCTTCCAGTTCTTCCGCATGGGGACCGCCGCGGCCGCCGGCGTGGTGATGATGATCGCCGCGATCGTCGCCTCCGGCTTCGTCTTCGGCGCCATCCGCAAGCAGAGGTTCTGACGATGGCGGCACGCACGACATCGCCCTGGGGGACCCGGCTCGGCTTCCTCGCGCTCGCCGCGACCGCCCTCGTCACCTTCTTCCCGATCTACTGGATGCTGATGACGGCGACCATGCCGACATCGCTGATCCTCGCGCGGCAGCCGGCGCTGCTGCCGCATCCGGGCCTCTTCTCGCTCGATGCGTTCTGGGGCGCACTCGCCCGCAAGCCCTTCCTCTTGTGGACGCTCAACAGCCTGATCATCGCCGTCGCCTCCTCGGCGGTGAGCCTCTTCGTCGCCGTGCTCGCCGGCTACAGCCTGTCGCGCTGGTCCTTCGCCAGCCAGCGTCTGCTCGCCGCCTCGCTGATGCTCGGCAAGATCCTGCCGGCGAGCCTCGTGATCATCCCGTTCTTCGTGATGTTCTCGGTCGGCGGCCTGCTCGACAGCTATGGCGCGCTGGTGCTCGCCAATGTCTCGACCGGCGTGCCGCTCGCCGCGCTCCTGATGAAGCAGTTCTTCGACCGCGTACCGCGCGAGCTCGACGAGGCGGCGATGCTCGACGGTTGCAGCCGGCTGACGACGCTCGGCCGTGTCGTGCTGCCGCTCGTCAAGCCGGGCCTCGCGAGCTGCAGCGTCTACCTTCTCCTGATGAGCTGGTCGGAATTCCTGTTCGCCCGGACCCTCATCTCCGACGTCAACAAGCGCGTGCTGACCGTCGGCCTGCAGAGCTTTGCCGGCGAATATCTCGTCGACTGGCCCGCCCTGATGGCCGCAGCGACGCTCACCCTCGTGCCGATCATCGTCCTGTTCATCTTCCTCGAGCCGTTCCTCGTCAGTGGCGCGACGAGCGGCGCGCTCTCGAAATAGGCCCGGAGTGTCTCAAGTGTCCTGGCGCGACGTGAAGCCGATCGACTGCGACATCCATGTGGTGGTGCCGCACACCGGCGTTCTTCTGCCCTATCTCGACGATTACTGGCGCGACTATGTGACGGTGCGCGGCGTCCGCAATCTCGACATGACGAGTTACCCCCCGACCGCGCCGCTGACGAGCCGGCCGGACTGGCGGCCGGCGACCGGTCATGCCGGCACCGACCTCGCGCTGCTGCGCCGGCACGTCTTCGACGAACTCGGCGCGCAGATCGCGATCTGTAATGTCGTATGGGGCGCGCAGGCGCTGCACCATCATCATCTCGCGGCGGCGCTCTGCCGGGCGGTCAACGCCTGGGTTGCGGCGGAATGGCTCGACCGCGAGCCGCGGCTGCGCGCCTCGATCGTCGTGCCCTGGCAGAATGCGGCGCATGCCGTCGAGGAGATCGAGCGCTGCGCGCCCGACAGGCGCTTCGTCCAGGTGCTCCTGCTCGCCATGGCCGACCAGCCGCTCGGCCGCGAGCACTACTGGCCGATCTACGAGGCGGCGGCGCGGCACGGCCTGCCGATCGCCATCCATGCCGGCAGCGCCTATCGCCATGCGACGACCTCGCTCGGCTGGCCGAGCACGCTGCTCGAGGACTATGTCGCGCAGGCCTCCGGCTTCCAGAACCAGCTGATGAGCCTGATCTGCGAGGGGGCGCTGTCGAAGTTCCCGGACCTCAAGGTCGTGCTCGTCGAATCCGGCGTCACCTGGCTGCCCGCCTTCATGTGGCGGGCGAACAAGATCTGGCGGGCGATGCGGATGGAGACGCCCTGGGTCGACCGGCCGCCCGCCGCGATCGTCCGCGACCAGGTCCGGCTGACCCTGCAGCCCTTCGACGCACCGCCCGACGCCGCGGTCGTCGAGCGGGTGATCGAGCAGATCGATTCCGACCGGACCATCCTCTTCGCGACCGACTATCCGCACTGGCAGTTCGACGAGGACGAGGTGATCCCCGCCGGCCTCTCCGCCGATCTCGCCCGCCGCGTGCTGGTCGACAACGCGCTCGCCACCTATCCGCGACTGGAGAGCCTCTCATGAACGAGACCCTCGTCCGTACCGCCGGCGCGACCCCGGTCAAGGATGGCGTCGTCGACTGCGACATCCATCCGCTGCCGGCCAGACCGGACGACGTGCTCGCCTATATGCCGGAACGCTGGCAGGAGCATCACCGCGTCTACGGCAGCCATTTCCGCGCGCCGTTCCGCGAATCGAGCCCGTGGCCGCGCGCCGCACCGGCGATCTCGCGGCGCGACGCCTGGCCGCCCAACGGCAACATGCCGGGCTCCGACCTGCCCTTCATGCGCGAGCAGCATCTCGACCTGCACAATATCGAGTTCGGCATCCTGCAGGTGCTCGGCTTCGCCACCGGCAGCCAGCGCAATCTCGACTACAGCGCGGCGATCGCCAGCGCTCTCAATCAGTGGCAGCTCGACTATTGGTGCAATCCCGAGCCGCGCCTGAAGGGTTCGATCGTCATACCGACGGAGGATCCGGAGGCCGCGGTCGCCGAGATCGAGCGCTGGGCCGGCCATCCCGCCTTCGCGCAGATCTTCATGACGCCGCGCCTGACCGAGCCGATGGGCCGGCGGCGCTACTGGCCCATCTATGAGGCGGCGTCGCGCCACAACCTGCCGATCGGCATTCATGGCGGCGGCCATGGCGCGCATGCGACCACCGGCGGCGGCTGGCCGTCCTATTACATCGAGGAGCATCCGACGGCCGGACAGAGCGCGCAGGCGCTGATCACCAGCCTGATCGTCGAGGGCGTGCTCGAGCGCTGGACCAATCTGCGCTTCGTCGTCGTCGAGGCCGGCTTCGCCTGGGTGCCCGCGCTCGGCTGGCGGCTCGACAAGCACTGGCGGCGGTTGCGCTCCGAAGTGCCGCATATCGAGCGGCTGCCTTCCGAGCAGATGCACCAGCATTTCTGGTTCACCACCCAGCCGGTCGACGAGCCGGAGCGGCCGGACGATATGCGCCGCACCTTCGACTGGATCGGCTGGGACCGCATTCTCTACGCGTCGGACTATCCGCACTGGGATTTCGACGATCCGCGTTACGCCTTCCCCTTCCGGCTGAGCCCCGAGGAGCGTGCCATGCTCTTCCGGGACAATGCCGTGTCGCTGTTCGGACTCGCCTGACATGGCCCGCTACGTCGTCGCGACGACCGGAGACATCCCGGTCGGCACCAACAAGGTCGTCACCGTCCGCGGCCGCGAGATCGCGGTCTTCAACGTCAAAGGCGCGTTCTACGCCTTCCTGAACAAGTGCCCGCACGAGGGCGCCAGGCTCTGCCACGGCGCGGTGGTCGGCCTCGTCCGCTCCGACGAGCCGGGCACCTTCGAATATACGCGCCAGGGCGAGATCCTGCGCTGCCCGTGGCACGGCTGGGAGTTCGATATCCGCACCGGCCAGTCCTGGGTCGATCCGGAGAACACCTGGGTCAAGAACTACCCGGCCTCTATCGAGCGCGGCGGCAAACTGGTCGAGGGCCCCTACAAGGCCGAGGTGTTCCCGGTCAGTGTCGAGGAGGACTACGTCGTTCTGGAGGTCTGAGGGCCGCCGGTCCGAAGGGGCGGCCCCGGTGCCGCTCCTTCGGATCGTGCCGGCTAGTCCGGCAGCTCGACCTGCACCATGCCCGCTTCGACCCGCACCGGATAGGTCCTGAGGTCCGCGGTGATCGGCGCGCCGAGCCCCTTGCCGGTCCGGACATCGAAGCAGCCGGCGTGCAGGGGGCATTCGATGACGCCGTCCTCGAACCAGCCCTCCGAGAGATAGGCGTGGGCGTGCGTGCAGATGTTGTCGGTGGCCCTGAATTCATCGCCGTCGAGTCTGTAGATCGCCAGTTCGAAGCCGCCGATCTTGAAGGATACCGCGGTGTTCTCTTCGATGTCTGCGGAGGATATCGTGTCTATCCATGGCATAAAGAATGTATCTCCGTTCTCAATATCGAATAAACTCTAGTAATCTGAAGCTATAGAAAAGATCAACGGGAAAAATCCGGGAGGCGGCGATGGCGGATGGCGGGTCCGAGGCGAATGTGATCGCGGGTGGCGGGCAGGCGGGGGCATGCGCGGCGATCGCGATGCGGGAGGCGGGCTTCGCCGGCCGGATCATGCTCGTCGGCGACGAGCCCCATCTGCCCTATGAGCGGCCGCCCCTGTCGAAGGAGGTGATCGTCTCCGAGGCGGAGCCGGCGCCGACCTTCATCGGCTCGGCCGAGCGCTTCGCCTCGCTCGGCATCACGCTCCGGCTCGGCACGGCCGTCGAAGCGATCGACCCGAAGGCGCAGCGGCTCTTGCTCTCGACCGGCGAGACGCTCGCCTATGACCGCCTGCTCCTCGCCACCGGCGGCACGGCCCGGCGCCTGCCGGTGCCCGGGGCCGAGCATGCGCTCGGCCTGCGCACGCTCGACGAGGCCCGGCTGATCCGCGCCCGGCTGAAGGCGGCGCGCGCGGTGGTCTGTATCGGTGCCGGGGTGATCGGCCTCGAGATCGCAGCGAGCGCCGGCGCGCTCGGCTGCACGGTGACGGTGATCGAGGCGGGGCAGGGGGCGATGGAGCGCTGCCTCGTCCCGGAGATCGCCCGCTTCATGGAAGCGGTGCATCGCGACGCCGGCACGACGCTGCGCTTCGGCGAGGCGGTTGCCGGCATCGAGCGGCTCGGCGACGGGCGGTTCTGCGTCGCGACCCGCTCCGGTCCGGCGGTCGAGGCGGATTGCGTGATCGCCGGCATCGGCCTCGAGCGGAACGTCGCGCTCGCGAAGTCGGCCGGGCTCGGGGGCGAGGGGGCGATCGATGTCGACGCCTTCGGCCGGACGAGCGACGGCGCGATCTATGCCGCCGGCGACGTCGCCGCCTTCTGGCATCCGCTCTTCAAGGCCCGGCTGCGGCTCGAGAACTGGCGCCACGCGCAGAACCACGGCACCGCCGTCGGCCGGGCGATGGCCGGCGGGACGGAGCCCTATGCCGACCTGCCGTGGTTCTGGACCGATCAGTTCGGCATCAATCTGCAGGTCTGCGGCTTTCCGCTCCGGGCCGCGGAGACGGTGATCCGCGGCGATCTCGCGACGCGCAGCTTCGTCGCGCTGCATCTCGACGCCGCCGGCACGGTGATCGCCGCGACCACCGCCAATCGCGGCCGCGACATGCGCGCGGCGATGAAGCTGATCACGGCCGGCCGGCCGATCGACCGGCGCAAGGTCGCCGACGAGGCGGTGCCGACACAGGCGCTGGCGCTGTCGGCCTGACAGGGAAGGGACATTTCATGCGGATCGCATTCATCGGCCTCGGCGTCATGGGACGCCCGATGGCGGGGCATCTCATCGCCGCGGGGCATCGGCTCTTTCTGAAGACGCGCCGCGGCGTGCCGGAGGACCTCGTCGCGGCCGGCGGCACCGCCTGCGCCACCGTGGCGGAGGCGACCGCGGCCGCCGATCTCGTCATCACCATGCTGCCCGATACGCCCGATGTCGAAACCGTGCTCTTCGGCGCCGACGGCGTCGCCGCCGCGGTCGAGGGCAGGACGGTCGTCGACATGAGTTCGATCTCGCCGCTCGCGACGCAGGATTTCGCACGGCGGATCGCCGCGGCGGGCGGCGATTATCTCGATGCCCCGGTCTCGGGTGGAGAGGTCGGCGCCAAGGCGGCGACGCTGACCATCATGGTCGGCGGGTCCGAGACGGCCTTCGCGCATGTGAAACCCGTGCTCGAGGCGATGGGGAAGAACGTGACGCGCGTCGGCGCGGTCGGTCATGGCCAGATCGCCAAGGTCGCCAACCAGATCATCGTCGCGCTGACGATCGAGGCGGTCGCCGAGGCGCTCGTCTTCGCCTCGAAGGCCGGCGCCGATCCGGCGCTCGTCCGCCAGGCGATCACCGGCGGGCTCGCCACCTCGCGCATCCTCGAACTGCACGCGCCGCGCATGATCGAGGGCAAGTTCGATCCCGGCTTCCGCATCGCCCTGCACCAGAAGGATCTCGAACTGGCGCTCTCGAATGCGAGGGCGCTCGGCATGGCACTGCCGAACACCGCATCGACGCAGCAGCTCTTCAATCTCTGCACGGCGCTCGGCGGCGCGGCCTGGGATCATTCCGGCCTCGTGCGGGCGATCGAGGCGATGGCCGGGCACCGCATCGCGGACCGGACGGCGCCATGAGCTCCGCCATCGGCCTCTCCGCGCGGCCGACCGTCGTCATCGCCCATCCCGGCGCGCCGCTCTTCCGCGCGGCGCTCGCCCGCCGGCTGCCGGACGTGTCGGTGATCGAGGCGCCCGACCGCGGCGCGCTCGACGCGGCGATCGGCGAGGCGGACGTGCTTCTCGTCTCCGGCCTGTGGCGGGACGATCTCCTCGACCGGGCCCCGCGGCTGCGGCTCGTCCAGTCGGTGAGCAGCGGCATGGAGCGCTATCCCGCGGCCTTGCTCGAGGCGCGCGGCGTCGCGCTCGCGAGCGCGCGCGGCAGCAATGCCCGCGCGGTCGCCGAGCACGCGCTCGCGCTCACCCTCGCCCTGCTCCGCCGGCTCCCCGAGGCGGTGGCGGGTAAGACAGGCCGCCTCTGGCCGCCGGCCGTCGCTGCGCCGGACGCGCGCATCGGGGAGATCGCCGATTCGACCGTCCTCGTCGTCGGCCTCGGTGAAATCGGCGACCATCTCGCGGCCATGCTGAAGGCGCTCGGCGCGCGGGTCATCGGCGTCCGCCGCCATCCCGAGGCCGGCGCGGGCGCGGCTGATCGGGTGGTCGGCTTCGAGGCGATCGGCACGGTCTTGCCGCAGGCGGACGTCGTGGTGCTGACCTGTCCGCTCACCGAGACGACGCGCGGGCTGATCGGCCGCGCCGCGCTCGCCGCGATGAAGCCGGGCGCCGGGCTCGTCAATGTCGCGCGGGGCGCCTGCGTCGACGAGACGGCCCTCGCCGATGCGCTCGCGGAGCGCCGCATCGCCGCCGCCGCGCTCGACGTGTTCACGACCGAGCCGCTGCCGCCCGATTCGCCCTTCTGGTCGCTCGACAACCTCCTCCTCACGCCGCACCGCGCCGGCGAGACGCCGCGCGCCGAAGAGCGGATCGCGGCGCTCCTCGCCGAGAACATCAACCGGCTGCAGCGCGGCGAGGCGCCGGTGAACGGCGCCTGAGCGCAGACCGACCGCATTGTCGATCACCCTTCCCACTGACGCGGCGGCACTTCGCCATTGACAAATGAGGGCGAGCCCATATCGTAAGCATGATTAACCGGCGGGCATGCCGGACTTCGACATAGGCTGCAGAAGCCGAGGGCAACAGCGCCCCGCGAAAGGCCCACCGGCTCCTCCGGTGGCGGATTCGCGGGGTTTTTTGCGTTCGGCGATCCTGCAGGATCGGGACCGCATCGTGGACGCACCCCTGCGCATCGGCATTCTCTATTCGACCACCGGCGCCTATGGCGCCTTCGGTCGTGAAAGCCGCGACGGCGCCGAACTGGCCGCCGAAGAGCTGCGGCGCGAGGGCGTGCCGGTCGAACTGGCGATCGCCGATCCCGAGGGCGAGGCGGGCCGCTATGTCTCGCTCGCCCGCGAGCTCCTGCGCGACAAGGGCTGCCGCCACATCGTCGGCACGGCGCTCTCCGCGACCCGCAAGGACGTCGCGCCGCTGATCGAGAAGCACGACGGCCTGCTCTGGTATATCTGCCCCTATGAGGGGTTCGAGGCGAACGAGAACATCATCTACACCGGGCCCTGCCCGAACCAGCACCTGATCCCGCTCTTCGACCATCTGCTGCCGCTCTATGGCAAGCGCGCCTTCCTGCTCGGCGCCAATTACGTCTGGGGCTGGGAGATGAACCGGCTCGCCCGCGACCTGCTGCTCGAGGCCGGCGGTTCGGTGGTCGGCGAGCGCTTCCTGCCGATCGAGGAAACCGAGATCGGCCGGCTCGTCGCCGAGATCCGGGCGCAGCGGCCGTCCTTCATCCTCAACAATCTGATCGGCCCGTCGAGCTATGCCTTCCTCGCCGCGATGAGCGCGCTCGCCGCGGAGGATCCCGCCTTCCGGCCCGAGGTCTGCCCGGTGGTGAGCTGCGACCTGACGGAATGCGAGCTCGGCGAGATCGCGCCGGGTGCGGCGGTCGGCCAGCTTTCGGCGGCGAGCTATTTCGACAGCCTCGACACGCCCGAGAACCGCGCCTTCCGGGCGCTCGCCGCCGCCCGCTTCGGGGCGGACCGGCGCTTCTCGACCTTCTTCTCCGGTGCCTATACCGCCGTGCGCCTCTGTGCCGAGGCGATCGTTGCGGCCGGCACCGACGAGCCGGCCGAAGTGCGCCGGGCGGTCACCGGCAAAGTGCACCAGACCGTGCAGGGGCCGATGCGGATCGATCCGCGCACCCATCATGCGGCGCTGCCCTTCCATCTCGGCCGCATCAATGCCGAGGGCGGCTTCGACGTGATCGTCTCGCGGCCGCCGATCGCCGCCGACCCCTATCTCCTCGGCGCGCGCGGCGCGGCCGCCCATCTGCGGGTGGTCTCATGAGCACGCCGAATTTCGTCGGTCTGCGGGCGGTCATCCTGCACCGCGCGGACGAGGGCATCGAGCGGCTGGCGCGCCAGCTCCGCCGGCTCGGTCTCGATGTCGATCGTCGCTGGGCGCCGCTCGGGCCGCAGGAGCAGTGCGACATCGTGCTCGTCGATGCCGATCAGGGCTGGGGCGGCCTGCTGCCCTGGGCGGGGGCCGATGCGCCGGTGCCCGTCGTGGCGCTGCTCGGCTCGGAAGCGCCCGGCCGGATCGCCTGGGCGATCGAGCAGGGTGCCGGGTCGATCATCGCCAAGCCGATTGCGCAGGCCTCGGTCTATCCGGCGCTGGTGCTGGCGCTCCACGTCTTCGAGGAGCGGCGCGCGACGCGCGACCAGATCGCCGGGATGAGCGCCCGGCTGCGGCTGCGCGGCATCGTCCACCAGGCGGTGGAGGCGATCGCGCGGGCGCACGAGGTCGGCGAGGACGCCGCCTTCCGCCGGCTGCGCGAGACGGCGATGCAGCGCCGCATGACGCTCGAACAGGTCGCCGCGGACCTGCTCGCGCGCCGCAAGGATGCCGGCTGATGGCGGCGGGGTCGTTTCTTCGCGGCCTGCTGCGGCGGCCGACGGCCGTCGCCGGGCTCCTCGTCATCGCCGCGGTGGTGGTGGCGGCGCTCTTCGCGCCCCTCCTCGCGCCCTATGCGCCGGACGACCAGATGTTCGACGGGCTCTCGCTCGAGGGGGCGCCGCTGCCGCCTTCGGCGCAGTTCCTGCTCGGCACCGACACGCTCGGCCGCGACCTCCTCTCCCGCCTCGTCTTCGGGGCGCGCACCTCGCTGCTGATCGGCCTCGTCGCCAATGGCACGGCGGTGATGATCGGCCTCTTCGTCGGGGTGATGGCCGGCTATCTCGGCGGCTTCGCCGGCGCGGCGCTGATGCGCTTCACCGATCTGATGACGGCCTTCCCCGCGCTGCTCCTCGCCATCGTGCTCGCCGCGCTCCTGAAGCCGAGCCTGTGGATCGTCGCGCTCGTCATCGCGATGGTGAACTGGGTCCAGGTCGCGCGGATCGCCTATACCGAGACGCGGTCGCTGGTCGAGCGCGACTTCATCCTCGCCGAGCGGGCGATGGGCGCCGGGCCGGCGCGCATTCTCGGCCTCCACATCCTGCCGCATCTCGTGCCGACGGCGATCGTCTGGGGCACGCTCGGCATCGCCACCACCGTGCTGCTCGAGGCGACGCTCTCCTTCCTCGGCATCGGCGTGCAGCCGCCGGAGCCCTCCTGGGGCAACATCGTCTTCGAGAGCCAGAGCTATTTCGAATCGGCGCCGTGGCTCGTCTTCTTTCCCGGCGCGGCGATCCTTGCGACGGCGCTCGCCTTCAACCTCGTCGGCGACGCGCTGCGCGACCTGCTCGATCCGACGCAGCGCGGGAGGGGCTGATGGCCGCGCTCTTCCTCCGCCGCATCGTCCAGGCCGCCCTCATCCTGCTCGGCGTCGCGGCGATCACCTTCCTGATGCTCTATGCGCTGCCGGCCGATCCGGCGGTGCTGCTCGCCGGCCGCAACGCCACGCCGCAGACGGTCGCCAACATCCGCCACCAGCTCGGCCTCGACCAGCCGCTCGCCGTCCAGTTCTGGCATTATCTCGTCGATCTCGTGCAGGGCGATCTCGGCCGTTCCTTCAACCAGAAGACCGCCGTCGCGCCGCTGATCGCCGCGCGGCTGCCGGCGACATTGACCCTGATGGCGGCCGGCATCGCCATCGAGGTGGTGATCGGCTTGACGCTCGGCGTCGTCGCGGCGCTGCGGCGCGACGGCTTCGTCGACCGGGCGGTGATGACGATGTCCTTTGTCGGCGTCTCGACGCCGCAATTCCTCGTCGCTCTCTTGCTCCTCTATGTCTTTGCGGCGACGCTCGGCTGGTTCCCGATGTCGGGCTACGGCACCGCGGCCCATCTCGTCCTGCCCGCCTTCACGCTCGGCATTCTCGGCGCCGGCTGGTATGCGCGCGTCGTCCGCTCGGCGATGATCGATGTGCTCGGCCAGGACTATGTCCGCACGGCGAATGCGAAGGGCCTGTCGGCGCCCCGCGTCGTGCTGCGCCACGCGCTGCCGAACGCCCTCCTGCCGGTGATCGCGATGATCGGCATCGATATCGGCCAGTTCATGGGCGGCACGGTGGTGGTCGAGGCCGTCTATGGCTGGCCCGGCATCGGCCAGCTCGCCTGGCAGGCGATCCAGCAGGTCGACATCCCGATCATCATGGGGGTCACGCTCGTCTCCGCCCTCGCCATCGTGCTCGGCAATCTCTTCGCCGACCTCGTCGCGCCGCTGATCGACCCGCGCATCCGAACCGCATGAGCGCCATGCCGTCCGACCAGAAACCAACATTCAACAGAGGGATCCCGTCATGCTGAAGACCTTCCTGCGATCGACCGCGCTCGCCGTCGCGGTCGCGTTCGCGCCCGCCGCGCTGGTGACGGGGGCGGGCACGATGCCGGCCTTCGCGCAGAGCCAGGGCGGCGATATCGTCGTCACCTACAAGGACGACATCGCCACGCTCGATCCGGCGATAGGCTATGACTGGCAGAACTGGTCGATCATCAAGAGCCTCTATTCGCGGCTGATGGACTATACGCCCGGCACGCCCGATCTCGTGCCGTCGCTCGCCGAGAGCTTCACCGTCGCGCCGGACGGTCTCACCTACACCTTCAAGCTGCGCAAGGGCGTCAAGTTCTCGAACGGCCGTGAAGTCGTTGCAGGCGACGTCAAATACTCGATCGAGCGCGCCGTCGATCCGAAGACGCAAGGACCCGGCGGCGGCTTCTTCGGTGCGATCGTCGGCTATGACGATCTCGTCGGCGGCACGGCGACCGGTCTCGCCGGCATCGAGACGCCGGACGCCGACACGGTGGTGTTCAAGCTGTCGCGGCCGGACGCGACCTTCCTGCACGTGCTCGCGATCAACTTCGCCTCGGTCGTGCCGAAGGAGGCCGTCGAGGCCGCGGCCGGCGATTTCGGCAAGAAGCCGGTCGGCTCGGGCACCTTCGTGCTCAAGGAGTGGGTGATCGGCCAGAAGCTCGTCTTCGCCCGCAACCCGGACTATTTCGAGAAGGGCGTGCCGCATATCGACGGCTTCACGATCGAGATCGGCCAGGAGCCGCTCGTCGCGCTCCTGCGCCTGCAGCGCGGCGAGGTCGACATCGCCGGCGACGGCGTGCCGCCGGCGAAGTTCCTCGAGATGAGCAAGTCGCCCGAGTTCGAAGGGATGATCGTCGACGGCCAGCAGCTCCATACCGGCTATGTCACGCTCAACACCCGGATCAAGCCGCTCGACGACGTCAAGGTCCGCCAGGCCCTCAACATGGCGATCAACAAGGAGCGCATCGTCCGCATCGTCAACGGCCGCGCCACACCCGCCAACCAGCCGCTGCCGCCGCTGATGCCGGGCTACGACAAGAGCTATGAGGGCTATGCCTACGATGTCGGCAAGGCCAAGGCCCTGCTCGCCGAAGCGGGCTATCCGGACGGCTTCCCGACCGTGCTCTATTCGACCAACACCGATCCGCAGCCGCGCATCGCGCAGGCGATCCAGCAGGATCTCGCCGCCGTCGGCGTCAAGGCGGAGATCAAGGCGCTCGCCCAGTCGAACGTCATCGCCGCCGGCGGCACCGAGGGCGAGGCACCGATGATCTGGTCGGGCGGCATGGCCTGGATCGCCGACTTCCCCGATCCCTCGAACTTCTACGGCCCGATTCTGGGCTGCGCCGGCGCGGTGCAGGGCGGCTGGAACTGGTCGTGGTACTGCAACGAGGATCTGCAGAAGCAGGCGGTCGCGGCCGACTCGCTGTCCGACCCGGCGAAGAAGGCCGAGCGCGAGGCGCTGTGGGGCAAGATCTTCATCGACATCATGAAGGACGCGCCCTGGATCCCGATCTTCAACGAGCGGCGTGTCGTGGCGAAGTCGAAGCGGATGGGCGGCGCCGACAACATCTATGTCGATCCGACCCGGGTCATCAATTACGACGCGATCTTCGTCAAGCCATAGTCGCGACCTCTGCCGCCGCGGCCCGGAGCGGCCGCGGTGGTCCCTCCCGTTCAGTGAGAGAGCCGAGCCATGTGCGTGGCCTGTAACCACACCATCCACCGCGCCCGCCACCATTTCGGCTGGAACCGCGATTTCGAGCCCGTGCTGACGGCGCAGTCGGGCGAGACCATCCATTTCGAGTGCCTCGATTCCTCGGCCGGCCAGCTCGGCGCCGATGCGACGGTCGAAAGCGTGCGCACGCTCGATTTCGGCAAGGTCAATCCGGTCACCGGGCCGGTCTTCGTCGAGGGTGCCGAGCCCGGCGACGCGCTCAAGGTGACGATCCGCAAATTCATCCCCTCCGGTCTCGGCTGGACCGCCAACATCCCCGGCTTCGGCCTGCTCGCCGAGGATTTTCCGGATCCGGCGCTCCGTCTGTGGACCTATGATCCGGTCTCCCTCGCCCCGGCGCTTCATGGGCCGGGCGGCCGTGTGCCGCTGAAGCCCTTCGCCGGCACGATCGGCGTCGCTCCGGCCGAACCCGGCCTCCACTCGGTGGTGCCGCCGCGCCGCGTCGGCGGCAATCTCGACATCCGCGATCTTTCCGAGGGCGTGACGCTCTACCTGCCGGTCGAGGTGCCCGGCGCGCTGTTCTCGATCGGCGACACCCATGCCGCGCAGGGCGACGGCGAGGTCTGCGGCACCGCGATCGAGAGCCGGATGGACGTCGAGGTGACGCTCGATCTCGTCAAGGACGCCCGTCTCGCCGCGCCGCGTTTCACGACGCCGGGTCCCGTCACCCGCCATCTCGACGCGGCCGGCTACGAGGTGACGACCGGCATCGGCCCGGACCTGATGACCGGCGCCAGGGAAGCGCTGAAGCGGATGATCGATCTGCTCGCCGCCGAGCACGGCATGAGCCCGGTCGATGCCTATATGCTCTGCTCGGTCTGCGGCGACCTGCGGATCAGCGAGATCGTCGACATGCCGAACTGGGTCGTCTCGTTCTACTTCCCGCGGATCGTCTTTTCGTGACCGCACCGGTGCTCGCCGTCGAGGGCCTGTCGATCGACGCGCGCACGCCGGCGGGGCCGCGTCGCGTCCTCTCCGAGGTGAGCTTCGCGCTCGCTGCCGGCGAGACGCTCTGCCTCGCCGGGGAGTCCGGATCGGGAAAATCGATCACCTCGCTCGCGATCATGCGGCTCCTGCCGAAGGCGTCGCTGCGCGTCGCGGCCGGTGCGATCCGCCTCGAGGGGCGGGACCTCGTCGGCCTCTCCGACCGCGCCATGCGCCGCGTGCGCGGCGGCGCGATCGCGATGATCTTCCAGGAGCCGATGACCTCGCTCAATCCGGTGATGCGGATCGGCGACCAGCTGATCGAGGCGATCCGGGCCCATCAGGGCGCCGAGGACGCGACGGCGCGGGCGCGCGCGATGCTCGACGCGGTGCGGATCAGCGACCCGGCCCGGCGGATGGGGCAGTACCCGCACGAGCTCTCGGGCGGCATGCGCCAGCGCGTGATGATCGCGATGGCGCTCTCCTGCCGGCCGAAAGTGCTGATCGCCGACGAGCCGACCACCGCGCTCGACGTGACGGTGCAGGCGCAGATCCTGACCCTGATGCGCGAACTGAAGGGCGAGTTCGGCACCTCGATCATCCTGATCACCCACGATATGGGCGTCGTCGCCGAGATGGCCGACCGGGTCGCGGTCATGCAGGCGGGCCGGATCGTCGAGACCGCCGCCGCGCTGCCGCTCTTCACCGCGCCGCGCGAGGACTATACCCGCACGCTGCTCGCCGCCGTGCCGCGGCTCGGCGCCCGCGCCGGCACGGACGGGCCGCCGCGGGTCACCACCCAGCCGCTCGCCGCAACGCCGGCCGGCACGCCGCCGGTGCTTTCGGTGCGCGATCTCTCCGTCACCTATCGCGGCGCACGCGGCTGGTTCGGCGGCACCGCGGCCGGCCACAAGGCGGTCGAGGGCGTCTCCTTCACGCTCCAGCGGGGCCGCACGCTCGGCCTCGTCGGGGAGAGCGGCTCGGGCAAATCGACGACCGGCAAGGCGGTGCTCGGGCTCGTCCCCTTTGCCGGCGAAGTGCTGCTCGACGGGGTCGCGATCGCCGGACTGTCGCCGCGCGCGATGCGGCCGCTCAGGCGGGCGGCGCAGATGATCTTCCAGGATCCTTACGCCTCGCTCGACCCGCGCATGTCGGTCGGCGCCGCGATCGCCGAGCCGCTCGCCATCCACCGCATGGGCACGGCGGCCGACCGGCGCGATCGCGCCGCCGAGCTGCTGCGCCGGGTCGGCCTGTCGCCCGACCATGCGAGCCGCTACCCGCACGAATTCTCGGGCGGCCAGCGCCAGCGCATCTGCATCGCCCGCGCGCTCGCCCTCGAGCCCAGGCTGATCGTCGCCGATGAGAGCGTCGCGGCGCTCGACGTTTCGGTGCGCGGCCGGGTGCTCGACCTGATGCTCGAGCTGCAGGAGACGCTCGGCCTCGCCTATCTCTTCATCTCGCACGACATGGCGGTGATCGAGCGCATGTGCCACGACGTGGCGGTGATGCGCGGCGGCCGGATCGTCGAGGCGGGAACCCGCCGCGCCGTCTTCGAGGTGCCGGCGCAGGCCTATACGCGCGAGCTGATGGCGGCCGTTCCGATCCCCGATCCCGCCCGCCGTCCCGAGCCCCGCCGCGCCATCGCGTGAGATCCGTCCGGGCGCCGGAGGCTCCCTCCGTCGTTTCCCGCCTGCCGCCGGCCACGGCGGACCGCGGTCGACCGTCCGTCCCCGGGGGACCTGCGGCGCGAAGAGGTTCAGATCAGAAGGCTGACCGAGACTTCGAGGGCGCGGGCGATCCGGTTGCTGGCGACGATGCTCGTCGGCGCGCCCCGTTCGGCCTCGACCACGTCCTCAACCGTGACGCCGGCCCGCGCCGCGAGTTCCGGGACGCTCAGGCCGCGCCAGAGGCGGATGGCCCGGGCCGGCGGACAGCCTTCCTCGATGCGCGCGAGCACCTCGTGCGGCAGGGCCTCGTCGGGATCCGGCCCGAGCTCGACCGGTCCCTGAAAGAGATGAAAGGCAATGGACATGGCGGTTTCCTCCATCTCTTCAACGAAGAAGCCGGCTCATCGTTCGATCGGCCTGCGCGATCGAGGATAAGCGCCGAACGGTCCTCGAGCCCCGGAAGCGGGGGCTCTTCGAAACGGCGGCCGCAAAGGCCGGCGCCCGCTCAAGGCGCCGGGCAGGATTGGCGGATGACCAGTTCCGGGGTGACCTGGACCGCGACCTTGTCGGTCACCTGGTCGATCAGCGACAGGAGATTGCCGGCGAGTTCCCGGCCGAGATCGAAGAAGCGGTTGTCGACGGTGGTCAGTTCGGGGTCGACCGCGGTCGCGATGTCGTTGTTGTCGTAGCCGACGATGGCGATGTCGTCGGGGACGCGGATGCCCCTGCCGCGCAGGAATTTGATCGCGCCGGCGGCCATGTAGTCGTTGGCGCAGAAAACGGCGTCGGGAAGCTTGCGCGCGGCGATGCGGTCCATCGCGGCATAGCCGCTCTCGATGGTGAAATCCCCGTTGAGCTTGGCGACGAGGGCGGCGCCCCCGTCGAGCAATGCCGCGGTGAAACCCTGTTCGCGCTCGATCGCGTCGAGATGGGAGGCGGGGCCGTTGATGATGCCCACACGCTGCGCGCCGCAGCCGACGAGGAGGTCGGCGACGAGCTTCGCGCCGTGCGAATTGCCCATGTCGACATAGTTGAGGTCGTCGCCGAACGTGGCGGCGCGCAGCAGCACGAAGGGGAAGCCGGCGTCCTGCAGGGGGCGCGCATAGCGCGCATCGCGGGCGAATTGCGGGATGACGATCGCTCCGTCGACCATCCGGCTGCCGACCAGTTCGGCGAAATAGGTGACGAGCCCCGGATCGTCATAGGATTTGACCGCGAAGCGGACCGAGACGTTCCTCTGGTCCGCGATCGCCAGAACGCCCTCCATGAGATAATAGAAGAGCGAGGTCTTGCGGACGATGTTCGGAAATTCGTCCGCCGTCAGGATGATCAGCTCGATCGTGTTGCTGCGGCCGGAGGTCAGCATCTGGCCGACCTTGTTCGGCACGTAATTGAGCTGCTTCGCCGCCTTCTTGACGGTCTCGCGGGTCTTCTCGTTGACCGGTCCGCCATTGAGTGCCAGCGAGGCGGTCGCTGTCGAGACGCCTGCGAGCGCCGCGACATCCTTGAGTGTGGTCATCCAGAACCCGTCATTTCACAGCGCCGCGATCCTAGATTGCGGCCGGGTCCGAGGAAAGCACCTCTTCGAGCGTCACCGTCTCGCCGCGTTCGACCGACAGGCGCACGGCGAGCACGGTGGCGAGGGTGCGCAGATTGTCGGCGCCCGACGTC
Organism: Prosthecomicrobium pneumaticum; assembly: GCF_014199915.1. Lineage (GTDB taxonomy): Bacteria > Pseudomonadota > Alphaproteobacteria > Rhizobiales > Kaistiaceae > Prosthecomicrobium > Prosthecomicrobium pneumaticum. The sequence continues at coordinate 38,402 of NZ_JACHOO010000014.1, read as the reverse complement.
TCGGCCTCCTCGCCGCTCGCCACCGCGCGATGGAAGGCGGAAAGGCTCGCCAGCCGATCCTCCACCTCGAGCGGCAGGAGGTCGAAGTCGAGCCGGCCCTCGCGTTCCCGCGCGCCGGGCACAAAGACGGAGGTGAAGACGCTCTTCGGCAGCAGCGATACCGCATTGTCGGCCCAGTGGAGCTCGCCTTCCGTGCCCTGGATGCGCCAGTCGCCGTCCCAGGTCGTCTGCCAGCCCTGTGACACCCACGAGCCCGAATAGACCGCGACGGCGCCGCTCGCCGACCGGAAGGTCGCCGTCGCGGCGGCATCGCCGTCGAACCAGCTCCATTTCGGGTTCCAGCTGCGCGCCGTCACTTCGACGGGCTCGAAGCCGATCGAGCCGCGGAGCTGGTCGAAATGGTGGATCGCCATGTCGACCACGAGCGGATGCGCCATCTTCTCGCGGAAGCCGCCGCCGAAATGTGCCGCCTTCTGGAACTGGATCGAAACCGAGCCGACCTCGCCGACGACGCCGTCGGCGATCAGCTTCTTCACCGTCCGCGGCGCCCGGCGGAAGCGGTAGTTCTGGTTGACCATCAGCCGGATGCCGGCCTCGGCGGCGGCGGCCACCATGGCCTTTGCGTCGGCGACGGTGCCGGCGATCGGCTTTTCGACGAGACAGTGCAGGCCGAGCCGCGCCGCCTCGATGGTGACGGGGGCGTGCACCTCGGGCGGCACGACGACGAGGCAGGCGTCCGGCCGGGTCGCCGCGACGGCCGAGGCGAGCGTCGTGTGGAGCTGGCTGTCGGCGAGACCGTGATGGGCGGCGGCCTGCTTCAGCCGGCCCGCGTCGATGTCGACCACCGCCGCGAGCGTCCAGTCGGGCGAGGTCTTGACGATATCGGTCCAGCTCCAGCCCCAGCCGCCGAGGCCGACCTGGACGATTTTCAACTTCTCAGACACGGGCATCACCGCTCGGTATTTCGGGATCTGCGAGGGAATGCGCGGCCCGGCGGGAGGGGGTGCCGGGCCGCGCGGGGCGTCGCTCAGGGCTTGAAGATGTTGCCCCAGAGCGCCGGATCGTCGACGTTCTCCTTGGTGACGAGGGTCGGCGGCAGGAGCTGCTGCGCCGGGACCGTCTCGCCCTTCAGCGCGGCGACCGCGGAGCGGACCGCGAGGGCGCCCATCTCGAACGGATCCTGGTTCACGGTGGCGTCCTGCTCGCCGTCGCGGATGCGCTGCAGCGCGAGCGGCGTGCCGTCGACCGCGACGACCGCGATATGGCCGTCCTCGCCGACCTTCGCCGTCTTGCCGATCTGGCGCAGGCCCGCGAGCACGCCGCGGATCATCTCGTCATTGTGCGAGAAGATCGCGTCGACGTCCGGATTGGCGGTGACGACATCGGCGGTGATCGCCTGCGCGTTCTCGGCGAGCCATTCGGCCGGCCGCGGCAGCACCTCGAACTTGCCTTGCGCCTCACCCTCGAAGCCGCCACCGCGCTTCTGGGCGTGGTAGGCACCGATCGCGCCCTGCAGCTCGAGCACCTTCTTCTTGCCGAGGCTCGCGACATACTCCGCCGCGACCTTGCCGCCGGCGGCGTTGTCGAAGCCGACATAGGTGACCACGTCGGCACCCTCGCCCACGACGGCGTCGAGCGCGACGACGGGGATCTTCGCCTCGTTGGCACGACGCACGGCCGGGACGATCTCGGTCGAGTTGTTCGGGCTGATGACGATCGCGTCGACGCCCTTGACGATCAGGTCCTCGATCTGGCGCGTCTGCACCTCGGTGTTCGACTGGCCGTCGAGCACGGTGATCTCGGCGCCGAGCTTCTCGGCTTCCTTGCGCGCGCCCTGATCGAGCGCGACCATGAATTCGAAGCCGCGGCTGAACAAGAGAACGGCGATCTGCGGCTTCTTGTCCTGCGCGGCGGCGCCGGAGATGGTGGCGGCGGCGATGATCGTTCCGGCCAGAAGCGAACCGGTCCAGGTCTTCAAGGTCTTCAGGTTCATGAGTGGTCTCCTCCACATGGTTCTGATTGGATTTGGTCGGGAACTCGCGGTGTCTTGTCTTGCGGGGCGCCTCCTCAGCTTCGGGCGAACTTGCGCCGGTAGACGTCGACCACGGCGGCGAGGAAGATGACGAAGCCCTTGACGAGATCGTCCCAGGCCGGCGGCACGCCGAGCAGGTTGATGGCGTTCGAGACGAGCGAGATCAGGACGACGCCGAGCAGCGTGCCGAGGATGGAGCCGGTGCCGCCGAAGAGGCTCGTACCGCCGATCACGCAAGCCGCGATGACGGTCAGCTCGATGCCGACGCCGGCGCGCGGGCCCGCCGATTCGAGCCGCGCCGCGAGCACCAGGCCGGCGACCGCCGCGAGCACGCCGCAGAGCACATAGGTGACGAGGATGACCCGGTCGGTCGGGATGCCGGCGAGGCGGGAGGCGGTCTCGTTGCCGCCGGTCGCATAGACCGACCGGCCGAACACGGTGCGCGCCAGGATGAAATGACAGCCGATGGCGAGCAGGACGAGCAGGATGACGGAATAGGGGACGCCGAACAGCTCGCCCCGGCCGAAGGCCGAAACCATGGCGGGCACCGGTGTGACATTGGCGCCGTTCGTGTAGACGAAGGTGGCGCCACGCGCGATCGACAGCGTCGCGAGGGTCACGATCAGCGGCGTGATGCCGAGCTGCGTCACCGCGAAGCCGTTGATCGTGCCGATCAGCGCCCCGACGCCGAGGCCGACGAGCAGGGCGAGCGGCGCCGGAACGCCCGAATAGACCGACAGCCCGATCGCCAGCGCCGAGGAGAGCGCCATCGTGCCGCCGATCGACAGGTCGATGCCGCGCGTCATGATGACATAGGTCTGGCCGAGCGCGAGCACCGCGAGGATGGTCGACTGGATGAAGAGGTTCTTGAAGTTCGCGAGGGTGAGGAAGACCGGCGAGACGAACGTCATCACCACGATGAAGATCAGGATGACGAGCAGCAGGCCGAGCCGGCTGACGAGGCCGCGGATCCGAGGGCCGCGGGCGGAGGCGGGAGAGGGGGTCGAGAGGGTGGACATGGCAATCCTTTCGAGGCGCGCGTGTCGCCGCACTCAGGGCGTGGCGCCGGCCGCGTGGCGCATGATCGTCTGTTCGTTGATGTCGGCGCCGGAGAGCTCGGCCTCGATCGCGCCCGCCCGCATGACGTAGACGCGGTCGCTCATCGCCATCAGTTCCGGCAGTTCGGAGGAGATCAGCAGGACGCCCATCCCCTCGGCGACGAGCGTTTCGATCACCCGGTGGATCTCGGCCTTGGCGCCGACATCGACGCCGCGCGTCGGCTCGTCGAGGATCATCAGCCGCGGTTCCGTGGCGAGCCAGCGGGCGAGCACGACCTTCTGCTGATTGCCGCCCGACAGGGTCTCGACGGGGTTGGCGGTCGAGGCGGCGCGGATACCGAGCTTCTTCACATAGAAGGAGACCATCCGCGCCACCGCTGCGGAGGACACGACGCCGCCGCGGCTCACCCGGCGCCGGGCGCTCATCACCAGATTGTCGGCGACGCTCTCCGGCAGCACGAGGCCCTGGCTCTTGCGGTCCTCGGGCACCAGCGCGAGGCCGCGGGCGATCGCCTGGCGCGGATTGGCGAGCGTGACCGCTTCCCCTTCGATCTCGATCGTTCCGGCATCGGGCCGCTCGGCACCGAAGAGGCAGCGCGCGACGTCGGTGCGGCCGGCCCCGACGAGACCGGCGAGGCCGACCACTTCGCCGCGCCGCACCTCGATCGAGATGTCGCGGAAAACGCCGTTGCGGGTGAGGCCCCGGGTGCGCAGCAGTGTCGTTCCGGCGGTGCGCTTGCGCTCGATGTGGAGCGACCGGCGCTCGCCGACCATCATCGCGACGACCGTGTCGTGATCGAGCGCGGTGCGCGGCCTCGTACCGACGAGGCGGCCGTCGCGGACCACGGTGATGCGGTCGGCGAGGCGGAAGATCTCCTCCATCCGGTGCGAGACATAAAGGATGCCGAGCCCGCGCGCCTTCAGCGCGACGACGAGCTGCATCAGCCGTTCCGCTTCGGAATTGGACAGCGAGGCGGTCGGCTCGTCGAGGATGAGGAGTTTCGAATCGAAGGCGAGGGCGCGGCCGATCTCGACGAGCTGCTGCTGGCCGGTCGAGAGTCTTTCGACCGGCGTATCGACGGGCAGCGTGAAGCCGATGGTCGGCAGCACGTCCGCAGCGATCTTGCGGGCGCGGGCGAAGTCGACCCCGCTGCGCCCCTTCGGCCAGCGGCCGAGGACGATGTTCTCGGCCACCGTCATCTGCGGCACGAGCTGCAGTTCCTGGTGGATGACGGCGATGCCGGCGGCCCGCGCTTCCAGCGGCCCGCGGAAGTGGACCGGCCGGCCTTCGAAACGGATCTCGCCGGCGTCCGGCGCATACTGGCCCGACACCATCTTGATCATGGTCGACTTGCCGGCGCCGTTCTCGCCGACGAGGGCGAGGATCTCGCCCGCACCGATCGTGAGATCGAGTCCGTCGACGGCGACCACCCCGGCGAATGCCTTGGTGATGCCGCGCGCTTCGAGCAAGGGTGTGTGCATGGGTCCTCCTCCGACCGGCGCACGGGAGCGGGCGATGCCGGGAGGCGGCGCGCACCGGGCGACCGGCGCGCGCCGCTTTCAGGCGAAGACGCGCTTCAGATGGGCGAGGCCGTTCGCCGCGAGGGCGTCCTCGCTCTCGGCGAGCGGCCGCCAGATCGAGACCGCGCGGGCGATCTCCTTGATCTTCGGCGTGAACGCCTCGATCACCACGGCGCCGTCATAGCCGGCGTCGGCGAGCGCCGCGGCGATGCCCGTCCAGTCGAGATGGTCCTCGCCGGGCGTGCCGCGATCGCTCGAGCAGGCGTGGAACTCGAAGATGTGGCGGCCGGCGCGGCGGAGCGCCGCCGGCAGGTCCTTCTCCTCGATGTTCATGTGGAAGGTGTCGAGGAGCAGGCCGACATTGTCGCGGCCGATCTCCTCGACGAGGCCGACACCCTGCTCCACGGTGTTGACGAGGTCGGTCTCGAACCGGTTGAGCGGCTCGATGCCGAGGCGCACGCCGCGCGCCGCGGCATGGTCCGCGGCCTTGCGGATGCTGTCGGCGGCGAGGGTGCGCTGCGCCCGGCGCTCGTCGGGCTCCGCCATCCGCGTCCGGCCGACGGCGGAATACATCGGGCCGACGACGATGTCGGCGCCGAGCTCGCTCGCGATCTCCGCACAGCGCTCGACATAGTCGATCGCATTGCGGCGGATGGCGGGATCGTCCGCGCTCATGTCGCGGTCCGGGCCGAAGGCGCCGCAGACCGTGGCGCCGATCCCGGCCGCCTCGATGCGGCGGCGGATCGCCGTGGTGTCGATCGTCGCGGGATCCTCGACGCAGACCTCGATCAGGTCGAAACCGAGCGCCGCCACCTTGTCGACGAGGTCGAGCGTGTCGTTCGAGAAGGGCGAGACCCAGATGAAGGTGCTGGCACCGAATTTCATCGCGCCCTCCCTCAGACGAGCTTCGCTTCGAGCGACTTGATCACCTCGATCGCCTGCCTGGTGTAGGCATCGTAGAACTCGCGGCCGCCGCCCTGGCGCAGCGTCGCGAAGGGGTCGGACGAGGCCGGCAGCAGCTCGAAGGTGATGTGGCCTTCGTAGCCGACATCCTTGAGCGCCTGCATGATCGGCACGAAATCGGTGTGGCCGGCGCCCGGCGCGGCGCGGTTGCTGTCGGCGAAGTGGATGTGGATCATCGCCTTGCCGGCATCGCGGATCGCACCGGCGATGTCGGGATCGTCGATGTTCATGTGGAAGGTGTCGCCCATCACGCCGACATTCGGCTTGTCGACGTCCCGCATCAGGTCGAGCGCCTGCGGGATGCGGTTGATGAAGTGGGTCTCGTAGCGGTTCCAGGCCTCGATGCAGAGCTTGACGTTCTGCGAGGCGGCGTGGTCGGCGATCTCCTTGATGCCCTCGACGGCCCAGGCCCATTCCTGCTCGGGCGCGCTCTCGGGCGCCATTTTGCCGACCGGACTCGGCGCCACGATCATGATCGGCGCGCCGGAGGCGGCGGCGAGATCGGCGACGCGCTTCGAATAGTCGACCGCCTTGCGGCGGTTCTCGGCGCTCTTGTTGGTCAGGTCGCGCGCCTCGCCCGTGTAGATCGAGCAGATCGACGACACGCCGATTCCGGCGTCTTCGCACTGCCGGCGGATCGCCGCGCCGTCCTGCGTGTCCGGCTCGCCGACCAGTTCGATCGCGTCATAGCCGTACCGCGCAACGCGCTTGATGCTCTCCGAGATGTCCTCACCGAAATAGACGAGCGCGTCGTAGCTGTAACGGAACATGGGCTCCTCCTCGTGTCCTAAAGCGTTTTAGATAAGAGTTTCGCGCCACTTCAATGTCAAGCCTTGATGCAAGGAAATCGTTGATGCAATGCGGTAAGATACGGATCTAAAACGGGTTAGATTTTAGCGAGGTGGGGCGGCCTCCCGGTCCTTCGCCGCCCGCCTGATGGTCCCGCAGGCGCCCGACATCGCGTGCACACCGCAGCCTGCCGGGCGGTGCGCCGGTCATCCCGTGCCGCCTCGGGGGCTGTCGCCACGCAGCTTGCGCGGGGCTCGCGCCACCCCTAAAGCTCCGCCCGGCGCCCGCGCGGCTGCGGGCCGGAAGGGCTCTGCGGATGATTCGCTATGTCGTGACCGAGCGCTTCAGCACGACGATCAGAGCTTTGGTCGCCGGCCTCGGATCCGACGCCCGGGGCCTGATCGATTTCTTCACCTACGAGGAATTGTTCCTCGAAGGCGGCGGACCCCTCGGCCATTACATTTTCACGGATTTCGACCGGCTGAGCCGTTATGAAACGGACAGCGCGGCGGCCTTCGCGCTGGCGCTTCAGAGCGCCGATCCGCGCGTTCGGATCCTCAATCACCCTCTTTCCGCCTGCGAGCGGCTGCCGCTTCTGCGGCGCCTTCACCGGGCCGGCCTCAACGACTTCGATGCCGTCCGGCTCGATGACGGCAGCCGGCCGGCGCGGTTTCCGGTCTTCATACGGGCTGAGGACGGATACGGCCGTCCCGATACGGCTGTGCTCGGCGATCCGGCGGCGTTCGAAGCGGCGCTCGCCGATCTCGAGCGGCGGGGCCGCCCGTTGAAGGGCCGCATCGCTGTCGGCTATGTCGGTGAGGCCGGGCCGGACGGTTTCTTCCGCAAGTACGGCGCCTTCAATATCGGCGGACGGATCGTCCCGCAGCACCTGATGTGCGGAGACGACTGGGTGGTGAAGAAGGCTTCCTCGAAGATCGGGCCGGATCAGGTGGCCGAGGAGCTCGCCTTCATCCGCGACAATCCGCACGCCGACCACCTGCTCGCCGCGTTCCGGGCGGGCGGGATCGATTTCGGCCGCGTCGATTACGGCTTCTGCGGCGGCCGCCTTCAGGTCTTCGAGATCAACACCAATCCGAGCTTTCCGAAATTCGCCCGCAGCGACGCCCGTTCCGAGCGGCGCACGATCATCCGGTCGCGCTTCCTCGAGGCCCTTCGCGCCCTCGATACCCCGCACGGAGCCGGCTGGGTCCCCTTCGAGGAGACGCGGCCGCGGGCCCATGACAAGCGGCTGCCGAAAGGGCGGCTCGCCGCCAGTCTCGGGCGGATCGCCCGCCGCGCGCTGATGCCGCGGGCGCCGATCGGACCGGGTGAGAAGGGATGAGCATGGCGAGCGAAGCGGGGGTGGTCGACGGATCGAGCCTGCTCGATCCGGCGCGGTGTGGCGAAGATCTGATCGGGAATCTGCGGCGCGCGGCGGCGATCGCCCCTTCGCTCTGTCCGGGTTGCGCCGATTATCACATCCGCTGCACGGCCCACCGCGCCGTCGGCGAGGCGATGGGCATCGAGACCGATCGGCCTCCGCTGATCGCCCTTCTCTCCGAGGAGATGGCCGCGCGTCTGGCGCGACCGGAACGGATCGAGCTGGTGATCGCCGGCTCGGCGGATACCGGCGTGCTCTCGACGGCTGCGCATGCCGCGGCCCGGCTCGGCGGCGAGGCACTTCGCCGTATCCGCTTCACGGTGCTCGATCTCTGCCCGACGCCGCTCGATCTCTGTCGCCGGTTCGCGGAGCGGCATGGGCTCGATCTCGCCACCGAGGCGGTCGATCTGACGGGGCCGGAGCGCCGTTTCCCGGCCGACATCCTCCTTCTGCACAGCGTCTTCCGGTTCATTCCCAACGCGCGCCACCCGGCTGTTCTCGGCGAACTCGCGGCCTGGCTGCGGCCCGGAGGAGCGATGGTCTTCTCCAATCGCATCAAGAGCCTGGAGGCCGAGGAGAGCCTCGCGGACGGCGCGAAGCGGCGGCGGGCGAACGAGCGTGTCCTCGAGCGCCTGGTGCATGATCCCGCCACGGCGGATCTCGACTGGGCGGACATCCTGCCGCGGCTCGAGCGAAGCCTCGCCGATGACGAGGCGCGGCAGGGCGAGTTCCGCAACGAGGATGAAGTGCGCCGGCTCTTCGAGAGCTCCCCCTTGCGTCTCGAGCGGATCGAGCCGGTCCGCCGCACGATCGGAGGAGGCGCGCAGCCGAGCTATCTGCGCAAGCGCGTTCTCGCCCTGCTGCGGGCGCCCTGAGGCGGCTCAGTGAAGCAGAACCGCCCCGACCCATCCGACCGGGAGCGCCTTTCCGAGCAGGACCTCGATCATCAGATATTCGCCGAGGACGATCACCGCCGCACAGAGCAGCAGAACGGACGGTCGCGCGGAGATGGCTTTGCGCGTCGTGTAGAGGAAGGCAAGGGACGACACCACGAGGCCGAGGACGGGAACGAGCGCGAGGAAGGCAGCGAGCCGCGCGGCGACGCCGGAGGAGATCGGCGGAGCCCTGGATCCGCGTTCTTTCCGCACCAGTACGATCGACACCAGCGCCCCGGCCACGAGCACGGTCGCGGCGAGGACCGGCGCGATGCCCGCCGGCTTGCCGAATGAGAGTGCGGTGACGATCGCGGCGGAACCGACCGTCACGAAGAGGCCGAGCGTCGCGAGGGTGACGGGGCGCAGCCGGCGCGGGCCTTCCAGTGAGACCGCGCTGCCGTCGACACCGGCGGGTACCTCCGTCTTCGGGCGCCGCAGCCCGTAGAGCACGGCGAGAAGCGCCAGCCCGAGCAGGATCACGCCGGGCCGGTAGGCGGCGCTCGACCCGAAGACGACGATCGTCTTGGTGAGAGAGGTCTCCACGAGCGGACCGATGACGAAGCCGAGCAGGAAAGGCGCGCGCGGCAGGCCGGCGAGGTAGAGCATGACGCCGAGCACGCCGCCGGCGAGGAACTGCCAGTAACCGAGCGCGCTGTTGGTGGAGCCGAGCGCCGCGGTGACGATCGCGATGAGGGCAAACGGCACGATCGCGGCGGGCCTGAAGGTGGTGACCCGGACGATGTGTGGGACGACGAGCAGGAACAGCGGCACGGCGAGGAGATTGGCGGCGATGACCACCCAGCCGAAATAGAGCGCGTCGGGCAGCTTGGCGGACAGGAAGTCCGGCCCCAGATCGATCCCGAGCATGACGAAGCCGCCGATCAGGATCGCCATGCTCGAACTTCCGGGAATGCCGAAGAAGACGGTCGGGATGAGCGCGCCGCCCTCCTTGGCGTTGTTCGCCGCCTCGGGGGCGACGACGCCGGCGACGGCTCCTTGGCCGAACGGAACGTCGCTCCTGGCCCGCCTCGCCGCATCGGCATAGGCGATCCAGACGGACACGCTCGATCCGACGCCCGGCATGATCCCGACGACGATGCCGATCACCGTGCTGCGGATCATCACCATCGCGTAGCGGAAGGCGCCGATCATGCCGGCGATCATCTGCCGGCGTTGCGCCCCGTGCGGGGCGGTTTGCGGGCCGATCCCGTTCGCCGCGAGGGCGAGCATTTCGGGGATGACGAAGAGGCCGCCGATCACCGCGATCGTGTCGAGCCCGTCCCAGAGCTCGAGCATGCCGAAGGTGAAGCGCGGCGTCGCGGTGAGCGCGTCCATGCCAACGGTCGAGGCGAGCACGCCGAGGCCGGCGACGGCGAGCCCCCCGCTCGGCTGCCGGTCGGAGAGGGTCGAGACGAGGGCGAGGCCGATCAGCGACAGCACGAGGAATTCCGGCGCGCCGACCGCGGTGATCACAGGCCGGACCAGCGGCGCGGCGAGCAGGAAGACGAGCGCGCCGACGACGCCGCCGAAGGCGGATGCACTGAGGCTCGCACCGAGCGCCTCGGCGCCGCGGCCCTGGCGCTGCAGCTGGAAGCCGTCGAGCGCGGTGGCGGCCTCCGATGCGGAGGTCGGCAGCCCATAGGCGATGGGCGTGATCGAGCCCGAGGTGTGAACCACGGCATGGAGGGCGATCAGAAAGGCTGCGCCGGCGAGCGGCTCGAAAAGGATCGCGAGCGGCAGGGCGAGGAGCAGGCCGATGCGGCCCCCGAGCCCGGGAATGATCCCGGCGGCAAAGCCGAGCAGCACCCCGCAGACGAGCGCACCGAGGCGGGTGAGGTCCGCGAGTTCTGCGAGAGAAGCAGAGACGGCGTCGATCATCGGCGGCGCACCGCACCCTCGCTGGCCTTGCGGGTCAGCACGTCCGCTCGCCGTCGGCGCGCAGACGACCGCACCGGCCGGCCTCGGCGAGCGCCGCCTGCAGGTCCGTCTTGCGGTCGAGCAGGGCGCGAACCCGCTTCTGGACCTCCGCACCCCCCAAAGGATCGACCGCCAGTTCCGTGCGGCGCATCTCCTCGCGATACTCTGCGTTCGAAACGACCTTGTCGAACGCGGCGCGCAGCGCATCGAGATCGGCAGGGGCGACCGAGGGGGGCGCGGCGATCCAGCGGCCGAGCGTGGCAGCCGCCTCGATCAGGTCGACGGGGAGGCTTCGTTCCGGCGTGACGAGGCTGCGCAGCAGCGGGGCCGTCGTCGGCGCCTGGGGCGCCGGAACCTCGTTGAGCCTCAGAATGACGGAGACCGCGCCCTGGTCGATCAGTTTCGACTGGCTCGTATAGGAGCCGAGGATCACCTGGCCCTCTCCGCTCAGCATGGCGAGGGCGCGCTGGCCGCCATTGTAGCCGGGAACGGGTTTGATGGAGAGGCCGAGCAGTGCGTTGAGGACGTAGCATTCCGACGCGCTGCGCGAGACGATGGTACTTGCGGGAAAGATTGCCGGCTCTGCGCGCGCCTCGAGATCATCGATCGAACGAACGCCGCTCGCCGTGCCGGCGACCAGAACACGCTCGTCGACCGCGAGCTTGCCGATCCAGTTGAAGGCGCCGACGCTGAAGGCTGTGGCCGTCTCGCTTTCTATCTCGCTGTAGAGAAGCGCCGTCTCGAAGAGTCCGATGGTCAGTTCGCCTTCCCTTGCGGCGGCGATCCGTTTCGCCGCGAGGCGGCCGTCGGCTTCGGGCACCACCTCGATCGAGATCGAGCTCTCGGGCAAGGCCCGGGCAAGATGGGTGGCGAAGACCCTCGCATAGGTCTCGTAGCCGCCCGAACCCTCATTGCCGATCAGAAAGGCGATGCGGCGTCCTGCGAGCGGGATCTCGGCCTCGGCCCGGCCGCGCCCGGCGAGCACGAGGCCCAAGCCGAGGCCACACCCGCCGAGGAGCGCCGCGCGCCGGGAAAACCCGCTTCGATTGAAGACCCGCATCCGCTCGTTCCCGGTGCCGACAGGTGCCGCCTACATCTGTCATTTTGACCACAGATGAAATCACCAGGTCATCGGATAGAACGGCGCGGCGGGTCCGTCCAGTGCGGATCGGACCCGCCATACTATCGCGCCTGCTCCAGAGCGAGTTCCACGGATCGGGCAGCGACCACCTCGAGGGCGTCGAACTGGCTGTAGAGGTCGATTTTGTTTTCGGCCTGTATCTTCCGGCCGTTGGGGCTGGAGAGCCTCCAACAATTGCCGCTCGGGTTGATTTCGAGAACGAAGAGCTGCCCTGTCCGGGCATCGCGGATGATATCGACCCCGAGGGAAGGAATGTCGGGCACTACCGCGTGCACCTGCTGCGCGAGCGCGATGACGTCCGCGTCATCGGCGAGCACGAACGTGCTGCCCATTGCCGAGGCGACGATCGACACACCGCCGGCCTTGCGGAATCCATCCGGTCCCTCGAGGGCGGGAAGATCCGCCCGTCCGGTCGAGAGCGTGCAATTGACCGCCCGGCCGAAATAGGTGAGTACGCGATAGGCTTGGGGCTGCGGCCCCGTATAGATGAATTGCTGCGCGACCATCCCGCCTTTCCGGCCGAGATGATCGGGGGCGAAACTCTCCGGATCCTGATACCGGACCTTGCCGGGCTTGCGGACGGTGACGAAGGCGCCGCGCCGGCCGCGATCCGGCTTCACCACCACGTATGGCCCCCACTCGGTCGGGTCGAGAACGAGATCCGGCGTGACCGCCGTCATTCTGGGCACCGGTATGCCGGCCTTCGTGAGCAGTTCATATTGCTTCAGCTTGCCGCCGCTCGGGCGGTGGGCGAGGCGCGGTCCCCGCGGCGAGCGCGGCCAGCGCATGCGGTCCATTTCGATCGACAAGGTCGGCCGCAGCATCACTTGCGGGAAAAGGGCGAGCTTGCCGATCGGATCGGACGTCGCGCAGACATGGGCCGCGATGCGGGGCTCGCGCCGCATCACCCGCCGCGCGATCTCCCGGAAATCGCCGTGGTCGTGCTGCTTCTGGTAGACGTAGAATACGAGATTGACCCTGTCTCCCATCGCGGCGCACCCCTCACTCACATGCGGCGTCGGCCGCCATCTTCCGGGGGCACTACACCCCGCCGGAGGGCGTCGGACGAACGCTCCCCTCTGCGGTCTCTGCCTAGGATCGATGGGCGCTGCCTGTCCAGCCGGTTCGTCGCCTGGCCGTTTCAGGGCGGCCGCTCGTCCTGATCGCGGCGATCGTGGTTGCAACCGAGAGAAGCAAGAGACGGGCAGGCCCCCCGATCGCACGTCCTTTCTGTCCCTGAGGTGCGGCCTGCATCATGGCCGGCGCCCGGGATCTGTGAACCCCATGGCTGCCAGCATCGCGGCGCGGAAATCCGGCAGCAGGATGTCGTTGCCGTAGCCGCTCAGATGGTCTCCGTCGAAGAAGAGTGGCTTGCCGTCGCGCCATGAACGGCAGAACGCGGTGTCGCAGAGGATCCGGGCCGGATCCCAGATCGAGCCGCGGCCGTCACCGGTCAGCGCTCCGATATCGGCGAGGACCGGGGCGCGCAGGCGATCGAAGGCGGCGCGCTCGAGGACGTCTCCGGCCGGCACGCAGACCGGATTCATGCGGTTGAACCAGTCCGAACAGCGGAAGGGTGCGCGGCGGAAGAGCGGCAGCGGCGATTCGAAGACGAGGGTGATCCCGCGCGCCCGGAGCGGCGCCAGCAGCGCCTCGCCCTCGGCGAGCCGCGCCGCGCGGGCCTCGCTCGATAGGGGCGGCGGCGGCGGCAGCGGTTCGCCCGGCTGGTCGCTGAAGCGGGGGAGACGGAGCGCCGGGAGGAAGGCGATGTCGTCGGCCCCGCCTTCGCTGATGACGGGGAGGACCGCCTCCAGGAAGGCGGCGCAGCCCTCCGGCATCGGCTTCGGGTTGATCGGAGCGGAACATCCGGGGTGCGTGAAAGTGCGCACCGTCGTTCCCGTGGTGGCCGCGAAGCCGCGCAGCATTCGGAGATAAGCCCCTGCATGCGAATCCCCCAGAACATAGAGGGTGCGGCCCCGCCCCGGCTTCGGACAATCGATCGGGGCGAATGTGATGTCGGGTGCGCCCCCGGTCCAGGAGTGGGTCTCGGCGAGGGCGCACCGGTCCGGCAGATCGGCGGGTCCGCCATAAGCGGACCAGATCTCCGCATCGAGCGTCCGGCTCAAGGAGAGCTCCGGCTGACGGGTGCCGAGCGCGTCGACGGCGGCGAGCACCAGCGCGGCGGCGCCGATGCCGGCCGCGATCGCGGCCGGGCGACGCCGGCCGCCGATGGGACCGAGCCTGCGGAACGGCGTCTCGATGAAGCGGTGCGACAGGACGGAGAGCAGCACGCTCGCCGCGATGCCGGCGGCGATCTGCAGCGGGGTCTGCAACCCCACGGTCCAGCGCATCGCGACGAAGACCGGCCAGTGCCAGAGATAGAGCGAATAGGAGACCCGGCCGATCGCCACGGCCGGCGCCGCGCCGAGCAGCCCGTTGAGGCGCGAGCCCGGCCGGGCGAGCACGGCGAGAAGGGTGATCGCGGTGCCGATCGCGGCGATCGCCGCGCCGGGCAGGAGCCCGTCGCCCCAGAGCATCGGGCCGGGGAACAGGGCGAGGGCGATCATCGCCGGCCCGCTCCAGGAGAGGGCCGCTCCCGCCCGGCGCGGCAGACGGCGCACGAGGCCGAGGAGCTGCGGCAGGGCGAGATAGACGAGAAGGCCGGCGGCGAGTTCCCAGAACCGTGTCGGCAGCATGTAGAAGGCGAAGACCGGATCGCTGCGCGCGATCTGCCAGCAGAGGACGAGCGAGGCGAGTAGCAGCGCGCCGATCGTCCAGAGCGCAAAAGTCGACGCGCCGCTCCGGCGGCGCAGGCCGACAAGAAGGACCAGCAGGGGGAAGAGCAGATAGAACTGTTCTTCGACCCCCAGCGACCAGGTGTGCATGAAGGGATTGTAGTCCGCGCGCGGCGAGAAATAGTCGTTCGCCGTGCGGTAGAGCACGAGGTTCGAGAGGCCGAACAGCGCCGCCCTGCCGGTCTCGAGGATCGTATCGCTCAGCCAGGCCCTGGGGACGAACAGAACGACGAAGAGCGTCGTTGCGAGCACGGTCGCGAGGAGGGCCGGGACGATCCGCAGGATGCGGCGGAGATAGAAATGGCAGAGGAAGTCGCCGAAGCTCGAGAAGCGCTTCGACAGCACCGAAGCCGCGACGACGAAACCCGAAATGACGAAGAAGATGTCGACGCCGTAGAGACCGGCCGGAACGAACCCGCCGGCATGATAGAAGAGAACGGCGAGGACGGCGATCGCGCGGAGGCCGTCGATCTCCCTGACATATCCGATGGCGGTCATGCTCTGAACGTGTCGGTCGCGGCGGCTGCGGCCCCGCGGCGTCGCCTTTCTCTCGATCCGGATCGGAAACCCCGTCGTGCCCCCGGGCTCCGCCTCGCTCCCTAACACGGGTCGAAGGCGGCGCTCCAGTGCCGCGCGACGGCCCCGTCGGGACCTGCGTGAGTGCGGCCTTTATGCCGCCCTTATGCGCGACGGGTCCGATGCGTCTCGAACGCTGATGCCGATCGGGTGTCTGCTGCCGGCCATCGTCAACGGATGGAGGCCGCGATGGCCGATCTCCTTTTCCTCGGGCTGGGGTTCGCGCTCTTCGCGACCTTCTTCGGCCTCGCCGCTAGCCTTCGGGGGCTGTGATGGGCGTCGTCGACTGGCTCTGGGCCCTCGGCGCACTCGGCGTCGCGGTCTACATGCTCGCGGCCCTCCTCCGGCCCGAACGGATCTGAGGGAGACCCTGATGAACTGGCAAGGCTGGGCGGAAATCGCCCTGACGCTCGGGCTGCAGGTGGCGATCGCGCTGCCGCTCGGAATCTATCTCTCGCGCGTCTGGAACGGCGAGCGCACCTGGCTCGACCCGGTGCTGCGGCCGGTCGAGCGCGGCTTCTATGCGATCGCCGGAATCGATCCGGATCGCCGGCAGAGCTGGTACGCCTATGCCGGCGCCTTCCTCGCCTTCAATCTCGCCGGCTTCGTCCTGCTCTATGCCATCCTGCGGCTGCAGCATCTGCTGCCCTTCAACCCGCAGGGCTTCGGGCCGCTCTCGACGCATCTCGCCTTCAATACGGCCGTCAGCTTCGTCACCAATACCAACTGGCAATCCTATGGCGGCGAGGCGACCATGTCGAACTTCAGCCAGATGGCCGGGCTGACGGTGCAGAACTTCGCGTCCGCCGCTGCCGGCGCGACGCTCGCCGCAGCACTCGCCCGCGCCTTCCTCGCCCATCGCGGCGAGGCGATCGGCAATTTCTGGACCGATCTGGTGCGCACCACGCTCTACGTCCTGCTGCCGCTCTCGATCGTCGTCGCCATCGCGCTCGTCGCGCTCGGCGTGCCGCAGACGCTCGGGCCGTCGTTTCAGGCGACGACGCTCGAGGGCGGCCATCAGACGATCGCGCTCGCTCCCGTGGCGAGCCAGCTCGCCATCAAGCAGCTCGGCATCAATGGCGGCGGCATCTTCAACGTCAATTCGGCCCATCCCTTCGAGAATCCGACGCCGCTCACCGGTCTCATCACCGCGGTGTCGATCAACGTGCTCGGCTGGGCCGCCTTCTTCGCCTTCGGGCGGTCGGCGGCGGTGCGGAAGGATGTGCGGGCGCTCGTCGCCGCCGGTTTCGTCCTGCTCGCGCTCGGCACCAGCGCCATCTACTGGTCCGAGACCCGGCCGGCGCCGGCGCTCGTCGCGGCCGGCGCCGACACGGCGCAGAACATGGAGGGCAAGGAGGTGCGTTTCGGCGCGGCCGGCTCCGCCGCCTGGGCCGGCCCGACGACCGGCGCCTCGAACGGCTCGGTCAACGCCATGCATGCGAGCTTCCTGCCGCTCGGCGGCGGCGTCGCCATGGTCCTGATGCAGCTCGGCGAGATCCTGCCCGGCGGCATCGGTTCCGGCCTCGCCAACATGGTCCTCATGGCGCTGCTCGCCGTGTTCGTCGCCGGGCTGATGGTCGGCCGGACGCCGGAATATCTCGGCAAGAAGATCGAGGCGCGCGGGATCAAGCTCGCTTTCGTCGCGCTGCTCGTCTTCCCCGCCGCACTGCTCGGCTTTTCGGCCGTTGCCGCGGTCCTGCCGGCGGCGCTCGCCGGCCTCTTGAACGCCGGGCCGCACGGCCTGTCGGAGATCCTCTACGCCTACACCTCGGCGGCCGCCAACAACGGCTCGGCCTTCGCCGGGCTCACCGCCAATGCCCCATGGTGGAATACGACGCTCGGCATCGCCATGCTCGTCGGCCGCTTCGTGCCGGCCGTGGCGATCCTCGCCATCGCCGGCGCGCTCGCCGCCAAACCGAAGCTCGCGCCGACCGCCGGGACCCTGCCGACCGACAGCGGCCTGTTCGTCGGCCTGCTGGCCGGCGTGATCCTGATCCTCGGCGGGCTGCAGTTCTTCCCCGCCCTCGCGCTGGGGCCGATCGCCGAGCACTTCCAGATGCTCGCGCTGACGCCCTGATCCCGTCCTCCCGCGAAGGAATGCCTTCCATGAGTCTCGATCATCCGGCTGCAAACGGCGTCGCCCCCGCAACGCCTCGGCGCATGCCGCGCGCCGCCTCCTTCTCCGGCGCGATCCTCCGCCGGGCGCTCCTCGACGCCGTCGTCAAGCTCGATCCGCGCGCCCTCCTCGGCAATCCGGTGATCCTCTCCACCGAGATCGTCGCCATCCTGTCGACGCTTTCGGCCGCGGCGCTGGCCGTCCACGGGCAGCCGGTCGGCTTCGCCGTCCAGATCGCGCTCTGGCTGTGGGCGACCGTCCTCTTCGCCAATTTCGCCGAGAGCGTCGCCGAGGGGCGCGGCAAGGCGGCGGCGGATTCGCTCCGCGCGGCGCGGGTGACGACGCGGGCGAAGCTGATCGTCGATGCCGAGCGCAATCTCGTCGTCCCGACCCCCGCGCACGAACTCGAGGTCGGCGCGATCGTCCTCGTCGAGGCGGGCGACATGATCCCCTCCGACGGCGAGGTGATCGAGGGCGTCGCCTCCGTGAACGAGGCGGCGATCACCGGCGAGAGCGCGCCGGTGATCCGCGAATCGGGCGGCGATCGCGCCGCGGTGACCGGCGGGACCACGGTCGTCTCCGACTGGATCAAGGTCCGGGTCACCGCAAAGCCCGGCGAGACCTTTCTCGACCGGATGATCGCCATGGTCGAGGGCGCCGACCGTCGCAAGACGCCGAACGAGATCGCGCTCGCCGTTCTGCTCGCCGGACTCACCCTCGTCTTCCTGATCGCGGTGGTGACGCTCGTCGGGCTCGGCCGTTATTCCGGCGCCGATCTGCAGCCCCTGGTGCTCGGCGCGCTCTTCGTCACCCTGATCCCGACGACGATCGGCGGGCTGCTGTCCGCCGTCGGCATTGCGGGCATGGACCGGCTCCTCAAGCACAACGTGCTCGCCACCTCCGGCCGCGCCGTCGAGGCGGCGGGCGACATCGACACCCTGCTCCTCGACAAGACCGGCACGATCACCTTCGGCAACAGGATGGCGACCGAAGTGGTGCCGGCGCCCGGCGTGCGGCCGGAGGCGGCGCTGCGGGCCGCGCTGATGGCCTCGCTCGCCGACGAGACGCCGGAGGGCCGCTCGGTCGTCGAGCTCGCCCGCGGCCGCGGCCTCTTCGCCGACATTCCGGCCGGCGCGACCTTCATCCCGTTCAGTGCCACCACCCGTCAGTCGGGCCTCGATGCCGGCGCGCGCGCCTGGCGCAAGGGCGCCGTCGACGCGGTCATCCGGTCGCTCGGCCTCAAGGCCGAGCAGGTGCCGGCCGAGTTCGGCGCTGCGGTCGACCGCATCGCCCGCACCGGCGGCACGCCGCTCGCGGTGGTCGAGGACGGCGCGCTCGTCGCCGTGATCCACCTCAAGGATGTGCTGAAACCCGGTATGAAAGAGCGCTTCGCCGATCTCCGCCGCATGGGTGTGCGCACCGTGATGATCACCGGCGACAACCCGGTCACCGCGGCGGCGATCGCCTCGGAGGCGGGGGTCGACGACTTCCTCGCCGAGGCGACGCCGGAGGACAAGCTCAGGCTGATCCGTGAGGAGCAGGGCAAGGGCCGGCTCGTCGCGATGTGCGGCGACGGCGCCAATGACGCGCCGGCGCTCGCCCAGGCCGATGTCGGCGTCGCGATGCAGACCGGCGCGCAGGCCGCCCGCGAGGCCGGCAACATGGTCGATCTCGATTCCGATCCGACCAAGATCATCGAGATCGTCGAGACCGGGAAGCAGCTCCTGATGACCCGCGGGGCGCTGACCACCTTCTCGATCGCCAACGACGTCGCGAAATACTTCGCGATCGTGCCGGCATTGTTCGTCGCGGCGCTGCCCGTGCTCGGCGGGCTCAACGTGATGGGCCTGTCGAGCCCGCAAAGCGCCATCCTCTCGGCGGTGATCTTCAACGCGATCATCATCGTGCTGCTGATCCCGCTCGCGCTCAAAGGCGTGCGCTATCGCGCCGTCGGCGCCGGCGCGCTGCTGTCGCGCAACCTCCTCGTCTATGGCCTCGGCGGCCTCGTCGCGCCCTTCGTCGGCATCAAGCTGATCGATCTCTGCGTCGCCGCGCTCGGCCTCGCCTGAACGGACCGGACATCATGCTCCAGCATCTTCGCCCTGCGCTCGCCGTGACGGCGCTGTTCACCCTGCTTCTCGGCCTCGCCTATCCGCTCGCCATGACCGGCATCGCGGAAGCGGTCTTTCCCCGCCAGGCGGAAGGCTCGCTGCTCGCCCGCGCCGACGGTTCGGTCTTCGGCTCACGCTGGATCGGCCAGCATTTCGAGGGGCCGCGCTATCTGCACGGCCGGCCTTCGGCCGCGGGGTCCGACGGCTATGACGCTTCGGCCTCGTCCGGCTCCAATCTCGGCCCGCTCAACGAGACGCTGATCGAGGCGGTCAAGGCGCGCGCCGCGGTCCTGCGGGCGGAAGCCCCGGGCGCCACGATCCCGGCCGACGCCGTCACTGCCTCGGCCTCCGGTCTCGATCCCGACATCTCGCCCGAGTTCGCCCGCCTGCAGGCGCCGCGCATCGCCGCCGCGCGCGGCATCGGCGAGGCCGACGTGCGCGCCGTCATCGATCGTCACAGCGAAGGCCGGCTGTTCGGCTTCGTCGGCCAGCCGCGGGTCAACGTGCTCGCCGTCAATGCGGACCTCGACTCGTCGGCCGGGGCGGGCGTAGCAACACAGCCATGAGCGAAGAGAGGCCGAGACCGGATCCGGAAGCGCTGCTCGCGGCGGTCGGGAAGACCGGCCGCGGCCGGCTGAAGGTCTTTCTCGGCATGGCGCCGGGGGTCGGCAAGACCTTCGAGATGCTCTCGCAGGCGCGGCGGCGGCGTGCCGACGGGACCGATGTGGCGGTCGGCGTCGTCGAGGCGCACGGGCGGCGTGACACGGAGGCGCTGTGCGAAGGGCTCGAAGTGCTGTCCCGGCGCCCGATCGCCTATCGCGGCCGGACGCTGCTCGAATTCGACCTCGACGCCGCGCTCGCGCGCCGGCCGGAGCTGCTGCTCGTCGACGAGTTCGCCCATTCGAATGTGCCCGGCTCGCGCCATCCGAAGCGCTGGCAGGACGTCGAGGAACTGCTCGATGCCGGCATCGACGTCTGGACGACGCTGAACGTCCAGCATCTCGAAAGCCTGGTCGACGTGGTCTGGAAGATCACCGGCGTACGCCAGCGCGAGACGGTGCCCGATTCCGCTCTTGAACGGGCCGACGAGATCGAGGTGGTCGACGTCACCCCGGCGACGCTGCGCGAGCGGCTCGCCGAGGGTAAGGTCTATGTGCCGGAGACCGCGCGGCTCGCCGCCGAGCGGTTCTTCAAGGCCGAGACCCTCAATGCGCTGCGCGAGCTCGCGCTGCGCCGCACCGCGCAGGCGGTCGACGACCAGCTCGTCGCGGCGCTGCGGCAGCGCGGCCTCGAAGGACCCTGGGCGGCCGGCGAGCGGATCCTCGTGCTCGTCGGCGGCGATCCGATGGCCGGTGCGCTGGTGCGGGCCGGCCGCCGGCTCTCCGACATGATGATGGATGCGCCCTGGACGGTCGCCCATGTCGAGCGGCCGAACCGCCCGCCGCCCGATTCACTCTCCACCCAGCGCCTCGCCGAGGCGCTGAAGCTCGCCGAGCAGCTCGGCGCCTCGACGCTCGTGCTCAATGGCGACGATCTCGTCGCCACCGTGCTCGACCACGCGCGGCGCAACAACATCACCCAGATCGTCGTCGGCAAGTCGGCCCGGCGGGGCTTGCGCGACCGCTTCCGCCGCCAGCTCGCGCCGGCGCTGCTCGAACGGGCGACCGGCGCGGCGCTCCACATCGTCACCGAGGAGCCGCACCGTTCGGCCGCGCCCGCTCCGGCGTCGCCCGCCCTGCGCGGCGGCTGGCTCGGCCATCTCGCCGCCGCGCTCGGCATTGCGGCGGCGACCGGCGTCGCCTGGGTCGCCGATACCTATGCCGACAACGTCAACCTGGCGCTCATCTACCTGCTCGTGGTGCTCGCCATCGGCCTGCGCTTCGGCCTGTGGGCGGCGGTCTCGGCGGCCGGGATCGCGGCTTTCAGCTACAACTTCTTTTTTCTCGATCCGCGCTACACCGTCTATATCGGCTCGGGTTCCGATGTCTTCACCTTCACGGTGTTCTTCCTCGTCGCGCTCGCAGCCGGCTGGCTGACCGGCCGGGTTCGCGATCAGGCGGCGGCGACCTCGCGCCGGGCCGCCGCCGTCACCGCGCTCCTCGCCGCCAGCCGCCGCCTCTCCGCGGCACCCGAGCGCGACGCGGCGGCGGCCGCGCTCGCCGAGCAGCTGGCGGCGGCGACCGGAGGCCGGGCCGCCGTGCTGCTGCCGAACGGCGCCGAGATCGCGCCGGCTGTCGGCTCGCCCGAAGCAGCCGCCTTCACCACCGGCGACATGGCGGCGGCGCGCTGGGCCTGGGAGCGGGGCGAGACCGCGGGCGCCGGCACCGGCACGCTGCCGAATGCCGGCTGGACCTTCCATCCGCTGCAGGGGCTGAAGACCCGCGCCGGCGTCGCGGCCGTCGAGCCGGAGCACCGACGGGCCGGGACCGATCCGCGCTTCGTGCAGGCCCTGCTCGACCAGGGCGCCGTGGCGCTCGAGCGGGCGGAACTCGCGGCGAGCGCGGCCGATGCCGAGGCTCTGCGGCGGACCGACCGGCTGCGCTCGGCGCTCCTCAACTCGATCAGCCACGACCTGCGCACCCCGCTTTCGACCGTGCTCGGCTCGGCGACCACGCTCATCGAATATGGGCCCTCGCTGACGGAGCCGGTGCGGCGCGACCTTCTCGACAGCATCGCGGAGGAGGCGGAGCGGCTCGATCGGTATGTCGGCGACCTGCTCGACATGACGAAGCTCGAGGGCGGCGCGCTCGCCCCGCGCGCCGAGCCGCTCGACGCGCGCGATGTGCTGCGCGCCGCGATGGGCCGCGTCGCCCGTCGGCTCGGGGCGCGCCGTTTCGAGCGCGACTTCCCCGCTGCGCTGTCGCTCGTCCGGGCCGATGCGGCCCTGCTCGAACAGGCGATCGTCAACATCCTCGAGAATGCGATCGCCTATAGTCCGGACGAGACGCCGATCGAGGTGGCGGCCTATGAGGATGCCGGCAACGTGGTCATCAGCATCGAGGACGAGGGGCCGGGCATCCCGACGGCGGAGCTCGAACGGGTGTTCGAGAAGTTCCGCCGGATGGAGGAGGCGACCGACCGCAACAAGAAGGGCGCCGGGCTCGGCCTCGCCATCGCCAAGGGCTTCGTCGAGGCGATGGGCGGGCGGATCGCCGCGGCGAGCCCGATCCATGCCGGCCGCGGCACCCGCGTCCTGATCAGTCTGAAGAAGGAAAGGCGGCTGCCCTCGTGAGCGCCTCCCGCCCCCGCATCCTGGTGATCGACGACGAGCCGCAGATCCATCGCTTCCTCGGGCCGGCGATGGAGGCGGCGGGCTATGATTATGTGCGGGCCGAGGACGGCGCGGCGGGGCTGAAGGAGATCGCGCGCCGTGCGCCCGACGCCGTTGTGCTCGATCTCGGCCTGCCCGATCTCGACGGGCGCGTCGTGCTCGACCGGGCACGGGCCTTCTACAAGGGGCCGATCGTCATCCTCTCGGCGCGCGACAAGGAGACCGAGAAGATCGACGCGCTCGATGCCGGTGCCGACGACTACGTGCAGAAGCCGTTCGGCGTCGGCGAACTGCTGGCGCGGCTGCGTGTCGCGCTCCGCCATGCGCTGACGAGCGGCGGCGTGCCGGTGCGGATCAGCGCGCACGGCGTCGAGATCGATCTCGAGCGGCGGCTGGTGACGCGCGGTGGCGAGCCGGCGCGGCTGTCGCCGCGCGAATACGACCTGCTCGCGCAGCTCGCCTCGGCCGGCGGCAAGGTGATGACGCACCGCCAGCTCCTGACCGCGGTCTGGGGGCCGGCACACGACGAAGACGTGCAGTATCTGCGCGTCTTCGTCGCCCAGCTCCGGCAGAAGCTCGAGGCCGATCCCGGCGAGCCGCACCTGATCCTGACCGAGCCCGGCGTCGGCTACCGGCTCGACGTTCCCTGAGGACCGTTCGAGGGCGGCTTGCCCGCGGCCGGCGGGGTCGGCTGGCCGAGGGCGAGGGCGCGCAGATAGGGGCCGACCAGGTCGGCGCCGGCCTTGGTCAGATGGTCGCCGTCGAAATAATAGACCTCGTCGTCGCCGAGAATCCGGCAGCCTTCGGCCGGTGTGCAGAGCGGCGTGACGAGCGTGCCGAACTCGACATGGTGCAGCGCATAGAACTTCCGATAGTAGTCGGCGATCGAGGCGAGTTCGTCATAGCCGCGAACGAGCAGGCCCTGCAGATAGGCATTGGTCGCGCTCGACACCGTCTTCAGCCGGACGGCGATCTGATAGCCGCCGAAATCCCATTGCGGCCGCCCCTTGATGACGATGACGCGGCCGTTGAAGGTCTCGCGGATGGCGTTGAGATTGGCGAGGAACGCCTTGTAGACCGCGCTGTCGGCGTATTGGTTCCGGCCAAACAGATTGTCGGCGACGATCACCACATCGGTCTTCAGCGGAATGTTGGAGAAGCGATAGTCGTTGGCGGCGCAGCGCTCCTTCCACTCCTGGTAGTCCTTGTTGTTCGGGTTCAGCCCGGGAAGAATGAACTCGTTGCAGAGGTGTCCGGTCATTCCTTCGTAGGCGACCGAGAGATCCTTGTATTGTGCCAGGGCGAAGGCGATGTCGAAGGCGTAGCTGTTGCCAATGACGAGGATGTTCGTCGTGTCCTCGCGCGGGAACTGATAGACCATCTCGCCGAGGCGGTTGACGAAGAGGCTGTAATCCTCCCAGTGCTTTTCCCGATAGTAGGTCATCTCGGAAAAGATCGGTGAGATCGCGGCGAAACGGCCGGCGAAGCCGTCGCCGAGGACCAGGACGCCGCCGAGCGCGGCAAAGAGGGCGGTCGGGATCGCCGAGGCGATGAAGATCACCCGGCGGCTGAGAAAGGCGCGGTTGCGGAACGGCCGTTCGACGAGGAACCACGACGCCGCGCCAAGGATGAACGTGGCGACGACGAGGCCGCCCTGCTCGGTGGTGTTGAGATAGGGGAAGGACCATTCGCGATAGAAGGCGATCAGCGGCTGGTGCCAGAGATAGGCGCTGTAGGAGATGAGGCCGATCGCGACGAGCGGCGGCAGCGACAGGAGCCGGGCGACGAGCCGGCCCTCACGAGCGAAGAGGAGCACCAGCACCGTGCCGAGCACCGGCACGAGGGTGTAGACGCTCGGGAACAGGATGTGGTCGTCGAACAGGAAGACCGCCGCGACGATCGCGCCGAGGCCGAGGAGGGCGAGGAGATCGTGCCACCAGCGCGGCGGCAGCCGGGGCGCGAAGACGCAGAGCGCGCCGGCGAGCAACTCCCAGGCCCGGGTCGGCCCGGAGAAGAAGTCGATCTCGTAATCGATCATGGTCCGCCACAGGCAGATGCCGAGGCTGAGCGCAGCGAGAAGGCCGAGCGCCGCCGGCAGCCGGCGCCGGTCGAACCGCCAGAGCGCGATCATGACGAGCGGGAAGAAGAGGTAGAACTGTTCTTCGACCGCGAGGCTCCAGGTGTGGAGCAGAGGCTTCAGCTCTGCCGCGGTCGCGAAGTAGAAGTCGGCCTCATAGCCGAACAGCAGATTGGAGACGAAGAAGGAGACCGCGATCAGGCTCTTGCCGAAACCCTTCAGCTCGTCGGGCAGGAGGATGAACCAGGCGAAGATCGCGGTGACGAAGACGACGAGGAACAGCGCCGGCAGGATGCGGCGCGCCCGCCGCTCGTAGAAATCGGCGATCGAGAAGCGGCCGGCCTCGAGCTGTTCGAGAATCAGACCGGTGATCAGATAGCC
The DNA here is from genome assembly GCF_014199915.1 of Prosthecomicrobium pneumaticum. Taxonomy (GTDB): domain Bacteria; phylum Pseudomonadota; class Alphaproteobacteria; order Rhizobiales; family Kaistiaceae; genus Prosthecomicrobium; species Prosthecomicrobium pneumaticum. The sequence continues at coordinate 13,338 of NZ_JACHOO010000014.1, read as the reverse complement.
ACTGATGACGAAGAACACGTCGACGCCGACGAAGCCGCCGGAGAAGACGCCGAAGCCGGCATGGAACAACACGACGGGAATGACGGCGACGGCCCGGAGGCCATCCAACTCATGTCTGTAACGCATCGTCCCCCGGCGCCTCGACGGCACGTCCTCCGGGCGCACCGTATCAAGCCGCGCGCCTTTGGAAAGGGCGAAGCGAGCCGCCCCCCGCGTCGAAGCGCCATCCCCAGGCGTTTCGTGCCGCCTCCCGGCCGCGATTGCGGCGCATCGGCTTTGCCGTTAATCATGGGCTCGCCTTAGGTAAGGCGAAAGTGCCGAGGGGGCGCTGAAGATGTCGGGTCCGGGGGCTGCGGGCTTGGATGGTCGTTGGAAGCGACGCCATGGGCCGGCGGGTCCGCGGCGGTGTGCACCGTCGCCTCGCCGCATCCGCGGGACCGAATCCGCGCCGAGGGAGCTGCCGTAGCGCGATGGCGGTCCTCGAGGCCGGCACGGCGCCGGATTCCCCCCGCATCGGCACGGCCGGCGGACCGCACGGTGCCGAGGCCGGAACGGAGCCGCGGGGCTTCCACGCCGGCTGGCCCTGGCTGCTTGCCGGGGCGGTCCTCGTCTGGGCCACGCTGCTCGTTCTCGTCGAAGGCCCGATCGCCGCCCGCGAGCGCGTCTTCCTGGTGCTCGGCGTGCTCGGCGCCTGGCGTTATGGCTGGGCCCTGCTGCACCTTGTACGCGCGCTCGCGTTTCTGCGGATCGTCATGCCGCGGAAGCGCGCCCGTGCGCGGCGTGCCGATATCGCGGCGGAGATCGACCATGTCTACGCCGTGGTCTGCTCCTTCGGCATTCCCGCCTGGCAGTTCCGTGCCGTCTATCGGTCGCTGATCGAGAACTGCCTCGCCACCGGCCTGCCGGCGACGATCGTCGCCTCGATCACCTCAGACCGCGACTGTGCCATTCTCGACGAACTGTTCGCCGAGGCCGGCCGGCCGGCCGATCTGCGCATCGTGGCGCAGTTCCAGCGCGGCACGGGCAAGCGCGATGCGATCGCCATGGCGCTGCGCACCATCGCGCGGAAGAACCCCTCCGCCCGCTCGGCGACGTTGATGCTCGACGGCGACGTCGTGCTCACCCCCGGCGCGCTCGCCGAGTCCTTGCGCTTCTTCGCCGCCGATCCCGGTCTCGCCGCGCTCACCACCAACAATGACGCGCGCCTCGCGCCCGGCGATCCGAGCGCGGACTGGTATCGTCTGCGCTTCGCGCAGCGTCATCTGATGATGTCGTCTCTCGCACTCTCCGACCGGCTCCTCGTTCTGACCGGCCGCTTTTCCGTCTATCGGACGCCCCACCTCGTCGACGCGCAGACGATCGAATTGATCCAGAACGACGCGGTCGACAACTGGCTGCACGGCCGGATCCGGCTGCTGAGCGGCGACGACAAGTCGATGTGGTACGCCATCCTGAGGCGGGGCGGGCGGATGCTCTATCTGCCGCACGTCTATGCGGTGTCCTTCGAGGCGATGCCGCGCGGCGCGGGCTTCTTGGCCGGCAGCACGCGATTGATGCTGCGCTGGTTCGGCAACATGATCAGGGCGAATGGCCGTTCGATGCGGCTCGGACCGCGCCGCTGCGGTCCGTTCCTGTGGTGGTGTCTGCTCGACCAGCGCCTTTCGGTCGTCACCACCCAGTTCGGATTCGCCACCGCTCTCGCCATCGCGGTGGGCAAGGACGTGCGGTTCGTGGTCGTCTATCTCGCCTGGCTGTTCGTCTCGCGCAGCCTTCTCGCCCTGATCTATGGCGGGCTTTGGGGGCGGGTTGTTCCGTCCTGGCCGGTCCTCCTCGCCTACACCCAGATCTGGGGCAGCGCCCTGAAGCTCTACCTCTTCTTCCGGCCCGACCGGCAGGCTTGGACCCGCCAGCTCATTCGCCGCGGCGGCGGTGACCGCGGCGCCCGGCTCGCCGCAACCACGCTCTATCTCCTCACGGTGGGGACGATCGCCGGCGCGGCCGCCGCGACCGCACATATTGTGGCGGGGGGCTGAGCGATGCAGCCCGCCGTACCGCCGGCCGATGCCGCCGGCGTCGTCGTCGAGCGCCGCGACGTGCGCGCCGCGATCGAGGTCGCGATCGGCTTCCGCGTCGTCGATGGCGAGACGACGCTGCGCGGTCTTCGTCTCTCTCGCCGCCATCTGGTCGTCGAGGAGGCCGAGGCGCCGCGCGCCCGCAGCGCCATGCTGCACGTGCCGCTCTCCGGTTTCGAACTCGTCCTGCCGCTGCGGCTGGTGCCCGCCGAGGTCGAGGGCGCGGCGGATGCGGGGGTGCGGCGCTACGAGATGGTCGAGCTGGATGCCCGGACCGAGGCGACGCTCGTCCAGCTCGTGCGGGTCGTCACCGCCGGCTGGCTGCCGACGGCCGAGGATCTCGCCGCCGGCTGGGACGCCGAGACGCCGCGCCCCGGCGAGAGCGCGGCGGCGGTCCGTCGCCGCACGATGCCATGGGTGGCGCTCGTGGTGAGCCTCATCGCGCTCGTCGGCGGGGTCGCGGCGATCGGCAGCAAGCTCTATGCCGACTGGACGACGATCGGCGCCGAGGCCGCGGCGATCATTGCGCCGCGGATCGATCTCATCAGCGGAGAATATGGCACCGTGGTTGCCGGCGGGCCTTCGATGCGCACCCGCGTCAAGCCCGGCGATACGCTCGTCACCGTCGAGTCCGACGAGATCCGGGCCGGCATCGAGACCGAGCGGGCCAATCTCGCCTATTTCGGCGCCGCCGCGCCGGATCTGGGGGCGGAGGACAGTCATGTGGGGCTCGGTCCCAATCCTCTGCGCGCCGAACTCGCGCGGCGGCGGCTCGAGGCGCTCGAACAGCGGGCCGCCGCGCTCACCTTCCGCTCGAACTGCGACTGCTCCGTGCTGTGGGCGGCGGCCCCCGGCACCCGCGTCGCACCCGGCATGCTGCTGATGAGCCTGATGGCGGCGGGTCAGGACCAGATCAAGGCCGCAGCCTTGATCGCGCCGGCGGATGCGGTTTCGGTGGTGAGCGGTCAGCCCGCGCTGGTGCGTGCAGCGGGCGGAGCGGAGTTCGCGGCCTCGGTCGAGGCGGTGCGCTACCAGTTTGCGCCGATGCCGATGATCGGTCTCGGCGATCCCGCGGACGGCCGGGCGACCGTGATCCTGCGATTCGATGGGCCGCTCGGCGATCTGGCGCCCGGCACGCCCGTAACGGTGGTGATCTCCCGATGACGATGGACGGCAACCCGTTCCGGCAGGCTCTGCGGCTCTGTGTCCTGGCACTCCTCGTCGCCGTGATGAGCCTCGTTGCGGTGGACTCCTCGTTCGCGCTCTTGCCCGAGGAGCGGGCGCGGCTCGACCTCTCGGTCTATCGGGTCAAGGACAGGGCGGCCGGCTATTTCGACGTCAAGGCGCGCCGCGCCGCGCTCCTGCAGACCCGGGATCATCTGCTGCGTCGGCTGATGGCCGATATCCGCAAGTTCGACGCCTGTCCGGCGGCGAGAGGGCTCACCGTCATCGCCGGCGACAAGATGACGCCGCGCTTCTACGACGACCGCGATGGCTGGCGGCTGGCGGCCTCGCCCTATCACACCTTCGAAGATGCTATGAGCCGGCTCGCGGCGCGGCAGCTGGTCGCGCCGGAGAGCGGTGCGGGCGATTGTCTGCTCGACGTGCTCGTCCGCTGGGCGCAGGCGCGGGCCTTTCTCTCCTTTGCGGTCGAACGGTCGCGGCTGCAGACGTGGTTCCAGATCGAATCCTCGCTGTTCGCCGCCGCTTTCGCCTATTCGATCGTGCGCGACGACGTTCCGGGCCGCGACGAGGACAAGGCCGAAATCGAGCGCTGGCTGGTCGCCGCCGCGAAAAACCATCTGCGACCGCCGGGCGACGTGGCAGGGAGCTGCTGCAACAATCATTTCTACCGGCGCGCGCTCTATTCCGCGATGATCGGCGTGCTGACCGGAGACGATTACCTGTTCCGCCTCGGCGTGAGCGCCGTCTATTCGGCGATCGCGGATTCGGCGGTGAACGGCGCTCTGCCCCTCGAAATGAAGCGCCAACAATACGCGGCCCGCTATCAGGTCTACGCCACCATGGCGCTCGTCTTCATTGCCGAGGTCGCCGCCCGGCAGGGCTACGACCTCTACTCGATATCGGGCGGGGACCGCTCGCTGTCGACGGTCGTCGATTTCTCCGTCGCGGCGATGCTCAATCCCGAGGCGGCCGCCGAGCCCGCGAAATGGCCGGGTCAGGACGACACCTTCCTCGAGGACCGACAGTTCTACGGCTGGCTCGAACTGGTCGGACGCAAGCGGCGCTGGCAGGATGCGGCGAACGCGCTCCTCGCTTCCGAACGCCCGTCCTACAATCGCGCCCTCGGCGGCTTCGTGACGCTCTATTTCCTGCCGCTCGGCCGCTGAGCGGCGCTTCCCGCCGCCCCACACCAACTCGCGGGCTCGCAGCCCGCGGTTCGGCGCGCCTTCGCCCGGGTCGGGTCGCGGCTCAGTACGCGAGCGCCGCCGAGGACATGCTGAGCATCAGCGGAGCGGCGATCGGTACCGCCTGCGCTTTGCCGAGCCGCTCGACGAGCGCGCGTCGCGCCTGCTCGGCGCCGGCCTTCCGTTCGTCCTCGGCCGAGACCTCGGCCGCCCGTTCGTCCTCAATCCGCTCGTTCATGGCATTCCCCCTTCCCGTCGCTTGACAGTTACCAAGGGCGGGCTGATCGTGTCCACCGTCTCGTGGGCGGACGTGGGGCGGGGCTCCGCGGTCGAGCCTGCGCTCCGCGGAAGCCATCTTGACCGGTACCTATCGCAAACGGGGCAATGCGAGCCTCCTCGCCGTCGGCAGCGAAACCGTTCTTCTGCGGACGGATGCGGCGAGTTCGTTCGCGCTCAACGAGTCCGGTCTGGTGCTGTGGGATGCGCTCGACCATTTCGAGACGGCCGAGGATCTCGCGATCCTGATGTGCGAGGCGCGTCGCGGCATGGCGGCCGAGGCCGCTGAGGCGGAGGTGCGGGCCTTTCTGCGCGTGCTGGTGGACCAGGGGCTTCTGAGCCATGCGCTGCCCGCCAACGCGCGGCGGTTTCGCAAGGTGGACGATGTCTTCGTCGAGCCGGTCGGCGGCGAGGTCATGGTGGTGTCGCGCGGCAGCCGCAAGGCGCATCTGCTCAACGAGGCGGGGGCGATCCTGTGGGATGCGCTCGACCTCTTCGACACCACCGCCGACCTCGAAGCCTTGCTGTGCGAGGCCTGGCCCGATGCGACGCCGGAGCATGTTGCGGCGACGGTCGAGAGCTTCCTGGCGAGGCTCCTGGAACTGGGGCTGATCCACGGCGACGCGTGAGCGGATCGTTTCGCATGTCCCGGACCGCTCCGCGTGTCGCCGTGGTCATCCCGGCCTACAACCACGCCGCCTATGTCGCCGAGGCGATCGAATCGGTGGCGCTTCAGGACTGGCCCGAACTGACGCTTTCCGTCCTCGACGACGGCTCAACGGACGCGACCTGTCGGGTGGCGGACGCGGCCCTCGCCCGTCTGCACCGCTTTCCCTCCCGCCTCGCGACGCAGGCGAATGCCGGCTCGGCGGAGACGATCAACCGGCTGGTCGCGGGGTGTGACGCGGACTATGTCGCCATCCTCAATTCCGACGATTGCTATCGCCCGGGGCGTTTCGCTGCGATGATGGCCCGGGCGCGGCCGGGTGGGGACTTCCTCGCCTTCAGCGGAGTCGCCTTCGCTCCTGAGGCGATGATCGCGCCGGGCCTCACCTTCGAGGATTGGTACCGCGGCCAGCTCGCCTATGCGCTCAGCCTGCCGACTTGCGGCTTCATTCTCACCGCCGTCAACCTCGCCATCTCGTCGAGCAATTTTCTGTTCTCGCGCGCGCTCTTCGACCGGGTCGGCGGCTTCAACCCGGCGCTTCCCCTGACGCAGGACTGGGAGTTCCTCTTCAAGGCGATGCGCTTCGTCGAGCCGGTGTTCGTGCCGGAGCGGCTGCTCGACTACCGTGTCCACGCCACGAACTCCTTCCGCGGCCTCGCCGACCGGGCCGTCGCGCAGAGCCGCGCGGCCTTCGCGGCCTATTGCGACTGGGCAGGCGGGGAGGCGGTCAATCCGCTCGCGCCGACGCCGGTGAACTGGCCGCACTTCTTTCAGCTCTTCGCCCGCTCCTGCACGCCGGCCTTCGGCGCGGAGCCGATCGGCGCCTATCTGCCTCCCGGCCTGCTGCGCGGCGGCCTGCCGCCGGGTCCGGGGGCTCCTGCCGATGCGCGCGCCCTGCAGCGGCTCCTCGCCGAGTCTCGCGCGCGGAGTGCCAATCTCGAGCGCAGCACGGAGGACCTGATGCGAGCGGCGGCTGCCGCGTGGGAGGCCACCGCCGCGGCCCCGATCGAGGATCGGGCAGCATGATCGTGCACCGCTATGACTGGCTCGGCGCCGGGCTGCGGCTCGGTTTGCCCGATCCGGACTGGGCGGCGCGCATCGACGATCTGCTCGGTCTGTCTTCGGAACGCGTGCCGGCCGGTGGGGAGGAGGGGGAGATCACGCTCCTCTCGGGCGCGACGCTGCGCTCCTATGCGGATGAGGTGCGCTTCGCGAACAGCGCGGACCTGCTGGTCTGGCTGACCCTGACGGCCGGCGACGTACTCGCCGAGAAGAAGGGCGCCTTCCTGCTCCACGCCGCCTGTTTCGTTATCGAGGGCAAGGCGTTGCTCGTCTTCGGCGCGCCGTTCGCCGGCAAGTCGACGCTGGCGCAGATGGCGCTCGAGCGCGGCGTGCCGTTGCTCGGTGACGACGTCATTCACCTGGAACCCGAGACCGGCCTCGCCCAAGCGGTGCCGCGGCCGCTCAAGAGACGGGTCAGCCCGGAGGTCGTCGCCGCCGCAGACGACCGCCTGGTGCTCGTACCCGGCGCGCCGCTCCATGGCGTGCTCGACGGCCGGGCCTGCCTGCTCGTTCCGCGCTCGGCGCCGGGAATCCTCGACACTACCCAGAAGCTCGCCGTGCGCGGCTCGATCTTTCTGCGGCGTCATGCGGGCCCGGGAATCCGGCCGTTCCGGCCCGAACGCTTCGAGGCGATGTTCGCCCTGCTCGACTGGGCGCGCGACTGGTCGACGCCGCCGCTCGCCTGTGCCCACCGGGCGGCCCGGCAATTGCTCGCGCTGCCTTATCTCGGCATTTCGGTCGGCGAGGGGGAGCAGCAGGCGGGTCTCGACGCGGTGCTCGGCGCGCTGCGATGAAGGTGGACGGCCATTATCCGGAGCGTCGCACGGTCGAGACGCTGCTGCGGCTCGTCTCCCCGGCCGGTCCCCGTCCGGACCTCGCGGCCGTCGACTGGCATCCGGTCGTCCGTCTGGCGCGCCATGCCCATGTCGCCGCATCGCTCTGGGCGCGGCTGCGGGTCGATCCCGATTTCGCGGCCGTTCCCGAGGCGGCCGCGGATGACCTGCGCGCCGCCTATCGCGACAATGCCCGCCGCAACCGGCTGATGGTCCCGGCCTTTCTCGACCTCGCGCGCCGGCTCAACGCGGAAGGGATCGTGCCGGTGCTCCTGAAGGGCGGCGGCCAGCTCTTCGATCCACCCTCGGGCGACCCGGACCGCCGCTACCTGCACGATTTCGATCTGCTCGTCGCCGGGCCGGAGCCGGTCTACGACCGCCTTCTGGCGAGCGGGCTCGCCGTCGCCGAGACCGCGCCGCCGCGTGGCCGGCCAGAGCGGATGTTCCACAGCTGGCCGGATTTCGTCGACCGCGAAAGCGGCGTGATCGTCGATGTCCACCGTCGACCCTTCCGCTATGCCGATGCGGCGATGACGGCCATCTTCCTCGATGAGGCGATCCCTTTCGAGCGCGATGGCGCGCGCTTCGCCCTGCCGTCGCGGGCCTGCCGGATCGCGGGCAATGTGCTGCACGCGCAGATCGCGGATCGCGGCTTCAGCCAGGCCTGGTTCGATCCGCGCTATCTGCTCGAACTCGCCGAATGCGCGGTCGCCTGGCGGGCGGCGGACTGGCGCGACGCCGATATCCTTCTCGCGAGCCACCGGATCGCCTTCCGCAACTTCATCCATCTCGCGCAGATGCTGATGGGCGTCGCCGTGCCGCTGCCGCCGCCGCGCCGCCGCGTCGATCAGATCGAGCTCGAGCGCATCCTCCGCCACGACGATTTCGCACCGCGCCATGGGCTTCTCGCCTGGACCATGATGAAGGCGATCGGCCTCAAGGCGCGGGCGCGCCAGGCTGTCGGCCCCTCGATCGGCTGGCGGAGCGTCTCCCCGCGACGAAGCGGCGGTTCAACCCGAGAAGAACCCTTTTGAAGAAGATCGCCGTCGCCATTCCGGCCTACAACCATGCACCCTTCATTGCAGGGGCGCTGGAAAGCGTCTTTGCGCAGAACTGGCCGGAGCTCGAGGTGCACATCCTCGACGACGGGTCGTCCGACGACACCGCCGCCGTCGCCGAGCGAACACGAGCGAAGGCACCGGTCGGGCTGAGTGTTCGCATCGACCGGCAGGACAATCGCGGCTCGGCGCGCACCATCAACCGCATGATCGACCGGATCGACGCCGATTACGTCGCGATCCTCAATTCCGACGATCTCTATGCGCCGGGCCGGCTGGCGGCCTTCGCCGCGCGAGCAGAGGGGGAGGATTTGTTCTTCGGCGTTTCCGGCGTGGAATTCATCGAGAGTGGCCAGACCGAGGATTTTTCCCTGTTCTCGGAATGGTATCGCAGCAAGTTCGATCGGGCGGCGCAGCTGCCGACCTTCGGATTCGCCTTCGTCCTCAGCAACATCTCGGTTACGTCGAGCAATTTCTTCTTTTCAAGAGCGCTGTTCGATCTCGCCGACGGCTTCGATCCGGCGCTGACGCTGACGCAGGACTGGGACTTTGCCTTGCGCGCTGTGCGCTGGACGGAGCCCGTCCTGCTGCCGGAAAGGCTGCTTCTCTATCGCGCCCATCCCGGCAACACCTGGCGTCGCCTGCAAGGCGTGCGGCGCGAACAGAGCGAACAGGTGCTCCGCAATTTCGTCGCGCGTTCGGCCGCGCCGACGCTCAATCGGCTCGCACCCTCGCCGATCAACTGGCCCGCCTATCTGCCCGCCTTCCTGCGCATCTGCCGGCCGGTGTTCGGCGACGAGCCGCTCGGGGCCTATTTCCCTCCGGAATGGCTCGCCGCGCCGGCGGGGGCCGTTGATCCCGCCTCGCCGGAAGGCGACGCGCTGCATCGACTCTTCGTCGCCGCGCAGCGCGGTCCGTCGGAGGAGATGCCCCTCGATGAGAGTCTCGCCGCCGCGACGGACCATTGGGCGCGCATCCGGGCGGCGCCGCGCCGCTGAGCCGACCCCGCGGCGCCGCGCCGGGCGGGTGCGCCTACGCCGCTGTCCGCGCGGTTGCTGCGGCCGCGGCGAAGGCGAGCGCCGCTTCGACATGGATGCCGGTCGAATCGAAGACGGGGCAGGGGAGGGCCGCTTCGTCGAGCAGCAGGCACAGTTCGGTGCAGCCGAGAATGACGCAATCCGCCCCCCCGGCGAGTCCGTCGGCGATGATGCGCTCCGCGGCGGCGCGGGAATCCGGCCGCACGATGCCCTGGCAGAGCTCCTCGAAGATGATGCCGTGGATCGCGCCGCGGTCCTCGGCGGCCGCCGGCGTCATGACGTCGAGGCCGGAACGCTCCCGCATCTGGCGTGCGTAGAAGCCGTGTTCCATCGTGTAGCGGGTGGCGAGCAGGAGCGGCCGCTCGAAGCCGGCGGCGCGGATCGCCCGGCCGGTCTCGTCGATGATGTCGATGAGGGGAATGCCCGCCGCCTCCCGCACCGCTCCGGACACGAGATGCATCGTGTTGGTGCAGATCAGCACGCAATCGGCGCCGCCCCGCGCGAGCCCGGCCGCCGCCTCCCCGAGGAGGGCGCCGGCGGCATCCCAGCGACCCGCCTTCTGCAGCGCGACGACGGACTCGAAATCGAGCGACCGAAGCAGGATGTCGGCGGAGTGCAGGCCGCCCCGGCGCGCCCGCACGGCCTCGTTGAGCCGCCGGTAATAGACGAGCGTGCTCTCCCAGCTCATCCCGCCGATCAGTCCGATCGTCGCCATCTCGGCCCATCTCCCGTCGCTTTCAGCCATCGCCACACTAGCTCACCTCGGCTGCAAATCGCGCGCGTCGTGAAGCGCCGGAGGCGACTGTGATGCAAGGAAGCGGCGCCCTTGTTCCGGAATGCGCAATCCGCTTGCGGCGGGTGTGGTGCCACCCTACCCTCGCGCCATGCTCGACGACCGCGACCGCAAGCTCCTCGATCTCCTCCAGGCCGATGCGGAGACGCCGATCGGCACGCTCGCCGATGCGGTCCATCTTTCGATCTCCGCCTGCTCCCGCCGCATCGCGCGGCTGAAGGAGGAGGGCTATGTGGCGCGGACCGTCGCCCTCGTCGATCGGCGCCGCATCGGTCTTCCCACCACGATCTTCGTCCTTTTGCGCACATCGCAGCACACCGCGGACTGGCTCGACGATCTTCGTGCCGTCGTGGCCGACATACCGGAGATCGTCGAGGTGCACCGGCTGACCGGCAATGTCGACTACATCATGAAGATCGTGCTACCGAACGTCGAATATTACGATGTCATCTACAAGGCGATCGTCAAACGGATCAGCCTGCACGACATATCCGCCTATATCTCGATGGAAACGCTGAAGAGCGACACGGCGGTGCCGACGCGGCATCTCCGCGGCGGAGCGGGATAGGCGGCCGCTTGGCGTCGCCCGCCGCGGCGTCGCTGCGCCGGTCGTCGGGGGAGGCCCGTCGGGCGGGAGCGGGTGCGGGCAACCAATCCCGCGCTCGCCCGTAGAGACCCTACCGACGGCTTCCCTTCCATCGATGACGAGGTGCGACCATGGCGCATATTCATCCCCCGTCCGCGGCGGCGATCGCGGCGCATCACGTCACCTCTGTGCTGGCGCAGTTTCCGATCGTCTGCTTCACCCTCACGCTCTTCACCGACATCGCCTATTGGCGGACCGCCAATCTGATGTGGGTGAATTTCTCCTCCTGGCTTCTCTTCGCCGGGCTCGTCTTCGGCCTCCTGACCATCGTGGCGGCGCTCGTCGCGCTGGTGCTCGGCGGCCTCGTTTGGGCGCGCGGTGTCGGCTGGCCCTTCTTCCTCGGCGGGCTGATCGTGCTCCTCCTCGCCTCCTTCAACAGTCTCGTTCATGCCCGCGACGGCTGGACCGCCGTCGTGCCGACCGGACTCGTCGTCTCCGTCGTCACCATCCTCGTGATGATCCTCACCGATCGGCTCAGCCGCTCGGTCGTGCTGCGCCGCCGTCCGGGAGTGACCATCCATGGCTGAGTTCCGTTTCCGCCGCATCGCCCTGCTCGCCGCCGGCGCCGTCCTGCTCGTCGGGCTCGCCGGCTGCAGCGACGAGGGCACCGATTTCGACATCACGCAGCAGATCGGGCCGGACCCGGTCCTGCCCGAACCGCATCAGCCCATCCTCGCCGACATGAAGGTCGCCGAAGTGATCGGCTGGCAGGAGGGCGAGACGCCGGCCGTGCCCGAGGGGCTCGCCGTCACCGCCTATGCCCGCGATCTCGCCAATCCGCGCGCCCTCCACACGCTGCCGAATGGCGATGTGCTCGTCGTCCAGTCGCGCGGGCCGGAAGGCGAGCCCGTGTCACGGCCGAAGGATGTGATCCGCGGCTGGATCATGGCGATCTCGCACGGCAGCGGCGCCGGACCGTCGAAGGAGAGCAACCTCGTCACCCTGCTGCGCGATACCAATCGCGATGGGCGCGTCGATGCACGCTACGACCTCCTCGAGGGCCTCGCCTCGCCCTTCGGCCTCGCCTTCGCGGACGACACGCTCTATGTCGCCACCACCGAGGCGATCCTTGTCTATCCCTACCGGCTCGGCGAGACCGCCATCACAGCGGCGCCGCGCGTGCTGACGCCGCTGCCGGGCGGGCCGATCAACCATCACTGGACCAAGGACCTGGCGCTCGGACCGGACGGCCGCTTCCTCTATGTCTCGGTCGGCTCGAACTCGAACGCGATGGAGAACGGGCTCGAGGCCGAGAAGGGGCGCGCCGCGATCTGGGAGGTCGACCGGCAGACCGGCGCGAGCCGGGTGTTCGCCTCGGGTCTGCGCAATCCGAACGGGCTGACCTTCCACCCCGACACCGGCGTGCTCTGGGCCGTGATCAACGAGCGCGACGAACTGGGTCCCGATCTCGTCCCCGATTACATGACGTCGGTGAAGGACGGGGCGTTCTACGGCTGGCCGTGGAGCTATTATGGCCAACATGTCGATCCGCGCGTCCGGCCGCAGCGGCCCGATCTGGTCGAGCGCGCCATTCCGCCGGACTATGCGCTGTCGAGCCATGTGGCACCGCTCGGCATGACCTTCACCATGGGCTCGGCCCTGCCGGAAGCCTACCGCAACGGCGCCTTCGTCGGCGAACACGGCAGCTGGAACCGCACCTTCTTCAACGGCTACAAGGTCGTCTATGTGCCGTTCGAGAACGGCATGCCGTCCGGCAAGGCGCAGGATGTGGTGACCGGCTTCCTCGACGGCGAGCGGGCCCGCGGCCGGCCCGTCGGCGTCGGCATCGACGGAACGGGGGCGCTGCTCGTCGCCGATGATGCCGGGAATACCGTGTGGCGCGTCGCTGCCGCGGACGGCTCGGTCACGCCGGAGCCGCTCGGCACCGATATGAGCGTCGCGTCCCCGGGCAGCGATACGGCTCCCGCGGCAACGGCACCGGCGGCCGAGACGCCCGGCGCCGCATCTGGCGGGCCGTCCCCGGAACAGGGTGGCGTGGCGCCCCCAGAGGGCGGTCCGGCAGCGCCGTCAACGGCACCCGGCACGGTCGCACCCGACACGGCCGCTCCGGCGCCGGTCCCGCCGGCGACGGGGGCGCCCGCCGCTCCCGAAGCGCCCCCGGCGGACGAGGGCGCTGCCGCGCCGTCACCCTCGCCGGACGAACAGCTGACCGGGCAGGAGCCGGCCGCTCCGGCCGGAAGCGCGGCGACGCCGACCCCTTCGCAGACGGAGATCGCGCCTGCGACCGTGCCGCCCGCCCCGGCGACAACGCCCTGAAGAATCGGGCCGGAGCGTCGCGCTCCGGCCCCCGCGCGCTCTCAGCCGATGCCGTCGGGTCCCGCGCCGCAGACGAGGCCGGCGATGGTGCGGCCGGGGCCGAAGGCGACGGCGCCCGAGCGAAGGGCCGCCACCGACGCCGCCCCCGAAAGATCCGCCGCGATGCCGAGCTCGAACCACAGCCAGCGGCTCGCCTCCACCATCGCCTCGTCCTCGACCAGAACGATCTCGTCGACATGGCGCCGCAC
>NZ_JACHOO010000013.1 GCF_014199915.1 Prosthecomicrobium pneumaticum | reverse complement strand
GCGCGGCGAGCAGCTCGGAAAGCGCGGCCTCGATCGCGGCGCGGTCCTCGGCGTTTCGCGCCGCGAGATAGCCCGCTTCGATCAGGGTTTCGACGATGTCCACCTCGCTGAGCTCCACCCTGGCGACCATGCGCCCCGCCCGCCGCCTCTCCCGCGCGCGCCTCTGCCGCGCCGCCGCACTCATGGGCGCCCCTCGATCGGCTCCGGCGGCGAATGCCAGCGGATCGCGAACCCATCGCGCCGCCATGCGTCCGCCGCCGCCCGGAGCCCCGCCTCGCTGTCGCCGTTCCACGCGATGTTGCGCGCTCCGTCGGGCTCAATCAGTTCGAGCAGGTAGAGCGGGCGCCCCGTCTCAGGGTCGATGCCGGCGAGGTGGGCATACAGCGAGCCCGGCCGGCGCGGCGCAACACGGCGCGAGGGACGGGCGAAAGGAAGGATCGTCGCGCTCATGCGCGCTCCTTTGAATAGCCAAGATCGCGCGCCTTCTTCTCCCAGAAGTCGGCCGATCTGCCCCAGGATTGCCGATCCTTCACCTCCCGCTCGACGCGGGTCTTCAGAACGCGGATTTCTTCGTCCTTCGCGGCGACCACAGCCTCGAAGCCGCCCTTCTCGAAGAGCACGTGCATCTCCGAGAACCGCTTGATCTCGGCTTTCAAAGCAGCGATTTCCGCTTCGAGAACCGCTTGCTCGGCTTTGAGAGCCGCGTTCTCCTCGCGTATCGCCGCCGCGGCCCGCTCGGATGCCAAGTGTTCGAGCGCAGCGCGGATGCCGCCCAAATCGGCCACCGTGTCCGGTTTGATGCCGGATCGCGCGAGCGTCATGAAATTGCGCGCCGTGCGCTCGTTGATCCCGGCGCGCTTGAGAAAGGGAAGCCACTCGCCATGAGCGCAGCGGTCTTTCGCGTCGATCAGGAGCCCGCCCGCTCGCAAGGCGCTTTCCGCCGTCGTGCGCCGTGCGAGGAGGAACTGCTCGTTCGCGAGCTTCACTTGCTCGGCGAGGTCGGCAAGGGCGTTCGAAAGGGGTTCGGTCAAGGAAGGGTCTCTCCGTATTGTCCCCCTTCGGGGGGAGGTGTTTTGTTTCTTATTGGGGAGCGAAATCGCACCCCTTAGCCCAGCCGTAGATTGGGGGGTCACTCGGCCCCTTGCCGCCCCGATGGATGCAGCGGATCTGACGAACCTCGATCAGTCGATCGCGCGCTTCCTTGAAGCGTCGCAGCGTCCAGCCAAGCGCCTCTGCCGTGCCCTTGGCCAACACGAAGTCATCCCGCCCCCAATGCGTCTTTCTCAGGTAGAGGAGCAGGGCGAATGCATGGGGGTCGTCCATAGCGAGCGTTTCCACCAGCACGTGAGGAACGATCAGCCGCCGCCCGGTTCCGATCCAGTTTCTGCCTTCACTCTCGTACTTCCATGCGGAGGCCGCGATCCGCGACACCTCGTCGTCGCCGAGCGGGATCGGCGCCTCGCTATTCCGCGTTTGGCACCAGTCCAGGAGCCCGTTGAGATCGTCGACATGCGGCGCGGCGCGCATCGCCATCCTCCATAGGGTGTCATTTCGCTTGCCGAGAATGAGATCGGAACAGGGGTCGCTGACCGCCACCGGAGCCGCCGGCGGCGTCTCGCGCGTTCGCATGACAGGCAGACGATCGAGATCGTCAAGCGTGCCCTGAACGAACTGATATTGCCCCCGCGCGCCGCGCGAGGGAGGCGCCACCACGAACCCCGAGCCGAGAACGTCGATCGGCCGGCTCGGGTCGGGTCGGATGCGCCGACGCTCGCCGTTGTGGCGATACCAAGCTTGCCAGTGCCCGGAACCCGACCGAACGACGATAGGGGTCGGGCCGTGCACGGCCATCGCATCCGCAAGGACGTTCTCGTCCTTGGTGTCCACATCGAGGACAGAGATCCGCGAGCGAGTGCCCAACGCGTAGCCGAATGCATCAGCATCGGCGAAGCGAATGGCCAGTTGTCGGCTGGCATCCATGCCGAGCCGAAGATAGCCGGTAACGCCCGGCTTCTTCCCATCAACCGGAAAGGTCGCCACGCCGTGTTCCGCATAGCGCGGTTGCCAAGTTGCGAACGCCGCGGTCATTCAATCGGACATGAAGAGATCGAGCGCGTCCTGATCGGCGAGCCCGTCCTCCGCCGGATCGCGCTCGCGGTCCGAACCCTCCTCGAAATCGACATCCTCCTCGCGATCGTCGCTCGCGCTGCTGTAGCAGCCGGACGAGACCTCGCAGGGGGTCGCAGCGAGGTAGGGCTCGCGATCCGGATCCCCATCGAGCGCATCAAGGAGGCGGAGCAACCGCTCGATCGCGTCCTCGTTCATCCGGCGCGAGTCCGGCGCCGTGGTGGGGCGGGGAGAGACGGAGCGGCTCGTCATGCCCGCCCCTCGCCAATCTTCGCGGCGAACTCCGCGGCGAACTCGCCGAAGTTGCCGGCAACCTCGCCGTTGTCGATGGCCTGTTGCAGGAGGATTCGAAGGCGGACCTCTTGCGCCCCGTCACCCTGCCAGGTCACCCGCCGCAAGAGGTCCGCCGCGGCGTCGGCCTGCCGGTCGAGCGCGACGATAAAGCGATCGAGGATGTCTTGCGCATCGCCGCCGCCGGCGCGCAACGCAGGGGCGGAAAGCCATGGCGTCAAAAGCTCCGCCGCGGCGCGGCAGGCGGAATAGACAATCGCCAGTTCGTTCGCGCTCATGCAGCCCGAGCGGCTTGTCGGGGGCGTCGGCGCGGTGATACGGTCGCTTCCGTTCATATGACGATCCTCGTGTGGGGCGTCGGAACCACGGCCCGGGACGGTTGCCGCCGTCGCCGGGCCTTCTTGCTGCGCGGCGACGCTCATTGGATGGCCTCGCCAATCTCCTGATCGGCCGAGTTTCCGGCCTGTTTCTGAGAAAGCGCGTGGTAGGGGTGCCTACCAGCCCGGAAGGGCCACAGGGCGCATTTCACGGCCTCACAGAGCCGGACCTCAGAGAACCGCCCGCCGCAGCAATCCACGCACTTCGTCCGGATCGCCCTCAACGGGCTGACCGGCTGGTGACCGGCTTCCGCCGCAACCCCCGCCGTCGGCGGCCAGACGGCCGCAAGCCCCGTGCGCGTGGTCATGCCGCGTCCTCCGTGAAGAACGCGATCAGCTTGGCGCGGCTGGCGACGTAGCGCTCGCCGACCCGCTTCACCGCCGGAAGCTTGCCGCTCCGGACCATGTGATACGTCTGCTGATAGCTCCTGCCGATCAGCTTCCCGATCGGGCCGATGCCCCAAATGAGCTCTAGGGAGTTAGAATCCTCTCCATCCATTCTTGTTCGCTTTCCGTTCATGGGTGCAACTCGCATTTACCATCTCTGGATACGCCTGATTAACGATAGGTGCAAGTCGCACTCTTGATTTTTTTGATACCGAGTCGCACTCATTGCGAATGACCGACAAGGACAAGTTTCCAAGCGAGTTGGCGGAGCGATTCCAGCTTCGTTTGCCTCCCGGCCTTCGGGACCGGATCAAGGCCTATGCGGAGCGTCACGGGCGTTCGATGAACACGGAAATCGTCCGCATTCTTGAACGCGAGTTTCCGGAGCCTTTGTCCCTCGAAAGGCGGATCTATCAGCTCCTCGACTTGGTAGGTGTTCTGACCTCCGGGGCTGATAATGAGCGTATTGGGAAGCTCGTCGACGAGATCGAAGAGACGTTGCGGCGCATGGCGGCGGGCCAAGTAAAAGGCGTCGATCCACAGCTTCAGGAGTCTATTCGCTGGCGCCTAGAGGCGCTCGATGAGCGGCGCATAGAAGAGTGGAACGATAGTGGCGATTTCGATCAAGAGGAGAGCGATGAAGCCGCGCGTTCTGGGCGCACCTCGAAGCTTGTCGATCCTTACGGCGAATGAACTATGTCCATCCGCAAGCGCCAATGGACGACGGCGAGGGGGGAGGAGAAAACCGCCTGGGTGGTCGATTACGTCGACCAAAGCGGCAAGCGCCGGCTGAAGACCTTCGCGAGGAAGAAGGACGCGGACCAGTTCGCCGCGACGGCAAAGGTTGAAGTGCGCGAGGGCGTGCACGTCGCGGACAGCGCGAGCGCGACCGTGAAGGCGGCGGGTGATCTCTGGATAGCCGGGATCGTCGCGTCGGGCCGGGAGAGGGCCACAGTCGATCAGTATCGGCAGCACCTCCGGCTCCACATCGAGCCGTTCATCGGTGGCACCCTGCTCGCGAAACTGACTGTCCCTGCAGCGCGCGACTTCGAAGACAGACTCCGGCAGGGCGGGCGCTCGCCGGCGATGGTCCGCAAGGTGATGACCAGCCTGTCTTCGCTGGTGGCCGATGCCGAGGAGCGCGGGCTTGTCGCGCGCAACGTCATCCGGGATCTGAGGGGGGGGCGAAAGCGCGGCACCGAGCGGAAGGTTGAGCGCCGCGCAAAGGGCAAGCTGAGGGCAGGCGTCGACATACCCACCCCGGAGGAGATCAAGGCGCTCGTCGGCGTGCTTCAGGGCCGGTGGCGGCCGCTCTTGCTGGTCGCGATCTTCGGCGGCTTGCGGGCCTCAGAACTGCGAGGTCTCCGCTGGTCCGACATCGATCTCGATCGCCGGGAAATCCATGTGCGGCAGCGCGCCGATCGCTTCAATCACATGGGTCCGCCGAAGTCCGAAGCCGGAGAACGGACGATCCGGATGCCGCCGCTGGCGATCAACGCGCTGCGGGAATGGCGGGTTGCCTGCCCGAAGGGCGATCTCGATCTCGCGTTCCCGAACGGGTCGGGCCGGGTCGAGTCACTCGGAAACATCATCAACCGCGGGCTGGTGCCTGCCATGTTGGCGGCGGGTGTCGCCGATCCAACCGGGGAGGTCGACGACGAGGGCCGGCCGGTGATGAAGGCGCGCTATAGCGGGATGCACGCGCTGCGGCACTGGTTCGCCAGCTGGTGCATCAACCGGCGCGCCGACGGCGGGCTCGAGTTGCCGCCTAAGACGGTTCAGGAACGCCTCGGCCATTCGTCGATCACGATGACGCTGGACGTCTACGGCCACTTGTTCCCGAGCCGAGACGACGGCGAGGAATTGGCCGACGCGGAAAGGGCTCTGCTCGCCTGAACGCGACACAGACGCAACATGAACGGCCGAAATGGCAGGATATCAGCGGTTCCGGTCAGACTGAAAATCCGCGTGTCGGTGGTTCGATTCCGCCCCTGGGCACCACTTTTCTTTGAGATTACTGTCCGCATGGATCGTCTTTCGACCAGTTTGTGTCGAGATGGATCTTTGGAAGTCAGACATCGGCTTCGAGCCGCCGCCGACTCCCTCGCCCGCTTGCGGGAGAGGGCTTCGCTTCTTAGCGAGGCGGAGCCGAGCTTAGACGCGAAGGGTGAGGGGCCCTCCTCTTCAGCAACGAAGAGAAGGCCCTCACCCCGACCCTCTCCCCACTCGGCTCGGCAGTTGCCGAGCCGAGCGCGGAAAAGGCGAAGTCGGCAACAGCCGACTTCGCCGGCGGGAGAGGGAGGCTCGGCGTGCCTGCGACGTGCCATACGTGCAGCAGGCAGCATCCATGGCGACAGCGTCCTGAAGCAAGATCGCGCCGCGCCCGTCCTTGCCGTTGGTCTCCCCATTTCCACACCATTCCTCTCGGCCGAACACCCCCTCGTCAACTCTGACAGGGTCGCGCCGGCCGATCCGGTTCGGCTAGGCTCCACCCGAATCCCCGTAGGATCGGGGCAGGGGGCGCATCATGCGGTTCAGGCATTTCATCGGCATCGTCGCGACGGTGTCGCATCTCGCGGTCGGCGCCGGGATGGTCGTGCGCGGCGCGGAGGCCGCCGAGCGGGAGGGCCGGCGCTTCTATTCGGCGCATTTCCTCGTCGAGGCGCTGAAGACGAAGAAGATCGCGGTCGACGATGTCCGCCGGATCGGCCAGGTCTATTTCCTGCGCGTCGACGATGCCGGCACGCGGGCGATCGTCGCGATCGACGGCTTCACCGCGGAGATCGTCGGCCTTACCGTGCTGTCGGTGGCGGGCGGCGGCGCGCCGGTGCAATCGAGCGCGCGGCATTTCACCTCGACCAGCAGCTCGTTCGGCCTCGTCGTCACCGAGACGACTTTCGAGAGCTACACGGAGATCACCTCGGAAGAACTGTCGAGCACCGAGGAATACAGCGAGGTCTCGATCTCCGAGAGCGAGATGGTGAGCTATGAGGCGGTCGACGACGCGGCCGCCTCCGAACTCGATCTCACCGCCGCCGAGGAGGAATCGGAAGGCGCCGCCGAAGAGGCCGGCGCGACCGAGGATGCGGAGGGGACGGACGCCGCCGATGACGCCGACGCGGCCGGTGCCGAGGACGGCGGGGGCGAGGAGGCGGGCTCCGGGGACGACGGTGGCGACGACGACGGCGCCGTGCAGGAGGACGGCGGCGACGACGGCGGCGATGACGGCGGTGGGGACGAGGGGGGCGGAGACGAAGGGGGCGGAGACGAGGGCGGCGGCGACGAGGGCTGAGGCCGCCCGCTCCCGCCTTCAGCCGAAGAGGCCGGGCTCCGCCGGCCGCTCGAGCGCTTCGAGGAAGGCGACGGCCTCGCGCGTGATCGTGGCGCGGCGCCCGGGGCTCATCCGGTCGAGCGTCCGGTAGGGCATGGCGAGCCGCGGATTGCCGCCGAGCACCGGGCGGTGCTCGGCGAGAAAGTGCCAGTAGAGCAGGTTGAACGGGCAGGCGCGCGGTCCGGTCTTGACGGCCGGATCGTAGCGGCAGCCGCCGCAATAGTCGGACATCCGGTCGATATAGGCGCCGGACGCCGCATAGGGCTTCGACGCCATCAGCCCGCCATCGGCGAAGATCGCCATGCCGTGCACGTTCGGCAGTTCGACCCATTCGAAGGCGTCGACATAGACGGCGAGATACCAGGCCTCGATCTCCGCCGGCGCGACGCCGGTGAGGAGGGCGAAATTGCCCGTCACCATCAGGCGCTGGATGTGGTGCGAATAGCCGTGTCGCCGCGTGTCGGCGATCGCCTCGGCGAGACAGCGCATCGGCGTCTCGCCCGACCAGTAGAAGCCCGGCAGCGGCCGCGTCGCGCCGAGCCGGTTGCTCGCGGCGTAATCGGGCATCATGAGCCAATAGAGGCCGCGGACATATTCGCGCCAGCCGAGCACCTGCCGCACGAAGCCTTCCACCGCGTTGAGCGGGGCGGCGCCCGTCCGCCACGCGGCCTCGGCGCGAGCACAGACCTCGCGGGCTCCGAGCAGACCCACATTCAGATAGGGCGACAGCACGGCGTGGAAGAGGAAAGGTGCGCCGGATTTCATCGCGTCCTGGTGATCGCCGAAACCGGGCAGCACCTCCGCGATGAAATGCTCGAGCGCGGCGAGCGCGTCGTCGCGCGTCACCGCCCAGCCGAACGGCTCGAGATCGCCGAAATGGTCGCCGAAGCGGCGTTCGACGAGGTCGAGCACGGCGCGGGTCGTCGCATCGGGCGCGAAGCGGCGCCGCTCCGGCGGCCGCAGCCCCGGCGGCAGGGGCCGGCGGTTCTCCGCGTCGAAGTTCCAGCGGCCGCCGGCCGGCGCCTCGCCCTCCATCAGAAGGCCGGTCCGCCGCCGCATCGCCCGGTAGAAGAACTCCATCCGGTAGTCCTTGCGCCCCGCCGCCCAGGCGGCGAAGTCCCGGCGGGTGCAGAAGAAGCGATCGTCCCCGCGGATCTCGACCGGCAGGCCGAAGCGCTGCGGCCACGTCTGCACCAGGGCGAGCACGCGCCATTCGCCGGGCTCGGTGACGACGATCCGGTCCGGCCGGTGGCGGGCGATCGCCGCTTCGAGCGCGGCCGTCAAGCAGGCCGCCGGCGCGGGGTCGTCGAGGCGGCGATAGTCGACGGCGATGCTTTCGGCGGCGAGCGCCTCGGCGAAATGGCGCATGGCCGAGAGGACGAAGGCGATCTTCTGCTTGTGATGCGGCACATAGCGGGTCTCCTCGTCGACCTCGGCCATGGCGACGACGTCGCTCGCCGGGTCGAAGCCGGAGAGCGCCGAGATGTCGCGACAGAGCTGGTCGCCGAAGAGGAAGACGAGGGTCCTCATCGCGACGCCGCATTGCGGCTCCGCCGCGCCGCGTCGCGGCAGCGGTCGGAGCAGGTCTCGATCGTGTCCCAGACGCGCGCCCAGCGCTTGCGCCACGCGAAGGGGCGGCCGCAGGTGCGGCAGGTCTTCCGTGGCAGGTCATCCTTGCGGCGCATGCGGGGCAAGGCGGTCAGCCCTTGGTGCGCAACCGGGCGCGGCCGCCGTCGACGCCGAACACCTGCCCGGTGATCCAGCCCGCATCGGGGCCGATCAGGAAGGCGGCGAGCGCCGCGGCGTCGTCCGGCTCGCCGAGCCGCTGCAGCGCGTGAAGCTGGGCGATCGATGCGGCGAGCGGCTCGGAGGCGGTGAGCGCCGCGGAAAGCGGCGTGCGGGTGAGCGAGGGGGCGATCGCGTTCACCCGGATGCGCGGGGCGAGCTCGGCGGCGAGTGCGCGGGTGAGGCCTTCGACCGCGCCCTTCGCCATGGCGATCGAGGCGTGGCCGGTGAAGCCCTGCGCCACCGCGACGGAAGAGAAGAGCACGACCGCGGCATGCCCCGCCGCCTTCATCGCCGGCAGGGCGGCCTTGACCGCCTCGGCGGCGCCGAGCGCATTGATCCGGAAATCGTCGAGGAAATCCGTCTCCGAGAGCCGTGCGAGCGGCTTCAGAGTGATCGATCCGACGGCATAGACGAGCGCGTCGACCGGGCCGTCGAGATCGGCCGCGACGCGGGCGAAGAGAGCGGCGTCGCGCACGTCGCCCGCGGTGAACCGGCCGCCGAGTTCGCCGGCGCGCGCGGCGAGCCGGTCGCCGTCGCGCCCGACGAGATGCACCGCACCGCCCGCCGACGCGACGCGCCGGGCGAGCGCCCCGCCGATTCCGCCCGTGCCGCCATAGATCAAAGCCCGCATCGCCGTTCCTCCGAACATCACCGGCAATACGTCGGCGGGGCGGGTGCGGTTCTCCCCCTGCTTCGCCGCCCCGGTTCATCGCGGCGATATGATCGGGTCCTAGAGATCGCGTCCGATCGGCGCGGCGATTGCATCGGGCGAGCACAGGCTCGCGCAGGCGTGCCGGGCCAGGATGCCGCGATCGGCGGGCGAGGGGGCGCGAGGTGGACCATTACGATCTGATCGTCATCGGCAGCGGGCCGGCCGGGCGGCGGGCCGCCATCCAGGCGGCGAAGCTCAGCCGCCGCGTGCTCGTCGTCGAGAACCGGCTGCGGGTCGGCGGCGTGTCGGTGCACACCGGCACGATCCCCTCGAAGACGCTGCGCGAGACGGTGCTCAACCTGTCGGGCTGGCGCGAGCGCGGCTTTTACGGGCTCGCCTACCGCGTCAAGAAGGACATCGAGGGCAAGGATCTCGGCGTCCGGCTGCGTATGACGCTCGATCACGAGATCGAGGTGCTCGAGCACCAGTTCGCCCGCAACGGCGTGCGCACCGTCGCCGGCGTCGCCCGCTTCGCCGATCCGCACCGCCTCATCGTCCGCACCAATGGCGAGGAACAGGCCTTCACCGCCGACAAGATGGTCATCGCGGTGGGCACCATGCCGTTTCGCCCGGCGCACATCCCCTTCAACGGCCGCAACATCTTCGACAGCGACGATATCGCCACCGAGCCGCACGTGCCGAGGAGCCTCGCCGTGGTCGGCGCGGGCGTGATCGGCATCGAATATGCGACGATCTTCTCGGCGCTCGACGTGCCGGTGACGCTGATCGAGCCGCGGGAGAATTTCCTCGAATTCATCGATCGCGAGATCATCGACGAGTTCATGCACGACCTCAGGAAGCGCGGCATCCAGTTCCGCCTCGGCGCGAAGGTCGAGCGCGTCGAGCTCGATGACAAGGGTTATGCGGTGAGCTTCCTCTCCGACGGGCGGCGGGTGCGCACCGAAATGCTGCTCTATGCCGCCGGCCGGGTCGGCGCGACGAAGAATCTCGGCCTCGAAACCTGCGGTATCGTGCCGGACGAGCGGGGCCGGCTGACGGTCGACCCGAAGAGCTTCCAGACCAGCGTGCCGCACATCTATGCGGCGGGCGACGTGATCGGCTTTCCGAGCCTCGCCTCGACCTCGATGGAACAGGGCCGCATCGCCGCCTGCCACGCCTTCGGCGCGCCGATGCCCTCGGCGCCGGAATTCTTCCCCTATGGCATCTACGCCGTGCCGGAGATCTCGACCGTCGGCCTCACCGAGGCGCAGGCCCGCGCCCAGGGGCTGCGCTTCGAAATCGGCATCGCACGCTTCCGCGAGACCTCGCGCGGCCACATCATGGGCCTCGAATCCGGCATGATGAAGCTTCTGTTCTCGCTCGACGACCGCCGGCTGCTCGGCGCCCACATCGTCGGCGAGGGCGCCACCGAACTCGTCCATATCGGTCAGGCGGTGCTCAATCTCGGCGGCACGATCGACTATTTCGTCGAGAACGCCTTCAACTATCCGACGCTCGCCGAGGGCTACAAGATCGCCGCCCTCGACGCCTACAACCGGATGGGACCGCTCTGACGCGGCCTCAGCCGCGGCGCTGCGGCGCCACGGCGCGGCCCTCTTCCGCCGCCCGATAGGCCGCGTCGACGAGCGCGAAGGTGCGCAGATTGTCGGCGCCCTTCGTTTCCGCCGGCACGCCGCGCCTGATGCAGTCGAGGAAATGCCGGCAGGCGCCATAGGCGCCCTCCTGGCTGACGTGCCAGGGCTGGCTGGTCCAGGGTTTGAGCGGGGCGTTGACCGCCTCCTCCCAGAACAGGTTCTCCGCGGTGACGACCATCTTTCCGCGCGGCGTCAGCACGATCGAGCCCTTGTCGCCCTCGATCTCGAGGATGGTCTCGGGGAAGGGATCGGGAATGCGCCGCGCCGTATAGCTGCATTCGACGATCGAGACGGCGCCGCTCTCGTGGCGCAGCATCATCGTCGCGGTGTCCTCGGCGCGCACCCGTTCCTTGCGGCGCTGCGTCTCGCAGGAGATCCGCTCCACCTCGCCGAGGAAGAAGCGGGCGAGATCGAGCACGTGCACGCCGACATCGGCGATCGCGAAGCGCGGCTCGTCGTAGAAATAGGGCTGGGTGCGGAAGACGTCGTAGCCGGTGCGGAAGGCGATGCGGGCCCAGCTCGGCGTGCCGATCGCGCCGCTGTCGATCACGCCGCGCACGGCGCGGATCGGCGCCTGATAGCGGAAGTTCTCGTGCACGGCGAGCCAGACGCCGGCGGCTTCCGCCGCCTCGACGATCGCGACGCAATCCTCCCAGCTCGGCGCGAAGGGTTTCTGCACGATGGTGGCGATGCCGCGCGCCACGGTGAGCGCGGCGAGCGGCCGGTGGGTGTCCTGCCGGGTGACGATATCGACGAGATCGGGCCGTTCGGCATCGAGCATCGTCGCGGCGTCGGTATAGGCCGGCACGCCGAAGGCGCGGCCGGCGGCCTCCGCCTTCGCCGGATCGACATCGCACACCGCGGCGAGCACGGCCCCTTCCGCGGCGAGATCGCGCCAGGCGTTGAGGTGGTTCTGGGCATAGAAGCCACAGCCGATGACGGCGACGCGCACGCGCTCCATCGCGTTCCTCCCGACGAGCCTCCCCGATCCGGCCGCGCCGGGCTCCGCGGGCCTCTCGTCGGCGGCCGGCGGCGCGCGACCCTCGCCGGGACGCCGCCGACCGTCAAGCCGGCTCAGCCGAGATAGCCGCCCCGGTCGAGATGGGCGATCACCGCCTCGGCGAGCGCATCGGCCGCCGCTGCGCCGCCTTCGAGCCGCAGATCGGGCGCCTCCGGCGCCTCATAGGGGCTGTCGAGGCCGGTGAAATTCTTGATCTCGCCGGCGCGCGCCCGCTTGTAGAGGCCCTTCGGATCGCGCTCCTCGGCGACGGCGAGCGGGGTATCGACGAAGATCTCGATGAATTCGCCCGGCTCGAACAGTTCGCGCGCCATCTGCCGCTCGGCCCGGAAGGGCGAGATGAAGCTCGCGAGCACGATCAGGCCGGCATCGACCATCAGCTTCGCGGCTTCCGCGACCCGGCGGATGTTCTCCACCCGGTCGGCGGCGGTGAAGCCGAGATCGCGGTTGAGCCCGTGGCGGACATTGTCGCCGTCGAGCAGATAGGTGTGGCGGCCGAGCGAGGCGAGCCGCTTCTCGACCAGATTGGCGATGGTCGACTTGCCGGCGCCCGAAAGGCCGGTGAACCACAGCAGCACCGGCCGCTGGCCCTTCAGGCCGGCGCGCACCGCCTTCGTCACGTCGAGCGCCTGCCAGTGGATGTTGGTCGCGCGCCTGAGGCCGAAATCGATCATGCCGGCGCCGACCGTCAGATTGCTCAGCCGGTCGACGACGATGAAGCCGCCCATGGTGCGGTTGGTCGCATAGGGCTCGAAGGCGATCGGCTCCTGCGTCGCGATGTTGACGACGCCGACCTCGTTCATGTCGAGCGTCTTCGCCGCGAGCTTCTGGAACGAGTTGACGTCGATCTTGTGCTTGATGTCGGTGACGGTGGCGGCGACCGTGCGGGCGCCCGACTTGATCAGATAGGTGCGGCCGGGGATCAGCCGCTCGTCGTGCATCCAGATCAGATGGGCCGACACCTGGTCGGAAACCTCCGGCCGGTCCTCCGCCGCGGCGATCACCTCGCCGCGCGAAATGTCGATCTCGTCCTCGAGCGTCAGCGTCACCGCCTCGCCGGCGACCGCGGCATCGCGCGGCCCGTCATAGGTGACGATCGCCTTCACCCGGCTCGTCCGGCCGGAGCCGGCGGCGACCACCGGATCGCCCGGCCGCACCGTGCCGCGCGCGATCGTGCCGGAGAAGCCGCGGAAATCGAGATCGGGCCGGTTCACCCATTGCACCGGCATGCGGAAGGGACCCGACGCCGTATCGCGCGCCGCCTCCACCGTTTCGAGATGGGCGAGGAGGGTCGGCCCCTCATACCAGCCGAGCGCCTCGCCGCGCTCGATGACATTGTCCCCGAAGCGGGCCGAGAGCGGGATCGGGACGAGCGTCTCGAAGCCGAGGGCATCGGCGAAGCTGCGGTAATCGGCGAGGATGCGGTCGAACACCTCCTTCGAGAAATCGACGAGGTCCATCTTGTTGACCGCCAGCACGACATGCCGGATGCCCAAGAGCGAGACGATGAAGGAGTGGCGTCGCGTCTGGGTCAGAACGCCCTTGCGCGCATCGATCAGGATCACCGCCACGTCCGCGTTCGAGGCGCCGGTCGCCATGTTGCGGGTGTATTGCTCGTGGCCGGGCGTGTCGGCGACGATGAATTTCCGCCGGTCGGTGGCGAAGAAGCGATAGGCGACGTCGATCGTGATGCCCTGTTCGCGTTCCGCCTCCAGCCCGTCGACCAGCAGCGCGAAATCGATGTCGGCGCCGGTCGTGCCGTGCTTCTTCGAATCGCGTTCGAGGCTCGCGAGCTGGTCCTCGAACAAGAGCTTGGTATCGTAGAGCAGCCGGCCGATCAGGGTCGACTTGCCGTCGTCGACGCTGCCGCAGGTGAGGAAGCGCAAGAGGTCCTTCTGCTCGTGGCGGGCGAGATAGTCGACGAAGCCGGCGGGGGCGTGCTGATCCATCAGAAATAGCCCTCGCGCTTCTTCTTCTCCATCGAGCCGGCCTCGTCATGGTCGATCAGCCGGCCGGACCGCTCCGACGTGCGGGCGATCAACATCTCCTCGACGATCTCGGGGAGCGTCGCGGCGCGCGATTCCATCGCGGCGGTGAGCGGATAGCAGCCGAGCGTGCGGAAGCGGACCATCTTCGTCTCCGGCACCTCGCCCGCGCCGAGCGGCAGCCGGTCGTCGTCGACCATGATCAGCATGCCGTCGCGCGCCACCACCGGCCGTTCCGCGGCGAAATAGAGCGGCACGATCGGGATGTCCTCCTTGAGGATATATTGCCAGATGTCGAGCTCGGTCCAGTTCGACAACGGGAAAACGCGGATCGATTCGCCCGGCCGGATCCGCGCATTGTAGAGATTCCACAATTCCGGCCGCTGGTTCTTCGGGTCCCAGCCATGGTTCTCGGTGCGGAAGGAGAAGATCCGTTCCTTCGCCCGGCTCTTTTCCTCGTCGCGGCGGGCGCCGCCGAAGGCGGCATCGAACTTGTAGAAGCTCAGCGCGGTCTTGAGCGCCTCGGTCTTCATCACATGGGTATAGGCCGAGGAGCCGTGGGTGAAGGGCGTGATGCCCGCGGCGACGCCTTCCTGGTTGGTATGGACGATGAGGTCGAGTCCGAGCCGCTTCGCGGTGTCGTCGCGGAAACGGATCATCTCGCGGAACTTCCAGGTCGTGTCGACATGGAGGAGCGGGAAGGGCGGCTTCGACGGGTGGAAGGCCTTCATCGCCAGGTGCAGCATCACCGACGAATCCTTGCCGATCGAATAGAGCATCACCGGGTTGCGGAACTCGGCCGCGACCTCCCGCATGATGTGGATCGCCTCGGCCTCGAGCCGCTTCAGATGGGTCAGTCTCGAGCCGGACAAGGAGGCGCTCCATCGCACGATCGCCCGGCGGAAGCGGCGGGCGTGCTCACGGGCGCGGCCTCCGTCGGAAAGCCTGTCGGTAGCACGCGGCCGCGGCCGCCGGGAAGGTCCGGCCGTGCGCCGCTCAGGGGCTTCAGGGGGAAGCCGTCACGCGGAAGCCGCCGCGCTTGGCAAAATATTCCGCGCGAGCGCCGGATCGCCATAGGCGACGAAGAACGGGTTGGCGAAATCCACATCGGCGGCCTGATCGCGCTTGTCGTAGAGGAGCGGCCGGCCATCGAGCGTCGCGACGCCGCCGCCCGCCGCGCGCAGCACGGCGTCGCCGGCCGCCGTATCCCACTCCATCGTCCGCCCGAACCGAGGATAGAGATCCGCCTCGCCCGCCGCGACGAGGCAGAATTTGAGCGAGGAGCCCTTCGACACGAAGCGCTCGACGGGGAAGCGGGCGAGCCATTCCGCCGTTTCGGGCGAACCGTGCGAGCGGCTGCCGATCGCGACGAGACGGCCCGGCGCCTTGCGCACCGCGATCGGCGTGCGGCTGCTCACGCGGCCGTCGGCGACCTCCGCCCGCCATGCGCCCTGCGGCCCGCCGGCGAAGAGGAGGCCGAGCGCCGGGGCATAGACGATTCCGGCGACCGGTGCGCGGTCCTCGACGAGGGCGATGTTGACGGTGAATTCGCCATTGCGACCGATGAACTCCCTCGTCCCGTCGAGCGGGTCGACGAGGAAGAAGCGGCGCGCCCGTGACGGCACCGTACCGGCGGAAACCGCCTCCTCGGCGCAGACCGGCACGACGGGGGCGCAGGCCGCGAGCGCGGCGAGGATGATCGCCTCGGCGCGGGCATCGGCCTCGGTCACCGGCGAGCCGTCGGCCTTTGCCTCCGCCGCGATCGGCCCGGCATAGACGTCCATGATGGCGCGGCCCGCGTCGAGCGCGGCCGCGACGAGCGGCTCGAGATCCACTTCGCCCCCCGCGCGATCGTCAGCCGGAAATGCGTTCGATCGTCGCGCCGCAGCGCGACAGTTTTTCCTCGAGCCGCTCGAAGCCGCGGTCGAGATGGTAGACGCGGTTGACCATCGTCTCGCCCTCCGCGGCGAGGCCGCCGATGACGAGCGACACCGAGGCGCGCAGGTCGGTCGCCATCACCGGCGCGCCCTTCAGCGCCTTGACGCCGACCACCGTCGCCACCTGGCCGTCGAGATGGATCTCGGCGCCGAGCCGGGCGAGTTCCTGAACGTGCATGAAGCGGTTCTCGAAGATCGTCTCGCGGATGTGCGACACGCCGTCCGCCTTGCAGACGAGCGCCATCAGCTGCGCCTGCAGGTCGGTCGGGAAGCCGGGGAAGGGCTCGGTCGTCACGTCGACCGGCTTCAGCCCGGCGCCGTTCCTGTGGATGTGAATGCCGGCATTGGTCTCGGTGATCTCGGCGCCGACGGCGCGCAGGACCTCGAGCGGACGGATGAGCGTGTCGGGCCGTGCGCCCTCGAGCAGCACGTCGCCGCCGGTCATCGTCACCGCCATCGCATAGGTGCCGGCCTCGATGCGGTCCGGCATGACGGCATGGCGGGCGCCCGACAGCCGGTCGACGCCCTCGATGCGGATGGTCGGCGTGCCGGCGCCGCTGATCCGGGCGCCCATCTTGACGAGGCAGTCGGCGAGATCGACGATTTCCGGCTCCCGCGCGGCGTTCTCGA
The DNA here is from genome assembly GCF_014199915.1 of Prosthecomicrobium pneumaticum. Taxonomy (GTDB): domain Bacteria; phylum Pseudomonadota; class Alphaproteobacteria; order Rhizobiales; family Kaistiaceae; genus Prosthecomicrobium; species Prosthecomicrobium pneumaticum. The sequence goes on along the minus strand of NZ_JACHOO010000013.1, from coordinate 49,516 downwards.
TCACCGTCTCGCCGCGGGCGAGGGTGGCGGCCATCATCGTCACATGGGTGGCGCCCACCGTGACCTTCGGGAAGGTGATGCGGGCGCCGCGCAGGCCGCCCTCGGGTGCCTTGGCGACGACATAGCCGGCCTCGATCTCGAGCCGGGCGCCGAGCGCCTCGAGCGCCTCGAGGAAGAGGTCGACCGGCCGCGTGCCGATGGCGCAGCCGCCGGGCAGCGAGACCTTGGCATAGCCCTCGCGGGCGAGGAGCGGCCCGATCACCCAGAAGCTCGCCCGCATCTTCGAGACGAGTTCATAGGGCGCGGTCAGATCGACGAGCGTGCTCGCCGAGAGATGGACGGTCTCGCCGGAGAGTTCGTCCTGGCCGGCGCGCTTGCCATCGACCGTGATGTCGACGCCGTGATTGCCGAGGATGCGCTTCAGGAGCGCCACGTCGGCGAGCCGGGGCACATTGTCGAGGGTCAGCGTCTCGTCGGTCAGAAGGCTGGCGATCATCAGCGGCAGGGCCGCGTTCTTGGCGCCCGAGATCGGAATCGTGCCGGAGAGCCGGCTGCCGCCGACGATGCGGATCCTGTCCATGTGCCCTCGCTGTCGCCGCCGGGGCGGCCGCCGCGGCGGATCGCCGCGTCATCATGCGCAATCCGGCTCGTCTAAAGGAGGATTGCGGCCGACTCAAGATTGCCCGCCCGGCCGGACGCACCGCGTGTGACCGCGATCACCGGGCGGGAGGGGATAAGCGGAGAGGCCCGATCGCCGATCCCCGCTCATCCGGCAGCGAGCGGCGCCCCTCGCCCGGGCGGTTCTCCCGTCCCGGCGATCTGGCCGAGGTTCGGTCGGCTCCGCCGCCGTGTCATCCTCGGACCGGCGGGCCTCCCTCCCGCCGGGGCGCGCCGCACCCTCGGCATGGCTGGGCGCGTCAGCGGCCGCTCAGTCCTTCGACGCGGCGGGCGGCGGGTCGGTCTCGCCCGCCGCCGCGCCGTCGTCGGCGGAAACGACATCGGCCGCCTTGCGGCGGCGCAGATTGGCCCGCAGCGCCGCGGCGAGCCGCTCGGCCCGCGCATCGGCCGGAGCGGGTCGTCCGCTGCCCGGTGTGGCGTTGTTGCCCGGAGGCTTCGGGATGTGGCCGGGTCGCGAGTCGTCCATGCCCGGAATCCTAGCCGAACGCCGCGCGGCACGCCAACGGGAGCCGCAAGGACGGGACGAACGCAGAGGGGCAGGAGGGCGCAGGCCGCTCCGTCCCCGGCGGAGCCTCTGCCGCCGAGTGCCCGGCGGGGCATGTCCTTTCGGATGCGGCGGGGTCTCGCATGCACCGGCCGGCCGCGCCGCCAAACCGCTTTGCAGAACGTGACGCACACGACCACGCCCCCCGTCCGGCCCCACGGTCGGAGCGGGCGAGCCGGCGCCGATCTCCGCGGTGCGGTCGATCGCGACGGGAAAAGCCGCACCGCCGCGCTTGATTGCGCCGGTTCGCTGTGGCAGTAAGGCCGCCGTCCGCGCCCCGCGCGCCGGCGCTGTGGTAGCTCAGTGGTAGAGCACTCCCTTGGTAAGGGAGAGGTCGAGAGTTCAATCCTCTCTCACAGCACCATTACTTCTCCAGCACTTTCAATTGCTTGACGCTCGCCGGCCTTTTGTAAAGTGGCCCGGTAGACAGTATTTTGGGCGCTTTCTTGGGCACGCTCAACCGTAGAGGCCGGCGAGTTTGCTGCCTCCGAACAGCGCCGCGCGCCGCGCCTGTTCCGCTTCCTGCTCGGCTTTGCGCATGCGCTCGGCCTCCTGGCGGTTCTGCATGAACGCGAGCGCCGCAGCGCTGAAGCTCGGCGCCGCGGTCGGCGTAGCTGGTGCAGCCGCGCCATTTCGTCTGCCGTCTGCGGCGTAGTCCGCCCGTCCGTTGTAGCCCACGCTGAAGCGCGCCGAGGGCTGCCGGGGCGAGCCCGGATGTCGCGGCCTGCACGCCCGTGGACAGCATTTCGGCCGCCTGTCCAGCCTCGTTCATGTCGGCCAGTTGTCGCGCCGTCGTCGAATTTCCGGTAGCCGAGCTCGATCAAGTCGGATTCGGCCTTGCGCACCTCATGGTAGCAATAACCACTGTCCCGGACGGACTTGGCGATCGTGTCCCGTAGCGTGGTGTAGCTGAAGTGGTCACCACGACCGCCGGGATGAGCCGGGCTGATCAGGCTGCCACGGCGGGCAGGCTGACGAGGGGATCATCGCTGATGGGGGGCGATCGTTTCCAGCGTCATGTATCGTGCGCGCTGAACGGCCCACTCGTCATTCTGTTCCAGCAGGATTGCCCCGACCAGCCGGACGATGGAGGCCTCGTTGGGGAAGATGCCGACGACCTCGGTCCTGCGCTTGATCTCGCCGTTGAGCCGCTCCAGCGGATTGGTGGAATGCAGCTTGGCGCGATGCTGGGGCGGGAAGGTCATGTAGGCCAGCACGTCGGGCTCGGCCTCGTCCATCAAGGCGGCGAGCTTGGGCACCTTGGGGCGCAACTGGTCGGCGACAAGGCGCCACTGGCGGCGGGCCGCCTCGGCGTCGTTCTGGGCGAAGGCGGTGGCGATGGGCGAAGACCCGTTCCTCGCCGGGCTCATGGAAGGCGACGATGATGCTCACACCGAAGCGCTGAAGGAGGCGACGTCCGCCGAGCCGGGGAGCGACTTCGCGCGGGTCGTCTACGACAATCTGATGGCCTCGGGCGTGCAGAACACCAAGAAGGGCGAGGCGATCAGGTTCGAATGGCTGCGCCCCCGTGTCTCCCGCTCCGGTCTGGTGCCTTTCGAAGGGCGCTACACCGAGAACGGCGAGTTGAAGCGCGCCGCGATCTGCATCGGCCCGGAATACGACACGGTCGGCTACGACCTCGTCAAGAAGGCCGCGCGCGAGGCGGCGGACCTCTACGACACGCTGATCGTCTGCGGCTTCGCCTTCGCCCCGGAAGTGGACGAGACCCGGCTCAACTTCGGCGCGCTGACCGTCTTGAAGGCGCGCATGAACCAGGACCTGCGCATGGGCGACAAGCTCAAGGCGACCGGCGCGGGCAATCTCTTCGTCATCTTCGGCGAACCGGACCTCAGGCTGTTGAAGGCCGAGGGCGATCTGATCCGCGTCGAGATCCGGGGCATGGACATTTTCGACCCGACGACCGGCGAGGTGCGCTCCTCCGGCGGCAGCGAGCTGAAGAACGACGTCGCCGCATGGTTCATCGACGACGACTATGACGAGGAGAGCTTCTTCGTTCGCCAGGCCTATTTCGTCGGTCAGGACCCCTATGACGGGCTGAAGCGCGCCCTCAAGGCGGAGATCGACGAAACCGCCTGGGACGAGATGAACGCCACCATCTCCCGCCCCTTCCCACGCCCGAAATCGGGCCGCATCTGCGTGAAGGTGATCAATCACTTCGGGGACGAGGTGCAGAAGGTGTTCGAGGTGTAGGCGAAGCCGAAGCGCGGCAACACCGATCCGCAGGTCGGGCTGATCGAGGCGCTTCTGCGCCGTCCCGCATACCCGCCCGACGGCAGGTCACGGCGCGTTCGCGGGTCGGATGATCGCGGCGTAGAGCCTCGGAGAGAGGCTGCGCGCCAGCGGGGCGGAGATGTGGTCGGCGTCCATATAGGCGGGGATGCCGCCGATGATCGCGTGGCAGAGCGCATCGTCGCAGAACACGTCGCGCAGCGACAGGAACGTCACGCGGTCCGTGCTCAACCGCGCAACGGCCCGCCCGAGCGGCGTGACCGTCGGCACTTCGGCGGCCGGGCGGGCGCAAGGGTCGTCGTCCGGATGCGGGCGCGCCAGACAGTCCGGCAAAGGGGCCCGCAAGAGCGGGACATCGTCGATCACCACCACCCGCTTGCCCGCCGCCACGATGCGCATCCAGAGCCGGGCGAAACCCGCACCATCGTCCTCGGCCCAGCCGGAGCCGGTCCAGATCGCCTGCTGGTGGGCGTTGGCGGACACGAGGACGGTGTCGATCGAGGGATCGGCGAGGACCGCCGCCGTCGCCGCCTGCCGCCAGGCGAGACAGGCGGCCCGGCGATCGGCGGCGAGATAGACGGCGAAGGAGTGCGGGTCGTCCGTCGCCGCGCAGGAAGAGGCCTGATAGGAGATGATGCGGATGCCCTCCGCTTCGGCGAAGGGAATGATCGCCGCGGCCCACATGCCGCTATGGGAATCGCCGAGCATGGCGATGCGCCGGCGGACCTTCGGCTCGGCCGCCCCCCATTCGCACGGCCGCAGCACCGCGTCGCCGGGCTCGTTCTGGCAGAGCGCCCCGTTCGGGACCGCAACGCGCTGGGTCGACCAGGTCTGCAATGCGAAGTCCTCGTCCGTCAGCCGGTGGCTCAGCGGGCAGTCGGCGCCCGGCTCGGCCGCGCGTCCGCCGAAACAGGGTCCGGGCATTTGCGAGAGCTGGAACAGGCGGTCCGCGACATCTTCGGCACGCTCGGTTTCCCGCGCTGCGAGCCCGAGCGCGGCGAGGGCGACCAGAGCCGAGGCGAGCAGATATCCGGCGAGCGCCCGCACGGGGCGTCGTTGGAGGGGGGCCGCTCGCCCGGCCCGAAACCGGTTCTCCACCTGCCGGTAGGTGAGCTCGGCGAGACCAAGGCTCACGAGGACCGAGAGCGCGGCCTGCCAGGGATGCAGGATCCCGCTGCCGAGCAGGAACGGCGCGAAAACCAGCAGAGGCCAATGCCACAGATAGAGCGAATAAGACCGGGCGCCGAGCCACTGTACCGGCCGCCAGGCGATCAACCGGCCCGCCGGCCCGACACCATGCTGATCCCCCAGGGCGAACAGCACCGAGGTGGCGATCGTGACCGGCACGATATCGAGACCGGGCACGCGAGCGTTCGGCCCGAGCAGGAAGCCCGCTGCGAACAGGACGGGCCATGCGGCGAGAAAGAGCGCGCCGCGCAGCAAAGGCCCCGACCGCGCCGCGGCAGGGGCCGCAAGGCCCGCGAGCCCGCCCATGGCGAACTCCCAGACGCGGCCCTGCGTCATGAAATAGGCGGCGGTCCTGTCCCGCCCCGTCGCGACGAGCGCGGCAGCGAAAGAGAGGAGCACCACCGCCGAGAGAAGCACAGCGAGGGACGACGCCGTCGTGCCGCGGCCGCGCCGCCCGAGCCGAGCGGCAAGGAGCACGAGCGCCGGCCAGACGAGGTAGAACTGCTCCTCGACCGAGAGCGACCAGAAGTGCTTGACCGGCGAGGCGGGTCCGCCTTCGGCGAAATAGCTGACCGCACGGGCGACCAGCCACCAGTTGACGCCATAGGCCGCGGCAGCGGCGATGTCGCCGAGCGTCGTCGGCCTCCAGGCCGGCGGCAACAGGAGAAGGGTGGCGACGGCGGTCGCCGCGAGCACGAGCAGAGCCGCGGGCAGCAGGCGCCGCGCGCGGCGCAGATAGAAGCCGGCGAGGCTCAGCGCGCCCGCATCGCGTTCGCGGACGAGGTGCGTCGTCATCAGGCAGCCGGAGATGACGAAGAAGACGTCGACGCCGACGAAGCCGCCCGGCCAAAGGCCGGGAAAGGCATGATCGACGACCACGGAGAGCACGGCGAAGGCGCGGAGCGCCTGAATCGCCAGCACCATTCCGTCCCGTCCCCGTCCCATCCGCCCTCCTCTCGCATCGCACACCGGTGCGCGCCGTGCATGAACCGAAACGCCGCCGACGGAAAGAGGGCAGACCCGGCGCAGCGAACCCGCGCCGCGCCACGCGCCGCGAGGGGGATTTCGCGGGCCGGCCGTTCCGCTATAAGCAGTGCCGGGCGGCTGGCCGTGGGGGCTTTGGTGCAGGGACGGATCGATGTCGTCGACGGCCTTCGCGGTGTCGCCATCGCGGCGGTCGTCTTCCACCATCTGTTCGCCCGCGGCATCGGTGATCTCGGCCTTCTCGGCGGATGGCTGCTCGGCAATGGCTGGCTCGGCGTCGATCTCTTCTTCGTCCTCTCGGGTTTTGTCCTCAGCCTTCCCTATGCGCGGGGCCTGCCGCCCGGCACCCGTGCCTTCTATGCCCGCAGGGTCCGACGCCTCGCGCCGCTCTTCTATGTCGTCGCGGCCGTCTCGACCGCCGTGACCGTCCTCATCTGCGGCGCGCCGGTCGACCGTGGCCTGCTGTTTCAGACCGCGGCGCTCCTTTCGGGCCTCTTCACTTTCCACCCCGCGACCTTCATGCCGCAGGCGAACTGGGTGCTCTGGTCCCTTGGGGTCGAGTTCGTCTTCAGCGCCCTCTTTCCGCTCCTCGTCCGCAGGCCCGCACGGCTGCCGCAACTCACGGCGGCCGCGGTGCTGCTCTGCCCTTTCGTCCGCGCCGCCGGCTACGCGCTCGGCGAGCGTCAGTATCTCGACTGGATCAGCGCGGGTCCGGCCGGCCGTCTCGACGAGTTCCTTCTCGGCATGCTGGTCGCCCAGCTCTATGCGCAGGGTCGACTGCCGCGCTCGCCCCGCCTCGCCGCCGCCACGGGCCTCATCATGCTGCTCTGCGCCGGCCTGCTCTTTCATCTCTGGGCGGGGGGGCTCTTTCCCCGCTTTGTCGCGGCAGCATTCATCAGCCTCGCCGCGCTGGGGTTCGCGCTGATCCTCGCGGCGGCGCTCGTCAGCCGTGGCCGGCTCCGCCGCGCGCTCGTCTGGCCCCCGCTGCAAGCCCTCGGAGTCGCCTGCTACAGCATCTATGTCTGGCACGGCATCCTCTTGCTCGGCCTCTTCGGCACGCGGGATTTCGACCGCATTCCGGTCTGGAGTCCCCTGCTCTTCCCCTACCTCGCCATGCTCGCCCTCGTCTCCTGGGCGAGCTTCCGGTTCGTGGAGGGGATTCTCGTGCGTCCCTCATCCGCCCCGCGAGAGGCCGCGACGGGATGACGACGGCGGGCTTGGTGAGCGGCCGCCCGAGGTTGCCGTGGCGGATCGATCGAGGGGGATGGCGCCTCAGGGAAGCTGGGTCCCGGCGACAATCAGTGCGGTGAGGCGGCGCGAGGAACAATGCAGAACGGGCTGATCGAACTGGCGACCCAGTGGCTCTACCAATTCCTCGAGCGCCAGTCCGGCGAAGGCCTGACGCTCGCCGCAACGCGGACCGGGCCGGTCTTCGTGCGACGCGGCGACATCATCGGCGATGCGATGGTCGCGCATGGCGCCTGGGACTATTTTCTCTACCCTGTGATCGAGTCGTTCGCATCGCGGCGCGGAACGGCGCTCGATGTCGGCGCCCAGTTCGGCGTGATCAGCTGCGTGATGGCGAAACACTTCGACCGGGTCGTTTCCATCGAGCCCAATTTCGAGTCCTTCCGGATTCTGACGCTCAACACGCTCATCCGGCCGAACATCACGCCGATCAATGCCTGTGCCTATGACGCGCACACCACCATGTCGCTCAGCCCGCCGGACGAGCAGGACATCGCGATCCCGCTCGACCCCTCCGGCCATCTCGACTTCGGCGCCACGGACAATGTCGGATCGCTCTCCTTCAGCGAGCGGGGAACGGGGCTCAACCGGGTCCACACGATCCGGATCGACGATCTCGCTCTTGCCGACCTCACCCTGATGAAGGTCGATGTTCAGGGCGCGGACGGCCGGGTGCTCCTCGGGGCGCGCGAGACGATCGCCCGGCACCGGCCGACCATTCTGTTCGAGTGGGAGGATCATCTCTCCGCCCATCACGGTGTCTCGCTCGGGGAGGTTCGGGGGCTCCTCGAAGGGGCCGGCTACCGGATCGACGTCCTGTTCTCCCATAACGACAAGCAGACCGACTACATCGCACGGCCGGCCGGCTGACCGGCAGCTGGTGTGCCCGCCCGTGGCGTTCCCTTGAGGAAGGACAGGCATGGAACGAATCCCAAGGATCGTCTTCCAGACATGGAAGTCCCGCCATGAGATGCCTGGCCTCTATCGCGCCTGGCGCCAGACGATCATCGACCAGAACCCAACTTATCGCCACATCATCTGGGATGACGAAGACAACCGCCGCTTCATCCACTCCTATCATCCGTGGTTCCTCAAGACGTATGATGCCTATGAGGCGAACATCATGCGGGCGGACGCGGTTCGGTATTTTTTCCTCTACACGTTCGGGGGGATCTACATCGATCTCGACACGGAGTGTCTGAGGCCGCTCGATCAGCATCTGAACGAGGCGGACGTCATCCTCGGCCGCATGGGCGTCGATCCCCACTTCTCCCATTCGATGCCCAACGCCATCCTGATGTCGGCGCCGCGGCAGGAGTTCTGGCTGTTCGTGATTCAGGTCCTGCTCGACCGGGCTCCGCAGTTGACCCGGCCCGAGATCAAGACCGGCCCCGAGATCATCAAGCGGGCTTTCGACATCTATACGGACCCGGATCTCAATGCCGAGTGCCGGGCGAGAATGGCGCACGTCTTTCTCAGCATGAAGGTCGATCCGGCCGCTCTGAGGCAGACCGACATCATGGTCGCCCATCCGCGCCTCTTCTATCCGGTCGACTGGACCGATCCGATCCACCAGCACTACATCCGGCGGCGGATCGTCCGGGACGGCCGCGGCTTCAGCGAGGAGGAAAAGCAGACGCTCTTTCCCGGCGCCTCGCTCGTCACCTACTGGACACACAGTTGGGAAGCCGAGCAGTGGGACGATTAGCCGGCCGTCTTCTTCCGGCGCGGGCGGTCCGGTCACCGCCATGAGTGCGTTGCGGCAAGAGGGGAGTTTCCTTCGCGTCACCGATGTGCTTCAGGAACGATCGGCTGCGGGGACGAGGGGACGATGAAGACGGTCATCCGGTGGACGGAGCGTTTCGGCTCGTCGAGGGCGATCGAGGTTCGCGGCCCGTGCACTCCCGCGGGAAGACGCCGCCTCGGACGTCCGGGCGAAGGAACCTCGACAAGCGGGATCCTCGCGGCGGAGGCTCGCCCGACTTCGCTCCGACGCGGGGCGATCGGCCGCGGGGCCGCTTGCCCCTCGCCCGTGCAGAGTCGGCGCCATACTTCATGACGGCTCGGTCGATCTGCATCGCCACGCCCGACATTGTCGGCCCGATCCGCAATGGCGGCATCGGTACCGCCTGCTTCGAGATCGCCAAGCTCTGGCGGGCGGCCGGCCACGAAGTGACGATCCTCTATGCCAATGACGGCTATCAGGAGACGCCGGACAAGGGCTGGCTCCGGGTCTATGACGATCTCGGCATCACCTTCGTCATGTGCCCCGAGGCGAGGCAGAGCGGCGTGCGCCCGATCTTGCAGCGGCCCTGGAACGTCTGGCAGTGGCTGAAGACGAGGCGGTTCGACGTCGTCTACTTCCCCGAATGGCGCGCTGCCGGCCTTTACGCAATCCAGGCCAAGCGTGCCGGGCTCGATTTCCAGACCACGACCATGATCGTCGGGACGCATTCGCCGACCAACTGGCACTCTTCCGGAGGCATGCACTTCCCGGAGTCGATCGACGACATCATCCTCGATTCCGCCGAGCGCCAGGCGGTGGCGCTCGCCGACGTGGTGATCAGCCCGAGCCTCTACATGCTCGACCATCTCCGGAGGGAAGCCTGGGTCCTTCCCGAGGACGTCCGGATGATCCCCAACCCTTTCTCGATACGGCCGTCCGGCCCGCGGCGTGATCCGCACGAACCGATCGACGAACTGGTCTTCTTCGGCCGCCTCGAGCGCCGCAAGGGGTTGATGATCTTCGTCAAGGCTCTTGCACAACTGCCCAAGGAGACGGCCGCCCGGCTGAAGGTCACCTTCCTCGGCAAGCCCGGCGATCGGCCCGGCTGGGCGCTGTCCTTCATTGCGGAGAGCCGTCCGCCCGGCTTTGCCGACTGGCGGACGCTCGACAATCTCGGTTCGCACGAGGCGCTCGCCTATCTGCAGGGACGCGGCCGCCTCGCCGTGATGCCTTCTCTCACCGAGAATTCGCCGATGACGGTACGCGAGTGCATCGCGCTCGGCATTCCCTTTCTCGCCGCGAAGGTCGGTGGGATCCCGGAGTTGGTCGCAGAGGACAACCGGGAGGCCGTCCTGTTCGAGCCACGGCCTCTCGATCTCGTGGCCGCCATCGTGAGAGCGGTCGGCGGGGGCGCCGTCGCCGCCGATTCGGCCTTCAAGGATGAGGACGTTGCTTCCGCTTGGCGGGCGGTTGCAGAAAGGGTCGTCCGCCCGGCCCGCTCTGACGAGAGCCGGCGGCCACGGGTCTCGGTGGTCGTGACGACCTTCAACCGTCCGAGAGCCCTTGCCGAGGCGTTGCAGGGGCTGCGCGCCCAGACCTGGCAGCCTCTCGAGGTCGTGGTCGTCGACGATGGCAGTACAGACCCGGCAGCGCTCGCACAGCTCGATGGCCTCGAAGCGGAGTTCCGCGCCGCCGGCTGGACGATCATTCGTCAGGGCAACCAGTATCTCGGCGCGGCGCGCAATGCCGGCTGGCGCGCTGCGACGGGTGATCTCGTCATCTTTCATGATGACGACAATTATTCGCCGCCCGATCTCGTCGAGACCTATGTCCGGGCGATCCTCACCTCCGGCGCGGACATCGCCACCTGCACCATGGCGCCCTACCGCGGCGAGCGGCCGGCGGGACGGAGCCGCGAGGCGGGCCGCGTCTGGGCCTTTGTGGGCAACGGCACCGGCATGGGGCTCTATCTCAACGGGTTCGGCGACGCCCATGCCTGTTTCCGCCGTTCAGCGCTGGAGGCGACGGGCGGCTTCACCGAGGATTATGGCGTCGGCCATGAGGATTGGGAGATCTTCGGACGCGCTTCCCTGATGGGGCTCACCATCGTCAACGTGCCCGAGCCGCTGTTCTGGTATCGGGAGAGCGACGACGCGATGCTGCGCGGCCGCGCCTTCGCGGATGTCGACTTCGTGCGCTCGCTGAGGCCCTATCTCGACGCGGTACCGGGGGCGCTCCGCCCGGCGCTTCAGTTCGCCCTGTCGCGTTCGCTTCGCGTGACAATGAGCGAACTCGACACGACTCTTTCGGTCGAGACGCTCTGCCTCTCGATTTTGCCCGCCCATCTCCGATCGGAGCGCGCGCTCCGGGAGGCCTGTGCCGGTCCGACTTCGTGGCGCGTCGCGCTCCGCGCGCTGCGCCTGTCCTACACCGACATGGCCGTCCTGCGGCGGCTCGGGCGGGTCGGCGCCGAGCGGAGCGAGACGATGGACCTCGCAGCGCTCGCCTTTGCGGCGCTGCCCCGCCAGATGCGCTCGCGCGAGCGGATTCTCGATCTCGCCTCGTTCCGGCAATCCTGGCAACGCATCGCTTTTCGCCATCCCTACAACATCTCCTACTGGCTCGCGGCCCGCCGTCTGCAGCGCGCCGCGAGAAAGATGATCTGGAGTTAGTCTCGCTCGACCTCCGCCGCACGCACTTGGTCGCCGGCTTCTCCGGAATCCGTCCCGGACCCTTCTGGCCGCTCGCGAGAAGGACAATGGGAGCGGCCGTCGGGCCGACCGCGGCGCGAGGACGCGGCTTCGGGGGCTTCACGATGATCGCGCAAGGGGCGCACGGGGGCGTATCCTGCGCGGCCGGAGCAGCGCTTGACCGCCGGGACCAATCCGCTCATGAGGGGAACGTTTCCACACAGGGAAGTTTCGCGTGTCGAGCATCCGTGAAGTCAGCAAGCGCGCGGGCGTGTCCATTGCAACGGTCTCCCGGGTGTTGTCCAACCGGGGCTATGTCAGCGAGGCCGCGCGTGTCGCCGTGCTTCGGGCGGCCGAGGAACTGCACTATATCCCGAACGTCATGGCCCGGGGTCTCAAGACGAAGCGCTCCGGACTCGTCGCTCTCCTCGTTCCCCAGATCGTCAGCACCTATTTCGTCTACGCTGCACGTGGTATCGAGGATGTCGCAAACAAGAATGGCTATCATCTCATCATCTGCAATACGGACGACTCGCTCGAAAAGCAGCGCGCCTATATCGATCTCCTGATCGGCAGTTCGGTTGACGGTGTGATCGTTGCCTCGGTCAACCGATCGCCTCGGCCGCTGCAGCCGCTTCTGCAGCGCGACATTCCGGTCGTGCTCGTCGACCGCTTCGTCGACGATTTCCCCGCCGACATCGTGCGGGGTGACAGCATTAACGGCATGAAGACGCTGACCGAGCATCTGCTCGATCTCGGCCACAGGCGGATCGCGCTGGTGAACGGCGATATGGAGACCTATCCGGCCCGCGACCGCCTGGTCGGCTTCCAGGCGGCGCTCAGGGAACGCGGCATTGTCGGCGACGACCGGCTCGTGACGCATGGTACCTGGCTGGTCCAGGACGCGGAACGGCGGGTCGACGAGCTGATCCGGCGAAAGGTGCCGTTCTCGGCCGTTCTCGGTGCCAACAGCTTCATGTCGGTCGGGGCGATGCGCGCCCTGCGCCGGCACGGATTCGCCGTGCCGGGAGACATCGCGCTCGCCGGCTTCGACGATGTGGAGATTGCCTCCGACCTCGATCCCTTCCTGACCGTGCTCACTCAGCCCGTCTACACAATGGGCAGCTTCGCCATGAACATGCTGCTCGAGCGGATGAACGAGTCCTATTCCGGCCCCCCGCGCGATGTCGTGCTGGCGCCGTGGCTGATCGTCCGGCGTTCGTCGGGCGCCCGGGTCTCCGTAGACGAAGAAGCCTGACCGCCCGGTCCAGGCGAGGATCGTGCGCCTGCGCGCCGTCCGGCGATCGGACGGCGCAAAAGATGATCTGCATGTGAAACAGGGACGCCCTTCTCACGGCGGCAGCCGGAGGAGGGGTCGCATATGCACGTCATTTGATCAGATGACGAAATAATTATCGATCAAATTTTCAGTCTTGCCATAAGCGGAAGAGTGTGGATTCCTGTTGCTGCATGTGGAAACGGTTACATATAAGAAAACCACGGAGGCATAGCCGGTGCACAAAATCTTCGTCATGTACAAACTGAAGCCGGGCGTCACGCTCGAGCGCTACAAGGCGTGGTCGACTGAGATCGATCAGCGTATTACGCCGGGTCAGCCGGGGATGATCCGTTTCGAGGTCTATGCCATCGAAGGGGCCGAAAAGGGCGAGCCCTCCGTGCATGTCGTCGAAGACATCGAGGTCGAGGACTTCCACGCCTGGAGCAAGACCGCGCAGGGGCCGGGCATGGCCTATGTGCAGGAGACGATTGCGCAGCTGATCGATGAATCGACGCTGCAGGTCATCTACGGCTCGAAGATCGTCCCGGCGCTGCTGCCCGAGGGCGCGCGGCCGCCGATGCCCGAGGGCTGAGGCGAAGACGGAGCGGAACGGAAAGGCGGAAACCGCCTTTCCGACGGCCGGCAAAGCCGGTGGGGAACAGCAGGGATGATCCGATGAACGCTTGGTCGCTGGAGAACTGGTATCCGTCGCGCTTCGGCGCGGACGACGTCATAGGGGCGCTCAACCTCGTCACGCCGCAGACCGTCAAGGCGGCGTTCGGCCTGGTCAAGAAGGGGGTGATCTACGACCTCTCCTTCGTCATGGAACAGGACATGCCGATCCCGAGCTTCCATGGCTCGTTCTTCGCCAACACCCAGTATTCGCTGGAGAACGGCGCAGAATGGCACCACCTCGCCATGGATCGCATGACGAACGGCTTTTCGGCGCAGAACCTGCGCCTCGCCATCAGCGATCACTCCGGCACGCATATCGACCAGCTGAACCATGTCGGCGAGCAGCAGGCCGACGGTGATTTCCTGCTCTACAACGGCATCCGCAACAAGGACGTCATCTCGACCTTCGGTACCTCGAAGCTCGGCATCGAGACCATGCCGCCGATGATCGCGCGCGGCGTGCTGATCGATGTCGCCGGCCACAAGGGCGTCGACATGCTCCCGCCCGGCTATGCCATCCAGCCCGAGGAGCTCGACGCGGTGCTCGCCGCCCAGGGCACGGTGGTGAAGGAAGGCGATGTCGTCCTCGTCCATACCGGCTGGGCCCGCAACTGGCGGCAGCCGAAGAAGATGATGGAAGGCGAGCCCGGTCTCGGCAAGGCCTGCGCGGAATGGGCGATCGGGAAGAACATCATCTGCTGGGGCCTCGACCAGTTCGCGACCGACCCTGTGCCCTATGAGACGCCCGGCGAGGCGCTGCCGATGCACATCGCGATGCTCACCAAGGCCGGCATCCGGCTGATGGAGAACGTCAACATGGCGCCGATCGTCGACGAGAAGGTCTACGAGTTCATGGTGATCGCCGCGCCGCTCAAGATCCGCGGCGCCACCGGCTCGCCGATCCGTCTGATCGCGCTCGTCTAGTCACCGTCAGAAGAATCCGGAACAGCAGGGACATCTCGATGAGCGAGTGGTCTTTCGAGAACTGGTATCCGTCGCGCTTCGGGGCCGACGACCAGATCGGTGCGTTCAATCTCATCACGCCGGAATCGATCCTGAAGGCGGTCCGGCTGGTCCGCACGGGTGTGATCTACGATCTCTCCTTCGTGATCGATCAGGATATTCCGATCCCGGGCTTTCATGGCTCGCCCTTCACCAACACCCAGTACACGCTCGAGAACGGGGTCGAGTGGCACAACAAGCGCATGGGTGAGATGAAGAACGGCTATTCGGCCCAGAATCTCCGCCTGTCGATCAGCGATCATACCGGCACCCACATCGATCAGTTCAACCATATCGGCGAGTTGCAGCCGGACGGCGACTATCTGCTCTACAACGGAATCCGCAACAAGGAGGTGGTGTCCACCTTCGGTACCTCGAGGCTCGGCCTCGAGACCATGCCGCCGATGATCGCGCGCGGCATCCTGATCGATGTCGCCGGCTTCAAGGGCGTCGACATGCTGCCGATGGGCTATGCGATCCAGCCCGACGAACTCGATGCGGCGCTCGCGGCGCAGGGAACCACGGTGGAGGAGGGCGACGTCGTCCTCGTTCATACCGGCTGGGGCAAGCACTGGCTCGACCCGGACACGATGATGCAGGGCGAGCCGGGCCTCGGCAAAGCCTGCGGCCCATGGGCCGTCGAGAAGAACATCATCTGCTGGGGCGTCGACCAGTTCGCCACCGATCCCATCCCCTACGAGAATCCCGGCGAAGCCCTGCCGATGCACATCTCGATGCTGGTCAAGGCCGGCATCCGGTTGATGGAAAACGTCAACATGCAGGAGATCGTCGACAGGAGGATCTACGAATTCCTGATCGTCGCGGCGCCGCTCAAGATCAAGGGCGCCACCGGCTCGCCGCTGCGTCTGCTGGCCATCACCTGAGGAGGAGGCGATGCTCGCAGCGCAGACCGCCGGCGCACCGCCGCACATCCGGCTCCAGGGCGTGCGCAAGGTCATGAAGACGGAGCGCGGCGCCGAGATCGTCGCGCTCTCCGGTGTCGACCTCGACATCGCCGAGGGCGAGTTCATCGCCGTCATCGGACCGTCGGGATGCGGCAAGACCACGCTGCTCAACCAGATCGCCGGGCTCGCCGAGCCGAGCCAGGGCCGCATCCTGCTGCACGGCAAGGAGGTCCACGGCCCCGGCCGGGATCGCGGCGTCGTCTTCCAGGGAGACGCGATCTTCTACTGGCGCACGGTGCGCCGGAACGTCGAATACGGCCTCGAGATCCAGGGCATGCCGAAGGCCGAACGGCGCGATCACGCGGAGCGCTACATCCGGCTCGTCGGTCTCGCCGATTTCGCCGAGCTTTATCCGAAGGAGCTCTCCGGCGGCATGCGCAAGCGCTGCCAGATCGCCACCGTGCTCGCCAACAATCCCGACGTCCTGCTGATGGACGAGCCGTTCGGGGCGCTCGACTACCCGACCAAGTGCCAGTTGCAGGAGGAGGTGCTGCGGATCCACACGCGCGAGCCGCGCGCCACCGTCTTCGTGACGCACGACATCGAGGAGGCGCTCTTCCTCGCCGACCGCATCGTCGTCATGGAGCGCGGCCGGATCCGCCGCATCGTCGATGTGCCCTTCGGCCGCCCGCGCGACAGCGCGTTGCGGATCGAGCCAGCCTTTTCCGATCTCAAGGCGGAACTGTGGGCGCTGCTCGAGGGCGGGCACGCGCCGGCGGCGCGGGGGCACGATGGCTGAGGTGATGGACGCCGCCCCCCGCCCACCGCGCAGGACAGGGCCCGCCGCCGGGCGCGACGGACGGCCGCTCGGCTTCGCCGTCGTGCTCGTCCTCCTCGCGGCATGGTGGATCGCCTCGGCCTATGTCGCCGCCCATGCCGCACGGCCGGACATTCTCCTGCCGTCGCCGCTCGATGTCGTCGCCGCGATCCCCCGTCTCGCCGTGTTCGCCGGGCCGGGAACGGAGCTGAGCTACGCCAATGCGCTCGGCGTGATCGCCTATCATTCGGCGGTCAGCATGGCGACGCTGCTCGGTGGCCTCGCCATCGGCGGGGCGATCGGCGTCGGCCTCGCGCTGCTGCTCGGCTGGAGCCGCCGGCTGCGTCTCGTCTTCGAGGGACCGCTGCTGCTGGTGCGGATCATCCCGCTGCTTTCGCTGCTGCCGCTCTTCCTGTCCTGGTTCGGCGGCACGCGGACGGGGGCGGTCTCCTTCGTCGCCTTCGCGGTCGCTTCGATGGTGTTCGTGAACGCGCTCGAGGCGATCCGCAATGTCAGCCCGCTCGTCCAGACCTATGCCCGGACGCTCGGGGCGTCGGCGGCCACCGTCTACCGCACGGTCGTCGTGCCGGCGATGGTCCCGGAACTCGTCGGCGGGCTACGTGTCGTGCTTGGTCTCGCCTGGGCGATCCTGCTCGCCGCAGAATTTCTCGCGGCGCAATCGGGTCTCGGCCGTATCCTTATCCTGGCGCAACAGTATCTCGACACCAGTCGCATGATCCTGATCGTCATCCTGATCATGTTTTACACATACATATTCGACCGGGCACTTGCCCTCGTCGCACGATCGCTGACGCGATGGGTTCCGCGACAGAAATAAGATCAATGCCGAAGAAGACAGGGAAAACGACAATGCAATACGATCGACGGTTGATACGCTTCGGGGCGGCCATGCTGCTCGCCGGCGCCAGCCTCTTCACCGGTGCGGCCTTCGCCCAGACCGCGCCGGAGATTCCGAGCGTCGAGGTGCGCTACGGCCATCTTCCCTATTACGACCACACCCAGGCGATCATCGGCCTCGACAAGGGCTGGTTCAAGGAAGTCGGCATCACCTTCACGCCGGATGACCGCGGCATCGTCGTCAACGCCGAGGACGGCCCGGGCGTGTTCGCGTCCGGCCGCGTCGACGTGCTGTCCGGTTCCGCCCAGATGATGCTGCCGGCGATCAAGTCGCTGCCGCCCTTCAAGGTGTTCTTCTACGCCGACATCTTCCAGGGCTATGCGATCATGGCGCAGGCCGACAGCGGGGCGAAGTCCTTCGCCGAGTTCGTCGCCGAGGGCCAGGCCCCGGACGAGGCCTACCGGTCGACGATGGCGCAGCTGAAGGGCAAGCGCTTCGCCTTCCCGACCGAGGCGGCCATCAAGGGGTTCATCGATCTCGCGCTGCAGAAGGGCGCGCTGACCCTCGCCGATGTGGATGCGGTCGGCGCACCGGGCGATTCCGCCAATGTCGCGCTGATGCAGGCGGGCCGCGCCGATTTCCAGGTCGGCGGCGTGCCCTCCCGGATGACGCTCGAGACCGCCGGCTTCAAGCCGATCCTCACTTCGGGCGATCTCGCCGCCTATGCGGCCGCGAGCCCCGACAGCGTCGAACTGCGCGCGGTCTTCCATGACGGCTGGCTCGCCAGCGACGCCTGGATCGAGGCGAATTACGACACCGTGCTGCGCATCGCCTCGGTCGGCTTCCGGATCAACCAGTTCATCGCCGATCATCCCGACGATGCGGCCGCGATCCACACGCCCTTCCTCAACAGCGTCGCGGGCACGAGTTTCGAGAACGCCATGGCGAAGGTCGCCTATTCGGGGCTCGATCCGTTCTGGACCTTCGACCAGCAGGAGGGCTGGATCCTCGACAAGGCGAACCCGCTCAACGCGGAATATGTGATCGGCTCGGCGATCAAGATCTATGAGGAGCAGGGGCTGTTCCAGCCGGGCGAGGTCAAGTGGGACCAGACCACGGTCGCCCAGAAGGTCTATGCCGACCTGCTCGACTACAAGAAGAAGACGGACGAGATCCTGGCCGGCGTCGAGGGCAAGGACCTGTCGGCCGAAGCGGGCGAGCTGATCGAGAAGGCGAAGGCGTTCTACGCCGCGTTCGACTTCCTCGACGCCTATCGCTTCGCCTCCGCGGCGACCGGCGGCTGAACCGATGACGGCCGTTGCGCGCTCCCGCGAAGTGCTGAGGACCTACCCCTGGTATGTTCTCGGCCTCCTCATCGCAGCCACGACGTGGGAGCTCTCCTCCGCCGCGCTCGGTGCGCATCGGCTGCCCTCGATCGGACAGGTGGCGGCCCAGTTCCTGCCGCTGATGACGAAAAGCCCCACCCTGAGCTTTCAGGGTGGCGGCGATGCGGGCTATCTGCCGCATCTCGTCCACACCGTGCTCTATACGCTCGGCGGTGCTGCCCTCGGCTGCTCCGCCGGCATCCTGGTCGGGCTCGCCATGGCGCGCTACCGGCTGGTCCGCGGCATTGCCGAGGTGCCGATCGAGCTGCTGCGGACCATTCCCCCGCTCGCCGCCATCCCCTTCATCCTGATCTGGATCGGTCCGGGCAACAGCTCGCAACTTCTGATGGTAGGCTACTACGCCTTCGTCATGATGGTGGTGACGACGCTCAACGCGGCGAGCAATGTCGAGCCGCTGCTGCCGACCTTCGCCGCGACGCTCGGAGCCTCCGGCAACCGGGTGTTCCGCACCGTCGTCCTTCCCGCCATGCTGCCGACCATCGTCGGCGGCATCCGGGTCGCGATCGGCATCGCCTGGAGTGTGCAGGTCGTCGCCGAGCTGATGGGCGGCCGCTACGGCATGGGCAAGGTGTTCAGCGCGATGGTCTCCTTCCAGGCGCTCGATGCGATCATCGTCGGCATCCTCTGGCTGGCGCTCTCGGCCGTGGTGGTGGACCTGCTGCTCGTCGCGGCCATCCGCCGGCTGACCCGCTGGATGCCGAACTGACCGACGCCGCGCTTCACGGCTCGCAAGAACGAGCCGCCGGTGCATGCGCCGCGGCCGTATCCCCCTTGAGTGATAGGAAATGCCCATAATGTCTAAGATCAAGGTTCTGCTCGCCGGCGAGGCCTGGACGGCCGGAACGATCCACACCAAGGGGTTCGACCAGTTCGCGACATCCGACTATCAGACCGGCGTCGGCCCGCTGCAGGCGGCGCTCGAGGACAGCGATGTCGATCTCGTCCATCTGCCTGCGCCGCAGGTGCCGGCGCAGTTCCCCGCGACGCGCGAGGCGCTCGCCGCCTATGATGTCGTGATGCTGAGCGATATCGGGGCGAATTCGATGCTGCTTCATCCCGATACGTTCCTGCGCGGCCAGCGTACCCCGAACCGGCTGAAGCTGCTCGCCGAATGGGTGGAAGAGGGCGGTGCGCTGGTGATGGCGGGCGGCTATTACAGCTTCCAGGGCCTCAATGGCGGCGCGCGCTATCACGGCACGCCGATCGAGACGATTCTGCCGGTGTCGATCGCGCCGCAGGACGACCGCCTCGAAGTGCCGGAAGGGTTCTCGCCCGTGCCGCTCGCCGATCACCCGATCCTTGCCGGCATCAAGGGGGAGTGGCCCTACCTGCTCGGCCTCAACACCGTGACGGTGAAGCCCGATGCGACGCTGCTCGTCGGCATGCCGGCGGCGTCCGGCGGTCATCCGGTGCTGGCGGTCGGCACGCACGGCAAGGGCCGCACCATGGCGTGGACCACCGACGTCGCGCCGCACTGGCTGCCCGACGAATTCTCCCGCTGGCCCGGCTACGCGACGCTCTGGCGCCAGGCCTTCGCCTGGCTCGCGCAGCGCACCTGAGAGGTACCCGGAGGGCCCGGGGGCAGGGATCCCGCCTCGGGCCGGCGCCGGTGCACGACGGATAGGCCGGTCGGAAGGAGGCCGGTGTTTGCGGTTCTCGCTGTCGCGCGCGCTCGCCTGCGGGTGGCGCGCGCTCACTCCGCGCGCCGTTCCCAGTTCGGGAAGGGGTCGGGGAGGCTGCGCCAGGCCCGCGGCTGGAAGTCGGTCTCGGGGACGAGGCAGGCGTCGAGGTCGGCGCGCAGCCGCGCCTCGTCCATCGGGTCGCAGCCGATGAAGACGATCTCCTGCCGCCGGTCGCCCCAGTGGGGATCGAGATAAGGCGCCATCGCCGCGCGCCATTCCGGATGGTCGGGCCATTGTGCGGGCGGCACCGCCGCCCACCAGAGGCCGCGCTTGCCGGTCCGCACGAGCGTTCCCGCCTGGCTGACCTCGCCGACATGGCGCGGCCGGGTGGCGAGCCAGAAGAAGCCCTTCGCCCGCACGACGCCCGGCCATGGCCGGTCGATGAAAGCCTTCAGCTCCATCGGCACGAAGGGCCGCCGGGCGCGATAGACGAAGGAGCGGATGCCGTATTCCTCGGTCTCCGGCACATGGTCGCGAAAGCCGTTCAGTTCCTTGAACCAGAGCGGATGCGCCTCGGCCCTGTCGAAATCGAAGCGGCCGGTATCGAGCACGCGGGCGAGCGGCACGCGGCCGAAATCGGCCTCGACGAGGTCGGCCTCCGGGTTCAGCGCGCGGATGATCTTTCGCGCGAGGTCGCGCTCGTGCGGCGTCGTCGCCGACACCTTGTTGAGCACGATCACGTCGGCGAACTCGATCTGCTCGACGAGCAGGTCGACGAGGGCACGCTCGTCGCCGGCGCCCGCCGTCTCGCCCCGGTCGCGCAGGAAATCGCGCGACGAATAGTCCTTGAGGAGGTTTGCCGCGTCGACGACCGTCACCATGGTGTCGAGCCGCGCGACGTCGGACAGGCTCGCGCCGCGCTCGTCGCGGAACTGGAAGGTGGCGGCGACGGGCAGCGGCTCGGCGACGCCCGTCCCCTCGATCAGCAGATAGTCGAAGCGGCCGTCGGCGGCGAGCCGCCGCACCTCCTTCAGAAGATCGTCGCGCAGCGTGCAGCAGATGCAGCCATTCGTCATTTCGACGAGCTGTTCCTCGGTGCGCGACAGGTCGGCGCCGCCCTCGCGCACCAGCGCGGCGTCGATGTTCACCTCGCTCATGTCGTTGACGATCACCGCGACCCGCCGGCCCTCGCGGTTGTGGAGCACGTGATTGAGCAGCGTCGTCTTGCCGGCGCCGAGAAAGCCGGACAGCACGGTGACGGGAAGACGGTTCGCAGGGGGGACACGGTCGAGCATGGCGGTGTTCTCTCTTTGCGGGGAGAGGATCGACGGCGCGGGCCGGACGCGGAAGACCGGCGGGCGCCCCGATCGGCGGATCGTGCGGGCGGCAACCGGCGTGACCGCGGCAGGCGCGTCCGGAGGGCGCCGCCGCGGGCGGCCTCGTCGCCCTTGACGATCGCCTACGTTATGTTGTTACATTCGTCAATGGAAATGTAACGTTATAACGTTTCATGATCGGGGTAACCGAGCCGTGAAGAGCCGAAGCACGGGGCGCAACAGCGCGCTGGTTCTCGATGCGCTGCAGCGCGCCGGGCAGCCGATGCGCGCCTATGACCTGCTCGCGGCGCTGCGCGCCGAGGGGCTGCAGTCCCCGGCGCAGGTCTATCGCGCGCTCGACCGCCTGGTCGCGGCCGGCACGGTGCACCGGATCGCGAGCCTCAACGCCTTCGCCGCCTGCGACGAGGCCTGCGGCGGCCAGGGCCACGCGGTCTTCACGATTTGCACGCGGTGCGGCCGCACCCGCGAGGTGCGCGACGACGCGCTTCCTCAGGTGCTGCGCATCCTCGCCGACCGCGAGGGCTTCCGGACGCGCTCGGCGGCGGTGGAGCTCCGCGGGCTGTGCGAGGCCTGCGCCGATGCATAGGACGCCCGTCTTCCTCCTCACCGGTTTTCTCGGCGCCGGCAAGACGACGCTCCTCAACCGGCTGGTACGCGATCCCGCCTTCGCCGACACCGCCCTCGTCATCAATGAGTTCGGCGACGTTGCGATCGACCATGATCTGGTGCGGCTCGGCGAAGGGCGCATCGCCCGCACGACGACCGGGTGCCTGTGCTGCACCGCGGGCGGCGACATCCGCGCGACGCTCAACGATCTGCTCCATGCCCGGTCGGTGGGCGGCGCCTCGTTCTCCCGGGTCGTCGTCGAGACCACCGGGCTCGCCGATCCGGCACCGATCGTCAATCAGCTCATCCCCGGCGGTGCCGCTGCGGGCGGTCTGCGCGATCACGTGGTCGCCGCACGCTTCGCGCTCGCCGGGGTCGTCACCCTCGTCGACATCGTCACCGGCGAGCTGGCGATCGAGGGTCATTTCGAGGCGGCGAAACAGATCGCCTTCGCCGACCGGCTCGTCCTGACGAAGACCGATCTCGCCCGTGATCCCGCCTCGCGGCGCGACGTCGAGGACCTGCGGCAGCGGCTGGCGGCGCTCAATCCCGCCGCGCCGATCGGCGACGGCGGCGCGGCGGACTTCGATCTCGCCGGCCTGTTCCGGCCGCGCGCCTATGCGCCTCTCGCGCTCGGCGAGGACGTCACCGGCTGGCTGGCGCTCGACGCGGCGATCCGTGCGGAGCAAGGGGAGGGAACGCATCCCGGCGGAACCTCCGGGACGCCCGCCTTCACCCGTCACGGCGCCCGGCTCCGCACCTTCTCGATCGTCCGCGACGCCGCGGTCGGGCCGCAGGGCTTCCGCCGCTTCCTCGATCTGCTCGGCCTCGTCGCCGGGCCGCGTCTCCTGCGGGCGAAGGGGCTCGTCCGTCTCGCCGAGACGCCGGACCGGCCGGTGGTCGTCCACGCGGTCCAGCACGCGGTGTTCCCGCCGGTCCGTCTCGAGGGCTGGCCGGACGACGACCGGCGGAGCCGCCTCGTCTTCATCACCGACGGCATCGAGCCCGAGCCGGCGCGACGCCTGTTCGCCGTGGCGCTCGACGGTGGCCCGGCGCCGCTCGCCCGTGCGCTCGCCGGGTTCGGAACAGGCGTCGCGCGTGCCGCCCGCTCCGCCGCCGGCCGCCTGATCGGAATCCAGGCCCCCTGACCCCCGCCCCCCTCCAAACCCCGGAGATCCCGATGTCCGTGCAGCC
This sequence comes from Prosthecomicrobium pneumaticum, assembly GCF_014199915.1. GTDB lineage: Bacteria > Pseudomonadota > Alphaproteobacteria > Rhizobiales > Kaistiaceae > Prosthecomicrobium > Prosthecomicrobium pneumaticum. Next base: position 26,506 of record NZ_JACHOO010000013.1, on the reverse strand, counting down.
GACCCGCCAGACGCCCGTTACGGTCCTCACCGGCTATCTCGGCGCCGGCAAGACGACGCTCCTCAATCGCATCCTCTCGGAGCGGCACGGCAAGCGCTATGCCGTGATCGTCAACGAGTTCGGCGAGGTCGGCATCGACAACGACCTGATCGTCGATGCCGACGAGGAAGTGTTCGAGATGAACAATGGCTGCATATGCTGCACGGTGCGCGGCGATCTGATCCGCATCATCGATGGACTGATGCGGCGGAGCGACCGGTTCGACGCGATCCTGGTCGAGACCACCGGTCTCGCCGACCCGGCCCCCGTTGCGCAGACCTTTTTCGTCGACGAGGACGTGCGGCGCAAGACCCGGCTCGACGCGATCGTCACCGTCGCCGATGCGAAGCATCTGCTCGACGAGCTGGAGCAGGCGCCCGAGGCGCAGGAGCAGATCGCCTTCGCCGACGTCATCGTTCTGAACAAGACGGACCTCGTCACGCCCGAGGCGCTGAGATCGGTCGCGGCGCGCATCCGGCGGATCAACCCGACCGCCACGATCGAGCATTCCGTCCGCTGCGACGTATCGCTCGATGCGGTGCTCGGCCGCGGCGCCTTCGATCTCGCACGAATTCTCGAGGCCGAGCCGGACTTCCTCGACGGTGCGCACGACCACCATCACGACGACCATGTCGCGAGCTTTTCCCTCATCACAGAGGATCCGCTCGATCCGGGGAAATTCCTGCCCTGGATCCAGATGATCAGCCAGAGCTTCGGCATGGACATGCTGCGCATGAAGGGCATTCTCGCCTTCGCCGGCGACGACGACCGCTTCGTCGTGCAGGCTGTGCACATGCTCCTCGAGGGCGATCACCAGAGGCCGTGGCGCGCGGACGAGAAGCGGGTCAGCCGGATCGTCTTTATCGGCCGCAATCTGCCGCGCGACGTGATCGAGGACGGCTTTCTCCGCTGCCGCGCCGAGCCCGACCGCCTCGCCCCGGCCTGACGGGAAGCCCCGGCGGTTCCTCTTGCCGTCTCCCACCGGCGTTGCGGCTCCCCTCCCGAGGACACGCGACCATGATGTTGCCCGACAACCCGCTCGCCCCACGCCGTCTCCCGCTGCCGGAGCTGAGCCGCCGTATCAAGGCGTGGGTCCGCGACGCGCTCGGCCTCGAGGATGCGATACCCGTCTCGGTGACCGAACTCGCCTGTCGCGATCCGGGATGCCCGGCGATCGAGACGGTGATCGGCATCCTGCGGCCCGGCCTGCCGATCGAGACCGTCCGCCTGCACGGCGGGCTCGCCGACATCGCGCGGGCGGACCTCCTCGCCGCCCTCGCACGGCGCCCCTGAGCCGCCCGCGGCCGTCGGGCGCGGCGGCGCCGGTTCGCCTTGGACGATCGTCAATTCGTCCGGACCGCGATCGCCCCGACGCCGGCTCGGGACGCGATCTCGGAGCGGGGCATGGAGCGGATTGCGGGCGGGCCGGGCGAGCGGCGGCCCCGGGGATCGCGGTCGGTCCCGTCATGCTGCCGGCCATCCCCCCGGGTGGCAAGCGGCGCGGCGCTCTCCCCGGTTGATCGACCCCGGGTTGATCGACCACGACCTCGCCGCCGGCATCGCCGCGGTGAAACGGCACGGTGCGAAGAAGAAGGATCGCCGCCGGGAAGCGGAGGCCGCGCCCTCTGCGGCCCGTCCGCCCCGCCCGTGTCAGCCGTGCTCGATATAGACGGTCTGGGTTTCCATGTATTCGTAGAAGCCGTGCTTGCCGTCGGCGCCGCCGATGCCGGATTTCCTGCGGCCGGCGTGGAAGCCCTGATAGGCCTCGCCATTCTCCCGGTTGACATAGGTCTCGCCGAATTTCAGCGCCCGGGTCACCTTCATCGCCTTGTTGAGATCGCGCGTGTAGAGCGACGAGGTGAGGCCGTATTCGGTGTCGTTGGCGTGGGCGACCGCCTCTTCGGCGCTCTGCACGACGGCGATCGGGGCGACCGGGCCGAAGATTTCGCTGCGCATGATCTCCATGTCCGGCCGGCATTGGGTGAGCACGGTCGGCGCATAATGGTGGCCGCGGCCGCGCTCCGCGACATGGCCGCCGAGCGCCACCGTCGCGCCGTCCGCCTTCGCCCGGTCGACCATGGCGGCGACCTTCTGCAATTGCACCGCGCTGACGAGCGGCCCCATGTCGAGATCCGTCTCGGCGAGCGGGTCGCCATAGCGCACCCGGCTCATCCGCTCGACGAATTTCTCCGTGAAGGCGTCGGCCACCGGCGCCTCGACGAAGATCCGCTCGGCGCAATTGCAGACCTGGCCGGTATTGTTGATGCGCGAGCGGGTGATCGCCTCGACCGCGAGGTCGAGATCGGCATCGGCGAGCACGATCGCCGGCGCCTTGCCGCCGAGTTCGAGATTGACGCGGGTGAGGTTCTTCGCCGCCGCCTGCATGATCGCCGTGCCGGTCGCGACACTGCCCGTGAAGGAGACGAGGTCGATGCCGGGATGGCCCGACAGGGCGGCGCCGGTGGTCCGGCCGCGGCCGGAGACGAGATTGAAGACGCCCGCGGGCAGGCCGACCTCCTCGACGATCTCGGCGAAGAGGAAGGCGTTGAGCGGGGTTTCCTCGCTCGGCTTGATGACGATCGTGTTGCCCGCGACGAGGGCGGGCGCGAGCTTGCGGCCGATCAGGTAGAAGGGGAAGTTCCACGGCAGGATGCCGGCGACGACGCCGATCGGCACGCGGTGGAGGAAGATCGTCTCGCCCCTGCGGTCGCTCGGGATGATCTCGCCCTCGATGCGGCGGGCCCATTCGGCCATGTAGTCCATGAGCCCGGCCATGCCGAGCACTTCGCCCTGTGCGAGCGCGCGGATCTTGCCCTGCTCGCGCACGATCGTCTCGGCGATCTCATCGGCCCGGTCGCGGATCCGCGCGGCGATCGCCTTCACATGGGCCGCGCGCTCGATCGCCGGCAGTTCGGCCCAGCCCGTCTGCGCACGGCGCGCCGCGGCGACCGCCGCGTCGACCTCGGCCGGCGTGGCGTCGGGGATGTCGGCGATCTGCGCCTCGGTCGCCGGATTGTAGACCGCGATGCGCTCGCCCGCCGGGGCGGGATCGATGAAGCGTCCGTCGATGAAATGCGCGTTCTGCGTCATGGCTTCCTCCCTCGGAAATGGACCGCCTTCAGGCGGCGATGCGGGCGACGATCTTGCCGGTCACCGCGCGGCAGCGGAGCCGGCCGAGCGCGTCGGGAATCGCCGCCATGTCGATCCGCTCCTCGATCATCGGATCGAGCGAGCCGGCGGCGAGGCGCGCGAGGAGATCGTCGCCCATGCGGGCGAAATCGCGCTCGGTCGGGGTGTGGCCGGCGAGATAGGCGCCGCCGAGCGCGACCTCGTGCACCGAGATCGCGTGGGTGTAGGGCTTCACCTCGGCCAGATTCGGCAGCGGGTCGATCGAGACGAGGTGGCCGTTGTAATGGATGAAGGCGAAGGACGTCCGGGCGTCGCCGGGATTGGCCACCTCGATCATAACGTCGACGCCATGACCGCCTTCGGTCAGCGCGCGGATGCGCGGCGCGAGATCGGCGTCGCGATAGTCGAGCACCGTCTCGGCGCCGAGCCGGCGGACCGCGGCGTGATGCTCGGCGCGCGCGAGGCCGATCACGCGCGCGCCGGCCGTCGCGGCGAGCTGCACGGCGAAGCCGCCGACGCCGCCATTCGCGCCCTGGACGAGCACGGTCTGGCCGGCCTCGATCTTCACCTTGCGGAACAGCGCCTGATACGCGGTGTAGCCTGCGCAAGGCAGAGCCGCCGCCGCCTCGGCCGGGACGCCGTCCGGCACACGCGACAGCACGTGCTCCGGCGCGATCGCATATTCGGCGAACACGCCGGCCTTCGACAGATTGCCGTGGAAGACGGCGCGGTCCCCCGTCCGCCAGGCCGTCGCGCCCGGCCCGACGGCGTCGACCGTGCCGGCCGCGTCGAGCCCCAGAACGTGCGGGAAGGTCCAGCGCGGATGGCCGGAGACGGCGAGCTTCCAGTCGACCGGATTGAGCGACACGGCCTCGACGCGCAGCCGCACCTCGCCCGGGCCGGGCTCGGGCATGGGCAGCTCGGCGAGAGCGACGGAGTCGAGCCCGCCGCCGCTCCGGGGAACGACGATCGCCTTCATGATGTCTCTCACGTGATCAGATAGCCGCCGTCGATGGCGAGCACCGCACCGGTGACGAAGCTCGCGAGCGGCGAGGACAGGAACAGCACGCCGCCGGCGACCTCCGCGGGCTCGCCCCAGCGCTTCGCGGCGGTGCGGCCGGTGATCTGGCCGTTGCGCTCGGGATCGTCGCGCAGCGGCTGGGTGAGCGGGGTCGCGATCCAGCCCGGCGCGACGGCGTTGACGCGGATGCCCTCGGCCGCGCAGGCGATGGCGAGCGATTTGGTCAATTGCACCACGCCGCCCTTCGAGGCCGAATAGCCCGGCACCAGCCCGCCGCCGAAGAAGGCGAGCATCGAGGCGGTGTTGACGATGGTGCCGCGGCTCTGCGCGAGGCGCGGCCGCGCCGCGCTGCAGACCCGCATCGTGCCGTTGAGATTGATGTCGACGACGTCGACGAACACCTCCGGCCGCCATTCCTCGACACGGCGGATCACCCCGGCGCAATTGACGAGATGGTCGAGCCGGGGCAGCGCGGCGACGAGCGCCTCGACCGCCGCGCCGTCGCGCACGTCGAGCCGCTCGAACCGCACGCCCGAAAGGGTGGGCGTCTGCCGCGCCGCGGCGACCTCGCGCTCGGTCGCGCCGGTCGCGAGGACATCGGCGCCGAGGGCGAGGAAGGCCTCGGCGACGGCGGCGCCGATGCCGGACGTGCCGCCGGTGACGAGCACCGTGCGGCCCTCGAAGAGGCCGGGGCGCAGGCTCGCGGCGATCGCCGCCGGGCTAGCGGATGAACTGGTCGACATAGTCGGCGCCGAGCCCCACCTTGGCATAGTGCTCGCGGCACATGTCGATCTTGGTGAACACATCCTCGAAGCCGAGCGGGTCACCATAGGCATCGACATAGTACATGATGCCGTTGACCTGGAAGAGCGTGATCATCTCCTCGACATCGTCGGGCACGACGAGTGTGTGCGTCTCGCCCGGCGGCTCGAAGACATAGCCACCGGCTTCCGCGACCCAGGGATGCTCGAGATAGTGCCACCTGCCCTTGATGACATAGCCGTGCACGGACTGCGGATGGCGGTGGCGCGACAGGACCCCCGACTTCCTCACCCGCAGCAGGTTCATCCAGTAGCCCTGCGAGCGGTTGAGGCAGAGCGGGCGGAACCACACGCGGTCGGCCTGCGGCACCCAGATCCGCTCGTCCTGCGGCACCGCGTCCGGGATGACGATGTCGGGCAGCGTCTCCTTCGGCATCGGGTGCTGGTAGGGCATGCGCGGATTGGGATCGATCTTGATCGGCGGCATGGCGGGCTTTCGCTCCTAGCGGCTGGCTGGCGAGGCATGGGCGGCCCGCCCGACCCCGGCGGGGGCCGGGGCGCGCTGGGCCTTCCCGGTAATGAACTCGACCGCCTTGTCGGCGATGACGAGGGTGATGGCGTTGGTGTTGCCGCTGATGATGGTCGGCATGATCGAGGCGTCGACGACGCGCAGCCCCTCGACGCCGCGCACCCGGAGCCGCGTGTCGACGACGGCCTGCGTATCGTCCGCCCGGCCCATCCGGCAGGTGCCGACCGGGTGATAGACGGTCTTCACGAACCGCTTGGCGTGCTCGGCGAGATCCGCGTCGCTCTGCTTGTCGGGACCGGGGAAGATCTCGCGCTCGATCATCGAACGGAGCGGCTCCTGCGCCATGATTTCGCGGGCGCGCCGGACGCCGGCGACCGAGAGGCGCAGGTCTTCCGGATCGGCGAGATAGTTCGGATCGACGAGCGGCTGATCGTCGGGATCGGCCGAGGCGAGCCGGACGCTGCCGCGTGAGCGGGGCCGCGCGACGCAGGAGTTGATGGTGATGCCGTAGGTCGGCTCGACGTCGCTGTGGTCCTTGTCGAGATAGACGGAGGGGATGCAGAACTGCTGCAGCTTCGGTGCGGCGGAGAGATCGTCCGGATCGAGGAAGGCGCCGGCCTCGACGCCGTTGGAACTGACCGGGCCGGAGCCGAAGGCCATGTATTGCGCGCCGTTGCGGATCTGCTTCGCGCCGCGATCGTGGCCGAAATAACCGTGCGGGCCGTTGCAGAAGGCGAGCACCGGCGTTTCGGTGTGATCCTGCAGATTGCGGCCGACGCCGGCGAGATCGACCAGCGGCTTGATCCCGTGGGCGGCGAGATCGCCGGCGGCGCCGATGCCCGACAGCATCAGCACCTTCGGCGTCGCGATCGCGCCGGCGGCGAGCAGCACCTCGCGTTCGCAGCGCGCCACCCGCTTCCGGCCGCCCTCGCGATATTCGACGCCGACGGCGCGGCCGTTCTCGATCAGGATCCGGTCGACGAAGCATCCGGTCTTCACCTCGAGCCGGCCGCTGCCGAGCGCCGGCCGCAGGAAAGCATCCGCCGCCGAGCAGCGCCGGCCGCCGGAGGTGTTCAGCTGCCAGAAACCGACGCCGCGCTGGCTCTCGCCGTTGAAATCGGCGTTGAAGGGCAGGCCGATGCCCTGCGCCGCCTTCACGAAGGCGCGGGAGAGGTCGCAGATCTGACGCGGATCGGACACTTTCCAGGGACCGCCCATGCCGTGGAAGACGTTGTTGAGGCGGTCATTGTCCTCCATGCCGACGAAATAGGGCAGGAGGTGCTCGTAGTTCCACTCGGCGCTACCGGTCGCCGCCTCCCAGGCGTCGTAATCCTCGGCCTGGCCGCGGATATAGACCATGGCGTTGACCGAGGAGCCGCCGCCGAGCACGCGGCCCTGCGGGATGATCGGCGTCCGGCCGCCGAGATTGCCCTGCGGGACGGACTTGTAGAACCACATGTATTTCTCGACGCCGAGCAGCTTGACGTAGCCGGCCGGCATGCGGATGAGCGGGTTGCGGTCGCTCGGACCCGCCTCGAGCACCAGAACGCGGGCGTTGTGCTCGGCGGCGAGCTTGCCGGCGACGAGGCAGCCCGACGAGCCGCCGCCGACCACGATGTAATCGGTCGTCATGCCGCGAGATCCTCGAACTTCTTGGCTTCGCTGCGCGGGAACAACAGAAGATGATCCGGATCGATGGCGACCGGCACGATGTCGCCCCGCCTCGGCTTCACGGAAGGGTGTGCGACGATGGTGAAGCGCGTGCCGCCGATGTCGACGAAGATGAGGTTCTGGTCCTGCAACTCCTCCGTCACGAAGACCCGGCCCTCGATCACCATCGGGCCGTTCTCGCCGATCGAGAGGAAATGCGGCCGGATCGCCGCGAGACCCTCGTCGCCGACCCGTTCGGCGGCGCGGTGGAGCCGCTCCGGCAGCAGGAGGCGATGCCCCTCGAACTCGACCGCCCAGCCCGCGGCGTCGCGCCGAACGCGGCAATCGACGAAATTGATCGGCGGCTCGCCGACGAAGCCGGCGACGAAGGCGTTGCGCGGGCGGGCGTAGACCTCGTCCGGCGTCGCCATCTGCTGGATCTCGCCGTCGCTCATCACCATGACGCGATCGGCGAGCGCGAGCGCCTCCTCCTGATCGTGCGTCACATAGATCATGGTGTAGTGGAATTCCTGGTGCAGGCTCTTGATGAAGCGGCGCATCCGGTAGCGCTGGCGCGTGTCGAGATGTGAGATCGGCTCGTCGAGCAGGAAGACGGAGGGCTTGCGCACCAGCGCGCGGGCGAGGCCGACGCGCTGCGCCTGGCCGGAGGAGAGGCCGTGCGGCTTCAGGTCGAGCAGCGCGGTCAGCTCCATCTTCTCGGCGACGTCGCGCACCCGCCGGTCGATCTCGCGCGCCTCGACCGCCGCCGAGCGAAGCGGAAAGGCGATGTTCTCGTAGATCGTGATGGTCGGATAGAGCGCGTAGGATTCGAACGACATGGCGACGTTGCGGTCGCGTGCCCGGGTCTCGTTCGCCCGTTTGCCGTCGAAATAGATCGCCCCTTCGGTGATCGATTCGAGCCCGGCGATCATCCGCATGGTCGATGATTTGCCGCAGCCGGACGGTCCCAGAATGGCGACGAACTCGCCGTCGGCAATATCGAAATCGATGCCGTGCACGGCGCGGAACGCGCCGTAGCGCTTGACGAGGTTTTCCGCCCTGATCGATGCCATGGTCGCTCTCCTCAGGCGTAGGGCGCCGCGTGCGCGATGGCGCGGGCGTTCTGGAACAGATGGACGGCGTCGCGCGGGAAGGCGATGGCGACGGTCTCGCCGACCGAAAGATGGCGGCTCGCGGGGAAGGACACCGAGACCTGGTCCTCCCCGATGCCGACGAGCGCGATCTTCACATAGCCGAGGTTCTCGACGACATCGACGCGGCCGCGCAGCGTGCCGGGATCGTCCGGTCCGGCGAGGCGGACCTCGTTGGAGCGGAAGCCGATCTGGATCCTCGAGCCGGGCTCGTCGCGGAGCGACTCGACCGCACGGGCGGGGAGCGCCGCCACCGGCATGCCGCCCGGCGTCGCGAAGGCGATCCGGTCACCCTCGCGGCGCGGCGCGACGGAGAGGAAGCTCATCGGCGGATCGCCGACGAAGGAGGCGACGAAGGCGTTGGCCGGCCGGTGATAGAGTTCCTCCGGCGTGCCCGCCTGCTCGATGCGGCCCTCGTTCAGCACCGCGACGCGGTCGCCGAGCGCCAGCGCCTCGCGCGAGGAGGTCGTGGTGAAGACGACGGTGGCGGAGAGATCGTCGGCGAGCGCCTTCAGTTCGGCGCGGATCTTGTGGCGCAGCTTGGCGTCGAGATGGCCGACCGGCTCGTCGAGCAGATAGATGTCGGCCGGCCGGATGATCGCCCGGCCGAGCGCGACGCGCTGGCGCTGGCCGCCCGACAGCAGGCCGGGCCGGCGATCGAGCAGATGGCCGATACCGAGAATGCCGGAGATGCGCGCGACGCGGGAGGCGATCTCGGCCGCCCCGAGGCCACGGGCGCGCAAGGGGAAGGCGAGATTCTCGCCGACCGAGAGATGCGAATAGAGCGCATAGTTTTCGAAGGCCATCGCCGCGTCGCGCCGCTCCGGCGGGACGCGCAGGATCGACACGCCGTCGCGCCGCACATCGCCGGAGGTCGGCCGCGTGATGCCGGCGAGGATGTTGAGGATGGTGCTCTTGCCGGCGCCGGCCGGTCCGTAGATGACGAGGAATTCGCGGTCGCGCACGGTGAGATCGATCTTGCGCAGCGCGACCTTGGCGAGCCCGTAGCGCTTGTGGACGGCTTTGAGCTCGTACATCAGATCTCTCCTTCCATCAGGGCGCGCACCTCCGCCTCGGCCTTCGCCCGCTCCGCCCGGGCGCGGAGAAAGGCGCGGATGAAGAAGGCGATGGCGGCGAGCGCGGCGGCGGCGTTCATGGCGGCGACGGAGGTCTCGGGATCGTCGAAGCGCTGCTCGACGAGGCCGAGCCAGACGAAGACGACGCCGACATAGATGAGGAGGGCGCGAAAGCCCGCGTCCCAGGCCTGGCTGAAGCTCACGGTCTCACCCCCTCACCGCGCCGAAGGTCAGCCCGCGCACCATGTAGCGCTGCATCGCGAGCACGAAGATCATCATCGGCAGCACGCTGATCGTCGCCGCGGCCGCGACCGGACCCCACAGGATGCCCTGCAGCGTGAAGAAGGATTCGACGCCGACGGTCACCGTGCTCGCCTTCTGGCGGGTCAGGATGTAGGCGAAGAGAAACTCGTTCCAGCAGAAGATCAGGGTGAAGACGCCGGTGACGGCGATGCCCGGCGCGGCGAGCGGAAACACCACCTTGCGCAGCACCTTGAGGCGGGAAAGCCCGTCGAGCCGTGCCGAATGTTCGAGCTCGCGCGGGATGTCCTGGAAGAACGAGACGAGCAGCCAGATCGCGAAGGGCAGGTTGAACATCGTATAGGAGATGATCAGCGCCCCCGGCTGGTCGAGGCCAATCCCGAGGAAGCGGCCGACATCCGTCTTGCCGATGTTCCGGAAGATCAGGAAATAGGGAAGGATCACGGCGATCGCCGGAAACATCTTGGTCGACAGGATGAAGAACAGGATGTGGCCGTCGCCGACATTGTAGCGGGCGAAGCTGTAGGCGGCGAGCGCACCGATGATGACGACGAGAACGGTCGACGTCACCGAGATGACGAGCGTGTTCTTGATATAGAACAGAAAGTTCTTGTCGACGATGGCGTGGTAGTAATTGTCGAGGGTCGGGGTGAAGAGGAAGCGCGGCGGCGAGACCATGACGTCCTGCGGCGGCTTGAATGAGGTCAGTACCATCCACAGGATGGGGAAGACGATGAAGCCGAGCACGATCACGATCAGACCGTAGCGCAGCGCTTCCTTGGCGAAGCTCGAGTCGCGTTGCAGCATGAGTTCGTCCTCAGCCTTCCGATGCCCGGGTGGAGAACTGCTTCAAGAGCGGGCGAAGCGCGAACAGGCTGGCGACGAGCATGGCGTAGAGGAAGAAGATCGCCATGGTCGAGGCATAGTCCATGCGGAAGAGCTTCAGCCCGGTGCGGTAGAGATAGAAGGTCATCGATTCGGTGACCGTTCCGGGGCCGCCGCGGGTCAGCACGGCGACCGCGTCGTAGAGGCGGACGCTGTCGATGGTGCGCAGCACGAGGACGAGGAAGAGCACCGGCTTCAGCATCGGGAAGGTGAGGGTGCGCAGCACGCGGAAGGTGCTCGCCCCGTCGAGCTCGGCCGCCTCGAACGGCTCCTTCGGCAGCGCCTGCAGGCCGGCGAGCGCGATCAGCGCGACGAAGGGCGTCCACTGCCAGACGTCGAACAGCACGACCGACCAGAGCGCGATCGTATAGTCGCCGAGCCAGTTGGGCTGCGGCAGGTGAAGGAGGCCGAGGAAGTAGTTCGTCAGGCCGAACTGCGTATCGTAGAGATAGCGCCAGAAGAGGCCGGTGACCGCAGCCGATGTCGCGAGCGGCAGAACCATCAGGCTGCGGATCACGCCCTTGCCGACCGTCGCGCCATGGATGAGGAAGGCGATCGCGATGCCGAGGACCATTTCGAGGACGACGGCGGAGACGGTGAATTTGAGCGTCACGCCGACCGAGGCCCAGAACATCTCGTCGGCGAGCACGGCGCGGTAATTGTCGAGGCCGACGAAGGCGCCGATGCCGCCGCGTGTCAGATCGGCGAAGCGGAACGACACGTTGAGCGCGTAGGCGAGCGGCAGCAGCGCGAAGACGAGGATCACCGCCATAGCCGGCACGATCAAGAGGATCGAGAACCAGCGGTCGGAGATCATCGCCGGCGCGGCGGCCGGCCGCCGGCGCGCGGCGGAGACGGAGAGCGACTGCGACATGAGGAGCGGATCCCGTGGGGTATGGAGCCGGCGGTCGGCCGGCGCCGCCGCGCGAAGGGCGCCTCGCGCGGCGGATCGGAACGAGCGGCGAGGCCTATTTGCCGATCGGGCAGGGGCCGCCGCAGATCTTCTCGACTTGGGCGGCGAGCTGCTCGGCCGCCTGGCGCGCGGTGATCTGGCCGGCGGCCGCCGATTGCAGCGGGATCTGCATGGTGTTGTAGATCTTGGCGCCGAACGGCGTGTCGAAGAGGTTCGACCGGAAACCCTTCATCGAGTCGAAGATCGCGAGCAGGGTGCCGAAATGCCCGGTCTTCGCCCGGTTGGCGGGGTCGGCGAACTGCGGATCGGAGAGCACGCTCATCAGCGTCGAGGTGCCGCCGGCCTTCGCGAACTCCATCTGCGCGTCATGACCGCCGAGATAGGCGACGAAGTCCATCGCCTCCTTCGGGTGGGTGGAACTCGCCGAGACGGCGAGCAGGAAGCCGCCGATATAGGCCTTCTTCTCCGGCGCCTCGGCGACGCCCATGCGGGCGCCGGGGACGAGGGTCTCGGTCTGCGCCGCGTTCGGCCACTGGTCGAGGAAGAAGGAATAGGTCTGCGCGATCTGGCCGTCCTTCATCTGGTTCATCACGCCGTCATAGGTGACGGTGAGCGCCGCCGGCGGTGCGAACTGCATGAGGGCGAGGTAGTCGTTCATCGCCTTTTCGACGGCATCGACCGGCACGACGCCGTCATCGGTCAGCCAGTCGGCGCCCTGTGACCAGATCACGCCCGACATCTCGTCCTGAATTTCCGGGAAGGGGCCGGCCATCAGGCCGACGCCGTAGAAATCCTTCTCGAGCGGGGCGCCCTTCAGCATCGCGCCCTTCTTGCGGGTGAAGAACTCGGCGATGTCGCGGTGCTGCTTCCAGGTCGTCGGCACGGCGAGATCATAGCCGTATTTCGCCTTGAACGCCTCCTTCTCACCCGCGTCCTCGAGAAGATCGGCGCGATAGATGTAGCCGGCCGTATAGGTGTAGTAAGGCAGGCCCCAGACGTCGCCCTTGTACTGGACGGTCAGCGCGGCGAGCGTCGGCGCGACGTCGTCGAGCTGCGCCTTCTTGTCGGCGAAATACTCGGTCATCGGCAGGATGAAGCCGTTCTCGGCGAACTCGGCCTTTTCCGAGGTTTCGAGCGTGACGACGTCATAGGCGCCGGTCTCGCCGACCATCTCGATGACCTGCTTGTTGTAGAGCTGCGAGTTGTCGATGTTGACGACATTGACCTTGACGCAGTGATCGGCCTCGAAGCCGGCGACGAGCTTCGCCATCGCATCGGTGTAGAAGCCGGCGATCGTCGACCAGGTGATCGGTACGCGGTCGGCGTCGGCGCAGGCCTGTGCCTGGGCGCCCACGGGCGCGGCCGTCGCCATCATGGCGGCGAGCAGTATCGTTCGCTTCATTGTGCAGTTCCTCCCTGCCTTTGGCCCGGCGGCCTCCCCGCCGCCGGTCGTTCACGTCCGTCCGCCGCCGGTCCTCATCGGCCGGCCGGCGCCGCGGTCTCCCCTGCCCTGCGTCCGACGATCCGCCGGGGCGGCGCCGCGGCGATGCGCGTCGGCCGGGGCTTGGCGGGAGCGGGGGGCGGGCGGGTCATGAGCGATATCGCAATTGCCGTCGGTTGAGATGTGGCGTATCATATCTAATATCTTAGTTCAAACGGCATTTCGCCGAGGCCGGTCGGGAGTGCTATCAATGCCGCGGGGCGGAGACTGAATCCGAATGGCTGTCTTGGAACGTGGACCCTCGCTGACCGATCAGGCGGCCGAAGAGATTCGCGCCCGCATCGTCCGCGGGGTGTTTCAGCTCGGCGAGCCGCTGTCGGAGATCGCGCTCGCCAACGAGCTCGGCGTCAGCAAGACGCCGGTGCGGGAGGCGCTGATGGAGCTGAAGCGGCAGGGCCTCGTCGAGGTTCATCCGCAGCGCGGCACCTTTGTCTTCGACATGAACGCGACCCAGGTGGAGCAACTCTCCGAACAGCGGGCGATCCTCGAGACGGCGGCGCTCGCGCTGGCGCTCGGCAAGGACCGCGCGGCGCTCGGCCGGCGCTGGCGCGAGATCGTCGAGGCGATGCGGCAGGCGCTGACCGAGGACGACGCCGAGCGCTATCGCACGCTCGACGGCGACTTCCACCGCACGATGTTCGAACTCGCCGACAATCCGTTCCTGCTCGAGGCCTTCGATCTGATCGCCTTCCGCGTCCAGGCGCTGCGCAACCGCCTGTCGCGCGATCCGGACCTCAACAGCACCTCTTTCCAGGAGCACATCCGCCTCGCCGAAATGGTCGAGGGCGGTGCGGCGGCGCCGATCGATGCGACGCTGCGCGGCCATATCGAGTGGACGCGGGAACACTATCTCGCGGCGCTCGCCGCCGTAGGGCCGGAGGCCTCGGCCGCGCCGCCGCGGGCGAAGGGCCGTCGCCGTCCGAGCGACTGACACGGCCGCCGGAGGCCGATATCCGACGAGCGAGGGGAAGACGATGGCGCGGGCATTCGGCGGGCCGGGGAAATATGTGCAGCGCGCGGGCGAGATCGCGCGGCTCGGCGAGCATCTCGCGCCGCTCGGCCGGCGGCCGCTCTTTCTCGTCGACCGGGCGCTGTTCGAGCCGATGGCGGCCGCGATCGCGGCGGCGCTCGGCGCGGACGTCCGGCCGCGCTTCGAGCGCTTCGGCGGCGAATGCTGCAGCGCGGAGATCGGGCGTGTCACGGCGATCGCCGTGGAGGAGAGGGCCGACGTCGTGGTCGGCGTCGGCGGCGGCAAGACGGCGGACACGGCGAAGATCGTCGCGATCGAGACGGGCGCCCGCATCGTCATCGTGCCGACCATCGCCTCGACCGACGCGCCCTGCAGCGCCGTGGCGGTGCGCTATACCAAGGACGGCGTCTACGAGACGTCGCTGCGGCTCGCCCGCAATCCCGATCTGGTGCTCGTCGACTCGGCGATCGTCGCCGCCGCGCCGCCGCGCTTCCTGATCGCGGGGATCGGCGACGCGCTGTCGACCTGGTTCGAGGCGCGCTCCAATCTCGAATCGCGCACCGACAATTACGTCGCGGGCGGCTTTCCCGCGCCGCTCGCCGGTATCGCGATCGCCCGCCACTGCCACGACGTGCTGATGCGCGATGCGCTGAAGGCGCGGACGGCCGTCGAGGCGGGGCTGCTGACGACCGCGGTCGAGAACATCATCGAGGCGAACACGCTTCTGAGCGGGCTCGGCTTCGAGAATTGCGGCTGCGCCGCGGCGCACGGCATCCATGACGGGCTGACCGTGCTCGACGAGGTGCACGGCGTCTTCCACGGCGAGAAGGTCGCCTTCGGAACGCTCTGCCTGCTGATGCTCGAGAACCGGGAGCAGGCCGAGATCGAGGCGACGGTGCGGTTCTGCCGCGCGCTCGGCCTGCCGACACGGCTCGCCGATCTCGGCATCGTCGCGGATGTCCGCGAGAAGGTCGAGCGCGTCGCTGCGGCGGCGCTCGCGCCGGGCGCCATCATTCATGCGACGCCGGTCCGGCTGAGCGTGCCGATCGTGCGCGACGCGATCCTGGCGCTCGACGCTTTCGCGACGACGCTCGGCTGACCGACAGCCAGACGAAGCGGCGGACCCGAGCCGTCCGCCGCCATCATCCCAGGGAGGAAGACATGCAGGACATCATCGAGACGTTTCGCGACGGGCTTTTTGCCGGCAAAGTGATCGTCGTCACCGGCGGCACGAGCGGCATCGGGCTCGCCATCGCGCAAGGGTTCGCGCGCCTCGGCGGCACGGTCGTCGCGCTCGGCAGTTCGGCGGCGAAGATCGCGCAGGCGGGTGCCGCGGCGGAGAATGCGGGCATCCGCTTCGAGCGCGTCGACGTGCGCGACCCCGCGGCGATCCGGACCTTCATGGGCGGGCTCGACCGGCTCGACGTGCTCGTCAACGGCGCGGGGATCGCGCGTCCCGAGGCCGAATTCGAGGACGAGACCTTTCTCGAGGTGATCGACGTCAATCTCGTCAGCCAGATGCGCTTCGCCATGGCGGCGCGGCCGCTGCTCGCCCGGTCGAAGGGCGTGATCCTCAACATCGCGTCGATGCTGAGCTACGTCAGCGATCCGGTCGTTCCCGCCTATGGCGCGAGCAAGACCGGCGTGCTCGGTCTGACGCGCCATCTGGCGCACGCCTTCGGGCCTGAGGGCATCCGCGTCAACGCGATCTCGCCGGGCTACCACAAGACCGACATGACGCGGGCCTTGTGGAGCGACCCCGTGCCGGCGGCGAAGATCGCCGAACGCGCCGCGCTCAAGCGCTGGGGCACGGTCGACGACCTCGTCGGCACGGCGCTCTTCCTCGCCTCGCCGGCCGCCGTCTTCGTGACCGGTGCGGATCTGCCGGTCGATGGCGGCTTCGTGGTCGGCGGCGTCTGAGGCGGGTGCGCGGACGCAACGGCCGGCGGCGGCACGCGCCTCCGCTGGCCGAGACCGTGCGTTGACTTCGAACTGGTATTTCAGATACCGAGTATGGCCGCGGCGCCGGCATCGTCTCGCGGGGGGAGCGGTTGGGCAAGAACATCGTCGTGACCGGTGCGGCCGGTCATCTCGGGTCGAAGCTCGCGGCGCATCTCCGGGCCGCGGGCCACCGCGTCACCGGGCTCGATCTCAACGCGACGCCCGGTCCCGTGCCGATCCATGCCGCCGACCTTTCCCGATCCGACGGCGACTGGCCGGCTCTGTTCGAGGGGCAGGACGCCATCGTCCATCTCGCCGCCGATCGGTCGCCCGAAGCGGCCTGGGCCTCGGTCGTGCCGCACAACATCGACGCCGTGCTCAACCTGTTCGAGGCGGCGCGGCGGGCGGGCGTGCGCCGCGTCGTCTTCGCGAGTTCGAACTGGGTGCTCGGCGGCTACCGCTTCCGCACCGACCGGCTCCGCCCCGATACCGTGCCCGATCCGGTCAATCCCTATGGCGTTTCGAAGCTGATGGGCGAGCGGATCGGCGCGCATTTCGCGGCGGCGCACGGGCTCGACGTGATCTGTCTGCGCATCGGCTGGACGCAGTGGACGCACGGCAACCGGCCGGGGGCGCACATGGCGATGGGCCGCTGGGGGCAGGAGATGTGGCTGAGCGACCGCGATTTCCTCGACGGGGTGACTGCGGCGGCGACCGTCCGCTTCGACGGCTTCGCCGTGGTCAATCTGATGTCGGACAATCCCGGCATGCGCTGGTCGCTCGAGGAAACGCGGGCCGTGCTCGGCTTCTCGCCGCGGGACGGCGCCGCGGCCCGCCTGCCGCTTCGCGTTCGCGCGACCGAATGGGGCGCCTGGCTCGCGCAGGTCGGCGTGCCGCGGCTGGTGGCACGGCTGACCGGCGCGGAGTGGTAACGATGGGTCCGCTCGGCGCATTGCGGGCCGAGCTCGAAGCCGGCGGGGAGGCCTGCGCGACGCTCGACCTCGGTTCCGGCGCGACGCTCCTCGTCAGCGCGCGGGGCGGCCGGGTGTTCGGACCGTTCGCGGGCGACGACGATCCGCTCGGCTGGTGGCCGGAGGGCGAGGCCCTGCGGCGAACGGTTCTCGAAGGCGGCTGGAATCTCGGCGGCGAGCGCATCTGGCTGGCGCCGGAAGCGCTGTTCAACTTCACCGATCCGCACCGCATCGTCGAGACCTACCGGGTCGATCCCGCTCTCGATCCGGCGCGCTGGCGGCTGGAGCGGCAGGGCGCGGCGCTGCGTCTCTCGCTCGATGCGCGGATCGCGCTCGCCTCGGGCGCGGCGACGGTCGGCGTGCGGATCGAGCGCACGATCGCACCGCTCGCCGCGCTTCCGGCCGATGCCGGCGTCGCAACGGCAGGTTATCGGCAGACCGTGGCGGTGCGGCAGACGGCCGGTCCGGCGCTCCCCCTCGTCCCCTGGATCATCCGGCAGGTGGCGCCGGGCGGGGTGGCGCTGCTCGCCGCATCGGGGCCGGGCGTCGGCATGCGGATCTTCGGGGATCCGCCGGAGACGGCGCTCGCCCGCCGGGCCGGCCTGCGGCGGGTCGACCTGTCAGGGCCGGGCTTCTACAAGGCCGCCTATCATCGCGACGCGATCGGCCGTGGCACGATCGGCTATGTCCGAGCCGGCGGTCCCTCGGGTGACGCGGTGCTGTACGGCCCTGTGCAGCGCGAGGCCTCGGCCTATCCCGAGGCGCTGCCGCTCGATCCGGCGGCCGTCGGTCAGGCGGCGTCGCTGTTCTACGATTCGGGCCGGTTCGGCGCCTATGGCGAGCTCGAGCTCTACGGCCATCGCGATCCGGACGGTGCCGGCCGGCTGACGGTCGATTGCCTCCGTCTGCGCGGGGATGCCGCTGCGCTCGAGGGGACGATCGCGCGCCTCGCCGGCTGAGCCTCAGGCGACCGAGATGTCCTCGATGCCGATCTCATAGGTCTCCTGCGTGCGCCCGATATGGCGTTCGAGCACGTCGATCAGCGCATGGATGTCGCCCGACCGAACGGCCTCGACGATCTCGCCGTGCTCCTTGAGCGACAGGCTGGTGTGCTGCGGCTTCTGGGCGAGATGGGTCCGCAGCGCCGAGATCTTGCCGGAATAGATGCCGTAGGCGTTCTGCAGATAGGAATTTCCGCAATTGGCGAAGAAGGCCAGGTGGAAATCCGTGTCGAGTTCGAGATAGCCCCGCACGTCGCCGCCGGCGAGCCGCGTCTTCATGCGGGCTTCGATCGCTTCGAGATCGCGCAGCAGCGAGGCCGGATGCTCGGTCATCGCGATCTGCAGCGCCGCGGTCTCGAGCGCCTTCCTGAAGGCACAGATCTCGCGCACCTCGCGCGCGCTGAGCGTGAAGACGCGCGCCCCGGATTGCGGCACGACCGTCACCAGCCCCTCGTGTCGCAGCTGGGCGAGCGCCTCGCGGACCGGCGTCTTCGACACCTTGAGGTCGGCGGAGATGCCGCGCTCGGAGATGGCCGAGCCGAGCGGCAGCTCGCCATCCACGATCATGGCGCGGATCCGGTCGGTGACCAGCGCGGTCAGGGACCGAGGACGCTCCAGTTCCGGCATGTCGCCTCCTGTTTAATTTGCGCCAATATGGTATTTGGTGCACCAGATGTCAAAGACCGGGCGGTATGCTCGTCCGGCGATGACCGTGGCCGAAGCAGCCGGGCGACACAACCGCGCGATGGTCGCCGTCAAAAAGCAGTCCGCCCGTCGATCGCCTCTTGACTGGTATATCAGATGGCAGATAACGTATCCCTCGCAAGCGTGGCCGGGGAGGGGCGCGAGGTGCAGGCGAGACCGGCAGTCGACTGTCGCAACATCCATGGCGAGGGGGTTCTCTGGAATCCGCGCGATCGCCGGGTGTGGTGGACGGACATTCACGGCGAGGCGCTGTGGTGGTTCGAGCCCGCCACCGGCCGGAGCGGGTCGATCGGCCTGCCGTCGCGCCTCTGCGCCTTTGCCCCGCGTGCCGCTGGCGGATGGATCATGGCCTTCGCCGAGGGCATCGAATTGTGGTCGGCGGATCTGCAGCGCGAGCGGGCGGTCCACGCCTTCGAGCCGGGCCGGCCGGAGACGCGCCTCAATGACGGGCGCACGGACCGCCGGGGCCGCTTCGTCGTCGGCGGAATGAACGAGGCGACCGGCGCGGCGGACAGTTCGGTCGTGCGGGTCGATGCCGATCTGCGCGTCGAGACGCTCATCGAGGGTGTCGCCTGCGCGAACGCCACCTGCTTCTCGCCGGACGGGTCGGTGATGTATTTCGCCGACACCCCGGAGCGCCGGATCCGCGCCTATCGCTATGGCGCGGAAGATCTTTCGGCCGAGCGCGTCTTCGCCGACCTCGCCACCGAGCCGGGGCTTCCGGACGGCGCCTGCGTCGACGCCGCGGGCGGGGTGTGGACCGCCGAATGGGAGGGCGGGCAGGTCGTCCGCTTCGATGCCGAAGGCCGGCTCACCCACCGCGTCGCCCTGCCGGTACCGAAGCCGACCTGCTGCGCCTTCGGCGGCGACGATCTCGCCACCCTCTACATCACCACGTCGCGCCTGATGTCGGGCGACGACGATCTCGCGCGGGCGCCTCTGTCCGGCGCGCTGTTCGAAATTCGTCCGGGCATCAGCGGGGTCGAGGATACCCCGTTCGCCGGATGAACCGGTTCAACGGACCGGACCGCCACCAGAAAGGGAGGATCTCATGAAGCATCTCGTTCAGGCCGCCGCCGCTTTCGCCATCGTCGCGGCGGCCGGGTCGACCGCCTTCGCCGGCGACTATCCGGCGCCGACGCCGCTCGCCGAAGGTGCGCAGGCGCCGATTTCCGCCATCCACAAGAAGGAGGGCAAGCTGCGCATCGCCTATATGCCGCCGGCGACCGAGTTCAACTATTACATCGCCATCGGCGAGGGCATCAAATCGGTCGCCGCCGGCAAGGATCTCGAAGTCTTCATGCTCGCGCCGCAGAGCGGCGCCGACATCAACGGCCAGATGGGCATGATCCAGGACGTCCTGACCCAGGACGTCGACGCCATCATCTTCGGCACGCACGACGAAGGCGCGGCGGCTCCGCTCCTGAAGCAGGCGGTCGACAAGGGCGTCGCGGTCGTGATGATCAATTCCGACATCCCGAACTTCCCGACCCCGATCCACGGCGTCGTCGGTTATGCGCAGCGCAAGGGCACGCACAAGATCGCCGACTGGGCGAAGGCGAAGTTCGGCGACGCTCCGGTGAAGGTCGGCGTCATCGAAGGCCAGCCCGGCTATCATTCGACCGAGCGCGTCGGCGGCTTCCTCGACGGCATCAAGGATGCCTCGAATTTCGAGGTCGTCGCCTCGATCGACGGCAAGTGGAACGTCGAGGGCGGCAATACGGCGGCGATGGACCTCCTGCAGGCGCATCCCGAGACGCAGCTGATCTTCGCCGCCAACGACTATATGGCGATCGGCGCGTCCTATGCCGCGAAGGCGCTCGGCCGGCGGGACCTCGTCATCCTCGGCAATGACGGCGACACGAGCGGTCTCGAGGAGATCGCAGCCGGCAATTTCACCGCCACGGTCAACACCGTGCCCTTCCTGATGGGGCAGCAGGCGATGGAAGCCACGCTCGACGCGCTCGACCACAAGTTCCCCGGCGGCTGGGTCGAGATCCCGACCGAGATCGTTGACGGGACCAATGTGATCTCCGTGCTGCAGCACCCCGAGAAGCTCTACCCCAAGCCCTCCAAGGCGTACTGAGCCGCAACAGTCCTCCCGGGCCGGTTCCCGTCGAGCCGGCCCCTCGCACCTTCGGATCTGGCCGCCCGTCCGGCGGCCAGAGCTTCAAAGAGGACAGGACCCATGCCCGTCTCCGATGCGCCGCTCTGGGAAGTCGATGCCGTCTCGAAGGCCTATCCCGGGGTCCAGGCGAACGACCGCGTCTCGATCCGGCTGATGCCGGGCCGCATCCATGGCCTGCTCGGCGAGAACGGGTCGGGCAAATCGACCCTGATCCGCCTGTTGTCCGGCGTCGACCGGCCGGATTCGGGCGAGATCCGGCTGAAGGGCCGTCCGGTGTCGATGGCCAATCCGACCGAGGCCCGCGCCCTCGGCGTCGCGACCGTGTTCCAGGAATTCTCGATCGTGCCGAGCCTGACGGTCGCCGAGAACGTCTTTCTCGGCCGCTGGCCGCGGCGCGCCTTCGGCCTGATCGACTGGGAGACGATGAATCGGCGCTCGCGCGCCGTGCTCGCCGAACTCGACATCGAGCTCGATCCCGAAGCGATCACCGCGACGCTGTCGGTCGCCCAGCAGCAATTGATCGAGATCGCCAAGGCGGTCGCCGCCGATGCGCAGCTCATCATCCTCGACGAGCCGACGACCGCGCTCGGTCTCGACGAGATCGCCCAGCTCCACACGCTCCTCAAGCGGATGCGCAGCCAAGGCCACGCCATTCTCTACGTCTCGCATCGCCTCGATGAAGTGACGGCGCTGGTCGACGAGGTGACCATCATGCGCGGCGGCCGCGTCGTCAGCGCCGCCGGCAACACCGAGGTGGAGGTCGACGCGATCGTCGGCGCGATGATCGGCGGCGACGTCAAGGAACACTATCCGAAGGTCCGCAACGCCACGCTCGAGCCGGTGCTCGAGGTCGTCGGCCTTGCGAGCGCGAACGGCGCGCGCGACGTCTCCTTCACGCTCCACAAGGGCGAGGTGCTCGGGCTCGGCGGCGTGCTCGGCTCGGGCCGCACCGAGATCGCGCGCGCGCTGTTCGGCCTCGACCGGATCGTCGGCGGCGAGGTGAGGGTCGGCGGGCGGCGGCTGCGGGCGCGCGGCCCCGCCGACGCGATCGCCGCGGGCCTCGCCTTCGTCACCGAGAACCGCAAGACCGACGGGCTGTTCTTCAACCTGAACGGCCGCGCGAACATTTCGAGCGCCAGTCTGCGGCGCTTCTCGCGGCTCGGCTTTCTCGACCTGAAGCGCGAGGAGCGGGACGCCTCGCAGCTCGCGCAGCTCCTCGAACTGTCGCGCGGCGCGGAAGAGAAATCCGTCCAGCATCTTTCCGGCGGCAATCAGCAGAAGGTCGTGCTCGCCCGCTGGCTGCTGTCGGAGACGCGCGTGCTGATCCTCGACGAGCCGACGCAAGGGATCGACGTCGGCGCCAAGCTCGCCGTCTACCGGCTGATCAACCGGCTGACCGCAGAGGGCTGCGCGATCCTGCTGATCTCGTCGGACCATGACGAGCTTCTGGCGATGAGCGACCGGGTCGCCGTGGTCCGGCACGGGTCGATCGCCGACATCCGACCCCCCCAGCAACTGAGCCACGCCGATCTGGTGCGGGCCGCGACGGGGGACGCCATTTCTGAGGGGAGGAAAGTCGCATGAGACGGGTCTTCGATGCGCAATTGCTCGGGCCGCTCGGGGCCATGCTGCTCGTCGCGCTGGTCGTGTCGTTCACCACGGACCGGTTCCTCGATCCCGGCAATCTCTCCAATCTGGCGCTTCAGGTCTCGATCGTCTCGCTGATCGCGATCGGAGCGACCATCGTCATCTTCGCCGGCGGCATCGATCTCAGCTCCGGCTCGATGGTGGCGCTGCTCACCATGATCCTCGCCACCGCGGTGAAGACCTATGGCGTGCCGCTCTGGCCGGCGCTGATCGGCGTGCTGGTCTTCGGCGCCCTGCTCGGCGCGTTGAACGGCGTGCTCGCCGCCTTCCTGCGCATCCCCTCCTTCATCGTGACGCTCGCCGGGCTGATCGCCTTTCGCGGCCTCGCCCTGATGTTCAACAACGGCTCGCCGATCTTCTCGCTCGATCCGGGCCTCGAACCGGTCTTCTACGGCAAGATCTTCGGCATTCCGCTGCCCTTCTTCTATCTCGTCGCGCTCTACGGCGCGGCGACGGTGATGATGAACAACACGCGGCTCGGGCGCGAGCTCTATGCGGTCGGCGGCAATCCCGCGGCGGCGAAGCTCTCCGGCATCCATGTCCAGCGCGTCCAGACCTATGCCTTCATCATCGCCGGGCTGATGACCGCGGTCGGCTCGATCCTGATGGCGGCGCGGCTCAATTCCGGCTCGCCCAATTACGGCCAGACCTTCGAGCTGCAGGCGATCGCGGCCGCCGTCGTCGGCGGCGCGAGCCTCGCCGGGGGGCGCGGCAACGTGCTCTCGACCCTCGTCGGCGCGCTGATGATCGTCATCGTTCAGAACGCGCTCAATCTCCATGCCGTGCCATCGGCCTTCCAGAACGTCATTCTCGGCCTGATCATCCTCGTCGCGGTCGGCGTCGACATGTGGCGCGGCGAGATCACCCGCGCGGTCCGCCGCCTCTCGGGCAGGGCCGGCACCAGCACCGCGCCCGCAGGCAGCCGGGCGCCGAAGGCGGCGACGAAGCCCGCCTCCGGCAAATCGGTCGGCGGAGCCTGATCCGATGGACCTCGATCTCAGGGACAAGCGCGTCCTCGTCACCGGGTCGGCGTCGGGCATCGGGCGCGCCACGGCGGAGGCCTTCCTGCGCGAGGGCGCCGCGGTGGTGGTGAACGGGTTGACGGAGGCGGAAGTCGGCGGGGCGCTCGCGAGCCTCGCGCCGCTCGGGCCCGTGCGCGGCCTCGCCGCGGACCTCTCGACGGCGGCGGGGGCGGAGGCGCTCGTCGCCTTCGCCGCCGCGGACGGGCCGGTCGACATCCTCGTCAACAATGTCGGTATCTTCTCGGTCAAGCCGTTCGCGCAACTGACCGATGCGGACTGGCAGCACGCTTTCGACGTCAATGTGATGAGTGCGGTCCGAATGACCCGCGCCCTTCTGCCGGCGATGCTCGGGCGGGGGAGGGGCGCGGTGGTCAATCTCGCCTCGGAGGCCGGCGTGAAGCCGCTGCCGCAGATGATCCACTACTCGGTGACCAAGACGGCGATGATCGGCCTCACCCGCGGCCTCGCCGAACTGACGAAGGGCACCGCCGTGACGGTCAATGCCGTGCTGCCCGGCCCGACCTGGACGGAAGGCGTCGAGGCCTATTTCCACGGCCTCGCCGCTGCGAAGGGCGAGCCGGTCGACGGCATCGTCGAGACCTATTTCCGCAACGACGAGCCGACCTCGCTCATCCAGCGCTTCGTCGAACCGCGCGAGGTGGCGCGCATGATCGTCTTCGTCGCCACCTCTCCCGCCTCCAACGGTGCGGCCTATCGCATCGAAGGCGGCATCATCCGCAGCATTCTCTGACACGAAAGGAACGACCGTGGCCGCCGTCACCTTCTCGCACATCGGGATAACCGTCCCGGATCTCGACCGCGCGGTCGAATTCTATGCGAAGTGCTTCGACTTCTATGTGATCATGCCGCCCACCACCATCCATCACGACGACAGCGCCATCGGCCAGATGTGCGACGACGTGTTCGGCGCCGGCTGGGGCAGTTTCCGCATCGCCCATCTCGCGACGGGCGACGGCATCGGCATCGAACTGTTCGAGTTTCCGCAGACGACGGCCGAGACGCGGCCCTTCGAATACTGGCGCCCCGGCCTCTTCCATTTCTGCCTGCAGGACGAGAAGCTGGAGGAGCGGGTCAAGCTCATCGAGGCGATGGGCGGACGTCAGCGCATGCAGCAGGTGCGCCACTATTATCCCGGTCAGAAGCCCTATCGCATGGTCTATGTCGAGGATCCCTTCGGCAATGTCTTCGAGCTCTACAGCCATTCCTACGAGCTGACCTATTCGGCCGGAGCCTATGTCTGAGCAGGGTGAGGGGAGGGCCGGCATGGCACGAAAACCGAAGGTCGTGATCACCGATTATGATTACGGCGACGTCGACATCGAGCGCGGGATTCTGGAGGCGGCGGGCGCGGAGGTGATCGCGCTGCAGGCGAAGCGCGAGGACGATCTGCTCGCCGCGGCCGCCGATTGCGACGCGATCATGAACCAGTATGCCCGCGTCGGCGCCCGCACCATCGCCGCGATGGAGCGCTGCCGGGTGATCGCCCGCTATGGCGTCGGGGTCGACATCGTCGACGTCGCCGCCGCCTCGGCGAAGGGCATCCTCGTCACCAATGTGCGCGATTACTGCACCGATGAGGTCGCCGACCATGCGGTCAGCCTGTGGCTGGCGCTCGCCCGCCGCCTGTTCGACTACGACCGGGCCACTCATCAGGGCATCTGGCGCTGGCAGTCCGGCAGCCCGATTCACCGGCTGCGCGGACGCACGCTCGGCATCGTCTCGTTCGGCAAGATCGGCCAGGCGATCGCGAACCGCGCCCGGCCCTTCGGCGTCACCCTCATCGCCTATGACCCCTATCTGCCCGCCGAGGTCGCGAAGGCGCACGACATCCGCCAGGTCGACAAGGCGACACTGCTCGCCGAGGCGGATGTCGTGATGATGCAGGTGCCGATGACCGACGAGACGCGGCATTTCCTCGGCGAGGCGGAGTTCGCCGCGATGAAGCCCGGCGCCCTCGTCATCAATACCGGGCGGGGGCCGACCATCGACAACAAGGCGCTCTATCGCGCCCTCGTCGAGGGCCGGATCGCCGGCGCGGGCCTCGACGATCCGGAGGAGGAGCCCGCGAAGCTCGCCGCCTGGTCGCCGGACGACAACCCGATCTTCTCGCTCTCGAACGTCATCGTCACTCCGCACGCCGCCTATTACTCGGAAGAATCGATCCGCACCGCCCGTGAGACCGCGGCGAGCGAAGTGGCGCGCGTGCTCACCGGGCAGCAACCCCGCAATCCGGTCAACGCGCATCTGCTGACCGTCGCGCAAGGAAAACTCCATGCTTAAGGAATTCAACGATTTCGAGCGCCGTCCCGACCTGCTCGCGCAGTTCGACGAGGTGGTGCGGTTCTATTCGGCCGCCGCCTTCTTCGCCGATGTGCAATACCGCACCGGGGTGATGGACAGCGGCATCAAGCCCGCCTTCCGCGCCAAGGTGACCGGCCAGGCGATCACGGTGCAATTGTCGAAGGGCGACCTCGTCGATCCGCTCCGGGCGCTCGAGATGGGGCAGCCGGGCGACGTGATCGTGGTCGATGCGGGCGGTGACGAGAACACCTCGGTGTGCGGCGGCCTGATGGGCGGCCTCGCCAAGAATCGCGGCATCCGGGCGATGATCGTCGACGGCGCAGGGCGCGACACGGACGAGCTCGAGGATATCGGCTGGCCGATCTGGACCCGGGCGATCACGCCGCGCGGCACGCACACCATGTTTTCCGGCCGCAAGGAAGAGCTCTCGATCAATGTCCCGATCGCCTGCGGCGGCGTCGTGGTGAAGCCGGGCGACTTCATCGTCGCCGACCTGATGGGCGTCGTCGTCATCCCCCTCGAACGCGCCGCCGAAACGGTGCGTCTCGCGCGGGAACAGGCGGAGCGCGAGGAGGCGACGCGCGCCTGGGTCAAGCAGGGCAAGACCGTCGAGGACCTGCTCGCCGAGTTCGGCCGGATCTGACCGGCGGGGCGGAAGGAGAGCCGAGCCTTAATGCGTGGCTCGGTTCCCCGAAACACTATGGTCGGTCGGAACTATTCGGTAAGGGCGCCCTCGCAACATGATCTCGAAGGCGGCCGATCCGTATTTGGCTCCGAGACGAATGGCCTGGCCTGCTGCCGGTTTCGTGGACGCGCAGTTAAGCTAATCCTACCTTCCGCTCGAACTCCATCGGGCTGACGTAGCCGATGGTCGAGTGCCTGC
>NZ_JACHOO010000012.1 GCF_014199915.1 Prosthecomicrobium pneumaticum | reverse complement strand
CGGCCGCTGCCGCGGCCTGCGACGCCGAGGCCGGAAGCCCTCTCCCCCCTCGGCTCGGCTGTTGCCGAGCCGAGCGCGGAAAAGGCGAAGTCGGCAACAGCCGGCTTCGCCGGCAGGGTGAGGGCTCTTTCCTCCTCCTCGGCCGATCACGGCGAGACACCCTCGCCCTCGCGGCCGGCAGCGCTCAGGCGGCGGCGCGGGCGAGCCCCGGCTCGGCATAGGCGGCGCCGAAGCGGTTGGCGAGGAAGGCGTCGAGCGGGATGTCCTCCTGGCGGACGAAGCCCTGCTGCGGCAGCCGGCCCCCGGCGAGGAGATCGAGCACGGCGCAGATGCCGGCGGCGGTGGTCGTCTGGATCGCGCTCCGCTCCGGCCGGCCATAGATCTTGCGCACGAAGCTCTCCTGGAGCAGACGGCCGCCGCGCTCTCCGGCGACCGTGACGAAGACGAGGACGACATCCTGCATCGTCGCCGGCAGGGCGAATTCGAGGATGTCCTTCAGAAGCGCGCGCCGCTCGCCGAGCCGCAGGTCCTGGATCAGCGTCTTCATCACCGCGCAATGGCCGGGATAGCGCACCGTCTTGTAATCGAGCGTGCGCACGCGCCCCTCGAGCGTCTCGCACAGCGTGCCGAGGCCGCCCGAGGTGTTGAACGCCTCGTAGCGGACGCCGTCGAGCGCGAACTCCTCGCGCTCCTCGAGCGGCGGCACCTCGCAGCGGCGGCCGGCGACGATCGCCTCGCAGGGCTCGTCATACTCGTTGATCACGCCCTCGGTCGACCAGGTGAGATTGTAGCCGAGCGCGTTGGAGGGGAAGAGCGGCAGCGCGCCGACCCGCATGCGGACGCTGTCGAGCGTGTCGAAGCGGCGGATCAGGTCGCTCGCGACGATCGAGACGAAGCCCGGTGCGAGGCCGCATTGCGGGATGAAGGCGCTCTGCGCCCCGGCGGCGAGCGCCTTGGCGAGCCGCGTCGTCGCGACGTCCTCGGTGAGGTCGAGATAATGGATGCCGGCCGCCCGCGCGGCCTGCGCGACATGGCGGGTGACGTGATAGGGCGCCGCCGAGAGCACGGCGAAGGCGCCCGTCATCGTGGCGGCGAGCGCCGCCTCGTCGGCGACGTCGAGCACGCGGGTGGCAACAGCCGGATGGGCGGGAAGGCGCGCGAGCGGCGCTTCGGCGCGATCGACGACGAGGACGCGGTAATCGCCCGTCGCGGCGAGCAGCGCGGTGATCGTCTCGCCGATCTTGCCGGCGCCGATGATGAGGATGGTCTTCGCCACCGCCCGGTTCGTCATGATCTTTCCCCTCGTCCGTCCGATCCCTCTTCCGGGGCAACGGTAGCGGGGCGGCGCGTCCGGACGGAAGATTGCAGACTGGACGGAACGGCGGTAGATTTCCGACAGAATGTCTATCTCTGCCGACGATCTGACGCTCGATCCGACGGACCGCACGCTGCTCGCCCTGCTGCGCGAGAATGCGCGCCGCTCGATCGTCGAGCTCGGCCGGGCGGCCGGCCTGTCGCGGGCGAGCGTCTATGCCCGGCTCGAGCGGCTCGAGCGGCGCGGCGTGATCGCCGGTTATACGGTGCGCCTCGGCACCGCCTTCGCCGCCGGCCGAGTGCGCGCCCATGTGCTGATCAAGATCGCCGGCCGGCTCGGCAGCCGGATCGAGGCGCGGCTCGCCGCCATTCCCGAAGTGGTGACGCTGCACGCGATCAGCGGGGAATACGATCTGATCGGCATCGTCGAGGCGGCCGATCTCGCGGCGCTCGACGGACTGATCGACACGATCGCGGCGATCGAGGGGGTGGAGCGGACCAATTCCTCCATCGTCCTCGCCACCAAGATCGAGCGCTGAGAGGCCGCGGGGGAGAAAGGCGGGCGAGACTCGAGCCCGGCGAAGGCTCGAGCCCGGCGAAGACTTGAGCCCGGCGCGCCGCTCGTCCATGGTCGTCCGACCTCCCGGGCCGGCTCGGCCGCCCGTGGCCCCTCCCCCGGCGCCGCCCCTGCGCTCCGATCGCGAGTGATTCGCCCATGACCGCCCTTTCCGACGATCTCGTCCTCTTCGGTGCCGAGGCCGCGGCCGCGCGCGCCGCCGGCCGGCCGCTCGTCGCGCTCGAATCGACCATCGTCACGCACGGCATGCCCTGGCCGCAGAATGTCGAGACCGCCCGCGCCGTCGAGGACGTGGTGCGCGCGGCCGGCGCGGTGCCGGCGACGATCGCCATCTGGGAGGGCCGGATCCGGGTCGGCCTGTCGGACGAGGACCTCGTCGCGCTCGCCAAGGCGGAGGGCGTGATGAAACTGTCGCGCGCCGATCTCGCCTATGCGCTCGCCACCGGCCGGCCGGGCTCGACCACCGTCGCGGCGACGATGATCGCCGCCGAGCGGGCCGGCATCGCGGTGTTCGCGACCGGCGGCATCGGCGGCGTGCATCGCGGCGCGGAGACGAGCTTCGACATTTCCGCCGACCTGCCGGAACTCGGCAAGACCGGCGTCGTCGTCGTCTGCGCCGGCGCGAAGGCGCTGCTCGACATTCCGAAGACGCTCGAAGTGCTCGAGACCGAGGGCGTGCCGGTGGTGACGGTCGGGCAGGACGGCTTTCCGGCCTTCTGGTCGCGCGAGAGCGGCCTGCCCTCGCCGCTGCGCATCGACGACGCCGCCGGCATCGCCGCCTTCGCCGCGGCGCGGCGCCGGCTCGGGCTCGCGGGCGGGATGCTCGTCGCCAATCCGGTGCCGGCCGAAGCCGAGATCCCGGCCGCCGAGATGGAGGTCTTCATCGCGGCCGCGATCGCCGAGGCCGAACGCCGCGGCGTGCGGGCGAAGGCGGTGACGCCCTTCGTGCTGCAGCACCTGTTCGAGATCACGGCAGGCCGCAGCCTCGCGACCAACATCGCGCTCGTGAAGAACAACGCCCGGCTGGCGGCGGAGATCGCGGTGGCGCTCGCCGGCTGAGGGGGGCTCTGCGCGCCCGGAGAAGAAAGGGAAGGCCCTCACCCCGGCCCTCTCCCACTCGGCTCGGCTGTTGCCGAGCCGAGCGCGAAAAAGGCGAAGTCGGCTGCAGCCGACTTCGCGCGGCGGGAGAGGGGGAGCCAGGCGTTGTGCTCGTTCGGTCGACGCATCGCGACCGTGCCGCACGGCCGGGTTCCCCCTCTCCCGCTTGCGGGAGAGGGCTTCCGGCCTTGGCGTCGCAGGGAGCGACAGCGACCGAGACGGTTAGGCCGGAAGGGTGAGGGTGTCTTGCGGTGCCAGCCGAAGAGAAAGAAAGAGCCCTCACCCCGGCCCTCTCCCACTCGGCTCGGCTGTTGCCGAGCCGAGCGTGAAAAAGGCGAAGTCGGCTGCAGCCGACTTCGCGCGGCGGGAGAGGGGGAGCCAGGCGTTGTGCTCGTCCTTTCGACGCATCGCAGTCGGCGCATCGCGGCCGTGCTGCACAGCCGGTGCCGCGCCCCGCTGCCTCGGGCGCAGCCGGTCTCGCTCAGGGCGTGCAGCCGAAATTCTTCAGGAGGCGCTGCGCGATGTCGAGATGGCCGGTCGCGCCGGGGCGCGTGAAGTCGGAGAGGAGGAGGAGCGAGGTATCGCCGTTCTCCTCGACGATCGCGTGGAAGGGCACGAAGGCGCCGGCGCCGCCGGGGCTCACCTCGCCGCAATAGCCGTGGCCGTTGCGGGCGAGCGACTTCTTGAGATTGCGCAGGCGCGCATCGGCCGGGGCGGCGAAATCGCGGGTGGCGAGCGCACCGATCGACCGGACCACCGCGGGATCGAGCCCGCTGTCGGTGCCGTCGACCACCTGCTGCGCCGCGGCCGGCGCCGAAAAGGCGAGGATCGAGATCAACGCGGCGGCTTTCTTCAACAGGTCCTCCCGAGGCTCTTTTCCGCCCGGCCGACAGGCGCCGGGATTGGGCCTTTTTCGTGGCCGGCCGGCGACGGGGCGCGCCCGCTCACCAGGCGACGTCGAGCCGTTCGAGGCCGTGAAAATGCCAGCTGTCGCGATAGCGGGGCGCGCCCGCGAGGGCGAGCCGCGGCAGGCGCTCGAAGAGGATCGGCAGCGCGACTTCGAGCTCGAGCCGGGCGAGCGGCGCGCCGATGCAGAAATGGATGCCGGCGCCGAAGGCGAGATGCGGCCGCACCGGGCGGGCCGGATCGAACCGGTCGGGATCGGCAAAACGCGCCGCGTCGCGGTTCGCCGCGCCGAGCAGCAGGCCGAGGCTGTCGCCCTTCGAGAAGGCGATGCCGGCGATCTCGCAGGGTTCGAGCACATAGCGCTGGAAGAGATGGAGCGGCGGATCGAAGCGCAGCGCCTCCTCGGCGACGGCCTCCGGCCCGCCGGGGCGGGCGAACCAGCCGGCCGTGTCGAGCCCCGATTCGAGGATCGCCTTCACCGCATTGCCGATCGAATGCACGGTCGCCTCGTGGCCGGCGTTCAGGAGCAGGATGCAGGAGGCGATCAGCTCGTCCTCGGAGAGCCGCTCGCCATCCGCCTCCGCCGCGATCAGCACGCTGATCAGATCGTCGGCCGGGGCGCCGCGCCGCTCGGCGACATAGCCGCGGAGAAACCCGACGAAGGCCTCGGTCGCCGCGACGGCCGACAGCTCCGTCTCGGTCGAACGGCCGAACTGGTACATCGCCACCATGCGGTGCGACCAGTCGAGCAATTGCGGCGCCATGTCGACCGGCACGCCCATCATCTCGGCGATGATCGTCACCGGGATCGGCGTCGCGAAAGCGGCGATGAGGTCGACCGAGCCGGCCGCCTCGAAGCCGTCGATCAGCCTATGGCAGAGCGTGGCGATGCGCGGCCGCAGCCGCTCGATCTGGCGGGAGACGAAGGCCCGGTTGACGAGGGTGCGCAGCCGGGTGTGGGCCGGCGGCTCGCGCGACAGCATGGTCAGCCGGTCGAGATCGTAGAAGGGCCGCGTGTGCGCCGGTTCCTCGGGCATGCCGAGCTCCTCGCGCGTCGCGACGTGCAGGATCTCGCGGCCGAGCCGGCGGTCGCGCAACAGCGCGTTGACCGCCTCGGCCTCGGTGAAGCACCACAGCCGGTGATCCTCCCAGAAGAAGGCCGGGCCGAGCGCCCGCGTCGCGGCGAAGGCGACGTAAGGGTCGGCGACGAAGGCCGGATCGTGCTGGTCGAGCCGGACGCGGGCGGTCGCCGCATCGATCGCGAAGGAGGCGGGCAGCGCGCCGCTCATTGGCCGAGCGTCTCCTTCACCGCGGTGACGAGCTCCTTGATCGTGAAGGGCTTGGGGAGGAAGCCGAACACCTCGCCGGGCGGCAGGTTGCGCGCGAAGGCGTCCTCGGCATAGCCCGAGACGAAGATGATCTTGAGATTGGGGTGATCCTTGCGCAGCTCGCGCAGCAGCGAGGGACCGTCGAGTTCGGGCATGACGACGTCGGAGACGACGAGATCGACCGGGATGCCGCTCGTGCGGATGAAATCGAGCGCCTCGAGGCCCGACGCCGCCTCGTGCACGCTGTAGCCGCGCGAGGCGAGCGCCCGGGCGGCGACGATGCGGATCGCCTCCTGGTCCTCGACGAT
This sequence comes from Prosthecomicrobium pneumaticum, assembly GCF_014199915.1. GTDB lineage: Bacteria > Pseudomonadota > Alphaproteobacteria > Rhizobiales > Kaistiaceae > Prosthecomicrobium > Prosthecomicrobium pneumaticum. Next base: position 93,889 of record NZ_JACHOO010000012.1, on the reverse strand, counting down.
CAGGATCGAGGCGCTGCCGGTCAGGTCGGCGTGCTCCGGCGGCTTGTCGGGCGCGCGCTTCGGCTTTGCCGGCACCGCCTGGACGTGGCGCGGCACGAAGATGTGGAACACCGTGCCGCGGCCGGCCTCGGTGGTGAAATGGATGTGGCCGCCGGTCTGGCGGACGATGCCATAGACGGTGGCGAGGCCGAGGCCGGTGCCCTTGCCGACCTCCTTGGTCGAGAAGAAGGGCTCGAAGATGCGACCCTGGATCTCGGGCGGGATGCCGGTGCCGGTGTCCTCGACCTCGAGCAGGACATAGTCGGCGGCCGGCAGCGACTTGTAGGGGAAGCCCGCCACCTCGTCGGCGGCGACGTTGCGGGTGCGGATGGTGAGCGTGCCGCCTTTCGGCATCGCGTCGCGCGCATTGACGGCGAGGTTGATGACGACCTGCTCGAGCTGGTTGGCGTCGGCACGGATCGGCCACAGGTCGCGGCCGTGCACGAAGGCGAGCTTGACCTTCTCGCCGACCAGCCGCTCGAGGAGGACGGAGACGTCCGACAGCAGGTCGCCGACCGCGATCACCTGCGGCAGCATGGTCTGCTTGCGCGAGAACGCCAGGAGCTGGCGGACGAGGCCGGCCGCGCGGTTGGCGTTCTGCTTGATGTTCATGATGTCCTGGAAGGACGGGTCGCTCGCCTTGTGATTGGTGAGGAGGAGATCGGAGAAGCCGATGATGGCGGTCAGCACATTGTTGAAATCGTGCGCGATGCCGCCGGCGAGCTGGCCGACCGCCTCCATCTTCTGCGCCTGGCGCAGCTGCAGCTCGAGCGCCCGCTGGTCCGTCATGTCGAGCGCATAGGCGGTCGCCATCTCGTCCTCGTCCTCCGAGGCGTCGGCGATCGGCGAGATGTAGAAGCGGACGCTGCGCGCGCCGTCGGCGGCGACGGTGGCATCGACCGGCGGCATGTCGCTGCGGCCGGCGAAAGCGTATTCGAGCGCGGTTTCGAGGCTCGAGCGGTCGCCCTCGACGACGAGATCGACGAAGCGGCGGCGGCCGTCGCCCGGCTGCGGCCCGAACAGGCGCAGGAAGGGCGCATTGGTGCGGCCGATGCGGCCGCGCCGGTCGATCGTCGCGATGGCGAAGGGCGTGTGATTGAAGAACCGGTTGAAGCGCACCTCGACGGCGCGCAGATCGTCCTCGACGTCGCCGCCGCGGCTGCGGTTGAGCACGATGGTGCGGGTGGCGCCGGGCGCCCCGTCGGCATAGGGCACGCGGTGCAGCAGGCGGACCGGCAGGCTCTGGCCGTTCCGCTTCAGGAGGTCGAGATCGACGATCTCGGTACGGCTCTCGCCCGTCCCTTCGGCGGCGGCGAGAAGCGCCGCGCCGTCGCCGCGGATGATGTCGCGCAGCCGGAGCCCGCCGGGCTCGAAACGGGCGAGATCGATGCCGAGCCAGTCGGCGAGCGTCGCGTTGAGATAGACGATGCGGCCGTCGGGCTCGGCGGAGAGAAAGCCGGCCGGGGCGTGGTCGAGATAGTCGATCGCGTGCTGCAGTTCCTGGAAAGCCGTCTCCTGCTGCTCGCGATCGGCGGTGATGTCGGCGATCTGCCAGACGGCGAGCGTGCGGCGATCCCCGGCGAAGAGGCGCGAAACGGCGCCGCGGCCGGAGCCGTCGCCGAGCGCGAGCGGCCGCACCGCGATGCGATACCAGCGCGCCCCGGCGATCGCGGGGACGGCGAGCGGACGGGTGAGCCGCACCTCCTCGACCGCCATGCGGCCCTCGCGGAGCGCGCGCGACAGGCGGAAGACGGCGTCGCTGCCGACCGGATCGCCGCCGAAGGCGCGCTCGACGGATCTGAGGTCGCGCTCGCCCTCGGCGCCGGTCAGCCGGGCATAGGCGGCGTTCGCATAGACGAGCCGGCCCTCCGCATCGGCGAGCACCAGCCCGTCCGACATGCCGTCGAGAAAGGCGCGGGCGATCGTCTCGCCCTCGCGGCGGCTGCCGAAGCGCAGAAGACCGATCGCCGCGGCGAAGAGGGTGAAGACGCCGACGACGGAGAGCAGGCCGAGCAGCGCGAGCACGAAGGGCTGCGCCGCGGCGGCGGGCAGGAAGGCGAAGGCGATCACCGCTCCGACGAGCACCGCGGCGAGCACGAGCAGCCGGCCGATGCCGCGCGCCGCATCGAAGCGATCGACGGCTGCCTCGGGATGCGCGATGCCCGCGGAACCGTCGCTGCTGTCGTTGATCGCCTCGCGGCCTTCGGCACGCTGCACGTCGTTCGGCTCCGGGCTCGTGCCTGTCGGGGCGCCACCGCGCCCGCCACTCCTCGTCCGGGCGCTCCGCCTTCGAATCGCGCCCGTCCGATCCTTGGCCAGAATGGCCGAGGACGTCACGCGAATTCAACGGGATCGCCCGGGGATCGCCGCACGGGAGCGGCATCGGACCGGTCGCCGGCGGGGTGGGACGACCGCCGCGGCGATGCGTCCGCGAGACACAGCGCGTCCGTTTGCGCTTTCTCAACCGGTTTTGCCGTGCAAGGGCTTGAAAAGGCCGAGTTCCCGGCGGAAAACCACAGAATGCATGCCGGACCTCGTGCAGCCCGCCCCTCCATCGTCTTCCCGAGGCCGGGGCGACGAGCGGGCATCGGGCACGGGCGGCGGGCCAGGAGAGGTTGATGCGTGAGTTCCTGCAACCGATGTTCGGCGACACGGGCGCGCTGATCGTGCAGTTCGTCGTGACGCTCGCCATCGTCCTCGTCCTGATCCTGATCGCCGTCTGGCTGATCCGGTCCTTCTCGGCCGGCCGGCTCGGCGGGGCGGGACGCGGGCGCCAACCGCGGCTCTCGGTGGTCGACGCTCTCTCGATCGACGGCCGCCGCCGGCTGGTGCTCGTCCGGCGCGACCAGACCGAGCATCTGATCCTGATCGGCGGACCGAGCGATCTGGTCGTCGAGCCCGGCATCCACCGCGTGCCGCGGCCGCGGCCCGACCAGACTGCGCGCCCCGAGACGGGCCGGATCGAGCCGGCGCGCGCCGAACCGCCGCGTCCCGCCGCCGCGCCGACGCCCCGCGCGCCCGAACCGCCGCGCGCGGCGGAGCCGCCACGGGCGCCCGAGACCCGCCGCCCGCCGGTCGTCGCCGCGGCCGAGATCGAGCCGCCGCCCGCGACGTCGATGCCGCCCGTCGCGCCGGTGCTGCCCGAATTCGCGATCGAAGCCGAGACCTCCGGCATCGACGAGCCGTCGCGCCGCCGGCCGGTCGCCCGGCCGATCCTCTCCGACGAGCCGGAGGTCGAGGCGCCCGCCGCGGCCGAGCCGCAGCCCGTACCCGCGCCGCCGGCGCCTCCGGCCGACGAGGAAGAGGACGACCGTCCGCTGCGCGGCCGGCTCGTTCCGCCCTTCCTGCTCAATCGCCGCGCCCGCGACGCGGCGGCGCAGCCGGCCCCGCCACAGCCGCCGCCACAGGCCGAGCCGCGCGCCGCGGAACGCGGGCCTCGTCCGCCGCGCCCCGCCGCCGCCGAGCCGGCGCCCTTGCCCGAACTGCCGGTCGCCGTGCCGGTGCGGCCCTATCGCCCGGAGCGCGTCGTCGCACAGCCGGCGCCGTCGCGCGCCCCGATCGAGCCGCCGCCGGTCGTCGCGCCGCCCGTGGTGGCCGCGCCTCCGGCCGAGGAACCGGCGCCCCAGGCCGAGCCGGCCCGGCGCCGCGCGCCGCTGGCGACGCCGACCGTCGCCCCGCCGCAGCCGCAGCCGCAGCCGCGGCCGAAGCCGCCGGAAGGCCGGCTGAGCCGGCTGGAGCCGGTGTTCGACGACGACGAACTCGACGACGAGCACGGCCTCTCGGACATTCCGGGCGGGGCGATCGAGGAGGAGCCGGTATTCGGCGCGCGCCGCGCCGAGCCGCGGCCGGCCGCTCCGCCGGTGCAGGCCCCTGCCCCGCGGGAGCCCGAAACGGTCGCGCCGCAGCCCGAGGACGAGCCGGAAGCCGCGCCGCCGCCGGGCGAGAAGCCCGCCTCGCCGATCGGCGATCTCGAGCGCGAGATGGCGCGCCTGCTCGGCGAGATCTCCAACTCGCGGCCGCGCTGAACCGAAGCGCGGGGGCATGGCGCCATACGGCGCCTTCCCCCCCGATCGTCGAGCGGCGAACAAAAAGGGCGCGAGAACGATGCCGTTCCCGCGCCCTTACCTTTTGCGGCCCGCCGCGGCCGCTCAGTCGTCGCGGTAGACGCGCTCGCGCCGCTCGTGCCGCTCCTGCGCCTCGATCGACAGCGTGGCGATCGGGCGGGCGTCCAGCCGCTTCAGGCTGATCGGCTCGCCGGTCTCCTCGCAATAGCCGTAGGAGCCGTCCTCGATCCGCTGCAGGGCGGCATCGATCTTGGCGATCAGCTTGCGCTGACGGTCCCGGGCGCGCAGCTCGATCGCACGGTCGGTCTCGGAAGAGGCCCGATCGGCGAGATCGGGGTGGTTCTGGTTCTCGTCCTGCAGGTGCTGCAGCGTCTCGCGCGATTCCTTGAGGATCTCGTCTTTCCAGGTGAGGAGTTTCAGCCTGAAATACTCTCTCTGCCGCTCGTTCATGAATGGCTCGGAGTCGGTGGGACGATACTCTTCGACCATTTCCAACGTCATGAAGAACCCTCGAATGGGTGCCGTCGCGGCGCGGAATATAGCGATGCATCCCAACGTTCTCAATACGATAAGGGAGAGGCACGATGCCCGCTCCGTGGTCGCCCGCAAAGCCGCGGCGGGCCTCGGTTTCGGACCCTTTGCAGCGAATTTAGGCGGGAAAGCACGGAGGGCGCCGCCCCGGTCCGCGGGCGCATTGTCCGGGGCGAGTCGCGGCAAGGGAGGCGGCGGCGGAGCGGGCGGCGGCGGCGCCGTTACGGTTAACGTCTTCCTAAGACCCTTTCGCCATGCTCTGCCGGTCCGGCGCCGCGCCCGGCGGACCGGAGGGCGGATCCCCCGGGCTGATGCGCGGACGCCGGCCGGACGGCCGGACACCCGGAGCGGCAGGAGGTCGATCATGACGACGGAAGGGCCGGGCGGCGCGACCGCCGGGGCGCGGGGCGACGCGCCGCAGATTTCGGGGCCGGCCGAGGCCGAGGCGCTCTGCTCCTCGCTCGCGCAGACCATGCAGATCCTGCTCGAGCTGATCGAGGCGGAGACGACGCTGGTGCGGGCCGGCAAGCTCGTCGCGGCGGGCGAGCTCGAGCCGCGCAAGAGCGCCTATGCGAAGCTCTATCTGAACGGGCTCGACCTGCTGCGCATCGTCGGGCCGCAGCTGCGCCAGCACGCGCCGGAGGCGCTCTCGATGCTGCGCGGCCTGCACGAGGAATTCCGCGCGCTCCTCCAGATCCACATGACGGCGCTCGCCACCGCGCGCGCGGCCATCGGCACGCCGCGCGCGCCCGCCGCCGCCCCGCCGCGGCCGGCGCCGACGCGGCCGGTCTCGCTGCGCGCCGCGGGCTGAAAGCCGGCGGCGGACCGGTGATCCCGATCACATTTCCGTCCCGAGATCTTTGCTAGAACGATCCCGGGCCGGCGCCGCGAAGAGATCGGCGCCCCGTCATGGGGGAATGAAGATCATGATCCTGAACCGTCTCGTCATCTCCTTCGTCGCCGGGATCGGCGCGCTCGGTCTGCTCGCGACGGCCGCTGCCGCGCAGTCGGGCCGCTGCGATTCCTATGCCCGCGATTATGCCGACAGCTATGCGAACCCGACCGGCAATGCGGTCGGCGGCGCGGTGGTCGGCGCGGTCGGCGGCGCGATCCTCGGCGGCATCATCAAGGGCGGCCGCGGCGCCGGGGCGGGAGCCGCGATCGGCGGCACGGCCGGTGCGCTCGCCGGCGGGGCGCAGGGCACGCGGGAATGGCAGCGCCGCTACGACCAGGCCTATGACGACTGCATGGCGCAGCAGGTGCGCCAGCAGCGTCCGGTGCTGCGCGAACGGCCGGTGGTGCGCGGCGCGCCGGAGCCCTGGACCGATGAGTGGTACGACTACTGCTCGGCCCGCTACCGCTCCTTCGATCCCGATACCGGCTATTACCGGGTGCAGGGCGGCGGCCGGCGCTTCTGCCGCTGATCCGCCGACGCTGACGATCTCGACAAGCGGCGGCCCGGCAGCGATTGTCGGGCCGCCCTTCCATCCGAGTGCCGTGAATGCCCCGCCTGCTTCTGTTGCGCCACGCCAAATCCTCCTGGGACATTGCGGGGCTCGCCGATTTCGACCGTCCGCTCGCGCCGCGCGGCCGAAGGGCGGCCGGCCTGATGGGCGAGCACCTCGCCACGCACCGGCTGATGCCCGACCGCATCCTCTGCTCGAACGCCCGGCGCACGCGCGAGACCCTCGCCGCGCTGCTGCCCCATCTCGACCGCGAGATCGACATCCGGCTGACCCAGGCGCTCTACGACCGGCCGGCGGGATCCTATATCGACGCGATCCGGCGCGACGGCGCAGCGGCCCGCACCCTGATGCTGATCGGCCATAACCCGGCGATCCAGGATGCCGCCATGATGCTGATCGGCTCCGGCAATCCGGCGCTTTCCGAGGAGATCGGCGCCAAGTTCCCGACCGCCGGCCTCGCCGTGATCGATTTCGCGCAAGCCGACTGGACGCGGATCGAGCCGCGCGCGGGCCGCGTCGTCGCCTTCTTCCGGCCGCGCGACCTCGAGCTGGTCGGCACCGAGCCCCCCGCCGACGACGAATAGGCCTGTTTTCCGCCGCCGGCCGTTCCTACATCGAAGGCCGCCGCCGGAGGACAGGATTGAAGCTCACCGCGCTGACCGACGAGGCCCGCCTCGCCCTCGCCACCCTCGCCGACCGGGCCTCGGACCTCGTCGCGCCGACGCTCAGGCTCGGCGTCACCGGGCTAGCCCGGGCCGGCAAGACGGTGTTCATCACCGCGCTCGTCCATAATCTCGTCCATGGCGGCCGGCTGCCGCTCCTGCGGCCGCTCGCGGAAGGCCGGCTCGCGGGCGCCGCGCTCGAGCCGCAGCCGGACGACGCGGTGCCGCGCTTCGACTACGAGGACCATGTCCGGGCGCTGGTCGGCGACCGGATCTGGCCGGATTCGACCCGCCAGATCAGCGAGCTGCGGCTCGCCATCGCCTATGAATCGGCGACCTTTCTCGGCCGCCGGCTCGGCCGCGGCACGCTCAATCTCGACATCGTCGACTATCCCGGCGAATGGCTGCTCGACCTGCCTCTCCTCTCGAAGGACTTTGCGAACTGGTCGGCCGAAGCGATTCAGATGACTCGCAAACCGAGCCGCGGACCGCTCGCCGCGAAATGGCTCGCGCGGCTCGCGACCGTCGATCCGGCCGCCCCGGCCGAGGAGAGCGTCGCGCGCGAGCTCGCCGCCCTCTTCACGGACTATCTGAAGGCCTGCCGCGCCGACGACACCGCGCTGTCGACCCTGCCGCCCGGCCGCTTCCTGATGCCGGGCGATCTCGCCGGCTCGCCGGCGCTCACCTTCTCGCCGCTCGCCTTCGAGGGCACCCCGCCGCCCGGCTCGCTCGCCCGCATGATGGCGCGCCGCTTCGAGGCCTATAAGGCGGTGGTGGTGAAGCCGTTCTTCCGCGACCATTTCGCCCGGCTCGACCGGCAGATCGTGCTGATCGACGCGCTCCATGCGCTGAATGCCGGGCCGGAGGCGGTCGCCGATCTCGCCGAGGCGCTGTCGGGTATTCTCGGCTCGTTCCGGCCGGGGCGGAACAGCTGGCTGTCGGCGGTGCTGTCGCGCCGCATCGACCGGGTGCTGATCGCCGCCACCAAGGCGGACCACCTCCACCATACCGACCACGACCGGCTCGAGGCGCTGCTCGGCCGGCTGCTCGCCCCCTCGCTCGAACGGGCGCGGGCGGCGGGCGCGCTCGTCGAGATCGCGGCGCTCGCCTCGGTCCGGGCGACCCGCGAGGGCGTCGTCGTCGAGCGCGGTGAGCGGCTGCCCTCGATCATCGGCACGCCGATGAAGGGCGAGCGCGTCGACGGCCAGAGCTTCGATGGAAACACGGAAATCGCGTTGTTTCCCGGGGACTTGCCGGACGACCCGGACTCATTTTGGCAGGCCCTTGAATCAGAGTCTCAAGACGGCGCGGCGGCGCGGCCCGATCCGGCGCTGCGCTTCGTCCGTTTCCGGCCGCCGCGGCTCGAGCGCACGGCCGAAGGCGCGACGCTGTCGCTGCCGCACATCCGGCTCGACCGGGCGCTCCAGTTCCTGATCGGGGACCGCCTCGCATGACCGAAACGCCGCGCCGCCCGACCGCCTTCCGGCTCGACGAGGTCGAGCTCGTCACCGACCCCGATGCGGCGCCGCGCCGGCCGGCGGGACGGCCGGTCGTGCTCGCCGAGCCGCCCTCCGCGGAAGCGCTCCCCGCGCCGGTCCGGCCGCGCCGCCCGTTCCGGTTCGCAGGCCTGCTCGGCGCAGCGGCGAGCGGGCTCGTCGCGCTCGGCCTCGGCCTCGCCATCGACACTCTGGTGCGCGACCTGTTCGCCCGCACGGAATGGCTCGGCTGGCTCGGCCTCGCCTTCACCGCGCTGTTCGTCTTCGCACTGCTGGCGATCCTCGTGCGCGAGCTCGCCGGCCTGTTGCGCCTGTCGCGGATCGGCGATCTGCGCGACGCGGCGGAGGCCGCCGCCGCCACCGACGACCGGAGCGCGGCACGCACCGTGCTGAAATCGCTCGTGCCGCTCTATGCCGACCGGCCGGAGACGGCGCGGGCGCGCAAGGCGCTCGCCGGCCACATGGACGAGATCATCGACGGCCGGGACCTGATCGGCCTCGGCGAGCGCGAGCTGCTCGCCCCGCTCGACGCGGCGGCGCGGGCGATGGTGCTGTCCGCCGCCAAGCGGGTGACGCTCGTCACCGCGATCTCGCCGCGCGCCGTCGTCGACCTGATGTTCGTGCTCGTCACCATTCTCGGCCTCGTGCGCCGGCTCGGCCGGCTCTATGGCGGCCGGCCCGGCACGCTCGGCTTCCTCAGGCTCGCCCGTGCCGTGCTCGGCCATCTCGCGGTGACCGGCGGCATGGCGGCCGGCGATTCGATCGTCCAGCAGATCGTCGGCCACGGCGTCGCGGCGCGGCTGTCGGCCCGGCTCGGCGAAGGCGTCGTCAACGGTATCCTGACCGCGCGGGTCGGCATCGCCGCGATCGAGGTCTGCCGGCCGCTGCCCTTCATCGCCGGCCGGCCGCCGGCACTCTCCGACGTGATGGCGGAACTGATGAAGCTCGGCGCCCGCCGGCCGGACGGGCCGCCGCCGGAGGCGTGACGCCGTTCACCGCGCGGTCATCGCTTCCGGGCTAGAACGGGGCATCCCGCTCGCCCCCTCGAGGCCGCCATGACCCGCCGGCTCCTTGCCGCTTTTGCCGCCTTCGCGCTCCCCGCATCCGCGGCCCTCGCCGGCGACGGCTTCGAGGGAAGCTGGACCATCGCGGCCGCCGAGGCGGCGCCATGGGCGGCGGAGACCGGCCCCTCGCCCTTCGACGCGGCGCTCCTCGGCCGCACGGTCGCCATCGCGGCGGACGGGGTGCGCGGGCCGGAGCTCTTCGGATGCGGCGGCGCGCCCGCCCGGCAGGGCCTCGGCGGGGCGGAGAGCCTCTTCGACGGGGCGCTCGACGATCCGGGCCGGCAGGCGCTGGCGCTCGGCGTCGCCCCGGGCTCGATCGTGCCGGCGCTCGCCACCGGCTGTGCCGCGGAGATCGTGCTCTACCGCATCGGCCCCGACCGGGCGGTGTTCGCCTTCGCCGGCCGCATCTACACGCTCGCCCGCGCCGCGGCCGAGGACCCGGTGGTCGCCGCCGCCGGCGAGACCGGCGCGCCGCTCAACTAGGCCCGGTGCCGGCAGCGCGCTGCCAGAGCGCGACGAGCGGCTCGGAGACGCCGGTGAGCGGATCGGTGTTCGGCAGCGACAGCGCGCCGATGCGGGCGAGGATCGCGGCGCGGTCCCCTTCCCCGGCGCGCAAGAGGTCGACCGGCTGTCCGGCCGGATAGGCGCCGACGACCAGCAGATCGTCGCTCGCCGCGAGCCGCTTGTGACCGACGCCCGCCGGGATGACGACCGCGTCGCCGGCCTTCACGCTCACCGTCTCGCCGGTCTCGCCGCCGAACCGCACGGTGGCGCGGCCGCGGGCGATGCCGAGCACCTCGTGCGCGGTCGAGTGATAATGGTGGAAGGCATAGATGCCGTTCCGCCAGCCGGCACCCCAGCCCGCCCGCTTGAAGCGGGTCTCGAAGGCGGTGGCGAGATCCTCCTCGGCGGCCGGGTCGATCGCGCCGCGATAGAGGAGGAGCGGCAGGGCCGGATTGTTCGGCACGCCCTCATCCTCGTCGAAGGCCCAGCTCGCGATCTCCATCGGCTCCTCCCGGGGCTGCTCGAAGCCCGGGAACGGCGGAGCCGGGCCGCCGGTTCCGCCCCGTCCGATCGGGTAAGGACTCAGGCGACGCCGAGCTTCTTCTGCAGGCTGGTCGAGGAGGTGGTGTACTGGAAGAGGATCTTCTTGTTCGGATAGACGATCCGCGACACGACCTGCGCCATCAGCGCCGCCTCGTGGAAGCCGGACAGGATCAGCTTCAGCTTGCCCGGATACCAGTTGATGTCGCCGATCGAGAAGATGCCCGGCTCGGAGGTCTCGAATTTCTCGGTATCGACCGGGATCAGGTTCTCGTGCAGATTGAGGCCCCAGTCGGCGATCGGGCCGAGCTTCATCGTCAGACCGAAGAAGGGCAGGATGCGGGTCGCCGGAATGCGGTGCTCGCGGTCCTCATTGTCGGTGACGATCGCCGCGCCGACCTGGCCGTCCGCGCCTTCGAGGCCGGTGACCTGGCCGAACAACAGGTCCATCGCCCCCTCGGCGACGAGCGCGCGCATCTTGTTGACGGTGTCGGGCGCGGCGCGGAAGGCGTCGCGGCGGTGGAGCAGCGTCAGGCGCTTGGCGAGCGGCTGCAGGTTGAGCGTCCAGTCGAGCGCGGAATCGCCGCCGCCGACGATCAGCACCTCCTCGCCGCGGAAGGCTTCCATCTTGCGGACCGAGTAGAAGACCGACTTGCCCTCATAGGCCTCGATGCCGGGAACGGGCGGCCGCTTCGGCTGGAACGAGCCGCCGCCGGCCGCGATGATCACCGCCTTGGCGATGAAGTGCGTCTCGGCGTCGGTCTCGACGTCGAACCGGCCGTCCGGCCGGCGGGTGAGCGCCGTCACCATCTGGCCGAAATGGAAGGTCGGCTCGAAGGGCCTGATCTGGGCGAGGAGGTTCTCGGTGAGGCCCTGGCCGGTGATGATCGGGAAGCCCGGAATGTCGTAGATCGGCTTCTCGGGATAGAGCTCGGCGCACTGCCCACCCGGCTTGTCGAGGATGTCGACGAGATGGCAACGGACGTCGAGCAGGCCGAGCTCGAACACCGCGAAAAGCCCGACCGGGCCCGCGCCGACGATGACGGCATCGGCTTCGATGACTTCGCTCATGGACGGAAACGGGCTCCAGGAAACCATGGACAAGAGGGCGGCGCGGTGACGGGCCGTGCTTTAGCGGCTGCGCGCCGGCTTGCAAAGCAAGAACGATGCGCTGCAAGCCCCTCCGCTAGAAAGCGTTTCTCTTCAGCCCTGCCGCTCGGGGATCCGCACGACGAGACCGTCGAGCGCGGCGCTGACGCGGATCTGGCAGGACAGGCGCGAATTCGGCCTGAGGTCGAAGGCGAAGTCGAGCATGTCCTCCTCCATCGGCTCGGGCTCGCCGGTCGCCGCCCGCCAGGCCTCGTCGACATAGACGTGGCAGGTCGCGCAGGCGCAGGCGCCGCCGCATTCCGCCTCGATGCCGGGCACCGAATTGCGGATCGCGTTCTCCATCACCGTCGTACCTTCGCGCGCCTCCACGACATAGGGGGTACCGTCGAAGGCGATATAGGTGATCTTCGGCATCGGATTCTCGGACCGGAAAGGCGCGCGAAGCGCGGGGACACGATCGTTCCCTCTAACGATTTCCGGCCCGAAAGCCAAGCGAACGGCCATGCCGGCGGTCGGCGGAGCGGCTGCGGCACGTCGTCCGCGAGGCCCGTGTGCGGCAAGTCGTCCGCCGCGGTCCGGCAAGGTGAGCGCGGCGAATACTTCGAGGCCCGCCGAGCCGGTCGGCGCCGGGCGGCCCCGGTCGGGAAGGAGCCGGCGGGGGCCGTCCGGGCGGGGTGCGGACGGGCCGCCCGGGCGTCGCCCCCCGTTGCGCCGCTTGTTGAAAGATCGGCGCCAACCGGCGGACTTTCTTGTCGCTCGGGCGACAATGTGCGATTACCATTGGATTGGAGCGGGGGCGTTTGAGCCGGGGCCGTCGCTCTCGGCGGCGATCGGCACGGTCGGATCGACGGATCGAAACCGGAAGGCGCTCGCCGGAGCGCCGGGTTCCGAAGCATTCTCGTGCATCCGCAAGACCTCGCACCGGTCTGCGGGGCGGCCGAAGAAGTATCGAGTACGGACGCGAGGCGTGGACATGGCGAATACTCCGAAGTCCAAGGATGCGGCCGATGCCGCCCTTTCCGCGGTGGAAGAGGCGCTGCGGATCGACCTCGCTTCCGACGGCAAGAAGGCCGCGGCGGGAGGCACGCCGCGCCGGATCGAAACGCCACCGCCGCGCCCCGTCGACCAGGGCCGCGAGGCGACCCGCAAGATGGACGCGCCACGCCGGCTCGAAGCGCCGCGCACCAAGCCGGCCGAGCCGGCCGCCGCCGCCCCGCCGCAGCGCAAGCCCGACCCCGAGCCGCAGCCGCAGGCCGCCACGACCGCGCCACCGAAGCCGCGCGCCGCCGCCCGCGGCCGCGCCCCGGCGAACGACGACCGGCGCTTCGGCACCCTGCCGCCGGCGCGGCGCCCGTCGCGCTTCCCCTATTTCCTCGCGCTCGTGCTCTCCGCCGCCTGGGCGGGCGTGATCGCGCTCTACATGAACGCCACCGGACTGGGCGGCGGCGGCGAGACGACGACGACGCAGTTCTTCAACCTCGCGCTCGCCTTCGTGGTGCCGGTCGGCATCGCCTTCGCGGTCGCCGCCATGCTGGCGCGTGCCCATGACATCCGCGTGGCGGCCCGCTCGATCAGCGAGGTCGCGGCGCGGCTCTCCGAGCCCGAGAACGCCGCCGCCGAATCGGTGATCAGCGTCAGCCAGGCGATCCGCCGCGAGGTCGCGGCGATGGGCGACGGCATCGAGCGGGCGCTCGCCCGCGCGAGCGAGCTCGAGCTCCTCGTCCACAACGAGGTCGCCGCGCTCGAGCGCTCCTATGCCGACAACGAGACGCGCATGCGCGGCCTGATCGACGATCTCGCCAACCAGCGCGAGGCGATCGTGATCAATTCCGACCGCGTCCGCTCCTCGATCATCTCGGCGCAGGAATCGCTCTCGAAGGACCTCAACGACGCGAGCGAGCAGATCGCGGAGAACGTGATCAATTCGGGCAACCGGATCACCTCGGCGCTCGCCGACCGCGGCGAGCAGATCACCATCGCGCTCGGCACGGCCGGCGAATCGATGATCAACAAGCTGTCGATCCGCGGCGAGGACCTGATCACCCGCCTGTCCTCGACGGTGTCGGACGTCACCACCTCGCTGTCGCAGACCGGCTACGACATCACCGAGGTGCTGCTCAGCCGCTCCGGCGAGATCAACGAGACGCTCGCCACCACCGGCCGGACCATGGCCGAGACCGTCGCGCTGCGCGGCCAGGAGGTGAACGACACCCTCGCCCGCGTCACCGAGGAGCTGACGCTCGGCCTCGACCGCCGCACCGAGGACATCACCCGCTCGATCTCGATCACCGGCAACCAGGTCGCGGAGACCATCTCGCTGCACGCCCGCGAGGTGAACGCGGCGCTGAAGTCGAACTCCGACAGCCTGATCGTCGACCTCGCGCTGCGCGGCCAGGAGATCAACGAGAAGCTCGACGAGACGGGCCTGCGCATCGCCGACACGATCACCTCGCGCGGCGGCGCGCTCGCCGACCGGCTGTCGGCGACCGGCGACCGCATCTACGAGGCGATCTCGGGCGACGGCGAAGCGCTGACGGCGAAGCTGAGCGAGACCGGCTCGGAGATCGCCGAGCTGATCGCGAGCCGCACCGGCGCGCTGCGCGAGGCGGTCGACAACGCCACCATGGCGGTCAACGAGACCTTCGACGCCCGCGCCTCGGAGCTGACCGAGCGGCTCGCCACCGTCGGCGGCGAGGTCGCGAAGGCGATCGCCGTGCGCGGCCTGAAGATCAACGACACGATCGTCGCTTCGGGCAATGAGCTCGCCGACACGATCGCCTCGCGCGCCACGCTGGCGCACGAGCGGATCGTCGAGGCGGCGGACCGCATCACCAACGAGATCGAAGGCCGCACCGGCAGCCTGCAGGAACTGCTCGCCGGCTCGACCCGGGCGCTCGCCGAGACGATCGAGCGGGGCGGCAGCGAAGTGCACAGCCGCATCGTCACCTCCGGCGGGGAGCTCGCCGAGGCGATCGAGAGCCGCGCCACGACGCTCTACGACCGGATCGTCGCCTCGGGCACGGACCTCGCCGACGCGATCGAGAACCGGGCGGACGCGGCGCATCAGCGCCTGCTCACCTCCGGCAACGAGCTCGCCGAGGCGATCGCCAGCCGCACCGAGGCGCTGCACGACCGTATCCTCACCTCGGGCAGCGCACTGACCGAGGCCTTCGAGAGCCGCGCCGGTGCCCTGCACGAGCGGATCCTGACTTCGGGCGGCGAACTCGCCGAGGCGATCGAGAGCCGCGCCGAGGCGGTGCACCAGCGCATCATCGGCTCCGGCACCGAACTCGCCGACGCGATCGAGAGCCGGGCGGAGGCGCTCAACCAGCGCATTCTCGGCTCCGGCAGCGAGATCGTCGAGACGATCGAGAACCGCGCCGAGGCGCTGCACCAGCGCATCATCGGCTCCGGCACCGAACTCGCCGACGCGATCGAGAGCCGGGCGGAGGCGCTGCACCAGCGCATCGTCGGCTCCGGTAACGAGATCGTCGACACGATCGAGAGCCGCGCCGAGGCCCTCAACCAGCGCATTCTCGGCTCGGGCACCGAGATCGTCGACACGATCGAGGGGCGGGCCGAGGCGCTCAACCAGCGCATCATCGGCTCGGGCACCGAACTCGCCGAGGCGATCGAGAGCCGCGCCGAGGCGCTCAACCAGCGCATTCTGGCCTCGGGCGGCGAACTCGCCGACACGATCGAGAGCCGCGCCGACCTCGTCCACCAGCGCATTCTCGCTTCCGGCACCGATCTCAGCGAGGCGATCGAGAACCGGGCGGATGCGCTCAACCAGCGCATCCTCGGCTCGGGCAGCGAACTCGCCGACACGATCGAGAGCCGCGCCGAGACCGTCCACCGCCGCATCGTCGAATCGGGCACCCGGCTCGCCGAGACGATCGAGAACCGGGCCGATGCGCTGCACCAGCGGATCCTGCGCGGCGGCACGGATGTCGCCGACGGCATCGAGAACCGGGCGACGGCGATCTACGACCGCATCGTCGCCTCCGGCACCGACCTCGCCGACGCGATCGAGAACCGCGGCGCCTTCGTCAACGACCGGCTGCTGCAGACCTATTCGCAGCTCGGCGAACTGATCGGATCGCGCAGCGAGGAGGTCGTCCAGGGCCTCGACGAGCGCTATGCGGCGCTGCGCGACGTCATCGAGGTGCGCGGCCCCGAACTGGTCGACCGCTTCGCGGAACGGGCCGAGGTCATGGACGCGACGCTCGCCGACCGGCTGCAGGCCTTCGGCGACACGATCGAGGCGAAGATCGGTCAGGTCTCGGAGACGCTCGAGACCAACACGCTGCGCATCGACGAGGCGCTCGACGCCCGCTCCCGCCAGATCAACCAGAGCCTGATCGAGCGGACGCGGCAGATCGCCGAGGCCTTCGCGACCGGCCAGACCGAGATCACGGGAATCGTCGACGGCCGGCTCGCCGACGTCACCACCCGGCTCGGCGACCGCACGCAGCGGCTCTCCGACATGCTGTCGGAGCGGATCGTCACCATCAACGAGACGCTCGGCGAACGGGCGATCGAGGCGGCGCAGAGCTTCGACGCGCGGGCGCAGCAGATGGACCAGATCCTCTCCGCCCGGCTCGGCGACATCACCGCGACGCTCGGCCGCGAATCGGTCCGCGCCGCGGAGAAGATCGTCGGCTCGGTCTCGGAAGCGACCGACAAGATGGTCGCCGCCTCCGACGCGACGAGCGACACGATGCGCCGCTCCGCCGACGAGGCGACCGCGGTGCTCAACCACATCACCGGCACGACGGCGGAGACGCTGCGCGAATCCGCCGCCGGGCTCGCCGCGACGCTGCGCCAGTCGGCCGGCGAGACCGAAGAGGTCATCGCCCGCGTCGCCGATACCGCCTCGTCCCGCCTGCTCGGCACGGCGAACGAGACGCGCGAGCTGCTGTCCTCGGTCGCCGAGGTCACCGCCGGCCGCCTGGTCAGCTCGGCCTCCGAGGCGCAGGCCGTGCTCGCCGCGGTCATCGAGGCGACGGCCGGCAAGCTCGTCACCTCGGCCGACGAGGCGCGGGCCGTGCTCGACCAGGTGGCGGACTCGACCGCGCAGCGGCTGTCGATCTCGGCCGACGAGGCGCGCGCCCTGCTCGCCGAAGTCGCCGAGGCGACCGCGCAGCGACTCGCCGGGTCGGCGGGCGATGCGCGCACCCTGCTCGAGGACGTCGCCGACGCGACCGCCGCGAAGCTCGCGGCTTCGGCCGGCGACGCCCGCACGCTGCTCGAGCAGGTCGCCGATGCGACAGCGCTGAAGCTGACGGCTTCGGCCGGCGATGCGCAGGCGGTGCTGTCCGACCTCGCCGAAACGACGGCGATCCGGCTCGCGGTCTCGGCCGGCGAGGCGCGCACCGTGCTCGCCGACGCGGTCGATTCCACCTCGGCGCAGATTCTCGCCTCGATCTCCGAGGTGCGGCACGCCCTCTCCGACGTCAGCGAGAACACCGCCACGCGGATCGTCTCTTCCGCCGGCGAGGCGCGCAACGTGCTCGCCGGGGCGGCGGAAGAGACGACCGCCCGCCTCTCCGCGTCCGTCGACGAGGTCGGCGAGGCGCTGCGGCGCCTGGCGGCCGAAGTCGACGAGACGCTCGGCAGCCGTGCCCTCACCGCCGCCGAGGCGCTCGAGGCGCGGACGCTGGCGCTCAACACCGTGCTCGGCGAGCGTTCGGCCGAACTGTCGAGCCTCATCGACGGCGAGGGGAACCGGCTCGTCACCACGCTCGACGCCCGCGGCAGCGAGCTGGCGGCCCGGATCGTCTCGGCCGGCGACGGCGTCGTCGAACTGCTGTCGAACAAGGGGGGCGACATCGTCTCGATGGTGGTCTCCCGCACCGACGAGGCGGCGCGCGCGCTGATCGAGAGCGGCGAAGCGGTCTCGCGCAGCTTCGCGGTCACCAATGAGCGGCTGCGCACCGATGTTTCGGGGATCGTCGAGCGGCTCGCCCAGTCGAACGACATGCTGCACGACCTGCTCGGCAGGACGTCGCAGAACCTCGCCGAGATCGAGCAGAACCTCGCGGCCCGCTCCGGCGAGTTCGCGCAGACGATCGAGGGAGCGGTCGGCGGCACCCAGTCGGCGGCGGCCCTGCTCGCCGAGCAGGTCGGGGCGCTCCGCGCGGTGTCGGGCGATGTGACGGCCAATGCCGGCGCGATCGCCGAGCGGATCGAGGCGCAGGGGCGTGCCCTCGACAGCGCCATCCAGGCGCTCGGCCGCACCAATGCGACGGTCGAGACGACGGTGGACGAGCGCCGCGCGGCGCTCGAGCAGCTCGCCGCTTCGCTCGCCGAGCGCTCGGGCGCGTTCGAGCGCACGATGAAGTCGTTCACCGACCTGATCGCCGGCACGCTCAAGTCGGCCGAGGAGCGCGCCGCCGAGATCGCCCGCACGCTCGCCCAGTCGAGCGCCGCGGCGGCGAAGGGCGTGATCTCCCACATCGAGGGCCTGCACGCGGCCGCCACCACCGAGAGCGGCAAGGCGGCGGAGACGGTGAGGAACGCCAACAAGACGCTGGTCGAGGAGATGACCGCCGCGATCAGCGGCGCGACCGGCCGTTTCGCCGAGGCGACGGCGCAGATGCGCACCGCCGCCGGCGAGATGCAGCGCGATCTCGACGCGATGCGCGCCGAGATCAAGCGCGGCGTGCTCGAACTGCCGAGCGAGACGCGCGAGACCACCGAGGCGATGCGGCGCGTCGTCACCGACCAGCTGAAGGCGCTCTCCGAACTGTCGGAGATCATCAACAAGCACGGTCGCGCGCTCGACGTGTCGAGCCCGGAGACGCCGCGCGCGCCGGAAGCGAGCGCACCGCGGCCGCAGCCCTCGGCCGCGGCACGTCCGGCCCCCGCTCCGGCGCCGACGCCGGCGCCGGCCGCTGCGGCCCCGGCGCCCGTGCCGGCCCGTCCGACGGGGAACGACAAGGCGAAGGCGAAGGCGACGGCTTCGACGCCCGCTGCGACGACGGCCGCGCCGGCCCCGGCTCCGAAGGCTCCGGCGCCCGCCGCTGCGGCGCCCGTCCAGTCCGCGCCGGCGAAATCGGCGCCGGCCCCGGCGCCCGCCCCGGCGGCGAGCGCCAAGCCCGCCGCCGCTCCGGCGCCTGCCGCTGCGAAGGCCGCGGCGGTCGCCGCGCCGGCGCAGGGCGAGCCCGGCTGGGTGTCCGATCTGCTCCGCCGCGCCTCGCGCGACGAGGAGAAGGGCTCCGGCGCGCCGGCCGCCCGCCCCGCCGGATCCGGCAACGAGCTCGGTTCGCTCTCGACGGAGATCGCCCGCGCGATCGACGCCGCAGCGGCGGTCGAGATCTGGGATCGCTGGCGGCGCGGCGACCGGCAGGCCTTCACCCGCCGGCTCTACACGCTCCAGGGGCAGCAGACCTTCGACGAGGTGCGCAAGAAGTATCAGCGCGAGCCGGAGTTCCGCACCGCCGTCGATCGCTACGTCGCGGATTTCGAACGGCTCCTCAAGGAGATCGGCCGCACCAATGCCGATCCGAGCACGGCGAACGCCTATCTGATCTCCGACACCGGCCGGGTCTACACGATGCTCGCCCATGCGAGCGGCCGCTTCGACTGAGGCGGCCCGCCGGTAACGACGAAGGGCGCGGCGTGTGAACGCCGCGCCCTTTTTTGTTTCCGGCAGGGTCCACCCTCCCCTCGACACGCGCCTTCGAGGCCGCGCCGGAGCACGCCAGCGCGGTCATCGCGGCCGCCGACACGCTCGAGGGAAGCGATCGCGCTCGCGGCCGGCCGGCGCGCGATGGCGTGCGCCGCACCGGGGCCGCCGTTCCGGCTCGTTTCGGTCGCGCGGCAATAAAAAAGGGGCGCGGCGTTCACGCGCCGCGCCCCCTTTTCGTTTGTGGGGCGGTCTGCCCTCCCCCCACCCGGCCTCCGCGGGCTATTTCGAGCCGAGCACGAAACGCCGGTTGATCGCGAGCGCGGGCCGGGCGTTCATCGAATAGATCGCCGTGAACTTGTCGATGTCGGCCTGCGCGACCTCGATCGGCTCCTGCGCCACCATCCAGTCGACGATCTCGCTGCAGGGCGGCGTGGTGAGCGAGCCCTCATAGGCCCAGTAGCCGCGCGAGGCCGGCAGGAGCCCGGTCGGATCGACCGCGGCGACGGGCGCGGTCTGCTTGGCCTTCGCCGGGAAGGCGGCGGCGAGCGCGGCGAAGTCGGCATTCGAAGCGCCGGCCTTCAGGAACACGCCGAGCACGCCGAGGCCGCCCGTCGCGGCGTTCTTGTGGACGAAATGCACTTCCATCGGGAAGTGATGGCCGTCGAGGAGATGCTCGCTCGGCGCATGGAAATGGTACTGGACGAGATCGTAGCGGCGGTCGCCGCGGGTGAGCGCTCCCCCGGGGGCGGCGTTCACCTGGATCGTGTGGCCGTTGTTCACCATCTCGCCGCCCGGCTTCCAGGCGATGCCGAGATCGGGAAGCTCCGCTTTGACGACGCCGGTGATGTCGATCGGCGATTGCTGCGAGCCGGCCGAGCAGGCGCCGTATTCGGCTTCGAGCGCGCCCCATTTGTCGGGACCCGCCTCGCCCTCATAGGACCAGTGCGCGCCTTCGGCCGCATGGCCGATGCCGGTGCAGAGCGGGCAGGCGGCGATGAGCGCCAAGCCTCTCAGGAAGCTCCGTCTTTCCATGGTCATTCCCCCCTTCGTCGCGTCGGGATCGACGCACACGCCATCGTGGCAAGAAGGGGGAGCGTGCTGTCAAGAGCTTGCGCGAGGCTGTCGTGCCCGCCCGGCGGAAGCTCGATCGGGGATGCGCGAGGGCGCCGGGAAGGGCCGGGTCGCGGCGAAGGGCGAAGCCCGCCGCGGAGCCGCGGCGGCACGTCCGGCCGCCCGTCAGACGCGGGCGCTGACCCAGCCGACGAGTTCGACGAGCACCTCTTCGAGCGCCGCGTTGAGGCCGGCGACGGCGGCGGGGGCGCTGTCCTGCGCCACCGGAACGGTGGCGTCGAAGGTCTTCTGGCCGACGATCTTGCCGGTGCGGTCGTTCATGACACGGACCGACAACTCGATCTGCGCGGCGCGACCCTGCGGCGTGACGGCGAACTCGAACTTCCGGATCTCGAGCAGGATCTGATAGTCGATCGACAGACCGTCTCCCGGACGGCCGATCGCCTTGGTGCGGCCGGTCTTCTCGAAGGCCTCGATGGTGCGGGCCTGGACGACGCGCGGCAGCGTGTCGGGCCACTGCGCGGAGGGGTAATACGAGACCTTCTGCCCGTCCGAAACGACGATCCGCTGGCTGTCGAGGATCTTCAGTGCCGCCGGATCGGGCACCAGGAGCTGCGCCGAGCTCGACCGCTTCAGCTGCGGCGTCACCGCCGGGGCAGCGAGATCATAGGTCTCCGGCGGCGCGCCGGCGAACAGCGACGAGACGCAGCCCGACAGCGCCGCCGTGGCCACGAGCATTCCGGCCAAGCCGATGCGGCCCCACATTCGCTTGGTCACGGACGCCTCCTACGCATCGCCGAACACCGATCGCCTCAACGGCGATTGTACTCGCGATATTGCGGATTGCCAAAGATGATGCCCTGCGGATTGCTCTCGATCGAGCGGACCGCCCGGTCGAAGCCACTCGCCGAGCGGCTGAGTTGGGCGAGAAGGGTCTGCAGGTCGGCGAGCCCCTTGCCGGTGAAGCCGGCGAGATTGTCGACGATCTCCTGCGCGCGGCCCTCGAAGATCTCGGCCGTGTGGCGGACCGAACGGGCCGCCGCGGCGGCCTCCTGGAAGAAATTCTTGCCGTCCTCGGAGCCGAGGAAATCGTCCGCCTTGCCGAGCAGTCCGTCGAGCCGCGTGGTCGCGGCATTGACCTTCTGGGCGATGTCGCGGGCATTGGCGACGATGTCGTCGATGTCGCCCTTCTTCTCGGTCAGATTGGCCATGAAGGTGTTGGCATTGCCGATCGTCGAGCGGGCATCGGCGACGGCATCGCGCACGGTCGCCGGATCGACCGCGTCGAGAATGGCGTTCGCCCGGTCGACGGCGCCGGAGAGCCGGCCGGACATCGCACCGACCTCCTTCGAGAGATTGCCGATATTGTCCATCAGCGTCGAGACGCCGTCGGCATTCTCGGCGAGCGCGCCGGTGAAGGTGCGCACGTTCTCGAGCGATTGCTGGACGGTGGGCGCTGCGGTGTCGAGCAGGCTGTCGACGCGGCCGACCGCATCGTCGACCTTCTTCACCACCTCCTGCGCCTGCTGGATCAGGTCCTGCAGGCCCGAGCCGTCGGCGACGATGGTCGGCGTCTCGGGCGAGGCGAGCAGGTTCGGCTCGTCGGCCGAGCCGCCGCGGAACTCGATATAGGCGAGGCCGGTCAGACCCTGCGCGCCGAGCGTCGCCTGGGTATCCTCCTTGACCGGCGCGTCGGGGACGACGCTCGCGATCGCCTCGACCTCGGCGGGATTGTCGGGATTGACCCGGAGCCGCGACACCTCGCCGATCCGGATGCCGTTGAAAAGGACCTGGCCGCCGACCGCGAGACCGGTGACGGAGCCGGGGATGAGGACGCGGATCTCGCGGCGCGCGCCGCTCTCGTCATAGCGGGCGAGCCAGTAGACGAAGCCGAAGCACATCGCGACCACGGCGAGCGTGAACAGCCCGATGGTCGCATAATTGGCGCGGGTTTCCATCGACGCTCAGGCTCCCAGCCGTCTGGCCCGCGTGCCGCGGAAATATTGCTGCACCCAGGGATGGTTGAAGGCCATCATGTCTCCCATCGTGCCCTCGATCAACACGCGCCGGTCGCCGAGGACGGCGATCCGGTCGCAGGCCGTGTAAAGGCTGTCGAGGTCGTGGGTTACCATGAACACGGTGAGGCCCAAAGTGTCGCGCAGCGTCTCGATCAGCGCGTCGAAATCGGCCGCGCCGATCGGATCGAGGCCCGAGGTCGGCTCGTCGAGGAAGACGATGTCGGGATCGAGCGCGAGCGCCCGCGCGAGGCCGGCGCGCTTGATCATGCCGCCGGAGAGCTCCGAGGGCATCTTGTCGGCGGCATCGGGCGCGAGGCCGACCAGCTCGATCTTCAGCCGGGCGAGCTCGTCCATCAGCCGCGGCGACAGGCGCAGATGCTCGCGCATCGGCACCTGGACGTTCTGCAGCACGGTGAGCGAGGAGAACAGCGCGCCGTGCTGGAAGAGCACGCCGAGCCGCCGGTCGACCGCCGAGCGCGCCGCCGGCGCGGCGTCGCTATAGGGCACGCCGAGCACCTCCACCTCCCCGGCCCGCATCGGCTGCAGGCCGAGAATGGTGCGCAGGAGCACCGACTTGCCGGTGCCGGATGCGCCGACCACGCCGAGGATCTCGCCGCGATAGACGTCGATGTCGAGATTGTCGAGGATCAGCCGGTCCCCGAAGCCGACCGTGATGCCACGGCCGCGGATGACCTCCTCGGGATTTTTGCCGGCGCCCCGCATCAGTAACGCACCGCGGCGAAATACATGGCGAAGATGCCGTCGACGACGATCACCATGAAGATCGACTTCACCACCGAGGAGGTGGTGTGCGTGCCGAGCGATTCGGCGCTGCCGGCGACGCGCAGGCCCTCCGCGGCGGCGACGATGCCGATGATCAGCGCCATGAAGGGCGCCTTGATCAGGCCGACGAACAGCGTGTTGAGCGCCACCGCGTCGCGCAGCCGCGTGATGAAGGTGTCGGGCGGCAGGCCGAGATAGGCCCAGCTCATCATTCCGCCGCCGGCGAGCGCGCAGACATCGGCGATGAAGGTGAGGAGCGGCAGGACGAGGATGAGCGCGATCAGCCGCGGCAGGATCAGCACATGGAGCGGATCGAGCCCGATGACGGAGAGCGCGTCGATCTCCTCGCGCATTTTCATCGAGCCGATCTCGGCCGTGAAGGCGCTGCCCGACCGGCCGGCGACCATGATCGCGGTCAGGAGCACGCCGAGCTCGCGCAGGACGAGGATGCCGACGAGATCGACGACGAAGATGTCGGCGCCGAAATAGGCGAGCTGATAGGCGCTCTGCTGCGCGATGATGGCGCCGATCAGGAAGGACATCAGCGCGATGATCGGCACCGCGCGGAGCCCGGTCTGCTCCATATGGAAGATGATCGAGGTGAAGCGCATCCGGCGCGGATGGCGCAGGCCGATCGAGAGACCGCGCACCACGCCGCCGAGAATGCCGAGGCCGGACTTCAGGTCCTCCCAGGATCGCACCATGGTGCGGCCGACCGCCTCGAGCAGCTCCTGCACGACGCCGATCGTCTCGGGAGGCGGCGGAACGTCGCGCTCGGCGGGTGCGAGCGCCTCGAGCAGGCGGCGGGCGTTCTCGGAGGCGGAAACGAGCGAAACGGAAACGCCGCGGGCCGACAGCTCGCGCTCCAGCCGGGTGATCAGCCAGGCACCGGCGGTGTCGATCTGGACGATCGAGCCGAGATCGATCTCGACCGTGCCGCGCAGCGTGTTCACCGCCTCGTCGATCGAGGGTTCGAGCCGGTCGGCCGTCGCGATGGTCCAGACTCCGCCCGCCACCAGCCGCGCAACGCCGCCAGTGCTCGAACGACTGAGCTGACCCCCCGTCTCGGTTACCGACACACGCGCGCTCTGACTCCCCCGACCGTCGCCCGGCCTTGCGGCCTTGAGAGGCGCGATGCGGGCCTCTACCTTCACAAGGTCGACCCAACGCATGACATGCCGGCCCGCCGCGGGCAAGGCAGGGGGCCGAAAAGGATGTCGCATGGAGATCGAAAGACCCTATCTGTTGTTCCTGGGTGACGTTCCCGACGCGCTCGCGGCGAAGACCGGGCTCGGCATCGTCGACTGGCGGCGCGACTGGTGCATCGGCCAGTTCCGGCTGCCGGGCTGCAAGGCCGACGCCGGCCTCGCCGAGATGGCGCCCGCCGAAGCTGCGGCAAAGGGCGCCCGCACGATGATCGTCGGCGCGGTCAATGCCGGCGGCGTGCTGCCCGACCACTGGGCCGATTCGATCGTCGCCGCGCTCGATGCCGGCATGGACGTCGCGAGCGGGCTGCACACGCGGCTCGGCGACCATCCGGCGATCCGCGCCGCGGCGGAGCGGAACGGCCGGCAGTTGCACGACGTCCGCCACAGCACGATGCGTTTTGCCACCGGCAAAGGCACCAAGCGGGAGGGCAAGCGGCTGCTGACGGTCGGCACCGACTGCTCGATCGGCAAGAAATACACCGCGCTCGCGCTCGAGCGGGCGATGCGGGAGGCGGGCTTCGACGCCGACTTCCGGGCGACGGGCCAGACCGGCGTGTTCATCTCCGGCCGCGGCGTCGCGATCGATGCGGTGGTCGCGGATTTCATCTCCGGCGCGGTCGAATGGCTGGCGCCGGCAGCGGCACCCGACCATTGGGACCTCGTCGAGGGCCAGGGCTCGCTGTTCCACCCCTCCTTCGCCGGCGTCTCGCTCGGCCTGCTGCACGGCGCGCAGCCGGACGCCTTCGTCGTCTGCCACGAGCCGACGCGGCGGACGATGCGCGGCGTCGCGCACCCCCTGCCGACCATCGCCGAGGTGATCGAGCTGACGATCGCCTGCGGCCGGCTGACCAATCCGGCGATCCGCTGCGTCGGCCTCGCGATCAACACCGCGGCGCTCGGCGATGGGGAGGCGCAGGCGCTGCTCGCCGAGACCGGCGCGGCGCACGGCCTGCCGGCGGTCGACCCGATCCGCACCGGCGTGGCGCCGCTCGTCGAGCGGATCGCCGAGGAGTTCGGCCGCCCGGAATCCCGCCGGTGACGACGCGGCGGGTGAGCGTCACGATCGAGCGCTTCCCGATCGCCGGGCGGTTCACCATCGCGCGCGGCTCGCGCACCGAGGCGGTGGTGGTGGTCGCGACGATCGAGGCGGACGGGGTGACGGGCCGCGGCGAATGCGTGCCCTATGCGCGCTACGGCGAAAGCGTCGAGGGCGTCGCCGCGGCGATTCTCGCAGAGACCGAAGGGCTCGCGGCGGGGCTCGACCGGGAGACGCTGCGCCGTGTCATGCCGCCCGGCGCGGCGCGGAACGCGATCGATTGCGCGCTCTTCGATCTCGAGGCGAAGACGAGCGGCCGGCCGGCCGCCGAGATCGCCGGCATCGCCCCGCCCCGCCCGCTCGTCACCGCCTATACGCTGAGCCTCGATACGCCGGAGGCGATGGAGACGGCCGCGCTCGCCGCCGCCGACCGGCCGCTCCTCAAGGTGAAGCTCGGCGGCGCGGGCGATCCGGAGCGGATCCGGGCGGTGCGGCGCGGCGCGCCGAAGGCGCGGCTGATCGCCGATGCGAACGAGGCGTGGACGATCGCCGACTTCGCGCAGAACATGGCGGCCTGCGCGGCCGCCGATGTCGAGCTGATCGAGCAGCCGCTGCCGGCGGCCGAGGATGCCGCGCTCGCCGATCTCGCCCGCCCGGTGCCGGTCTGCGCCGATGAGAGCCTGCATGTCGGGGGCGATCTCGGCGGGCTCGCCGGCCGCTACGATGCGGTCAACGTCAAGCTCGACAAGGCGGGCGGGCTGACGGAGGCGCTCGTGCTGATCGACGCGGCGGTCGAGGCGGGCTTCGACGTGATGGTCGGCTGCATGCTCGGCTCGTCGCTCGCCATGGCGCCGGCGGTGCTCGCGGCCCAGAAGGCGCGCTATGTCGATCTCGACGGGCCGCTGCTGCTCGCCGCCGACCGGACGCCCGGCCTCGTCTATCGCGGCAGCCTCGTCATGCCCCCGGATCCGGCCCTCTGGGGGTGAAGAACAGCCGCAGCACGACGATGAGGACGAGGCCGAGGGCGGCGATCGGGGCCATGGCCAGGAAGGAATGCACGCCGAGCCAGGCATAGAGCGGACCGGCTGCCTGGGTCGCCACCGCCATGGTGAGGCCCGAGGCCATCAGATAGAGGCCCTGCGCCGAGGCGGTGCGCGCATCGGGCACGCGCTTGGCGATCGCGTGCTGGATGCCGGCGAGCGTGCCGCCGAAGGTGAGCGCGTGCAGCGCCTGCAAGGCGACGAAGGCCGCGAGGTGGTCGACGAAGGGAAAGACCAGCCAGCGGAAGACCGCCGCGGCGGCGCCGATGCCGACGAGCGTGACCGGCCGGATGCGTCCGAGGATGCGGCCGGACAGGAAGAGCAGCACCACTTCGGCGACGACGCCGGAGGCCCAGAGCACGCCGATCGCATTGCCGGAGAAACCGCGCTCCTGCCAGTAGAGCGTCCCGAAGCCGTAGAGCTGCGCGTGGCTCGCCTGAATCATCGCGCCGGCGCCGATGATGAGGCCGATCTCCGGATTGAGGAGGCTGCGCCAGCCCGCGACGCGGCGCGAGGCGGGACCCGCCCCGCCGCTGCCGGGCAGTCCCGGCAGGATGAGCGCCGCAGCGGCCGAGATGGCGAGCGCCGCGAACAGCATCGGCAGCACGATGCCGCCCGCGAAGGCCGAATAGAGCGCGCCGCTCGCCAGATTGGCGCAGATGAAGCCGACCGAGCCGAGACTGCGGACCCGGCCGTAATCCATGCCGAAGCGGCGCACGCCGGCGAGCGCCAGCGCCTCGCCGGGCGGCTGCGCCATCGCCACCATGACATTGGCGAGCGAGGCGAAGACGAGGATCGTCCAATAGCCGGGCGCGAGCGCGGCCGGCAGAAAGAGGAGCATCGCGGCGGCGCTGAAGCCGAGCGCGGCAGCCCGCCGGCTCGGCAGCCGGTCGGCGAGCCAGCTGCCGAACGGCATGATGAGGATGCGCGCCGCCATCGGCACGGCGAGGCAGGTGCCGATCTCGGCCGGCGAGAGGCCGACCGCGGCGAACCACACCGGCAGGAAGGGAAGATGCACCCCGCCGACGACGAAGAAGAAGAAATAGTAGATCGCCATGCGCGAGGCGAAATGCGGCGGGGCCGCGGCCGTCATTGCCTGCATGGCGGGGGGTCTTCTAACGTCGGGGAAATCGAGGGTGGCACCGATTCGCAGCGCGCCACCCGCAGGATATAGAATCACGAGCGGACGATGACGAGCGGCACGGCGCCCGAAGAGGCGCGCGAGGGCGATTACGAGGCGCTGGAGGCCGCGGTGATGGAGACCGCGCGCGGCCGCTGGTTCCTCGCCGAATTCACCCGCCGGCGCCGCGCGGCCGATACGGCCGCCGTGCTCGAGGCGCTGGCGCGGCTCGAATCCCGGCTCGCCGAACCGCGGCAGGAGACGGCCCTCGAAGCGATGGGCCGCGAGATCGCCGCCCTCGCAGCCTCTCTCGAAGCGGCCCGCACCGAGCTCGCGGCGCTCGGCTCGGCGCGGTCGGAGGCGGCGCCGGCTCCCTCCCCCGCCGCGGCACGGCTCACGGTCGCGCACGACCGCGGCGCCGAGCCCGACCCGACCCGCGGCATGAGCGCCGAGGCGCGGTTCGCCCTCTTCTCCTGAGGTCCGTCCAGTCCCGGACCGCCTCTCGCCGCGGAAGCCCGCGTCGCGCGGCCTCCTCGGCGCAGGCCCTTCCGGAGGCTCAGGCGCGGCCGAGCGCCCGGTCGAGCACCGGCGGATCGATATTGCCGCCCGAAAGCACGACGACGATCGTCTTCCCCGCAGCGTCGATCCGGCCGGCGAGCAGAGCGGCGAGGCCGACCGCGCCGCCGGGCTCGACCACCATCCGCAACGTCTCGAAGGCGAAGGCGACCGCGGCGAGCGCCTCGTCATCGTCCGCAGCGACGCCACCGGCGAGATTGCGCCGGTTGAGCGCGAAACCGATCGGACCCGGCCGCGGCGCGAGCAGCGCATCGCAGACCGAGCCGCCGAGCGCCGCATTGCTCTCGATCGCGTCCGCCGCGAGCGAGCGGCCGTAATCGTCGAAGCCCGCCGGCTCGGCGACGAAGACGGCGGCCGAGGGCAGCAGCGCCGCCGCGGCGACGCCGATCCCCGCCGCGAGCCCGCCGCCCGAACAGGGCACCAGGATCGCGTCGGGCGCGAGGTCGCGCCGCGCGCATTCCGCGGCGATCTCGAGGCCGATCGTGCCCTGACCGGCGATGACGTGCGGATGGTTGAAGGGGTGGACGAGGGTGGCCCCCGATTCGGCGACGAGCTCGGCGGCGATCGCGTCGCGGTCCTCGCCGGTGCGGTCGTAGAGCCGTACGGTGGCGCCGCGCCGCGCGGTGCCCTCGCGCTTCGGCGCCGGCGCGTCGGCCGGCATGACGATGGTCGCCGGCACGCCGAAGAGCCGCGCCGCCTCGGCGATGCCCTGCGCGTGATTGCCGGACGAGCAGGCGACGATGCCGCGCGCCCGCGCCCCGGGCTCGACCGCGCTGACCGCGTTCATCGCGCCGCGGAACTTGAAGGAGCCGGTGCGCTGCAGGTTCTCGCATTTGAGGAACACCCGGCCGCCGACGCGGGCGTCGAGCTCCGGATGGGAGAGGAGCGGCGTCGCGAGCGCGGTCGCCGCGATGCGGCCCGCGGCCGTCCGGATATCGTCGATCGTCACGGCATCGGCCATCGTGCGCGCCTCCTGGCGGAGGAACGCTAGTCCGTGGCGTCGATCGATTGCAAGCCTTGCAGATCGTGGCCGGCGTGGCGATGGACGCGGGCGACATTGCCGACGAACTGCCGCGTCGCCGCCTGCCACGAATGCTCGAGCGCCACCGCCCGGCAATGGTCGCGGGAAATGTCGAGCGCGGCGAGCGCGGCAGCGCGCAGATCCTCCGACAGCACGCCGGCGCCCGTGCCGCCGATCACGTCCTGCGGACCGACCACCGGATAGGCCGCGACCGGCAGGCCGGAGGCGAGCGCCTCCAGGAGCACGACGCCGAACGTATCGGTGCGGCTCGGGAAGACGAAACAGTCGGCCGCCGCATAGGTCTCGGCGAGCGCCTCGCCGACCCGCGCGCCGAGAAAGGCGACGTCGGGATGGGCGCGCTTCAGGCTGTCGAGCGCCGGGCCGTCGCCGACCACCACCTTCGAGCCCGGCAGGTCGAGCGACAGGAAGGCGCCGATGTTCTTCTCGACCGAGACGCGGCCGACATAGAGGAAGATCGGCCTCGGCAGGCCGAGATCGGGCGCCGTCGCGCGCGGCCGGAAGAGCTCGGCATCGACGCCGCGCGACCAGCGCATCAGGTTCTCGAAGCCGCGGCTCTTCAGCTCCGCCTCGAGCGAGGCGGTCGCGACCATGCAGCCGGAGCCGGCATTGTGGAAGCGGCGCAGCCACGCATAGGTCCAGGCGGTCGGCACCGGCAGCCGGGCATGCAGATATTCCGGGAACCGGGTGTGATAGCTCGTCGTGAACATCACCCGTTCGCGCCGGCACCAGCGCCGCACGGCGCTGCCGATCGGCCCTTCGGTCGCGATGTGGACGTGGTCGGGCCGCGCCTCGGCCGCCTTGCGGGCGATCGCACCCGGCGCCGTGATGGCGAGGCGGATTTCCGGGTAGGTCGGGCACGGCAGGGTGTGAAAGGCCTGCGGCGTGACGAAGGACGGCTCTATGCCGAAGGCCGGCAGGTTCTGGGCGAGCGTCTCGAGGGTGCGGACGACGCCGTTGATCTGCGGATGCCAGGCGTCGGTCGCGATCAGGAGCCGCGTCATGCCGCGACCTGGTCGGCCGCCGGCGGCGGCAGCGAGGCCTTGAGCGCCCGGGCGCGCTTCAGCTCGGCCCAGCGGACGATCTCCAGCCGGCCGTCATGATGCTCGACGAGCGCGGTGCAGCTCTCGACCCAGTCGCCCGTATTGACGTAGCGGATGCCGTGCATGTCGTGCATCGCCGCATGGTGGATGTGGCCGCAGATCACCCCGTCGGCGCCGACGCGCTTCGCCTCGGTGGCGAGCGCCTGTTCGAAGGCGCCGATGAAATTGACGGCGTTCTTCACCTTCATCTTCGCCCAGGCCGACAGCGACCAGTATTCGAAGCCCAGCCGGCGGCGGACCCGGCTGACCAGCGTGTTGAGCGCGAGGGCGAGATTGTAGGCCCAGTCGCCGAGGAAGGCGAGCCAGCGGGCATGGCGCACCACGACGTCGAACTGGTCGCCATGGATGACCAGCATGCGCTTGCCGTCGGCCGTGGTATGCACGACCCGGTCGAGCACCTCGATGCCGCCGAGATGGGTGCCGAGGAAATCGCGCAGGAACTCGTCGTGATTGCCGGGGATGTAATAGACGTGCGCGCCCTTGCGCGCCTTGCGGAGCAGCTTCTGGACGACGTCGTTATGGGCCTGCGGCCAGTACCAGCCGCGCTTCAGCCGCCAGCCGTCGACAATGTCTCCGACCAGATAGATCGTCTCGCAATCATAGACGCGCAGGAAGTCGAGCAGCAGCTCGGCCTGCGAGCCGCGTGTTCCGAGATGGATGTCCGACAGGAAAAGCGTGCGGACGTGGCGAGATTCACTGTCGCTGGACATGGGCTTGATTCGCGAGGCCCGCATTTCGATGGAACTCTCGCTTAACTGAGCCGCGCAACGGATTTGTGACAGCAGCGGCAGGTGGCCGGGCGCGGACAGGCGCCGGGCGAACGGCTCAGAAGAGCGTCGGGATCATCGAGACGACGAGGAGCGCCGCCATCGTCCAGTTGAACGCCGCGATGCGGCCGGGCGTTCCGAGCAGGCGGGCGATCGCCGTGCCGAACAGACACCACACGGTGCAGATCGGCGCGGTCGCGAGGATGAAGAGGCCGACGAGGACGGCGAGCGGCAGCAGCGGGTCCTGCCCTTCCGGCAGATAGAGCGTCGCGGCGGAAAGGCCCATCATCCAGGCCTTCGGGTTGACCCATTGGAAACCGGCCGCCGCGAGGAAGGAGAGCGGCTTCGCCGCCGCGGCGCCGGAAACGTCCGGCCGGCCGGCACGGGCGAGCTTCCAGGCGAGGTAGAGCAGCCAGGCGAAGGCGACATATTTGAGCACGGCATGGAGCAGCGGAAAGGCCGTGAACACCGCGCCGAGCCCGAGCCCGACGCCGAGCAGCATCACGGGAAAGCCGACCGCGATGCCGAGAATGTGCGGCACCGATCGCCGGAGACCGAAATTGGCTCCCGAGATCATCACCATCATGTTGTTCGGGCCGGGCGTGGCCGTCGTCACGAGGGCGAAGCCGAGCATCGACAGGAAGGTTTCCATGGCCGCCTCCGGTGAGACGGCCGCATCATGGCGCAACCGATGAATAGGTCAATGAGGTTGACGTAATTTTTCGGCGGACCCGCCGCGGAAACGAATCGCCCTCGACGGGTTCTCAGCCGGGCGGGCGGGCGCTAGGGTCGCGCTCCCCCCTTCGAGGAGAGTCGCATGGATCTCGGGATCGCCGGCCGCAAGGCCATCATCTGCGCGTCGAGCCGCGGGCTCGGCAGGGGCTGTGCCGAGGCGCTCGCCGAAGCCGGCTGCGATCTGGTGATCAATGGCCGCGACGTGCACGTGCTCGAGGCGACGGCGGCCGATCTCGCCAGGCGGTTCGGCGTCACGGTGACGCCGGTGGTCGCCGACGTCTCGACCCCGGAAGGCCAGGCGACGCTCCTCGCCGCCTGCCCCGACCCCGACATCCTCGTCAACAACAATGGCGGGCCGCCGCGCAAGGACTACGACCAGCTCGACCGCGCCGCGATGATCGCCGGCGTCGTCGGCAACATGATCACGCCGATCGAGCTGATCCAGAAGGTGATCGGGCCGATGAGCGAACGGGGCTTCGGCCGCATCGTCAACATCACGTCGAGCTCGGTGAAGGCGCCGATCTCGGGCCTCGACCTCTCCTCGGGCGCCCGCGCCGGCCTCACCGCCTTTCTCGGCGGCGTCGCCCGCGACGTCGCGCAGAAGGGCGTGACGATCAACCATCTGCTGCCCGGCAAGTTCGACACCGACCGGCTGGTGGGCGGCTTCGCCCGCGCCGCCAAGGAGGCCGGCGTCTCGGTCGAGGAAGCGAAGCGGCGCGAGATCGCGGCGATCCCGGCCGGCCGGCTCGGCACGCCCGAGGAGTTCGGCAAGGTCTGCGCCTTCCTCTGCTCGGTCCACGCAGCCTACATCACCGGCCAGTCCTTCCTGCTCGACGGCGGCCTGATCCGGACCAATTTCTGAGGCTCAAAGGCTGAGGGCGCTGTGCGAGCCCAGCCGGACGAGATCGAGAAACTCGGAATCGGGCTTCCGGTAGATCAGCACGAGGTCGGGATGGATGTGGCAGTCGCGGTGATCGCGCCACTCCCCCGAGAGCGCGTGGTCGCGACAACGCGCCGGCAGGGGCTGATCCGACACGAGAATCGTGACGACGGCAACGAGGTCTTCATCGAGCGTCGCGGCGTAACGGCCGCGGCGCTCGCGCCGGTAGTCCTTCTTGAAGCGCGCGGTGCGCCTAATCGTCCGCATCGAGGTCGGCCAGCAGCCCAGCGGGCCCGCCGACGGTCTTCACGTCGCCCCGCCGCGCCGCCTTCATCGCTTCGACCGTCTCCTTGTTCGGCACCAGCGGATCGAACGGCAACGCCCCTTCCGCGACCGTCCGGACGAGCATCATCCGCACGGCGTCCGACACGGTCAGACCCGCCGCCTCGAGAATGGCGGCGGCGTCATCCCGGATCTGTTCGTTCACCCGCGCGCGCACCACGGCGTTGGCAGCCATAGGACTTCTCCTTTTGGGCTACAATGTAGCCCATCCGGCGCAATCCGGCCACCGCCTCGGCGATCGCACGACAGCGTTGCCGGACCGGCGAAAGTCGGCGGCGGTCCGTGCTTGCGAAGGCGCGGTCGCTCGACCAATATCCGCCGGCCAATAACGGGAGACTATTATAATGAAGCTCTTGCGCTTCGGCGCGCCGGGCGCCGAGAAGCCGGGCATGCTCGACAAGGACGGCACGATCCGCGATCTCTCCGGCGTCATCGCCGATTTCACGCCCGAGACGCTCGCCGCCGGGGCGATCGAGACCGTCGCCGGCATCGACCCGTCGAGCCTGCCGGCGGTCGAGGCCGGCGTGCGCATCGGCCCGATCCTGAAGCGCGTCGGCAATTTCATCGCCATCGGCCTCAATTATGTCGACCACGCGCACGAGACCGGCTCGCCGATCCCGGCCGAGCCGATCATCTTCAACAAGGCGCCGAACTGCCTGCACGGCCCCTATGACACCGTGGTCATCCCGAAGGGCTCGGCGAAGACGGACTGGGAAGTCGAGCTCGCCGTCGTCATCGGCAAGCCGGCGAGCTATGTCGCGGCGCACGAGGCGCTCGACTATGTCGCCGGCTATGCGGTCTGCAACGACGTCTCCGAGCGGCATTTCCAGACCGAGCGCGGCGGCCAGTGGACGAAGGGCAAGGGCTGCCCGACCTTCGGCCCGCTCGGCCCCTGGCTCGTCACCCGCGACGAGATCGCCGACGTGCAGAACCTCGACATGTATCTCGATGTCGACGGCGTCCGCTGCCAGACCGGCAATACGAAGACGATGATCTTCGACGTGGCGCAGCTCGTCTCCTATACGAGCCATTTCATGCGGCTCGATCCGGGCGACGTGATCACCACCGGCACGCCGCCGGGCGTCGGCATGGGCATGAAGCCGCCGCGCTATCTGAAGGGCGGCGAGGTCGTGAAGCTCGGCATCGCCGGCCTCGGCGACCAGCAGCAGAACTTCGTCGCCTATAGCGGCTGAGCCGTCACGGCCGCGGGGTTTCTCACGGCGGGGCCTCCTGGCTCCGCCGTTTGTTTTCGGGGGGAGCCGGTGCGCGCGAGGAGCGCGACGGCCGGGTTCCCCCTCTCCCGCCTCGGCTCGGCTGTTGCCGAGCCGATTGCGGCAAAGGCGAAGTCGGCAACAGCCGACTTCGCTCGCGGGAGAGGGGGGCGGCACCCGCCGCGCAGACCTGCGACCGAGCATGCGCGGGGAGAACGAGCGCACCGCCGGGGCTCCCCCTCTCCCGCCCCGCGGGAGAGGGCCGGGGTGAGGGCCTTCTCTTGGTCGCCGCAGAAGAGCACCCTCACCCTTCCGGCCTAACCGTCTCGGTCGCTTGCGCTCCCTGCGACGCCAAGGCCGGAAGCCCTCTCCCGCGAGCGGGAGAGGG
The DNA here is from genome assembly GCF_014199915.1 of Prosthecomicrobium pneumaticum. GTDB lineage: Bacteria > Pseudomonadota > Alphaproteobacteria > Rhizobiales > Kaistiaceae > Prosthecomicrobium > Prosthecomicrobium pneumaticum. The sequence continues at coordinate 59,463 of NZ_JACHOO010000012.1, read as the reverse complement.
GGCGGCGCCGTTGGGCGGAAGTTGGTCGACGGAAGGTGGCCGGCGCTCCCAGCCGTCGCGCGGACGGCGGACGGCGGAAGGAGCCAGCGCCACGGCAGGGTTCCCCCTCTCCCGCTCCGCGGGAGAGGGTCGGGGTGAGGGCCTTCTCTTGGTTGCCGCAGAGCACCCTCACCCTTCCGGCCTAACCGTCTCGGTCGCTTGCGCTCCCTGCGACGCCAAGGCCGGAAGCCCTCTCCCGCATGGCGGGAGAGGGGGCCTCACCACTGCGCGAAATTGTGGTGCACCGGGCCGTGGCCCTTGCCGATCGTCAGGCGGTCGGCGGCAGAAAGGGCGGCCGTCAGATAGTCCTTCGCCGCGCCGACCGCCGTGTCGAGATCGAGGCCCCGCGCGAGGCCGGCGGCGATCGCCGAGGAGAGCGTGCAGCCGGTGCCGTGCGTGTTTCTCGTCGCGATGCGGGGCGCCGTGAAGCGGTGCACGCCCGACGCCGTGACGAGGAGGTCGACGCTCTCCGCGCCCGTGCCGTGGCCGCCCTTGACGAGCACGGCCTGCGGCCCGAGCGCGAGCAGCCGCTCGCCCTGCGCCCGCATCTCCGCCTCGCTCTCGGCCGGCGCCGCATCGAGCAACACCGCCGCCTCGGGGAGGTTCGGCGTGATCACCGTCGCCCGCGGCAGCAGGAGCGTGCGGAGCGCCTCGACCGCCTCGGGCACCAGCAGCCGGTCGCCCGACTGCGCCACCATCACCGGATCGACGACGATCTTCGTCGCACCGTGCCGGGCGAGGCCGTCGACCACGGTGGCGATCACCGCGGGACGCGACAGCATGCCGATCTTCACCGCGGCGACGGTCAGATCGTCGAACACCGAATCGATCTCGGCGGCGATGAAATCGGGCGGCACGTCGTGGATGGCGCGCACGCCTCGCGTGTTCTGCGCGACGAGCGCGGTGATCACCGAGGCGCCGTAGACGCCGAGCGCGGCGAAGGTCTTCAGGTCCGCCTGGATGCCGGCGCCGCCCGAGGGGTCGGTGCCGGCGATGGTGAGGGCGATGGGCGTCACGGGAACCCTCCTATTGCGGGCCGAGGCCGCTCGTCGGCGTCTGCGCCTGCTTCGACTTGCGCCGCTCGATGCCGAGCCTGTGTTCGCGATAGATCACGAACAGGCCCGCGGCAATGACGATCGCCGAGCCGATCAGCACGGTGAGCGTCGGCACGTAATCGAAGAGGAAGACGCTGATGATCACCGCCCAGATCATCGAGACATATTCGAAGGGGGCGATCAGCGAGGCGTCGCCATAGCGATAGCTGAGCGTGAGGAGCACCTGGCCGAGCCCGCCGCATATGCCGCAGCCGACGAGGAACAGCCAGTCGACCGGCGCCGGCATCACCCAGCCGAAGGGGCTGGTGGCGAGCATGAAGAGCGCGGTGAAGAGCGAGAAATAGACGACGATCGTATCGGTCGGCTCGATCCGGGTCAGCCGCCGGGTCTGCGTCGCGGCGAGCGCGCCGAGGAGAGCCCCGACGAGCGAGGCGCCGGCGCCGACGAGGCTGCGCGGCGGGGCGCCGGGCGTCGGCGCGATATAGTCGGAGAGGATGACCATCACGCCGAGGAGGCCGACGATCACCGCCGACCAGCGATAGATCCAGATCCGCTCGCCGAGCAGCAGGGCGGCGAAGACGACGGTGAGCAGCGGCGAGGCATAGCCGATCGCCGTGGCGTCGGAGAGCGGCAGCAGCGCGAGCGCTGTGAAGCCGAAGAACATCGACGCGCCGCCGGCGATCGAGCGCAAGAGATGGCCGCCGAGCCGGGGGGTGCGGAAGACGGTCGGGAAATCGCCGAGCCAGGCGGCCCAGATCAGGACGGGAATGAGCGCGAAGGCGGAGCGGAAGAAGGCGACCTCACCCGCCGGATAGCGGTCGGCCACATATTTGATGAGCGTCGCCATGCCGGCGAAGGCGACGGTCGAGATGATCTTCAGCGCGACCCCGGTGAAGGGCCGGCCGCTCACGGTCATGTCCATCATGTCTCGCCGGACGCATCGCGACGTCCGGCGTCTTCGCTCGCTTGTCGTGCGCGGCCGCCGGGCGGCAGCCGCCTCAGGCCCCGTTGAGCGCCGCCCAGACCTTCTGCGGCGTCGCCGGCATGTCGAAGTGGCCGGTATAGCCGGCGCGGATCAGAGCGTCGACGACGGCGTTCATCACCGCCGGCGTGGCGCCGATCGTGCCCGCCTCGCCCGCGCCCTTGATGCCCATCGCATTGGTCGTCGAGGGCACGTTGCGGGTCTCGAAGCGGAAGGGCGGCAGGTTGTCGGCGCGCGGCACGCAATAGTCGAGGAAGGTCGCCGTCAGGAGCTGGCCGTCCGGATCGTAGACCGTCTCCTCGAGCAGCGCCTGGCCGATGCCCTGCGCCACGCCGCCATGCAGCTGGCCGGCGAGCAGGATCGGGTTCACCGTGACGCCGAAATCGTCGACCACCGAATAGTCGACAATCTTCGTCTCGCCGGTCTCGGGATCGATCTCGATCTCGGCGATGTGGGTGCCGTTCGGATAGGTGCACTCGTCCTGCACGAACTCGCCGACCGCCGTCAGCTTCGCCTTGTCGGCCGCCTTCTCGGCGAGCGCGGCGAGCGGGACCGACTGATCCGTGCCGGCGACGCGGACCGCGCCGCCCGACAGTTCGAGATCGGCGATCGCCGCCTCGAGCTCCTCGGACGCGAGCTCCTTCAGCTGCTCGGCGAGCGTCTTCGCCGCCCGGTCGACCGAGACGGCGCCGAGCGGGATCGAGCGCGAGCCGCCGGTGCCCTCGCCGGTCGGCACCTTGTCGGTGTCGCCCTGGATCACCTCGATCTGCTCGATCTCGATGCCGAGCGTGCCGGCGATGAACTGCGAATAGGCGGTCGCGTGGCCCTGGCCGTTGGTCTGCGTGCCGATCAGCAGCGTCACCGAGCCGTTCGCGTTGAGCGTGACGGTCGCCGGCTCCGAGCCCGGGAAGGCGCAGGCCTCGACATAGGTGGCGATGCCGAGGCCGCGGATCTTGCCGGCGGCGCGCGCCGCCTCGAAGCGGGCCGGGAAGCCGTCATAATCGACCTTCTCGAGATTGCGCGCGAGATGGCCGGCGAAGTCGCCGGTGTCGTACATCCGGCCGCCCTGCGTCGTGTAGGGCAGCTGCTCGGGGCGGATGAAGTTGCGCTTGCGGATCTCGACCGGGCCGAGGCCGGTCTCGCGGCCGCATTTGTCGGCCAGCCGCTCGATCAGATAGGCGGCCTCCGGCCGGCCGGCGCCGCGATAGGCGTCGACGGGAACCGTCGTCGTATAGACGCCGCGCACCGTCACATCCATCGCCGGGATGTCGTAGAGGCCGGTCGTCATGGTGACGCCGCCGATCGCGATGTCGCCGCCGAACTGCGACATGTAGGCGCCGAGATTGGAGACGAGATCGACGCGGATGGCGAGGAAGCGGCCGTCGGCATCGAGGGCGATCTCCGCCTTCGTCAGATTGTCGCGGCCGTGCGCGTCGACCTGATAGTGCTCGGAGCGGTCGGCGAGCCATTTCACCGGCGCGCCGATCTTCTCCGCGGCGATCGCGGCGAGCGGATACTCCTGGTAGACGAAGGCCTTGGTGCCGAAGCCGCCGCCCACTTCCGGCGTCACGACGCGGATCCGCTTCGGATCGACCTTCAGGATGCTCTTCGCGATGATGTCGCGCATGCCATGGCCGCCCTGCGTGCCCATGGTGAGCGTCCAGCGGCCCGTGCCGGCGTCGTATTCCGCCACGACGCCGCGCGTCTCCATGTAATTGGCGACGAGGCGTTGGTTGACGATGTCGATCGACACCACGCGCGCGGCGCGCGCGAAGGCGGCGTCGGTCGCGGCGGCATCGCCGAGCTTGTGGGTGAAGGCGAGATTGGTGCCGAGTTCGGGATGGACGATCGGCGCATCGGGGCCGAGCGCGGCCCGGCCATCGGTGACCGCCGGCAGCGCGTCGTAATCGACGCCGATCAGCTCGGCGGCGGCCTTCGCGGCATCGAGCGTCTCGGCGACGATGAAGGCGATCGGATCGCCGACATGGCGGACCGTGTCGCGGCAGAGGAGCGGACGGGCCGGCACCCTGGCCGGCGTGCCGTCGGCGCTCGTCGGCACCACCTTCGCCGGCGGGCCGGCATAGTCGGCGACATCCGCGCCGGTCAGCACGAGGCGGACGCCTTCCGCCGCACGGGCCTCGTCGAGCCCGGAGAGCGCGATCCGGGCATGCGCCATCGAGGAGCGGAGCACGAAGGCGTGCAGCGTGCCGGCGGGGGTGTAGTCGCCGGTATAGAAGCCGTGACCGGTGATCAGCGGCAGGTCTTCCTTGCGCTTGACGCTGGCCCCGAGGCCGTATTTCCGCGGAGCGTTCTCGCGAAGCGGGGTCATGTCGTTCATGCCGGTCCGGCCCTTGCGGGCCGCCTCCTCGATCGGATGACGGTATGGGGCGGCGCCGGGACCGCGCGAAAGGCGGGTCGGGAGGCGCCGAAAGCGGAATTGAAACGATTATAGGGCGCTAAAGGATGCCTCGGCAACCGCATCCGGCGGGTTGTCAGCCCTTCCGCGCGCGGATCGCGGCGACGAGACCGGCGGTCGAGGCGTCGCGGCCGGCCGCATCGGCCTTCCCCTCCACCATCGGCAGCAATTCGATGGCGAGCTCCTTGCCGAGCTCGACGCCCCACTGATCGTAGGAATTGACGCCCCAGATCGCGCCCTGGACGAGCACTTTATGTTCGTAGAGCGCGATCAGCCGGCCGAGCGCATAGGGGTCCAGCCTGTCGTAGAGGAAGAGATTGGACGGCCGGTTGCCGGGGAAGGTCTTGTGCAGCGCCAGCCGCTCGACCTCGCCGGGCGCCTTGCCGCTCGAGGCGAGCTGGGCGCGCGCCTCCTCGGTGGTGCGGCCGCGCATCAGCGCCTCGGCCTGCGCGAGGCAGTTGGCGACGAGCAGGTCGTGATGGGTCGGATCGGCCTCGTGGCCGTGCGCGGCGACGAGGAAATCGGCCGGGATGACGTCGGTGCCCTGATGCAGGAGCTGGTAGAAAGCGTGCTGGCCATTGGTCCCCGGCTCGCCCCAGACGAGCGGCCCGGTGGCGGTCGGAACCGGACGGCCGTCGAGCGTCACCCGCTTGCCGTTCGATTCCATGTCGAGCTGCTGCAGATAGGCCGCGAAGCGCTCGAGCCTCTGGTCGTAGGGCAGCACCGCATGGGCGGGGAAGCCGAGCACGTTGCGGTACCAGATCCCGACGAGCGCCATCAGGACCGGGATGTTGCGGTCGAGCGGGGCGTCACGGAAATGATGGTCGATCGCGCGGGCGCCGGCGAGGAAGGACCGGAAGCGCTCGGCGCCGATCGCGATCATCACCGGCAGGCCGATCGCCGACCAGACCGAATAGCGCCCCCCCACCCAGTCCCAGAAGCCGAAGGCGCGGCGGGTGTCGATGCCGAAGGCGGCGACCTTGTCGAGCGCCGTCGACATCGCCGCGAAATGATCGCCGACCGCCGCCTCGCCGACCGCCTCGACGATCCAGGCCCGCGCGGTGCGGGCGTTCGTCATCGTCTCGATCGTGGTGAAGGTCTTCGAGGCGACGAGGAACAGCGTGCGGGCCGGATCGAGCCCGGCGAGCGTGTCGGCGATATGGGCGCCGTCGACATTCGAGACGAAATGCAGCCGCGGCCCGTCGCGATAGGGGCTCAGCGCCCGCGTGACCATGGCCGGGCCGAGATCGGAGCCGCCGATGCCGATATTGACCACGTCGGTGAAGCGCCCGCCGGTGCCGGCGATCGCTCCGGAGCGGACCCCCTCGGCGAAGTCGCTCATCGCGGCGAGCACGGCCGCGACATCCTCGACGACGTTCTTTCCGTCGACGAGATAGGTCTCGTCCGCCGCGGCACGAAGCGCGACGTGCAGCACGGGGCGGTTCTCGGTGACGTTGATCCGCTCGCCGGCGAACATCGCGGCGCGCCGCTCCTCGACGCCGGCGACGCGGGCGAGATCGAGCAGCGCGACGAGCGCGGCGGCGTCGATGCGGTTCTTCGAATAGTCGAAGATGAGGTCCTCGAAGGACACGGAGAAGCGGCCGAAGCGGCCGGGATCGGCCGCGAACATCGCCCGCATCGTCTCGGCCTCGAGCCGGGTCCGATGCGCGGCGAGCTTTTCGAAGGCGGCCGCGACGGCGATCGCGCGCTCGGCGGTCCTGGCGACGGTCATGACGCTTTCCTCGCTTCTCATCGAGATCGGCCGGATCCCGTCAGCGATACGCCGCCGCGGCCGGCGAGACAAGGGCGGGGCCGCCCGCAAGGCCCGGCCAACGGGCGAAAACGCCTTACGGATGCAACCGCTTACCGTTTAGTCCGATGAAATGTCTTGGGAAGCGGGCCGCCCCTTGCTAAGCGTGCTGCAAGGGAGAGAACCGCGTGCAGAACAAAGCCGACACCGAGCTCGTACGCCGGCAGAATCGGGGGTTGGTGCTCGCCGCACTGCGCCGCTCGGGACCGCTCGCGCGCGTCGAACTCGGCGAGGAGACCGGGCTCAGCCCGGCGACGATCTCGGCGATCACCGGCGACCTGATCGCCGAGCACGTCGTCGTCACCGCCGAAGGCGAGGAGCGCAGTCCGCGGAGCGCCGGCCGCGGCCGGCCTCGCGTCGCGCTCGCGCTCAATCCCGAGGCCGCCTATGTGCTCGGCGTCAACATCGTGCACAACCACGTCACGCTCGTGCTCGCCGATTTCGCCGGCCGCGCCCGCGACCGCACCCAGCTGACGATCGACACCTATCACGCCGACCGCGAGGCGTTCGGCCCGACGCTCGGCGAGGCGCTGCGCAGCTATCTCGCCGTCCAGGGCGTCGAGCGCGAGCGGATCGCCGAGGTCTCGATCGCCGCCCAGGGCGTGATCGATGCGAGCACCGGCCGGATCCTGTGGAGCCCCGCCTTCGCGCAGGGCGACGTGCCGGTCTCCGGCCCGGTGAGCGAGGCGCTCGGCATCCCCTCGACCATATCGAACGATGTCGACCGGGTCGCGCAGGCGCTCAACTGGCAGGACCCGAAGCGATTCGGCGGCACCTTCGCGGTGATCTTCATCGCGCACGGCGTCGGCATGGGCATGTTCATCGAGGGCAAGCCGTTCGGCGGCGCGTTCGGCGCCGGCGCCGAGTTCGGCCATGTCAACCACATCCCCGGCGGCGCGCTCTGCCGCTGCGGCCGGCACGGCTGTCTCGAGGCCTATGTCGCCGACTATGCGATCTACCGCACGCTCGAGAACCTGCCGCCCGACCTGCCGCCGACCGAGATCAATCCGGAGCCGGAGGCGATGCGCCGCTTCGAGGAGCGGGCCAAGGCCGGCGACGAGCGCGCCCGCCTCGCCTACCGCCAGGCGGGCCTCGCGCTCGGCTACGGTCTCGCGCGGCTGATCGCGATCATCAATCCGGAGCGGGTGGTGTTGACCGGCAGCGGCCTCGGCGCCTTCGGGCTGATGGAAGACGGCTTCAATGTCGGCCTCGAGGAGGGCCTCGTGCCGGATCTGCGCCGGCTGACGCGGATCGAGATGATGCCGGCCGATTTCGATCTCGTCGATGTCGGGATTCTGGCGAGCGCGCTGCAGCGGCTCGACCGCGAGGTGTTCGCCGCCTCGGACCACCGGCCGGTGCCGAAACCGTCGCGCCGGAGCGGCTGGCCGCTGCGGCCCGCCGCGCCGACGCTGGTCGGCCGCTGAGCCGCGCCCTTCAGCGCAGCCAGGTCTCGATCCGGTCCATCGCCTCGACCATGTCGGCGGTGGTGCCGGCGAAGGAGAAGCGGATGAAGGCATGGCCGCGCTTCTGGTCGAAATCGAGCCCCGGCGTCGCGGCGACGCCGGCTTCCGCGAGCATGCGGCGGGCGAATTCGGCCGAATCGTTCGAGAAGCGCCGCACCGAGGCGTAGACATAGAAGGCGCCGTCGACCGGGAAGATGTCCTCGAAGCCGATCGAGGGCAGCCGGTCGATCAGCACCAGCCGGTTGGCGGCGTAGCTCGCCTTGATCGCCTCCAGTTCCTCGGTGGCGTCGAAGGCGGCGATCGCCGCACGCTGCGAGAGGTCGGGCGCGGAGATGTAGAAGTTCTGGGCGAGCCGCTCGACCGGCCGCACCAGATCGTCGGGCAGCACCATCCAGCCGACGCGCCAGCCGGTCATGCAGTAATATTTCGAGAACGAGTTGATGACGATCGCCTGCGGCGACAGCTTCAGGGCCGTCTCCGCCACGCCGTCATAGACGAGGCCGTGATAGATCTCGTCCGAGACGAAGCGGATGCCGAGATCGTCGGCCGCGGCGACGAGCGCGGCGAGCGCCTCCGGCGTCATCATCGTCCCGGTCGGATTGGCCGGGCTCGCGATGATCACGCCGGCGAGCGGCGCCGCGCGATGCGCCGCGGCGAGCATCTCGGGCGTCAGCGCGTGCCGGTCCGCCGCATGGGTCTCGATCTCGACCGGCACGAGGCCGAGCGCCTTCAGGATGTTGCGATAGGCGGGATAGCCGGGCGCGGTGAGCGCGACGCGGTCGCCCGCATCGAAGGCGGCGAGGAAGGAGAGGTTGAAGGCGCCCGACGAGCCGGTCGTCACCGCGATCCGGCCGATCGGCACCTCGACGCCGTGCGTTTCCGCATAATAGCGGGCGATCCGCTGCCGCAGCGGCCGCGCGCCGAGCGCCTCGGTATAGCCGATCCGGCCGCCCCCGAGCGCCGCCCGTGCCGCCTCGCGCACCGCGAACGGCGGCGCCGCACCCGGCTCGCCCACTTCCATGTGCACGACGCGGGCGCCGGCCGCCTCGCGATCCGCCGCGGCGGTCATCACGTCCATCACGATGAAGGGGTCGATCGCGCTCCGCCGCGAGGCTCCGGGCTTCACCATGACCTTGTCCCTTCAGCGAGTTGTGACCGCGGCCGGTCTTGCGGCCGCCCCAATTCCCCGGCAAGGAAGCGCGGGAACGTGCCGCCGCTTCTACCCGCGAGGGGAGCCGGCGGGAAGTGCGAGGGGGAGAGGTTTGCTCCGTTCCGCCTGTCGAAGGATCGGCCGCGCCGCGCTGACGGCGCTCGTCGCCGGGGCGCTCGCCGCCTCGGCCGGGACGGCCGCGCTCGCCCAGCAGGCCGGCCGCTCGATCGTGCGCGACGCCGAGACCGAGGCGCTGCTGCAGGATTACCTGCGGCCGATCTTCAAGGCCGCCGGCATCCGCTCCGGCTCGGTCGAGGTGCTCCTGATCCCCGACCCGTCCTTCAACGCCTTCGTGGCGAACGGCCGCCAGATGTTCGTCAATACCGGCGCGATCATCGATTCGAAGGTGCCGAACGAGCTGATCGGCGTGCTCGCGCACGAAACCGGCCATCTCGCCGGCGGCCATCTCGCCCGGCTGCGCGAACAGCTCGAGCGGGCGAAGACGCTCGCCCTCATCGGCGGGCTCGCCGGCATGGCGGTGTCGGTCGGCGGGGCGATCGGCGGCTCGGCCGACACGGCGCGTGCCGGCATGGGGCTCGGCGCCGGCGTCGGCGAGATCGCCCGGCGCAATCTCCTCGCCTATGCCCGCTCCGAGGAATATGCCGCCGACCAGTCGGCGCTCCAGTATCTCGCCGCCACGGGCCAGTCCGCCGCCGGCATGCTCACCACCTTCCGCCGCTTCGCCGAGGACACGATGTTCCTGTCGCGGCGGGTCGACCCCTATGCGCAGAGCCATCCGATGCCGACCGAGCGCATCGACCAGATCGAGGCGGCCGCTAAGGCGAGCCCGAGCTGGGGCGCCAGGGATTCGGCGCAGCTGATCGCCCGCCACGATCTCGTGCGGGCAAAGCTCGTCGGCTTCACCGAGCAGCCGCAGCTCGCCATGCGGCGCTATCCGATGACCGACCGCAGCCTGCCCGCCCGCTACGCCCGCGCCGTCGTCGCCTATCGGCTCGGCAATGCGGCGGATGCGCTGCGCCAGGTCGACGGGCTGATCAAGGCCTCGCCGAACTTCCCCTATTTCCACGAGCTGAAGGGCCAGATCCTGCTCGAGACCGGCCGGCCGCGCGAGGCCGTGCCGCCGCTGCGCAAGGCCGTCTCGCTCGCCTCCTCCTCCGGCCTGCTCAAGGTCCTGCTCGGCCACGCCCTCGTCGAGACCGGCGACCCGAAGAATGTCGACGAGGCGGTGAAGAACCTCACCGTCGGCCTGCAGGCGGATCCGAATTTCTCGATCGGCTATCGCCAGCTGGCGCGGGCCTATGCGATGCGCGGCGACACGGCGCTCGCCGAGCTCGCCACCGCGCAGGGCGATTTCGTCGAGGGCGAGATCAAGGACGCCAAGATGCACGCCCAGCGCGCCCAGAACGGCCTGAAGCGCGGTTCGCCCGGCTGGTTGCGTGCCGACGACATCCTGACCTATCAGCCGCCGCCGAAGACCCGGTAGGCGCCCGACTCAACGCCGCCGGACGAACGAAGGAGCCCGAACCCGCCATGTCGAGACTGCGCTTTGTGGCGGCCCTCGCCGCCTTCGTTCCGCTCGCGCTCGCCGCCGCGCCCTCCCTTGCGCTGAGCGGGACCGACAAGCAGGAGGTCGAGGCGATCGTCCGCGACTACATCCTGCAGAACCCGGAGATCATCCAGCAGGCGATGGCCGAGCTCGACAAGCGCCGCGTCGCGGCCGAGCAGGCCGAGCGCAAGTCCGGCATCGACCAGAACGCCAAGGCGATCTTCGACTCGCCGCGCCAGGTCGTGCTCGGCAACCCGAAGGGCGACGTCACGCTGGTCGAGTTCTTCGACTACAATTGCGGCTATTGCCGCCACGCCTATTCCGACCTGCGCCGGCTGATGGACGAGGATCCGAAGCTGCGCGTCGTGCTCAAGGAATTCCCGGTGCTCGGACCGGGCTCGGGCGAGGCGGCGCAGGTCGCCGTGGCCGTCAACGAGATCGCGCCGGAGAAATACGGCGCGTTCCACGATGCGCTGATCACCGGCCGTGGTCAGGCCGACGGTGCCCGGGCGCTGGCGGCCGCGAAGAGCGTCGGCCTCGACGAGGCGGACGTCCGCAAGGCGATGCAGACCGCCCTCGTCAACGACACGCTCACCGAGGTCTACGGCCTCGCCGAGCGGCTCGGCATCAACGGCACGCCCTCCTATGTGGTGGGCGACGAGGTGGTGGTCGGCGCCGTCGGCTACGACCAGTTGAAGAAGCGGATCGACTCCGTGCGGGCCTGCGGCTCCACCACCTGCTGAGGCGGAGATTCCCGAAGGGAAGCCGCGCCCGCGCCGCGGGGCTTCCCCTTTCCGGGGCGAGCACTTATAACCGGCCGACTTTTTCGATCGTCGCAGCGCTCTCCGGAGCCAGAGCCGGCCTTACGCATGTCGATCCCGGTCTTCGTCCTCAACGGTCCCAATCTCAACATGCTCGGCCGCCGCGAGCCGGGCATCTATGGCACCAGCACGCTCGCCGAGATCGGTGCGCAGGCGCGCGAGGCGGGCGAGCGGCTCGGCCTTTCGGTCGACTTCCGGCAGTCGAATCACGAGGGCCAGCTGGTCGACTGGATCCACGAGGCCTTCGAGGCGGCGAAGGGCATCGTGATCAATCCCGGCGCCTACACCCACACCTCGATCGCGCTGCACGACGCGCTGCGCGCCGTGGCGCTGCCGACGATCGAACTCCATCTTTCGAACGTATTTGCCCGCGAAGCCTTCCGGCACCATTCCTACGTGTCGCCGGCGGCGACGGGCGTCATCTGCGGCTTCGGGCCGCGCGGCTATGTCCTCGCGCTCGAGGCGATCCGCCCGCTCGTCGCGTCCTGACGGCGCCGGAGCGGACGACAGGAAAGAACGGACCGAATGACGACCAAGAAGAACGGTGAGAAATCCTCGATCGACCAGGAGCTGATCCGGGAGCTCGCGCTGCTTCTCGCCGAGACCGATCTCACCGAAATCGAGGTCGAACACCAGGATCTGCGCATCCGCGTAGCGCGCAACGTCACCATCGCCCCGGCCGCCGTCCATGTCGCGGCGCCGGTCGCCGCCGCCGCACCGGTGGCAGCGGCCGCCGCCGCCCCGGCCCCTCCCGCCGCTCCCGCCTATGGCGCCGGCCATCCGGGCGCCGTCCCCTCGCCGATGGTCGGCACCGCCTATCGCGCCCCCGAGCCCGGCGCACGGCCCTTCGTCGAGATCGGCCAGGTGGTGCGCGAGGGGCAGACCCTCCTCATCGTCGAGGCGATGAAGACGATGAACCAGATTCCCTCGCCGCGCGCCGGCACGGTGAAGGCGCTGCTGATCGAGGACGGCCAGCCGGTCGAATATGGCGAGACGCTCGCCATCGTCGAGTGAGCGGTCCGGCGCCGATGTTCAACAAGATCCTGATCGCCAATCGCGGCGAGATCGCGCTGCGGGTGCTGCGGGCCTGCAAGGAGCTCGGCATCCAGACCGTCGCGGTGCATTCGACGGCGGACGCCGACGCCATGCACGTCCGGCTCGCCGACGAGAGCGTCTGCATCGGCCCGCCGCCGGCACGCGACAGCTATCTCAACATCCCGCAGCTCCTCGCCGCCTGCGAGATCACCGGCGCCGAGGCCGTCCATCCGGGCTATGGCTTCCTGTCGGAGAACGCCCGCTTCGCCGAAATCCTCGAAGCGCACGGCGTGACCTTCATCGGCCCGAAGGCCGAGCATATCCGCACCATGGGCGACAAGATCGAGGCGAAGCGCACCGCGCAGCGGCTCGGCATCCCGGTCGTGCCGGGCTCGGAAGGCGGTGTCTCGAACGATGCGGACGCGCACCGGATCGCCGCGGAGATCGGCTTCCCGGTGATCATCAAGGCCTCCGCCGGCGGCGGCGGCCGTGGCATGAAGGTGGCGCGGAACGGCGACGAGCTGTCGGTGGCGCTCGCCACCGCTCGCTCCGAGGCGAAGGCCGCCTTCGGCGACGACGCCGTCTATATCGAGAAATACCTGCAGAAGCCGCGCCATATCGAGATCCAGGTGCTCGGCGACGGCAAGGGCAATGCCGTCCATCTCGGCGAGCGCGACTGCTCGCTGCAGCGCCGCCACCAGAAGGTCTGGGAGGAGGCGGGCTCGCCCGCCCTCAACGCCGAGGAGCGCGACCGGATCGGCGGCGTGGTCGCCAAGGCGATGGCGGAGATGGGCTATTCGGGCGCGGGGACGATCGAGTTCCTCTACGAGAACGGCGAGTTCTACTTCATCGAGATGAACACCCGCCTGCAGGTCGAGCATCCGGTGACCGAGGCGATCACCGGCATCGATCTCGTCAACGAGCAGATCCGCGTCGCCGCCGGCAGCGGCCTCTCCTTCACCCAGAAGGACGTCCGCTTCCAGGGCCACGCCATCGAGTGCCGCATCAATGCCGAGGACCCGCGCACCTTCGCGCCCTCGCCGGGCACCATTTCCTATTACCATCCGCCGGGCGGCCTCGGCGTGCGGATCGATTCCGGCGTCTATCAGGGCTATCGGATCCCGCCCTATTACGACAGCCTGATCGGCAAGCTGATCGTGCACGGCCGCAACCGCGTCGAATGCATGATGCGGCTGCGCCGCGCGCTCGACGAGTTCATCGTCGACGGCATCAAGACGACGATTCCGCTGTTCCGCCAGCTCGTCGACGACCCCGACATCGCCGACGGCCGCTACGACATCCACTGGCTGGAAAAGAAGCTCGCCGCCCCGGCGTGAGGGAAGAAAGAGCCCTCACCCTGCCCTCTCCCGCGGCGCGGGAGAGGGTCCCGGCCGGCGTGCCGGGTTCTTCCACCGACCGCCTTCCGCCTGGCAACGGCGCACAGACGGCGCCGCCCCCTCCCTCTCCCGCTGGCGGGAGAGGGCTTCCGGCCTTGGCGTCGCAGGACGCCGAAGACGTCCGAGACGCGTAGGCCGGAAGGGTGAGGGTGCTCTGCGGCAACCAAGAGAAGGCCCTCACCCCGGCCCTCTCCCGCGGCGCGGGAGAGGGGGAACGCCGTCCGTGGCGCCGGGTTCTTCCACCGACCGCCTTCCGCCTGGCAACGGCGCACAGCCGGCGCCGCACCCTCTCCCGCGGCGCGGGAGAGGGTCCCGGCCGGCGTGCTACCGCGGCCGCGCGCCCTCTTCCCCGGCGGAAGCGGGCGTGCCATCGTCGGGCATGGGCCGCCGCGACGAACGCGATTTCGACATCACCCCGCAGGTTCTCCTCAAGGCCTATGCGGTGGGCATCTTCCCCATGGCCGAATCGGCCGAGGATCCGGGGCTCTACTGGATCGAGCCGGAGAGCCGGGGCGTGCTGCCGCTCGATCAGTTCCACCTGCCGCGCCGGCTCGCCCGCACGGTACGCGCGGAACCCTTCGAGATCCGCATCGACAGCGATTTCGCGGGCGTCATCGACGGCTGCGCCGGCGGCGGCCCGGAGCGGCCGAAGACCTGGATCAACGCCCGCATCCGCAAGGTCTATGGCGAGCTCTTCGCGCTCGGCCACTGCCACACGGTCGAATGCTGGCAGGACGGCCGCCTGGTCGGCGGTCTCTATGGCGTGCGGCTCGGCGGGGCGTTCTTCGGCGAGAGCATGTTCTCGACCGCCCGCGATGCCTCGAAGGTGGCGCTCGTCCATCTCGTCGCCCGGCTGAAGGCAGGCGGCTTCCGCCTCCTCGACACCCAGTTCACCACCGAGCATCTGAAGCGATTCGGCGCGATCGACCTGTCCCGGCGGGAATATCAGCGCCGGCTCGACCAGGCGCTGCGGGTCGAGGGCGACTTCTACCGCTTGGGCGGTGCGACCGTCGACGAGCTCTTGCAGTTGGTCAGCCACACGTCATAGACGGGATGGTCGACGGCGTTGAGGCCGGGGCTGTCGGCGAACATCCAGCCGTTGAAGATCTGCCTGACCTTGCGGTTGAGCGTGATCTCGTCGACCTCGACGAAGGCGTCGGTGCGCGGCGGCTCGGAAGGCGGGCGCGAATAGCAGACCCGCGGCGTCACCTGCAGCGCGCCGAACTGCACCGTCTCGTCGATATAGACGTCGAAGGTGATGATCCGGCCGGTGATCTTGTCGAGGCCGGCGAAGACGGCGACCGGATTGGCGATCCGCTCGGCGGCAGCCGGCGAGAGGGCGGCGGCGAGGACCGCCGTCGCGGCGGCCCCGACGAGCCGCAGGCGTTTCGCAAACTTCATCTCGAACCGCTGGTATTCCCCGGAAGGCAGGATGGCGCTGTCTAACACGCGATTCCGGCGCCGGAAAGGCGGAGCCGGAGGCGCGTGTGCGGTCGCCGCTGTGACGCCGTTCACTGCCCGGCCCGGCGGGGCGGCCTAAGCTCGATCCGCAACGAGCCCGGATCCCCCCGATGACCCTCGCCGCCCTCGCTCATCTCGTCGCCTTCGCCGCCGGCGCGGCCCTGTGCGCGCTTCTTCTCTTCGGCGCCGCCGGCATTCGGACCGGCCGGCCCGCACTCACCCGTCTTCCCCGCCATGGAGGCCGCCGATGACCACCGTCGCCGCCTCGATCTTCAGGACCGCCATGCCGGGCACCCGCTATGACGGCGACTGGTCGGACGATTTCGACCCCGTCCACTACAGCCGGACCGTCCTCGTCTATTACGGCCTTCCCGAGGCCCGCATCCGCAACGTGACGCCCGCCGATTTTCCCGAACTCGCGACGCTGCAGGTGCGCGCCCTGCTCGGCGCGAGCCGCGAGACGCTCGGGGCGCTCACCATCAAGCGCTATGTCGAGCGCTATCTGCGGCAGACCTTCGCGCTCTGCCGGCAGCGCAATTTCTTCGTCGCCGAGATCGGCGAGCGGCTCGTCGCCTCGGGCGGCTGGACGCGGGTCGGCACCGGCGCGCTGCCCTGCGCGGTCGGCTTCTTCGTCGCGCCGGAGCAGCAGAAGCGCGGCTTCGGCCGCAGCCTCCTCGCCGTCGCCGAGGCGACGGCGCATCACGCCGCGGTCGGCTCGCTCGCCGCCTTCGCGCCCCGCGACGCGGCGCGGCTGTTCCAGAAGGCCGGATGGCGGAGCGGCATCGTCACGCCGGTCGATCTCGGCCAGGGCACGACGATCGACCTCGTCGCGCTCAACAAGACGCTGTGAGGCCGGCTCAGGCCTCGCGGACCGCCGAGCGGTGGACGAGCAGGCGATGGCCGTCGACCGACAGCTTGCCCTCCTTGATGAGGGCGCGGATCTGCTTGTTGACCGCCTCGCGGCTGGCGCCGAGCAACTGCGCCAGCGTGCCCTGGGTCAGATCGAGCTCGACCACCGCCATGTCCTTCTCGATCCGGCCATGGATCAGCGCGAGCTGGCGCAGCAGCACGAGCAACCGCTGCCGCAGATCCTGGAACACCGCGCGGTTGACCTGCTCATTGGTCTGCCGCAGTCGCTCGCAGAGGCTGAGGATGATCTCCATCTGGATGCCGGAGGAGGAATCGAGCAGGTTGAGGAAGGGCTGGCGCGGCACGAAGACGACCGTCGCGGCGGTCAATGTGGCGGCGCCGGCGCTGCGCGGCAGCCCGTCGAGCAGCGCGATCTCGCCGATGATCTCGCCCTCCTCGAACAGCTGGATGGTGATCTCCCGGCCGTCATCGGCGGTGAGGAAGATGCGGATGATGCCGTCGACGACGCAATAGAGCCCGTCCGACTCGTCACCCTGATGGAACAGGATGTGCTCGGCCGGATAGCTCGAGACGCGCGTGATCTGCGCGAGCCGATGAAGGTCCGCCTTGTCGAGCCCGCCGAAGAAACTCGTCCGCGCGAGCGCCGCCGCGATATCCGCCGTCTGCACGCCGCGCCCCTCGTTCAGACTGTCCGCTTCGAAGCGATAGCATTGCCGGGGCTCGAAGGCGAGACGGCAGGGCGGCGCGGCGTGCGCGTCAGCAGGAAGCGGAACGCCGCGCGCCGCCAGCCGGGCGCCGCGGCATCCTCGGCCGCCGGCTCGGCGATCGCGCCGGGATCGAGCAGCCGCCGCGCGAGCTGGGTGTAGCGGCTGTGGCCGAGCGCCGCGGCGAGCGCGGCGGGCTGGCGATCGCCGAAGACGCGGGCCGAAAGGTCGAGCGCGGCGACGATCGCGGTGCGGGCGCCCGTCTTCTCGGCGAGCCGGTCGAGCGCCAGTTCCTCGAGGGCGCTGCGCACGCCGCGGGCGGCCTGCAGCACGTCGACGAGCTGGATCAGCCGCCCGAACGGACCATCGACGGTCGCGGTCACCGCCGCGACCGCGAGCAGGCGCGCCGGCCGTTCCGCCGCGGTCGGCCCCTCCTCGCCGGCGATCGCCGCATAGTCGAGCGTCACGTGCCGGCGCAGCCGCGGCGAGGGCACCAGGTCGCCGAGCAGGCGGACGCCGACCGAGGGTTCGGCCGCGTGCGTCCAGAAGCGATCGAGCCGCTCCCATCCCTTCTGATAGGGCGCGATGCCGAAGCCGAGATCGGAGAGCTCGTGCTCGACCGCCTTGATCACGCCCTTCGGCAGGAGAAGGCGGATTTCGTCGTGCGGCCGCAGCACCGGGTCCGCATAGAGGCGGCGGGCGAACACCGTGCCGCCGACCGGCACGGCCGGCAGCCGGTGGGCGCGCAGGCGCGCGACGAGGATGCCGGCGTGCTTGCGCAGCCGTGCCGCACGCTCCGCCGCTTCGGCCGCCTGCGCCCGCAACGGCGCGCAGAGGGCGACGACCTCCGGCTCACGGCGCGCCGCGAGATGGCGCAGCACCAGGGGCGCAACGCCATGCGCATCGGCCCGGGCGAGCAGATCGGCGAGATCATCCGGTCCGAGCGGCGCCAGCACGCCGCCACCGGCGGGAACGGCCGGATCGGCGAGCCGCGCCAGCTGCAGAAAGCGCGATCGCGGCAAGGTGGCGGCGCTCTCGGCCGTCGCCCCGCCCGTCGCCCCTTGCATCGCCCGATCCGCCGCCATGCCCGTCGCTCCGCCGGCCCGGCGCGACCCTGCGCCAAGCGCCGGCACGACGCAAGACGGCGGCGCAAAGACGGCGGCGCGCCTCAGGGCGGCCCCGCGGCGATGACGCGCGACACGAGCAGGCGGCCGAGCGCGCGCGGATCGCCGGGACCGACGAGCGCGAGCTTCGAGCCGACGGCGAGCGTCGAGATGCCGTGCAGCCCGGCCCACATGGCGACGATGGCACGGCGCCGCTCGAGCACCGGCCAGGCCGTCATCAAGGGCTCGAGCGCGGCGACCGCGATGCCGATCAGCCGGTCGAGCCGCGCGCCGTACCAGTCCGGCAGCGCCGTGCCGGCCGGCAGCCGGTGCTCGAAGAGCACCCCCCAGGCGAAGGGCTCGGCCTCGATCCGGTCGAAATAGGCCTCGACCAGTGCCGCCGCCCGCTCCATGGGTGGACAGGCCGCAGCCGCGGCGAGCGCTTCGGCCATGCGGTCGAGGGTCTCGGCGTTCAGCCGCAGCACCAGTTCGTCGAGATTGGCGAAAAGATTGTAGAGCGTGCCGGGGGCATAGCCGATGCGCTCCGCGACACGGCGTACCGTGAGGCCGCGCAGCCCCTCCTCGGCGACGAGGCGGCGTGCCGCATCGAGCGCCAGCCGGCGCAGCTCGTCCGGCGAATGATCGTTGCGTCGCGCCATGCTCTCTCCCGCCCCGCAATGCGCCCCGACGCGCGTCGTAGCACATATTGAACGCCGTTCAAAACTCTGCTAGGAGAGAAATTGAACATCGATCAATTGTCACCGGCTTGCTTCCGCCCCGCAATGGCGCGACGCTTCCGGTCTCTCCCGGGATCCGCCATGGCCGACATCGCCGCAGATGCCTCCTCGCCGCCCTCCGACGTCCCGCTGATCCGCCTGCCGGGCTTCCTCGCGCTGTTCGTCGTGCAGTTCTTCGGCGCCTTCGCCGACAACGTTCTGAAGAGCGCGCTCGGCTTCATGGTCGCCTATCGCGGCGCGAGCCTGTTCGGCCTCTCGCCGCAGGTGAGCGTGACGCTGTCGGGCGCGGTGTTCATGTTGCCCTATTTCCTGTTCTCCGGCTTCTCCGGCCGGCTCAACGACGCGGTCGACAAGGCGAAGGTGGTGCGCTGGACGCGCGTCGCGGAGGTCGGCCTCGCGCTCCTTTCGGGCACGGCGCTGCTGATCGGCTCGGCGCCGCTCGCTTTGCTCGGCCTGTTCCTCTATGCGACGCAGTCGACCCTCTTCGGCCCGGCGAAATACGCCCTGCTGCCGCGGCTCGTCGGACCGGACCGGCTGATTGCCGCGAACGCCCTCTTCGAAGGTTCGACCTTCGTCGCCGTGCTCTGCGGCACGCTGTTCGGCGGCCTCGCGATCGGGCTCGGCGGCGAGGCGGTCGCCGTCGCCGGCCTGATCGTCGTCGCCGTGATCGGCACGGTCGCCGCCTTCCTCGTGCCACCGGCCCCGCCCGCCGCCGACGCCCCGCCGCTCTCCTTCTCCTTCGTCGAGACGAGCGGCGCGGCGCTCGCCGCGGTCCGCCGCAACCGCACTACCTTCCTCGCCACGCTCGGCATCTCCTGGTTCTGGATGGTCGGGCTGATCGTGATGAGCGTGTTCCCGGAATTCGCCCGCACGACGCTCGAGGTCGACGAGATCGTCGCCAACATCCTCGTCGGCGCCTTCGTGGTGGGCATCGGCGCGGGCTCGGCCGGCGCGGCAAAGCTCCTCGCCGGGCGGATCTCCGGCCGCCACACGCCCGTCGGCGCGCTCCTGATGGCGATCGGCATGGTCGATCTCGCGGTCGCCGCCGGTCATGTTCCGGGCCTCTCCGCCGGCGGGCCGATCGGCGCGGCGGCCTTTCTCGGCCATCTCGCCGGCTGGCGCGTCGTCGTCGACCTGATGCTCGTCGCCTTCGGCGGCGGCCTCTTCACCGTGCCGCTCTATGCGCTGCTGCAGACCCGCGCCGAGCGACACGAACTCTCCGCGGCGATCGCCGGCAACAACATCCTCAATGCCGCGCTGATGGTCGGCGGCACCATCCTCGCCGCGGTCGGCCTCGCGGTCGGGCTGTCGACGCCGGCGCTCCTCGTCCTGCTCGGCCTCGCCAATGTGATCGTCGCGCTGATCTGCCTCCGGCTGATGCCGCAGGAGGCGATCAAGGGGCTCGGCGCGCGGCTCCTGAAGCTCCTCTTCCGCGCCCGGGTGGAGGGCCTCGCGCATTACGGCGAGGGCGACGGCCCGGCCGTCGTCGTCGCCAACCACACCTCCTTCCTCGACGCCGTGCTGATCGGCTGCCTGCTGCCCGGCCGGCCCGTCTTCGCCATCAACACCCACATCGCGAAGCGCTGGTGGGTCCGCCCGGCCTTCCTGTTCTTCGATCTCGTGCCGGTCGATCCGACGAGCCCCTTCGCCATCCGCGCGATGGTGAAACGGGTCCAGGCCGGCCAGCGCCTCGTCATCTTCCCCGAGGGCCGGATCACCGTCACCGGCGCGCTGATGAAGGTCTATGACGGCCCGGCGCTGATCGCCGCGCTCGCCGACGTGCCGGTGATCCCCATCCGCATCGAGGGCGCGCAATATTCGATCGTCTCGCGGCTGAAGGGCAAGGTGCGCCGCCGGCTCTTTCCGTCGATCCGGCTGACCGTGCTGCCGCCGCGGCCGATGGCGCTCGCCGAGGGGCTGGTCGGCCGCCGCCGCCGCGCCGAAGCGGGCCGTCGCCTGCAGGCGCTGATGGTCGAGATGGTGTTCGCGACCAGCCCGATCGACACGCCGCTCTTCGATTCGCTCGTCGCCGCGGCGAAGCGCGCCGGCAGCCGCGCCGTGCTCGATGACATCGCCGCGGCGCCGGTCGGCTACCGACGGCTGATCGCCGGCGCCTTCGCGCTCGGCCGGCCGCTCGCCGCCCTGTCGCGGCGGGGCGAGCGGATCGGCCTCCTGCTGCCGAACGCCATCCCGACCGTCGTCGCCTTCTTCGCCCTGCAGGCGACCGGCCGGGTTCCGGCCATGCTCAACTTCACGGCCGGCGCGGCGGGCATTGCCGCGGCGCTCGCGGCGGCCGAGATCCGCACCGTCGTCACCTCGCGCCGCTTCGTCGAACAGGCGCGGCTCGGCACGCTGCTGGCGGCGCTCGAACGGGATGCGCGGGTCGTCTATCTCGAGGACCTGCGCGACGCGATCGGCCGGCGCGCCCGGCTCGCCGCGGCGCTCGCGGCCCGCGCGCCGCTCTTCTTCGCCCGGCGGGCCGGGGCGAGCCGCGACGCCGGGGACGAGGCGGTGGTGCTCTTCACCTCCGGCTCGGAGGGCGTGCCGAAGGGCGTGTCGCTGTCGCACCGGGCGATCCAGGCGAACCGCTTTCAGGCGAGCGCGGTGATCGATTTCGGCG
This sequence comes from Prosthecomicrobium pneumaticum, assembly GCF_014199915.1. GTDB lineage: Bacteria > Pseudomonadota > Alphaproteobacteria > Rhizobiales > Kaistiaceae > Prosthecomicrobium > Prosthecomicrobium pneumaticum. The sequence goes on along the minus strand of NZ_JACHOO010000012.1, from coordinate 38,233 downwards.
GCGAGGATGTCGTCCTCAACGCCCTTCCCCTCTTCCATGCCTTCGGCCTGTCGATCGGCACGCTGCTGCCGCTCTTCGCCGGGGTGAAGACGGTGCTCTACCCCTCGCCGCTGCACTACCGGATCGTGCCGGAGATCGCCTATGGCGTGAACGCCACCATCCTGCTCGGCACCGACACCTTCCTGACGGGCTATGCGCGGATGGCGCACGCCTATGATTTCTATTCGATCCGCTATGTCTTCGCCGGCGCCGAGCGGGTCCGGCCCGAGACCCGCCGCGTGTGGTCGGAGCGCTTCGGCCTGCGCATTCTCGAGGGCTACGGCACGACCGAGACCGCGCCGGTGATCGCCATCAACACGCCGATGGCGAATCGCCCCGGCTCGGTCGGCCGGCTGCTGCCCGGCATCGAGGCGCGGCTCGCGCCGGTGGACGGGCTCGCCGAGGGCGGAAGGCTGATGGTGCGCGGACCGAACGTCATGCGCGGCTATCTGCGCGCCGCGGCGCCGGGCGTGCTCGAGCCGCCGGCCGACGGCTTCCACGATACCGGCGACATCGTGACGATCGATTCGGACGGCTTCGTCACCATCGCCGGCCGGGCGCGGCGATTCGCCAAGGTCGGCGGCGAGATGGTGTCGCTCGCCGCGGTCGAGGCGGTGGCGGCCGAGCTCTGGCCGGAACACGGCCACGCCGCCCTCGCCGTGCCGCATGCGCGGAAAGGCGAAGAGGTGGTGCTCGTCACGGAACGGCCGGGCACCGACGCGGAAACCTTCCGCCGGCTCGCGCGAACCCGCGGCCTGCCTGAACTCGCTATGCCGCGCACGATCCTCACGGTCGATGCGCTGCCCCTCCTCGGCACCGGCAAGATCGACCACCGGGCGCTCTCGGAGCAGGTTCTCGCCGAGGCGGCGGCACCCGCGGCGGAACGGGCCTGAAACGCCGTTTCGTAAAAGCGGTGATGCGGCACCGCGAAGGGGTGGACAGACCGGAAGGCCTTTGCTAATTACCCGCCCGTTCCGCACCGGCCGCGCCGGTGCCGGCGGGCGATTAGCTCAGTTGGTAGAGCAGCTGACTCTTAATCAGCGGGTCCACGGTTCGAGCCCGTGATCGCCCACCAAACCTTTCAAGGGCTTGGCAGGCTCTGGTGTCGATGCTCTGACACCAGAGCCGCTGGCTTTGCTGACGGGCCGTCCCGTTTCGTCTCTACTGCGGCCAGGCTGCCATAGCCTGCCCGCTCCCCCGTTCACGCTGCACAGTCGAGCCTTGGTCGGCGCTCCCTTCTGGATGCCGCCGCCCGATGAGCGCCGAGGCGTCGCGTCGCCGACCTGCTGCCACGCTCCGCCGTCATCGAGCGGGCGGCCCCCGGGTGCCGCCCCGGCCCGACGGCAATGCGGGCCGGCGACGCGACCGCCACGGCCGCGGCTGCCTGACGCTGGCGACGCGCCAGGCCTCTCGCTACGATCGTCTCACGAGGGGGCGATTCATCATGGTCGATCGTTTCGAGGCCATTCGCTGTGCGGATGAACGTCGGGATGCGTTCTGGGAGGATCGGGCCTTGCCCGGCCTCCCTTGCGTTGAGGGCATCGAGGCCTATGCCCGCAGCATATCCGAAGCCGCTTGTGGCTCTGTACTTTCGCCGCCCTCCATAGGGCCTGCGATCAGGAGCCGAAGCGGCCGCCGCCCGCCAGCCGAAGAAGCTGCGGAAACCCCCTCTTGCTGATCGAAATCGGCGGATCGCACGCGACGAAGGACGAGAGAGCAGAATTGGCCCGCTCCATCGGCGATATCGCGCAAGGGCAGCATGACCGGGACGGCACGGGGCCGGACGCTGAAAGAGCGGTTGGCGCGACGGAGCAGGAGGTGGGTACGCTCGAGCCGACCCATCCCCTGCGACGCCTCGTTTCGGCCGATGGCGCGCGGCTCGCGATCCGCGCCGCCTTCCGACACCCCCTCAACCACGCCAAGCGGCGCAACTACCGCAACAAGCACCGCATGAAACGGCCGATATCGGGGGAGGACGACGCCGCGCCATCACCTCCCTCCTCTCCCGCCGCGACGGCGTTCGCCGCCGCGCCCGGTCCAGGCTCCGGCCTTGACCCGGCCGCCGAGCATCTCGTCGTTCCGGACCCGGCTCCTCCGGCGGAACCCCCTCTCCGGTCCGGTCCACTCTTCGACGAGGACTGGTATCGCGCCACAAATCCCGACCTACAAAATGCGGGATTGGACCCCTATTTGCATTTCATGGAGCACGGCTGGAAGGAAGGGCGCAATCCGAGCCCGCACTTCGATGTCAATTGGTACCTAGACACTTATAATGATGTAAAATCAGCGAATGTCAATCCATTGGAGCATTATATTCAGTTCGGCTGGAAAGAACTTCGTGATCCGAGCCCCGCGTTCAGCGTCAGACATTATCTCGAGTACAATCCGGATGTTGCCGCGTCAGGAATGGAACCTTGCGGGCATTACATCACCCACGGGCGGAAGGAAGGACTGATCGCCTGGCGCAGCGCCAACAGCGGCGATCGTTACGAAGCCTATCTCCAGGCGACGCGCTGGAACCTCAGGCAGGAAACATCCCTGAGACGGCGGCTCGAAACGGCGCAGGCGCAGTTGCCGTTCATCTCTGTGCTGATCCCGGTTTACAATACGCCCGCCCCCTTCCTGATCAGGGCGATCGAATCTCTTTATTCTCAGCTCTACCAGAATTTCGAGATCTGCATTTCGGACGATGCGTCGACCGATGGGAGCGTCCACGATATCCTTCGCTCCTACGGAGCGCGCGATCGCCGCATCAAGACGCATTACCGCCGCGACAACGGTCATATCAGCCGCAACACCAATGACGCCTTTGCGCTCAGCGCGGGGGAGGTCATCGTCCTGCTCGACGCCGACGACGAGCTGTCATGGGACGCTCTCGCCGAGATCGCCCTGGCCTTCGCAACAGACGAAGCCGTCGATTATGTCTATTCCGACTCCGACAAGATGCACGAGAACGGGCAGCGATTCGATCCGCATTTCAAGCCGGACTGGTCTCCCGAACTGCTTCTGACCTATATGTATGCCGGCCAGTGCCTGAGCGTGCGACGGGGAATCTGGGAAGCCCTGGGCGGATTGCGGGTTGGATATGAGGGCTCGCAGGACCATGACTTCGCATTGCGGGCGACGGAGATCGCGCGGAAGGTCCATCATATTCCCCGCATTCTGTATCACTGGCGTTCGCATGCCGGCTCCACCGCATCCCCGACGGAAGGCGGCGCCCAGAAATCCTATAGCTTCGAGGCCGGACGCAAGGCCGTGCAGGACGCGCTCGGGCGCCGCGGCTCGGCAGGTGTCGCCATCCGGCCGGACTTCGCCGTCCGCGGCGGCAACGCCTTCTATCATATCGATTTTCCGGATGACGGTCCGCGCGTCAGCATCCTCATTCCGACCCACGCCTCGCTCTCCGTGCTGCGCAATTGCGTGGCCTCACTGAAGAAGACCACCTATCGAAACTATGAAGTCGTCATTGTCGGCGATGGATGGATTCGCGAGGAGGTCGAGGCAGAGCTCGGCGCGCTCGGGGCGAGGGTGATCTGGTGGGATCCGCAAGACAAGACCTTCAGTTTCTCGAGAAAAATGAACTGGGCCGCGGCACAGGTCGACAGCCCCTTTATTCTCCTGCTCAACGACGATACCGAGGTGATCAATCCCCGATGGCTGAGCAGCATGGTCGGCTATGCCCTGCTGCCGGGCGTCGGCCCGGTCGGCGCGCTGCTGCGTTATGCCGATGGCCGCGTCCAGCACGCGGGCGTGCTGTCGGGCCTGGAAGGGGGGGCGTGCGATCACGCCTTCAAGCTCGCCCGACCCGACGACCTCGGCTATTGCAGCCTGATCGCGGCGGCCAGGAACTGCTCTGCCGTGACCGCGGCCTGTATGCTCGTCGCGCGTAGTCTCTATCTTCGGTTCGACGGCCTGGACGAGAAGAATTTCGCCGTCGCCTTCAACGATCCCGATTTTTGCTTTCGCCTGCAGGACGGCGGCTTCCGCAGCGTTTACACGCCCAATGCCGAACTGATCCATCATGAAGGCTTCACCCGCGGCTTTGGCGACGATCCCGATGAGGTCGCGGCCTATCTGGCGCGCCACGGGGAGCGGCAAGACCCTTACTTCAATCCGGGTTTCACGCGCGCCGGCGTCGCCTTCAAATCAATTCCCACCGTCGTCGCACCGCCGTCCGCAGAGCCGTTGATCGTTGGATTCGTCTCCCACAACATGAACTGGGAAGGCGCATCGCGTCATCTTTACAACCTGGTCATCGAGTTCTCCCGCTCCGCTGCGATCAAGCCGGTGGTCTTCTCGCTGGCCGGCGGCCCGCTGGCAACGGCCCTTGCCAGCCATGGCATCATGGTCAGGATTCTCCCTCCCCTGCCGGGCTGGAACTGCACGCGGGAGATCTACCAGGGCTGGCTGCGTCTCGTTGAAGCGGAGTTTTCCGCGCGGCGTTTGTCGACCGTATTCGCCAATACACTGCATTGCTTCTTTGCTGTGGACGCCGCCAGAAATATCGGCCTTGGCAGCATCTGGAATATCCATGAAGGCGAAGGCGAAAGCTACTTCGCGGACTGGAGCGACACTCTTAAGGATGTGGTGCGCAGCTGTTTCTCCAAAGTCTACCGCCTCGTCTTCGTGGCGCATGCGACCGCGCGGACCTACGCGACCCTGGATCGCAACAATGTCACGATGACGATCAAGAATGGTTATGTCGCGCCGGGCGGGACGCAACTGAGCCGTGCCGAGGCGCGTGCTCGACTTGGCATCGACGACGATGCTCTGGTGTTTCTCTCGGTCGGCACGGTGTGCGCGCGCAAATCGCAGCTCGACATCATCTCGGCCCTGTACGGCTTTTCCGACGACGAGGTGGCGGCGCTGCCTTTCCGGATCTACATCGTCGGCGATCGCCCGGGGCCTTACAGCGAGGCGCTCGCCGCAGCGGTCGCCGCCTTGCCGGCGCCCTTGCGAGAACGAGTCGTCGTGGTCGGTGAAACGGGCGATGTCGCGCCCTACTTCACGGCCGCCGATGTCTTCGTGTGCGCGTCGCGAATGGAGAGCTATCCGACCGTCATTCTCGAGGCCATGGGCGCGGGCCTCGCCATCGTCACCACCCCCGTCTTCGGCATCGTCGAACAGGTGCGCGAAGGAAAGAATGCCGTGTTCTTTGAACCCGGCGACACCGCAACGCTGCACGGCCACCTGAGCGATCTGGTCGGAAACCGCGAGAAGGTTTCGCACATGCGCGCTTATTCCAGGCGGCAACTCCGATCCTTGCCCTCCTACGAATACATGGTGCGCGCCTACCGGAAGATCATCAGCGAGTCGAGCTACGCATCGCCGTTTACATAGACGGCTCGCACATAGACGGCTCGGCCGGCGCTTCTCATCGCCACGATCCCGATGGATGTTGCCGCGCACCCCGGCGGCGCGACATGCGCGTCCTCCCGATGACCGTGCCGGCCCGAGCTCCGACATTGCGCTCGCCCCCCCGTCTCGCTCCGGCGGTCTCGTTCTGCAGGTGCGAGGAACAGGCGAGGAACAGGCGCGGAAATGCCGGTCGGGCGCCGTGCGGCCCCTTGGTGCACGTCTCTCCAAGCGCCGCCTCTGCTTGCCGGTGCCCCCGGCTATAAAAAGTCTCTGCCGCCTTCACTTTGCAGTCGCACCGTCACAATTGCGCAGTAGAGTGTGCTCTGGCCGGGGGCGGACTTGGAGAGCCGGCGATGCAGAGATATTGGGAGGCTGGTGCCCGTCACGTCGTGTCCCGCGCGAAGCGGGACGGCCGTGTCATCGATGTCGTGCGCGAGGCGCGCTGGATCGGCGATCTTTATGCCGATGCGCCGGAAATGCGCGAGATCGTCGCCCTTCTGATCAGCGCGGGCGTGACCGAAAAGGCCGGCCTGCATCTCGGCTGCGATCGAAACGCCGCGGGCTGCTGACGCCGGCGACGCATCGGAGACGCTCAAGGCAGCGTGATCGATTGTGAGCGAATCCGCCGTCGCGCGGACGGAACCGTATGGTTGCCGAATGATTGGTCGTCGTCCAACCTGTGAAGGAGACGACCCATGAACACGTTCCTCAAGATGGCCACCCTCTCGCTCGCGACCCTTGCCGGCGCCACCTCGTTCGCGGCCGCGCAATATGCCGACGACTACGGCTATGGCCCCCGCGACGACTATCGCCACGGCCGGTATGTCGGCCCCGAGCATCGCGGCTATGACGACCGTTACGGCTACAACACCAACGACCGCGGCTGCGCTCCGGGCACCAACGGCACCTGGAATCCGAGCCCGGATGGTATTCCGCACTGCGTCCAGAGCGACAACTGATCGCTCGATCACGGATCGCGAAAGAGCCCGCCGCAGCCGCGGCGGGCTTTTCTTTTGCCGGATGTCGCTTCGGCGCCGCGCCGCCGCGAAGGGCGATCGACAGCGCGTTGTCCGTCAGGCCGCGTGCGGGGCGCGCACGACGCCGTCGATGAAGGCGAGCTTCTCCGCCACCGCCGGGACGATCTGGAACGGATAGACGTCCTGCTGGCCCATCGACCGGTTGATCGCGTTCATCGACCGCGTCAGCGGCTTCCAGGCGTCGAGCAGCGTATGGAAGTCGGTCGGCCGATAGGGGTCGAAATCGATCGTCGTCACCTCGACCGGCGTCTCCCGCGTCTTCGGCCTGAGCCTCAGGCCGAAGGCATAGGCCGTCTCGAGCGTGTCGACCATGTGCAGGTAGTGCGCGAAGGTCTCGGCGAAATCCTCCCAGGCATGGCTGCTCGCATAGGCCGAGACGAAACGGTCGCGCCAGTCGGGCGGCGCGCCCTGCGCGTAATGGGTGGAGAGCGCGCCGGCATAATCGGCCCGTTCGTCGCCGAACAGCGTGCGGAAACCGTCGAGCCGGTCGGTATGGTCGACCAGCCGGTCCCAGTAGTAGTGTCCGATCTCGTGCCGGAAGTGCCCGAGCAGCGTCCGGTAGGGCTCCTGCATGGCGTTGCGGGCGATCTCGCGCTCCACATCGTCCGCTTCCGCGATGTTGATGGTGATCAGCCCGTCCTCATGGCCGGTCATCACGCGGGCATCCGCCCAGTCGGCGAGGAATTTGAAGCCGAGCCCCTCCTGCGCGTCCTCGATCTTCGTCTTCACCGGCAGGTCGAGACGGATCAGGCTGTAGAAGAGCCGATGCTTGGCGAGCTCGATCGCCTGCCAGCGCGCGACGTGAACCGGATCGCCGAGATCGGGGATCACCAGATTGGTCCGGCAGCAACGGCAGAGCACGTCCGGCTCGTCCGTCGCGATCAGCCAGTTGCACGCCCCGTGCGCGTCATTGGCGCAGAAGCGGTAGCGCCCCTCCCCGCCCTGTTCGGCGAAGACGCCGTCCTCGCCCGTGGTGTCGAGCGCCACCATCCGGCCGCGCTCGGCGGCATAGCCGACCGAGCGGCCGCAATTCTCGCAGACGCGGCTCTCGAAATCGAGCCAGGCGCCGCAGGCGCCGCATTCGAAGAGTTTCATCACCTATCGCCCCGATTGATCCGGCGCGCTCCAACGCGCGGGCGCCCGCGCGGTTCACCGGCCGAGGGCCTTCGAACCTCAGGCGGCGTCGGCCGCGGGCTCGCTCGTCCGGGCGACGCGGATCATCACGCGGGTGCCGGCATGGGCGGGATCCTGCTCGACATTGGCGCCGAGCTTCGCCGCCAGCGCGCCGATGATGCGGCGCCCGAGCCCGCCCTTCTTGCCGCCCGTCACATCGGCGCCGATGCCGTCGTCCTCGACGACGATCTCGACCGTGCCGGGCCGGGCGCGGCAGAACACGCGGACCGGACCGAGGTCGCCCGGATAGGCGTATTTGAGCGCGTTGATGACGAGTTCCGTCACGATGACGCCGAGCGACACCGCCTCGTCGGCCCGCACCTCCACCGCCTCGGAGACGAAGGCGAGCCGGTCGGCGGCGGCGCCATTGTCGAAGGTGCGGGCGAGATCGTCCATCAGCGAGGCGAGATACTGATCGAGCGCGATCAGCCGCACATCGTCATGGCTGTGCAGCCGGCGGTGGAGCTGCGCGATCGCCATCACCCGGCTGGTCGCCTCGCCGAGCGCGGTGCGCACCTTGGGGTCTTCGCTCGCCGAGGCCTGCATGTTGAGGAGGGAGGCGACGAGCTGCAGCGAATTGCCGACGCGATGGTTCATCTCGTGAATGAGCAGCGCGCGCTCGTCGGCGAGCGCCTGGAACCGGTCGCGCGAGGCGCGCAGTTCCGCCTCGGCGCGCTCCCGCGCCCGCCTGAGCGCCCGCGCCTCGAGCGCCCCGGCGATCGCGGCCCGGAGCAACGGGTAGAAGTCCTCATAGGCCTCCTTGACCACATAGTCGACGGCGCCCGCCTTGAGGGCGGCGACGGCGATCCGGCTCTCGCGCTCGCCCGTCACATAGACGACCGGCGGCGGGTCCGGCACGGCGAGGATGGCCGGCAGGAGATCGAGGCCCGTTTCGCCCGGCATGTTGTGGTCGAGCGCGACGACGTCGATACCGCCGGCGCGCAGCCGGACGAGCCCCTCGGCGCCGGCGAGCGCCTTCTCGACGCGATAGCCGTGGCGCGACAGATCCTTCTCGACGAGACGGGCGAGCGCCGGATCGTCGTCGATATAAAGGACGGTCGCTGCGGGCTCCTCCATTCAGACCGCCTCCGGCACCTGGATCACGGAGAAGAACAGGCCGAGCTGGCGGATCGCATGCGCGAAGCTCTCATAATTGACCGGCTTGGTGATGTAGACATTGCAGCCGAGCTCGTAGCAGCGCTGGATCTCGACCTTGTCGTCGGTGGTGGTGAGCACCACGACCGGCGCATTCTTCAGATGCTCGTTCGACTTGACGAGCTTGAGGATGTCGACGCCCGTCATGTCCGGCAGGTTGAGGTCGAGCAGCACGAGCAGCGCCCGGCCGCGATTGACCAGGCCTGAGCGATCCGGACCCAGCAGATAGTCGAGACCGCCCGTGCCGTTCGGGAAGGCGACGATCTCGTTCGTCACCCCGGCGCGGCGTATGTTCTTCTCGATGAGGCGGGCGTGCCCTTCATCGTCCTCGATCATCACGATGGTGACCGGATTGGGATTGTGCATCGTCCTGTCCTCTACGCGGCACGCTCGGTTGATCGCGTCCTCTCCACCTCACGCGGCCGCCAAGCCTTGGGCAGAATGACGGTGAAAGTCGACCCTTTTCCGGCCTCGCTTTCGAGCCGGATGGTCCCGCCGAGCCGGCGGACCAGCGTGCGGACATGGGCGAGGCCGATCCCTTCGCCCGGCCGGTCCTGCGGACCCGCCCGGCGGAACAGCTCGAACACGCGCTCGCGGTCCTTCTCCTCGATGCCGCGGCCGTTATCCTCGACCCGGATCAGCACGAAGCGCCCCTTCTCGACAGCCGAGACTCTTATCAGCCCCGGCACGCCGGGACGAAGATATTTCACGGCATTGTCGAGCAGATTCGAGAAGATCTGGCCGATCGCGAGCCGGTCGGTCTCGACCTGCGGCAGCGGCTCGACCTCGATGCGGGCATCGGCCTCGAGCAGCTGATGCGCCATCGCGCCGGTGAGCCCGGTGACGAGCTCGCCGAGCGGCAGCCATTGCGGATCGAACTCGCGGCGGCCGGCCCGCGACAGGTTGAGGATGGCGTTGATCAGGCCGTCCATCTTGCGGATCGAGGATTTGATGAAGCGGAGCGCCTCGTCGAACTCCTCGATGGAGGGATCGATCTCGCCCTGCGGCGGCGGCGGCAGGCGGTCGGCCATGTCGTTGCGGATCGCCTCGAGCTCGCTCGTGAAGCCCATGATGTTGACGAGCGGCGAGCGCAGGTCGTGGCTGACGATATAGGCGAAGCGCTGGATCTCGTCATTCGCCTCGCTGAGATCCGCCGTGCGCTCCTCGACCTTCTCCTCGAGCTGCAGGTTCGCCTCCCGCAGCGCCGCCTGCGCCTCGAGGGTCTGCTTCTCGAACCGGCGGATGAGCAGGATCGACAGCGCGGCGAGCACGGCGATGGCGACGGCGCCGGCGAGATTGACGAAGAGCAGCAGCCGGTTGGTGCCCGCGGCCTGCTGGTTCTGCCGGACGAGACCAGCCTCCTCGTTGCTGCGGATCTGGCCGGCGAGCTCGCTGATACTGGTCATCAGGTTCTGGCCGAGATCGGAGCGCACGACGGCGAGCGCATCGTCGGTCCGGCCGGCCTGATGGAGCGCCACCACCTCGCGCAGCTCGCGGACCTTGTCTTCGACGAAGGGGCCCAGTCTCTCGACGAGCGGCGCCTGCACGGCATTGCCCGAGACCAGGATGCGCAGCCGCTCGAGGCGGGGCATGACGAGGTCGATCGCGGCGGCATAGGTGTCGAGATAGTCCGGATCGCTCGTCAGCAGATAGCCACGCTGGCCGCTCTCCGCGCGGCGCAGCGTCAGCTGCAGCGTGAGGATCTGGTTCTGAACCTCGAGCGTCTCGGTGACGGCGGTGCCGGCCCGCTCGGAAGCGCGGACGAGCAGAACCGAGATCACCCCCATCATGACGAGGGCGACGAGGCCGAGGCCGACGAGCACCACCGGGCCGCTGGGCCGGTTGAGCCAGCCGCTCATCGGACGCCCCTTGCTTCTTCTCACGCCACCCCCGCCTTCCGGACATCACGCAACGGACGAAGGCGGCTGCGCCGGAGCGCAGCCGCCTGTCTCGACCCCATGGGCCGACGAAGCGCTAGAGGCGCCCCATCAGCAGGAGGATCAGCAGAATGATGAGGATCAGACCCAGACCGCCGGACGGATAATAGCCCCAGCCGCTCGAATACGGCCAGGTCGGCAGCGCCGCGATGACCAGAACGACGATGACGATGAGGAGAATGGTGCTCATGAGTGCCCGCCCTTTCATCCGAGTAGAACGCCCGCTCAACGCCGGCCACGGCATTTGGTTGCTCCCCGGTCCCGCGCGACGGAAATCGTGCGCTGCGGAACCGACCGACCCTTCCGCGCATTTCTTGACGACAATTCGAAATGTGGAGAACACCTCATGTTCCGTGGCGCGCTGCTCTGGCTGATCGGCATCCCGCTCCCGATCATTCTGTTGCTCTGGCTGTTCGGCGTCCTGAGCTGATCGAAGAAAATCTGCAGATTGTGATCTTTGTAACGGGCGTGGCGAGAGCCGCGCCCGTTTCGTGTCATTCCACCGTCATCGCCGATCGTTACCTCGCCCCTCATATCTGGAAGCAGCCCGTCGCGGGCGCATTTGTTGGGGGACGAGATGAGACATCCGATCGCTGCCGGAGCGCTTGCCGCAGCCTTCCTCGCCGGAACCGCCCTGACCGCTGCTGCGGCGGACAACTTCAACCGCACCGCCACGTTCAACGTCGTCGACAATCTGCCGGAAGGCGCCGATCCGGCGAAGAGCACCGCGGCCGAGATCGTCGCCGTCACCGATGACGGCATGACGCTCGTCTATTCCGACAGCCCCGGCCGGCGGATCGGGATGATCGACATCACGGATCCGCACGCCCCGAAGGCCGCCGGCACCGTCGCCCTCGAAGGCGAGCCGACCTCGGTCACCGTGTCGAAGGGCTTCGCCCTCGTCGCGGTCAACACCTCCGAATCGAAGAGCAATCCGTCGGGCTTCCTCGGCGTGGTCGACCTCGCCGAGAAGACGCTCGTTTCGAGCTGCGATCTCGGCGGCCAGCCCGATTCGGTGATCAAGAGCCGGGACGGCAAGTTCCTCGCCATCGCGATCGAGAACGAGCGCGACGAGGAGGTGAACGACGGCGTCATCCCGCAGATGCCGGCCGGCAATCTGACGAGCTTCACGCTCGGCGCCGACGGCGCGGTCGATTGCGCCTCGAAGACGGTGATCGACCTCACCGGCATCGCCTCGGTCGCCGGCGACGATCCGGAACCCGAATATGTCGACATCAACGGCCTCGACGAGGTCGCGGTGACGCTGCAGGAGAACAACCACATCGTCGTGGTCGATCTCGCCACCGGCACCGTCAAGAGCCAGTTCTCCGCCGGCGCGGTCGATCTCGACGGCATCGACACCGAGAAGGACGGAGTGATTTCGCTGACCGGCTCGATGAAGGGCGTCGCCCGCGAGCCCGATACCATCCAGTGGATCGACGACGAGCGCTTCGTCACGGCGAACGAAGGCGACTGGAAGGGCGGCAGCCGCGGCTTCACGATCTTCAGGAAGGACGGCACGGTCGACTACGATTCCGGCACCAGCTTCGAATATGAGACCGTCCGCCTCGGCCACTATCCCGAGAAGCGCAACAAGAAGGGCAACGAGCCGGAAGGCGCGGAAGTCGCGACCTTCGGCTCCGACCACCTGATCTTCGTCGCCTCCGAGCGCGCCTCGCTCGTCGGCGTCTTCAAGGACGAGGGTGCCGGCAAGGCACCGACCTTCCTGCAGGCGCTGCCCGGCGGCATCGGTCCGGAGGGACTGCTCGCCATCCCGCAGCGCAATCTGTTCGTCACGGCGAGCGAGACCGACCTGCGCGAGGACGGCCTGATCGGCTCCGTCGTGACGATCTACGCGCGGACCGAGAGCGCGCCGGCCTATCCGACCATCGTCTCGGCCGATGATGCCGACGGCCGGCCGCTGCCCTGGGCGGCGCTGTCCGGCGCGGCGGCGGACGCCACCGTCGCCGGCAAGCTCTACGCCGTCACCGACAGCGCCTTCTCGCAGGCCCGCATCCTGACGATCGATGCGACGAAGAGCCCGGCGGTGATCACCGGCGCCGTGACCGTGACGAAGGACGGCGCACCGGCGAAGCTCCTCGACCTCGAGGGCATTGCGCTCGCCGGGGGCGGCGGCTTCTGGCTCGCCTCCGAGGGCAATCCGGAGCGCGAGAAGAACAAGACGCAGTCGACGCTCGTCAAGGTCGACGCCGAGGGCGGGATCCTCGAGGAGATCGCCCTCCCCGAGGCGCTCGCCGCCAACGCCACCCGCTTCGGCTTCGAGGGTGTCGCGGTCACCGGCACGGGTGCGGACGAGACCGTCTGGCTCGCCGTCCAGCGCGAGTGGAAGGACGATCCGAAGGGCATGACCAAGCTCCTCGCCTACAAGCCGGCGAGCAAGGAATGGGGCGCGGTGCACTATCCGCTCGACAAGGTCGAGAAGGGCTGGATCGGCCTGTCCGAGATCACTGCGGTCCCGGGCGGCCTCGTGGTGATCGAGCGCGACAACCAGATCGGTGCGGCCGCGAAGGTCAAGAAGCTGACCTTCGTGTCGCTCGAAGGCGTCACCCCGGCTCCGCTCGGCGGTACGCTGCCGGTGGTCGAGAAGAAGCTCGTCCACGACGTCCTGCCGGAGCTGAAGGCGCCGAACGGCTATGTCCTCGACAAGCTCGAGAGTTTCGCGATCGACGCGGCCGGCGAGGCCTTCGCCATCACCGACAATGACGGCGTCGACGACCATTCCGGCGAGACGCAGTTCATCCGGCTCGGCAAGCTCGCCCTGCCGATGTGATCCTCGTGCGGGGGACGTTCCCCGCGCGACGCCCGGGAGACGAGGCCGCACTGTCTGTGCGGCCTTTTTCTTGGCCGGAGCGGCGCCGCGGGCGCCGCGGAAAGTGCCGGGGATTCTCCGGCGCGCGAGGGACGGGGCCGCCGCAGACGAAGGCGCCTCGTGACGCAGGGGAGACGATCACGACGATCTGGCGTCACGTCGCGTCTTCCGCTAGCTGACATCCGCTTCTGCGCGAATTCACCGACGAATGCTTCGGATCCCGTCTCATGACGCCTGACATCTCTCGCCGCACCGTCCTCGCCGGCCTCGCGGCGCTCGGCCTCGAACTGCCGCTCGTCGCCCATGCCGCCGAGGCCAGCGCCGCGGCCTCGCCGCTCACCTTCGGACCGGCGGCCCCCTTCAGCTTCGATGGGCTCGTCGAACGCGCCCGCACCATGGCCGCCGCGCCCTACGCGCCGACGCCGGTCCGCGACGGGGCGGTGCTCGAGAAGATCGACTATGAAGACCACTGGAAGATCCGCTTCCGCAACGATCACACGCTGACGATCGCCGGCGGCAAGGCGCCGATCCGCTTCTTCCACCTCGGCAAGTTCTTCAAGCAGCCGGTCGGCATCCATCTCGTCGATGCCGGCGAGTCCCGCAGCCTGCTCTATCGGCCGGACTTCTTCGACATCCCGAAGGACAGTCCGGCCCGGCTCCTTCCCGGCGATATCGGCTTTGCCGGCTTCCGCGTCATGGATCCGGATGCCGAGCCGGAGCGCGACTGGGTCGCCTTCCTCGGCGCGGCCTATTTCCGCTCCTCGGGCGAGCTCGATCAGTACGGCCTCTCCGCCCGGGCGGTGGCGATCAACTGCGCCATGCCGCAGCCGGAGGAATTCCCCCGCTTCACCGACTTCTTCTTCGCGCCTTCGGAGACCGGCACGCTCGTCGTCTACTGCCTGATGGACGGCGAGAGCATCACCGGGGCGCTGCGCATGGACATGTCGCGCGACAAGAAGGTGGTGATGGACATCAGCGCCCGCTTCTTCGCCCGGCGGGCGATCGCGCGGGTCGGCCTCGCGGCGCTGACGAGCATGTTCTGGTATTCCGAGACCGACAAGGAGAAGGCGCCGGACTGGCGGCCGGAGATCCACGACGCCGACGGCCTCGCGATCTGGACCGGCGCCGGCGAGCGGCTGTGGCGCCCGCTCAACAATCCGCCGCGGGTGATGACCTCGAGCTTCGTCGATTCCGATCCGCGCGGCTTCGGCCTCCTGCAGCGGGACCGCAATTTCGACCATTACCAGGACGACGGCGTGTTCTACGACAAGCGCCCCTCGGTGTGGATCGAGCCGCGCGGCGGCTGGGGTGCCGGTGCCGTGCAACTCGTCGAGATCCCGACCGATGACGAGATCCACGACAACATCGTCGCCTATTGGGTGCCGGCGAAGCCGGTCGAGAAGGGCGATGCGCTCGCGATCGACTATCGTCTGCACTGGGTGGCGGAGGAGCCCTTCCCGCCCACGGCCGCGCGCGTCGTCGCCACCCGCACCGGCATGGGCGGCGTTCCGGGCCAGCCCCGTCCGAAGGGGGTGACGAAGTTCGCCGTCGATTTCGAAGGCGGCGGCATCGCCGCGCTCGGCCAGAAGGACGGCGTCGACGCCTCGGTGAGCGCGAGCTCGGGCACCATCATCAACACCTACGCCCTGCCGGTCGTCGGCACGCCGCGCTGGCGGGTGATCTTCGATCTGAAGCCGGAGGACGCGCAGCCGGTCGACCTGCGCATGTATCTGCGCCGTGGCGACCAGGCGCTGAGCGAGACCTGGCTGTTCCAGTTCCACCCCGACCCGACCGATCTGCCCCCGAGCGCGGCGGCGAAGCGCCGGATGGGCTGAGGGTCCTCACCCTACCCTCTTCCCACTCGGCTCGGCTGTTGCCGAGCCGAGTGGGGAGAGGGCGGGGGTGAGGGCTCTTCCTTCCCCCCTCCTCCGTGCTTCGCTCGAGGGTCCGGGCACCCTCCTCGCAGGCAATGAGGATCACGTCGAGCACGCCGTCCATGTTGGTGAGCACATCGACGTTCCAGAACCGCATGACGCGAAGGCCGAGCCGTTCGAGCCGCTCCGTTCGTTCCCGGTCGTAGGCCGCGCGAAATTCCGAATGCTGGCCGCCGTCGAGTTCGACCGCAAGCGCCGCTTCCTTGCAGAGAAAGTCGAGGATGTAGCGGTCGACCGGGATCTGGCGCCGGAACTTCCAGCCGCCCAGACGCCGATCGCGCAGCCGGTACCAGAGCCGGCGCTCGGCCTCTGTCTGATCCCTCCGCAACCGCCTCGCCCGCTCCGTCGCAGCGTCCAAGGAAGAGCCCTCACCCTGCCCTCTCCCGCGGAGCGGGAGAGGGATCGCAACCCCCGCTGGCATTCTTGCAGTGTGGCGGCAAGAGCGGCAAGCCCCCAAGGAGAGCGACGCGCCCCCTAGGAGAGCGACGAGCCCCCAAGAGAGCGACCCGCCCCCTCTCCCGCCCCGCGGGAGAGGGTCGGGGTGAGGGCCCTTCCTTCGCCGGGCGAAATGAGCGGCCCTCACCCTAGGCATCTCGGCCGCTTGCGCGCCCTGCGGCGCCGAGTCCGAAAGCCCTTTCCCGCAAGCGGGAGAGGGGAACCCGGCCGTCTGACCGTGACTCATCAGCGGCGAAAGGAGAGCGACGCGCGCCCCAGGAGAGCGACCCGCCCCCTCTCCCGCCGGCGAAGTCGGCTGTTGCCGACTTCGCCTTTTCCCCACTCGGCTCGGCAACAGCCGAGCCGAGTGGGGAGAGGGTTGGGTTGAGGGCGCTCAGGCGCTCGCAGCGGCCTGGGCGTGCTGGCGGCCGCGCTTGGCGGTCAGCTTGTTGAGCGCCGAGATATAGGCCTTCGCCGAGGACACCATGGTGTCGGGGTCGGCGCCGCGGCCGGTCACCGCCTTGTCGCCTTCCTCGAGCCGGACCGAGACCTCGGCCTGCGCGTCCGTGCCTTCGGTGACGGCGTGCACCTGATAGAGCGACATCCTCGCCTCGTGCGGCACGATCGCCTTGATGGCGTTGAAGGTGGCGTCGACCGGGCCGTTGCCGGTCGCCTCCTTGGTGACGTGGTTGCCCTCGATGTCGAGGGTGATGATCGCCTTCTGCGGTCCGCCCGTGCCGGCGATGACCGTCAGCGCGAGCACCCGGACGCGCTCGGCCGCGACCGCCACCTCGTCGCCGACCAGCGCCTCGATGTCCTCGTCATAGACGTGCTTCTTGCGGTCGGCGAGATCCTTGAACCGCTTGAAGGCGTCTTCGAGCTGGTTGTCGCCCAGTTCGTAACCCAGCTCCTTCAGCTTCTCGCGGAAGGCGTGGCGGCCGGAATGCTTGCCCATGACGAGCGAGGTCGCCTTCACGCCGACCGTTTCGGGCGTCATGATCTCGTAGGTCGAGGCGTTCTTCAGCATGCCGTCCTGGTGGATGCCGCTCTCGTGCGCGAAGGCGTTCCGGCCGACGATCGCCTTGTTGTACTGGACCGGGAAGGCGGAGACGTTCGAGACGAGCTTCGAGGCGCGGGTCAGCATGCGGGTCTCGACGCGGGTCTCGTAGGGCATCACGTCGCCGCGGGTGCGGATCGCCATCACCACTTCCTCGAGCGCCGCATTGCCGGCGCGCTCGCCGAGGCCGTTGATGGTGCATTCGACCTGCCGCGCGCCGCCGGCGATGCCGGCGAGCGAATTGGCGACCGCGAGGCCCAGATCGTCGTGGCAGTGCACCGAGAAGATCGCCTTGTCGGAATCGGCCACGCGCTCGCGCACCTCGCGGAACATCGCGGCATATTCCTCCGGCACGGCATAGCCGACCGTATCGGGCAGGTTGATCGTCGTCGCGCCGGCGCGGATCGCGGTGTCGACGCAGCGCACCAGATACTCGACCGGCGTGCGGGTGGCGTCCATCGCCGACCACTCGACGTCCTCGACGAGGTTGCGCGCCTGCGCCACCGTGCGGGCGATGATCTCGAGCACCTCGCTCTCCGACTTCTTCATCTGATGCGCCAGATGGATCGGCGAGGTCGAGACGAAGGTGTGGATGCGGCCGCGCCGGGCGGGCTTCACCGCCTCGCCGGCGCGCGCGATATCGGCCGGAATGGCGCGGGCGAGGCCGGCGATCGTCACGTCCCCGGCCCGCCTCGCGATCTCGAGCACGCTCTCGAAATCGCCCTGGCTCGCGATCGGGAAACCCGCCTCGATGATGTCGACGCCCATCTCCTCGAGCAGTTCGGCGACCTCGAGCTTCTCCTCGAAGGTCATCGAGGCGCCGGGGCACTGTTCGCCGTCGCGCAGCGTGGTGTCGAAGATGTAGATGCGCTCGCGCGCGGACGAGGTTTCGGCGGAGCCGGCTTCGGTGGTCATCGGTCTTCCTCTCGGGTCGCCCGGTCGCGAGTCGCTCAGCGCGGGCGTGCAGCTCTGGGTTCGTCGTCGTCGCTCCCCTGAACGCCCGTCCGCAGATGCGGCCGGCCGGCGCTCAGGGGCTCGTAAGGAGAAGAAGGCCGGAAAGGAGAACGCAGGCGCACGCCGGCGCGCCGACCGGGGTCGGCGTGGCGGCGGCGGCGAAGGGGCGTTCCGTCCTGGTCATCGGCATCGTCGGATCGGCGGAAGACCCGCCGGAGAACTGACTGGCCCGGCGCGAAAGGCCGGACGGGAAATCTTTTAAGCGAAGGCGCGGCGCGGGCGCAAGCCGCTCGTGCGACGCCGCTCGCGAAAGGCGAAGTCGCTCGCTCGTGAGAAGTCGCTCGCTAGTGAAAGGCGAGGACGGCGAAGATCAGCGCCCCGAGCGCTGCGAGGCCGGAGAGCGGCCCGAGCTTGGCGAGCCGACCGCGCAGCGCCGCGTCGCCCGTCCGCTTCAGCCGCGCATGCGTCGCCTCGACGACGCCGACGAGCGCGGTGAGCGCCAGCACGAAGGCGAACTTGACCCAGAACAGCACCGGCAGCGCGCCGAAGCCGTTCCACCGCGTGAAGACCAGAATGACCCCGGTCAGCCAGAGGAGGACGAGGCCGGCCGCCGAGATCTTCGCGGCGATCGGCGGGATCTGCCGGAGCGCCGCGGCACCCTCCGGCTCCGCCGCGCGGGCGAGCCGCATCGAGAGGCCCGAGGCGATGCCGCCGGCGAAGCCGAGCGCGAGCCCGACGAAATGCAGGATCAGCAGGATGTCGTCGGCCATGGCCCCCTCCGTGCGCAAGGAGACCCTAGCATGGAAGAGTTCAAAGGAGCAGTTCGCCCCGCGCCACGACGATCGCCCGCCCGCCGATCCGCGCCGCATCGATCGCGCCGCCCTCGATGTCGATCTCGAGCGTGATCAGGCTCGGCCGGCCCATCGCGAAGCCCTGCTCGATGACATAGCGGTGGGTGCCCGCCGGCGGCCGGTCGAAGGCGTGGACGACACCGGCGAGCGCCGCGGCCGCCGAGCCGGTCGCCGGGTCCTCGGTCGTGCCGCCCCAGAACATGCGGGCGTGGAAAGCGCTCTCCGCCGAGACGGTGTCGCGGGTGTAGAGATAGGCGGAGGAAACCGTCGGGAAGGCGCGCTTCCAGGCCGGCCCGATCGGCATGGCGCGCGACAGCGCCGCGCGGTCGCGAACCGGCACGAAGACATAGGGCGCGCCGGCCGAAAACGACGACAGGCGGTGGTTCTCGAAGCCGATCTCGGCCGGCAGCAGGCCGAGCGCCGCGGCGACCGCCTCGCGGTCGAGCGCCGCGCCGACCGGTTCCGGCACGCGCGGCACGTCGAAGACGGCATAGCCGATCCCCTGCCCCTCGACGGCGACGGCCGAGCGGATCGGCCCGACCGGCTCCTCGAGCACGATCACCGCCGCTCCGGTCGCAGCCTCCGGCCGCGCGGCGTCGAGCGCGAGGAGCACGGCGGTGCCGACCGTCGGATGCCCGGCAAAGGGCATTTCGTGCTGCGGCGTGAAGATCCGCACCTTGGCGGCGTGCACCGGCGGCCGTTCCGGCGGCAGGACGAAGACGGTCTCGGCGAGGTTGAACTCGGCGGCGATCGCCTGCATGCGCGCCGTGTCGAGATCCTCCGCATCGAGCACGACGGCGAGGCCGTTGCCGGCGAGCGGCCGGTCGGTGAACACGTCGAGAACGACATAGCGGCGGCGGCTCATGGATCCTCCGGGATTGCTGAAGGCCTCCCTCTAACACGCCGTCCGCGCGGGATCACGAGGGCACCCCCGACCCGGCGCCGCGTTTTCGCCACGCCTGCGCCAGGATGCATTCAGCCGCCGTTCAGCTTCCGGGACGTAAAAGATCAGCATTCGTTCTCCCGCAGGAGAGGCAAATGAAGAAGATCGCCACAGCGGCCCTCGCCGCCCTCATCGGAGTGTCCGCCATCGCCGCGACGGCGGGTTCGGCCTCGGCCGATCCCTACTGGCGCCACGACCGCCATCATCATCGCCACCATGGCGGCGGCGATCTCGCGGCCGGCCTCGCCGCCGGCGCCATTCTCGGCCTCGGCATCGGCGCCCTCGCCGCATCGCCCGGCTATGACCGCGAGGTGCCGCCGCCCCGCTACGCCCGCGATTATCCGCCGCCGCGTTATGCGCGCGCCGCCTGGCGGGACCATGTGGACTGGTGCCTCGACCGCTACCGCAGCTACGATCCGCGCAGCGACACCTTCATCGGCTATGACGGTTACGAGCGGCGCTGCATCAGCCCCTACGATTGATCGGCACGACGCAAGCCGGCAAAAAGCCCCGCGGGATCGCTCCCGCGGGGCTTTTTTCGATCGGCCTTCGGCAGCCGGCTCCGTTCGCAGGAGCCGGCCGCGCGCAGACCTCAGTTGCGGGTCTTGTCGACCAGCTTGTTCTTGGCGATCCACGGCATCATGCCGCGCAGCCGCTCGCCGACCTCTTCGATCTGGTGCGCGTCGTTGAGGCGGCGGGTCGCCTTGAACTTCGCCGCGCCGGCCCTGTATTCCTGCATCCAGTCCGAGGTGAACTTGCCGGTCTGGATGTCCTTCAGCACGCGCTTCATCTCCGCCTTCGTCTCGTCGGTGACGATGCGCGGGCCGGTGACGTATTCGCCCCACTCGGCGGTGTTGGAGATCGAGTAGTTCATGTTGGCGATGCCGCCCTCATAGATGAGGTCGACGATCAGCTTCACTTCGTGGAGGCACTCGAAATAGGCCATCTCGGGGGCATAGCCCGCCTCGACGAGCGTCTCGAAGCCGGCCCGGATCAGCTCGACGAGGCCGCCGCAGAGCACGACCTGCTCGCCGAACAGATCGGTCTCGCACTCTTCCTTGAAGTTCGTCTCGATGATGCCCGACCGGCCGCCGCCGACGCCCGAGGCATAGGAGAGCGCGATGTCGAGCGCATTGCCCGAGGCGTCCTGATGGATCGCGACGAGGCAGGGCACGCCGCCGCCCTTCTGGTATTCGCCGCGCACCGTATGGCCCGGGCCCTTCGGCGCGATCATGATCACGTCGACGGTCTTCTTCGGTTCGATCAGGCCGAAATGCACGTTGAGCCCGTGCGCGAAGGCGATCGCCGCACCGTCGCGGATGTGGTCGGCGATGTGGTCGCGATAGATGTCGGCCTGCAGCTCGTCGGGCGTCGCCATCATCATCAGATCGGCCCAGGCCGCGGCTTCGGCCACCGACAGCACCTTGAAGCCGTCGGCCTCGGCCTTCAGCGCGGTGGTCGAACCCGGGCGCAGCGCGATCGCGACGTTCTGGACGCCGGAGTCCTTGAGGTTGAGCGCATGCGCGCGACCCTGGCTGCCATAGCCGATGATCGCGACCTTGCGGGACTTGACGAGGTTGAGATCGGCATCGCGATCGTAATAGACGCGCATGGGGGTTCTTCCCTTTTCGATGTTTGGTTCGGGATTTTGGGGACGGTGACGGCGAAAATCCGGGGCGTTTCTAGCGGGAGAGGAACGGGCTGGCAACGTCAGGTCAGTCCCTCACCCAGTTCGAACAGGCCGACCAGTCCGCGACGGACCTCGGCGAACGCATCCTCGGGAATCCGGCCGGAGTGCTTACACGGCCGCGCCACGGGATCGATGACCCGAAGCTGGTGGAACAGGACATATCCGGCCACCGATCCGGGAATGGCGAATGCGACCTTGAACGGCCAAGGACCACCCGTCCGCGAGATGGGACAGACGACGAGGACCGAGGAGCGCGCGTTGTAGGCCGCCGGTGTAAGCACCACGGCCGGTCGGCGGCCGCCCTGTTCGTGACCTACGGGCGCGCCGAGGTCGATCCAGATCAGATCACCGGCTTCCGGAACGCGTCCGTTGATCGTTGGCATGGAGGCTTCTCATTTCCTCATCCGTGGGCGCGATGTCGCTCCAGTCCTCGTCCGGCCATCGCTCATTGCCCCGGTCGGGACCCCAGTCGACGAGCGCCGGGGGCTCGAGCGGCCCGGTCCGCTCGGCCTCGGCGAACAATTCGTCGAGCGTCTTCGGAGCCGCGCCGCCCACCGCCGCCATCCGCAGGCCGCGCAGGCCCGCGACGTCGACGTCGAGCTCGGTCCCTTCCTTCAGGTCCAGCCGCTCGGCGAGCTTCTTCGGAATGCGCACGGCGAGGCTGTTGCCCCATTTCGCCAGCTTGACGCGCATGATCGGCCCTCCTTCGGATAGACGATGTATATCCGGGGCGGTTCCCCCGCCAGCTACATCGCCTCCGGGCCGCGGGCGATCGCCGCGACGCCGGTGCGCGACACCTCGACGAGGCCGAGCGGCTGCATCAGGAGGAGGAACTGGTCGATCTTGTCGGTCCGGCCGGTCAGTTCGAAGACGAAGCTCTCGGTCGTCGCGTCGATCACCCGGGCACGGAAGGCGTCGGCGAGCCGCAGCGCCTCGACGCGCGCGTCGCCGGAGCCGCGCACCTTGATGAGCGCGAGTTCCCGCTCGATCGAGCGGCCGGTCACGGTGAGATCGGTGACGCGGTGGACGAGGACCATGCGCTCGAGCTGCGCCTTGATCTGCTCGATCACCGCCGGCGAGCCGTTCGTCACCACGGTGATGCGCGAGCGGTGCTTCTCGTGCTCGGTCTCGGAAACCGTCAGGCTCTCGATATTGTAGCCCCGGCCCGAGAAGAGGCCGATCACCCGGGCGAGAATGCCGGGCTCATTGTCGACGAGGATCGACAGCGTGTGCTGCTCGGTTCGATCCTTGCCCTCCTTGATCGCGTAGACCGACCCCGGCTGCATCGTCTTTCCGTCTCCAGCTTCCCGTTCGTTTCGTTCCGGGCCCTCACCCCGGCCCTCTCCCGCGAGCGGGAGAGGGAGGCTCTTCGCTTTCGCGGGGCCTCGGAACCAGAGCACCATAATCCCCTCTCCCGCTTGCGGGAGAGGGTTAGGGTGAGGGCCTCCCCCGCTCGGGGGTGAGGGCCTCGCCTTCCTTTCCCTACACCAGGGCGCGGCCTTCCGCGTCGATCGCCTCGGCGATCGCCGCGTCGGTCGCGTCTTCCGGCAGCAGCATCTCGTTGTGCGCCTTGCCCGAGGGGATCATCGGGAAGCAGTTGGCGAGATTGGCGACGCGGCAGTCGAACAGCACCGGCCCCTTCGCCGCGATCATCGCATCGATCGCGTCGTCGAGCTCGGAGGCCTTCTCCGCCCGGATGCCGATGCCGCCATAGGCCTCGGCGAGCTTGACGAAGTCGGGCAGCGCCTCGGTATAGGAATGCGACAGCCGGTTGCCGTGCAGGAGCTGCTGCCACTGCCGGACCATGCCCATATACTGGTTGTTGAGGATGAAGACCTTGACCGGCAGCTCGTGCTGCACGGCGGTCGACATCTCCTGCATGTTCATCAGGATCGAGGCATCGCCGGCGATGTCGATGACGAGCGCGTCGCGATGCGCGGTCTGCGCCCCGATCGCCGCCGGCAGGCCATAGCCCATCGTGCCGAGGCCGCCCGAGGTCATCCAGCGGTTCGGCTCCTCGAAGCCGTAGAACTGCGCCGCCCACATCTGGTGCTGGCCGACCTCCGTGGTGATGAAGGTCTTGCGGTCCCTGGTCTTCTCGTAGAGCCGCTGGATCGCGTATTGCGGCATGATCGTCTCGCCCGACTGGCGGTAGGCGAGGCTCCGGCGGGCGCGCCATCGGTCGATCTCGCCCCACCAGCCGGCGAGCGCCTTCTCGTCCGCCTTGTGGCCGCTCTCCTTCCAGATCGCCAGCATGTCCTCGAGCACATGGGCGACATCGCCCAGAATGCCGATGTCGACACGGACGTTCTTGTTGATCGAGGACGGGTCGATGTCGATGTGGATCTTCTTCGAGCCCGGCGAGAAGGCGTCGAGCCGGCCGGTGATGCGGTCGTCGAAGCGCGCGCCGATCGCGATCATCACGTCGCAATCGTGCATCGCGTTGTTCGCTTCATAGGTGCCGTGCATGCCGAGCATGCCGAGCCAGTTCTCGCCCGAAGCCGGATAGGCGCCGAGCCCCATCAGCGTCGAGGTCACCGGGAAGCCCGTCGCGGCGACCAGCTCGCGCAGCAGCCGCGTCGCCTCGGGACCGGAATTGACGACGCCGCCGCCGGTATAGAAGACCGGCTTCTTCGCGCGCGCCATCAGTTCGACCGCGGCGCGGATCCGGCCGATGTCGCCGCGGACCTGCGGATGATAGGTCTTGTGCTCGACATTCTGCGGCCCGTGATAGGTGCCGGTGGCGAACTGGACGTCCTTCGGAATGTCGACGACGACCGGGCCGGGCCGGCCGGACCGCGCGACATAGAAGGCCTCGTGCAGGATGCGGCCGAGATCGTTGACGTCCTTGACCAGCCAGTTGTGCTTGGTCGAGGGCCGGGTGATGCCGACGGTGTCGCATTCCTGGAAGGCGTCCGAACCGATCAGATGGGTCGCCACCTGGCCGGTGATGCAGACCATCGGGATCGAATCCATCAGCGCGTCGGTGAGCGGGGTCACCATATTGGTCGCCCCCGGCCCCGAGGTGACGAGCGCGACGCCGACCTTGCCGGTCGAGCGGGCATAGCCCTCGGCCGCATGGCCGGCACCCTGCTCGTGGCGGACGAGGATGTGCTGGACCTTCTCCTGCTGGAAGATCTCGTCATAGATCGGCAGCACGGCGCCGCCCGGATAGCCGAAAATATGCTCGACGCCCTGATCGATCAGAGCCTGGACGACCATCTCCGCGCCCGTCATCTGTCGCGTCATCGCCTTCACTCCACGCGGCGGCCGGCTTGCCGGTCGCGCCGCAATCCTTTGAAACGGCCAATAAAAAAGGCCCTCGAAGGGCCCATTTCAGCGCACGATCGGGTCGACGGCTCATGCCATCGCGTTCGTGCGCCTTCTAAGTACGAGAATGAAGCGGCGGATCATGTCCGGCCCTCTGTTCTGGAACTGGCGGGACCATAGTCCCACGCCCTTCACCGGGTCAAGCCCCGGGGAAGAAAATTGCGCGAAGGAAAGCCCATATTTGCGGAAATTAGTCGAGGGTCGAAGCGCGCCGCGCCGCCCCCTGCTCGCGCTCCGCATGATGGAGCCGCTTCCTTTCGTACATCAGCGCGTCGGCCCGCTTGACGATCTCCTCGAGCCGCTCGCCGCGGCCGTGCGCGGTCGCCGCGCCGACCGCGAAGGAGAGCGGGATCGCCGAATAGAAGTGATTGTTGAGATCGAGGAGCCGGTCGAAATCCTCGATCACCTTGCGCGTCTCCGCCTCGTCCGCACCGGGCAGAAGGATGGCGAACTCGTCGCCGCCGATGCGCGCGGCATAGCGCGGCGCCTCGACGAGCTTGCCGAGCACCTCGCCCGCCCGCCGCAGCAGATCGTCGCCGAACGCGTGGCCGAACCGGTCATTGGTGTCCTTGAGCCCGTTGAGGTCGGCGATGATCACCGAGATCGGCCAAGGCCCCTTCCGCTCCAGCCGCGACAGTTCGTCGACATAGAAGGAGCGGTTGTGGAGCTTCGTCAGCACGTCGTGCTTGCCGAGGAATTCGAGATAGGCCTCCGCCTTCTTGCGCGCCGTGATGTCGGTCAGCGCGACCTGGACGAGCGACCAGTCCGTCTCATGGTCCGGCAGGACGGAGAACTGCAGGTGGAGATAGAGTTCGTCGCCCTCGAGCGAATAGTTCACCACCTCGCGGCTCTGGAACAGCTTGCCGTTCCACAGGTCGATCAGCTGCTCGCGGAAGGGCTGTTCCATGCCGTCGCGGAAGATGTCGCGCTGGCGCAAGAGGAGCGTCTGCAGGTCCGGCGCGCGGAACAGCTCGAGCGTGTGCCGGTTGACGTCGAGCACACGGATCTCGCTCATGCAGCGCTGGATGAATTCCGGATGGACGTCCGTGAAGACGCGCAGATCGCTGATGCCGCGCGCCCGGGCATCGTCGAGCAGCCGCTTGACGGCCGAAAAATCCTCGACCCAGAGCGAGACCGGCGAATGGCTGAACAGGCCGCGCGCATAGGCCTCGCTCGCCGCCAGCCGGCGCCGGGAACGCTCGCGCTCCGAAACGTCGTCGATCGCCACCAGAACACGGCTCCAGTCGTGCTCATAACCCGGAAGAATGCGGCCCTTCAGCTGCGTATCGAGCCGCCGGCCCGACAATGTATAGTTGACGGCGTTGCTCATAAAATCGAGCCGGCCGTTCCAGAGCTGCACGAGCTCCTCGGCATGCGTCCCGAGCATGTCGTCGCGCAGCACGTCGCCGAGCCGGGCCACCAGCGTGTCGCGATCCGGCGCCTCATAGAGCTCGAGCGTCGCCCGGTTGACGTCGACGACCCGGATTTCGCGGGCGGAGCTCTTCACCCGTTCCGGGTCGGCGCGCAGATGCGCGGCGAGATCGGTCACCCCGCCATCCCGCCAGAAATCGAGCAAGGCCTTGACGCCGCTATAGTCTTCCAGCCAGAGCGACATCGGCGCGAGATCGAAGATCGCGAGACCGGGTGCGGCGGGGGGATCGACGTACAGGGCCTTCTCCGGGCTCCGCAGCATGGGCATCGCGATACTCGAGGGCGACAGACGGGGACGTCCGCGGCCTCGCCGTCCCGCACCCGAGCGCGCCGACTCTCGTCAACTCTGCTGATTCGGGATGGTGATGCCGCGTCGTAGCCCTGTCATCTTTACCGAAGTCGCGGCCAATCCGCCATCCGATTGCGCAGCCAGGTGCCCTGACGCTTGGCATAGCGGCGGGTTTCCATCGCGGCGCGCGCCGCCGCCTCCTCGATTCCGATCCCGCCGGCGAGCGCGAGCCCCAGTTCGCGCAAGCCCACGGCCTTCATCGCCGGCAGCTCGGCATCGAGCCCGCGCGCCAGGAACGCCTCCACCTCGCCGAGCGCGCCGGCCTCGAGCATCGCCGCGAAGCGGTCGCCGATCCGGCGGTAGAGGAGGTCGCGCGGCGGATCGAGAACGAGGCGGAAGGCCTCGGCCGGCGCGACGAGCGGCGCCGCGCCGGCTTCGGCGTGCCAGGCGGCGAGCGGCCGGCCGGTCGCCTCGACCACTTCGAGGGCGCGCAGCACACGGGTCCGGTCGGTCGGCCGGATGCGCGCCGCGCCCTCCGGATCCCGCGCGGCGAGCGCGGCATGGAGCGCGGCGAGCGGCTCCTCCGCCGCCCGCGCCGCGACCGCATCGCGGATCGCCGGGTCGATCGGCGGCACGGCGGCGAGCCCCTCGGTCAGCGCCATGAAATAGAGGCCGGTGCCGCCGACGACGACGGGGGGCCGTCCCTCCGTCCGAAGGCTCTGCAGCAGCGCGGCGAGGTCCTCCCGCCACTGCGCGACCGAATAGCGGCGCGCCGGATCGACATGGCCATAGAGCGCGTGCGGCACCCGCGCCTCCTCCTCTCGGCCCGGACGCGCGGTCAGGATGCGCAGGCCGTCATAGACCTGCATCGAATCGGCGTTCACCACCGTGCCGCCCAGCCGCTCGGCGAGTTCGAGCGCCAGCGCCGACTTGCCGCTCGCGGTCGGCCCCGCTATCAGGACCGCGCGCGCCCTCCGCGCCGCATCGAGGTCGATCGAGTTCATGCCGTCCCAAGCCGAAGATGCCGCCCATGTCGCGACCCTGATAGCACGCGCGGGCGCATCCGGGGCGCTCGCCGGGGCGCTCGGCCGGGCACGCGCCGACCGTCCCGACCTGCGCGCCGAGACGCTCGACGAGGGCCGCGCCGTCGACCTCCTCTTCACGGCCGCGCCGGCGGAAGCCGCGGCGATCGCCGGCCTCCTCGAGGCGATCGTCGCCGATGATCCGGTCGACGTGATCGTCCAGCCGCTCGCGAGCCGCCGCAAGCGGCTGCTGATCGCCGACATGGATTCGACCATGATCGGCCAGGAATGCATCGACGAGCTCGCCGACATGGTCGGGCTGAAGCCGCATGTCGCGGCGATCACCGAGCGCGCGATGCGCGGCGAGATCGCCTTCGAGCCGGCGCTGCGCGAACGGGTGGCGCTGCTCGCCGGCCTTCCCCTCGGCGTCATCGACACCCTGCTCGCCGAGCGGATCACGCTCTCGCCGGGCGCCACGGCGCTCGTGCGCACCATGCGGGCGCACGGCGCCTACACGGCACTCGTCTCCGGCGGCTTCACCCTCTTCACCGGCCCGGTCGCGGCGCGCATCGGTTTCGACGAGAACCGGGCGAATGTGCTCGTCCATGCCGACGGCAAGCTCGCCGGCCGGGTCGAGGAACCGATCCTCGGGCAGGAGGCGAAGCTTTCGGCCCTGATCGAACTGTCGAACCGGCTCGGCCTTTCGCGCGCCGAGACGCTCGCGATCGGCGACGGCGCCAACGATCTCGCGATGATCCGCGCCGCCGGCCTCGGCGTCGCCTATCACGCCAAGCCGAAAGTGGCGGCCGAGGCGGCCGCCCGCATCAAGAGCGGCGACCTCTCCGCCCTCCTCTACGCCCAGGGCTACCGCCGCGCCGCCTGGACGGAATAGACGATGCGACGGTCGGGATCCCCTCTCCCGCGGGCGAAGTCGGCTGTTGCCGACTTCGCCTTTTCCGCGCTCGGCTCGGCAACAGCCGAGCCGAGTGGGGAGAGGGTAGGGTGAGGGTCTTTCTTCCCGCCTTTAACCGGCCAGCCAAAGGACCCTCACCCTTCGCGTCTAGGCTCGCTTCGCTCGCCGAGAAGCGAAGCCCTCTCCCGCGAGCGGGAGAGGGGGCGGCGCCGGCTGCGCGGACCTGACGCCGAGACGCGTCGAAAAGGCGAGGTCCACGCTTGGGATCCCCTCTCCCCGCCCCGCGGGAGAGGGAAGCGGCGCCGGCTGCGCGGACCTGCGACCGAGCATGCGCGGGGAGAACGAGCGCAACGCTGGGGTTCCCCCTCTCCCGCCCCGCGGGAGAGGGCCGGGGTGAGGGTCTTTCCTTCCTTCGCCAAGGTGAGGGCTCTTCTTCCCCCCGAAGAGCGCCCTCAGGCCGCGAGCCGGCCCATCCGGAACAGCGACAGGTCGAACGGGCTGTCGCGGCCGGTGGCGAGGTCGGCGATGATCTCGCCGATCACCGAGGAGAATTTGAAGCCGTGGCCCGAACAGGGCGAGGCGACGACGATCTCCGGTGCGCCGGGCGCCGTGTCGACGACGAAATGCTCGTCCGGCGTGTTGGTGAAGAGGCAGGCGGAAAGCCGCAGCGTCGGGCCGTCCGCCTCGGGGAAGGCGAGCCGGATCCCGGCGCGCAGCAGCGCCTCGTCGGCCGGCGTCGGCTCGCGCGACAGCGCGTCGGCATGGCCCGTCTCATGGCGATGGTGATAGAGCCCGATCTTGAAGCCCGGCACGCCCCAGATCGGGAACTGGTAGAAATGGCCGAGTTCGGTCTCGAGATTGGAGACCGGGAAGCGGTCCATGGTGAAGAGGCTCGGGCGCTTCGGCAGGAACCAGCCGAGCACCTGCCGCTCGGCCACCGCGCGGCCGTCGCGCAGTTCCGGCACCAGATCGGAGATCCAGCCGCCCGCCGCGACGACGACGCGGCCCGCCTCGTAGCGGGCGCGGTCCGTGACGACTTCCACCCGGCCGTATTTCGGTTCGACGGCGAGCACCTTCTCGCGGCCGTGAATGGTCGCCCCCGCCCCGATCGCGAGCGCGACATGGCCGAGAATCGCCCGCTCGGAAGCGACGAAGCCGCCATCCGGCTGATGGAGGGCGAGATGACCCTCGGGCAGGCGGTAGCCGGGAAAACGGCGCCCCGTCTCGGCGGCATCGAGCAGTTCGTGCGGCAGGTCGTGTTCGCGGCAGGAGGCGAGCGAGCCCTCGATCACCCGGCTGCCGGCCGGGCCGGAATCGATCGAACCGGTGACGTAGAGGAGCCGCTGGCTGAGCAGCCGCTCGGTCTCGCGCCACAGCTCATAGGCGCGGCGCAGCAGCGGCACATAGGAGGGGTGCTCGAAATAGGCGAGGCGGATGATCCGGTTGAGCCCGTGCGAGGAGCCCATCGCATGGCCGATATCGAAGCGCTCGATGCCGAGCACGCGCAGCCCGCGCCGGGCGAGCTGCCAGCAGGCGGCGGAACCCATGCCGCCGACGCCGACGACGATCACGTCATGAAGCTGCGCCATCCCGCCCGTCCTTCTCTCAGCCGGAAGGATGGTGCAGCGCGAAAGCCTCGCCTTGTCAATCGCGACGAGGGCCGGCGCGGCGCCGCAGCCTCGGATGAGGCCGCAGCGCCGCCGTTCCGGTCAGTTGCCGAGGCGCAGCGCCACGTAGCGGAAGTCGCCGTCCTTGTTGGCGACGAGCACCGGGACGAGCTTGCCGCCCTCCTTCTGGCGCGCCTCGATCGGCTTCTGCACGTCCTCGAGCGTGCCGACGGTCTCCTGCGCCACCTCGACGATCACATTGCCGGCTTCGATGCCGTTGTCGGCGGCGCTCGAGCCCGGCTCGACCGCCGTGACGACGACGCCGTTCACGGCCTGGGCGATGCCGTACTGGGTGCGCAGCGCCGGCGTCATGTCGACGAGGGTCATGCCGAGCACCTTGAGGTCGGCCGGCTTGGCGGGCTCCGCCGGCGGCGTCGAGCTCGCCGCTGCGGCGGCCTCGTCATTCTCCTCGAGCCGCCCGGGCGTCGTCTTCAGCGTCACCTCGGCGCCCTTGCGCACCACCACCACCTCGACCGCCTTGCCGATCTCGGCGTCGGCGACGAGGCGCGGCAGGTCCCGCATCTGGACGACCGGCCGGCCGGCGAAGGAGACGATGACGTCGCCCGGCTGGATGCCGGCGGCGGCCGCGGGGCCGTCCTCGGTGACGCCGGCGACGAGCGCGCCGCGTGCCTGGCCGAGGCCGAGGCTCTCGGCGATCTCGTCGGTGACCTGCTGGATGCGCACGCCGAGCCAGCCGCGCCGCGTCTCGCCGAATTCGCGCAGCTGCGCGACGACATTGATCGCCGAGGAGGACGGCACGGCGAAGCCGATGCCGATCGAGCCGCCGGAGGGCGAGATGATCGCCGTGTTGATGCCGATCACCTCGCCGTCCATGTTGAACAGCGGGCCGCCGGAATTGCCGCGATTGATCGCGGCGTCGGTCTGGATGAAATTGTCATACGGCCCGGAATTGATGTCGCGGTTGCGGGCCGAGACGATGCCGACCGTCACCGTGCCGCCGAGGCCGAACGGATTGCCGATCGCCATCACCCAGTCGCCGACGCGCAGCTTCTCCGAATCGCCGAACTTCAGCGCCTTGAGCGGCTTTGCCGGCTCGACCTTCAGCACGGCGAGATCGGTCTTGCTGTCATGGCCGAGCACGGTCGCCTTGAGCTTGGTGCCGTCGTTGAAATTGGCGGTGATCTCGTCGGCGCCCTCGATCACGTGATTGTTGGTGATGATGATGCCCGACGCGTCGATGACGAAGCCGGAACCGAGCGACTGGACCTTGCGCGGCGTGCTGTCCGGCTGCTGCTGCTGCCGGTTGAAGAAATCGTCGAAGAATTCCTGGAAGGGCGAGCCGTCCGGCACCTCGGGCAGCGGCACGCCGCGGCTGCCGGCGACGGTCTGCGAGGTCGAGATGTTGACGACCGAATCGATCAGCCCTTCGGCGAGGTCGGCGACGGAATCCGGACCGCGCGCCAGCGCCGGCGGCGCGATCGGCGCGGCGAGCACCAGCACGCCGGCGGCCGCCGCGGCGAGCCCGAGCCGACGGATCACAGTCTTCATCATGGCCATCAGCCAATCCTCCGCAAGGGTTTCGCCGGCCGCAGCGCGGCCGGCGAGGCTGGCACGAGCTTCTCCCGACAATGCGGTCACCATTTGGCGAGCCGCACGATGACGAAGCCGAGAACGAGCGCGGCGAGGCCGGCGGCGCGCAGGGTCGCGTCGGGCGTCGCGAGGCCCTGGCGCATCATCGCCTTGGCGGCCGAGGGGAAGCCCGCATAGAGCGTCCCCTCGATCGCCAGAACCAGCCCGATCGCGACGGCGAGTTCGCTCACTGGGCCGGCGCAGGCACCGCCTGCCCTTCGGCCGGCGGCGCGACGGGCGCGGGCTCGGCCGGCGGTGCCTCAGCCGGAGCGGGCGACGCCTCGGGCGGCGACGGCGCCTCGGGTGGCGACGGCGCCTCGGCGGGAGCGGGCGAACCGGCCCCTGCCGCGGCGCGCGCGGGCACCTGCGATGTCGTCGCCGGCCGGTCGAGCGCGGCAGCGCCGCCCGCCGGATTGTCGAAGTAGCGGAAGAACTCCGACTTCGGCGAGATCACGAGGCGCGTCTTGGCGGTGCCGATCCCCTTCGAATAGGCTTCCATCGAACGATAGAAGGCGAAGAAGTCGGGGTCCTGCGAGAACGCCTCGGCGAAGATCGTGTTGCGCTGCGATTCGCCGTCGCCGCGCAGCCCGTCCGCCTGCCGGTTCGCCTCGGCGACGATCACCGTCGCCTGGCGGTCGGCCTGCGCCCGGATGGTGCGCGCCGCCTCCTCGCCTTCGGCGCGGATCTCCGTCGCCTCGCGCTGACGCTCGGTCTGCATGCGCTGGAAGATCGCCTGGCTGTTCTGCGCCGGCAGATCCGCGCGGCGGATCTTCACGTCGACGACCGAGATGCCGAAGCGGCGCGCCTCGCCATTCACCTGCTGGGTGATGCGGTCCATCAGCGCCGCACGCTGGTCGCGCACGAGGGCCTGGAAGGTGACCTCGCCGAGCACCCGGCGGACCGAGGAGTTGAGCACCGAGGAGAGCCGCGTCTCGGCGACGTCCACCGTGCCGACCGCCTGGTAGAACAAGAGCGGATCGACGATGCGGAAGCGGCCGAAGGCGTCGACGACGAGACGCTTCTGATCCGACGCGATCACCTCGAGCGGCGGCGAGTCGAGATCGAGCACCCGCTTGTCGATATAGACGACATTGTCGATCAGCGGCACCTTGAAGGCGAGACCCGGCTCGGTGACGACCCGGACCGGATTGCCGAAGCGCAGGACGAGTGCCTGCTGCCGCACGTCGACGATGAAGAAGGAAAGGTAGAGCACGATGAGGATCGCCGCGGCGACGATCGCGCCGACGGTTCCGAAGACGGTACGCATCACGGCTGCCCTCCGGTGGCCGGCGCCGCGGCGGGCGTCCGGTTGAGCGGCTCGAGCGGCAGATAGGGCACGACGTTCTCGGCCGCGCCGCGCTCGTCGATCAGCACGTTCTCCGTGGTGCCGAGCACCTTCTCCATCGTCTCCATATAGATGCGGCGGCGGGTGACGTCGGGCGCCGCCCGATAGGATTCGAACACCTTGACGAAGCGGTCGGCCTGGCCGCGCGCCTCGGCGATCGTCTGGTCGCGATAGGCGTTGGCCGCCTGGACGATCTGCGCCGCCTGGCCGCGCGCCTCGGGGATCACCCGGTTGGCATAGGTCTGCGCCTCGTTCTGCAGGCGTTCCTGGTCGGCACGGGCCGCCTGGACGTCGCGGAAGGCGTCGATGACCTCGGCGGGCGGATCGACCTTCTGCAGCTGCACCTGGTTGATCTGGATGCCGGCGCCGTATTCGTCGAGCGTCTCCTGCAGGAGATCCTGCACCTGCGTCTCGGTGATCTGGCGGGCCTGGGTGAGGATCGGCTGGATATCGGAGCGGCCGACGACTTCACGCATCGCGCTCTCGGCGGCGGCCTTCACGGTGCCGTCCGGATTCTGGATGTTGAAGAGATAGTCGCGCGCGTCCTTGATCTGCCAGAACACGGTGAAGTCGATGTCGACGATGTTCTCGTCGCCGGTCAGCATCAGGCTCTCCGCCTCGACGTCGCGGCCCTGCGCGCCGCCGGCGCCGTCGACCATGACGATGCCGACCGACACCGAATTGGTGCGGGTGACCTTCGGCGTCTCGACCGTCTCGATCGGATAGGGCAGACGCCAGTTGAGGCCCGGCGGCTGCTCGCGCTCGACCTTGCCGAAGCGCAGCACGACGCCGACCTCATCGGGTTCGACGCGGAAGGTGAAGAAGGAGTAGCCGAGGAAGGCGGCGATCGCGATCACCACGATCGCAAAGAGCGCGGGATTGGTGCCGCCACCGCCCCCCGGCAGCACGCGGCGAAGACGGTCCTGGCTCCGGCGCAGGATTTCGTCGAGGTCGGGCGGTCCGGAACTTCCGCCGCCCCGCGGGCTTTGACCCCATGGGCCGCCGCCATTGCCTCCCTTCCATCCACCGCCGCCCGTCTGGTTGCTCCAGGGCATCTGTCGTCCTTGTTCTTTGCGCGACCCGGAAGGCGTAGCGGCCCCCCGCCCGCGAGGCAAGCGAAAGCCGCGCCCATGCGCGGCCTTGGGAAAGTGGGAACCGGAGGGCTCCGGATCAACGGTCCGGAGCCGCGCAATCGCGATAATGCGCGAGTACGGCGATGCGGATGGCCGAGGAGAGGTTGACCGCCGGATCGCGCGCCGCATCGATCGCGGCGACGAAGGCGGCGAGCGACTGGCCGTGCCCGGCCGCGATCGCCTTCGCCGCGTCCCAGAACGGCGCCTCGAGCGAGATCGAGGTGCGGTGCCCGGCGATCGAGAGCGAGCGTTTCGTCACACCCCGCCATCCCCCTTGTCGTCCGGCCGGAGGCTATGGCCGTCGAGCCGCCGCGCCGCCCGTTCCTGTTGCGCCTCGTCGAGCGTGCGCTCCGCCTTCGAGCGGCCGAATTTCGCCCGGTTCTGCGCCGCCTCGGCCCGCCGCGCCGCACGCGCCTTCTCCTTGCGGGCGGCGCGCAGATTGACGATGTCGGCGGTCATGGCGGGTCAGGCTCCGGCCTCAGATACCGAGGAACAGCAGGTCGATGGCCCGCTTCAGGCGGTCTTGCTCATGGGCGATCGAGGCGACGGCCGGCCCGAGGCTCCGGCACTCGATGGCGGCGAGCCGGTCGACCAGCACGACGCCGGTGCGGCCTGCGACATCGACCGCCAGCCGCACCGCGCCAACGAGGTCCCGATAGGGCAGGAAGGAAACCGGGGCGACGATCCGCGTGTCCAGTCCGTCCGCCACGTCGTGCTGCAACAACACCACGAGCGTCTCGTCGTCTCGACGCAGGCGGCAGACGTCGAACTGCCGCATCAGAACGTCCGCAGCCCATCGGACCACAGGCCGTTTCGCGCCAGTTCGGCATTCGCCTCCGCGATCGCTTCGCGGTTCGCCGTGCGCCACGCCTCGCGAAAGCGCACCCTGTCGATCTGGTCCCGCAGCGCGCGATTGGTCACGCTGCCGACATCGATGCCGAGGCGCTTCGCCTCGGCGACCAGTTGCTCGTCGACGCGGGTGTCGAGAATGTCCGTCATGGCGGACCTCCTTGCCGGACGCGAGGATAACACGCGAGAGGCGAGAGGACAGCCCGCCGCCGATCAGATCGGCCCGTCATCCTGGAGCCCGGGTCTTCGGTCGGATCGGAGGTTCACTTCGGCCCGATCATGTCCTCCGGCCGGACCACCGCGTCGAACTCGGCGTCGCTGACATAGCCGCCGCCGACCGCCTCCTCGCGCAGCGTGGTGCCGTTCTTGTGCGCGGTCTTGGCGATCTTCGCCGCCGCGTCATAGCCGATCTTGGGGGCGAGCGCGGTGACGAGCATCAGCGACCGGTCGAGCGCGGCCTTGATGTTGTCCTCGCGCGGCACGATGCCGACGACGCAGTTCTCGGTGAAGGACACCGCGGCATCCGCCATCAGCCGCACCGACTGCAGGAAATTGTAGGCCATCACCGGGTTGAAGACGTTGAGTTCGAAATGGCCCTGGCTGCCGGCGAAGGTGAGCGCGGCATGGTTGCCGAAGATCTGCACGCAGACCTGCGTGAGTGCCTCGCACTGGGTCGGATTGACCTTGCCCGGCATGATCGAGGAGCCGGGCTCGTTCTCCGGCAGGGCGAGCTCGCCGAGGCCCGAACGGGGGCCGGAGCCGAGGAAGCGGATGTCGTTGGCGATCTTGAACAGCGAGGCGGCGACCGTGTTGATCGCGCCGTGGCTGAACACCATCGCGTCGTGCGCGGCGAGCGCCTCGAACTTGTTCGGTGCGGAGGTGAAGGGAAGCGCGGTGATCGCGGCGATCTTCTCCGCCACCATCTCGGCGAAGCCGACCGGCGCGTTGAGGCCGGTGCCGACCGCGGTGCCGCCCTGGGCGAGCTGCATCAGCATCGGCAGGGTCTGCTCGATGCGGGCGATGCCGTTCTCGACCTGCCGCGTATAGCCGGAAAACTCCTGGCCGAGCGTCAGGGGCGTGGCGTCCTGGGTGTGGGTGCGGCCGATCTTGATGATCGTCGACCAGGCCTGCGCCTTGTCGTTCAGCGCATTGCGCAGCTGCTGCAGGGCGGGGATCAGCCGGTGGACGATCTCCTCCGCGCAGGCGACGTGCATCGCGGTCGGATAGGTGTCGTTCGACGACTGGCTCATATTGACGTGGTCGTTCGGATGGACCGGCTTCTTCGAGCCCATCGCGCCGCCGAGCATCTCGATCGCGCGGTTCGAGATCACCTCGTTGGCGTTCATGTTCGACTGGGTGCCGGAGCCGGTCTGCCAGACGACGAGCGGGAAATGATCGTCGAGCTTGCCCTCGATCACCTCCTGCGCCGCGGCGACGATGGCGCCGCCGATCGTCGGATCGAGCCGGCCGAGCGCCATATTGACCTCGGCCGCGGCGCGCTTGACGATGCCGAGCGCGCGGACGACGGGCAGCGGCTGCTTTTCCCAGCCGATCTTGAAATTGCCGAGCGAGCGCTGCGCCTGCGCGCCCCAATAGCGGTCCGACGCGACCTCGATCGGGCCGAACGTGTCCGTTTCAACGCGCGTCTTCGTCATCGTCTCTCTCGAAGCAGGTCAAAGGCCGCGCCACTCTAGCCACGGCCGCGCGAGGGGCAAGCGTCCATGGCCGCGCCGGACCTCGGCGCAACTCTTGATAATCCAACCGAATGATATACCCTCCGCTCATCGGAGGAGGGGCCGATGGCAGAGGACGGACAGACGGGTGCCGCGCTCCAGGCAACGCTCGCCGTGGAACGCGGACGCGTGGCCGACCGGATCATCTGGGGCGGCTATGTCGCGATCGGGATCCTGATCGGCGCGGTGGTCTGTCCGACGATCTGGCTGATCGTCCGGCCGAGCAGCGACACGATCGTCATCCAGTCCGCCTTCGAACAGCTCGAGAAGCTCTCTGCGGCGATTTTCCCTCTGCTCGGTGCCTGGATCGGTGCCGTCATCGCGTTTTACTTCGCGCGCGACAATTTCGAATCGGCGGCGCAGAACACCAAGGCTCTGCTTCAGGAGGCCCTGCCGGATCGCCTGACCAGCATCGCGGCCGCAGAAGCGATGATCCCGGCCGACAAATTGCTCACCGTGTCGACCCCCGAGGATGATGGCCGCCCGCTCTATGGCGACATCCTCAAGACGTTCGAAGCCAAGGGGCTGAGCCGGGTCATCGTGCTGAAAGGCAGGAAGGGGCTCGGCGTCATTCACGATTCGACCGTCAACCGCTTCGTTCTCGGCAAGACCGCGACCGGCGCGCAGGCGGCTGACATCAAGCTGTCCGACCTGCTCGGCGATCCTGCCATCGCGCCGATCCTCGACGACACCGCGATCTACGTCGCGCCCAACACCACGCTCGCGGCCGTCCGCAAGGCGATGGAAGCGCGGTCGACCGCGCTCGGTTCGTGCCGCGACGCCTTCGTCACCACCACCGGCGCGCCCTCGGACGACATCGTCGGCTATCTCTCGGACCTCGACATCGCCAAGCGGGGCGCGCTGAAGAGTTAGGTTCGGCGTGGGTCCGCCGGCTCCGCCCCGATGCCGTGGCCGTCTCGGCGACCGACAGCGCCCTCTTGGGACTCGGCCTGGGCGAAGCGGCGCCGGCAGGACGCTACGGGGTTCGAATTCGACGGTCCATCGACCAGCGGCCGAGCGCTTCGGCCGGATCGGCGGAAGGGGCATCAGAGGCGACACACGTCGCATGCACGCCCGGCGACGCCAGGGCCGGAAGCGCTCTGCCGCGGGGCGGATGGGGGAGACCTGCGACCGACGATCTGTCAGGGGACCAGCCCGACTGCCGGGCTCCCCCCTCTCCCGCTCCGCGGGAGAGGGTCGGGGTGAGGGTTCTTCCCTTCATCGATGACGAGAGGCGCACCCTCACCCTTCGCATCTAACCTCGCTTCGCTCGCCAAGATGCGAAGCCCTCTCCCTCAGGCGGGAGAGGGGGCGGAACCGGCTGCGCGGGACCTGCGCCCGACGATGTGTCGAGGGACCAGCCCGACCGCCGGGTTCCCCCCTCTCCCGCTCCGCGGGAGAGGGCCGGGGTGAGGGCTCTTCCCTTCATCGATGAAGAGAGAGGCACCCTCACCCTTCGCATCTAACCTCGCTTCGCTCGCCAAGATGCGAAGCCCTCTCCCGCAAGCGGGAGAGGGGGCGGAACCGACGGTGCCGAC
>NZ_JACHOO010000011.1:54815-109628 GCF_014199915.1 Prosthecomicrobium pneumaticum | reverse complement strand
GCCTCGCTCGACGCCGGCCATGTGGTGCGGTTGCCGGCGGTGACGACTCGGGTGGCGACGATGTCGTGCGCGGAGACGGACCCGGCGGTCTACGATCTCGTGCGGCGCCATGTCGACGAGATCGTTCTGGTCGAGGACGAGGCGATGGTGGAGGCGAGCCGCTGGCTGTGGTTCGAGCTCGGCATCGCGGCGGACCTTTCGGGGGCGGCGTCGGTGGCGGCGCTCCGCTCGGGCGCCGTCGCCTTCGGCCCCGGCCGCACCATCGCCGGCCTCGTCTGCGGCGCGGGACCCGACGGCATCGGCTGAGCGCGCGCGGGAGCCGGAGCGGGACGCTCCGGCTCTTGTTTAGTCCAGCCTCAATCCGCTATTTCATATATATGAAAATTCAGCGGCTCCCTGAGGCGGGCTCCCTGACGAGACGCCATGTCTTTATTCATGTCGGTAAATGCGGCGGCACGTCGATCCTGCGGGCGGCCTCGCAGAGCCGACGCTTCGCGATCGACGAGGTGGTGCACATCCGCAAGCCGCCGATCGATCCGACGGCGCGGTACTACATCGCGGTCCGGGCGCCGATCGAGCGGGCCGTGTCCGCTTTCAACTGGCGCTTCAGGAAGGTGATCACGGAAGGTGGCCAGGCGGCCCGCTTTCCCGGCGAGGCGGCGATCCTTGCGCATTACGGCACGCTCGATCGCCTCGCGACGGCGCTCTATCGCGAGGACGGCACCGACGATCCGCTCGCCCAGGGGAATTTCCGCTCGATCCATCATCTCGGCGAGAGCATCGCCTTCTATCTCCAGGACCTGCTCGCGTCGATCGCGCCGCAGCAGATCGGCGCCGTTCTGGTGCAGGAACGGCTCGACGAGGATATCGCCCGAGTCTTCGGCGTTCGTGCCGGTCCGCGTCTGAACGAGCACCGCAGCGCCACGCCGCCGGCGCAGCGCGTCCTGTCGCAGCGCGCGCGCCATCATCTCCGGCGCTTCCTCGATTCCGACTTCGCCTGCCTCGAGACGCTGCACCGCTGGGGCGCCCTGCCGGACGAGACCTATGCGCGGATGATCCGGTCGGACGCCGGAGAGGAGGCGTAACGGAGAGGCTGGCCACGTTTCGTTGCCCCTTCCAAACGGGCCGAAGCGTTCGTCTCAGGCGCGCGCGCTCCGCTCCGGGCCGGCGAAGCCGAGCCGCAGCACCACCGCCGCGGCGAGCGCATAGAGAACGATGACGACGAGCCATATGGCGCCCGGCCAGGCCGGCCGGACCAGGAAATAGAGCGCGGAGAAGGCGAGCGGCGCGACGATTGAGGCGAGGCTGACCACCGAAGCGACGACGCCCTGGAACTGGCCCTGCCGCTCCGCATCGACCTTGCGGCTGGCGAGCGCCTGCAGCGCCGGCACGCCGATTCCGCCGAGCGCGAAGATCGGCAGGATCGCGAAGATCATCCAGCCCTGCCGCGCAAAGGCCATGACGAGAAGCGCAAGGCCGGCGCCGGCGAGACCAGTCAGAATCGCGCCGCGCTCGCCCAGCCGGGCGGCCGCCGGCCCCGGCAGGAGCGCCTGCGCGAGCGTCTGGCAGATGCCGAAGGCGCCGAGCGACAGGCCGACCCGCAGCCCGTCCCAATGGAACGCGTCAGAGCCCCAGAGCGCCCAGCACGTGCCATAGACCTCGCCGGTCGCGGCGAGCACGAAGATGGTGAGGAGGATCGGCCGCAGCCCCTCGATCGAGGCGATGAAGCGGAGCGGCGGCAGGCGGGCGGGAACGCCGCGGCCCGGGGCGGCGCGCCCGCGGGGAGGGCGTCCGGCCGGCCGTGTTTCAGGCAGCATCAGGACAGCGAGGAGGAGATTGCCGCCACTGAGAAGAGCGGCCGCGAGGAAGGGCAGGCGAAGTCCGTGCTCGCCCAGCAGGCCGCCCAGCACCGGGCCGACGATGAAGCCGGCGCCGAACACTGCGTTGAACTGGCCGAAACGGCGGGTGCGCTCGTCCTCGGGCGTGACGTCGGCGATGATGGCGGTGGCGACCGCCATGTTGGCGCTCGTCAGGCCGGCAATCGCGCGGCCGGCAAAGAGCAGCCAGAGTTGCGGCGCGAGCGCCATCACGAGATAGTTGAGCGAGGCGCCGGCGAGGGAGACGAGGAGCACGGGCCGGCGGCCGATCCGGTCGCTCGCCGCGCCGAGCAGGGGCGCGAAGACGAACTGCATTGCCGCATAGAGCGCGGTGAGGAGGCCGAGCAGAAGCGCGGCATCCACCCCGGAGCCGAGCACCGCGACGAGCCGTGGCAGGAGCGGGAAGACGAGCCCGATGCCGACCGCATCCAGTCCGACGGCGGCAAGAGCGATGAGAAGGGAGCGGGGCATGGCGAGGGATCCGCGAAGGCCGGCGGCGGCGCCAATCGGCGCGGCATCGGAGTTTTATAGATCGAGTATTAAAATATACCAAGTCCATCTTCTGTGCTAGACGAGCCGCCATGTCAACCGATCCGCTACCTTCCACCGATCTCGACCGTCGCGGCCGCAAGCGCCGCGCAACGCGACGGGCGATCTCCGACGTCGCCACCCGGCTGTTTCTCGAGCGCGGCTTCGACGCGGTGACGATCGATGAGATCGCCGCCGCGGCCGATGTCGGTCGGATGACGGTGTTCAACCATTTTCCGCGCAAGGAGGACCTGCTCTTCGACCGCGACGAAGAGGGCCGCGCGCTGATCCGCGACGCGCTGCGCGGGCGCGCGCCGGGCGTCGCGCCCGTCGAAGCGCTCCGCCGCTTCGCCCATCGGCTGGTCGCCGAGAACCACCCGGCGGTCGCGTTCTCCGCCCGCAGCGCCGCCTTCATTGCCACGGTGGCGGCGAGCGAGACGCTGAAGGCGCGCGCCCGGGCGATCCGCGACGAACTGGCCGGCCTCGTCGCGGTGGAGCTCGCCGGAGCCGCCGGGCACCCGCCCGCCGGACCCGATGGCTCGAGCGGCGCGGATGAGGATCGGATGCGTGTCGAGGAAGGTTCCGCGGATCGGGCCGACGCGGCCGGGCCGAGGCCGGCCGGTGCCGAAGCGCGCCTCGCGGCGGACCTGCTCGTCGCGGCCTGGAGCGCCGCCTTCCTCGAAGCGCACCGCCGCTTCGCACAGACCGCCGACCGGAGCGCGGCCGAGACCGCCTTTCTCGCCCTGATCGACCGCGGCAGCCGCGCCGCCGCGGCGGCACTCGCAGACCCCTCCGCGCCCTGATACCGGTGGATGCTCCGGCCAAGAGCGGGCACAGGGCGCCTTTACGTCCGGCCGGCCTGGCAGGGCCGATGAAGCGCTGGCGGGTGTCGTCGAAGGCGACGACCACGATCGGCTCTGAGGAGGCGTCCTCGACATCACCGCCGAGAACGGCCGGTTCTATCGCTATGTCGACGTCCTAGAGTCGATCTATGCGGCGCCGCGAGAGGCAGAGCCGGCGGCACGCAGAGGAGGCGCGGGACCGGCAACAGTGAAAGATTAGCTCGAGCTGATAGTATCCAACGAAGCTATTACCGTTTCAACATCGTTCGGCTGAAGTGCCCATCGATATGCCGGATGTATCTCCCAATTAAAGCCAAAATCAGCAACCTCGCTGGCGAGAAATCTGCTCTGATCGAAATACCGCCTCTTAATCACGCCCCCTTCTTCTATTCGCGCGGTAATAAAATCGATTTTATATAGAAACTGAATAATGACTCTTGTTGTTACATGTCGCCCATTCGTAAAACGAACGTTTACGTTATTTCTCGCCTTATTTATTTTGGAGGACAGCTGATCCATTGTAAAAAGATAACTCATAGATGTTCGTTTTTCAATTTTTGTCGGCTTCATTGCAAGCAAGAGCTTCTCCACATCCGGAACTTCGGTCTTGAACTCAAGAACGATATCCTGAAGTCGCTCTACCGAATAAGATTCAAATGAGCTTTCAAAATCCATGGAACTAATAATCTCTCGATGCTCTTTGTATGCTCTGCGACCGGCGCCATGGAGCAATTTTATGAGGTCACGCGGACGGGCACGGGTAAGAGAAAGCAACACATTATGTATCGGGCGATCACTCCAGTGTCCCCGCCCGTGAAATACGGGATCCATTATCTTTGATAGAATATTTCTTGAGATCGATGATTGATCTAGTTTAGATATTTCTCGTTGATCTCTTTCTTCTCCGAAGAACGTCAGTATCCTCTTTGCGACGATACAAAGTATTTCATGGTTACTCCATGTAAGCCACACAACATTTTGTTCTATTTTGTCTGTAGATTCATCGGAAGTGCGAACCAGAAAGTATACGTCGCTTCGGAGGCCGATCCTGAATTTTAGTCGGGGATCTTCGCTGCTTAAATCCCTCATAGCATTAAGCAGAGCAGATATTGCTACTATATCGGGTTTTGATGCCGTCCAACCCCGGTCGATATCGTCAATATATATGTATATCTTCTTTTCTTTTTCAAATACATCAACAATAGCTGCGTCCACCTTCGATAGACTCGGCACCAACTTCTTTACGTAATCATGAACAAAACTAATAACGTGTTTGATGGCCCTATCTTCAGGAAGATAATCGTTGAGCTTGATGGTATCTTTTTGAAAGCGACTAATGATTTTTAGCGCAATAATTCTTGTTAGCCCGACTTTCCATCTCTCTATAATACTATTAAAGCTCTGATCAATACTATTATCTCTAAGCTCCTGTATATCATTAGGCCGTATCCAAACGCTCAGCTGATTCTTCTCACTGTTTCCAATTTGAGACCGCCTCAGTAGGGCGCTCTTTCCTACACCCTTATGCCCAACCAAAATTCTTATAGGCAGGTCGGAATTTATACTATCGTAAGTGCTATTATAGTAAAAATATTCTTTAAACCGATCGAGACTGTCATCTTCGGCTGCTGCTGTGCCGAACAGGGTGTTGAGCGTGTCGTCATTGAAAACTGGCATCTAGTCCCCCCCCTTTAGGAAAATTTTAGCCAATATTGGACCAAATTCAACACAGAATAATTATAGGAAGGTATTAGGAAGATATCTGGTACGCCGTGGCCGGCGACAAGCGCGCCAGCACCATAATGTCTCACCCCCACCGCTGCTCGACATACGCCTCCACCATCCGGCGGAAGTCTTCGGCGATGCCGGGGCCGCGAAGTGTCGCGGCCTTCTTGCCGTCGATGAAGACGGGGGCGGCGGGGGTTTCGCCCGTGCCCGGCAGCGAGATGCCGATGTCGGCGTGCTTCGATTCGCCGGGGCCGTTCACGATGCAGCCCATCACCGCCACCTTGAGGCCTTCGACGCCGGGATAGCGCTCGCGCCAGACGGGCATCGAGCGGCGCAGGTCCTCCTCGATCGTCTGGGCGAGTTCCTGGAACACGGTCGAAGTGG
This sequence comes from Prosthecomicrobium pneumaticum, assembly GCF_014199915.1. Taxonomy (GTDB): domain Bacteria; phylum Pseudomonadota; class Alphaproteobacteria; order Rhizobiales; family Kaistiaceae; genus Prosthecomicrobium; species Prosthecomicrobium pneumaticum. The sequence continues at coordinate 104,269 of NZ_JACHOO010000011.1, read as the reverse complement.
TGCGGCCGCAGCCCGGGCAGGCGGCGACGACCGGCAGGAAGGTGCGGAACCCCATGGTCTGCAGGAGCTCCTGCGCCACCTGCACCTCGCGCGTGCGATCGCCGCCCGGCTCGGGGGTGAGCGAGACGCGGATCGTGTCGCCGATGCCTTCCTGCAGCAGGATGCCCATGGCGGCCGAGGAGGCGACGATGCCCTTCGTGCCCATGCCCGCCTCGGTGAGGCCGAGATGGAGGGCGTGGTCGGTGCGGGCGGCGAGATCGCGATAGACGGCGATCAGATCCTGCACGTTCGAGACCTTCGCCGACAGGATGATCTTGTCGCGCTTCAGGCCGATCTCCTCGGCGCGCGCGGCGGAAAGCAGCGCCGACTGGACGATCGCCTCGCGCATCACGGCGCCGGCGGTGCGCGGCGCCGCGGCGGCGGCGTTCTCGTCCATCAGCCGGGTGAGCAGATCCTGATCGAGCGAGCCCCAGTTGACGCCGATCCGCACCGGCTTGTCGTGGCGCAGCGCCAGCTCGATCAGCGTCGAAAACTGCCGGTCGCGCCTCTCGCCGAAGCCGACGTTGCCGGGATTGATGCGGAACTTGTCGAGCGCCTCGGCGCAGGCGGGATGATCGGTGAGGAGCTTGTGGCCGATATAGTGAAAGTCGCCGACGAGCGGCACGCGGATCGAGCGCTTGAGCAGCCGCTCCTTGATGCGCGGCACGGCGGCGGCGGCCTCGTCGCGGTCGACCGTGATGCGGACGATCTCCGAACCGGCGATGGCGAGCGCGGCGACCTGCGCGACGGTCGCCTCGACATCGGCGGTGTCGGTGTTGGTCATCGACTGCACGACGACCGGCGCCGCGCCGCCGACCGCCACGCCGCCGACCTTGACGGGCACCGTGCGGCGCCGCGGCAGCGGACCGGCATGGATTTCGGGCAGGCCGATCGGGGCATTCATGGCAGGACCCTTACCCTCGCCCTCTCGGCCCGGCGGGCGAGGGGGCGGCATGGTTTCTCGAAGCGGCGGGCGGCGTTCGCGGCCGGCGACCACTCCCTCTCCCGCCCGCGGGAGAGGGCCGGGGTGAGGGCGCTTGCGCGGTGGCCGAAAAGAGAGAGACCCTCACCCTTCGCGTCTAGGCTCGCTTCGCTCGCCAAGAAGCGAAGCCCTCTCCCGCTCGCGGGAGAGGGGGGCGCGGCGATGGTGTGAACTTCCGCAGTCGGCCGCCGCTCCCTCTCCCGCCTGCGGGAGAGGGCCGGGGTGAGGGCGCTTCGCGCGCCGACGCTCGCCATCAGGCCGCCTCGCGGCAGCGGGTGCAGAGGCCGCGGATCTCGATCACCGGGGCGTGCGGGGTGAAGTGGGCGTCGGCGGCGAGGCGGGCGAGGGCGCTGTCGAGCGCCGGCGAGGCGGCCTCGGCGGCGGCGCCGCAGCGCTCGCAGAGCAGGAACACCGTCGCCCCGCTGGCCTCGCCGGCGGTGTCCGGCGCATGGCTGCCGGCGCGTGTGCAGGCGACGAAGGCGTTTTTCGATTCGATGCGGTGGGCGAGGCCGTGCCCGGTCAGGAAATCGAGCGCCCGGTAGACCGAGATCGGCGCCGGCCGGCGGCCGGCCTCGGCGAGCCGGTCGATCACCTCATAGGCGGAGGAGGGGACGTGGCTCTCGGCGAGCGCCGCCAGCACGCGGCGACGCTGTTCGGTGAAGCGGAGGCCCCCGGCGGCGCACACCGCCTCGGCATGGGCGAGGGCCGCGCGCGTGCAGTCGGCGTGGTCGTGCTCGGAATGTTCGAGGGTCGCGTGGTCGGCCATGGGTCCGTCCGCCATCCTTCGTCCTGTGGGCGGCTCGCCCTTCTAGCACTGCCCGCGCAGCGACTGAAGGCGCCCCGCGCGGCGCGGCGTCGCGCCCGTCGTGACGCGGCGCAGCATCCCGATATATAGGAAGGAGCGGCATGTCTCACGACCCGAACGGAGGGCGAGATGACGGACGGAATGATTCTGGCCGGCAAGACGGCACTGGTGACCGGCTCGACATCCGGCATCGGCCTCGCGATCGCGACGGCCTTCGCGAAGGCCGGCGCGAACGTCGTGCTCAACGGCTTCGGCGAGCCGGCGGCGATCGAGGCGACGCGGGCCGAGCTCGCCGCTTCGACGGGCGTGACGGTGACGCATTCCGGCGCCGACATGACGAAGCCCGACGAAATCGCGGCGATGGTGGCGGAGGCCGAGGCGGCGTTCGGTGCCGTCGACGTGCTCGTCAACAATGCCGGCATCCAGCACGTCGCGCCGATCGACGAGTTCCCGATCGACAAATGGAACGCCATTCTCGCGATCAACCTGTCCTCCGCCTTCCACACCATGCGGGCGGCGCTGCCGGGGATGAAGCGGAAGGGCTGGGGCCGGGTGATCAACACCGCTTCGGCGCACGCGCTCGTCGCCTCGCCCTACAAGGCCGCCTATGTCGCGGCGAAGCACGGCATCGCCGGGCTGACCAAGACCGCCGCGCTCGAGGTCGCGACCGCCGGCATCACCGTCAACGCGATCTGCCCGGGCTATGTCTGGACCCCGCTCGTCGGGAAGCAGATCCCCGATACGATGAAGGCGCGCGGCATGACCGAGCAGGAGGTGAAGGAGAAGGTGCTCCTTGCCGCCCAGCCGACCCGCGAATTCGTCAAGGTCGACGAGGTGGCGGCGCTCGCGCTCTTCCTCTGCCGGGCCGAGGCGGCGAACATCACCGGCGCGCTGCTGCCGATCGACGGCGGCTGGACCGCGCAGTGAAGCTCGCCAAGCTCGTCGGGGCCGGCGCCAAGCCGGCCCATCCGCACGGCGCCGGCCGCAAGCGGGTCAATCTCGCGCTGCAGGGCGGCGGCGCGCACGGCGCCTTCACCTGGGGCGTGCTCGACGCGCTGCTCGCCGACGGCCGGCTCGAATTCGACGGCATATCGGGGACGAGCGCGGGGGCGATGAACGCCGTCGTGCTCGCCGACGGTTTTGTCCGCGGCGGGGCCGAGGGCGCCCGGGCGCGGCTCGCGGAGTTCTGGCAGCGGGTCAGCCGCTCCTCGGGGGCCGGGGCCTCGGCACACGACCTGATCGGCGCCTGGATGGGCTTCTGGCGGACCCCGATGCTCGGGCCTTTCCAGTTTTTCGAGGCGCTCACCAACCTCTCCTCGCCCTATGGCTTCAACCCGCTCAACATCAATCCCTTGCGCGAGCTCGTCGTCGACATGGTCGATTTCGAGAAGGTGCGGGCCTGCAAGGCGCTGAAGCTCTTCATCTCGGCGACGAGCGTCAAGACCGGCAAGATCCGGCTGTTCGCCGATGGCGAGATCACCGCCGACGCGGTGATGGCGTCGGCCTGCCTGCCCTATCTGTTCCAGACCGTGATGATCGACGGCGAGGGCTACTGGGACGGCGGCTTCATGGGCAATCCGGCGCTGTTCCCCTTCTTCACCGAGACGACGGCCGAGGACATCCTGCTCGTCCAGATCAACCCGATCGAGCGGCCGGAGATTCCGAACACGTCGCGCGAGATCATTGAGCGGGCCTCGGAGATCACCTTCAACGCCTCGCTGCTGCGCGAATTCCGTGCGATCGACTTCGTCAACCGGATGCTCGACGAGAAGCGGCTCGACCCGAAACGCTACCGCCGCAACCGGCTGCACCGGATCGAGGCCTCGGCAGCGCTCGCCCAATATGGCGCGGCGACCAAGCTCGACACCTCCTTCGCGTTCTTCGAGGAGTTGTTCGCGGTCGGGCGGAAGGCCGCGCAGGACTGGCTGGCGGCCCATTTCGACGATATCGGCGTGCGTGAAACCGTCGACCTCAGGGCGGCGTTCTCTTGAGCGGGGCCGGAAGGGCCGTTCGCGCGGAGGACCGCATGATGCCGACCGCTGGAGCACGCTTTGCGAGACGCCGCCGCGCGCTCGCGCTCGCCGCCGCACTCTGCCTCGCTTTGCCGCCCGCCTCTCTGGTGCGGGCCGCACCCGAGCCGAGCGTCGGAACGGTGCTGCGCGCCATGATCCCGCCCGCGAGCGCCTTCGAGAGGACGGCACCGCCCCGGCGGACGGCGAAGCGGCCGCTCGCCGTCGCTCCCTCCGCAACGCCGCCGCTGCCGCGCCCGCGGCCGGACGAGGCCGCGGAGGCCGAAGCGCCAGTGCCCGAGGACCTGGCGGAAATCGAGGCGGAGAAGGCGGCGCACGGCCCGGCGTCGGCCGCGAAGGAGCCTGCGGCACCGGACGAGGAGCCCGCCTTGGAAACACGGGTCGGTAGCGTCGCCGCGGGGCCGGCTGTGCCGAAGCCGCGGCCGCGGCCGGAAATCGTCCAGGCCGCGGTTCTCGCCGCGCGCGAACTCGATGCGCCGGTGCCTGCACCCGCCCCGCTGCCCGCGCCGAAGGAGGCGCCGGCGCTGCGCACCGTACGCGCCGGCGTGCTGGGCGTGCCGCCTGCCGTCCTCGAGGCGCCGCAGCGGCTCGCGACCGAGGTGCCGGCCGAGCCGCTCGGCTTCGCCTCGCCGGCGCCCCGGGTGAGGGACCCGCTGCTCGGCCTGATTCCGCCGCCGCGGCCGGAGCCGCCGGCAAAGGTGGTGCCCGCGGCCTTCCCGCCGGCTGTCGCGCCGGCGCCGCCGCCCGACCTCGCCGCCTGCCGGGTCGAGATGGGGCGGATGGCGATCAAGGCGGTCGCCGAGCCGCCGGTGCACGAAGGCACATGCGGTAATGCTGCGCCCTTCGAGGTTTCCGCGCTGGAGGACGGCGCGGTGGCGCTGACGCCGGGCGCGACGCTCAATTGCGCGATGACGACGCGGCTCGCCGAGTTCCTCGCCGAGGAGATCCAGCCCGCGGCGCTCGCCGCCTTCGGCGAGCGCGTCAGCGCGCTCCGGATCGCCGATTCCTATTCCTGCCGCGGCCGCAACCGCGTCGTGGGCGCGATGCTCTCCGAGCACGCCTTCATGAACGCGGTCGACATCGGCGCCTTCAAGGTCGGCGACCGCTGGGTGGAGGTCGCGAAGGGCGGCGACCAGACGGCGACCGAAGCGGAGTTCGTGCAGACGGTGCGCAGGGCGGGCTGCAAGCACTTCACCACCGTGCTCGGCCACGGCTCGGACGGCTACCACGAGAACCATCTGCACTTCGACCTGCGCCAGCGCGGCAAGCGGACACGGGTCTACTGCCACTGAAGGCCGCCGGTGAAGCCGTCGCCGCGGGCGCGGCGCCGGCCGAGCCAAAGGCTATTTGAGGCCGGAGAAGGCGGTCGCGACGAAGAGTTCCGATTGCAGCCCCGTCAGCTTCGCGGAGCCGCCCGGCGGCGGGAAGACGCCTTCCTTGCTCGCCTGCGCGCGGGCCGCGGCGCGCGCCTCGATCGAGGCATAGGGCCAGATGTGCACCATCTTCAGCGGGCCTTCCTCGACGGAGGCCATGATGGTGGGGAGCGGCGACATGGCGTGGCGGCGGTCGATCACCTTCGCCCAGGCCGCTTCGGTTTCGGGCAGGCCGCCGGGGGCGAGCGAATAGGTGCGGAATTCGTAGAAGGGACCGTGGCTGCCCGGCTCGATCGGCCGGGCAAAGGAGAGCGGCTTGAAGGCGGTGGACGTCACGCCGCCGAGATACTGCCCGATGCCATAGGGATCCTCGGTTTCCATCAGTCGGGCGCGCTCGGTGGCGAGCGCCGCCGCATCGTCATAGCGCGTCAGGAAGGCGAAGCGGTTGAGCACGCCGAACTCGCAGGAGAAGCAGCCGAGCACCGTGCCGCTCTGCGTGAAGGTGGCATAGGTCTGCGGCAGGACGGGCAGGACGGCGCCGAGCGTGTTCGGCAGGAGGGAGAGGATCGTCAGGTCGTAGAGCATTGCGGCGGATCTCGTTCCGGGTCTTTGCAAACGGACGTCCCGTTGGTACACCATGTGGATGCCAGTTGCATCCAAAACCTCGCCGGAGTGGAGCATGTATGATCGGGTCGTCGCGGGCCGCGTGGTCCTGCCGGAGGGGATCCTCGAGGGAGGCTGGGTGGCGATCGCCGACGGAGTGGTCGCCGCGGTCGGCTCGGGGCCGCGGCCGGCCGCGGCGGCGACCGATGATCACGGCGCGGCCTATGTCCTGCCGGGCGTGATCGACGGCCAGACCCATGCCGGCAGCCAGACCGGCTTCCCGGGCCTCGCGCCGACGACGAGGGCTGCGGTGCGCGGCGGCGTCACGACGATCGTCGACATGCCCTATGACGAGCCGGACCCGACCACGACGGCCGCCGTGCTGGCGCGGAAGGCCGAGGCGGTCGCGACCTATGCCGTCTGCGATGTGGCGCTCTATGGCACCGTGCCGCCCGAGCCCGACCGGGCCGACATCGCCGCCCTGATCGAGGGGGGTGTCTGCGCCTTCAAGATCTCCGCCTTCGAGGCGCATCCGGCGCGCTTTCCGCGCATCGGCAATGCCGCCGCGCTCGCGCTCCTCGAGGCGGTGGCGCCGTCCGGCCTGCCGGTGGGCTTGCACAATGAGGATCAGGAGATCGTCCGTGCCGCGACCGCCCGCCATCGCGCCGAGGGGAAGACGGGGCCGGAATTCCACAGCCCGAGCCGTCCGGAGGTCGCCGAACTGGTGGCGACGGCGAACTTTCTCGAACTCGGCGCGGCGACGGGCGCGCATGTCCACATCGTCCACATCTCGACACCGGCGGGCTTCGATCTGGTGCGCGCCTATCGCGCCCGCGGCGTGGCGGCGACGGCCGAGATGTGCGTGCACTATCTCCATTTCGACGCCGACGCGGCGATGCCGAGGCTCGGCGGCCGGCTGAAGGTCAATCCGCCGATCCGCGGCGGGGTGCGCGAGGCGCTCTGGCGGGTCGTCGAGACCGGCGGCGCGACCTTCGTCTCCTCCGACCACAGCGCCTGGCCGCTGTCGCGCAAGGCCGGTCCGACGATCTTCGATGACGCCGCCGGCATGCCCGGGCTCGACACGCTGCTCCCCGCCTTCTTCAGTGATGCGGCCGCCCGGCACGGCGCAGACCGGGCGGCGGCGATGACGGCCGATCTGCTGGCCGACCGGCCGGCGCGCTTCTTCGGCCTCGTCCGCAAAGGCCGGCTCGCCCCCGGCCTCGACGCCGACATCGCCGTGCTCGCGCCGGGCGAGACGGTGCACGACGCGGCGGCGGATCCGCACGGCGTCGGCTGGAGCGCCTATGACGGCGAGGCGTTCGCCGCCCGTCCGGTCGCGACCTATGTCCGCGGCGCGCTCGCCTTCGACGGACGCGCCGTCACCGCCGCGGAGGGTTCGGGCCGGTTCGTGGCGCGCGGGAACTGAGGCGCGCGGCGGGGTTCGTCCGTCCGGCCATGTTCGGGCCGCAGCATCGCACAACCGGCGCCGCCTTCCCCTCTCCCGCCGCGCGGGAGAGGGCTTCCGGCCTTGGCGTCGCAGGCCGCCGCAGGCGGCCGAGACGGTTAGGCCGGAAGGGTGAGGGTGCTCTTCTCGGCCGGCGAAGGGCAGACCCTCACCCCGGCCCTCTCCCGCGAGCGGGAGAGGGGGAGCCGGGCGGTGTGCTCGCCCGCCCCCCGGAGAGGGCCCCGCTACCGGATGGCGCCGGCGAGGCGCTCGATCACGGCGACCTTGACGTTCTCGATGTGGCGGATCATTGCCTCGCGCGCCCGCTCGCGGTCGCCGCTCGCCACCGCATCGAGCAGGAAGGTGTTCTCCTCGATGCCGAAGGTCGGCCGGATCGCCCGGCGATAGGCGTTGAACACATGGGTGCGGCGGCGCAGGTCGCGGATCATGCCGGCCATCAGCGTGTTGCCGGCGGCGTCGGCGATCTCACCGTGCAGCAGGTCGTCGACCTCCCAGATCTCGGCGAGCGTCGGCTCCGGATTGGCGGCGAGCCGCTGCAGTTCACTGTGGATGCGGGCGACCCGGTCGGCCGGAATGCGGCCGGCGGCGAGCCGCGCCGCCTCGCCCTCGAGCAGGATGCGCACGTTGAGCGCCTCGACGAAGGCCTCGGTCGAGAACGGGCTGACGGTGACGCCGCGGCTCGGTTGCTTGTAGACGAGGCCCTCCGATTCGAGCCGGCCGAGCGCCTCGCGGATCGGGGTCCGCGACGCCTTCAGCCGCTCCGCCATGCGCCGCTCCGTGATCACATCGCCCGGCCGCAGCTCACCACGGATCAGGAGGTCGACCAGCTGCTCATAAACCTGACCGGCGAGATTGGGCCGATCGCCGGATTCCGCGTCGTCCTCGCGCAGTGCTGCTTCGACCTCGCCCAAGGCGCTCTCCCGGTTGTTCCCGCCGCATCCCACGCCGCATACAGCCGGAAGACGCGCGGAACAAGAGCGGCATCCCGCCTGCCGACCGGTCGACGGTCCTACGCCCGAAATCGAGGCAGAACGGGCGATGCCCGCCTTTTCGGCAGAGGCCTCTTGCATTCCGTGGGCGATCGGGCGACTATTGGTATACCACTGGCGTGCAGTTAGAACGCGCGGAAGACGGAGCCGACAATGCCGATCGCCCCATGGCGTGCCACCAGCATTCAGATGCGCAGCGAACGCGCGACCCAGGCGTCGAGCGAGGCCGAAGCGAAGGCCGTGCTCGCCCGCAATACCGAGCGGCTGATCGGATTGATCCGCAAGGCCTGCGCGGGTCCGGACCGGCCCGATCTCGTCGTCTTCCCGGAATTCGCCCTGACCGGGCCACCGCTCGCCATGAAGGTGCCCGAGTGGATCGCGCGGGCCTGCTCGAGCATTCCGGGGCCGCTCACCGCGCCGCTGCAGGCGCTCGCCCGGGAACTCGGCATCTATATCAGCGGCAATCTCTTCGAGGCGCCGCCCGAATGGCCCGGCCGCTATTTCAACTCCTCCTTCATCATCGACCGCAAGGGCGAGGTGATTCTCAACTACCGGCGCATCAACACCGCCGCCTTTCCCTCGCCGCACGATTTCATGAGCGACTATCTCGCCGCGACGCCGAGGGACAAGGTGTTCCCGGTGGTCGACACCGAGCTCGGCCGGCTCGCCACCATCCCCTGCGGCGAGATCGTCGTGCCGGAGGTGGCGCGCGTCTTCATGATGCAGGGTGCGGAGGTGATCCTGCATCCGACCAACTCGAAATATTCGGCCGGCCAGGAGGCGGCGAAGGTCGCCCGCGCCTGCGAGAACATGTGCTACCTCGTCAGCGCCAATGTCGCCGGGCCGATCGGCTTCTCGCCCGACAACTCGATCATGGGCGGCCGCTCGCACATCCTCGACCATCACGGCGAGACGATCGCCTATCAGGAGGATGCCGGCGAGGGCGTCGCCGTCAGCGGCATCATCGACATCGAGACGCTGCGTGCCGACCGCCGCGCCGATACCGGCGTGCACAATCCGCTGCTGCGCGCCCGCTTCGAGATGTACCGGCCCTATTACGAGGCCGCGCGCTTCTATCCGGCCGATCATTTCCGCCGGGCGCCGATGACCGATCCGGTCGAGACCGGCGCTGCGGTCGCGATCGCCCGCAGCAATCTCGAGCGCGCCGGCGTGCTCGAGCCCCTTCCCCAACTCGTGGATGCCTGAGACACCATGATCACCGCAGAAGAGAACCTCGAGCTCTGCCGCGTCGGGCGGGGCACGCTGATGGGCGAGTTCTTCCGCCAGTTCTGGATTCCGGTCTGCCTCTCCTCCGAGCTGAAGGCGGACGGCGATCCGGTCCGGCTGATGATCCTCGGCGAGAAGCTGGTCGCCTTCCGCGACACGGAAGGCCGGGTCGGCGTGTTCGATCACCGCTGCCCGCACCGCTGCGCCTCGCTGTTCTTCGGCCGCAACGAGCAGGGTGGCATACGCTGCGCCTATCACGGCTGGAAGTTCGACGTGACGGGCAAGTGCCTCGACCAGCCGAACCTCGAGGACAAGAGCAAATATCCCGCCGGCACACCCGCCTATGCCTATCGCGTCAGCGAATCCGGCGGCCTCGTCTTCGCCTATATGGGCGAGCGCCAGGACGCGCCGCCGCCGCTGCCGGAGATCGAGGCGATCATGGGCGAGGGCGACGACCGCAACATCGCGCTCACCCACCGCGACTGCAACTACATGCAGGCGCTCGAGGGCGACATCGACACCTCGCATCTCGGCTTCCTGCATGTCGGCGGCATCGACGGCGACAAGCTCGACATGAGCGATCCGGAAGTCTTCACGGTCACCGAGAAGGCGCCGAAGATCAATGTCTCGGTGATGCCCTTCGGCACCATGTATTCGGCGCAGCGCAACGCCTATGAGGGCACCGAGCATCACCGCTTCGCGAGCTACATCTTCCCCTTCTGGGTGACCTATCCGGCCGGCCAGATCGAGGGCAACGTGACGGTCAATGCCTGGGTGCCGATCGACGACACCGCGACGATGATCTTCAACATCGATCTCGGTCGCAAGGCCGGGCGGCAGAAGAACCTGCGCTACAAGGACGGCACGCCCGTGCAGGGTCTCGCCCGGCCGCTCGAATACCTGCCGCAGACGACCGACTGGAAGGGTCGCTGGCGGCCGGTCAAGGACGCCTCGAACGATTACGGCATCGACCGGGAATGGCAGCGCTCGGGCGGCAGCTATACCGGCATCGTCGGCATCCCGCTGCAGGACCAGGCGATCCAGGAATCGATGGGGCCGGTCGTCGACCGCACCATGGAGCATCTCGCGGCGAGCGACCGGATGGTCATCCTCACCCGGCGCGTCATGCTCGATGCGGCGAAGGAATGGGCCGAGCAGAAGAAGCTGCCCGCCGTCGTCGACCAGCCCGAGCTCTGCCGCGACGCGCGTGGCGGCGATATCGTCGTGCCCTACGGCACCGACTGGCTGGAAGGCTATGAGAAGAAGATGGCCGCCATCAAGGGCTACCGGCCGAAGCTGCAGGCCGCCGAGTAATGAGCCTCGGCCTCGCGCTCGAACCGCCGCGCGACCGCGCGGCGGATGCCGTGGCGGGGTCGGCGGCGCCTGCCCCGCTGATGCTGCGGGTGCAGTCGATCGCCTATCTCGCCGAAACGATCCGGGCGATCGAACTGCGCGCCCCCGACGGCGCGGCGCTGCCCGCCTTCACGGCCGGCGCCCATCTCGACCTCGCGCTGCCGGGCGACCTGTCGCGCAGCTATTCGCTGATCAACGCCCCGGAGCCGGCCGACCGCTACGTGATCGCCGTCAACCGCGATGCGGCGAGCCGCGGCGGCTCGCGCTATCTCTGCGAGACGCTCAAGGTGGGCGACACGCTCGCCGTCACCCCGCCGCGCAACACCTTTCCACTCGTCGAGACGGCGCCGGTCAGCGTCTTCCTCGCCGGCGGCATCGGCATCACGCCGATTCTCGCCATGATCGAGCGTCTCGAAGCGCTCGGCCGGCCCTGGCGGCTGCATTATGCGGTGCGCGAACGCGGCCTCGCCGCCTTCCTCGACCGCTTCGCCGCGCTCGAACGGGCCGCGCCCGGCCGCGTCCATCTCCACGTCGATGCGGAGGCGGGCCATCTGCTCGACATCGCCGCCGTGCTCGCCGCCGCCCCGGCCGCGGCCGAGCTCTATTGCTGCGGCCCGGCGCCGATGATCGCCGCCTTCGAGGCGGCGGGCGCCGCGCGCGATCCCGACCGGCTGCATGTCGAACGTTTCGCCGGCACGGCGGAAAAGCCCGATGCCGGCTTCCGCGTCGTGCTCGCCCGGACCAAGCGCGAGTTCGACATTCCGGCGGGCCGCACGATCATGGAGGTGCTTCTCGAGGCCGGTGTGCGGGTCGCCCATTCCTGCCGCGAGGGCGTCTGCGGCACCTGCGAGACGCGGGTGATCGAGGGCGTGCCCGACCACAAGGACAATGTCCTCTCGGCGCGCGAACGCGCCTCGAACAAGCTCGTCATGATCTGCTGCTCCGGCGCGAAGACGGAGCGGCTGGTGCTCGACCTCTGAAGCGGGGCGGACGGTCGCGATCCTCGCCCGTCCCCGTTCCACCTCAGGTCCCGGCCGGCTTCTGTCCGCAGGCGAGTTCGCCCTGCAGCGCCTTGAAGATCCGCTCGCGGGTCTCGGCGATGCCGTAGATCGCGACGAACGAGCCGAAGCGGGGCCCCTGGTCCTGACCGAGCAGAACCTGGTAGAGGCCGCGGAACCAGTCGAGCGAGACGCCCGGCGGATTGCCGTCCGGCCCCTTCTTCGTCGGGTCCGGATAGAAGCGCCGGCCGATATCGAAGACGGCGGTCTGGATCGTGTCGGCGCCGGTGCCCTGCGGCATGGCGGCGAGCGCCTGGTCGAGCGCGTCGAGCGCCTGGACCATCGTCGCATCCGGCTCGCGATAGACCTTTCCGGGCTTCACGACGTCATTGTAGTAGCGCACGGCATGGCCGATCAGCGCGTCGAGCGTCGGATGCGTCTCGGGCGACAGATCCGGCTGGTAGCGGGTCAGATAGGCCCACAGCACCGTCTTGTCGTCGGCGTCGGAGACGTTGACGAGATTGAGCAGCATCGAGAAGGCGACCGGCGTGCCCTCCTGCGGCGGGCGACCGGAATGGATGTGCCAGACCGGATTGCCGAGCCGCAGGTCGACCGCCTGCTGCGGGAAGGCGTCGAGGAACGAGAAATACTCGTCGACCGCCCGCGGGATCACGTCGAAATGCAGCCGCTTCGCCGTCTTCGGCTTCTGGAACATATAGAGCGACAGGCTCTCCGGCGAGGCGTAGTCGAGCCACTCCTCGATGGTGATGCCGTTGCCCTTCGACTTCGAGATCTTCTCGCCCTTTTCGTCGAGGAAGAGCTCGTAGTTGAAGCCGTCGGGCGGCTCGGCACCGAGCACGCGGCAGATCTTCGACGAGGTCTTGACGTTGTCGATGTGGTCCTTGCCGCTCATCTCGTAATCGACGCCGAGCGCCGCCCAGCGGAGCGCCCAGTCGGGCTTCCACTGCGCCTTGGCGCCGCCGCCGGTCACCGGCGTCTCGTAGCGCTTGCCCGTGTCGGGATCGGTCCAGACGATGGTCCCGGCGGAGAGGTTCCGCTCGTCGACCGGAACCTGCATGACGACGCCGGTCTCCGGATGAACGGGGAGAAAGGGCGAATAGGTCCGCCGCCGCTCCTCGCGCAGCGTCGGCAGCATGATCTCCATCACCGCGTCGTAGCGCTCGAGCATGACGAGCAGCTTCTCGTCGAGCACGCCGCGGGCGTAATAGTCGCTCGCGCTCGCGAACTCGTAGTCGAAGCCGAAATGGTCGAGGAAGGCGCGCAGCCGCGCATTGTTGTGGTGGCCGAAGCTCTCATGCGTGCCGAACGGATCGGGCACCCTCGTCAGCGGCTTGCCGAGGTTCTGCGCCAGCAGGTCGCGGTTCGGCACGTTTTCCGGCACCTTGCGCATGCCGTCCATATCGTCCGAGAAGGAGAGCAGCCGGGTGGCGACGCGGTCCTCGGTGATCAGCCGGAAGGCGGTGCGCACCATGGTGGTGCGCGCCACCTCGCCGAACGTGCCGATATGCGGCAGGCCCGAAGGGCCGTAGCCGGTCTCGAACAGCACCGGGCGCGACAGGTCGGCGCCGGCCTTCCTCTTCCGTTCCAGCCGCTCGACGATCTTGCGCGCCTCCTCGAAGGGCCACGCTTTCGAGACCTGCGCCGCCGCGACGAGATCGGGGGCGAGGTCGAGCGGGGGGAGGGTCTGGTCTGTCATCTTCGTGGCTTTTCGGGAGGGGCGCGGCCATCTTCGGGCGCGCGAGCGGCCGGACACTAGGGACGGGGCGCCGCCGCGTCAACGCCGCCGCCGGCGGGCGGTTGAAGAATGCGCTTCGGAGGCCTAGCTTCTCGCCGCCACGACAGGGACGGGACGACATGAACGAGACCGCCGACAAGACGATCTCCACGCAGGATGCGCTGATCTATGCGATGGTCACGCTGTCCGCATCGGACCGCCAGATGACCGATCGCGAACTGCGCAAGATCGGCGAGGTGGTCGGCTCGATGCCGATCTTCGCCGGCTTCGACGACGGCCGGCTGATCGACGTCGCCGAGGAATGCGGCCGCATCGTCGCCGAGGATGACGGGCTGCACGCCGTGCTCGCCACCATCGCGGCCTCGCTGCCGAAGCGGCTGCACGAGACCGCCTATGCCCTCGCCGTCGAGGTGGCCGCGGCCGATTTCCATGTCGAGCAGGAGGAGCTGCGCTTCCTGCAATTGCTGCGCGACGTGCTCGATATCGATCCGCTCGCCGTCGCCGCGATCGAGCACAGCGCGCGGGTGCGCTACCGGCGGGCCTGAGCCCGCCGGGTTCAGGGCTGCGGCAGGGTGATCCGCGGCAGCCGGCCGAGTGGGATCAGCCCGGCGCGCACGACGCCCTTGTCGATGGCGAGCGTCGCCTCCTGCCAGGTGACGCCGTCCGCCTCGACGCGCCGCGTGAAGGCGGCGAGCGCGGCCGCCCCTTGCGCCACCGTATCGCGCTCGTCGGGTGCGAACTGCGCGACGAGATCGGGCAAGGTATCGAGGCCGGCGAAGCGGAGCGCCATCGTGCCGGAGAGCCGGCCCTTCTCGTCGAAGGCGAGGTCGCCCTCCGCCCGGACGCGGAAGCCGGCGACCGACAGATCGAGGAATTGCAGGCCGATGCGGCGCCCCGCGGCGAGCCAGCCGGCGAGCGGTTCCGGGCCGTTCTTGCGCGGCAGGGCGCCCGGCAGGTCGACCGCCACCGAGACATCGGCCTCAGGGATCGGCGGACCATCCGGCACGTCGAGCGTCAGGCCCTGCGACTGAAAGGCGAGCTCGAGCGTCTCGCGGTCCGGCGTCTCGCCGCCGAGGTGGAGTTCGCTGTGGGTCGCCTTGGCGCGCAGCGGATCCATGCCGTCCGTCAGGACGACCGCGATGTCGGGCTGGTCGAGCACGAGCGAGATGCGCCGCAGCCGTTCGGTGTCGACCCGCACGCTCGACCGCAGCCGCGCCCAGTTGGCTTCGAGGGTCGCGTCGCCGGCGCTCGCCTCGAGCGGCCCGGCCGCGGCGAGGATGACGTGCATCGGATCGTAGACGAGGGTGACCGCCTCGCTCGCGCCGAGCGTCGCGCTCACGCCCGCCTCGGCGCTCGAAAAGGCCGTCTTGCTGCAGGAGAGGTCGAGCTGGAAGGGGAAGCCGCCGATCCGCCGGTCGAGACAGGTGATCTGGTCGCCGCGCTCGCCCGCCGCGGCGATCATCCGGTCGAGTTCGCGCGCGCCGTAATGGGTGCCGCCGAACCACAGCGCGGTCCACAGCAGCATGACCGCGATCACCGCCACGAACAGAAGGCGGATCTTGCGCGCGGTGCGGCTCCTCGGACGCGGCCCGGCCGCGGGATCTTCAGCCTCGGATTGCGTCATCGCGATCGAACCTCTAGCTTCGCCCGGCAATTCGCGGGTGCCGCATTCCCATGTCGGACTTCTGGGTCTTCGGTTACGGGTCGCTGATGTGGCGGCCCGGTTTCGAGTTCGCCGAGGCGGTCCCGGCCCATCTGCACGGCGCCCGTCGCGCGCTCTGCATCTGGTCCCACGTCTATCGCGGCACGCCGGAGCGGCCGGGCCTCGTCCTCGGGCTCGACCGCGGCGGCTCCTGCCGCGGCCTCGCCTTCCGGGTGCCGCGCGCCGAACGGGAACCGGTCATCGCCTATCTGCGCGCCCGCGAACTCGTCACCGACGCCTATCGCGAGGTGGTCCGCCCGGTCCGCCTCGGCGGCGTCCCGGGCGGCACGGTGCCGGCGCTGACCTATGTCGTCAATCGGACGCATCCGCAATATTCCGGGCCGCTCGCCCCGGCCGAGGTGCTCGGGATCGTGCGCGGCAGCGCCGGCATCGCCGGGCCGAACCGCGATTACGTCACCGCGACCGTGGCTCATCTGAGGCTGCTCGGCATCGGCGATCCGCTGCTCGATTGGCTGGCGGCGGAACTCGCCGCGGATCCGGTCACGCCGGGCTGAGCGCGGCGAGGCGGGCCGCCGCCTCGGGCGGGATCGGCGGCGGCCGTGCGCTCGCCGCGGCCTCGGCGATCAGCCGGTCGGAAGCGGGCTCGATGCGCGCCTGCAATTCGCGGCCGAAGCGCTTCGCGTCGAGGCCCGGCGGGATCGGGTCGAGGATCTCGATCACCATGGTGCCGGGATAGCGCCTGAGGCTGGTGCGCGGCCAGTAGAGCCCGGTGTTGAGCGCGACGGGGAAGACCGGCAGGCCGGTCTCGCGATAGAGCAGCATCACGCCGGGCTTGTAGTCGGGCGGGGCGCCGGGCGGACGGCGGGTGCCTTCCGGGAAGATGATCACCTGCCGGCCGGCCTCGACGGCCGCACGCACCCGCGCGGCGAGCGCCCGCAGCGCCTTCGCGCCGCCCGCGCGGTCGACGGGGATCATGCCGGCCTTCCAAGTATACCAGCCGAACAGCGGGATCCGCATCAGCTCCCGCTTCATCACATAGGTCGGGTCTGCGAAGAGCGGCACGAGCGCGAAGGTCTCGATCGCCGCCTGATGCTTCGCCGCGAGGATCGCGCCGCCGGGCGGCAGCTTGTCGAGACCCCGCAGTTCGAGCCTCAGGCCGGCGGCGACCCTGAGCCACCAGACGCTCGATGCCGACCAGAAGCGCACCACCCGCATCGCCGCACCGTGCGGGAGGAAGAAGAAGAAGGGCAGCGTGACCGCGAAGATCGCCGCCATGATCACGTAGAAGCCGATGTGATAGAGCGCGGAGCGCAGGACGATCATGGCCGGGGCGGACTGCGGCGGGGCTCAGGGCGCGGGGTCGGAGGCCGCGAGCGCCGTCCCGCGCTGCGGCGTCCACAGGAGCATCCGCGCACGAGCGAGCGTATACTTCACGTATTCGGCGGCGAGAAGGCGCAGCGTGTCGCCATCGCGCCACCAGGCGATCTCGGCGCCGCTGCCGTTCGAAACCGGATAGGGGATCAGCCGGACGTCCGGCATCGCGCGGGCGAATTCGGCGAGCGAGCGCGGCATGTGAAAAGCGCTCGTCACGACGATCAGGGAGCGCACGCCGTTGCGGATCGCCCAGTCGCGCGTCTCGTCGGCATTGCCGATCGTGTTCTGGGCGGCGTAGCCGAGCTCGGCGCAGCATTCGAGATAGCGCCGGCGGGCCGGCGGCACCTGGTCGGCGAGTTCCGGCGTGCCGACGCCGGGATGGACGCCGGAGATGAACAGCCGCCCGGCGCGGTTGGCGGCGAGGAGGTCGAGGGCGCGCTCGATGCGGGCGGGTCCGCCGGTCAGCGCGACGATCGCGTCGGCATGTTCGGCGGTCGCCCCTCCGGCCCGCACCGCGCGATCCGCGAAACGGTCGAAATCGAGCGCCACCGCGCCGAGGAGCACGGGGACGAGGGTCGCGACGAGCGCGCGCCTGATGCTGCGAACGAGGCGCCGTCCCCGCCGCCGCCGGAGGGCGTGATCTTCGCCGGCCATCGAAAAACTGCGCGCCGCGTCGCTCATGGCGAACCCATCATGGCGCACCCATGACAGCGAAATGCGGCCGGCGCTGGGCGGAGTCGGACCGGCTCATATGCCCCCGGCGATGGCGCGATAGACCGTGATGCGCGAGGTCACGGCGGTCATCACGGCGATCAGGAAGGCGATCGCGACGGCGCCGACATAGCCGGTCGGGCCGATCGCGAACTGGCCGAAAAGGGCGGAGACCTGGTCGCTCTCCGGCGTCGCGAAGGAGCGGCCGATGGTGAGGCTCAGCAGCGCGAAGAGGAGCGCCGCACCGATCGCCCCGGCGAGTCCGCCCCTGAGGCCGAGGAGAAGGAAATGCCGCTGGAACTCGCGCGCGACGAAGCGCGGCTCGGCGCCGACGAGGGTCAGCACGCTGACGACGTCGTCATTGCTCGCCATCGCACCGCGTGTCGCGAAGACGACGGAGAGCACGGTGGCGACGAAGACGAGGCCGAGGATCGAGAAGCCGACGATCACGGTCGCGTTCGCCATCGTCTTCAGCCGGTCCGACCAGGTGCGGTGGTCGTCGAGACTGGCGCCGCGCACCTCCGCGGCGAGGCGGGCCGAGAGCGCGGAGAGGTCGACCGCGTCCGGCGCATCGAGCGTGACGACGACGAGGCGGGGGATCGGCAGATCGGTCAGTTCGAGGCCGGAGCCGATCCAGGGCTCGAGGAGCTTCGCATTCTCCCATTGCTCGAGGGCACGGGCGCTCGCGACGCCCGGCTGCGCCGCGGCGATCGACGCCGCCTTCGCCGCTTCCTGATCGGCGTCGATCCCGTCGACCGGCCGTATCTGGATGGTGAGCTCGCGCGTCACGTCGTTCTGCCAGTCGCGCGAGGCGTCGCGCACCAGCGTGACGGCGCCGAGCGTCAGGCAGGCGAGGAAGCTCATGATCGCGACCACCATGGTGAGCGACCGGCTGGCGATCGACGCCGCCGGCACGATCGGCCCCATCTGCGGCGCGCCGGGCGGGCGGCGCGTGCGGGTATTGCGCCGCGGCAGCAGCGCCGCCAATCCCGCGCCCCTCGCCGGGTGCCGCGTCCTCGTCTCGGCCGCCTCACTCATAGATGGTCAGCCGCCCCTCGTGCAGCACCAGCCGGCGCGCGTCGAACTGGTTCATCAGGCCGATGTCGTGCGTCGCAATGACGACCGACGTGCCGAGCCGGTTGAGCTCGATGAAGAGCCGCAAGAGCCGCTTGGCGAGCGGCGGGTCGACATTGCCGGTCGGCTCGTCGGCGAGCAGGATCTCGGGCTGCCCGATCAACGCCCGGGCGATCGCCGCGCGCTGCTTCTCGCCGCCCGACAGCACCGGCGGATAGGCGTGCATGCGGTCGCCCAGGCCGACCCATTTCAGGAGTTCGACGACATCGGCGCGATAGCTCGATTCCTCCCGCCCGAGCACGCGCAAGGGCAGCGCGACATTCTCGAAGGTGGTCAGATGGTCGAGCAGCCGGAAATCCTGGTAGACGACGCCGATCCGCCGGCGCAGCGCCGGCAGGTCGGCCTTGGGCAGCGTCGCCGTGTCGCGGCCGAACACGGTGATCAGGCCGCGCGTCGGCTTCAGCGCGAGGAAGAGCAGGCGCAGCAACGTCGTCTTGCCCGCGCCGGACGGGCCGGTCAGGAACTGGAAGGAGCGCGGATCGATGCGCAGGTTGAGGTCGCGCAGGACCTCGGGACCCATGCCATAGCGCAGCCCCACATTCTCGAACCGGATCACGCCGCTTCCACCCCCTTCACAGACGCCCCGACTTTCGCCGCGCGCCGTTAAGCTTCTGTTGACGATGACGCGGTTTTCACGCCTTTCGTCCGCCCCTTGCCAGCCGAACAAGGCGAAGACGGGGCGCGGCCCCCGGGTTTGGTTGCCACTCATTAGGGCTTTCGGCCCATAGTGCCTCTCGAAAACGAGGACGAGGCGCTGCCGACGTGACGACGAGACCGAGCGAGACCGACCGCCGAAGAAAGACCGCCGTGCCGTGCGACACCGCCGGGGAGGCCCGCTGATGCCGACCGTTCGTGGCCGCTCGATCCGCGTGCTCTACGATGCCGAGACGATCGCCGCCCGCAACCGGGCGGTGGCCGCCGAAATCGCGGCCGCCGGTTATCGCGACCTGCTCGTCATCTCGATCCTGAAGGGCAGCTTCGTCTTCGCCGCCGACCTGATCCGTGCGCTGCACGCAGCGGGACTGGCGCCCGAGGTCGAGTTCATCTCGCTGTCGAGCTATGGCGGCGGGACCGAATCCTCCGGCGCGGTGCGTGTCGTGCGCGACATCGAGAGCGAGGTCGCCGGGCGCGACGTGCTGCTCGTCGACGACATCCTCGAATCGGGCCGCACGCTCGCCTTCGCCCGCGACCTGATGGTGTCGCGCGGGGCGCGGCGGGTCGGCATCGCGGTGCTGCTGCACAAGACCGGCAAGGCGGTGACGCCCGTCGAGGCCGACCATGTCGGCTTCGAGTGCCCGGATTACTTCGTCGTCGGCTACGGCATGGACGTGGCGCACGCCTTCCGCGAACTGCCCTTCGTCGGCGTGGTGGAAGAGTGAGCGGGGAAGGGGAGAGGACGATGGCCCGCATTCTCGTGACCGAGGACGATCATTCGGTCAGGAGCTTCGTGCTCAGGGCGCTGCAGCTCGACGGCCACGAGACGCTCGCCGCCGAGGACGGCGCCGAGGCGATGGACGTGCTGGCGCGCGAGGAGGGCGCGTTCGACCTCCTGCTCTCCGACATCCAGATGCCGGTGATGGACGGCATCGCGCTCGCCCGCGGCGCCGCGGGCGTCTGGCCGGGTCTCACCATCCTGCTGATGACCGGCTTCGCCCATCAGCGGGAACGGGCCGACGGGCTCGACGCCGTGGTGCACGATGTCGTGCCGAAGCCCTTCTCGCTCGCCCAGATTCGCGCCGCGGTCAACGACGCGCTCGCGGCCAAGCTGCGCCGCACGGCCGCCTGATCGCGCCTCAATAGCGCTCGAGCAACCGCTCGAGATAATCGCGCTCGAGCGGCAGGCGGAACGGGTCGACGAGCCGGCGGCGGATGGTCTCGAGGATCTCGCGCGCCCGTTGCACGTCGATCTCGTCCGGCACCTTGACGGTCGACCCCATATCCGGACCCTGCGTCCGCTGCGGCCGGCCGAGCGGGTCCTCCCGGCCGGGCTGGCCGCTGCCCTGGCGCACACCGCCGGGCTGCTGGCCGTTGCGGGCCATCTGCTCCGCCATGCCGCGCGCCGCGTCGCGCAGCGCCTGCAGCGCCCGGCCCTGCTCGCCGACGGCATCACCGGGGCGGCCGCGGCCGATCTGACGACCGGCCTCGCCCATCGCACGGCCGGCCTCGCCGAGCCGCCCGGCGCCTTCGCCGCCCGGCTGTTCACCCTCGCCCTGTTGCCGGCCTTGCCGACCAGCCTCGCCCTCCTGGCCGTTCTGGCCCTGCATCCCTTCCATCATCTGCTGCAATTGTTCGGCGAGCGCCTGCTGGTCGCGCCGGAGCTGGTCGAGAAGCTGGCGCATCTCCTCCGCGGTCATCGACGATTCGCCGTCGCCGCTCCCCTCGCCCGAGCGCCGTTCGGCATCGAAGGTCCGGTCCATCAGCTGCTGCTGGCGGCGGATCATGTCGGCGAGCTGCTCCATCTGCTGCTGCATCGCGCCGGAATTCTCGCCGGGGGCGGGCTGTTGGCGCGCCGCCTCCATGTTCTCCATCATCTGCTGCAGTTCGGAGAGCATCTGGCGCGCCGCGTCGCGCGAGCCGGTGCGGGCGAGATCCTCCAGCCGGTCGAGCATCTTCTGCAGGTCTTCCGCGCGCAGCGTCGGCGTATTGGGATCCATCGGCTGGGCGGATTGCGGATTGCGCATCGCCTCGCGGGCGAGCGCCTCCATATAGGCGTTCATCGCCTGCCGGAGCTCCTGCATCAGCCGCTCGAGTTCCTCGTCGCTCGCGCCGTTCTCGAGCGCCTGGCGGAGCGCATCCTGCGCGGCGCGGAGATCCCGGGCGGCGAGCGAGACGTCGCCGTCCTCGAGCCCGAGCGCGATCTGCCACAGGAGGTCGACCACCTCGCGCAGTTCGTCGTCGGTGTTTGCCTCGACGGTGCGGCGATAGGCGGCCCGCAGCGCCAGATAGGGGCCCGGGGTCTCGAACCGCGCGGGTTCGAGCGTCAGCACGTCGAGCGCGGTGGCGACGCGGGGCCGCATGCCGGCGTCGAGCGCCAGCAGCCGCCGCTGCTCGACGAGCGCACGGGCGATCGGATTGCGGAATAGCCGCGCCGGCAGCACGAAATCGAACGGCGCCGAGAGCCCCTCCTGGCCGGCCTCGTCGCGGGCGGCGAGCGTCATCTTCACCCGCCCGCCGGCCCAGGGGTGGGCGGCGAGATCGCGGATCGTCTCCGCCTCGCCGGAGCGCGTGCGCAATTGCGGCAGCACGAGCGGCACGGTCGGCGCCGCGACGAGCGGCCGCCGTCCTTCCTCCGCGAGCGTCGGGTCGGCCGGCTCGAAGCGCGCCTCGGCGGAGACGACGCCGTAATCGTCGCTGATGCGGTAGCCGAGCGAGAGCGCGCCGGCCGCCGTCTGCTGCGGATCGCGGGTGATCGCGATCGCGGGTACGCGGTCCGGAACGACGGTGAAGGGCCAGCTCCGTGCCTCGGCGCCGCCGGTGACCGCGACTGTGGCGTCGGTGATGAGGGTGAAGCGGGTCTCGCGCGGCGCAGCGGCATCCGGAGCGGCCGCGGCGGCCGGCGTGGCCGGGACGGCTGCGGCGTCGGGTGCCGCGGGGGCGAGCGCCGTGCCGTCGGCGCCGCGCGCGGTCGCGGCGAGCGTCGGGCCGTCGGCGATCCGCACCGTGACGACGCTGCCCGCCGGCACGTCGAGCGGCTCTGCCGCTCCCGTCCGCGACGCCGCGCCGGTGAGAAAGAGCGGCGGCCGGTCGGTATAGGCGGGCGGCGTCACCCAGGCATCGATCCGTGCCACCGTCACTGCCGCCGCCGGCCCGAGCCGGAACGCCCCGGCGAGCCGGTCCAGCCGGTCCGGCCCGGCGGCGAAGAAGCCGACGAAGAGCAGCAGCGGCACGACGAGGCGGAGCCCATAGGGGTCGTGCTCGGGCATGCGCGGACGCGGCCATCCGGCGGCGAGCCGCTCGAGCCCGGCGAGCGCCCGGCGCCGATGCGCCTGCCAGAGCGCCCGCGCGAACGGATCCTCCGCGCCGAGCGCCAGACGGTCGGTGAACGAGGTCGCCGGACGATGCGGCACGCCGCTTTCTCGTTCGACGCGGCCGAGGGGCGCGTCGTCCGCCGGCGGCGCGATCCGGGCGAGCCGGACGGCAAAGCCGAGCAGCGCGACCGCGATGAGGCCGATGAGGCCGAAGCGGGGGATCGCCGGCAGGCGCTCGAAGAGGCCGAGCCAGGCGAGCGCGACGAACAGGCCGATCGTCGCGAGGATCGGCACGAGACGCGGCCACAGCGCTTCCCAGAGCAGCGCGCCGCGGGCCCGGCCGATCGCCGCGGCGATGCGGGCGCGGGCCTGCGCTTCGGCCGTGGCCGGGATATCGCCCGTCTCCGGCACGTCGCGCGTCTGCGTCTGCCGGTCGACCGGATCGGTCATGTCCGCCGCTCCACCTGGTCCGCACCCCTCCGCCGAGCATTGAACGGAAAGGCTGGGGCGGATCCGGGTCGAAGGCAAGGCAAAAGTCGGGCCGGCCGCCGGCCGGCCCGGTCACGCCTGCGCGAGCGGCCCGCGGGCGGTCAGTCGGCGAGCCAGTCGGGCAACCGGTCGAGGCCGATCAGCTCGTCGAAGCTCTGGCGCGGCCGGATCACCGCGAAGCGGTCGCCGTCGACGAGCACCTCGGCGGCGAGAGGCCGGGTGTTGTAGGTCGAGGACTGCACCGCGCCATAGGCACCGGCGGTCATCACGGCGAGGAGGTCGCCGGCCTTCGGCTGCGGCATCGCCCGGTCGAGCGCCAGATAGTCGCCGGTCTCGCAGACGCCGCCGACCACATCGGCGACGATGGTGCGGGCGTCCGGCGCCGGCTCGCCGACCGGGCGAATGTCGTGATGGGCCTCGTAGAGGGTCGGCCGGATCAGGTCGTTCATGCCGGCGTCGACGATGACGAAACTCTTCGTTGCACCGGCCTTCAGATAGACGACCTCGCTGACCAGCACGCCGGCATTGCCGACGAACACCCGGCCCGGCTCGAACAGGATGCGCGCGCCGAGATTGCCGAGCCGCTTCCTGACGATCGCCGCGAAGGCCCGTGGGTCGGGCGGTGGCGGCTCGTCGAGGCGATAGGGCACGCCGAGCCCGCCGCCGCCGTCGACATGGTCGATGGCGTGGCCGTCGGCGCGCAGATCGCGCACCAGATCGGCGAGCAGGCCATAGGCCGCGTCATAGGGCGCCATGTCGGTGATCTGGCTGCCGATGTGCATGTCGACGCCGGCGACCCTGAGCCCCGGCAGCGCCGCGGCACGCGCGTAGACGAGCCGGGCCCGCTCATAGGGGATGCCGAACTTGTTCTCGGCCTTGCCGGTGGTGATCTTGGCGTGCGTCTTGGCGTCGACGTCGGGATTGATGCGGAGCGAGATCGCCGCGGTCGCGCCCTTGGCGTCGGCGATCTCGGAGATCCGCTCGAGCTCCGGCTCGGATTCGACGTTGAAGCAGAGGATGCCGGCGTCGAGGGCGAGGGCGATCTCGCGCGCCGTCTTCGCGACGCCGGAAAAGACGATCGTCTTCGGATCGGCGCCGGCGGCGAGGGCGCGGCGCAGTTCGCCCTCCGAGACGACGTCGAAACCGAGCCCCTCGCGGGCGAAGAGCTTCAGGATCGCCTGGTTGGAATTCGCCTTCATGGCGTAGCAGACGAGCGTGTCGAGCCCGGCGAGCGCCTCGCGGAAGACCCGGACGTGGCGCACCAGCGTCGCCGTCGAATAGCACCAGAAAGGCGTGCCGACCGCTGCGGCGATCGCCGTCAGCGGCACGTCCTCGGCGTGCAGCACGCCGTCGCGATAGTCGAAATGGTTCATGTCTTTCCGGCCCGTGTCCGTCCCACGGGTCGTCATCCCCGCGAAGGCGGAGACCGATCCGGCCGATCGGCCCCCTTAGATATCGTCCTGCGTCATGGGTCCCGGACCTCGGCGTCGTTCCGCCCGGGATACCGGCACCTCAGAGCAGCCGGTCGAGGAAGAGGTCGCGCTTCGGCTTTTCCGGCTTCGAGGTGTCGAGCTTCGGATCGGCCTTGGCGGCCTCGGCCTGCGCGCTGCCGGGCGGCGGCTCGGGCGCGCCATTGGCGCCGCAGCCGGCGAGCGCCAGCAGCGCGGCGAGCGCCGCCGTCTTCAGGATCGTGTCGGTCATCGGCATCCCCTGTCGCGCCCATCCCGTTTCGGCGCGCATCTTAGCGAAACCGTTCGCCGCGTCATGCGGGAAGTTCGGCCGTCTCGGCGGCGAGCCGCGCGCGCCAGCGCATCGCCGCGGCGCGGACATTGTCGGGCGCCGTGCCGCCATAGCTCGTCCGGCTCGCGACCGAGCTTTCGACCGTCAGCACCGAATAGACATCCGCCGTGATGCCGGCATGAACAGCCTGCAGCGTCTCGAGCGGCAGCGCGTCCAGTTCGACGCTTCGCTCCGCCGCGATGCCGACGATCCGGCCGGTGACGTGGTGCGCCTCGCGGAAGGGCAGGCCGAGCGTGCGCACCAGCCAGTCGGCGAGGTCGGTCGCGGTCGCATAGCCCGATCCGGCCGCCGCCTTCATCACCGCCGCGTCGGGTTCCATGTCGCGCACCATGCCCGTCATCGCCGCGATCACCAGCTCGAGGCTCTCGAAGGCGTCGAAAACCTGTTCCTTATCTTCCTGCATGTCCTTCTGATAGGCGAGCGGCAGGCCCTTCATGACGATCATCAGCGCGTTCTGCGCCCCGATGATGCGGCCGGTCTTCGCCCGGACGAGCTCGGCGGCGTCGGGATTGCGCTTCTGCGGCATGATCGACGAGCCGGTGGTGAAGCGGTCCGACAGGCGGATGAAGCGGAACTGCGCCGAGGTCCAGATCACGATCTCCTCGGCGAAGCGCGACAGGTGGATCGCCGTGAGCGCCGCCGCCGCCAGCGCCTCGATGGCGAAATCGCGGTCCGAGACGCTGTCGAGCGAGTTCGCCGTCGGCCGGTCGAAGCCGAGGGCCTCGGCCGTCGCCGTGCGGTCGATCGGGAAGGAGGTGCCGGCGAGCGCCGCCGCGCCGAGCGGCGATTCGTTCATCCTCACGCGGGCGTCGCGGAAGCGGCCGCGGTCGCGGCCGATCATCTCGACATAGGCGAGGAGGTGGTGGCCGAAGGTGACGGGCTGGGCGCTCTGGAGGTGTGTGAAGCCCGGCATCACGAGGCCGGCATGGGCGGCGGCCTTGTCGGTGAGCGCCGTCTGCAGGTCGCGCAGCGCCGCATCGGTCGCGTCGAGCGCATCGCGCACCCAGAGCCGGAAGTCGACCGCGACCTGGTCGTTCCTCGAGCGGGCGGTGTGCAGCCGGCCGGCGGCCTCGCCGATCAGCGTCTTCAGGCGGCTCTCGATGTTGAGGTGGATATCCTCGAGCGCCCGCGAAAACGTGAACGTGCCTGCGTCGATCTCACCCTCGATCGCGTCTAGACCGGCCACGATCTTTTCGGCATCGTCCGCGCCGATGATGCCCTGTCGGGCGAGCATGCGGGCATGGGCCTTCGAGGCCCGGATGTCCTGACGGTAGAGCTTCCGGTCGAACCCGATCGACGCGTTGATCTCTTCCATGATGGCGTCCGGGCCGGAACTGAACCGGCCGCCCCACATGCTGTTCTTCATCGGACCTCTCTCCGGAGGATGGACATGGACGAGACCCGGGCGCCGGGCAAGCGGCGCCGCACCTTCGTGATCCTCGCCCTCGCCGCCGTGGCGGGGATCGGGGCCGGCGTCGCCGGGGTATACGTGACGCGCGAGGACGCTGGCAACGGGGCGGAGACGGTGGCGGCGGCACCGGAGGCAGCCTGTCCGCTCGCCAAGGAGCGCGCGGAGGGCCTGAAGCCGCTCGCGACCGGCGAGGTCGCCGCCTTCCAGGTCGCCGAGACGCCGCAGCGTCTGACCGATCTCGCCTTCGAGACGCCTGCGGGTCAGAAGCTGACGCTCGCCGATTTCGCCGGCCGCACCGTCCTTCTCAACCTCTGGGCGACCTGGTGCGCACCCTGCCGCAAGGAGATGCCGGCCCTCGACGCGCTCGAAAAGGCCGAGGGCAGCGAGAAGTTCGAGGTGGTGACCGTTTCCATCGACACCGGCGACCCGAAGAAGCCGGACACCTTCCTCGACGAGATCGGCGTCGCCGCGCTGGTGCGCTATCGCGATCCGACGACTGGCGTGTTCGGCGCGCTGAAGAGCCGCGGCATGGCGCTCGGCCTGCCGACGAGCATCATCGTCGATCCCGACGGCTGTTCGGTCGGCGTGATGTCGGGCCCTGCGGAATGGGATGCGCCCGAGGCGGTGGCGCTGATCCGCGCCGTCGCCGGGCCGCCGCCCGAGGACGAGATCGAGGACGTGCCGCCCTCGCTCGACGGGCCGGAGGATTTCTGAGACGCCGGGCATCCGCCCCTCCCCTCGGGGACGGGGCGGCCGGCCCGCTCAGTGCGGCCGGCCGAAATCCGGCGCGGCGGTGTCCTGGCCGATCTCGATGATCGAACGGCGTATGGCGCGGGTGCGGCTGAACAGGTCGTAGAGCGTCTCGCCGTCGCCATAGCGGATCGCCCGCTGCAGCCGCGACAGGTCCTCGTTGAAGCGGCCGAGCATTTCGAGCACGGCCTCGCGATTGTTGAGGAAGACGTCGCGCCACATGGTCGGATCGGAGGCCGCGATGCGGGTGAAATCGCGGAAGCCCGAGGCGGAGTATTTGAGCACTTCCGAGCGGATGCCGGATTCGAGATCGGCCGCCGTGCCGACGATGTTGTAGGCGATCAGATGCGGCAGGTGGCTCGTGATGGCGAGCACCAGATCATGGTGCTCGGCCGACATGGTGTCGACATGCGCACCGAACGACCGCCAGAAGCCGGCGAAGCGCTCGACAGCGGCAGGATCGGCCGTCTCGGCCGGGGTGAGGATGGTCCAGCGGTTGCGGAAGAGCTCGGCGAAGCCCGCGTCGGGGCCGGAATGCTCGGTGCCGGCGATCGGATGGCCGGGCACGAAATGGATGTGTTCCGGCAGATGCGGCGCCATCGCCCGGATCACCGCCGCCTTGACCGAGCCGACATCGGAGACCACCGCGCCGCGCTCGAGCGCCGGCGCGATCGCCTCCGCGACGAGGCCGCAGGCGCCGACCGGCGTGCAGACGATGACGCAGTCGGCGCCTTTCACCGCTTCCGCCGGATCGGCGAAATAGGCGTCGCCGAGGCCGAGTTCTTCGGCTCGGGCGAGCGTCGTCGGGGTTCGCGTCGCGATCGCGATCGTGCCGACCGCGCCGCTCCTGCGGGCCGCGAGCGCGATCGACGAGCCGATCAGGCCGATGCCGACGAGCGCGAGCCGCTCGAAGAACCGCTCCGCCATCACGCCGCCTTGCCGAGAAAGGCGGCGAGCCCCGCGATCGCCGCCGCGTTCGCCTCGGCTGAGCCGATCGTCAGGCGGAGCGCGTTCGGGAAGCCGTAGGAGGTCACCCGCCGCGCCACGACGCCGCGGGAGAGCAGGAAATCGTCGGCCTCGGCCGCGGTCCTGCCCGGCGTCTCCGGGAAATGGATCAGCACGAAATTGCCGACGCTCGGCGTCACCGCGAGGCCGAGCGCCTCGAGCGCCTCCGTGACCTTCGGCAGCCACAGCGCATTGTGCGCAGCGGCGGCCTCGACATGGGCGCGGTCCTTCACCGCCGCGACGCCGGCGGCGAGCGCCGGACCGGAGATGTTGAACGGTCCGCGGATCCGGTTGAGCGCGTCGACGATCGCCGCCGGCCCGTAGAGCCAACCGATGCGCAGGCCGGCGAGACCGTAGATCTTCGAGAAGGTCCGCGTCATGACGACATTGTCGGCAGAACCGGCGAGCTCGATGCCGCTCTCATAATCGTTGCGCCGGACATATTCGGCATAGGCCGCGTCGAGCACCAGCACGACGTTGCGCGGCAGCGCGGCATGCAGGCGGCGCACCTCGGAGAAGGGGACATAGGTGCCGGTCGGATTGTTCGGATTGGCGATGAACACCATCCGGGTCCGCGGCGTCACCCGCGCAAGGATGGCGTCGACATCGGTGGTGCGGTCCCGCTCCGGCGCGACGACCGGGATCGCACCCGCGGCGCGGATGGCGATCGGATAGACGAGGAAGCCGTGTTCGGTGTGGATCGCCTCGTCGCCCGGTCCGAGATAGGCCTGCGCGGCGAGGTGGAGCACCTCGTCGGAGCCGTTGCCGCAGACGATCCGGTCTGCCGCCAGGCCGTGCGCCTCGGCGATCGCGGCGCGCAGCGCCGTCGCAGCACCGTCCGGATAGAGCTCGAGCGTGTCGCCGGCCGCGCGGAAGGCCGCCACCGCGGCCGGGCTCGGGCCGAGCGGCGTCTCGTTCGAGGAGAGCTTGTAGAGCGTGTCGCCGCCCGTCGCCTTCGATTTGCCGGGGACGTAAGGCGCGATGTCGAGGATGCCGGGCTTCGGTGCCGGCCGGTCGAGGGTCTCGCTCATGGGCGGGCTCCCGGCACGAGGGTCTCATAGAGGAGCGGATCGGCGGCGACGCCGAGCGCGACGCCGCGGGCGACACCACCGACCGGCGCGACATCGTCGAGCCCGGCGCGCGCGGCGACGGCGGAGAGCCGCGTCCCCGCGGGAATCGCGACGAGCAGTTCGCGGGCCGCGCGCGCGAGCACCGTGCCGCCCGCCGCGGCGATCGTCTCGTCCGGCACCCCGTCGTGATGGGCGGTGGCGGCGAAGAGGGCGATCTCGAGCGGCGTCGCGTCGGTGAGGTCGGGAGAAACGATGAGGGCCGGCACGTCGACGGGCCGGCCCGGAATCTTGATGAAGGGATGCAGCGCCATGGCCCGCGGGCCGCCGGGCCGGCCGAGCGCGCGCCACCAGGCGCCCGCCTCCTCCGGCTGGGCGAGGCCGATCACGCCGAGATCGGTGCCGCTCTCGCGGATATGGGCGATCGTCGCCGCCGGGCCGCCGCGCGCCGTGAGCGTGACCGAGAAGCCGAACAGGAAGCGCGCCACGTCGCGCAGCGCCTCGGCATCGACGCTCGCGTCGAAGGCGACGTCGTAGCCGGCCTGGACGCGGGTGAAGGTGGCGATGATCTCGCGCCAGATGTGCTCGACGGTGGCGATCGGCAGCGCGCCTTCGTGGCGGGCGACGAGCCGGCGCAGCATGTCCGCCTCGCGCGCCGGCCGGAAGGCGGCGCCCGGGCGGACGATGCCCTTCGCCTTGATCAGCGCGCCGATCGCGCTCGACCGTTCGATCAGCCGGTGGTGCATCTCGGCATCGAGACGGTCGATCGTCGCGCGGAGCGCGGCAAGCGTGTCGGCGTCGGCTTCTCCGGAGGCGGCCATGGCGGGGGTCTCGAGGGCTGGGAGGCCGGACGGAAAGGCCGCCGGCAAAGGCGCATCTTCATAGGCAAGCCGGCCCGCGAAATCAACGAAGGCGGCGCGGGCGCGGGGGGCTGCCGGTTGACACCCGGGGGGCGGCGACCCTAGCTAACGCCCAATTCGGCGAGAGATCGGCACGGCAGTGAGCGGACAGGACGCGCCGGCGGCGAAAGCGCCGCCCGAGGCGGGCGATCCCGGCATGGAGCGGCGGACGAGGGCGCTCGGCGAGGCCGACCAGCCGTCGAGCCTCGTCATGCGCTTCGGCCGCGAGCGGCCGCTGGTGCTCGACAGCGGCGCGACGATCGAGGACTGGCAGATCGCCTACCAGACCTATGGCACGCTCGACGCGAAGCGTTCGAATGCCGTGCTCGTCTGTCATGCGCTGACCGGTGACCAGCACGCGGCGAGCCGCAATCCGGTGACCGGCAAGCCCGGCTGGTGGGAGACCATGGTCGGCCCCGGCAAGCCGATCGATACCGACCGCTATTTCGTCATCTGCTCGAATGTGCTCGGCGGCTGCATGGGGACCACAGGCCCCGCCTCGACCAATCCGGCGACCGGCAGGGTCTGGGGGCTCGATCTTCCCGTCGTCACCATCCGCGACATGGTGCGGGCGCAGGCCGCGCTCGTCGATGCGCTCGGCATCGAGACGCTGTTCTGCGTCGCCGGCGGCTCGATGGGCGGCATGCAGGTGCTCGAATGGGCGGCGAGCTATCCGCAGCGCGTCTTCTGCGCCCTGCCGATCGCCACCGCGGCGCGCCATTCCTCGCAGAACATCGCCTTCCATGAGGTCGGGCGTCAGGCGGTGATGGCCGATCCGGAGTGGAATGGCGGCCGCTATCTCGAACTCGGCACAAACCCGAAGAAGGGCCTCGCCGTCGCCCGCATGGCCGCCCACATCACCTATATGTCGGAGGAGGGGCTGCACCGGAAGTTCGGCCGCGAGCTGCAGAACCGCGAGAAGATCGCCTTCGGCTTCGACGCCGATTTCCAGGTCGAGTCCTATCTGCGCCATCAGGGCCTGACCTTCGTCGACCGCTTCGACGCCAATTCCTATCTCTACGTCACCCGGGCGATGGACTATTTCGACCTCGCCGCCGATGCGGGCGGCCGGCTGGCGCAGGTCTTCCGCGGCACGGCGACCCGCTTCTGCATCGTCTCCTTCACGTCGGACTGGCTGTTCCCGACCGAGGAGAGCAAGGCGGTGGTGCGGGCGCTCAACGCGGCGGGTGCCTCGGTGAGCTTCGTCGAGATCGAGAGCGACCGCGGCCACGACGCCTTCCTGCTCGACGAGCCGGAGATGTTCGCCACCATCCGCGGCTTCCTTTCCTCGGCCGCCGCGGCGCGGGGGATCGCCTGATGGCCGTGACCCCGCTGCCGAAGGATGCGTTCGGCGCCCGCGTCGACCTCGTCGCGATCGCCGAACTCGTCGCGCCGGGGGCGCGCGTGCTCGATGTCGGCTGTGGCGACGGCGATCTCCTGAAGCTCCTCGAGGAGACGCGGGGGGTCGACGGCCGCGGCATCGAACTGTCGCAGAAGGGCGTCAACGAGTGCGTCGCCCGCGGCCTGTCGGTGATCCAGGGCAATGCCGATACCGATCTCGTCGACTATCCGGACGACGCCTTCGACTATGTGATCCTGTCGCAGACCATCCAGGCGACCGGCCATCCACGCCAGGTGCTCGAGCAGATGCTGCGGATCGGCCGGTCGGCGATCGTCTCCTTCCCGAATTTCGGCCATTGGAGCGTGCGCGCCTCGCTCGGCTTCCTCGGCCGCATGCCGGTGACGCGCAACCTGCCCTATAGCTGGTACGACACGCCGAACATCCATTTCTGCACCATTCGCGACTTCGTCGCGCTGTGCGAGGACGTCGGTGCGACGATCGACAAGGCGGTCGCGCTCAACGCCTCGGGCGCGCGCATGACGCTCAATGCGCCCTGGTGGTTCTGGAACCTTTTCGGCCAGCAGGCCGTCTTCCTCCTCAATCGCTGACCGATCCTCCGGTTGCCGTGGGCTGCACCCTCTGGTAGCGAGAGAGGGCGGCCATTGAGGCACCGGGAGGAGAGTTCCGTGCCGGCGTGTCGCGGGGGAAGAATGGAATTCTGTCTGTTCGGAGCGGGCGGACATGCCCGCGACCTGCTCGGCCAGATCGCCGCCGAGCCGGACCGCGGCCGATGCCTGTGCCTCGTCGACGACTTCGCCCCCGGCGGGGACCGCGACGGTGTGGCTGTGCTCTCGCTCGATGCGGCGGTCGCCGCCTTTCCCGGGGCCCTCTGGCTGATCGCGGTCGGCCGACCGCGCGACCGTGCGGCGGTCGCCGCCCGGCTCGCCGCCCTCGGGCTCGCCGAGGGTCGCTATGTCAGCGCGCGCTGCCACGTCGCGCCGGACGCCGAGATCGGCCCCGGCGTCCAGGTCTTCGCGGGGACGAGCATCTCGGCCGGCGTCCGCCTCGGACGGGGCGCCATCGTCAATTTCAACGGCTCGCTCTCGCACGATGTCGTGCTCGGCGAGTTCGTCACCGTGTCGCCCGGCGCGACGCTCGCCGGCCGCGTCACGGTCGGGGACGGCGTCTTCATCGGCGCCGGCGCGACGATCGCCCCGCGCCGGCTCGGCTCCGCGATCACGATCGGGGCGGGCGCGACCGTCGGCGCCGGTGCAACCGTGCTCGATTCGGTTGCGCCGGGCGCGACCGTCGTCGGGACGCCCGCCCGGCCGATCGGCGAGCCGCCGTGCTGACCGTCACGCGCCCGATCGCGCCGTCCTTCGAGCGGCTGAGCGCCTTGCTGCGGCAGATGCTGCAGGAACAACGCTACACCAATGGCGGCCCGCTCGTTTCTCTGCTCGAACTGAAGCTGCGCGAACTCTGCGGAGCGCAGCAGCTCGTGCTGGTCGCGAACGGGACGCTCGCGATCGAACTGGCGCTGAAGGGGCTCGGCATCGCGGGGCGGGTGATCACGACGCCGTTCACCTTCTGCGGCGGCGCGCATGCGGTCTCCTGGGTCGGGGCGACGCCCGTCTATGTCGATGTCGACCCTGAGACCCTGACGATCGACCCTGTGGCGATCGAGGCGGCGATCGAGCCCGGTGCGGAGGCGATCCTCGGCGTGCACGTCTACGGCCAGCCCTGCCGGGTCGCGGCGATCGACGCGATCGCCCGCCGTCACGGTCTCGCGGTCGTCTATGACGGCGCGCACGCCTTCGGGGGCCATTGCGGCGGCGCGCCGATCGGCGGCTTCGGCGATGCGACGACCTACAGCTTCCACGCCACCAAGCTCTTTCACACCGGCGAGGGCGGCGCGATCGAAACGCGCGATCCGGCGCTCGCCGAGCGGCTCCGGCGGCTGCGCAATTTCGGTATTGCCTCCGAGGATGTGGTGACCGAAGCCGGAATCAACGCCAAGATGTCGGAGCTCGCCGCTGCGACGGGCCTCGCCGTGCTCGACCGGCTGGCGGAGGAGATCGCCGCGCGGGCCGCCCTGCGCCGGTTCTATCTCGACCGGCTCTCCAATCTGCCGGGCATCGCGCCCTTCATCGGCTCGGACGAGACGGCGCGCCTGCTCTATTTCATCCTGCGCGTTTCGAACGAGGGCGAGCCCGGCCGGCGGGATCGGCTGCACGCACGGCTGAAGGGGGAGGGAATCCTCGCCCGGCGCTATTTCTACCCGCTCGCGAGCGAGCTCGCGCTGGGTGCGGACCGTGCGGCAGCGGAAACGCCGAACGCCTTCGCGGCGAGCCGCGAAGTCCTCGCGCTGCCCTTTCACGGCGGGGTGACGCCGGCGGACGCGGAGCGCGTGGCGGGGGTCGTCCGCCGCTTCGCGGAAAGGGCCTAGCGTGGCGATCGATGTGATCGTGCCGGTGTACGGCAATGCGGGGACGGTGGTCGAAGCGCTCGAATCGGTCGCCCGCCAGAGCGTCTTCGCCGATGTGGTGCTGACCGTCGCCGACGACGCCTCGCGGGACGATTCGTGGGAGCGGATCCGCGCCTGGGGTGCCGGCCGCCGCAATGTGCGGACCTTCCGCAATCCCGCCAATCTCGGCGTCATGGCCAATTACCGGCGCCTGCTCGCGGAGTGCCGCGGAGAGTTCGTCGCGCCGCTGGAGGCGGACGACATCTGGCTCTCCGACCATCGCCTGGAGCGATTGCGCGACCATCTCGAGCGCAGCGTCGGCGCGGCCTGCTTCAATGGCTTCATCGTCGACGATCTCGTCGCCGGCGAGCAGCGTCCGGATCTCCTTTCCGCCGCCCGTCGCCATCGAAGGCTGTCGACGTTCGATCTCATCGCCGACAACGCGCCCGCCTCGTTCTCGAACTGCTTCTACCGCCGGCCGGCGCTCGCCGCCGCCTTCGACCGGGCGGCGGGTCATGAGGGCTATGACTGGCTCGTCAACACGCTGATCGCGGCCGGGCACGGCGGCTTCGACTATTGGCCGGAGGTTCTCTCCAGCTACCGGGTCCATGGCGACGGGACGTGGTCATCCCTGAGCAAGCGCGAAAAGGCCAGCTTGATCGAGGCGACCTTGCGCACGCTGCGGACCCTGCTGCCGGCCCGCTACGAGAGGGCCATCGAGCGTCGGCTGTCGAACCTCGAGGAGTATGCCGGTGGCTGACGTGTCGGTGATCGTGCCGAGCTACAACCATGCCGCCTTCGTCGCCGAGGCCATCGAGGGCGTGCTGCGGCAGACGGCGCCGGTGCGGGAGGTGGTGGTGGTCGACGACGGCTCGACCGACGGAAGCCTCGAACGGCTGCGCGCGCTCCGTGACGAGCGTATCCGTCTCGTCGTGCACGAATGCAATCGCGGCGGTGCCGAGGCGCTCAACACCGGCATCCGCGAGACGGCGGGCGACCTGATCGCCATCTGCAATTCCGACGATGTCTGGGAGCCGGACAAGATCGAGCGACAGCTCCGCGCACTCGACCGCGACGGCGAGGCGGCCGCCGTCTTTTCCGATGTCACCTGGATCGATGGGGACGGCGCGCCCGGCGATCCGGGCCGGGCGTTCCGTTCGGTGTTCGATCAGCCGGACCGGTCGCGCGCCGGCTGGCTGCGGCGGTTCGTGGAGGAGGGCAATTGTCTCTGCCATCCCTCGGTCCTGATCCGCCGCGGCGCCTATCAGCGGGTCGGCCTCTACGACAATCGCTATCGGCAGCTGCCGGATTATGAGCTCTGGCTCCGTCTCGTTCAGCATTTCGAGATCGCCGTGATGCCCGACCGGCTGGTGCGCTTCCGGCTGCACGACAACACCAGCCGACCCTCGCCCGCCACATCGTCGCGCACCCTCAACGAGAGCGCCGATATCCTCGAGGCGCTGTTCCTCCGCCTCCCGTGCGAGGATTTCTTCGCCGCGTTCGGGACGCTGCGCAGTCCTCACGATCCGGCATTCGATCTCGCCTGCGAGAAGGTGCTCT
Source organism: Prosthecomicrobium pneumaticum (assembly GCF_014199915.1). Classification (GTDB taxonomy): domain Bacteria; phylum Pseudomonadota; class Alphaproteobacteria; order Rhizobiales; family Kaistiaceae; genus Prosthecomicrobium; species Prosthecomicrobium pneumaticum. The sequence goes on along the minus strand of NZ_JACHOO010000011.1, from coordinate 69,012 downwards.
ATCTCTTCACGGCGGCCGGACGGCAGGCGGACCTCTTGTGCTGGGTCGGCGGCCGCGTCGGCATGTCCCTGCTGGCGACGGCGGCGGGACGCGACGCCTGGTCGCGCTACGGCTTTTCGATGAGCGATTTTCACACGCTGCGGGGCACGGCCAATCTCTGGCAGCTGCGCGGCGGCGAACTGACGGCGGCCGAGCGTGATGTGCTGGTTCGGGCCGGCGCGAGCAGCCTGCCGGGAGAGCCCCGTCCCGCCGACAGGCCCGCCGAGGTAGCGGCGCTTCCGGCGAAACGGGCGGGCCTTCCTTGGCGGCTCAAGGTCCGGCGCGAGGTTCGGCGGCTCGGACGGCAGATCGGCGGGCTCGTCGGCCGTTCATGACGGCGGGCGGTCGCGGGCGATGCGGCCGGCGTGGCCGGCGGCGGCGGGCGGCACGAGGACCGGGCGGAAGGAGGGCGACAGCCGGCCGCGCGGCCGCGCCGGCAGGCCCTGATAGAGCTGCTTCACCGCCTCGACGATGACGACGCCGGCGAAGGCCGGCCACAGCACCGAGCCGACCCGCTCCCAGCCCGTGCCGGAGCGGTAGAGCCAGTTGCGGCCGAAGGGCGGGGCGAACAGCGCCTGCGAGGAGGCGGCGATGGTGAACTGGGTGTCGCGCATCAGCGCCGCCATCTGGCTGCCGCTGAACGGCCGGCCGTAACCGAACGGCGTGCGCTCGACCCGCGCCCAGATGCCGCGCCGGTTCGGCACCACGGCGAGCAGCCGGCCGCCCGGGGCGAGCACGCGCCACAGTTCGCGCAGCAGGAAGCGGGCGTTCTCCGCCATCTCGATCGAATGCACGGCAATGATCCGGTCGACCGAGGCGTCGGGCAAGGGCAGCGCGTCGTCGACGACGAGGCAGGCGCGGTTGCGCGCGTCGCCCGGCCAGTTCACGACGCCCTGCGGCGCCGGCATGAAGGCGAGCGTGCGCTCCGCCTCCGCGGCGAAGGGCGCGAGATAGGGCGTCGCGAAGCCGATCCCGACCAGCCGGTCGCCGGCGACCGACGGCCAGTGGGCGCGCAGCTTCGCCGACAGGAGCCGCCGCGCCACCTGGCCCAGCCGCTCGCCATAAAAGGCGCGCAGGTCGATGACGTCCGGATAGATCGACAGACCTTCTTCCACAGGCGGTACCCTCTCGCGGTCCGGCGTCCGCCACCGCGCTTGGCCCGGCGACGTGCCGGATGTTAGGTAAGCGCTGCCTCGCACGCCACCGGAGAGATCGTCATGACGCTCGAGATCGTCCAGTTCATGTGCCTGGAGGACAATTTCGGCATCCTCCTGCACGACGCCGCGTCCGGGCGCACCGCGGCCGTCGACGCGCCCGAAGCGGCGGCGATCGAACGCGAACTCGAGGCCCGCGGCTGGCGGCTCGACGAGATCCTCGTCACCCATCATCACGGCGACCACACCGCAGGAATCGCGGCGCTGAAGGCGAAATACGGCGCCGTCGTCACCGGCCCCGCGGCCGAGGCCGACAAGATCGAGGGGCTCGACCGGCTGGTGAAGCCGGGCGACCGGTTCGAGTTCGCCGGCCGCCCGGTCGAGGTGATCGGCACGCCCGGCCACACGCTGGGGCAGGTCGCGCTCTACTGGCCGACCGAGAAGCTCGTCTTTGCGGCCGATGCGCTGTTCTCGCTCGGTTGCGGCCGGGTGATCGAGGGCACGATGGACCAGATGTGGTCCTCGCTGCAGGCGCTCGCCGCGCTGCCGGACGATACGGTGCTCTATTGCGGCCACGAATACACGCTGTCGAACGCCCGCTTCGCCCTGTCGGTCGATCCGGACAATCCGGCGTTGCTCGCCCATGCCGCCGAGGCGAAGCGGCTGCGCGAGGCGGGCAAGCCGACGCTGCCTTCGACGATCGCGGCGGAAAAGGCGGCCAATCCTTTCCTGCGTGCCGACCATCCCTCGATCCGCGCCCGTCTCGGCGTCGATGGCGCGCCGGTTGCCGAAGTCTTCGCGGCGCTTCGCCGCGCCAAGGACAGTTTCCGGTGACGGCGGAGAAGATCATCCGCAGCCTCGGCATGCGGCGCCATCCGGAAGGCGGCTGGTATGCCGAGACGTTCCGCGATGCGGCCGAGGAGGGCGGACGGGCGATCTCGACCGCCATCTATTACCTCCTCGAAGCCGGCGACCGGTCGCACTGGCACCGGGTCGATGCCGTCGAGATCTGGCACCATTACTGCGGTGCACCGCTCGCGCTCGGCCTGTCCGAGGATGGCGCAGCGACGGATCGCCGCGTGCTCGGCACCGATCTCGCCAGGGGCGAGCGGCCGCAGATCGTCGTTCCGCGCCTCTGGTGGCAGTCGGCGCGGAGCCTCGGGGCCTGGACTCTCGTCGGTTGCACCGTCGCACCCGGTTTCCGCTTCGAGGGCTTCGAGCTCGCGCCGCCCGGCTGGGCGCCGAGCGAAGCCGGCGGTTGATCGTCGGGCGAGACAGAAGGCCAGTAGATCGGCTAGATAGTCTGACCGCCGAACGAGCTGCCGGGGCAGGGGCATGCTGCGCGCGCGGTCGGGGAGTAGGGATGGCGAGTATCATCAAGAGCGTTCTCTTCGTCGACTATGACAGCATCTATCTGAGCTTGCGTTCCCGCGAGCCGGGCATCGCCCGGCGCTTCGCGTCCCGCCCCGGGGTCTGGGTGGACGCGATCGAGCGGGGCGAGCTCATCGATCCGCCGGTGCAGGAGGGCGAGCGCCGCCGCGTCCTGCTCAGGCGCTGCTACGCCGATCCGAAGCTGCTCGGCAGTGCGCGAAGCGCTTTCGCGGCCAATGGCTTCCAGGTGATCGACTGCAGCCCGCTCCCGGGGCGCGAGCGCAACGCCTCCGAGGTCAACATCGCCCTCGACGTGGTCGACGCGCTCGCCCATTCGACGAGCTTCGATGAGTTCATCATCCTGTCGGCCGACACCGACTTCACGCCGCTGATCATCCGGCTGCGGGCGCACGCCCGAATGGCGGCGATCTATGCGACGCCGACCACGGCGCTCGGCTACCGGGCGATCGCCGACGGCACGCTCGACGAGAACGGGCTCGTCTCGGTGCTGGCGCCGACGGCGGATGCCGAGAGCCCCGAGGTCGAGACCGAGGAGGCGGAGGTGGTCCGCCCCGGCATCGCCGACCGCGAGGAGCTCGCCGCGCTCGCCCGCCGGGTGCACAACGCCACCAATGTACCGCTCCTCTCGCCGAAGGTGTTCGGCGAGCTGTTCCGGGCCCTCGCGGCCGAGGTGTCGGAGAACGGCTACCACTTCCAGGCGACCGCGGAGAACGTCGCGGCCCGCCTCGCGGCGCTCGGCCGCAACACCTCGCGCCGCCAGATCGCCTTCGTCGTGAAGGGCCTGGCGTTGCGCGGCCATGTCTTCTCGGGCAACGACTCGCCGGATCGGCTCGCCGAAGTCTTCATCGAGCAGGTGCTCTATCTCACCCGCGCCGCCGGCATCGAACTCGACGATGACGAACTGGCGAGCATCCGCGCCTGGATCCAGGGACGTACCGCCGCCGCGCCGCAATTGCGCAGCGCCGAGCGGGCGCCGCGTCTCGCCGAGCCCGCCGGCCCGCCGGCCGAGCCGCCGCGCATTCCCGAACCGCCGCAGGTGACGCCGCCGCTGCCCGAGCGTCCGCGCCCGGCCCCCGTCGCGGCCGCGCCGCAACCCGCCGCCGCGCGGCCCGTCGTGCCGCCGCAGCCGCAGGTTCAGCACCCGGCGCCGTCCGCCTATTCGCCGCCGCAGCCGGTCGTCTATCCGGCCGCACCGTCTGCCGCCTATCCGCCGCAGCCGGCGCCCTTCGCGGCCCAGCCGCAGCCTCCGGCATTCCAGACGCCGCCTCCGGCCTTCCAGCCCCAGCGCTCGGCCTTCCAGCCGGGGCCGGCGCAGCCGCCCGCCGCGACGCAGCCGCCGCCCCAGCCGGTGCATCCGCCGCAGCCCGTCCCCGCCGTGCCGCGGGCCGCTCCCCGGCCCGAGCCGCAGCGCCCTGCCGCGCTGATCCCCGAGCCGCCTTATGCGCCGGAACCGCCGCGGGCGCCCGCGCCGCCGCGGCCCCAGGCGGCTCCGCCGCGGCCCGTTCCTCCGCCGCAGCCCGTGCCGGGCCGCGCCGAGGAGCCGCCGCCGGTCGAGCCGGCCGCCCGGCCCGTGTCCGAGATCGCGCCGCAGCGGCCGACCGTGGCGCCGCCGCGTCCGCGCGGCCCGGTGCGTGCGGTGAGCACGGGCGAGACGTCTGCCCGGTCGACGCCGACCCGCTCGGTGAGGCCGGCCAATGCGCCCAATGCGGCGATCCGCCCGCCCGCGCGGCGCACCGCGCCGCCGGCGCAGCGCGACGTGCAGCCGGGCGAGGACGATCCGATCGAGACCTCTATCCTCGCCGCGATCGCCGAGGCCGTCGACGTCCTGGTCGAGGAGGAGCAGGACGTCGATCTCGCCGTGGCGCCGCAGCCGGAAGCCGCCATGCCCGCGCAGGCGCCGCAGCCGCGCCGGGCCGACCCGCCCGCGCCGCAGCCGCAGCCCGAGCTGCGCCAGCCGCAGCCGGTCCAGCCGCAGGCGCAGCCGGAGCCCGACCTGCTCGAGGAGGAGGGCGACATCGGCGAGGAGATCCAGCGGATCCTCTCGGTGTACAGCCAGAGCCGGAAGCCGCCCTCGCGGCCCTGATCCGCCGTGCTGCTCTACGCGCTCGCGCTCTGGCTCGTCGTCGGCGTGCCGATCGGCTCGGCCGTCTTCGTCGGCCTGCGTGCCCGTTTCGGCTCACATCTCAAGGCGGCGGCCGCTTGCAGCGGCCTCCTGCTCCTCGTCGCCGCGATCTCGCTCTCGCCGCTGCCGCCGATCCCGATCGGGCCGGACGCGCAGATCGGCGTGACGATCGCGGCGCTCTTCGCCGTCCTCGGCTTCGCCACCGCGCTCGTCTTCCACCTCGTCGCGATCGTCTGGCGCCTCGTGCGCGGCAAGCGCCCGGTCTGAGGGCGCCCCGGCGGCGGCCGCTCAGCCGTTCGCGATATACTGCCCGCCATTGATCGTCAGCACGGCGCCGGTCATGAAAGCGGCCGCGTCGGAGGCGAGATAGGCGGTGAGCGCGCCGATCTCCTCGGCCTTGCCGAGGCGGCCGACGGGGATCTGTCCGATGATGCCCTCGAGCACCTTCTCGGGGACAGCGGCGACCATGTCGGTGTCGATATAGCCGGGGCAGATGCAGTTGACGGTCACGCCCTTGCGGGCGTTCTCGAGCGCCAGCGCCTTCGTAAAGCCGATCACCCCGGCCTTGGCGGCCGAGTAGTTCGCCTGGCCCAGCTGGCCCTTCTGGCCGTTGATCGAGGAGATGTTGACGATCCGGCCGAAGCCGCGCTCGCGCATGCCCTCGATCACCGGGCGCGTCATGGTGAACATCGAATCGAGATTGGTCCGCAGCACCGCCGACCATTGCTGGTAGTCCATCTTGTGGAACCAGCCGTCGCGGGTGATGCCCGCATTGTTGACGAGCACGTCGACCGGACCGACCTCCGCCGCGACGCGGGCGACACCGGCCGCGCAGGCGGCCTCGTCGGCGACGTCCCACTGGAACACCGCGATGCCGGTCTCGGCGCGGAAGGCCTCGGCCTTCTCGACATTGCCGGCGAATGTGGCGGCCACCGTATGGCCCGCCGCCTTCAGCGCCACGGCGATCGCCGCGCCGATGCCGCGCGTGCCCCCCGTCACGAGCGCAACCCTCGTCATGCCGTCCTCCCTGTCGGCGCCGGTTGAGCCCGGCGCGCCCCCGTTGCCGATCCCTGCCCGCTCACCGCTCGACGGTGAGCGCAATCCCCATGCCGCCGCCGATACAGAGCGTGGCGAGGCCCTTTTTCGCGTCGCGTCGCACCATCTCGTGCAGCAGCGTGACGAGCACGCGGCAGCCCGAGGCGCCGATCGGATGGCCGATCGCGATCGCGCCGCCATTGACGTTGACCTTCTCCGTATCCCAGCCGAGCGCCTTGTTGACGGCGCAGGCCTGCGCGGCGAAGGCCTCGTTCGCCTCGACGAGGTCGAGATCGTCGGCCGACCAGCCCGCCTTTTCGAGCGCCCGCCGCGACGCCGGGATCGGCCCGGTGCCCATCACGGCCGGGTCGACGCCGGCGGTGGCGAAAGAGACGATGCGGGCGAGCGGGGCGATGCCGCGGCGCTCCGCCTCGGCGGCGCTCATCAGCACCACGGCAGCGGCCCCGTCATTGATGCCGGACGCATTGCCCGCCGTCACCGTGCCGTCCTTTGCAAAGGCCGGCTTCAGTTTCGCGACCGCGTCGAGCGTCGTGCCGGCGCGGATGTATTCGTCCTCGGCGACGACGATATCGCCCTTGCGGGACGAGAGCGTCACCGGGACGATCTCGTCCTTGAAGCGGCCGGCGGCGCGGGCGGCCTCGGCCTTGTTCTGCGAGGCGACGGCGAAGCGGTCCTGCTCCTCCCGGCCGATCTGGAATTCGCGCGCGACATTCTCGGCCGTCGTCCCCATGTGGTAGCCGTGAAAGGCGTCCCACAGCCCGTCCTTGATCATGGTGTCGACGAGGCCGAGATCGCCCATCTTCACGCCGGCGCGCAGATGGGCGGCGTGGTTCGACATCGACATCGATTCCTGGCCCCCGGCGACGACGATCCCGGCATCACCGGTAGCGATCTGCTGCATGCCGAGCGCCACGGCCCGCAGGCCGGAGCCGCAGACCTGATTGAGGCCCCAGGCCGTCGTCTCCTTCGGCAGCCCGGCGCCGATCGACGCCTGGCGGGCGGGGTTCTGGCCCTGGCCGGCGGTCAGCACCTGGCCGAGGATCACCTCGTCGACCTCGCCCGCCTCGACCTTGGCGCGTTCGAGCACCGCCTTGATGACCGTCGCGCCGAGCACATGCGCCGGCGTCGCGGCGAAAGCTCCGTTGAACGAACCGACCGCGGTGCGGCCCGCTGCGGCGATGACGATCTCGGATCCGCTGGCCATGACGTTGTCCTCCGTGCGCACTGCTGCCCTGACGAGAGAAGAGCCGGGCGCGAGGATGCTGTCAATCGAGCCCTCCGTCGCATCGTGGGCCGCATGCGATTGCTGCGCACGCGCTGCAGCGATGCGCCGCACAAAAGTATTGGCCTCCAGCGGAGATTGCACCTATCGTGCTGGGACGGGAGGGGCGGCGACCGGTACGGTCCGCAAGAGGCCGGTCGGAATCGGGCCATCCGAGACACCAGAAGATCGGATGACGGCGCATGGCCAAAGATAGAGAACCGACCACGATCAAGAAATACGCCAATCGGCGGCTCTATAATACCGGTACATCCACTTATGTGACCCTCGAAGACCTCGCCCTTATGGTCAAGAGTGGCGAAGATTTTGTAGTTTTTGATGCGAAATCGGGTGAGGACATTACTCGATCGGTGCTGACGCAGATCATCTTCGAGCAGGAGAGCAAGGGGCAGAACCTGCTGCCGATCACCTTCCTGCGGCAACTGATCCGGTTCTATGGCGACAGTCTGCAGAACCTCGTGCCGACCTATCTCGACTTCTCGATCGACTCGCTGACGCGTGAACAGGAGAAGTTCCGCGGGCAGCTGTCGAACAGCTTCGGGCCCGGCGCCTTCACCGCCATGGAAGATACCGTGCGGCGCAACACCGAAATGTTCGAGCAGGCGATGCGGATGTTTCTCCCCTTCGGCGCCGGACGCGAGCGCACCGAGGTCACGCCGGAACGGCCGGCCGAGAAGCCGGCGCGCAGCGAGAGCGAGTTCGATGCGCTGAAGCGCCAGCTCGACGACATGCAGAAGAAGATCGACGCGCTCGCCTCGAAGTGAGCGCCGTCTCTCAGGGCGGGGCGAGCATCGGCGCGCCGAGCAGCCGGCCCTGCAGATAGTCGACGCCGAACTCGCGCAGGATCGCGGCGGATTCGGCGTCCTCGACCCATTCCGCAATGGTGCGGATATCGAGATCGCGGGCGAGCGCGGCGAGCGCCCGCACGAAAGCCCGATCCTCAGCACTGTCGGCGATGTTGCGGCAATAGGATCCGTCGATCTTGACGAAATCGACGTCGAGCCGGCGCAAGACCCGGAACGAGGTGAAGCCCGCGCCGAAATCGTCGATCGCCACCCGTGCACCGAGCCCGTGCAGCACGGCGACGAAACGGTCGGTCTCCTCCAGATTGCGGATCACGGTCGATTCCGTGATCTCGACGATCAGACGGCCGGCGAGATCGCCCCGGTCGGCGATCGCCCGTTCGAGCGCGGCGAGCCATTGCGGCGCGGCATACGTCTCCGGCGACACATTGACCGACAGTGTCGCGGCGGGTGATCGCACCAGCGCGCCGAGCGCCAGATCGAGCGCCGCCTCGTCGAACACCCGCGCCAGGCCGAGCCGCTCGGCGAGCGGCAGGAACTGGCCGGCCGCGATCAGGCTGCCGTCGCTTCGCGCGAGCCGCAGGAGCGCCTCGTGAAAGGTCGCCTCGCCGCTTCGGGCGTCGACGATCGGCTGGTGGGCGAGGGCGAGCCTGCCCTCGCGGAGCGCGGCGGCGAGGTCGTGCGAGACCGCCGCGTTCTCCCGCCGGATCGTCTCCCGGTCGGGCGACGGCCTGTAGGCGACGAAGCGGCCCCGGCCGCGCTGGCGGGCCTCGCGGAGCGCCTCCTTGGCGTGGCCCATAGCGGCCTCGGCGCTGCGGGCGTGATCGGGCAGGGCGACGCCGCCGATCGAGACGGTCGTCGCGATCGCGGCGCTGCCGGTCTCGATCAGCGTCCCGGCGATGGTGTCGGCGATGTGCTCGGCGGCCGCGCGCATCCCCTCCGCCGTGCCGTCGGCCAGAACGAGGCCGAGCTTGCCGCCCGAATAGCGGCCGATCGCATCGCCGGGCGCGAGCACGCCGCGGATCCGCTCGGCGGCGCGGGCGATCAGCCGGTCGCCGGTCTCGAAGCCGTAGAGCTCGTTGAAGAGCGCGAAATCGTCGATCGAGACCAGCAGGAAGGCGGCCGTACCGCCACCGTCCCGGGCCGCGAGTGCCCTGTCGATCGCCGCGACCAGCCGGTCGCGCGGCAGGTCGCTCCCGCCGTCCATGCCGTCCTGCTCGGCGAGCGGCCGGACGATCCCGAGTACGTTGAGGAGTCGGCCGTCCGGATCGGCGAAGCAATGCCCGGTCTCCCCCACCCGCAGCGCGGGTCGGTGCGCCGCGGCGGCGAGCCGATAGCCGATCGCATAGATGCCGCTGCGGCGATCGCCGAGCACGAGCGCCCGGCGGCACGCCGTGCCGCGATCGATCGGGTCTGCGGCGTCGACGAGGCTCGCGAAGCCTGCGCCGGTGGCGATCCGGCCGGGCGATACGCCGAACAGCGCATCCGCTCCGGCGCTCCAGACCATGCGGTCGTCGTCGGTCGACCAGAAGAAGGCGGCTGCACCGGCCGCGGCGAGCCCGGCGACGAACTCCGGATCCTGAAGGCGCGCCCCCACGCCTTCGGGATCCGCCTGAGCGTTCCCAATCAATACGACCCCTTCGCGCGCCGCACACCGGCCTCGGCCGGCACGACGGCGTGCCCCTGCCATTCCAACCGGACCGAACTTCTCGATTCGATCCGCCTACCCCGCCGAGACGCTTGGCTGATTTCCGGCAAAAGGCAAGCGGAGTCTGGCGCTGTGGCGTTCGGCCCGCGGGAGGCGCGCCGGTCGGGCGCTCCGCTCAGTTCGGGCTTTCGAGCGCGATGTCGCGCCGGGCCGAGCGGATCGAGATGATGAAGCCGGCGAGCACGTCGAACAGCGCGGTGACACCGAGGATGAGGAAGACGGGGTGCGCAGCCTGCGGCACCAGCACGAACTCGATCGCGAAAATGACGAGGACGAGCGTCGACACCATGTGGTTGACGATGCTCGGCGTCGTGAAGCGGGTGGCGCGGAAGATCTCGAAGAACAGGACGACGATGCCGATGACGAGCATGAGATCGCCAAGGCTGAAGGCGAAGCGGGCGCCCGACACCATGGTCGCGGCGAACAGCTCGGCCGACCATGGGTCGGGCGGCAGCGACCCGGCGGCGAAGAACGCCACGATGTTGTAGAGGATCAGCGGCAGAATGGTGAGTGGAATCATAGCCATGGCGCGCCCCCGGGCAGGCTCGTGTTGGATCCGCGGGAGCATTCCACGAAGCGGGCCGGAACCCAACAAAAAAGCCGGCCCGCGGGCCGGCTCATGATGTGCGCAGGCGCCGTTCGGCGCCGCCCTCTCGCGTCCTCGTCAGCCCTGCGGCTCGAGGATCTGCCGGCCGCGATACATGCCGGTCTTGAGGTCGATGTGGTGGGGACGGCGCAGCTCGCCCGAGTTCTTGTCCTCGACATAGGTCGGCTTCTTGAGCGCGTCGGCGGACCGGCGCATGCCGCGCTTCGAGGGCGAGGTCTTTCGCTTGGGAACGGCCATCTTCGTCTTCCTTCGTCACAACCGGCCCCGCGAGCGCTGGGCGCCCGGCTGAGAGACCGAGGATCTCCATGAGTGGCGGGGCTTATACAGAGGAAAGCGTCGGTTTTCCAGCCGGCCGGCGAAAAAGATTCGTCGCCCGCCGCCGCTTGTGGTGCAGCATGCGGCCTTGCGACATCCGGTACGCCGGAACTCTGCCCGAGAGGAGAACCCCGTTGGCAACACTCGACGGACCCCGCCTGACGCCCGCCTCCGGCCGGCCGGCGACCTCACTCGTCGTGCTCCTGCACGGCTATGGCGCGGACGGCCGCGATCTGATCGATCTCGGCCGGCACTGGTCGCGGCTCCTGCCCGACACGGCCTTCGCCTCGCCGCACGCGCCCGAGCCCTGCGGCATGGCGCCCTTCGGCCGCCAATGGTTCGCTCTCGACCTGCGCGATCCGCACGAATACAGCCGCGGCGCCCGTGCCGCCGCGCCCGCGCTCGACCGGTTTCTCGACGCCGAACTCGCCCGTTACGATCTCGGCGCCGACCGGCTGGCCCTGGTCGGCTTCAGCCAGGGCACGATGATGGCGCTCGAAGTCGGCCCGCGCCGGGCGGTCACGCCGGCCGGCATCGTCGGCTATTCCGGCCGCATCGCCGGGCTCGACCGGCTCGGCGCCGAAATCCGCTCGCGTCCGCCGGTGCTCCTCGTGCACGGCGACCACGACGAGGTGATCCCGGTCGAGGCCCTTGCCGAGACCGCGGGCGCGCTCGCCGCCGCGGGTCTGCCGGTCGAGTGGCACGTCCGCCCCGGCCTCGGCCATGGCATAGACGGCGAGGCGCTGGCGCTCGGCGGTGCCTTCCTGGCGCGGCTCTTCGGCGCCGGCGGCGCGGCGCCGGCCGGCCGCTGAAAAGCGAGCCCCTGCGGCCCCGTGGCGCTTCACAAGGACGACACACAGTCTGTAGACTAATCGGGCAATCGCGAAGTTCGACCCAGACTCACCCCATGTGAAAGGTCGCTCGTCTTGACGATAGCCGTGTCTCCCGGTGCGCACCCTGCGCTCGTGCTGAACGCCGATTACCGGCCGCTCAGCTATTACCCCCTGTCGCTCTGGGCGTGGCAGGATACGATCAAGGCCGTCTTTCTCGACCGGGTGAACATCGTCTCGGAATATGACGTCGCGATCCGCAGCCCGTCCTTCCAGATGCGGCTGCCCTCGGTCGTTTCCCTGAAGAGCTACGTCCAGCCGACCCGCACGCCGGCCTTCACCCGCTTCAACGTCTTTCTGCGCGACCGGTTTTCCTGTCAGTATTGCGGCACGCGCGAGGATCTGACCTTCGACCACGTGATTCCGCGCTCGCTCGGCGGCCAGACCACCTGGGACAATGTCGTCGCCGCCTGCTCGCCCTGCAATCTCAGGAAGGGCGGCAAGCATCCGAGCCAGGCCGACATGTGGCCGCACCAGATGCCGTTCCAGCCCTCGGTGAACGACCTGCACAATAACGGGCGGCTCTTTCCGCCCAATTATCTGCACGAGAGCTGGCTCGACTACCTCTACTGGGACAGCGAGCTCGAGCCCTGATCGACATCTCCGATTCCCTATCCCGCCCGCGGGAGAGGGACGAGCCCTGATCGACATCTCCGATCCCCTCTCCCGCCCGCGGGAGAGGGAGAAGGGCCGCTCAGGCCTTCGAGGGCTGCGTCGCCGCCCGAACGAGCAGCGCGATGACGATCACCAGCGCGACGGCGTTCCAGCCGGCGAAGGAGAGGCCGAGGAAGCGGCCGGCCGCCTCGGTGCAGCTCACCACGCGCGTGTGCTGCAGCTGGCCGAGCAGGGCGCCGGCGTCCGTCGTCGTGGCCGCGCCGCCGCCGCAATCGGACGGGCCCTGCCAGAGCGCCCATTCCGCACCGGCGTGATAGACGGCGAGGCCGAAGCCCCACAGGAACGCCGCGGCGGCGAGCGCGAACAGCGCGCGCGACAGCCGGGCGCTGCCGGCCGTGACGAGCCCGATCAGCACGATCGGCAGGGCGATGTAGTAGGGCACGCGCTGTTCGAGGCACAGCTTGCAGGGCACATAGCCGCCGAAGATCTGGAAGCTCCAGGCGCCGCCGATCGCCGCGACGGCGACGACGAAGGCGAGGAGGGCGGAGCGGAAGCGGTCGAGCGTCATGATGTCCCCCGTCGGAAGCCCCGGCCCGGGCGGGCCGCCGGACGGCACCGCATCGCGCGGTCCCGGCGCGCGGGCCGGAACGCCGGCGGCCGCGCGGGGTTGAGCTTTCCGGACCGACGGAGTCGATTTCATGGCACCCCGCCCGTTCTGGAAGGGCTATCTCAAGCTGTCGCTCGTCACCTGCCCGGTGGCGATGATGCCGGCCGTCAGCGAGTCGGCGAAGGTGCGCTTCCACACCCTCAACCGGGCGACCGGAAACCGGGTGCAGAGCGTCTATGTCGACGCCGAGACCGAGGAGCGGGTCGACGAGGAGGACGAGGCGCGCGCCTATGAGCGCGGCGACGACGACTACATCGTGATCGAGGACGAGGATCTCGACGCGGTGGCGCTCGACAGCACCCGCACGATCGACATCGAGCGATTCGTCCCGGCCGACTCGATCGGCTGGATCTGGTACGATCGTGCCCATTATCTCACGCCCGACGATCCGGTCGGCGAGGAGGCCTTCTCGGTGATCCGCGACGCCATGGCGGCGACCGGAACCGTCGCGATCTCCCGGCTCGTCCTCTATCGGCGCGAACGGGCCGTGATGCTCGTCCCGCGCGATCGCGGCATCGTGCTGTGGACGCTGCGCTATGGCGACGAGGTGCGCGATGCCGCGGCCTATTTCTCCGACCTCGGCAAGGAGCAGGTCGACGGCGCGCTGGTGAAGCTGGTCGGCCGGCTGATCGAGGAGCGGACGGTCGACTGGGATCCGAAGATGGTCGAGGATCCGGTGCAGGAGAAGATGCTCGAGATCATCGCGGCGAAGCGGAAGGGCCGCAAGCCGCCCAAACCGGCGAAGCCTCTCCCTGACGGCGGCGGCAAGGTGGTCAGCATCATGGACGCCCTGAAGCGCAGCCTCGCGGAGGAGAAGCGCAAGCGCTGAGGCGGCCGGTTGTGTCCCCGTATGCCGTCCTCATCGTGCCGGGCGCCGCTGCATCTCTCTCCCGGGGGACCCTGAACAGCCCCCTCCACCCGTCATGCCGGCCTCCGTGCCGGCATCCATAATCGGGACGGTCGGCGCGATGTCGGCCCTCTCCATCCGTCATCCCGGCAAGGCGTCGTGACGGGGTCCCCGCCTTCGCGAGGGATGGCGGCTGTGGGGTGGCGGCGGCCCTCCGGCCGCCCGGCGGCACGATTATGGACCCCGGCACGGAGGCCGGGGTGACGGGTGTTCCGGGGGCGACGGTCCTCTCCGGTGCCGGCCATCCGGCAGGTTTCCTGCCCGCACGGCCCGGCCGAGTCCCTCGCCGCACCCGGGCAAAGCTTCTTGGAACAGCCCCCTCCACCCGTCATGCCGGCCTCCATAATCGGGACGGTCGGCGCGATGTCGGCCCTCTCCATCCGACATCCCGGCAAGGCGTCGTGACGGGTCCCCGCCTTCGCGGGGGATGGCGGCTGTGGGGTGGCGGCGGCCCTCCGGCCGCCCGGCGTCACGATTATGGACCCCGGCACGGAGGCCGGGGTGACGGGTGTTCCGGGGGCGATGGTCCTCCCCGGTGCCGACCGTCCGGCAGGTTTCCTGCCCGCACGGCCCGGCCGAGTCCCTCGCCGCACCCGGGCAAAGCTTCTTGGAACAGCCCCCTCCACCCGTCATGCCGGCC
>NZ_JACHOO010000011.1:0-54717 GCF_014199915.1 Prosthecomicrobium pneumaticum | reverse complement strand
TTCGCGGGGGATGGCGGCTGTGGGGTGGCGGCGGCCCTCCGGCCGCCCGGCGTCACGATTATGGACCCCGGCACGGAGGCCGGGGTGACGGGTGTTCGGAGACGAGTGGGCGCTCTGCGTCCTCGCACGTGCCTTAGCGCCTCCCTGCACCCGTCATCCGCCTTTACCCCATTTTCCTCCGCCCTCCGCCCGTCTCCGGCAGGGGCGCCGCGGCCTTGCGGATATCGGCCCAGGGGTCGGTGGTGAGGCGGGCGAGGCGGGTCGGGGCGGTCGCGACGGTGAAGTAGTTGGCGGCCGGCACGCTCGCCAGCTCGTCCCAGCCGATCGGCATCGAGACGGCGGCGCCGGGGCGGGCGCGCGTCGAATAGGGCGCCACCGCCGTGGCGCCGCGGCCGTTGCGCAGATAGTCGACGAGGATCTTGCCCTTCCGCTTCGACTTGGTGATCGTCGCGACATAGCGCTCGGGATCGTCGCCCGCCATCGCCTCGGCGATCGCCTTGGTGAACGCCTTCGCCTCGTCCCAGCCGGCCTGCGGCTTCAAGGGCGCGACGACGTGCAGGCCCTTGCCGCCGGAGGTCTTCAGGAAGGCGGCGAGCCCGGCCGCTTCCAGCCGCTGGCGCGCCTCCTCCGCCGCCGCGACGACCGCGTCCCAGCTCACCCCCTCGCCGGGATCGAGATCGAGGATGATGGTGTCGGGCTGTTCGAGGGTTCCGAGCCGCGCCCCCCAGGGATGAATCTCGAGCGCGCCGCCCTGGACGAGGCCGATCAGCCCGTCGAGATCCTCGATGACGATCAGCTTTTCGTCGTCGGCCGGATCCGCGACGAGCCTGATCGACCGGCTCATGCCCTTCCAGCCGTGCTTCTGGAAGAAACAGGCCTCGACGATCCCGCCGGGACAGCGCAGCAGGGCGAGCGGCCGGTCGACGACATAGGGCGCCATCCGGCGCCAGACCTCGCTGTAATAATCGGCGAGCCCCTCTTTGGTGACGCCGTCCTCGGGCCAGTAGACGCGGTCGGGATGCGTGAGCTTCACTCTCGGCCTTGCGGGCGCGGGGGCCGGGTCGGCGGAGGGCGCGCCGGTCTCGCGCACCACCTCCTCGGCCGGCTTGTCTTCCCGCAAGCCCCGGAAAGCGGCGTGGCGGATGTTGTCGTCCGCAGTCCAGGCGCGGAATTCGACCTCCGCGACGAGCCTCGGCTCGACATAGCGCACCTGCCGGGCGGCCTCGGCGGTGAGCTTCCCCGCGAAGGGCGAATGGTCGCGGCGGATCGCCTCGAGCCGGCGGAAGAGATCCTCCGCCACCGAGGCGCTATAGCCGGTGCCGACCCGGCCGGCATGGAGAAGCCGTCCGTCCTCGTAATAGCCGAGCACGAGCGAGCCGATCGCCTTGTCGGACGTCGTCGAGGGCACATAGCCGCCGATCACGAACTCCTGCCGGTAGGAACATTTCGACTTGATCCAGTCCTTGGTGCGGCCGGAGCGATAGGGACCATCGGCGCGCTTCGATACGATGCCTTCGAGGCTCAGCCGGCAGGCATGTGTCCGCACCACATCGCCGTCGGCCTCGAAATGCTCGCTGAAGCGGAGCGTCCCGCCATCGGGGATCAGCGCCCTGAGCGCGTCCTTGCGGGTGCGGAGCGGCACCGCGGTGAGGTCGAAGCCGTCGCAATAGGGCATGTCGAAGACGTAGAAGACGAAGCGGTCGGCTCGGCCTTCGGAGAGATCGGCTTGCAGGGCGGAGAAATCCGAGGCGCCCGCGGCGCTCTCGACGACGAGCTCGCCGTCGATCAGCGCGGTCTCGACGGGCAGGGCGGCGAGCGCGGCGGGGACGGCCTTGCCGAACCGCTTCGTCCAGTCGAGGCCGCTCCGCGTCAGGAGCCGCACCGCGCCCTTCTCGATCCGCGCCTGCAGCCGGTAGCCGTCGAATTTGATCTCGTGCAGCCAGCTTTTGCCCTTCGGCGCCTTGGTGCCGAGCGTGGCGAGGGCCGGCCGCAGGAAGTCCGGCAGTTTCCCCTTCTTCGCCCCCTTCAGCTTCGCCGGGTCGAACGGGCTCGTCTCCTTCGCCGGCGGGTCGATCCGGCCGGTCTTCGACGACCAGCCGGGCGCCTCGTCCTCGACCTCGGCGATCACCCGGCCGGTCTTCACCGATTCCGGCCGATCCTCGATGAGGACATCGCCATGGCCGGGCTGCGCATAGGCGTCGTCGCCCTTGATGAGCAGCCAGTTCTCCTTCTTCTCGCGCGGCTTGTGGGCCATCCGCACGAGATGCCAGCGGCCCTTCAGCTTCTCGCCGTCGAGCTCGAAGTCGAGATGCCCCTTGGCATAGCCCTTCGCGGCGTCGCCGATCGGCGTCCAGCGACCCCGATCCCACAGGATCACCGTGCCGCCGCCATACTCGCCGGCCGGAATGGTGCCCTCGAAGCCGCCATATTCGAGCGGATGGTCCTCGACATGCACGGCGAGCCGCTTCTCGGCCGGATCGAGACTCGGCCCGCGGGTCACCGCCCAGCTCTTCAGGACGCCGTCCATCTCGAGCCGGAAGTCGTAATGGAGCCGCGTCGCATCGTGCTTCTGGACGACGAAGCTGTCACCCTTCGCCTCCTGCGGCTCGGCGCCCGAGGGCTCCGCCGTTTTCGCGAAGTTCCGCTTGCGGCGATAGGTGTCGAGCGCCATCTCAGCCCGCCTTCCGGGCCGGCGCGGCCTTGGTCTGCGCCCGCGGAGCCGCGCGGCGGCTCGGCGCCTTGGCGGTCTTCTTCGTCTTCGCGCCGGCGGCGGTCTTTCCCGAGCCGTCCGCGCTCTTCCCCGCCTTCCCGGTCCCCCGCTTCGCCGTCCCCGCCTTGCTGGGCGCCCGCTTCGCCTTCGGCGCCGGCTCCTCGGTCGGGCTGCCCGCGCTCCGCCGCAAGGCCTCCATCAGGTCGACCACCTTCGAGGCCGGAGCCGGCTTCGGCCGCTCGATCCTGCGGCCCTCGATCTTCGCCTTCACCATCTCGGCGAGCGCCGCCTCGTAGCGGTCCTCGAAGGCGCTCGGGTCGAACCGGCCGCTCTTCGTCTTGATGATGTGCCGCGCGAGGTCGAGCATCTCGCCTTCGACCCGCATGGGGGGGATGTCGGCGAAGGCCTCCGCCGCGGAGCGGACCTCGTAGTCGAAGTTGAGCGTCGTTGCGACGAGGCCGTCGCCATCCGCCCGCACGAAGAGGGTCCGCGCCCGGCGGAACAGCACTGCATGGGCGAGCGCCGCGGCGCCCTTTTTGCGCAGTCCCTCGCGGATCACGGCGAAGGATTCCGCCGCCGCGGCGCTCGACGGCGCGAGATAATAGGGCTTGTCGAAATAGACGGTGTCGACGGCGCCGCAGGGCAGGAAGGCGGAGACCGACAGCGTCTTGTCGCTCTCCGGCACTGCGGCGGCGAGCTCGTCGGGCTCGAGCACGACATAGTCGTCGGCACCCACCTCGTAGCCCTTCACCTGTTCCTCGTTCTCGACGGGATCGCCGGTCTCCTCGTCGACGAAGCGGCGGCGCACCCGATGGCCGGTGTCGCGGTTGATGGTGTGGAAGGCGATCCGGTCCGATGTCGAGGCGGCGGTGTAGAGCGCGACCGGGCATGTGAGTTCCGCGATCTTCAGGAAGCCCTTCCAGTTCGCCCGCGGCGCCATGATTTCTCCTCCCGACGGAGACCTCTCCTCGACGGAGCGGATTCAACGACCGGCCGCAACAGCCGTTCCGTTCCGCCTCCAGCGGCGCCGATGGGGTGGAACGTTGTTACCCCGCCTCCGTTCTGCCAGCGCCAGGCCCAGGAAGACCGGCTATGCTCCCTCGCCCGGAGCGACGTCTTCCGCACCGAGGGAGTCGCGATGAAGCACGTCGAGCGTTTCCGCGCATCGACGGCCGAGGAAAGCCGTTATCGACTGCTCGTCGATGCCGTCACCGATTACGCCATCTACATGCTCGACCCCGAGGGTGTCGTGTCGAGCTGGAACGCCGGCGCCGAACGGATCAAGGGTTATCGCGAGCACGAGATCGTCGGACAGCATTTTTCGCAGTTCTACACCGAGGAGGACCGGACGGCCGGCCGGCCCGCGCTGACCTTGCGGACCGCCACCGAGGCCGGCCGCTTCGCCGGCGAGGGCTGGCGGGTGCGCAAGGACGGCAGCCGCTTCTGGGCCTCTGTCGTCGTCGACCCGATCCTCGATCCGGCGGGCCGGCTGATCGGCTTCGCCAAGATCACCCGCGACCTCAGTGAGCGGCGTCACGCCGATGCGGCGCTGCGGGCGAGCGAGGAGCGTTTCCGCCTGCTCGTCCAGAGCGTCACCGACTATGCGATCTTCATGCTCGACGCCGAAGGACGGGTGACGAACTGGAATTCGGGCGCCGAACGCATCAAGGGCTATACGCCCGAGGATATCGTCGGCCGCCACTTCTCCTGCTTCTATACGCCGGAAGACCGCGCGCGCGGCGCGGCCGATGCGGCGCTCGCCGCCGCGGCGCGCGAGGGGCGCTTCGAGAAGGAAGGCTGGCGTATGCGCAAGGACGGCAGCCGCTTCTGGGCCCATGTCGTGATCGACCGCATTCTCTCCGAGGACGGCACGCTGATCGGCTTCGCCAAGGTGACGCGCGATATCACCGAGCGGCGCGAAAGCCAGCGGGCGCTCGAGAAGGCCCGCGAGGCCTTCTTCCAGGCGCAGAAGATGGAGGCGATCGGCCAGCTCACGGGCGGCGTCGCGCACGACTTCAACAACCTGCTCACCGCTATCCTCGGCAGCCTCGATCTGCTGCGCAAACGCCTGCCCGAGGAGCCGCGCACCAGCCGGCTGCTCGACAATGCGATCCTCGCCGCGCAGCGCGGTGCCTCGCTCACCCAGCGCATGCTCGCCTTCGCGCGCCGGCAGGATCTGGCCCCGGAGCCGGTCGACGTGCCGCTCCTGGTGCGCGGCATGACCGGGCTGCTGGAGCGCACGCTCGGTCCGAACGTCGCGATCGAGACGCGCTTTCCGCTCGGCCTCGGCGCGGCCGAGGCGGACGCCAACCAGCTCGAGCTCGCCCTCCTCAACCTTGCCGTCAATGCGCGCGATGCGATGCCGCAGGGGGGAACGATCATCATCGCCGCCCGGCAGGTCGCTGTCCGCGAGCCCGTTCACGCCACCGGGCTGCCGGAAGGCGACTATATGTGCCTCTCGGTCGCCGACACCGGCGAGGGCATGGACGAGGCGACTCTCGCCCGCGCGGCCGAACCCTTCTTCACGACGAAAGGCGTCGGCAAGGGCACGGGACTCGGCCTCTCGATGGTGCACGGCATGGCCGAGCAGTCCGGCGGCCGGCTGATCCTGAAGAGCCGCAGAGGGGAGGGGACGACCGCGGAAATCTGGCTGCCGCTCGCCGCTGCCCCGCGACCGGCCGGCACGGCGCCTGCGAGCGAGGCCGAGGCCGAGCCGAGCCTCGGCCATCTCGCCGTGCTGGCGGTCGACGACGATGCGATCGTGCTCGCCAATACGGCGGCCCTCCTCGAAGACCTCGGCTGCACCGTGCATCAGGCCGCCTCCGGGGCGGAGGCGCTCGCGGTCCTCGAAGCCGGCACGCCGGTCGATCTCGTGATCACCGACCAGGCTATGCCGCGCATGACGGGCATGGAACTCGCCGCCGTCCTGCGCACGCGCTGGCCGGCCCTGCCGATCGTGCTCGCCACCGGCTATGCCGACCTTCCGGCCGGCGAACTGCGCCTGCCGCGCCTGCCGAAACCGTTCTCGCAGCAGGATCTCGCCCGCATGGTCCGCGAGGTGGCGGCGCAGCCCCCGGGCAGCGGAACGGAGCCTCCGGCGGTACGTTAGGGCCATCGAACGAATGGCCCCTGGCGTGAGGAGGCGACCGATGGCGAGCGCGAGCCGGACCACCGACCACGATATGATCCGCAAATGGGTCGAGGCCCGCGACGGCCGGCCCGCCCGCGTCAAGGGGCGCGGCGAGGGCGGCATTCTGCGGATCGACTTCGGGGAACCCGAAGAGTCGCTCGAGCCGCTGTCCTGGGAGGAGTTCTTCACCGTCTTCGACGAGAACGAACTCGCCTTCCTGCACCAGGACGAGACCGCCGACGGCAAGACGAGCCGCTTCAACAAGTTCGTCGACCGCGCCGAAGGCCACTGATGCGCAAACCGGATGAGAACGCCGCGATGGCGCCCGGCGTGCCGGACCGCGGCGCAGCGCCGCTGTTCGGCCCCCGGCCGACAGCGCAGGGCACCGCCTTTCGCCTGTGGGCGCCCGATCTTTCCGCCCTCGTGATTCATATCGAAGGGCGCGGGCGGACCGAGATGGTGGCGGCCGGCGAGGGCTTCTTCGAGGCTTCCCTTGAGAATGTCGGGCCGGGCGCCCGCTACCGCTTCGAGAGCGGGGCGCTCGTCTTCCCGGATCCCGCGGCACGTTCCCAGGCGGAGGACGCCGACGGCTGGAGCCTCGTCGTTGCGCCTCTGCCGCCCGGCCGCCTCACCGCCCTGCGCCCCTTTCGCGAGGCCGTGATCGCCGAGGTGCATGTCGGCGCCGCGACCGCGGAAGGCACCTTCGCCGCGCTCACCGAGCGTCTGCCGCATTATGCCGAGGCGGGCTATACGGCGATCGAGCTGATGCCGATCAACGAGTTCGAAGGGCGCTTCAACTGGGGCTATGACGGCGTCCTGCTTTTCGCGCCCGACCGATCCTACGGCACGCCGCAGGAGCTGCGCGCCCTTGTCGACCGCGCGCATGCGCTCGGCCTCGCGGTCATCGTCGACCTCGTCTACAACCATTTCGGCACGGCGGCGAACTTCCTGCCGAGTTATGCGAGTGCCTTCTTCGGCGCCGAGACGCCCTGGGGCCGCGGTTTCGCCTTCGATCATCCGATCGTCGCCCGTTTCTTCCACGAGAACGTCGCGATGTGGCTGCGCGATTACGACATGGACGGCGCGCGCTTCGACGCCGTGCACGAACTCGGCTCGGGCGCCGTGCAGGAGGCGTTCGTGCGCTCTCTGACGGCCGCCGCCCGGTCCGTGAAGCCGGATGCATGGATGATCGCGGAGAATTCGTGGAACGTCGCCACCCAGCTGGAGCACGGCGCCGATGGCCGGCCGCGGATCTTCGATGCGCAGTGGAACGAGGACTTCCAGCATGTGCTGCAGCATCTCCTCGCCGGCGAGACCGAGGGCTTCGTCTGCGGCTATGTCGAGGATCCGGTCGGCAAGCTCGACCGGACGCTGCGCGAGGGCTTCATCTATCAGGGGGAGGTGCACCCGCATGACGGCCGGCATCGCGGCGAGCCCTCCGGCCATCTGCCGCCGACCGCCTTCGTCAACTTCACCCAGAACCATGATCAGGTCGGCAACCGGCCGCGCTCGGATCGGATGGCGGCCTATCTCGACGATGCCCGGCTCGATTTCAGCCGGGCGCTCACCATGCTTGCGCCGCAGATCCCGCTCTTCCTTATGGGCGAGGAGGCGAACGACGATACGCCCTTCCATTTCTTCAGCGACGCCCCCGCGCATATGCGCGACGCGGTTCGCAAGGGCCGCACCGAGCAGGTGATCGGGGCATACGCCCTCGCCGAGCCCCCCGACCTGCCGGATGCCTGGGCGCCGGAGACCCTCGATGCCGCCCGCGTCGGCCGCGGGCGCTGGGAGGCTGCGGCGATCGAGCGTTTCCGGGCGCTCGCCGATCTCCGCGCGCGGCTGATCGTCCCCCTGCTCGCCACCCCCTATCGGGGCGCCGGGAGCGCGCGCTCCGGCGACGCACTGCTCGTCCGTTGGCATTTCGAGGGTGGAACGCTTGCGATCGCGGTCAACCCGACCGGGGCGCCGCAAGCCGTCTCGGCGCCAGTTCCTGCCGGCGCGGCGGTGTGCGGGACCGCGGATCCCGGCGCGGGCGGAACGCGGCTCGGCCCCTTCGCGCTGGCGGTGTGGGCGGAGGAGGGGACGGCGATGCGCGGCTAGGCGCCGCGGGAACCCCTCGGGCCGGCCGCGGTTTGGCCCTCGAAGGCCGGCTCGCCGGCGCAGCCGAGGGGCTCTCTCCATGGATACGACCCATCGCCGGCCGGTGCTGATCGCCACCGCACTGATCGTCGGCCTGATCGCCCTCGCTCTCCTCGTCGGCGGCGTCTGGCTGGTCGGGCTCGGCGGCTCCTGGTACTATGCGCTCGCCGGTCTCGCCCTCGCGGCGACCGCCTTCCTGCTCTGGCAGGGCCATCCCGCGGCCCTCTGGGTCTACGCCCTCACCGTCCTTGCGACCCTCTTGTGGTCGCTGTGGGAGGTCGGCTTCGACTGGTGGCCGCTCGCTCCGCGCGGCGATCTCCTCTTTCTGATCGGCCTCTTCCTGCTGACGCCCTGGGTCGCGCGGGCGCTGCGTCCTCGCGGCGGCGTGCCGGATGTCCGGGGCGGCCGGATCGCGCTCGGGGTCGTGCTCGTCCTCTCGCTCGCCGCCGGCACCGTGGGCATTTTCCGCGATCCAACCCGGATCGAAGGCGCGGCGCCGGGCGTGCGGGCCGAGATCGCCCCGGACGCCGGCGGCGTGCCGCCGGGCGAATGGCACGCCTATGGCCGCACCGGCCATGGCGACCGCTATGCGCCGCTCGATCAGATCACGCCGCAAAACGTCGCGCAGCTCGAGGTCGCCTGGACGTTCCGCACCGGTGATGTGCGCGGCCAGCCGGGCGATCCGGTCGAGACGACGTTCCAGGTCACGCCGCTGAAGGTCGGCGACCGGCTCTATCTCTGCACGCCGCACCAGCTCGTCATCGCGCTCGACGCCACCACCGGTCGCGAAGTGTGGCGCTACGATCCGCGCATCCGCGACCAGCTGGCGCTGCAGCACCTGACCTGCCGCGGCCTTTCCTACTATGCAGGCGGAGCCGCGGACGCCGCGTCCTCCGCCGCAGTGCCCGCGCCTCCCGGCGCCGAAACGTCCGAGGCGGCCGCCCCCGTGCCGCCGGCCGATGTCGGGGCCGCGGCGCCCGCCGAGAACCCCGTGCCCGACCTGCCGGTCGCCGCCGAGGACGGACCGACCGCGCCCGCCTGCCCGTCCAAGCTCTTCATGCCGACGGCGGACGGACGGGTCATTGCGCTCGATCCGCAGAGTGGCCGCGTCTGCGCCGATTTCGGCGGCGGCACCGGCCAGATCAATCTCTGGGTCAACATGCCGAATGTCGATCCCGGCGCCTATTACTCGACCTCGCCGGTGGTCGTCGCGCGGGGGATGATCATCGTCGGCGGCACCGTGCTCGACAATGTCTCGACCTCCGAGGCCTCCGGCGTCATCCGCGCCTTCGACATCGCCACCGGCCGGCTGGTCTGGAACTGGGATTCCGGCAATCCGCAGGATACCGCGCCGCTCGCCCCCGGCGGTCATTACACGCCGAACTCCCCCAACAGCTGGTCGATCTCGAGCGTCGACGAGGCGCTCGGCATGGTCTATGTGCCGCTCGGCAACCAGCCGCCGGATCAGTGGGGCGGCAATCGCTCCGAAGCCGTCGAGACCTATTCCTCCGCCGTCGTCGCGCTCGACATCGCGACGGGCCGCGTGCGCTGGCACTTCCAGACCGTGCATCACGACCTCTGGGACTACGACGTGCCCGCGCAGCCGAGCCTCGTCGACCTGACGGTGAACGGCGAACGCGTGCCGGCGCTCGTCCAGCCGACCAAGCAGGGCGAGCTCTTCGTGCTCGACCGGCGCACCGGCGCGCCGCTCCTGCCGGTTCAGGAACTCCCCGCCCCGCAGGGCGCGGCGGAGGGCGACCACACCGCGCCGACCCAGCCGAAATCGGCGCTCTCCTACGATCCGCCGCCGCTCTCGGGGCGCGATATGTGGGGCATGACGATGCTCGACCAGCTCGCCTGCCGGATCCGGTTCCACCAGTTGCGCTATGAGGGCCGCTTCACACCGCCCTCGACCGGCGGAACGCTCGTCTATCCGGGCAATTTCGGTGTCTTCAACTGGGGTGGCGTCGCCGTCGATCCGGAGCGGGAGGTCGTCTTCACGACGCCGACCTATCTCGCCTTCGTCTCGCGGCTCGTTCCGCGCGGCGACGACACGACGCTCTATGTCCAGGGCGACAACCGGCCGGAAGGCAGCCTGCCGGCGCTCAACGAGAATTTCGGCGCGCCCTTCGCGGTCCAGCTCAGCGCCTTCCTGTCGCCGCTCGGCCTGCCCTGCCAGCAGCCGCCCTGGGGCTTCGTCTCGGCAGCGGACCTGACCACCGGCGCGGTGCTCTGGAAGCACAGGAACGGCACGGTGCGCGATCTCGCGCCGGTGCCGCTCCCCTTCGCGATGGGTGTCCCCAATCTCGGCGGGCCGATCGTCACGAAGGGCGGCGTCGCCTTCCTCTCGGGCACGCTCGATTATTACGTCCGCGGCTATGACGTGACGACCGGTGCGGAGATCTGGAAGGCGCGGCTGCCGGCCGGCGGCCAGGCGACGCCGATGAGCTATCAGGGGGCGGACGGACGGCAGTATCTCGTCGTCGTCGCCGGCGGACACGGCTCGCTCGGCACGAAGGCGGGCGACTATGTCATCGCCTATGCACTTCCGGCTCCGTGAAAACGGTCGCATCTCCGTCCCGTCTGCCGTCGCGGCAGCGGGGCGGGAAGCGAAGGGGCGCGACGGACGGCGCCTGCGAATCGCTGCGCTTGCCGAAAGGCGGCGGCCGTCCCATAAGCTTTGAGGAGAGGAACCGGGAGCTTGAGAACACCGATGGCGAGCGCCGCCCTACCGTCTGCCGATGAGGGGCAGGATGCCGCCGACGATGAAGCGCTCGACGCGGGGCTCGCATCGCTTCTGGCCGCGATCGAGGCCGAGCCGGTTCCCGACCGGCTTCTCGGCCTCGCGGTGCGGCTGCAGGAAGCGCTCAAGCGTCGACGCGCCCTCGATGGTTCAGCGGCGCTTCTCGACCAGGATTCCGTCGGCAACGATGCGGGCGGTGGGCTCGATCAGAGCGCGAGGTGAGTCCTCGCCGAGATGCTCGAGCAGGTGGGCGCGGCCGCGGTTGAGCCGGCTCTTCACCGTGCCGATCGCGCAGCCGCAGATCGCCGCTGCCTCCTCATAGCTGACGCCGAGCACGCCGATCAGAACGAGCACCTCGCGGTAATGCGGCGGCAGGCGGTCGATCGCCTCCTTCAGTTCCTGGCCGCGCAGGCTCCATTCCTGCGTCGCCTCGGAGACCGGCATGGCGGAGACGCAATCGGCGAGGCCGGGCGCCTCGCGCTTGCTGATCTTGATCCGGGTGTAGAATGTGTTCCGCATGATCGTGAACAGCCAGGATTTCATCCGTGTGCCCGGCTCGAACTTGTCGATATGGGCGATGCCTTTGGTGAGCGTTTCCTGAACCAGATCGTCGGCGTCGGACGGGTCGCGGCAGAAGGACCGCGCAAAGGCGCGCAGCGCGGGGATAAGGTCGACGATCGTCTCGGCCTCGCGGCTCTGACGACCATCCCTCGAGTGGTGCGGCTGCACGGACTGCACCCCCTTTGAAGCGCTGCTCGGAGATTGAACAGGGCCTCAATGTACCGTTCCGGAGGCGGTTCCGCTTTTCGTGATCGCCGCCCAGGGATCCTGGTGATCCGAACCGCCGTCAGCGAAGAACGGGCGGTCCGACATAGCGCGCGCGGGGGCGGATCAGCTTCTCCTCGCCGCGCTGCTCGAGCGCGTGGGCGATCCAGCCGACCGTCCGGCCGACGGCGAAGAGGGCGAGCGCACCGCCCGGCGGCAGGGCGAGCGCGCGGCGGAGCGCGACGAGCGCGAAATCGACATTCGGCCGCCGTCCCGCCGTCTCCGCCATGACCGTCGCGAGCGCCTCGCGGCCCGGATCGGGCGGCAGCAGCGGCAGCAGAGCCGCGGCGCGCGGGTCGCCGTCCGGATAGAGCGGGTGGTCGAAGCCCGGCACGCCGTCGCCCCGCCGCAGCCGCGCCTCGACGACCGCCGCCGCGTCGCCCGCCGCATCGATCTCGCCGAGCAGCATCTCGACGAGGCTCGTCGTGCCGCCGTGCAGCGGACCGCTCAGGGCGGAGAGGCCGGCATTGAGGCAGGCGCCGAGCGAGGCGCCGGTCGAGGCGACGACGCGCACCGCGAAGGCCGAGGCATTGAGCTCGTGGTCGGCGAGGAGCACGAGGGCGCGCCGGATCAGATCGGCGCCCGCCGCATCGAGCCCCCAGGCGCGGGCGAGATGGCGGTGGACCGGCAGCGTGTCGGGCTCGCTGAGGCTCGCCGCGGCGGCGAGCGCGCGCAGCAGCGCCGCCGCGCCCGGCCAGAGCCGGCGGCTGTCGCGCTGCCAGGCGATCGCCCAGCCGGCCGAAACGAGCGGCAGCAGCGTCTGGCAGCGCTCGGTGAGCGGCATGGTGGCGAGCCGCTGCAGCAGGCCGGGCGCCCAGGGCGCCGCCACCGCGCCGCGCTCCGCGAAGGGATCGTGCCCGTCGCAGCCCCACAGAAGCCGGGCGACATCCTCGAGCGTCGCCTCGGCCGAGAGCGCGATCGCGTCGCGTCCGCGATAGAACAGCCCACCGGTCTCGATCAGCGTGATGCCGGAGGCGAGCACCGGCAGGCCCCAGTCGAGCGTCGCCGCCGCCGCCTCGCGCGGGCCGCGGCCGGCCGCCTTCCGCTTCTCGAGCGTCGCGATGTCGGCGGCACTGTAGAGGCGCTTCCGCGGGTCGCCGGCCGCCGCGCTCGCCCGGATCAGCCCGCGGCTGACATAGGCGTAGAGCGTCGCCCGGCTGATGCCGAGCCGCGCGGCGGCGGCTTCGGCGTCGAGGAGATCGTCGGGCGGCGGCATAGGCGGGCTCGATGGATTGATCGATCGAATCAAGATTGACGATGTTGATACAATCAAGATGCTCATCCCCCGTCAATCACGAGGATCGCGGGAGAACATCATGAGCCCCCTTTCGGCCACCGCAGCACCGGCCCTCGCTCCCGGCCATACCGCGCCGGGTCTCGACGATGTCGTCGCCGCGGAGACCGTGCTCAGCCATGTCGACGGCGCCGCCGGCCGCCTGATCCTGCGCGGCCACGATCTCGACGTGCTCGCCGACTGGCGTTTCGAAGCCGTGCTCGCGCTGCTGTGGCGGGATCTCGTCCCCGAGCCGATGGACGCCGCAGGGATCGCCAGGGCGCTCGGCACCGCCCGCGAGGAGGCCTTCGCGATCGCCGCGCCGCTGCTCGCCGCGACCGATCCGCTCACCCCGGTCGAGGCACTGCGTCTGATGCTCGCGGCGCTCGCCGATGCCGCCACGACGCCGCATCACGTGCTCGCCGTCGCCGCCGTCCCGGTCTTCGCCGCGGCGATCGCCCGCCGCAGGCGCGGCGCGGCGCCGGTCGCGCCCGACCGGACGCGCGGCCATGCCGAGGATTTCCTCGCCATGCTCGGCGGCGATGCTCCGTCGCCGGCCGCCGTCGCCGCGCTCGACGCCTATCTCGTCACCGTCGCCGATCACGGGCTGAACGCTTCGACCTTCGCCGCCCGCGTCGTCGCCTCGACCCGCGCCGGCCTGTTCTCCTCGGTCGTCGCGGGGCTCTGCGCGCTCAAGGGGCCGCTGCATGGCGGCGCGCCCGGGCCGGTGCTCGACATGCTCGACGCGATCGGCACGACGGCGCGCATCCGGCCCTGGCTCGTCGATGCGCTCGCCCGCGGCGAGCGGCTGATGGGCTTCGGCCACCGCATCTATCGCGTCCGCGATCCGCGTGCCGACGTGCTGAAGCGGGCGGTGGCCGGGCTGCGCGATCGCGGCGGCCGGATCGCCTTTGCCGAGGCGGTCGAGGCGGAGGCGCTCGCCCTGCTCGCCCAGAAGAAGCCGCTGCGGCCGCTCGCCACCAATGTCGAATTCTACACCGCGCTGCTGCTCGAGGCGGTCGGCTTCCCGCGCGACGGCTTCACCAATGTCTTCGCCGCCGGGCGGATGGCCGGCTGGACGGCGCATGTGCTCGAGCAGGAGCGGACCGGCCGGCTGATCCGGCCGCAATCGCGCTATGTCGGCCCCGTGCCGGCGGCCCGCCCGGTGTCCCGAGCGCCCGAATGAACGACGGCGACGCCGCTAGCGGCCCCACACCACCGCGTTCTCGTGCCGCTTGATGATGTGCTTCAGGTTCTCGAACGCGTTGGTGACATGGCCGGCGAAACGCTCGGCGGCGGGCGAGCGCTGCGCCCCGACCCGGCGCAGAATGCCGAGCGAGCGGTTCGGCTGAGGGATCTCGTAAGGGAGCACCGTGACGCGGTTCTCCTTGCGCTGCGCGAACACGACGGAGAAGGGGAGCACGGCGAGCGCGTCGGTCTCGGCGAGGAAGTTGATGACGCTCATCAGCGAGCCGCCGGAATAGCGGATGTTGAGGTCCGACATGCCGATGCTCATCAGGATCATCTGCAGGTCCGACATCAGCGGCGAGCCGGGCAGCGGCGCCACCCAGGGATAGCGGCTGAGATCGTGCGCGCGGAGCCGCCGGTTGCGCAGCAGCGGATGGCCGGGCCGGCAGGCGACGATGTTGCGGCCGGGCAGGATCTCGGTGAACTCGAAGCTCGGCCCGAGATCGAGCACGCCGATCGGCACGATGCCGAGATCGATCTGGTTGCCTTCGAGCGCGCCGACCAGTTCCGGCAGGTTCATATAGCTCTGCTGCACCGTCACCTCGGGCTCGAGGTTGAGGAATTCGCCGATCATCCGGCTGATCATCGCATCCATGAAGAAGGGCACGCCGCCGACCCGCACCAGGCCCTTCGTCCCCTTCATGAAGCCCTGAACCGCATCGGAGGCCTTGCGTGATGCGGTGATGATGGTGCGGCCCTGCGCGGCGAGTTGCGCCCCGAGCGGCGTCGCCTGCAGCGGCCGGCGCCCCTTGACGAAGAGCGGCTCGCCGACCCGCGCCTCGAGCGAGGCGAGCGAGCGGCTCACCGCCGGCTGGGTCAGGCCCAGCATGGCGGCACCTTCCGAGACACCGCCGGCATCGAGCACGGCGGCGAGCTGCATCAGATGGCGCTCGTTCAGCTTCATAGCAAAATGCTATATCGCTCGTCCTACAACTCATCAAGGACCGGCCGGCCCCGTGCTACTCCTTTCCTCAAGGGGAAGGGAGGCCCCGGGAGGATGGACGGTCAGCACGACGACCGGCAGGAGGCGCGCATCCGCGCGATCTCGGCCCAGGCGGAGGAGTTCGCCCGGCGTCTCGCCGGTGCCGAGCCGTCCCGTCTCGTCGACGCCGCGCGGGCGACCGTCGGCGGCCTGCACGCCCTCGTCGCCGCGCTGCGGCCGACCGGCGAGGAGTTTCTTCTCGCGATCGATTTCTTGACCGAGGTCGGCCACTACGCCGACTCCCGCCGCCAGGAATGGGTGCTGCTCGCCGATGTGCTCGGCGTCTCCTCGCTGATCGAAGACCAGAACAATCCGCGCCCGGCGGGATGCACGCCGAACACGCTCGCCGGCCCGTTCTACCGCGCCGACGTGCCGGAGACGGCGCTCGGCGCCAATCTCTCGCGCGACGGCGAGGGCGAGCCGCTCGCCGTCACCGGCCGGGTGCTCGGCGCGGACGGCACGGCGGTGGCGGGCGCCGTTCTCGAGGTCTGGCACGCCAATGCCGAAGGGCTCTACGAGAACCAGCAGCCGGACCGGCAGCCGGAATTCAACCTGCGCGGGCGCTTCCGCACCGATGCGCAGGGCCGCTTCCACTTCGTCAGCGTCAAGCCGAAGGGCTACAGCCTGCCCTCCGACGGGCCGGTCGGCCGCCTGATGACGGCGCTCGGCCTCGGCCTCGAGCGGCCGGCGCACATCCATTTCCGCGTCGCGGCCGAGGGCTTCGAGACGCTCACCACGCATGTCTTCGACCGGGCGGATCCCGCCATCGGCCGGGACGCCATCTTCGGGGTCAAGCCCGAACTCATGGCCGAGTTTCGCGCACTGCCGCCCAATGGAGGGAAGCGGAAGCACGCGCTCGACCTCACGCTCGTGCTCTGCCCGCGCGGGCAGGGCCGCCCCGCAACCCATGGGAGGACATGACCGATGACCCGCGTCAGCGGCTACCACCACCTGACTATGTCGACCGACGGTGCCCAGGAAGATTTCGACTTCTATACGAAGGCGCTCGGTCTCCACTCGGTGAAGCGCACCGTGCTCTTTGACGGTGTGATCCCCGTCTATCATCTCTATTACGGCTCGCCGAACGGCGACGCCTCGACGATCATCACCACCTTCCCGTTCCGCAAGCCCGGCGTCTTCGGCCGGCGCGGCACCAACCAGTCGCGCACCATCATGCAATCGATCCCGGTCGGCGCCGCCGATTTCTGGGTCGACCGGCTGAACGCGCGCGGCATCGCGGCGGAGAAGGTCACCCGCTTCGGCGCCGATCGCGCCGTCTTCGCCCATCCCTGCGGCATCGCCCACGAACTGGTCGAGAGCGATGGCGACAGCCGCGCGCCGATCACCAACGAGGCGCAGGGCATCGGCGCCGATCATGGCATCAAGGGCATCTATGGCGCCTCGGTGGCGGTCACCGACCGCACGGCGATGGACGATTTCCTCACCATCGCCCTGCCGCTCGAAAAGGAGGCCGACAACCATGAGGGCCTCGTCTTCCGTGTGCCGGACGCGAACGGCATCGTCCAGCGCGTCGAGGTGATCGTCGACCGCGACAGCCCGCAGGGCACCTGGACGCTCGCCGGCGGCACCATCCACCACCTCGCCCTCAACACCGGCGACGAGGAGAACCAGATGGCGCTCCGGGCCCATATCGAGGGCCTCGGCTTCACCGACATCTCCGAGCAGAAGGACCGCAACTACTTCAAGTCCTGCTATGTCCGCTCGCCGGGCGGTGCGCTGTTCGAACTGGCCTGGACGACGCCCGAGGGCTGGGCGAAGGACGAGCCGCCGGGCCAGATCGGCAAGACCCTCGTCTTCCCGCCCTGGTTCAAGGACCGCGAGGCCGAGCTGCGCGCCGGCCTCGAGGAAGCGACCTTCGCATGACGACGGGCGGCGGTCCGCTCCGGCGCGGCGCGCGCGGCACGGCGGCGAAGACGGTCTGCGTCTTCGTCCATGGCCGCGGCCAGTCGCCGGAGGAGATCGAGGCCCATGTGCTGGCGCGGCTCGCCGCGCCGGCGGTCGCCTTCGTGCTGCCGCGCGCCCCCTCGGGCGCGTGGTACGAGGCGCGCGCCGTCGATCCGCTGACCCCGGTCGCCCGCGCCCAGCTCTCCGCCGCGACCGACCATCTCGCCGCGGCGCTCGCCGCAGCGCGGGCCGAACTGCCCGGCCTGCCGCTGCTGCTTGCCGGCTTCTCGCAGGGCGCCTGCCTCGCGATCGAATATGTCTGCGCCGGCCTGCCGCCGCCCGATGCGCTCGCCGCCTTCACCGGCTGCCGTGTCGGCGTCGCCTCCGACGGCCGGCCCGAGGCCGCGCCGCGCGGCCTGCCGGTCTATCTCTCCGGCGCCGACGCCGATCCCTGGATCCCGGTCGCCGCCTTCGCCGATGCCGCAACGAGCCTCGGCCGCGCCGGTGCGCAGCTGCGCGCCGATCTCTTTCCCGGCCGCGAGCACAGCGTCTGCGACGCCGAGATCGCCATGCTCGCGGGCCTGCTCGACGATCTCGCCGCCGGACGGCGGCCCCGAATGGAGGCGGCGCGATGATGGACCGTTTCGTCTTCCCCGGCCTCACAACCCGCGTCGTGTTCGGCTCGGGCACGCTCGTCAAGGCCGAAGAGGAGGTTCGCCGCCTCGGCCATGGCCGCGCGCTCGTCCTGTCGACGCCGCACCAGAAGGCGGACGCCGAGCGCCTCGCCGCGGCGCTCGGCGATCTCTCGGCCGACGTCTTCGCCGAGGCCGCCATGCACACCCCGGTCGAGATCACCGAGCGGGCGGTCGCCGCCTTCCGGGCGAGCGGCGCCGGCGCCGTCGTCAGTCTCGGCGGCGGGTCGACCACAGGGCTCGGCAAGGCGATCGCGGTGCGCACCGGCGCCGACCAGGTCGTCATCCCGACCACCTATGCCGGCTCGGAGATGACCGACATCCTCGGCGAGACGGCAGCGGGCGAGAAGACCACCCGCCGCTCGCCCGACATCCGGCCCGAGACGGTGATCTACGACGTCGACCTGACGCTCACCCTGCCGGTCGGCCTCACCGTCACCTCGGCGATGAACGCGATCGCCCATGCGATGGAGGCGTTCTACGCGCCCGACCGCAATCCGGTGATCGAGCTGATGGCCCGCGACGCCCTCGTCGCCTTCCGCGACGGCCTGCCGCGCCTGATCGCCGATCCGCACGATGCCGCGGCGCGGGCGAAGGCGCTCTATGCGGCGTGGTGCTGCTCGACCGCGCTCGGCTATGTCTCGATGGCGCTGCACCACAAGCTGGCGCACGTCTTCGGCGGCTCGTTCGACACGCCGCACGCCGACACCCACGCGATCCTGCTGCCCTACACGACCGCCTTCAACGAGGCCGCCGTGCCGGCCCTCCTCGCCCCGATCGCCGACACCTTCGGCGGCGGCTCGGCGGGCGGCGGCCTGTGGGATTTCGCGACCGCGGTCGGCGCACCGACGAGCCTCGCCGCGATCGGCATTGAGGAGGCCGATCTCGACCGCGCCGCCGAGATCGCGGTGAAGAACGCCTATGCCAATCCGCGACCGATCGATCGGGGATCGATCCGCGACCTCCTCCAGGCGGCGTGGGAGGGACGCCGCCCGGAGGCCTGACGACACAGACAGAGAGAGAAGAGGGAGGAGAGAATCATGATCACGAGACGGAAATTCCTGAAGGCCTCGGCCGCCACCGGTGTCGCGCTCGCCGCCTCCGGCCTCGCCGCGCCGGCGATCGCGCAAGGGGCGAAGATCAAGCTCGGCTATGTCTCGCCGCAGACCGGCCCGCTCGCCGGCTTCGCCGAGAGCGACGCCTTCAACATCGAGGCGTTCCTCGCCTCCGACGTCGGCAAGAACTTCGAGGTTCTGGTCAAGGACAGCCAGTCCAACCCGAACCGCGCCGCGGAAGTGGCGAAGGAGCTGATCGTCGACGACGAGATCGACCTGATGCTGGTCGGCTCGACGCCCGAGAACACCAACCCCGTCGCCACCACTTGCGAGGCGGAGGGCGTGCCGGTCGTCTCGACCATGGCGCCCTGGCAGCCCTGGTTCATCGGCCAGCAGGGCAATCCCGGCGACCCGGGCTCGTGGAAGCCGTTCGACTTCGCCTTCCACTATTTCTGGGGCCTCGAGGACATCATCGCCACCTACACCTCGATGTGGAAGCAGCTCGGCACGGGCGGCAAGGTGGGCGGCCTGTTCCCCAACGACGCCGACGGCAATGCCTGGGGCGACCCGAAGAACGGCCTGAAGCCGGGTCTCGAGGCGGCGGGCTTCAGCCTCCTCGATCCCGGCCGCTACCAGAACCTGTCGGACGATTTCACCGCCCAGATCAATGCCTTCAAGGCCGGCGGCATCGAGATCGTGACGGGCGTCGTCATCCCGCCCGACTTCACCACCTTCTGGAACCAGGCCCGCCAGCAGGGCTTCCGGCCGAAGGCGGCGACGGTCGCGAAGGCGATCCTCTTCCCGCAATCGGTCGAGACGCTCGGCGAAGCCGGCCACAACCTCTCTTCCGAGGTGTGGTGGTCGGCTTCCCATCCCTTCAAGTCGTCGATCACCGGCGAGAGCTCGGCCGATCTCGCGGCCGCCTTCACGGCGAAGACCGGCCGGCCGTGGACCCAGCCGATCGGCTTCGTGCACTCGCTGTTCGAGGTCGCGGCGAACGTCATGGGCCGCGCGTCCGATCCGACCGATGCGGAATCGGTCGCCGCGGCGATCGCGGCCACCGATATGGCGACGGTCGTCGGCAAGGTGGCGTGGAACGGTGCCGGCATGCCGCCCTTCGCGGCGAAGAACGTCTGCAAGACGCCGCTCGTCGGCGGCCAGTGGCGGCGCAAGGCGGACGGCACCTTCGATCTCGTCGTCGTCGATAATTCGAACGCCCCCGAGATCGCCGCGCAGGGAACGATGGAAGCCCTCGCCTGACCTCGGAATGCCGGGGCGGCGGCCGTCGCCGCCCCGCTCTCCCGCCCGGATAGGACCGCGAACCGACCGATGATCCTGCGCCTCGAAAACGTCTCCAAGTCCTTCGGTGCCCTGAAGGTGACGGACGCCGTGTCGGTCGACGTACCACGCGGCGAGGCGCTCGGCATCATCGGGCCGAACGGCGCCGGCAAGTCGACCCTCTTCAACCTGATCACCGGCAATCTTCTGCCGAATGCCGGCCGGATCGAGTTCCTCGGCCGCGACGTCACCCGCACCCCGGCGATGGAGCGGGTGCGGATGGGCGTCGGCCGCTCGTTCCAGATCCCGCAGCCCTTCGAGGGGCTGACGGTATTCGAGAACCTGCTCACCGCCGCCACCTTCGGCCGCGGCGGTCGGGAGGCCGAGATGGTCGAGGACTGCGCGGCGATCCTCGAGGAGACCGAGCTTCTGAAGAAGGCGAACCTCGTCGCCGGAACGCTCAGCCTGCTCGATCGCAAGCGGCTCGAACTCGCCCGCGCCATGGCGACCGGGCCGGAACTCCTGCTCCTCGACGAGATCGCCGGCGGCCTCACCGAGGGCGAGTGCCGCGCGCTCGTGGCGACGATCCGCCGGATCCATGCGAAGGGCACGACGATCATCTGGATCGAGCACGTCCTGCACGCCCTCAACGCGGTGGTCGAGCGGCTGCTGGTGCTCGATTTCGGCCGCGTCATCGGCATTGGCGCGCCCGACGCCATCATGGCCTCGAAAGAGGTGCGCGAAATCTATCTGGGGCTCGAGGTCTGATGCTGCTCGAGACCCGCGGCCTCACCGCCAGTTACGGCCAGTTCCGCGCCCTGTTCGGCGTCGACGTGACGATCGCCGCCGGCGAGTGCGTGGCGATCATCGGCGCGAACGGCGCCGGCAAGTCGACGCTGATGCGCGCGATCACCGGCATCCTGCGCAACGAGCCCGGCATGGTGCTGCACAAGGGCGAGCCGATCGGCGCGCTGTCGCCGGCTGCGATCATGCAGCGCGGCATCGCCATGGTGCCGGAAGGCCGCCGTCTCTTCCCTTCGCTGTCGGTCGAGGAGAACCTCCTGATCGGCGGCCAGATGCGCAAGGTCGCGGGCCCGTGGAGCCTCGAGGCGGTCTACGACCTGTTTCCGATCCTGAAGGAGCGGCGCAGGAGCCCCGGCACCGCGCTCTCCGGCGGCCAGCAGCAGATGGTGGCGATCGGCCGGGCGCTGATGTCCAACCCCGAGCTCCTGCTCTGCGACGAGATCAGCCTCGGCCTCGCCCCGGTGGTCATCCGCGACATCTATGCCGCCCTGCCGAAGATCCGCGCCGGCGGTGCCGCGATGGTCGTCGTCGAGCAGGACATCGGCAAGGCGCTTTCGGTCGCCGACCGGGTCTATTGCATGATGGAGGGCCGGGTGACGCTCGCCGCTCCCGCCGCGGCGGTGACGCGCGCGGCGATCCATGCCGCCTATTTCGGGGAGGCGGCATGATCTGGCTCGACACCCTCGTCCAGGGCGTGCTGCTCGGCGGGCTCTATGCGCTGTTCGCCGCCGGGCTCAGCCTCGTCTTCGGCATCATGCGGCTCGTCAATCTCGCCCATGGCGACCTGATCGTCTTCGCCGCCTATCTGATCCTCGTCGGCGTGACGATGCTCGGCCTGTCCCCGCTCGTCGCCCTCATCGTCGCCGCGCCGGTGATGTTCGGCGTCGGCTGGCTCCTGCAGAGCCTCGTGCTCAATCGGGTGCTCGGCAAGGACATCCTGCCGCCGCTCCTCGTCACCTTCGGCCTGTCGGTGACGCTGCAGAACGGCCTGCTCGAAACCTTCTCCGCCGACAGCCGCCGCATTCCGGCCGGCACGCTCGAAGGCGCCTCGATCGATCTCGGCCTCGTCACCGTCGGCGTGATGCCGCTCCTCACCTTCCTCTCGGCGGTGGCGGTGATCGTCGGGCTCAACGCGCTCTTCTATCGCACCGCGCTCGGCCGCGCCTTCCGCGCCACCTCGGACGACGCCGTCGTCGCCGGGCTGATGGGCATCGAGCCGAAGCGCGTCTTCGCGGTCGCCACCGGCCTCGCCATGGCGGTCGTCACGGTCGCCGCGCTCTATCTCGGCATGCGGGCGAATTTCGACCCGTCGATCGGCCCGGCCCGGCTGATCTACGCCTTCGAGGCGGTGATCATCGGCGGCCTCGGCAGCCTGTGGGGCACGCTCGCCGGCGGCGTGATCATCGGCGTCGCGCAGACGGTCGGCGCCGCGATCAATCCGGAATGGCAGATCCTCGCCGGTCACATCGCCTTCCTCGTCGTGCTGCTCGTCAAGCCGCGCGGTCTCTTCCCGCGCGCGGTGGATTGAGGAGGACGGCATGTATCGGCTCACCATCCGCACCCGTGCCGGCAACGCCACGACGATCGCCGTCGCCCTCCTCATCCTGATCGGTCTCGCCCTGCCGGCGGTGGCGCCGCGCTCGGCGATCCAGGACCTCTTCTTCATCCTGACGATGCTGACGCTGGCGCAGCTCTGGAACCTGCTCGCCGGCTATGGCGGCCTGATCTCGGTCGGCCAGCAGGCCTTTGTCGGCATCGGCGCCTATGCGATGTTCGCCGGCGTCATTCTCCTCGGCTGGAACCCGGTCGTCGCCATCCTCTTCGGCGGGCTGGCCGCCTTCCTCCTCGCCATCCCCTTCGCCTATCTCGCCTTCCGGCTGCAGGGCGCCTATTTCGCGATCGGCACCTGGGTGCTCGCCGAGGTGACGCGCCTCCTCGTCGCGCAATGGAAGACGCTCGGCGGCGGCACAGGCACCTCGCTGCCGCGCGAGGCGACGAGCGCCATTCTCGGCACCGACACGATCCGCGCGCTGTTCGGCGTGCGCGATGCGGCGGCGCGCGACATCCTCGCCTATTGGCTGGCGCTCGTCCTCGTCGTCGCGGTCACCGGCGGCATCTACTGGCTCCTGCGCAGCCGGCTCGGCCTCGCCCTCGCCGCGGTGCGCGACAATGTCGATGCCGCCGGCTCGGTCGGCGTCGACACGGGCCGGCTCAAATGGGCGGTGTTCCTGATCGCCGCGGTCGCCACCGGGCTGACGGGCGGCCTCGTCTTCATGCAGACGGCGCGCATCTCGCCCGATGCCGCCTTCGCGCTCACCGACTGGACGGCCTACGTCATCTTCATCGTCGTCATCGGCGGCATCGGCACGATCGAAGGCCCGGTCATCGGCGTGCTGGTGCTCTTCGCGCTCCGCGCCGCGCTCGCCGATTACGGCAGCTGGTACCTGATGACGCTCGGCGTGCTCGCCATCGCCGTCATGCTGTTCGCACCGAAGGGGCTGTGGGGGCTGATCTCCGCGAGGACCGGCCTGCACCTGTTTCCGGTCCGCCGCAGGCTGACCGGTCCGAAGATCGAGGGAGGAAACTGATGGCGGATATCGAGACCGACGTTCTGATCGTCGGCACAGGCCCGGCCGGCTCGGCGACGGCGGCGCTGCTGTCGAGCTCCGGCGTCGCCAACATGGTCGTCAACCGCTACCGCTGGCTCGCCAACACGCCGCGCGCCCACATCACCAATCAGCGCGTGATGGAAGTGCTGCGCGATCTCGGCCCCGAGGTCGAGGCGGAGGCGATGATGCACGCCTCGCCGCAGGAGATCATGGGCGAGAACGTGTTCTGCGAAAGCCTCGCCGGCGAAGAGATCGGCCGGATGAAGAGCTGGGGCACGCACCCTCTGTCGAAGGCGGAGCACCTCCTGTCCTCGCCCTGCTTCATGAACGATCTGCCGCAGACCTTCATGGAGCCGATTCTCTTCAAGACCGCCTGCGCCCGCGGCACGCAGGCGCGGATGAGCACGGAATATCTCTCCCACGAGCAGGATGCCGACGGCGTCACAACCACCTGCCGCGACCGCCTGTCGGGGCGCGACTTCACGGTGCGCTCGAAATTCCTCGTCGGCGCCGATGGCGGCAATTCGCTGGTCGCCGAGCATCTCGGCCTGCCCTTCGAGGGCCGCATGGGCGTCGGCGGCTCGATGAACATCCTGTTCCGCGCCGACCTCTCCAAATATGTCGCCCACCGTCCGAGCGTCCTCTATTGGGTGATGCAGCCCGGCGCCGATGTCGGCGGCATCGGCATGGGCCTCGTGCGCATGGTCCGGCCGTGGAACGAGTGGCTGATCGTCTGGGGCTACGACATCAACCAGCCGCCGCCCGACGTGACGCCGGACTTCGCGACCGGCGTCGCCCGCCAGCTGATCGGCGATCCGCAGCTCGAGATCGAGCTGCTCGGCGCCAACACCTGGACGGTCAACAACTGCTTCGCGCTCGAGATGCAGAAGGGCCGCGTCTTCATCATGGGCGATGCGGCGCACCGCCATCCGCCCTCGAACGGCCTCGGCTCCAACACCTCGATCCAGGACGGCTTCAACCTCGCCTGGAAGCTCGCCAAGGTCGTCAAGGGCGAGGCCGGCCCCGGCCTGCTCGACACCTATTCGGCCGAGCGTGCGCCGATCGCCCGCCAGATCGTCACCCGCGCCAACCAGTCGATCGCCGAATTCGGGCCGATCTTCGAGGCGCTCGGCATGGATGGCGGCGTCGATCACGACAAGATCCAGCGCAACATGGAGGCGCGCGCCGACGCGACGCCGGCCGCCGAGGCGCAGCGCGAGGCGCTCCGCAAGGCGATCGCCTTCAAGAAATACGAGTTCGACGCGCACGGCGTCGAGATGAACCAGCGCTACCGCTCGTCCGCCGTCGTCACCGACGGACAGGAGGAGCCGGCCTTCCCCGCCGATCGCGAGCTGCATTATGCGCCGACCACCTGGCCGGGCGCCCGCCTGCCACATGTCTGGGTGTTCGACAGGGCGGGCAAGCAGATCTCGACGCTCGATCTCTGCGGCCGCGGCGAGTTCACGCTGCTGACCGGCATCGGCGGCGAGGCCTGGGTCGAGGCGGCGAAGACCATCGGTGCCGAACTCGGCCTGTCGATCCGCACCCATGTGATCGGACCGCGCCGGCCGATCGAGGATCATCTCGGCGACTGGGCGCGTGCGCGCGAGATCCGCGACGCCGGCTGCCTGCTCGTCCGGCCGGACCATCACGTCTGCTGGCGCGCGGTCGATCGCGCCGCCGATCCGGCGGCGGAGCTCCGTCGCGTCCTCACATCCATCCTGGCGCGCTAGAGGGAGGGCCCGATGCCGAACGAGCACGAATACGGCTACTTCACCGAGGCGGACTCCGCCGAGGTCGTCGTCGCCCGCAACAAGAACGCCGAGAGCGAGCGGCTGAAACAGGTGATGGAGGTCATCACCCGCAAGCTGCACGAGGCGGTGAAGGAGATCGAGCCGACCCAGGACGAGTGGCTGCGCGCCATCTTCTTCCTCACCGAGACCGGCCAGATCTGCAACGAGTGGCGGCAGGAATACATCCTGCTTTCGGACGTGCTCGGCGTCTCGATGCTCGTCGATGCGATCAACAACCGGAAGCCCTCCGGCGCGTCGGAATCGACCGTGCTCGGACCCTTCCACGTCGCCGGTGCGCCGGAACTGCCGATGGGCGCGGATATCTGCCTCGACCGGAAGGGCGAGCCGATGTTCGTGCACGGCCGCATCCTCGACACCGAGGGGCGGCCGATCGCGAACGCCAAGATCGACGTCTGGCAGGCGAATGACGAGGGCTTCTACGACGTCCAGCAGAAGGGCATCCAGCCCGATTTCAACCTGCGCGGCGTGTTCCGCACCGGCGCGGACGGTCGCTACTGGTTCCGCGGCGTCAAGCCGAAATACTACCCGATCCCGGATGACGGACCGGTCGGCAAGCTGCTCGGCGCGCTCGGCCGCCATCCCAACCGGCCGGCGCATCTCCACTACATCATCTCGGCCGAGGGCTACGACACGCTCACCACGCACATCTTCGATCCGGACGATCCCTACATCGATTCCGACGCGGTGTTCGGCGTGAAGAAGAGCCTGCTCGCCGAATTCAGGCCCGTCGACGACGCGCAAGCCGCGGCCGCGGTCGGCCTCGCCGCACCCTATTACGACGTCGGCTTCGACTTCGTGCTGTCCCGCGCCAAACAGCGGGATGCGGCGGCCGCCTGACGACGGCGGGACGACGACGGCCGGGCGCGGGGAGGCGCCCGGAACGACCTGCGGAACCGGGAGGATGAGATGGCCGCACTCGAGAAGATGTTCGACGTCCGGGGCAAGTCGGTGATCGTCACCGGCGGCGCGAGCGGCATCGGCCGCGCCTATGCCGAGATCATGGCCGAGCACGGGGCGAAGGTTTCCATCTTCGACCTCAATCCGGTGGGGCTCGAGAAGACCGTCGCCGAAATCCGCGCGACCGGCGGCGACGTCCGCGGCCTTGTGGTCGATGTCGGCGACCGGCCGGGCATGGCGGCCGCCTTCGACGCGGTCGCCGAAGAGCGCGGCGGGATCGACGTCGTCTTCGCCAATGCGGGCATCGACGCCGGCCCGGGCTTCAACACGCCGACCGGCGAGCGCAATCCCGAAGGGGCGATCGAGAACCTGCCCGACGAGCATTGGGACAAGGTGATCGAGATCAACCTGACCTCGGTCTACACGACCATCAAGCACGCCGTGCGGCACATGAAGCCGAACGGCGGAGGCCAGATCATCGTCACCTCCTCGATCGCCTCGCTGATCAATGAGAGCATCGTCGGCACGCCCTACATGCCGGCGAAGGCGGGTGTGAACCATCTCGTCCGTCACATGGCGATGGAACTCGGCGCCTATGGCATCCGCATCAACGCGATCCTGCCGGGCCCCTTCATCACCAACATCGCCGGCGGACGGCTGCGCAATCCGGAGGACCGCCGGGCCTTCGAGGCGCAGTCGCTGATCGGCCGCATCGGCGATCCGGAGGAGATCAAGGGCCTCGCGCTCTACCTCGCTTCGCCGGCCTCGTCCTACGTCACCGGCTCGCTGATCGTCATCGACGGCGGCGCGCTCCTGCGCATGACCTGAGCACGACGGCAGCGGCGCCGCCGAGGAGGGCGCGCCGTCCGCCGGAATTCCAGAGGGAGGGAAAAGAGATGTACTACAACAAGCTCGTGAAGTCGGGCCTGCGGCCGAGTCGCCGGACCGTCCTGAAGGGCCTCGGCGCCGCGGCGGGCACGCTCGCGCTGCCGGGCTATGTGCGGGCGCAGACCGCCGGCACGATCAAGGTCGGCTATATCAGCCCGACCACCGGCCCGCTCGCCCTGTTCGGCGAGACCGACGGCTACACGCTCGACAAGATCCGCGCTTTCCTCGGTGGCAAGCTCGAATCCTCGAACGGCAAGACCTATGCGATCGAGATCCTCGACCGCGACAGCCAGTCGAACCCCAACAAGTCGTCGGAAATCGCCGGCAATCTGATCCTCAACGACGAGGTCCAGCTGCTGCTGCCGGCCTCGACCACCGACACCATCCTGCCGGCGGCCGAACAGGCGGAACTCTACGAGACCCCCTGCCTGTCGTCGGGCGCGCCCTGGCAGGCGGTCGTCATGCCGCGCGGCGGCGCCGAGGCGAGCTTCGACTGGACCTATCACTTCTTCTGGGGCCTCGACGAGGCGCTCAACACCTTTGTCGGGCTGTGGAACGGGCTCGACACCAACAAGAAGGTCGGCATGCTGTTCCCCCAGAACATCGACGGCGAGACCTGGGGCAATGACGGCTACGGCCTGCCGGTGCCGACCCGCGCCGCCGGCTACGAGGTCGTGGTGCCCGGCTATTTCCAGCCGCGCACCAACGATTTCTCGGCCCAGATCGCCGAGTTCAAGAAGCAGAACTGCGAGATCATCGGCGGCATCACCTATCCCGACGATCTGAAGACCTTCGTCACCCAGTGCAATCAGCAGGGTTTCAAGCCGAAGGCGGTGACGGTCGCGGCGGCGCTGCTCTTCCCCGGCGGCGTCGAGGCGATGGGGCCGCTCGGCAACGGCATGTCCTCCGAGGTGTGGTGGACGCCGGCCTTCCCCTTCAAGTCCTCGCTCACCGGCCAGGTCAGCCGCGATCTCGCGGTGCAGTGGGAGGCCGACACCAAGCGCCAGTGGACGCAGCCGCTCGGCTATTCGCACGGCCTGCTCGAAGTGGCGATCGACGTGCTGAAGCGCGCCGCCGACCCGCTCGACCGTGAATCGGTGCGCGATGCGGTGGCGGCGACCGACCTGCAGTCGCTCGTCGGCCACATCAAGTTCGACGGCTCGACCCACAAGAACGTCTGCAAGACGCCGATCTTCGGCGGCCAGTGGGTGAAGGGCGAGAAGTGGCCCTACGACCTCAAGATCGTCGACAACACGGTCAACCAGCTCTTCGAGCCGGAGCAGAAGATCCAGCCGATCTCCTGGTGAGGTGACGGGACGCGGAGGGCGGCAATGGATCGGGAAGTCCTTTTGGAAGCGCGCGCGGTGTCGAAGTCCTTCGGCGCCGTCCGCGTCCTGCACGAGGTGAGCTTCGACGTGCATCGGGGCGAGGTGCTCGGCATTCTCGGCCCGAACGGCGCCGGCAAGACGACGCTGTTCAACATGATCAGCGGCGACCTGAAGGCGTCCGGCGGCGAGATCCATCTCGCCGGCACGGCGCTGCGCGGCGAGCCGCCCTTCCGGCGCTGCCGGATGGGGATCGGGCGGACCTACCAGATCCCGCGTCCCTATTCCGGCATGACCACCTTCGAAAATCTGCTGGTCGCCGCCGCGTTCGGCGGCGGCCGCTCCGAGAAGGAGAGCTACGCCTTCTGCGCCCAGGTGCTGCGCGACTGCGAGCTGTCCGACAAGGCGAACCGCCAGGCCGGCGCGCTGACGCTGCTCGACCGCAAGCGCCTCGAACTCGCCCGCGCGCTCGCCTCCGATCCGAAACTGCTGCTGCTCGACGAGATCGCCGGCGGGCTCACCGACGAGGAATCGAAGGATCTCGTCGCGCTGGTGCGGCGCATCCGCGACCGCGGCGTGACGATCGTCTGGATCGAGCACGTGCTGCACGCGCTGCTCGCCGTCGCCGACCGGCTGCTCGTCCTGAACTTCGGCGAGAAGATCGCCGAGGGGCCGCCCGCCGAGGTCATCGCGCTGCCCGACGTGCAGCGCATCTATATGGGGATCGAGGGATGAGCGCGGTTCTCTCCACCCATGGGCTCGTCGCCCGCTATGGCGACTTCCAGGCGCTCTACGGCGTCGACACCGAGCTCGGCGCCGGCGAGTGCGTCGCGCTGATCGGTGCCAACGGCGCCGGCAAGTCGACCTTCCTGCGCGCCGTGATGGGCCTCCTGCCGGTCGCCCGCGAGATGGTGCGGCTCGACGGCGAGCCGGTCGGCGGCACCGCTCCGGACCGGATGGTCCAGAAGGGCGTCGCGATCGTGCCGGAGGGCCGGCGGCTCTTCACCGGCATGTCGGTCGAGGACAATCTGCGCGTCGCGATCGATCAGGCGGCCCGCGCCGCCGGGAAGGCCGGCGCCAGGGCCGGAGGGAAGGGCGGCTGGACGCTGAAGCGCGTGCACGATCTCTTCCCGATCCTCGCCGAGAAGGCGCGCACGCCCGTGCAGAGCCTGTCGGGCGGCCAGCAGCAGATGGTGGCGATCGGCCGGGCGCTGCTCTGCCAGCCGCGCGTGCTGCTCTGCGACGAGATCAGCCTCGGCCTGGCGCCGAAGGTGATCCGCGAGATCTACGCCGCGCTCCCCGAGATCCGGGCGGCCGGCACCGCGGTGATCCTCGTCGAGCAGGATGTCGGCCTCGCCCAGTCGGCCTCGGATCGCCTCTACTGCATGCTCGAGGGCCGCGTCACGCTCGCCGGCAAGTCCGCCGAGATCAGCCGGGCGCAGATCGGCGAAGCCTATTTCGGAGTGGGCCATGCA
Organism: Prosthecomicrobium pneumaticum; assembly: GCF_014199915.1. GTDB lineage: Bacteria > Pseudomonadota > Alphaproteobacteria > Rhizobiales > Kaistiaceae > Prosthecomicrobium > Prosthecomicrobium pneumaticum. The sequence goes on along the minus strand of NZ_JACHOO010000011.1, from coordinate 24,922 downwards.
GTGGCTTGATGCGCTGATCCAGGGTGTGCTCCTCGGCGGGATGTATGCCCAATACGCGCTCGGCATGGCGCTGATGTTCGGCGTCATGCGGATCGTCAACATCAGCCATGGCGATCTCGTCATCCTCCTGTCGCTGATCGGCATCTCGCTCGCTTCCGCCTTCGGCCTCGGCCCGCTGCCGGTGCTCGTCGCGCTGGTGCCGCTCGCCGTGCTGATCGGCTTCGTGCTGCAGAAGACGGTGCTCAACCGGGTGGTCGGCAACGATCCGCTGCCCTCGCTGATCGCCACCTTCGGCCTGTCGATCGCGCTGCAGAACCTGATGCTGCAGATCTGGTCGGCGAACAGCCGCTCGCTGCCGGGCTACGGGCTCGAGAGCCGGTCGATCGAGATCGGCGGCATCTATATCGGCCTCCTGCCGGTGATCGTGCTGGCGGTCGCGACGGGCCTCACCTGGGGCCTCGACCTGATGCTGAAGCGCACCCGCTTCGGCCGGGCGCTGCGTGCCGCGGCGGCCGATGTCGAGGCGGCGGCGATGACCGGCATCGATCCGCGTGCCGTCTATGCGCTCGCCACCGCCGCGGCGGTCGGCATTCTCGGCTTCGCCGCCGTGTTCCAGGCGCTCCGCTCGACGGTCGCCCCGGCCGACGGTCCGGCCCAGCTCATCTATGCCTTCGAGGCGGTGATCATCGGCGGCATGGGCTCGGTCTGGGGCGCCTTCATCGGCTCGATGGTGCTCGGCATCTCGCAGGCGATCGGCTTCCGCATCGATCCCGGCTTCGGCGTGCTCGCCGGCCACATCGTCTTCCTGTTCGTGCTGGCGACCCGCCCGCAGGGCCTGTTCGGAAGGGCATGACCATGACCGCCGTCCCGTTCGCCGATGCCGGCCTGCCCGCCGTCCGGGTGCAGCGCCAGACGCCGTCCGGCCGCATCGCGCTGACCCTCGCGCTCGCCGCTCTGGTGGCGCTCGTCGCCATGCCGTGGTGGGCCTCGACCGGCACGATCCGCTGGATCCTCGAACTCTGCTGCTATCTCGCGGTGGCGCAGATGTGGAACCTCCTCGCCGGCTATGCCGGCCTCGTCTCGGTCGGCCAGCAGGCCTTCATGGGCGCTGCGGGCTATGCCCTCTTCGTGCTCGCCCAGACCTACGGCATCAATCCCTTCCTCGCCGTCTTCCTGTCGCTGCTCGTCCCGGCGGTCCTCGCCGTACCGACCTATTTCCTGCTGCACCGGCTGGAGGGGCCCTATTTCTCGATCGGCACCTGGGTGGTCGCCGAGGTGTTCCGCCTCGTCTCGACCAATCTGCCGCTCGTCAATTCCGGCGCCGGCATGTCGCTCCGGGTGATGAAGGACTACTCCGCCTTCGAGCGGAACGTCGCCATGTCGCTGCTCTGTGCGACGCTGCTCCTCGTCACGCTCGGCGGCAGCTACTGGCTGCTGCGCTCGCGCTTCGGCCTCGCCCTCATCGCCATGCGCGACAATCCGGTCGCCGCGGCGAGCCAGGGCGTCCAGGTCGGCCGGCTGCGCTTCCTCATCTATGTCGCCGCGGCGGTCGGCTGCGGCCTCGCCGGCGCGATCTACTTCATGGCGCAGCTGCGCATCACGCCCGGCTCCGCCTTCGACCCGATGTGGGCGAACCTCGCCATCTTCATCGTCATGGTCGGCGGCATCGGCTCGATCGAGGGCGTCCTGATCGGCACGCTGATCTTCTTCGTCGCCGACCGCTGGTTCGGCGAATACGGCGCCTCCTATTTCGTCGTGCTCGGCCTGATGACGCTCGCCGTCGCCCTCTATGCCCGGACCGGCATCTGGGGGGCGATCGCCAGGCGCTGGGATGCGCCCTGGTTCCCGATCGGCCGCAGACTGATCGATCCGCAACAGGGGACGAAGGGGGAGACGCGATGAGAGCGGCCATTTTCGACGGGGTCGGCATTCCGCTCCGCATCGACCGGGTGGAGGATCCGGCGCCCGCGGCGGACGAGGTCGTGCTGCGCGTCGCCGCCTGCGGCATCTGCGGCTCCGACCTCCACATCACCGAGGATCCGGCCCCCTTCGGCATCGGCCCGGGCTTCGTGCTCGGCCATGAATTCGCCGGCGAGGTGGTGGCGCGGGGTGCGGAGGTCACCGATCTCGCGCTCGGCGACCGGGTCGCGGTCGTTCCGATGCGCGGCTGCGGCCATTGCGAGACCTGCCGCCGCGGCGATCCGGCGCGCTGCGCGCAGATGGTGCTGATCGGCGGCGGCTATGCCGAATATGTCCGCGTCGCCGCGCGGCAGTGCCACATCCTGCCCGAGGAGGTCGCGCTCGAGGACGGCGCGCTCGCCGAACCGGTTTCGGTGGCGCTCCACTGCGTCGTCCGCTCCGGCATGAAGCCGGGCGATCGGGTGGCGATCCTCGGCGCCGGGCCGATCGGCCTGCTCGTCGCCTTCTGGGCACGCCGTCTCGGCGCGTCGCGCGTCGTCGTCGCCGATCTGCACAGCCATCAGCAGGAACGCGCGCTGGCGCTCGGCGCGACCGGCTTCGCGCTCTCCGGACCCGGCCTTTCCGAGAACCTCGCCGATCTCTGCGGCGGCGCGCCCGACATCGTCTTCGAATGCGTCGGCAAGCGCGGCCTGATCGCCGCGGCGGTCGATGCGGTGCGCCTGCAGGGCCGCGTGGTCGGCGTCGGCCTCTGCGTCGGCGGCGACCAGTGGGACCCGTTCGTCGCGCTGTCGAAGGAGATCGACCTCGTCTTCTCGGTCTTCTTCCATCAGCGCAACGAGTTCGGCGTCGCGCTCGATGCGCTGCGCGGCGGCCCCTTCGCGCCGCAGGCGCTCGTCACCGAGCGGATCGACCTTTCGCCCGTGCCGCAGATCTTCGAGAGCCTGCGCCGCCGCACGACGCAGTGCAAGGTTCTGATCGAGCCGGAATTCGCCTGAGGAGGAGAGCAGATGGCCGTGGACTTCGAAACGCTGGACTATGACATCGGCGGCGTCGGGACGGTGGTGAAGGCCGTCGGCGCCGGCAAGCCCGTGCTGTTCCTGCACGGCGCGGCGACGCTCGAGGGCTTCGATTTCGCCGCCGGCCTCGCCGATCGCTTCCGGGTGCTCTGCCCGAGCCATCCCGGTTTCGGTTTCTCGGGGGACGCGCCGCACGTCGCCGGCATGGCCGACATGGTGCTGCACTATCTGAACCTCCTCGATGCCCTCGATCTTCCGGAGAAGCCGCATCTGATGGGCTTCTCGATGGGCGGCTGGATGGCGACCGAGCTCGCCGCGCTCGCCCGCGAGCGCTTCGACAAGGTGGTGCTCGTCGCGCCGGCCGGGCTCAACGATCCGGCCCATCCCGCGACCGATCTCGGCGCCCTCGCGCCGCAGGACCTGCCGGCCCATCTCGCGCACGACGTCACGGTCGCGCTCGCCTTCTTCCCGGACGGCACTGACCTCGTCTTCGCCGAGCGCTTCGGCGCGGAGCGCGCCCGCGAGGGCGAGACGCTCGGCCGGCTGCTCGCGCCCTTCGGCATGGGCCACCCCAATCTCACCCGCTTCCTCGCCCGCATCACCAATCCGGCGCTCGTCGTGTGGGGCACCGAGGACCGGCTCCTGCCGGCGAGCCAGGCGCCGCTCTTCGTCGAGGCCCTGCCCGACGCGCGGCTGCTGCTGGTCGAGGGAGCCGGCCATTTCGTGCTGCAGGAGAAGCCGGAGACGCTCGCAAGGATCGGCGATTTCCTCGCCGGCTGACGCCATCGAACGTGGAGGAGAACTGAGATGAACATCCCGCTGAAGCACAGCTATTGGGGCCAGACCGTCGACTACCGGGCGATGCTCGACAAGATCGCCGAGATCGGGCCGGTGCTCGAGAAGAACGCCGCCGAGGACGAGAAGCGCGGCGAACTGACCCCGGAGAGCTTCGAGGCGCTGAAGCCGCTGCGCATGTCGCACGTGCTCGCCACCGAGGCGCTCGGCGGCGCGCAATTGCCGCCGACCCAGGTGCTCGAACTGATCGCCGCGATCACCTGGTACTCCGGCGCTGCCGGCTGGGTGTCGATGGTGCACACCTGCATCGGCGCCATGTCGGCCGCCTTCCTGCCCGACACCGCCGTCGAGCGGCTCTTCGCGCCCGGCACCGACAACCGCTTCTCCGGCCAGGGCGCTCCGCTCGGCATGCTGAAGAAGGTCGAGGGCGGCTATCGGCTGACCGGCAAGTGGAGCTATGGCAGCGGCTTCAGCCACGCCACCTACTCGCACAGCGCCGCCTTCGTCGACGACGGCACCGGCAAGCCGGCGAAGGACGAGAACGGCAATGTCATCGTGATGTGCGCCCATGCCCCGATCGAGGAGCACGTCCAGCTCGGCAATTGGGACGTGCTCGGGCTCGGCGGCACCGGCTCGATCGATTACGGCGCGCAGGACGTCTTCGTGCCCGACGATCTCGTCTTCCCGATCCTCACCGCCCCGCCGCAGCGCCTGAAGGAGCTGTTCAGCCTCGGCGTCGTCGGCCTCGCCGCGATCGGCCATACCGGCTGGGCGCTCGGCACCGGCCGCCGCATGCTCGACGAGATCGCGAAGTTCGCGCGCTCGAAGTCGGGCCGCGCCGGCCTGATCGGCGAGAGCGAGAAGTTCTGGAACGACTATGGCCGCTTCGAAGCGCGCTATCGCGCCGCCCGCGCCTTCGTCTTCGAGGTCTGGCGCGACATCGAGGCGACGGTCGAGGCCGGCACCAGCGTGACGACGCGGCAGATCAGCCTCGTCCATCTCGCGAAGTCCGAGATCCACGAGGTCGGCGTCGAGCTCTGCACCTTCGCCTATCGCGCGGCGGGCGGCGCGGGGCTGCGCGCCGGCGTCATCCAGCGCACCTTCCGCGAGATGATGGTGGCGGCCAACCACTTCACCATCGCCCCCTCGATCGTCACCTCGGCGGGTCGCGATCTCGGCGGGTTGTGGACGGACCGGACTTGGCAGTTCTACGACCTGATCGAGAAGAAGTGAGGTAAGGGCGCCGGGCCGCTTCCCTGCGGTCCGGCGCTCCGTTTCCGACGCCGAAGAGGATGCCGATGAGCCAGAGCATGTCCGACGCCTTCCGCGAGGCCTTCCGCCGCCATCCGGCCGGCGTCGCGGTGATCACCGCCGATCCCGGCGGGCGGCCCGTCGCGATGACCGTCTCCTCGCTGATCTCGGCTTCGGCGTCACCGCCCGTCGTCGCCTTCTCGCTGTCGTCGCGCTCGCGCTCGGCGGCGCCCATCCTCGAGGCGGAGACGATGGTCATCCATCTGCTGCGCTACACCGACATCGAGCTCGCCCAGCTCTGCGCCGCGAGCGGCACGGAGCGCTTCCCGCCCGGCGGCGCCTGGGAGCGGCTTTCGACCGGCGAGCCGCGCTATACCGGCGTCGCCACCTGGTTCCGCGCCCGCCGCGTCGGCGCCCTGCCGATCGAGGGCGCGACGGTGGTCGCCGCCGAGCTGCTCGAGGGCGAGGTGGAGCCCGGCTCGGATCCGCCCGAGGCCCATTCCCTCGTCTATCTCGACCGCCGCTGGCATCGGCTGCATAAGGAAATCGACCAGGCGAGCCCGCTGCTCGAACTGTCTCATTTCCTCTGATCGCGCGAAGCGGACGGATACGGGCGGACCATGGCGCCGAAGGGCAGCGCGAAGAACGGAACGGTGCCGGCCGATTTCGGCAGTTTCGACGTGGTGATCGTCGGCGCCGGCTCGGCGGGTTCCGTGATCGCCAACCGGCTGTCCGCCGATCCGGGCCGCCGCGTGCTGCTCCTCGAGGCCGGCAAGGGCGACAACCACCCCTGGGTCCACATCCCGGTCGGCTATCTCTTCGCGATCGGCAATCCGCGCCTCGACTGGGGCTTCCGGACCGCGCCGGTGCCCGGCCTCGGCGGCCGCAGCCTCCTCTATCCGCGCGGCAAGGTGCTCGGCGGCTGCTCCTCGATCAACGGCATGATCTATATGCGCGGCCAGGCGCAGGACTATGACGGCTGGCGCGATCTCGGCAATCCGGGCTGGGCCTGGGACGATGTGCTGCCGCTCTTCCGCCGCTCCGAGCGGCATTTCGGCGACGCCGACGCCGCGCACGGCACCGGGGGCGAGCTCCATGTCGAGCCGCAGCGGCTGCACTGGCCGATCCTCGACGCCGTCGCCGAGGCGGCGGTCGAGATGGGCATTCCCCGCGCCGCCGATTTCAACGCCGGCGACAATGAGGGGGTCGGCTATTTCCCGGTCAACCAGCGCCGCGGCATACGCTGGAATGCGCGCAAGGCCTTCCTCGACCCGGCGCGGCGCCGGCGCAACCTCGTCGTCCTCACGCAATGCCATGTCGAGCGGCTGACCTTCGAGGGCCGCCGCGCCACCGGCGTCGTCTTCTCGCGGCCGGGCGGCCGCTTCGCCGTTTCCGCCCGCGAGCAGGTGGTGCTGTCGGCCGGCGCGATCGGCACGCCGCAGCTCCTCGAGCTCTCCGGCATCGGCCGGCCGGACGTGCTGTCCCGTATCGGCGTTCCGGTCTTCCATGCGCTCGACGGCGTCGGCGAGAACCTGCAGGACCATCTGCAGCTGCGCACCATCTTCTCGATCACCGGCGCGCGGACGCTCAACGACCGCGCCGCGACGCTCGCCGGCAAGGCCGGCATCGCGCTCGAATATGCGCTGCGGCAGAGCGGCCCGATGGCGATGGCGCCGAGCCAGCTCGGCATCTTCACGCGCTCCGGCCCCGACCACAACCGCGCCAACATCGAGTATCACGTCCAGCCGCTGTCGCTCGACGCCTTCGGCGAGCCGCTCCACCGCACGCCGGCGCTCACCGTCTCGGTCTGCAATCTGCGCCCGACGAGCCGGGGCGCGACCCATGCGGCGAGCGCCGACCCTTATGCCGCGCCGGTCATCCAGCCGGATTACCTGTCGACCGAGGCGGATCGCGCCGTCGCCGCGGCGAGCATCCGCCACGCCCGCCGCCTGATGGCGCAGCCCCGCCTCGCCCGCTACCGGCCGGACGAGGTCAAGCCCGGCCGCGGGCCGGAGGATGACGCGGCGCTCGCCGCGCTCGCGGGAGCGATCGGCACGACGATCTTCCATCCCGTCGGCACGGCGCGGATGGGCAGCGACGCGGAGGCCGTCGTCGATCCGGAATTGCGTGTCCGCGGGCTCGACGGGCTGCGCATCGCCGATTGCTCGGTGATGCCGGCGATCGTGTCGGGCAATACGCACGCCCCCGCCGTGATGATCGGCGAGCGCGCCGCCGATCTCATCCGCGCCGCCGCCCGCGGCTGAAGGCGTTTCCGCCTCAGCGGGCCGGCCGCAGCACCGCGACCGCCATGCCCGGCTCCTGCCAGACGATGTCGAAGGCGACGTCCTCGGCCGGTCCGCCGAGCAGCGCCTCCTTCGGCGGCATGGTGTCGCGCACGCTCGCCGCCCAGATCAGGCAGGCGCCGCCCCGCTCGACCGTCGCGAGGAAGTCGCCCCAGTCGTCGGCCTGCTGCGCCTGACGGTAGGCGGTCTCGCGCGGCAGCGGCTTGGCGTCGGCGACGAGGCCGAGAAAGCGCAGATAGCCCGGCCAGTTGGTGAAGGTCGGCCGCTCGCCGGAGCGGCAGGCCTGCGGCACCGCCGGCGGCGTCGGATAGGTGAGCGTGAAGCCGCCGGCGCCGAGATTCGCCGCGGCGATCGCCTGTCCGGTAATGACGAGGAGATAGGCCGCCGCCGCATAGGGCGCGATCGCGCCGACGCGCGATCCGTCGGCCGTGCGCGACCAGAGGGCGAGGCCGCGCGCGAAGAGCACGGCGAGCGGCGCGAAGATCGGAGAGAGGAGCCGGATGTTGATCGGGTCGATCGCCGTCGTGATCTGCGAATAGATGAGCATGGCGAGATGCAGCACCACCATCGCCGCAGCGGTGACCGTCACCGCATCGGCCCGGTCGAGCCGGCCGTGCCGGACGAGGAGGAGGACGAGCGCCGCGAGCCCGACGAAGCCGAGAACGCCCCAGACGAGGCCGAGGCTCTCGAAGGGCAGCAGGAACTGGCCGAATGCCGAGAGCAGCCGGCCGAGCGCGAAGAGCAGCGTGTCGTCCGTCGGGGTGCGTCCGCCGAAGGCGGTGCCGTCGGCGAGCATGTTGCGCAGCACCATCGCTGCGACGACGAGCGCGGCGGTCGCCGTCGCCGAGACGCCGCAGACGATCCGCCGCTCGAGCGGAATGCGGTCGAGCGCCGCGATGCCGAGGAGCACGGCCGGCAGCAGCGTGACGCCGATATAGCGCGTCAGGAAAGCCGCCCCGACGAGCAGCCCGAGGAGGATCCCGAAGCCGAGCGGGCCGAGCCGCGGCGGCCGGGCGAGGAGGAAGAGAAGGACGAGAACGAGGACGATATAGGGCACCTCGCTCCAGACATAGGAGAACACCATTTGCGGCCCGGAATTGAGGAAGACCGCGAGGGCGAGCACCGCCGCCGCACCGGCCCGCAGCCCCTCGCCGCGCGCGAGCAGGAAGGTCAGGGCCGATGAGAGCGCCAGCCCCGCCATGCCGAGCAAAGCCGCCGCCATCGTATAGGACGGGGTCACCGCACCGAGGAGTGCGAGAAGCGCCGGATAGAGCGGCGGGAAGAGCGTCAGCTCGGTGCCGGCCGGGCCATAGAGCGAGAGGAGACCTTCGCCCGCGGCGAGGCTCTTTGCGGCATAGAGATAGAGCAGCGAGTCCGGGCTCAGCGAAACCGCCGCCCGCATCTTGTAGGCGAGCAGCAGCAAGGGCAGGAGGACGACCGGCACCAGCACCACCGCGTCCGGGATCGGCCTCCGTCCGGCGCGGCGTGTCTCTTCGCTCGTCATGGTTCCCTCGTCTCGGCAGTCCGGGGTGTCGGCGTTAGGACCCCGGCTGCCACCGGGGAAACCGGCGCATCATGCCGGCCGACCCGCCGGCCCGCCAGACCCGATATCGGACGGCTCACGGCGGCTCGATCATGGCGACGGACAGGCCCTCGTTCGCCGAGAGGAGATAAATGGTGATTCCCTCCGGCGCGCCCCCGAGGATCACCTCGGGCGGGGGAAGAGGCCCCGGTGCGGCCTCCACCCAGACGATGCAGCCCCCTCCGGCCTTCAGGGAGTCCTTGAATTCATCCCAGTCGTCCGCTCGTTCTGCACGGCGGTAATATGCCTGTCGGGGGGGGGGCTTCGCGTTGTCGGCGAGGCCCAGAAAGCGGAGATAGCCGGGCCAGTTCGAGTAGATCGGCCAGGTTCCGGACCGGCACAGTTGGGGAATCTCCGGAGGTTCCGTGAGGCTGAGCTTGAAGCCGGCCGGTCCATTCTCGGCAGCACGCAGACACGCTCCGACCAGCAACGCGAGATAGATCGCCGAGGCTCCGGCAGCGACAATCTTCCGGCCCGGGGCAGCGCCGCTCGATCGGGTGCCGACAGATATTTCGCTCGCGCAAAGTAGAAAGAGAATGGGTACGGCCGGACCAAGCAGTCGAAACGAGATCGGATCGATCGCCGTGCTGACCTGAGTATAGATGAGCGTCAGAATATGAAAAAACGCGATCGCGGCGGCGCCGACGAAGAACGGCTCGCGATATTGACGAAGAAGGCCACGCAGGATCATGGCCGCAGCGAGGATCAGGCCGACTGCGCCGACCGCGCTCCAGGCGACGGCGAAGCGGCCGAACGGCAGGATGAACGCGCCAAAGGTGTTCGCCGTCTGTCCGAGCGCGAGGGCCAGCGTGTCGTCCGTGGGGGGGCGCGGCCCGAATGCCGTGCCATCGATCCGCAGATTGGTCAAAATGACGATCACGACGATGGATGTGGCGATCAGGCCAAACCATAAGAGAGATCGGATGCCCGCTCGGACGGAGAGGCCGGGCCGGCTCGCGAGCGCAAGACATGTCGGCGGGATAAGGCTCAGCCCGTGGTATCGGGTGAGGAAGGCCGCGCCGACGAGCAGTCCCGTCACGACGCCGGCCAAGCCCGGCCCGATTTCCGGAAGACGGAAGAATACATAAACGAGAGAAAGGAGAAGAAAGAGGTAGAGGCCCTCGCTCCAGACATGGGTGAAAAGCATCTGGACGAAGGGATTGACGAAGATCAGCGCCGTGACGAGGGCGGTTGCGCGGGGTGAGAGGCCGGCGCGGCCGGCGGCAAGGGCGAAAAGGACAACACATCCCGCAAAGGCGGCGAGATTGACCAGCGCGGCGGCTGCCTCGAGCGAGGGCGCAACGAGCCCGACGATGGCGATCATCAGCGGGTAGAGCGGCGGGAAGAGTGTCAGCCGCATGCCGGGCGGCCCATAAAGAGCCAGCATCCCTTCCGGCGTAAAGGCACCGCGGGCAGCATAAAGGTATGACAGGGAATCCGGGGTGATATTCATCCCGCTCCGGATTCTGAAGGCTAAACATGAAATAAGAAATAAAAATATTACAGAATTATACAATAACCTCTGATTTCTGAACATGATCTTCAGTTTTTGCCAATTATAAATTTCGTCGAGACATAGTGACTCAATGAATAGATCGTTTATGAGAATCATTCAAGTGCGATCGCGGCGGCGCCTCGGCGAAGGGACCGGCCGGCAGGGGGGGGGCGGCCCGGTTTTCCCGGCACAGATGCCGTGACGTCGCGCCCCGCCGTCTCGGGCTCGCCTGCCCGCCATCCTGTGAAAGGACCCTCGAGCCGCCGCGGCGAACCGCGATCGCCCCGGCACGGCGGGGTCTCCCTACGGCAGGATCTCCTCGATCGCCGCCTTGACGCGGCGGAGCGCCGGCAGGTAGCGGTGGGGCAGCTCCTCGACCGGTTCGCGGTAGGCGCGCAGGCCGAAATTGAGCGCTGCGACCATCACGCCGGCGGGCGGAGACGGGCGGAACGGGGATCGCGCGGAGCCCGATCTCGACCTCCTCGCCGATCAGCGCGCATCATGCCGGCCGCCCCGCGCGCCGGCAAGGGCGATATCGGACGGCTCACGGCGGCTCGATCATGGCGACGGACAGGCCCTCATTCGCCGAGAGGAGATAGATGGTGATTCCCTCCGGCGCGCCCCCGAGGATCACCTCGGGCGGGGGAAGAGGCCCCGGTGCGGCCTCCACCCAGACGATGCAGCCCCCGCCGGCCTTCAGGGAGTCCTTGAATTCATCCCAGTCGTCCTCGCGTTCCGTGCGACGGTATTCTTCCTGTCGCGGGGTGGGCTTCGCATTGTCGGCGAGGCCCAGAAAGCGGAGATAGCCGGGCCTGTTCGAGAAGATCGGCCACGTTCCGGACTTGCACAGTTCGGGGATCTCCGGAGGATTCGCGAGCGCCAGCTTGAAGCCTGCCGGCCCACGTTCCGCGCCGCTCAGGGCAACGCCGGTCAGCAGCGCGAGATAGATCGCCGCGGCTCCCGCAGCGACCATCCTCCTCCCCCGCGCGGCACCGCCCGATCGGGTGCGGCCCGACATCTCGCGTGCGCAAAGCAGGACGACGAGAGGAAACGCCGGTCCCAGCAATCGAAACGAAATCGGATCGATCGCCGTGCTGATCTGGGAATAGATCAGCAACAGGGTATGAAAGAACACGATCGCCGCGGTGCCGACGAAGAACGGCTCGCGATATCGACGAAGAAGGCCGCGCAAGATGATGGCCGTTACGAGGATCAGGCCGATCACGCCGACCGCGCTCCAGGCGAGGGTGAGGCGGCTGACGGGCAGGATCAACGAGCCGAAGGCCATTGCGGTCTGGCGGAGCGCGAAGGCCAGCGTGTCGTCGGAGGGAGGACGCTCCCCGAAGGTCGTGCCATCGATCCTCAGATTGGTGAAAACGACGATCACGACGATGGATGTGGCGATCAGGCCGAACCATACGAGAGATCGGATGCCCGCTCGGAGTGAGAGGCCGGGCCGGCTCGCGAGCGCCAGAAAGGTCGGCGGGACAAGGCTCAGTCCGTGGTATCGGGTGAGGAAGGCCGCGCCGACGAGCAGTCCGGTGACGATGCCGGCCCAGTCCGGCCGGATTTCCGGAAGACGGAAGAATACATAGACGAGAGAAAGAAGAAGAAAGAGGTAGAGGCCCTCGCTCCAGACATAGGTGAAAAGCATCTGGACGAAGGGATTGACGAAGATCAGCGCCGTGACGAGCGCGGTTGCGCGGGGTGAAAGACCGGCGCGGCCGGCGGCAAGGGCGAAAAGGACAACGCATCCCGCAAAGGCGGCGAGATTGACCAGCGCGGCGGCGGCCTCGAGCGAGGGCGCAACGAGCCCGACGATGGCGATCATCAGCGGGTAGAGCGGCGGGAAGAGTGTCAGCCGCATGCCGGGCGGCCCATCAACGTCCAGCATCCCTTCCGGCGTAAAGGCACCGCGGGCAGCATAAAGATATGACAGGGAATCCGGGGTGATATTCATCCCGCTCCGGATTCTGAAGGCTAAACATGAAATAAGAAATAAAAATGTTACAGAATTATACAATAACCTCTGATTTCTGAACATGATCTTCAGTTTTGCCAATTATAAATTTCATCGAGACATAGTGATTCAATGAATAGATCGTTCATGAGAATCATTCAAGTGCGATCGCAGGGGGGCGCCGCGGCGAAGGGGCCGGCCGGCAAGGGGCGGCCCGGCTCTCCCGGCACAGATGCCGCGACGGCGCGCGCCGCGCCGGCGCGGTCTCGCCTGCCCGCCATCCTGTAAGGGACCTCCGAGCCGCCGCGGCTTACCGCGATCGCCCGGCACGGCAGGGTCTCCCTACGGAAGGATCTCCTCGATCGCCGTCTTGACGCGGCGGAGCGCCGGCAGGTAGCGGCGGGGCAGCTCCTCGACCGGTTCGAGGCGCGCCGGCAGGCCGAGATTGAGCGCCGCGACCGTGACGCGGCGGGCCGAGACGAGCGGCACGGCGATCGAGCGGAGCCCGATCTCGACCTCCTCGTCGATCACCGCATAGCCGGCCGTCCGCACCGCGGCGAGTTCGGCGATGATCGCCTCCGGGTCGGTCAGGGTGCGGTCCGTGCGGCGGGGGAGGGGGCCGTCGCCGAGCCGGGCGCGCGCCTCCGCCTCCGGCAGCGCGGCGAGCAGCACCCGCCCCATCGAGGTGCAATAGGCGGGCAGGCGCGAGCCCGGCATCAGCGCGATCGACATCAGTTTCCGCTGCGCCGCGCGGGCGACATAGACGATCTCCGTCCCGTCGAGCACGGAGACCGAGGAGCTCTCGCCGATCTCCTCCGACAGCGCGTCGAGAAGGGGCTGGACGAGGCGCGGCAGCGGCATGGTGGCGAGGCAGGCGGTGCCGAGCCGCAGCACGCGCGGCGTCAGCGTGAAGAATTTTCCGTCGTAATCCGCATAGCCGAGATGGGCGAGCGTCAGCAGGCAGCGCCGCGCCGTCGCCCGGTCGAGCCCCGCGGCCGCCGCCACCTCGGCGATCGACTGGCGCGGCCGCTCCGGAACGAAGGTCTCGATCACCTTCAGCCCCTTGGCGAGCCCGCCCATCAGATCGCGCTCCGGGATCGTCATCCGCCTTCCTCCTCCGGCCGGTGCGCATCGCCCGGTTTGGGCGATATACGAACAAATGCACGATATCGCACAAATCGCATGGACGGAAGGTCCGGCCGGGGCCTATCTCTCGCTCATCGGGAGCATGGAGGGAGGAAGCCGATGGACAAGACGGTCGCCGATCTCGCCACCGTGGTGGCGGGGATCGAGGACGGCATGACGGTGATGATCGGCGGCTTCGGCGGCGCCGGCGCGCCGATCGAGCTGATCCACGCCCTGATCGACCGGTTCCGCACCACCGGGCACCCGAAGGATCTGACGATCGTCAACAACAATGCCGGCAACGGCCATGTCGGCCTCGCCGCGCTGATCGAGCACGGCATGGTGAAGAAGCTCGTCTGCTCCTTCCCCCGTTCGGCCGACCCGGTCGTCTTCACCGAGCGTTACCTCGCCGGCAGGATCGAGCTCGAACTCGTGCCGCAGGGCACGCTCGCCGAGCGCATCCGCGCCGGCGGCGCCGGCATCCCGGCCTTCTACACCCCGACCGGCTACGGCACGCTGCTCGCCGAGGGCAAGCCGATCGCCGAGTTCGACGGCCGCGCCTATGTCCAGGAGCGCTGGCTGAAGGCCGATGTAGCCCTCGTCAAGGCCGAGACCGCCGACACCCACGGCAACCTCACCTTCCGTGCCGCATCCCGCAACTTCAACCCGCTGATGTGCATGGCCTCCAGGCACGCGGTCGTCCAGGCGCGGCGCGTCGTGCCGGCGGGCGCCATCGACCCCGAGGTCGTCGTGACGCCCGGCATCTTCGTCCAGGCCGTGGTCGAGGTCGCCGATCCGCAGCAGGAAGAGGATCTCAACCGGGCGAACGCCGTCTATCCGGGAGAAGCCTGAGATGACCGTCAAACTCTCGAACGATCAGATCGCCTGGCGCGCCGCGCAGGACATCACCGACGGCGCCTATGTCAATCTCGGCATCGGCTTTCCCGAGAAAGTCGCGCAATACCAGCCGCCGGGCCGGCAGGCGATCTTCCACACCGAGAACGGCATCCTCGATTTCGGCGAGTCGCCGGCGAAGGGCGAGGAGGACTGGGACCTGATCAATGCCGGCAAGCGGGCGGTGACGCTGAAGCCGGGCGCCTCCTTCTTCCATCACGCCGACAGCTTCGCCATGGTGCGCGGCGGCCATCTCGACGTCGCCATTCTCGGCGCCTACGAGGTGGCGGAGAACGGCGATCTCGCCAACTGGTCGACCGGGCCGAAGGGCGTGCCGGCGGTCGGCGGCGCGATGGATCTCGTGCATGGCGCCAAGCGGATCGCCGTGATCACCGACCATGTGACGAAGGACGGCCGGCCGAAGCTCGTCGAGCGCTGCAGCCTGCCGCTCACCGGCGTCGGCTGCGTCACGCGGGTCTACACCTCGCTCGCCGTCGTCGACATCGAGGGCGGCCGCTTCGTCCTCAAGGAGAAGCTTCCCGCCCTCTCCCTCGAAGACCTGCAGGCGGCGACCGGCGCGACGCTCGTCGTCGCCGGGCCGGTCGCCGATCTGATCGTTCCGGAGCTCTGATCATGGCCGAGGCCTTCATCTGCGATTACGTCCGCACGCCGATCGGCCGCTTCGGCGGCGCGCTTTCGTCCGTCCGCGCCGACGATCTCGGCGCCGTGCCCTTGAGGGCGCTGATCGCCCGAAATGCCGGGCTCGACTGGGCGGCGGTCGACGACGTCGTCTTCGGCTGCGCCAACCAGGCCGGCGAGGACAACCGCAACGTCGCCCGCATGGCGTCCCTCCTCGCCGGCCTGCCCGTCTCGGTGCCGGGGACGACGATCAACCGGCTCTGCGGCTCGGGCATGGATGCCGTCGCGACCGCCGCGCGGGCGATCAAGGCCGGTGAGGCCGACCTCCTCATCGCCGGCGGCGTCGAGAGCATGTCGCGCGCGCCCTTCGTGCTGCCGAAGGCGGAGAGCGCCTTTTCCCGCCATGCCGAGATCCACGACACGACGATCGGCTGGCGCTTCGTCAACCCGCTGATGAAGGCGCAGTACGGCGTCGATTCGATGCCGGAGACCGGCGAGAACGTCGCCGAGGATTACCGCGTCGGCCGCGAAGACCAGGACGCCTTCGCGCTGGCGAGCCAGGAGAAGGCGGCGGCCGCGCAGGCGAACGGCCGTCTCGCCCGCGAGATCACGCCCGTCTCGATCCCGCAGCGGAAGGGCGCGCCGGTGGTCGTCGACCGCGACGAGCATCCCCGCGCGACGACCCTCGAGGCGCTCGCGAAGCTGCCGACGCCGTTCCGTGCCGGCGGCACGGTGACGGCCGGCAACGCCTCCGGCGTCAATGACGGCGCCGCGGCGCTGATCATCGCCTCGGCCGAGGCGGCGAAGCGGCACGGCCTCACCCCGATCGCCCGCGTGCTCGGCGGCGCCACCGCCGGCGTGCCGCCGCGCGTCATGGGCATCGGCCCGGCCCCCGCCTCGCAGAAGCTGATGGAGCGGCTCGGCCTGACCCCTGCCGATTTCGACGTCATCGAGCTCAACGAGGCCTTCGCCTCGCAGGGGCTCGCCACGCTCCGCCTGCTCGGCATCGCCGACGCCGATCCCCGCGTCAACCGGAACGGCGGCGCGATCGCGCTCGGCCATCCGCTCGGCATGTCGGGCGCCCGGATCACCGGCACGGCGGCGCTCGAACTGTCGCTCTCCGGTGGCCGCCGCTCGCTGTCGACGATGTGCATCGGCGTCGGCCAGGGCATCGCGATCGCGCTCGAGCGGGTCTGACGCACCGCTCCGCCTCGACGGCGATCGGCCGGGCGCCCCATCGACGGCCGGTCGGCCCGTTCGATGCCCGGATGCCGGCGGTCGCCGACTTCGCCTCGCGGGGCTCGACCCGCCGCCGCCAGAACGAGCGGAGAGCCCCGCAGCGCGGGCTGCGCCGTCGCCGCGATCCTCGTCGCGCCACGCGCCGGCCGCCTTGGCCCTTCCGCAGCCTTGCGTCGGGCTGCTAGCATGTCGGGGTCACGCTCCGGGGCGGCGGCGGACAGAGGGCCGATCGTGAGACGACAAATCCGGCGTGCGCTCGTCCGGCGCTTCGGCTCACGCCCGCAGGCGGCCGATTTCGAGATCGACTGGATCTGGTCGAAGGGGGTCGGCCGCTTCTGCGACAGCGCCGCCGATGCGCGCTACTGGGCCGCGGAGACGGAAGCGGTGCAGAGCGAGGCGTTCTTCGCCGAGCGGTTCGGTGCTGCCGCCGGCCTCGTCTGGATCCGGCTCGGCACGGGCGCGCGCGACGGGTGGAACAACGATCTCGATCATTTCGCCGCCGTCGCTGTGCCCGCGATCCGCTCCCCCTTCGTCCTCGTCACGACCGATGGCGATGCGAGCGTGCCGGCCGATCTGCGGCCGGAGACCGTGGCGGCGATCCGCGGCTCGCCCTTCTTTCGCGGCTGGGCGACGCAGAACTGGGACGGCACGGGCGGGCCGCTCTTTCGTCCCTTTCCGATCGGCTTCGATTTCCACAGCCCCCGGCTCTTCACGAGCCCGCGCCGTCTCGCGCGCGATCTCTTCGCCATCGCCGACCGTGCCGCGCCGGTCGAAGCGCGGCCGCTCCGCATCTTCTGCGACGCTCACCTCAGCCTCGCCTCGGACGAGCGGGGCTGGATCGCCCGCCATTATCGCGGCGTCCCCCATATCGACATGCTGCCGGCCCGCATCGGCCAGACGGCGATCTGGCGCGCCTATGCCCGCGCGAGCTTCGTCGTCAGCCCGTCGGGCAACGGCATCGACTGTCATCGCACCTGGGAGGCGCTCGCTCTCGGTGCGATCGCCGTCGTCCGCCGCTCCTCGATCGATCCGCTGTTCGAGGGCCTCGCCGTCCTTGTCGTCGACGACTGGGCGGAACTTCTCGACGGCCGCGATCTCGCCCGCCGCCGCGCCGCCCTCGCCCCGCTCACCCGCGCCGAGCATGTCCGGCCGCGGCTTCGGGCGCACTTTCATCTCGATCCCTTGCGCGGGGTGGTGGCGTCGCAAGCGCGGGCCCTGCTATGAGCCGCATTCCGTTCTCGAACCGGAATCGCCCCTGGAATGGCTGACGTCAGTGTGATCGTTCCGGCCCACGACGCCGCAGGAACCGTCGCGTCGACGATCGCGTCCCTCGCCTCCGAGCGCGCCGCGGTCCGCGAGATCATCCTCGTCGACGACGCCTCGATCGATGGCACGGCCGAGGTGGCGGAGCGGCAGGCGGCGGTCTGCGGCCTGCCGCTCCGGGTGCTGAGCGCGGATTGCCGCGACAGTGGCGGCGCACGCAATATCGGCATCGCCGCGGCCTCCGGCACCTGGCTCTATTTCCTCGATGCCGATGACGAACACCTCGCGGGCGGGCTGACGGCGCTGCTCGCGACGGCCGCCGCGGAGCCGGCAACCGGCATGGCGGTCGGCGGCTTCCGCCGGATCGTCGACGGCGTCGTGCGGCGGCCGAAGCGGCCTCACCGCCTCGACGGCGACCCGCGCACCATCGCCGATCGCTACATCGCCGGGCGGATCCGCTCCTTCGCCGTCGGTTCGGTGCTGGTGCGCGCCGGCGCGGCGGCGGGCGTGTGTTTCCCGCTCGGCATGCCCTATGACGAGGACACGATCTTCTGGGCGCACATCCTGCGCGGCGCCCCGGTCGCCCGATGCGCGGCGATGACCATGGTCTATCGCCTCTCGACGGCGCGAGCCGACGGTCGCTTCCTGATCGACCCCATCGCCCGCTTCGAGCGCTGGCGGGCCGAGCTGCGCCGCTTGACCGAGATCGGCATCTCCGAAGCGGCGATCGCGACGCGCGAGGGGATCGTCGCCTTCAAGATCGCCCGGGTTCTCTATGCGGCGGGCGACAGGACCGGCGCGGCCGGCTTCCTCGCGCGGGCAGGTCGCGGCCCGATCTCGCTCGGCAACCGGCTGCGGATGGGCCGCTACCATGTGAAGCTCGCCTGCCGGGCGCGGCTGCCGCGAGACCTCGTCCCATGACCGGGAGGCGCGGTGGCACGTTCGTCTTCACGGCCGATCCGGTCTTTCCGCCGGTTTCGGGCGCCGATCTGCGCAACTGGCGGACCGTGCTCGGCGCGGCGCGCCTCGGTCCGGTCACGGCGGTCTCGCTCTGGGGGCCTCCGCCCGGCGCGGCGCCCACCCCGCCGGACGACATCACCCTCGCGACGCTCTCCGACGCGACGGCCGCGGCGGTGTTCCGCCGGCCGGCGGGCGGCACGGCGGTCGATCTCACCTTTCCCGAGGGCTGGCGCGAACGGCTCGACGCGCTGCTCGCCGGGGGGGCGCCGCAGCGAATCGTGATCGAGCATCTCGGACTGGCGCCGCTTCTCGCTCTGCCGGTCCTTCAGGGCGCGCGCCGGATCCTCGACATGCACAATGTCGAATCCGACCTGCTCGCCGCGAGCGAGCCGCTCTGGCGACGCCTTCTCACCCGCGACGCCAAGACCCGGGCGGTGCGTGCCGTCGAGCGCGCCATGATCGCGGCGGTCGACGAGGTGTGGCTCTGCTCTGCGATCGATGCCGCCCGGCTCGCCCGTCTCCATCCCGGCGTCCCGCCGCTCCGCGTGGTGCCGAACGCCGTTCCCTCGACATGGCGCGACGGTGCGCTGGCCGGGGAACCCGATGCGCGTCTTCGCCAGGACGGGCCGCGCCTCCTCTTCGTCGGCCATCTCCGCTATCGCCCCAACATCGCAGCCGCGCTCTTCCTCGCCCGCCGCCTGCTGCCGCTCCTGCGCCGCCGCCTGCCCGGCGCGACACTGGTGCTCGCCGGCCGCGCGCCGCATCACCGGGTGCGGGCGCTCGCCGGTCCCGGCGTCACCCTTGTCGAAGGACCCGACGATCTCGGGTCCCTCTATGCCGCCGCCGATGTCGCGGCGGTGCCGCTGCGGGTGGGGGGCGGCACACGCATCAAGGTGCTCGAGGCGATGGCCGCCGGCCTGCCCGTCGTGGCGACGGCGCTCGCCGTCGAGGGACTCGATCTCGAGCCGGGACGGCACGTTCTGATCGCCGAGCGGCCCGAGTCGTTCGTTGCGGCGATCGAGCGGCTGTGGCGCGATGCCGACTTCGCCGCACGGCAGCGGGCGGAGGCGCGCGCCCATGTGCTCGGCCGCTTCGGCGCCGCAGTGGTCGACGCGGCGATCGCCGCCGGGCTCGCCGGGCCCGCCGGCAGGCCGGACAAAGGCTGAGCCGATGCCGCTCATTCTCATCCAGACCGGCTTCTTCGGTGCGCCCGTCGCGACCGACAGTGCCCGGCCGGACGCCGACACCGTGTTCACCACCGACCGGAGCCGGATCGCGCAGGCTGATGCGGTCGTCTTTCACCTGCCCGATATCGTCCGCAAGGGCCTGCGCGGCATGCCGAAATGGCCGGGCCAGCTCTGGGTCGCCTGGACGATGGAGAGCATCGTCAACTGTCGCCCCCTCGCCGATCCGGAGGTGATGCGCCATTTCGACCTGCGCATGACCTATCAACGCGATGCGGATGTCTGGACGCCCTATCTGCCGCCGGCCGAGGCCTTCGCCGCGGCGCGGGCGGCCCCCCGCACGCCCAAGCACTGGGACCGTCCGGTCGCCCTCTTCCAGTCCTCGAAGCTCACCGCGAGCGGCCGCAACGCCCTCCTCGCCGACCTCGCCCGCCACCTGCCGATCGATTCCTACGGCGCCTTCATGCACAATCGCGATCTCCCGCAGCCCGATCGCGGCCCGGCGACCAAGGCCGCGGTGATCGCGGCCTATCCGTTCTGCATCGCCTTCGAGAACGCGATCGCGCCCGATTACGTCACCGAGAAGCTCTATGATCCGCTTCTCGCCGGCGCGGTGCCGATCTATCTCGGCGCGCCGAACGCTCCGGCTTTCGCCCCCGAGGGCAGCTATATCGATGCCGGCCGGTTCGCCGATATGGCGGCGCTCGCGGCCCATCTGCGCCGTCTCACTGCCGAGCGCGAGGCCTATGAGGCCCATTTCCGCTGGCGCGACCGCCCGCTGCCGGCGGCGCTGACGTCGATGATCGAGACCGTCCGCGTGCCCGCTTTCGATCGTCTCGCCGCCCTGGTCGAACGTCGCGCCCCGCCGGTGCGGCCGGCTGGCCGGCCGTTCTATCCCTTCGGCCGCTGGTTGCCGTTCCGGGGGCGTCTCGGGTGAGCCGGCGCGTTCACCCCCGGAGTGCCGGAGCCGCGGGGTCGAGGAGGCGGCCATGAGGGCGAGCACCGCCGCGGCGGAACCTGCGGGCCTCGCGGGACACTTGAAGGCGGCGACCGCGGCCAGCCATCATCGCCTCGACGCGGCGATCGCGGCCGCCCGCCCGTTCGAGAGCCGGGCGCGCTATGCCCGCTTTCTCGCCGTGCAGTTCGCCTTCCACCGCGCCGTCGATCCGCTCTACGCCGATCCCGATCTCGCGGCCCTCCTGCCCGATCTCGCCGGACGTCGGCGCCTGCCGGCTGTCGCGGCCGATCTCGCCGATCTCGGCGCCCCGCCGCCGGCCGGGGAGGCGGCGCCTCTTTTCGCGCCCGCTCTTCCGGCCGACCGGGCCGCGGCCGCCGGTGCGCTCTATGTCGCCGAAGGCTCCCGCCTCGGCGCCGCCTTCCTGCTCGCGGCCGTCGCCGGGCTCGGCCTGTCGGAGCGCTTCGGCGCCCGCCATCTCGCCGGCCATCCGGACGGCCGCGCCCGCCACTGGCGCCGCTTCACGGAGGCGCTCGACGGGCTCGCCCTCGGCGCGGACGAGGAAGCCCGTGCGGCCGTTGCCGCAGAGGCCGCCTTCGCGCATGTCGAGGGTCTGGTCGCGCGGTGGTTTGCCGCGTGACCCGGGACCGCCGGGCGAGGCGAGCGGCAGGAGAGGCGGCGGCCGTCAGCGCCGGGCGACGTCGCCGATCCGGTCCGTGCCCTGCCGCTCGAGCATCCAGCCGGGATATTCGCGCGGCAGCGCGCTCACCGCGTCGAGCCGCGAGAGCTCGTCCGCCGAAAGGGTCACCGCCGTCGCGGCGAGATTGTCGTCGAGCTGCTCGACCGTCTTCGCGCCGACGATGACGCTCGTCACGACCGGCTGGGCGAGCAGCCAGGCGAGTGCGATGCGCGCGACCGAGACGCCCCTCTCGGCGCCGATCGTCCGCATCGTCTCGATGGCGGCGAAGGCACGGTCGCGCTCGACCGGGGGGAAGTCGAAGTTCAGGCGGCGCGCGCCTTCGGGGCCGTTGCCGTCGCGGTCGAACTTGCCCGACAGCAGGCCGCCGGCGAGCGGGCTCCACACCATCAGGCCGATCTTCTGATCGCTGAGGAGGGGCACGATCTCCCGCTCGAGATCGCGGCCGGCGATCGAATAATAGGCCTGCAGCGAGGCGAAGCGCGCGAGCCCGTGCCGCTCCGCAAGGCCGAGCGCCTTCATGATCTGCCAGGCCGCCCAGTTCGAAACGCCGACATAGCGGACATGGCCCTGGCGGACGAGGTCGTCGAGCGCGCGGACCGTCTCCTCGACCGGCGTCAGCGGGTCGAAGCCGTGGATCTGGTAGAGATCGATGTGGTCGGTGCCGAGCCGTTTCAGGCTCGCCTTGACCGCATCGGCGAGATGGCCGCGCGAGGCGCCGCGGCCGTTCGGCCCCTCTCCGGTCCTGCCATAGGCCTTGGTGGCGACGACCACCTCGCTGCGCGGCCGGCCGGAGGCGCGGATCGCCCGGCCGGTGATCTCTTCCGAGACGCCCTCCGAATAGACGTCGGCCGTGTCGATGAAGTTCACGCCCGCCTCGAGCGCGCGGGCGACGAGCCGGTCGGCGGCCGCCTGGTCGAGTTCGCCGATGGCGGTCCAGAAGCCGCGGCCGCCGAAGGTCATGGCGCCGAGGCAGATCTCCGAGACGATCAGGCCGGTGCCGCCGAGGGTGTTGTAGCGCATGGGAATCTCCGAGGTGGGGGAGGGGGGTGGGCGCGGGCCGCCGGCGGGCGTCAGAAGGCGCCGTCGGTCGAGGCGGACAGTGCGCGCCAGGCCTCGAATTCGCGGGTCCAGTTCGCGAGCTTCGTCGAGACGACCTCGACCGCGTCGCTGCCGACCGCGAAATGGAGCGGCGGCTCGGCCTCGCCCGCGAGCCGGACGAGCGCGGCGGCGAGCTTCGCCGGATCGCCCGCCTGCTGGTGGTTGCGCTCGCGGTAGAGCGTGTGGATCTGCTCCGAGAGCGTCCGGTAGTCCTCGATCCCGCCGGTGCTGATCGCGACGGAACGCGGGTCGAGGAAATCGGTCCGGAAGAAGCCCGGCTCGACGATGGTGACCTTGATGCCGAGCCCGGCGACCTCGTTGGCGAGCGATTCGGAGAAGCCGGCGACGGCGAACTTGCTCGCGCAATAGAGGCTGCCGCCCGGTCCGCCGCGGACGCCCGCGATCGAGGAAAGGTTGAAGACATGGCCGGAGCGCTGCCGCCGCATCGCGGGGAGCACCGCCCGCGTCACGGCGAACAGGCCGAAGACATTGGTGGCGAACTGGCGCTCCGCATCCTCGGGTGCGGTCTCCTCGAAGAGGCCGAGATGGCCGTAGCCGGCATTGTTGACGAGCACGTCGATGCGGCCGAACCGCTCGAGCGCCGCCGCCGCCGCCGCTTCGGCTTCGCCGGCCGCCGCGACGTCGAGGCGCAGCGCCAGGAGGCGGTCCTCGCCCGCGCCGAGGGCGGCGGTGATCGCCGCCGGATCGCGGCCGGTCGCGACGACGCGATCGCCCGCATCGAGGGCGGCCGTGGCGATCGCAGCGCCGAGGCCGCGGCTCGCACCCGTGACGAACCAGGTCTTGGTCATAGCGGTCTCCCATTGTTGTGTGATGACCGGCAAATGGCGTCGCGGCGTGTTCGCGCCTAGCCGAATGCTGCCGCCTTCTTGCACGATCCTGCCGCAGCGCGCCGGGCGGTCTTGCAGGTGCGCCGCCGCGGGCGCACCTGAGCGCCGATCATGAGACGGACGGAGGGCTCCCCATGGACGAGTTGCGCAGCCTCATCGCCCGGCACGGCCCCATCGGCCGGACGGCGACGGCGATCCCCGGGGTCTCGCTTCTGCGGGCCGAGGCGACGACGACGGCGGCCCCCAGCGTCTACCAGCCGCTCTTCTGCGTCGTCGCGCAAGGCGCCAAGCGGCTCCTCGTCGGCGACCGCGTGCTCGTCTATGACGAGGCGAAATACATCGTCGTCTCCGTCGACATGCCGGTGAGCGGCGAGATCGTCGCGGCCTCTCCGGACGCCCCCTATCTCGCCTTCAGCCTCGCGCTCGACCGGACCGCGCTCGCCACCATGCTGATCGAGATGGGCGGTGCCGAGCCGGAACCGCCCGCGCCGATCGGCATGGCGGTCAGCCCGGTGACGCCGGATCTGCTCGATCCTGTCAAACGGCTCATGCGCCTGCTCGACCGGCCGGGTGAGATCGCCATGCTGGCGCCGCTCGCCGAGCGCGAGATCCTCTATCGGCTGCTGACCGGGCCGCAGGGCGCCATGCTGCGCCAGATCGCGCTCGCCGACAGCCGGCTGTCGCGGGTCAGCCGGGCGATCGACTGGATAAGGCGCCATTACGACCGCCCGCTCCGCATCGAGGCGCTCGCCGAGGTGGCGGGGATGAGCCACTCGACCTTCCACCGCCATTTCCGGGCGGTGACGGCGATGAGCCCGCTGCAGTTCCAGAAGCACATCCGACTTCAGGAAGCGCGGCAGTTGCTCCTGTCGCGGCAGGGCGATGCCGGCGCGGTCGGGTTCGCGGTCGGCTATGAGAGCGCCTCACAGTTCAGCCGCGAATATGCCCGGCTTTTCGGGGCGCCCCCGGCGCGCGATGCGGCCCGGCTGCGGGGTCTCTCGGCGCTCGATCGAGCGCGGAGTGCAGAGACGGTGTAGGCCGTTCCTCGCCATGGAAGCGACCGGGCAGCCGTCGGTGCGGGCGGCGAGGATCGTTCGGCACGAAACGGAATATCGCCCTCCAAGCCGCGGATTGCCTTGATTTTGCGCATGTCCGCCGTATGTTTATCCACAGCCGGCGAAATTTGTTCCGGTTGTCGTGACGGATTTCTGACTTTGGGGATTGACGGTTTTGTTGGTGTGGGCCTATATAGCGCCACAACGACGGCGGCGCTGCCGCTGGCGAGCAGAAAAACTCGTCTCTGAGTTTTGAAAAAAGCGCTGGACAAGACGCCGCGAGGTGGCTAGGACAGCGACAACGGTTCGGCCCTTGTGGCGAGCTGGTTTGGATGGCGGAAGCCATCGGTTCTTTGACAAGTGCATAGGAAGAAAGAGAAACGTAGACGGCGAGGTCCTTGCGGACTTCCGGTCTTCGGGCTGGAAGTCGAACGAGACTTCGGCGGCACTACGTTTATCAAGCTCGCATGTCGTTTTGGTGTCAGGAATGGCGCTGGAGCGACGGTGTGCTTGGGACTCGTCAATACGTAGTGACCAAGCCGATTACTCTCTCATTCAATCTGAGAGTTTGATCCTGGCTCAGAACGAACGCTGGCGGCAGGCCTAACACATGCAAGTCGAACGCCCCGCAAGGGGAGTG
>NZ_JACHOO010000010.1 GCF_014199915.1 Prosthecomicrobium pneumaticum | reverse complement strand
GCCGCGGGGGGTGGGGGGGGGGGGCGCCCCCCCCCCGCCCCCCCCGCGCCCCCCCCCCCCCCCCCCCCCGAGGGGGGAGAGGGCTTCCGGCCTTGGCGTCGCAGGCCGCGGCAGCGGCCGAGATGCTCAGGCCGGAAGGGTGAGGGTGCGCCTCTCTTCATCGACGGAGGAAAGGCCCTCACCCCGGCCCTCTCCCGCGGAGCGGGAGAGGGGGTCCCGGCCGTGGCGCTCGCCTTCAGGCCGGCCATTCCGCGATGTACGCGCCCCATAGTCCGAGCATCCTGAGAGGATGCACCGGGATCGGGCATCCCCTCTCCCGCTCCGCGGGAGAGGGCTTTGCATCTTGGCGAGCGAAGCCGAGCCTGGATGCAAAGGGTGAGGGTCTCCTTCCGCTTGGGAACGAAGCGGGACGCCGGTCGTTTGGAACGTGCCGGAGGTCGCGCCATGAACGCCGAGATTCGCTACGTTTCGCCCGGATCCTATTTCATCGTCCGCCCCAACGGCACGCGCATCGGCCCCTATCCGCGCCGGCTCGATGCCATTCTCGCGCTCGCCGGGCCGAATGCCGACGAGCGGCCGCCGCTGCGCAAGCCCGAAGCCCAGCGGGGTGCTCACGCGGCCTGAGTGGACGGCGGCGCTTTACAAGCCGGCCGCGGCGCTGTTTCTCTCCGCCTATGACAGGCATGCCGAGGGGCACGGGAACGGGGCGGGTCGACTGGGTCGACATCGCCAAGGGGTTCTGCATCGTCATGGTCGTGGTGATGCACTCGACGCTCGGCGTCGAGAAGGCGGCGGGTGCCCAAGGCTGGATGACGCATGTCGTCGCCTTCGCGAAGCCCTTCCGCATGCCGGACTTCTTCATGATCTCCGGCCTCTTTCTCGCCCGGGTGATCGACCGCCCCTGGCGCGACCATCTCGACCGCAAGGTCCTCCACTTCGCCTATTTCTACGTCCTGTGGCTGACCATCCAGTTCGCCTTCAAGGCGCCCGGCATGGCGGCCGAAGGGGGCGCCGAGGCGGCCTTTCAGGCCTATCTGCTCGCCTTCATCGATCCGTTCGGCACGCTCTGGTTCATCTATCTGCTGCCGATCTTCTTCGTCGTCGCGAAAGTGCTGCGCGGCGTGCCCGGGCCGCTCGTGCTCGCCGCGGCGGCGGCGCTGCAGGTCGCGCGCATCGACACGGGTTGGATGGTGCCCGACGAATTCGCCGCCCGCTTCGTCTATTTCTATGCCGGCTACGCCCTCGCGCCGGCGATCTTCCGCCTCGCGGACGCCGCGGCGCGGCACCGGGCGGCGGCCCTCGGCGGACTGATCGCCTGGGGGATCGCGAACGGCGCGGCGGTCGCGACCGGCGTCTCGGAGGTGCCCGGCCTCGGCCTTCTGCTCGGCTTTCTCGGCGCCGGCGCGGTGGTGACCGGGGCGGCGCTCGCGGCCCCGCTCCGCGCCGCGGGCTGGTTGCGGGCGCTCGGCAGCCGCTCGATCGTCGTCTATCTCGCCTTCTTCCTGCCGATGGCGATCGCGCGTGTCGTGCTGCTGAAGCTCGGCCTCTTCGATCTCGGCACCACCTCTCTCGTCGTCAGCGCAACCGCCGTGGCGATGCCGGTTGCACTCGCCCGGCTCGTGCGGGACACGCCGGCGCGCTTCCTCTTCGAGCGGCCGGCCTTCCTGCGGCTGCGGCCGCGCCCCGACGGCGGCCTTGCCGAACGTCCTTCTCCCGCGGGCGGGAGATGAAGACGTCCATTCCTTGATAGGCCCGGGCCGAGGCATTAGTTTCGGCTTCCGTCCCGCTCAGGTCGCAGAGGGCCGGCGCCACACGAAGGACTCCATGCCCCCAGCCGCCTCCGTCCTCGACACCATCGGCAACACGCCGCTGATCCGGCTCAACCGCGCCTCCGAGGCGACCGGCTGCGAGATCTACGGCAAGGCCGAGTTCCTCAATCCCGGCCAGTCG
This sequence comes from Prosthecomicrobium pneumaticum, assembly GCF_014199915.1. GTDB lineage: Bacteria > Pseudomonadota > Alphaproteobacteria > Rhizobiales > Kaistiaceae > Prosthecomicrobium > Prosthecomicrobium pneumaticum. The sequence continues at coordinate 169,347 of NZ_JACHOO010000010.1, read as the reverse complement.
GTCAAGGACCGCGCCGCGCTGTTCATCGTCCGCGATGCGATCGCCCGCGGAGTGCTGCGGCCCGGTGGCACGATCGTCGAGGGCACCGCGGGCAATACCGGCATCGGCCTCGCCCTCGTCGGCGGCGCGCTGGGATTCCGCACGGTGATCGTCATCCCGGAGACGCAGAGCCAGGAGAAGAAGGACGCGCTGCGGCTCGCCGGCGCAACGCTCGTCGAGGTGCCCGCCGTCCCCTACAAGAACCCGAACAATTACGTGAAACTGTCGGGCCGGCTCGCCGATGAGCTCGCCGCCACCGAACCGGACGGCGCGGTCTGGGCCAACCAGTTCGACAATGTCGCCAACCGGCAGGCCCATATCGAGGGCACCGGGCCGGAGATCTGGCGCGACATGGACGGGCGGATCGACGGCTTCGTCTGCGCGGTCGGCTCGGGCGGCACGCTCGCCGGCGTCGGCATCGCGCTCAAGGAGCGCGATCCCTCGATCGCCATCGGCCTTGCCGACCCGCCCGGCGCGGCGCTCTATTCCTGGTATACGGAAGGCGTGCTGAAGGCCGAGGGCTCCTCGATCACCGAGGGCATCGGACAGGGCCGCATCACCGCCAATCTCGAGGGCGCGCCGGTCGACAAGGCCTGGCGGATCGAGGACCAGGAGGCGGTGCGATTGGTGTTCGACCTCGCCGAGCACGAGGGGCTGGTGCTCGGCGGCTCGTCCGGCGTCAACATCGCCGGCGCCATCCGCATGGCGCGCGAGCTGGGGCCCGGCCACCGCATCGTCACCATTCTCTGCGACTATGGCAGCCGCTATCAGTCGAAGCTCTTCAACCCCGCCTTCCTGCGCGACAAGGGCCTGCCCGTGCCGGCCTTTCTCGAGCGCCGGAGCGACATCGCCATTCCCTATGAGCCGGTGACCTGATGGCCTTCGAGACTGCCCTGCTCTTTCGCGACGACGCCTATGAGACCCGCGCCGAGGCGACGGTTCTCGCCGTCAACGAGCGGGGCGGCGTCATCCTCGACCGCACGGTCTTCTACCCGACCGGCGGCGGCCAGCCCGGCGACCGCGGCGAGCTGATCCGCGCCGACGGTTCGATTCTCCCCGTTGCGACGACGGTCTATGGCGAGACGAAGAGCGAGGTGGTCCACGTCCTGCCGGAGGGCGCCGTGCCTCCGGAGGTCGGCGAGCGGGTGAGCCTCGCGGTCGACTGGCCGAGCCGGCAGGGCCACATGCGGATCCACACCGGGCTGCACCTCCTCTCGGTCGTCCTCCCCTTCCCGGTCACCGGCGGGCGGATCGGCCCGGAAGAAGGCCATCTCGATTTCGATATCGACGGCACCGTGCCGGCGAAGGAGGAGATCGAGGAGAAGCTCAACGCCCTTGTTTCGGGCGATCATCCGGTGACGACGGAGTGGATCACCGACGAGGAGCTGCTCGCCAATCCCGGTCTCGTCAAGACGATGAGCGTCAAGCCGCCGATGGGCAGCGGCCGGGTCCGGCTGGTGCGGATCGGCTCCGTCGACCTGCAGCCCTGCGGCGGCACCCATGTCGCCTCGACCGCCGAGATCGGGCCGCTCGCGATCGCCAAGATCGAGAACAAGGGCCGCCAGAACCGCCGCGTCCGCATCCGCCTCGTGTAAGGGAACATCCGATGACCGGCCCGCTCGTCTCGACCGAATGGCTCGCCGAACGGCTCGGCGCGCCGGGGGTGAAGGTGGTCGACGCCTCCTGGTATCTGCCCGCCGCCAACCGCGACGCGCTCGCCGAATACCGCGCCGGCCACATCCCCGGCGCCGTGTTCTTCGACATCGACGCGATCTCCGACCGTGCCTCGCCGCTGCCGCACATGCTGCCCTCGGCGGGGGATTTCGCCGCCGCGATGGGTGCGCTCGGCCTCTCCGACACCGACACGATCGTCGTCTATGACGGCGCCGGCCTCTTCTCCGCACCGCGCGTGCGCTGGACGCTGCGCGTCTTCGGCGCCCGCGACGTGTTCGTGCTCGATGGAGGCCTGCCGCAATGGCGCGCCGAGGGCCGGCCGCTCGAGAGCGGCGACGCCGCTCCGGAGGCGGCGACCTTCCACGCCGCGCTCGATGCCGAGGCCGTCGCCGGGATCGGGACCGTCGCCGCGGCGCTCGGCGCGGACGGCGTGCAGGTGGTCGACGCCCGCCCCGGCGACCGCTTCCGCGGCGAGGCGCCCGAGCCGCGCCCGGGCCTGCGCTCCGGCCACATGCCGGGCGCCCGCAACGTGCCGGCGAGCGCGGTGATCGCCGACGGCCGGCTCAAGGACGGCGCCGCGCTCGCCGCGCTCTTCGCCGACGCAGGCGTCGACCCGACGCGCCCGGTGATCGCGAGCTGCGGCTCCGGCGTCACGGCCGCCGTCGTGGCGCTGGCGCTCGAAACGATCGGCGCGCCGCAACCGAAGATCTATGACGGTTCCTGGGCGGAATGGGGCGGCCGGCCGGAGACCGCGGTCGTCACCGGCCCCGCCGACTGAGCGGCCCACCCCGGGCGGCCGACATCCGCCGGAACTTCGCCCGAATGGCGCCATTTTGCGTTCAGGCACGGTTCAGGCGCCCTGCGGCAGTCTCGCCGCCAGGGTGCCGCGATCCGGCGCCGATGAAACAGAGAATGCGGCCAATGGGGGCGGCCCCGGCGTCCCGAACGCCGGGCCGGCAGAAGAAGGAACGTTCATGAGCACTTCGAGGATCATCCTGCTCGGCACGGTCGCGGCGATCGCGCTCGCCGCGCCGGCGGGCATCGCGGCGGCGGCCAGCGAGGCGCCGATCGTGCTCGCACAGGCGGACGGCCGCGTCGCCGCGGCGCAGGCCGCGGTCGACGAGGCGGAGGCGGCGCTGCGCGACGCGGAAGCGAGCGGCGGCGATGTCCGCGCCGCCCGCCGTGCGCTCGCCCGCGCGCTGCAGGAATTGAAGGCGGCGCAGGGCGCCGGCGGCGAGGAACCGCCGCGCGAGCGCCGGCGCGAGCGCGCCGAGGAGCCCGCCCCGGAGGCCGCACCGGCCGAACAGGCCGCGCCGCCGGCGGAGGAACCGCCGCGCCGCGAGCGTCGCCGCGACCGGGACGAAGAGGCCCAGCCGGCTCCGGAAGCCGCATCACCGCCCGAGGCCGCGCCGCCGGCGGAGGAACCGCCGCGCCGCGAGCGTCGCCGCGACCGGGACGAAGAGGCCCAGCCCCCGCCCGCGCCGGAAGCCGCCCCGCCGCCGCCGGCGCCCGAAGCTGCACCCCCGCCGCCCGCTCCCGAGGCTGCGCCGCCGGCCGAGGAGCCGCCGCGCCGCGAGCGCGAGCGTCGGCGGGATCGCGACGAGCAGCCCGCGCCGCCGCCGGAAGCCGCTCCGCCCCCGCCTGCTCCCGAGGCTGCGCCGCCGCCCCCTCCGCCCCAAGCGGCCCCCCCGGCCGAGGAGCCCCGCCGCGATCGCGATCGACCGCGTGATCGCGACGGCCAGCCGCGCGACCGCGATGCCGGCCCGCCGCCGCGGGATGGCACGCCGCCGCCTCCGCGCGACGGACGCGACCGCGGTGATCGTCGCGACGAGAACGGCCGCGACCGGGGCGAAGGCCGGCCCGATCGGCGGCGCGACGGCGATGCGGAGATCATCCGGCGCGACGATGGCCGCATCATCATCCGCACGGATGAAGGTGTGACGATCCAGCACGACGATACGCGGCGCTTCCGCCGCGATGCGCGCGATGTCGAGGAGGAGGTGCGGCCGAACGGCGACCGTGTCACCACCATCACGCGGCCGAACGGCGTACAGATCGTGACTGTGACGGATCGCGACGGCAATCTCATCCGCCGCATCCGGATCGACCGGAACGGCGACGAGACGGTGCTGATCGACAATGTCCGCGATCGGCGCGACCGGCCGCGGCGGGATCGCGACCGCCCGGACTTCGACTTCGGTCTCGATCTGCCGCCCGTGGTGATCGACATTCCACGCGACGAGTATATCGTCGATGCCGACCGGGCGAACGCGCGGGACATCGAACGCGCCCTCGAGGCGCCGCCGGTCGCGCGGGTCGAGCGTGATTACACGCTCGACGAGATCCGCCAGAACCGGCGGCTGCGCGACAAGATGCGCCGCATCGATCTCGATGCGATCACCTTCGACACCGGTTCGGCCGAGGTCCGGGGCGGCGAGATCGACAAGCTCGACGCGCTCGGCCAGGCGCTCGCCCGCGCCATCCGGCGCAACCCGAATGCCGTCTATCTGATCGAGGGCCACACGGACGCCGTGGGCACGGAACTGTCGAACCTCGAACTCTCGGACCGCCGCGCCGAGTCGGTCGCCTCGATCCTCACGGAATACTTCAATATCCCGCCGGAAAACCTTGTCACGCAAGGCTATGGCGAGGAGGAGCTGAAGATCCCGACGGACGGACCGGAACGCGCCAACCGCCGCGTCGCGATCCGCCCGATCGGCGGCCTGCTCAACAGCGGCCGGTAACCCGTCGACCCACACGACAAAGGGGCGCCTCGCGGCGCCCCTTTTTCGTTTCCGCACCGCCGGCCGGGACCGGCCCCGGCAGACGGCGGCCCTCAGTGCAGGATCTGGCTGAGGAAGAGCTTGGTCCGGTCGTGCTGCGGATTGGTGAAGAAGGCTTCCGGCTCGTTCTGCTCGACGATCTGGCCGGCATCCATGAAGATCACGCGGTTCGCGACCTGGCGGGCGAAGCCCATTTCGTGCGTCACGCAGACCATGGTCATCCCCTCCTCGGCGAGGCCGACCATCACGTCGAGCACTTCCTTGATCATTTCCGGATCGAGCGCCGAGGTCGGCTCGTCGAACAGCATGACGCGCGGATTCATGCAGAGCGAGCGGGCGATGGCGACGCGCTGCTGCTGGCCGCCGGAGAGCTGGCCCGGATATTTGTGCGCCTGCTCGGGGATCTTGACCCGCTTCAGATAGAGCATCGCCACCTCCTCCGCCTCGCGCCGGGGCATGCGGCGGACATGGATCGGCGCGAGCGTCAGATTCTCGAGGATCGTGAGGTGCGGAAAGAGGTTGAAGTGCTGGAACACCATGCCGACCTCGCGCCGCACCTCGTCGATCTTGCGCAGGTCGTTGGTGAGTTCCTTGCCGTCGACGACGATGCGGCCCTTCTGGTGCTCCTCGAGCCGGTTGATGCAGCGGATCATGGTCGATTTGCCCGAGCCCGACGGGCCGGCGACGACGATCCGCTCGCCGCGCATCACCTTGAGGTTGATGTCGCGCAGAACGTGGAACTCGCCGTACCATTTGTTGACGTCGACCATCTCGATCGCCACCTCGGTACTCGACACCCGCATCTTCGACCGGTCGACGGCCAGTTCCTCGCCGGGGGCGGCGCTAACGTCCGACATCGTCTCTCCCCTTGTTCATCTCTTGTAGCCGGTATCGAGCCGCCGCTCGACGAAGCCGGCATATTGCGACATGCCGAAACAGAAGATCCAGTAGACGAAGGCGGCGAAGATATAGCCGCTGATCCCGGTGACCGGCGAGGCCCAGGTGGCGCTGTTCGCCGAAGCCTGGATCTGGCCGAGGAAATCGAACAGGCCGATGATCAGGACGAGCGTGGTGTCCTTGAACAGCGAGATGAAGGAGCCGACGATGCCGGGGATGACGAGCCGCAGCGCCTGCGGCAGCACGATCATCCGCATCATCTGCCAGTAGCCGAGGCCGAGCGCGCGGGCCGCCTCGTACTGGCCGCGCGGGATCGCCTGCAGGCCGCCTCGGATCACCTCCGCCATATAGGCCGAGTTGAAGAGGGCGACGCCGACCAGCGCCCGGAACAGCTTGTCGATCGTCACGCCCGAGGGCAGGAAGAGCGGCAGCATCACCGAGGACATGAAGAGCACGGTGATCAGCGGCACGCCGCGCCAGACCTCGATGAACACCACGGAGGCGAGCCGCACCACCGGCATGTTGGACCGCCGCCCGAGCGCGAGCAGCACACCGAGCGGCATCGACGCCGTCATGCCGGTGACCGCGACGACCAGCGTCACGAGCATGCCGCCCCAGTTCGCGGTCTCGACATGTTCGAGACCGACATCGACGGACACCGCGAGGAGCACGACCGCGAGCACGGCGAGCGCGGCGGCGAGATTGCGCAGCGTGCGGGCGACGGAAGCGCCCTGCCAGGCGGCGAGCGCCGCGGCAAGCGCAAGGAGCACGGCGCAGACGGCGCCATATTCGATCCAGAAGCGGAACGCCGAGGGTGCCATCACGTCGTCGGGAATCAGCCCGCCGTCGAGTTCCAGACCGCCGCCGGTCAAGAGCACGAAGGCGACGACCGGGAAGACCAGCAGCATGAAGGCGAGCGTCGCGCCCTTCGCCGGGATGCGCGGCACCATCAGGAGCACGAGCCCGAGCGCCAGCATGGCGTAGACGAGATCGACCCGCCAGCGCTCGTCGATCGGATACCGGCCATAGATGAACTGCGGCAGATAGGCCTTCACATAGGCCCAGCAGGCGCCATTCGCGGCGAGGCAGGCCTCGCGGCCCTCGCCGCTCCACACGGCATCGACGAGGGTGAAGCGCACGGTCGGCACGACGATTGACACGATCAGGGCGATCGCGAGCAGCGTCAGGACCGTGTTCCACAGACTCGAAAACAGGTTGGTCCGCAGCCAGCCGGCGACGCCGACGGTCGAGCGCGGCGCCGGCTGGGCCGGTGCCATCGCGGCGCGGACATAGACGGACGGGTTGCTCATCCGGCCGCTCCCCCTAGCGCTCGACCAGCGCGACGCGCCGGTTGAAGGCGTTCATGATGATCGAGGTGAGCACGCTGAGCCCCAGATACACTGCCATCCAGACGCCCACGATCTCCACCGCACGGCCGGTCTGGTTGAGCACGGTGCCGCCGACCGAGACGAGATCGGGATAGGCGATCGCGACCGCGAGCGAGGAGTTCTTCGTCAGGTTGAGGAACTGGTTGGTGAGCGGCGGGATGATCACCCGCATCGCCTGCGGCACGACGACGAGACGCAGCGTCTGGCCGGGCCGCAGGCCGAGCGAGGAGGCGGCCTCCGTCTGGCCGTGACTCACCGCCCTGATGCCCGCGCGCACGATCTCGGCGATGTAGGCCGCGGTGTAGATGGTGAGGGCGAGCAGGAGCCCGACGAGCTCGGGGATGACGACGAGGCCGCTGCCGCGTTCGAAGCCGCGCCGCAAGAGCGGTCCGGTCTCGTTGAACACCGGCATGCTGAAGGAGATCGGGCGCCCGACGAGGAAGAAGACGAGCACCGGCAGGCCGACGATCAGCGCCAGATGGACGGGCCAGACCCGCGGCGGACGGCCGAGCTCCTCCCGGCGCGACGCCGCCCAGCTGGAGACGATGATCGAGACGGCGACGCCGCCGAGCAGCGCGATGCCGATCAGGCCGGCATCCGGACCGAACACCGGGCGTGGCAGGTAGACACCGCCGATGTTGAGGTGAGCGATCCCGAACAGACTCCATTTCGAGCGCATGTCCGGCACGGAGCGGAGCACCGCGAAATACCAGAAGAAGATCTGCAGGAGCAGCGGCGTGTTGCGGAAGATCTCGACATAGGCGGCCGCGATCTTGGCGATCAGCCAGTTGCGCGAGAGCCGGGCGATGCCGATCAGAAAGCCGAGAAGGGTCGCGAAGACGATGCCGAGCACAGCGACGAGCAGCGTGTTGATGAGCCCGACGAACAACGCCCGGCGATAGCTCGACGCCTCGGAATAGTCGATCAGCGACTGGATGATGCCGAAGCCGGCGGTGCGGTCGAGAAAGCCGTCGCCCGGAACGAGATTGAGCCGGCGCAGATTGTCGAGCGCATTCGAATAGATGTCGTAGCCGATCCAGCCGACGACGAGAATGAGCGCGACCTGGTAGAAGAGACCGCGGAAGCGCGGATTGTTGATCAGAGACGACGTACGGTCCACCGGCGGACCGCTCACATCCGTTGACGCCATATCCCCTCTCGAGCCAGGGCGTTCATCCGCCCGGTTCCCGATTCCGTTGCGCCGTGACCGTTTTCGGCCTTGTCGGCGCCTCGCCCGTCAAAACCGGGGCCGCCGGTGAGCGGCCCCGAGGATGTGTCTCGATCAGCGGATCGGCATGCCGTATTGCAGGCCGCCCTTGGTCCACAGATTGTTGAGGCCGCGGGCGATGCCGAGCGGCGTCGAGGGACCGACATTGCGGTCGAAGATCTCGCCGTAATTGCCGACCTTGGCGACGATATTGGCCGCCCAGTCGTTCGACAGGCCGATCGCGGAGCCGAACTCGCCCTCGGCGCCGACGAAGCGCTTGATCTCCGGATTCTCGGAGGTCTTCATCTGCTCGACATTCGCCTGGGTGATGCCGAGCTCCTCGGCATTGACGAGCGCGTAATAGGTCCACTTGACGACGTTGAACCACTGGTCGTCGCCCTGGCGCACCACCGGGCCGAGCGGCTCCTTCGAGATGATCTCCGGCAGGATCATATGATCGTCCGGAGCGGCGAGCTTCAGGCGCTCGGCATAGAGACCGGAAGCGTCGGTCGTATAGACGTCGCAGCGGCCGGCCTCATAGGCCTGAAGAACTTCTTCGTTCTTCTCATAGGCGACCACTTCATAGGGCATGTTGTTCGAGCGGAAATAGTCGGCGAGGTTGAGTTCCGTCGTGGTGCCGGTCTGCGTGCAGACGCGCGCATTCGACAGTTCGAGAGCCGAGGAGACGCCGAGCGCCTTGCGCACCAGGAAGCCCTGGCCGTCATAATACATCACGCCGGCGAACTTCAGGCCGAGCGAGGTATCGCGCGACATGGTCCAGGTCGTATTGCGCGACAGGACGTCGATCTCGCCCGACTGCAGCGCGGTGAACCGCTCCTTGGCATTGAGCGGGGTGAACTTGACCTTGGTCGGATCGTTGAAGATCGCGGCAGCGAGAGCGCGGCAGAAATCGATGTCGAGGCCCGACCACTCGCCCTTCTCGTCGGCGGTGGCGAAGCCGATCAGGCTCGGATTGGCGCCGCACTGAACGAAGCCCTTCGCCTTGACGTCGTCGAGCGTCGCGGCCGAAGCGGCCCCGGCGAGCCCGAGCGCGACGCCGATGGCGGCTCCGAAAACGGCAGTGAAATTGATCCTCATCATGCAGCCCTTCTGTTTGGCGCGTTACCCGCGCGATCATCGGAAGAAAGCGGGCCGCACGCCCACACCGTGCGCATCGTGCCGTTCCCCATCGAGGCCGGCAAGCACCGGACCCGCCCGCTAAGCCCCCTCGGCGGACCGCCGATCCCCTCGCATCCCTGCGGGATCGGCGTTGACCCCCGCATTCGAGGTCATTATTCGACCTCGGTCAAGCCGATACACGGTCTAATTGACTCCGGTGCGCGAGTTTTTTTCGTAGCCGAAATTTGCGGGGTTTCATGTCCTCTCCCGACGAAGGCGCGCCGCGCCGGCCGGCCACTCGCCTTGTTCGCGCCGGCCGTGACGGCGATCTGACCGGCCCCTTCGTCAATCCGCCGGTCGTGCACGCCTCGACCGTGCTGTTCGAGACGGTGGAAGCGATGCGGCCGGGCGGCCAGCGCTGGACCTACGGCCGGCAGGGCACGCCGACCACCGCGGCGCTCGAGGGCGCGGTCGCCGAACTCGAGGAGGCGGAAGGCGTCGTTCTCTGCCCGTCCGGCCTGTCGGCGATCTCGACCGCCCTGCTCTCCGTACTGTCGGCGGGCGACCATCTCCTGATGGCGGACAGCGTCTACGGGCCCGCGCGCAGGCTCGTCGACACGACGCTCGCCCGGCTCGGCATCCGCACCACCTTCTATGATCCCCGGATCGGCGTCGGCATCGCCGACCTCTTCGAGGAACGGACGCGGGCCGTCTATGTCGAGAGCCCGGGCTCCTACACCTTCGAGATGCAGGACGTGCCGGCGCTCGCCGCCGTGGCGCACGAGCGCGGCGCGGTGCTCGTCGCCGACAACACCTGGGCGACGCCGCTCTTCTTCAAGCCGCTCGTCGCGGGCGCCGATCTCTCCATCCAGGCCGGCACCAAATATCTCGGCGGGCATTCGGATGTGATGATCGGCACCATCGCCGCGAACGCACGGGCTTTCGGAAAACTGCGCGAAACGCACCAGGCGCTCGGCCTCACCGCGGCCCCGGACGATGTCTATCTGACGCTGCGCGGCATGCGGACTCTCGCGGTGCGCATGGAGCGGCAGATGCGGTCCGGCCTCGAGGTCGCGTGCTGGCTGCAGGGCCGGCCGGAGGTGGCGCGGGTGCTCCATCCGGCGCTTCCCGGCGATCCCGGCCATGCGCTCTGGCGCCGCGACATGACCGGGGCGAGCGGGCTGTTCGGCGTCGTGCTCAATGGCTGGAGCGATGGAAAGGCCGCCGCCTTCCTCGAAGCACTTTCGCTTTTCGGCATCGGCTATTCCTGGGGCGGGTTCGAGAGTCTCGCCGTGCCGGCCCGGCTCGCCGGTCTGAGGACCGTCGCGCCGTTCGAGGCCGGCGGAGCGCTCGTCCGCCTCCATATCGGCCTAGAGGACCCGGCCGACCTGATCGAGGATCTCGAGGCGGGCTTTGCCCGCGTCGGCAATCTCAGCTGACGACCGGGGCGCCGTTCGCCTCGCGCTTCTCGCGGCGGATGAACCAGATGTTGCGCAGATAGATGAAGAGGCCGGCGGCCTGGCCGAGGATGAACACCGGGTCCTCGCGATAGATCGCATAGACGAGCAGCATGCTGCCGCCGAGGATCGAGAACGTCCAGAACGCCGCCGGCACGACGCTGCGGCGGGCGCGCTCCGAGGCGATCCACTGCACCACGAAGCGCATGGTGAACAGGAACTGCGCGAGGAGTCCGACCACAACCCAGATGTCGAGCTGGTCGATGAAGACGGAATGAAGCCAGCGGCTGAAGCTGGCGAGGACGTCAGGGGCCATTCGAGCCGATCTCCGAAACGGTGGGTACGTTCCGCCGCCTCCGGCGCAGCCACCACACACCGAACAGATCGAGCGCTCCGACGAGCGCCCGATCGAGAATGCCGTATTTGGAAACGCCGTGGCGGCGATTCCGGTCCACGACGTCGACATGGGCGACGCCATAGCCTTCGCGCAGGACCAGCGCCGGCAGATAGCGATGCCAGCCGTCGAAGAAGGGCAGCAGCACGAACACCTCGCGCCGCACCGCCTTGAGGCCACAGCCCGAATCGCGCGTTCCGTCCTTGAGGATCGCGCCGCGCAGCCGGTTGGCGAAGCGTGAGGCGAGCCGCTTGGCGCCGCTGTCGGTGCGCTTCAGCCGCTGCCCCGCGACGATGCCGAGCTTCGGGCCGCCGCGCTCGAGCGCCGCGAGCAGCGCCGGCATATAGGCGGGGTCGTTCTGGCCGTCGCCGTCGATCGTGACGATCACCGCGCCCCGCGCTGCGAGTACGCCGGAGCGGACCGCCGCGCTTTGTCCCGAACGGCCGTCGTGCCGGACGCCGCGGATCCTGGGACTGCGCCGGGCCAGACCGGCGATCACCGTGGGCGTCGCGTCGGTCGAGGCGTCGTCCACGAGGACGATCTCGTAATCGACGGCGCGGAGCGCCGCCTCGATCTCGCCGACGAGTTCCGGCAGGTTCTCCGCCTCGTTGCAGGCGGGAATGACCACGGAGACCGCGGGCGCACCGGCGGTGGACGGCCCGGTCGGCCGAAGAGCGGCTGTCGTCATCACCTTCCCCGGATGGGCGCCTGCCGAAGCGACAAGGCTGTGCCGAGCGCCGCGAGGAGCGCCCGGCCGCCCCGAGGCCGCGCCAGGAGCCGCCGCAGTGCCGCGGTGCGCGCCCTTATAGAGTCGGGACCGTGCCGTGCAAAGCCCCAGCCGCAACGGCGAAACACCGCGGCGAGCCACAGCGAGAACAGGATGCCCACGGCGAGGCCGGCGATGATGTCGCTCGGATAATGTGCGCCGACGAACACACGGCTGATCGCGACGCCCAGGCCGAAGGCGAGGAACGCCCCCTGCCGGCGCGGAAAGACCAGCGCGCCGATGACGAGCAGCGCTCCGGCCGTCGTCGAATGGCCGGACGGGAAGCTCTGCCAGGTCCAGTCGAAGCGGAACGGCTCGAAGCCGAGCCAGCCGATCTCGCCAAAGGTCTGCGGCCGCCCCCTCCCCACCAGTTCCTTGGCGATGTTGACGAGGATCGCCGCCCCCCCAACCGCACCGAAGATGAAGGCGGCGAGCGCACCGATCTCCGCCCAGGCGGCGCGCGCCCGGGGCTCGACCCGCCGCCAGTCGCCGCAAAGCAGAAGAAGGACCAGAAGGCCGCTCGGCACCAGCGTCCAATAAGAACGGCCGAGTTCCGAGAGAACGGCGAAGAAGGCGATCACCGGTGCCGGCGAATCCTGCGCGATTGCGATCGAACGCCGGTCGAGGCCGAGGCCGACCGCGAGGATCGCCGCGGCGAGGACGAGCGTCACCGCGGCCGCACTGACGATCATCGCGTCGACGCGGCGCGGCGGCCGGGTGCGGCGGCCCGCGGCCCGCCGGGCGTGCGACGCCACGCCGGCGAGATTGGCGCGGAGCCCTCCGCCCGACGCCGACATGGTCACCGCGGCGCGCCGGCGAGCGTATAGAGCTCCATGCGCTGCGTCCGGTCCTTCGACAGATTGTAGCCGAACACCGTGCCGTGGCCGACGACGTCGAGACCGAGATCGTCGATCCGGGAATTGAAGCTCTCCAGCTCGCGCCGGTCGACGAAGGCGAGCCGGCAACCACCGCCGGCAAGGAAGTCGGCCGCGTCGTCGCCGCCGCCGAGCACGGTCTTCGTTCCCGCGATGAAGACGAGGCTGGGCTCGCCGAAACCGGCGCTGGCGAATTCCGGCTCGGGGCAGGTCAGCACGGCGCGGCCCGCCGCGACGAGCCGCTCGCTCAACCGGAGCGCCTCGAGGCCGGGCAGGACGAAGCCGAACACGCCCAGATAGGTGACGAGCGCTCCGGCGACCGCGAAGGTCGAGCCGGCCACGGCCGAGTGGCGATAGACGAGGCCGGCGACCATGCCGATCGCGACCGCCGGCACGAGGATCGCGAGCCCGGCGATCGGCAGCGGCTCGCCGAAATGGAAGGAAAGCAGCACGGAGGCGACGGCGAGCGCCGCCGCCATGGTCGCGCCGCCGAAGCTCGCGAGCCCGGTCAGCCAGCCGCGCACCCGCCCCCCGCCCTCGTCGAGCGCCGTCGCCACGGCGAGCGCGATCAGCGGATAGACCGGCAGGACATAATGCGGAAGCTTCGTCGGCAGCGCCTCGAAGATCAGGAAGAGCGGCACACCGGACAATAGAGCGAAGCGGATGGCGGGGTCGCGCAGCCGGTCGAAGATCGATCGGATCGCCGGGACGAGCGCGATCGAGCCGGGCCAGAAGGTGACGAGCGCGAGCAGCGCATAGGTGCCGGGCGGTGCGCCGTGCGATTCGACGCCGCTCGACACCTTCTGCAGCATGTCGCGGCCGACCGACTCGCGGAAGAAGGTCAGCCCGCTCGTCGCGGTAATGGCGATGAACCAGGGCAGCGCGAGGAGGAGCATCCAGACCGCGCCGAGAGCCGGCCGCAGCGGCGCCAGCCAGCGAAGATCGCCGCGCTCGACGGACAGGGCGAGCGCGGCGAGCGCGACGAGGCCCGGCCCGATCGGGCCCTTGATCAGGATACCGAGGCCGAGCGCGGTCCAGAACAGAAAGGGCAGCCAACGGCCGAGCGGCGCGCCCCGCCCGACATAGGCGCGCGCCAGCACGCCGAGCGCCACCGTGCTGGTGAGGAGGAGCGCGGCATCCGTCTTGGCGAGCCGCGCCTCGACGCCGAGCACGAGGCAGGAGGCCATCATCAGCCCGGCGAGCAGCGCGGCGCGCGGCCGGCCGAAGGCGAGCGCCATCCACCAGACGGCGCAGGCGCTGCCGATCGCGGCGAGGAACGAGGGCAGCCGATAGATCCAGATCGGCGCCGCGGCGCCGTCCCCCGAGAGATGGACGGCCGCCGCCTGCAGCCAGTAGATGCCGACCGGCTTCTTGTAGCGCGGCTCGGTCTGGAAGCGGATGTCGAAATAGTCGCCCGTCTCGACCATCTGCTTGGTCGCCTGCGCGAAGCGCGGCTCGTCGCGGTCGGACGGCGCGAGCGTCACGAGGCCGGGCAGGAAGGCGAGGAAGGCGACCGCCGCGACGAGGGCGAGGCTCGCCGACCGCGAGGCGGCGACCGCGCCGAGAAACCGTTCGACCGCCTCGGCGAGGCGGCCGATCATGCCCGCTTCGGGCGCGGAGGCCATCGTTCCGACCGTCGCCACGTCGTCCTCGCTCGTCCAGGGCCCCCGACGCGGCTTACAGGGAAGCCGGCCGGGCGGCAACATCGAACGCGCGCGGCGCGCGGTCTCAGAACACCACGACGGAGCGGATCGACTCGCCCTTCTCCATCAGTTCGAAGGCCGTATTGATCTCCTCGAGCGGCATCACATGGGTGATCAGCGGGTCGATCTCGATCTTGCCGTCCATATACCAGTCGACGATCTTCGGAACGTCGGTCCGGCCGCGGGCGCCGCCGAAGGCCGATCCCTTCCAGACCCGGCCGGTGACGAGCTGGAACGGCCGGGTCGAGATCTCGGTGCCGGACGGCGCGACGCCGATGATGATCGACTCGCCCCAGCCGCGATGGCAGCATTCGAGCGCCTGGCGCATGGTGTGGACATTGCCGATGCACTCGAAGGAGAAATCGGCGCCGCCACCGGTCAGGTCGACGATCGCCTGAACGACCTTGTCGCGGCCGACCTCGTCCGGATTGACGAAATGCGTCATGCCGAAGCGGCGCGCCATCTCGGCCTTGGCGGGATTGAGATCGACGCCGATGATCTTGTCGGCGCCGACCATGCGGGCGCCCTGGATGACGTTGAGGCCGATGCCGCCGAGGCCGAAGACCACGACATTGGCACCCGGCCAGACCTTCGCCGTGTAGACCACCGCGCCGATGCCCGTCGTCACGCCGCAGCCGATATAGCAGATCTTCTCGAAGGGGGCGTCCTCACGCACCTTCGCGACCGCGATCTCCGGCAGCACGGTGAAGTTCGAGAAGGTCGAGCAGCCCATATAGTGGAAGACGGTGTCGCCCTCGCAGGCGAAGCGGCTGGTGCCGTCGGGCATCAGGCCCTGCCCCTGCGTCGAGCGGATCGAGGTGCAGAGGTTCGACCGGCGCGACAGGCAGGTTTTGCACTGCCGGCATTCCGGCGTGTAGAGCGGGATGACGTGATCGCCGACGCGCACGCTCGTCACACCGGCGCCGACCTCGCGGACGATGCCGGCGCCTTCGTGACCGAGGATCGCCGGGAACTTGCCCTCCGAATCGAGGCCCGACAGCGTGTAGGCGTCGGTGTGGCAGACGCCGGTCGCCATGATCTCGACGAGCACCTCGCCCGGGCCCGGACCATCGAGCGACACGGTCTCGATCGTCAACGGCTTCTTCGCCTCCCAGGCGACGGCGGCGCGGGTCTGCATGGCCTCTTCTCCTCCAGTGAATCGCGGGCGCCATGCTACGGAGCGGCGGGCGATCCGGCCAGTCCTCGCGGCGACCGAGCGCGTTCGCGTGTGGAACCCCTCCCCGCCCGGCCTGTTGGTCAGGCGAAGGAGATTGAACCATGTCCGATCCCGCGCAGCCGACCCGCACGCCCGAGCAGCCGCAGCCGCTGCACGACCCGCAGCCCATGCCGCAGCCGCCCGAGCCGACACCGGAAAGCGAGCCCGGCAATACGCCGTCCGAGCTGCCGCAGAGCGAACCGCAGGAGATTCCGGCGACCAATCCGCTCGGCCGGGTCCGCGGCGAGCCCTATCCCGTCGACGATGCGGGCATCGACGACCAGGCGGGCGCCGAACCGGATTACATCCCGCCGCTCGGCCAGGACCTGCCGCGGCTCTGATCGGCAGAAGACGATCACCCCCGACATTCCGAGGGGCCGGAGGAACCAGAAGGAGAAGAAGATGCCGCGCATTTCGGACGCGAAGGTCCTGATCATTTCGGCCGACGGCTTCGAGGAATCCGAGCTGAAGACGCCGCTCGAAGAACTGCGCCGGGCCGGCGCGACCGTCCAGATCGCCTCGCCGGGCGGCAAGCCGGTCAAGGCCTGGGCGGAGAAGAACTGGGGCGACACGCTCGACGCCGACCTCGCCATCGAGGCGGTCGACCCTGCCCGCTATGACGCCCTCGTCATACCCGGCGGCCAGATCAACCCGGACATCCTGCGCCGGGACGAAAAGGCCGTCGCGCTGGTGCGCCGCTTCGTCGACGACGGCAAGGTGGTGGCCGCGATCTGCCACGGCCCGTGGCTGCTCGTCGAGGCGGATGCGTTGCGCGGCCGGACGGCGACATCCTTCGGCTCGATCAAGACCGACGTGAAGAACGCCGGCGCGAACTGGGTGGATCAGGAGGTCGTGACCGACGAGGGCATCGTCACCAGCCGGTCGCCCCAGGATCTCGACGCCTTCGTCGGCAAGATCATCGAGGAGATCGGCGAAGGCCGGCACGATCGCCGCCGCGCGGCCTGACGCCGCCGCGAGCCGGATGCGAAAAGGGCCTCCCGCGGCGCCGCGGGAGGCCCTTTTCGTTGTGCTGGGAAGCTCAGAAGCGCAGGCCGAAATCCGCCCTCAGGCCGTGATCCTGTGCGTCGTCGCCGATCCGGCCGCGATAGCCGATATCGAAGCGGGCGGCCTCGGAGAGATCGACGGCCAGGCCCGCCTCGACGAGCGCCGCGTCGGTGCCGATCGGCGCGCCGGCGACCGTGAAGGCGATGCCGCCGTCGAAGGCCTGGCCGATGGCCGCCTCGGTGTCACCAAAGGCGTGCTGCCAGGCGACGGTGCCCCGCAGGGACGCCATCTTCTGGCCGAGCAGGAAGGCGCTCGAGGCGCGGATGCCGAGCGTCGCGAAGGCGGTGTCGTTGCCGCTGTCGTCCACGACGAGCGCCGAGAGCCCGCCCGTCTCGGTGAAGCCATCGGTCGCGAGATGGACATAGGCGAGGCCGGCGAAGGGCTCGAAGCGGGCATGGTCGGTCGAGATCGTGTAGCCGACCTCGCCGAAGACCTGCGTCGTCCCCGCGTCGTAATCGCTCTTCAGCGTCTCCTCGAGGCCCGGCACCGCGATATGGCGCGTGCTCGAGATGCTGTGGAAGCTGTAGGCGAGGCCCGAACGGACGGCGAAGGGTCCCGACGTCGTGCCGGCATAGAGGCCGAGATGGACGTCGTCGCTGTCGGCCGACGACGTCCGCGCGTCGGCGTCGGCGCTCGTCACGCCATAGCCGACCAGCGCACCGAGCCGCCAGCCGCCGACCGCGCCGTCGGCGCCGATCAGCACGCCGCCCGTCGAGGTGTCGATGCCGGCGGCATTGCCGTCACCGTCCTGGCTGCCCCAGGCGCCATAGCCGCCCATCCAGTAGCTGAGCCGGTCGGCGGCGGCGGCGAGACGGTCGGCGCCATCGGGTCCGTAGCCGAGCGCCTGCGCGACCGGCGCGTCGAAGGCGGAGTCGAGGCGCATCGTCGCTGCATCGCGGACGAAGCGGCTGTTGACGATCAATGCGCCGGCGAAGGAGGCGTGGATCTCGCCGGAAAGCTGGTCGAGAATCCCGGCCGCCTCGGCGTCGTCGGCGGCGAAGGCAACGGCGTTCCACACCGCGCTCGATGTCGGCAGCGAATCGGCGCCCGCCGCCGTCTCGGCCTGATTGCGCGTCACAGCCGCGTCGACGAAGCCGCGGCCGTTGCGGGTCAGCGTCAGCACGACGTCGTTGTCGTCCGCCCCGGCGTCATAGACGACATCTGCGTCGAGGAAGGCGAAATCGCGGATCGAGCCGAACTGCGCGACAGAGGCCTGCCCGCTCTGGTTCTCGATGATCACGAAGGGCGAATCGATCACCGAGACGGAAACGCCGGAAGAAGGCCAGGGCACGATGTCGAGCCGCGCGGCCGAGACGTCGACCTCGCCGGTGACGATCAGCTTGTCCCAGCCGCCGACGCCGATTTCGACCCGCAGCGTGCCGCTATTGGTATAGTCGCCGTCGATCGTCTGCGTGCCGATGGAATTGCCCGGCGCATGGACGCCACCGGCGAGCACGACCGTATCGCCGATCGTGCCGACGCCGCCGAGGGTCGCCCCGGAATAGACCGTCACGTCGCCGCCCGAGAGGTCGCCATTGACGCGCAGCGTGCCGCCCTCGACGTCGACCGCCCCCGAGAAGCCGGGGGAATCCGCCGACAGGATGGTCTCGCCGGCCAAGGCGCGGATCGTGCCCGCCCCGTCCATGACGAGGTCGAAGTCGTAATCCTCGGCCGTGTGATTGAAGAGGACCGTTCCGTCACCATCGCCGAAGACGATCTTGGGGGCGGTGACGGTGCCCGGCGCGGCGGCAGGGCTGTCGGACTCGGAGCCGATGACCAGCGTGCCGACGCTCGACGCGATGCCATAGGCGATGCGGATCTCGTTGGCGGCCGAAATGGCGCCACCCTCGGCCACCACGATCACGCCCTCCCCGGCGTAACCGACATAGAGATTGCCCGTCATGCTCCGATCGACATTCGGCACGGCGGAAAGCGACGAACCCGCCCCGGCGACGACGATGCGGCCGAACGAGCCGAGATCCATGCCGGCGCCGACCGAACTGCCGGTGACGTGGGCACCGTCGAGGATGAAGACGAGGCCGTTGCCATCACCGCCGGACGTGTTGCCGCTGACGCCGCCGACATAGAACCAGCCGTCGGTCGTCCAGGACGTGGTCGGCCCGACGACGCCGAGGATCGCGATCGTCGCCTCGGACGAGCCGATATAGGCGTCGTAGGTCTCGACCGTCGCGCCATCGTCGACGACCATCTGGCCGCCCGTCATGCTGATGTTGCCGGCGGAAACGTTGATCGCCGTGCCCTCGCCGGTGAAGAACGCCGCGCCGTCCTCGCCGACATAGAGGCCGGTCCCCGTGAAGGTCAGGGCGCCGCCGTCGCTCACCTCGAGATAGCCCGAAGCCCCGACGCGGCCGAGATCCATGCCGCCGGCATTGAAGAGCGTCGAGCCCGCCCCGGTGATCGTCAGTTCACCCGCTCCGGTGCCGGAGTCGCCGTCATAATCGAAGGTCGCGCCACCGACGCCGATCCGTCCGGTCACGGCCCCGGCGCCGTTGGAAATCACCACCTCGCCGTCGCCGGCCTGACCGATGATCAGGTCGATCGTGTTGGTCCAGAGCGAGCCGGCGCCATCGACGAGCACCGAGCCGTAGCCGCCGAGCTCGCGCCCGAGACGCCCGTTCTTCGTCTCGAGCTCGCCGCCACTCGTGATCTCGACCACGCCGACACCGCTGTCGCCGATATCCGTCCTGTCGCCGATATCCGTCCAGATCGCACCCGCACCGTCGATCTCGACGACGCCCGTCGCTCCGGCGTCGTAGCCCAGAACGCCTCCGGGAAGGCCTGTCGTGCCGGTGGTCAGATGCTCTCCCGGGCCGACCCGGACCGTCCCTGACTCGCCCGACAGAATGCCGACGGCGAGATCGTCGTGTGTCTCGTCGCCGTGGACATCGTAGACGGTGCCACCCGTCTCGCTCACGAGAAGCGCCTGCGCCGCTCCGGACCCCGACGACAGGGCAACCATGAGCGCTCCCGCAGCGGCCGACGTCGCGAGCCGCTGCCGCAAGGACGTTTCCCGCATCATTCCTCCCCCTTCCCGCGCTCAACGCCGCCGCGGGCCGATCTGCTCAGAACAGAGTTTGAAACTACAGGTGGTAGGAGGATCCTGACAAGTGCCCTTGTTATTTCTTCGGAGGGGGCAGTTACTCGAGTGACGCGGCGGCCACACCCGCGGTCATGCCGGCGAGGGAGCCCGGCAGGACGGTCGGCTGCTGCGCACCGCGGGCGCGGAAGCCGAGTTTCAGCGTCTTGCCGGATTTGAGCGCCTTCATGAGCGGCGCGTCGACCGGAATGCGGGCGATGCAGCCGACCGCGAGACAGGTCTCGAGCTGATAGGCGAACGGCCCGCTCTCGTCGATCGCCCCGACGATGCCCGCGGCCAGATCGAGCCCCAGGGGAACCATCACCGCGAGGTAGACGACGCCCGATTGCGGATCGCGGCCGAGATTGAACTTCGCGACGGCCTTCTTCGAGTCGTTCGAGACGAGCGTCTGGCTGAGCGCGCAGGCCTGGCCGCCATTGAGCGCCTGGCACTCGTATTTCCAGTCGCCGAAGGTCTGGCCCTCCGCCGCGGTCGGCGGGGTTCCGCTGCGCGTCGGGGCCTGGGCCGCCGTCGCGCCGCCGAGCGCCAGCACGAAGGCGAGCGCGCCCAGAAGCGCGCCGGCCGTCCGCCCGCGGCCGCCGCGCCGTCCCATCAGGCGCGGCTCGTATTCCGACCAGTCCCTGTTCACCATTTCGCCCGCAGCCCCGCCTGCCCGTCATAGGCCGTCGCTTCGCCGTCGCCGATGCCGTAGGCGCCCTTGACGTCGGCATAGATCGACATGCCCGAGGCGACCGCCGCCTCGAAACCGGCGTTCAGCTCGACCCGCGTCGAGGCGGTGCCGGCGCTGATCGCGTAACCGTCGACCACCGTGGTGCGCCGGTTCGAGAGATCGTGCGCCACCGCGACGCCGAGATAGGGCGACATCACGCCGATCCGCTGCTCCGCCCGCATGCCGCCGCGCAGCAGCAGCGAGTCCGGGTCCTCGACGTCGACGCCGTCGACCCAGGCGCTGTCGATATCGCCGAAGCGCGTCGTCTGCCAGACGACCTGACCCCAGGGCGTCACCTTCGCCGTATCGGAGCCGATCGCATAGCCCGCCTCCGCCGCCACGGTGACGGTCTGGCCGTCGATCTCCGAGCCGCTCGCGGCGGTCGGCGAGATGGTCCAGCTGTGGCCGCCATACTGGGCGAGGGCGTCGAAATAGCCGCGCCCGTCGGTCCAGCTCGCATAGCCGCCGGCCGACCACAGATCGCCGTTGAGATCGGCGTCGCCGGTCTCCGTCGCGACCGTGCCGGAGGACTGACCGAACGAGCCGACGACGCCGAGCCGGACCTCGCCCATCCGGGCGATGTCGATGCCGACCTGGCTATAGGACACGGTCTGGGTCGAGTCGATGCCGTCATCCATCTCGGTCCGCTTGGCGCCGAAGCGCGCCCAGCCGCCGCGCACGCCCTCGGGATCGAAGCCGCGCCGCTCCGCATAGGTGCCGAGGATGTCACGCTGCGCCTGGTTGGCGGAGCCGGCGAGCATGGCGAGAGCGTAGGTCTCGTCCTGCACGATCGTCTCGAGCCCGTAGACCGCGACCGTCGTGTTGCTGTCGCCGTCGAAGAAGTCGGCCTCGGTCGTCACCGTACCGAGCACGGTGACATCGTCGCGGGCCGTCTCCTCGCGGCGGACGAGCCGGACCTCGCGGCCGTTCTGGGTCAGGCGGTTGGCCTGCACCACCGTGCCGGTGAAGTCCTCGTCGCCGATGCGGATCAGATCGATCGCCTCGATATTGCCGAGCGCCACGGAGCGATCGCCGTTGAGCGCGGCGAGCGTCACGTTGAGCACGCCGTTGACCGCGCCGCCGATGTTGATCTGGTCGTAGTCGCCGCCGCTGCCGGGCGTCGGATCGCTCTTGCCGAACACCACTTCGAGCAGCGTCGTCGCGCCCGAAGCGATCTCCGGATTGCTGATGTCGGAGAGGCTGTTGAGATCGCCGCCGATCACCGCGAAGCCCGGCGAGGCGCCCGGCGTCAGAAGGCCGTTGAGATCCAGATTGCCGCCGAAGAAGACGTTGCCGCGGATCACGCCGTCGTCGACATAGCCGTTGCCGGCGACATAGAGCGGCGTCTCGATCTTGGTGCCCTGGATGTTGGATCCGGCCTCGGCCTTCAGATCGCCCGAGATCTGGCTGCCGTCGGCGAAGGTCGCGCTCGCGCCGGCCTTGATCTCGAGGCTCGCCGACTCGACGAAGCCCGACCAGCTCGCGCCGGTCGAGATCGTCACATTGGTGATGCCACCGCCGGTGCGGGCGTCCTGGTCGAGAATGTCGCCGGCGACGACGACGTTCTGGCCGATGAAGAAGTTGACGATGCCGTCCGAACCGTCGCCCTCGCGCTCGACGAGCAGGAGCACGCCGTTGCCGGCCGAGACCGTCGCGCCGGTGTTGAGCGTGAAGGTGGCGACCTTGCCGCCCTCGTCGAAACCGGCATAGGCGAAGGGCGCGCTGAGATCGGCGGCGCCCAGGCTCACCGAGCCGCTCGTGGCGATCGTGCCGCCATTGAAGATCGACAGCGCCGACTGGCCGGCATTGGTGGTCGTGACCGACCCGCCGGCGATGGTGATCTCGGCGCCGTCCTCCGCGAAGAGGCCGACCCCCACCGAGGCGTTCTGGAGAAGCTGCCGGCTGCCGGCGCCCGAGACGCCGAAGCGGCCGGTGCCCGAGACGCTGCCGGAGAAGGTATCGGCGGCGTTGGCGCCGGTCACCGTCAGCGTACTGCCGCCGAGCAGGATCGAGCCCGCCCCGTCGAGCCGGGCGATGTCGGCGCCAAAGCCGTCATCGAGTCCGCCCACGTCGAACGTGCCGTCGAGCGCGAGCCCGGCCGAGGCCGCGATGCTGCCGGTTCCGGTGAGGGCGAGCGTCGCGGTCTCGCCGACGGTCGTCACGCCCGTGAAGGTGTTCGTGCCGGAGAGGGTCTGCGTGCCGCTCTCGATCTCGACATTGCCATCCTCGCCGGCGAGCACGCCGGAGAACGTATCCGAAGCGGCGGACACGGTGAGCGTCTTCCCCGCCAACGCCACCGTGCCGCCTCCGGCGAGCGCAACGATGCGCGCGCCGGACGTCGTCGCCTCGAGGTCGAGCAGACCGCCGGCATCGACGGTCACCTTGGCGGAATGCTCGATCGAGCCATCCTCTTCGAGGGCGAGGGTCGCACCGTCGCGGACAGCCGTTTCCCCCTCGAACCCGTTGGCGCCGGAGAGCTTCTGCACGCCGGCCGCGATGATGAGGCCGCCCGTGCCGCCGATCGTGCCGGCGAAGGTCGAGCCGTCGCCGCCGCTGATCGACAGCGTCTGGCCGCCGAGCAGGACCTCGCCGCCACCGAGGCCGGCGAGCGCCACGATCGAGACGCCGTCGGTGGTCGCGCCCGAAACGTCGAGCGTGCCGTGCACGGTGACGCGCTCGGACTGCGCGATGCTGCCGCCATCCTCGAGCGCCACGGTGGCGCCGCTGTAGACGGTGGTCGCGCCGGTAAAGCTGTTGGTGCCGGCGAGCGCGAGCTCGCCGCTTTCGCCTTCCGCCGCCCACACCGCGAGCGTGCCCTCCCCGGAGATCGTGCCGTCGAAACGATTGTCCTGGTCGACGCGCACCGCGAAGCCATTGCCGCCGAGCGTCACTTCGCCCGTCGCCGCACCGCCGAGATTGGCGATCTCGGCGGTCGCCGCCGTGTCCGACCCGGTGGGAACGAGGCCCGAAATATCGAAGCGGCCATCGACGGTGACCGACTTCGAGCCGGCGATGCTGCCGGCGCCGGAGAGCGCGAGCGTCATGTCGGCGCCGACGACCGTCGCGCCCTCATAGGTGTTGGTGCCGGTCAGCGTCAGGCTGCCGCCATCGCCATCACCCTTCTTCAGCGCGAAGCCGCCGGGTCCCGAGATCGTTCCGGCGAAGGTCGAGCTGCCGGACTGCTCGAGCGTCAGGCTCGAAGCGTCGGGCGGTTCATAGCCATCGGGCGCCGTGTCGTCCTCGGCGAGGCCGAGGCGGATGTCGCCGCCGCCGGTGAGGCCGTCGGCCTTCAGCGTGCGGTCGCCGCCGAGCAGCCAGAGCGTGCCGTCGCCATTGTCGAACGTACCGTGGACCGTGAGGTTGTCGGCCATCACCATCAGACCGCCGGAGTTATCGACGTCGGCGGTCGACAGCGCGGCGGCGATGACGAGCGTGCCGGTGTTGTCGAGCGAGCCCGTCGTGAGGCCGGCGGCGAGCACCATCATGCCGTCGTTCTCGACGGCGCCCAGTGTATTGGCGGCGCCGAGCACGAAGGTCGCGCCGGCGTCGATCGAGAGATCGCCCGTCATCGTGCCGTAGACGGAGAGCGTGCCGGAGCGCAGTTCGGTGCCGAGGCTCGCCGTGTTGCTGCCGGTCAGGGTGAGCGAACCCGTGTAAGCCCCCGGTGCACCGCCGCCGACGATCAGCTTGCCGGTGCCGCCGATATTGCCGGTGATCACGGCGCCGTCCGTCGTCACGCTCGTATTGTCGACGACGACGATCTGGCGGGTGCCGCCGTTCAGATCGATGTTGTTCTTGAAGGTGACCTTGCCCTCGGCCTCGCTCGCGCCGAAGACGAGCGCGGCATCGCCGGCGCCGGTGGCGCTGAAGAAGCCGGCCGTGCCGCCCCAGACGAGCGTCTTCGGGGTCGCCTTGCCGCCGAGATTGACCGTCAGGTCGCCGCCGGTCGCGGCGAAGCCGCCGCTGCCGGTCCACTGCACCCGGTTGCCGAGGTCTCCGACCTCCCGGTTGAACTGGCCGGACGTCATCAGTACGCCGGCATTGGCCGAGGAGATCGTGCCGTCGCGGCCGGCGCCGGCAAAGTTCACATTGCTGTACTGGTGCAGGCCGACGCCCTCGTCAGCCTCCAGCATGCCGCCTTCGATGCGGGTCTGCCCGGTATAGGTGTTGACGCCGTTGAAGATCGTGTGGCCCTCACCGATCGTCAGGCCGGCGCCGTCGCCGAGCGCATAGGAGCCGCCGGCATAGCTGCCGACGCTGTCGTCGGCGATCGAACCGTTGAAGACGACCGTGTTGCCCGCGCCCGGAACGATGCGGACCGTCGAGCCCTTCATCATGAAGAGATCGGAACCAGCCGACTGGCCGGCCTCGCCGCCATTGAGGCTCGAGCCGCCCATCGTGCCGTTGTCGCCGAAGGTCGAATTGCCCTCGATGGTGAGCGAACCGCCCGACCGCACGAAGATCGCGCCGCCGAGGCCGTCGCCACCGCCACCGCCGAAGCCGTCGCCATCGCTGCCGTCACCGGCGCCGAAGCCGCCCTTGCCGCCGGCACCGGCCTCGCCGTCCGCCACGGAGACGCCCGAGCCGTGCGTGCCGCCGGCGCCACCCTGGCCGCCGCCGGCGCCGAAGCCGCCATTGCCGCCGGTTCCGCCATCGCCGCCGTCGCCGCCATCGCCGTTCGAGCGTGCGGCGTCGCCGCCATCGCCGCCATTGCCGCCCGCGCCGCCGCCGAAGAACTCGCTGCCATTGCCGCCATTGCCGCCCTGACCGCCATCGCCGCCCGCGGCGACATCGCCGTTCGACAGCGCCCGGCGCCACTCGTCGAGGGCGGCGGCCGCAACACCGACCGCGGCGGAGGCCGCGGCGACCTTGCCGGTCTGCGCGATCGCATCGGCGATATCGGGGAACGGGAACGGTGCGCCTTCCGGCGTGTACATCGCCGCGAGCGAGCCGATCTCGAGCGCGAGATCGGCCGAGGCGAGGCCGACCGCGGCGATCAGCGTGTCGTTGGTGCCCGAGCCGTCGCTGCCGTCGCCGCCGTCGCCGCCGCGACCGCCGACGCCGGTGGTGGCGTTCTTGCCGACGTCACCGCGCCGCCCGTCCTGACCTTCGCCGTCATCGGAGCCGCCCAAGCCGTTGTTTCCGCTTCGGCCATTGCCGGCGCTGGCGAGCGGGGCGGTGAGCCCGTTGAGCGCGCCGCCGGTGCTGAGCGGCGAATCGAAGCTCAGATTGCCCTTCAGCAGGCCGTCGAGATCGGCCGAAGCGACCGCGGCCGAGAGCGTCACCGTCTTGCCAACGACGCTGATCACCGTCGTGCCGGGCGGAATGCCCGGACCCGAGACGACCATGCCGGCCCTGACCGTGCCGAGCGAGGCGGCATCGGCGACGGTGATCTGGGTCTGGCCGCCGCTCGCCGTCACCGCCTGGAACGGCGAGAAGGCGATGTTCGACGGCAGATCCTCGATCACCTTGTCGAGGATGACGACGCCGCGCGCCGCGTCGATGCCGACGATCCTGGCGTCGGCGGGTATGCCGCTGCCGGTGACGCTCATGCCGACCGTCAGCCCGGTCACGCCGTTCGGCAGCAGGACCTCGGTCTGGCTGCCGACGACGGTCACCGGGTTGAAGGCGGCCTCGAAGGCGCGCGGCGGGTTGTCGGGATCGAAGGAGAAGCCGGACGGCTTCTCGACCGTGATGACACTGCCTTCGATCTTGGTGATCTTGACGCCCGCCTCCGGCAGCCCCTCGCCGGTCAGCACCATGCCGACCTTGAGCGCGGCATTCTCCGAGACGAGCGTGATGCTGCCCTCGGAGCCGGAGCCGTTCGCCGCCGCCGAGACCTGCGAGGCGTCGAAACCGGTGAGGCCGATAAAGGTGAGGCCGCTCGGAATGCCGGGGAAGTAAGTCGGCGGCGTGTAGGTGTGCGCCTTGCTGAGTGTGATGACGCCGGTCGACGGATCGACGCTCTCGACGACGGTGCCGGCGGGAATGCCCGTGCCGGTCACGGTCGAGCCGAAGGCGAGCTTCGCCGCCACGGTCGGGTCGAGCTGGATCTGGTTGCTGGCGAGCGTCGCGGTCGCCGCGTAGGTATCCGGCGCGGTGACAAGGTCCGCCGGAATCTCCACATTGTCCGTAAAGGTAATCGTCTTGCCGGAGATGGAGGCGATCGTCGCCGGCGTGTCGGAGCCCGGCAGGAACACCGACATGCCGACCTTCAGCATCGCGTTCGCCTGCGGCAGCTCGATTTCCTTGACGTAATAGGTGCTGCCGTCCTCGATCAGCGTCGGCTTGACCTGGAAATTCCCGATCGCGTCGATGCCGATGTCGTTGGCGCGCAGATTGTAACCGACGGTGCCGAGCTTGCTGCCGGGTGCGCTGCCGCCGGTGCCGCCACGCGCCGTGTTGTCGTAGAAGTCGACGTTGCGGATCGTCAGCGAGACGTTCTCGTCGACGAAGAACACACCGCCGAGGCCCGCGCCGCCGCCGCTGCCCGCGCCGCCGGTGGTGACGAAATTGCTGAAGACCGCGTCCTCGACGAGCCACTCATTGGTGCCGCTGCCGACCTCGGTCATGACGTCCGAATCGGCCGCAACGCTCGAGCGGACCGAGCCGTCGGTCAGCATGGTCCCGACCGTGCCGCCGCCATCGATCTGCTTGCGGTCGTCCGCCCGTCCTTCCCCGGCACCGAGCGCCGCCATGCCGAGGGTCAGCGCGAGGACGGAAACGCCGGTCAGCGCCTGCCGCCGCACGGCCCCGAGCTTCGAGCGCACCGGCGCAGGGCCGGGCGTACCAGTCGCGATCTGCATCTATTGCGCCCCCGCAATACCGCGCGAACCCAGCGCGGATGGATTGAATGTGGGGCGACACTAATGTCGGCAAATTTATCAAAATTTCGCAATATTACGGATGCTGATGTTACGTAGGGACATCACCTGAGGGCAATCGCGTCACAGAACTGGTAGCCCCAATTGCGAATCGAGCGGATCGGCTTGTCATCGGAGCCCACCTGGCGGAGCTTCGCCGCGAGGCGGAAGATCGCGACATTGACGGCGTTGCGCGTCAGCTCCTGTTCGCCGCGGTCGAGAATCTCGACGATCTGCCAGGTCTCGAGCTTGTTGCCTGCGGCGCGCGCAAAGGCGGCGAGCAGCGCAACCTCCTGGAGGGAAAGGTGCGCCTCGCCCGCCGGTCCGCGCACCGCCGAGGCCGCGATGTCGAGGGTGAGCGGGGGGGGAGCGGCGGCGCGCTGGATGCGCCGTCCGAGCGCGCCGATCGCCGCGCTCAGCTCCTCGAGCGAGACGGGCTTGGTCAGATAGATGTCGGCGCCGCTGCCATAGCCGCGCTGCTTGTCGGCGATCCGGTCGCGCGCGGTGGCCATGATGATGCCGACATCCGGCTGGGTGGCGCGGATCCGGGCGGCGAGGCTGATGCCGTCCTCGCCCGGCAGACCGATGTCGATGACGAGCACGTCGAGCCGTACCGCCTCGCGGTGCTCGATCAGCGCCTCGGCCGAATCGAACCCGATGGTCCGATAGCCGTTGCTGCCGAGGGCGGCGAGCATCGCCTCCCTGAGATCGTCATTGTCCTCGATCACCGCGACGGTCAGCACGGCAGCCACAGGATGAAGCGCACCCTTCCCTCCTCCTCGCCATAGCCGATCGTGCCGCCGAGCAGTTCGACGAGGCCATTGACGATGTAGAGCCCCAGCCCGGAGCCGCTCTTATGCTGCGCGCCCGGCGTGCGATAGAACTTCTCGAACACCTTGCCGGCGTCGGGGAAGCCCGCTTTGCCGGGCTTGTTGTCGAAGGCGACCCGGAGTCCGGCCACGCCTCCGTGCTTCTGCGGCACCGCCCGGATGCCGATCGTCGAGCCCGGCGCGGAGTATTTCGCGGCGTTGTCGATGAGATTGTCAAAGATCACCGAGAGAAGCTGCCGGTCGGTCGTCACCGGCGGCAGCGCGTCGGCGTCGATCCGGACGCGCTCCGCGGCCGCCGAGCGCGCCACCGCGGTCGCGAGCATCGCCGCGACGTCGATCCGTTCGCGGCGCACCTCGAGCAGGTTCTGTTCCAGCCGGTCGGCATAGGCGGTCCGCTCGATGATCCCTTCCATGTTGTCGAAGGCGGCGCCGATCAGTCGTTGCTGCTCGTTCGGCCCCTTCAGCGCGCTCACCGCCATTCGGGCGACCGCGATCGGGGTCCGAAGTTCGTGAGTCAGCATGGCGAGGAAGCGGCCCTGAAGATCGGTCTGCGCCCGTTCGATCGCAAGTTGCTGCCGGGCGAGCCCCAGATTGAGCTCCATCTCGGCCGCCCGCCTCTGCTGCTGGAGCGAGCGCAGCCGCAGGAGGAGGAACATCGGCAATGCGGAGAGCAGGCCATGCACCAGCATCGCGTCGAGATTCCAGCTCGTCGCGCCGCTCAGGCCGACGAGCGGCACCATCGTCATCAGGAGCGCCACCGACTGCGCGGAATAGGCGATGCGCAGCGCCCTGCGGCCCGGCGGGGCATCGATCCGCGTCGTGAACACGGCGACGATCGCGAACGGCCCGACGAGGAGGACGAGCATGGCATTGAGCTGCAGCGCGAAGCGCACCTGGCCCGCGAAGAAGAGTACGAGAGCCAGCACGCCGAGCGCGATCATCCCGTCGAGCGGCAGAAGCGTGATCCGCCGGGGCCGCGCCTGCCGGATCAGCGTCGTACCCGTGAGGATGCTGAGCATGCCGCTCAGGAGGACCCAGAGGCTCGTCACAGCGTCGACGAAGCCCGGCGGCGCCGAAGCGAACAAGAAGGCGCCATAGCCCATGATGAGGGTATTGTAGGCGATCACTGCGAAATGGCTGATGACGAAGAGGCCGATCACCCGGTCGCGGCGCAGCACATAGTCGTTCACCGCCCAGGCCCAGATCGCGATCATGATCGACAAGGTCAGGTACTGCCGAAAGTCGAGCCAGCGGTCCCGCATCGCCGCGACGCTGCCCTCGAGCGCCTCCGCCTGGATGAGGATGGTGCTCGTCGAGGCGACGCGCAGGAAATAGACCGTGCCGCCCGGTGCCGGGTCGACGAGAAAGCCGAGGGCAGCGCTCGACACCTCGCGGTCGGCATAGGGAATGCGATCACCCGACAGCTGGGCCCGCCAGCCGGACGGCGCCGTGCGATCGGGCCGATAGAGCGTCACCTCGTCGAGATAGGTCGGCCGCACCCGCAGGACGAGGGCGGCGCCGGTTGCCGAAGGGCGGATCTCGAGCCGCAACCAGAAAACGGACGCCGTGTAACCCTTGGCGACGATGGCGGGCGCCGGCTGGAAGGCCATGCCTGCAACCTCCGCGACCGTGAGCCGTCCGGTCGCATCCTCGTAGAGGCCGCGGCTGACGACATGATCGTCGGCGGCGAACGCGGGCACAGCGCCCAAGGGGGCGACGAGCAACAGCGCAAGAAGAAGGACGACCATCGGGGCTCCGGGGGGCGGGAGGCCGGACCGCCGCGACGCGAGCGGCAGCACCGCTCGTCCCGTCGGCAGCCGACGACGCCCATGGGACACGGCGCGAGCCGCCGAAATCAAGACGGCAGCGATCGCCCCGGCCACAACCCCTGCGCTCGCCCCGCTGCGACGGATCGACGCGCGGCCGAACGAGGAGCCCAAGACACCGCCTTCGGTTTCTCCAGAGCCCTTCCTTCGCGCGGAGCGCGTATCGGGCCGTGATGATTCGGAGCGCGTTTCGTGTTACAGTTCAAAACGTTTCCAAACTGGAAGCCGGGGAGATTCGGAATGATCGCGCGTCAAGGCTATTCCGCCGTGCAGATCGGACTGCACTGGCTGATCGTTCTGCTGGTGCTGTTCCAGCTCGTGTTCGGGGAGAGCATGGCCGAACTCTTCCGGGCGGAGCTCCGGGCAGAGCCGCTGCCGGCCGACGCGGCGCTCGGCGAGGCCCATATCTGGGTCGGGTTCGCCATTCTCGCGGCCGTCGCGCTCCGTCTCGTCCTCAGGCTCGTCCAGGGCGCGCCGCCACCGGCGGAAGGCAGCGCCTTCACCCGCCGGCTCGCCGCAGCGACGCACATCCTCTTCTATGTGCTGCTCTTCGCCGTGCCGATCCTCGGCATTCTCGCCTATTGGTGGCAGCCGGAACTCGGCGAGGTGCACGAGCTTTCGAAGCCCGCCTTCATCGTCCTCATCATCCTGCACGTCGCCGGGGCTCTCTATCACCAGTTCGTCAAGCGCGACGATGTGCTGATGCGGATGATCCGCCCCGCATCCTGAACTCCCGTCGGACCTGCCCGGGCGCGCGGGGCAGCCCCCTGCCCGCCCAGGCGGCAGCTGCCTCGACGTTGGGCAGCGCTGGCGGCGCGTCGGCGGAGACGCCGCCGCTCCGGCGCGGCTGGCACAGCCGATGCATGTTACTCGATCGAGTTGGCGGCTAGGGTTCCGGTCTCGAGATGAGACGCTGGTCCGAGAGCTGCCGCCGGGGCGGGAGACATCCGCCCCCGGGCACGGCGGGACAAAAGCCCGGGAGACCTCGCACGCCTCGGGATGGGCAGGCCGGGTCTCGCCCATCCTCCAACGCTTGTCGGAGGACCGGACCATGTCGCAAAAGACCGCCTCGCCCGTGATCCGCGCCGCGACGGGCTGAGACCGCCGATGCGGCTCATCAACCGGCGTCCGTCGCGCGGATTCTCCGTCTTCCTCGCGCTCCTGCCCTTCCTCGTCGGGCTGGTCGCCTATGCGATCGCCTCGGATCTCCGGCTCGCCGCCAATCCGGGCGACAAGCTGCTGCCCGCCTTCTCGACGCTCGCCGACGGCATCCGCCGCATGGCCTTCGTGCCGGATCCGCGCACCGGCGACTATCTGATGCTCGCCGACACGCTGGCGAGCCTCGAGCGGCTCGCTGCCGCACTCGCCATCGCCGCGCTGATCGGGCTCGTCCTCGGCCTCGTCATCGGCCTCGTGCCGCTCGCCCGGGCGTTGCTCGGGCCGCTCGTCGCCGTGATCTCGATGGTGCCGCCGCTCGCCCTGCTGCCGATCCTCTTCATCGTGCTCGGCCTCGGCGAGGCGGCGAAGATCACGCTGATCGCGATCGGCGTCACGCCCTTCCTCGTCCGCGACCTCGCCGCGCGCGTGGAAGAGCTGCCGGTCGAGCAGTTGATCAAGGCGCAGACGCTCGGCGGCTCGACCGCCCAGATCGCGCTCCGCATCGTGCTGCCGCAGCTCCTGCCGCGACTCCTCGATGCGCTGCGCCTCTCGCTGGGGCCGGCCTTCCTGTTCCTCATCGCCGCCGAGGCGATCGCCTCCGAATCCGGGCTCGGCTACCGCATCTTCCTCGTCCGGCGCTATCTCTCGATGGATGTGATCCTGCCCTATGTCGCCTGGATCACCCTCCTCGCCTTCCTGATCGATCTCGCGCTCAAGCGCCTGCAGCGCCGGTTCTTCCCCTGGTTCGCGGCGAGGGCCGGCCAATGACCGCCGCCATTTCCGTCCGCAATGTCTGGAAGGAATTCGGCGACCAGATCGTGCTCGAGGACGTCTCGATCGAGATCGCGCCGCGCGCCTTCGTCGCGCTCGTCGGCCCCTCCGGCTGCGGCAAGACGACCTTCCTGCGCATGCTCCTGTCGCAGGAACAGCCGAGCCGCGGCACCATCCTCGTCGACGACCGGCCGATCGCGAAGGAGCCCGACGCCGATCGCGGCATCGTCTTCCAGCGCTATTCGGTATTCCCGCATCTGACGGCGCTCGGCAATGTGCTGCTCGGCGCCGAGTTCGCAGGGGCGAAGGCGACCGGCCGGCTCTTTGGCCGCGCCCGCGCGGCCGCGATCGAGGAGGCGCGCGCGCTCCTCACCGAAGTCGGCCTCGCCGGCCAGGAGGAGAAATATCCCGCCGCCCTCTCCGGCGGCATGCAGCAGCGCCTCGCGCTCGCGCAGGCCCTGATGAGGAAGCCCCGCATCCTCCTGCTCGACGAGCCCTTCGGCGCGCTCGACCCGGGCATCCGCGCCGAGATCCACGGCCTGATGCGGTATGTCTGGAACAGCTGCGACATCACCGTGGTGATGGTGACGCACGATCTCTCGGAGGCCTTCGGCCTCGGCACGCGCGTCGTCGCCTTCGAGCGGCCGCGCGGCCGGCCGGAGGAGCGCGCCCGTTACGGTGCGCGGATCACTCGCGATTTCGCGCTCTGGCCGCCGCGCCGGCCCACCGCCCTCGCCGCCTCTTCCCGCTCCGGCCGTGACGACGCGGCCAACCCGGAGCCCCGCCGGGACGACCCGGCCGCCCTCCCCGAAGGTTCCTGAGATGGACACGATCGTTGAGCCGACCGAAGCCGACCGCGCCGCGATGGAGGCGCACCGCGCCCGCTACGAAGCGCTGAAGGCCGCCGGCACCGGCGCGGCGCCGCTCGCCCTGCCGCCGCCGACCGGCCTCGCCGAGGCGCCGCTCGATCCGGCGCGCATCGTCGCGCGCGAGACGGTGCCGGGCGGCTGGTATTCGACGCTCCGGCTCGCGCGCGGCGAGGCCTTGCGCCTCATCGACACGGCGGGCAGCGGTGCCGCCGCCCTCTTCGCCTGGAACGCCGCCGACCCTTCCGAGCGGCTCAACCATGCCGATACCGTGAAGGTGCAGTGGACCACCCGTCTCGCCAAGGGCCGCGTGCTGCTCTCCGACATGGGCCGCGTGCTGCTCTCGATCGTCGAGGACACCACGGACGGCGCGCACGATCCGCTCGTCGGCGTTTCGAACGCCGCCGGCACGCTCGCGAAATACGGCCCCGGCACCTTCCGCAACGGCCGCGACAACCTCGTCCAGGGGGCGCTGAAGCTCGGCCTGTCGCGGCGCGATCTCGCCCCGGTCGTCACCTTCTTCGCTCCCGTCATCGTCGCCTCCGACGGCCGCTTCGCCTGGGGCGAGGCCGCTCGGCAGGCCGGCGCCTTCGTCGAGCTGCGCGCCGAGATGGACCTCCTCCTCGTCGTCTCGGCCGCGCCGCACCCGCTCGATCCGCGGCCGGACTACGCGCCGGGGCCGATCGAACTCGTCCGGCTGCGCACCGCTCCGGTCGCCGCCGACGATCCCTGCCGGACGGCCACGCCCGAGGCGCGCCGCGCCTTCGAGAACACCGATTTCTGGCTCGCCGGCTGAGGAGAGGACCACCATGAGCATCCATTCCCTCTTCGACGGCGCGCCGGCGCACGTCGCCCCCGCGCCGCGTCTCGATGTCGAGGTGCCCGCCCGCGCCCCCTGGTCCGGTGTCGTCCGGAAGGGCGAGCGGCTGCGGCTGATCGATTCCCGCGGCCAGCAGGCCGTCGATACGCTGTTCTACCGCGCCGACGATTTCGCCGAGCGCTACAGCGCGCAGGACACGCTGCGCGTCCAGGGCTCGGCCTATATCTCGACCGGCACGCGGCTGATCTCGAATGAGGGCCGGGTCATGCTGACGGTGGTGGCCGACACCTGCGGCCGGCACGACACCTCGGCCGGCGCCTGCTCCTGCGAGAGCAACACCGCCCGCTTCGGCCGCGAAACGAAATTCCTGCACGCCTGCCGCGACAATTTCGTGCTCGAAGTCTCCCGCTGGGGCATGACGAAGCGGGACATCGTGCCGAACATCAACTTCTTCATGAACGTGCCGATCGCCGAGAATGGCGATCTCGTCATCGATGACGGCATCTCGGCACCGGGCTCCTGTGTCGAGATGGTCGCGGAGATGGATGTGCTCTGCGTCATCTCGAACTGCCCGCAGGTCAACAATCCGTGCAACGGCTTCAATCCGACGCCGATCCGCGTCCAGATCTATCCGTCCTCCGGCCTCTAGGATGTTCGGCAAGGTTCTGATCGCCAATCGCGGCGAGATCGTCGGCCGGGTCGCGCGCACGCTGAAGCGGATGGGCATCCGCTCCGTCGCCGTCGCCTCGGAGGCGGACCGCTTCAACCGGGCGGTGCTCGAGGCCGACGAGCATGTCGTGATCGGCCCGGCACCGGCCGCCGAGAGCTATCTCGACATCGGCCGCATCGTCGATGCCTGCCGCAGGACCGGCGCGGAGGCGGTCCATCCGGGCTATGGCTTCCTGTCGGAGAACGTCGCCTTCGCGCAAGCCCTCGCCGCCGAGGGCATCGTCTTCATCGGCCCGCGGCCGGAGCATCTCTCCGCCTTCGGCCTCAAGCACACCGCGCGCGCGCTCGCCGCGGCGGCCGGCGTGCCGCTGCTGCCGGGCTCCGGCCTGATCGACGACCTCGGCGCCGCGCGCAGCGCGGCGGCCGCGATCGGCTATCCGGTGATGCTCAAATCGACGGCCGGCGGCGGCGGCATCGGCATGCAGCTCTGCCGCTCCGAGGCCGATCTCGCCGAGCGCTTCGCCGCGGTGAAGCGGATGGCGGCGGCGAGTTTCGGCGATGCGCGGGTCTATCTCGAACGTTTCGTCGAGACCGCCCGCCACATCGAGGTGCAGATCTTCGGCAATGGCCGGGGCGCGGTGGTGGCGCTCGGCGAGCGCGACTGTTCGCTGCAGCGGCGCAACCAGAAGGTCGTCGAGGAGACGCCCGCCCCCGGCCTCTCCGAGGAGGCCCGCGCCGCGCTGCTCGCCTCCGCCGTCGCGCTCGGCCGTAGCGTCTCCTATGAATCGGCCGGCACGGTCGAATATGTCTATGATGTCGGCCGCGGTGCCTTCTCCTTCCTCGAGGTGAACACCCGCCTGCAGGTCGAGCATCCGGTGACCGAGGCGGTGACCGGCATCGACCTCGTCGAATGGATGATCCGCCAGGCGGCCGGCGAGGACGTCCTCGCGACCGCGCCGCCGATCCGCCTCGACGGCGCCGCGATCGAGGTGCGACTCTATGCCGAGGATGCCCTGCAGGGCTTCCGCCCCAGCGCCGGCCGGCTCACCGCCGTGCGCCTGCCGCAGACCGCGCGCGTCGACGGCTGGATCGAGACGGGGAGCGAGGTCACCCCCTTCTATGACCCGATGCTCGCCAAGCTGATCGTCACGGGGCAGGACCGGGCGGCCGCCGTCGCCGCGCTCGGAACGGCGCTCGCCGAGACCGAGATCGCCGGCATCGAGACCAATCTCGCCTTTCTGCGCGCCGTCGCGGCGAGCGCCATGTTCCGCGAGGGCACCGTCTCGACCGCGGCGCTCGGCAGCCTCGCGGTACGGCCGCAGGTGATCGAGGTGATCGCACCGGGCGCGCAGTCGAGCCTGCAGGAACTGCCCGGACGGATCGGCCTGTGGCCGGTCGGCGTGCCGCCGAGCGGGCCGATGGATGCCCGCTCCTTTCGCCTCGCCAACCGCATCGTCGGCAATGAGGAGACCGCAGCCGCGCTCGAACTGACGATGAGCGGACCGGCCCTGCGCTTCCATGCCGAAGCGACGATCGGGCTCGCCGGCGCCGAGATGGACGCCCGGCTCGACGGCGTCTCCGTGCCGCGCGGCCGGCCGGTTGCGGTCGGTGCGGGGCAGACGCTGGCGCTCGGACCCGTCGCAGGCCCCGGCCAGCGCGCCTATCTCGCCGTGCGCGGTGCGTTCACCGCGCCCGAAATGCTCGGCTCGCGCGCCACCTTCGCGCTCGGCGGCTTCGGCGGCCATGCGACCGGCACGCTGAAACCCGGCGACGCGCTGCATTTCGGCGCCCGCGAACCGGTCGGCCCGCCGGCCTCGGTGGACCTGCCGACGCTGTCGCACGACTGGACCCTCGCGGCCGTTTATGGTCCGCACGGCGCGCCGGACTTCTTCACCGCGCGGGACGTCGAGACGCTGTTCTCGACGCCCTACGAGGTGCATTTCAACAGCGCCCGCACGGGGGTCCGGCTGGTCGGCCCGAAGCCCGACTGGGCGCGGACCGATGGCGGCGAGGCCGGGCTCCACCCGTCCAACCTGCACGACAACGCCTATGCGGTCGGCGCGATCGACTTCACCGGCGACACGCCGATCATCCTCGGTCCGGACGGGCCGAGCCTCGGCGGCTTCGTCTGCCCCGCCGTGGTGGCCGACGAGGACCTCTGGAAGATCGGCCAGCTGAAGCCCGGCGACACGATCCGCTTCGTTCCGGCGGCCCGGCCGGAGGATCCGGTCGCCGGTCCGGCGATGCCGGCGCTCGGCGCCGCGGTGGTCGGCAAGGGGCCGGCCGAGGCCGATGTGCCCGTCGTCTATCGTCGCCAGGGCGACGCCAACCTCCTCGTCGAATACGGGCCGATGACGCTCGATATCGGCCTTCGGCTCCGCGTGCATGCGCTGATGGAGGCGCTCGAAGCGACGCGGCTGCCGGGCATCGTCGAGCTGACGCCGGGCATCCGCTCGCTGCAGATCCATTACGATCCCGACCGGCTCTCCCGCACGCGGCTCGTCGACGCGCTCGCCGAGCTCGAAGCCGGCCTGCCGCGGCCGGAAGCGATGACGGTGCCGAGCCGGATCGTCCACCTGCCGCTGTCGTGGAACGACCCGGAAGTCCGCCTCGCCATGCGGAAGTATCAGGAGCTCGTGCGGGCGAACGCGCCCTGGTGCCCGGACAACATCGAGTTCATCCGCCGCATCAACGGGCTCCCCGACGAGACGGCGGTCAAGGAGACGATCCTCGCCGCCGACTACCTCGTGATGGGTCTCGGCGACGTCTATCTCGGCGCGCCGGTCGCCACCCCGCTCGATCCGCGCCACCGGCTCGTGACGACCAAGTACAATCCCGCCCGCACCTGGACGCCGGAAAACGCGGTCGGCATCGGCGGGGCCTATCTCTGCATCTACGGCATGGAGGGACCGGGCGGCTATCAGCTCTTCGGCCGCACCATCCAGATGTGGAACAGCTGGCGCGCCACACCGGCCTTCGAGCCCGGCAAGCCCTGGCTGCTGCGCTTCTTCGACCGGATTCGCTTCTTCCTCGTCGACGAGGCCGAGCTCGCCGAGGCGCGCGCCGCCTTCCCGCACGGCGCCTACCCGGTCGCCATCGAGGAGACGCGCTTCTCCTATGCCGACCATCTCGCATCGCTCGCCGCGGCGGAGCCGGAGATCCGCGCGGCGAAGGGCCGCCAGCAGACGGCTTTCGAAGCGGAGCGGGCGCGCTGGAAGGTGGAAGGTCTCGACGGCTATATCCAGGAGACGGCCGCCGCCGCGATGCCCGAGGCCGACATCCCGGAGGGCTGCACGGCGCTGCGCGCCCATGTGCCGGGCAGCGTCTGGAAGCTCGTCGCCGGGGAAGGTGCGCGGGTCGCGGCCGGCGACGCCATCGTCGTGCTCGAATCGATGAAGATGGAGATCACCGTGCCCGCCGCGATGGCCGGCCGGGTTCGGCAGTTGCGCGTCGCGCCCGGCGGACTGGTTCGGGCCGGCGACATCATCGCCGTGATGGAGACGGAAGAATGAGAAGAACGACCCCGCCGCGGCCCTGCCGCTCTGTCCCGCTTGGGCGGAACGACGCGCGATGACCGCCGAGGCCGCATCCCCGCCCGATCGCATCTCCGTCGCGGTCGTCGGCGCCCATCTTTCCGGCATGCCGCTCAACCGCGAGCTCGCCGCGCTCGACGCGGCGCTCGTGCGGGCCGCGAAGACCGCGCCGGACTACCGGCTGTTCGCGCTCGCCGGCACGGTGCCGCCGAAGCCCGGCCTGGTGCGCGAGCCGGGCTTCGCCGGTCCGGGCATCGCGCTCGAGGTCTGGTCGCTCGATCCGGCGGGTTTCGGCCGGTTCGTCGCCGGCATCCCGAAGCCGCTCGGCATCGGCAAGCTGACCCTCGACGACGGCTCGGAGGTCTCGGGCTTCATCTGCGAACCGGCCGGGCTCAATGGAGCCCGCGAGATCACCGAGTTCGGTGGCTGGCGTGCCTATGTCGCGGCGAAGGCCGCCGAAGCGGCCTCCGCCTGATCCTCGCCCGATCGCCTCGAGGCATGAAGGCATGAAGGCATGGCGGCGTCCCGCGCCGCCATGCCTTCGCCGAGGCCTCAGAGCGCGCCGTCCGCCGCAGCCTTCATGAAGGTCGGATCGAAGCGGAGCTTGACGTTGCCCGCATCGCCGAGCACCTCGCCGTCGCCGAGCGCGATGCCGATCACGTCGGCCGAAGGCGCGCCGCTGCCGAGCAGACCCTTCGCGAACAGGAACTGCCGCACCGCGTCCATCTTCGCCTTCAGCTCGGGGCTGGTCGCAAAGCCCACCGCCTCGGCAGGCGTCGGGAACAGCTTGGTGGCGGCGAGCTGCGCCTCGAAGCCGGCCTGATCGGTTCCCGAGGCTGCCCCCATCGCCGCGCGTGCCGCGGCACCTTCCGGCGTGTCCGCCGTCATCACCGCCATCGTGTCGTACCAGATGCCGGCGAGCGCCTTGCCGAATTCCGGATTGTCGGCGAGCACATCGGTCTTCGCCACCATCAGGTCCATGATCTCGCCCGGGATCTTCGAGGAATCGAAGATCGCCTTGCCATTGCCGGCGGCGAGGATTTCCGAGGCGAGCGGGTTCCAGGTGACGACGGTGGTGACATCGGCGGTCGCCGCCGCGGCGACCATATCCGCGTCCGAGGTGTTGACGACGGTGACGTCCTTCTCCGCGAGCCCGGCGCTTTCGAGCGCACGGGCGAGCAGGTAGTGCGACACCGACAGTTCGACGAGATTGATCTTCTCGCCCTTCAGCGCCGCGACGTCCGCGGCGTTCTTGGCGATCACCATGTCGTTGCCGTTCGAATAGTCGCCGACGATCACCGCGGTCGTATCGACGCCGCCGGCCGAGGGGATCGACAGCGCGTCCATGTTGGTCACCGTGACCGCATCGAAATCGGCGGCCGTGTACTGGTTCACCGACTCGATGTAGTCGTTGAATTGCGTCACCTCGATCGAGATGCCGTATTTGTCCGCCCATTTCTTGACCACGCCGTGATCGGCCGCCCAGCCCCAGGGCATCCAGCCGACATAGATCGACCAGGCGACCTTGAAGTCCTTCTTCGGCGCGGCTTCGGCCGGGGCGATGGCGAGCGGCGCCGCGGCGAGCGTGGCGGCGAGAACGAGGGGCAGTGAACGGATGAAGCGCATGCGAGACCTTCCCGGCTCGGGTTCCCAAGGGTGGAAGAGGCCATTCCCCTTCCGCGCGTGAGGTCTCCCGGGCTTTTGTCCCGCCGTGGACCCGCCCGGAGCGGACGGGCGACCGCTCTCGGTCGCAGCGCCTCCGAAGAGGCCGGAACCCTAGCGATCAACTCGTGTCGGGCGAAGCAATCCGTATGCCAGCAAGGCCGCACGCCGGGACGCGCCGAGCGGATCCGCGGCCGAACGCGGCAAGCGCGCCGTACCTTTGGGCAACGACGCGTTATGTCGACGATGTGGGCATTTGCCGAAAGTTATGGCCAGACTGACATGGATCGTCGAATGAGTCCCTAGGTTTCGACGATCTTTGCCTTCATCGAAAAGTGGCACGGCGCTTGCGAGCCTCCGGGGCATCCGATCCCAGCGCGGAACCCCCCATGGCCGCCACGACCTCGAGAGACGGAACCTATCTGCTGCTGGTGCCGGCAGCGGCGATGTTCTTCCTCTTCATGATCCTGCCGCTCCTCGTGCTCTTCGTGATCGGCTTCAATCCGCCGGAGCGCGGCCTCCTCGCCGTCCAGCCGCAGCTTTCGCTAGAGAATCTCGTCCGGTTCTTCACCAATCCGCTCTTCTACGGCTCGCTGCTGACCAGCCTGCAATTGAGCGCGATCACCGTCGTCTTCGACGTACTGCTCGGCTTTCCCCTCGCCTACATCATGGCCCGGACCTCCAGCCCGCGCGTCTTCACCGGGCTGTCGATCCTCGTCCTCGCCTCGATGCAGCTCGACATGACGATCCGCCTCTACGGGATGATCGTGATCTTCGGCAACAACAATGGCCTGATCAACCAGCTTCTCGTCTCGCTCGGCCTGCCCAAGCTGCAGCTCATCTACAACCGCACGGGCATAGCGCTCGGCCTCGTGCAGGCGACGCTGCCCTTCATGGTCTTTTCGCTGATCAGCATCCTGCGCAATCTCGACCGCAGCTATGAGCAGGCGGCCCGCTCCCTCGGCGCCTCGCGCTGGCGCGCCTTCTTCGACATCACCCTGCCGCTCGCCACCCCGGCGGTCATCTCCGGCGCCGTGATCGTCTTCTCGCTGTCGATCAGCTCCTACATCGTGCCGATCCTGCTCGGCAGTTCGCGCGTCTCGACCATCTCGATGCATCTCTACCAGCAGGTCAGCGAGATGGGCTTCTGGCAGTTCGGCTCGGCGCTCGGCCTGATCATGCTCGCCGTCAGCCTCGGGGCCATCCTCGTCTCCTTCTCGCTCAGCCAGCGCTATGCCGGGAGCCGCTTCTGATGGAGACGAGCGAGAGCCCCTTCGTCTTCAAGGCGATCGCCGCCGTCGCGCTGCTGCTTCTGCTCGCGCCGACCGTCGTGACCGTGGTCGCGGCCTTCAACGAGGGCAATTACCTGCAATTCCCGCCGCAGGGCCTGTCGCTGCGCTGGATCGAGGCCTTCCTCACCGGCCCGCTGTTTCGCGAGAGTTTTACCTTCTCCTTTCGGCTCGCCTTCTGCGCGACGCTCATCTCGACCGTGCTCGGCACGGCGGCCGCGCTCGCGCTCGTCCGGCTGCGCTTCCGCGGCCGGGAGGTGCTGCGGGCCGTCATGCTGGCGCCGATCGTCCTGCCCGGCATGGTGCTCGGCCTCGCCCTCCTCTCCTTCTATGCGGCGATCCAGATGGGCCTCTTCCGGACCTTCTCGGGCCTTCTCCTCGCCCATGTCCTCGTCACGCTGCCCTTCGTGATCGCGACCGTGGGGGCCGCGCTCGCCCGCTTCGACCGGTCGCTCGAAGAGGCGGCGCGCAGCCTCGGCGCCGGACCCGTGCGCGCCTTCTTCGACGTGACGATGCGCGTGACGGCGCAGGGCATCCTCGCCGGCGCCACCTTCGCCTTCATCGTCTCCTTCGGCCAGTTCGACATCTCGCTGTTCCTGGCGACGAGCGAGATGCGGCCGCTGCCGGTCGCGCTCTACGATTCCATTCGCTACCGCACCGATCCGACCATCGCCGCCGCCGGCGTGTTCGCGATCTCCACCGTCTTCCTGAGCATGACGCTCGTCCACGTCCTCACCAACAGGAAAGGGAAGCGCGCCGCGCCGAAAGGCTGACGCGAACAAGGACGGACTTTCTGAAGCCAACAACGACGCAGGGACACGAGAGATGGACAAGACCACGAAGGACACGGATCGGCTGATCCGGACGATCGAGACGATGCAGGCCCGCTATGCCGGCGGCGAGATGAACCGGCGCACGCTGCTTCAGGGCCTCTTCGCGCTCGGCCTGTCGAGCACGGCGGTGGCGCTCGTGATGAGCGACAAGTCGGTCGCCCATGCCGCCGAAGGCGGCCCGGCGGAGGTGCTGTGGGACGGCAAGCCGTTCGACGCCGGCGGCGAGACCGTGACGATCGCCCATTGGGGCGGCGAGATGGAAGATTTCGCCCGCAAGGGAATCATCGACAAGTTCGAGACCGACTTCAACTGCAAGGTCGTCTACGATTCGAATGCGCCCTGGTTCTCGAAGATGTCGCTCGCCGGGCCGGACAATCCGCCGATCGACCTCTATAACGGCAACCTGCCCGAGGCGATCAACCTCGAGGCGCGCGGCTTCTTCACGAGCCGCGAGGAGCTGAAGGCGAACGTCCCCTCGCTCGCCGACATGTGGCCCGACATCGCCTTCTACGGCCCCGGCGTCATCTGGGCGCTGCACGTCATGGGCATCGCCTACCGCACCGACGTCATCACCACGCCGCCGAACTCGCTCGCCGAGCTGTGGAACAAGAAATACGAGAACACCCGCGCCATCTACGGGCCGATCAACGACCTGCAGGCGATCCTCTTCATGTCGGTGTCGAAGATCTGGGGCAAGGACCAGTACGACATGCAGACCGGCTTCGACAAATTCGTCGAAGGCAAGCCCTGGATCATCTCGCCCTTCACCGGCGAGACGATGAACCTGATGGAGCGCGGCGAGGTCGAGATCGCCTGGCAGACGGATGGCGAGGCGCTGCTGCAGAAGGAGCGCGGCCTGCCGATCGACTGGGTCGCGGCGAAGGAGGTCTCGCCCTTCAACCAGATGCATTCGGCGGTCTCGAAGGGCTCTTCGCCGATGAAGAAGAAGCTCGCCTACGCCCTGCTCGAGCAATATTGCAGCCCGGCGGGCCAGACCATGTGGTCGGACGCGCTCTACTTCCACCCGATCAACCTGAAGGCGACCATCTCGCCGAAGATGACGCAGTTGGGTTACAAGGGAACGGCGGATGATTTCGCCGGCCTGTTCATGCCGGATTGGCGCTGGTACATCTCGAACCAGTCGCAGATCGTCGACACCCTGAACGCGATCTTCTCGAGCTGATCGGTTCGAACAGGCCTGCCCCCGGCCGCGGTCACGACCCCTGCCCCCGAGAGCCGTGACCGCGGCCGACCCCACCCATGACCGACGGAGCGCGAGCGAGATGAGACAGGTCGAGCTGATCGGCGTCGCCAAATCCTATGGCGAGGGCCCGCCGGCCGTGGCGCGATCCGACTTCTCGGTGGAGAAGGGCGAATTCTTCTCCCTGCTCGGCCCGTCCGGCTGCGGCAAGTCGACGACGCTGAGGATGATCGCCGGCTTCGTTGCGCCGTCGAGCGGCACCATCCGGCTCGGCGGCGAAGACGTCACCGCCCTGCCGCCGGAGCGTCGGGCGATCGGCATCGTCTTCCAGAACTACGCCATCTTCCCGCACATGACGGTGGCGCAGAACATCGGCTACGGCCTCAAGCTCAGGAAGCACGACAAGGCCACGATCGCCGCCGCGGTCGGCCGGGCGCTCGAACAGGTCGGGCTCGTCGGCTATGAAAACCGCTCCCCCTCGCAGCTCTCGGGCGGCGAGCAGCAGCGCGTCGCGCTCGCCCGCGTCATCGTGCTCGAACCGCGCCTGCTCCTCCTCGACGAGCCGCTCTCCGCCCTCGACAAGCGGCTGCGCGACGAGATGCGCGTCTGGCTGAAGCGGCTGCAGCACGAGCTCGGCATCACCACGATCTATGTCACGCACGACCAGGACGAGGCGCTCTCGCTGTCGGACCGGATCGCCGTGATGAGCAAGGGCGTCGTGCAGCAGATCGGCACGCCGGCCGAGATCTACGAGCGGCCGGCGACCCGCTTCGTCGCCGATTTCATCGGCGAATCGAACCTCTTCTCCTGCCGGGTCGAGGGCGCGACGGGTGCGCTCGCAACGGTCGCGCTCGACGACGGGTCGAAGGCGCTCGCGCCCGCCACCGAGGCGGCGGGACGCCGCGCCACGCTGATGGTGCGGCCCGAGCACGTTCTGATCGGCGCCGCCGACGCCGCGAACCGCTATCCGGCGACGATCGAGGAGATCGCCTATCACGGCGCGCATCTGCGCTTCACCGCCCGGCTCTCGCCCAGCCTCATCGTCCGCGGCGAGCGCGTGAATGTCGGCGGCGGGATGCCATCGCTCGGCGAGCGGGTCACCATCGGATGGCAGCCGGAGAGCGGCGTGCTGATCCCGGACGCTCCCTGATGCGCATCGCCGTCGTCCACGCCACATCGCCCGAACACGGGCTCGACGCCGCGCAGACCGCCCATATCCACGCCTCGGCGCCGGCCGGCGCGACGCTCCGCATCAGCCTGCCGGCCGCGGGGCCGCGCTCGATCGCGAGCCGCTACGAGGACGCGCTCGCCATGGCCGGCGTGCTCGCGCAGGTGCGGACCGCGGAGGCGGAAGGCGCGGATGCCGTGGTGATCAACTGCACCGCCGATACGGCCCTCGAAGCCGCGCGGGAGTCGGTGTCCATTCCCGTTCTCGGCCCGTCGGAAGCCGCGCTCCACCTCGCCGCCCAGCTCTCGAATCGCTTCTCGGTGCTCACCTTCGCGGCCCGCATCGCGCCGCGCTTCGAGGCGATGACGCGCGGTTTCGGTTTCCCGGAGAAGCTCGCCTCGGTCCGCTCGGTCGAGACGCCGCTCGAAGGGCTCGACCGCGGCGACGCGCTCGCCCGCGATCTCGCCGCCGCCTCGATCCGCGCCGTCGAGGAGGACGGCGCCCATCTCGTCGTGCTCGGCTGCACCGATTTCGAGATCGTCGCCGATGCGCTCGCGGTGCG
The DNA here is from genome assembly GCF_014199915.1 of Prosthecomicrobium pneumaticum. Lineage (GTDB taxonomy): Bacteria > Pseudomonadota > Alphaproteobacteria > Rhizobiales > Kaistiaceae > Prosthecomicrobium > Prosthecomicrobium pneumaticum. Next base: position 124,886 of record NZ_JACHOO010000010.1, on the reverse strand, counting down.
GCTCGCACGCGAAGGGGTCCGGGTGCCGGTCGTCCGGCCGCTGCGGGTCGCGCTCCACCTTGCGGCGACGCTCGCGACGATCGGCCTGTCGCACAGCCCCCTCACCTATCCCCGGCCGGACCTCCTCGCCTGAGAGACGGCCCCTTCGCCCGCGGGCGGCCCGTCCCCTGCCGGCGCCGGAGCGGGCCGGCGGTTTGCCGTGCGAAGACGATCCGCACTGGACGGCGGCCCCCGATCACGGTCTCAATCGTCGCCGCGCAGCCGGCTGCGGCCCGTACCCCGAGGAGGATTCTCTCTTGCCGACGCTTCTGAAGACCGTGACGGTTCCCGATTTCGGCGTGCCGCTCGCCCGCCCGACGATCCCCGCCGCGACCTATGAGACGCGCTGCCGCGAGGCTTACCGCCGTGCCGGCGCCGACTGGCTGGTCGTCTATGCCGACCGCGAGCATCAGGCGAACATCGCCTTCCTGACCGGCTTCGAGCCCCGCTTCGAGGAGGCGCTGCTGCTGCTCGGTCCCGGAGACCGCCGCATCGTCGTGACCGGCAACGAGAACGAGAGCTTCACGGCTGTCGCCGGCCTGCCGGGAATCGAGACGCTGCTCGCCCAGTCGATGAGCCTGATGGGCCAGGACCGGACGAGGAAGCCCCGGCTCGTCGACGTGCTCGCCGAGGCCGGCATCGCCCGCGGCGCCACGATCGGCCTCGTCGGCTGGAAATATCTCGAGCCGGAAGAATGGGGCCTCGCCGCGCCCGCCTTCTTCGTGCCGCAGATGATCGTGGCGGCGCTCGCTGCCGCTGCGGGCTCGGCCGAGGCGCTCCGCGACGCGACGCCGGTGCTGATGCATCCGACCGGCGGGCTCCGGTCGGTCGTCGACGCCGACGAGATCGCGCTGCTCGAATGGGGCGCGGCGCGCGCCTCCGCCGCGCTCTGGCGGGTGCTGCGCGGCCTGCGGCCGGGCGAGAGCGAACTCGAGGCGGCGGCGCGTGTCGGCTATGCCGGCGAGCCGATGTCCTGCCACATGATGCTCGCCTCGTCGGATTCCTCGGCGCCGGTCGTCGGCCTCGCCAGCCCGACCCATCGCGTGCTGACGAGGGGCGACGGCGTCTCGACGGCGGTCGGCTATTGGGGCGGCCTGTCGGCGCGCGCCGGACTGCTCGTCGACGAGGACGAGGCCTTCCTCGCCAAGGCGCGCTGCTATTTCGAGGCGCTCGCCACCTGGTACGAGACCGCGGATCTCGGCGTCGAGGGCGGCACGCTGTTCGCGGCGGTCACCGAGGTGCTCGCCCGCGAGGGTTTGCGCTCTGCGCTCAGCCCGGGCCATCTCGTCGGCTATGACGAGTGGGTGAACTCCCCCGTCCGCCCCGGTTCGACCGAGCGGCTGGCCTCCGGCATGCCCTTCCAGGTCGACGTCATCCCGGTGCCGATGAAGGACGGGCAGGCGCTCAACTGCGAGGATCCGGTGACTTTCGCCGATGCCGCGCTCCGCTCCGAGCTCGCCGCACGCCACCCCGAGGTGGCGGCGCGCATCGCGGCGCGGCGGCGCTTCATGGCGGACGAGATCGGCATCGCGCTCAAGGAGTCGATCCTGCCGATGTCGTCGATGCCGCTCTGCCTGCCGCCCTTCTGGCTCGCCACCGACCGGCTGCTCGTCCGCGGCTGAGCTCGCCGCGGGCGGTAGGCCCGCCATCGCCCGCGCCGATCAGAGCGGGAACTGCAGGAGCTCCGAGAGGACGAGACCCGCCGCGCCGAGCAGCGCGGCGCGGTCCTCCGTCTCGCCGAGATGGAAGGCGAGTTCCCCGGTGCCGCGGTCCGGCACGAGACGGCGGACATGGGCGGCGATCGCCGCCTTCAGCCGCTCGCCACCGCCGACCACATCGCCGTGCAGGATGTAGGAGTTCGGCGCCACGGTCTGTTCGAGATTGGCGATGCCGACCGCGACATTGCGGGCATAGCGGTCGAGCAGTTCGCCCGCCGCCGCGTCGCCGGCCTCGGCGAATGCGACGAGCCGGGCCGAATCGATGCGCTCCGGCTCGGCGATGCCGGCCGCCTGCGCTTCCCGCCGCAGCCAGCCGAGCGTCGCGATCGTCTCCCAGCAGCCGCGCCGGCCGCAGGAGCAGACGGCGCCGTCGACCTGGACGAAGGTGTGGCCGAGCTCGCCACCCGCCCCGCTCGGACCGCGATAGAGACGCCCGCCGAGATAGAGCGCGCCGCCGAGCACCTCGCCGGTATAGACCGCCGCGAAATGGCGGGCGCCGCGGCCCTTGCCGAACCAGCGGTCGCCGACGAGCAGCGCCCGCGGGTGGTGATCGAGGAAGGCCGGCAGGCCGAAGCGCCGCGTCAGCGCCGCGCCGAGCTGCAGGCCGTTCATCGCCGGCGCGAGATTGACGGCGATGATCGAGCGCCGGTCGGTGTCGACCATGCCGCCGACGGCGACGCCGATGCCGAGCGGCTCGCGATGCGCCGCGGCGAGCGTCCGCTCCGTCGCGGCGGCGATTGCCCGCTCGATGGCATCGGAGCCGCGCGACGGGCCGAAGGCCTCGACGTGCTCGGCCGAAATCCGCCCTTCGAGCGTCACGAGACAGGTGCGCACCGAATCCGGCATCAAGAGCATGCCGCAGATCGGCCGCGCGTCCGGCGCGAACCAGAGCGGCCGCGCCGGCTTGCCGCCGCCCTCGCTCGAGGGGATCGGCTCGCCCTCGACGAGCACCTGCTGGTCGAGCAGCGGCTGGACGATTCCGGAAATCGTGGTCCGGTTCACACCGGCGCGACGCGCGAGTTCCGCCCGGCTCGTCGGACCGAGATCGAACAGGGCCTGCAACACCCGCCCCCGGTTGGCGGAGCCGACCATGGCCGATGACAGCAGCGACGCCTGTGGCCGCGGCGCGCCCTCGCCATCCTCGAAGGACCAGTCGGGCGCCGCCGCTTCGAAGACGCCCTCACCATTGCCTCGGCCGCTCATCACCCGATCCGCTTCCCCCGGGGACGCGGCGGCCCTGCGCGCCCCGCCGCGCCGAAGACTCGCCGTCCGGTTCTTCTTTAGCCGAAGGGGCCACCGTTGACGAGCAGCTATGTTTGTGCGAGCCTCAAACTAACATGGTTCGAGACGGCCGTTCCCTGGGGAGGGGGCAGGCCGTCGCGATCAAAGAGCGCGGCCGAACGAGCCGTGCCGATACCGGCAGAGGAGAGAGGGATATGAAGACGGTTTCCGCGTTCCGCGTTTCGCGGCGCAGCCTGATGAAGAGCGGTGCCGCATTGGCCGGCGCCGCCGCGCTCGGGGGAACCTTCCCCAATATCGTCCGGGCGCAGGGGAGCGGTACGCTGCGCGTGCTTCTCGCCGGCGACCCGTTCTATTACGCGATCGAGGGGCTGAAGGACCAGTTCCAGCAGGAGACCGGCATCACGCTCGAGATCGAGGCGATCTCGACGGAGGCGCTGCAGGCCCGGCTGACCTCCTCCTTCATCAGCAACGAACCCGATGCCGACGTGATCTCGGTCGACCAGATGTGGCTCGGCCAGTATCTCGAGAGCAAGTGGATCCTGCCGCTCAACGAGTTCATCAAAGCCGACAGCGATACGGCGATCGACGACTTCATTCCCGAAGTCCTCTATTCCATGAACACCTGGCGTGGACAGGTCGGCACGCTGCCGGTCGCCTCCTATGGCCAGATGGTTCTCTACCGCAAGGACTTCGTCGACGAGGCCGGCATCAAGATCCCCGAGGACGGCAGCTGGACCTGGAGCGACTATCTCGACACGGTCAAGGCGCTCCACGGCAAGAGCTTCGGCGGCACGACCATGAGCGGCACCGTGCTCGCCGGCCAGCAGCCGGCGCCGGTCGTCCACATGTTCACGCAGCTCGCGGCGAGCATGGGCACGCGCTGGTTCAAGAGCTTCCCGACCGGCTCGGCCTGGGACTTCACGCCGACGGTCGACAGCCCCGAGAACCGCGAGGCGCTGAAGCTCTTCCTCGAGCTCTACAAGCTCTCGCCGGCGGAATCGGTCGGCTACAACTGGTTCGACGCCGGCATGCGTTTCGCCAAGGGCGATATCGGCATGTTCTACTGGTGGACGCCTTACGCCTATCTCTGCCGCAAGGACGGCTACATGACGGGCAAGGACTCCGTCGTCGCCGACAAGCTCGGCATCGTCCGCCTGCCGAAGGCCCCGGACCATCACCAGGTCGTGTCGCTCGGCGGCCACAGCCTCGGCATCGCCGGCAACACCGGGAAGCGCGAGGCCGCCTGGCAGTTCGTCAAATGGGCGACCTCGGCGAAAACGCAGAAGGCGATGGCCCTCTACGACAAGTATGGCTACCAGTTCTCGGACTTCGCCCGGCCCTCGCTCTACGCCGATCCGGACCTTCTGAAGATCTACCCCTATCTGCCCGGCCAGATCGGCGACATCCGCGCCGGCAACGGCAAGATCGTCCGCCCGCCCTGCCCGGTCTACACGACGCTCGAGGGCATTTACGGCCTCAACCTCAACAAGGTTCTCACCGGCGCGATGACGCCGGAGGCGTGCCTGTCGGAGACCTCGACCTTCTTCGAGACGATCCTCAAGGGCAATTTCCTGATCCCCTATCAGCAGGCGTCCTATGACGACACGCTGGAGGCGACCAAGGCTCTCATGGCATCCCTGGCCTGAGCCTTGACCGAGCGGGCGAGGCCACTCCCTCCCGCCTCGCCCGCCCTTCTCCCGCCCCGCGGAGCGCCGATGACCGTCGCCCTGTCCCTTGCCGCGTCGCCGCGCCGGCGGCGCCTGCCGGCCGCCCTGCCCTGGCTGCTGATCGCGCCCTCGGTGCTGTTGCTGCTGGCGCTGATCCTCTTCCCGCTCGTCTTCGCGCTGAAGAACAGCTTCTACTTCTGGAATCTGCAGATGAGCCCGGTGCCGATGGGCTATATCGGCGCCGACAATTACCGCATGGCCTTCTCGGCCTCGTTCTTTCTCGGCGCGCTGCGCACCACGGTCCTGATGACGCTGGTCGGCACGGCGGTCGAATTCCTGCTCGGCCTCGGCATCGCGCTTCTGCTGCTGCGCAACCTGCGCGGCATGCGGCTGACGCGCGTGCTCCTCATCATGCCGACGACCATCGCGCCGATCGTCGTCGGCTTCCTCTTCCGCTACATGTATGATCCGAACGGCGGCCTGATCCCCTGGCTGCTGCAATCGGCCGGCATTCCGCTGCCCGCCGCCGGCCTGCTCGGCTCGTCGTCGACGGCGCTCTGGGCGGTTCTCTTCGCCGACGTCTGGCAGTGGACGCCCTTCTTCGCGATCGTGCTCTATGCCGCGCTCCTCGCGGTCCCCGAGGATGTGCTCGAGGCGGCCCGGCTCGACGGCGCCTCGGCCTTCAAGCTCCTCACCCACATCAAGCTGCCCTTGATCCGCAAGACCGCGCTGATCGTGGTGATGCTGCGCTTCATGCAGCTCTTCAACACCTTCGATCTCGTCGTTGTTTTGACGAAGGGCGGACCCGGCGCCTCGACCCGCACGCTCGGCTACAGCCTCTATCAGGCCGGCCTCGTCGACTTCAACATCGGCCTCGCGAGCGCCATGACCTGGCTGATCGTCATCGTCGTCAATGCGATCATCGGCCTCTTCGTCTTCTTCGCCTTCAGGGACCTCGACTGAGATGGCCCGTTCGGAAACCTTCAGCGGACGCGCCTTCGGCTATCTCGCCATGCTGGCGCTGCTCGTCGTCTTCATCGGACCGATCGTCTGGTTCGTGCTGCTCGCGATCCGCCCGGCGGACACCTTCTTCGCCATGCCGCCGGTGCTCCGCTTCCAGCCGAGCTGGGAGTCCTTCCGCTACACCTTCGTCGAGCCGGGCAACAACCTGCCGCAGCTGCGCAACAGCCTGATCGTCGCGGCGGGCGCCGTGCTCCTCAACCTGCCCTTCTCCTTCCCGGCCGCCTATGCGCTGTCGCGCTACCGCCTGCGCGGCCGCAAGCACATCATGCTCTGGTATCTCGGGCTGCTGATGGCCCCGCCGGTCGCCTTCCTCATCCCCTATTCGATCCTCGCGAGCGCGGCGGGTCTCAAGGGCACCTATCTCTCGATGATCCTGATCGCGCAGACGCTGACCGTGCCCTTCTCGGTCTGGCTGATGCGCAGCTTCATCGACGAGGTGCCGGTCGAGCTCGAAGAGGCGGCGCGGATCGACGGCGGCGGGCTGTGGACCATCCTCACCAAGGTCGTCCTGCCGCTCGTCACCCCCGGCCTCATCGTCACGTCGATGTTCGCCTTCGTGTTCTCCTGGAACAACGCCGCCTTCCCGCTGGTGCTCGCCAACCGCGCCACCGCGACGCTCCCCGTCGGCACGCTGCAATATTTCGGCACCGCCGGCGTGACCTGGGGGTTCATCGCCGCCGCCGCGGTCGCCGCGATGATCCCGCCCATGCTGATCTTCCTCGTGCTCGACCGCTATGTCGTCCGAGGCCTGACCTTCGGTTCCGTGAAAGGGTGAATGGTATGTCGTTGAAGAAGGCCCGTTTCGGCGTGGTCGGCGCCGGCCTGTGGGGCTCGTTCCACTGCCGCACGCTCGCGGCACTCGCCGGCGCCGAGCTGGTCGCGGTGTGCGATCTCGATCCGGCCCGCGTCGCGGCGATGCAGGCGGAATTCGGTGCGCCGAAGACCTATACCGATTATCGCGCGCTGATCGCCGACCCGGACGTCGATGCGGTGACGGTCGCGACGCCCGATTTCGCCCATGCCGACATCGTGCTCGCGGCGATCGAGGCCGGCAAGCACGTGATGAGCGAGAAGCCGCTCGCCACGACGCTCGCCGAGGCGGAGGCGATCGCCGAGGCGGCCGCGAAGCGCGGCGTCACCGTGATGGTCGACTTCCACAATCGCGTGAACCCGGCCGTTTCAGCGCTGCGCGACGCGATCGGCGCCGGCGAGATCGGGCGGCCGCTGCACGCCTCGGCACGGCTCAGCAACACGCTCTTCGTGCCGCACGAGCTGCTCTCCTGGGCCGCCCGGTCCTCGGCGCTGTGGTTCCTCGGCAGCCATGCGGTCGATGCGCTCCGCTTCGTCATGGGCGCCGAGGTGACGCGCGTCCAGGCGATGGTCCGCCGCGGCCATCTGGCGGCCGGCGGCGTCGACACGGCCGACGTCCACCTCTCGCTGCTCGAATTCGACAATGGCGCCATCGCCCAGCTCGAGAACAGCTGGGTGATGCCGCGCGACATGCCGCTCGTCTTCGACTTCAAGCTCGAGATCGTCGGCGAGACCGGCCTCGTCGCCGCCGACACGGCGCAGAACGGCGCCTTCCGCAAATATGCGGGCGCGGGGTTGCGGACGACGGACCTGTTCGGCGTGACCCCCGCCGCGGGCGGCCGCATCGGCGGCTTCGTCATGGAGGCGATCGCCCGCTTCGTCGACGCGGTGACGATCGGCGCGCCGGTGATCGCCGACGCGCGCGACGGTCTCCAGGTGACGCGTGTGCTCGCCGCGATCGAGGAGGCCGCAGCGACCGGCCGGACGATCACGCTCGCGTCCGGCGTCGCCTGAGGCGAGACAGCGCGCCCGGCCGCCGGACCGGCGGGCGCCCCCTCGCCGCCAGCCGAGCCTCAGCGCCAGCCGAGGCCCGGGGCGACGTGGGTGAGAATGGCCTCGATGACATGCGTGTTGTAGTCGACGCCGAGCTGGTTCGGCACGGTGAGGAGCAGCGTGTCGGCCTCGGCGATCGCCTCGTCGCGCCGCAACTCCTCGATCAGCCGGTCGGGCTCCGCCGCATAGCTGCGGCCGAAGATGGCGCGCGTGCCCTCGTCGATGAAGCCGATCTGGTCGCGGCTGTCGCCGTTGCGGCCGAAATAGGCGCGGTCGCGCTCGTCGACGAGCGCGAAGATGCTGCGGCTCACCGAAACACGCGGCGCGCGCGTGTGGCCCGCCTCCTTCCATGCGGCACGGAAGGCGCGGATCTGCTCGGCCTGCTGGACATGGAAGGGCGCACCGCCCTCGTCGAACTTCAGCGTCGAGCTCTGCAGATGCATGCCGAGCTTCGCCGCCCAGACCGCCGTGGCGTTGGTCGCCGCGCCCCACCAGATGCGCTCGCGCAACCCTTCCGAATGCGGCTCGAGCCGCAAGAGGCCGGGCGGATTGGGGAACATCGGGCGCGGATTGGGCTCGGCGAAGCCCTCGCCGCGCAGGAGCTGCAGGAAGATCTCGGCGTGCTGCCGCGCCATCCCGGCGTCCGTCTCGCCCTCGGGCGGGACATGGCCGAAATAGCGCCAGCCGTCGATCACCTGCTCGGGTGAGCCGCGGCTGAGGCCGAGCTGCAGCCGTCCGCCGGCGATGAGGTCCGCGGCGCCGGCGTCCTCGGTCATGTAGAACGGGTTCTCGTAGCGCATGTCGATCACGGCGGTGCCGATCTCGATGCGGCGCGTCTTCGCGCCGACCGCGGCGAGCAGCGGAAAGGGCGAGGCGAGCTGGCGCGCGAAATGATGGACGCGGAAATACGCCCCGTCCGCGCCGAGCGCCTCGGCCGCCACGGCGAGATCGATCGACTGCAGCAGAGCATCGGCCGCCGAGCGCGTGCCGGAATGCGGCGAGGGCGACCAATGGCCGAACGAGAGAAAGCCGATCTTCTTCATGTCGTCGTCTCCGGGTCCGGCGCCCGAAGCGGAGCGACCGCCTCTGAGGCGCGCCGGTTCGGCCGGCGGACCGCCCGCGAGCGATCCGCCACACCGAGCGATGGCGGGCTCTCCGCTTAGCCCGATCCGGTGGCCCGCGCCAGCGAGGCGACGGGTGACACCCCGTTCACCATCCTGACGCTACCGCGGCGCGCTCGCCCGGCCGGAGCGGCCGCCCGGCAGCTTCTACCCCTTCAGAAACGCCCGCAACGCCTCGCTCTCCGGGCCGTCCTTCTCCTCGTCGGCGGCGATGCGGCGATAGAAGGCGGCGGCGGCCGAGAAGAAGGCGTGCTCGGGATGCTCCGGGCCGATATAGGCCGCGATCTCCTCCATCTCCGCCACCCAGCGCGCCGCCTTCGGCAGCATGTCCGGGATGCTGCGGCGGTAGCCGGCGAGAACCGCCGCCTGGCTCGCGGCGAGTTCGTCACGCAGGATCGCGGCGGCGCCGGCCCGCTCCGCGGCGAGGATCAGCGACGCGCCGAGCGCGATCTGGCCCTTGGTGATGCCGCCATAGCTCATCTTCAGCGCAGAGGCGGCGCCGATGCCGCCCGGCACCACCTTCGTCGTCAGCCCATGGGCGGCGAGCACCGCCGCGCGATCGGCCGCCGCGCCGCTGAGGAAGAGCGTCGGCTCCGGCCGGTCCGGCGCGCCGGGCGGAAAGCCGATGATGCTGCCGTCGACGAAGACCGCGCCCGCCTCCTCGACCGAGCCGCCGATCGCCTTCGCCGTCTCGGGGCCGATCGCGTTGAGGTCGACATAGACCGGCTTCGTCCCCGCTCTCGCGATCGTCGCGGCGAGCCGGCCGGCCGCCGCGACGGCGTCCGACGGCGGCAGCACGGCGAGGATGATGTCGCTCGCCGCCACCTCGGCATCCGAGGCCGGGATCATCCCCGCCGCAGCGGCCCGCTCGCGGCTCGCCGCGCTGCGCCCCTCGAGCGCGATCCGAACGGTGAGACCGTTGTCCACCAGGCGGCGGCCGATCGCGGCGCCCATGCCGCCGGCGCCGAGCATGCCGATCGAGGGGGTCATGCGCCCGCCTCCGGGAGGATCGCCGCGATCCCGGCCCGGGCGATCCGGCCGTCGACATCCGCCGCACTGCCGCTCACCCCGACCCCGCCGACGAGCGCGCCCTCGACCAGGATCGGCACGCCGCCCTCGAAGGGGATGACGCCCGGAAGGGCGAGCACGGCCGGCCCGATCGCCGCGACCATGTCGGAGAAGGCCTTGGTGGGCCGGCGGAACATCACGGCCGCTCGCGCCTTCGCGGTCGCCACCTCGACGGTCGCCGCATGGATGCCGTCCATTCGCGAGAAGGCGATGAGATGGCCGCCATCATCGAGCACCGCGATGCTCACGCGGGCAGCGGCGGCCACCGCCTCGACCTCCGCCGCGGCAATCAGCGCCCTGGCGGCGGCGAGCGACAGGGTCGGCTTGCTGCCGAACAGGGATGAGGTTTCGCTCATGCGGTCGTCTCCCGAAGGCTGGAGGGCTGGGCGGGCGTCTCGCGGGCGAAGTTGAAGATCGCCTTCCGCCAGCGGGTATAGGTCACGGTGGCGCACAGCCCGCCCCGCGCATAGGGCTCGGCGGCGATGAAGGCCTCCGCCATCGCCCTGTCCTCGACCGCGAGGATGTAGAAGCTGCCCGCACCGACCGCGCCGCCGTCTTCGAGTTTGGCGCCCGCGGCGAGCAGCAGCCCCATATGGGCAGCGAGATAGGCGAGATGCGCGGGCCGCAGCGCCTCGCGCGCGGCGGCGCTGTCCGGATGATGAAGCGTATCGACGAGATAGGGCATCGTCGCCTCAGACCGGCGCGGGCGCTTCGGCGACAATCCTCCGTCCGGTCGCGATCAGCGCCTCGAGCTGCGCCATCTCCTCCGCGGTGAGGTCCATCAGCGGCGCGCGGACGGGCCCGGCCGGCTCACCCACGGCCCGAAGCCCGGCTTTGACGATCGACACGGCATAGCCGCGGCGCCGGTTGCGGATCGCGACGAGCGGCAGATAGAACTCGCGCATCAGCCGGTCGAAGACCTCGGTCTCGCCGTCCCGGACCGCCCGATAGAAACGCTTCGCGACCGCCGGCAGGAAGGTGAAGACGGCCGAGCTGTACGACGTCACGCCGACGGCAAAGCACTGCGCGGCGAGGATTTCGGCCGTCGGCACGCCGTTGATCAGCGTGAAGCGGTCACCGCCCTCGAGCTTCAGCTTCAGGATCGTCTCGAAATCGCCGACGCCGTCCTTGACGCCGAGAAAGTTCGGATGCCGCTCGGCGAGCCGCAGCGCCGTCTCGGCATCGAAAATGCCGTTGTTGCGGCTGTAGGCGATCACACCGATGCCGACGGTCTCGCAGACCGCGCCGACATAATGCGCGAGACCGGCCTGATCGGCGGTGGTCAGATAGGGCGGAAAGAGCAGGATGCCCGGCGCGCCGAGCCGTTCCGCCGCCCGTGCGGCACGCCGCGCCGTTGCGAGCCCGTGGCCGACGCCGGCGATCACAGGAACATCGCCGGCTTGGTCGATCGCGACGTCGAGCAGGGTCTCGTATTCGTCCGGATCGACCGAGAAGATCTCGCCCGCCCCGCCGATCGGAACGAGCGCCGCCGGCTGCTCCGCGGCGAGGGTCGCGACGTGGCGCGCCATGCCGTCGGCGTCGATCGCACCATCGTCACGGAACGCCGTGGCCGGGAAGGCGAGGATGCCCTCGGAGAGGGCTTTCGCGAGCTTGATCAGACTGGAATCCACGTCATCCTCGTTCCGCACCGTCCCCGGAGGGACCCGTTCCTGAAGGTCGAGAGGGTCGGACGCCCGCCGGCGTCAGCGTCCGCGCACCGCGTCTTCGGCCGCCGCGGCACGCCGCGCGGCCGCACGCCGCCGGCCCATGAAGCCCGCAGCACCCACCGCGAAGACGAGGATGCCGCCGTTGAAGATGTATTCGACGTAGAACTGCGCCCCCATCTGCTGCAGGCCGGATACGGCCACGGCGAGCAGCGCGACGGCGATCACCGTGCCCCAGACATTGACGCGGCCGGGCCGCACCGAGGTCGAGCCGAGCAGCGCCGCCGCGAAGACCGGCAGCAGCATGTCGGGGCCGGTATTGGTCTGGCCGACCCGCAATTGCGAGGCGAAGATCACACCGGCCATCGCGGCACAGACGCCCGACACCGTGAAGGCGATGACGATCCGGCGGCGCGCATTGATCCCGGAAAGTTCGGCCGCGCGACGATTGGCGCCGACCGCATAGAAGCGCCGCCCGGCAGGCAGGTATTCGAGGAAGACCCAGAGCACCAGCGCCACGGCGAGCGCGATCAGCGCCACATGCGGGATGCCGAAGCTCTGGGCCGCGATGGCGATGAAGCCGGGATCGAGCCGCCCGGACAGCTGCTGCCCGCCCGTATACCAGTTGGCGAGGCCGAACAGCACGGTGCCCGAGCCGAGCGTCGCGATGAAGCTGTCGATCTGGGCATAGGCGACGAGCCAGCCATTCGCGACACCGACCAGTCCGCCGACCACCAGAACGGCGAGGATCGCCACCGGCCAGGGCAGCCCGGCATTGATCATCAGCCCGACGACCAGGCTGTTGGTGAGCGCGATGATGTAGCCGGCCGACAGATCGAACTGGTTGGTCGTGAGCGGCAGCATGATGCCGAGCGAGACGAGCACCACCACCGACTTCGTATCGACGATGCCGCGGAACGTGAGCGCGGTCGGGAAGGTGTTCGGCCGGATCAGGCTGAAAGCGATGACGAGCGCGACGAGGATGATCAGCAGCGCATGGTGGCTGAGGAGATGGCCGAGCGGGCTGCGGGTGGAGGACGCCTTGCGCGCGGCGGCCGCGGTCTCGATCGAGTTCACTTCGGAGAATCCTTGTCGGACGCGCTCGCATGGAGCGAGATCTGCGCGACGGTCACGTCGGCGCCCGTGAGCTGCCGGACGATGCGGCCGCGGTCGAAGACGAGGGCGCGATGGGCGAGCCCCGCGACCTCCTCGAAATCGGACGAGACGAGGAGAGCGGCGTGGCCGTCGCGCATCAGCCGCGTGATGATCTGGTAGATCTCGGTTTTGGCGCCGACATCGACGCCGGCCGTCGGCTCCTCGAGCACCAGAACGTCGCTCGCCGCGGCGACCCAGCGCGCCAGCACAACCTTCTGCTGATTGCCGCCCGACAGCGTGGCCGCCATGCGCTCGGGGTCGTGCGGATCGATCGCGAAGCGGCGGGAGAGGTCGAGCGCGGCGCCGCGCTCGGCGTCGCGGAATCCGAAGCCGCCCGCACCGAGGAAAGCGGGGTTGAGATAGATGTTCTCACGCACCGCGAGGCTGGCGGCGATCGCCTCCTCGGCCCGGCGGCCGGAAACGAAGCCGATACCGGCGGCGATCGCGCCCGCGATGCCCGGCGGCACGAGCGCCCCGCGCACAAGGACACGGCCCGCCTTCGGCGGCAGCACGCCGGCGATCGTCCGGCCGATCGCCTCGTGGCCGGCGCCGCGCAGGCCGACGAGCGCCAGGATCTCGCCCTGGCGGAGCGTCAGATCGACGGGCCCGAAGGCTTCGACGGAGAGCTTCTCGACCGTGACGAGCGCCTCGCCCGTCTCGACCGCCTTTTCCGGATAGAGCTGGTCGATGGCGCGGCCCGTCACCGCTGTGACGAGGCTCGCGGGGGTGAATTCGGCGAGCGGCCGGGACGCCACCACCATGCCGTCGCGCAGCACCGTGACATGATCGGCGAGCGTGAAGATCTCGTCCATCCGGTGGGTGACGTAGAGCATGGCGACGCCGCGGGCCTGGAGCCGCCGCAGCACTCCGAAGAGCACCGCGACGTCGCTCGCCGGCAGCGCCGCTGTCGGCTCGTCGAGCACCAGCACCTTCGCATCGCGGGCGACGGCCCGGGCGATCGCCACCATCGAGCGCTCGGCCATCGAGAGCTCGGCGATCGTCTTCGTCGGGTCGATCGTGCAGCCGACCGCCTCGAGCAGGGTCCTCGCCTTGCGGCGGACCCCGGCCCAGTCGACGAGCCCGAGCGGTCCGCGGCGGTATCCGTCATAGAGCGCGAGGTTCTCGGCGACCGTCATCGTGTCGACGAGGGCGAGATCCTGATGGATGAAGGCGATCGGCAGCGTCCGGTCGCCCGGCCGCACCGTCCGCCCCTCGAAGTCGATCCGGCCCTCGTCCTGCGGCTCGACGCCGGCGAGAATGCGGATCAGGGTCGACTTGCCGGCGCCGTTCTGCCCGGCGAGGGCGTGGATCTCGCCGGCCCGCAACGTCAGGTCGACACCGCCGAGCGCCAGCGTGCCCGGATAGCGCTTGACGATCCCGCGGACGGAGAGGCGCGACGGCGCCTCCCCTCTCGCGGCGACGGCGGCCGTCGTCACGGCGTGGTCTTTCCCGTCTTCCACAGCTGGGCGTATTTCTCGGCGTAGCCGTTCTGCGGGATGTATTCGTTGTTCTCGCCGCCGGCGGTATCGACGGTCGTCTTGTCGATCAGGAGAACCGGCGAGGAATAGTCGGCGGGCGTCTGGCCGGCGAACAGGCGGTTGAGCGTGTCCACCGCCTGATAGGCCTGCATCTCGAAGGGGAACGGGATCGTCACCTTCTGGAAGGAATCGTCCGCCCGGATGCGGTCATAGACCGCCGGGTCGCCGTCCATGCCGGCGAGCACGACCTGACCGTGCTGCACGCCGGCACTGCGCAGCGCCGGGATCTCGAAGGTGATGAAGTAATCCGCCGGGTGAGCGATGTAGAGGGGCTTGTCGAGGCCGTACTGGTTGAGCCAGCTCGGCACCAGCTGCGGCAGCCGGACATTGGCGTCCGCGAACGGCACCTGCGTGTCGAGCACGATCTCGCAGCCGCTGCAGCGCTGGAACTCCGCCCGCATCGCGGCGACCTTCGCCTCGACGACCGAGAAAGCCTTGTCCGAGATCAGGACGACGCGCCCCTCGCCCTTCGAATCGACGATCACCCAGTCGGCGAGCGCCTTGCCGAGATCCTCGATCCGCTGCATCACGTTCCAGTCGATGCCCTGCTCGACGAAGGGGCCGAAGTCCGGCGCGCTCGTCAGGCCGACCACCTTGATGCCGGCGTCCCGCGCCTGCTGGAAATAGGGGATGAAGGTGTCGGGGAAGGAGACGAGCACGATGCCGTCCGGCTTCAGCGACAGCGCCTGATTGATCGCCGCCTGCTGACCGGTCGTCGTGCCCTGTCCGTCGGCGAGCGTGACGGTCCAGCCGAACTTGCCGGCGACCGCCGTGAAGGCGTTGACGAGCCGGCTGTTGCCCGGGTTCTTCATGTCGTAGGGCAGGATGACGATCGACTTGCCGGCCTCGAGCACCGGCCCTTCGGTCGGCCCGTCCCAACCCGAATTGCCGCCGAGATAGGGCTTCAGCGCCGCCTCGAACGGCGCCAGCGCATCCTGTGCCGGCGCAGCGGCCGGCAGGCTCGCGGCGAGCATCGCGCTGCCGAGCGCGGCCGCGGCGTATCTCGAGACATTCCGCCAGATCGTCATGTTGGTTTTTTCCTCCCCAGGGCGGCGCCTAGGCGCCGATGAACTCAGCCAGTTCCGCGTTGAAGCGGTCGGGGCTCTCGATGAACATGAAATGGCTGCCGCCTTCCTCGCGGCCCCAGATGCGCAGCCGCGCGCCCGGGATCTGGGCGGCCACCCAGCGCAACACGGTCGCCTTGTGGGTGCTCCCCTCCGCCCCGATGACGAGGCTCGGCAGACGGACCCGCCTGATCGTGCCGCGCCAGTCGACACCCGAGGTCGCGTAGAGCAGCTCGATCGCCAGCGCCCGCGGCATCTTCAGGTTTTCGGCGACGATCCAGTCCATCAGCGCCGCGTTGTTCGCGACGAAGCCGGGGCCGAACATGCTCTTGATCGCGACGTCGGTGAACGCGGCGCCATCCGGCGCCATCAGCTGCACGGCGAACCGGTCGAGATCGCCGGTGAAATACATCGGCCCGATCTCCGCCCGCGAGGCCTCGCTCCAGGCCGGGTTGTCGACGAGCCGCGGCGAGTCGTCGACGATGACGAGCTTGCGAAGCCGCTCGCCCGCGAACAGCTCCCAATAGGCCCAGAGATATTTGACGCCGCCGGAATGGCCGAGCAGCGCGACGTCGTGCAGGTCGAGATGGAGCAGCAGTTCACGCATGTCGGCGGCGATGCGGTGCGCATTGTAGCCGTGATCGGGCTTGTCGCTGTCGCCATGGCCGCGCGGATCGACGGCGATCACCCGATAGCGGTCCGACAGCCCGTCGATCTGGGCGCGGAACATCGCCGCGCTCTGCGACCAGCCGGGAAACATCATCAGAACCGGGCCGTCGCCGGCCTCGATGTAATGCAGGCGCACCCCGTCCGCCGTCGTGAAATGGCGGCTCGTCCCGCGGCGCGGCGCGAATTCCTCCACCGGATCCTCTCCTCGCAGCCCGTCCTCCAAGCCTCTTCCGCACTCTGTCGGAACCGGCCCGATGCGTCAAGCGCGATGTATCGTGCACGATCTTTTTTCTATTTTTCTTTTATATACAAGTGGTTGAGTTATTCATGGATGATTTTAGATCGCCTTCATATGCGAATGCGGGTTCGAGCGGACAGCGCCGCTGCCGACGGCCGCGCGATGGATCGTGCGCAGCCCCGCCGCGCGTCCCGCCGCGAGCGTCGTGGCGGGGCGGCCGGCTCCGCGGGCCGCGGATCGGCGAAGGGCGTCAGCCCTTCGCGCGCTCGATCTCGCGGTCGATCAGGCGTCGCCGTCCGCCGTCGAGATGGTCGCGCACCGCCTGCGCGGCCGCCTCTCCGTCCCCCGCCTCGAAGGCGTCCAGAATCGCGCGATGCTCGTTCATCACCTCGGCGAGCGCCGTATTGGCCCCCTCGCGGTTGCGATAGAGTCGCGACTGGATGAGGAGAGCGTGCAGCGAGGAATAGGTCACCGACATGACCTCGTTCTCGGCGCTGTCGACCAGAACCTGATGGAACTTGCCGTCCCATTCCACGAAGCGGCGATATTCCTTGTAGCGCGTGCCGAGCAGAGGCACCGCATTCATCTTCTCGAAGGCCTGCCGCATTGCGGCCAGGACGGCTTTCTTCTTCTTCGGGGCGCCGACCCGCGCGCAATGCGATTCGATCACAATGCGATATTCGGCGAGCGCGGCGAGATAGGCGGCCGAGGGCGTCGGCGCCACGGCATAGCCCGTATAGAGCTCCGACACGACCAGCCGCTCGGCCTCGAGCCGGGCGAGCGCCTCGCGGATGGGCGAGGAACTGACCGCCAGCTCGCGCGACAGATTGTCGATGTTGAGCCGCGCGCCCGGCGGCAGCGTCTGGTCGAGGATGCGCTCCTTCAGCGCCTCATAGGCCTGCTCGGCGAGCGTGGTGCGGACGATCGAACGGGCCGGCGCGGCCTTCGGCTCCCGGCGCCGGCGTTCCGTCGTCTCGCCCGTCCCGTCCGTCTTCGCCATGATCCCGACCCCTTCCCGCTCGCCGCACCCTTGCCGATTCCGCCGAAGCGGAGAAGCCCGAAGCGGAGCGGCTCATCGGCGCGTCCGCAGGAGCAGATCCGGATCGACCTCGGCGAACCGCGCCCGCCCGACCATGGCGAGGCTGGTGTCGATCTCCGAGCGCAGCATGGCGATCGCGCGATCCGCCCCCGCCCGGCCGGCCGCCACGACACCATAGAGCGTCGCCCGGCCGACCCAGACGAAATCCGCGCCGAGCGCTTTCGCGACCAGCATCTCCCAGCCGCGGCGGACGCCCGAATCGAGCATCACCACGGCCTCTTTCCCCACCGCCGCCCGGATCGCCGGCAGCGTCTCGACGGGGCTCGGCAGCGGATCGAAGGACTTTCCGCCGTGATTGGAGACGATGATCCCGTCGGCACCCGTCTCGAACGCCAGCCGGGCGTCGTCGGGGTGCTGGATGCCCTTGACGATCAGCCGGCCCGGCCAGACGCGCCGGAGCGCCGCGAGCGTCGCCCAGGTCTGGATCGACGGGCTCTGCGACCGGAAGAAGGCCGCGACCGCACCGGGACCGGCGCCGTCCGGAGCATAGGCGCGCCAGCTCTCCATCATCGGCATGCCGCCGCCCGAAAGATATTCGGCGATCCAGGCCGGATGGGTGAGCGCCTCGAGAAGGATCGGCAGCCGCAGCCGCAGCGGCAGAACGAAGCCGTTCCGCGTATCCCGCTCGCGCTTCGGATAGACCGGGTTGTCGACCGTCAGCACGAGATGGCGCACCCCCGCGGTCGCCAGCCGGTCGACGATCCGCGCCGTGATCGCCGCATCCTTCGCCGGATAGATGTGCGCCCAGGCGTGATCGGGCGCGACCCGCATCACCGCCTCGACCGGCGCGACGCTCGCCCCCGAAAGCACGAAGGGAATGTCCGCCGCCGCTGCGGCCCGCGCGAGATGGAGGTCGGCATCGCGCCGCAGCAGGCCCGCGAAGCCGGTCGGTCCGATGCCGAACGGGCTCGCATAGCGCCGGCCGAACAGGTCGGCCGTCTGGTCCCGCGCGGCGATCCCGGTCAGATAGCGGGGCATCAATCGGTATGCGCGGAAGGCGGCGCGGTTGTCCTCGAGCCCGTATTCGTCCTCGACGCCGCTCTCGATCAGCTCGAACAGGATCTTCGGCAGGCGCCGTCGCGCCATGCGGCGCAGATCCCCGATCGAAAGCGCCCGTTCGAGCTTCACGTCGGGCCCCCGCCGCGCAATCTCGCGACGAACGCCCTGAGCGGCTCGCCCACCACCCCGCCGTGCCGCCGCGCCGTCTCGTTGAGATGGGACAGCACACCCTGCTCATAGGCGGCGCGCGCGTCGCCGATCGGGGCGCTGTCGGCGGAGACCGTGCCGGCGATCATGCCGCGCTCGTCGAGGGTGGGCAGCCGGGCGATCCCCGCGCCATCGAGCCCCACGCCGGCATCGTTGAAGAAGACGGCGAAGAGCTGCGGGCCGATCACATTGTCGGGCCGGCCGCGAAACAACGCGGCGTGCGAGCCCGTGATGGCGATCGCGCCGGCATCCTCGGGCGTCAGCATCGGCGCCGCATCGAGCGCGATCACCCGCGGCTCCGGCGCCCCGGAAAGAAGGAAGCGCTTGCCGCCCGAGATCTCCGGCGGCGGCTCGGCGACGACCGGCCCCTTCGTCATCCGCTCGGCACAGTCGCGGACGCTCTGGCCGACGGCACAGCCGAGACGCCGCGCCGCTTCGTTCACATGGCTGATGATGCCGTGCTCGAGCATGTGCTCGCCATCGGCGATGTGGCAGGTCCGGGCGTCGGCGGTCGCCCCGGCGAGGCCGATCCGGTCGAGATAGGGCAGGCCCTTGATGCCCGCTCCGCCGAAGCCGATGCCGGCATCGTTGAGAACCACACCGCGAATGCCCCATTTGGCCGCGTGGAAGGCGTTGTATTCGCCGCCATAGGAGCCGGAGACGAGGACATTGCCCGGGCTCTCCCCGGTCGCGGTGGCGCTGCTCGAAACGGTCAGAATGCGAACCATCGTCCTCTCCCCGCGCCCGCCGCGCCTCCGCGGCGGGCGGGATCGGTCCGCTCGACGCGCAGGCATCTGCGATGCCTGCTACATCATGCACGATCCACGATGCAATCGAAAAGTCCGGATGGGGCCGGGCAGGAGGGGATGCGGCTTTCAGACCGAAAGCAGGACCGCGGCGGCGAGCGCGATCACGCCGAGCACGATCAGCGTGCCGGCGATCAGCCAGCGGCGGTTCTCCCGCCGCTCGGTCTCGGCGCCATCGATCGCGCGCGCGGTCTCGTTCGATGCCGCCGGCGCGGCAGTTCCGCCCTGCCGCGTCTCCGCCGCGGCGGCATGCGCGATCGCCGCGGCCGAGGGCGGCACGCCGGCCGCCTCGTCATCGGTGCCGAGCGGCGCCGCCGCGGGGTCGGGAAAGGCGATCTTGTCGCCCGTCCGGCCACTGTCGATCTCGTGGCGCAGCGCGTCGCTGGTGCGGACCTCGGTCATCCGACGGCAACCCGCAGCGAGGCGCGCCGTTCCCTCCGCCCCGCAGCGGTGCCGGCATGAGGGGGGCGCGCGCCGCGACGGCCGCCCGATGGCGGAACGGCCTTCGCACACCGCCGGAAACGTCCGCCTGCGCAGCGCGTCCGCCGCAACCGGAACGATCTCTCCGCAGGGTCGACATTGCAACGGCCTTTCTTCTCGACTCGTTGAGTCGTCTTTAGTCTTCTTTCTGCCTGGACGGCCGCGCCCTTCGAGACCGGGGCGTGCCGGCGGCGAGGGAGACGGAACGCGAGACCCCGAGCGCCTCGCGGGCGGCGGGACACCTCGCCCATTCTTTTGCGACGGACCGCGCGTTCACGCCTCGGGGTGTCGGAACACGAAATGCGGATAGATCTGTTCCGACCGCAGCCCGTCGCGCGCGATCACGATATCCTCGACCACCTCGGTCGCCCCGAGGCAGCTCGACATGGTGGCGTCGTCGAAGACGTAATAGCCGCCCGGCACCATGAAGGGCTTCGTGAGCTCATAGCTGCAGCGGACGGCGCTGTAGATGTCGCAATCGATATGGGTGAGCGCGATGCGCCCGGCCTCGGCCAGCGCCGCTCCGGCGGTGTCTTCGAACCGGCCCTTGATGAAGGTCACGTTGTGCAGGCCCGCGGCCCGGGCCGCCTCGCGCACCTCCTCCACATCGGTTTCCGCGAAATCGCCAGCGCCATGGGCATCGACGCGGCGGTCGGTCTCCGGCATGCCGGCAAACGTATCGAGGGCCAGAACCCGCGTTCCGGGAAGGAACCGGGCGGCCAGGCGGGCCATGAACAGAGCCGACCCGCCGCGATAGGTGCCGTATTCGATGATGTGCCCGCCGCCCAGTCGGGGCAGAAAGAGCTTGATCAGCATGAACAGGTTCATCAGCCGCTCCTCCGTCACCACGCTTCGTCCGAGGGCGAGAGCGAGGGCCGAAGCGAAATCCTGATCGGCGCGAATCTTGTCCTTCAGCGCCCCGAACTCGATGCCCCAGCCGCGCTGGTAGCCCTCGTGCACACGGCGTCCGAGGCGCAGGCCCGGGTCGATACCCAGACGAGGAAGTTCGGCGAGCGTGAACGCGCGCGTCATGGCAGGTCTCCCGCAGCGGCCCCTGTTTCGTCCAGGATGAGAGACGTGTCAAAGGGCGATGAGGGGCGCGTCCCGCGAGGGGGCTGGCCGTGGCCGGCGGCGTCCGCGTGCGTCGCCTCGCCACGGACCGCAGCACCCGGCCGGAGATCGAGACCCCGGCGGCGGGCCGGGGCATTCGATTGCCGGACCGGGAGGGCTGGTGCGGCAGCCGCATTCTTCAGGCTCGTCATGCGGATGCCGAGGATTTCGGGGCGGCGGCGGAGAGACCGGAGTTGGTCGGCGCCCTTCTCGGCGGGAGCGATGTTGTGAATGCGGGCGGGTGCGTATAGTGCAGGTTGCCGCAGGGCATTTCACCCGGTGACGGAGAAAGGCCGGCACAGCTTGAGACCTTCATCGATCGCCACCGTGTTCTCCAGCCCTCCACCCTCCCCCCGTAAGATCCGCGCAAGAGCGCCCCTGCGCCTCGGCTTCGGCGGAGGCGGTACCGACCTGTCACCGTTCTGCGACCGGCACGGCGGCCTGGTGATCAACGCCACCCTTGCGCTTTATGCCTATGCCCACCTCGAGCCCCGGTCGGACGGGCGGGTGCTTCTGGAGGCGACGGAACTGGGGCAGCGTTACGAAGGGCCGGCGGAGACGACCCTTCCGCTCGGCCCGGAAGCCTTGCTGCACCGCGGGGTCTATAACCGCATCGTCTCGACCTTCAATCGCGGCAGGCCGCTCCCGGTCACGGTGCGCACCACGGTCGACGTGCCGGCCGGATCGGGACTGGGAGGATCCTCCTCGCTCGTGGTCGCCATTCTCGAGGCCTTCCGCAACTATCTCAACCTGCCCTTCGGGGAATACGATCTCGCGCGGCTCGCTTTCGAGATCGAGCGGGAAGACCTCGAGATCGCGGGTGGCAAGCAGGACCAGTATGCCGCCGCCTTCGGCGGGTTCAACTTTATCGAATTCCACGAGCACGGCCGTGCCGTGGTGAACCCGCTCCGGCTGCGCAGCGCCGCGATCAACGAACTCGAAGCTTCGTTGATCCTCTACGACACGGGCCAGTCGCGCCACTCCAAGACGATCATCGAAGCCCAACAGGCCCGGATCGTCAGTGACGACGACGCGCTGCGGGCGATGTTCGCGCTGAAGCGCGAGGCGCTCGAGATGAAGGAAGCGCTCATCACGGGCCATCTTTCCGACTGCGCCGAGACGATCAATCGGGGCTGGGCGGCCAAGAAGGCCACCGCCGGCGCCGTGTCCAATGCCGAAATCGAGCGTGTGCTGCATCTGGCGATGCAGAGCGGCGCTCTGGCCGGCAAGGTCTCCGGCGCCGGCGGCGGGGGCATTCTGATGATTCTGTGCGATCCCGCGGAACGGCAGAAGACCGTCGAGATCCTGTCTCGGGAACCCGGTCGCTTGCTGCCGTGCAAATTCACTAAGGAGGGTGTCACATCCTGGTCGGTCCCATTGAACAGGCCGTGATCCTCTGCGGAGGTCTGGGGACCCGCCTCGGGTCCTTGACGGCCGGCACGCCGAAGCCGCTCCTGCCCATCGCGGGGCGACCGTTTCTCGACATCCTGATCGAGGAGATCGCGCGTCAGGGCGTGCGGCGCTTCCTGCTGCTGGCGGCGTTCGAGGCGGACCGGATCGCCCGCTTTGCGGCGGCGCTGCCGGACCGGCTGGGGCGGCGGATCACGGTGGAGGTGGCGACCGAGCCCGCGCCGGCGGGCACGGGCGGGGCACTCGCTCATGCCCGTGACCGGCTCGATCCTGTGTTCTTCCTCTTCAACGGCGATTCGTGGTTCGATCAGCCGCTCGCTTCCCTGCGCGCCGCGCTCGCCCGGACGCCACGGGCGCTGGGCGTGCTGGCGCTGCGCCGCCTGAGCGGCGCCGGGCGTTATGGCACGGTCGAGATGGAGGGGGCGTCGGTCACGGCGTTCCGGCCCGCCGGCGGGCCGCAGCCCGGCCCCTGCCTCGTCAATGCCGGCGTCTATCTGTTCCGGCGCGAGATGGTGTCCCGCTGTCCGGCCGCCGGCGCGCTGGAACACGACACGCTGCCCGGCCTTGCCGCGGACGGCCTGCTGGCCGGGGTTTCCAGCGACGCCTACTTCATCGATATCGGCGTGCCGGAGGACTATGCCCGGGCGCAGCACGAGATCGAAGCCCGGCGCCGCAAGCCCGCGCTGTTTCTCGACCGCGACGGGGTCATCAACGAGGATCGCGGCTATGTGGCGACGCGCGACCGCTTCGCCTTTATGCCGGGCGCCCCCGAAGCGATCAGGGACGCGAACGAAGCCGGCTGTTACGTGTTCGTGGTCACCAATCAGGCGGGCATCGGGCACGGCTACTACGGCGCTGCCGATTTCCATCGGCTGATGGACGTCATCCAGGACGAGCTCCTCGCCGTCGGCGGTCATATCGACGACGTGCGCTTTTGCCCCGATCATCCGGAGGCCGCCCTCGAGCCCTATCGCCGCCAGTCGGACTGGCGCAAGCCCGCTCCGGGCATGATCCTCGATCTCCTGCGTCATTGGCCGGTCGACGCGGCGAACAGCCTGATGATCGGCGACCGGCTCTCCGACATCGAGGCCGCCGCCGCGGCCGGAATCAGAGGCGTTCTGTTCCAGACCGGGCGGCTGGACGACGTTCTGCGCCCCTTCCTCGCCGGGCGACCGGCGCGGCTGGCCGGCTCAGCCGGGGGCCAGCCGTGAGCCCGCAGGAGGACTTGCGGGCCTCCTATGAGCGCCTCGTCCGGTGGCTGTGCGGCGAGGCGTTTCCTCTTTGGGCCGATCGCGGCCTCGACCCGGTCTCGCGCGGCTTCGTCGAGCGCCTGTCTCCGGACGGCACGCCGATCCATGACCCCCAGCGCGCCCGGGTGGTCGGACGGCAGATCTATGCCTATGCGCTCGCCCCGGGTTTCGGCTGGCACGGACCGGCCGCCGCTCTGGTGCGGTACGGCCTCGCGCGCCTCGATAACGGGTTCTGGACTGGCGACGGGCTGGTGCGGTCCGTCGTGGCGCGTGACGGGCACGTCCTGCGGCCGGATTTCGACCTCTACGACCATGCCTTCGTCCTGTTCGGACTGGCGGCCGCCGCGGCGGCCGACCCGGCCCTTACCGAACGGCTCTCCTGCCGGGCCATGGCCTCCGTCGCCCGGATACGGGCATCGTTCCGTCATCCGCGGGCAGGGTTCGTCGAACCGGCTCCGCCGGGCGCGCCGCTTCTCGCCAATCCGCACATGCACATGCTCGAGGCCGCGCTCGCCTGGCTAGCGGTCGTGCCCGATCCGCTGTGGCAGAGGCTCGCCGACGAGATCGCGGAGTTGTGCCTGGAGCGGTTCCTCGATCCGGCGACGGGGGCGCTGCGCGAACGGTTCGACCCGGACTGGAGCGTCCTCGAAGGCGAGGCCCAAGGGGACCTCGAACCCGGCCACCAATACGAATGGGCCGCGCTTCTCGTTCGCTGGGGCCGCCTCACCGATCGCCCGGATGCGCTTGCGGCTGCCGGTCGCCTGATCGCTTTCGCCGAGGACCACGGAATCGATCCCCGGCGGAAGCTCGCGGTCAACGGCCTCGATCCCAGGACCTTGCGGCACACCGACCGACGGGCGCGTCTCTGGCCGCAGAGCGAACGGATCAAGGCGCATCTGGCGATCGCATCGCTCGGGGGAAGCGCGGCGTCCGGGGCTCTCTCGCGCGCGGCCGAAGCGACCGAGGGGCTGTTGCTCTATGCCCGGCATCCGGTTCCCGGCGCGTGGTGGGAGCATCTGGATGAAGGGGGCGCCCCGATCCGCGAACCGTCCCGCGCATCGAGCCTCTATCACATCGTCTGCGCGGCGAATGAACTGCGCATAGCGCTGGCACCGGACATGGCGGCGGATCGCGGTGCCCTCGTCTCCGATCTCCTCTGATCGGGAAAGGGCAGGCGGATCCGAACGGAACGGCAGGTCGGCACACGCAGGGGCGACACTCCGGCGCGGCCGCCCCATCCCTCCGCGATGCTGGTGGTTTTGGCGACCCCGGGGTGACTCGAACACCCAACCACCCGCTTAGAAGGCGGGTGCTCTATCCGGTTGAGCTACGGGGCCGTTCGCCGCGGCGCGGTCGGCATGAGAATCCGGCGGTTCCGGAATCCGGAAATCGGCGGCGCGACAGCCTCGCCGCCCGACCATGACGGCAGACCGTCAAGAACTCGGCTCGCCGAGCGTCGGGGGTTCACCCGGGACTCCGTCCTGCACGGCACTGCGATCGGATGTCCGATCGCTCAGTGGGTCCAGGGCGTCAGCCGGCCGAACTTGAAATTGTCGGCATACGAGACGCGCTTGCGGGTTTCTTCCTTGGGCTCGGAAAGCTGATAGGGGATGCCGTGCCGCTCGGCATAGGCGACGGCCTCCTCCTTCGTTTCGAAGAAGAGCTTCACCTGACGCTGCGTGTCGGCGCTCGATGTGTAGCCCATCAGCGGCTCGACGGCGGCCGGCACGGCCGGCTCATAGGCGAGCAGCCAGCGATCGGACTTCGCCTTGCCGGACTGCATGGCGGTGCGGGCGGGCTTGTAGATGCGGGCGAGCATGAAACGAAGACCCTCTCGGCGGTCGGCCTTTTCAGCCTTCTCTTTGCCGCGCCGCACGCGCGCTGTAAAGACGGTGTCGTCCCTGTAAAGGCCGCACCGGCATCGAGCGGCCCTGATCGCGGCCAACGGAGAGGGAGCTTCGGGCGGGCGCCGCAGAAGGCCACCTTCCGGTGCCGAAAAAAGGCCGATGGTCGGGGCGGCAAGATTCGAACTTGCGACCCTCTGGTCCCAAACCAGATGCGCTACCAGGCTGCGCTACGCCCCGAACCGGCGACCTCTCTCGCTTACAGGCTCGCGCCCTCGCGCTCAAGCCTCGCGGCGCGGGCCGGCGACGAACGCGACCCGGGCGGGCTGCGGCGCCCGCCGGGCTCAGCGCTTCGGAGGCGACGGGATCGAGACGTGATCGCCCGACTGGAGGCCGATGCGCGCCGCCGTGCCGGCGACCACCTCGAGCACATAGCGCACCGGGGCGCCGGCCGGCGTCAGCTTCTCGCTCATCGGCTCGACGTCGCGGGCGACGCGATAGACGGTCCCGTCGGCATGGATGAACACCATGTCGAGCGAGAGCGGCGTATTCTTCATCCAGAAGGTCACCGGCTGCTCGCGGCCGAAATCGAACAACATGCCGTGGTCGGAGGCCATCTCCTGCCGGAACATCAGGCCCTTCGCCCGCTCGTCCTGGGTCATCGCCCATTCGATCGAGAAATCGTGGCTGCCCGTCTTCGTGCGGATCGACAACCGGTCGGATCGGGCGAACCCGTCGAGCGCATAGAAGACGGCGACCGCCGCAACGACGAGCCCGAGCAGGCCGATCGCGATCCGGCCGCGCGGCGAGGGTCTCGTCGGCTGCGGGGCCATTATCGCCGGCTCAATGGGAGGACGGCGCCTGGCTCGGCCCGTCGGGCCGGATCTCGGCGGCCATCAGCCCTTTCGAGCCGCCGCCGAAGCGCACCAGAACCGACTGTCCCGGACGCAGCTCCGCCATGCCGTAGCGCCGCAGCGTTTCCATATGGACGAAGATGTCCTCGGTGCCTTCGCCGCGGGTGAGGAAGCCATAGCCCTTCACCCGGTTGAACCATTTGACGATCGCCCGCTCGAGCCCGCTCGTCGGCACCACGCTGTCATGGGTGCGCGGCGGCCCCTGCTGCGCGGGATGGATGGCCGAGCTTTCGTCCATCGAGACGATGCGGAAGGCCTGAATGCCCTTCGGGCCGCGCACCGCCTCGCAGGCGATCCGGGCGCCTTCGTAAGCGGTCTGGTAGCCGTCGCGACGCAGACAGGTGACGTGCAGCAGCACGTCGGCGCTGCCATCGTCGGGCATGATGAAGCCGTAGCCCTTCGAGGCGTCGAACCATTTGATGACGCCGACGACCTCGAAGAGATCGAGGTCGGGGTCGGTGTCCGCTCGTACGGACGACGATTCAGCACCGATCTTGCTGCCCATCAGGGCCCCCATGCCCGGCCACGGCGCCCATGCCCAAGACGCGGCAGTTCCGCAGGCGGCCGTTCACTCGCTCGATTCATGGCAGCCACCATAGCATCCGCTTCCTGCGACACCAGTCCTCAACTGGGATAACGGTCGAGAACGCCGCCATCAAGCCGCCACGAACGGTTCATGGTTGTGTTTCGGCCACACGATCCTATCTTCGCCCGCGCCGGCGCCATCGAACGGCGCCGAAAAGGTCCATCCGGCGAGGAGTTCCCCCTTGAAATATCTCCACACCATGGTCCGCGTGACCGATATCGACCAGTCGCTCGACTTCTACGTCGGCAAACTGGGTCTGAAGGAGCTGCGGCGGACCGAGAACGAGGCCGGCCGCTACACGCTCGTCTTCCTCGCGGCCCCCGGCGACGAGAGCGCGCAGGTCGAGCTGACCTTCAACTGGGATCCGGAAGTGTATGGCGAGGGCCGCAATTTCGGCCATCTCGCCTATGAGGTGGACGACATCTATGCGCTCTGCGACCGGCTGATGAAGGCGGGCGTGACGATCAACCGCCCGCCGCGCGACGGCCGCATGGCCTTCGTGCGCTCGCCCGACAACATTTCGATCGAGATCCTGCAGAAGGGCGCCGCCCTGCCGCCGCAGGAGCCCTGGTCGTCGATGCCGAACACCGGCAAGTGGTGAGCGACCGCTTCGGCTGACACGGCAGGCCGGCGCCGAGCGCCGGCCGCTTCGCGGCGCCCGAGCGGCGGAGCGCGTTCGTGCCGGGGCGAGACATGGGGCGCCGGTCCGCCCGCTGTGGACGAGTTCGGCCCCCTCCTCCTTTCCGGCTTGTCCGGTCGCCGGACCGTCGCTATAAGCACCCCCGCCTGCGCCCTTCGTCTATCGGTCAGGACGCCACCCTTTCACGGTGGAGAGAGGGGTTCGATTCCCCTAGGGCGCGCCATCTTCCCCAGACCACGCCTTCATCGAGGCCTTGGGTGCGCGTCGGCGCTCGCGCCGCGGGCGGACGATCCCAGTCGTCGGACGGCGGAGTGACTTTTCCGGTCCGGCAACCTTCGCGATGCCGCGACATCACAGGCAACACCGCCGCGCCGGGTGACCGAGACGGATTTCGTCGGCGATGCCGTACGCGACACGCAGGCCGACAGCGCGGCCAGAAGACCGCGGCCGAGAGGACGGAGAGACGTTGCCGGCCGACGGAGAGACGGTGTACCGCTTGCTTCACCGCGAACTCTCCCGCTAGACAACAGCCCCTGATACGTCTCGATCTCCTCGCCTCTGCACGCCTCGCGCGCCGAATGTCGCGATCGCGGACATCGGCCGCGGGCGCGCGGCGCTCGTACGGTTCTGGTGCAGGGAATCTGCAGGGAAATGGTCTGGATGCGTGGTGGGATTCAGAGAAGACTGATCGCGATCGATACCGCGACGCTGATGCTGGTCGCGCACCACCTTCCCCTCCCCCTCGGGCGCGGCTGGGCGACCCTTCGTGGCGTCGTTCACGCCGCCCTGGGCTATGATTGGCTGTCGGTCGGATCGGGCCGCTATGTGGTTCGCCCGATGACGTGGCGATCCCTGCGCCGTCTGGCGCCGGAGCAGCCGTCTTGGCGTCGCCTGATCCGGCTCGTGGCGCGTTATGTCCACCTCTCGCGCGCGGAGTGGGAAGGGCTGGCGCTGCCTCGCCTGGTGGACGGCCTGCCGCCATATCCGAGCGCGGACGAGGCGGCGGACCGGCTCGCCGCGAGCGGGCGCGGCACCATCCATTTCATGTTTCACTACGGGTCACTCTATCCCGCGGTGGCGTGGCTATCAAAAAGTGGAAGAAAGACAAATTGGATAACGTCGGACTTATACAATAGAATACCGGGACTATCGCCATGGATCGGTAAAATGCATGCCGAAATCAATCGGAATCTCCACCTCGTCACGAACGGCGGCGAAGTGATATTCAACAGGGAGAGCGTCAGAAAATTCTACAAGAAGTTGAAAGACGGTGAGGACGTTGTGATTGTTGTCGACCGTACGGTGGCCAGCGGACCGGCGATCATGATCGACCTCCCCGGATCATGCCGGGCGCCTCTGGCGCGGGGGGCCTGGGCGGCGCTGCGCGCGACGCGCTCCGGCTGGACCGTGACCGCCTGTGAATATCGGGCCGGACGCTTTCACATCTTCCATGAGCGGTCGAGCGAACGGGAAGACGGCAGCCCCCCCGATCTGCGCATGATCAGCGGTCTGATCGCGCAGACGCCGCAGCGCTGGTGGGCCTGCCATGTGCTCGATTTCGTGCCGTCTCCGGATCCGGAGTGACGTCCGGAGGCCCGCAGGCCCGCTGTTTCGACGGCCGTCACGACCGCCCGCACACCACCTTGGGCACCCTCGCCACGACGACGGCCGCACGCCGGTCCGGGAAGGACCACCTCCGGCGCCGTCGCCGGTTACGAACGAGGGCGAGACCGGGCAAGTTCGGCGGGCAACGGACCACGCCGGGCTCTGCATTTCTCTCCGTCGCTTGTCGCTGCCGGCGCAATTGTCTATGGCAGCCTCGTTCGGCGTGGGATGGTCTGCCCGACGGGAGACGGACACGGATGGACCGTGACGAGGACAACCTGCTCGGCTTCACCCGCGCCTTGAGCGACAGCGAGCGGGCTGCACGGTCCGAATTGACCAGCCTTTTCGATGGCTCGCCGATACCCGCGAATGAGCGCCTGGACAATCTCGGCCTCCATATGGACCACCTGGCGCTGGGGCGCGCGCTGTTCATGGATCATCTCTACCGGTTGATCCTCGGCATGCCGGGCGTCGTCATGGAACTCGGTTGTCGCTGGGGCCAGAACCTTTCCTTTTTTCTCAACCTGCGTACTCTTTACGAACCGACACATTATTCCCGCAAGATTATCGGCTTCGATACCTTCACCGGCTTCGTCGATGTGGCGGCCGAGGATGGCGACAGCGTCTATGCCCGCCCGGGCAATGTGCGGACGACGCGCGGCTACGACGCCTATCTCGAACGCGTGCTCGCCGCGCGCGAAGCCATGGCGCCGCTGTCGCACAAGCGCAAATTCGAGATCGTCACCGGCGACGTTCGGGAGACCCTGCCGCGATATCTGACCGCTCACCCGGAAACGATCGTCGCCCTCGCCTATTTCGACATGGATCTGTTCAGCCCGACGCGCGATGCCTTGGTGGCGCTCCGGCCTCGACTCGCCCGCGGCAGCGTCGTCGTCCTCGACGAGATCAACGACGCCGGCTTCCCCGGGGAGACCACGGCCTTGCGCGAGGTGTTCGGGCTGAACGGGCTGGCTCTGCGCCGCGTTCCCTTCCTGAACGGCCCCGGCTATTTCGTAGTCGAATAGGAACGAGCAGACGAATGTCGCGCGTTCATATCGCGGTGTTCGACCGCACGCCTCAATGGACCATCATGAAGGAGGACATCTATACCAGCCTCCTTCATTGGCTGTCCGAGATCGGCCATGTCGCGACGATCGAACTTCGATCCCTCGAGCGCAATGCCATCAATATCATCGTCGGCCTGCAGTATCTGACCCCCCAGGAGCTCGATGACATCGCGAATTCGACCTACGAGTACGGCGTTTTCGATGTCGAATACATCGCCGCGGGCATGGTGAATTTCAAGCCGGAGACGTCCTGGCTTTTTGCCGATCGGGCGCGGCCATTTCTCAGTCGCTGCCGCTTTTTCTTGTCGTATTTCGAGGAAAGCGCGCGCCTCATGGCGGATCTGGGCATTTTGTCCCGGCGGATCATGCCCGGTTATGTGAAGTTCTTCGAACCGGGCGCGACGATCGGCGAGAGCGACAAGACGATCGATGTCTATTTCTTCGGCAATGTCGATGCGCATCGCGCCGGCCTGCTGCGGCGGGTCGAGCGCGCGGTTCCGGTGCTGACACAGACCCCGTCCCAGGTCACGCCGCTGTTTCTGCGCAATGCGCGTGCCGCGCGGGCGAAGATCGTCCTCAGCCTGGGGCGGGCAGCGCCCTTCACGCATATCGGCCCGATGAGGCTGGTGGAGATGGCGCATCTGCGCACCTTCGTGCTGTCCGAGATGCCCGCGCGGCCGCAACCGGAGCTCGACGGGCTCTGCGCCTGGTGGACGGCCGATGAGGACCCGGGCGAAGTGGTCCGGGCCTGGCTCATGGCCCCCGAGCGCCGCCGTGCACGGGCCGAGGCGGCCTTCGAACGGGTCAAGGCCTTCGATCCCCTGACGCCGCTGGCCGAGGCCTTGGAGGCGGCACGGTGAGCGCGGGACCCGAGCGACTGCGCGTCGCCGCCATCATGATGATCCGCGACGAAGGCGATATCATCGAGGCGAACATCCGGCATCACGCCCGCCTGGGGGTCGATCATTTCGTCGTTCTGGACCACGGTTCGGACGACGCGACCGCCGATATCCTGCGCGCCCTGACCGATGAGGGGTTGCCGCTCACGGTCCTTGCCTATGCCCGTGACGCGGAGATCGAGCTGGCGCAGTGGTATGCCGCCCTGTTCGCCGAGGTGCGCGCGCGGCAAGCCGATATCGTCCTGCAGATCGACGGTGACGAGTTCTGGCATCTGGCGACCGGCAGCTTCGCCACGCTCGACTGGAGCGTGCCGGTCATCACAGCGCCGCGCTTCAACATGTTCGCCCCCCGCGCGGCGGTCGGGTCGCCGGAAAGCGCAGCGCGGACCCATGTCTATCGCGCCCGCCGGCCCTTTCCTCCCGACGACTACCGCAGCCGGGTCGTCCGGGGCGATCGCGAGATCGCGCTCGACTATCCGGTTCATATGGTCCGCCTCGAACCCAAGGTCGCGTTCCGCCTCAGGGACATGGGCGAGATCATGACTGCCGGGCACGGGATCATTTCGCATTCCGGGCAGATGCTGCAGCCGAAGCCCGATGGATCGGCGACGATTTTCCACTACCCGCTGCGCAGCTTCGAGCAGTTTGCAAGGAAGGTCGCCGCCTTCGGTGCCCTCTTCGAGAGCCATCCCGAACTCCATCGCGGACTGTCCTGGCAGACACGCTACCTCTGGGAACTCGGGGGACCGGACGCATTGGAACGCTCGTTCCTCGCCTGCTTTCCGGACGAGGCGGAGCTGCGCCGTCTGCTCGACGACGGCGTGCTGGTCCGCGATACCCGGATGGCCCGCGATCTCGCCGACGGTCCCGGAACCCTCGACGAGGAACTCGACCGGCTGGTCGCAACCGCCGATCGCGTCGTCATGGACCTGATCGAGGAGCTCTCGGCCGAACGGCAGAGCGCGGCCCGGATGAGCGTCGAAAGGCAGCAGGCGACGAGCGAGCGGGATGTCCTCGCGGAGGAACGGCGCGGGCTGACCGACGCATTGAGCGACACGGCCCGGGACCGTGATGCGCTCGCCGCCCGATGCGCCGCCCTGTCCGCCGAGCTGGAGCAGATGCGCCATCGCGCCGCGCGGCGATGGTCGGCGAGATTGAGGGCGTGGATGCACCGCGGGCCGGCCTGAAGCCCCGTCGACCTGCTGCTCAAGGCGGCGCGTTGGCCCGAGCCGACGGCACGGGCGGCTCGCGCTGCGGCCGGTTCTGGTGCCCGGCCCCACCCATGCCGCCCTTCTCCTCCGCGCGCATTCCGCGACCAGCGACAGTGGCGACGGGCGATGGATCTCGCGGTTCGTCTCGAGCGGCGGGCGATCGACTGGGGAGCGTGTCGCCGATCTCGCGGCGCGCCGGGGAACTGGTGCCGGCCTGCGGAGCGGGCCTGCACCATCTCGCACAGGGGCCCGACCCCCTGCCCTTCCGGCCGACCGGCCTCTGGATGCTCTGAGCGGCGTGCACGGCAGGCGGCCGGAGTTACGAAGGGCATTGGGACGCGTGCCGGCAGCGTCTCGATGCGCTAGAGTCTGTGCAGCGTTGCAACCGGGTTCCCGGCTCCCCCGATCGTGCCGCGATCGATGAAACGGACTTTCTGATGCCCATCCGCGTCTTCCGTGCCAATCCGATCGCGCATGGTGTGTTCGGCGAGGGCAAGGTCCATCGGGAATTGACGGAGGCCGGCATAACGGTCGTGCCGGATGTCGAAGACGCCGACATCGTCCTTTCGGACAATCCGAAATGGCTCGACCGGTACAAGACGCTGCCGCGCCGCTTCGCGGTCTATACCTACGAGCCGCGCTTCTGCACCGAACACCGCCCGATCGTCTGGCGGGAGGGCTTCTCCTCACCGATCCACGTCATGGACGTCTACACGCGGGACGTCTTCATCGACCAGTTCCTCTATATGGGAACGGGCGCGGCAGAGCCGGAGATCGCGCTCGACACCCTGATGGCCCGGTTCTCGGCGAAGCCGAAGAACACGGCGGCCATGCTCGCCGGCTATCGCGCCGCCACCGAGATCCTCATTGCCGGGCTGCCGCGCACCAAGGGACCGGTCGACATCGACCTCTGCGCCCTCCGCCAGGACATCGCCCGGGCGATGAAGGCGGGCGCGGGCATCGATATCTTCGGGCGGAAATGGCCGGACGGGCTCGCCTCGGGCGAACACCGCGCCGGCCCCTGGCACGCAGTGAAACTGGATCTGCTCGCGAACTATCAGATCAATGTCTGCCTCGAGAACACGCGCTATCCCTTCTATGTCAGCGAGAAGCTCTGGGATGCGACGCAGGCCGGCTGTCTGCCCGTCTATCACGGCGCCGACAACCACATCTACGAAGTATTCCCGCGCGACAGCTTCTTCGAGGTGGCGGGACAAACGCCGGAACAGGTCGCCGCGGCACTCGCCGCGATGCCGGACGACGAGCGGGCCGACCGCTACGAGCGGTGCGCGCAGACGCTCGTCCGGGTGAACCGGGATCGGCCGGGCCCGGTCTCACGCGCCGCGCTGCGGGTCCGGGTCGCCCGCTTCATCGAGCGGGTGATGGAGACGCCGCTCTTCGGCGGAGCGGAGCCGGCATCGGGACCTGCCGCAGCATCGGCCGGCGCGGCATAGCGCCCGGCGATCCGCGCCGCCGCGGTCAGCCCGCCTCCGCCGCGTCCTCTTCTTCTTCTGCCTCCGTCTCGTCGTCGGTCGGACGTGGCCGGCGGCGGCGCTGCAGGAGGCGGAGGATCAGCCCGTTGATGCCGAGCGCGACGGCGAGCAGCGCGAAATTGACGAGGAAGACGCCGCTGTCGATCCAGTTGGTGAGAATGAAGCTCCAGGGGAAGCCGAGAAACAGCAAGAGCACGCCGGCCGCAGCATTGGTCTCGGCGAGCCCGAGCAGGCCGAGCGGGACGAGCACCAGCGCGAAGGCGGCGACCGCACAGTAGATCCAATAGGCCAGCCGGCGCATGCTCCCTCCGGAACGACGCCCCAACGGGGGCCGGATTGCCGCTCCGGTCAAGAGGGTCGGCGGCCGCAGGTCAGAGGATCGCGCAGACGGTCTTCGACTCGAGATAGTTGTCGAGGCCGTTCGCTCCGTTCTCGATGCCCCAGCCGCTCTCCTTCCACCCGCCCTTCGGCAGCTCCGGCGAGAAATAGGAATGGCCGTTGATCCACACCGTGCCGGCGCGGATCGAGCCCGCCATGCGGTGCGCGGCGGAGAGGTCCCGGGTCCAGACACTCGCGGCGAGCCCGTAGCGGGTGTCGTTGGCGGCGGCGATCGCCGCCTCGTCCTCCTCGAACGGCGTCACAGCGACGACGGGGCCGAAGATCTCCTCCCGCATCAGCCGCATGTCGGGTCGCGCGCCGGTCAGCACCGTCGGCTCGTAGAAGGTCGCCGCGTCCCCCGCCCGCTTGCCGCCGGCGACGATCTCGACGCCCGCGCCAGCCCCTTCCGCGACATAGGCATCGACCCGCTCGGCCTGCCGCGCGCTGACGAGCGGACCGAGATCGACCTCCGGATCGAGGCCATGGCCGAGCCGCAGCCTCGCCGCCTCCCGCGCCAGCCCGTCGACGAGCGCCTCATAGATCGGCCGCGCCGCATAGACGCGCGAGCCGGCGACGCAGACCTGGCCGGCATTGTGGAAGATGCCGCGCGCCACACCCGGCAAGGCGAGCGAGAGATCGGCGTCCGCCCGCACGATCACCGGCGACTTTCCGCCGAGTTCGAGCGTCAGCTTCTTCAGATTGCCGGCCGCGGCAACGACGATCCGCCGGCCGGTCGCGGTCGAGCCGGTGAAGGTCACCTTGTCGACGCCCCCATGTGCGGCGAGCGCCGCGCCGACCGCGCCGTGACCCGTCAGGATGTTGACGACGCCCGCCGGCAGCCCGGCCTCGATCATCAGTTCGCCGAGCCGCAGCGCGGTGAGCGAAGTGTCCTCGGCCGGCTTCAGGACGACCGTGCAGCCGGCGCAGAGCGCCGGGGCGAGCTTCATCGCCGCCATCAGCATGGGCGAGTTCCACGGCACGATCGCGGCGACCACGCCGACCGGCTCGCGGCTCGTATAGGCGAAGACCTTCTTGCCGGGCGGCTGATAACCGATCGAGGTCGGGATGGTGGTGCCGAGGAGCTTGGTGGCGAAGCCGGCGTAATAGCGGAACTGCTCGGCGGCGGCGGGGATCTCGCCGAACCGGGCGGTGCGGAACGACTTGCCCTGATCGAGCGTCTCGATCTCCGCGAGTTCGTCGGCATGCGCCTCGATCGTCTCGGCGATCCGCCACAGCAGCCGGCCGCGCGCCGAGGGCGTCATGCCGCGCCAGAGATCGCCCTCGAAGGCGCGCCGCGCTGCGTCGACGGCCGCATCGACCTCGGCGGCGCCGGCCTCGGCGAGCGTCGCGAGCAGCGCCCCGCTCGCCGGATCGTGGCTCTCGAAGCGATCGCCCGAGCCCTCGACCCAGGCGCCATCGATCAGCAGCCGCTTGTCGGGCGCCGCGAGGAAGGCGCGCGCGCCCTCCGTCTTCGGCGCGGTCGGACGGAGATGGAGCGTCATGGCGAAGGAGCCTCGCGCAGTCTCGCCGCGGCGGCGAGCGCGCCGCGAAGGATCGAATGATAGCCCGTGCAGCGGCAGAGATTGCCCTCGAGCGCCGCGCGGATCGCCGCCTCGTCCGCGTCGCGGTCGGCGGTGAAGAGCGCGGCGAGGGCGACCGTGAAGCCGGGTGCGCAATAGCCGCACTGGAAGGCGTTCTCGTCCACGAGCGCCGCGCGGATCGCGGCGGCGACCGGCAGCCGGTCGAGCCCTTCCGCCGAGACCACCGCCGCGCCGTCGAGCTGGAAGGCCATGACGAGGCAGGCATTCGCCGGCGCGCCGTCGACGAGCACCAGGCAGGCGCCGCAGCGGCCGATGCCGCAGCCGGGTTTCGCCGCCATCAGGCCGTGCTCCTCGCGCAGAAGATCGAGGAGCGTCGTCCCGGCCGGCCCGTCGAAGACGGCATCCGCGCCGTTGAGGGTGAAGCGCACCGTCTCGTTCATCCGGCACCCTCCAACGCGTCGAGGACCGCCTCGGGCGCGATCGGCGTCGTCGCGGGCCAGAGGCCGGTCGCGTCGGCGATGGCCGCGGCGATCGCCGGCGTCACCGCGCCGATGCCGAGTTCGCCGACGCCGCGGGGCCCGAACGGATCGCCCGGATCGAGATCCTCGAGCGCGAAGGTCGTCATCCGCTCCGGCGCATCGGCGATCGAAGGCATCAGATACTGGTCGAGGTTCTTCTCGAGGAAGACGCCGCCGGACGTCCTCATGTCCTCCGTCAGCGTGAAGCCCAGCCCCTGCACCGCGCCGCCCTCGATCTGGCCCAGATAGCCGGCGGGATCGACGATCGGCCCGGCCGCGGCGTGCTGCTCGATGTCGGTCACCCGCACCATGCCGGTGACGCGGTCGATCGCGACGCGGGCGAGCGTCGCGCCGGAGATGAAGAGGAAGCGGGCATTGCCGCGGGTGTAATCGGTCTTCGGAAACTCGAAGGCCGCGCTCGCCTGCGGCAACGGGTCGAGCGAGGCGGCGAGTTCGGCAAAGCCGATCAGCGGCGCCGCGTCGTTCGCCCGCCGGTCGCGGATGCCGCCCGGCGCGACCGCGAGATCGGCGGGGTCGCGGCCGAGCCGCAGCGCGGCGGCCGCGACGAGATCCGCGGCGAGCGCCGGGCCGGCGGTCCGGGCCGTCTTCCAGGCGACGAAGGTCGCGCGCGCCGCGGTGGTCGAGCCGGATTCCGGCGTCAGCGCCGTGTCGCCGACGATCGGCCGCACGTCGTCCCGGTCGCAGCCGAGCGCGCCGGCGACGACCGCCTGGATCATGGCGAGCGCCCCCTGCCCCATCTCGTCGAAGCCGAAGGCCGCCTCGATCTTGCCGTCCGGCGCGAGCGCCAGCCGCCCGCCGCCGGGATCGGGCGGAATCGAGCCGAGGCCGGTGCCCTGATAGTTCATCGCGAAGCCGATGCCCGTGATCATCGCGCCATCCCCGGAGAGGCCGCGCGGTGCGGCCCACAGAGCGCTCGCCTCGGCGGCCGCGAGCATCTCGTCGAGCCGCTCGCTCGGTCCGACGGTCTGGCCGAGATAGCCCGGCGTCCCCGGCCGGCGGAGCGCACGGCGCCGCATCTCGAACGGATCGAGCCCCGCCCTTTCGGCCAGCCGGCCGATCTGGCACTCGATGGCATAGGTCATCTGGTTGGCGCCGAAGCCGCGGAAGGCGCCGCAGAGACCATTGTTCGTGTAGACGAGCCGGCCGCGCGTTTCGACATGCGGGATCCCATAGGGTCCGCAGGCATGTTCGAGCGCGGTTTCGAGCACGCCCGGCCCGAGCGAGGCATAGGCACCGGCGTCCGCGACGACGTCCACCTGCTGCGCGACGAGGCGGCCCGCCGCATCGCAGCCCGTGCGCATGCGGATCGTCATCGGATGGCGCTTCCAGCCGGAAAGGACGGACTCCGCCCGGTCGAGCTGCAGCCGCACCGGGCGGCCGGACTTCAGCGCGAGCAGAGCCAAAGCCGGCTGCACGGTCAGCTCGTCCTTGCCGCCGAAGGCGCCGCCGGTCGGGCTCGTCACGACGCGGATCTTTTCTTCGGGAAGCCCCAGGATACGGGCGAGCTGCATCCGGTCGCGCAGCGCATACTGGCCGCCGGCGAAAACCGAGAGGCCGCCATCCAGCTCCGGCCGGGCGAAGCCGCCCTCGGTCTCCATGAAGCCGTGCATCTGGCGCGGCGTGAGATAGGTCGCCTCGACGATATGGGCGCAGCCTTCCCAGGCGCCGGCGAGATCGCCGCGCACGAAGTGCAGGTCGGTCAGGAGATTGCCGCCTTCGTGCACCCGCGGCGCATCCTCGGCGAGCGCCGCCTCCGGATCGGTGACGACCGGCAGGTCTTCATAATCGACGCGGATGAGGGAGAGCGCCCGCTCCGCCGTCGCGGCGTCGACCGCGGCCAAGGCCGCGACCGGCTCGCCGGCGAAGCGGACCCTGTCGGCGGCGAGCGCCGGCTGGTCCTGCACCACGATGCCGAAGGCGTTCTCCCCCTTCACATCCGCCGCCGTGACGACCGCCCGTACGCCCGGCAGGGCCTCCGCCGCGCCGACGTCGATCGCCCGGATGCGGGCATGCGGCCGGCCGGCGCGCAGGATGCGGCCGATGAGCATATCGGGCGCGCGATGTTCCGTCAGATAGCGGAAGCCGCCCTCGACCTTCGCCTGAACATCAGGCCGGATTCTCCAGCGATCTCCGAGGCTTCGATGCGAGACCTCGACTTCCTCGGGAAGAGCCCTCACCCTGCCCTCTCCCGCGAGCGGGAGAGGGATCGCTCTGTCTTCTGCTCGCACGCCCTTCACGGGAAGCGCGCGGCCCTGCCCCCTCTCCCCGCCTGCGGGGAGAGGGCCGGGGTGAGGGGGGAATGCGCCACCGAGACCGGCGACGATCGCATGTGCCGCCACCCGCCTCCGATAGGAGCGAGAGCGCCAGCCGTCGTCAGCCGCGTCGATCTCCTCGAGCAGCGCCCCGCGGAGCGCGTGCCAATCAGCGGCGCCGACATCGCATCCGACGAGCAGCGCCTCGCTTTCCGCGAGCCGTCGCGGCCGGTTCGGCCCGCCGCCGACCGCGAGGCGGGCCGCGCCGATCCGGCCGTCCGGACCGATGTCGAGCGACGCCGCGACACCGATCACGCTCGGCGTGAAGGCGGCCCGGCGGCCGATCTTGCGGGCCGTCTCCACCCTGCGTGGAGACGGCTTCGGCAGCAGCACGGCGACCACAATCTCGCCCGCTGCCGGGGGCGCCGCGAGCCAGGCCGCGAGCGGCACCGTCCGTTCGCCCGCAGCCGAGGCGAGGACCAGCGCCGCGTCGAGCGCCAGCAGGGCCGGGATCAGGCAGCCGGTCCGCCCGGCGATATTGCCGCCGAGCGTGGCCCGGGTACGGATCGGCGGCGCGGCGACGGAGCGGAGCGCGGCGAGAAGAAGCGGGGCGCCGGCCGCCGCGTGCGGGTCGTGCTCGAGCGCGGCGAGCCGGGCCGCGGCGCCGATCCGCAGCCCGCCATCCGGTTCCACCCCGCTGCCGGAGAGCGCCGCGCAGCGGGTGAGATCGACGAGAAGCCCCGGCCGGGCGGCGCCGGCCGCCCAGTCGAGCTGCAGCGCCGTCGCCCCTCCGATCGGCACGGCCCCCGGCATGGCCGCGGCGGCGACCGCCTCGGCGAGCGTCGCCGGCCGCAGGACCGAGAAGCCGGACGCGGCCGTCACGCCGCCTCCGCGCCTTCCGCTGTGCCGAAGCGCAAACCCTTCTCCTTCAGCCAGCGGCGATAGGCGACGGAGGAGAGGTCGGCGCGGGTCGGCAATTCCGCCCGCGGTTCGAGCGGCAGGAGAAGCGGCCGCTGGTTCTCGACGATGATGCGATCCTGCAGGAAGATCACCTGCTCGAATTTCAGAAGCTCGTTCTGGCTCGACTGCGCGTCGACGAGATACATCACCGGCTGCGCCCGGCAGAGATCGGCCTCGAGCGGCTGGATGAAGAGGGCGATCGCGTCGAGCCGGTTCGGCGAGGAGGGGCAGACGCGGTAGAGCATGACGACGAAGGGCGACGGCACGCGATAGGTCAGCTGGACGAAATCGCCGGCGCTCTCGGTCGCCGCGATGCGCGACTGGAAGAAGGTGCAGTTGGTCGCCCAGACCTCGTCGACGTCGCGGCGGATCTCGCTCTTGTACTGCGGCACCTCGGTGTGCGGTTCGGCGCCCAGAATGTTCGTGTGCACGAAGGGGAAATGCGCCATGTCGAGGAAATTCTCGACGATGCGCAGCCCCGAGGCCCGCATCGTCACCCAGCCGCAGACGACGACGCGGCGGTCCGTCTCCTCCGCCTCCTCGATCGGGAAGAGCTCGCGCTCCGGCCGGCCGAGCGTCGTCCACAGGCATTCGTAGCGCTCGCGCACCGGCAGGGCCGTCCCGAGCCCGCCATCGGCGGCGATCTCCCGGACGATCGGCACGCCGTCCTCGCCGCGGCGATAGACGATCTCCTGGCCGAGCAGGCGGGTCCGCCGCGGTTCGGTGCCGAGTGCCGCGAGCGTCTCGATCGCATACCACTGATCGAGCGCGACCGGATCGGTGGTGCGCGCCATCAGCCGCCCTCCGTCCATTGCTTGGAGCCGGTCTGATGGTCGGCGAGCCACGCGGCGCGGCGGGCGAAGAGGCCCGGCGCGAGACGCCGCGCCTCGGCGATGATCGCGGCGAGATCGCCGGAGAGGAGCCGGCCGTTCTCGACGAGGATGCGGCCGTCGACCATCGTCAGATCGACGTCGGAGCCGCGCACCGCGTGGACGAGATTGTGCTGCAGGTTGAAATACGGCCCCTCGTCGAAAAGCGGCGTCATGCGCGGCGTGTCGGTGCGGACCGCGATGATGTCGGCGCGCTTGCCGGGCTCGAGGGAGCCCGTCTCCGCCTCGAGGCCGATCGCCCGTGCGCCGCCGACCGTGCCCATCTTCAGCACCTCCCAGCTGTCGAGCGCCGCCGCGTCGAGCGCCCGCAGCTTGCCGAGCAGGGAGGCGGCCTTCAGCTCTTCGAAGACATCGAAATTGTTGTTCTCCTTCTCGCCGTCCGTGCCGAGGCCGACCGCGACGCCGTTTGCGAGCATCGTCTCGACGAGCGCGATGCCGCTCGCGAGCTTCATGTTGGAGATCGGATTGTGCGAGACGCTGCCGCCGTGCCTGGCGAGCGTCTCGATCTCGCTCTCGTCGAACCAGACGGCATGGGCGAACATCACCTTCGGCGCCTCGAAGAAGCCGAGCTTCTCGAAGGCGTGCACCGGGCGGACACCGTAGCGCTTCTCGAACTCGGGCGGCTCGATGTTCGACTCGGACAGATGGGTGTGGAAGCCGACGCCGTATTTCTTGGCGAGATCGATGGCGCGTGCCTGCCCCGCCTCGTCGGCATAGAAGAGGTGCTCGAGGCCGACCCAGACATTGATCCGGCCGTCGGCCTTGCGATGCCAGGTCTCGATCACCCGCTCATTGTCGTCGAGCGTGTCGAAATAGTCGTAGTCGGGATGTTCGCCGACATAGGGAACCGCGAGCAGGCGGATGCCGAGCGCGTCGGCCGCGCGGGCGCTCCCCTCCATGAAGCGCCACATGTCGACGAAGGTCGTCGTGCCCGACAGCAGGGATTCGGCGTAGGCGAGCCGCGAGGCGGCTTCCGC
Source organism: Prosthecomicrobium pneumaticum (assembly GCF_014199915.1). Lineage (GTDB taxonomy): Bacteria > Pseudomonadota > Alphaproteobacteria > Rhizobiales > Kaistiaceae > Prosthecomicrobium > Prosthecomicrobium pneumaticum. The sequence goes on along the minus strand of NZ_JACHOO010000010.1, from coordinate 83,660 downwards.
CTCCTCGGCGTTGAGCACGCGGTGCATCGGGTTGATGTGGAGCGTCAGCCACTCCCACACCGGGAGATGCTCCGCCGTGCCGCGCAACAGTCCCGAATGGGCGTGCGCGTTGATGAGGCCCGGCATCAGGAGCCGGTCGCGCAGACGCTTCACGGTCGCGTCGGGATGCGCGGCCTCGAGCGCGGCGCGATCGCCGACCGCCGTGATCGCCGGTCCCTCGATCAGCACGGCGCCGTCGAGGAGCACCCGGTTGGCGGCATCCATGGTGACCACCTGATCGGCGGCGAGGAGGAGCTTCGTCATGAGGCCTCACGGAGCGCGACAGATACGGTCGGAACGAGGCGGGCGGCGTCCGCCGGCCGGGGAGGTTCGGAGAGGGGGGCGTTCGGCATGGGGGGGTGCAGGTGCCGCGAGGACGAGCCGAGGCTCACCTCGGAACCGCCCCCCTCTCCTGCCCTCTCCCCGCAAAGGGAGAGGGAAACATTCACCTCCGCCGTCGTCATCAGGCCGGCCCCAGGATCAGGTCGGCGGCCCGTTCGGCAATCGCGACCACGGGGGCATGCGTATTGCAGGAGGGGATGACCGGCATCACCGAGGCGTCGGCGATCCGGAGACCCTCGACACCATAGACGCGGAGCGTCGGATCCACCACTGCGGCGTCGTCGATTCCCATCGCGCAGGTGCCGGAGGCGTGGAAGAACGTGCCGCAGCTCCGCCGCACGAAGGCGATCTTCTCCGCCCGCGTCAATCGCCGGTCGGGCGACGCCGGCCGAAGCGCGAGATCGCGATAGGCCGGGGTGTCGACGAGGTCCATGACGAAGTCGATCGATTCGACGAGAGCCGCGAGATCGGCGGGCTCGGCGAGATAGTTCGGCTGCAGTTCGACATCCGCCCGCGCCGGGCCGTGCACGGTCATCCGGCCGACGCTCGCCGAACGCATCAGGCCGGGCGAGATGGCGAAGCAGTTCTCCGGCACGTCATAGTCCGCGATCACTTCAGGCCCGGCGTGGCGGCCCTGAACGATGAAGGCGTGCAGGTCGGGCTGGGCGAGATCGGGCCGGCTCTTCCAGTTGATCATCGCGCCGCCGCCATTGTCGCGCACCGGGCCGAGCGGCGCCCTGGCGACGAAGTTCATGCCCATCAGGAGCGGATGATCCTGCAGATTGCGGCCGACGCCCGGCAGAGCCGCGACGACGGGCGCACCGAGCCGGGCGAGATCGACCGGATCGCCGATGCCGGAGAGGAGCAGGAGGCGCGGCGTGTCGATCGCGCCGGCGGCGAGAATCACCTCGACACGCGCGATCGTGCGGTGTTCCACGCCGCCGACGCGATGCCGGAGGGCGACGCAGCGATCGCCTTCGAAGTCGAGCCGGGCGACCTCCGATTCGCAGAGCACCGTGAGATTGCGCCGGCCGAGCACCGGCCGCAGATAGCCGTCGGCCGCGCTCCAGCGCCGACCGGCGGTCGCGTTCAGATTGGAGAGCGCGGCGCCCTCGTTGGTCTCGCCGTTCGGATCGTCGATCACCGGCAGGCCGAGCGTCGCCGCCGCGTCGAGCAGCGCGGTCGCGATCGGATGCGGATCGCGCGGCCGCTCGATCCTGAGCGGCCCCCCGGCGCCGCGCCATGCGTTCGCGCCGCCCTCCCAATCCTCGGCCCGCCTGAAATAGGGCAGCAGGCTGGCGAAATCCCAGCCCGTGGCGCCGGCCGCCGCCCAGGCGTCGTAATCGGCCGGATGGCCGCGATACCAGAGCATGGCGTTGATCGAGGACGAGCCGCCGAGCACCTTGCCGCGCGGCAGCGGAATGACGCGTCCGTCGCAATGCGGCGCCGGGGCATAGTCGTAGCCCCAGTCGTAAGGCCCCTTGAAGAGCGAGACCCAGGCGGCCGCATTCTCGATCGCGGCGATGCCGAGATCGCTCGGACCGGCCTCGATCAGGAGCACGGTGGCGTCGGACCGCTCCGCGAGGCGCCGGGCGACGACCGATCCGCCCGATCCGGCACCGACCACAATGTAGTCGTAGGCCGCTTCGAGCGGCCGTCCGCCTTCCCCGCCGATCTCCGCCGGACGCGCCATCTCAGTTGTGCTCGCTCGGCCCCATGATGACGATGCCTTCGGTCTCCTCGACGTGCCGGACGAAGATGTATTTGTCCTCGCGGCCGTCGGAATGCTTGCGCTTGATGCCCGGCTGGACGCCGCCCGACACCTTGGCGACGACGATATAGGGCTCCTCCGCGGCGAGCCCTGCGGCGCAATGCGCATCGAAGTCGTCGAGCGTCGTCGCGGTGAAGGCCTTCTCGACGCCGGCGCCGCGGGCGATCGCCGCGAGATCGACCCGGCCGCTCGCCGTGTGGGTCGGCGGGCCGCCGATCGACTGGTAGCTCTCATTGTCCCAGACGACGACGAAGAGGTTCTTCGGCTGCTCGTTGCCGAGCGTCGCCAGGATGCCGAGATTGAAGAGCAGGCCGCCATCGGTATCGAGCGAGACGATGCGGCGATGCGGCAGGCCGACCGCGAGGCCGAAGGCCTCCGGCGTGACGCAGCCGAGCTGCTGCTGAAACAGGCTCGCGGCGCGCATGTGCGGCGCGGCGTTGTACCACTCGTCGACGCTGCCGCCGAGCGACAGGATGACGAGTTCGTCCGACAGCCGGGCAGCGAGCGCCTTCATGCAGTCGTAGCGCTTCATCGCACGATGCTCCCGCCGAGGGCGACAGCCGAATGGTAATAGGAGGAATAGGACCAGGCATAGGCGTCGACGATCGCCCGCTCGATCTCCTCCTCCTGGCGCACGACGCGGTAGGGCACGCGCAGTGCATCGAGCACCGGCTCCATGGTGATGCCGTGCGGGATCGCCCACCAATTGTTCTCGCCGAGTTCGCCGCGATAGCTCATCAGCATGACGACCGGGATGCCGGCCCCGAGCCCCATGCGGGCGAGAGGCTCGACCGAGGCGCGCAGGCCGGAGTTCTCCATGACGAGTGCGGCCCGCTTGCCGGAGAGGAACACCCCGCCGCAGATCGCGGCACCCTCCCCCTCATTGGTGACGCGGATGGTACGGATGTCGGGATCGGCGTCGAGCGCCGGATAGAGCTCCTTGAACAGGGAATCCGGCAGGTAGCAGACGACCGAAACACCGGCCCGCTTCAACCCTGCAATGACCCTCTCGACAGCACTCGCCTTCACGCCGCACCTTCCGCTCGTTCCGTCCGCAGGCGAGCGTCGCAGGGGGAAGATGTTCTGGATAGAGGCTCATTATCGATACCGATGATGCGTCGAGCGCAACATCTTTCCGGCACCGCCGTAAGCGGATGCCTTGACGGAACACCTCGCCACACCTAATTTTCGGTCGTCGAAAAGATTCAGGCCGGTGCGGTTAGTCCGGCCCCCGCGATCAGCGGGATTTAGTCGCACGTTCTGTGCGAACCCACGGCATCGACCCGATTTTTTTCGGGCGGTGCGTGATGGGTTGATCCTCACGTCCGCCCGCCTGTCAGGAGACGGACATGACCACCAGGAAGACCCTCATCCTCGCCCAGATCTTCATCACGTTCATGATGGCGTTCGCCATGTCGGGCATCATGAGCATGATCGCACTCGGCCCGACGCTGCACTGGCTGTCGGTCTGGCCGAAGCAATTCCTGATCGCGTGGCCGATCGCGTTCTGCCTGACGCTTGTCGTGAGCCGGCTCGGCTTCACACTGGCGGCGCGCCTGACGCGGGTGTGAGGTCTACCGCTCCGCCAATCCGTCCACAGTCCGCGCCAGCATCGCCGCGAGCCCGTCGGCCGCTTCCGAGATCTCGGTCTTCGAGCGGGCGATGAGGACGAGCTTGCGCGGCTTCAGCCGCGGATCGCGCAGCGGCACGAAGACGAGACGGCCGGCGGCGATTTCCTCTTCGACGCCGACCCGCGTCTGCAGAGCGACGGCGAGGCCGCGCGCGGCGAGATCGGCCATCAGGCCGATCGAATTGGTGCGGGCCCGGCGGACGAGATCGACCGCCGCCCCGTTGAGCGCCTCCTCGATCGACGGGCCGAGCGTCAGGCTCTGATCGGAGAAGACGACCTTCTCGCCGGACAGGTCGAAGAGGCGCAGCGCCGGCCGCGCCGCGAGGCGGTGGCCGGGCGGCAGCAGCGCGCCGAGCTCGAGCGGCGCGCCGGCGAGGCGCTGCGCGTTCTTCGGCGTCCGCACGTCGAAGGCGACGGCGATGTCGCATTCGCCGTCCGCGACCGCCCCGAAGGCCTGCTGCGACCCCATCACCTTGACATCGACCGTGATCGCCGGATGACGCTCCCAGAGCGCGGCGAGCACGCCCGGCAGCAGGCCGCGCGCGACGCTCTCGACCGTGCCGAGCGCCACCGTGCCGCGCCGCAGCCCGGACAGGTCGTTGATCTCGGTCACGGCGCGGTTGAGTTCCGAGACGCTCGTCCGGGCGTGGTAGAGCAGCAGTTCGCCCGCGCTCGTCAGCTTCAGCCGCTGCCGGATGCGCTCGAAGAGCGGCGTGCCGATCTCCTCCTCGAGCTGGACGAGAACCCGGCTGATCGAGGACGGCGCGACATTGAGCAGCCGCGCCGCCTGGCGGATCGAGCCGACGCGGGCGACGAGCTGGAAATAGTGCAGCCGGGTCGAGACGAGGCCGAGGCGGTGCGGATCCATGGCGGGGCGCGGGTCTCAGCTGGCCTTGCGGGAAGCGTCCGCATCCGAGGATACTGGTCCGGACAGGGGACGAGGGAACGGGCGGACATGGCGGCGCGAGCGGACGACGAGATGCACCTGCGGCGGAGCTTCGCGGTCGCCCGCGCCGCGGCGGCGAAAGGCAACCATCCCTTCGGCGCCATCCTGGTCGGGCCGGACGGCACCGTGCTGATGGAGCAGGAGAACGCCTACAGCCCCCATCAGGACATGACGGGGCATGCCGAGCGTGTGCTGATGACCCGCGCCTCGATGGCCTATCGGCCCGACTTTCTCGCCGACTGCACGCTCTACAGCTCGGCCGAGCCCTGCGCGATGTGCGCCGGCGCCGCCTACTGGGCCGGCGTCGGGCGCGTCGTCTATGGCTGCTCGGAGGAGCAGTTGAAGGCGATCACCGGCGATCATCCGGAGAACCCGACCCTCGACCTGCCGTGCCGTGCCGTCTTCGCGGCCGGCCAGCGCATCGTCGAGGTCGTCGGGCCGCTCCTCGCCGAGGAGGCGGTCGCCCTTCATGCCGGCGTGTGGGACCGGGACGGCGGTCATGCCGGCGAGAAGAGCGGCTGAAGCGCCATCTCCGGAACGAGCACCAGGCCCTTGTCGGTGATCCGGATTTCCGGGATCACCGAGAGCGGGATCAGGTTGAAGCCCATATAGGCGATCGTGCAGCCGGCGGCCTCCCATTCGCGCTTCAGCGCCTGAACCTCCTCGGCGACCGCGGTGACGCGCTTGTCGGAGAGGAGGCCGGCGATCGGCAGGGCGACGAGCGCCTTGACGACGCCGTCGGCGACGACGCAGACGCCGCCCTGATGCGCCTCGATGGCGTCGAGCGCCACCTGCATGTCCGCCTCGCTCGTGCCGGCGACGATGATGTTGTGGCTGTCGTGCCCGACCGAGGAGGCGACGGCGCCGCGCTTCAGGCCGAAATTGGAGAGCAGCCCGTGCGCGACATTGCCGGGCGACTTGCCGTGCCGCTCGACCACGGTGACGAAGCAGAGACCGTGCCGGTCGAAATGGGTCTGCCAGTCGTTCGCCGGATCGAGCACGATCTTCTCGTGGGCGAGCGTGATGCCGGGCAGCTCGGTGCGGATCGCCGAGACCGTGACACGCTCGGTCGGCAATTCGGGCGCGAGCTTCAGCGCCTTCGGCAGCTTCACCGTCGCATAGGCCGCCTTCGGATAGGTGTAGCGGGTCGAGAGCGCCTCATCGAGCAGCGGCGTGATGCGGCCGTTCTCGACGACCAGTTCGCCGCCATACCAGGTGTGGGTCGGATCGAGATCGTCGTTCATCAGCACGAGGTCGGCGCGCCGGCCGCCGCCGAGACCGCCGATCTCGCCTTCCATGCCGTAGCGGGTGGCGCCGTGCAGCGAGCCCATCGACCAGGCCTGTTCCGGGCTCATGCCGGCCTTCACGGCCTCGCGCGTCACCCAGTCGAGGCCGAACATCAGCAGGTCGTCGGCGTCGCGATCATCGGTGCAGACCGCGACGCGCTTGTGGCTGGCGCCGAGTTCGGTGACCGCGCGTATCGCCTGCGGCAGCGAGTGCCACGGCGTCGTCGGCGGGCCGCCGCGCAGGAAGATCCAGACGCCGGCCTCGAGCAGGTCGTCGGCGATGTCGCGGTCGATCGCCTCGTGCGTGTCGGTGACGCCCGAGGCGGCGTAAGCGGCCACGAACTCCCGGCCATAGACGTGGCCGCAGACCGGCCGGCCGCGGGACAGCGCCGCGGCGATGATCGCGTGGCTCCGCTCGTCGCCGAGCGCGACGGGGACGAAGTCCATCTTCTCGCCGAGCGCAACGGCCTCCGGCCATTTGTCGAAGATCGCCGCGATCTTGTCGGCGGTCAGGTCGCCGCCCGCCGTCTCGAGCTCCGCCGAGGTGGCGGGCACGGTCGACGGCACGGTGAGGAAGATCGACAGCGGCGCCTGGCGCGCATCCTCGAGCATCGCCTCGACGCCCGCCACGTCCATCACATTGCCGATCTCGTGGCTGTCGCAGAAGATCGTCGTGGTGCCGTTCAAGAGCGCCGCCTCGGCATAGGCGCAGGCCGTCACCATCGAGGATTCGATGTGGATGTGCGGATCGACGAGGCCGGGGGCGAGGATGGCGCCCTGCGCGTCGTAGCGCCTCGCGCCGCCCTTGTGGGCGCCCGCCGGCTTCAGGGCGGCGATGCGGCCGCCGGCGATCCAGATCTCGCGCTCGGGAAGGAACCGCTCGGTATAGGTCGACAGCGCCCGTGCACCGGTGATCACGAGATCGGGGTCGGCGCGGCCGGAGGCGACGTCGGCGAGCCGGCGGGTCATCCCGGCGAGCGGGGCGACGGAGAATCGGGTGAGCGCGGCCATTTCGGAAGGTCCTCCTCGTCGGGTCGGCCTCAATGATAGTCGGGAATGCCCGGCATTGTCAGGAAGCCCGAGACGGCGCGCACGCGGCGGATCCAGCGCCGGAGCGCCGGGAACTCGTCGTGATCGATGCCGTAGTCGCGCGACAGGGCGAAGGCCGGGAAGAGCGCGAGGTCGGCGATCGTCGGTGTCTCGCCGACGAAGAAGCGTCCGCCGGAGAACTCCCGCTTCGTCATGTGGTCGTCCATCAGCCGGAGCGCGGCGCGCGCCGCGGCGACGACCGCGGCCTCGTCGGCCGGGGCATCGGTCATCGCATGCGCCCGGGCGCGCGCCGCGGCGGAGAGCTCGTCGACCGCGAAATGCAGCCAGCTCAGCACCGCGCCGAAGGCGGCCGGGTCGGCGGGGAGCCACGTGCCGCTCTCGTCGAAACGCTCGGCGAGATATGCGAGGATCGCCTCGGCCCCGGTCAGCAGCAGGCCGTCGGCGAAGAGCGCCGGCAGCGTGCCGCGCGGATTGAGGGCGAGGAACGCGGGGCCGCGGTGCTCGCTGCCCGGAAACATGTCGATCGCCACCGTCTCGTGCGGCACGCCGAGGATCGAGAGCAGAAGCCGGACCTTGTAGCAGTTCTCGTCGAGCGCGTAGTCATAGAGGACGAGACTCATGCGGCGGCCTCCGCAAGCGCCGACGCGCCTTCGAGCGCCCGGCGCAGCACCTCGGCAGCGCCGGCGAGCGCGACCCGGTCTTCCGCAGCGGGAGCCCCGACGGCGAGGATGTGCAGCGCCGTCCGTCCGGCGGCGAAAGGCTGCAGCGCGGCGAACAGGACCGGCTCGGGCGCGCCGAAGGCGAGCAGGCCGCCGGCATCGCCCGCAAAGGGGAGCGGCGCGCCGTCGGCGCCGGGAAAGCCGGCTCCGGCGAGCGCGGCGCGCACGGCCGCGACGGGCCGGTCGACATAGAGGCTGCGGATCGGCGTCAGGGCGTCGCGCGCGGCGGGCTCGGGCGCTTCGGTATGGGCGTCGGCCGCCCAGATCACCCCGGCCCGCTCGGCGACCCGGTAGGTTGCGACCTTGATCGTCTCCGGCACGTCGAGATGGGGATGGGCCGGAATGGCGCGACATTGGCCGGCGCCGTCGAATTGCCAGCCGTGATAGAGGCAGGCGATGCGGTCGCCGCGGACGAAGCCGAAGGAGAGCCGCATGCCGCGATGCGGGCAGCGGTCCTCCCAGACATGGGCGGCGCCGCCAGCGTCGCGCCACACCACGAGTTCCTTGCCGAACAGTTGCGTCCCGGCCGATGTGCCGGGCTCGATGCCGTCGGCGAGCGCGAGCGGATACCACCCCGCGGACATGGACATCCCCTTCCCCCTTCTCCTCTCAGTTCGGTCGGCGCAGCACGTCGAGCACCACGCAATCGATCGGCCCGAGGCTGCAGGCCATCTCGAACATCTCGATCAGTTCCTCCGCGCCGGCGACCGCGACTTCGATCCGCTCGGCGCCGAGCGCTCCGATCTCGGCGGCGATCGCCAGCCGGGCGGCGCGGTGACGCACGAATTCGGCGAAGCTCGCCGGCTCGAAGCGGCCGAGAAAGACATAGGAAGCCCGCGGCATGCCCTCTCTTCCACCCCGAGCGCGCCGTTCCGCGCGTCATTCGCTCAACTGTTGAGCATGTCTAGCCGCTAGGCAAGCAGCCTGCAATCCGCCTCGGCACGCAGCGCGACGAAGCGGCACACCGTTGTGTCCAGAACAACATCCCGATCCAGAAATTGCGCCTATGCGGAACACCGGCGAATTGCCAGCGTGATGAGCGGCGCAGCCGTCCGACAGCTCGAAAGCGGCGGAGGGCGCGCCCGGGCAAGGGGTGATGGAGCCGGGGCAGCGGCTCGGGCGGAGGCGGCGACGCCTCATGGCCCGAAGGTTGCTTCGTATCGGCCGATGCCGCGGGTCGAGCAGGGTCGATCGCGGCGGTCATCGCCCGGCGTCCGCCGGAGAACCAGAACAGAGAGGGTTCAGGATGATCGATCCGAGCGAGCTGTCTCGCCGCCGCTTCATGCAACTCGGGCTCAATGTCGGCGCGGCGGCCGGCGCGTCCATGCTGCTGCCGGGGCTCGTGCGGCCGGCGCGCGCCGCCCTCCCCGGCATTTCCGAGGAAGAGGCCGTGATCGCCTTCGGCCATGTCGGCCCGATCACCGATGAGGGCTGGACCTGGAGCCACCATCAGGGGCTCGAAGCGGTCAAGGCCGCCTATCCGAAGGCGAAATATCTCGAGGTCGAGTCGATCCCCTATTCGGCCGACGCGACGCGCACCTTCCGCCAGTTCGTCTCGGAGGGCGCCAACATCCTGTTCTCGACGTCCAATTACGGCGATTTCTTCTACGACGTCGCCAACCGTGCGCCGGACACCGCCTTCCTCGAATGCGACGGCCGCACGCTCGGCGACAATCTCGGCTGGTATTACGTCGCGCACTGGTGGCCGACCTTCGTCGTCGGCGTCGCCGCGGGCGCGCTGTCGAAGACCGGCAAGCTCGGCTATGTCGCGTCCTTCCCCGTCCCCTCGGTCTATTCCTCGACCAATGCCTTCCTGATGGGCGCGCGCACGGTGAACCCCAACGCGACGCTGCAGGCGATCACCATCAATTCCTGGTTCGATCCGCAGGCGGCGACCCAGGCCGGCACGGCGCTGATCGACAATGGCTGCGACTTCCTGTTCGGCATCATGGACGAGGCCGGCTATCTGCAGGTCGCCGAGCAGCGCGGCGTCTGGGCGGCGATGTGGAACACCGACATCCGCCGCTACGGGCCGAATGCCTATGTCTCGTCGATCATCGTCGACTTCAAGCAATACTATGTCGAGCAGGTGAAGGCGCGGCTCGAAGGCAAGTGGGCGCCGGCGGGCACCATCCTCAAGATGGGCGCGGGCGTCGACCGCGACGCCTGGGGCGCCAAGGTTCCGGCCGATGTCGCGGCGAAGGCCGATGCGGTCCGCAAGGACATTCTCGACGGCAAGTTCAACCCCTTCACCGGACCGATCAAGGATTCGACCGGCGCCGTGCGGGTGAAGGACGGCGAGGCGGTCGACGACGCCTGGCTCTACAATTGGGACTGGTCGATCGAGGGTGTCACCGGCGTTGGCTCGTAAGACGAAGTCATGACGCAGACGGGCGAAACGGCGATCGGCGGCGCGGGAACGCCGCCGATCGTCCTGATGCGGGGCATCGCGAAGTATTTTCCCGGCGTCGTCGCCAATGAGGGGGTCGACCTCGAGGTCAAGCGCGGCGAAATCCACGCGCTGCTCGGCGAGAACGGCGCCGGCAAGTCGACGCTGATGAACATCCTGACCGGCATCTACCAGCCGGATGCCGGCGAGATCGTCATCGATGGCTATGACGCGCATTTCGCCTCCCCGGTCGCGGCGATCGCCGCCGGCATCGGCATGGTGCACCAGCACTTCAAGCTCGTTCAGGCCTTCACCGTCGCGGAGAACATCCATCTCGGCTGGTCGCAGACGCCGCGTTTCGCCTCGGCGCGGGCGCTCGAGGCGCGCACCAAGGCGCTCGCCGAGCGTTTCAATCTCGATGTCGATCCGGCGAAGCGCATCTTCGAACTCTCGGCCGGCGAACAGCAGCGCGTCGAGATTCTCCGCGTGCTCGCCCGCGAGGCGCGGCTCCTGATCCTCGACGAGCCGACCGCCGTGCTCACGCCCGCCGAAGCGCGCGAACTCTTCAAGGCCCTTCGCCGTTTCAGGGAAGCGGGCAATGCGGTCATCTTCATCTCGCACAAGCTCGACGAGGTGCTCGAGATCTCCGACCGCATCACCGTGCTGCGCGCTGGCCGCAAGGTCGCGACGCACGAGGCGGCCGCCTGCGATCCGGCGATGCTCGCCCGGCTGATGGTGGGCCGCGACATCGTCCTCGGCGATTATCGCAAGCGTGACGTCACCGCTGCGCCGTCCGCCGTGCCGCCCGTGCTCGAACTCGACCGCGTCGCCGCGAAGGATGACCGCGGTCTGCCGGCACTCGCCGAGGTCAGCCTGACGCTGCGGCCGGGCGAGATCCTCGGCATTGCCGGGGTCGCCGGCAACGGCCAGCGCGAGCTGAGCCAGGTTCTGACCGGTCTGCGGCCGATCACGGCGGGCGCGATCCGGATCGACGGCAAGACGGTCGATAAGCCGGACGCCTCGGAATGTGCGGCGCGCGGCATCGGCCACATCCCCGACGACCGGCTGCGCAGCGGCCTCGCGCCCTCGCTCTCGGTCACCGACAATGCGGTGATCCGCGAATACAAGGCCGCCCCCCTCGCCGCCGGCCCGCTCTACCGGCCGGGCGCCGCGGGCGGGCTCGCCCGCGAGATCGCCGCGGCGGCCGAGGTCGCGGTGCCCGACTTCGCCATGCCGGTGCGCAATCTCTCCGGCGGCAACCAGCAGCGCCTCGTCGCCCGGCGCGAGATGCGCATCGCGCAGAAGGTGCTCGTCGCCGCCTATCCGAGCCGCGGCCTCGACGTCGGCGCGATCAACACGATGCTGCGCTACTTCGTCGAACTGCGCGACGCGGGCGTCGCGGTCGTCCTGATCTCCGAGGAACTCGAGGAATTGCTCAACCTCTCCGACCGTATCGCCGTGCTCTATGAGGGCCGGATCATGGGCGTGTTCGATGCCGCGGCCGCCGATTTCGAGACGATCGGCCTCCTGATGGGCGGCCGCACCGCGGCCCGTGAGGCGGCGGCATGAGAAGAGCCCTCACCCCGCCCCTCTCCCGCGAGCGGGAGAGGGAGTGCCCCGCGTCCGAATTGACGTCGAGGCGACGGACAAGCGCGACGTCCCCCCTCTCCCGCTCCGCGGGAGAGGGGGCTGGCCTTTCGGTTTCTACGCGGCGCCCCTCCTCCCGGCTCGACCTGCCCCCTCTCCCGCTTGCGGGAGAGGGCGGGGGTGAGGGCCTTCCGCTCGGCAGGCCGGCATGAGCTATCGCCTCCAGCGCCTTCCCTCCGCCCATCCCGGCATTGCCGTTCTCGCGCGGCTGGTGGCGATCGTGCTCGCGCTCGTCATCGCCGGCATCGCGCTCGCCTTCACCGGCGCGCGGCCGCTCGCGCTCGGGGTCCAGGTGATCTCCTCCACCTTCGGCTCGTCCTTCGGGCTCGAGGATCTCGGCCTCCTCGTCACGCCGCTGATCTTCACCGGGCTCGCCGTCGCGCTCACGCAGCGCATCGGCATCTGGAACATCGGCGCGGAGGGCCAATTCTATCTCGGCGCCTTCTTCGCCACCTGGCTCGGCACCTCGATTGCCGGCGCGCCGCTGCCGCTCATGCTCGTCGCGCTGTTCCTCGCCGGGGCGCTCGGCGGGGCCCTGTGGATCCTGATCCCGACGCTCGCCCGCGCCTATGCCGACGTCAACGAGCTGATCACCACCCTCCTCCTCAACTTCGTCGCCACCCTCCTCGTCTATTACGTCTCGACCGGCCCCTGGCGGGACGCGAAGAGCAACATGCTCGCCTCGACCGCCCGCATACGCTACGAGGTGCCCGAGTTCTGGGGCATCGTGCATTGGGGCTTCCCGGTCGCGGTCCTCATGGCGCTCGGGGTGGCGGCGCTGCTCGCCTATACGCGCTGGGGCTATGAGGTGCGCATCGCCGGCGCCAATCCGCAGGCGGCGCGCTATGCCGGCATGCCGGTCCGCCGGCGCATCATCGTCGTCATGCTCCTCTCGGGCGCCATTGCCGGCGTCGCGGGCATGTTCGAGGTCGCCGGCACGGTGCATCGTCTGCAGGGCGGCATCTCCAACAATTTCGGCTATCTCGGCATCATGGTCGCGGTGCTCGCCCGGGGCTCGGCGCTCGCCGTCATCCCGGCCGCCGCGATGATGGCGGTGATCCTCAACGCCGGAATCATTCTGCAGACGCAGGGCATCACCACGAGCACCGTGCTCGCCATCACCGGGCTCGTCCTCTTCTTCACCGCGATCGGCGACGAGGCGGCGCATTACCGCCTCGTCCGCACCGGCGCGCAGCCGGCCTGAGGCACGCCATGGATCTCATCACCGGCATCCTTTCGACCGCCTTCCTCGCCGGCGGCGTGCTCGCGCTCGCCGCGCTCGGCGAGGTGCTCGCCGAGCGGGTCGGCGTGGTCAATCTGGGCGTCGAGGGGCTGATGGCGCTCGGCGCGATCACCGGTATCGCCACCGTCGTCGCCTATCCGAGCCCGACGCTCGGCTTCCTCGCCGCACTCGGCGTCGGCTTCCTGTTCGGCTGCCTCTTCGCGCTCGCCACCGTCACCTGGCGCGCCAACCAGATCCTCTGCGGCCTCGCCCTCACCCTCATCGGCACCGGCCTCGCCGCGACCGTCGGCAAGGCCTATTCGGGCACGCCGTCGCCCGCCGTTTTCGGCCGCGTCGAGATCCCCCTTCTCGTCGACATCCCCGTCATCGGCCGCGCCTTCTTCGCGCAGAACGTGCTCGTCTATCTGATTTTCATCATCCTGCCGGTGGGGTTGCATCTCCTGATGTTTCGTACCCGGCACGGCCTCAACCTGCGCGCCGTCGGCGAGAATCCGGCCGCGGCGGACGCCGCCGGCATCGCCGTGCAGCGCATCCGCTTCTGGTATGTCGCGGCCGGCGCCGCGCTCGCCGCCGGCGCCGGCGCCTATCTCACCCTCGCCTTCGTGCCGTCCTGGTCGGAGGGCGTTGTCGCCGGCCGCGGCTGGATCGCCGTCGCGCTCGTCATCTTCGCGGGCTACCGGCCGCTCAACGCCGTGCTCGCCGCGCTCCTCTTCGGCGTCATCACCGCGCTCGGCTTCGTCGGGCAGGCGCGCAACTGGCCGATCGCGCCGGCGTTTCTCTCGATGCTGCCCTATCTCGGCACGATCGGCTTCATCATCGTGCCCGTCATCGCCTGGCATCGCATGCGGCAATGGATGGCCGCCCCCGCCGCGCTCGGCGAGCCCTATTTCCGCGACGTGCGGTAGCGGCGATGACGACCCTCCTCGTCAAGCACGCGCAAATTCTCGCTACCTTCGACGATGCGGGCCGCGAGATCGCCGATGGCGCGATGCTGGTGCGCGACAATGTCGTCGAGCAGGTCGGCACGACGGCCGAACTCGCCGGCACGCCGGCCGACCGCGTGCTCGATCTGTCCGGCCATGTCGTGATGCCGGGCATGGTCAACACCCATCACCACATGTACCAGAACCTCACCCGCGTGATGGTTCAGGATGACGAACTGTTCGTCTGGCTGAAGACGCTCTATCCGATCTGGGCCGAGCTCGACGACGACGCCATCCACGTCTCCTCGAAGGTCGGCATGGCCGAACTGATCCAGTCCGGCTGCACGACGAGTTCGGACCATCTCTACATCCTGCCGAACGACTGCACGCTCGACGCCTCGATGCGCGCGGCGGCCGATCTCGGCATGCGCTTCCACGGCGCCCGCGGAGCGATGTCGCGCGGCGAGAGCGCCGGGGGCCTGCCGCCCGACCGCTGCGTCGAGAAGGAAGACGACATCCTGAAGGATGCCGAGCGGCTGATCGGCGCCTGGCACGACAATTCCCGGCATGCGATGAGCCGGATCGTGCTCGCCCCCTGTTCGCCCTTCTCGGTGACGCCCGGCCTGATGAAGGAGGCGGCGCAGCTCGCCCGCGCCCATCCGGGCGTCCATCTCCACTCCCATCTCGCCGAAGAACTCGACGAGGAGACCTACTGCCGGGCGATCTACGGCATGCGGCCGGCGGAGTTCGCCGAATCCGTCGGGTGGGTGGGCCCGGACGTATGGTTCGCCCATGCGATCTTCCTCACTTCGGAGGAGATCCGCCGCTTCGCGCAGACCGGAACCGGCATGGTCCATTGCCCCTCCGCCAACATGCGCTGCGGCCAGGGCATCGCCAAGATCCGCGAGATGCTCGATGCCGGCATGCGCTGCGGCCTCGGCGTCGACGGCTCGGCCTCGAACGACACCTCCAACATGTTCCTCGAGGCGCGGCTGGCGCAGCTCCTCCAGCGCGTCGCCCCGAACCGCTATCTGTCCGAGCCGCCCGGCGGACGCGGCGGCTTCGGCGGCACGCCGAAGGCGCTTTCCGCGCGCGAGGCACTGACGATGGCGACCCGCGGCGGCGCCAGCCTGCTCGGCCGCGACGATATCGGCCAGCTCGCGCCCGGCATGAGCGCCGACTTCATCGCCGTGAAGCTCGATCAGCTCGGCCTTTCCGGCACCGAGCGCGACCCGCTCGCCGCGCTCATCATGTGCGGGCCGTTCAAGGTCGACTATTCCTATATCAATGGCCGCGAGATCATCGCGAAGGGCGAATTTGCCGCGCTCGACGTGCCGGCGCTCATCGCCGAGCATCGCGCGGTGATGCAGCGGGTCTATAGCGGATGAGGAGAATGGCGAGATGACCGCGGAACGCGCTTCCCTCGACCAGTGGTATGTGATCGACGCGCTCGCCGACATTCCGGCGGGGCGGAAGGCCAACCGCCTGCTCGGCGTCGACCTCGAAACGCGGCGCGACGCCGACGGGACGATCCGCGTGACGGCCGCCGATCGCGAGGGTCCTCTGCCGACGCGGGCGCGCTACGGCTATCTCTGGACGACGCTCGGCGAGCCGGCGCGCGACGTGGTGCCGATCCCGGAGGCTGACGAGGACGACCGGCGCGAAGTGGTCTGCGGCGCGATCGCGGTCAAGGCGTCGGGCCTTCGGATCGTCGAGAACTTCCTCGATATGGCGCATTTCCCCTTCGTCCACACCGATATTCTCGGCTCCGAGCCGCACACGGAGGTTCGCCACTATACGACCGAGATCCGCCGCGACGTCGACGAGGTGTGGGCGACGAATTGCGAGTTCTTCCAGCCTCAGGCGGCGCTTTCGGCCACCGAGGGGATCATGACGCAATACATGTATCGCGTCGCCTCGCCCTTCGTGACGCTGCTCTACAAGACCTGCCCGAATGCCGCGAACCGCTGGGACGTGATCTGCCTCTTCGTCCAGCCGCTCGACCCGGACCGCTGCCGGGCGCATCCGGTGATGTTCCTGATCGACGACGTCTCGACGAGGCAGAGCCTCGTCCAGTTCCAGCAGGTGATCTTCCTGCAGGACCGCATCATCCTCGAGAACCAGCGCCCCCGCCTTCTGCCGCTCGAACCGCGCGCCGAAATCCCGACCCGCGCCGACGCCTCCTCGGTCGCCTACCGCCGCTGGCTGAAGGAAAAGGGCGTGAAATACGGCACGAGCGAACGGGCGGCCTGAAGGCGCGATATCAAGGCAAGGCGGCTCCACCCACGGCAAGATGATGCGCCACGACGGCGACAGACAGCGGGTTGCGCTGCCGCCCTTCCCCGGATCGGCGCGATTATGGACCCCGGCACGGAGGCCGGGGTGACGGGTCCGCGGGAGGAACCGGTCCCCCAAATCCGAACCGGTCGAGTGCGCGCGGCCCAATCCACCCGTCATGCCGGCCTCCGTGCCGGCATCCATAATCGTGACGGTCCGGCCTCGGCGCACCGCCCGCCAGAGCCCACAGGCCGCCGCGCTCACACGGCTTCGGCGCTGAAGCCCCCGTCCGTGCAGCACGAGCAGGTGGCGAAGCGCTCGACGGGATAAGGCCGCGCGGCGAGGCCGAGGCAGAAGCGGCTGGCGAAGGGTTCGAGCTTCGCCGCGGCCGCGAGCGCCGGGCCCTGCAACGCGGCGAGCTCCGCTTTCGCCGCCTCGGCCCTCCGCGCGAGCGCGCCCATGTCCGAGCCGAGATGGCGGCCGTCCCGCACCACCAGACGGCCGTCGACCATCACGTGGCGCACCGCCGTGCCGTCCTCGACGAGGACGATCTGCACGGTCGGGTCGTTCACCGGCATCCAGTTCGGATGGTCGAGCGCGAGGAACACGATGTCGGCCCGCTTGCCCGGCTCGATCGCGCCGATCCCGGTGAAGCCGGTCTCCCGCGCGCCGCCCTCGGTCGCCGCGCGCAGGATCTCCGGCCCGGTCAGCCAGCGCTCCATGTCGGGGTGGCGCACCGCCGCGACCTGGAAGCCGGCGCGCATCGCCTCGTACATGTTCTGATTGTCCGACGATGCCGAGCCATCCGTGCCGATGGCGAGATTGACGCCCGCGGCGAGCAGGCCGCGCACGTCGGCGATGCCGGAGCCGAGCCGCATATTGGAGCCCGGATTGTGCGACACCGAGGCGCCGGCATCGGCGAGCCGCCGCATGTCGTCGGCATCGAGCCAGACGCCGTGCGCGACCGAGAAGTCCGGGCCCAGCACCCCGAGCCGGTCGAGATGAGCGACCATCGACATGCCGTAGCGCTCGATCGCCGCCACCGCCTGGAACTTCGCCTCGCCGACATGACTCTGGACGACCGTGCCGAACGCGCGGGCGAGCCGGACGGCGCCTGAGAACAGCGCCTCGGAACAGTGCAGCGGGATGGTCGGCGCGACGCCGAGCCGGACGAAATCCCGATCGTGCGGCCAGGCTTCGAGCGCCGCGCGCATCGCGCCGAGCACGGCGTCCGTCTCCGCCGCCGCGCCGACGAGCGGCTTCAGGTCGTCGGGAAGGCTGTCATAGAGGCCGGGTATGGCGTGGTAGAAGGGCGTATCGGCGATCATCGGCGCCATCACCGCCCGCATGCCGGCATCGCGATAGGCCTGCCCCATCGCAATGAGGTCCTCGGTCGAGGCGAAGGGCACGCCGAAGGTCAGGTCGAAGGCGGTCGTGCAACCCTTCATCAGCATCTCGAGCGCGCCGAGATAGGTGTTCAGATATTTGATCTCGGCCGATTGCCGGCTCGTCTGCGCCGGCGCGTTGGCGAGCAGCAGCGCCAGATCGAAGCGGTCGCGACTGCCCCGGGTGAGCGTGCCGACGCCGTGCGTATGGCCGTTGACGAGGCCGGCATGCATCAGCAGGCCGGCCGCGTCGAAGAGTTCGGCCCCCTCCGGCGCGGCGAGTCCCGGCGGACCGACCTCGAGGATCGCGCCGTCGCCGACGAGGATGTCGCGGAACGGCGCCGACCGGCTCGCGAGATCGACGAGACGGCCGTTGCGGATGATCAGATGGCGCATCAGGACTCCTCCCCGGCTGTCGGCGCGCCATAGCCATGCAAGCGGCCGGCCGGGTCGGTGACGGTCGCGGCGGCGAGGTCGGCATAGGCCGGGCCGACCGGCACCTTGCCGTAGCCGCCGGGAATGTCGAGCACATAGGTCGGCTGCGCGAGACCCGAGAGCCGGCCGCGGAGCGCCGCCATCAGCGCCTGCCCTTCGGCGATCGTGGTGCGGAAATGCGCGGTGCCGGGCGCGAGGTCGGCATGATGGAGATAATAGGGCTTTACCCGCGCCTCGACGAAGGCCCGCATCAGCGCCGCCATGGTCTCGACGTCGTCATTGACGCCCTTGAGGAGCACGGTCTGGCTGACGAGACCGATGCCGCCCTCCGCGAGGCGGGCGATCGCGGCGCGCGCCCCCGGTGTCAGCTCGCGCGGATGGTTGGCGTGGATCGCGAGATAGCTCGTCTTGCCGGGGCTCGCGAGCGCCGCGACGAGCTCCGGCGTCACGCGCTCCGGCGCGACGACGGGCACACGGCTGTGGAAGCGGACGATCTTCACGTGGTCGATCGCCGCCAGCCGGCGCATCACGCCGGCGAGCCGGCGCGGCGCGACGACGAGCGGATCGCCGCCGGTCAGGATCACCTCCCAGACCTCCTTGTGGTCCGCGACATAGGCGAGCGCGGCATCGAGCGCTGCACCTTCGAGGAGGGTCGGGCCGCCGGGGCCGACCGTCTCGCGCCGGAAGCAGAACCGGCAATAGACGGCACAGGCGTGCACGAGCTTGAGGAGCAGCCGGTCCGGATAGCGGTGGACGACGCCGGCGACCGGGCTGTGCGCGTCGTCGCCGATCGGATCGGCCCGCTCCTCCGGCAGGGTGACGAGCTCCGCAGCGGCAGGGACGAACTGCCGGGCGATCGGATCGGCCGGATCGGCGGGGTCGATCAGATCGGCGACCGCCGGCGTCACCGCGACGGCATAGCGCGCCGCGACGGCCTCGATCTCGGCGCGCCGCTCGGGCCGCAGGAGGCCGGCCTCGACGAGGGCGGACGCATCGCGCAGCGTCTGCGGCGGGAGGGCGAGGCGGGCGAGCGGTTCGGCGGACATGCCGCCGTCATCGGTCATTCCGATGCCGGTGTCCAGACGACCTCGGCGAGCCGGGCGACACCGGTCGCGAGCATGACGAGCCGGTCGAAGCCGAGCGCGATGCCGGAGGCCTCCGGCATGATGGCGAGCGCGGCGAGAAAAGCCTCGTCGAGCGGATAGCGCTCGCCATAGCGCGCCTCCTTCTCGTCCATCTCCGCAAGGAAGCGGCGGCGCTGCTCGGCCGGGTCGGTCAGTTCGCCGAAGCCGTTCGCCAGCTCGACGCCGCAGGCATAGAGCTCGAAACGTTCGGCAACCCGGGGGTCCCCGGGCTTGGGGCGGGCGAGCGCCGCCTCGACGACCGGGTATTCGCAGAGCACGGTGGCCCGGCCGATGCCGAGGTGAGGCTCGACCTTCTCGACGATGACGCGGCTGAAGACGTCGCTCCAGGTGTCGTCGAACGCCACCCGCAATCCCGCCCCCTCGGCCGCCGCGACGAGCGCGTCGCGATCCGGCGCACCGGCGCGGTCGAGCGTGGCGAGGAGGTCGATGCCGGCGTGGCGCGAAAAGGCCTCGGCGACGGTGAGCCGCTCCGGCTCGGCGAAGGGGTCCGCCTCGCGGCCCCTGTGGCGCAGCCGCGTGCTGCCGGCGGCCTCGGCCGCGGTGGCGAGCAGGCGGGCGCAATCCTCCATCAGCGCCTCATAAGGGGCACGCGCACGATACCATTCGAGCATCGTGAACTCGCTCGCGTGGCGCGGGCCGGCCTCGCGGTTGCGGAACACGGGCGCGAAGGTGAAGAGCCGATCCTCGCCGGCGGCGAGCAGTTTCTTCGCCGCGAATTCCGGCGAGGTGTGCAGATAGAGCGGCTCGCGGCGACCATCGGGATGGATGCGTTCGGTGGCAAAGGCGTGCAGATGCGCCTCGTTGCCGGGCGAGACCTGGAGCACGGCGCAATCGACCTCGAGGAAGCCGTCCGCCTCGAACAGCCGCCGGACCGCCGCCTTGACACGATTGCGGGCGAGAAGCACCGGCCGCCGGTCGGCATGACGGACGGGATCCCACCAGGGTGTCGGGGTCATCTCTGGTGTCCAGCGAAACGCCCCGGCGCGTGTCGCGTCGGGTCCATGCGCTCATGCAGAATGCGGCTGATGCCGATCAGACCGGGGGTGAGCGAACGGTAGAAAATGATGTGACGGGGCTCGCGAATCCTTCCACCCGGAACACGCAACCGGCTGTAGCGAATATGGTAGGCACGCGTCCCCGGCCCGCCCTTTGTAACCTCATGAGAACCCGGACGCATCGGGTCGGCCGCGATATCCCGCAGCGCCGTCAACAACAGCGTCTCGTAGCGGTAGCCTGCATCCTCACCAAACAATTCGCGCGAGTAGAGCACGACATCGTCAATGTCGTCTTGCGCCTCGGCCGACAGGACGAAGCGTGCCATTTCAACGTTTGGCTCGCACGTGCCCGGGCTCCTCTGCTCTCATGCGTTCTGCGGCGCGGCGCCCGGCATCCCGGACAAATTCTTCGAGCCCGGCATCGTCGAGATCGATGGATCGACCCGCCTCGATATCGTCGAAACCGCGCTGGACGGCGGAGTGAAGCGCCTCCAGACTTTCGGCATAGTCGCTCTCGTGCTCCCTCATGAGACGCAGGCCCTCATCGAGCACGTCGCCTGCGCTTCCGTAGCGTCCGGTTGCGACCAGTTCTGCGATGATCTCTTCCTGACGGTCCGTCAGTGTCAGGATGCGGTTCGACTTCGACATGGCTTCGATCCTGTTCGAAGACACCATTATAAGGGAACGTCCCGGCAAAGGCACGGGGACTGGCGCAATCGCCCGAAAT
This sequence comes from Prosthecomicrobium pneumaticum, assembly GCF_014199915.1. Lineage (GTDB taxonomy): Bacteria > Pseudomonadota > Alphaproteobacteria > Rhizobiales > Kaistiaceae > Prosthecomicrobium > Prosthecomicrobium pneumaticum. The sequence continues at coordinate 62,711 of NZ_JACHOO010000010.1, read as the reverse complement.
CGGTATGGTGCGCGCCGATATCGGGCCGGCATGCGCCCGGCTCCCCCAAGACTCCGAGGACGTGTTCCGTGAAGGTTATCGCCAGCCAGATTCGCAAGGGCAACATCGTCGAGGTCGACGGCCGCCTCTACGCCGTGCTCTCCGCCGAGAGCTTCCACCCCGGCAAGGGCACGCCGACGACGCAGATCGACATGCGCCGCCTTTCCGACGGCGTGAAGGTCTCGAACCGCTACAAGACCACCGAGCAGGTCGAGCGCGCCTTCGTCGAGGACCGCGACTTCTCCTTCCTCTACGAGGACGGCGAGGGCCACACCTTCATGAACACCGAGACCTATGATCAGGTCATCGTGCCGAAGGACGTGATCGGCGATCTCGCCCCCTATCTGCAGGAAGGCATGGTCGTCCGCCTCGCCATCTATGAGGGGCAGGCGGTGTCGATCGAACTGCCGCAGCGCGTCACGCTCGAGGTCGTCGAGACCGAGCCGGTGACCAAGGGCCAGACCGCCTCCTCCTCCTACAAGCCGGCGATCCTGTCGAACGGCGTGCGCACCAACGTGCCGCCGCATATCGGCGTCGGCACGCGCATCGTCGTCCTCACCGAGGACGGCTCCTATGTGGAGCGCGCCAAGGACTGACCGGTCCGCTCGTAACGAACGAAAAAGGCCCGGCGCCTCCAAAGGCCCGGCGCCTCCTCGGCGCCGGGCCCTTTCTATGGGGGCTCGTCGTCCGGCTCAGCCGGTGATCGGGGTCGGCGGCGCCATGCGGCGGCGGAAGCCGACGGCGGTGACGAGAAGGCCGGCTGCGACGAACTGATGCGCGAGCGCGAGGCCGATCGGCACGACGTGGACGAGCGTCAGGATGCCGAGCACCGCCTGGATCAGCACGACGCCCAGAAGATGGAGCGCGCCGCGCCGCGCCGGGCTGCGCCAGGCGGCGAAGGCGAAGAGCGCCGTCGCGACGAGGATCAGATAGGCGACCATGCGGTGGTTGAACTGCACGGTCATGACATCCTCGAAGGCGGAGCGCCACCACGGATCGCCGTCATAGATGCGGCTCGGCACGAGGCTGCCGTCGAGCAGCGGCCAGGTGTTCCAGGCATGGCCCGCATCGAGGCCGGCGACCAGGCCGCCGAGGAAGATCTGCAGGAAAACGAGCCCGACGATCGCCGTCGCGGCGCGCCGCAGGCCGGGCGAGACCGTGATGAAGGTCGCCGCCCGCGGCGACAGGCCGCGCCAGATCCAGGCGGTCGCCGCGAGGATGATGCAGGCGACCGTCAGATGGGTGGCGAGCCGGTACTGGCTGACGTCGACCCGGTCGACGAGGCCGCTCGCCACCATCCACCAGCCGATCGCGCCCTGCAGCCCGCCGAGCAGGAAGAGACCGACGAGCGGCAGGATGAGACGCCGCTCGATCGCGCCGATCAGCCACAGCCCCACCAGCGGCACGAAGAAGACCAGACCGATCAGCCGGCCGAGCAGGCGATGCGCCCATTCCCACCAGAAGATCGTCTTGAAGCCGTCGAGCGACATGCCGCGGTTCAGTTGCTGATACTGGGGGATCTGCTGGTATTTGGCGAACTCCTCCTGCCACTCGGCCTCCGAGAGCGGCGGGATCACGCCGTGGATCGGCTTCCACTCGGTGATCGACAGGCCGGATTCGGTCAGCCGCGTCGCGCCCCCGACGACGATCATCGCGACGATCATCAGCATGACGGTAGCGAGCCAGGCGCGCACCAGGCGCCGGTCGCGCAGGCGGTCGCGGCCGGCCGGGACTTCCGAGACGAACGTTGCGGTCATGGCGTGTCCTTTCGGCCCAGAGGGATAGAAGCGCGCCACGGCCGGGACAAGCGCACGCTTTGACGCGGCGGCGGCACGCCGCTTGGCAGGACGCCGCGCGACGGCTATTCGGGCGGCAGCAAGAAGGACGCCCCATGCCGCCTCGCCTGCGCAGTCTGATCGGTGCGATCGCGCTCGTCGCGCTGGTCGTCGTCTACGCCTTCCTCGCCATGGTCGTCGCGCTGTTGACGCTGCCCGGCGCGCCGGGCTGGGTACAAGGCGCCTATTACGTGATCGCCGGCCTGCTCTGGGTTCTGCCGGCCGGCCTGATCATCCGCTGGATCCTGAAACCCCGCGCCTGAACCTCTTCAGGCCGCCACCGAGGCCGGATCCGTCGTGCCGCCCGGTTCGACCGCGAGCACGAGGACGAGCGGAATGCCCGCCGCGGTCGCCGCCTCGACCGCCCGGGCGGCGCGCGGGTCCGCACCGCCGCCGCTCACCACCAGAACCGCGCCGGCCTTCTCGGCCGCGCCGGTCATGCGGCGCGGGTCGAGATCGATCACCACGCGATCATAGGTGAGGTCGAGCGCCTCGATCAGCGTCGCGAAGCGCTCGCTGCCGATCGCGTCCTCGGCGAGTGGACGGCGGCCGAGCGGGATGATATGGGCGCGCGACAGGCGATCTCGGAAGATCACCTGCGCGAAGGAGGCCTCGTTGAGATAGAGCTCGGCGAAGCCCGGCAACAGTTCGCTGCTCATCATCGCCCGCCCGTCCGCGCCATCCTCGTGCAGCTCGACGAGCACGGTGCGCTCGCCGCGCGCCGCGAGGCAGCGGGCGAGCGCGACGCCGCCAAGCGGCCGCGTCCCCTCGCCGTCCACCGTCTCGACGAGGATGCGCCGGGCGTCCTTCTCGCGGATGCGGGCGGCGATGCCGGCGAGCGATTCCTCGGCGCGCGGCGGGAGGAGCGCCGCATAGCTCGGATCGGCAGGCATCATCCGGCGCACCCGGTCATCCTCCGGCCAACGGACACGGGCATCGACCGGGACGGCGTCGGGGACCGGCGGCACGTCCTCGAGCACCGGCGTACGCCGGAGCGGCCGGCCGCTGCCGAGCTCGCGCAGCAGCACGACGGCGAGCGCCAGCATGAGGAAGGCGACCGTCACCGCGGCCGTGATCGGGGTGCGGCGGGGAAATGCCGCCTGCAGCGGCGGCGCGGCGCGCGAGATGATGCGCGCATCCGCGGGCAGGTCCTCGCCTTCCTTGCGCGAAACCGCCTCGCGATAACGCCGCAGATAGGTCTCGAGCAGGTCGCGCTGGGCGGCCGCCTCGCGCTCGATCGCGCGCAGCTCGACGCCCGAATCCCCGGCCTGGGCAGCGGCGGCCTTGGCGCGACCGAGGTCGCGGCCGACCTCCTCCTCCCGGGCCCGGGCGAGTGTCGCCGCGCCTTCGAGCCCGCGCAGGACGCGTTCGGCCTCCTGTCGGGTCTGTCCCGAGAGGCTCTCGATCTGCGCCTCGACCGCCCGCATGCGCGGATGGCCCGGCAGCAGCGTCGCCGACAGCTGGGCGGCCTCCGCCCGCAGCGCCGCCTGCTGCTCGCGCAGGCGCTGGATCAGCGGCGCGTTCGAGACGTCGAGCGAATCGAGCGCAGCGCCGGAGGCGAGGCCCTCGCGGATCGTCGACGCCTGCGCTTCCGCCGCAGCGCGGGCGGCCGAGACGCGTGCGAGTTCTGCGGTGAGCGCGGCGAGCTGCTGCTGCGCCACCGTGCCGGCATTCTCCCCGCCCGTCTCGAGCAGTCCGCGGCGGGAGCGGTAGGCCTCGGCCTTCGCCTCCGCCTCCTTCACCTTGCCGCGCAGCCGGTCGATCTGGCCTTCGAGCCAGCGCGCGGCATCGGCATTGTCGGCCCGCTTCGTGGCCCGGTCGAACTGCAGATACTCGTCGGCGACGAGGTTGGCGACGCGCGCCGCGAGGTCCGGATCGGCCGAGGAGAAGTCGATGACGATCACCCGCGTCTGGTCGACCGGATAGACATCGAGCCGCTCGGCGAAGCGCTCGAGCACGCGCTCCTCGATCGGCTCGGCGGCGGGCGCGGCCTTCAGGCCGAGATCGACGAGGAGCCTTTCCACGGGCGAGGCGGTGCGGACAGGGTCGAACTCGGCGATCCGTTCGAGCCCGGCACGGCGGGCGACGCTGCGGGCGAGATCGCGCGAGCCGATCAGCTGCACCTGGCTCGCCACGCCCTCGCGGTCGAGCAGCGCCCGTTCGTCCTCGCCCGCCGGCTGACTGCGCAGGACCGCCGGTTCGCGATTCTCGATCAGGAGCTTGGCGGTCGCCTTGTAGCGCGGCTCGATCAGGCCGAGGCCGAAATAGGTCGCCGCCGCGACGAGAAGGGCGAGCACGAGGAGGACCGGCAGCGCGCGCCACAGGGCGCGGAGCAGCGCGCCCATGTCGAGCTCGACGTCGTCGCCTCTGGAAAAACGTCCATCCGCCACCGCGCGGGGTGCTCCAACCTGCCCGGCCGGATCATGAAGGGACATGGTAACCGGTCCCTTAACGCCGTGCCGCCGCCGCTTTACGCGACATTAACCATGAGCGCCGACAGTCGCGGCGACACCGTTCCGGAGAACCAGGTGACGCTCCGTCCCGCCACCGCCGCGACCCTTGCCGCCCTGCTGCCGCTCGCCGCCTGCCAGACGCAGCCGCCGCAACCGGCCGTGGCGGAGGCGTCCTTGACGGCGCCCTACCGGATCGACAGCGGTGACCGGCTGCGCGTCGTCGTCTATGGCGAGCCGGACCTCTCCAACAGCTATACGGTCGATTCCTCCGGTGCGATCGCGCTGCCCCTCGTCGGCGCCATCGCCGCCCGCGGTCGGACCACGGCGCTGATCGAGGCCGAGATCGCGAAGAAGCTCGGCGGCCGATTCGTGCGCAACCCGGACGTCACGGTGGAGATCGATCGCTACCGGCCGCTCTTCGTCATGGGCGAAGTGACCAATGCCGGGCAATATCCCTATGTCGACGGCATGACCGTGCAGAGCGCGATCGCCACCGCCGGCGGCTTCTCGCCCCGCGCGGCGAAGCGCGGCTTCGACGTCACGCGCGTCGTCGACGGCACCAGCGTGACGTTCCGCCTCGGGCCGAACGATCCTGTGCTGCCGGGCGATACGATCGATGTCGGCGAGCGGTTCCTGTGAGCCGGCGGTGGGCAAGGATGAGCGGCTGCGCATCGTCCACTGCTTCCGCAATCCGGTCGGCGGCCTGTTCCGGCACGTCCGCGACCTCGCGGTGGCGCAGGCCGAGGCGGGCCACGCCGTCGGCCTCGTCTACGATTCCTCGACCGGCGGCGCCTATGAGGACCGCCTCGTCGCCGCGATCCGCAATCATCTGGCGCTCGGCATCGCCCGGGTGCCGATGCGGCGACAGATCGCACCCTCCGATATCGCCACCGCGATCCGCCTCTTCCGGCGCATCCGGGCTCTCGGACCCGACGTCATCCACGCCCACGGCGCCAAAGGCGGCGCCTATGGCCGGGTGATCGGCACCCTCTTGCGGGTTTCTGGTTCTCGCGTCGCCCGCATCTACACCCCCCATGGCGGCAGCCTGCACTATGATGCGGGCACCGCCTCGGGCTGGGCCTATCACCGGCTCGAACGCCTCCTCGAGGCGATGACGGACGGCCTGATCTTCGTCAGCCGCTACGAGGCGGACGCCTACCGCGACAAGGTCGGCGCCCCCCGGCCGCCGGTGACGATCGTGCCGAACGGCCTCGCGGCGGCGGAGTTCGAACCGGTCGCCACCGCGCCGGACGCCGCCGACTTTCTCTTCATCGGGATGATGCGGGACCTCAAGGGCCCCGATCTCTTCATCGAGGCGATGCGGCTTCTCCATGCGAACGGTCTTGCGCCGACCGCCCACATGGTGGGCGACGGCGACGGCCTGCCGCGCTATCGCGCCATCGTCGAAGCCGCCGGGCTCGGCGAGGCGATCCGCTTCCATCCGGCGATGCCGGCGCGCGCCGCGTTCGCGATGGCGCGGGCGGTCGTCGTGCCGTCGCGCGCCGAAGCGATGCCCTATATCGTGCTCGAAGCGCTCGCGGCAGGCCGCCCGACGGTCGCCACCGCGGTTGGTGGCATTCCCGAGATCTTCGCCGGCCGGGCCGACGCCCTCGTGCCGCCCGGCGATGCCATGGCACTCGCCGCGGCCATGGCGGAGCTGCTCGATGCGCCGGCCGCATCCCGGGATACCGCGGAGGCGCTCCGGGAATCGGTTCGCACACGCTTTTCCATTGCGGCGATGACGGCGGCCGTTGCCGGGGCCTATCGCGGCGCCCGCTGATCGGGCAAACCATCGATGAGCCCCCGCCTTCGCCGGAGGGTGGCGGAGCGAGCGGAGACGGACGAGGACCGATGAGCGAGGGCGTTCCAGCGGGCGACGGAACCGCGGCCGACGCGCTCAATGCGCATGCGCGGGCGGTCGCCGCGGCCCTGTCCCGCAAGCCCATGGCGCCGGGCAGCGTCGCCTTCGGCGTCGGCCTCGCCGAGGCGCTCGCCCTCTCTCTCTGCGGCGCCCTGCTGTCGCTCGCTCGCATCGAATCGACCGCCGATGCGGGCTTCACCTACGGCCTGCCGATCCTCGGCGGAACGCTCTTCGCCATCGCCGCGATCCGTGCGGCGGATGGCTACGCCATGCCGGCGCTCCGGCATCCGGTACGCGGCCTCGCGCCGGCGTTCGGAGCCTGGACGCTGGTCTTTGCCGTATTCGCCGTGCTCGCCTTCTTCCTGCAGATCGGCGACGTCTACTCCCGGATCTGGTTCGCCGCCTGGTACGGGTGCGGTCTTGCCGCGCTCGTCCTCGTCCGCCTCGCCGCCGCCCGGCTGATCCGGGTCTGGACACGGAGCGGCCGGCTCGAGCGGCGGGTCGTCATCGTCGGCGGCGGCCAGCGCGCCGCGGACCTGATCGCGGCTCTTTCCGTCTCGCCCGAGGAGGGTCTGCGCATCTGCGGCATCTTCGACGATCGCGGCGGAGAGCGGTCGCCCGACATCGTCGCCGGCCATCCGAAGCTCGGCACCATCGCGGAACTCGTCGCCTTCGCCCGCATCGCCCGGATCGACCTTCTGATCGTCTCGCTGCCGCTCGCGGCGGAGGCGCGGGTGCTCGCGCTGCTGAAGGAGCTGTGGGTTCTGCCGGTCGACATCCGTCTCTCGGCGCTCGGCAACCGGCTGCGCTTCCGGCCGCGCTCCTATTCCTATCTCGGCGCGGTCCCCCTCCTCGACCTGTTCGACCGGCCGATCGCCGGTTTCGGCTGGGTCGCGAAGCGCGCTTTCGATCTCGTCATCGGCGGGCTCGCGCTCGTCCTCTTGTCGCCCGTCATGCTCGCGACGGCCCTCGCCGTCCGGCTCGACAGCCCCGGGCCGGTGCTCTTCCGGCAGAAGCGCTACGGCTTCAACAACGAGGTCATCGAGGTCCTGAAGTTCCGCTCCATGTACCACCACCTCTCGGACCCCGGCGCGAAGGTGGCGGTGCGCCGCGAGGACGACCGCGTGACGCGGGTCGGCCGCTTCATCCGGCGGACCTCGCTCGACGAGCTGCCGCAGCTCGTCAACGTGCTGCGCGGCGAACTCTCGCTCGTCGGACCGCGGCCGCATGCGGTGACGGCGCACACCGAGAACCGGCTGTGGAACGAGGTGGTCGATGGCTATTTCGCCCGCCATCGGGTCAAGCCCGGTATCACCGGCTGGGCGCAGGTGAATGGCTGGCGCGGCGAGGTCGACACCCCGGAGAAGCTGCGCCGGCGGATCGAGGACGATCTCTATTACATCGAGCACTGGTCGGTCCTGTTCGACCTCTACATCCTCGTCTTGACGCCGTTCCGGCTGTTCGGCGCGGAGAACGCCTATTGAGCGCGCTCGCAACCACGCAGCCGCGGCCGGCGCGGGGTGTCTCCGTGCGCCGGATCGCCGACGCGACGCTCGCCGTCCTCGTCTTCCTCTCCGGCTTCGTCATCGTCGAGCCGGCGCCCTATGACCTGGCGCTCTGCGGCGTCATGGCCGTGTGGGCCTTTTGTGGCCTCTCCATCCCGCGGCCGATCCTGCCCCTCGTCCTCCTCCTGATTGTCTATTGCGCGGGCGGCCTCATCTCTTTCACCCAGCTCGACGATTTCCGCGAGCCGCTGATCTACTGGGCGACGACGCTCTTCCTCGCGCTGCAGGCGATCTTCTTCGCCGCGGTCGTGCCGCAGGACCCGGCGCGACGCTTCCTCGTCATCGAGCGGAGTTATGTCGCGGCCGCGCTCGTCGCGGCGCTGCTCGGCGTGCTCGGCTATTTCGGCGCCATCCCCTATTCAGCGCTCTTCACGCTCTATGAGCGCGCGCGGGGGCCGTTTCAGGACCCCAACGTCTTCGGCCCCTTCCTGGTCCTGCCATTGCTGGTCCTCGCCCGCGGCATGCTGACGGGACGCGGCGGCCTCGCTACGCCCGCCCGCGCGCTCGGCGTGCTCGTTCTCGTGAGCGGGATATTCCTCTCCTTCTCGCGCGCCGCCTGGGGCATGACGGCGCTCGCCCTGCCGCTCGCGGCCGCCTTCGCCTTCGCGACGGAGGAGAGCGGCCGCGCGCGCCGGCGGATGATCGTGCTCGTCATCCTCGGCATCGCCACGCTCGGCCTGCTGCTCGCGGTCGCCATCCACGTCCCCGCCGTCGAGCAGCTCCTCGTTCAGCGCGCGGCGCTCGTGCAGGACTATGATGCCGGGCGGCTCGGCCGGTTCGAGCGGCACCTGATCGGGCTCGCCCTGATCCCGGAGCATCCGCTCGGGCTCGGCCCCTTCGTGTTCGGCCACATGTTCGGCGCCGACGAGCACAACATGTGGCTGAAGGGCTTTCTCGTCTATGGCTGGCTCGGCGGCTTCGCGTATCTGGCCCTGGTCGGCCTGACGCTCGCCGTCGCTTTTCCTCTCCTCGTCCGCCGCACGCCCTGGCAGGGCTTCCTGCAATGCGTCGTCGCCGTCTATCTCGGCCACCTGGTGATCCATTTCGTGATCGACAACGACCACTGGCGGCATCTCTTCCTGATCTACGGCCTGATCTGGGCCGCCCATGCCGTCGACCGCCGCGGCCCCGCGCGTCAGCCGCCGAGGAACGGCACGCGCTTCGGCCGGTAGCCGAGCGCATAAGCGGGCAGCGGTCCGACGGCGAACCGCGCCAACTGCTCGACCGGACGGGCGATCTCGCGGGCAAGCTTGCCGAGCCCCTTGCGCTTCTCGAAGCGCGGGGTGCCCCGCGGCACGGAACTCGCGAGATAGGCGGGCGCGGTGTCCCGCATGAACCGGCCCATTTGGACGACGACCGCGGGGTCGAGCTGGTAGGTGACGAGCCGTGGCTTCCGGAACGGCGCGAGCTGGAAGACGATGTTGTCTGTGCTGACCGTCAGCCTCTCGCTGACCGCGAGGAGCAACGCCGCCGCGGCCCGGTCGAGGATATAGCCCGCCGTCCCGAAATGCAGCGAAGCGAGCCGGCGGAGTGCCAACCCGTCGACCCGGGTGACGGCTGACGAGACGATCACCCGGTGGCGGAAGGTCTCGAGCTTCACGAGCCGCGCATCGGCGGGGATCCAGCCGGTCCGGGCGAGCAGGTGCGCCGCGACCGGCGCGATCGTCACGTCGTCTTCGAAGATCGCCGCATAGGGCTCGGAGGTGTCGAGAAAGCGGCGCCAGGCGATACGATGGCTGAGCGTGCAGGCGACTTCCGGATCGGAGAGATGATAAGCGCCGGGTGTCGCCGACCGTGCGGCGGCGAGCACCCCGCCCGGGGTCTCCGCCGCATCGACGGCCGCGACCCGCTCGAAGGTGAGCCCGATCGCCCGGCCGTGCGCCTCCATCCGCGCCCGGCGCTCGGCATGACGATCGAGATTGATGAGATAGCAGATCACGGGCGCTCCCATCGCTGCCGCCCCCCGGCCGCGGCACACATTGGCGCCCGGTCGGCAATCCGGCAAGAGCCGGCGCCCGCGGCGACAGGTGCCGTTCCGGTTGCCCGGCGGGCGTGGTAAACCGCCGGCGTCTTCTTCGGTCGGGATCCCTCCATGCGCGCCGCCCTCACCTTCCTCCTTCTCCTCGCTGCGGCGCCTGCCGCCTTCGCCGCCGGCAAGCCGTTCACCACAGGAATGAGCGAGCTGACGGTCACCGGCACGGCGGCGAGCATCATGTTCGAGGTGACGAATGTCGGAACGGCGCCGGTCCGCGACGTGAAGCTCGAATGCATCTTCTACAACGCGAGCGGCTATTCCGTCGGCACGGCGACGGCCGATGGCGGCGCGATCGCCGCAGGTGCGTCGATCTACAAGAAGCTCGCGACCTCGACCACCTCGGGCGCGGCGAGTGCCGATTGCTCCGTGGCGAGCTTTGCTCCGGCGGAGTGAACGGCAGGGCCAAACGCCGCCGATTCGGCGCTCGGGGCTCGCCCGCCGCCCCCCGAGCGGCGGCGCGGGCGATCGGCTCGGCGGCATCGCCGCGCCTCGACCCTTCGATCGCGCCGGCGGTCGATGTCCGGGCGATAGCACCGCCTCTACGGCGCACAGGGCGAACCGGCGCGCGAGATCAGGCGATGCGGCGGAAGAAAATGGTCGGAGCGGCGGGATTCGAACCCACGACCCCTTGACCCCCAGTCAAGTGCGCTACCAGGCTGCGCTACGCTCCGATCCGAAAGGCCGGTTGAACCGGCGACCGGCCGAGGCCGATCCGGCGCCGTGGGGGCGGCGCCGCGGCGCCTGATTAGCACGCTTCCGCGGCCAATGCGACCCCATCTTGCGGCTTCCGAAGCGATCCCGGGCAGTCCGCAAAGGCGGCCTGTCAGCGCGCCTGATCGAGGATCCGCTTGCATTCCAGCAGATCGAACAGCGTCGTCTGGAGCTTGCGCAGATCGTCGCGGGAGAGCGTCGCAGCCGCTGGAGCCGCGGGATGACGCGACGAATCGCCCTCGGCGGGCTCGGCGCTTCGCGGGCGGATGCCGAGGGGAATCGGATCGTCGTCCTCCGCCGGCGCGTTGCCGCTGCGCCAGGCGGGCGGCGCACTCGGCTCGCCGCGCTGAGGCCGCGCTGCCGTGCCGACGATCGGCGGCGGCCGGAAGGCTTCGGCCGAGCGCTCAGGCTCGGCCGGCGCCGGCGGCAGCTTGAGCACGGTGGGTTCGCGGGGCGGCGGCGGAGCCGGTTCGGGCGCGCGCGGCGCCGCCTGCGGGGCGGGAGGACCGAAGACCGGCTCGCGCCGTTCGGGTCCGGCGCGCCGACGGCCGGACGCCGGAGCGTCCTCCTCGGCGGCCGCGGCCGCGATGTCCTCGTCGCCCTCATCCTCGTAATCCCCGGCATCGTCGAGCGCCGAGGCGGGTACCGGCGTGAAGGCCGCGCCCTGCCCTGCCGCGATCACCTGACGCGCGCCCTGCTCCTTCAGGATGCGCTGCACGCCCTTGATCGTATAGCCCTCGCCATAGAGCAGATGGCGGATGCCCTTCAGCAGTTCGACATCGTCGGGCCGATAGTAGCGGCGGCCACCGCCGCGCTTCATGGGCCGGATCTGCGAGAAGCGGGTTTCCCAGAAGCGGAGCACGTGTTGCGGCAGGTCGAGCTCTTCGGCGACCTCGCTGATCGTGCGGAATGCGTCAGGTCCCTTGGACACGAACGGCCTCGAGCATCCTCATCTGGCGAGCGCCGACGGCCGTCGGCTCTCAGTCATCGTCCTCGTCGCCGCCGTTCGGCACCAGTGAACCGTTGATCCGCTGCTTGAGGACATTGCTCGGCTTGAACACCATCACGCGCCGCGGCGCGATCGGCACTTCCTCACCGGTCTTGGGGTTGCGGCCGATCCGCTCGCCCTTCGCCCGCACGATGAAGGAACCGAAGCTCGACAGCTTGACCGGCTCCCCGCGGACGATGCAGTCGCTGATCTCCTGCAGCACCAGTTCCACGAGTTCGGCGGATTCCGTGCGGGAGAGCCCGACCTTCTGGTACACGGCCTCGCTCAGGTCGGCCCGCGTCACCGTCCTCCCCGACATGGACCGCACCCCGCTCCGTCTTTTGGAAAAGGCCTCTTGTGTCCAAGACCCTATTGCCTCGCCTGCGGACGGTCAACCGTCCGCGACACCCGGCGGAGCCGGAAAGCGACCGCTAAGCGGCCGGATTTTCAGAACTTTCTACCAGCGGACGAGGGCCGAACCCCAGGTGAAGCCGCCACCCATGGCATCGAGCAGGATGAGGTCGCCGCGGGCGATGCGGCCGTCCTTGACCGCCACGTCGAGAGCGAGCGGGATCGAGGCAGCAGAAGTGTTGCCGTGCCGGTCGACCGTCTTGACCACCTTCGCCTCGGCGATGCCGAGCTTCTGCGCGCTGCCGTCGATGATCCGCACATTTGCCTGATGCGGCACGAACCAGTCGATGTCGTCGGACGAATAGCCGGTGACGCGATAGGCATCCTCGACCACGTCGGTGATCATGCCGACCGCGTGGCGGAAGACCTCGCGGCCCTCCATGTGCACCTTGCCGACCCGCTCCGAGGAGGACGGTCCGCCGTCGACATAGAGCTTCTCGCGATGCCGGCCGTCGGAGCGCAGATGCGTCGTCAACACGCCGCGATCCTCGCGCGTGCCGGGTTGTGCCTCGCCGGCGAGCACGACGGCCGCGGCGCCGTCGCCGAACAGCACGCAGGTCGAGCGGTCGTTCCAGTCGAGGAGGCGCGAGAAGGTCTCGGCGCCGATCAACAGCACCCGCCGGGCGACGCCGGCCCGGATCATCGCGTCCGCCGTCGAGAGGCCATAGATAAAGCCGGAGCACACAGCCTGAATGTCGAAGGCGGCGCCGTGCGTCATGCCGAGCTTGCGCTGCACGGTGACGGCGGTGGACGGAAACGTGTCGTCCGGCGTTGTGGTCGCGACGACGATCAGGTCGATGTCGGCAACCGTCCGCCCCGCATCGGCGAGGGCGCGCTCGGCGGCGTGTACGGCAAGATCGGAGGTCAGTTCGCCCTCGGCGGCGATATGGCGCTCGCGGATGCCCGTCCGCTGGACGATCCAGTCGTCCGAGGTGTCCACCTTCTGCGCCAGTTCGGCATTCTTCAGGACACGCTCCGGCAGGTAGCTGCCGAGGCCTTCGACGACCGATCGGATGACGCTCACTTCACACCTGTCATGGACGATTCGGCATCCGCGGAAGGCTCGGCCGCCGCTGCGACGAAGCCGGCGCGGTGATACACGGCGAGGTCCTGCGCGATCTTGGCGAGCAGGCCGTTGCGGACCATCGAATAGCCGACCTCGACGGCATTCGCGAAACCCTCGCCGTCGGTGCCGCCATGGCTCTTGATGACGATGCCGTCGAGGCCGAGGAAGACGCCGCCGTTCGAGCGGCGCGGATCGAGCTTCTCGCGCAACTGCCGGAAGGCGCCGCGGGCGAACAGATAGCCGATCCGGGCGCTGAGGCTGCGCCCCATCGCGGCGCGCAGATAGCTCGAGATCTGCCGAGCGGTGCCCTCGGCCGTCTTCAGCGCGATATTGCCCGTAAAGCCTTCGGTGACGATCACGTCGGCAGTGCCCTTGCCGATGTCGTCGCCCTCCACGAAGCCGATATAGTCGAGCGACGTGAGGCCGGCCTCCTTGAGCAGCCGGCCGGCCGTCTTGATCTCGTCGAGACCCTTCACTTCCTCGACGCCGATGTTGAGAAGGCCGACGGTCGGCCGCTCGATGTCGAGCAGCGCACGCGCCATAGCGCCGCCCATCATGGCGAAGTCGATCAGTTGCTGCGCGTCCGCGCCGATCGTCGCGCCGATGTCGAGCACGACGCTCTCGCCGCGCATGGTCGGCCACAGGCCGGCGATCGCCGGACGCTCGATACCGGCGAGCGTCCGCAGGCAGAATTTCGACATCGCCATCAGCGCGCCGGTGTTGCCCGCCGAGACCGCGACATCCGCCTCGCGCTTCTTCACCGCCTCGATCGCCCGCCACATCGAAGAGACGCGCCGGCCGGAGCGCAGCGCCTGGCTCGGCTTGTCCTCCATGCGCACGGTGACGTCGCAATGGATGAAGGTGGAAGCCGCCGCGACCTTGGGAAAGCGCGCGAGGATCGGCCGGACGACGGGCTCTTCGCCGAAGATCAGGTAGCGAATGTCGGGCCGCCGTTCGAGCGCGATGCCGGCACCCGGCAGCACCATCTCGGCACCGAGATCCCCGCCCATGGCGTCGAGGGCGATCGTGACTGGCTGAGCCATCCCATTCCTGATTCGACGGCGCGCCGGAAGGCCCAGCGACAGAGTTGGTGGAAAATAGCGGTTTCGGCCGCCGACACAACGGGCGGCGATAGGGAATTCGCCGTCAGTCCTGCCCGGACCCGCCCCGCCGCAGGGCCGAGAGGGCCGCGAAGGGCGAATCCTCGGGCGCCTGGCCGGGTGGCTCGTCGTCGAAGACGGCGCCGGGGACGCGCGGATAGGGATCGAGCGCGAGCGACAGATGCTCGGCAACGAGCGCGCCGAGATCGAGCTGGCGACCGTCGAAGGGCTCGGGCGGATCCTCCTCCGAGAGCGTCACCTCGATCTCGACGCCCGGCTCGACCCGCGGCAGCACGCCCTCGGGCATGAAGGTCGCCTCGAAAGGCTCGTCGATCGTCTGGCCGACCGGATCGAGCGTGACGACGCAGGCCTGCACCGCCTCGGCGCGCAGCCGGCCCTCGACCTTCACGCCGACGCTGCGCCAGGGCTTGAGCCGGAGCTCCGCCTCGATTCGCGGCAGGCCGATGATGCCCCATTCCGCGGCGAGGGCGGCACGCTCCTCCTCGGAGGCGACGAGGCGCTCGACATGGCCGAGCGCCGGCAGGGCACCGACATCGAAGCGGCGGCTGAAGGGAGGACGACTCATGCGGTCGCCTCCGCCGCAGCGATCGCGGAGGTCGGCGCGGGAAAATCGAGCGCGCCGGCGGCGATCCGCTCGAAGCTCTGCTTCTCGATCGCCGCGGCGGCCGCCTCGACATAGCGGGCGAGCGGACCGACACCGGTCGCCCCGGCGAAGTCCGGCCAGACATTGCGCGCGAGCGCCGCCATCAGCGCCGTATGATCGCCGGCGGAGAGCGCCGCGTCATACGCATCGACCCGGCCGTAAAAGGATTCGCCCATCTTCTTCAGCTTCTTCGGAACGGAGAGGTCGCCGACGCCGAGTTCGCGCAGCGACCGGTCCATATCCTTCACGAACCGGTCGAAGACGAGCTGGCCGAGCCGGCGGCGCGGCGCCTCCTCGCCCTTCAGGCGGTGGAACAGCAGGAAGGTGTGCAGCACGACCATGTCGAACCGCCCATCGATCGTGTCGGGCACGCCGAAATCGGCATAGAGCGCCGGCTGGCGCGCCTGCGCCACGATGGCGCCGTAAAGCCCGTCTGCTATCGCAGCCTCGCGACGGGCGCGGCCGAACAGCCGGTTGAGCATGACTGACCCTCCGGGGGAGACATGGCGTCGGCGAAGGGGCGTCGCAAGGGGGAAGCCTCGGAGCGGGGGCGCCTTCGCCGGGCCGGAACGTTGCAAGGAGCCCTAGCGCAGGCTAGGGAGGTGCACAAGCGGCGGCCCGCCAAGGCGGACGGAAGCGAAGATGGAGCACGGCGTGAGGACGAGCGTGATGGGCAAGGCAGGGTTTCGGCGCGGCCCGGGGCTCGCCGCCCTTCTGATCGCGGGGGTGGCGCTGTCGGGCTGCTCGTCGATGGGCCTCGACAGCAAGGACGCGCTCGGCGGCATCAGCGAGACCTATCAGAGCGGCTATGTCCCGCCGCCGATGGCGCTCGAACAGATTCCGGTCGGATCGAGCCGCGATCAGGTGCTGATCGCGCTCGGCACGCCGTCGACCACGGCGCAGTACGGCGGCGAGGTGTTCTACTATATCAGCCAGACCCGCCGCCGCGCCGCCCGCTTCATGCGGCCCGAAGTGGTCGACCAGCGCATCATCGCGGTCTATTTCGATCAGAAGCAGACGGTCGAGCGGGTCGCGCATTATGGCCTGCAGGACGGCAAGGTGTTCGACTTCGTCACCCGCACGACCCCGACCGGCGGCTCGGACCTCACCTTCCTGCAGCAGGTGCTGTCCGGCGGCACGACCTTCGGCAACCCGTTCGGCACCTGATCCGCGTCAGCGGCCCCGCACGGTGCGGGACCGCTTTTCGCCTCTGCACGGTCGGTAAAGCGCCGGTCTAGCCCAGGCGACAGGGTTCCATGGCCGAGCACCCGTCACCCCGGCCTCCGTGCCGGGGTCCATCATCGGGGACGCCGGGCGACGACACCGCGCCCTCGCCCTCCACACAGCCGTCGTCCCGGGGAGGCGTAGCCGAGACCCCGGACCCATCGCGCAGGGCGCGGGCCGGGTCCTATTGAAGCGACCCGCGGAGAGGCTTGATGGTCCCCGCTTTCGCCGGGATGACAGATGGGAAGGACCGGACCCAGAATTCCGACCGTCACGATTATGGAGGCCGGCATGACGGGTGGGGAGCCGCATCCGCCATGTCGGACGGCCCCATGGCTGCTCAGGCCTTCGCAATGGGATAGGCCGGGCCGCGTCACCCCATCTTGTGCTCCGCGTGCCAGTGGCGGGCGATGTCGATGCGGCGGGGGATCCAGACGCGCTCCTTCGACAGCACGTAGTCGAGGAACTTCGCGAGGCCGAGCGCACGGTTCGGCCGACCGACGAGGCGGCAGTGGAGGCCGATCGACATCATCCTCGGCGCGCCGGACTTCCCCTCCTCGTAGAGATAGTCGAAGCCGTCCTTCAGATACTGGAAGAAGTGCTCGCCCGTGTTGAAGCCCTGCGGCGTCGCGAAGCGCATGTCGTTGGCGTCGAGCGTATAGGGGATGATCAGGAAGGGGCCGTGCGGACCCTTGATCCAGTAGGGTAGGTCATCGGCGTAGGCGTCGGAGGAGTAGAGGAAACCGCCCTCTTCCGCAGTCAGCGCGATGGTGTTGATCGAAGAACGGCCCGTATACCAGCCGAGCGGCCGTTCACCGGTCACGGCGGTGTGGATGCGGATCGCCTCCACCATGTCGCGGCGCTCCGCTTCGGGCGCATATTCGCGGTAGTCGATCCATTTGAGCCCGTGGCTGGCGATCTCCCAGTCGGCATCGAGCATCGCCGCGACGACATCAGGGTTGCGCTCCATCGCGGTCGCGACGCCATAGACGGTGACGGGCACACGGCGCTCGGTGAACATCCGCCACAGTCGCCAGAACCCGGCGCGGCTGCCATATTCGTAGATCGATTCCATGTTGGCGTGGCGCAGTCCCGGCCAGGGTTGCGCGCCGACGATCTCGGAGAGGAACGCCTCCGACGCCGCATCGCCGTGCAGGATGTTGTTCTCGCCACCTTCCTCGTAGTTCACAACGAACTGCAGCGCGACACGCGCATCGCCCGGCCATTTCGGATCGGGCGCGGTTCGGCCATAGCCGAGCATGTCGCGGGGATAGGCGGAAGCGGTCATCGGCGTTCTCCGGCAGGTCTGCTGGGAACGCAATCGATCAGAGCGGCCGCGCCGGGGTCAAGCGGCTCGTCACCGGCACCGCGCGGCGGGGACGTTCAGTCGCGGACAGGCCGCCGCTCGCGAACGCGCACGGGAATCGGCTGCAGCGCCGGCTGCGGCGCGAACACCTCGCCCACCGCCTCGGCGAGCTTGCGGAACCAGTCGGACAGGGCGGAAAGCGAGCGGACCATGCTTCACCTCGAACCGGGAGGGGACGAGAACTCAAACGCCAATATGGCCATCCTGTTCCCCAATCCAACCCCTTGCGGCTTTACGGGGAGTTAACCTTCCGGCGCAACACTGTTAACGCCGCCTCAACGACGGGGCTGCAATCTTCGGAACGGAGCATGTCATGGCAGTCGGTCAATTGCCGTCGAGCGGGCACGAGATGACGGCGGACGATCCGCGCTTCGCGGCCGCGCTCGATCTCCAGATCGCGCAGATGCGCCGTCTTCTGGAACTGATGGCGCCCGCCTCCGGCGTCGACGCGCTGCGGTCGCTGCGCGAGACGCTGCCCGAGCAGCGCGCCCAGGCGTTCGCCCGCTAATCCCGCCCTTCGGCGGCTTCGCGGGCGCCGGCGCGCGCCAGCACCGCCGCCTCGTGCGCCGCCGAGAGGCGGCGTGCCGTCCGCCAGCCGATCGGCAGGGCGGCGACATAGAGGAGCGCGACGCCGGTCAGCACCTCGAAGGGGTAGCTGAGGAGAAGCGCGGTGAGCACGACCGCGGCGAGAAGAAGCGGCAGCACGAGTTCGCGCGCCACCCGGGCGCCGAGCTTCTTGCCCGAAAAGGTCGGCACCCGGCTGACCATCAGAAGCCCGATCGCCACCGTGTAGACGAGGACGACCGGCGCCGTCCAAGGGCCGTGCGGAACCCCGATCTGCTCGAGATAAACCGGCAGCAAGACGATCAGCGCGCCCGCTGGCGCCGGAACGCCGACGAAGAAATTCGCCTGCCAGGCCGGCTTGTCGGGATTGTCGAGCGCGACATTGAAGCGGGCGAGCCGGAGCGCCGCGCAGATCGCGAAGACGAGCGCCGCGATCCAGCCGAGCGAGCGCGTCTCGTCGAGCGCCCAGACGAAGAGAAGCAGCGCCGGCGCGACGCCGAAATTGACGAAATCGGTGAGCGAATCGAGTTCCGCGCCGAACCGCGAGGTCGAGCGGAGCAAGCGGGCGATGCGCCCGTCTATGCCGTCGAGCACAGCGGCAATGACGATCGCCGTGATGGCGAGCGGAAAGCGGCCCTCGATCGTCATGCGCAGCGCCGTCAGGCCGGCGCAGAGCGCCAGCAGCGTGACGAGATTGGGCAGGATCAGCCGGATCGGGATCTGGCGGAGCTGCTTCACCCGCGGATGGCGGGCCGGCTTCTCGTCCGGATCGAAGGGCGGAAAGAGCGGTTCCATCAATCGACCCGCACGACCGGCTCGGGCACGCCGCCGCCGAACCGGGCGATCACCGTTTCACCCGCGACGGCGGTCTGGCCGATCGCCACCTGCGGCACCGCCCCCTCCGGCAGATAGACGTCGAGCCGCGATCCGAAGCGGATCAGGCCGAAGCGCTCGCCCGGAGCGAGCAGCGCGCCTTCCTGCGTGAAGCAGACGATGCGGCGGGCGACGAGGCCGGCGATCTGGACGACACCGACCGGCCCGCGCTCGGTCTGGAAGACCAGCCCGTTGCGCTCATTGTCCTCGCTCGCCTTGTCGAGATCGGCGTTCACGAACTTGCCCGGGCGGTAGGCGATGCGCATCACCCGGCCGGCCACCGGCGCACGATTCACATGACAGTTGAAGACGTTCATGAACACGGAGACGCGAATGCGCGGCAGCGGCCCGAGTTCCAGCTCGCGCGGCGGCACGGCCGGGCCGACGAAGGAGACCCGGCCGTCGGCCGGGCTGACGACGAGGCCCGGATCGACCGGCGTGACGCGCTTCGGGTCGCGGAAGAAGAAGGTGCACCAGCCGGTCAGGATCAGGCCGACCCAGAACAGCGGCGCCCACAGCCAGCCGATGAACAGCGTGACGAAAACGAAGATCGCGATGAACGGGTAGCCTTCCCGATGGATCGGCACCAGGGAGTCGCGGATCGATTTCAGGACGGATTCCATTCCGGTTCCTTCGGCGGTTCACCCCTCGTTCGCCTTAAGATCACGGAACGGCGGGGATGTGAAGCGTTCGGCGGTCGCAGCCCGTCGATGGCGGGGCTCAGGCGGCGCGCGGCGCGAGGAGAATGAGCGCCGCGCCGCCGAGGCAGAGCGCCGCCCCGGCCAAATCCCAGCGGTCGGGGCGGAGCCCCTCCGCCGCCCAAAGCCAGACGAGCGAAGCGGCGATATAGACCCCGCCATAGGCGGCATAGGCCCGGCCCGCGGCCGCGCTGTCGACCTGGGTGAGCAGGATGGCGAAGAGCGCGAGGGCGGCGAGGCCGGGCGCCAGCCAGAGCGCGGAGGCGCCGTCTCGCAGCCACGCCCAGAACGCGAAACAGCCGCCGATCTCGGCGAAGGCCGCCGCGACATAGACGAATCCGGTCTTCATGCGATCCCTCCCGCCCGGCGATCCTGCACCGGAACGGACGGTCGGGATACCGGCCGGCTATCGGCGGCGGCGGCACCCGCCTATGGTAGCGCGGCGGATTCGGGAGGCGACATGGCGGAAAAAGGAGCGCGGCCGGGTGAATTCGGCCTGATCGAGCGCTGGTTCCGGCCGCTCGCGACCGACGCCGCGGCTTTCGGGCTGATCGACGACGCAGCGGCTCTCACGCCGCCGCCCGGCCACGACCTCGTGCTGACCAAGGACATGGTGGTCGCGGGGGTGCATTTCTTCGCCGACGACCCGCCCGCCGCGATCGCCCGCAAGGCGCTGCGGGTCAACCTCTCCGACCTCGCGGCGAAGGGCGCCCGGCCGCTCGGCTATCTGATGGGTCTCGCTCTGCCGGGCGACTGGACGGCGGATTTCCTCGACGGCTTCGCCGAAGGCCTGGCCGGCGATCAGGCGGCCTTCGGCATCGGCCTCTTCGGCGGCGACACGGTGCGCGCCTCGGGCGGGCTCACCATCTCGATCACGGCGATCGGCGCGGTGCCACAGGGGCGCACCGTGCGACGGCGCGGCGCGCGGCCCGGCGACCTCGTCACCGTCTCCGGCACGATCGGCGACGCCGCGCTCGGCCTTCGGCTGCGGCTCGGCACGCTCGACGGCCGGCCGGCCGGCGAAGCGGCGGCGGATCTGCTCGACCGCTATCTGCACCCGCAGCCGCGCACCGCGCTCGCCGACGCCGTGCGCGACCATGCGACCGCCTCGCTCGACGTCTCGGACGGGCTCGTCGGCGATCTCGGCCATGTCTGCCGCGCCTCCGGCGTCACCGCGCGGATCGAGGCGGCGGCGGTGCCGCTCAGCCCCGCCGCGGCGGCGCTCGCGGCGGCGGATGAGAGCGCGCTCGCCAGCATCCTCACCGGCGGCGATGATTACGAAATCCTCGCCACTATGCCCGAAGCAGATTATCCCGCCTATGCCCGCGCCGCATCGGCGGCCGGCGTCCCCGTGACCGTGATCGGCCGCATCGAGGCCGGCGCGGCGCCGCCCGTCGTGCTCGACCGGTCCGGCCGACCGATCGCCCTCCCCGGTTCGCACGACCATTTCTGAACCCCGCGCCGCGCGCCGCGGCAAGGAGCCTTCGAGCGTGACCGCTCTCGACGCCAACGACCGCCTCGCCCGCCGCAACGCCGCGGTGCTCACCGCCGCGACCGCCTTCAACGGCTCTGTCATGCCGATCGCGATGACGATCGGCGGGCTCGCCGGGCTCTATCTGATGGCCGGCGAAGCCTCGCTCGCCACCGCCCCGGTCACCGCCGCGCAGGTGGGCGCCGCGCTCGGCGCCGTGCCGGCGGCCGCGCTGATGCGTCGGGCGGGCCGGCGCATCGGCTTCATGGCCGGCGCCGCGATCGCCATGATCGGCTGTCTCCTCGCCGCCTTCGGCCTGCTCCAGGGCACCTTCCTGCTGCTCGTCCTCGGCATGACGGGCGCCGGCGCGGCGAACGCCTTCATCGCGCAGTATCGATTCGCCGCCGCCGATGTCGGCAGCCCGGCGCAGCGGACGAAGGCGATCTCCTGGGTGATGGCCGGCGGCGTCGCCTCCGCCGTGATCGGGCCGCAGGCGGTGATCCTGACGCGCGACTGGTTCGCGCCGATCCCGTTCGTGGGCGCCTTCCTCGCGGGCGCCGCGCTCGCCTTCGTCGGCATCTTCGTCGTCGGGCTGCTGCGCGCCCCGGCACCCGTCACGCCGTCCGCCGCAGAGGCTGCAGCCGCCCAGCCGGCGCGGCCGCTCGCAGCGATCGTGCGGCAGCCGGTCTTCGTCGTGTCCGTCGCCTGCGCCGTCGCGTCCTATGCTCTGATGAGCCTCGTCATGACGGCCGCGCCGCTCGCCATGGTCGGCTGCGGCATCGATCAGGACACGGCCGTGCTCGGCATCCAGTGGCACGTGATCGCGATGTTCGCGCCGAGCTTCGTGACGGGCAAGCTGATCCTGCGCTTCGGCAAGCAGGCTGTGGTGGCGGCCGGCCTCGCCCTTCTCGCGGGCTCGGCGCTGGTCTCGCTCGCCGGGCTCAGCGTCGCCCATTTCTGGCTCGGCCTGATCCTGCTCGGCATCGGCTGGAATTTCGGCTTCGTCGGCGCCACCGCGATGCTGACGGAGACCTATCGGCCGAGCGAGAAGAGCCGCGTCCAGGGACTCAACGACCTGATCGTCTTCGGCTCCGTCGCACTCGCCTCGTTCTCCTCCGGCCGGCTGATCGACACGGCCGGCTGGACGACGATCAACATCATCGTTCTGCCGATCGTCGTCGCCTGTTTCGCCGCGCTCCTCTGGGGCTGGACGGCGCTCGGCAGGCGCCCGGGCAGCTCAGCGGGGTGAGAGCGGCGGCAGGCCGAGACCGCCCCAGGCGAAGACGCCGAGATCGAACTGCGCGGCCTCCTCGGCGACCAGCGGCAGTGCAGCGCGAATATCCCCGGCGAGCAGAAGCGCCGCGATCAGACGGCGGCGCGCCCCGCCATTGAGGGGCTCGAGCGACAGCACCGCCGTGAAATCCAGGCGCGCCGTCACGACATCGCCCCGCCGCAGGGCGAGCGCACCCTGGTTGAAATAGGCCTGACTCCATTGCGGCGCGCGCTCGATCGCCCGGCCGTAGTCGGCCATCGCCTCGTCGAAGCGGCCGAGCTTCTCGAGCGTGTAGCCGCGCGCATTGTAGGCATCGGCATCCCCGGCGAACCCGTCCGGCCCTTCGAGCGCCAGCGCCGCATCGAGATCGGCGAGCGCCGCCTCGAAGCGGCCGAGATTGGCATAGCCGCGCCCCCGTGCGGCGCGTGGCACCGGATCGTCGGGCGCCATCGCCACCAGTGCATCGTAATCCTCGACCGCCTCGGCGAACCGGCCCGCTTCCATCCGGAGCCGGGCGCGTATGCCCTGCACATAGCTGTGGTCGGGCGCGAGGTCGACGCCGCGATCGCAATCCTCGAGATCGTAGCGGCCGGTCAGCAGGACACGCAGATTGCACCGGCCGGCATAGGCAAAGCCGTTGTTCGGGTCGGTCTCGATGGCGCGCTCGAATGCGGCCGCGGCGGCATCGAGATAGCCCGCCTGCATGCGCAGCACACCGAGCTGGCCCCAGGCGAAGGACTGCGCCGGATCGATCGCTACGGCGGCCATGCAATCCGCGATCGCGCCGTCGGGATCGCCCGTCAAACCCCTCTTCTCGCAGCGGAAGCCGAGCACCTCCGCGTCGGCGGGATGCGCCGCGAGGAGCGTGTCGTAATCGGCCCGCTCGCCGTCGTAATCGCCGAGAAAGGCGCGCGCCCGCGCCCGGTAGAGCAGCGCGTCGCGATGGCTCGGGTCGATCGCGATCGCCCGGTCGAAATCCCTTCTGGCTTCCTCGAGCCGGCCGCGGTCGGCGAGCAGATAGCCCCGCTCGACATAGAGCGCCGGATCGTCCGGGGCGAGCCGGAGCGCCTGGCCGAAGGCGGCGAGCGCCTCGTCGACATCGCCGCTCCGCGCGGCGAGCAGGGCGCGCCGGCGGAAGCGCAGGGCCGAAGAGGGGTCGAGCCGGATGGCCGCGTCGACGGCGGCGCGAGCCGCCGCGAGATTGCCGCGCCCCTCCTCGATTTCGGCCCGGAAATCGTCATGGGTCGGATCGTCGGGCCGGGCGGCGCGCGCACCGTCGAGCGCGGCGAGCGCCTCCTCGGCGTGCCCGGCCTGCAGATGGATCATCGCCATATTGGAGAAGGCGCCATCGAGCGTCGGGTCGAGTTCGAGCGCCTTGCGGTAGTCGGCGAGCGCCCCTTCGGCGTCGCCCGTCCTCTGCCGGCTGACGCCACGCCCGGCCCAGGCGAGCGCATCGGCCGGATCGAGCGCGACGGAGCGCTCGAGATCGGGGAGCGCCTCGGCGGAGTCGCCCAGCGCGCCCACCGCCGTGCCGCGCAACCGCAGCGCCAGCGCGAAATCGGGACGCAGGCGCAGCGCCTCGTCGGCGCGCCTCCGTGCCTCCTCCCAATCCTCGCGCCACGTCGCGACCGCCGCGATCGCGACGAGCGCATCGGCCCGGTGCGGCCCCTCGACCGCGAGCGCGCGGCGATAGGCGGCATCGGCGCTGCCGAGCATCGCGCGGTCGCGATAGACATCGCCCATGACGAGGCGCGCGATCGGATCGGCGGGATCGCGGCGGAGCACGGCCCGCACCTGGGCGAGCGCCTCCGGCGCGCGGCCCATCATGCGCAGCGTCTCCGCCCGGTTCCGCTCGAGTTCCGCGGTGCCCGGATCGAAGCGGAGCGCGATGTCGAGATCGTCGAGCGCCGCGTCATAGCGGCCGAGGCGGTAGTGGACATTCGCCCGCATCGCATAGGCGAAGCCGCGATCCGGATCGAGCTGCAGGGAACGGTCGTAATCGGCGAGCGCCCGGTCCAAATCCCCGAGCTGTTCATAGGCTCCGGCGCGCATGAGATAGGCGTCGGCATCCCTGGGATCGCGAGCGATCGCTTCATTCGCGTCGGCGAGCGCGGCCGCGGCCGGCGGCGGATCGGGCGGGATCGGGCGTACGCCGGCGGCGAACCCGGCCGACGGCACCTCGATGCAAGGCGTATCGCCACCCGACGGCGCGCAGCGCTGCGGCCCCGGGGCGGCGGCGGCCGTGCCGAGCAGGGACGCCGCGAAAAGGACGATCGCCGCGCCGGCCGAGAGGAAGCCGACCGAGCCCATCCGCGAAGCCCCCCTCCGGCAACCCTGAGACGCCATCGCCGACGATGCTAGCGGATCGCTCATCCCCGGAAAAGCCCGGAAAAACAGCGGGTTCCTGCCGCGTGAACGCGCTTGACCGGGGCTCCGCCCGCTCTCTACCTTCATGACGGGAAAAGCGCATGGAGGAGCAGGCGCTTTTCCCGTTGCACGGGGGTTCGGCCGGTGTCGACGGCGCGAGGCGCCGCCGGCACGTCGGCGAGAGGAGGAATGTCGACGTGATCTATCT
Source organism: Prosthecomicrobium pneumaticum (assembly GCF_014199915.1). Lineage (GTDB taxonomy): Bacteria > Pseudomonadota > Alphaproteobacteria > Rhizobiales > Kaistiaceae > Prosthecomicrobium > Prosthecomicrobium pneumaticum. The sequence continues at coordinate 37,939 of NZ_JACHOO010000010.1, read as the reverse complement.
CATCATCTTGTGCGGGCTCGCCGCCATCGCCTATGGCGCATGGGCGACGCGGTCCGTTCTGGCGGCCGATGCCGGGTCGGCGCGCATGCAGGAAATCGCCGCGGCGATCCAGCAGGGCGCCAGCGCCTATCTGCGGCGCCAGTACACCACGATCGCCGTCGTCGGCGTCGTCATCTTCATCATCGTCGCCCTCCTTCTGTCGATCACCGTCGCCATCGGCTTCGCGATCGGGGCGATCCTGTCGGGCCTCGCCGGCTTCATCGGCATGAACGTCTCGGTGCGCGCGAATGTGCGCACCGCCCAGGCGGCCTCGAAGAGCCTCGCCGCCGGCCTCGAACTCGCCTTCAAGTCGGGCGCGATCACCGGCATGCTGGTCGCCGGTCTCGCTCTGCTCGGCGTCGCCGTCTACTACCTGATCCTGACCGGCTTCGCCGGCTATGCGCCGTCCGACCGCGTCGTGATCGACGCGCTCGTCGCGCTCGGCTTCGGCGCCTCGCTGATCTCGATCTTCGCCCGTCTCGGCGGCGGCATCTTCACCAAGGGTGCGGATGTCGGCGGGGACCTCGTCGGCAAGGTGGAAGCCGGCATTCCGGAGGACGATCCGCGCAATCCGGCGACGATCGCCGACAATGTCGGCGACAATGTCGGCGACTGCGCCGGCATGGCGGCCGACCTCTTCGAGACCTATGCCGTGACGATCGTCGCGACGATGGTGCTCGCGGCGATCTTCTTCGTCGGCGCACCGAACTTCGCGAGCATCATGCTCTATCCGCTCGGCATCGGCGCGGTCTGCATCCTGACGTCGATCGCCGGCACCTTCTTCGTCAAGCTCGGCCGCACCCAGTCGATCATGGGCGCGCTCTACAAGGGCTTCATCGCCTCGGCGCTGCTCTCGGTCGTCGGCCTCGCCATCGCGACCTCGCTGCTCGTCGGCTGGGGCGAGATCGGCACCGCCGCCGGCATGACGATCACCGGCACCGCGCTGTTCGTCTGCGGCCTCGCCGGCCTCGCCGTCACCGGCCTGATCGTCTGGATCACGGAATACTATACGGGCATCGGCTACCGGCCGGTGCGCTCGATCAGCCAGGCCTCGGTGACGGGGCACGGCACCAATGTCATCCAGGGTCTCGCCGTCTCGCTCGAGGCGACCGCGCTGCCGACGATCGTCATCGTCGCCGGCATCATCGTCACCTATTCGGTCGCCGGCCTGTTCGGCACGGCGATCGCCGTCTCGACCATGCTCGGCCTCGCCGGCATGGTGGTGGCGCTCGACGCCTTCGGTCCGGTCACCGACAATGCCGGCGGCATCGCTGAGATGGCGGGCCTGCCGAAGGAGGTGCGCAAGTCGACCGACGCGCTCGATGCGGTCGGCAACACCACCAAGGCGGTGACGAAGGGCTATGCGATCGGCTCGGCGGGCCTCGGCGCGCTGGTGCTCTTCGCCGCCTATAATTACGACCTGTCGCACTTCATCGAGGAGGCGAACCGCGACGGCTCCACCGCCTACCAGTATTTCCGCGGCGTGGTGCCGGACTTCCAGCTCTCCAACCCCTATGTCGTCGTCGGCCTGCTGCTCGGCGGCCTGATCCCCTACCTCTTCGGCGGCATCACCATGACCGCCGTCGGCCGGGCCGCGGGCTCGATCGTCGAAGAGGTGCGGCGGCAGTTCCGGGCGAAGCCGGGGATCATGGCCGGCACCGACAAGCCCGATTACGGCCGGGCCGTCGACATACTGACGAAGGCGGCGATCAAGGAAATGATCATCCCGTCGCTGCTGCCGGTGCTCGCGCCGATCGTGATCTACTTCGTCGTCTATGCGATCGCCGGCAAGTCGGAGGCCTTCTCGGCCGTCGGCGCCATGCTGCTCGGTGTGATCGTCACCGGGCTCTTCGTCGCCATCTCGATGACCTCGGGCGGCGGCGCCTGGGACAACGCCAAGAAGTCGTTCGAGGACGGCTTCGTCGATTCGGCCGGCGTCCGGCACATGAAGGGCTCCGACGCCCACAAGGCCTCGGTGACCGGCGATACGGTCGGCGACCCGTACAAGGACACGGCGGGCCCCGCGGTGAACCCGGCGATCAAGATCACCAACATCGTCGCGCTCCTGCTGCTCGCCGTGCTGGCGCACTGAAGAGAAGGAATGACGGCTGGGATCGCTTCCCAGCCGTCATTCCCTCGCCGGCCAGGACCGATCCCGCCGAAGGGGCCGGAGCCGTCGAGCGCATCGCTTCCCCCGCTTTTCGTTTCGCGCCGCCCAGGCCGGCCATTCCGCGACGTCCGGGCCTGTTCGGCGACGGGCCGTATGGACCCCGGCACCGAGGCCGGGGTGACGGATGCTCGGGGGGGAAGCGACGCGCTCGGGCGCGGACCGCCTCGTCCGACTTCGAACCATCCTCTCCACCCGTCATGCCGGCCTCCGTGCCGGCATCCCTGATCGTGGCACCGGGCGGGCCGCGCACCGTGTCGGCCGACGCCAACCCGCTTTCATGCGGATGGCTGCCGCCCGCGCCGCCCGGTCACCCCCGGCACCGCCCGATTGTCGCCGTCGCGTCGTGGAAGATCGGCTAGTGTCGTCGCCCGCGATTCCGAGACGATCGAGCGAGCCGTGCGTTACGCCCTCTACACCACCCCCGCCCCCACCGATCCCTTCGCCGAGGCCGCCGCGCGCTGGCTCGGCCGTGATGCCTTCACCGGTGCGCTGTTCGAGCCGCCGGCGGTCGAGGGGCTCGATCCGGCGATCGCGGCGGGACTGCGGGCCGATCCGGTCCGCTACGGCTTCCATGGCACGATGAAGGCGCCGTTCCGGCTCGCCGAGGGTCGCAGCGAGGACGAGCTCGTCGCCGCGCTCGACACCTTCGGGCGAGAGAATGCGCCGGTCACCGTGCCGGAACTCGTCGTCCGCCGGCTCGGCGCCTTCTTCGCCTTCGTGCCGAACGAGCGGGTCGGCGCGCTCGACGCGCTCGCCGACCGGTCGGTGATCGCCTTCGAGGCGTTCCGCGCGCCGCTCGCCGAGGCCGATATCGCCCGGCGCCGCTCCGCCGGCCTCACCCTCGCCGAGGAGGAGAACCTCGTCCGCTGGGGCTATCCTTACGTCTTCGACGCCTTCCGCTATCACATGACGCTGACCGGCCGGGTGCCGCGCGACGCGGCCGAGACGGTCGAGCGGGCGCTCGCCGCCTGGTTCGCCGACCAGATCGGCCGGCCCTTCCGGATCGACCGGCTGGCGCTCTTCGTCGAACCCGAAGCCGGCGGGCCGTTCCGCGTCCGGCATCAGGCACTGCTCGAGGGATGACCATGCGCGAGACCGTCTTCACCAACGCCCGGATCGTCCTCGAGGACGAAGTCGTCGAGGGCTCCGTCTGCATCCGGGACGGCCTCATCGCGGCGATCGATTCCGGCCATGCGCATGGCGAGGATTTCGAGGGCGAGTATCTCGTCCCCGGCTTCGTCGAGTTGCACACCGATCATCTCGAGGGCCATTTCGCGCCGCGGCCGGGCGTTCGCTGGAACGCCATCGCCGCCGTCCAGGCACACGACGCGCAGCTCGCCACCGCCGGCGTCACGACCGTGTTCGATGCGCTGCGGGTCGGCATGGACGAGGACGCGAAGACCACGACGACCGAGATGCGCGGCCTCGCCGATGCGATCCTCGCCGCGCAGCGCGAAGGCCGCTGCCGCGCCGACCATCTGCTCCACCTGCGCTGCGAGGTGTCGGCGCCGGACGTGCTCGACGGTCTCGACCAGTTCCTCGACGACCTGCCCGTCCGGCTCGTCTCGCTGATGGACCATTCGCCCGGCCAGCGCCAGTTCGCGAGCCTCGAATCCTACCGTGCCTTCTACCAGGGCAAGATGGGCATGTCGGACGAGGTCTATGAAGCCTTCGCGGCGCGCCGCATCGCGCAGGCCGAGCGCTATTCGGCGGAGCACCGCGCCCGTATCGTCGCGCTCTGCAGCGAACGGGGCATCGCGCTGGCGAGCCATGACGACGCGACCGAGGATCATGTCGCGGAAGCCGAAAGGGACGGCATCGCGATTGCCGAATTCCCCACCACCCTGCCCGCCGCCGCCGCCTCTCAGGCGGCCGGCATGAAGGTGCTGATGGGGGCGCCGAACCTCGTGCGCGGCGGCTCGCATTCCGGCAATGTCTCGGCCCAGGCGCTCGCCGAGGCGGGGCATCTCGACATCCTGTCGTCCGATTATGTGCCGTTCAGCCTCGTCATCGCCGCCTTCGAGCTGCCGCAGCGCGTGCCCTCGATCGGCCTGCCCGAGGCGATCTCCTATGTCAGCCGCGCGCCGGCCGAGGCCGTCGGGCTGCACGACCGCGGCGCGATCCGGCAGGGCCTGCGGGCGGACCTGCTGCGGGTGCGGGCGGACGAGGGTGTGCCGCTCGTGCGGGCGGTCTGGCGCGAGGGCAAGCGCGTCGCCTGAGGTCGAGCGCGCCGTTCGGCCGGAGACGGCGCCCTCGCCTCCCCCGGCCAAGGCCGGGGCTCGGGTCGGCCTTTCAGGGCCGCTTCTCGGTCTCGGGCCGCTTCTTCGGCCCGTCGAACTCGGCGGGGCGGACCCGGCGAGCGATCGTGTCGAGCACGCCGTTCACCATGCGCGGCTCGTCGCCCGATTCGAAGAAGGCGCGCGCGACATCGACATATTCGCTGATGACGACGCGGGCCGGCACGTCCTTGCGGCCGGCGAGCTCATAGGCGCCGCAGCGCAGGATGGCACGCAGCGTCACGTCGATGCGGGTGAGCGGCCAGTCGGGCGTCAGCGAGGTATGGATCGCCGGATCGAGATCGCGCTGCCGCTCGACCACGCCGCCGACCAGATCACGGAAGAAGGCCGGGTCGGCATCGCGATATTGCGCGCCGTCGAGTTCCTTGCCGAGCCGGAAATTCTCGAACTCGGCGACCACCTCGACGAGCGAGGCGCCGCCGACATCCATCTGGTAGAGCGCCTGGACGGCCGCGAGCCGCGCCACGCCACGCTGATTGGCGGGGCGGACGATACGGGGCTCCGCCGCCGGCTTCTCGGCAGACGTCATTTCGAAAGCCCGAACTTCTCGCGCAGGGCGATCATCGCGAGCGCCGCCTCGGCGGCCGCGCCGCCCTTGTTCTTCTCGGCCACGCGGGCGCGCGCCCAGGCCTGATCATCGTTCTCGACGGTCAGGATGCCGTTGCCGAGCGCGAGCGCCTCGATCACCGCCATGTCCATGACGGCGCGGGCCGATTCGTTGGCGACGATATCGTAATGGCTGGTCTCGCCGCGGATCACGCAACCGAGCAGGACGAAGCCGTCATACTCCGCATCGCCATCCTCCATCGCGGCGAGCGCCATCGAGAGGGCGGCCGGGATTTCGAGCACGCCCGGAACCGAGACGCGGTCGAAGGTGGCGCCGGCGCGTTCGATCGCCGCGGTCGCGCCCTTCACCAGCTCGTCCGAGATGTCCTCGTAGAAGCGTGCGTCGATGACGAGGAGATGCGGTGCCGCGTCGCTCATGGTGATCCGGGGTCTGGGTGAAAACGGAGGCGAGGTGAACCATGCGCCCTCGCGCCTGTAAAGGGAAATTGGCGCCGCACCGATGCGCAGCCGCGGCGCCCGGAAGGGCTCAGGGCTGCGGCGGCGCTTCGGCCCGCGTCTCGGCGAGCCGCGCCACATAGCGCGCCATGGTGTCGATCTCGAGATTGACCCGGTCGCCGGCCCGGCGCCCGCCCCAGGTCGTGACGGCGAGCGTGTGCGGGATCAGGAGGCAGGAGAAGCGGTCGCCCTCCACCGTATTGACGGTGAGAGAGGTGCCGTCGAGCGCCACCGAGCCCTTCTGGGCGATGAAGCGTGCGAGCGCGTGCGGCGCCTCGAAGACGAAGCGCGTCGTCTCGCCGAGGTCCTCGCGCTCGACAATCAACGCCTGGCCGTCGACATGGCCCGAAACGAGATGGCCGCCGAGCTCGTCGCCGAGCTTCAGCGACCGCTCGAGATTGACCCGCGTCTCGAGATCCCAATCGGCGACCGTGGTGAGCGCGAGCGTCTCCGGCGCCGCTTCGACCGCGAAGCGGCAGCCGGTCTCGGTCGGCTCCCGCGACACCACGGTGAGGCAGACGCCGGCACAGGCGATCGAGGCGCCGATGGCGATCGAGTCGGCCTCGTAGACGCTGTCGATCGCGAAGCGGCGGACGTCGTTGCGCCGCTCCACCGTCGCGACACGACCGATATCGGTGACGATTCCCGTGAACATCGGTCTCACACCGCCTTCTCGTAGCGCAGCAGCCGGTCCTCGCCGAGGCGATATTCCTCGACCAGCCGGAAGCGCGGGCTGCGCTCGACGGCCGAAAGCGCCCGACCGGCGAGCGCGCGGACTCCATCGGCGCCGATCACCACCGGCGCGCGGATGAGGATGACCTCGTCGGCGAGGCCCGCCGCGACGAGCGACGAGGCGATCTTCGCGCCGCCTTCGACGAGGATGCGGGTGATCCCCGCCTCGCCGAGCGCGCGGAACACCGCCTCGATATCGGTGCCGCCGGAGCCGCCGCCGACCCTCAGGATGCGCACGCCCGCCGCTTCGAGGGCACTGACCGATTCGGCCGGCGCTTCGGGGCCGACGACAAGCCAGAGCGGGATCTCGCGCGCCGTCGTGACGAGAAGCGAGGAAAGCGGCAGCCGGGCGCGGCTGTCGAGCACGACACGAACCGGCGAGCGCGCCGCGAGGCCGGGCAGCCGGACGTTGAGGCGCGGATTGTCGACGAGCGCCGTGCCGATGCCGACCATGATCGCGTCGCTCTCGGCCCGCATCGCCTGGACACGATCGAAGGCCTCGCGGCCGGAGACGATCAGCCGCTCGCTATTCGCCCGGCCGATCATGCCGTCGGCGGAGACGGCGAGCTTCAGGGTGATGTGCGGCCGGCCGGCGGTGACGCGCAGGATGTGGCCGGCATGGGCGCGGCGCGCCTCCTCCGCGAGCACGCCGGTGACGAGCGGGATGCCGGCGTCGCGGATCATCGCGTGGCCGCGGCCGCCGACGCGCGGATCGGGATCCTCGAGCGCGGTGACGACCCGGCCGACGCCGGCGGCGATCACCGCCTCGGTGCAGGGCGGTGTCACGCCCTGATGGGCGCAGGGCTCGAGCGTCACATAGAGCGTCGCCCCGCGCGCCGCCTCGCCGGCGGCCGCGAGTGCGATCCGCTCGGCGTGCGGCCTGCCGCCCGGCGCCGTCGCGCCGCGGGCGACGATGACCGGCTCGCCCTCCTCGAAGCGGACGACGAGCGCACCGACCGCCGGGTTGGGAAAGGTGTGGCCGAGATGGCGCCGCCCGTAGCGCAATGCCGCCGCCATCAGCCGGCGGTCGGTCTCGGTATGGGCCGAGCGCGCGCCGCTCACGCGCCGGCCGCCTTCATCGGCGATCGCATGTCAGGATTCTCCTTCCGACGGCGGGCGGCCGGGCGCATCCCGCTCCGCGCGCTCCTGAACCGACAGCTCGCCGAGCACGGTCTCGAAATCCTTCGCCTCGCGGAAATTGCGGTAGACGGAGGCGAAGCGGACATAGGCGACGTCGTCGAGGGTCTTCAGCCCTTCCATCACCAGCACGCCGATCTGCTCGGTGGTCACCTCGTTCTCGCCGAGGCTCTCGAGCTGGCGGACGACGCCGTTCACCATCCGCTCGACGCGCTGCGGGTCGACATTGCGCTTGCGCAGCGCGACGGCGACCGAGCGCATCAGCTTGTCGCGGTCGAACGGCACGCGCCGGCCGCTCCGCTTCAGAACGGTGAGCTCGCGCAGCTGCACGCGCTCGAAGGTCGTGAAGCGCCCGCCACAATCGGCGCAGACCCGCCGCCGCCGGATGGAGGTGTTGTCCTCCGACGGCCGGCTGTCCTTCACCTGCGTGTCGTCGCTCCCGCAATAGGGACAGCGCATCAGACGACCCCGAGACCCGCTTCCTGCCCGCGGCTACTCTGCCCGATCACGCATAGATCGGGAAGCGCGCGGTGAGCGCGTGCACACGCTCCTTGACCGAGGCTTCGACGAGCGGCGCCGAACCCTCCTCCGACTGGGCGACCGCCGAGAGCACCTCGGAGATCAGCCGGCCGATCTCCTGGAACTCGGCGATGCCGAAGCCGCGCGTCGTGCCGGCCGGCGTGCCGAGCCTGATGCCGGAGGTGACGAAGGGCTTCTCCGGATCATAGGGAATGCCGTTCTTGTTGCAGGTGAGCCCGGCACGCACGAGCGCCTTCTCGGACACATTGCCCTTCAGCCGCTTCGGCCGCAGGTCGACCAGCATCAGATGGTTGTCGGTGCCGCCGGAGACGATCTCGAAGCCCTCACCCTTCAGCGTTTCCGCGAGCGCGCGGGCATTCTCGACGATGTTCTTCGCGTAGAGCTTGAAGTCCGGCGAAAGCGCCTCGGCGAAGGCGACCGCCTTCGCGGCGATGACGTGCATCAGCGGCCCGCCCTGCAGGCCCGGGAACACCGCCGAATTGATCTTCTTCGCAATGTCCTCGTGATTGGTCAGGATCAGGCCGCCGCGCGGGCCGCGGAGCGACTTGTGCGTCGTCGAGGTGACGACATGGGCGTGCTCGATCGGCGAGGGATGCACGCCGCCGGCGACGAGGCCGGCGAAATGGGCCATGTCGACCATCAGATAGGCGCCGACCGAATCGGCGATCGCCCGGAAGCGCTCGAAATCCCAGACGCGCGAATAGGCCGTGCCGCCGGCGATGATCAGCTTGGGCTTCGTCTCCTCGGCCTGACGGGCGATCGCGTCGTAATCGAGCATCTGGTCTTCGCGGCGCACCCCGTAGGAGACGACGTTGAACCACTTGCCGGACATATTGACCGAGGATCCGTGCGTCAGGTGCCCGCCGGCGGCGAGGTCGAGGCCCATGAAGGTGTCGCCCGGCTGCAGGAGCGCGAGGAACACCGCCTGGTTCATCTGGCTGCCGGAATTCGGCTGGACATTCGCAAAGCCGGCGGAGAACAGCTTCTTCGCCCGCTCGATCGCCAGCGTCTCGACGATGTCGACGAACTCGCAGCCGCCGTAATAGCGCTTACCGGGATAACCCTCGGCATATTTGTTGGTGAGCACCGAGCCCTGCGCCTCGAGCACCGCCTTCGAGACGATGTTCTCCGAGGCGATCAGTTCGATGTCGTCCTGCTGACGGCGGAGCTCCTTGCCGATCGCATCGGCGATCTCGGGATCCGCCTCGGCGAGGCTGCGGGCGAAGAAGTCGTTCATGGCGCTGGGCGCGCGATGCGAGAGCGACATCGGCGGTCCTCCTGGTGCGTCGATCGGCGGTTGCGGCGGTCCGGCAACCGGGCTGCGGATTAGCACAGGGCGCGGGGAAGCGCCAAGGGCGACGGCCGGCCGCGGATGCGGACCGGCCGTCGCCCTTGAAAACATAGGGGCGAGCGTCCTCCCCGGCCAGTGCGGGACGCCCGCTCGCGAAGCGGGGCGAGACGCCGCAGGCCGACTCGCGGCTCAGCGCAGCGCGAGCTGGTCGAGCCCGTCGTGATTGTAGATGTCGTTGCGGAAATGTACCGCGCCGTCCGGCATCGCCCAGGCGGTGATGTAGACCCAATAGAGCGGCACCGGATCGGCGATGTCGGCATCGATGCGCTCGGCGGTGCGGAACACTTCGTCGATCCGCGTGCGGTCCCAGCCCGGCGAATCGCGCAAGAGCCAGGTGATCAGTTGGCGGATGTTCTGCGTCCGCATGCAGCCGGAGGAATCGAAACGCTCCTCGCGGCCGAACAGGTCCTTCGCCGGCGTGTCGTGCATATAGACCTGATAGGGATTGTGGAACGAGATCTTCACCGTTCCGAGCGAGTTGAAGTCGCCCGGATCCTGCCGGAACATATAGTTGACGGCCTCGTCGGAGTGCCAGTTGACGGCCTGCGGCGGAATCTCGTCACCCTTCTGGGTGAAGATGCGGATGTGCTTCTTCGTCAGATAATCCGGCTGCTTCTGCATCAAGGGGATCAGGTCCTTCTTGATGATCGAGGCCGGCACCGTCCAGTAGGGATTGAAATTGATCTGATAGATCTTGCTCGAAAGCACCGGCGACTGGCGGTCGACCTTGCCGACCACGGTGGTGTGGCGCGACACGACGCGGTCGTATTCCACCGCCTCGACCTGCGCGGCCGGAATGTTGGCGCAGACATAGCGGTCGCCGAGCGGCTGCGCCGTCATGCTGCGCAGACGTTCGAGATTGGTGGTGAGCTGGCCGAGCCGGACCGCGGCCGGAATGTTCATGGCGTTGAGGGTCGACGAACCCGCCACACCATCCGCAGCGATGCCATGGCGGGCTTGGAAGCGGCGCACCGCCCCGTCGACGAACGAATCGAAGGCGTCCGACATGCCGATCGACGGGCTCAGATCGCCCGAGATCGTCAGGCGCTCCCGCAGCGCCAGCACGCTCGGATCGCGCATGCCGAGCTGCAGCGTCTTGTCGGCCGGAACGACCGGCCAGCCGCCACGGGCGACGATGTCGTTGTACTGCGCGATCGCCGCATCGACCGCCATCGTCGTCTCGGTCGACAGGATCGGCAGCGTCGTGCGCACGGTCGCGGCGCCGCTCGATGCGGCGTCGAAGCCGTCCGACCATTCGCCGCTATGGATCTGCAGCACCTGCGCAATCGGGTCTTCCTGGGCGAGCGCGCGGCTGCCGAAGAGCGCGCCGGCACCGGCGAACGCCGCCCCGCGCAGCAGCGCGCGACGGCTCAGGGAGAGAGCATTCAGCGAAAGGGTCTTGTCGTCGGAACCGGCCATCGTGCGTTCACGCTCGTCGTCAAGGCGGACGCGGAAGGTCTCGACGCGCCGCGGATCGATGTCGGTCTTCAGGGTCAAACATGGCGCTTTGATGATCCCGCCCCGATCGGGATTGCGGCCGCCGCGTGCCGGCGGACGACCGTGTCCCGCCTGCATCGCCACTGTCGTACCGTAGGGTTGCCGAAGGGTTACCGCGGTGGACCGTCCGCCCATGTGCCGGCCTTCCCGGCGGCGGCCTCGACCGCACGCAGGAACATCGCGGCGCTCTCCGTCCAGTCGAGCGACGCGACCCCGGCAGAGGACGGTGCGCTTCCCGCCGCGATCGCGCCGAGCCAGCGGTCGAGCGCGAGAGCCAGCGATTCGGGCTCGGTGCCTGAGAAATAGGTGGCCGCCTCCCCCGCGACTTCGCGAAAGACCGGCAGGTCGCGCAGGAGAAGCGGACGCCCGGAGCGGGCCGCCTCGACGATCGGCAGACCGAACCCCTCCCCTTCGCTCGCCTGGAGGAGACCCGCCGCCGCCGCGTAGAGGGCATGGAGATCGTCGTCGCCCGGAGCCTCGATCCAGTGCAGCCGGCGCCCGCGCTCGGGATGGCTGTCGAGCCGGGCGAGAAAGTCCTCCATCGCCCAGCCGCGCCGGCCGGCGATGACGAGGTCGCCCGGACGCCCCGCCGCCCAGAGCCGTTCGAAGGCGGCGAGTGCCTGCCGATGCCCCTTCCGCGGCTCGATGGTGCCGACCATGAGCACGCTCGGCACCGCCTCCATGCGCGCAAGGACCGGATCGATCTGGGGCGCCGCCGCGGCGCCCGGCGGCGCCCGATCGAGATCGCTGCCGAGGTGGAACCACTCGATCGCGAAGGCAACGTCCGCGAAGTCGGGCCGTGCCGCCCGCCATGCGGCGACGGCGTCCGCCGTCGCCCGGGATATGCACACCACGCCGTCGAAGGAGGCCGTCCGCTCCACCCAGCCGGGAAACCAAGCCTCGGCGCCGGGAAAGAAATGCGGCAGCTGGACGGGCAGCAGGTCGTAGATCGCGTGAAGCACGCAGGCGCCGCGCCGCCGCGCGGCATGGAGGGCCGCCCAGCACGCCTCCGGACGGTGCGGCACGATGTCGAGCACGACGATCACATCGCCCGGATGAATGTCGACGGGCGTCTCGGCGAGGCCGAGCCTTATCCCGGCAACGGCCTCGGCGAACCGGCTCGCGCGCAGGAAATGGCCGGACTGGTCCATCCAGACCGGTGTCACATCACAGGCGGACACGGTGGCGAAGAGGCCCCCGACCAGCCCGCGGATGACACGCTGGATGCCCGTGCCGGCGTCGCTCGCGACGATCTGGGACACATCGAGGAGCAACTGACGCCGGCGCGGTTCGGGCGGAAAGGTGCGCGCCAGCGCACATGCGAGGTCGGCGGTCGCCCCGGGCGTGGCGGCGAGCGGCGCGAGCGCCGCCGGCAGGTCGAACACCGCGGCGGCCGGTGCGGCATAGGCCGCCTCGATCACCGCCCGGTAGGCGGCGGCACAAGCCTCTGGCGCGTGCACGGCGCCGACGAGCGCACGGCCGGCGGCGCCCAGCGCGCGCCGCCGCTCGGGATCGGCGGCGAGCGCATCGAGCGCAGCGGCGAGCGCGGCCTCGTCGAAGGCGTCCGGCAGCTTCACCGCGACCCGCGGGTCGAGATCGGCCATCGCGCCATGGCCGTTGACGATCGTCGCGATACCGCTGCCGAGACAGTCCAGAAGGGCGGCCGAGCTTTCGCCGCGAGAGCGCGTGCGGAGCTGCACCGCGATGTCGGCCGCTTCGAGATGGCGCCGATAAGCGTCCTCGTCGATCCATCCGGTCAGTCCGACCGAGATGCCCAGGCGGGCCGCGTCCCGCGCCAGTTGCTCGGCCTCAGCCTTGCCGACACCGCCGACGAAAACGAGCCGTCCACGGCCGCTCGCCCCCACGGCCGATCGCACGAAAGCCCGGACGAGACGCGGGCCGAGCTTCAACGGATTGACGATGCCGAAGGCGGCGACGACGATTTCATCGGCTCGGATGCCGAGCGCCGCCTTTGCGGCGCGTCGGCGATCGTCATCGGTCAGCGGCGGCAGGACCCGGGCGAGAGGGACATGCGCGAGGGCCGCCGCAGCCCGCTCCCCATAGGCCAGAGCCGCGTCACGGCGAGCAGCCTCGTTGTGCACGATGATGCCCCGGGCCTGCTGCAGGACCGCAAGGTTGCCTGGAAGCCGGGAGACGCCGTCCGGGTCCTCCGGAACCTCCGGAGCCCGCACCAGCGCCCCGATCCCGTGGCTGGCGACGGCGGTCTCGCGCCAAAACAACCGGGACTCGTGGATGAGGAGATCCGAGAGAAAGAAATCGTGCAGCACCACCGCCCCCGGAATCTCGGCCAGGAGAGGGAACATCCAGCTGTGATGATCGGAGTTGCCGAATTGATAGAGCACCCGGTCGAACCGTCCGGCCTCCGCCTCGAACCAGGCCCGATCGTGCAGCGGCAGGTGCTGGAGCGATGCAGGCAGCGTCACGGGCCGGTCGACGATCAGTTCGATCCGGTAGTGCTCGGCGAGGGCCGGCAGAAACTCGGCGCTCCATCGCGCGATGCCCGACTGGGCCGGCGGCAGAGGCGAGAGATAGGCGAGCGTTGGACGCTCGGAAAGCCGAGGCGGAGCGGCCGGGAGCGGCTCGGCGGCAAGGCCCTCGAGCGCGGCCCACGTCCGGCGGGCGACCTTCGCCCAATCGAAGAGCGCCGACCGCGCGAGGCCGTGCGCCGCGAGAGCATCGGCGAAGGCACGATCGGTGAGCACGCGCTCGAGTGCCGCCGCGATCGCCGCCTCGTCGTTCGGGTCGAACAGGGCGTCGGTCCGGCCGACGACCTCGGGCAGGCTCGTCGCGGCTGAAGCCAGAACCGGCCGGCCGCACGCCATGCCCTCGAGCGCCGGCAGGCCGAACCCCTCCGCCAAGCTGGGAAAGACGACAGCCGCCGCAGCATTGTAAGCGGCGAGAAGATCCGCGTCCGAGACATAGCCCGTCAACACGAGCTCTCCCGCGTTGAGCCCAGCCTTTGCGGCGACCTGCCCGAGGTGCCGACGGCTGCCCTCGCCGAGGGCACAGACGATGGCGAGCGGATGGCGCCGGCGCAGCGTCTGCGGGAGCCGGGCATAGGCCCGCACGAGGGCGTCGAGATTCTTGCGGGGATCGTCGCCGCCGACGCCGAACACGAAGCCGGGCTTCAAGCCCAGCGCGGCGAGGCGCGCATCGCTCGCGGCTGTCGCCGGCACGACACGGAAGCGCGCATCGGCGGCGGTTCCGATCGCCACGACGCGGTCCTCCGCGAGGCCGAGCCGGGTTCGGGCGTCCATCCGCGTCGCTTCGGATATGCCGAGCAGCCGATCGGCTCCAGCGACCTGGCGCAGGCGATCCCGATACCAGGCGGCGACCGCCTCGCCGGCGAGATAGCGCTCCGGCAAGACGAGCGGGATGAGATCATAGAGCACCACCGCGTGACGGAAGCGGCGGGTGGCCGGGAAACTCGCCGTCGCGACATCGTCGATCCACCCCTCGAACGCGCTGCCGGTGAGCACGACATCGGGGGCGAGCGCGGCGATGAAGGCTTCGAGCGTCCGGGCGGCCGCTTCGCGCCGCGCCGCGTTGCGCGGATCGACGGCGGCGATCGGCCCCACGATGTCGAAGGTGCGGATCGCGCTCTGTGGCATGAACCCCCGCAGAAAGCGGTAGGTCCCGTCATCCGCCTCTTCGAGCCGCTCGGACAGAACCACGATCAGTTCATGACCGCCCCTGCCCTCCCAGAGCGAGCGGACGAGGTCCCTCAGATAACGCCCGATGCCGCGGTCTCGATTGGCGCCCTGCGCGCCCTGCAGATCAAGAACGAGCCGCATCGGGAGCCGCTCGCCGCCGCTCCGCCGCCAGCCGGCCGAGGAAATACTGCTCGCGGGGGCTCAGCGGCCTGTTCGCCGGCCCACGCGATACGACCACCGGCACGGCGCGCGGCAGGTCGCGATAGGCCCTGCTCGTCATCCAGCGTCGCAGGTAGAGGCGCGGATGGCCGGCATCGTCGAGCACGAAGCGGCGGAACATGCCGCGCGGCTTGCCATTCGAATGAAAGAGCAGCTTGCGCAGCGGCTTTCTCGGCCGGCCATCGCTTCGCAGAAGCCAACGTTCGAGCAGACCCGCAGGCATACCGCCCCCCGCCGTTCCCCGGTCCACTTCCTTAACCAGGCTTTCGGTTGCGTCAAGGAAACGCTTCGAGCCGGGTGTAGAGGTCGCGGCAGCAGACGCTTACAGCCGGTAGAGGATCTGGTCGGTCCAGAACCGCTCGAGGCGGTGCAGCGAGCGGTTGAGCGTGTCGAAATCGTCCGCGGCGATGCCGCCGACCTGCTCGATCGACTTCAGATGCCGGTCGTAAAGGGCGTGCACCACCGTCGCGATCTCGCGGCCCTTCTCCGTCAGGCTGACGCGGACCGAACGGCGGTCCATGCGCGAGCGCTGGTGATGGATGTAGCCCATCTCCACCAGCTTCTTGAGATTGTAGGAGACGTTCGAGCCGAGATAATAGCCGCGGCTGCGCAACTCGCCGGCCGTGAGGTCCGAATCACCGATGTTGAACAACAGCAGCGCCTGCACGCTGTTGACGTCGGAACGACCCTGCCGGTCGAACTCATCCTTGATCACGTCGAGCAAACGGCGATGCAGCCGCTCGACCAGCGTCAGCGCCTCGATGTACAGCGGCTTCAGCTCACGCGATTCTTGCATCTTAACGTACGGTTCAGAAACTCTTTTCGCGCTGATCATCGTTCGACCTCGTTCACAGGTGCGGCGTTGTTCCCGCTTGGTATGAACGAGATTAGGAGATCGATTTGAAAATCAGCTTAAGCATCACGCTTAACGCGGGCTTACCTCGGATCGAAGGGTTCGATTCGAATCGTATGGTTACGAAATCATGGCCTGCGTGGCCCGCCGGTGCGCCATCACGGCGAGGAAGGCGTAGGCGGCGACGGTGACGACGTGGAAACCGACGGTGAAGAGGCTGAAGCCGTAATACTCGGCGAACGCGGTATGGATCGCGAGTTCGAAGAGCGCGACGCCGGCCCAGACGACCAGGCCCCAGACCACCCGCATCCAAAGACCGACCGCCGCGATCAGCGTACCGACCCCGAGAACCACCGTGGCGAAGCGCCAGTCGGCCGACATGGTCTCGAGGTTCCAGCCGGAATCCGGGTAGACGCCGACGATATAGACCCAGTGACGGAGCCCGAAGACGATGAGCACCAGGGCGAGCAGGCGCAGATAGGTACCGCGCGCCTCCTCATAAGGATTGTCCGGCTCGCTCGGCAGGCGGTTGACCTCGGAATCGATCATGCGAAGACGAGATCCCCTCCGCGCGGCGGCAGGAAATGGCGTTCGACCGCGCGTTCGTCGACCGCCGGGAGTGTCGCAGGGCGCCAGTGCGGCACGCCGTCCCGATCGACCAGCGCGGCGCGGACGCCTTCATAGAAGTCGTGACCGCTCAGGATTTCGTTGACGATGCGGAAATCGAGCCGGATGCAATCGTCGAAATCGAGCGCCGCCGCGGCGCGCACCTGGCGGAGCGCGATCCGCAGACTGGTCGGAGACTTGGTCCGGATCGCCGCGGCCGCCCGGGCCGCAAAGGCCGCGTGGGGAGCGTCCACCTGGTCGAGCCGGGCGAGGATCGTCTCGACACCGCCCGTGCCGAAGACCTCCGCGACGACCGGATCGACCGCGCC
The DNA here is from genome assembly GCF_014199915.1 of Prosthecomicrobium pneumaticum. Taxonomy (GTDB): domain Bacteria; phylum Pseudomonadota; class Alphaproteobacteria; order Rhizobiales; family Kaistiaceae; genus Prosthecomicrobium; species Prosthecomicrobium pneumaticum. Next base: position 21,433 of record NZ_JACHOO010000010.1, on the reverse strand, counting down.
GAGCGTCTCGGGCGGCGGGGCCGGCTCGGTGAAATGCGCCAGCACGGCCTCGACATCCGCCTCGCCGGCGAGCGCATCGACGATCGCATCGAACCGGTCCGCCGGGGCGGCATGGGTGGCGATGCCGGTGTGCAGGCAGTCGCCGCGGCCGAGCCGGGCCGCCGCGAGCGCACAATAGACGCCGGTCGAGGCCGGCATGCGCGACAGGAAATGACTGCCGCCGATATCGGGGAAGAAGCCGATCCCCGTCTCGGGCATCGAGAAAACCGCGTCCGCGGCGAAGACGCGATAGCGCCCGTGGATCGAGATGCCGGCGCCGCCGCCCATCACATAGCCATGAACGAGCGCCACGTAAGGCTTCGGAAAGTGCTTCACCGCGGCGTTCAACCGGTATTCGTCGCGGAAGAAATCGATCGCCGGCGGCCCCTGCCGGCCGGCCTCATAGACGGCGCGGATGTCGCCGCCGGCGCAGAACGCCCGGCCGCGGCCGCGCACGACGACCGTCTCCACCTGCGGATCGGCGGCCCATTCCGTCAGCCGGCGAGCGAGCGCGCGAACTATCGCGTGCGACAGCGCGTTGAGCGCCGCCGGGCGATCGAGCGTCACGATCCCGGCAAGACCGCGTCGCTCGAAGTGGATGAAGTCCGTCGCGTCCAACTGCCACTCCGTCGAATCCCGCGCGATCGTATTGCGCGCCGATCGTGGCGGGAAGCGGTCGATGGGCTTCCGCAGCGCGAAAGGCGCCGCTAAACTCGCGCGCCGCCTGCTTCGTGAAGGGGCGGCACCCTGGCCGTCAAGGCCGCACAAGGACCGTCGATGCCCTGGTGGGATCTCCTCGTCGTTGCCGCACTGATCGCGCTCAACGCCTTTTTCGCCCTTTCCGAACTCGCCGTCGTCTCGTCACGTCCAGCGCGCCTGCAGGCCCTCGCGGCCGACGGCAAGAGCGGCGCAGCCGCGGCGCTCCGCCTCACCGAGGACCCGACGAGCTTCCTCTCCTCCGTGCAGGTCGGCATCACGCTGGTCGCCATCCTCTCCGGCGCCTATGGCGAGGCCGCGCTCTCCGATCCCCTCGAGGAATTCCTCCTGTCGATCGCGCCGAGCCTCGGCAGCAGCGCCGACACGCTCGCCTCGGCGATCGTCGTCGTCGGCCTCGCCTACACCTCGCTGATCGGCGGCGAACTGGTGCCGAAACGCCTCGCGCTGTCCAATCCGGAGCGGCTCGCCTGCTTCGTCTCGCGGCCGATGACGTTGATCGCCCGGGTCGGCCTGCCGATCGTCTGGTTCCTGCGGAAATCCACCGAGACGGTGCTGCGCCTGCTCGGCCATCGCGAGGATTCCGAGAGCCGGGTGACCGAGGAAGAAGTGAAGACGCTGATCGCCGAGGGCACCGAGGCGGGCATCTTCCTGCAGGCCGAGCGCGAGATGATCGAGGGCGTGCTGCGGGTCGCCGACCGGTCGGTGCGCACCATTATGGTCGCCCGACCCGACGTGGTCTGGCTCGATGTCGACGACGTGCCGGAGGAGATCCACCGGACGATCATCGACGCCGGCCATTCCCGCTACCCGGTGAGCCGGGGCGAGATCGACGCCGTGCTCGGCATCGTGCACGCGAAGGACCTGCTCGACCAGCTCCATCGCACCGGAAAGGTCGATCTCCAATCGGCGCTGCGCGAGCCGCTCTATGTCGACGAGCGCATGCCGGTCCTTAAGCTGCTCGAGCGCTTTCGCGGCTCGTCGGTGCACATGGCGATCGTGCTCGACGAATACGGCTCCTTCCAGGGCATCGTCACGCCGCTCGACATCCTCTCGGCGATCGCCGGCGACATGCCGGAGCGCGAGGGCGACGAGACCCCCGAGGCGGTGCAGCGCGCCGACGGCTCCTGGCTGATCGAGGGCAGCGCGCATATCGACGTCGTCGAACGCACGCTGAGCCTCAAGAACCTCAACGAGGACGAGGATTTCACGACGCTCGCCGGCTTCGTGCTGTCGAAGCTCGGCCACATTCCGGTGCCGGGCGAGCATTTCGCGCACGAGGGCTGGGTCTTCGAGGTGGTCGATCTCGACGGCCGACGGATCGACAAGGTGCTCGTGCATCGCGGACACGCCGCCTGAGGCCGGGACGGGATGGCGCCTTGTGCCCGGGCGGCGCTTTGCTAGTGTCCGGGCGACACGAAAACGGAAGCGAGACGATGCTCGAGACGCCGAAGAAGCGCGGCCCCTTCGACCGGGCGGCGATCGACATGGAGGCGATCGACATGGAGGCGATCCTCGGCGGCCGCCGCATGCGCCGCAACCGCCGGGCCGACTGGTCGCGCCGACTGGTCGCCGAGAACAGGCTGTCGATCGACGATCTGATCTGGCCGATCTTCCTGATCGAGGGCGAACGCCAGCGCGTGCCGGTCGCATCCATGCCCGACGTCTTCCGCTTCTCGGTCGACGAGGCGGTGCGTGAGGTCGAGAAGGCCGCCGCCTACGGCATCCCCGCCGTGGCGCTGTTCCCCTACACCGATCCGGCGCTGCGCGATCCGGAAGGCTCGGAATCGCTCAATCCGGACAATCTCGTCTGCCGCGCCGCGCGGGCGATCAAGGCGGCCGTGCCGCAGATCGGTATCGTCTGCGACGTCGCGCTCGATCCCTATACCAGCCACGGCCATGACGGGCTGATGGAGGGAGAGCGGATCCTGAACGACGAGACGGTCGCGCAGCTGGTCGGCCAGGCGCTCGTCCAGGCCGAGGCCGGCGCCGACGTCATCGCGCCGTCCGACATGATGGACGGCCGCATCGGCGCGATCCGTGCGGCGCTCGACCGCAGCGGCTTTGGGGACGTCCAGATCATGGCCTATGCGGCGAAATACGCCTCCGCCTTCTATGGCCCATTCCGCGACGCGATCGGCACGTCGAAGACGCTCGTCGGCGACAAGCGCACCTATCAGATGGACCCGGCCAATTCCGACGAGGCGCTGCGCGAGGTCGAACTCGACCTCGCCGAGGGCGCCGACATGGTGATGGTCAAGCCGGGCATGCCCTATCTCGACATCGTGCGGCGCGTGAAGGACCGCTTCGCCGTGCCGACCTTCGCCTATCAGGTGTCGGGCGAATACGCGATGATCCGCGGCGCGGCCGAACGCGGCTGGATCGACGGCGAGCGGGCGATGCTCGAAAGCCTCGTCGCCTTCAAGCGCGCCGGCGCCGATGGCGTACTCACCTATTTCGCCCCGGCGGTCGCCGCCCTCCTCTCGGGCCGCTGATCGGCCGCGATGGGAGCACGGGCCGGCCTTCTCACCGCCGCGCTCCTCCTCCTTCTCGGGCTTGCCGGCTGCTCGGCTGTCGACTTCCAGCAGGCCCGCATCTGCGTCGCGGTGGCGACGGCGGTGGCGCCCGAAGACACGCGGGTTTCGATCGTCTCGGTGACGGCAGGCAGCGGCCGTAACGTCGTCGCCGTCACCTATTCCGCCGGCAACGGCCGTGCACCGACGGCCGTGCTGTGCGGCTTCGAGGGTGGACCGCTCGACGCGGGGCGCAAGGACCTCGTGGCGGTCAGGACCGCCGACGGCGACCTGTCGCCGCCCTCGCTCCTTTTCCTGCGCCGGTTCCTGATCGAGGCGCCCGGCGCCGTCGACCGGGCGATCGCGGAGACAGACTGGCGGGCACCGCCCCTCCTGCCGCTCGAGACCGGCCCCGGAAGCGGCTATGTCCTTCAACAGGCGTTCAACGCGCTCGCGCTCGCCGCGCTCTATGGGCCGCTCGCGCTCGCCTATTCCCTCATCTACGGGCTCACCGGCCGGATCAACATGGCGTTCGGCGAGATCGCCATGATCGGCGGCTTCGGCGCGGTGTTCGGCATCGTGACAGCGAGCGGGCTCGGCGTATCGGGCCTCGCCGCGGTCGCGCTCGCCGTCGTCGTCGCCGCCTCGCTCGCGACGCTCTGGGGCCATGCGATCGGCCAGACGGTGTTTCTGCCGCTCGCGAATGCCCCGACGCGCCCCTTCATCGTCGCCACGGTCGGCCTGTCGCTCGCCCTCTCCGAGTTCTTCCGCCTTGCGCAGGGGGCGGGCGAGGTCTGGCTGCAGCCCATTCTCGAACGGCCGATCGCGCTGACCGGCGGCGTCTTCGCGGTGCAGGTGACGCCGCTGCGCCTCCTGATCGTCGCCGTCGCGGTGATCGGGCTGCCGGTCTTCCTTCTGCTGTGGCGGCGCTCGGCTTTCGGCCGCGCCTGGCGCGCGGTCGCCGACGATCCGCTGATGGCGCGGCTGTGCGGCACCGACCCGCTCGTTGTGACGGGCCAGACCTTCATGCTCGCCTCGGCGCTCGCCGCAGTCGGCGGCGCATCGATGGCGCTCAACTATGGCGGCACGAGCTCTTCGATGGGCCTGCTGATCGGCCTGAAGGCGCTGATCGCCTGCCTCGTCGGGGGCGGCACGCCGCTCGGCGCGGCGCTCGGCGGCGTCGTGCTCGCCGCGCTCGAGATCGGCTGGGCCGCCCTCTTCGATGGTGCCTACCGCGACATGGCCGTGCTCGCTATCATCACCCTCCTGCTCGTCCTGAAGCCCGCCGGGCTCGCCGGCCGGGCGCCCGCGCTCGAGGAAGGCCGTGTCGTCCGTCTCTCCTGAGATCCCGTCCGACGAGCCCCGCCTGCCGGGCCTCGCCGACATCGAGGCTGCGGCTGAAGCGATCGCCGGCAAGGTGCTCGCCACCCCCTTTCTCCCCGCGCCGCGCCTGTCGCGGCTGACCGGTGCGGAGATCTGGGTGAAATACGAGAACCTGCAGGCGACCTCCTCCTTCAAGGAGCGCGGTGCGCTCGTGAAGCTGCTGTCGCTCGACGCCGGCGAGCGCCCCCGCGGCGTGATCGCCATGTCGGCCGGCAATCACGCCCAGGCCGTCGCCTATCACGCGCAGCGGCTCGGCATCCCGGCGACGATCGTCATGCCGCGGCCGACCCCCTTCGTGAAGGTCGAGGCGACGGCGGGCTTCGGCGCCCGCGTCGTGCTCGAGGGCGAGACCCTGTCGGAAGCCCAGGCGCTCGCCTTCGAGATCGCCGATCGCGAGGGCCTCGTCTTCGTCCATCCCTATGACGATTTCGACGTCGTGCGCGGCCAGGGCACGATCGGCCTCGAAATGATCGCCGCCGGCCCTGCCCTCGACGCCGTCATCGTGCCGGTCGGAGGCGGCGGGCTGATCGGCGGCATGGCGATCGCCTTCGACGCTCTGTCGCCATCGACCGAGGTGATCGGCGTCGAGACGGAGCTCTATCCCTCGCTCAAGGCGGCGCTCGCCGGCGCCGAGGCGGCCTGCGGCGGCCAGTCGCTCGCCGAGGGCATCGCGGTCAAGAATGTCGGCCGGCTCACCCTTTCGATCGCCCGCCGCTTCGTCGATGCGGTCGTCACCGTGTCGGAAACGGCGATCGAGCAGGCCGTCAACGCCTATCTGACGCTGCAGAAGACGATGGCGGAAGGCGCGGGCGCCGCCGGCCTCGCCGCGGTGCTCGCGGAGCCTGAGCGCTTCCGCGGCCGCCGGGTCGGACTGGTGCTCTGCGGCGGCAATATCGACCCGCGGCTCGCCGCCTCGATCATGGTGCGGGAGCTCGCCCGCGCCGGCAAGATCGCGGCGATCCGGATCGCCATTCCCGACCGGCCGGGCGTGCTCGGCGACATCGCGGTGACGATCGGCACGGCGGGGGGCAACATCATCGAGGTGATGCACCACCGGACATTGCTGAGCGTACCGGCGAAGGGGGCCAGCGTCGACGTGACGGTCGAGACGCACGGGCCGGATCACACGGACCGCATCATCGCCGCCGTCGAGGCGCGCGGCTACACGGTCGAGCGCCTCGGCATGCTCGAACTCGGCCATTGAGGTGCGGCTCCGGCGGGTCACGTCGGGCGATCGACATCGCTGTCGCTTGCGACCGGGGCGCGACAGCACCATCTCTCCCCTGTCGCCCTCTCGTTCGGGAGCAGCGGGGAGCCGCCAATGAGCATGAGCAACGCCACCTATCCCGGCGACGGGATCCTCTACGACCCCTATCGCGAGCCCGCCCTGTTCGACGGCGTGCTGACGAAGCGGGTGCTCGCCTTCTTCATCGACGCCTTCCTGATCCTCGCGCTTCTCGTCGCGGTGGTCGGCTTCATCCTGATCATGGGCATTCCGACGCTGGGTCTCGCCTGGCTCCTCTTTCCCGCCCTGCCGCTCTTCCCGATCGTCGCCCTCCTTTACGTCGCCTTCACGCTCGGCGGACCGCGCGCCTCGACGCCGGGCATGCGCGTCGTCGGCCTCACCATCCGCGGTGCGATGGGCGAGCGGATCGGCCCGCTGATCGCCGCGGTGCACGCGCTCCTCTTCTGGTTTTCGGTCTCGATCCTGACGCCGCTCGTCCTGATCGTCGGGCTCCTGTCGAACCGCAAGCGTCTGCTGCACGACCTCCTGCTCGGCACCGTCGTGATGAATGCGACGCCGCTCGAGCAGACCCGGCGCTGACCGCGGACCGCAACCGTCACGCTTCACACCCCGTCGCGCGGCGGCCCGCTCCGGCCGCGCGATCGGGGCCTCGGCCTTCTCGGACCGCCTTCCCGCCGCGCCTTTCTCTTGGAGCCGGGCAAAGGCGGCGCTATCATCGGTCGCGTTCGGACGCGCGGCCGTTACGGATCTCGATGACCCACCATTCGACCGACACGCCCCAGTTCTTCCTGACGGCGCCGTCGCCCTGCCCTTATCTTCCCGGCCGCATGGAACGGAAGGTCTTCACCCATCTCGTCGGGCCGAGGGCCTCGACGCTCAACGACGTGCTGACCCAGGGCGGTTTCCGACGCAGCCAGAACATCGCCTATCGGCCGGCCTGCGAGACCTGCAAAGCCTGCATCTCGGTGCGCGTCCCCGTCGACCGGCTGATCATGACGCGGAGCCTGCGCCGGGTCTTGGCGCGCAATCGCGACCTGATCGGCGCGCCGGTGCCGGCGGCACCCAGTTCAGAACAATATTCGGTGTTCCGCGCCTATCTCGACAGCCGACATTCGGAAGGCGGAATGGCGGACATGACCGCGCTCGACTACGCGATGATGGTCGAGGACACGCAAGTCGAGACGATGCTGGTCGAATATCGCTTCCATGGCCCGGACAGCGCGATTACCGGCCGCGGCCAGGGCCCCCTCATCGCCGCCGCGCTCACCGACCGGCTCTCGGACGGTCTGTCGATGGTCTATTCCTTTTACGACCCTGATCATGATGCCCGCTCGCTCGGCACCTTCATGATCCTCGACCACATGCGCCGGGCACGGAAGCTCGGCCTCCCTTACGTCTATCTCGGCTACTGGGTCGAGGGGTCGCGCAAGATGGGCTACAAGGCCCGCTTCCAGCCGCAGGAGCATCTCGGCGCCCGTGGCTGGCGGCCGATCGAGCCGGCCGCCCCGCTCGCCGAGGAACACTACGCCTTCATCTGACCCATCGGCCGGGTGTCAGCCGATCGCCGGTCCGCCGAAGAGATTGCTGCGCGGGAAGCCGGGCGGTGGCATTCGACCCGCCTGGCCGCGATCGCCCGTCCAGTCGCGCAGTTCCTCAACCGTCCGCACGAAGCTGCGGCCGGAACTGTCGATCCAGGAAAGCCCGGTCGCCTTCGCGAAGACGCGCACATCGGACAGCCCGCCATCCTTGAAGCGCTGCAGGCGCACGCCCTTGCCGCGCGTCATCTCCGGGATCTGTTCCACCGGGAAGACGAGGAACTTCCGGTTCTCGCCGATCGTCGCGACCATGTCGCCGACCGCCTCCACGCAGAGCTTTGCCTCCTCGCCCGGTTCGACCACCAGCACCTGCTTGCCCTTGCGGGTGTTGGCGACGACCTCCTTCTCGGGAACGATGAAGCCGCGGCCCGTCGTCGAGGCGACGAGCAGCATACGCTCGGGCTTGTGCACGAAGGCCGTGACGACGTCCTGGTCGCTCTCCATGTCGACCATCAGCCGCAGCGGCTCGCCATGGCCGCGGCCGCCGGGCAGCTTGTCGGCGCCGAGCGTATAGAAGCGGCCGCCGGTCGAGAAGACGATCAGCCTGTCGGTGGTCTCGGCGTGCAGCGCGAGCTTCAACCCGTCATCGGCCTTGAAGGCGAGGCCCGACATATCGGTCACATGGCCCTTCAGCGCCCGGATCCAGCCCTTCTCCGAGACGATGACGGTGATCGGCTCGCGCTCGACCATCGCGTGGTGCATGTCGCGGTCGGCGTGATCGGGCGCTTCGGCAAAGCTCGTGCGGCGCTTGCCGAGCGGGGTGTCCGGCCCGAAGGTCTTGCGCACCTCGCCGATCTGCGAGGCGACCGCCTTCCACTGCTTCGCGGCCGACCCGAGCAGCGCCTCGATCTCGCCGCGCTCCTCGGTGAGCGCCGCATGTTCGCCCCGGATCTCGATCTCCTCGAGCTTGCGCAGCGAACGGAGCCGCATGTTGAGGATCGATTCGGCCTGCAGGTCGGTGAGACCGAAGCGGGCGATGAGGGCCGGCTTCGGCTCGTCCTCCTCGCGGATGATGCGGATCACCTCGTCGAGATTGAGATAGGCGACGAGATAGCCCTCGAGCACTTCCAGCCGATGCCGGATCTGGGCGAGCCGGAACTCGGAGCGTCGGACGAGCACCTCGCGCCGGTGGTCGAGCCACTCGCGCAGCACCTCGGGCAGGCTCATCACCCGCGGCACGACGCCCTTCGAGAGCACGTTCATGTTGAGCGGGATGCGGCTTTCGAGCTCGGTGAGCTTGAAGAGCGATTCCATCATCAGCGCCGCGTCGACCGTGCGGGCGCGCGGCTCGATGACGATGCGCACATCCTCCGCCGATTCGTCGCGGAGATCCCCGACGAGCGGAAGCTTGCGGTTGACGAGCAGATCGGCCGCCTTCTCGATCAAGCGCGACTTCTGCACCTGATAGGGCACCTCGGTGACGACGACGACCCAGGTGCCGCGGCCCTGGTCCTCGACATGCCAGCGGGCGCGGACGCGGAAGCCGCCCCGGCCGGTGCGGTAAGCCTCGGCGATCGCCGCGCGACTCTCGACGATGATGCCGCCTGTCGGAAAGTCCGGTCCCTCGACATAGCCGAGCAGATCCTCGACGGAGGCGTCCGGCTTCTCGATCAGCAGAAGTGCGGCGTCGCAGAGTTCGGCCGCGTTGTGCGGCGGGATCGAGGTCGCCATGCCGACGGCGATACCCGACGAGCCATTGGCGAGCAGGTTCGGAAAATTGCCCGGCAGGACGACGGGCTCCTTGTCCTCGCCGTCATAGGTGTCGCGGAAATCGACTGCATTCTCGTCGATGCCGTCGAGGAGGAGCGCCGCGACCTCGGTCAGCCGCGCCTCGGTGTAGCGCATCGCCGCCGGGTTATCGCCGTCGATATTGCCGAAATTGCCCTGCCCGTCGACGAGCGGATAGCGGACCGCGAAGTCCTGCGCGAGCCGCACGAGCGCATCATAGACCGACTGGTCGCCGTGCGGGTGGAACTTGCCGATGACATCGCCGACCACGCGGGCCGACTTCTTGAATCCGGAGCCCGGATCGAGCCGGAGCTGGCGCATCGCGTGCAGCAGCCGGCGGTGCACCGGCTTCAACCCGTCGCGCACGTCGGGCAGCGCCCGGTGCATGATGGTCGACAGCGCATAGGCGAGATAGCGCTCCTCGAGCGCGTCGCGCAGATTGATCGGCTCGATGCCGGCGCCTTCCGGCTTCGTGGTCTTGTCCGTCGTCTTGGCCATGGCTATCGGGTAGCCGGCCGCGCGGGCCGAGGCAAGGGAAGCGATGCGACACGCGGCTCACCGCTCGGCCCGCTCGACGAGGGCGAGGAGTTGGACCCGCGCCGCCGGCACGGCGAGGCCGCGGGAGAGGAAGACGTGCCGGTCGAGAAAATGTCCGGTGAGCCGCAGCGCGTCGCGCCCGTCCGCGGGGCTCGGATCCGCCCCGTCCTGCCGGCCGAGCAGCGCCGGCGGCAGGCGGAGCAGCCGGTCGGCATAAGGCGCACCCGGTCCGGCGGCGACAGCCCGGCCGCTCTTCGGCGAGACGAAGGCGAGATCGTCCCGCGCGCCCGACAGGGCACAGGCGGAGAGATCGAGGCCGAAGCCGAGCGCCTCGAGAAGGCCGAGTTCCATGCGGGCGACGAGGAGAGCCGTCGCCGGCGCGCCGAGGAAGCTGTTGCCGCCGGCGGACGGGGGCGCGGCCATGCCCGCCGAATCGCGCGCGATTCCCGCGAGCACGTCGAGCACCGCCTCGAACGCGGCATGGATCTCGGGATGAGGATCGCGCTCCGGGAGCAGGCGCGCGAGCGTCGCGAGGGCCTGCAGCGCGAAGAGCGCGGACGGTTCGGCGATCAGCCGCGCCGCCCGCTCGGTCACCGGCTCGACCTGGAAATGGCCGAGCTGCTCGTCGAGCCGGGCCCGCCAGGTCGCGCGCAGCGAATTGCCCGGCTGCAGGGCTGCCGCGAGCCGGCGCGACCGACCGCCCCGCACCAGCCCGAGATGGCGGCCGTGCCGCGCGGTCAACAGATCGAGGACGAGGTGCCCCTCGCCCTGCCGCCGCGTGCCGAGCACGACGCCCTGATCGGTCCATTCCATGGCCGATCCTAACACGAAGAAAGGCCCGGCGGAGCGCTCCGCCGGGCCCCGAAGTCGCGATTGCGCCGCTTACGGGAAGTCGCGCTGAATACGCGCGAGGCCGAAGAAGCCGTCCTTGTCGTCGCTGGACGGGCTGTCGAACTCGACCTTCTCGTAACCGACTTCGCCGAGCAGGGTGAGGTTGTTCACCGGCTTGTAGGCGGTGTCGAAGGTCACGCGCCACGCCTCGAGCGAATCGCCCCGATCGTCGTCGCTATAATCGACATAGGATCCGGTGATCGCCGAATCGAGGTTCGGCTGCCAGTAGTGGACGAAGGAGGCGAGCACGTTCCAGCCATTGCCGTTGCCGTTGCCGGCGGCGCCGACATTGGTCGCGCCGATGAAGGACGGCGCGGTATCGGAATAGGCGACCGAGGCCTTGAACTTGTCGCCCGCCGCCAGCTGGTCGAGACCGAGTTCGACACCGGCGATGACGGCATAGCCCTCGTCGCCATTATAGCCGCTCGACGTCACCGCGCCGGCGATCTTCGCCGAGATCGGACCCTGCGAATAGGTCAGGGCCGCGACGAGATCGGGGAAGTCCTCTTCCTCGCCGGTGAGCGTGAGCGAGGCGTTCTCCTCGGTGCGGTCCTGCGGGTCTTCGACCGACAGGATGATGCCGAAGCCGTTGAGCGCATAGGTGAGCGCGATGTGGTCGGTGGTCTCGTCCGAGCGGATGCCGCCGTCATCGTCATAGCCGCCACCGAAATCGAAGGTGGAGGTGAACTTGCCGGCCTGGACCGGGCCGAGCTGGACCCAGCCGCTGTCGAGATAGGCGCTGTCGCTGTCGGCCGTGTTCGAGCCGTAGGACTCGATGCGGTAGTCCATGAAGGCCGTCAGCGGGCCGTACTCGGTCATCGAGGAGGCGGTCACCTGCAGCGACGAACGGGTGCGGAACTGATAGTCGTTGCCGCTGTTCGAATCGACATCGTCACCGAACTTGACGCCGAAGCGGACCCAGCCGCCGATCTTGATGCAGGTGTCGGTGCCCGGGGCATACCAGTAGCCGGCGCCGAAGGCGTCGCAGACCTTCACATAGTCGACGGGCTCGGCAACGGTGAGATCGGCGGCATGTGCGCCGCCCGCGGCCATCAGGGCCGCCGCGGAGCCGAGCAGAAGCGTCTTGAAATTCATGTCCAGTTTCTCCTGAGGGTTGCGCCAGAAGAAAGGTTCCGTCTGCCCTCGGTCGGCCCGGCGGCCCCGCACACTGCGGTGCGAGAACCATCGGCACGCCTCGAACGGCGGCCCCCCTCTCCCCATTTCGCGTTCACCCTGTCGCCCTCACGCCTCTCGGCCCCCATAGCCCAGAGCGGCAAGCAAACGAGCGGGACGAGCACTCATCTCGTTCCCAAGACTGATAATAAGAGAAGCTGGATAAATAGCTGTAGCGGCGCGGCCACACCGCGGCCTTTCGTAAGGAAGACGTATTGTATCGCTTCCTGACTGCGCGCGGCCCGCGAACCCTGGAAACCGGCGGAAACGCACGATTGCACAGCCCTCCGCCACTCAAGGCGAAGGCTGCTCTCACACGGTCTCCGGTCAACGGGTGGCGCCGGATCGCGGCAATTCGGTGGCATGGCCGAGCGCGAGCGATGCGCGGTTTGCCGCATTCCGAAACGAAAAAACCCGGCGGATCGCTCCGCCGGGTTCTTTGTAACCGAGAGGTCTCGGATTACGGGAAGTCGCGCTGGATGCGGACCAGGCCGAAGAAGGAGTCCTTGTCGGCGCCGACGGTGCTGAAGTCCGCCTCGCCATAACCCACTTCGCCCAGCAGGGTGAGGTTGGTGACCGGCTTGTAGGCCGTGTCGAAGGCAATCTTCCAAGCCTCGACATCGGCGTTCGCACCGTCACCGTTCCACTCGACGTAGGACGCCGTGATCGACGAGTTCAGGTTCGGCTGCCAGTAGTGGACGAACGAACCGAGGACGTTCCAGCCGTCACCCGTATCATGCCCATTGACCGCGGCAGCACCAAAGCCCAGCGCCGGACCCACATTGACGGCGCCCACAAACGACGGCGCACTATCCGCATAACCCGCGACGAACTTGAACTTGTCGCCCGCCGAGAAGCTGTCGAGCGCGAGCTCGAAGCCGGCCTGAACCGCGAAGCCCTGCCCATCATCCTCGGCGCCATCGGTGAAGGCACCCGACAGCTTGCCCGAGAAGATGCCCTGCGAGTAGGTCAGCGCCGCGATGAGATCCGGGAAATCTTCCGAATCAGACGCGGGAGAGCCCGGACCTTCTTCGGTGCGGTCCTGCGGGTCTTCGACCGACAGGATGATGCCGAAGCCGTTCAGCGCGTAGGTCAGGGCGATGTGGTCGGTGGTCTCGTCCGAACGGTAGCCGCCGTCATCCGTGTAGCCGCCGCCGAAATCATAGGCGGAGGTGAACTTGCCGGCCTGAACCATGCCGATCTGCAGCCAGCCGCTGTCGAGATAGGCCGAGCCGTCTTGCGAGTTGTTCGAGTCGGCGCGATAGTCCATGAACGCCGTCAGCGGGCCGTATTCGGTCATCGACGAGGCGGTCACCTGCAGCGACGAGCGGGTGCGGAACTGATAGTCATTCGGGAGATCGGAATCGATATCTTCCCCGAAGTTAACATCGAAGCGGACGAAGCCGCCGATCTTGATGCAGGTGTCGGTGCCCGGGGCGTACCAGTAGCCGGCGCCAAAGGCATCGCAGACCTTCACATAGTCGACCGGCTCGGCGACGGTGAGATCGGCAGCGTGAGCGCCACCGGCAGCCATCAGGGCCGCAGCGGAGCCGAGCAGAAGGGTCTTGAAGTTCATATCCTGACCTCCAGAAGGTTGAGCCAGGAGAAAGGTTCTTTCTTCCCCCGCCCTTTCCGAACCGGCTCACTTTCGTGAACCGCCCCTGTCCGGAGGGCTAAGCTGAAGTCCGTCCCCATCCCCGTTTCGTTCCGTCCACCTGAGATGGCCCCCACCCCTGGGTAGCCCGGCAAACGAACCGGAAGCACGATCGCGATTCCGTGAGGACATAATAGCCACAGCCGCTCACGGCGCTATGACAGAAATGCAACAGAGCGGAGCGATGCGACGCGGGCGTAAGGGGAAGGCCACCAAGCCGGCGCACAAACGAAAAAACCCGGCGGATCGCTCCGCCGGGTTCCTTGCAACCGAGAGATCCCGGATTACGGGAAGTCGCGCTGGATGCGGATCAGGCCGAAGAAGCCGTCCGTATCGCCGGCCGCGTCCTGGTTGATCTCCTGATAGCCGACCTCGCCGAGCAGGGTCAGGTTGTTGACCGGCTTGTAGGCCGTGTCGAACGCCACCTTCCAGGCTTCGACGTCGAACGCATCAGCGACCGCGCTGTCATACTCGACATACGAACCGGTGATCGAGGAGTTCAGGTTCGGAGCCCAGAAGTGGATGTAGGACGCCAGAACGTTCCAGCTCTCACCCGACCAGTTGCCGCCGACAACGCCGGTGTTCACCGCACCGGTGAAGGACGGAGCACCATCCGCATAGGCAGCGAGGATCTTGAACTTGTCGCCCGCCGAGAAGCTGTCCATCGCGATCTCAAGACCGGCCTGAACGGCCCAGCCCTGATCACCGTCATAGGCGCCATCGGTGTAGGCGGCGGAGAGCTTGCCACTGAAGATGCCGGACGAATAGGTCAGAGCGGCGACCAGATCCGGGAAGTCCTCTTCCGAACCCGACATGTTCACGAACGAATACGGCGGAAACGGCAGCGAGACGACCGTGTTCTCCTCGGTGCGATCCTGCGGGTCTTCGACCGACAGGATGATGCCGAAGCCGTTCATCGCATAGGTGAGCGCGACGTGGTCGGTGGTCTCGTCCGAGCGGAAGCCGCCATCATCCGTGTAGCCGCCGCCGAAATCGAAGGCGGAGGTGAACTTACCGGCCTGGATCGGACCGAGCTGGACCCAGCCGCTGTCGAGATAGGTCGAGCCATCCTGCGAACCGTACGAGTCGGCGCGGTAGTCGATGAACGCCGTCAGCGGACCGTATTCGGTCATCGACGAAGCGGTGACCTGCAGCGAGGAGCGGGTACGGAACTGATAGTCGTTGCCGATGTTCGAATCGACATCGTCACCGAAGTTCACGCTGAAGCGAACGAAGCCGCCGATCTTGATGCAGGTGTCGGTGCCCGGGGCATACCAGTAGCCCGCGCCGAACGCGTCGCAGACCTTCACGTAGTCGACCGGCTCGGCGACCGTGAGATCCGCAGCCTGGGCGCCGCCGGCGACCATCAGGGCCGCCGCAGAGCCGAGGAGAAGGGTCTTGATGTTCATGTTCCTGATCTCCAGAGGGTGTGAGTCAGGAGAAAGGCTCGTCTTTCTTCAGCCCGGTGAAACGGCCCCCCATAGGCCCCCTCATTCACCGCGCCTGCGAAGTCTGTTCCTGTCCCCGGTTCGATCCGCCCGCCGTCCGTCATCCCCCATCGGCATGACTCCGGCGAACCGAGAGGAACCACCTCAGTGATTCCGTCCATGTCAGAATAGACGATCCCCCCTTCCGCGCTATGACAGAAATGCAACAGGAAGCGGCCCTCGCATCGCCCCGCTCGCGCCACGATCGGCGGCGGCCGCTCACAGACCTTCGAGATAGCCGAAGGTCCGCATCAGCGGCCCGTGCGCCGCGACGATCCGCTCGACCTGCGCGGCGGTGAGCTTCTCCCGCCATTGGCCCGACCGCCCGACCCGGAAGAACCGGTCGTCGGCCTTGGCGGCGCGATAGCGGAAGCCCTGCTCCCGTTCCTGCGTGCTCAGCCGGTCGAATCCGGAATAGGCGATCGCCTTGTCGAGCATTTCCGACGGCGGCAGCAGGCCGACATGCCGCGCCATCGCGCCGAAGCTCTCGGCGGGGCGCTCCCTGAGATCCTCGTACCGCAGCACGAGAAGCTCGGGCGGACGCTCACGCGTCCAGCTCTCGACATTGTTGCTCCAGGAACCCAGGATTTCGTGCACCGCGCCGGTGTCGGAGAGCGCCTCGGTCTGGTTGTGCAGAGAGAAGTCCATCTTCGCCATCTTGCCGATCGCATTGTCGATCGAGACCCCTGTGTGCGAGGCGAGCGAGATCGCGACGTCGAGCGGATTGCGCACCAGATAGATGGCGCCGGCCGTCGCGGTCGCGTTGATGGTCGGCAGGTCGTAGATGCGGGCGATCGGCAGATGCGTCTTCACGAAGGCGAGGCCGCGGGTCCGCGCGGCGAGCATCGCCTGCACGCGCGGCCGGGCCGCCGCGACCGCGCGGAAATCGCCCGCCGCCCCGAACGGCCCCATGACCTTTCGATAGTGCTTCGCGTAGCATTCCCAGGTCGAATAGCGCTCGAGATCGTCGATGCTCGCCGGCCCATTGTCGCGGCCCTGCAGCAGTTCGAAGAGATTGTGGAGGAAGATGCGCGTCCAGGTGTTGCCGGAGCGCGGATAGGATGCGAGCCAGACGATGCCGCGGGGCTTGACGGTCAAGGGCCTTTGCTCCTTCGAGAAGCCGTGTTTCGGTATGACACTCCTCGCCGAAACAGGAGAGCGACCGCAAGCCGGTTTCGCCGGCCCCTCGCTCTCGCCCGCCGATCCACCGCCCGAACGACGAGAATCGCCATGCCGCAGCCGAGCCCCGAAACCATTCTCGCCCGCCTCCGCTCGGTCGCCGGGCCGGACGGGCGGTCGGACATCGTCTCGCTCGGCATGGTCTCGGACGTCATCGTGCGCGACGGCCGGGTGATGTTTTCGCTCACCGTCGATGCGGCACGCGCCCATGCGCTCGAGGCGTTCCGAAGAAGCGTCGAGGACGCGGTGAAGTCGGTCGAGGGCGTCACCGGGGCGCTCGTCGTGCTGACCGCCGAGCGGCGCGGCAATCCGATGGGCGAGGTGCCGCCGGCGCGGCCCACGCCGCCCGCCGCCTCGCCCGCGGTGCGCCCCGCCCCGCCCCGCGCCGCCCCGGCCCAGCCGGCCGAGCGGCCGGCCGCCGGCGCGCCGCGGCCGGGCATTCCGGGCGTCGGCCGGATCATCGCGGTCGCCTCCGGCAAGGGCGGCGTCGGCAAGTCGACCACGGCGGCGAATCTCGCGCTCGCCTTGCAGGCGGAGGGCCTCTCCGTCGGCCTGCTCGATGCCGACGTCTACGGCCCCTCCGTGCCGCGCCTGCTCGGCCTCTCCGGCAGGCCGGAGACGACCGACGGGCGAATCATGATCCCGATGCGGGCCCATGGCCTCAAGGCGATGTCGATCGGCTTCCTCGTCGAGGAGAACACGGCGATGATCTGGCGCGGCCCGATGGTGATGTCGGCGCTGACCCAGATGCTGCGCGAGGTCGATTGGGCGCCGCTCGATATCCTCGTCGTCGACATGCCGCCCGGTACCGGCGACGCGCAGCTCACCATGGCGCAGCAGGTGCCGCTCGCCGGCGCCGTCGTCGTCTCGACGCCGCAGGACCTGTCGCTGATCGACGCGCGCCGCGCCCTCGCCATGTTCCGCCGGGTGGACGTGCCGGTGCTCGGCATCGTCGAGAACATGAGCTATTTCATCGCCCCGGATACCGGCCGCCGCTACGACATCTTCGGCCATGGCGGGGCGCGCGAGGAGGCGGAGCGGCTCGGCCTCGCCTTTCTCGGCGAGGTGCCGCTCGAAATGGCGATTCGCGAGACCTCCGATGCCGGCCGCCCGGTGGTCGCGACCGATCCGGACGGCCCGCACGCCGCCGCCTACCGGGCGATCGCGAAGAATGTGCTCGCCGCGCTCTCCGGCGCCCGGCCGAAGCCGGCGCCGCGAATCGTCTTCGAAGAGGCTCAGCCGGGCAGATAGCCGAAGCGCCTCATCGTCCTTTCGTGCGCGCCGACGATCCGGTCGACGGTCCGCGCATCGAGCGCCTCGCGCCAGGCCTCCTTGCGGCCGGAGCGGAAGAAGGCCGACGAGGCGGCGGGGCTGCCGTGAACGAAGCCCTTCGCCCGCTCCTGCGCCTGCAGGCCCGGCAGGGCGGAATAGCCGACCGCCCTCTCGATCTGCGCCGCGCTCGCGCCGATCTTCATGTGGCGGACGATCGCGCCGAAGCCGGCGATCGGATCATCGAGCAGGTCCTCGTAGCGCAGCGTCAGACGGATCGGCGCCTCGCCCTCGGTCCAGCTCGCGACATTGTCGCTCCAGGTGCCCATCGGCTCGAACACGCGGTGCTCCTCGCGCGGATGGGCGCCGAGCACGGCCTTCGGATCATTCATGAAATCGATCGTCGCATCGATCGGCCGGCCGATATGGGCGGCGAGCGAAACGGCGACGTCGAGCGGATTGCGAACGATGTAGATCGCCCCCGCGGTGGCGGCGAGATTGATCGTCGAATGGCCCTGCAGCGTCATCACCGCGAGATGGGTCTTCAGGATGACCGGCCGCGGCGAGCGGCGCGAGACGTCCGCATGGACGCGCGGCCGCGCGCGCGTCACGGCGACCCAGTCGTTGACGCCGTCGGGAAGAAAGCCGCCGAAAAAGGTCTGGCTCGCCTCCCAGGCCGAATAGCGGCGCAGGTCGTTGATGTCGGCGCCGCCCTTGTCCTCGCCCCGCATCAGGTCGAGCAGATTGTGCAGGAAGATCCGCACCCAGGTGTTGCCCGAGCGCGGATAGGAGGCGAGCCAGACGATCTTTCGCGTCGGTCCGAGTTCGATCATGGCGTCATCCTCCGCGCTCTCGACAGGCCGGCCGGCACCGCGCGCCCTCACCCGGAACGCGCCCGCCGACGCTCGCGATGGACGGTGTAGATGCCGGTCGCGACGACGATCGCCGAGCCGGCGAGGGTCGGCAGGTCCGGCACGTCGCCGAAGACCAGATAGCCGACCACGATCGCGTAGAGAATCACGACGTAACGGAAGGGCGCGACGACCGCCATCTCGCCGACCCGCATCGCGATGATCACCGTCGCGTAGCCGCCGAGAAGGAGCAGCGAGGCGACGAAGAGGAGCGCCAGTTCGTGCGGACCCGGGACCACCCAGTCCTCGGCGACGGCGAGCGTCGCCCCCGAAAGGAGCACCCCCACCGAAGCCGCGGCGACGACGAGCACGGTTGGCACCGCCGGCGAAAGGCCGCGCGTGACGAGATCGCGCACCGTTATGAAGAGCATGGAGGCGAGCGCGAGCAGCGCATAGGCGTCGAAGCCCGCGGCGCCCGGCCGGATGATGACCATCACGCCGACGAAGCCGATGCCGATCGCCGTCCAGCGGCGCCAGCCGACCGCCTCGCCCAGGAACAGCGCCGCGGCGGCGGTCGTCATCAAGGGCACGACCTGGTTGATCGCCGTGACATTGGCGAGCGGCATCTTGAAGAGGGCGACGAGATAGAGAAGCGTCGCGCCGATCTCGCCGAGCGTCCGCCAGGCGACGAGCCGGTCGAACAGGAGGCCGATCTGGCGATGCGCGCCGGTCGCCACCACGACGCCGGCGATCACGACGAGCGCGATGCTGCCGCGCATCACGATGATCTGGCCGGTCGGCAGCGTCGCGCTGACGAGCTTGATCAGTGCGTCGTTGACGAGGAACAGGAGGTTGCACAGCATCATCATGGCGATGCCGCGCAGATTGTCGGAGGATCGGGACATCGGGATCGAGAAAGTGCGGCGGGCGCGGCCGCCGCGAAGGCCGGGCGCCGGCATCACACCGGAGCGGCGCGCACTCTGCCCGGCGGGCCGGCGCGAAGCAACCGCCTCAGCCGCCGGTGACGCTCATGTGGCGGGACACCGCCGGCCGGTTGTGCGTCCGGTCGATGATGAAATCATGGCCCTTGGGCTTGCGGGCGATCGCCCGCTCGATCGCGGCGTGGAGCGCCTCGTCGCCCTCGGAGGCGCGCAGCGGCGCCCGCAGATCGGCCGCATCCTCCTGGCCGAGGCACATATAGAGGGTGCCCGTGCAGGTGACGCGGACCCGGTTGCAGCTCTCGCAGAAATTATGGGTGAGCGGCGTGATGAAGCCGAGCCGGCCGCCGGTCTCGGCGACGCGGACATAGCGGGCCGGCCCCCCGGTGCGGTGGCTGCTCTCCTCGAGCGTGAAGCGGCGGGCGAGATCGGCGCGCACCGCCGAGAGCGGCAGATATTGTTCGGTGCGGTCGCCCTCGATCTCGCCGAGCGGCATGGTCTCGATCAGCGTCAGGTCCATGCCGCGGCCGTGCGCGAAACGGATCATCGCGTCGAACTCGTCCTCGTTGACGCCCTTCAGCGCCACGGCGTTGAGCTTGACGTGGATGCCGGCCGCGAGCGCCGCGTCGATGCCGGCGAGCACGCGCGGCAGCTCGCCCCAGCGGGTGATGGCGCGGAACTTGTCCGGATCGAGCGTGTCGACCGACACATTGATCCGGCGCACGCCCGCCGCCGCGAGCTCCGGCGCGAAGCGGGCGAGCTGCGAGCCGTTGGTCGTCAGCGTCAGCTCCTCGAGCGCACCGCTCTCGATGTGGCGGCCGAGCGAGCGGATCAGACTCATGACGTTGCGCCGGACGAGCGGCTCGCCGCCGGTCAGCCGCAGCTTGCGCACGCCGCGCGCGACGAAGGCGGAGCACAGCCGGTCGAGCTCCTCGAGCGAGAGGAGGTCGCGCTTCGGCAGGAAGGTCATGTCTTCCGCCATGCAGTAGACGCAGCGGAAATCACAGCGGTCGGTGACCGAGACACGCAGATAGGTGATCGACCGCCCGAACGGGTCGACAAGCGCCGGAGCGGCGCCGTTCGGATCGGGCAGGGCGTCGAGCATGGCGATCGACCTTTCCAGCGGGACGGATCGCTTCTATCTAATCGATCGCGGCGCCCTCTCAAAGACCGAAGGCGCATTCGACAGGGAGATTCCGCCGTGACACGCCCCGAGAGCCCTCCCCGCCCCGGCACGGCCGGCGCCCTGCCGAAGCACGCGCCGCTCGCCGGCCCCGAGCCGTGGCCGACCGAGCTGCGCGTCTCGGCCGACCGCAGGACGCTCACCGTCCGGTTCGAGGACGGCAGCGCGCACGCGCTCGCCGCGGAGTATCTGCGCGTCGAGAGCCCCTCGGCCGAGGTGCAAGGGCACAATCCCTCGGAAAAGCGCACCGTGCCGGGAAAGCGCGAGGTCACCATCCGGGCGGTCGACCCGGTCGGCAATTACGCCGTGCGGATCACCTTTTCGGACGGCCACGACACCGGCCTCTTCACCTGGTCCTATCTCGCCCGCCTCGGCCGCGACCACGCGACGCTGTGGCCGGCCTATCTCGCCGCCCTCGCCGCGAAGGGTCTTTCGCGCGACCGCGCCTGACACCCGTGAGACCCTCCCGGTCGCCCGACGGTCGCGGCCGCGCGGCCCGGGCGGCCGAGGATGGTCGCGTACCGGTGTGGGCGGCACGGCCTCTGCCGCCCCGATCGAGCCGGGCCGGTCCCCTCCGCGCCCTCGGCGCCGCCCTCTACGGCTCGAAACGGCCTCCACGTGCCCGTGGACGCCGTGGCAAAAACCCTTGCGGAGCGCCGGTCCAGCCATTAAGCGGAGGGCACGGAGAGGTGGCCGAGTGGTCGAAGGCGCTCCCCTGCTAAGGGAGTAGGCGGCTTAAACCCGCCTCGTGGGTTCGAATCCCATCCTCTCCGCCATAGTTCTATATATTTCAATGAGTTATTGCCGGCTTTGGGGCGCCGCCATAACCGATGCCATCCCGGAACGTGATCCGAAAAGGGGCTGACCACCCACCTGCATCCGTGTGACGTTGATGCGGGTAGAGGGGACCGCGTCGCGGGCGACCCGCCGGCGCGCTCCGAGGCGATCCGGCGCATCCTCCGCGCTTGGTTGACCGAGCGCGGCTATCTCCGCCGGGAGCCGGCCGAGGGCATTCCGCCGGACCGGCTGACCTCCGAGAACGACGGCTGAGAC
>NZ_JACHOO010000009.1 GCF_014199915.1 Prosthecomicrobium pneumaticum | reverse complement strand
CCTTGAACTCCCGCGAAAACTTCCGTCGCTGCATCTGCCACCTCCGGCTTCATGAAACACCCAATCTCGGTGTCCACGAAACCGGCAGCAGGCCAACGCTCGGTCGCCGCGAGTTGGCCGTTCTCGTAGCGGCGTTCGGTCCAGGCGACGCGGAAGCTGTCGGGCGAGGCGCGGATCACGCTGGAGACTTCGACTGCGACCTGCTGCCGGCCGACGCGCGTGAAGGGATCGTTCGCCCTAGCGTAGTCGTTCAACGCTGCGGCACCTCGATCGGTGGTGAATTCATAGGCCCGCAGCCAGTTCTGGCGCACGACGATGGGGTCGGCAGGCAGGCCACGGACCTGCTCGATGAAGCGCGCAAGGTGGTAGGCGATCTGCGGATCGGTGGGGCGGTACTCCGCGACGGCGGGCGCAACGGCCTGGGCTTGGCCGAGATTGTCGACCTGAACCACCCAAGGCACCACGGTGCCACGGGCAGACTGCCAGACGAGCGCTGCGGCAAATCCAGCGGACAGGAACAGGCAGCCGAACGCCATCAGGCGCCAGTTCTTTGCCTGCACGCGAGCCGAGCCAATCCGCTCGTCCCAGACCTGAGCGGCGCGCTGGTATGGTGTCTCGGGTACGGGAGTCTTTCCGTAGTGTGTCGATGGCCGTTTGAACATCATTGGTCTCGCTGGGAGAGGTTGACGGAGGCGCCGCCGCCATGGCTGTCGCCGCTGCGGATCGCGTGAGCGGCGGCCATCACGCCGTGCGACATGTGCTGAGAGCGTTTCATGCGGCGGGCCCAAGCCGGCGGACCTTCAGACGTGGGCGCAGACGGTGCCTGGGCAGCGCTGCCGCCGACGCTCCCCATGGTCGATGCGCCGCCCGCCGCTTCGAAAGCGGACTGAGCGCCTCGCGCGTAGCTGGCTCGCATGCTGTCGGCAGCGCGGGTCGCAGCACGACGGAGCGGCGAGGCGGCCGCGCTGCCGGCGGCGCGGGCGACGCCACCAAGGCCCGAAGCCACGCCGGCAGCGCCGGATTGCCCGGCAGCACCAAGGCTGTAGGCAGTTGCCGCGCCTCCCGCCACGGCTGCTCCGCCGCGGGCGGCGGCGGCCGTGCCAGATAGGGCCGCAGCGCCGCCACGTACCGCAAATCCGCCGGCCGCGCCTGCGGCGACGGCGGCGCCACCAGCCGCGAGGCCCGTGCCGACGGCGGCCCCGGCGCTAAGTTGTGGGCCGCCCGAGACAATGCCGCTTGCGATCCCAGGACCGAATATCCCGAGGCCGAGCAGTGACAGCGCCGCCAGCACGATCGCCATGGCCTGATCGATCGTCGGGCTGGCGCCACCGAAGCCTGCGGTGAACTCGCCGAACAGCGTCGAACCGATGCCGATAATCACGGCGAGCACCAGCACCTTGATGCCGGAGCTGATGACGTTGCCGAGCACACGCTCGGCCATGAAGGCGGACTGGCCGAACAGCCCGAATGGGATGAGCATAAAGCCGGCAAGCGTAGTGAGCTTGAACTCGATGAGCGTCACGAACAACTGCACGGCGAGGATGAAGAAGGCGAGCAGTACGAGCGCCCAGGCGAGGAAGAGGCACGCAATCTGAATGAAGTTCTCGAAGAACGACCAGTAGCCCATGAGGCCGGAGATCGAGTCAAGCAGCGGCCGTCCGGCGTCGAGGCCGGTCTGCGCAACACGGCCGGGGCGTAGCAGATCGGTGGTCGAGAAGCCGGTGCCGGAAGCCTTGAGGCCGAGGCCGGCAAAGGACTCGAAGACGATGCGGGCGAGATTGTTCCAATTGCCGATGATGTAGGCGAAGACACCGACGAACAATGTTTTCTTGACTAGCCTGGCGATGATGTCGTCGTCCGCGCCCCAACTCCAGAACAGCGCCGCGAGCGTCACGTCGATCACGATCAGCGTTGTCGCGATGAATGCGACCTCGCCGCCCAACAGGCCGAAACCGCTGTCGATGTAGCGGGTGAAGACCTCCAGGAAATGATCGATGACCCCCGTGCCCCCCATGGCGCTACTCGGCGTCCTCGGTCTGCGGCGCCGCTTCACGACGGCGCGCTTCGCTCGCGGATGAGCCTTCGGCGGGCGCTCGTGACTGTTCTCGATCCGCTGTCGTGTTGCCCGTCCCAGGCGTCAGGAAGCGTCGGCGGCTCTCAGCCCAGGCGCGCAGGCATGCGGGATCGCGCGGACCGGCCTCTCCGAGGCTCTGACAACGGAACAGTTCGGCGTTCAGCGGGTCCAACGCGTTTGTCTGCGCCGGACGGGCGGACTCCATCTCCGGCCGCTCCTCCTTCCGGGTCAGCTCGACGACCGTCGCGGTGATTGCGACGGCAACGAAGGCGACGGCACCGAGCCGGGCGAGCATCTTTCCGTCCATAGCGAGGTCTCAGTTTCCTGCGGGGAACATGCTGGCGTTGCCGGGCTGGTAGCCGGAGCCGGGAGTGAGAAACCTCCGGCGCTGCTCGCGGCCCTGCTCCGCGGCGGCCGCGCGCTCGGCTTCTGCGAGCGCGCGGGCGCGGCCGTCAGCGGCCACAACGGCGGTGAGGTCTGCAAGCTGTTGCGCTTGAAGGGCGAGGATCTGGTTGCCAGCCTGGGCGGCTTGCAGGGCGCCGGTCGCACCCTGGCTCTGGCCGACGAGGGCTGACATCTCGGCGCGGTTAGTGTCGAGGTTGCCGACCACCGTCGCCTGGACGCGCATCGCGTCCTGCAAGCCGCCCACGGTGTTCTGCCATCGGGTGCGGGCGTCGGCGATGAGCTGCTGGTCGGACGCGGACAGCGAGGCACTGCCATACGTCGTCTGAAACGCCTGGTCGATCTGCTGGACGTCGAAGGCGATGTTCTGCGCTTGGCCGAGGAGCTGCTGGGTCCGCTGGATCGACTGTTGCAGCCGCTGGAGCGAGGAGTACGGCAGGCTGGCGAGATTCCTTGCCTGGTTGATCAACATCTGCGCTTCGTTCTGAAGCGAGGTGATCTGATTGTTGATCTGCTCAAGCGCGCGTGCCGCCTGAAGCACGTTCTGCACGTAGTTCGTCGGGTCGTAGACGATCCACTGCGCCGACGCGGGCGTGATCGCCGGCGGCACAAGCGACATTGGAAGCGAGAAGATGGTGGCGGCGAGGAGTGCCGCGCGCGAGCGGGATTGGCGGGTGCTCATGGTTGAGCCTCCTTTGAGGGTTCGGGGAGGAGCGTCGGGAAGTTAGGAAGGAGATCGACGGCCCAGCTCACGCCGCGAGCTTCGAGCCACGCAGGGAGGAACCCCTCCCGGCCGTGCTCAGCCAGGATGCTGGCAATCAGCGCCTGATCATCCTTTGCGGATGCGGCGCAGAGGGCGAGGCCCACGTCGGAGAGACCCAGCTCGAAAAGGCGATTGCCGCGTCGGGATTGGCAGTAGTAGTCTCGTTTCGGCGTGGCTCGCGCGAGAATCTCTATCTGGCGATCATTGAGCCCAAACCGGCGATAAATGCTGGTGATCTGCGGTTCGATCGCCCGGTCGTTGGGCAACAGCAGCCGCGTGTGGCAACTGTCGACGATTTCGGCAGCGATCGTGCTCTTCTCA
This sequence comes from Prosthecomicrobium pneumaticum, assembly GCF_014199915.1. Taxonomy (GTDB): domain Bacteria; phylum Pseudomonadota; class Alphaproteobacteria; order Rhizobiales; family Kaistiaceae; genus Prosthecomicrobium; species Prosthecomicrobium pneumaticum. Next base: position 174,980 of record NZ_JACHOO010000009.1, on the reverse strand, counting down.
ATCTGTGCAAGCGACTGGGTTGCGAAGACGACAGACGCGTTCTTCTTGCGGAGCGTGACCAGCCACTCGGTGAGCTGCTTGGCAAAGCCGGGATCGTTTAGCGCCAGCCACCCCTCGTCGATGATGAGCAGGGTCGGCGAGCCGTCGAGCCTGTCGGAGATGCGATGAAACAGGTAGGACAGAACAGCCGGCGCCCCTCCGCTCCCGACAAGACCCTCGATCTCAAAGGCCAGAACAGCGGCCGAACCCAGATGCTCGAATTCCGCGTCCAGCAGGCGGCCATAGGGGCCTCCAATGCAATAGGGTCGAATTGCCTGCTTGAGGTCGTTTGATTGGAGCAGCACCGTCAGGCCGGTAATGGTCCGCTCCTCGACAGGGGCGGAGGCAAGAGAGGTCAGCGCCGTCCAGATGTGCTCCTTGACTTCCGGAGTAATCGCGATGCCTTCGCGCATTAGGATGGCGACGATCCAATCGGCTGCCCAGGCTCGCTCATAGGTGTCGTGGATGCGTGCAAGCGGCTGGAGAGAGACGGAGGTTTCGGAACCTTCCGTGAGGCCGCCTCCGAGGTCGTGCCAGTCTCCGCCCATTGCGAGCGCGGCGGCGCGGATCGAACCGCCGAAATCAAAGGCGAAAACCTGGCTGCGATCGTAGCGTCGAAATTGCAGCGCCATCAGCGCGAGCAACACCGATTTGCCGGAGCCGGTTGGCCCCACGATCAGCGTGTGGCCCACGTCGCCGACGTGGAGCGAAAAGCGGAACGGCGTGCTTCCCTCGGTCTTGCCGAAGAACAGCGGCGGCGCTTTGAAGTGCTCATCTTGAGCGGAGCCGGCCCAGACAGCCGAGAGTGGAATTATGTGCGCCAGGTTGAGCGTCGAGATTGGCGGCTGCCGGACGTTGGCGTACAGATGGCCGGGAAGGCTCCCGAGCCAGGCGTCGACTGCGTTGACGCTCTCGAGTATTGCGGTGAAGTCGCGGCTCTGGATCACCTTCTCGACGAGGCGCAGCTTCTCGTCGGCTACGCGTGGATCGCCGTCCCATACCGTAATCGTAGCCGTCACGTAGGCCATGCCGGCGAGATCCGCGCCGAGCTCCTGAAGGGCCATGTCGGCGTCGGCGGCCTTGTTGGCGGCGTCGGTATCTACGAGGACCGAAGCCTCGTTCGTCATGACTTCCTTGACGATGGCCGCAATGCTTTTCCGCTTTGCGAACCATTGCCGCCTGATGCGGGTGAGCAGCTTGGTCGCGTCGGTCTTGTCGAGCAGGATCGCACGTGTTGCCCAACGATAGGGGAATGCGAGCCGGTTCAGCTCGTCGAGGATGCCGGGCGTCGTCGCGGTCGGGAAGCCTACGATGGTGAGTGTGCGCAGGTGCTGATCGCCGAGACGAGGCTCAAGGCCTCCGGTGAGAGGCTGGTCGGCCAGCAGCGCATCGAGATACATCGGTGTCTCGGGAACACGGACACGATGGCGCTTGGTGGAAACGCAGGAATGCAGGTAGGTCAGCGTCTCGCTGTCATCCAGCCAACGGCATTCCTTCATGAAGCCGTGGAGCAGCGCGAGCACACGGTCGGTGCGGTCGACGAAGGCTCGCAGAATCTCGTGAGGGTCGACACCTGACCGTTCCCTTCCCTCGTAGAGCCAAGTCTCCGCGCGCGCGGCATCCTCGGCCGGCGGCAGCCAAGCGAACGTGAGGACATAGCGGGACTCGAAATGTGCGCCTTCTTCCTCGAAATCAGCCTTGCGCTCGGCATCGAGCAACGCAGACGCGGGATCGGGAAAGATGCTGTCCGGATAGCGGTTGGAGGGGTAGCGCTGCGCCTCTACAAAAATCGCCCAGCCCGAACCGAGACGGCGGAAAGCGTTGTTAAGCCTTGCCGTCACGCCAACCAGTTCCGCTGCAACAGCGGAGTCGAGATCTGGACCACGAAAGCTTGCGCTGCGTTGAAATGAGCCGTCCTTGTTCAGAACAACTCCTTGGCCAACAAGCGCGACCCAAGGCAGGAAATCTGCGAGGCGAGTAGCGGTGCGGCGGTATTCGGCGAGGTTCATCATGGCAGGCTCAGACCGCGAGGAAGGAGGGGATGCGCAGATGCCGGCGGATCACTTCCACGAACATTGGATCGCGTTTGGCTGCCCATACGGCCGCGAAGTGGCCGGCAGCCCAGAGTCCGAGACCGACGAGCCAGAGCCGAAGGCCAAGGCCGAGAGCGGCCGCCAACGTGCCATTGAGGATCGCGATCGAGCGCGGCGCGCCGCCGAGGAGGATATGGTCGGTCAGCGCCCGGTGAACGGGCACCGAGAAGCCTGGGACTTCTGCGTTGTCGGCAATGCCCGGCATCAGACGAGCACTCCGCCGCCGAAGCTGAAGAAGCTGAGAAAGAACGAGCTGGCTGCGAAAGCGATCGAGAGGCCGAAGACGATCTGAACGAGTCTCCGAAAGCCACCGCTCGTGTCCCCGAACGCGAGGGTCAAGCCGGTAACGATGATGATGATCACCGCGATGATCTTCGCGACGGGTCCTTCGATCGACTGAAGGATTTGTTCAAGCGGCTGCTCCCACGGCATTGAGGAGCCAGAGGCATGTGCGGCCGGGGCGAGCGCGAGGCTGACGACAGCGGCCGCGGTTGCGGAGGCAAGATGACGACGAAGGTTCTGGAGCTTGTGGATCACGCACGATCTCCTGTGGCGGGCAAGGTTGCGGGGGTGACGTGGTAGTCGCCGTCGGCGGTCAGGCCGTGGACGTGCGCGAGCTCGGCGAGGCGGCGCGACGATCCGCGGCCGCTGAGGACAGCGACAAGGTCGATCGTCTCGGCGATTAGGGCACGAGGCACCGTGATCACCGCCTCTTGGATGAGCTGTTCGAGACGCCGCAGAGCCCCGATCGCTGTGCCGGCGTGAATGGTCCCGACGCCACCGGGATGCCCGGTGCCCCAAGCTTTCAGGAGGTCCAGGGCCTCGGCGCCGCGCACCTCGCCGATGGGGATGCGATCGGGCCGCAGGCGCAGAGAAGAGCGCACCAGGTCGGACAGCGTCGCGACGCCGTCCTTCGTGCGCATCGCCACGAGATTGGGCGCGCTGCACTGAAGCTCGCGCGTGTCCTCGATGAGAACGACGCGATCGGTCGATTTTGACACTTCTGCGAGGAGCGCGTTGGTGAGCGTAGTCTTGCCGGTGCTTGTTCCCCCGGCGACGAGAATGTTGCGGCGATCGGTGACCGCGCTGCGAAGAGTCTCCGCCTGCTCGGCCGACATGATGCTGGCCGCGACGTAGTCCTGCAGCGTGAAGATCGCGATGGCGGGTTTCCGAATTGCGAAGGCGGGCGCGGCCACGATAGGCGGCAGCAGGCCCTCGAAGCGCTCCCCCGTTCCGGGCAACTCTGCCGAGACCCGCGGACTTCCGGCGTGGACCTCTGCGCCGACATGGTGGGCGACGAGGCGGACGATGCGCTCTCCGTCGGCGGCCGACAGGCGCTCGCCTGTATCGGCGAGGCCTTCCGAGAGCCGGTCGATCCAGAGCCGCCCATCCGGGTTGAGCATCACCTCGACTATCGACGGGTCCTCCAGGAATCCGGCGACCGCTGGCCCTAGCGCCGTCCGCAGCATGCGCGTGCCGCGAAGTATCGCCTCTGTTTGCTGGAAGGAATTCGCCATGTCGTCCCCGTTCTGCGCGGGACCACTCGAGAGCGGCCCTGGATCGGGGATGAGTAGAAGAGGCAGAAATTCGGGCGATGCAACAACCGGAATGTGGTCGTCGTACTGTGGCGTGCAAATACAGGGAAGCGGCGAAACGGCAGAAGTAGTGACTCGGCCCGCGCGCTCTATTCGGCTGGGGAGTCGCCCGGGACGTCTTCGGAGACCTCTTGACGCAGGCGAGGTCCCTTGGCGAGGCGGCGACCGAGCGCAGCGACAAACGCATCGTAGCGTTCGCCCGCTTGGGCGCGGGCGGCCGCCTGGGCCGGCTCAGGCAGCGGCGGGTTCGTCATCAACCAGTTCCGGACGAAAACTGCGAGCGTCTCCACCGCAATCCCCAGATCCCGTTCGAGGCGCGTCATACGCCTGTCGAGCTGATCGAGGCGCTTCGCAATAGCAGCTTCCTGTCGCTCGGCAGCGTCAGGTGATAGGAAAGAGGCGATCGCTGCTTCGGCGATTAGCGACCGCGACTGGCCACGGCGCGCCGCATACTCGGCGAGGGATTTGGTGACGGCCGGTTCAAGATAGACCGAGAGCCGCTGCTTTTTGCCCGGATTTGCCATCGGCTGCCTAAAGTTCCATTCCGTCGTTCGGATCGAGGGACACTTGTCGCGCGATGCCTTGCATGAGGCGGTTCACACGGCTCAGGCGTGCGGTGTCGTCCGCATCGTCGTCGACCTGGTCGATTTCGAACTCGTTTTCCATGGGAAGTTTCCTCTCCACCGGGGTCGTGCGGTTCAGCTCGGGCTGCCGCCGCTTCTCGGAGCCGTTTGGGTCTTCGCCTTCGCTGCTGCCGTTCGCCGATCCCACCAATTCGAGGGCCGGGCGCGGTGGGACGGGCATGGACGTCCACTCATTCGACTGCGGCTCGGATGCCTTTGCGGTATTCGGAGGCGGAAGGATGCGCTCTTGAAAGCGGCGATCCTCAAAGTACCGCGCCTTCCGGGCGCGAATAGGTGGCGTGCCGGCAACCATGACGATTTCGTCCGCCGGCGAGAGCTGCATGATCTCACCCGGCGTAAGCAGCGGTCGCGCAGTTTCTGATCGCGACACCATCAGGTGGCCGAGCCAGGGACTCAGGCGATGGCCGGCATAGTTGCGCATTGCGCGCATCTCGGTCGCTGTGCCGAGTGCGTCGCTGACCCTTTTGGCGGTCCTTTCGTCGTTCGTAGCAAAGCTCACCCTCACATGACAGTTGTCGAGGATCGAGTTGTTTGGCCCGTAGGCCTTCTCGATTTGGTTCAGCGATTGCGCGATCAAGAACGACTTCAAGCCGTAACCCGCCATGAAGGCCAACGCGCTCTCGAAAAAATCCAAACGGCCAAGCGCGGGAAACTCATCGAGCATGAGAAGCAGCCGGTGGCGGCGCCCTTTCGCACGCAGGTCTTCCGTCAGGCGCCGTCCGATCTGGTTCAAGACCAGCCGGATGAGAGGCTTGGTGCGCGCGATGTCTGACGGTGGCACAACGAGGTAGAGCGTCGTTGGTCGCGCGTCGCCCACAATGTCGGTGATCCGCCAGTCACACCGGCGCGTAACAGCGGCGACCACGGGATCGCGGTACAAGCCCAAGAACGACATGGCCGTACTCAGAACGCCGCTTCGTTCGTTGTCAGACTTGTTGAGCAACTCCCTGGCGGCGCTTGCGATGACTGGATGTGGTCCGGCCTCCCCGAGATGCGGGGTCTTCATCATCGCCGCGAGCGTCGACTCGATCGGTCGGCGGGGATCGGAGAGGAAGGAGGCAACGCCCGCGAGCGTCTTGTCCTCCTCCGCGTAGAGCACATGGAGGATCGCGCCGACCAGCAGCGCATGGGAGGTCTTCTCCCAATGGTTCCTCTTCTCCAGCGAGCCTTCCGGGTCGACCAGGATGTCGGCGATGTTCTGGACGTCCCGGACTTCCCATTCGCCGCGCCGGACTTCGAGCAGCGGGTTGTAGGCCGACGACCTCGCGTTGGTGGGGTCGAACAGCAGCACGCGGCCGTGCCGCGCGCGGAAGCCGGAAGTCAGCTGCCAGTTCTCGCCCTTGATGTCATGGACGATCGCGCTGCCGGGCCAGGTTAGCAGCGAGGGAATGACCAAGCCGACGCCCTTGCCAGAGCGGGTCGGCGCAAAGCAGAGGACGTGCTCGGGTCCGTCGTGCCGGAGATAGTCACGGCCGAGCCTTCCAAGCACGACCCCGTCGGGCCCAAGGAGTCCGGCTGCCTTGACCTCGTCAGGCCGCGCCCAACGGGCCGACCCATAGGTGTCCACGTTCTTGGCCTCACGTGCCCGCCACACTGACATCGTGATGGCGACGGCGATCGCGATGAAACCACCGGATGCGGCGATGATCGCACCGCGCACGAAAATTGCTGGCGCGTAGGCGTCGTAGAAGTACCACCACATGAAGAATGATGGCGGGTAGTAGACCGGCCAACCGAACAGATCGAACCACGGCTCGCCGAGCTGTGCCTGGAAACCCAACTGCCATGCCGTCCACTGCGTCGCTGCCCACGTGGTAGCCAGAATGATCAGCGAGACAACGAGAATTTGACCCCAGAGGATTTTCGTAGCTGACATCGTCGGCACTCCTTCTTTTCTGGCGCCTTCACAGGCCGAGCCCGCGCTTCCGGCCGAAGCTCCAATCGACCCCGCCGTCGCCCCGGGCAATACCGGAGATGTGGCGGTCGAGATTCCCTTCGAGTGAGGGCGACCACGGGACGAGCTGGAAGCCGAGCCCGTCATCGAGCATTGCGAAGCGGCCGGATGCGAGGTCGAAGCGGCGGCGGTATGTGCCGGCGACATATTCGCCGGCCAACGGTTTGACGGCGGCTTGTCCTGTCTCGGCGCTCAGGCGTTCGCTCAGTGCGTCGAGTTCGCGCCCGCGCAGCGTTCCGATGAGGTTGCGGCTGAAACTTACGCCCCGCGCTTGGCGCTCGGCCAGGCCCTGACTGATGAGATGCTCGGCGCGGCGATCGAGCGCGTCGCGCACCTCGGCTCCGAAGCCACCGCCACCAAGGGCCACCGGTTCGCGCGCAATCGCTTGGCGGTCCAGCCAGGTGGCGCCGTTGGCAGTAATCTGCTGCTCGAGCGGGATGTCCGATCGAACTGCGAGCGCAACGCGTCGCCGGCCCTGCGTGTCATCAAACTTGCGCAGCTCGACGATCGAACCTGGGCCCGAGTCCCCAGCAGCATCGAGGTCGGCGAGCTTGATGTGATGGGTCCGGCCGTCGACTCCATCTATCACGGCATAGGCCGTGCCGTTCAGCTCGTCATCGAGACCACGCGCTATGAGACGACCAACGATCTGGTCCTCAAGGCTCTCTCCGGCGAGCACGTAACTCGAGGTGCCACGCTCGATATTGCGCTCGGCCAGCCCGCGATGGATGCGTTTGATGATGTCGCCTCGCTCGCCAAGCTCGCGCAGAGTAGTTTCGGCATTCTCGACCATCACCCACTGGCCCGGGCCGATCTGATCGGCGAGGCCCAGAGCCTCCAGCTTGCGCAGCCGTCCGACTTTCAGGACGTGAAACTCGTCAGGCTGGCGATCAGGGCTCGGAGCGAGATCGATGACGCCTGTCCGATACGCGTCACGCGAGAGTTGCCGGTCGAGGTTGGTCCAGCGCTCCGACTCGACCTGACGTTCGAGGTTGCGCCGGATCTCCTGATCCGTGCGTGGGCCCAACTCCTGCGTCACGAGATCCTGTGCGCGAGCACGCATGCCTTCCTTGATGTAGTCGCGCGAGATGACGAGATCCTGGCCGTCATCGGAGCGGCCGCGCAGGATGATGTGGACGTGGGGATTGTCGGTGTTCCAATGATCAATGCCCACCCATTCCAGTTTGGTGCCGAGGTCCTTCTCCATCTGGTTTATCAGGTCGCGGGCGAAGATCTTGAGGTCCGACATCTCGGTCGCATCCTCGGGCGAGACGATGAAGCGGAAGTGGTGGCGATCGTCCTCGCAACGCTCGGCAAAGTCTTTGGCATCCAAGTCGTCGCCGCCGGGTCCGAAGAGACGGGCCTTCTCCCCATCCCGGGTCACGCCTTCGCGGCGGAGATAGCTGAGGTGTGTTGCAAGCGGCGCCGAGCGCGCCGAATGGCGAACGACGCGGGTCTTGATGACCGTGATGCGCGAGCGGCTGGTGAGCAGACGGTTCGCCTGCACGGTCGCGCGGCGGCCACGTCCGAAGCGCGATCCTGTGCCGGAGCTGATGTTGCCTGAGCGTGAGACGTGACCGCCGGCCCGCTGCGCGGCCGCAAGCGCCTGCGCGATGAACGGCCGAGCGCGCTGGGCGCGCGTCGAGCGGATGCGGCCGGGGCGGATGCGGAACTCGTCCTCGACGCTCATAGCCACAGCTCCGCACATCGCGCTAACACTCTGATTGAACAGAGAGAGCGTCGAGGCCGCAGGCTGCGTCGACAAGGCGCACCTCGCGAACTCGGCTCGCAAGCTATTGAAAAGCCACGACCGTCCTCGCGCGCACATCGCGCCTTTTTATCTCGCCATCGTGCGGTCGTGCTTCCAAGCTCCTGCCTCAACGCACTCCATTCCACGCCTGAACACGCCATGACGCGAATGGGGACGGCAGTCGTCATTGCGGCCTCTCGTTGCCGCCGCGTGCTACGAATAGAGCGGGTGAACGCGCTGAGAATGCGCCGGCATCTTGCATTCGTGGCGCGTTCGGTCCGCTTTCGCGCTGACGCTCGGGATGCATTACGGCTGCTTTTCCGACGTCATCAGAGCGTGCGACGAAGAGCGGGGCGCTCATCCAAGCAAGCGGATCAGCGCGCGTCGAAGGCATTGCATACGGCGGCGGGTCAACCCCGAGAAGGGGTGCGATCGTGGCGACATAGGCCCGCGTCTCGGCCGGCAGATCGCGCGTGCCCACAAGGTACTCATCGTAACGCCGGGGCCCTGCATTGTAGGCGGCCAGCATGGCGCTGACATTGCCGTATCGGTCGTACATCTCGCGCAGGTACGCGGCGCCGGCGAGAATGTTGTCCCGCACATCGAACGGGTCGCGACCAAGATCGTAGCGGGCGCGCAGCTCAAGCCAGGTTTCCGGCATGACTTGCATAAGGCCGATCGCGCCAGCAGAGGATACGGCGCGGATGTCATGTGCGCTTTCGGCGCGCATGACCACGCGGATCCAGGACGCCGGAATGCGGAAGCGGCGCGAGGCCACGTCGATGTGGAGAGCGATGGGGCTCGCCTGATCGGCGCTGGCGGACGGCACCACCTGAGGACTGGCCGAACCGCTGATCGTGACTACCGAGAGCAGGCCGGAAAGGAGAAGAGCGGTGAGACGCCGGGCGGGCAAACGCCGCCCGGGCCTCATGATCCGCGTTGGTGAGGTGCAGCAGATGGGCATTCCGTCAGTCCCGCTCGGCGCGCTTCTGCGGACGCGTCCAATGCAAACCCCAGACGGACTTGCCCTCGCCCGATTGAAAGAGATTGGCGCGGATCGGCTGTCCGAGTGCGGGGTCGTCGATCTGGACCGACACGTAGTCGCCAGCCTTCTCGCCGGTGCGCTTCCAGCCTGCGCCGATCTCCGGGCCATCGCCGTCACCGAGATGCGCGCGATAGTCCGGCGCGTTCTCGGCGTCCGAATGTTCGGCCGGAACCAACACCATCTCGATGTCGAGTGAGAGCGTGCGGATGCGTCCGGAATAGCCATTCTTGGTGCGGGCGAACTCTCCGATCTGAGGCATTTCGGTCTCCTTGCTGGTGCGATGAGAGGACGACAGCGCGCACCGTCACCGCGTCGGTGCGCGCCATTCGAACTGTCCGGTGCCTTCCTCATCGGTCCACAGCGGCAGCGCGTGGCCGACGATTGCGCTGGCAGGGAGCGGGCCGAAGTAGCGCCCGTCGAGGCTGTCCTCGACCCACCAGTTCATGAGGAAGACCTGGCCGTCGGCGATGCGGCGGCAGCCCTGCCAGATCGGCAGTTGCCGGCCGAGCCGGTCGCGCACCAGCGCATCGCCCATGTCGATGCCGTCGACTGTGACGTGCATGCCATGGCGGCAGACTTCTTGCCCCGGAAGCCCGGCAACACGTTTCAGGAGCGGCACGCCGCGCGGCAGGTAGTGGCGCTCAGCCAGGAAGGAGGCGAGCGGTTCAGGCGCGTTGACGACGACCAGGTCGGTGACCTCGAGCCGATCCGCCGGCGCGATCGTATAGAAGCCAATCGGCATGCTGGCGGAAGCGTTCCAGATGAGTCGTGGCGTCACGGGGACGAAGGAGCCGACGCCGATCGACATCGCGGCGAAGTACGTGGTCATGACGTAGCCGAAGCGCGTCATGACTCGATCTCGCGGCGCAGTAGGATCGCGCGATGTTGCTCGACCGTGTAGGCGCGCGGTTCCTGGCCCGCAGTCAAGCGATTGTGGACATGCCGCCAGTGATGCGGCGAGACCTCGCTCGGATCGATTCCAGCCGCCTCAATAGCGTCGATGACCTGGAGGACGCGCTCGACTTTCGGCCAGCTCTCCATCTTGAGAAGGATGTCGCCGCCCGGCCGCACGAAAGGCAGCGTGGAATAGCGCTCGCCCGGCGTGATCGTGCGCACGATGTCGATGCGCGAGATGACCGTGCCGTGGTCGTTCGAGGCCCAGCGAACGAAGGCGAAGACGCTGTTGGGCGTGAAGCTCAAAACGCGGCGGCGCCGGTCGAGGATCTGCTCATCCTTCTCCTTGCCGAAGCGAATCCAGTATTCGACCTTCTTCTCGATCCAGGTCAGCTCGACGCGCGTGAGGCCGTCGACGGGAAGGGGCGGCGGCACGAGTCGCAGGTGAGATGCGGCACTCATGGCAGGTCTCCTTCGGCTGGAGGGAATTCGCGGGCGAGGAGGTCGCGCAGCATGTCCGCAACGGTCAGGCCACGCTGGAAGGCGACGATCTTGATGCGGCCGCGCAGTTCCGTCGTGATGTCGATCGTCAGCCGCGCGGTGTAAGCGGCCGCGTCGCCGTTGCTGTTGGAGCGCGGCGCAGGCGCCTTGATCCAGCGTTCGGGATCAGCCGGTCGCGCGATGAAGGCGCGTTTGGAGGATCGCTGGGTCACCGCGCCAGCCTCCCGACTTCGCTCGCAAGGGCAGTGATCTCGCGCGCCGCAATCGTTGCGTGGGCTTCCCAGACGAGGCGGCCGGACTGGGCGGCGTCGGCAAAGGCGACACGCTGGCCGACCTTGGAGGCGAGCAGTGGCGGGTCGTGATCGGCGAGCGTGAGCGCCGTCTCGCGCGCGATGACGGTGCGTGCGCCACACCGATTGAGAACGAAGCGGGCGACGAGGTGCGAACGGTAGACGCGCGCCTCGCTGAGCAGTGCGAGCATCTCGGCCGAGCCCCAACCGTCGAACGGCGATGGCTGCACCGGGATCAGGATGATGTCCGCCGCCAGCAGCGCTGAGCGCATCAGCCCGGCGACGCGCGGCGGGCCGTCGATGACGATGTGATGGACGTTGCGCGCGAGTTCGGGTGCTTCGCGATGAAGCGTGTCGCGCGCCAGGCCGATTACGCCGAACAGGCGCGGAAGGCTTTCGCGTGCGCGCTGCTGCGACCAGTCGAGAGCGGAGCCTTGCGGGTCGGCGTCGATGACGGTGACACGCTGGCCACGCCGCGCCCATTCGCCGGCAAGATGCAGAGCGAGCGTCGTCTTGCCGACACCGCCTTTCTGGTTCAGCAGCGCGACGATCATGGCACGCCCCGCTGTTGGCAGCGCTCATGCACAGGTGTGGATCGCGGAGCGGCCGTTAGAAAGATTCCGAAGGAATCTTGGTTACAAAAGTTAGGCCGCACCCAATGCCTTGAATCCGCGTTCGGATTCGACGATTCCGGTCCCCGATAGCACGAGGATCGGGTCCCCGATGGCACGATAGGTGCGGTCCCCGATAGCACGAGACGATTCACAGCTTATCCCCAGCGCGAGAGGGCTCGCGCTTCCCCAGCGGAGCGAGGGCAGCGGCATCGACGGGAGCGAAGGCGAGGCGTTCCGGGGCGTCCGGCGGCTGCTCGAGGGTCAGCCGGTAGCCGGGCAGTGTCTGCCGGCGGACGATGTCGCGCAGGTCATAGGTGAAATGCTTGAGCGGCGACAGGCTGCCGGACTTCGTATGAAGGTAGGCGACGTCGAAGCTCCAGCCGTGCTGCTGGCGGCCGCCGTGCTTGCGCACAAGCCGATACAGCCAGCGCTCCAGCCCGCCGGTCAGGCGGAAGTAGGCCCGGTCGATCGTCAGCACGAGGGCGTCGTCGAGCACGGCCGCGTAGAACCAGTCGGGCACGATCAGCTCGAGGCCGAGCGGGCGGCCGTGTGGATCGGCCTTTTCTTTCCACTCGTTGATCCAGGAGAAGCGGTGCATCCGCCGCTCGTTCGGCTGGCGGATCGAGGTCGCGACCGTGGTCGATTGCAGGCGGTCGAGCGCGGCTTTGAGACGATCGTAGTCGCGTGCGCTCACCCCGCGGCCGATGAAGGAGAGAATCTCGTATGGCGTCGCCGCCATCAGGCGCGACGGTTTCAGGCCGAGGTCGCGCGCCTCGACGATCTGCGACGCTGCCCAGATCAGAACGTCGGCGTCCCAGATCGTCGCCAGGCCATGTTCTGCCACGGCCTCGACACGGATCACGATCGTGCCAGCTTTGAAGTCGATCGGCGTCAGTCTTTTTGATTTTGCGAGGGAGAAGAAGGGATATGCCATGAGGTCCTGCGCGTCGCGTGGAGCGAGGTCGCCGGGCAAGGCCCGGAAGAGATCGAGCTGCTCGCGCTCGCTGCTGCACCGCGCCGTTGACATTGGGGCTCAGCGATGGTGGGAGCGGGCCGGAACGGGAGAGGTGTGGCGCTTGGCCGGGAGTACGGATCCGCGAGGATCTGACGTAGACGTCACAGCGCCGCGATCGGCCCAGGCCTGCAAGTCTTCGAGCGCGTAGACGACGCGTCCGCCGAGTTTTCGATATGACGGGCCTGTGCCGTAGGTCCGATGCTTTTCAAGCGTGCGGCTCGACAGGCCGAGGTAGTTGGCGGCTTCCGGCGTCCGCAAGAAGCGTGGCGGCAATCCAGCGAGATTGTTCATGTCGCACCTCCGGGCGTTTGTTGAGGCTGCTGGTAATCAGCGGCGTCCGAAGGCCACGGTGGCGGAGAGGAACTGCGATGGGGGATGGCGAATTTGGGGTGGCCAAAAAAGCACCCCCCTGGCTTGGCGCTATAGCCTACGGCGACGCTTGAGCAGCGAGCGGTAGCCGCCGGCGGTCAGGGCCAGGCCGTCTTTGACGAGGTCGATGGTCGCGTCGCGCAGGGCGGAGGTTTTCCAAGGCGTCTCGGCGATGCGGGATTGGCCGAAGATGGCCTCGGCAATCTGGCGGTAGCTCGCTCCTTCGCTGTGCCCGTCGACCGCCTGGAGCATGCGTCTTAGGCGGCGGCGCTGTTGCGCCGTAATGCGCGCGTCGGGGAGCAAGCGGTGGCTGTGCGCCATGCGCCAAAGCCTTGCGACCGCCTCGATCCGATCGAGGCCGTCCGCGCCGAGAGGGAGGAGAGCAAAGACACGCTGACCAGCCGCAACCCCTGGCACAAGAAGGACACGGATCGACAGAAGGCCGCGGCCGAGGGCGAGACTTACGCCACCATCGGAATCCGTATGGCTGGTTGCGGCATCTATCGTTGGCACAACGATGCTGTCTACGGTGGATGTCGCCGGCCATGAGCCCAGGATAACCGTGCCTGGGTCGGCTTCCGGTGACCAGAATACCGTGAGGTCTTTCGCTGACAGGCGCGGGTCAACCGGGAAAGCGCAACCCCCAGCGCTCGCGTACCTCGCGTGTCAAGTCTTTCAATTGGGTCGGACGGCGCTCGCCTCGCGAATAATCTTGCTGGTAGTTCGTGTTTCGCCGCAGCCATTCCCAGGCCAAGTCTGATGCGATCAGGCCGTCAACGTAGTCATACGATACTGACGAATGCCAATGCGATGTATCAGGTCTCATTTAGTCCCTCCCTCGGTCCGAGTGGCCGCTTGCGTCGAAGGAGCAACGATTATGGCTGAGGGGAGACGAGTGAAGTCTGATTCTTGGCAGCAGATGATGCCGCGCCGGCATCACGGCTTTCATTCAGTGGCCTATCCGCGGAGCAGTAGTCTGTATCCGTGGTCGGCCATCCAGCGAGCGCGAGCCAAATGGGCACGGTGCACTTGGCTAGCACGCAAAGGCTCCTTGTCCGGATCAATCCCGAAGAGCACGTGAACAGCCTCTCGCCAGTCGGCACCGCTTGAGTCGGCGTCGAGCAGGCGCATGTAGAGCTTCATGTGTGTTCGGTCATACCGTGTGAGCTCGTCGCTCTGCGGTGGTTCATCGACAAATGGGTTCTGTGTCAACTGGCTCTCGCTACTCGATCATGGGCCGCGCAATCGGATTTGGCGCGAGTCGTGCCGCAATGCTACGGACTATGCTTCGAGCCTTTGACCTCAGTGTGAACAAGCATCACTCCTTCGCCTTGATCGGACGAGAGGAAGACTATGCCGCTGGTCTCGAGGGCGCGACGAACCTGGTCGCGCGTCGATTCGTAGACCGCGAGGTTGTTCTCTGATTCAAGGCGCTTGAGCGCCGTAAGAGAGACTCGGGCCTTGTCAGCGAGCGTCTCCTGTGTCCAACCCAGCAACGCGCGCGCGGCCCGCGATTGTCGGGCGGTGATCATGCATGATCACCTCCCATCGCCGGGCACACGCACGCCAGAACTACGACTATTTTAGTCGCTCTCTGCGACTGGCGCCAGTAAAAATCGCTGTGTTTTCCGTCAGCAACGGGGTGGCGGTGGAACTGATTCGGTCGCTGAAGCGAGCGAAAGCCCCGCCTGGGTGTTCCGGGCGGGGCCTGGAGCTCGAGCCTCACTCGCCGTTGCGGCGGTTCGGGCGGGACCAGATCAGGCTGTAGCCTTCGCCGTCCTCGTCGTCGAAGAGGTTGGCATAGATGGGAGCCGTGAACGACGGGTCGTCCAGCTTGAGACCCAGATAGTCGCGCCCCTCGTTGGAGCGCTTGGCCCATGCGGCGCCGATCTCGACGCGGCCCGCGAAGACGCGGTGGCTGGGGGCGTTCTCGCCCGAGCGGTTGGTCTCGGGGACGATGCGGACGTTCTTGGCCTGGACGCTGAGGGTGACGATCTGGCCGACGAACTCGTCGCCGGACTTCTTGAAGGTGCCGATGGTCGCCATGGCAGTTCTCCTTGATCTCTATTTCGAGCCCGCACCATTGCGGCCTCGATGGCGATCGGTTGGCCGGAGGCGATCGACGCCGCACCTGTTTGCAGGCCGAAGCGCAGCGGAGGATGGCAGCCGGGAGACTTTCTTGTTTCGCGAGGAATGGGCGCAGCCCAGGGGAAGAAAGTTGATCGGCGCCATTGCGGCATAGGCGATCGAGGCGAAGCCGGCCTTCGGCCAGATCAGCCCATCAAAGAGGCCGCTTGGAGCGCTCGATCAGACAGAGAAGGATCAAGGCGAACTTGGCGACACCCGTCGTGCAGCCGCTGAGACACGGCGGACGGCGGCCAGTGCTTCATCATGTCGAGGCAAACGAACCTCCCGCATCAATGCTCCCGACGAACAAGAAGTGGCGAGCGATCTGGCCACCGCCTTCGCAGGCGTCGTCGTTCGCTGCGCGGCCTGGCCCGCATTTCAACGTGACGCGCCACCAGGGGCTCGCTCTGAGCCGGGAGTTCCGCAGCGAACTGCCAACTGACGCGGCGGAGTCGAAGGCTACAGCCTGATCTGGTGATGCCGCGCCGGCTGGAATGGCGTCAGGCGCGAACCACGCCTTGGCCGGCCCGACCGGGCGGGGCCAGCGTCGCGAGGCGAGCGAAGGCAGTAATGGCGACGACGATCGCGCCGACAACCGAAAAGGCGATCTGCCACGTCTCGGAAGGCATGGTGTGCTTCACGATGCCATGGGTTGCGTGATAGCCGGCGATGGCCGCTGGCGCCACGAAGACCGCTGCGATCATGAGGCGGAGCCAGAGCGGCTTGACGAAAATGAGCAGCAAGTGGCCGATGAGGAGCGTTGCGAGACCGGCAATGATCCCAACGGCGATTCCTCCGAGCCAGCCAGCGCCGGTGCCGTAGGCCCAAACGCCTGCCGTCACGCCGGCGAACAGCGGTAGCGCGTAGACGGCGAGGTAGAACAACAGACAGCAGATCACGCCGATGGCGGCGATGCTGGCGAGGATGCTGATGACAATCATGGTGGTGGCCTCCGTGAGAAGCATCTGACGGTCGCGCCTTCCACCACCACCACGGCGCGGACGGATATTATAGCAAAGAAGAGAAGGCCGCGGCGAACCGAATTCGCCGCGGCGCTCTGATTGAGGCAGGTGTTGACGGCGATCACTTCGGCTTGTCGCCGTAGCGCCAGACGGGAACTCCGATCTTGCGGGCCTTGTCGGTCAGGTTGTCCTGGATGCCCGTTCCCGGGAAGACGATGACGCCGATAGGCAGCACGGCCAGCATTGCGTCGTTGCGCTTGAATGGTGCGGCCTTCGCATGTTTCGTCCAGTCGGGCTTGAAGGCGATCTGCGGCACGTTGCGGTGATCGGCCCAGCGGGCGGCGATACGCTCGGCGCCCTTCGGTGATCCGCCGTGCATCAGCACCATGTCGGGGTGCTTGGCACGCACCTGGTCGAGCTTGTCCCAGATCAGCCGATGATCGTTAAAGTCGAGCCCGCCGCTGAGCGCGACCTTCGGGCCGGGCGGCAGCATGACCTCGGTCTCGGACCGCTTCTTCGCGGCAAGGAAGTCCCGGCTGTCGATCATCGCCGCGGTCATCGCACGATGGTTGACGAGTGAGCCGTTGCGCGGCCGCCAGGCCGAGCCAGCGTGACGCTCGAAATGCTCGCACGCCTGGTCGCGCATCAGTTCGAAGGCGTCGCGTCGTTCGATGAGCGTCTGCCCCTCGGCGATCAGGCGCTCGAGTTCGACAGACTTGACCTCGGTGCCGTCCTGTTCGCGTTGGCTGCGGCGCTGCGCCTGCTCGTTATCGTCGAGCTCTCGGGCGATGCGGTCGGCGGCGCGATGGAAGACGTTGGTGGTCGACCACAGCAGGTCTTCGAGATCGGGTTCGAGGCGTGTGTCGCTGAGCGTAGCGACGAGAGCATCGAAGATGTCGGCAATGGCGCCGGCGACGACATTGCCCTCGGGAAGCGGTCGTGGATCGGGTTCGTCCTGGAAGGGGCGAAAGCCGTAGAGCTGCAGCTCGGCGAGAACGTGATCGGTCGGAGACGAATTGTGGTGGGGTTCGAAGTCGTCGTCGGTGGTCATGGGATGCTCCGTCGCTGGATTGACCGCGACCCTCGCGGCCTTCATGGCGGCGGAAGACGGCGGGCGGTGCGGCCCTGCACCCGGAGCGAAGCGCAGGGCCGAAGCGCAGCGGAGGGCCGAAGGGGGCCGACTATTTTGCTTCGCGATGTAAAGGCGGCTCTGCCGCCGACGGAAAATAGTCGGCCCACGAGGTTGCCGGGCCGGGCCGTTTGCCGTCCCGATCGCCCTCTTGAAGGCCGAGGGCGCGGCTCTCTCCGGCACGCCTGAGCATCGGCCGCCGGCGAGGCACTGGACCTCACCTTCGTCCCGGCCATGCGGTCACGATCGCGAGCTCTATGCGGCCTCGGCCATGAAACGGGTGACATCCCGCGACGCGAGCTGCGCCCGAAGGTTCGCCCGCAGCGCGTCGGGGCCGAGCATGCGGAGATCCTCGTTGAAGTCGCCCAGTCTCGGCGACAGCACGATCGCCTCGATACCGTCGTCGGACGCACGCTCGATCAGCGCGGCCATCGCGCCGTCGCCCGCCGGATCGTCGTCACGCGCGATGTAGAGTCGGCGCAGCGTGTCCGCGAACAGGATGGCCGAGAGATGGGCGGCCGACAAAGCGGCGACCATCGGCATGTCGGGTAGCGCCATCCTGAGCGACAGCATGGTCTCGATGCCTTCGCCGCCAGCCATGACATCGCCGGCCACTCCGAAGCGGACAGCGTGTCCGAGAAGATCGCCCATCGCGCGACGCGGCGTGTCGATCGGCGCCTTGCCGAGGCGAATGGGGTCAAAGCCCTCGGGATCGAGCCAGGTCCGATGCGCTCCGGTGAGGCGGCCGTCGAGATCGGTGACCGCTGCGATCATGGCGGGCCAGGTCTCCGTCGCGGAATGCTCGTCTGGCCGGTAGTAGCAGCGTGGGTGAAAGCGGAGCGATCCGGTTCCGTGCAAAGACGTAATGCCGCGTCTGCGGAGATATGCCTCGACCAGCGTGCCGTGGATCGGTCGCGACATCGCGAACAAGCGCTGCGCAGCCTCCGACGACCCTGTCGGGGTAGGATGTAACGCGTGGCGGCGCTCGTCGCGCGGCGGTTCGGGTTGCGGCAAGCTGAGGAAGGCGCGTGCCTCCTTGGCGACATCAGCGAAATCCAGGAGGCCGCAGCTCTCGCGGATGACGTCGAGAAGGTCGCCATGCTCGCCGGTGGCGGCGTCGGTCCATTTGCCCGACGCACCCTTGCCGCTCTCGGGGCCGGCCAGGCGCACGAACATCGAGCGCCCAGGCGTGTTGCGCACGTCGCCCACCATCCAATAGCGACCTTCGCGATGGCCGTTGGAGAGATAGTGGCGGCACACCGCCTCGGCGTTGCGCGCGAGACGGTGTGCGAGTTCCGAAGCATCGAGCCGGGACATCACGCGGCCTCCCGCTCGCCGACGCGCGCGACCGGATAGCGATCCATCACCTTGGCGAGGATCGCGGGGCCGCTCGCGTCGGTGGGCACGAACATGCGCAGCTTCCACGAAATGATCTCGTGGAAGAGGCCGTAGGCCGTGAGCCGTTCGCGCATGGTGTCGGTGAAGCCCGACAATTCGATGCGATGACGACCCATCAACCGAACGCGACGAAGCTGGAGCCCCTCGGCAAGATCGATGACGGTCTTGCCCTCGACAAGGGCGGCGAAGGCGTCGTCCGGCGTCAGCGAAGGCAGGCCGGTCGCCGTGGCGGTCGCTGCCCACGCCGGCGAGACCCTGCGTCCGATGATGCGCTCGCCGTCGTCGGTTTGCAGCCGATAGACGCGTGTCGACTCGTTCGGCAGCCGCTTCCAGATCGGGAGCAACAAACCCGCGACCATGTGGATGGTCGAGTCGGCGAACGCCGGCACCTCGTTCAGTTCCGTGGTCCAGGCGTCGGCGAAGGCCGCTTCGTCTGCCTCCTGCCAATGGCTCTCCGCCATCATGCGGACGGGGACGTTCGGTGCTTCCATCGGCCGGATCAGACGCACGCGGTATTCGACATCGCCGTCGTCGAGCATGACGGACGGCGCCCGGACCTGCACGGCGGCACGCCCGCAGCGTTCGTTGACGAGAAGCCGCGATCCGCGCTCGCGCAGCCGGCTCAGCGCTTCGTCCAGCGTGACGGGACAATTGCGCTGGCGCTGCATGATGGTCAGGAGGCGCGTCTCCGCGCCGGTGCCCGGATGCGTGTAGATCGTCTCGCGGTCGGTGACGACGAAACTTTCCGCCCGCAGCGTTTCCAGGCCCATGTCGTAGGTGCCGGCGGCGATCGCGCCCTCGATGCGGGCGTTCAACAGTTGCTCGAAGGCCGTGAACAGGACACCTTGCAGCTCGATGGTCAGCGCGAGCATGCGGTTGAGGAAGGTGGTGATCGGCGGCAGGTCATCCTTGATGCCGTTCGCATCCATGAGCTTCAGGCCGGTCGCCGCTTCGAAGCGCTGAAGCGAGCAGCCCTCGATCTTGCCGCGAACGAGCAGCATGTAGAGCTGGCGCAAGGCGTCGCGTCCGTAGTGGCTTTCGAGATTATCTTCAGGCCTGAACAGGTTCTGGCCGCCGGTCTGGCGCTGGCCGCGCGTGATCGCGCCGAGCGTATCGAGCCGGCGTGCGATCGTGCTCAGGAAGCGCTTCTCGGCCTTCACGTTCGTCGCGACCGGCCTGAACAGCGGAGGCTGCTGCTGGTTGGTGCGATGCGTGCGGCCGAGTCCCTGGATGGCCGTATCCGCCTTCCAGCCGGGCTCGAGGAGATAGTGCACGCGAAGGCGCGTGTTCCTCGCCGTAAGCTCGGCATGATAGCTGCGGCCGGTGCCACCCGCGTCGCTGAACACAATGATGCGCTTCTGGTCGTCCATGAACGCCTGCGCCTCGGCGAGATTGGCGGAGGCCGCCCGGGTTTCGACGACAAGGCGATCGCTCCTGGTGGCGCCGCTCGACTTGCGGACGATCCGGCGCGACCGGCCCGTCACCTCCGCCACCATGTCGGTGCCGAAGCGCTGTACGATCTGGTCGAGCGCGCCGGGAACGGGGGGCAGGCTCGCGAGCTTGGCGATGAGCGCATCCCGTCGCTGCACAGCCTCCCGGCTCTCGACCGGCTGGCCGTCGCGATAGACCGGACGCGACGACAGCTTGCCCTCGCTGTCGGTGAAGGGCTCGTACAGCTGCACCGGGAAGGAATGGGCAAGATAGTCGAGGACATATTCCCGCGGAGTGATGTCAACGCGAACGTCGTTCCACTCCTCGGTCGGGAGCTCCGCGAGACGCCGCTCCATCAGGGCTTCACCCGTCGAGACAATCTGGACGACGGCGGCATGGCCGTCTTCGAGATCGCGCTCGATCGAGCGGATCAAGGTCGGCGTCTTCATGCTGGTGAGGAGGTGCCCGAAGAAGCGCTGCTTCGCCGACTCGAACGCGCTCCGGGCAGCCGACTTGGCCTGGCGGTTCAGCGTCCCCGATCCGCCCTCGCTTCCGCCGGTGATGTTGGCGGCCTGCATGGCGGCGTCGAGGTTGTTATGAATGATCGCGAAGGCGTCCGCGTAGGCGTCATAGACGCGGGTCTGCTCGGGCGTCAGCTCATGCTCGACCAACTCGTATTCGACGCCGGCGAAGCTCAGTGAGCGCGAGGTGTAGAGGCCGAGCGCCCGCAGGTCGCGGGCGAGCACCTCCATGGCGGCGACACCGCCGGCTTCGATCGCCTCCACGAATTCGGCCCGGGTCGAGAACGGGAAGTCTTCGCCACCCCAGAGGCCGAGGCGCTGCGCATAGGCGAGATTGTGCACGGTCGTCGCGCCGGTCGCGGAGACATAGGCAATGCGGGCGTCCGGCAGCGCGTGTTGGAGGCGCAGGCCTGCGCGGCCCTGCTGCGAGGCCTCCTGATCGCCGCGTTCACCTTTGGCGCCGACCGCGTTCTGCATGGCGTGCGCTTCGTCGAAAATGATCACTCCGTCGAAGTCGGAGCCCAACCATTCAACGATCTGCCGCACGCGGGAAAGGCGTTCGCCGCGGTCGTCGGAGCGTAGCGTGGCATAGGTGGTGAATAGGACGCCTTCCCGAAGCGTGATCGGCTTGCCCTGCGGGAATCGCGAGAGCGGCGTGATGAGCAATCGCTCCATGCCGAGCGCCGACCAGTCGCGCTGCGCATCTTCGATCAGCTTATCGGACTTGGAGATCCAAACCGCCTTGCGGCGGCCCTGCATCCAATTGTCCAGGATGATGCCGGCAGACTCGCGGCCTTTGCCGACGCCCGTTCCGTCGCCGATCATGCAGCCGCGCCGGAAGCGGATTGCGCCCTTGGCGTCCTCCGCTGCGGCGGTCACGACGTCAAGCGTTGCGTCGACCATCCAGGCGCCGGCGAGATAGTCCGAGTGCGTCTCGCCTGCGTAGATCAGCGTTTCGAGCTGGGCGCCGGAAAGCACGTTGAGGATGTTGGCAGGAAGTCGAGGACGGTAGGTCGGCTTGGGCGGCGCGACGGAGGCCATCGCCGCCGATTGGACGAGCTGCGTCGGGTGATCCTGAGCGCCGGCAATCCGGATGCTCTGGAGCGCATAGTCCTCGTAGATGGAATCGGAGAGGCGCGCGCCCTGCGGCGGCGTCCAGTCGATCGTCTCGTAGCTGAGTTCGACGCCTTCAGGCTCGGCGACGCTCGACGGTCGCGTTGCAGTTTGTGCGGCGCGTGCGAGATAGCCGCGAACGGTGCGCGGCGTCGTGACGGCCGGCAGGGCGGCGGAGGCATCGACCGGCAGCCGTGGCGGAACGTGCTCGGCGATCCAGGCCAGCAGCGTCCCGACGTCCGGCGCGACACCGGGTGCGACCGGGAACGCGGTCGGATCGTCGGCCGGTCGCTTGTCGATGACGGTCAGCCGTGTCGGGAAGGTCGTGCCGTGCTTGGCATAAACCCGGCCATCGATGGCGGCGGAGAAGACCACACGGCCGCGTTCCTGCAGCCGGACATAGGCGTCGCGCCAGGCCGGCGCGTCGGGCGCGACATTGGCGCCGGTGATCGCGACCAGCCGGCCGCCGTCGGCAAGCCGCGCCAGGGCCGAGCCGATATGGCGGAGCGCGGCGTCGGCCATGCGGCCTTGCACGTTGGCCATCACCGAGAACGGCGGGTTCATGATCACGACGCTCGGCACGATGGCGGCGTCGAGATGATCGTGAATCTGCGCGGCGTCGTGACGGGTCACGCCGACGTTCGGATACAGCAGGGAGAGAATGCCGGCGCGAGTCTCGGCCAGCTCGTTGAGGACGAGCGATCCGCCCGCGATCTCCGCAAGGATGGCGAGCAGGCCGGTGCCCGCCGACGGCTCGAGCACGCGGTCGGCTGGGGTGACCGCCGCGGCCGTCGCGACCGCGAGGCCGAGCGGGGTCGGCGTCGAGAACTGCTGGAGCGCCTCGCTCTCGGACGAGCGGCGCGCGTGCGTCGGCAGGAGGCCGACGATCTTCTCCAGCATGGGGAGGGCCAGGGCCGGAGAACCGGCCTTGCGCAGAAGCGCCTTTCCATATTTGCGGAGAAACAGAACGGTGGCGGCCTCGCAGGCGTCATAAGCTGCCTTCCAGTCCCAGGTGCCGGACGCGTCGGAGGCGCCGAAGGCTCGCTCCATCGCGGCACGAAGGGTCGCGGCGTCGACCTGTCTGCCCTGTTCGAGATGCGGAAGGAGATGGTGCGCGGCTGCGCCGATGCAGCGGGCGATGTCGGAGGGAGACGCAAGCGGGGACGCCGCGACCGCAGGCGCGGCCGCAAGAGCGGTGGTTGGGGTCATGTCGGTGAGCCTCGGGAGAGCGGGAACGGGCGAGCCGGCCGGCGCTCTCTCTGGACCGCTCCGGCTCAAACCCATCCCGGCCAAGCTCTCCCTCTCGTCACGCCGCTGCCCTCACAGCGCGCCACTACGCGATGCGCTCGTCGCGCGTTGCGTTGGCGAGCCTCAGCAGCAGATCGCCGTGGCACGGACGCGGCGCGCAGTAGCAGACGAGATCGCGGCCGCGAAGCTCGTCGAGCGCGCGCAGCAAGTGATGCTGATCGGCGAGCCAGCGCTCGTGTTTCGCGATGACAGCGGCGCGGTCGCCGTCCGGGCCGATCCGGAACGGATTGCCCCATTTGCTGCCGCGGCCGATGTAGACGGCGCCCGCCGGCACGCCTGCGTGATGCTTGTTGAGAACCCTGCACATGCGATCGCCTCCTGATCTCCTATGGCGACGGGACGCGGCTGAGATGCGGCAGGTCACGCATCGGGAGCCGATGCGGAAACGGCTCGCCCGTTGACCAGCGAGCCGCCGCGTCCAGACAGGCCCGCGGCGCGAGAGATCAGGGGGGCGGTTCGTCCGGCAGGGTTGCGGACGGCGGCACGTAGGCGTCGAACGGATTGCCGTCAGCGAGATGGCCAAACGGTGTGAACACGAAATCCGTGCCGTCGCGCCCGACAGCGCAGATGACGAAGCGCGCCTCGCCGGTGACGGCGTCGGTGCATTCCATAAGCGCGAGGTTGCCATCAGCCGCGGCCCGCAGCAGCGTCGCGAAATTGGCGCGTGCGTGATCGGGGATGCTCATGCCGCACCTCGCTTGCTGCGCTTGGCCGAGAGCGTGGCGTCGAGCCAGGGATTGGTTGCAATCCAAGCCACGGTCTTGCGACGGCCGAGGTCGAGGACGTGCGCGCCGCCCCCGAAGGCGTTCACGCGCGGGCGCGAACACGTGTTTGCCCATTGGAAGCCCCAGCGCCCAGTGAGGCCGAATTCCTCGGCACATCGGAGCACGAAGTCGATCACGGTCTGCGCATCGCCGGTAGCATCGTCGCGAATCCAGAGCTGGCTTCCGCCATGCTCTGGCTGGATGGACAGGAGAAACGCATCGGACGGCGGGTCCTCCGCGGCGTTCGCCTCCATCATGCGGCTGTAGAGATCGAGCGCACGCGCGGCGTTCTCCGGCGTGCCGAGGTCGAGAAGACAGGAGAAGTGTGTGAAGAAATCGGCCATGTCAGCCTCCTGAAACGACAAAGCCCGGCGCGTGCCGGGCTGGTTGAAAGACGGGGTTTCTGCCTGAGCGTCAGAGCCGGAATTGGACGACGAGCCGCTGCGCGTTGGCGTGATGCTCGAGCATCTCGCGGTAGAAGCGCTTGCGCGCGTCCCGCTTGGAGGGATCGCGGCGAGCCGATTGCGCGAGCTTGCGCCGCGCAGCGCGGATCACCGTGCGGTTGCTGGCCCAGACCGTGACGTCGAGGCGGAGATAGGCGCCGTACATCTCAGTCCCCCTTCGCGTCCTTCGCCGCTCGCAGGGCGGCGAGTGCTGCGCGGAACTCGGCTGCGCCGACTTCCTCGGTGAGATCGGTGTTGGCGGCGACGGACAGGCAAGCGGCATGAACGTCGTCATCCGATACTGCGTTCGGCGTCAGACCCTCGAAGTCATGATCGGTCTCGATGATCGATGCGATCTGGTCGCGAACGCGATCCTCCTGGAGCTGTGCAAGGACGTGATAGGGCCGCGGTGCCGCGACGGGCTCGTCGGGATCGCGAGCGCCGGCCAGGATCGCTTCGGCCTTTGCGATCGCGGCGTTTGCGCGCGCGAGCCAGTATGCGTCTGTCCGTCGCTCGGCCCTCTGATCCGCAACGAAGATCTTGAGGAGGCCGAACAGCACCTCGAAGTGCGCGGCCTTGCGATGGATGGTCTCATCGAAATGCGATGGGACCGGGACAGTCTCACCCGAATAGGCGGCGTCAGCGCCGAGCCAGATGCCGGTAACATAGGTTTCGCCGGCGGCCTCGTAGTCGAGCTTGTCGTTCGACCAGTCATCGTCCTCGATGGCCTGACGGCAGGCTTCGGCCGGAGTCGCGGCCTCATAGGTTCGCTGCCGGTAGACCGGCACACGATAGGTCGTTTCAACGGTATAGGTGGGCATGACAGGCTCCTGAAACGAGAAAGCCCGGCGCGAGGGCCGGGCCGTTGAGGGTTTAGTGAGGAGAGAGCTGGCTAGTAGCCGAACTCCCACGAGGGCCAGGACTGGCCGTCATCGGCGGCGCTCACCGCTTCATCGAGATAGTCGGTGTGCCCTTCGACGAAGGTCGGGTTCTCGACGGGCGTTTCGTCGATCACCGTCACGCTGCTGACGAGGCCGTCCTCGACCTCGACGTGGACCGGCACGAAATACTGGAAGACGACGCGGCGCGGCGTGGCCGAGCTGAGCTTGGTCATCGGAATGCTCCTTGTTGAGAAATGGCGGGAGCGATTGAAGCCACCCCCGCCATGGTCGCGTTACTCGGCGGCGATCATCGCCGGGTCGTCGACATCGACCTCGCCGTCACCTGGCTGCTCGTCCTCATCGTCGGCGAGGAAGGCCGGCAGCGCATCGTCGGCTTCGGCCTCGTTCGCCTCCGCCGTGGTCGTCGCGTCGGCATCGGCGGAACGCAGCGGCTCCGGCAGCCAACCGGTATCCGCGAGCAGACGCTCGGCCTCCTTGGCCATGTCGGCCTTCTTGAGGTGGTCGATAAGCTGCGCCTTCTCCTCGCCGAGTGCTTCTCGCACGGCTTCGACGATCCGACTCTTGGTGACGCGGCCGAGATAGTTCGCCGCGGTCGGGCGCCATCCAGCCTCCACCATGTCAAGGCCCGTGGCGCGCGCGAGGCGGTCGGCGTCGCGCATCCGCCGGTCGAGGCCGTGCTGCGAGACGCCGTTGCCGCTATAGGGATTCGGACGCTCGTGAAGAGCGTTGATCCCATAGCTGACGCAATGTGCGAGCAGTGCGAGACGGCTCGCATCGTCAAGCCCCGCGATCCAGTCCCACAGCCGATCGTCGTCCTCGATCGGCATGTCGGCCTTCCACGCTTCCACACGGGCCTGGATGGCCTTCGCGGAAGCGCTGTCCTTCAGGTCGGTGGCCTGAACGGGAAAGTGAACCTCCCGAACGGCTGCCTCGACGGCGGAGCCGTGCGCGTTGCGCTTGAAGGCGTCGAGCACCAGCTTGTGCAGGAGCGCCGTGAGAGCGACGTGCGGATGGTTGGCGACTGATTCCCGCAGAGCCAGCGTGCGGTGCGCAGTGAGCTCGATGACCAGGCGCTCGGGCAGCGGTTTGACGCCATCATCGTCCTCATCTTCGTCGCCCTCCGGCTCTTGTCCGCCGATGGTGATGACAGCGCGCTGAACGGACGGCGTTGTGGGAACATCAATCCCACCGTCCTCTCCATCGACCTCAGCGTCGGCGCCGTCGACGGCAACAGGCGCATCGTCCTCGGGCCGCACATAGCCACGGTTGACCACGACGTCGCCGTCGCGGTCCACGCTGACAAAGACCCCGGCGCGAGCGATGTCGGCGGGATCGTAGACGACCGGACGCTTCTCGAAGGCCTCGAGAGCCTCCTCGATCTCACCCAGGCGCTGATCGATCTCGTCCGGCAGCTCGTCGGCGCCGTCATACTCCGCCTCGAGCCGATCGTATTCGGCGCGCAGCGTCTCGCGTTCGGCCCGTTCCTCGTCGGTGAGATCAACGGAAGCGCCGGCGATCTGGCGCAGACCATGATCGTAGCCATACGGCAGGTCGAGGTCGATCTTCACCCACTTCCAGCCTTCGCTGGCGATCTCCTCGGCCACGGTCTTGAGCCGCTCGCCGACCAGGCGGTGAAGCAGCGCTGGGTCCTGGAGCCAGCCGCCATTATCGTCCTCGAACAGGTCGCGCAGCACCGCGCCGCCGGCCGCGACATACGCGTCGGCGCCGACAAAGCGCGCGCGCTTGTCCGAGGCCGGGATCGTGGTCTCGGTCAGCAACTGGCGGATATGCCAGGGCTGCCGATTGTACGAATGCTGCACGGCTTCCCACACCTGCTCCTGACGCGCATGATCGGGGTTGACGGTGAAGGCCATCAGCATGTCGAGCGTCATGCTCTCCTGGGCATAAGCGTCGCGCAGGACGGGCGAGACCGCGTTGAGACGCAGCCGCTGCTTCACGACCTGCACCGTCGTGAGATAGGCCGCGGCGATTTCTTCCTCGGTCATGCCCTTGTCGAGCATGTCCTGGAATGCGCGGAATTGGTCGAGAGGATGAAGGCCCGCGCGCAGAAGGTTCTCGGCGAGGGAGTCGTCTTCGGCGAGAATCTTGGTGTCGGACTTCCGAACGATACAGGGGACGAGCCCGTCCTTCGGGAAGCGCTTGGCCTTCACCAGGCGCTCGATCGCGCGATAGCGGCGCCCGCCCGCCGGCACCTCGAACATGCCGGTCTCGTTGCCGTCCTCATCGAGGATGGCGCGGACGTTGAGGCCCTGGACGAGGTCCTCGCGTCGGCCGATGTCGTGGACCAGCTCGTCGAGCTCGGCTTCCGGCCGGGTTCGCCGGACGTTGGCCTCCGAGAGCACGAGCTTGTTGAAGGGAATGTCGCGCGAGCGCGAGAAGACGATCTTCTTGGCAGCCTTTGCCATGTCGGGATACTCCGCGACGGGCGCCGAGAGCCTCTCTCTCGGCTTCCAACCCGTCACAAAGCGAAGCGCCGCCCTCTACCTCTGAGGACGGCGCCGCCGGCAGATGATCCGGTTTTCCGCAAGGCGGAGATACAGACGTGTGCGTTTCCAGCTTTGCGGGTTTCAGGATGGGCGCGTTACGTCCCATCGCGGCGCGGCCGCGCTGCGCGGTAGAGGATGCGTTCCGCCGCGCGGATGCTCCCCGCCTCGCGAGCGGCTTCCGCCCAGACCGAGAGCGAGAAATCGCCGGTGAACAGGATGTCGCGTTCGATCCCCATCCCGAACGGCAGATGGATCGAGGTCAGTTCTTCGAGGGAGAAACTGCCTAGCTCGGGATCGCCGAGATCGGCGAGTCCGAAGAGCGTATCGCCGTCCGCGTCCAGCTCGGTCGCGAGCCAGACGCCTTCACCCAGCGGGTTGAAGAACTTGACGACGGGCACATGGTCAGCGCCGCGTTCAAGCCCATTGGCGAGCAGTCGCTCGCGCAGGCCATCGGTCAGGAGGATCATGCCGCCCTCCTGTCGTTCGCGGGTTCGCTGGCCGTCTCGGTTTCGGGGAGGAAGGCAAGCAGCCAGTCAGCCGCCTTGCTGGCCTGGGACGCGGCGCGAACGATGGCACGATTATCCTCGCGCAACACCTCCAGCCACGAACCGATGTAGTCGGCGTGTCGCACGGTCGGGACAATGCCGAG
Organism: Prosthecomicrobium pneumaticum; assembly: GCF_014199915.1. Taxonomy (GTDB): domain Bacteria; phylum Pseudomonadota; class Alphaproteobacteria; order Rhizobiales; family Kaistiaceae; genus Prosthecomicrobium; species Prosthecomicrobium pneumaticum. The sequence goes on along the minus strand of NZ_JACHOO010000009.1, from coordinate 146,923 downwards.
CGAAGCGCAGCAGAACGCCGCGTTCATCTCGGCGACCAGTTCCTCGAACGCGTATTTCTTCGAGCCGAAGGAGCCGGAGAGGTCGCGGCCGAGACGCGATGCATGACCTGTTGCATGGCCAAGCTCATGCAGGGCCGTGCGGTGCCAGTCGATGGTTTGGAAGTACGCCTGCGGAGGCGGGACCTGCACGTAGTCATGCGTCGGCACGTAGAAGGCGCGGTTGCCGCCGATGCGAAAGGCGATGCCGGTCTTCTTGATCAGCGCTTCGACGCGCGGCTCGATCAGGTCGGGCTCCGGCGCAGGCGCCGCGACCGCAAGGTCGTCGGGCAGATCCTCGCACTGCGCGACGTTGAACACGGTGAAGCGCTTGAGGAACGGAATCGCCTGCGCCTCCTCACCGGTCTCCTGCGCACGCTTCTTCTCGTCGTCGGGAACGAAGCGATCGGCGTAGACGACCGTGGTGCCACGCTCGTCCTTGCGGACATGGCCGCCGAGCGACAGTGCTTGGCGAAAGGTCAGCCAGCTCTGGAGGGGAAAGCCGTGCTCGATGACCGCGCCCCACAGGATCAGCACATTGATCCCCGAATACTGCCGGCCGGTCGCGGCGTTCGCTGGCATGGCAAGCGGCGCCTTTGCGGCCGCCGTTCCCCAGGGCTGGACCCAGGGCACACGCCCAACCTCCAACTCGGCGATGATCTTGTTGGTGATGTCGTCGTAGAGACTCGCGCGGTCCGCACGGGCGCGAGCATGATGATGATGTCTGGACATCGCGGTTCTCCGCGACGGGCGCCGGAGGCCTCTCCTCCAGCCCTCAACCCGTCACGGAAAACCCGATCCGCACTCTCACTCTAAGGGGGCGTTGCGGGGCAGGCTGTGCAAAAACGCGAACGCCATTGGCGGCAGATCGGCAGATCATACCAGCGCGAAGGCTCCGATCACCCCCGTGCCATCAGCGTTTGTACTCCAAAGGCGTTTGAGGCACGGATAAGGTTGAAGGCGAGAACCGAGAGCGCTGCTTCCGCCTTCACTCGCCTCAGTCCTCGTGTCAGGAAGCGTCCTCCGCCGGTCATTCTTTTGATGGTCCCGAAGGGATGCTCGACGGTGCAACGACGAACCGTCATCAGATCAGGATTCTCGTGGATTCGCCGTTCCATACGGTCGAGCGCCCCCTGGTCCACAAGCCGATGGATCGTGCGCTGGTATCCTGGCGTGCATTGTCCTTTGATCTGGCAAGTCTGGCAGGCCGGCGTCCGGTATCGAATGGCGCGATTGCGGGTGTGCTTGCCCTTCGGGTGCATGATGGCTCCGGCCGGACAGCGGATGGTGTCTGTCCCTTCGTCATGAACGAACTGTATGGGCCGGAAGTATTCCGCCCTCATGGCGCCCCGTTTGATTGGGGCGGCGACGCGAACGCCATCCTGTTCGCAACGGGCAACTTCCTGGGCGTTCGAGTATCCCCCATCGGCCAGAACGTCCAGTTCGTCGACTTCGAGAACCTCTTTCGTGGCCATCGCTATCGGGTGAAGCAACTGGCTGTCGTTGGCCTCGTTGGCGACATCTTGATGAACGATCAAGCCACTTTCGACGTCGACGACACTCTGCATATTGTATGCGGGGAACTTCGGTGCGCGGCCATAGCCCATCGGTCTTGCGTCCGGTTCTCCGAAGACGACGACATCCGTGTCGTGATCGCCAAGCTCGGATTGCCGCCGCTCAAGTCTCGCCTTCCGGCGCTCCAGCGAACCGATAGCCTGGGCAAAGGCATCACGATGAACCGTCTGATCCTCGATCCCTTGGGCGGTATGCTCATCGGCAATGTTGAGACGGTCGAGATAGTAGGCGATTTCCGCTTCAGTATGCGCAATGTCTCTGGCAAGGCGTTCGGCCCCGGCAATGTTCTTGGCGCTGGCCACCGCCCGCATCTTGGTGCCATCCAGCGCGACCTTGCCGCCCGCGATCAGCCCGGCTTCGCGACAGAAGCGGATGAAGGCAGCACCTGCGCCGACTATGGCTTCCGGGTTGTCGTGCCGGAATGCGGCGATCGTCCGGTAGTCGGGCGACATGCGCCGCATCAGCCAAATCGCCTCAAGATCACGCTCGCAGGCACGTTCCAATTGTCGGGAGGAGCGAAGCTGGTTCAGATAGCCCCAGACATAGAGGCGCAGCATATCGCCAGGGTGGAAGCCCGGGCGTCCGGTCGTCGCCGAGACTGTGCGACCGAAGCCGAGTGCCGCAAGATCGAGAGTCTCGACGAACGCGTCAACGACCCGGACGAGCGCCTCGGGGGCAACATAGTCGTCAATGCAGGGAGGAAGTAGACTGGGTTGATGGCGGTCGTGACCTTCGATGAAGCGGGTCATCAAACTTCCTCCGGCGGGCCTCGTTCAATCCATTTCGGATTCAGGCGGTGACACTCACCCGTTCGACCTCGACGGTGATGTGGGAGAGTTCGTGTATTTCCGCGAGGCGAGCCTTGTAGTGCGACGGTTCTCGGGGAGCGCTCGATACCACCGAGAGGATGGCGGCGTGGTGTCCTGGCCCAACCTGCCAGACATGCAGGTCTGCAATCCGGTCGGTGTCGGTTTCCAGCGCCTCGCGGATTTCCGCGGGCAGATCCTCGTCATCGGGAAGCCTATCCAGCAGGACGCCGCCGGAATCACGGATCAGCCCCCAAGACCAGCGTGCGATCACCAGCGCGCCGACGACGCCCATGAGGGGATCGGCCCAGAGCCAGCCATAGCTGCGTCCGGCCAGCAATGCCACGATGGCGAGGATAGAGGTCAGCGCATCCGCCAGCACATGCAGATAGGCGGCGCGGAGGTTGTTGTCGCGTGCATGCTCATGGTGGCCGTGGTCATGATCGTGCTCGTGTGCATGATGGTGCCCATGGTGATGATGGGAATGATCGTCGCGAAGCAGCCAGGCGCAGACAAGATTGACCACCAGTCCCACCACGGCGACGGCGATGGCCTGCCCGAAGCTGATCTCGACCGGATTGGCCAGCCGCACGAGGCTCTCCCAGCCGATCAGCAACGCGATCAGGGCAAGGACGACGGCGCTGGCAAAGCCACCAAGATCGCCGAGCTTGCCGGTGCCGAAGGTGAAGCGGCGATCATCGGCGTGGCGGCGCGCGTAGAGGTAAGTCAGCGCGGTAATCAGCATCGCGCCGGCATGGGTGGACATGTGCCAACCATCGGCCACCAGCGCCATCGAGCCATAGACCGTACCCGCGACGATCTCGACGACCATCATCGACGCGGTCAGGGCGATGACCAGCCAAACCCTATATTCGTTCCGTCGGTGGTCGCGCCCGAGGAAGTTGTGATCGTGGGTATGTGTTGAGATGTCGACTGCGGACATGTGACTTGGCTCCCGCCGGCGTTCCGGCTTACTTCATGTAGGTTCGGATGACTTCGATCAGTTCTTCGCCGCCCTGCCGGCGGTCGGCGTCGGTTTCAGCATGAAGCACATGCTCGCGCAGATGATCCTCCATCACCTCGGCAGTCAGCCCGCTCATTGCGCCGCGGGCAGAGGCGAGCTGGCGCAGGATTTCGCCGCAGGGTTTCTCGGCCTCAAGCGCGCGCTCGATCCCCTCGATCTGACCTTTCAGGCGGCGCACTCGGGCAATCAGCTTCTCTTTGTCGCGGATGGTGTGAGACATGGCGGTGGCTAACCTCTCCTCCAAATGGTATAGGGTACTATACTATATAAGGTGGGATTGGTGAAGTCATGGAATGGACCGAAGACCGGATCGAATGGGTGGCTGACGGCAAGCCGGTCACCGTCGGATTGACGCGCGCCGGTACTGGTCCGGGCATGTTGCTGCTGCCCGCGCTCAGCTCGATCTCCATGCGCGAAGAGATGCGTCCATTGCAGGAAAGGCTGGCCGAGCACTACGCGACAGTTGCGATCGACTGGCCAGGTTTCGGTACGCTGCCGCGGCCGAAGGTGGATTGGCGACCGGATATTTATCGGGATTTCCTGCGCTTCGTGCTGGCCGAGGTCATCCGGCCCGAGATTACTGTCGCGGCGGGCCATGCCACCGGCTACGTGCTGGCGCAGGCGGCGGCCGATCCCGATAGCACCGGCCGCCTCGTCCTGGTGTCGCCAACCTGGCGTGGCCCGCTACCGACCATGGCAGGAAAGCGGTTGGGCCTGTTCCGGGCGCTCGCCAAGGGTGTCGACCTGCCGCTCGCGGGCGCAGCCTTCTATCGGCTCAACGTCACCGGACCGGTCATCGGCATAATGGCGCGGGGCCATGTCTATGCTGACCCCGCATGGCTGACGGGTGACAGGATGGCGGAAAAACGCACCGTCACCGAAGCACCGGGCGCGCGGTATGCATCGTTCCGCTTCGTCGCAGGTGAACTCGATCCGTTCCCGACCCGAGACCCCTGGCTCGGCGCCGCGAGCAGCATTCCGGGCAATATCTCTGTGCTCTATGCGGAAAGCACGCCCCGCAAGTCCAAGGCCGAGACGGCCATGCTCGCCAGCTTGGAAAATGTCAGCGTCACGGTTTTGCCGCGAGGCAAGCTGTCATTTTACGAAGAATATCCCGATGATACGGCAAAGGCGCTTCTGAGCGCACTGGCGTAGATGTGAGCGGGTTTGGCGGCGTTTTTGCACAGCCTGGGGGTCTCCCCGCAGAAGGGGTCGGCCGAGACATTGGCTCGGCCGCAGGGGAAGGCCTTCCCCTATTTGAGAAAGTCCGAATTGTCGTAGTTGAGATACGATAACGGCAACAAGTCAAAGCGAGTGCATCCGGTTGCCGCTGCCACCATGGAACGCCACTACGCGCTTCCGATAATGTGTCGATCTGCGCCAAGGGGGATCACCCATCCGCCGGCGCGATCGGCACGCGCGAATTCATCGTGCCTGGTGGTTGCGGCTAGCCGGTCGCGCACGGTCTTGGCCTCGCCCTCGATCGCCGCATCGATGAGATCCCGCTCTATGCCGACGAAGACCGGGCGCAGGTTGAGCCGGGCAAGCACATCCTGATCGGCGGGATTCGCGGTTGCGTCGGTCAGCGGTCCCGCCCGGGTGACGATTCCGCCAACGAGCCCGTCAATGGCGCTGGCGCCGTCCACTTCCTGTACAGGTGCAGCATTCAGGAGTGCTCTGGCGCTCGCGACGTCACGCTGAAGCCCGTGCTCAGAGCGTTCGCGGGTTAGCCGCCGAAGCGCGCCCGCGAACTCGGCATGGCCGAGCGGAGCGACCAGGTTGGCGATGTGGTGACGAAGCAGCCCGATGAAGACGGCGTCCTTGTCCTCCGCATCGATCGGCTCGCCTTCGTCGACCGGGTCACGGACTGACAGGTACGCTTGCGCTGGTCCATTTGTCGCAGCGCCCCAGCGCGTGGCGATCGCGACGCGCTTGATCGTCACCTTCCGTCCCCTAGCCGTCACGTCGATGCGCTGGGCCTGCGTCCATCCCCTGGTGAGCGCTTTGTCGGGACCGCTTGGGTCATGACAGCCTTTGGCCTCGGCCACGGTCAGGGACGTGAGATCGGCGGCGCAGGCCACCCAGTCCGGCAGATCGCCACGGGAGCGGCGGACGATATCGATGCGGCGCCGGCCATCGAGGAGCAGCGATCGGCTCGTGAGATGCGCGAAGATGGAAAGGTCGAGGTAGCGCTCGAGATAGGCGCGCGCCACAAAGCGTCCGAACAGGCCCGACAGCGCGACCTTCACCTCGCGAGCTTGTCCGAGAGGCTCCTTGAAGATGAACGGTGTGCCCGGACCCGTCGCGGCGAGCAGGGCATCCAGAATGGACCACGCGCCATAAGCAGCGCCGGGAGTCTGAAGCACCTCGCGGATGCCGGCGTCCTCGATCTCGGAAACCTCCAGATCGACGGTCGGGCCAGCGACGGGGCTCGCCGCTGCTGGACCGAAAGCTATGGATGAAGGTTCGCGTCACAGCGCCAACGCCCGCTTGAGATCGCCGTGCTCAAAAGCGCTGGCCATCCGGGTGATCTCGGCGGGCCGGGCGCCGGCCTCTTTCGCGGTCGCCCGCCAGGTCGCCGTCACGGCCGCGACGTCCTTGATGATGGCGCGTGCCGCCGCGAGGCCGAGGCCGAAGTACTCCGAGGCCGCCTCGAGGAGATCGATCGAGCAGGTGCCTTCGTCTAGATCGATGTTCGTCGTCAGCACGCGGGCCTTAAGGTCGGTAGGGACGGGGTTGAGGTCATAGACGGGGGAGAGTGACCAGCCCGCCTTGCCAAGCCATAGGAAGCCATGGTTGCGCAGGTGATCATCCACATTCGAGATCAGCACATTGAGGACGACGCGACGGTACAGCGCCTGCGCGTCGGTCTTCGCTTGCGCCCCGTGGCGCGTCAACGCATCGACGATTTCGGGATAGCTGCCGCGCTCGCCGTCCTTCGATCCGGTCATGGCCATGGCGGAGAGGAACGGGATGCGATTGGCAGCGTCCCTATCGAAGCGCCGAGACAGGAGCACCGCCTTTCCGCCGACCCGCAGCAATTCGTGGGAGGGCGTGGCGATGCCGGCGCGCGCCGCCAGGCGCAAGGCGATCTCCTCCCAGGTCTCCAAGCTGTAGTCGTCGGTTTCCTTGGGGAACTTCGCGATGGAGAGGCGGCCGTGCTGATCGATGACCGACGCCTTGGGGCGTGAACCTCCAAGCGACGATCCGGGTGCGAAGATGAGCTGGAGATCCTCGTCCGTCTCCTCGTCGCGAAGAACGCGCTCCGTCACGGCGAGGAGGCGCCCGAGCTCGATCAGGGCGGGCACGCCCGCGCGAAGCGGCGCCTGAAACACATCATCGCCTGCCCAGCGGAAGCGGAGCGCGCCAAGACGGGTCTCATCGGCGACGCCGAGAAGATAGTCGCTCTCGGCAAGAGTTCTGACCGCGCGGCCTTCGCGCTCGGCGAGGCGCCGCTCGGCGCGCTGCATGAGGCGGCGCCCCCAAGTGTCGGGGGCCGAGTCGCCGAGGGATCCGAAGATGGCCTGTCCGGCCGGCGGCGCGAAGCCGCCGCGGGTCAATGCAAGGGCAGGCTCGATCGAGAAACGGTCCGGATCGGCGAGCCATTCCGGCGCGTATTCGAACACGACGGTCTCGTTGCCCCGCACCTTGTTGCTGCGCGCCAGGCCGACCGGACGGGTACGCCCTTCGAGATCGATATGGACTTCGATGTCAGCCATGATCGGTCGACCCCGGGGCGCGCTTGAGACGGACGCGCTTCGGCAGCTCCGCGCTGGCCAAGGCCTGGCCGATGCTGTCGCGGCTGATGTCGGCGATCTCGCCGAGGCCATCGAGCAGGCCAAGCGCCTGCAGGACGGCAGCATAGATGCCGATGCTGACATTTGCGTCGCCGGCTTCTACCCTTTGCAATGTCGAGCGGGACGTGAACGCGCGCTCCGCCACGACGGCCATCGGCAGCCGTCGGCGACGACGGGCATCGTGGATATCCGCGCCCAGCTTCCGTAGGACGCGCCGCACAGCGGCGGGAGGGTGATGAGGTGTCGGCATTGTGCTCTTCGTGCGTCTAAGACACCCATTACGTAGCACGAAGATTACAATTTATCTACCATGTAGGGGCGGGTCTGGCTCATAGGAGCCCGTCCACTTGAAGTGGCCGGGTATTGGCCGTACATTAGGTCAGGAGAAAAGCCATGCCCAATGCAGCATCCAGATCAACCAGAGGGCGCGCCCGAGCAGAGCGCTTGGAGGCTCGTGTAACCTCGGAACAGAAGAGTCTAATCGAACGTGCCGCCGCCCTCCAAGGGCGGACCGTGACAGACTTCGTGCTGACCAGCGTACAGGATGCGGCCCGCCGCGCTATCGAGGAACACAACCAGCTCGCTCTCTCCGTCCGCGACAGCGAGGCCTTCGTTGACGCGCTGCTGAACCCGAAGCCAGTCAATGATCGTCTGCGCGACACGGTGCGCCGCTACCGTGAGCGGGCCGGCGTTTGACAAGTGCCTGCTGGAAGAGACGAAAAGCTCCGCGTCGAGCCGCTGGCATCGAGCCATGACCGATCGAGGTTCGAGAGCGGCGTAGAGCCGCTGGACCGATATTTCCGGACACAAGCGGGCCAGGACGCGCGGAAGAATATGGCTGCGCCCTTCGTCCTGGTGCTGCCAGATGAGACTATCGCCGGCTACTACACGCTCTCTTCGACATCGGTGCAGCTCTCAGAACTGCCAGCGCAGATAGTGCGCAAGCTCCCGCGATACCCGCTCGTGCCGGCGACGCTTCTGGGTCGGCTGGCCGTCGATCGCCGCCAACAGGGGAAGGGTTATGGGCGTTTCCTGCTGGCCGACGCTCTCTACCGCGCCTCCCGAAGCGAGGTCGCCTCCTTCGCGGTGATCGTCGATGCGAAAGATGAGGGTGCCCGTCGCTTCTATGAACTGGAGAGTTTCCTGCCATTGCTGGACCAGCCCACGAAGCTGTTCAGGCCGATGGCAGACATCCGGCGGCTGTTCGAATAAGAAAAATTTCGGGGCACGGGGAAGTAATAATGATCGATAGACCTTCGCACATAGAAGTTGAGCAGGGCGCCTTTGTCGAAGTGCGGGGCAAGCCGTGGCTTGTGGAGGCGTTGCTTGGTGATGACGGCGACCTGCCTACGCTCAGCTTATCCTGCATTTCAGATGATGCTCAAGGCGAACACCTCGACATTCTATGGGATGCTGAGATTGCCAGGAGGATCCTCGATGAGGATCGATGGGCAAGTGTCGGCGTCGGCAATCCAGACAGCGCGGACGTTCTGGCCGCGCATATCCGGGCAATCCGATGGCGGTCCGCGACAGCCGCCGATCGGGATTTGCTGCAAGCGCCGTTCCGCGCGGGCATCAGGCTCGACGCCTATCAGCTTCTCCCTCTGCGCAAGGCGCTGCGTCTGCCGCGCGTCAATCTGCTGATCGCCGACGATGTCGGTCTCGGCAAGACGATCGAAGCGGGCCTTGTCGCGCGGGAACTCCTGCTCAGACGGCGGGTGGACTTCATCGTGATCGCGGCGCCGCCGGCGATGACGGTGCAGTGGAAGGACGAGCTGGAGGCGAAGTTCGGTCTTTCGTTCGAGATCATAGACAGGGACCGCATCAGCGAGCTGCGGCGCTTACGGGGGTTCTCCGTAAATCCGTGGACCACGGGGTCACGTTTTATCGTGTCGCATCGCCTGCTGACCGACGAGACCTATGCCGGGGGCCTACGCGATGTCCTTGGGGAGTTTCGTACGCGGGCTCTGTTCATCCTGGACGAAGCCCACCACGCCGCTCCATCGGCAGGCACGCGATACGCCATCTCAAGCCAGCTCACGAAAGCGGTCAGGGAGCTCGCGGAGCGCTTCGAGCATCGGCTGTTCCTGACCGCCACACCCCATAACGGGCACTCCAACAGCTTCTCCGCTCTTCTCGAGATGCTCGACCCACAGCGCTTCACGCGCGGCGTCGAGGTCCGGCCGCGCGATCTCGAGCCGGTCATGGTCCGTCGGCTGAAGGCCGATCTCCGCCGTCTCGGCGAGGCATTTCCGGAACGGGTCATCGAGCCGATCTCGATTGACGGACTGCCGGAGGACGCTCCCGAACTGGCGCTCGCACGACTGCTTGCCGCCTATGGCGAGCTGCGCATGAAGCGTATAGCAAAGCTGAGCAGTCAGAAGGCGGCACTCGCCAAGCTAGCCTTTGTCGGCCTTCAACAGAGGCTTCTGTCGTCGATTGCCGCCTTCGCTCGAACGCTGAAGACCCACCGCGTCACCCTACAAAAGGTGCTTAATGGTGAAGAGGTCGCTCGCGCGACGGCGGCCGCGACCGCGTTCGTGGCCGCGCCGACACCGGAGGACAACGCCGAGCTGGGCCTAGAAGAGGAAGACGCGGAAAAGGCAATGGCCGCCGACGAAGACGCGGAAGCCGCCACCGCTTCCGCGGCCGGCGTCGTCGACGCCACGCTGGAGGACCTGCGCGCCGAACTGGCGGTTGTCGACGAGATGCTCGCGCTGGCCGAAAAGCACGCCGCGCGGCCTGACGCGCGCGTGAACTGGCTGGTTGAGTGGATCCGCAAGTCTATGCTGGACGGCCAACAGTGGAATCGGCGCCGGCTGATCATCTTCACCGAGTGGGAGGATACGAGGCGCTGGCTGGAAAGGCGGTTGCGGGAACGGCTGGCCGATACCGACGGCATTGACGATCGGATCGGCGTCTTCAGCGGTGCCACGGGGTCGGATCGCCGCGAGCAGATCAAGCACGCCTTCAACGCCGATCCCGATAGTGAGCCCCTGCGGATTCTGATCTGCACCGACGCAGCACGGGAGGGCATCAACCTTCAATCCTACTGCTCGGATCTCCTGCATTTCGATCTGCCGTGGAATCCATCACGCCTGGAGCAGCGGAACGGCCGCATCGATCGCAAGCTCCAGCCTGCGAAGCAGGTCTTCTGCCGCTATTTCCGATACGAGCAGCGCGAGGCGGACATCGTTCTCGATGCGTTGGTCTGGAAGACCGAGACCATTCGCGAGGAACTCGGCTCGGTCGGCCAGGTTATCGAGGACCGCATCGCCAAGCGGCTGGCCGAAGACGGCATCGGGCGCGGACAGGGGAAGGCGCTCGCTCGCGCGATCTCCGAAGAGAACGACACGGAGCGGCTCGGCAAGGCCCAGTCCGAAATGGACGATGAGGAGAAGGTCCGCCACGAGCGTCTTTTGAAGGAACAGGACGATCTGAGGCGGATCCTCGAACGCTCCCGGGAAAGGGTTGGCGTCGATCCCGACGATCTTGAGCGGGTCGCTGCCGCGGCGTTGTCGCGGGCAGGCTTCGCCCTCAATAGTGCGCGCGGCGAGAGCGTTGGCAGGACCGTGACCTATCGGCTGGATCCGTCCGATCCCGCTTTCTCCAGGGACGCCGGGTGGGACGACGCCTTCGACGACCTGCGGGTTCGGCCGCGCAAGCGCGGCGAGCGGCTCGGCGATTGGCGGCGCAACGCTTCGATCCGATCTATCGCTTTCGAGCCCCCAGTTCTCGACGACGGGCGCGACGCCACCGACGTCGTGCAGGTGCATCTGGAGCATCGCCTGGTCCGGCGTCTCATTTCGCGTTTTCTCAGTCAGGGGTTCCAGTCGAATCTGTCGCGATTCTCAGTCATCACCGGCCCAGGCGCGCAACCGCGTGTCGTGCTGATGGGCCGCCTGGCCGTCTATGGCGCCGGCGCGGCCCGGCTGCATGAGGAGATAATCCCGATCACGGCCATCTGGACGGAATCCGAACGGGGCCGAAAGCCGCTCCGAACGCTGGGAGAGAGCGGGGAGGAAAGAACGCTGAATCAGCTTGAAGACGCGCTGCGCACCGCGCGCGAAGCCCCCGCGGCGGCGATCGCACGAATTCAGACGCTCGTCTCCCAGGACATCGCCGACTTGACCCCCGCCCTCGAAGCCATCGCCAAGGAACGCCTTGCCGCCGTCAAGACACAACTCGCTAAGCGTGGAGATGAGGAGGCGCGGTCGTTAGCGAGCTTGCTGGAGCAGCAGCGGGATAGGATTGGTAGAGCCTCGAAGGAGTTCAATCCCGATCAGCTCACCCTCGACCTCGTGCCCGAAGAACGGCGCGAGCGCGAAGCCGACCGGCGGCACTGGCAAACGCGCCTCGCACGCCTCGAACAGGAGCTTCGCGACGAGCCGAAACGTCTGCGCGAATCCTATGAGGTGAAGGCCCATCGGTTGGAGCCGGTCGGCATCGTCTATCTCTGGCCGGTGTCGGGGTGAGCGCGATGGCTGACGTTCTCTACCGCGATCCTGACATCGAATGGCTCGATCACGTCCAGCCGGTCGGGCTGGTCGTAGCACCCAGCGTTCTCAAGGAACTGGGCCTGACGCCGCTGCATCAGAGCCCCGTCGACACGGCCGAAGCCGCCGAACACCTCAATCCGGATGTGTCCGGGCCGGCGCTGCCCGATCCCTGGACTTTCATGGAGAAGGTGCTCGGCTGGAACGCCGCCCATGTGGCAGGAGCGCCAGGCGGACCGGAATTGCCGGACACGCTGCTTGTGAGCCTGCCCGAGCACGGAACGACGCTGGCGCCAACCTGGGCAGTCGCCGAACTCGGCCAGAACGGCCAGCCGTGGCAGCTTCTCGTCCGCATCGAGGTGGCGGGCACCGAGCCGGATGGCCGCGCCCAGCTCGATGGTTGGGAAGCCTCGCCGCATCAGCGCTTCGAGCGCCTGCTGAGAGACACCGGCGTCTTTGCCGGCCTGCTGATCACTGACCGGGAACTGCGCCTCGTCTATGCCCCGCGTGGCGAGACATCGGGCTATCTGTCCTTCCCGCTGCGCCCGCTCGGCATGGTGGCCGGGCGACCGATGCTCGGCGGGCTGAAGCTTCTCCTCGATAGCTCGTCTCTGTTCACGGCCGCTGATACACACCGCCTTCCGGCTCTCCTGAAGAAGAGCCGCGACGCCCAGGCGTCGGTCTCGACCGAACTCGCCGGCCAAGTCCTCGGCGCGCTGCACGAGCTGCTCCGCGGTCTCGACGCGGCCGATGCCGATCTGATCCGGGACCTGGCGCGCTCGAATCCCGGCCACCTCTATGAGGGGCTATTGACGGTCCTCATGAGGCTGGTCTTCATCCTTTACGCCGAGGATCGCGATCTGCTGCCATCGCGCGCCGATGCCCGAGCGCGGGCGATCTACGAGACCAGCTACTCGGTCCGCGGCCTGTACGCGAGGCTCGCCGAGGATGCCGCGCTCAACCCCGACACGATGAACGAGCGGCGCGGCGGCTGGGGGCAATTGCTCGCGCTCTTCCGGCTGATCCACAAGGGGCATCGTTCGCATTTCGTCCAGGCGCGCGGCGGGAAGCTGTTCGATCCGGACGAGTTTCTCTTTCTGGAAGGCCGCAAGACCAGGGATGACGCGCCCCGCATCCTGAGCGTGTCGGACGGCTGCATCCTGCGCATCCTCGAAGGGCTGATGACCCTGAAACTGCGCGGCCAGGAGCGCCAACGCCTGTCCTACCGCACGCTGGATGTCGAGCAGATCGGCTCGGTCTATGAGACGGTGATGGGCTTCACCGTCGAGGCGGCCAAGAGCAGCGTGCTCGCCATCAAGGCCGGCAAGAACAACCGGACGCCGGTGTTCGTGGCGCTCGACGAGCTGCTGGCCCGCAAGGGCAAGGACAGGATCAAAGACCTGAAGGAGAATGTCGGCCGCTCTCTCACGGCCGCGCAAGCGAAGCCTGTCGAGGCGGCGAAGAGCGTCGAGGAACTGGCCGCGGCTTTCGAGGGCATGGTGGACGAGCGCGGGTCGCCGCGCCATGTCATGGCGCCGGCCGGAACGCCGATCCTCCAGCCGACCGGCGAGCGCCGCCGCACCGGCAGCCACTATACGCCCCGGAGCCTCACCCAGCCGATCGTTGCCCATGCGCTGGAGCCGGCCTTCGAGCGGCTGGGACCGGATGCCACGCCGGATCAGATTCTCGATCTGAAGGTCTGCGATCCGGCGATGGGTTCAGGCGCCTTCCTGGTCGAGGCTTGCCGCGCCATCGCGTCCCGGCTGGTGGCGGCATGGGCGCGCTGGCCCGAGACGCGGCCGGTCATTCCGGCAGATGAGGACGAGGAACTGCATGCCCGCCGCCTGGTCGCGCAGCGTTGCCTTTACGGTGTCGACAAGAACCCGCGCGCGGTCGATCTGGCGAAGCTGTCGCTGTGGCTCGCGACGCTGGCGAAGGACCACGAGTTCACATTCCTCGACCATGCGCTGAAATGCGGCGACAGCCTGGTGGGGCTGACTAGGGAGCAGATCGCAGCGACCCATTGGGACACGACCAAGCCGCCGACTTTCGTCGGTAAGCTCGTGGGCGACCATTTGCGTGACGCGGAGCAAGGCCGCGCGCGCATTCGCGAAGAAGCTGAGTGGGCAACCGAGGCCGAGCTAAGACCGCAGCTCAAATCGGTTGATGCGAAGCTCGAAGTTGCACGATTGATCGGTGACGGCGTCATCGCCGCATTCTTCTTCGCGGACAAGCCGAGGAAGAGGATCGAGGCACTCGTCGAATTCCAGAAGCTCGTTCAAAACAATCTCGGATCACGCGACTGGATGGAAAAAGCCGCCTGGTTCTCGGATGAACTTTTGATGAGCGAACATCCGCTTTGCCCCTTTCATTGGACGATCGAGTATCCAGAGGTCTTTTCGCGTGATAACCCTGGTTTCGATGCGATCATCGGCAATCCCCCCTTCGCCGGCAAGAACACGATCATCGCAGGCAACCGGAAGAATTACCTGCCTTGGCTGCAAACGTTGCACGAACGTGCGCACGGCAACGCCGATCTGGTGGCGCATTTCTTCCGGCGTGCGTTCGGGCTGTTGAGGCACGCAGGCGTATTCGGCCTGATCGCGACGAACACCATCGGCCAGGGCGATACCCGTGACACTGGCCTAGCCGCGATCATTGCCGAAGGTGGTGCGATCGCCCGCGCGACAAGGCGGCTGAAATGGCCGGGCGAGGCGGCGGTAGTGGTCAGCGTTGTGCATCTCGTCAAAGGCGCTGCTCAGTCGCCGAGTCTCGACGGAAGGCAGGTGCGGCGCATTTCTGCTTATTTGGTCGAAGGCGATCTCGACCGCGCGCCGGAGCGCCTGGCGGAAAACGCACGAAGAGCGTTCATCGGTTCATACATCTTGGGAGCAGGCTTTACTTTCGACGACATCTCTGCGGCCAAAGGAGAATCCGAAAGTCTCGATGAGATGCGCGCGCTGGTTGCCAAAGACCAGCGCAACGCCGAGCGCATCTTTCCCTATATCGGCGGAGAGGAGGTCAACACCTCTCCGACGCATGCGCACCATCGGTATGTGATCGACTTCGCCGACTATCCGCTACGCCGTGATTCCGCGTTGGGATCGTGGTTTATGAACGAAGGTACCGAAGCTTGCGAAGAACGCCGCCGAGAATGGCTGCGCAGTGGGGTTGTGCCAAGTGACTATCCCGATGAAGTCGCCGAGGACTGGCCCGATTTGCTAGCGATTGTGGATCGACGAATAAAGCCTCAGCGAATTAAGCTGCCTCCATCTAACGCTTGGAACAAAACTGTCGCAAAATATTGGTGGCGTTGGGGTGCCTACAGAAAGGAATTGAACCGCACGATTGGAGGGCTGAGGCGTTACATATTCATTCCGAACCTTTCACCTCATCTTTTGGTAACATTCATAAATGCAGGTGTAGTGACCGGCGCTCCTCATAACGTGGTCGCCTTTTCAAACCTGGCGCCGTTTTCCGTTATCCAATCTCGGCCACACGAGGTCTGGGCGCGCTTCTTCTCGTCTTCGATGAAGGACGATCTTCGCTACGCACCGTCTGACTGCTTTGAGACTTTTCCCTTACCGGAAGGTTTTGAGACTTCGCCGGCCCTCGAAGCCGCTGGCCGAGCCTATCACGACCACCGTGCCGCGCTGATGATCGCCCGCAACGAGGGCATGACGAAGACCTACAATCGCTTCCACGACCGGACTGAGGCAGCCACAGACATCGTTCGCCTGCGCGAGCTGCACGCGGCGATGGATCGCGCGGTGCTCGAAGCCTATGGCTGGCATGATCTCGCCGAACGCGCCGCGCCGATCTTCCTCGACGAGACCAACGAGGACGACCACACCTATCAGGGCCGCCTCTTTTGGCCCTCCGACTTCCGCGACGAAGTCCTCACCCGTCTCCTCGCGCTCAACGCTGAACGCGCCGAAGCCGAGCGCGCCGCCGGTCTGATCGTGGCCGCTGACCAGGACGACGAAGAATTGGAAAGCGAAGAAGAAGCGTCATGATGGAGGCGGCCCATGGGGGGAATCTCTGACGAGCATGTCGAATGGGCAATCGTGAACCGTCTAAAGGCAATGCTCGATGAACCGCCGAAGACGACGTTCAACGTGACGCAGAGCTTCGCGCTCTTCAGCAGCGTGTTGTTGTGGACCAAGAACCGGGCATGGGTGGCGGGGAATCATGGCGTGCGGGGCAACTGGGACAATCCGGCGGACCATCTCGCGCACGATGTGCGCGAGGCGATGCGTGGGAAGCTGATCACGGAAGCGCCCTGGAGCCTCACGCAGATCATACCACGGATCGCCTTGGTCGACGGCGATGACGGTCCGGCCAAGCGCCAGCGTCGGGTCAACGATGACTTCGAGACCATGACCGCAGAAGACTTCTTCAAATGGCTTCGCGATGCGCTCGCGCACGGCGACGGCCGGACCATCTGTCCCATGCACAAGGTGTCGCCGCGCACTGGAAACACGCTGCTTGCCGGCTTTCGTATCGTGTTCGAGGCCGAACGAGGCGCGGCGCGCAGACTGACGCTCGACCTTTTCCACGCCGACATGCGCCGGATGGGAGGCACCCTTGCCGATCTCTTCTGCAAGGCGCTGAGCGGTGGGGACCGTTATTTCGAGCAGGAGGCGGGTACGGCGCGGATCGAGGAGACGGCCTAGACGGGGTGGGTGAGCGCCCGCAATAAAATCTTGCAAACGGCAGTCCGCAAGATTATATCTGCGCCGTGGAGGTTCCCATGGCGACGCAACTCATTGGCGCGCGGATCAAGGCCCTGCGGGAGGAGCGCAAGCTCTCCCAGGACGACCTTGCTCGCCTTTTTGGCTTCAAGGACCGGCAGACGGTCTCAGCCATCGAAACCGGAGAGCGCCGCGTCACAGCGGACGAGCTTCTGCTCGCCGTCGAGAAGCTCGGGGTGCCGCTCGACTATTTCACCGACCCCTTCCTGCTGGTCGGAGAGGGCCGCTTCTCCTGGCGACAGACCAATGTCGGCTCGGGCGTCCTCGGCGCCTATGAGCGCAATGCAGGCCGATGGATCGCGGCTTTCCGGGCGATTGCTCCCCAGGTCGGGCGGGCGAGCCCGCTGCTGCGTCGCGCCCTCGGCCTGACGCGCCATTCGCGTTTCGAGGATGCGATGGAGGCGGGCGAGCGCTTCGCCGCCGAGTTCGATCTTGGTGAGGTGCCGGCCCGGCGTCTGGCCGAGGTGATGGAGCGCGAGCTGGGAATTCTCGTGCTCATGGTCGATGCCTTCGAGGGAATCTCGGGCGCCGCCTGCCGCTTGCCGGAGCTGGACGTGGTGCTGATTAACCGTCACGAGGTGGCGGGCCGACGCCACTTCGACTTGGCGCACGAGCTGTTCCACATCCTCACTTGGGACGCGATGCCGCCTGAGCACTCGGAGGAGGCCAAGGAGGTCGGCGGCAACCGCGTCGAGCAGCTCGCCAACAATTTCGCGTCGGCAGTGCTGATGCCGAAGGCCGCGCTCGCGCGCTATGGCGAATGGGCGGAGCTTGGCGACGATGACCTCATCGCCCGGCTCAACGCCGCCGCCGATGAATTGCTGGTGACGGCGTCCGCGCTGAAATGGCGGCTGGTCGCGCTCGACTGGCTGAAGCCGGCGCGCGCACGCGCGATCTCCGACGCGGCATTGCGGAATAACGGACACGTCGGGCGCGAAGCGCCCAAGGCCGTTCCGCCGCTTCTTTTCTCGAAGCCTTTCATGGAGGTGATCGGCCTGGCGGTCGACGAAGGCCGGATATCCACCCGTCGCGCCGCAGGTCTGCTTGATCTCACTGTCGAGGATTTGACGGACCTCTTCGTTGCGCACGGGGTCGAGCCCCCGGCCGAGCTATGAGGCGGCCATGGCGCGACATCGCGGCCCCGTTCTGGTCGACACGAACGTCATTCTCGAATCCCACCGGATCGGGGCGTGGGCGGCGCTCGCGGGCGGCTATCCGGTCGAGACGGTGGAGGACTGCGTGATCGAAACCCAGACGGGCTTTCAGCGTCGACGGGCGGAGCAGCAGATTGATGCGAAGGCCTTGCGAGCGTCGCTGAAGGCGGTTCATGCGCCCGGAGACCTCGAGATCGCGGCGGCGGTCGTCAGAGCGCCCGACATTGCGCTGGACATCGGCGAGCGCTCGCTCTGGGCGCATACGCTGACGCGGACCGACGGTTGGGTTCTGTGCGGGCCGGACAAGGCTAGCCTGCGCTTCGGCGTCCGCCTCGGCTATCGTGATCGGCTCGTCGCACTGGAGCGGCTTCTCCAGGAAGCGGGCTACCGGCCGAAGGAGCCCCTGAAGCTGGCGTATACGAGCAAGTGGCTGGAGAAGACTCTCGGCGAGCTCGTCCTTTCGGAAGGAGCGGGCCGGCCATGACAAGCTCGGTCGATATTCGCGCCCACCTCGTCGATCTGTTTCGCCGCGATCTCATCGGTCCCGGTCCGCAGGATGCCGATCTTGCGACCGAGCGGCTGAACGAGAGCCCCTCGCGCTGGTATCTGACCGGCTTCCTTGCGCCGGCCGAAGATCCGCTCGGTCTCGAAGGCGAGGATGAGGACGACGATCCGTCGGCCCAGGAGGAGATGGAGATCGACGTCGAGGAGTCCGACACCGACGGCTCCGGAGGCGCGGCCGGCGACAATGAGGAGCCGGAGACGCCGAACACCAGGCGCCGATTCCTGCCGTCGTCCGTCGGGCTGACGGTGCTGCTCTCGCCCGACGTCACGGAGATCGAGGCCCGCGTTTCCTGGGGAGACTACCGGACGGAGCCTCCGCTACCGGAGACTGTGCTGCTGCCGGAGCCGCTTCCCGAGGAGATCGGTGAAGACGGAATGCCGAAGCGGGCGACACGGCCGATGGTGGATTGGGTGCGCACACCGAAGGAGCGGACCGTTCGGCTGCAAATCCGCGATGGTCGAGGCGAGCCCGTGCTTGTCCCCGAAAGCGCCGCTGAGCAGCGGCGCGGTGGCGGGCTGACGTTGGAAACGCATTCTCGGCTGTTCAGCTACGAGACGCCGGAAGGCCATACCGAGCAGGTTCGGGCGCTGACCGTGTTCCTGGTGAATCGCCGCGCGACGGTGCATCGGTTCTACTCCGACGTCAGCTACGCCTTTCAGGCGCGGCTCGAACTCCATTGCGAGCAAGGCTTCCGGCCGCGTCGCGACCTGTCGGGATACCGCGCGCAAGATTGGGATCTGCGGATCGCGGACCTTCACTACCGCGACGTCTTCGAGTGGGCGGTGGGGCGCAACGCAGCCGCGGGCTGGGAGACCCATCAGGACGCGAATGGTCCAGTCACGCGAGTTTGGACCGATCCGCTGCCGACGGCCGAAGTTGAGCGCGTTGCGCCCAACGAGGACGCAGAGCTGAAAGCGCGCGTGACGTTCGGCATGGAAGCGTTGGCGCAAGCTGCCGACGCCGGCGGCGCTACTCTTGTGCAGGCGCTCGCCGAGCTTCCGAAGCTCTACGGGCTCTGGATCGATGCGGAACGCCACAAGCTGGTGTCTTTGCCCCAGCGTCGGCGGGAAACGGGCGAACGCCTGATCTCCGAGATGGAGACAGCGAAGAACCGCATCGCCGATGGCATTCAGGTCTTGGCGCAGAATGCGAAGGCGCGGACGGCGTTCCGCTTCATGAATCTGGCCGTCGCCATGGCTGCGCGCCGGCGAACGGCAGGTGCCTTCGGCGACCCCTTGTCTGTGCCTGCGCCGCAATGGCGGCCTTTCCAGCTTGCCTTCATCCTGCTCAATATCTCGGGGCTGGCGGATCGGGCTCACCCCGACCGGGAAATCGCCGATCTCCTCTTCTTCCCCACGGGCGGCGGCAAGACGGAAGCCTATCTTGGCCTCGCCGCCTTCGTCATCGCCTACCGGCGACTGACGAGCGGGGGTGTGCTTGGAGCCGGTGTGGCCGTCATCATGCGCTACACGCTGCGGCTGCTCACGCTCGATCAGTTGACTCGTGCCGCTGGTGTGGTGTGCGCCCTAGAATTGATGCGGACCGATCCTGCCAACATCGACGAGCAAAGCAGGCGCTTGCTCGGCGATTGGCCGATCGAGATCGGCCTGTGGGTCGGTTCGGATGCGTCACCCAACAGGCTCGGGGGGCGTGGCAAGTCGGACGAGAGCACAGCCGTCGGTCGCGTAAGGCGTTTCCGGAACGGCCGCGACAAACGCGCCCCGGCGCCGCTGAAGGCATGTCCATGGTGTGGCACGGAGTTCACTCCGTCGTCCTTCGCCTGCATGCCCAACGAGCACGCGCCGACCAACCTCGAGATCCGGTGCGCCAACGCAAATTGCGACTTCAGCCGCAACCGACCGCTTCCAGTCCTTACCGTCGATGAGCCGATCTATCGGCGCCTTCCCGCGTTCCTGATCGCGACGGTGGACAAGTTCGCGGCCTTGCCCTGGGTCGGCGAGACTGGCGCCTTCTTCGGGCATGTAGATCGCTTCGAGGACGGCGTCGGCTTCTACGGCGCGGCTGAACCAGGCCAGGGGCGGCCCTTGGGCAACGGCTGGTCGCTCGACCCGCCAGACCTGATCATCCAGGACGAGCTTCACCTCATTTCCGGCCCTCTCGGAACGGTTGCGGGACTCTACGAAGCGGCGATCGATCAGTTGGCGTCCCGTCGATACGGCGAGAGAGTCGTGCGGCCGAAGATCGTCGCTTCGACCGCGACGGTGCGCCGGGCCACGGACCAGATCGAGGCCCTGTTCGATCGCCGGACCACGAGCATCTTCCCGCCGTCCGGCATCGATCGCACCGACAGCTTTTTCGCCCGCACCGTGCCGGCAACGAAGGACCCGGCCCGGATGTACATGGGCATCGCTGCTCAGGGTCGGGGACCGAAGCTCGTCTTCCTGCGATCCCTCACGACTCTGCTTGCGGCGGCGCAGTCTGTGTTCGACGCCAACGGTCCTGTCGTTGGCGGGAGCGCCAATCCCGCCGATCCGTACATGACGGCGGTTTGCTACTTCAACGCGCTGCGAGAGCTGGGCGGAGCGCGGCGGATCGTCGAAGACGAGGTTCGCGACCGAACGGCCCGCTACGGCACGCAACGGCACCGTGTCGATCCGCTCGGAAACCCGTTTGCGGATCGGGCCATCAAGGAGCCTCTGGAGCTGACCTCGCGCGTGTCGACGGACGAGGTCGCCAAGGCCAAACAGCGGCTCGAAGCGCGGTTCGGTAGCGGCGCAGACCCTGTCGATGTCGCCCTGGCCACGAACATGATCTCCGTCGGTCTCGACATCACGCGCCTTGGTCTCATGATCGTCCAGGGGCAACCGAAGACCGCAGCGGAGTATATCCAGGCCACCAGCCGCGTGGGGCGCGATCCTTCGCGTCCGGGATTGGTCGTCCCGGTCCTGAATCTGCACAAGCCGCGCGACCGCATGCACTTCGAGCAATTCGGTCAGTTTCACCGAACCTTCTACCGATCTGTCGAAGCGACGAGCGTGACGCCTTGGGCTGCCCGGGCGCTGGACCGCGCTCTTGCCGCCGTCGTGGTTGCGGCTGCACGCCATGTCGATCCCGCGCTGACGCCGGAGACGGCTGTCACCGCCTTCAAGGATAATCCCGCGGTGCGGGCCGCCGTTCGTGACGCGATTGTCGCCCGTGCCCCGGCGCACATGATCGCTGGCGGCCATGCCGCTCTGGTGGCTGCAATAGACGCCATCGCCGATGCGTGGATCGCGACCGCCGACGATCAGGCTGCGGGAGGAAACACCTTCGCTTACGCTCGAAAGAAGAGCCCCCATCGCCTGCTTCACATGCCGCTCGAGCCTGACCTGCCTAACCTAACGGAAGATCATCGGCGCTTTGTTGCCGGGCGGTCCATGCGGGACGTGGAGCCCAGTGTCGCGCTCAAGGTCCGGGATCCCTGGGGCAACCAGATCGCAAATGCGGACGATCTCGCATGACCAAGAACGCGCAACGTCTGAGCCAACTGATCTCCACCTTTGGTCCCGGCGCCATGATCGACCTGCCGACAAGGTCCGTCGTGGTAGCAGGCCTCGAATTCTGGGAGATGCGGGCCAACTCCTTCACGACGATCCCCGAGCCACGCCTGACGGCGCGCCTCGAACAGCTCTTGAAGGATCAAGGGCGTCTGGACCCGAATGTCAGCCTGTCGCTCCGTACCCCGCCTGTCGCTACCGACAATGCGACGGGAATGCCGGCCGGCGTTATAGCGCCAATTTTCCCGACATGGTTTGTCTGCGAGCAGGTCGAGGCGACGACTGCTGCGACCGGAACGCTTCGGAGACGGCGTCTCGTGCGTTGGCAGGACCTCGACACCAGGGGGCGGCGCAAGTTCGTCTTCGATGACGGACGAAAATCGGAAGTGACGCCGATACGCTTCGTCTGCGCCTGCGAAAAGGGACATTTGCAGGATATCGACTGGCGATGGGTCGTCCATGGGGCCGTCCAGTGCCACGAACCGCTTTGGGTCGAGGAGAAAGGCACCAGCGCCGACCCGGCAGATACCAGCATCGTGTGTGGCTGCGGTCGAAACCTGTCGCTCCAGGACGCCTTCCAACCCGGGCGTCTTGGTAAGTGCCGCGGCGAACGGCCGTGGTTGCTTGATCGCGATCCCAACGGATGCGGAGACAATCTTAAGCTTCTCACCCGAACGGCCACAAACACCTACTTCCCGCAAGTCTACACAGTCATCTCACTGCCAAGCGAGGAAGACGACCTGACCCGTCTGGTCGACGAGCTGTCGGGAGATCTGGGGAACGTACAGACGGTTGAGGATATCGCTCAGGCCAAACGATTCAACCCGAAGGTTTCCGTCTCACTGGGCGCTTATCCAGATGCCGAGATATTCGAGCGCCTGAAACGGCTCAGAGAGGGAGCAAGGGCCGATGCGGCCCGGTCTCCGAAGATGTCCGAATTCGACGTGTTCGCGAGTGGTCGCCAACAGATCGGGCACAATCACCCGACAGCCAAGCTCTACGCGGAAACGCTTCCCCGGACAGCTTGGGTCGACCCAAGCGTCGATGTCGACACCTCGGCCATCAAGAACCTCGTCGTCGTCCATCGTCTGAGGGAGGTGTCGAGCTTGTACGGCTTCACGCGATTTGAAGCTGCGCCCACGAGTTCGGACGGCGATATCGAGGACATCCAACTGGCCGTTCGCGGCGCGCCGATCTCGCGCGGAGCCGACTGGTTGCCGGCCATTGAACAGTTCGGCGAAGGGCTCTTCATCCACATTGACGAGCAGGTAGTGAACCACTGGCTTCAAGCCCCCGATGTAGTCAACCGTGAGGTAAGCCTGCTTCGCGGTTACGGCCACTGGCGGGCCAGGTTTTCAGGAGGGGCTCCGAACTATCCGGGGACGGCCTACACGCTGTTGCACTCGCTCTCGCATGCCTTGATGGCCGAGATCGCCCTCGACAGCGGATATCCTGCGAGTTCTTTGAAGGAACGTATCTACGCGCTCAGCGACGCCCGCAACGGCGGTGTCCCCGCGAGGTGTGGGATCCTGATCTACACGGCGACCCCAGGCGCCCAGGGGACCCTGGGCGGGCTTGTTGCTGCCGCATCGCGTTTCTCCAGAATTCTGCGAAATGCGCTCGACCGGCAGCTGATCTGCTCGAATGATCCGGTGTGTGCAGACCATGAGCCGGACGGTCGAAGCGGCGACCGGGCGACCCACGGCGCCGCTTGCCATGGGTGCCTGCTTATCGCGGAAACGAGCTGCGAGATGCGGAACCTGTTCCTCGACAGAAGCCTCCTGGTTCGGACTATGGCGCGTCATCAATCGAACTTCTTTGATCAATGACACGCGCGGCAACCGCGACCGAAAAGACTGCTGCGCATTCAGACTGCGCACGGACCGGCCGCCCTTATTAAGTAACCGAGTGCGAAAGTTCGTGCGGACCGGCAGCCGCCGCCGCACGCCCGGCGGCAAAGGGATGCGCGCCACGAACAGAATGCGGGGCGGGTAGCTGGCTTGTTGGGCGATCGACGCTTCGCCGACCCAGTATGAGCAACTTTTCGACGTGCGGAGCGCATTCCTGCATGGGCGCGCCATGATGGCTTTCGACGAAAGAGCGGGTAACGGCGCGGGCGTTGGCCCGCCAAGTCGTCGAGGGGTTTGTCCTCCCGACGGCGTGGGGCCAATCGGCTCGCGGGAGGGCTTTCTGGACGGTCTGCTCGATAAGGGCGCTTGTTCAATCTAGCCGAACGGGTGGGCTCTTCCCGCGAGCCGCCAGAAGCCCGGCTACATGAAAAGCCGCACCGGGTAGGATTGCGGGTGTAGTTTGGGCATCCGCTTGACGATGGTTGCGAGCGTGCCCGCGAAATTCAGCGTCACTGGCAGTCGGTCGTACGGGCCATCATTGTTCCAATCCATCTTTGTAAGCGCGAGGGTTTCGCGGCAAAGATCGTCGATGCTGCCAAGACCGGCATGGCGGACCAGCAATAGAGGTTCGGGCGTGCCTTTTCCTTCTTTGAAATAATCCTTCCCGCTGGCGACAGCGGGTAGATTTCCCTGCGTCCATAGCAGGGCTTCATTGGCGCCGAGCTGAAAGGTCGAGCCACGGCGACAGGGATATCCGTGTGGTTGCTGCGGCCCGGCGATTAGCACGCCGCGCCAACCGCAGCTCTGCTGTACATGGACAAGCTCGATCGAGTTGGCGTTCGGCAGCGCGTCGAAAACCCCCTCAATCTCGTCCGCACGAAATTCGGTGTTCTTGTGCACAACCACGCGCCGCGGCGGATCACCGGAATGCTTCCGCTGATAGATGGCGAGGCTGCGCGCCATCACCTTCAACATCTGATCGCGGCGGAGATACGGGTTCTTGCCGAACATCTGAACGCCGTCGGCCTCATAGGCGACGAATTCGAGGCCTGATCCTTCGGCGTCGAAGACTTGACTGCAGCAGATCGCGAAGCGTTGGGCGGTATCGTCGCCGGTGCGCAGCGCGTAGTCGATGCCGATAAAGGCCGTGCCAGGCTCGACGTTGGCGAGGACCCAAGGCGTTCCGCCGGCCTTTGTGTAGAGCGCGATGCCGAGTCGCCAGGCGACGCTGCAGCGACAGCGATAGTTCAATGCGCTGTCCTCGCGCAGAAATTGGACGCAGATCCCTTCGGATGCAGCATAAGCCTTCACGTAGTCATGAAGGTCGAAGTCCTCGCCAGTCGGACCGCGAAAGGCCGGTGACCAGCTTTCCTTGAGTAGAATGACTACCACGTCGAAGCTGTCGCGTGCGTTCCGGAGCGCGAAGAGCGCGCGCGTCAGTGCGTCAGCCAAAACGACGTGCGGCGCAGCAGCCGTTTCGATCTGGCGATCCAGGTCTTGAGAGAGAACAATGCGGCTCGCGGAACCTCCACGTGACAGACGAACGCCGAACACCTTCTCGAAGCCAGGGAAGGGCGGAAGATATTGCTTCCGCTCGCGCGGCTCATGCGACTGGTCCAGTTCGCGCATCTGGCGGACCAGCGCATCCTCAAGGTCCGCCGGAACGATGATGCCGATCCGGATCGGGTTTGCGACGGGCGAGAGCTTTCCCTGGCTATAGGGCCCAAACCGGATCAACCCCTGCATAGGGTGGATGTCGACATCATGAGCGTTGTCCGACCCGAAGCGAAGTTGGGGCTCGGGCAGCACAATGTGGCCGGGAAGGCGAAACGGCTGCACAACGGCGTTCATGGCTTGGCGATCCCGCTGAAAGCAGACGTCCGCAGGATTTCGAATTCGGCGTCGATGCCGTCTGCGATGTTGAAGGTCCTGAGACGCACGCTTGGTTCGCGCCCGACGATGAGGCTGATCCATCCGTCAAGCATTGCGTTGGCGAGGCGATTGTGCCGGCGCGCCCGGCGTTCGCGGACAAATTCCCGCGTTAATTCGACGACGTTATCAGGTGTCTCGTCATCGAGCGCGACGCTCAGCGTGGGCTCGATGAGAAGCCACAGTTGGTCGAGGCGGTAATCCACCCGCAGGCCGCAGGCTTCGCTCCAACCTATATTGGTTTGCGGCACCATGCCGCTGACCCGGTCGACTGGCTTCGCCTTGTCGTTGTTGAAGACTGACGCCGGAACGGCCCCCGGAAGTGGCACTAGCCGGACCCGACTGCGCCGACGCTCATGAGCAAGGCCAGGCCGGGTTGCGATGGCGCGGAACAGTGCGTCGCGGACCAGCGCGCGCTCACCGCCTTCCTTGACAAGGCGCCGGGAAGACAGCGGATGTTGGTCGAACGCCTTGATTTCATAAGGTTCGAAGACCTTGCGAACGTGGGTGTCACGACCGAATGCGAGGACGCCGTCTCGAATGCGATGCGCGATGATATCGACGCCAGCTTTGGCGATCGCTTCCTCGATCTCCTCGTCGCCGCCGATCTTGCAATCAACGATCCTGCAGAGAGCTGGCCGTGATGTGACGGCCAGGGCGTTCGTTCGGATGGCCGGCACCGCGCCTCCGATTGGCCGAGGCTTTGCGGTTGAGAGGCGAGGCCGGGCGGCGCCGCCAAGTCCAGTTAGCTTGTCGGCGGTTTGCGGCAAAAAACGCAGGAGGTCCGAAAAAAGCTCGTCGAAAGATTCGGACTCGACGAGGTGCGCGTCGATGCCGAGCGCTCGCGCTCGTGCGATCAGCTCCGTCACGGCTGGATACGGCGCATCTTGGCTGCGCTTGAACCAGAAGAGACCTCCAGGGAACCCGCGGCCTTCGTCGAGCGCTTCCGCGAGCACCGCCATGATCGAGGCATCGCGGCCGCTGTAGCCGATTACGGCGAGGCCGGCCCGGCGGCAGGCGTCGACCAGACTGCGCCGCATTTCCGCATCCTGCTGACGGAGTTCAGCATCAGTGTTTTTCAACGCGTCCGAATGATAGTCGCCGTGAAGCTTGCCGTAGACTGGCCAGCGGTTCTCATCGACGGCTCGACGGATTTTCTCTGGTTCCTTGAGATCGGCGATCACCAAACGCCCGGTGCCGGCGAAACGCTCGGCGGCAGCGTCTTCGATCGTGCGGTCGAAATTGGTGGTCCAAACGATTCGGCAGAGATCTTCAGCCATGAGCAGCGCCAGAGCATGATGGCCGAACGACGGTTTGCCGCGCGCTATGAGTTCGTCAAGATACGCGCGCCGATCGCGCGGCGCGTGATAGGTCGCCTCGAAGTAGGCTGAATATTCCGTTTCCGAGCCCGCAGGTGGAAATCCGCCCAGCCCGTCGAAATGGGCTTGGAGCTTTCGCTGAACTGCTGGCTCGCCGATATCGGTGATGGCCGACGGCGGCAGTTTCTTCTGCGAGCGGTAAAGGCGCTGCTTGAAATCCCAGATCATATCGCCGGCCGTCTTGATGCCTGCCGAGCGCGATGCGCCTGCTCCCAAGAACCACATGATTTGAGCGCCACGAAGTTGAAACAGGCGCAGGAATGCGGGTGCGTCGAGCGGTTGAATTGCCCGCATGTCAGTTGCGAGGTCGCGCCTGGCCTGCGCCGTGGAAGACGGCAGTGCACGTGCGTCACTGGAAGGATCGAGACTGATGATCATCTCCTCCCGATCACCACGCTCGAATCGCCGTTTCTTTCGAGACGTATATGGGCAAAATCGCAACCAAGGGCTGAGTTGTTGTACGCCGCTGTGTTAGAAGAGGTGGTAGTATAGCTATGCCCGTGCGCCGGCTGGCGGGGTGGGGGAAGGTTTGAATAGAGGCGCGCCAATACAGGTCGCCGCGGATTTCGAGGCAGCCGATGATCTGCTTTGGCAAGCCGTCGCTGGGCGGCTGCCAAGACTCGGACCCGTGACGCTTGGCCGATCGGGCAGGATCGGGCCGCTGGTCGAGTTGGCTATGGCGGCAGCCGCGCTGCCCGATGCCTATCCCGCCATAGTGGTCGAGGCGCCCGTGTTTCGCCAGATTGTGGGCGCGCTGGGTGACGGCGCAATAAGTGGCGCGGGCGCCCGTGACCGCGCGGGCGCGTTTCCATTGTCGCGCTTTGACGCCGACGACCGCGGATCCGGGGGGTTGGTTTGGGATCAGTGGGCTAAACATGCCGAGAATGCGGCCGTTGCAGCGGGTCTCTCTAGGGGACTGGCCGCGGGGCTGATGGGTGCGCTCGGCGAATTGCAGGACAACATCTTCGAGCACAGCGGGCGGCCGGAGAGCGGCCTCGTCGCCTATGCCGCGAGCGATGGCGCCTTCGAGTTTGTTGTTGCCGACGCGGGTCGTGGCGTGCTGGCCAGCCTGCGCGAGAATCCCGATTTCGCCGGCCTCGCTGACTCCGGGGCGGCGCTGCGGGTGGCCGCGTCCGACGGTGCGTCGCGGCACGCGCGAAGCACCGGTCACGGCTACGGCATCGGTCAATTGTTTCGCGCACTCGCCCATGACGCCGCCGAGCTAAGGTTTCGTAGCGGCGACCACGCCCTGCGGCTCTGGGGCGACGCCCCGAGTCTCACCGGACAGGTGGAGCTGGCGCAGAAGGCCTGGCTGGACGGGCTCACCATCTCGGTGCGCTGCGCGCCGCAGGCGCCGGGTCGGCGGCCTCAGCCGTAGAGGGGGCTTTGCCGAGGTCTCATACGAGGCGCGAACCAGAGCGATATTGTGGGCCAGGAGGTCATCGATCGGCGCGCCCTTCGGCGTGGGATATTTCGTCCATTTGACGCGCCCGGATTCGGTCAGATGCGCACGCCGCCGTCGAATGGTCCGCGAAAAGGCTTCGGTCTCGATCAAGCTCACCTGCGCGAAATGGCGCCGCAGCTCAGCGAGTTTGCGGCCGCCGCCCCTGATCACGAGCGCGAGGGGACGGCCAACGCGATCGGCAAGCGCGCAGAGTTCGGCAACGTGCCAGTCGATACGTTCCCCGCGGCCGCATCCGGTGGCAAATTCGAAGGCGAGGATCTCGATTTCCGGGCGGTCGGCGATGAGCTCGGCCCACCGAGAATAGTCATGCTGGGTGCGGCCGTTGACATGCAAGGCAGCCGGCAGGCCCGCTGCCGCCATCTCGGTCCAGGCCAGCAGGATGCGCTTCATCGAATGAAGGTTGTCGGTGCGCGGCACGTCGGTCAGCACGCTGTAGTTGGGGGTCGTGATCAGCTTGACGCCGAGCGCCTTCAAAGCAGCGAGGATCGCGGCGCGGTCCTTCAACTCCCACCAGCGTTCAATTGGGCCATCCTTGTCGACGCCGGTGACGATGATCACCGCGCCTTCGGGGATGAGGAACCGAGCCGCTAACTCGACGCGCGACGTGACGTGCGGCTTGCCCGTCGCGAGGTTGATGAGTTCGTAGAGCGAAATCGCGACCACCGGTTCATGGAGTGTAGCGGCGCGGCCGTAGCGATGATCGACGAAAGGCGCGATGGTCGGTAGGTCCGGAACGCCGGTCGCCGCCACGCGCGGCGCGTTCTCAAAGCCGAGACCGCCGACCTCGCGCATGCGGGCGACGAAGTGGCTCGGCTTGAACCGGCAGACCATGTCGCACTTGCTTTTGTCTTTGCAGGTGCAGAGGTCTCCGCAGTCGAAGATGCCCGCGTCGGTGTGGACGCCGCCGCAGCGATCGCGCTCGAGACAGGTCGGACAGCCCAACGACGGCGCATGGCGCATGGCATCGTCCCACAGCTTGTTCGGCTGAGAAAAATGGCGCGAAGGCTCGTGGGGTGGCCGGCGGTTCATTTGACGCTGATCTCCGCGGTGTCACCGAACAGGCCGACGCGTTGGAGCACGCCCTCGGCATAGCCGCCGCCGTCGCGGACGGCGGCGGTCAACTCCGGCGAAGGATTGGCGACGCGGCCGATCGCACGCAGCCCATCGCTGATGGTGAAGCCGTCACCGCCGCTCTGAACGATCAGCGTATCGCCCGCCTTGACGTGGCAGCCCGCATTCAACTCGGCGGTGACGGTGCGCGCAGTCTCGGACATATTGAGGTCGAGCAGGCTTGGCGCTTTCAGGCGGTCGAGTCCACCGTCCCAGCGCTTGCGCCAAGGCTTGCCGGTCTGGGAGCGGATATAATCAAGGCCCATCAGGCGATCTCCAGAAGCGGACTGAACGACTTGGACTTGCCCTGCTTGCGTTCGACCAGCAGGCCCTTGGTCGCTAGCGCCGACAACCGGTTATTCCAGGCGGTCGGCCCGATTCCCTGGTCGGCGAAACGGGCGGCGAGCTCGGGGGCGGTGATCGCGCCGAGTTCGATCACCGCATTGAAAGTTGATCGTTGAGCAGGATCGAGATCGCCGATCAGCCGAGCCCCGACGACCTGGTTCTTTGCATCGAGGTCGCAGCTCCAAATGACGTCGCCGCGCGCCCGGACGAAGAAGTCCAGCTCTTCGGCGACGGCAGGGACTGTATTTGCGACGACGGGATAGACGTTGGGCAATGACTGCCGGGCGTAATCGCGGAAGCCGATCACTGCCTCGCGCAGGAATGACGCAGTAGCCACCTCGATGCCGTCGAAGTCGAGGAAAGCGGGCGCAGGCGCCTCCATCGAGGGCGTCGCCGCGATCAGCGCGCTCAGCACTTTGCGTCCGGGAATGGCGCCCGAAAGAACGGTTTGGCCGCCACTATGCTCGATCAGCCTATGAAGCAATTCACTATCCTCACGTCGATCAAGTGAAGATGGTGAACGAATCGGTCGCCGTCAAGGGTATCCGGAAATGCGACCCTGTTTTCCCCAGCTCGCCGGGCGCAGGGACCGTTTGCACGGTGATGAGACCGTCGCGGGCCACAAGCATTCTTGAAGGGTGTCAGAAATCGTCATACATTTCTAACAGGAGAGTGGGCATGCAATGGTTAACAGAACAGATACTTGCGCATGTGGAAGGGCTGCCGGAAGGTACGCCGGTCGCAGCGAAGGGTTTGCTTCACCTTGGTAATCGCGCCGCAGTGGATCAGGCTTTATCGCGTCTGACCGAGCGAGGCCGACTGATCCGGGCTGGTCGCGGCGTTTATCTGCGTCCCATCAAAAGCCGGTTCGGCACGAGGGCACCCTCTGTTGAACAGGCGGTCGAGGCGCTCGCCAGCCAACGCGGTGAAGTCATTGTCCCGAACGGCGCGGCCGCAGCTAACGCGCTTGGCTTGACGACACAGGTGCCCGCCCGATCGGTCTATCTGACCTCCGGCCGCAGCCGGACGATGAGCCTTGGCAAGCAGGTGGTTGAGCTGCGGCACGCGCCGCGCTGGCAATTAACGCTAGCCAACCGGCCGGCGGGAGAAGCGGTTCGGGCTCTGGCTTGGCTTGGTCCCGAGAAGGCCGGGGAGGCGCTGGAGACGCTGAAGCGGAGGATGCCGCCAGCCGCCTTTGGCGAGTTGGTGGCTGCGGCGCCACAGCTCCCAACATGGCTCGCGCAGAGCGTGAGCAAGGCGGCTCATGGCTGAGACCTTCTGGCGGCCGAGTATCGCCGCGACGCTCTCGGGGTCGCGCCTGACCCGTTCCGGACGTCCCGCCACCTCCTCGAAAAGGATGTGTGGGTGGTCTACGGTGGAACGGAGTTCTGGGGGGAACTGAGATGCCCACGGTAGGCTGGATACGTGAGGATGCGCTTGAGGCCTTCTACGAAGGAACCGAGCGCACGCCGGAGCCCGGTCCGCCTGCGAAGCCAACCTTTCGTTGTCCTTTCTGCATTTCGGTCTTTTCCGTTCAACGGGAGCTTTACGATCACGTCTACAAGACGCATCGGGTTGAACGCCCCGTTATGTTTTTGGGCGGAACGGAACCCACAGGCCGCGCGGTAGTCCGAGTTCCAGTGGGTCGGTCAGCGATCGTGGTCGCCAACGCGACCGCAGTTCGAATCGGCATTGACGGCGGCGATCCTCAGCGATGCCTACCGGATGCCGTCCCAAAGAAGCTCGCGGATACGAAGCAAGGCGAGATGAAGCTCGTTCTCCTTAACGAGTCGCAGGTCAATGCCGAACCTGTTTCAACTCACTATACAATATCGTTCCGGATAGCCGATACCCATGAGCTTCGGCGTGTTGAAGATGCGTTTGCCGAAATACTCGTCTCATCTTCGATCACCCGGGACACCATAAGCCGGTTCTTGGCGGATCAGCGAACACAGGGGCCAGGCAAGGAGTATGCTGCCGGGCTGGGATATTACTGCCTCGGCGTTTTGATCAAGGAGCGACCGACCTCTGAGAACCTGACGACTCCGCTGGCACGCTACCGCGAACTCTATGGCTCGGCTCTGCAGGTGCTCGCCGACTTCGATCGCCCCCTTGCACGGCTGATAGCTGGCATTGTTCGATTTGCGATGAACGACTTCTCGGACGCAGGGAGTTCGACAGGGTATTGGGAGCTCGATCTTGCGAGACTGTTGCTGAGCGATCCAGGTCGGGCGAGGATGCCATCGTCGGATGTTACGGCCAAGCGCCGACCAATCTGCCCGATCGATCACGGAACGGCTCGCATATTGGATCTGGCCGCTCGATTGTCCACACAGTCGCGGTGGAGTCCCATCCTCGACGATGAATGTCGCGAAATCGCGAGTTCCGACGTGTTGGATGCCACCGATCACCAAAAAGCGCTCGCAATTTGGGCTGCCGCCGCCTGGCGAACAGGTTCAACAGGGAGCGCGATCGAGCCACTGACGCAGATTGCCGCTGTGTACCCGTTTAACCGCTGGGCGGAGCCATACTTGGAGAATGTTGCAAAGTGACCGACGATAAAGAGAACCATACGCCACCGTCCGGGCGCTCCGAACACCGGGCGCTAGAGAATAGAAGGAGCGATGGCGTAGGAGAGCCATCAGCAGAGATCGAAATTCGCCCGGCGATTTCGGGATTCTTCGAACAGCCGAAAGCAAGTGCGTCTGCCTTTTTCAAGGTTATCCGTAATCACGACGTGAAGCGCTTTACCGTTGCCGATCAGGCAGACGCCGAAAAGCTTATGGAAGAAATGGATCCTGATGGCGAACGCCTCTGGAATCTCATGTCCCAAGCGTCGCTTCCTGAGGCGGTTGACGCCTGGATTTTGGGGGCAGCTCAAAAGCGGCTGGCAACAAAGTTGGGAGAGTTCTTCGATCCCCAAGAGTTCGATAAGCAGGAGATCTTCAAGTCGCTAACAAAAGGGCTCTCGAAAGATCTTCAAACGGAAGACAAGGAGAAGAGGAGAGGCGCGGAAAACTGGCTTCGGATCGGGTTGAGTTGGCTGATCGAGAAGAGAACCCTTCAACCATGGCAGATTGCTGAAGGCCTGCTTCCAATTCTGTTCCCCGAAAGCAAGAGCGCATCGCGCCTGGCAAGCCGTGCGATCCAAAAGGGCAAGGCCTCGGAGTTTCGCCTAGCGATTGCTGTGGCAGGACTCGCGCACGACATGGTCAAGGTCGCTGAGCGGGAGAGAGACCAGGAGCGCCAAATATCGGCAGGATTGCGCGACCGGCTTGCCGACACGCGTGCGACGCTTGACCGTCTCCAGGCGAAACTTACGGAGACGCAAAATGAGTTGGCGCAACAAAACTCCAAGCTGGTGGAAGCGGAAGCAACGCTTGCCGCTGAACGCCAACACTGGGGCCACGATCTCTCCGAAACCAAGGCCGAGCAAAGGGTGCTGCTCGGCGAACGAATCGGCCCCCTTCTGCAGGACGCAGTTGACGCTTTGGAGATCGATCCCCCCGCTCCCGGCCTTGCGCTGAGGCGCATCAAAGCAGCTCTTTCTACCATTGAAGAGGCAAAGGCGTGACGGACGTTGCCTTCGGCATCGATTTTGGAACCACCAACAGTCTGGCCGCCGTTACTGTCGGAGGTAGAACTTTATCCCTAGTGGACCAGGTCAGTCAGCGCCCCCACCCCTCGGTAATCTGGTATCGGGGTGGAGACATCGTGGTCGGCCGGGAAGCCAGGCAGAACATGGACCTGACCGAAACAGGTGCACCGCCGGGGTTTGTTCGTTCACCGAAAATGTCATTGCGGCGCGATGGCCCCGTTTTTGTGGACGGCCGGCCGATTGAGCCGACCGATGCGGTCGCTGAGGTTCTGAAGCATCTGAAGGGCGATGCCGCGATCGCTAGGGGAGGGGCTCCCGGCAAGAACCTGGCACGCGCTGTTTTTACCATTCCTGTCGACTTTGGTGGCCCGGAGAGACGTGCGCTCCGAGAAGCTGCTGGAAAAGCCGGCATCGGGGTCGTGCAGTTCGTGCATGAACCCGTTGCCGCGCTTTACGCCTACCTCCGGTCCAAGGCTGAACTTGGCCGAGAGCTTGCTCGTCTGGAAGGACGGTCAGTACTGGTTTTTGACTGGGGCGGAGGCACCCTGGATCTGACACTCTGCCGAATTCAAGGTGGAGCCATCATGCAGGTGGCCAACCTCGGCGACAACGAGGTTGGCGGTGACAGGTTCGACGAACGCCTCCGAAACCACCTGAGGGCCAAACATGCGACCGCGCACGGCATTGAGGATATCACGACACTTGAACAACCAGGCATGGCTGCAAAGCTATTGCACCAGTGTGAAGTCCTCAAGATTCACTTGTCGGATCCAAAAACCGACAGCGAGGACGTAATTGTCCGGAACTATCTTAAGACGGACGGCCCCGGCAAGAATCTCCTGGGCACAGTTACTCGCGCGGAGCTAGACGGGCTGAGCGCCAGCATCGTTGCGAGGGGTTTGGCAAGAATCGACGAAATTCTGGAACAGGCACAATTTTCCTACCAGGACATCGAACTCTGTCTTGCTACCGGCGGGATGGTCAACATGCCTGCCATTCGTAATGGCCTGACAGAACGGTTTGTCGGAAGGGTCCCAAAACTCGATAACGGCGACCGAATTATCGCCGAAGGAGCTGCTTGGATTGCCAACGATGGACTTCGTCTGACGCTCTCGAAGCCCATCGAGATTTTGGTAGCAGATACGTCGGGGCGAGGAGCTTATCATTCGCTCGTCGATGCTGGCTGGACATTGCCGATCGAGAACGAAACCCAGAACGTGGCCAACACGCGCTTTTCTGCGTTGATCCGCGAGAAGGGGTTGCGGTCGTCGAAGTGGCAAAGCCGGCAAAACTCGGGAAGGAGTCGCCGAGCGCACCACGGCGGACCCTTTGTGTCGCCAAGGTCGAGGTTGATGCAAATGCAGAGCCACTCCTTGAGCGGATCGAATGCCATTTGCAGATCGATCATGACTATGTCGCGCGCGTCACGCTTCGATCCACCGGGCGAGGAGCCAGCGCGAGCGAAGAATTTCATGACCTCGAGTTCGGCCTTTCACTCGCCTCGCTTTCTCCTCCCCGTGGTCACACAGACGGGGAAGAAACTGTAACTACATCTGGTTCGGCTGGGGAGGTACAAGCGCTCCCAACCAGCAATCTGTTCCAACGAACCAATGTCGCCCGATATGACGAGCGAGCTAGCTCAAATGGGGAGGCTTGGAGGTACGTACCAGGTGACCTGATCGCGAAATGGCGCTCCAGTTACTTTGATACGAGGAGCAATGCGGCAACCAGAAGACAACAGGAAGAAAGGAATTTCTACGTTCCATGCGCGCGCTGCAAGCGGCGGATCTCCCAGATAAAGGCTGAGGGACCGGTCGCTGGTTGCAGGGGCGCGTGTGGCGTTACGTGAAGCACTGAGTTGATGGCGCTGATCGAAACAAAAAGACCATCAGATCAATTTGTGGTGCTGACGGTCTTTCACAAAGCCAACGCCTGCCTGAAATCGTCGTGCTCGAAGGCGCTGGCCATGCGGTTGATCTCCGCCGACCGGGCGCCCACTGCCTTCGCGGTGTCGCGCCAGGTCGTGGTCACGGTCGCGACCTCCTTGACGATCGCACGGGCCTGCACCAGCATGAGGCCGAAGATGCCAGACGCGGCTTCCAGCAGGTCGAGCGAGCAGGTCCCTTCGTCGAGATCGATGTTCGTCGTCAACACCCGTGCCTTGAGATCGGCCGGCACGGGGTTGAGGTCGTAAACCAGGGACCGCGACCATCCCGCCTTTCCCAGCCAGAGAAAGCCGTGGTTGCGCAGATGGTCGTCGACATTGAGATCAGCACGTTGAAGACCACGCGCCGATAGAGAGCGTGAGCATCGGTCTTTGCCTGCGCTCCATGTGAGCGAGAGAGTCGACGATCTCCGGGTAGCTGCCGCGTTCGCCGTCCTTGGCGCCCATCATCGCCATCGCCGACAAGATCGGGATGCGGATCGCGCCGGTGTGGTCGAAGCGACGCGACAGCAGGACCGCCTTGCGGGCGACATTGAGAAGCCCTCAAGGGGTCTGTCCGAAGCATGCCGCTCTCTTCGGACGGCCGGCGACTGAGTTCCACACGAGGTCGATGGCTGGAAAGAAACCCGCTCGTGTGGTAGGAAGCCAATGACGGTCTTTTTTACGCGCTCTGGATTCGCGGTGTTTGAGGCCGTCGGAGAAGAAATCGACCAATCGCTGGCGATAGTCTTCGAAACCGCGTTGAATTCGAAACGCGCGAATTTTCCTTTGAAATCATAAGCGAAAAATTTTGACGGCTCGACGGTCGGGCTTTGACCGTCAGAAGAAGTATTTTGCGCTTATAAATCAGCGCGTTACGATGCATTGAGAGCATCGAGTGGGAATGATTTTTACCCCTTCGGCAGTATCCGATTGTACGCCACGGTGCGATATAACTGACTGAAAAACAACGATAAAATTAGCATTGCCTATCGCCGTCTATCGAGGGGCATTGCTCCGATTTGACGGTATAGCGGACGGCATGGGGAAACTGGTTCGATCAGGGATTTCGCTATACCGTCATGGCTAAGAGATCTGCTGACGGTATAGTTCTTGGCCATAAATATCTGATTGGCCATAAATATCTGAAAAGTCTAGGCCTTGTTGACAAAGTTCCTGATCCAGATCCGGATTGCGCCAATCAGGGCGAAGCCAAGATGGCTTTCCGAGGTCTTGTCGTAGCGGGTGGCGACGCGGCGGGCGTTTTTGAGGCGGTTGAAGCAACGCTCGATGCGATTGCGCAGAGCGTAGACGAAGCCGTCGACCGGGACTTGCGGGACTTGGACGAGGCGATTGCGCTTCATCGGGATGACCGGCTCGGCGCCTCGCGCTCTGAGGTCCTCGCGGATGGCGTCGCTGTCGTAGCCCTTGTCGGCGATCAGGACCCTCGGGGCCGGGCCACCTTCATCCGTGACCGGCTTGTAGCCCTTGGCGTCGGAGGCCTCGCCGGGGGTCAGGACGAGGGCGACGGGCAGGCCGAAGCCGTTGGCACGGAGGTGGATCTTGGTCGTGAGGCCACCACGAGAACGGCCGATATCGTGGTGCGAAGGGCTTGAAACGAATCCCCTTTTTCGCGCCCGCCGAATGTTGGTGGGCGCGAACGATGGTGCTGTCGATCATCTGGACGCTGTCCTGGCCTTCGCCGCTCTCGTTGAGCGCGTCCAGGATCACATCCCAGACCCCTGCCAGGGTCCAGCGCCCGAACTGGCGGTAGACCCTCGTCCATTTGGGGAAGCCGGCGTCGAGGTCACGCCACAGCGCACCCATCCGGGCGATCCAGAAGATCGCGTCGAGGATCAGGCGATGATCGCTCCGCGGCCCCACGCGCACCAGAAACGGCGCGAAGAACGCCCACTCCTCATCTGTCACCCGCCCGCGAACCAAAACCGCTCTCCCGCAAAGAGCAACCTTGAATCAGAGCGGAAACGATTGGGGAAGCGCCTTTGTCAACGCGGCCTAAGCGTCTTGAGAGCATTATCTCTGCAATACAGGAGCGAAACTGGGATAAGTTTAAGTCAATTTCTGACGAGGGATTTATAAATGAGGCGATCATGAGGGAGCAATTTGACATCACCGCGCCGCTCGTTGCTGATGATAAGGAGGATATTATCCGAAGGGGGCCGCTTTGCCTTTGCTGACGGAGGGCGTCGTCTAATTACAGCGCAGTCGCGGAGCCGCAATCCTGGACTTTTTATTAAGATAACACTTCTC
This sequence comes from Prosthecomicrobium pneumaticum, assembly GCF_014199915.1. GTDB lineage: Bacteria > Pseudomonadota > Alphaproteobacteria > Rhizobiales > Kaistiaceae > Prosthecomicrobium > Prosthecomicrobium pneumaticum. The sequence continues at coordinate 109,348 of NZ_JACHOO010000009.1, read as the reverse complement.
ATAGAGATAAAACAAAATGGATCGGAGGCTTATAATATCTGATTATTTAGTGAGATTCCGAACTTCTATTAAAGTTTAGCGCGATTCACATTTCTATAGATCATTAATAATTGGATATCCTGCGATCATATAATTGGAGGAATTTCCCTGCCGCGATACAGCCCGGGCTTCAATCCGATCGAGAACACCTTCTCCAAACTCAAGGCGATGCTGCGCGCCAAAGTCGAACGAACCATTCCCGCCCTCTGGGACGCCGTCGGCGCCGTCCTCGACCGCTTCACGCCAGCTGAGTGCGCAAACCTGCTTCAGAGCCGCTGGGTGTGAACCAGACTCAACATGCGTAGGGGCCAAGGAAGAGATCCCCGATCGCCTTGCGCATTCGAAGCGTCATCCAGCGTCGCCGGCGATGCTCGGGCCGGTCGTGGAGCAGATGTCAGCGCTGACAGCGCCTCCCCCTCTCCCGCAAGCGAAGTCGGCTGCTGCCGACTTCGCCTTTTCCGCGCTCGGCCCGGCAACAGCCGAACCGAGTGGGGAGAGGGCCGGGGTGAGGGCCTTGTCGGGGGGCTTCACGCCGACAGCGGTACCCCGAGGCGGCCGGCGAGATCGTTCACATACTGCCAGGCGACGCGGCCGGAGCGGGCGCCGCGTGTGGTCGACCATTCGAGCGATTCGGCGACCAGGCGCTCGTCCTCGATCGGCAGCGCGAAATGGGCGACATAGCCCCGCACCATGGCGAGATAATCGTCCTGGCTGCATTTGTGGAAGCCGAGCCACAGACCGAAACGATCCGACAGCGAGACCTTTTCCTCGACCGCTTCGCTCGGGTTGATCGCGGTCGAGCGCTCGTTCTCCATCATGTCGCGCGGCAGGAGATGGCGCCGGTTCGACGTCGCGTAGAAGACGACATTGTCCGGCCGGCCCTCGACGCCGCCGTCGAGCGCGGCCTTCAGCGATTTATAGTCGGTGTCGTCGGCGTCGAAGGAGAGATCGTCGCAGAAGAGAATGAAGCGGCGGTCGACGGCGCGCAGCAGCGCCATCAGCTCGGGCAGGGTGGAGATGTCCTCGCGGTGGATCTCGACGAGCTTCATCGCCGGCCTGCCCTCGGCGGCGAGCGCCGCGTTGATCGCCGCGTGCGAGGCCTTGACGAGCGAGCTCTTGCCCATGCCGCGGGCGCCCCAGAGCAGCACATTGTTCGCCGGCAGGCCGCGGGCGAAGCGCTCGGTGTTCTCGGCGAGGATGTCGCGCACCCGGTCGATGCCCTTGAGGAGCACCATCTCGACCCGGTTTACCCTCGGAACCGGCTGCAGGAAGCCACGCTCCGCCTGCCAGACGAAGGCATCGGCCGCCTCGATGTCGGAGACGGGGCGGGGCGGGGGCACCGCCCGCTCGATCAGCGCGGCGAGCCGGTCGAGACGATCGGCGATCAGCTTCCAGTCGGGTTCAGTCATGGGTCCGGCAGTCGCTCAGAGGAAGGCGGGCGCGGCGAGCGGTAGCACGGGGCCGCCGGGATTTGCAAAGAAGGGCCGCATCGCTATAGTCCGCGCCGCTTTCGATACCCATGTGAGCGCCGCATCGGGGCAATACGATCGGCTTTGCCCTGCCGGACTTTCAACGCCCGCCAACTCGCGAGTCTCCCTCCATGTTCATCACCGACGCTCTCGCCCAGACCACGACAGCCGCGCCGGCTATGGGCACCGAGGGACTGCTGATCCAGTTCCTGCCCTTCGTCCTCATCTTCGTGATCATGTATTTCCTGATCATCCGGCCGCAGCGCACCCGGGTGAAGCAGCATCAGGAGATGATCAAGAACGTGCGCCGCGGCGACACGATCGTCATGAATGGCGGCCTGATCGGAAAGGTCGCGAAGGTCGTCGACGACGGCGAACTGCAGCTCGAGATCGCCGAGGGCGTGCGCGTCCGGGTCACCCGCAGTGCCATTGCCGAGGTGCGCGCGAAGGGCGAGCCGGTCAAGGACGGCGAGTAACAACCGAATAGGGAAGGCCGGTCCGGATCGCGCCCATGCTGCATTTCGCCCGCTGGAAGGTCGTCGCGATCTTCGTCGTCGTCTTCGCCGCGGCTCTCGCGGTGCTGCCCAACTTCTTCTCGAAGAGCACCGTCGAATCCTGGCCGAGCTGGCTGCCGGCGCGGCAGATCGTGCTCGGCCTCGACCTTCAGGGCGGCGCCTATCTGCTCTATGAGGTGGACCGGGCCGACTATGTGCAGAAGCGGATGCGCACGCTGACGAGCGAGGTGCGCCGCGCCCTGCTCGAGGAGCCGCGCATCGGCTATACGGGCCTCGGCACGCAGGGGCAGGCGGTGCAGCTGCGGCTGCGCGATCCGTCGCAGATCGAACTCGCCCGCACCCGGCTGACGCCGCTGCAGAACCCGCTCAACAACACGCTGCTCGGCGGCTCGGCGGTGAACGAGTTCGACCTGTCGATCGGCGATGACGGGCTCGTCCGCTTCAGCTATTCCCAGCAGGGCCTGACGCAGCGCGTGCGCCAGATCGTCGACCAGTCGACCGAGGTGATCGCGCGGCGCATCGACCAGCTCGGCACCGTCGAGCCGTCGATCCAGCGCCAGGGCGAGGATCGCATCCTCGTCGAGGCGCCGGGCCTCGGCGATCCCCAGCGCCTCAAGGAACTGGTCGGCCAGACGGCGCAGATGACCTTCCACCTCGTCGACACGACCGTGGCGACGAGCCAGGCGGAAGCGGCCCGCAAGCCGAACACGCTGATCCTGCCCTCGGCCGAAGATCCGAACGTCTCCTATGTCGTCGAGGAATCGGCGCTGCTCACGGGCGAGGATCTCGCCGATGCCCAGGCCGCCTTCGACCACCAGACCAACGAGCCGATCGTCTCGTTCCGGCTCAACACCTCCGGCGCCCGCACCTTCGGCACGGTGACCACCCAGAATATCGGCCGGCCCTTCGCGATCGTGCTCGACGAGAAGGTGATCTCGGCCCCGGTCATCCGCAGCGCGATCACCGGCGGCTCGGGCCAGATTTCGGGCGGCTTCTCGATCGAGCAGGCGAACGACCTCGCCATCCTGCTGCGCGCCGGCTCGCTGCCGGCGAAGCTCGACATCGTCGAGGAGCGGACGATCGGACCGGGCCTCGGCGCCGATTCGATCCGCGCCGGCGCGATCGCCTCGGTGATCGGCACGGCGCTCGTCTGCGTCTTCATGGTCGCGGTCTACGGCGTGTTCGGCTGGATCGCCAACATCGCCGTCATCGTCAACGTGCTGCTCGTCTTCGCGGTGGTGACCCTGCTCGGGGCGACGCTGTCGCTGCCCGGCATCGCCGGCATCGTGCTCACGGTCGGCACGGCGGTCGATTCGAACGTGCTCATCTACGAGCGTATCCGCGAGGAGGCGCGCGCCGGGCGATCGGCGATCTCATCGATCGACATCGGTTTCCAACGCGCGCTCGGGACGATTCTCGACGCCAATCTGACGACCCTGATCGCCGCGGTGACGCTGTTCTATCTCGGCTCCGGTCCGATCCGCGGCTTCGCCGTGACGCACGCGATCGGCGTGCTCACCACCATGTTCACCGCCTTCACCTTCACGCGGCTCGTCGTCGCGCTGTGGGTCCGCTGGCGGCGGCCGACCAAGATCACGCTCTGATCGGGCCGAAGGAGCCAAGCCATGTTCCGTTTGCGCCTCGTCCCGGACAATACCCGCATCCCCTTCATGGGGTATCGCCGGTGGACTCTGCCGATCTCCGCCATCCTGTCCGTTCTCGCCATCGTGCTCTTCATCACGCCGGGGCCGAATTTCGGCATCGACTTCCTTGGCGGCACGATCGTCGAAGTGGCGACCAAGGACGGCAGCGATGCCGATCTCGCCTCGATCCGCTCGACACTCTCCGGACTGCAGCTCGGCGACGTCCAGGTGCAGACGTTCGGCACGCCGAACGACGTGCTGATCCGGATCGGCCAGCAGGAGGGTGGCGAGGCGGCGCAGCTCGCCGCGGTCGACAAGGTGCGCGCCGCGCTCGGCGGCACGCTCGAGGAGCGGCGCGTCGAGACCGTCGGGCCGCGCGTTTCGGGCGAGCTCGCCTGGAATGGCGGCCTCGCGCTCGTCGTCACGCTCGCCGCGATCATGGTCTATGTCTGGTTCCGCTTCGAATGGCAGTTCGCCGTCGGCGCGATCATCGCGACGCTGCACGACGTGATCATCACGCTCGGCTTCTTCGTCGTCACCGGGCTCGAATTCAACCTGTCGAGCCTCGCGGCGATCCTCACGATCGTCGGCTATTCGCTCAACGACACCGTCGTCGTCTATGACCGAATCCGCGAGACGCTGCGCAAATACAAGAAGCTGCCGCTCTCCGAACTGATCGACGCGGCGATCAACGACACGCTCGCCCGCACCACGACGACCGGCTTCACGACGATCCTGGCGCTCGGCGCGCTCTATGTGTTCGGCGGCGAGGTGATCCGCTCGTTCACCGCGGCGATGATCTTCGGCGTGGTGATCGGCACCTGGTCGTCGATCTTCATCGCTGCGCCGATCCTGATCTATTTCGGCCTGCGGCAGGACGCCTTGAAGGGCGACAAGGCCGAGGCGGCCGAGAAGAAGGGCGCCTGAGGCGATGGCGCACGGCCTCGTGGTGCGCGACGCGCACTTTCCCGGCCGGGCGCCCGTCGACGCCTATGGCGATGGCGGCTTCCGCTTCGCGCAGATGTCGCATCGCGGCTCGATCCTCTGCCTGCCGAGCGGCATCTATGGCTGGCCGGTGACGGCCGCCTCCGAGGTCGATGCGGAGACGCTCGCCCGCGTGCTCGAGGAGGCGGCCTCGATCGAGGTGCTGCTCGTCGGCATGGGGCGGGACCTCGTGCCGCTGCGGCCGGAACTGCGGGCGGCGCTGCGAGAGCGCGGGGTCGTCGCCGACCCGATGTCGACGGGCGCGGCGGTGCGCACCTACAATGTGCTGCTCTCCGAGAGCCGTTCGGTCGCGGCGGCGTTGATCGCGGTCGGGTGACCCGTTCCTCGCTGGAGATGCCGATGCCCGAGAGCGACGCCTGTGCCGACCTCGTCCGGCGCCAGGACCCGGACCGCTTCTTCGCCGATCTCTTCGCGCCCGCCGCGGCGCGGCCGCATCTCTTCGCGCTGCACGCCTTCAATATCGAGGTCGGGCGGATCCGCGAGACCGTGAGCCAGCCGCTGCCGGGCGAGATCCGGCTGCAATGGTGGCGGGACGTCGCGCTGGGGCTGCGGCCGGGCGAGGCGGCGGGCCATCCCGTCGCGGCGGCGCTCACGGCGACGATCGCGCAGTTCGGCCTGCCGCTCTCCGCCTTCGACAATCTGCTCGAGGCGCGCATCTTCGATCTCTATGACGACCCGATGCCGAGCCTCAACGACCTCGAGGGCTATGCCGGGGAGACGAGCTCCGCGCTCTTCCAGCTCGCCGCGATGGTGCTTGCGGATGGCGGCGATCCGGGCACGGCCGACGCCGCGGGCCATGCCGGCGTCGCCTATGCGCTCGCCGGTCTGATGCGGGCGCTGCCCTTCCATGCCCGCCGGGGGCAGCTCTACCTGCCGGCCGATCTGCTCGACCGGCACGGCGTCGCGCGCGATCGCCTGTTCGCCGGCGAGACGACGCCGGCGCTGCGCGCGGCGATCGCCGAACTCTGCGGCGTGGCGCGCGGGCATCTCGGCGCCGCCCGCGTCGCGCTCCGGACGGCTCCGGCGGCGGTGAAGCCCGCCTTCCTGCCGCTCGCCCTCGTCGAGCCGATGCTCGCCCGGCTCGAGGCGCCGGGCCACGATCCGCTCAACACCCTCGCCGAACTGCCGCAATGGCGGCGGCAATGGCGGCTCTGGCGGGCCGCCCGAACCGGGATCTGAAACCGGCGGCCGACCGCTATTCCGCCGCCTCGCGCTGCGCGAGGCCGAGCCAGGCCTCGATATCGGCGAGCGCGCGGCCACTCAGCGCCCGCTTCCTGGCGATCGCCTTGTCGTTGCCGCGCAGCCGCTTGCCGGGCTCCCGCGGCACCTCGACCGGCGGGAAGAGGCCGAAATTGATGTTCATCGGCTGGAAGGAGCGGCGGCCGGGCTCGTCCGCGCTCAGATGGCCGCCGGTGATGTGGCCGAGCAGCGCGCCGAAGGCGGTGGTGGGCGGCGGCGGCGTGAGCGGCACGCCGGTGCGTTCCGCCGCGGCGAACCGGCCGGCGAGCAGGCCGATCGCGGCCGATTCGACATAGCCCTCGCAGCCGGTGATCTGGCCGGCGAAGCGCAGCCGCGGCATCGCCTTCAGCCGCAGCGTGCCGTCGAGGAGTCTTGGGGAGTTCAGGAAGGTGTTGCGGTGCAGCCCGCCGAGGCGGGCGAACTGCGCTTCGCCGAGGCCCGGAATCATCCGGAAGATCTCGGCTTGCGCGCCGTATTTCAGCTTCGTCTGGAAGCCGACCATGTTGTAGAGCGTGCCGAGCGCATTGTCCTGGCGCAGCTGCACGACGGCATAGGGCTTCTCGTCCGGCTTGTGCCGGTTGGTGAGGCCGACCGGCTTCATCGGGCCGTGCCGCAACGTTTCGGGGCCGCGCTCCGCCATCACCTCGATCGGCAGGCAGCCGTCGAAATAGGGGACGTTCTCCCATTCCTTGAAGCTCGTCTTCTCGCCGGCGAGCAGCGCCGCGACGAAGGCCTCGTACTGCGCCTTGTCCATCGGGCAGTTGATGTAGTCGGCACCCGTCCCGCCCGGCCCCGGCTTGTCATAGCGCGACTGGAACCAGGCGACGTTCATGTCGATCGTGTCGAAATGGACGATCGGGGCGATGGCGTCGAAGAAGGCGAGGGCATCCTCGCCGGTCAGCCCGCGGATCGCCTCGGCGAGCGCGGGAGAGGTGAGCGGGCCGGTCGCGACGATGACACTGTCCCAGTCGTCCGGCGGCAGGCCGGCGACCTCGCCGCGGTCGATAGAGATCAGCGGGTGCGCCTCGAGCGCCGCGGTGACGGCGGCCGAGAAGCCGTCGCGATCGACGGCGAGCGCGCCGCCGGCCGGCACCTGATGGGCGTCGCCCATCCGCATGATCAGCGAGCCGGCGCGCCGCATCTCGGCGTGCAGCAGGCCGACCGCATTGGTCTCGGCGTCGTCGGAGCGGAAGGAATTGGAGCAGACGAGCTCGGCGAGGCCTTCCGTCTTGTGCGCATCGGTCATGCGCACCGGCCGCATCTCGTGCAGCACGACGGGAACGCCGGCCTCGGCGATCTGCCAGGCGGCTTCGGAACCGGCGAGGCCGCCGCCGACGATATGAAGGGGAGCGTGGGACATGGCCGGCAAACTAGTTCGCCGCCGCGCGCGGGGCAATATGGGCGAGCCGGCCTGGGCGACCCCCAAAAAGAAAAACGCCCGTCGGGGGAGGAGGTCCGACGGGCGCTTCTCTGGGTGGTGGCGTCGCGAGGGAGGAGGTTCGCTCGGCCACCTATCGAAGGAGACGAGGGAGGAGGTTCGTCTGCCTTTCGAATTCTGTACGTCCGGCTCAGAAGCCGGCGGTGGCGCGCTTCGCGACGCTGTGGATGTCGGCCCGGGCAATGCCGAGGTCGGCCAGCTCGCGGTTCGACAGGCGCGTCAGCTCGTTGTAGGTCTCGCGATACTTCCGCCAATTGCGGAGCGTGTTCATCAGATCCATCTTCGCCATCCGTCCATCTAACAGTCCGGTCGGTTCGTCTCGTTTCGAGGACCGTGTCCGCTCTGTTGATGCGAATGTAGGGGGGACGGGATTTTCTGTGCAGCCTGAAAAAATGCATGGCAGCGATGCGGTTAATGCAGAGCAACATGGCGGGCCTCGTCAATGTTGCGACGCAACAATGCCATGTTCGGTGCACCGGCCGGGCGGCGCGGGTGCCAGGCCGCCGGCGATGGTGTAAGCTCGCCCAGTGACTTGACGGAGGATTGTGGATGCGGATCGCACCGAAGCTCGGGGCGGCGGGCCTCGCCTTGCTGGCGATCGCGGGCGCTGCGGCGCCGTCGGCGGCCATGCCGGTGATCGGCTATTGTCATGGCTATGGCTGCACGATCCGCACCCCGCTGCGCTTCTCGGCCGGCGATCTCGCGCGGCTGAAGACCCTTCTCGCCGCGGGCCGCAAGGACGCCGCGGCCGAGCGGGGGGCGATCGCCAAGGCGGTGATGTGGTACGAGACGAAGGCGGGGCGCGAGGTCGGCACGGCGGGCGACCTGCCGAAGGCGGCCTTCGGCTCGCTCGGCCGGCCGGGCCAGCTCGACTGTGTCGACGAGGCGACCAATACGACGAGCCTGCTGCAGTTGATCGCCGAAGAGGGCCTGCTGAAGTTCCATACCGTCGGCCGCACCAAGGGCCGCGGCTATCTCATCGACGGCCGTTACCCGCACAACACCGCGACGATCACCGAGGCCGCCACCGGCGTCCGCTGGGCGATCGATTCCTGGCCGCGCGCCAATGGCGAACGCCCGGACGTCATGCCGCTCGATCAATGGTCGAAGGAAGGCGGGCTGAGCGGATAGGACGGAAAGGCGCCGCCCTCCGGCTGCATTTCCGGAGACCCCCTCCAGCCGTCATGCCCGGCCTGCCGGCATTCGTGATCGTGACGGGCCGGCATCCGCGACCGTCCTCGCCACCCGTCATCCCCGCGAAGGCACGGTGCGGTGAAGCAGCGGATGGCGCCCCGTCATGGATCCACGCCTTCGAGGATACGGGTGTGGGGGGGCGGCGGTGCTTACCTCGCCCGGCGGCACGATTATGGGTCCCGGCACGGAGGCCGGGGTGGCGGGCGTTCGGGACCGGCGACGGCGCGCTCGGGCTGCGGCCGTCCGGCCGGCTTCCTCCTCGCACCCCCATGTGGGAGCTTCGAACAACCCCCTCCACCCGTCATGCCGGCCCCCGTGCCGGCATCCATGATCGTGAGGGTGGGGTATCTCGGGGACGATCCTCGCCGCTCGTCATTCCCGGGAAGGTGGGAACTCACGCAACCGGGGAGGAGGCCGGGGCGGCGCGGGCGCCCGGAACGGCGAGCGGCTCAGGGGCCTCGGGCGGGGCGGACGAGGACGTGCTTCTTGCGGCCGAGCGAGAGCTTGATCACGCCGTCGACCAGATCGGACGGGCCGAGGGTCGCGCGCTCGTCCGTCACCGCGGCGTCGTTGACGCGAAGGCCGCCGCCCTTCACCTGGCGGCGCGCCTCGCCATTCGAGGCGACGAGGCCGGCCCGGACGAAGAGGGCGAGCACGCCGATGCCGGCGGAAAGCTCGGCCGCCGGGACTTCGGTCGTCGGCAGCGCGTCGGCGAGGGCGCCCTCCTCGAAGGTCTTGCGCGCCGTCTCCGCCGCCTCCTCGGCCGCGGCACGGCCGTGCGCGAGCGCCGTCACTTCGGTCGCGAGCACCTTCTTCGCGTCGTTGATCTCGGCACCCCCGAGCGCGGCGAGGCGCTCGATCTCGGCGAGCGGCAGCTCGGTGAAGAGCTTCAGGAAGCGGCCCACATCGGCGTCCTCGGTGTTGCGCCAGTACTGCCAGAATTCATAAGGCGACAGCATGTCGGCATTGAGCCAGACGGCGCCGGCCGCGGTCTTGCCCATCTTCTGGCCGGAGGCGGTGGTGAGGAGCGGCGTCGTCAGCGCGTAGAACTGCGCGTCGAGCATGCGGTGGCCGAGATCGACCCCGTTGATGATGTTGCCCCACTGGTCCGAGCCGCCCATCTGCAGGATGCAGCCATGGCGCTGGTGCAGCTCGACGAAGTCGTAGGCCTGCAGGATCATGTAGTTGAATTCGAGGAAGGAGAGCGACTGCTCGCGGTCGAGCCGGAGCTTCACCGAATCGAAGGACAGCATGCGGTTGACCGAGAAGTGGCGGCCGACATCGCGCAGGAAGTCGATGTAGCGCAGCTCGTTCAGCCACAGGGCGTTGTTCGTCATGATCGCGCCCGTCGGCCCGTCGCCGAAGGCGAGGTAGCGGTCGAACACCCGGCGGATGCCGGCGAGGTTGTCGTCGATCTGTTCGTCGGTGAGGAGCTTGCGCGCCTCGTCCTTGAAGGAAGGATCGCCGATCCGCGTCGTGCCGCCGCCCATCAGCGCGATCGGCCGGTGGCCGGTCTTCTGCATCCAGCGCAGCGCCATGATCTGCATCAGCGAGCCGACGTGAAGGCTCTTCGCCGTCGCGTCGAAGCCGATATAGCCGGTGACCGGGCCGCTCGCGAAGCGCGCGTCGAGACCTTCGAGGTCCGAGCACTGGTGGACGAAGCCGCGCTCCGTCATCGTCTGCATGAAGTCGGACTTCAAGGCGGTCATGGCGATATTCCTTTAGTCTTTGCGCGCCATGGTCCTCGGCAAAGACCGGGCGGCGGCGTTCCTCTAGCAGTCCGCCGGCGAAAAATCACGGGGACGAGACGCGATGTTGAGAACGGTGGCGATGGGCATGATGAGCGGCACCTCGCTCGACGGGGTCGACGCCGCGCTCATCGCGAGCGACGGCGAGACCGTCGAATCCTTCGGGCCGACCCTCTTTCGACCCTATGCCGAGGCGGAGCGGGCGGTGCTGCGCGCCGCGCTCGCGGCGGCGCGGTCGCTCGAGGACCGCACCGCGCGGCCGGGCGTGCTCGCCGAGGCCGAGGCGATCGTCACCGCCGCGCATGCCGAGACGGCCGAGGCGCTGCTCGGCCGGGCCGATGTCGATCGCGGCCGGGTGTCGCTCGTCGGTTTCCACGGCCAGACCGTCTTCCATGCGCCGCACCGCTTCCTGACGGTCCAGATCGGCGACGGCGCGGCGCTGGCGCGCCGGCTCGGCATCCCCGTGGTCTTCGATTTCCGTGCCGCCGACGTCGCGGCGGGCGGCGAGGGGGCGCCGCTGGTGCCGGTCTATCACCGGGCGCTCGTCCGCCGCGCCGGGCTCGCCGGGCGCATCGCGGTGGTCAATATCGGCGGCGTCGCCAATGCCACCCTCGTCGGCGCCGAGGGTGATCTCGTCGCCTTCGATACAGGGCCGGGCAACGCCCTCATCGACGATCTGGTGCGCGAGCGGACCGGCGCGGCGATGGACCGCGGCGGCCTTCTGAGCAGCGCCGGCCGGATCGACGAGATGGCGCTCTCCGCCCTCCTCGACGATCCCTACTTCCTCGAGCCGCCGCCGAAATCGCTCGACCGCGACGCCTTCTCGCGCGCGCCGGTCGGCCGCCTCTCGACCGAGGATGCCGCGGCGACGCTCGCCGCCTTCACCGCGCACGCCATTGCCGCGGGGGTCGCGGCGGCGGGCGGCGCCGAGCGGATCGTGGTGTGCGGCGGCGGCGCACACAACCCCGCGATCCTTGCCCGGCTCGCCGAGGCGTCCGGCCTGCCGGTCGACCGTGCCGAGGCGCTCGGCTGGTCGGCCGACTTCATGGAGGCGCAGGCCTTCGCCTTCCTCGCCGTCCGCTCCGTAGCCGGCCTGCCGCTCACCTTTCCAGGGACGACGGGCGTCGGCGCGCCGTTGTCGGGCGGCGTGTTTGCGCAGCCCTGACCGGCGTTCGCGCCGAAATCGCCGGGCCGGGCAAACCCTCGCCCGAATCAAGGTCTTGACTGATCGGCACGGGGCGCGTTCGGTGCGCTGTTCAATAATTCGCTCAGAGGAAGGATGGCGCCCATGCTGGAGGCGATGAGTCTGGCGATTCTGATCGGGTCGCTGCTCGTCGTCGGCGCGGTCTTCACCAGCCTGTTCTCGGCGCGATTCGGCGCGCCGATCCTGCTCGTCTTCCTGCTCGTCGGACTTCTCGCGGGCGAGGACGGGCTCGGCATCGAGTTCAGCAATTTCGCCGGCGCTTATTTCATCGGCTCGATCGCGCTCGCGATCATTCTGTTCGAGAGCGGCTTCGAGACGCGCTGGCAGACGTTGAAGATCGCGCTCGGTCCTTCGCTTCTGCTCGCGACCCTCGGCGTCCTCGTTACGGCCGGGCTCGTCGGTCTCGGCGCCCATCTGCTGTTCGACTGGTCGTGGCTCGCCAGCCTCCTGCTCGGCACGATCGTCGCCTCGACCGATGCGGCGGCGGTGTTCTTCCTCCTCCGCGTCGGCGGCATCTCGCTGCGCGATCGCGTCCGCTCCACGCTCGAGGTCGAATCCGGCTCGAACGATCCGATGGCGATCTTCCTCACCATCGCGCTCGTCGGCATCGCGGGCGCGGGCGCGGCACGGGGGGAGGAGCAGGCGATCCTGAGCCTCATGCGGAGTTTGGTGACGCAGATCGGCTTCGGCGGACTGCTCGGGCTCCTCGGCGGCGTCGTCATCGCGCGGATCGCCAAGGCGGTCGAGTTCGAGCCGGCGCTGCAGCCGATCGTCGTGCTCGCCTTCGCGCTGGTGCTGTTCGCCGCCACCAATATGGTCGGCGGCTCGGGTTTCCTCGCCGTCTACTGCGCCGGCCTCGTCTGCGGCAACACCCGGATCCGCCATGCGCTCGCGGTCCGCCGCTTCCAGCGCGGCATGAGCTGGCTCGCCCAGATCGCGATGTTCCTGACCCTCGGCCTGCTCGCCGCGCCGTCCGATTTTCCCGCCGTGCTCCTGCCGGCGATCGCGCTCGCGCTGGTGCTGATGCTCCTCGCGCGGCCGCTCGCGGTGTGGCTGTGCCTGCTCCCGTTCGGCTTCTCCCGCCACGAGACGGCGTTCATCGCCTGGGTGGGCCTGCGCGGCGCGGTCTCGATCCTGCTCGCCATCGTGCCGCTCATCGGCGGCGTGCCTGAAGGCCGGGCGATCTTCAATGTCGCCTTCGTCGTCGTGCTCGTCTCCCTCATCGTCCAGGGCTGGACGATCGGCCGGGTCGCCCGCTTTCTCGGTCTCGTCGTGCCGTCGCGCCAGGGCCTCGTCGAGCGCATCGAACTCGAACTCCCCGGCCGCGGAGACCATGAGGTGGTCGCCTACCGCGTCCATCCCGACAGCGCGGTCGGTCGCGGCGGCCGGATCCCGCGCTGGGCGCGGCCCTCGCTCGTGCTGCGCGACGGCCGGTCGTTGCGCTTCGAGACGGCGGGGCGGCTGCAGGACGGCGATCAGGTCTACATCGTCACCGCGACCGATCACATCCGCCTGCTCGACCATCTCTTCGCCCGGCCGGCCGAGACGGCCGGCGACGCGGCGCTGTTCGGCGATTTCGGGCTATCGGCGCAGGCGAGGATGGGGGAGCTCGGCGACGCCTATGGCTTCGAGGTGCCGGAGGCGGTGCGCGGGCAGACGGTCGCCGACGTGATTCGCGAGACGCTCGACGGCGACATCGAGGAGGGTGATCGGGTCGCGTGCGGACCGGTCGACCTGATCGTGCGGCGGGTCGACGAGGATCGCGACGTGGCCGAGGTCGGACTCGCGCTCGAGCGCAGCGGGCCGCGGCCGCGCCTGCCGCTGTTCCAAAACCGCCGCGAGATCGCAGCGTGGTTGCGCACGCGGCGTGCTGCTCGGAAGGCGCGACGAGACGCCGCAGCGGCCCCTCCCGTTCCAAAACGGGATGACGAATCCACCAAAGTGGGCGACAACGCCGCTTGAATTAAGCCTGTCATGGAACTTCAATGCGCGCAGTCGGGTCCGGGGAGTCGCGCGTATTGTTGGAGCTTTCCATGTCCGGCTCGTCCGAAAATTATAACGAATTTCGAACTATGTCTTATCGGATGATGCCTGCCGCTAGGGAAGGGGACGGCGTCTCGGAGAGGAGCTGGAGCGCGGAGACAGTCGACGGGGCCGCGCAGGACCCGGCCGATAGCGACGGCTGGTCGGATCTCTGGCAGGACGATGTCTTCCTCGGGGGCCGAACCGCAGATCCCTTCGCCGCGGCGGCGGAATCGCTGGCGGCCGTGCTGGGGCTCGGCGAGAGCGCGCCGTCCGGACGCGGATTCGACACCGGCGCCGGCGCGGTGGCGCCGAGCGTGATCGACGAGTTCCGGCCCGGTCCGGGCGGCGACGTGATGCGGCTCGGCGCGCTCGCGAGCCTGCTCGCCGACCGTTTCGGTGCGCTGCCCAACCCGTTCGCGGCCGGCTTCCTGCGGCTGGATCAGGCCGATACCGATGTGCGGCTGATCTTCTCGCCGGATGGCGTGACGGCGCCGCACACCGAGCGAGTTCTGGTCGTCTTCCGCGGCCTCGACGCCGCGCGGCTGACCGTCGACAATTTCGCTTGGGACGAAGATCCCTTCGCGCCGCTGCCTGTGACGCGCATATCTGCGGGCGAGGACCGGCGGGTCGTCGTCGATCCGGGCCGCAGCGATCACCCGGCGCCCGACATCTGGGCCGACTTCCGGCCCGGCGAGGGCGGCGACATCATCGATACCGAGGGGCTGCGCTCCGTCTACGGTCTCGCCGGCGAGACCGACCCCTGGCGCGCCGGCGGCTGCATGCGGGCGGTGGCGCGCGGGCGCGACACCGTGATCGAACTCAATCGCGGCCGGCTCGGCGCGCGCGAGGACTGGATCCCGATGGTGGTGCTCGCCGGCGTGCGTCCCGGCGAGCTCACGCGCTTCAACCTGCCGCTCTGGCGGTCGTGAGCCGCGGCCGCTGCAGCGGCGGTGCGGCGAAGAGGGAGATGACGGCCGCTCAGGCGGCCGTCAGCATGTTGAGGCGGCGATCGACGTAATTGCCGCAATTGTCGATCAGCGTGTCGACGTGATTCTCGAAGAAGTGGTTGGCGCCGGGGATGATCTGCTGCTCGACCACGATGCCCTTCTGCGTCTTCAGCTTGTCGACCAGCCCTTGCACATCCTTCGGCGGCGCCACCTTGTCCTGGTCGCCATGGATGATCAGGCCGGAGGACGGGCAGGGCGCAAGGAAGGAGAAGTCGTAGAGATTGGCCTGCGGCGCGATCGAGATGAAGCCCTCGATCTCCGGACGGCGCATCAGCAGCTGCATGCCGATCCAGGCGCCGAAGGAGAAGCCGGCGACCCAGCAGGCGCGCGCATCCGGATGGACGGTCTGCACCCAGTCGAGCGCGGACGCCGCGTCCGACAGCTCGCCCTCGCCATGATCGAAGGCGCCCTGGCTGCGCCCGACGCCGCGGAAATTGAACCGCAGCACGGCGAAGCCGCGCTTCGCGAACATGTAGAAGAGCTGGTAGGTCACCTGATTGTTCATCGTCCCGCCGAATTGCGGGTGCGGATGCAGCACGAGCGCGATCGGCCCGTTCTTCTCGCGCGAGGGCTGATAGCGCCCCTCGATGCGACCGGCGGGACCGTTGAAGATGACCTCGGGCATGGAAGCGAAAACCTCGTGGCGAAGAACCCGCACGGCACCCATATGGGGACCGTGGCGAACTTGACTCGTTCGCTCAGGGTTTCTAGAACTTAGAACCGTTCGAAGTTGCGACGGATGGCCGTCACAAGGCCGGCCCTTTTAACATGAGGGCTGGTCTCGATTTCAACAAGTTTGGCGTTGGCGGGATGCCGACGGGACGAAGGAAGCCGGGTTTGGCGAAGGCGCGCCTCTATCTCGACCACAATGCGGGCTCGCCGCTGCGCGTGGAAGCACGCGCCGCGATGCTCGCGGTGTTCGAGCGGGCGGGCAATCCGTCCTCGGTGCACGCCGAGGGCCGGGCTGCGCGGGCTTCGGTCGAGGCGGCGCGGCGGCAGGTCGCCGCGCTCGTCGGGGCAGTGGCGGACCGGGTGGTCTTCACCGGCGGCGGCACCGAGGCGAACGTCACCGTTCTCTCGCCGCGCCTCAGGATCGGCGCCGGCGAGGTCGTCGTCGACACGCTGATCGTCGGGGCGACGGAGCATCCCTCCGTGCTCGCCGGCGGGCGTTTTCCCGCCGAGCGGGTGCGCCGCCTGCCGGTCGACGGCGACGGGATCGCCCGGCTCGATGCGCTCGGGGCGCTGCTTTCCGAGGAACGGACGGCGGGTCGCCGGGCGCTCGTCTCGGTGATGCTCGCCAATAACGAGACCGGTGTCGTCCAGCCGGTCGCGGCGGTGGCGGCGGTTGCGCGCGGCCATGGCGCGCTCGTCCACAGCGATGCCGTGCAGGCGGCCGGACGCATTCCGGTCGACATCGCCGCGCTCGGCGTCGATTTCCTGACCCTGTCGGCGCACAAGATCGGCGGGCCGCAGGGCGTCGGTGCGATCGTGCTCGGCGGCGATCTCGCCGCCCCGGCACCGCTCGTTACCGGCGGGGGCCAGGAGAAGGGCGCCCGCGCCGGCACCCAGAACGTCGCCGGCATCGCCGGCTTCGGCGCGGCGGCGGAAGCCGCGCGGAGCGAGGTCGAAGCGGGTGCCGATGCGGCGCGGCGGGACCGGCTCGCCGCGGCGCTCGGTGGTGCCGTGCTCGTCGGCGCGGCGGCCGAGCGGCTGCCCCAGACGCTCTGCGTCGCGGTGCCCGGCGTTCCGGCCGAAACGCTCGTCATCGCCCTCGATCTCGAGGGCGCGGCGGTGTCCTCGGGCGCCGCCTGCTCGTCCGGCAAGGTCGGTCCGTCGCACGTGCTCGCGGCGATGGGGCTTTCGGACGAGATCGCACGGTCCGCGGTCAGGATCAGCTTCGGCTGGTCCACCGCGGATGAGGAATTGGAGAGGTTTACGGATGCCTGGCGGCGTGTCATGGAGCGGCTCGCGCCGGCCGTGACACGTGCGGCCTGAGTGCATGCTCGACCCGCGGTCCTTGAAACCGCAGCGGATGGAGTAGGAAATGCCGGCAGTTCAGGAGACGGTGGACCAGGTCCGCCGGATCGACGTCGATCAGTACAAATACGGCTTCGTGACCGAGATCGAGAGCGAGCGCGCTCCGAAGGGTCTGTCCGAGGACGTGGTCCGCTTCATTTCGGCAAAGAAGAACGAGCCCGAATGGATGCTCGAATGGCGGCTCGACGCCTACCGGCGCTGGCTGACGATGACCGAGCCGAGATGGGCGCGCGTCGACTATCCGCCGATCGCCTTCGACGAGCTCTATTACTATTCCGCGCCGAAGAGCACGGCGGGGCCGAAGAGCCTCGACGAGGTCGATCCGGCGCTGCTCGCCACCTATGAGAAGCTCGGCATTCCCCTGCGCGAGCGGGAAATCCTCGCCGGTGTCGAGGGCGCCCGCGTCGCGGTCGACGCGGTGTTCGACAGCGTCTCGGTCGTCACCACCTTCAAGGCCGAGCTGCAGAAGGCGGGCGTCATCTTCTGCTCCATCTCCGAGGCCGTCCGCGAGCATCCCGAGCTGGTGCGTAAATATCTCGGCTCGGTCGTGCCGGTGACCGACAATTTCTATGCGACGCTCAATTCGGCGGTGTTCTCCGACGGCTCCTTCGTCTACGTGCCGCCGGGCGTGCGCTGCCCGATGGAACTGTCGACCTATTTCCGCATCAACGAGAAGAACACCGGCCAGTTCGAGCGGACGCTGATCATCGCGGACAAGGGCGCCTATGTGTCCTATCTCGAGGGCTGCACCGCGCCGATGCGCGACGAGAACCAGCTGCACGCCGCGGTGGTCGAGCTCGTCGCGCTCGACGACGCCGAGATCAAGTATTCGACGGTGCAGAACTGGTATCCCGGCGACGCCAACGGCAAGGGCGGCATCTACAACTTCGTCACCAAGCGCGGCGACTGCCGCGGCACGCGCTCGAAGATCTCCTGGACGCAGGTCGAGACCGGCTCGGCGATCACCTGGAAATATCCGAGCTGCATCCTGCGCGGCGACGAGAGCCAGGGCGAATTCTATTCGATCGCGGTGTCGAACGGCGCGCAGCAGGTCGATTCGGGCACCAAGATGATCCATCTCGGCCGCAACACGAAGAGCCGCATCATCTCGAAGGGCATCTCGGCCGGCCGCTCGAACAACACCTATCGCGGTCTCGTCTCGGCGCACCGCCGGGCGACCGGCGCGCGCAATTTCACCAATTGCGACTCGCTTCTGATCGGCAACCGGTGCGGCGCGCACACCGTGCCCTATATCGAATCGAAGAACGCCACCGCGGTGTTCGAGCACGAGGCGACCACCTCGAAGATCTCCGACGAGCAGCTCTTCTACTGCCGCCAGCGCGGCCTTTCGGCCGAGGAGGCGACGGCGCTGATCGTCAACGGCTTCGTCAAGGACGTCATCCAGCAGCTGCCGATGGAGTTCGCCGTCGAGGCGCAGAAGCTGATCGGCATCTCGCTCGAAGGCTCGGTGGGCTGATCATGAACGAGAATGTCGAGAACCTCGTCCTCGAGCACCTTCGGATCATTCGGGCAGATCTCTCGTCGATGAAGGACGAGTTGAGCGGCGCCCGCGCTGAGCTGCTGATCATCCGCCAGCACATGGCGGGCCTCTCCGGTGGCCAGACGCTGCACGATTTCGAGATCGCCGGGCTGAAGGTGCGGCCCGATCGCATCGAGAAGCGGCTCGAACTGGCGGAATGACGGCGATGGCCCCGCCATTCTCCCCGGGCTCGGCGTGGGCATCCACGACCTGAGCAGGGCGTGAACGGCGCAAGAACGAACGGACGAACGAAATGCTGGAAATCAGGAACCTGCACGCCACCGTCGACGGCAAGGCGATCCTCAAGGGGGTCGATCTCGTCGTACCGACCGGCGAGGTGCACGCCATCATGGGGCCGAACGGCTCCGGCAAGTCGACGCTCTCCTATGTGCTCGCCGGCCGCGACGGCTATGAGGTGACCGAGGGCGAGATCCTGTTCGACGGTGAGGACATCGTCGGGCTCGATCCGAGCGAGCGGGCGGCGAAGGGCATCTTCCTCGCCTTCCAGTATCCGCTCGAGATCCCCGGCGTCGCGACCATGACGTTCCTCAAAACGGCGCTCAACGCGCAGCGGCGGCAGCGCGGCGAGCCGGAGCTTTCGACGCCCGACTTCATGCGCCGCGTGAAGGGCGCCGCCGACAGGCTCAACATCACGCAGGACATGCTGCGGCGCGGCCTCAATGTCGGCTTCTCCGGCGGCGAGAAGAAGCGGAACGAGATCCTGCAGATGGCGCTGCTCGAGCCGAAGCTCGCCGTGCTCGACGAGACCGATTCCGGCCTCGACATCGACGCGCTGCGGGTGGTCTCGGACGGCGTCAATGCGCTGCGCTCGCCCGACCGCTCGATGCTCGTGATCACCCATTACCAGCGGCTGCTCGACCATATCGTGCCCGACAAGGTGCACGTGCTCTCGGCCGGCCGCATCGTGCGCACCGGCGGACCGGAGCTGGCGCTCGAACTCGAAGCCAAGGGCTATGCCGATTATCAGGCCAACGCGGCCTGAGGAGGCGACATGAACGCCGAACCCCGCATCCTGCGGACCCAGGCCGAGGAGACGCTCGCCGCCGAGTTCCAGGCGGCGCGCACCCGTCTCGCCGGCGGTCCCGAGACCGCCGCGCGGCGCGAGGCGGCCTTCGCCGCCTTCCAGAAGGCCGGCCTGCCGCATCGTCGCGTCGAAGCCTGGCGCTATACCGATCTGCGCGCGCTGATGCGGAAAGCCGCGCCGCTCGCCGAGCCGGGCGCCGTGCCCGCCGGTCTCCCGGCCGTCTCTGCCTTCGGTGGCGCACGGCTCGTCATCGTCGATGGCAGCTACCGGCCGGAGCTCTCCGATGCCGACGGCCTCGACGGCGTGACGATCCGGCCGCTCGCCGACCTCCTCGCCGCCGACGATCCGCGCGTCGGCGCGTCGCTCGCCGCGCTCGACGATCCGCTCGTCGCGCTCAACACCGCGCTGATGACCGGCGGCGTCGCGATCGACGTCGCGCCGGGCGCAAGCGTCGGCCGGATGATCGAGCTCGCCCATGTGACGACCGGGGCGCATGCGACGCAGACGCGCAATCTCGTCCATGTCGGCGCCGACGCTTCGCTCCGCCTCGTCGAGACTCATACCGGGCCGGATGGCGCCGCCTATCAGGCGAACGGCGTCACCGAAGCGGTGATCGGCGACCGGGCGCGCGTCGTCTGGGCGAAGCTGCAGCAGGAGGGCGACGCCGCGCTCCATGTCGGCACGCTGGCGCTCACCGCCGGCCGCGAGACGCGCTTCGACCATCTGGTGCTGATGATCGGCGCGGTGCTGTCGCGCTCGCAGCAGTTCGTGACGCTGAGCGGCCCCGAAGCGAAGATCGGCATGAACGGTGCGACCATGCTGCGCGGCCGCCAGCACGCCGACATCGCGCTGGTGGTCGACCACACCGAACCCGCCTGCGAGAGCCGCGAGCGCTTCAAGGCGGTGGTCGACGGCGAGGCCGAGGCGATCTTCCAGGGCCGCATCGTCGTCAAGCCGCAGGCGCAGAAGACCGATGCGCGGATGATGACGCAGGGCCTCCTGCTCTCCGAGGGCGGCCAGTTTTCGGCGAAGCCCGAGCTCGAGATCTTCGCCGACGACGTGCAGTGCGCGCACGGCGCGACGAGCGGCCAGATCGACGAGGACCTCCTCTTCTACCTGCTCGCCCGCGGCATCCCGCGCCCCGAGGCGGAGACCCTTCTCGTCACCGCCTTCCTTGCCGAGGCGATCGAGGCGCTCGGCGACGAGACGATCGCCGCCGTCTGCGAGGCGGCTGCGACGCGCTGGCTGGCGGCGCGGGGAGGGGCGTGATGGCCGGTGTGGACGAATACGACGTCGGCCGGATCCGGCAGGATTTCCCGATTCTGTCCCGTACCGTCTACGGCAAACCGCTCGTCTATCTCGACAATGGCGCCTCGGCCCAGAAGCCGCAGGCCGTCGTCGACGCGATGGTGAAGGCCTATACGCAGGACTATGCCAACGTCCATCGCGGCCTCCACTATCTCTCCAACACCGCGACGGAAGCCTATGAGAACGCGCGCGAAACCGTGCGCCGCTTCCTCAATGCGGGCTCGACCGACGAGATCGTCTTCACCCGCTCCTCGACCGAGGCGATCAACCTCGTTGCCGCCTCCTTCGGCCGCATGGCGATCGGCGAGGGCGACGAGATCGTGCTGTCGATCATGGAGCACCATTCGAACATCGTCCCCTGGCACTTCCATCGCGAGCGTTCCGGCGCGGTGATCCGCTGGGCGCCGGTCGACGAGGACGGCAATTTCCTGCTCGACGAGTTCGAGAAGCTGATCGGGCCGAGGACGAAGATCGTCGCGATCACCCAGATGTCGAATGCGCTCGGCACCATCGTGCCGATCAAGGAGGTGGTGCGCATCGCCCATGCCCACGGCGTGCCGGTGCTCGTCGACGGCAGCCAGGGCGCCGTCCACATGCCGGTCGACGTGCGCGATCTCGATGCCGATTTCTATGCCTTCACGGGCCACAAGGTCTATGGGCCGACCGGCATCGGCGTGCTCTACGGCAAGAAGGCCTGGCTCGACAAACTGCCGCCCTTCCTCGGCGGCGGCGAGATGATCCGCGACGTCACCGAGGATCGCGTCACCTATGGCGACCCGCCCCACCGCTTCGAGGCCGGCACGCCGCCGATCGCCGAGGCGATCGGGCTCGGCGCGGCGCTCGACTATATGGACGGCATCGGCCGCACCGCGATCGCTGCGCACGAGGCGCGGCTGCGCGACTATGCGCATGAGCGCCTGTCGCGCATCAACAGCCTGCGGATCATCGGCAAGGCGCGCGACAAGGGGGCGATCGTCTCCTTCGAGATGGCCGGGGCGCATGCCCACGACGTGTCGACCATCATCGACCGCGAGGGCGTCGCGGTCCGCGCCGGCACGCATTGCGCCCAGCCGCTGCTCGCCCGATATGGGGTGACATCGACCTGCCGCGCCTCGTTCGGGCTCTACAACACGCTCGACGAGGTCGACCGGCTGGCCGAGGCGCTCGTCAAGGCGAACCGGTTCTTCTCGTGAGGTGATGCGATGGACGGCGGAGCGGTTGCGGCGGAAGAGAGCACGGTCCGGGCCGAGGTCGGCGCCGGTTCGGCGATCGCGCCCGAGGAGCTCGAGCGGCTGACGCAGGACATCGTCGCCGCGCTGAAGACGGTCTATGACCCTGAGATCCCGGCCGACATCTACGAGCTCGGCCTCGTCTACCGGATCGACATCGACGACGAGCGCAACATCGCCGTCGACATGACGCTGACCGCGCCGGGCTGTCCGGTGGCGGGCGAGATGCCCGGCTGGGTCGAGAATGCGATCGGCGCCGTGCCCGGCGTCGGCCGGGTCGACGTGACGATGGTGTTCGATCCGCCCTGGACGCCGGAGCGCATGTCGGACGAGGCGAAGGTGGCGCTGGACTGGTATTGATGGCCGCCGCCCCTGCGATCGACGGCATCCTCGAGACCGCGCTCTATGTCGAGGATCTGGCGCGGGCACGGGCCTTCTACGAGACCGTGATGGGCCTCGCGCCGATGATGGCCGACGATCGCTTCGTCGCCTACCGGGCCGGCGGCGCGAGCGTGCTCCTCCTCTTCCGCCGTGGCGGCACGCGGGCCGACGTCGAGACGCCGGGCGGCACGATCCCCGCACATGATGGTTCGGGGCCGGCGCATTTCGCCTTCGCCATTCCGGCGGATGCGCTCGACCCCTGGCGCCGGCGCTTCGCGGAGGCCGGCGTGCCGATCCGCTCCGAGGTTTCGTGGCCGCGCGGCGGGACGAGCCTCTATGTCGACGATCCGGACGGCCATGTCGTCGAACTGGCGACGCCGGGCCTCTGGCCGGAGCCGGCCGTCACCTGATAAAGTGTGGCGCCGGCCCCTTGTTTCGGCGGCCCCGGCCGCCGATCTCAGACGACGGCGCGCGCCTTCCGGGCCGCGCTGCGAGGAGTGTGATGATGGCGCGTGCCCGTCTCCAGGTGATGTCCCTTTCCGAGGCCGCGGCCGAACGTGTCCGCGAGATCATCGCCGATTCCGAACGGCCGATCGCCGGCTTGCGCGTCGGCGTGAAGAAGGGCGGCTGCGCCGGCATGGAATATACGATGGACATGGTCGAGGCCGCCGACCCCGCCGACGAGCGGGTGGCGGACAAGGGCGTCACCCTCTTCGTCGATCCGAAGGCGGTGCTCTTCCTGCTCGGCACGGTGATGGATTTCGAGACCACCAAGCTGCGTTCCGGCTTCGTCTTCCGCAATCCGAACGAGGTTTCGGCCTGCGGCTGCGGCGAATCGGTGCAGCTGAAGCCGGCCGACGCGCAGGCCTTCGCCTGACCGTGTCGGGTCTGTTCGAGCGGCTGAAGGGCGACGCGGCGGCCGCGTGGTCGGCTTATGTCGAGCACGATTTCGTGCGCGGCCTCGGCGACGGCACGCTGCCGGAGGCGGCCTTCCGGCACTATCTCGTTCAGGACTATCTGTTTCTGATCGAATTCGCCCGCGCCTATGCGCTCGGCGTGTCGAAGGCGCCGACGCTCGCCGATATGCGGAAATCGGCCGGCGCAATGACCGGCATTCTCGGCGAGATGAGCCTGCACATCCGGCTCTGCGCCGGCTGGGGCATCGACGCCGCGGCGCTCGAGGCCGCGCCGCCCGCCCGGGCGATGCTCGCCTACACATCCTTCGTGCTCGAGGCGGGCCGGCGGGGCGACTATCTCGACCTGATCGTCGCGCTTTCGCCCTGCGTCGTCGGCTATGCCGAGATCGGCACCCGCCTCGCCGCACGGCCGCACGGGCGCGACCCGGCGAACCCTTATGCGCCCTGGATCGCCGAATATGCCGGCGAAGCCTATCAGGCGCTCGCCGCCGAGGCGCGCGCCGAGCTCGACCGGATCGGCGCCGTCTATCTCACCGAGGCGCGCTATCCCCGCCTCGCGGCCCTCTTCGCGCAGGCGACCCGGCTCGAGGCCGATTTCTGGCAGATGGGCCTCGACCAGGCCGACTGACCGCGCCGCCGACGGTCGGGAGCAGTGGGCCGAGCACGGATGCCCCGACCGCCGATCACGGCCACCGACGGCGCGGCCATCCATTGACCGCGACCGACCGATTGATCGCGGATGCGGACCGATCCGTCCCCGGCGGGCGCTGCCTCTTGCCCCGGCGCGCGGTCTGTCGCATGGAAGGGGCCGAGGACAGGTGGCCGAGCGGTTTAAGGCAGCGGTCTTGAAAACCGCCGAGGGTGCGAGCCCTCCGTGGGTTCGAATCCCACCCTGTCCGCCATGCCTTTCCGACAAGGCATTGAAACCCCTCGGCTTTCGCCAACGGCGGATTTCACTTCCCCACTTCCCTCCCCACTCGGCGGCGATCTGCCCTCACTTCCAGGCGGCAGAGGGCACGCGGCAGGGACTACGGCCGCCCTTGCGGGAGGCGTCGCCCCTGCCGGCTGGATCACTGGTCGGCGCCCTTGGGCCGCGGCGCCGACGGGTGCGGTTCATGCTTCGCCCCGGATGCTGGCGAGCATCATCTCGGCGATGATCCGGCCGGAGCCGTCCCACCCGGCGTCCGCGCCGAAATACATCTCCGGGTCGCTCATGGCGTCCTGATCGGCAATGCCGTATCCCTCGCTTCCCTCGTCGCCGAGCTCGTCGTCTTCGTGTTCGGCCTCTTCCTCGCGATCGTCGCTCGCACTGCTGTAGCAGCCGGATGAGACCTCGCAGGCGGTTGCTGCGAGAAAGGGCTCGCGGTCCGGATCCCCATCAAGCGAATCGAGGAGAGCGAGGAGCCGCTCGATCTCGTCGGCGATGGTCGCCCGGAGGCGCCGGGCTTCGGCCGGATCGGCCGGAACCATGGCTTGCAGGTGGGGAGCGGCGACGGTCATGCGGCGCCCCTCAGGTATGAGGCGATGTTGGCGAGCGCGGCCGAGTCGAGCCCGTCGTCGAATGGCCAGTCAGCGACGAACTCGGCGAGGGCGAGCGCATCGTCCCGCGAGGTCGGCACCATGGATGCGAGATCGCGCTCGATCTCGGTCAACGGGCGGGACCACGTCGCCCATTCGGCCGAGTCGATATAGCCGTCCACGTCGAAGGGGTATGTCTGGTCGTGAGCATGCCATGCCGCGATGCGGGCGGCGATCGGACCGGAAGAAGCCGAGACGGTCATGCGAACCCCCGCGCATAGGCCGCAACCGCGGCGAACTTCGCAGGGTCCGGAACGGCGCCCTCGGCGCGGAACAGCGCCGTCATGAGGTTCGCGCGGGCGCGTGTCTCGGAATCGAGCGTCGCGCGCCATTCGCGGCCGGTCTCGCCATCGAGGTTCTTCGGGCGAAACCTCGCCACCCTCTGAAGGCTGAAGGACCATGCGACCCGCGCGGCCCTCACCTGCTCTTTCGGGGAGAGGCACCGCGTCGCCCCCTCGGCGAGAGGCACGGAGGCGGCGAGCGCGACGGGAAGGGCCGCGGCGCCGGCGAGGGCCGCGGGAAGCGCCAAGGCAGCGCGGCGGGTGACGGAAGGCGAGCCGGTAGCGGCTGCCGGGACGGAGTTGTTCGGCATGACGTGCTCCTGATCTTCGCAGAGAGGCCCAAGGGCGGCCGTTTCGCATCGGCCGGCATCCGAGAGCCGGGAAGGCGCGAACCGCCGCCGGCGGCCCGCGCTGTTGCGGCAATCGGCCTATGCGGCCTCGGCGATCCGCTCCGCCGCACCACCGGCGAGAACCGGGGCCGGATCGGACCGAACCGGAGCCGCCGAGCCGTCCAGGCCGAGCGACGCCTTCAGAAGCATCAGGGCAAGGGTCGCCGCATCCTCGGGACGACGGCGGGCGGGCGTGGTATGAGCAACGGTAGCCATGGTTCGATCCTCACTGATCGGGCTTCGGTTAGAGCCGGGAGCGAGGTTGCAGCCTTGCCCCGGCTTGTCTTTTACAATATCATCAATTCCTATGACGTCAATAGATGATATTGAAAAATCTCCGCGACGCGGGCGACCAGCGGTTCACGCCACTCCGATCATGCTGCGGCTGCCGCCTGATCTCGTGTCAGCCCTTGACCGCTTCATCGCTGAAGAGCGGCCCGGCGCCAGCCGGCCGGAGGCGCTTCGCGGGGCGTTCCGCGCTTGGTTGACCGAGCGCGGCTATCTCCGCCGGGAGCCGGCCGAGGGCATTCCGCCGGACCGGCTGACCTCCGAGAACGACGGCTGAGACCGAGGCCGGCCGGCGAGCGTCCGCGCCAGGTCGACAGGTGCGCCGACGCGGTGCATCCTCCCCCGGTCCAGGGGGGGCGGATCATGCGTTGTGCGCTCGTCGTCATCGCCGTTGCCGGCGCCGTGCTCGCCGGCTGCAATCCCTTCGAACCGAAGATGATCGGCTTTTGCGAATCCGTGTTGAAGGAGCGCCTTCGCTCGCCGTCGACCTACCGCCGCATCGCCGCCACGAAGCGCGCCGAGCCCCTCACCACGGACGAATGGCTTGCACGGCGCGCCAAGAGCAACCCGAAACAGCGGGCCACGGACGAGATCGTCGCCCGCGTCCGGCAGAGCGCCGGCGCCTCTCCCGCGCTGATCAAGGTCACGCTCGAATATGACGCGGCGAACGCCTTCGGCACGCCGCTGCGAGGCTTCGCCCTCTGCGAATATCTCTCCGATGACGGCAAGGACCCGACGGGCGCATGGGCCGTCACGGTCGACGGCGAGACCGACACGGACTTCCTGATCCGCCAACTCCGGGAGGCGCGGCCGTGAGACCGTCCCTTTTTCAGGACGGGAAATAGCCCTCGCGGCGCCGGGGGGGGCGAAATGGCGGGAACGCTCGCCTTCTTTGATATCCATTGATACTTTTTCAAACGGCCGCCCTGCCTCACCCCCTCGCCACTGCGGACGAAGGCGT
The DNA here is from genome assembly GCF_014199915.1 of Prosthecomicrobium pneumaticum. Lineage (GTDB taxonomy): Bacteria > Pseudomonadota > Alphaproteobacteria > Rhizobiales > Kaistiaceae > Prosthecomicrobium > Prosthecomicrobium pneumaticum. The sequence continues at coordinate 82,868 of NZ_JACHOO010000009.1, read as the reverse complement.
CCCGACACCACCGGGGCGGCATGGGGGCGGCTCGGCTGACCACCACCGGCAACCATGGGTGTCACGCCTATGGATGCGGCCCATTCGAAGGCATGCGCGTGACACACATGCCTTCCGCCCGGACAGCATTGTGCTTTGCCCTACGGGGCGAGCCGCGCGTTCCTCGTCCGGACCTTCTGCAACCGATCGGCGAGCCGGGCGGGCATGCTGCCAGGTGCCTTTCGCTGCCGATCGTAGCGCTCGAGAATGGCGAGCTCGTCGGCGAATTGCTTGCGGCGCCTATAGAGGATCGCAAGCCGCCAATAGGGCGCGGGCGCCACGCCCCATTGCATCCGTTCGTCCGTCTGCTCTGTGAGATCGCATTCGCCGAGCAACAGCCGGATCGAACCGTCGATGTCGCCGGCCGCCTCGATGGTGCGGATCCTCGCCCAGAAGTCGCCGATGCGCTGCGCTTCAAGCGATAGATCGCGCCCGGCGCGCTCGCTCATCTTCCCCCAGAAGGAATCCACCATGTGCCCCCACCGCGCTCGTTCCCGCGGCATGGTGCGACGGCGCGGCGCGCGTGGCGAGAGGTTCCGCTGGGGCGGGTCTGTTCCCGGTCCGCTTCAGACCGAGGGGCCGGGCGCCGGCGGGGGTTCGGGCGCCGGCTCTTCCGCGGGCGCCTGAGACGGGTTCGCCCGGCGCCCGGGCCACGTCCGCTGCAGATAGTCCCAGCCCTTGAGTTGCCCCTGCACGAGTTGCACATCGCCCTCCACCTCGATCAGGTAGAGGTTGCGCGCGGTGTAGAAGGCGGCCGGCGTGCCGGTCGGCTCGTGCGGCGTCACGGTCAGGTCGAAATCCGCCGAGGACAGCAGTTCGAGCGTCACACGCGCCGGGCTGGTCAGGCCGCGCACCACTTCGCCTATCCGCCGGTCGATGTTCGGAACGGAAAGCTGCGCCGTCGGCGGCTGGTCGTCATCGGAGAGCAGCGCCGCCTCGAAGGGCATTGCCGTCCACGTCACCCCGTCGCGGATCATGTCGACCGTGTTGAGGACGAGCCGCACGGGCTCGGCGAGGTTCGGGTGATCGATCGTGAGGAACACGAGGTTGGCGTCGCCCGAGGCACGGCTTTCGAGCGCACGCCGCAACGAAGCGGAGAGAGCGCGCGGCATCAGGGCAGCCGCCGCAGTTCAAGCGCAACGTCATATAGGCCAAAGCCCCGCTCGCTTTCGGATGGGGGGGCGTCGATTCGCCAGCGATATACAACCCCAGTTCGTGGGTGCTCCCAGTAGAAAGGGGTTGCTCCATCATTAATGTCATCAGAGAAAAAAGAATAGAAGCTTTCTATTTGTGCGTCTGTCATTACGAATACTGCTGAGACGCGAGAACCGGCCGCGGTGAACCGCCTTCGGGAGAACCCAGCCCCAACTTCAGGCTGGAAGCGAACAAGATTGTCATCTCGCTCTTCGCGCCAAGTGTCCCCGTCAGGTTTCTGGGGCAAGTCGCTAGGCCAAGTAGGCATCAGGTCACCACGATCCGGTTCGCGCGCTGGCCATAGCGGGCGCGCATCGGTCCATCCGTCGCACCGTTGCTCAACTGCCTGTTGATCCGCTGATCGACGAGCTTGACCAGCACATCGGTGCCCCCGCTGTTGTTGCGGCTCTGCCGCGTGCTATCCACCGCGGTTCCAGCGGGCGCATCGACCGTGATATTGACGACGGCCGGTGCCGCGGCATTAGGCGAGCTGATTGTCGCTGGTGCGTGCCGAGCGCCATCGGCGACATAGCCGCCGGCGGCATAGCCGGAGAGCCCGCCGCGGGCAGCGGCCCGGAGGCGATCAAGCGCCCCGATGCCGAGACGGTCGACCGATGCGGCGTCGAAGACATACTCCCCCGCGTGCACGATGCCGGCCGGCTCGTTCCGGCCGCCGGCGCCGGTATAGCCGCCGGAGGCGAACAGCCCGCCCGTCGCCCCTCCGCCGAACAACCCGCCGAACAGCGCCGAGAGAAGCCCGCCGGAGCCGCCGGAGGCCTTCGACGTGCCGAACAGCCCGGCAAGCGGTCCCGAGCCCAGAAGGCTCGCCTGAAGCGCCGCATCCGCGATCGAGAGGGCGAGGCGCGAAAACACCTCGTTCAGCGAATCGCCCTTGAGGATCAGGCCCGACAGCGCGTCATAGGTCGCGCCGGCGAAGAAGTCCGATGCGGCCGCCGCGGCCTTCGCCTGTTGCTGTAGATCGTAGAGCGCGCCGGCCGATGCCATGATCGACACCGCCTGTCGGTCAAAGGTCTTCAACCCGGCCCGCTGCACCGCGTCCAACTGCGCTTGCTCGCGCGCCGTCAGGCCGAGGGCCGCGGTCTGCCGCGCCAGCGCGTCGGTCACGTCCTCGATGCGCTTCCGGGCCGCCTCGGCCGCGTTGGTCGCCGTCTTCGTCGGCACGCCGTAATCGGAACGGAGGTCGTTCGCCGGATTGGACTTGGGCACCCCGCCCGTATCCGCCATGCGCTGCCCGGCTTCGCGATCGAGGAAGGCGAGCCAGGACGCTTCGACCGATGCGCGTTCCCCCGCCGACTTCGCCGAGGCGATGCCGGACCGATAGGCTTCCTCGGCTCGCGCGCGAACGGTCGGCGCGATCCGGAGGAGGTCGTTCAGCCGGTCAATCGCGCCCGCCGTCTCGTTCGCGAGCGAGCGGGCGCCGGACGCCACCGAGTCGAAGAAGCCTTGGAGCGCGTCCCGGCGGCTCGCAACGTCCCGCGCGGCCCGCGCGGTCTCGAACATCTGGTTCGCGACGTCGCGCAAAGCCGTGTTCGCCGGATCGGCATCGGCGATCTCGGCAATCGCCCTCACGAAGCCCTCGATATCCGGCCGTCCCGCCGCGGCCTGCTCGCGAAGGCGCTGAATCGCCGCCTCGAAGGGCGCGAACTCCTCGGCGACCCGAAGCCGGCTCTTCCCCGTCCAGCCGAGGGCTTCCAAGGTGCCGAAGCCGTTTGCCAGGTCACTGGCGAGCGTCCCGATCTGGTTGCGGAGGGCTTCGATCTGCGCCGAGGCCGCGACCCGCAATTCGGCGGCCGATTTCGTCGCATAGCCGTCGATGCCGTCCGCCGCATCGCCCCAGGCGGCTTGGATGTCCTTCACCAGCGCCGCGTGGCGCTTGAGTTGCGTTTCGATGTCGTCCGCCTGATCGCCGAAGGACGAGAAGGCATAGGCCGCGGCATAGCCGGCCGCCGTGACGGCAGCGAGAAAGATCGTTGTCGGGTTGACAAGCTCCGCGATCGACGCGCCGACGGCCGGAATGATCGAGCCGAGCCCTCGCGAGCCGAGGATCGCGCCGACGGTCGTGCCCTGCTGCGCCAGAATGAGAAACGGGCTTTGCCCACCGGCGAGCGAGACGCCGATATCGGTCAGCTGTGCGCCGAGATTGGTGATCTCGTGCGCCGCGAGACCGGCCGGCTTCTCGATCTTGGCCACCGTGCTGCCAACGTCCCGCAGGGCAACGGCTGTTCGGCTCACGGCGGGAACCGCCGTTGCCGAGGCCCGGCCAAGGGCGACGAGGCCCGCTTCGACCCGCCCGAGACCGGCGCCGAGCGGAGACACCGCCCGCTCCACATCACGGACGGCACGCTCGATCGCGGCGAGCCCGGTCATCAGCCGGTCCGTCGCGGTGCGCATGCCCGTCGTCGTCCGCGTCGTCTTCTCGGCCGCGTCCGTCAGCTTGTCGAGATCCGCCGCGGCCGCCTTGACGGATGCCGTCTTCACCTCGATCGCAAGTTGGGCGATGTCGACCACGGGCGGTCCTCGGCTTCGAGAGGATGGCGGCCCCAGCCCGAAGAGCCGGGGCCGCCGAGGCGCCGCGCAGAAGGGTGACGCGGCTGGCAAAGGGTTGTGGGGGCGGGCGACGACTCCCGCCTCGCACGTGCGCGGGACCAGGACGGGCCCACGACTTCGGGGGGTTTTCCCGCACACCCCCCGCTGGTGCGCCCGATCCGAGCCGAGAAGATCGGATCGGGAGGGAGATCAGGCCGCTCGGTCGTAGAGCCTGCGGCCGGCGGGCGTGGCGAGCACGGCCTCGGTTGCCTCGTGCAGCGGGACGTTGCGGGCGCGCGCGTAGTTCTCGATTTCGAGATCGAGCGCCCGCTTCGCGAGAGCCGCCTCACGGGCCGCCGCCGGGATCGGAGCCGCAGCCGCCTCGGCGCGCCGTTCGACCTCATACGCGTCATAGGCGCGCCGGCCCTCGGGCGTGTCGAGCACTCCGGCATAGGCCTTGGCATAGGGCGCGCCGGTGCGCGCCTGCTCGGCCTTCGCGAGCCGCTCGATCTCGCCGAGTGCGTGCATTTTCCGAAAGGATGTGGCCATTTCCGGGTCTCCGATCGTGTCAGGGCAGGTTGTCGGACGCCGCGAAGGTCGCGCCGCGAAATTCGACGGTCGAAGCCGGGGAGACGCTTTCGCGGGCGAGCGCGGCGCCGAGACGGGTATCGACTCGGCCGAGCTTGTGATTGGTCCACCGGACGGCAAGCGCTGCCGATCCGCCCGCGGCGAGCCAGGCGCCGAGGGCGCTTTCGAACGTGCTCCACGCGCTATCGACGGCAGCCGCTTCGCTCGATCTTGCCATGTCGTTCTCCTCAGGCCGCCGCGGCCGGTTCGATGGCGGGCGGGCGAAGGCCCATCAGGATTTCACGATCCGACCCCGCGAGAGGTCCGGCATGGCTCTTCGCATCGGGGATCTCGCACCACCCGGCGAGCGGCGCCAGCGCACCGGCGATCCGCACGCCGCGCTGAAGGCGATCGAGCGGATAGTTGGTTTGGGCTCGGGTTCGGACGATCTCGTCGAGGAGGGCGCCGCGTTCCTTCAGCCGCTCCGCAAGCCGGCCGATCAGGCCGTCGATATCCGTGTCCGCGTCCAGAACCTGCCGGGCGAGGCCGCGGGCGCGATCGAGGGCGGCATCCGCTCGCGCCGCGGCGAGGTTCCGGCGGGCGAGCGCGGCGCGATGCTCGGCCTCGGCGATCGCCGCGGCGAGGTCTTCGCTGTCGAGAGCGCTGTTCGCGAGCACATCATTGATGGTCGCGAGCCGCGCCGCTGCTGTCTGGTCGCCGGTCTTCGCCGCGTAGCTGATTGCCGCCCGCTCCTCGCCGAGGGCGTCGATTTCGGTCTCGGCCTCGGCCTTGCGCCGGCTGAGGTCGCCGAGCGTCCGCTCGGCCTCGGCGAAGGCAGCGGCCGCCGCGGCGACGATCGGCGATTCGCGATACTCGGTGAGCAGTGCCCGCGCGCCGCGCCGGATGCGCTCGGCGGCGGCAAGGGCCGCGGCCGTCCGCCCGTCCGCGGCAACGGCGCGCTCAAGCTCGCCGGGAATCTGCATCAGCCGCACTTCGGCCCGCCGTCGCTCCTCCTCCAGCGCTTCGCGCGGCGGCCGGTAGACCAGGCCGATGCGCTGCGCGGGACCGATGGTGAGGGTGTCTTCGATGCGCTCGCGCTCGGCCCGCAGCGCGACGAGCGCCTCGGCGGCGGCCGATCGCGCGGCCGTGGCATCGGCGACGGCGCGCTCGGCGCTTGCGAGATCGGCCTCGGCCGCGGCGATCGCGCGGGCGGCAGGCGTCGGGAGGGGTTCGGCCGAGGTCACGCGGCGGCCCGCCGGTTCGGCCACACGCGCGAGACCGGCACGCCGCGACTCCTCAGACGTTCGAACGCCGCTTCCAGCGCGAACTCGGCGGGCGTCGCACCGGTCCGATCGCAGGCCTTCTGCAGTTCGGTCCGGAAGTCGGCATCGACGCGAACCTCGCCAAGAGCGAGCGGGGCGGACGGCATGAAAGACCTCCATTGCTTATGGAAATCACCATGCCTGCCCGACCTGAACCGATCATCTGGATCGGTTCGGGCGTGTTCGGGCGCCCGCGTGCCGCACCGCCTATGGCGTTTTAGGGCGTGATGCCGACGTGCTCGAAATACCGCGCGACGACAGGATCCGAGCGATCACCGGCGCGAAGCTTCGCCAGCGCGAGCATATCGCCGTGCGCGACCATTTCGAGCCCAACGCGGTTGATCGAAAGGCGCCCGCGCGGCCCGACTTGGGCGCCGATTCCGAACCGCCGGCCCCAAGCCCGAATGGTCTTTTCGTCTCGGCCGACAAGGTGGGCAGCGACCTTCACGCTCACGGTTTCGCCGCGCTTGCTGAGAATCGGCTCGATCATCGCGAGGCCACCAGCCGAAGAAGGGCCCGCCGGGCCGCCGGAGAGGGCCGCACGGGCTCGGCGACAGGCTCCGCAGGACCGGCAGCCTCGGCAGGCGCGGACGGTGCCTCGGCGACGATCTGCGGGGCGGAAGGGCAGCCGGCGCGATACCAGGCGCTGCGACTCATGCCCAAGTCCGCCCAAGGCTGCCGTCGTTCAGCGCTCGTCTCGCGCGGGACCGCTCCGGCCGCGAGCCGGCGACGACGCGCCCGTTCCCGCTCCGCCGCGCGGCGTTCCTCGTCGGTCTTCATCGCGCGTCCTCCCGGCGAAGCTCGGCGATGATCGCGCGCCGGAGCGCCTCGATCTGGTCGTGGATGCGGTCCTCGGGGACGCCGAGCACCTGAAGCCGTCCGAACCGGCGGTTCGCTTCGGTCCGCCAATATTTCTGCCAGCGCTCCACCGGGTGCGCTCGCATCCACCGGGCGATCCGGCGAATCTCGGTCGCCTCGCGATCGAACGGAAATACGACGATCTCGCGCCGTGGCGCGGCCGGCGCCTCGGCCACCGGCGCCGGCGCTGCGGGCACATCGAATGCGATTTCAAGCTGCATCTTCGACCTCCGGTCCGGTTTCGTTCGCTTCGGCTTCGTGTGGCATTGCCATTCCCAAGGGGCGTCGCCCCTTTGACCCTGATCGGGGGCGAGGCCCCCGAACCCCGCCACCGCCGGCTTCGCCGTCGGCGCGCTGTCCCATCCGCTCGGCCTCAGGGCGGCTTTCGAACAGGGCTTGAGAGGCGTTCCCTCCTCTCCTCTCGCTATCCCTTGGCACAGGGATGGCGCTTATAAGCGCAGGCATCTTCCCGGAGGGAAGATCAACTCGCGACATCTCTGTGCCACGGCGCCGATACCACGTTCGCCGTGAGACACCTTCGGCCAACCACGGCTTCGAGGCCGAGAGCGATTCGGCCGAGATTTCTGCCAAGGTCCGACGTCCGTCGGCCCGTCGCTTCGCGGCCTTCCTCTCCCGGTCCGCCGCGGCTTTCTTCGCCTTCGCCAGCGCGAGCCGTTCGGCCTTCGGCACGTCGCATGCGCCGATGGTGCGCAGGCCGAGGCGCGTCCGGATCTCAAGCGTCACGCCGAGGAGCCGCGCCGCGGCATCGGCCTTGAGCATCCGCTTCCGGCCGGCCGCGTCCCGCTCGATCGCGGCGATCTCCTCCGGCGCGATCCACGGCGCCCAACGGGCGCACCAGCCGGAAAGCCAGCCCGAACCGGGACGGCAGAGAGCCGCGGCTCGCACCAGGCCGAGCGCGGCCGGACGGTCGTCCGTGTCCTCAGGGTCCGGAATGATCCGGCCGAACCGGTCCGCGAGCACCTTCTCGACTTCCCGCATGCGCAAGTCCTCGATCGTGAACCGCCTTCCCTCGCCCCGCCGCGTCTCGGCCGCCTCGGCGAGCACGGCGCGCCCGATGACAAGCTGCCGATCACCCTCGGCCGTGAATCTCCGCCTCGCCCTCATGACGTCACCATCGGAAAACGGTGGACGCTTGGGATTGAACAATCGTGCCCCGCGAGGTAGCTATCGTTCGTCCAGAACGAGCCTATCCTCATGCCGCGCCACCAGCCGCGAACTGGTGGCGCGGTTTCCCTTTTGATCATCCGCCCACCCTCGCCCCCGGCAGGGCCGCAAGCCAGGCCCGCGCGTCCTCCGCCCTGATCAGAACCCTCCGGCCAGCCTTCACCGCACGAAGGCGCCCCGCGACCATCTCGCGATGCGCCGTCATCCGCGAAACGGAATGACGATCGCAAAACTCCCGCAACGTCATGGCCGCGGCCGCGTCCTGCTGGACCGACCCGATACCCTCACTTCCCATTCGCACCTCCAAAACGAAAAGGCCGCGCAAGCGCCTCCCGCTTCCACGGGAAGGTTGCGCGGCCCCTTGGCCAATATGTCGAGCGCCTGCTCGTCGAATCGAAACAGTCACCGTCTATCAATCTACTTCCCAAACCGGCAGCGCGCAAGCAACCAGATACAACTGGGTATGTTCAGATACGGTCGGATACAGACGGCGCCGAGGCAACGAACGCGGCCCAATCGTCCATCAGCTGCCGGCGCCGCTCCAAGGCGTCGCCGCGGCGATAGGCGCGCTCGGTCGCGTCACCGACGACATGGGCGAGCGCGGCCTCCGCCACCTCCCGCGCGTGCTCGGTCGCCTCGCCGGCCCAATCGCGAAAGGCCGAGCGGAAGCCGTGCACGGTCGCGGCCGAACCGGTCCGCCGCAACGCCATCGAGAGCGCCATTTGCGACAGCGGCGCATCGGGCTTGGCGCCCGGGAAGACGAACTGTGACCGGCGCACCGTGGCCGCCTCGGCGATGATCTGCAGGGCCGGCGCCGTGAGCGGAACCCGGTGCGCCCGTCCCGCCTTCATCCGCGCGGCCGGAATCGTCCACACATCGCCCTCGATCTCGTCGAAGGTCGCGAGCCGCACCTCACTGGTGCGGGCCGCCGTCAGAAGGAGGAACCGAAGCGCGGCGGCCGCAGTGGCGTCCGCGGCCGCGAGCATCGCATAGAGCGCGGGCACCTCGCGGAACGGCACGGCCGCGTGATGACCGCGAGTGAGCTTCCGACGGGGCGGCAGGGCGTGCGCCAGATGACCGCGCCATCGCGCCGGATTGGCGCCCGATCGCCAGCCCCGGAGAGCGGCGAAATCGAGCACGCGCTCGATCCGTCCGCGAACGCGGCTCGCGGTCTCGGGTAACTGGCTCCACATGGCTTCGAGCACGACGAGAACGTCGTCCACATCGATCTGATCGATCGGCCGGCTTCGCAGCGCCATGCAATGGCCGCCATCGGCGAATGCGCCGGTCTCGTCCCGCGCGATCGACAGCGTCGTTCGCCATTGCGCGACGTGCTTCTGGTTGCACCAGCCCGGCGCGTTCGCATCGACGAACGCCTCGGCGACCTCCCCGAAGGTCCGCACCGCGGCCCGGTCTCGCTCGGCGATCGGATCACGCCCGGCGGCGACCAGGCGCCGGCAGTCCAGGGCCAATTCCCGAGCCCGTGCGAGCCCGACAGCCGGATAGGCGCCAAGACCCATCTCACGGCGCTTCCCGGCAACCGTCCCCATGAAGACCCAGCTTTTCGAGCCTGAGGGGGAGACCGAAAGGTAGAGGTTCCCGCCGTCCGACAGCCGGCCCGGCTTGCGGGCCGCGCGGACCCGAGCATCCGTCAGCTTCGAGGTCGTCCGCGCCATGTCGCCCCCACTTTCTTCCCCACTTCGAAAGTGGGATAATGGGATACAACGAGATACAATGGAAGACGTCCAGGTATTGTAACCCTTTGTTAACCCGTGCATTCAGAGACGACGGGGGACAACGGGATACATCACTTCGACGGACACCCTGTCCGCCATTTAGTCCCAAAGTGGGCAGTGCTCGTTGAGGCATTCATCCCGGAAGCGGCCGTTCAGGCTCTCGACGAAGCCATTCTGGGTGGGCTTGCCCGGTGTGGATTCCTCCGTGTAGCGTTCCATCGCTTTCGCCAAGGTGTATCACCGGCTTTTGCGCGGTCGACGTCGCCAGGCTTTGCGAGCTCGGCCTCGCGCCTCTTCATCCAGGCCGCCGCGGCCGGCCGCCTGTCAAAAGTCTCCGTCTCGTGATATGTCGCGCCATCTCGCATGACGCGCAGCCGCACCATGTAGCCAACGCTGCCATCCCTGCGTTTGCGTGCGATGAGCGTGCCCATGTCCGCTTCCTCATTTGTCACATGGGAATCCTACTTGGCACATTGTGGCAAATGCAGCCCCCAAATCGGCGGATTTGGCAGAAAACGAGCGTAAACGAGACGGAGAATTTAGGAGAGTATCGCGGTGGAAAGCCCTGAAGACAAACAAAAAGCTAGATATTTCAAGGCTCCCGTTTTTGCCGTCGCCCCGATGCTCGATTGGACCGACCGGCATTGCCGGTTTTTCCATCGGAAGCTCACGCACCGCGCGCTCCTCTACACCGAGATGGTCGTCGCCGACGCCGTCCTCCACGGCGACCGGGCGAAGCTGCTCGGTTTCGATGCCATCGAGCACCCGGTCGCGCTGCAACTGGGCGGCTCCGATCCCGGCAAGCTCGCCCGCGCGGCACGGATCGGGGCGGAGTTCGGCTATGACGAAATCAATCTGAACGTCGGCTGCCCCTCTGACCGGGTGCAGTCCGGCACCTTCGGCGCCTGTCTGATGCGCACGCCCGCGGTCGTCGCGGACTGCGTCGCGGCGATGAAGGCGGCGGTCGACATCCCCGTGACGGTCAAGTGCCGGATCGGCGTCGACGAGCAGGATCCGGAGATCGCGCTCGACGCGCTCGCCGACGCGGTGCTCGCGGCCGGGACCGATGCGCTGTGGGTGCACGCCCGCAAGGCCTGGCTCGAGGGGCTGTCGCCGAAGGAGAACCGCGAGATCCCGCCGCTCGACTACGATCGGGTCTACCGGCTGAAGGCGCGGCTGCCGGGCGTCTTCGTCGGGCTGAACGGCGGCATCCGGACGCTCGACGCGGCGCTCGACGCGCTCGGCCATGTCGCTGGCGTGATGGTCGGCCGCGCCGCCTATCAGGAGCCGGCGCTGCTCGCCGCCGTCGATCGGCGGATCTATGGGGCGGCGGTCCAGGACCCCGACCCGCGGGCCGTCGCCGAATCGATGATCCCCTATGTCGAGGCCGAGCGGCGCGCAGGGGTCCCCGCGGCGCGCATCCTCAAGCACATGATCGGCCTCTTTCACGGCCGGCCGGGCGCCCGGCGCTGGCGGCAGATCCTGACGGTCGAAGGCGCCCGGCACGGGGCGGGAGCCGAGGTTCTGCGCGCCGCGCTCGACGTCGTGCTCGCGGCGGAGCGGCAGGCGGAGGCGGCGGAGTAGGGACTTTTCGCCGGGGCGAAGCTGTTGCGTCGAAAGGGCACTGTTCCTTTCGGCGTCATGCCTGTAAGAAGGGCTCCGCCCCTTCCATTGCATACAATATCCTCATGACAATTCGCGGCTACGCACTCGACGGCTTCCTCCTCGCGCTCGTGCTCGCCGTCGCGGCGGCCATCGTCTGGCCCTGGCCCGGCGCCAGCGGCGACAAGGGCGGCCTCCTCCATATCGACCTCGTCGCCACCTATGGCGTCGCGGTCATCTTCTTCCTCTACGGCTTGACGCTCGCACCCGAGCGGATGCGGCAGGGCATCGGCCACTGGCGGCTGCACATCCTCGTCCAGCTCTCGACCTTCGTGCTCTTCCCGGCCGTCGTGCTGGCGATTCTGGCGGTCGTCGGCCGCTATCTGCCCGACACGGTCGGCACCGGCTTCTTCTATCTCGCCGCGCTCCCCTCGACGGTCTCGTCCTCGATCGCCATGACCTCGCTCGCCCGCGGCAACGTCCCGGCGGCGATCTTCAACGCGACGCTGTCGAGCCTGATCGGCGTGTTCGCGACACCGGCGCTGATGGCCTGGTACACCTCGTCGACGGGCGAGGGCCTGCCGCTCCTGCCGGTGATCGGCAAGGTGATGCTGCTCGTGCTCGTCCCGATCGTCATCGGCCAGATCGCCCGGCACTGGCTGTCCGGCTGGGCGACCCGCCACATCAAGTGGATCCGGCTCGCCGACCGGGCGATCATTCTCGCCATCGTCTACAACACCTTCTGCGATTCGATGGTCGAGGGGATCTGGACCTCGCAGAAGCCCACCCTGATCATCGAGATCCTGGTCGGCGTGATCGCGCTGTTCTTCCTCGTCTACTGGCTGATGCAGATTCCCTGCCGGCTGCTCGGCTTCAGCCGGGCGGATACGGTCGCCTGCACCTTCTGCGCCTCGAAGAAGTCGCTCGCCACGGGCGCGCCGCTCGCCACCGTGATGTTCGGCGGCTCTCCCGAGCTCGGCCTGATCCTCGCGCCGATCATGCTCTACCATTTCAGCCAGCTGGTGATCGTCGGCTTCATCGCCAACCATCAGGCGCGGCTCGCCGCGCTCGAGCCGGCCGAGTGATGCCGCCCGTCGCCGAGCTCGCCGGGCTGGTCGTCGCGCTGCTCGCCACCGGCGTGGTGGCGGGGCTGCTCGCCGGCGTGTTCGGCATTGGCGGCGGCGCGGTGATCGTGCCGGTGCTCTATCAGTTCCTGCTGCTCCTCGGCATCGACCACGATCTCGTCATGCAGATCGCGGTGGGATCCTCGCTCGGCGTCATCGTGCCGACCTCGATCCGATCCTTCCTCGCGCACCGCGCCCATGGCGCGGTCGACGAGGCGCTGCTCAAGGAATGGCTCCTGCCAGTGCCGCTCGGCGCCATCGCGGCGGGCTTCCTGATCGCCATCATCTCGGGCGAGGCGCTGCGGATCGTCTTCGTCGTGCTCGCCACGCTGATGGCGCTGCGGCTTCTGTTCGGCCGGCAGAGCTGGCGGCTCGGCGCCGACCTGCCGGGCCGGACGGTGCGGGTCGTCGTCGGCTTCCTGATCGGCCTCTTCTCGACGCTGATGGGGGTGGGCGGCGGCGTCTTCAACAACGCCTTCATGACGCTCTACGGCCGCTCGATGCATCAGGCGGTCGCCACTTCGGCCGGCGTCGGCGTTCTGATCGCCATTCCCGGCGTGCTCGGCACGATCTGGGCCGGCTGGGGCCGCGCCGGCCTGCCGCCCTTGTCGCTCGGCTTCGTCAACCTCCTCGCCGTCCTGCTTCTCATTCCGGTCACCATGGCGATGGCGCCGATCGGCGCCCGGCTCGCCCACCGCACGAGCCGCCGACGGCTGGAGATCGGCTTCGGCCTGTTCCTGCTCGTCGTTGCGCTCCGCTTCCTCGTCAGCCTCGTCTGAGGGTCAGGCGTTCCGATCGGACCCTCGGCGAGCGCGATCTGCGCCTCGGCGAGGCGGAGATCGCCGGGCGTCGCGATCGTGATGTCGGTCGCCCCGCCGGGCACGAACCGGGTGCGCACGCCACCGCGCGCGAGCACGTCGAGCAGGCTCGGATCGCCAATTCGCGCCGCCACCCGCGGCATAGCCGGCGAGCGCGGCGTCGCGGGCGAAGACGACCGGCTCCTGGCCCCCATCGGGTCGGCCGGCGCGTGCAGGCGGTTCCGTTTTTAAGTCCGACGCAGAAGTTTAGCCATCCGCGTTCTGGCCGCTCACGCCGCGCCGGCCGGGGCGGTCCGCTCGGCGAGGCGGGCGATCACCATGCGGCGTTCCTCGTCGCTCATCCGGCTCCATCCGGCGATCTCCTCGATCGTGCGGCCGCAGCCGGCGCAAAGGCCGGTCGCGCGGTCGAGCGCGCAAAGGCGGATGCAGGGGCTCGCGACCATCAGTCGAAGGCGAGGAGGAGGGTGAGGAAGACGATGAGCGCGATCTGCTGCGCGGCGCCGAGCGTGTCCCCGGTGCGGCCGCCGATCTGCGCTTCGGCGAGCCGGGCGAAGCCGAGCATGGCGAGCACGACGCCCAACAGTCCGACCAGCGCGCCGATCGGGCCGACGGCGAAGGTGCCGAAGGCGAAGCCGATCCCGCTTGCGAGCACGAGGGCCCCGTTCCGCGCCGTCTCGTCGGGCTCGCCGGCCGTGGTCGAAAGCCCGGGCCGGGCAGCCGGCAGCGCCTGCCAAACGGCGACCATCGCGCCGCGCGAAACGGCCTCTGCCGCGACGAGCGCGAAGACGACGGAGAGCGCGCTGTCGGCGCCGAGGCCGGCGATCAGCCCGGCGCGCAACAGGATCGCGAGCATCAGCGCCGTGGCGCCATAGGTGCCGATGCGGCTGTCCCGCATGATGGCGAGCTTCGCCTCGGCCGTCGTGCCGCCGCCGAAGCCGTCCGCCGTATCGGCGAGGCCGTCCTCGTGCAGCGCGCCGGTGAGCGCGGCCGCGACCGCGATCGCCGCGCCGGCGGCGACGAGCGGCGGCAAGGTCAGCACCGCGGCGAGTGCGTAGACGAGGGCGCCGGCGAGGCCGATCAGCGCGCCCGCCGCCGGGAAGGCGCGCGCCGCGCTGCTGACCGGGACGGCGGGCTCGCCCGTGAAGCCGAACCAGCGCGGCGGCACGCGGGTGAGAAAGCCGAGCGCCGCCTTCAGCTCCGCGATCAGATCGGCGCGGTCGTCGAGGAAGCGGTCGGTCATGGTCGGATCATCCCTCCGGAGCGGAATCGGGCGCGCTTGCCGCAGCGCACCGTTCGCTTATAGAACGCCCGGCGCCCCCGCCGGAAGCCCGCCGGCCGGCGCGGCAATCCGAGGTGCATCATGGCCCGCTCGCTCTCCGGTCTTCCCTTCGACGACATCCGTGCGCTGATCGAGGAGATGCCGGGGCCCGACGCGGCGGCCGTGGCCGCGGTCGCGGCGCGCGATGCGGAGCTCACCAAGCCGCCCGGCTCGCTCGGCCGGCTGGAGGAGATCGCCGCCTGGCTCGCCGCATGGCAGGGCCGGCCGCGCCCGGCGGTGACCCGGCCGCTGGTCGCGATCTTCGCCGGCAATCACGGCGTCGCGGCGCGCGGCGTCTCGGCCTTCCCGGTCGCCGTGACGCGGCAGATGGTGGAGAATTTCGCCGCCGGCGGCGCGGCGATCAACCAGATCTGCATCGCCTATGATCTCGGCCTCAAGGTGTTCGATCTCGCCCTCGACCATCCGACCGGCGACATCACGATCGAGCCGGCGCTCGACGAGGCGGGCTGCGCCGCGACCATCGCTTTCGGCATGGAGGCGACGGCGGGCGGCATCGATCTGCTCGCGCTCGGCGAGATGGGGATCGGCAATACGACGGTGGCGGCCGCGGTCGCCGCCGGCCTTTTCGGCGGCACGGGCGCCGATTGGGTCGGCCCCGGCACGGGCGTCGATGCCGAGGGGCTGGCACGCAAGGCCGCGGCGGTCGATGCCGCGCTCGCCCGCCATGCCGGCCACCTCGGCGATCCGCTCGAAGTGCTGCGCCGGCTGGGCGGGCGCGAGCTCGCCGCGATCGCCGGCGCGATCCTCGCCGCCCGGATGAGCCGCATCCCGGTCGTGCTCGACGGCTATGTCGTCACGGCTGCGGCCGCGGTGCTCTTCAAGGCCGAACCGACGGCGCTCGATCACTGCCTGTTCGGCCATCTCTCCGCCGAGCCGGCGCATGCGAAGCTGCTCGCCGCGATGGGCAAGCGGCCGCTGCTCGATCTCGGCATGCGGCTCGGCGAGGGAACCGGCGCCGCGCTCGCCGCCGGCCTCGTCAAGGCGGCGGCGCAGGTCCATTCCGGCATGGCGACGTTCGCGCAGGCGGGGGTCGCGACCAAGGGGTAATCCTCGGGCGAGCGCCGAGGAGCGGGCTTGCGGAAAGAATTTTTTTCTCTTACTGGGTTGAGAAGGCGAGGTTCTTAGAACACGATACTCAAGACGGCGGGTGCGCGCATGATCGACCGGCTCGATCGCAAGATCCTTCAGATCCTTCAGGAGGACGCCACCATTCCGGTCGCCGAGATCGGGCGGCGGGTCGGCCTGTCGACCACGCCGTGCTGGCGGCGGATCCAGAAGCTCGAGGAGGACGGTGTGATCGTGCGCCGCACGGCGCTGCTCGACCCCAAGAAGGTGAACGCCAAGGTGACCGTGTTCGTCTCGATCACGACGAGCCAGCACAACGAGGAATGGCTGAAGCGCTTCGCCGAGGTGATCCGCGATTTCCCCGAGGTGGTCGAGTTCTACCGGATGAGCGGCCAGGTCGACTATCTGCTGCGCGTCGTCGTGCCGGACATCGAGGCCTATGACGCCTTCTACAAGCGCCTGATCGCGAAAATCGACATCGCCGACGTCTCGTCGGCTTTCGCGATGGAGCAGATCAAGTATACGACGCAGCTGCCGCTCGCCTACATTCCGCTCGAGAAGGACAAGGTGGTCTGAGCGGGACCGCCGGCCCGAGGAAACGACACCCATGACGCTCGCCTATGGGAAGCAGGTCACCGGCCTGCGCGCCGCCGGCGCCTCCGACGACGGTCGCCACGTGCAGTTCGAGATCGCCGAGAAGGGCGGCCAGGTGAACCGCTTCATCGCCGAGACCGGCGTGCTCAACAAGATCGTCTGGGGTCTGCAGGCTGCCGGCGAACTGGCGCGCAAGGCGCGTACCGGCCCGGCCGCCGAGGCGATGCGGGTCGAGATCCGCAATTTCGAGATCGGCGAGGCGAGCGCGCCCGGCGGCGACACCAAGGTGTTTCTCCGCCTCGATCTCGGCGGCCTCCTCGGCAACGCGCTGCTGACCCCGGAGCAGGCGAAGGCGATCGCCGGCGCACTCACCGACGCCGCCGACAAGGCTGAGGCCGAGCAGCGCGGCACCGCGCAGTAGAGCCGCGGAGCCGACAGGCCCGGGTCCGACGCGTTCGTGGTTGAAGCGGATCGGGGGCGCCCGGCGCAGGAGTCCTCCAGGCGGCCCGGCGAGAAGCCGGAGCCGTCAGGACGCCGGGGAGCGGGGATCCCGTTCCGACGTGAGCACGCGCCGCGGACTATTTCGTTTCCAGCCGGGCGATCAGGCTCGACGTGTCCCAGCGGCTGCCGCCCATCGCCTGGACGTCGGCGTAGAACTGGTCGACCAGCGCGGTGACCGGCAGCTTGGCGCCGGTGCGGCGGGCGAAGTCGAGGCAGATGCCGAGATCCTTGCGCATCCAGTCGACCGCGAAGCCGAAGCCGAACTCGCCGGCCGCCATCGTCTTCCAGCGGTTCTCCATCTGCCAGCTCTGCGCGGCACCCTTCGAGATCGCGCCGATCACCGTCTCGATGTCGAGCCCGGCGCGCTGGCCGAAATGGATCGATTCGGCGAGGCCCTGGACGAGGCCGGCGATGCAGATCTGGTTCATCATCTTGGCGATCTGCCCGGCGCCGGCCGGGCCGATCAGCACGACCATGCGCGCGAAGGCGTCGATCACCGGCTTCGCCCGGTCGAAGGCCGCTTCCTCGCCGCCCACCATGACGGTGAGCACGCCGTTCTCGGCGCCGGCCTGGCCGCCCGAGACCGGCGCATCGAGGAAGGCGAAGCCGGCGTCGGCGGCTGCCGCGGCCAGCTCGCGCGCCACGTCCGCCGAGGCCGTCGTGTGGTCGATGAAGACCGCGCCCTTCTCCATGCCGGAGAAGGCGCCATCGGCGCCGATCGTCACCTGACGCAGGTCGTCGTCATTGCCGACGCAGGCGAAGACGAAGTCGGCACCTTTCGCGGCCTCGGCCGGTGTGGCGGCGGCCCGCCCGCCATGCCGGGCGACGAAGGCTTCGGCCTTGGCGGCGGTGCGGTTGTAGACCGCGATGGCGTGGCCGCCCTTCTCGACGAGGTGACGGGCCATCGGAAAGCCCATGACGCCGAGACCGATGAACGCGACGTTCGCCATTACCCTTCTCCCTTCCGGATGCGGCGGCCACCGGTGCGGCCGGCCCGGCCGATCTCTTAGGCCGAGCGGCGCGGCTTGAAAACCGCTCCGGGGGAAAGGGTCAGGCGCCGCCCGGGCGAAGATGCCGCGTCATGCGCCGTTCCAGCCGGTCCCAGACCCGGCGCAGCGTCTCGACCACGGCGAGATAGAGAACGGCGGCCCAGAGATAGACCTGGAAATCGAAGGAGCGGGCATAGGCGAGCCGCGTCGCGCCCATCAGGTCGAAGACGGTGACGATCGCCGCCACCGCCGAGCCCTTCACCATCAGGATGATCTCGTTGCCGAAGGGGCGCAGCGCGACGACGAGGGCCTGCGGCAGCACGATGTGGCGGAAGATCCGCCAGCGCGACAGGCCGAGGGCCATCCCTGCCTCGACCTGACCGGTCGGCACGGCGGCGAGCGCACCGCGCAGGATCTCCGCCTGATAGGCCGCCGTGTTGAGCGTGAAGGTGAGGGCGCAGCAGAAGAAGGCATCGCGGAACAGCCACCACAGGCCGACCGCCTGCAGCTCGGGCCGGAACTGGCCGGCGCCGTAATAGACGAGGAAGGTCTGCGCGAGCAGCGGGGTGCCGCGGAAGAAATAGGAATAGCCGAACGACGCCCAGCGGATCGGCGCGATGGGGCTCTTCCGCGCGAAGGCGAGCGGGAAGGCGAGGAGCGCGCCGATCGCCACCGAGAGGGCGACGAGCTGAAGCGTCACCCACAGCCCGGACAGCAGGCGCGGGCCGTAGCGGGCGAGCAGATCGAGGTCGATCAGGCTCATGCCCGCCCCCGCACGCCGCGATTGGCCCAGCGCTCGACCGCGTTGATGCCGAAGGAGGAGACGATCGACATGACGAGATAGAGGCCGCAGGCGACGGCATAGAAGAAGAAGGGCTCCTTCGTCGCGCCGACCGCGATGTTGGTGCGGCGCAGGAGATCGGACAGCGCGATCACCGAGACGAGCGAGGTGTCCTTGAGGAGCACCAGCCAGAGATTGGCGAGGCCGGGCAGAGCGAGGCGGATCAGCTGCGGCAGGATGACGAGCCGCATCGTCGCGATCGGCCGAAGCCCGAGCGCGGCCGCCGCCTCCCACTGGCCGCGGCCGATGCCGCGGAAGGCGCCGAGGAAGACCTCGCTCGAATAGGCCGCGAAGACGAGGCCGAGCGCGATCATGCCGGCGACGAAGCCGTTCACCTCGACGGTCGCGCCGTCGAAGACGAGGCCGACCAGGCGCTGCAGCAGGATCTGGCCGCCGAAATAGACGAGGAAGATGGTGAGCAGTTCCGGCAGACCGCGGAAGACGGTGGTGAAGGTGTTGCCGAGGACCACCAGAGCCGGGCGTTCGCTGCGCTTGGCGAGCGCGACGAAGAAGCCGAGCACGATGCCGAAGGGCAGGGTGGCGAGGGCGAGCCGGATCGTCAGCCAGGCGCCGGCCGCGAGTTCGTCGCCCCAGCCGTCCGGGCCGAAGCGCAAGAGACTAAGCAACTCCACGCGGCCCGATCCCCCAGGACACGACGATGCCGGCGCGACCGGACGATCGCGAGGCGCCGGGCCGGCCCGGCGCCTCGTCCGGCATCAGTTCGCCGGCCAGATCGAGAAGTTGAAATACTTCGCGTTGATCTTGTCGTAGGTGCCGTCGGCCTTGATCTCTTCGATGGCCTTCGAGATCGCGTCGCGCAGCTCGGTGTCTTCCTTGCGGACGCCCGCGCCGACGCCACCGCCGATCGGGATGTCGTTGCCGACCACTTCGCAGCAGGCGCCGGCCTCGGTCTTCACCCAGTCCATGCCGACGAGCTTGTCGACGAACAGCGCATCGATGCGGCCGGAGGTGAGGTCGAGATTGACCTCTTCCTGGGTCGGATAGAGCTTGAGGTCGAAGCCCTTGTAGGTTTCTTCGAGATAGCCCGCCTGGATGGTCGAGGACTGGGCGCCGAGCGTCTTGCCGGCAAGGGCTTCCGGCGAGACATCGGTGATGCCCGAGCCCTTCGCCGCGAAGAAGGCGGACGGCGTGTTGTAATAGGGGCGGGAGAAGTCGATCACCTGCTTGCGCTCGTCGGTGATCGACATCGAGGCGAAGATCGCATCGTATTTGCCGGCCTGCAGCGCCGGGATGATGCCGTCCCAATCCTGCGCCACGAAGGTGCAGGTCACCTTCATCTTCTCGCAGACGGCCTTGGCGATGTCGATGTCGAAGCCCTGCAGCTCGTTGTTCGAATCGAAGAAGTTGAACGGCGCATAGGCGCCCTCCGTGCCGATCCGCACGGTCTTCTCCTGTGCGGTGGCGAGGCTGCCCGCGGCCAACAAGGCCAGGGCCGCCGCCGCCACGCTCTTCGCGATGCGCATGATATGATCCTCTGTCCCAAGGGCGGGGAACGTTTCTCGGCCGCCCCTCCTGCGGCAACATCTTCCCATTAATTTCCCGTCCGATGCAACTCTGCTGCGAGGTCGCGGCCGTGATCAGGAGGAAAGCACGCTCCGCGCTGCGGCGAGGTCGTCGGGCGTATTGAGGTTCAGGAAGGGATCGACCGGGAAAGCCGCGAAATCGGCATGGCCGAGGACGAGGCGCTCGAGGAAACCGATGATCGAACGGCGTGGCGTCGCGTCGAGATGCGCGGCGAGCCGCCCGCCGAGCGCCGGACGATAGAGCGCCACGGTCGGGTGGGATGCGCCGGCGGAGCGGGCGACGACCGCCTCCGTCTCCGGGAGGGCCGCCGCGCGAAGCCGGCCGACCAGATCCGCCGGCAGCAGCGGCGCATCGGTCGGTACCGTGAGCAGCCAGTCCGCGCCGGAAGCGGCGGCGAAGGCGAGGCCGGAGACGAGGCCGGCGAGCGGCCCCGCCATGTCGGCCGGATCGGCGAGCTGCGGCAGACCGAAAGCCTCGAAGCGGGCGTCGCTCTGTCGCACGGCGAGCGCCAGCCGGTCGACCTGCGGCCGGATCCGCTCGACCACATGGGCGAGCAGCGGCCGGCCCGCGAGGGCGACGAAGGGCTTGTCGCCGCCGATCCGGCGGCCTTCGCCGCCGGCGAGCACGATGCCCGCGATCATCGCCCCAGCCGGCCGAGCGCCATCATCAGCCCGCCCGCGACGAGGCCCCAGAAGGCGGAGCCGATGCCGAAGAAGCTGAGCCCGGAAGCGGCGGTGACGAAGGTGACGAGCGCAGCGTCGCGGTCGGCCGGGTTCTCGAGCGCACCCGCCATCGCGGCCGCGAAGGCGGAGAGGAGGGCGAGGCCGGCCGCCGCCTGGATCAGTACGGGCGGGGCGATCGCGAAGAGGAGCGCCGCGAAGGTCGCCGCGAAGCCGAGCAGGATGTAGCTGCTGCCCGAGGCGATGACGGCGACCCAGCGGCGGCGCGGATCGGGATGCGCCTCCGGTCCGGCGCAGAGCGCCGCGGTGATCGCCGACATGTTGAGCGTGTGGCCGCCGAGAAGGGCGGTGACGACGCTGCCGAGGCCGGTCGAGACGAAGATCGCGCGGACCGGAGGCAGATAGCCGTTCACCCGCATCACCGCGAGGCCGGGAATGTTCTGTGAGGCCATGGTGACGAGGAAGAGCGGCACCGCGAGCGAGATGAAGGTGGCGATCGAGAAGGTCGGCGCGACGAAGGTGATGTCGGGCCAGAGATGGTCGATCCGCCCGGCGAGCGGCGGACCCGACCAGGCGATGACGAGGATCGCGACGAGCACGGCGGCCGGCACGGCATAGAGCCGCTTGAAGCGGGCGACGAGCGCCCAGACGATCACCACCGGCAGGGCGAGCGCGGGCTCGGTCGCCACCGCCTTCGCCGGGGCGAGGCAGAGGCCGAGCAGGAGGCCGGCGAGCATCGCATTGGCGAGCACCGGCGGGATCGAGGCGACGAGCCGGCCGAACGGCTTGACGAGGCCGGCGAGCACGACGAGGAGGGCGGCGCCGATGAAGGCACCGGCTGCGGCGGAATAGCCGCCGGCGATGAGACCGGTCGAGGCGAAGAGCACCGAGCCGGGCGTCGACCAGGCGATCGAGATCGGCATGCGATAGGCGAGCGTCAGGCCGATGCCGATCGCGCCCATCGCGACGCAGATGGCGAAGAGGCCCGAAGCGGCCTGTTCCGGCGTCGCGCCGATCGCGACAAAGCCCTGCAGCACGACGGTGAAGGTACTCGAGAAACCGACGACGGAGGCGATCACGCCCATCATCAGGGGATGGCCGATGCCGACGCGCGGATGGCCGGCGGCGGAGCCCGGCGTTGCGGCCGGGGCCTGTCCCTCACGGCCGCCCGGCCCGGCGACGCTCCCCGACGAGATGGCCATGATCGGCATTCCCTTGCTGATGACGGGGTGGATTGTTAGATTGGATCCAATCGACAGGCAAGGGGGCGCGGGTGACGCGAGACGGCAGCGCGACATCGAGACGGCAGGCGAGGGCGTGGGGCCCCTGTCGGGGGCATGGCGATGAAGGCGTCCGGCAGGTCTTGACGCGCACGGCCGCTCACCTCGTCGGCCGGTCCCGTCTCCTGCAGGCCGGCGGGCCTGGCACCGGAATCGCGCCATGACCGCCGCGCTCGCCGAACTGCTCGCCGAGAAGGGGCCGCGCTATCGCACCGCGACGGAGTATGTCGAGGCGGCGCTTCGGCAGGCGATCCTGACCGGCGCGCTGCCGCCCGGGAGCCCGCTCCGCCAGGAGGAACTCGCCGCCGCCTTCAAGGTCAGCCGCATGCCGATCCGCGAGGCGCTGCGACAACTCGAGGCGCAGGCGCTGGTCGACTTTCAGCCGCACAAGGGCGCGGTGGTGGTCGAGATCACGCCGGAAGACGCCGCCGACAATTACGCCATCCGCGCCGCGCTCGAGCCGGCGGCGCTGCGCCATTCGCTGCCGCATCTGACGGAGGCCGACTTCCGACTCGCCGAGGAGATCGTCGACGCGATGGATTCGGAGACCGACGACAGCCGCCTCGGCGCGCTGAACCGCCGCTTCCATATGGCGCTCTATGCCCGCGCCGGCCTGCCGCGCCTGCTCGCGCTGACCGCGCAGCATCTCGCCGGCGCCGACCGCTACCTGCTCTTTCACGTCGCGGCCTTCGGCCGGGCCCATCTGCACCAGGATCAGCACCGGGCGCTTCTCGAAGCCAGCCGCGCCCGCGACGCCGACGCCGCCACGGCGATCCTCGAGGCCCATCTCGCGGAGGCGAACGCGACGCTGCAGCATTACCTGCAGCGCAGAGGTGCACCCGCCGGGTGAACGGCACTCCCGGAGCAGCCCGCTCTACCGGTCCAGATAGGCGCGTACCGCCGAGAACACGCTGCGGAACATTTCCGGGGTGAGCACGCCGGTGTTCGTGTTGTAGCGCGAGCAGTGATAGCTGTCGAAGACGCGGCGGCCGGCGATCTCGTGCACGGCGCCGTGCGCGAACTTGAACCGGCTCATCCGTTCGCCGAGCGCCACGACGACCGAATCATGGGCGATCTTGCCGAGCGCGACGA
This sequence comes from Prosthecomicrobium pneumaticum, assembly GCF_014199915.1. Lineage (GTDB taxonomy): Bacteria > Pseudomonadota > Alphaproteobacteria > Rhizobiales > Kaistiaceae > Prosthecomicrobium > Prosthecomicrobium pneumaticum. Next base: position 59,950 of record NZ_JACHOO010000009.1, on the reverse strand, counting down.
TCGCCCGGCAGTTCCTCGCCTCGGCGAGACCGCCGGCGAGAAAGCGGCGGCAGGTCGCGATCTCGGCGGTGGTCGGCTTGTTCTCCGGCGGCACGCAGCGGACCGCATTGACGATCGCGGTGTCGACGAGCCGCAGCCCGTCATCGGGCCGTGCCTCGAACCGGCCCTCGGCGAAGCCATAGGTCGAGAGCGTCGCATAGAGGAGGTCGCCGGCGTAATCGCCGGTGAAGGGACGGCCGGTGCGGTTCGCGCCGCGCAGGCCGGGCGCGAGGCCGACGATCAGAAGCTGCGCGTCCGGCCGGCCGAAATTGGCGACCGGCGCATTGTGCCAGCCGGGCTCGCGCTGCCGCCATTCGGTGCGGAAGGCGACGAGCCGCGGGCAGAGCGGGCAATCCCGGTCCGGCTCCGCGGCGAAGCGCCGGCGTTCCGCCATGCTCAGTTGTCGAAATCCTCGTCGAAGCCGGAATGGGCCTGCGCCCGCTCCGCCGCCCGCGCCGCCCGTTCGGCCGGATCGCGGCCGACGCGCGGCTGCAGCGACAGGAGGTCGATGAAATTGTCGGCCTGGCGGCGCAGTTCGTCGGCGATCATCGGCGGCTGGGTCGACAAGGTCGAGACGACGCTCACCTTGCGGCCGCGCCGCTGCACCGCCTCGACGACCGAGCGGAAATCGCCGTCGCCGGAGAAAAGCACCAGGTGGTCGATGTGCTCGCCGATCTCCATCATGTTGACGGCGAGCTCGATGTCCATGTTGCCCTTGATCTTCCGCCGCCCGCTGGCGTCGTAGAATTCCTTCGTCGGCTTCGTCACCACCGTGTAGCCATTGTAATCGAGCCAGTCGATCAGCGGCCGGATCGAGGAATATTCCTGATCTTCCGACAAAGCGGTGTAATAATAGGCGCGCAGCAGATAGCCGCGGCTGGAAAATTCAGCCAGAAGCTTCTTGTAGTCGATGTCGAAGCCGAGGGCCTTGGCTGTGGAATAAAGATTGGCGCCGTCGATGAAGAGAACGATCTTCTCGCGCTGGTCGAACATACTCGCCTCGTAAACGGATTTTTCTCAAATGCGTGGTGATCGCCCGCTACGGCGTAGCGGGCCGCATCATCTCTGCCGCAAAGCGGCGCCGATGTCACCTTCGATCATGGCTCGCCTTGCAATCGCCCGAAGGGATCACTATTCATCCGCGCTTGCTCTCGATAGTCCGTCTGAAAGGTGCCCTCATGGCCCGCGTCACCGTCGAAGATTGCGTCGACAAGGTCGAGAACCGGTTCGAGCTCGTCCTGCTCGCGGCGCATCGCGCCCGGATGATCTCGAGCGGCTCGCCGCTCACCATCGATCGCGACAACGACAAGAATCCCGTCGTCGCACTCCGCGAAATCGCCGACGAACAGGTCACGCCCGACGATCTCAAGGAAGACCTGATCCACTCGCTGCAGAAATATGTCGAGGTCGACGAGCCGGAGGCCGATGCCGTGCCGTTGCTCACCGCCCGCGACGACGATGCCGAAGACGGTTCGGTGGTGTTCGACCGCATGTCCGAGGAAGAGCTGCTGCACAGCCTCGAAAACATGGTGCCGCCGGACAAGACCGAGGAGTTCTGAGGCCTCCGCGCCGCGGCACCGCGCCGCTTGTCGCGGCACGAGGAAAGCGATCCACTGTCGCCGATGACCACACCATGCGCCGCGTGATGCGCGGCGCATTCCTCGGGTTCCCGCCATGATGCGGCAGTACGAGCTCCTCGAGCGCGTCCAGCGCTATAATCCGCAAGCCGACGAGGGGCTGCTCAACAAGGCCTACGTCTATGCCATGCAGAAGCATGGCAAGCAGCTGCGCGCCAATGGCGACCCGTATTTCTCGCATCCGCTCGAAGTCGCGGCCATCCTCACCGATCTGAAGCTCGACGACGCGACCATTGCGGCGGCGCTGCTGCACGACACGATCGAGGACACCGACGCGACCCGGGCCGAGATCGACGGCCTGTTCGGCGCCGATATCGGGCGGCTCGTCGAGGGCCTGACCAAGATCCGCCGGCTGGACCTCGTCTCGAAGCGCGCCGTGCAGGCGGAGAATTTCCGCAAGCTCCTGCTCGCCATCACGGAGGATGTCCGCGTCCTCCTCGTCAAGCTCGCCGACCGTCTGCACAACATGCGGACGCTCCACTTCATGCCCGAGGCGAAGCGCGCGCGGATCGCCGAGGAGACGCTCGAGATCTACGGCCCGCTCGCCGGCCGGATGGGCATGCAGGACATGCGCGAGGAGCTCGAGGACCTCGCCTTCAAGACAGTGAACCCGGCCGCGCACGCGACGATCGCCGCCCGGCTCGCGGCGCTGCGCGAGAAGAACACGATCCGCGTGCACGAGATCGAGACCGAGCTGCGCGAGCGGCTGGCGAAGCACGGCATCGCCGCCAAGGTGTATGGTCGCGAGAAGCGGCCCTATTCGATCTTCCACAAGATGGAGCGGAAGGCGATCAGCTTCGAGCAGCTCTCCGACATCTTCGGCTTCCGCGTAATCGTCGAGACGACCGCCGAGTGCTACGCCGCGCTCGGTGCGATCCACACCGCCTGGGCCACCGTGCCGGGCCGCTTCAAGGATTATGTCTCGACGCCGAAGCAGAACGCCTACCGCTCGCTGCACACCACCATCGTCGGCCCGGGCCGCCAGCGCGTCGAGCTGCAGATCCGCACCCGCGAGATGCACGAGGTGGCGGAATACGGCATCGCGGCGCACGCGCTCTACAAGGACGGCCGGGGGGGCGCGGCCGCGAACGGCCGCAACGGCGCCGGCGGCCACGGCTTCTCCGACGAGAGCCAGGCCTATACGTGGCTGCGGCGGACGGTCGAAATGCTCGCGCAGGGCGATTCGCCCGAGGAGTTCCTCGAGAACACCAAGCTCGAGCTCTTCCACGATCAGGTGTTCTGCTTCACGCCGAAGGGCCGGCTGATCGCCCTGCCGCGCGGCGCGACGCCCCTCGACTTCGCCTATGCCGTTCATACCGATGTCGGCGACACCTGTGTCGGCGTGAAGATCAACGGCAGGATGATGCCGCTCACCTCGGAGCTTCGGAACGGCGACGAGGTCGAGATCATCACATCTAAGGCGCAGACGCCGCCGGCCGCCTGGGAGGCGATGGCGATCACCGGCAAGGCCCGCGCCGCGATCCGCCGGGCGACGCGCCTCGCGGTGCGCAAGCAATATGCCGACCTCGGCCGGGGCATCGTCGACCGCGCCTTTGAGCGCGCCGGCCGCGAACTGACCGACGCGAAGCTGAAGGCGGCGCTGCCCCGGCTCGCGCAGACCCATGTCGACGACATGCTGGCGGCGGTCGGCCGCGGCGAGATCCCCTCGGCGAATGTGCTGAAGGCGGTCTATCCCGACCACAAGGAGGAGCGCGTCGTCCCGCCGAAGAGCGGCGGGGGAGGCGGCGGCGAACCCGGCTGGTTCGGCCTGAAGCAGGGCTCGGGCATGGTGTTCCGGGTGCCCGGCGAGGCGAAGGACCAGGCGCGGCCGATCCCGATCCGCGGCCTGCAGGGCAATGTGACGGTGCGATTCGATCCGGATGCCGGCGCCGTGCCGGGCGACCGCATCGTCGGCATCCTCACGCCGGGGGAGGGGATCACGATCTATCCGATCCAGTCTCCGGCGCTGCAGATGTTCGACGAGCAGCCGGAGCGCTGGCTCGACGTGCGCTGGGACATCGATCCGGAGAATCCGGAGCGCTTTCCGGCGCGGCTGGCGGTGACCGCGCTCAACGAGCCCGGCACGCTCGCGGATATCGCGCGGGTGATCGCCGACCATGACGGCAACATCTCGAACCTGCGCATCGTCCGCAGCGCGCCGGACTTCTCCGAGATGATCGTCGATGTCGAGGTCTGGGACCTGAAGCACCTCAACGCCATTCTCGGCGAACTCCGCTCGCTGCGCGCCGTCAGCGCCGCCGGCCGGGTGAACGCCTGACCGCCGGCGTCGGCCGGCGGCCCACCCGTGCCGGAGCGCGTCCTGGCGGAGGCCGTTCCGCGCACATCGCCGCACACGGCCCTGCGGACTGGTTCCGCAATGTGCGCAGGCCTACTTAGCGGTGTCGGAGTTGCGCCGGCCGCGAACGACGCCTATTGACCGGCGGTCCCGCGAAACCACCGAAGCCGGCGATGACAAAAGACGAAGTGCTCGAGATCTTCCGCGCGTCAGGCGCCCTGATGGAAGGCCATTTCATCCTTTCCTCGGGCCTGCGCAGCCCGGTCTTCATCCAGAAGGCGCGGGTGTTCATGCATCCGGAGCGCACCGAGCGGCTCTGCCGCGCCCTCGCCGACAAGATCCGCGCCGCCGGCCTCGGCCCGATCGATTGCGTCGTCTCACCCGCGCTCGGCGGCATCGTGCCCGGCTATGAAACGGCCCGGCAGCTCGGCGTGCCCGCGATGTGGGTCGAGCGGGAGGCCGGCACGCTGCGGCTTCGGCGCTTCGAACTCGCGCCCGGCACGCGCGTCATCGTCGTCGAGGACATCATCTCGACCGGTCTGTCGAGCCGGGAGACGATCGAGGCGCTGAAGGCGCACGGCGCCGAAGTGGTCGCCGTCGCCTGCCTGATCGACCGCTCGGCCGGCGAGGCCGATGCCGGCGCGCCGGTGATCGCGCTCGCCGATTACAAGGTTCCGGCCTATCCGGCCGACGCCCTGCCGCCCGAACTCGCCGCGCTGCCCGCCGTCAAACCCGGCAGCCGCGGGATCGCCTGACGCGATGCTGTTCGCCCGCCGCCACAAGCCGTCGCTCGCCGAGCGCATCCAACGCACCATCCTGCCGCAGGGCGGCTGGCCGCGGACGCTGCGCTATTTCGGCAAGCGGGTGATGCGGATCTCCGCCTCGCCGCACGCCGTCGGCGCGGGCTTCGCGGCCGGGGCGGCGGCCTCGATGACGCCGTTCATCGGCTTCCATTTCCTGCTCAGCTTCCTGTTCGCCTTCCTGGTGCGCGGCAACATGCTCGCCGCGGCGCTCGGCACGGCGATCGGCAATCCGATCACCTTTCCGCTGATCTGGTTCTCGACCTTCGAGGTCGGCAACTGGACGCTCGCCCTGTTCGGCCGGGAGGTGCGCGACCGGAACGCGGAGGAATTGACCCACGGCCTGCTGCACCGCTCCTTTTCCGACATCTGGCCGATGCTGAAGCCGATGATCGTCGGCTCCGTGCCGCTCGGGATCATCGCGTTCGTGATCGGCTATGTCGTCGTGTCGACCGCCACGCGGGGGTTCCAGAGAGCGCGCCGGGAGCGTATGACGGTGCGGCGGCGCGCCTTGCACGACAACCGCGACGGTTCCTAGGAGACCGCTCATGACGATCGACCGGACCCTGCGCCTCGGCGTCAACATCGATCATGTCGCGACCATCCGGAACGCCCGCGGCGGCGACCACCCGGACACGCTGCGCGCGGCCGAGATCGCGGCCGCCGCGGGCGCCGACGGCATCACAGCGCACCTGCGCGAGGACCGTCGCCATATCGGCGACCGCGACATCGAGCGGCTGCGTCAGACGATCCGCCTGCCGCTCAACCTCGAAATGGCGGCGACCGGCGAAATGACCGCGATCGCCCTGCGGCACCGGCCGCACGCCGCCTGCATCGTGCCCGAGAGCCGGGAGGAGCGCACCACGGAAGGTGGCCTCGATGCGGCGCGCCAGCGGGCGCAGCTCGCGCCGATCGTCGCCGAGCTCTCGGCCGCCGGCATCCGCGTCTCGCTCTTCATCGAGGCCGACCGCCGGCAGATCGATGCGGCGGTGGCGCTCGGCGCGCCGGTCGTCGAACTGCACACCGGCACCTATTGCGAGGCCTTCCATTCCGGCCCCGACGCCTTCGAGCGCGAGCGGGCGAGGATCGCCGATGCGGCGCATTACGGCGCCGGGCTGGGGCTCGAGATCCATGCCGGCCACGGCCTCACCTACGACACGGTGAAGCCGATCGCCGCCCTCGCGCCGATCCGCGAGCTGAACATCGGCCATTTCCTGATCGGCGAGGCGATCTTCGTCGGCCTCGATGCGTCCATCCGCGGCATGCGGCAGCGGATGGACGAGGCCCGCGCCGCGCTCGCCGCCGACGCATGATCCTCGGCATCGGCAACGACCTCACCGATATCAGGCGGATCGAGAAGACGCTCGCCCGGCACGGCGACCGCTTCGTCGAGCGGATCTTCACGCCCGTCGAGCGCGCGAAGTCGGACCGGCGGGCGCAGCGCGCCGCCTCCTACGCGAAGCGCTTCGCCGCCAAGGAGGCCTGCGCCAAGGCGCTCGGCACGGGGATGAGCGCCGGCGTGTTCTGGCGCGACATGGGCGTCGTCAACCTGCCGTCCGGCAAGCCGACCATGCGGCTGACCGGCGGCGCGGCGGCGCGGCTGGCGACACTGGTGCCCGCGGGGCACCGCGCCGAGATCCATCTCAGCATTACCGACGAGTTTCCGCTCGCCCAGGCCTTCGTGATCATCGAGGCGGTGCCCGAGACGCCGCAGGGCGCCTCTTGAGCGGCGGATCGGCAAGCCGCAAATCGGCCGCGTTTGGCGGCCAGTTGCGTTGCGCGGCCGGGCTCGAGCCTGTATCTGTGCGCCGCGGCAGGCATCGCACTGTGAGAGATCGGAAGGGCCGATGAGCGTGGCTGGCGACAAATACAAGACCGACAAGGGCGGTCTCGGCGAGACGGTGAAAATCGTCGTTCAGGCCCTCGTCCTGGCGCTCGTCGTGCGCACCTTCCTGTTCCAGCCTTTCAGCATCCCCTCCGGCTCGATGAAGGATACGCTGCTCGTCGGCGACTATCTCTTCGTGTCGAAATTCGCCTATGGCTACAGCCGCTATTCCTTCCCGTTCGGCATCGACCTCTTCGAGGGCCGCGTCTGGTCGGCCGAGCCGAAGCGCGGCGACGTCGTCGTCTTCAAGCTGCCGACCGACAATTCGACCGATTACATCAAGCGCGTGATCGGCCTGCCGGGCGACAAGATCCAGATGATCAACGGCGTCGTGAACATCAACGGCAAGCCGGTGCAGCGCGACCGCGTCGACGACGCCGTGACGCGCGACCAGTTCGGCGGCGAAGTCCACATCGCCCAGTACCGCGAGACACTCGACAACGGCACCAGCTATCTGACCCTCGATCTCGACCCCGACAGCGTGCTCGACAACACGCCGGTCTACGAGGTGCCGCCCGGCCATTACTTCATGATGGGCGACAATCGCGACAATTCGCAGGACAGCCGCGTGCTCAACGCGGTCGGCTATGTGCCGTTCGAAAACATCGTCGGCCGCGCCGAGATCATCTTCTTCTCGGTCGAGGAGGGGAATGCCGCCTGGGAATTCTGGAAGTGGCCCTGGACGGTGCGCGCCAGCCGCATCTTCACGCTCCTGTGAACGCCCGGGCGGACACGCTTTCCGGCCTCGAGGCCAAGCTCGGCCATCGCTTCCGCGACCGCGCGCTGCTTGAGCGCGCGCTCACCCATCCGAGCGCGGTGGCGGAGAATCAGCTCGCGCCCGATGCGTCCTATCAGCGGCTCGAATTTCTCGGCGACCGGGTTCTGGCGCTCGTCATCGCCGACATGCTGATCGCCGCCTTTCCGGACGCTGAGGAGGGCGAGCTCGCCCGCCGGCTGACCGGGCTGGTGCGCAACGAGAGCTGTGCCGAAGTGGCGCTCGAGATCGGCCTGCCGGCCTGGATCCGGCTCGGCGACGGCGAGGCGCAGTCGGGCGGACGCCGCAAGGCGGCGATCCTCGGCGATGTCTGCGAGGCGGTGATCGGGGCGCTGTTTCTCGACGGCGGGCTCGAGGTCGCGCGCGGCTTCGTCGAGGCGAACTGGCGCGCCCGGATGACGAACTGGACGGGTCCGTTGCGCGACGCCAAGACGACGCTGCAGGAATGGGCGCAGGGCAGGGGCCTCGCGACCCCGCGTTATGCGATCGTCGGCCGCTCCGGCCCCGATCACGCGCCGCATTTCCTCGTCGAGGTTGGCGTCGAGGGGCTCGCGCCGCTCACCGGCGAGGGCCGTTCGCGGCGCGAGGCGGAACAGAGGGCGGCGACCGCGGTGCTGGTGCGCGAAGGTGTTTGGCGGAGTGAAACCCATGCCGTCTGAGAGCGATCGTCCGGTGGACGGAGCGGGGGCGCCGGCTGCGCCGACCCGCTGCGGCTATGTCGCGCTGATCGGCGCGCCGAACGCGGGCAAGTCCACCCTCCTCAACCAGCTCGTCGGCACCAAGGTGTCGATCGTCACGCATAAGGTGCAGACGACGCGCTCGATCGTGCGCGGCATAGCGCTCGCCGGTTCCGCGCAGATCGTCTTCGTCGACACGCCCGGCATCTTCGCGCCGAAGCGGCGGCTCGACCGGGCGATGGTCGACACCGCCTGGGGCGGCGCCAAGGATGCCGATCTCGTCGCCGTCCTCGTGGATGCGCAGAAGGGCCTCGCCGGCGAGGCGGGCGACATCCTCGACCGCCTGTCGCGCGTGCGGCAGCCGAAGCTCCTGATCCTCAACAAGATCGATACCGTGCCGCGCGACCAGCTGCTCGGTCTTGCCGCTGCGGCCAACGCCCGCGCCGCGTTCGAGCGGACCTTCATGATCTCGGCACGCACCGGCGACGGCTGCGCCGACCTTCTCGCCGACCTCGCGGCGCGCGTCCCGCTTGGCCCATGGCTCTTCCCCGAGGATCAGGTGTCGGACCTGCCGATGCGCGCGCTCGCCGCCGAGATCACGCGCGAAAAGCTGTTCCTGCGCCTGCACGAGGAACTGCCCTACGCCTCGACGGTGGAAACGGAGCTCTGGCAGGACCAGCCGGATGGCTCGGCCCGCATCGAGCAGACGATCTATGTCGAGCGCGAGGGCCAGAAGAAGATCGTGATCGGCACAAAGGGCGAGACGATCAAGGCGATCTCGATGGCGGCACGCAAGGAGATCGCCGAGATCGCCGAACGCCCGGTGCACCTCTTCCTGTTCGTCAAGGTGCGGGAGAACTGGAGCGACGATCCCGAGCGCTATCGCGCGATGGGGATCGACTTTCCCCGCTGAGTTGGATCGGGTCCGGCGAACGCAGATCGAGCGGCTGCGGCTGCTCGGAGGGCGGGTCGACGTGCGGCGGGCCTTCCTCGTCGGGGTCGGTGTCCGGCAGCGGCGTGGGATCGAGCGGGTCGCCGGGCAGGCCGTCGTCCAATGGCGGGCGGTCGATCTCGATCGGGTCGTTCGGGTCGCGGTCACGCCGGGTCGGCGGATCGGGACGCGGTGGCACGAGAGGCTCGTGGCCCGGGATCGGCGCGTCGCCGGGAATGCCCGGCGCGCTCGCAAAAAGCGGCGTCACGGGCTCGCCGCCTTGCTGCCGGTCTCGTCCGTGCCGGGCGCCGCGCGCGCCTCGTCCGGTTCGATCAGCAGGCCGCGCCCCGCCGCCCATTGGCGGAAGGCGACGCCCGCTTTCTCTGCGGCATCGGGCCGCGACGCACCGCGCAGCTGCGCGAGCACGAAGGCGGTGTCCGCGTCGTTCGTCTCGGCGAGATGATCGTCGAGATAGCGTTCGAGAAAGGTCGCGGCGGCTTCGACGGTGCGCAGCGGCTCGTCGCGATGGACGACGAGATGAACCGGGGGATGGATTGCGTAGGAGGCCATGACGGGAGAACCGTCGGGCGGGTGCGCGGTTCCGTCCGGCTGATCAATTGCGCAGCACGACGCAGGCGCCGCCGGCTCTTTGCAGGTCGGTGCAGAGCCGCCGTGCCGCCGCGAGCGTCGCGGCCGGGATGCGCACGCGATAGAACGGCCGCCGGCCCCGGCCGGGCGCCCGCGTGCCGATGACCACCGGCGCGCGGCCGGCGACGATTCGTTCGAAGCGTGCCGCGACATCGCGATAGCCTGCTACGGCGCGTGCCTTCGAGAAGCTGCCCGCGACCTGCACGCCGAAGGGCGCATAAGGTCCTTCGATCGGGCTCGGCCGCTCGCGCCGGATCGCGGCGACGGCCGTGTGGCAATCTCCGGGCGGGGCCGGCCGTTCCGCCTTCGGCCCGCGCTCGGGACGGGGATCGCGCGGTGCGGTCCGGAAGGCGGGCGGAGCGGGGCGGTCCGGCCGCCAGTCCTCCGCCGCCGACCCGGTGACGAAGGCGACGTAATCCTCGGTCTCCGCGGGCAGCGCGCCGCCTGCGGCGAGCCAGCGCGCCAGCCGCGCCGAACCCCCGTTATAGGCCGCCGCGGCGAGACCGAGATTGCCGAACCGGTCCCGCAGATCCGCGAGATAATGCGCCGAAGCGGGTATCGCGGCCTCGGGATCGTAGGGATCGTCGAGACCCCGTTCGGCCGCAGTGCCGGGCATGAACTGGGCGATGCCTTGTGCGCCCTTGCCACTCGTGGCGCCGGGCCGGAAGCTGCTCTCGCGCCAGATCAGCCGGGTGAGAAAAACCGGCGGCAGGCGCTGCTCGGCCGCCGCCGCCTCGATCATCCGGCAGATTGCCTGTTCGACGGTCTCCTCGGCGGCGATCGCCGGCGAGGCGGCAAGGAGAGTGAGGCCCGCGAGAATCGACCGGACCGCCGGGAGCCGGGATGCCGCCATGGCGCGGCCGACCGGGCGTTCAGTGCCGCGGGCCGTCGCCGCGGGCCAGCCGGGCGCGCCCGCCCTCCTCGGCGGCCGGGCGAGGCTGCACGTGATAGGTGACCTGTGGGTAGGGCATGGTGATTCCGCTCGCGTCGAAGCTCTCCTTGATCTTCTTCACGATGTCGCGGGTCGTCCACCACCAGACGTCGGCCGGCGCCCAGTACCACGCCCGCAGCAGCACCGCGCTCTCGGCGAGCTCGGCGACGAAGACGTCGGGCGGTGCATCCTTCTCGACGCGCGGATCGGCGAGGATGACGCTCCTCATGAGGGCGAGCGCCTTGTCGACATCGTCCTCGTAAGCGATCCGGATGGTGAGTTCCTCGCGCCGGCGGGTGGCTCGACTGAAGTTCGTGACCTGCGCCGGCCAGAGCAGAGAGTTCGGGGCGAGCCTGTAGAGGCCGTCCGGCGTGCGCAGTTCGGTGGCGAAGAGGCCGATCTCGGCGACCGTGCCGGAGACCGTTCCGGTGTCGATGTACTCGCCGACGCGGAACGGCCGGAGCACGAGGAGCATGATGCCGGCGGCGATGTTCTGCAGCGTGCCCTGCAGCGCGAGGCCGATCGCGAGGCCGGCGGCGCCGAGCGCGGCGACGATCGAGGCGGTCTGCACGCCGAACTGGCCGAGCACCATCACCATGAAGAGGATGATCACGCCGTAGCGCACCGCGCCGCTGACGAAGCGGGCGATCGTCTCGTCGATGCCGTGGACCCGGCTCAGCCCGCCATAGGCCCAGCGCTGCAGGATCCGCGCGGCGATCCAGCCGATCGCGATCAGCACGACGGCGCCGACCACGGCGAAGGCATACTGGACGGCGAGCGCGCCCAGCCCGGCGAAGACCGTGCGCGTCGCCAGGACGAGATCGGCAGCCTGCTGTTCCATCGTCTCTCCCCTGATGGTTCAGCCGATGAACGCAGCGGGGCCGATTATGATCCCCGATAGACGGGCAGGGGCTCTGCTCGGATCGCGCGTGGAACGCGGCAAGGCTCGTCCCGGCTTGGGACGAGATGACACGGCAAGGTGACGACGGGGTTATTGCGAGGCGGCCTCGGCTCTGCGATAACCGGGGCTTGACGAGGGGCACGACCTTTGGAGACGCGTTGAGATGGGTTCTTTCAGCATCTGGCACTGGCTCATCGTGCTGGTCATCGTCCTGCTCCTCTTCGGCAAGGGCAAGATTTCCGACGTCATGGGCGACATCGCCAAGGGCGTGAAGAGCTTCAAGAAGGGCATGTCGGAAGACGACGACGCCGAGAAGCCGTCGATCGACCACAAGCCTTCCGAGCCGGTGCGCACGACCGAAGAGAAGACCCGCACGACCTGACGGGCGCGCTCGTTTCCCTGCATCGTCCCGCCCGCGTCGCCGCGGGCGCGTCCGACCGTTCTCGAGTGTCAGGCGGGCTGAATGCTGTTCGACATCGGCTGGAGCGAAATGCTGGTGATCGCGGTCGTCGCGATCGTCGTGGTGGGTCCGAAGGATCTGCCGCGCATGCTGCGTGCCTTCGGCAATTCCGTCGGCAAGATGCGGCGCATGGCCGGCGAGTTCCAGAAACAGTTCAATGAGGCGCTCCGCGAGGCCGAGCTCGAGGACGTCAAGAAGTCGATCGACGAGGTACGCGGCCTCAACCCGATGCAGGGCATCCGCAACAGCATCCTGTCGGTCGAAGACGCGGTGAAGGCTCCGCCGGTCGCGAAACCCGCGCCCGAGCCGGTGCCGCCGCCCGCGACGACGGCGGCGCAACCTGATCCCGACGCTCCTCCGGCCGTTGCGGCGCCGGCAAAGCCGATCGCCCTCGTGAACGAGCCGCCCAAGGCCGTGGAACCGGTCGAGCGGACGGGCACGTGAGCGGACCGGCCGAGCGAGAGAAAGCCTGAACCATGGCGACGGAACGGGACGAGGACGAGATCGAGGCGAGCCGCGCGCCGCTCATCACGCATCTGATCGAGCTGCGCTCCCGGCTGATCCGGGCGCTGCTCGCCGTGCTCGCCGCCTTCCTCGTCTGCTTCTATTTCGCGAGCACGATCTACAACATCCTGGTGATGCCCTATGAGTGGGCGTCCGGACCGACCGCCGACATCCGGATGATCTACACCGCGCCGCAGGAGTTCTTCCTGACGCAGATGAAGCTCGCCCTGTTCGGCGCCGTTTTCATCGCCTTCCCTGTGATCGCCGTTCAGATCTACAAGTTCGCTGCGCCCGGCCTCTACCGGAACGAGCGGCGGGCCTTCGTCCCCTTTCTGATCGCGACGCCGGTGCTCTTCCTGATGGGCGCGGCGCTCGTCTATTTCATGGTGATGCCGCTCGCGATGCGGTTCTTCCTCTCCTTCCAGCAGGAGGGCGGCCCCGGCCACGCGGCGATCGAGATGCTCCCGAAGGTCAACGAGTATCTCAGCCTCATCATGACGCTGATCCTCGCCTTCGGCTTCGTGTTCCAGCTTCCGGTGATCCTCACCCTGCTCGGCCGGGCCGGAATCATCGACAGCAAATGGCTGCGCGACAAGCGACGCTATGCGATCGTCCTCTCCTTCATCATCGCCGCCGTGCTCACCCCGCCGGACATCATCAGCCAGATCGGCCTTGCCGTGCCGGCGCTGCTCCTCTACGAAGCCTCGATCATTTCCGTGCGGTTCACGGAGCGGAAGCGCGCCCGGACCGAGGCCTCGGAAGAGGCCGAGAACCCGGCCTGAGGCGGGCATCCGCGTCGCCGCCGCGGGAAGTGACGACGGTCCTCGCGGTGCCCGCCGGGCCGCCATGCCGACGGCTTCGCCGTCCGGGATGGCGAAGACGGGCGGGCGGGGCCGTGCGCCGCTCCAGCCTTCCCGAGACCCGACATGCTCGACATCAAGTGGATTCGCGATAACCCGGACGCCTTCGACCGGGCGCTCTCGTCGCGCGGCGTGGAGCCGAAGTCCGCCGCCGTGATCGCCCTCGACGAAGAGCGGCGCGCCCATATCGGCCGGGTTCAGGCCGCGCAGGAGCGCCGCAACGCCGCCTCGAAGGAGATCGGCAGGGCGATGGCCGCCAAGGACGCGGCGACCGCGGAGGCGCTGAAGAGCGAGGTGACCGCGCTGAAGGATTTTCTCGGCCATGCCGAGGAGGAGGAGCGGCGGCTCAACAAGGCCGTCGCCGACGCGCTCGCGGTGATCCCCAACGTGCCGCTCGACGACGTGCCGGTCGGCCGCGACGAGCACGACAATGTCGAGTATTTCGGCCGCAACGGTACGGCGGAAACCGCGTTCGCGCAGCGCCCGAAGAAGCGCGCCTATGGCTTTCCGCCGAAAGAGCATTTCGAGCTCGGCGAAGCGCTCGGCCAGATGGATTTCGAGGCGGCGGCGAAGATCTCCGGCGCCCGCTTCGTCGTGCTCAAGGCCGGCCTCGCCCGGATGGAGCGGGCGCTCGGCCAGTTCATGCTCGACCTGCATACGGAAGAGCACGGCTACACCGAGGTGCAACCGCCCTATCTCGTCAAGGATGACGCGCTGCACGGCACCGGCCAGTTGCCGAAATTCGCCGAGGATCTTTTCCGCACGACGCTCGATCACTGGCTGATCCCGACCGCCGAGGTGCCGCTCACCAATCTGGTGCGCGAATCGATCCTCGAGGAGAAGGACCTGCCGCTCCGCTTCACGGCGCTCACCCCCTGCTTCCGTTCCGAGGCCGGTTCCGCCGGCCGAGATACGCGCGGCATGCTTCGGCAGCACCAGTTCGACAAGGTCGAGCTCGTCTCGATCACCGCGCCCGAACGTTCGATCGAGGAGCACGAGCGGATGCTCGCCTGCGCCGAGGCGGTGTTGCAGCGGCTCGACCTGCATTACCGCGTCATGACGCTGTCGACCGGCGACATGGGCTTCGGCGCGCAGAAGACCTATGACATCGAGGTCTGGCTGCCGGGCCAGAACACCTATCGCGAGATCTCCTCGGTGTCGGTCTGCGGCGATTTCCAGGCCCGCCGGATGGACGCCCGCTATCGCCCGGCGGGCGAGAAGGGCACGCGTTTCGTCCACACCCTCAACGGTTCCGGCACGGCGGTCGGCCGCTGCCTCATCGCCGTCATGGAAACCTATCAGAACGAGGACGGCTCGATCACCGTGCCCGAGGCGCTGAAGCCCTATATGCGCGGTGTCGAACGGATCGGCTGAAGGTTTCGGCTTCGCCGGCCCACGGGCGGACCGGGGCGTTCGATCGGTCGCCGGGCCACGGACGGGCAGGCCCCCTCGCCGCAAGGGCGAAGGGGCGCAGGAAGGACAAGGAAGCGATGCGCATTCTGATCACCAATGACGACGGCATTCACGCGCCGGGCCTGCAGGTGCTGAAGCGGATCGCCGAATCGATCGCCGACGAGGTCTGGGTGGTGGCGCCCGAGACCGACCAGTCGGGTCTCGCGCATTCGTTGACCCTCAACGATCCGCTCCGCCTGCGCGCGGTGTCCGAGCGGGTCTATGCGCTGCGCGGCACGCCGACCGATTGCGTCATCATGGGGGTCCGTCACGTCCTGCCGGAGCCGCCGGACCTCGTGCTCTCCGGCGTCAATTCCGGCCAGAACACCGCCGACGACGTCTCCTATTCCGGCACGGTCGCCGGCGCGATCGAGGGCACGCTCCTCGGCATCCCGGCGATCGCCCTGTCGCAGGCCTATGATTTCGCCGATGGCCGCCGGATCATTCCCTGGGACACGGCGGAACGGCACGCGCCGGCGATCATCCGCAAGCTGCTCGACAAGCCGGCGCCGCGCGGCTGCTTCTACAACATCAACTTCCCGAATGTGGCGCCCGACGCCGTCACCGGCGTCGAAGTGACGTCGCAGGGCCAGTTCCCGCACCGGCTCTTCATCGACGAGCGGCGCGACGGGCGCGGCAATCCCTATTTCTGGGTGCATCACCGCCGCAGCGCCGACACGCCGCCCGAGGGCAGCGACGTCCACGCGATCGGCGCCGGCGCGATCTCGATCACCCCGCTCAGGATCGACCAGACCGCCTATGACCTCGTGCACGAGCTGACGCAGCTCTTCGACTGAGGCCCGGCCGACCGGGACGGGCCGGGCGGCACGCGGCCGCCTCGAAAGCCGCGCGAGAGGTCGTCAGGAGAGGTCGCCATGCAGTTCGGCATCTACACCTTCGTCGAGAACACGCCGGACCCGGCGACCGGCCGTCTGCAGGACCCCGCCGACCGGATCGCCGATCTGATGGAGGAGGTCGAGCTCGCCGAAGCGGTCGGGCTCGACGTCTTCGCGATCGGCGAGCATCATCGGCCGGACTATCTCGCCTCGGCGCCCGCGGTGCTGCTCGCGGCGGCTGCGGCGCGGACCCGTCGGATCCGCCTGTCGAGCGCCGTCACCGTGCTCTCGTCGGAGGATCCGGTGCGCGTCTTCCAGCAATTCGCGACGCTCGATCTCCTCTCGCGCGGCCGCGCCGAGATGATGGCCGGGCGCGGCTCGTTCATCGAATCCTTCCCGCTCTTCGGCTACGATCTCGAGGATTACGACGCGCTCTTCGCCGAGAAGCTCGACCTCCTGATGGCGCTCCGCGAGAACGAGCGCGTGACCTGGTCGGGCCATTTCCGGCCGGCGATCGACGATCTCGGCATCTATCCGCAGCCGGTCCAGAAGCCGCTGCCGCTCTGGATCGCGGTCGGGGGTACGCCGCAATCGGTCGCCCGCGCCGGCGTGCTCGGCCTGCCGCTCGCCGTCGCGATCATCGGCGGGGCGCCGGAGCAGTTCGCGCCGCTCATCGGTCTCTATCGCGATGCGGCGCGGCGGGCGGGGAACGATCCCGCCGGCCTGCCCGTCGGCATCAACGGGCACGGCTTCATCGCGGAGGATTCGCAGGCCGCGGCCGACATCGCCTTTCCGCCCTTCGCCGAGACGATGACGCGGATCGGCCGCGAGCGCGGCTGGCCGCCGCACACGCGCGGCCAGTTCGAGGCGTCGCGCCGGCTGCGGGGCGCGCTGTTCGTCGGCAGCCCGGCCGAGGTGACCGAGAAGATTCTCTTCCAGCACGAACTCTTCGGTCACGACCGCTTCATGATGCAGATGAGCGTCGGGACGCTGCCGCACCGGGCGCTGATGCGCTCGATCGAGCTGTTCGGCACCGAGGTGATGCCGGCGGTCCGCAAGGCGCTCGCCGGCAAGGCCGCGGGAACTACGCCGCCGGGCGGTCCGGCAGCCACTGCGTGACCTCGACGCCGGCGACGAGCCCGGCCGAGGCGCCGCGGAAGCGGGCGATCGCGGCGCCGTCATTGTGCGCCTGCCACAGATCGTAACTCGCCCATTCCTCGACCATCAGGAAGCGCGCCGGCTCGCCCTTGGCGACGTTGAGTTCGTAGCGCAGGCACCCCTCTTCGCGATTCGTCTCCTCGACGAGGATGCGCAATTCGGCGAGAAGCGCCGCCTCGCGGCCGGCCTCGGCGTTGATGTGGGCGATGATGGTGAGCGTGTCGTCGGCCATTGGCGATCCTCCCTGAAGGCGCCGGACTATGAACGGCCGCCTGCGGCTTGGGAAGCTGCGCGGCGACCTCGTCGATTGACTCCGGGGCGAAGCACCGCTTAACCACGGGCGCCGAACTCCGAGACGGACAGCACGCATGCTTGACAAGACCTATGAGGCGGCCGCCGTCGAGCCGCGGATCAGCGACCTTTGGGAGAAGGCCGGCGCCTTCAAGGCCGGCGCGGGCGCCGCGCCCGGGGCCGAGAGTTTCGCCATCGTGATCCCGCCGCCCAATGTCACCGGCTCGCTGCACATCGGGCACGCGCTCAACAACACGCTGCAGGATGTGCTCGCCCGCTTCGAGCGGATGCGCGGCAAGGACGTGCTCTGGCAGCCGGGGCTCGACCATGCCGGCATCGCCACCCAGATGGTCGTCGAGCGGCAGATGGCGGAGCGGCAGGAGCCGGACCGCCGGGCGATCGGCCGCGAGGCCTTCGTCGAGAAGGTCTGGGCCTGGAAGGCGGAATCGGGCGGTGCGATCGTCGGCCAGCTGAAGCGGCTCGGCGCCTCCTGCGACTGGAGCCGCGAGCGCTTCACCATGGACGAGGGCCTGTCGAAGGCGGTCCTCAAGGTGTTCGTCGAGCTCTACCGGGCGGGGCTCATCTACAAGGACAAGCGGCTCGTCAACTGGGACCCGAAGCTCAAGACGGCGATCTCCGACCTCGAGGTCGTTCCGGTCGAGACCAAGGGCAAGCTCTGGCATTTCCGCTATCCGATCGAGGGCAGGGCCTTCGACCCGCTCGATCCGGAGAGCTTCATCACGGTCGCGACGACGCGGCCCGAGACGATGCTCGGCGACACGGCGGTGGCGGTTCACCCCGAGGACGAGCGTTACAGGGCGCTGATCGGCAAGCACGTCCGCCTGCCGCTGGTCGGCCGGCGGATTCCGATCGTCGGCGACGACTATTCCGACCCCGAGAAGGGGTCGGGCGCGGTCAAGATCACGCCGGCGCACGATTTCAACGATTTCGAGGTCGGCCGCCGGCACAATCTTCGGCTGATCAGCGTGCTGGACCGCGAGGCGAATGTCGTGCTCGCCGGCAATGAGGACTTCCTCGCCGGCCTCGCCCATTCCGACGAACTCGCCGCGACGATCGACGCGCTCGACAGGCAGGACCGCTTCACGGCGCGCAAGGCCGTCGTCGCGATGATGGAGGAGGGCGGCTATCTCGAGAAGATCGAGGACCACGCCCATACCGTGCCGCACGGCGACCGCGGCGGCGTGCCGATCGAGCCGCTCCTGACCGACCAGTGGTATGTCGACGCGAAGACGCTCGCGAATCCGGCGATCGCGAGCGTGCGCGAGGGCCGCACCGTCTTCGTCCCGAAGAACTGGGAGAAGACCTATTTCGAATGGATGGAGAACATCCAGCCCTGGACGATCTCGCGCCAGCTCTGGTGGGGCCATCAGATCCCGGCCTGGTACGGCTGGGAGCGCGATACGGAGGGAAGAGTCTCTCTTGTGAAGACCACGATGTTCGTGGACTACGACGCCGATGGAGCCCGAGTTCAGGCTGAACAGTATTACGGAGGCGCCGAAGTCCGTATCGTGACGGATGGTGACGCGGCGCTAGCTCTTCTGGACGAGCCCTGGCAAAAGGGCGTTCCGCCGAGTGTCTTTGGTATTTGGCGCGACGAGGACGTGCTCGACACCTGGTTCTCCTCCGCGCTGTGGCCGTTCTCGACCCTCGGCTGGCCGGACGAGACGGCGGAGCTCGCCCGCTACTACCCGACCAATGTGCTCGTCACCGGCTTCGACATCATCTTCTTCTGGGTCGCCCGGATGATGATGATGGGCCTTCATTTCATGAAGGAGGAGCCGTTCTCGACCGTCTACATCCACGCCCTCGTCCGCGACGAGAAGGGGGCGAAGATGTCGAAGTCGAAGGGCAACGTCATCGATCCGCTCGAGCTGATCGACGAATACGGCGCCGATGCGCTGCGCTTCACGCTCGCCGCGATGGCGGCGCAGGGCCGCGACATCAAGCTGTCGGCGAACCGCGTCGAGGGCTATCGCAACTTCGCGACCAAGCTGTGGAACGCCGCCCGCTTCGCCGAGATGAACGGCGCGGTGCGCACCGAGGGATTCGATCCGGCGGGCCTCGGCGAGCGGCTCAACCGCTGGATCGCCACCGAGACGACGCGGGCCGCCCGCGCCGTGACCGAGGCGCTCGAGGCCTTCCGCTTCAACGATGCGGCCGGCGCGGCCTATCGCTTCGTCTGGAACACCTATTGCGACTGGTATCTCGAGCTCGTGAAGCCGGTGCTGATGGGCCCTGACGGGCCGGCGAAGGACGAGACGCGGGCGACGATCGCCTGGGTTCTCGACCGGATCGTCGCGCTCCTCCATCCCTTCATGCCCTTCATCACCGAAGAGCTCTGGCAGCGCACCGGCGAGGCCGGGCCGAAGCGCGAGCGGCCGCTCGTCACCTCGGCCTGGCCGGACCTCGCCTTCGAGGACGCCGCGGCGGCCGAGGAGATCAACTGGCTGGTCGAGCTGATCACGGCGATCCGCTCGGCCCGCACCGAGGTCAACGTGCCGGCGGGCGCACAGGTGCCGGTGGTGGTGCTCGGCGCGTCGGAGACGACGAAGGCGCGCTTCGCCGCGCACGATGCGCTGTTCCGCCGGCTGGCGCGGGTCAACGACGTCGCATTTGCCGACGCCGCGCCGAAGGGGGCGGTGCAGGTGGTGCATGGCGAGGCGACGGTGTGCCTGCCGCTCGCCGGCATCGTCGACATCGCCGCGGAGACGGCCCGGCTCGACAAGGAACGGGCGAAGGCGGCGCAGGAGATCGCCAAGATCGAGGCGAAGCTCGGCAACGAGAACTTCGTGTCTCGGGCGCCGGAAGAGGTCATCGAGGAGCAGCGCGAGCGCCTCGCCGAGGCGCGGGCCCTCGTTGCCCGCATCGCCGCCGCGCTCGACCGGCTGAAGGGGTAGGGCGCGGGGCGTATCGCCCGGGTCGAAGGCTCCTCGCCTTCGCGGGGGGCTCCGGCGCGTGTCTTCGCCCGGCGGCACGATCATGGACCCCGGCACGGAGGCCGGGGTAACGGGTGCTCGGGGGTGGGGGCAGCGCTCCGCGTCCTCGATCCGCCCGGCCGCTTTCAACCCGTCGTCTCGCGTCTCGGTCCTTCCCGTCCTGCCTGCGAACCGCCCCTCTCCGCCCGTCATGCCGGCCTCCGTGCCGGCATCCATAGTCGTGCGGGTCGGCATTCCGGGCGGACGCGCGCCATCAACCATGGCCGCCGCCCAAGCCAACCGCCTTTGCAGAACCCGACGCACATAACCGTTCGCGACCGCGCTAACACGGCGTTTACTCTCGCCCTGCCATGAGAGGGGGGAAGCGAGGGCGCGTTGCGTATGGCACTCGGCACGACGGGACTCGGCGCCAAGGCGCCGACGGCAAAGGCTCCGGCGGGCAAGTCTGCCGGGGCGAAGGCGCAGGGCAGCTGGGGCGCGCGGATCCGCGAGCGGATTCTGCACGGCCATGGCCATGGCTCGGTGGACATCACGCCGCCGCCGGTGGCGGAGATGCCGAGTCTCGATCACCCTGCGGCGGTCGCACCGCCCGAGGCCGCTTCGCCGGATCCTTTCCTGGAAATCGCCGCCTTCCTGCTCCGCCTGCGCCGGATGGGCGTCACCGACCGGCGCCTCTCGGCGGCGCTCGAGGCGGCGCCGCGGACCGTCTTCATCCCCGCGGACTATCCACCGTTCTCGGACCGCGGCCTGCCGATCGATTGCGGCCAGGTTTCGACGCCACCGATCGTCGTCGCCCGGATCCTCGCGGCGCTCGCGCCGCAGCCGACCGACCGCGTGCTCGAGATCGGCACCGGCACCGGCTACATGACCGCCGTGCTCGCCCGGCTCTGCCACCGGGTCTACACGGTCGATCGTTTCCGCACCCTCGTCCTCGCCGCCCAGTCGCGCCTCGCCGGGCTCGGCATCGAGAATGTCACAGCGGTGTTCGGGGACGGTTTCGGGGGCTGGCCGGACAAGGCACCCTTCGACCGGATCGTCTCCTCGGGCTCGGCGGAAGGGGTACCGGCGGTGCTCGCGGAACAGCTCCGCCCCGGCGGGGTCCTCGTCATGCCGGTCGGGCCGGCCGAGGGGCCGCAGATGTTGATGCGGGTCGAGCGGACCGCCGAGGGGAGCCTCGACGCGACGCCGATCGCGCCGGTTCGCGCCATTCCGCTGATCCCGGGCAAGGCCGCGCGGCTCTGAGCGGGGGCGGGCCGGCCGATGTTTTCCCGGCTTTTCGGGACGCGCTTAAACCTTTGTCAACGTTACCGGCGTTAACTCCCGGCCTGTCGATCGTGCTGGTGTGAGTTGAGCGATGCGTAGCGAAGTGACGATCTTCCGGGCGCAGACCCTGTCCCAGGTTGCGGCGGTCGCCCTCCTCGCCGGGCTTCTCGGCGCCTGCAGTGCCGATGGTTCGCGGTTCCGCGGTCCGGCCTTCACGGCCACGACCGACAACCAGCGGACGATCATCGGCGGGGCGGGCCAGCCGATGCCGCCGGTTCTCGCGTCGAACGACGACGATATCGCCGCGCCCTCGGCGCCGCCCGTGGTCGCCCGCGGCACGCTGCCGCCGCCCATGCTGCCGAGCGGCCGCTCCGTCGCGGCGCAGCCCGACCAGTCGCCTTACCGGCCGGCGCCGGTCGCCGTCGCCGAAGTGGCCCGGCCGGCCCCTCTTGCGCCTGCGCGGACGGAATCCGCCGGCACGACGGTCACCATCGGCTCGGGCGATACGCTCTCGGCCCTGTCGCGCCGCTACGGCGTCCCGGTCGCCGAGATCGTCCGTGCGAACGGCATTTCCGATCCCGGCTCGGTGCGCATCGGTCAGCGCCTCGTCATCCCGGGCGGCGGTTCCGATCGCGGCCCGGTCGTCGCTTCGGCCGAGCCCGCCGCCCTGCCGCCGCGCGGCGGCGAGCGAGGCGGCCGGCAGCCGGAAATGCGGCTCGCCTCCGGCCCGGTGCCGGCGGCGGAGCGGGATCGGCCGGCCCCTCTCGCCTCGGCGGATGCGCCGGCCGGCGTCCATACGGTGAGCGCCGGGCAGACGCTCGGAACGATCGCGCGCCTCTACAATGTTTCGGTCGCCGATCTCGTCAAGGCGAACGGCCTCTCTTCGCCGAACGGCCTTCGTTCCGGCCAGAAGCTGCGCATTCCCGGCCATGCCCCCGAGCCGTCTGCGGTCGCGCTGCGCGCCGAGCCGGCGCGCCGGGAGGATCGGCCGCGCGGCGAGGATCCGGAGGGCCGCGACCGGCTCGCGTCCGCCTCGCCGAGCGCCCGGGAACAGGCTCCGGCGCGCGTTGCCGCAGCCGTGCCTCCCGCGGAGCCGGAGATCGTGGCATCGGCGGAGGCCGGGCGTCCGGCGGTCCGCGTGGTCGGTCCGAAGACCGTCGAGCCGCCGCAGGGCGAGACCCCGAGCGCCTCGATCGCCCGCCCGGCGACGCCGGCCGGCGCTGAACAGACCGTCGCCTATGCCCCGGCGAAGCAGCCGGACGCGCCCGCCGCCACCGTCGACACGGCCGATCCCGGCTCGGCGAACGGCACCACCTTCCGCTGGCCGGTGCGCGGCCGGATCATCTCCGGCTTCGGCGGCTCGACGGGTGGCGAGCGCAATGACGGCATCAACCTCGCGGTGCCGGAAGGCACCTCGGTCAAGGCCGCCGAGGCCGGCACGGTGATCTATGCCGGGTCGGAGCTCGAGGGGTATGGCAAGCTGGTGCTGGTGCGGCACGCCGATGGCTGGGTCTCGGCCTATGCCCACAACAGCGACATCCTGGTGAAGCGCGGCGATACGGTGCGGCGCGGCCAGATCATCTCGCGGGCCGGCGCCACGGGCTCGGTGACCCAGCCGCAGCTCCATTTCGAGCTCCGGCGCGGTTCGCGGCCGGTCAACCCGCTCGACTATCTGTCGGGGGCGTGATCGATTTCCGGGCTGCGGGATGCGCACCCTCACCCCTCCCGGTCCAGGGTCGAGACTCGCTCGCAGCCAGAATGCGACGGCTGCGGCGAGGTGGACGGCTGAGAGGAAGTTCCGGGCGAGTTCGTCGTAGCGGGTTGCGACGCGTCGAAAGTCCTCGAGCCTGCAGAACATGGCCTCGATCCGCCAACGGTCCTTGTAACGTCGCTCGTCGTACCGGATCGGGCGCTCGCGGTTGCGGCGGCCGGGGATGACGGGGATCGCGCCCTGCGCCCGGATGCGGGCGCGGAGGCGGTTGGCGTCGTAGCCCTTGTCGGCGATCAGCCGCTTCATGCCCGCCGCCTCGTCGATCAGCACGTCGGCGGCGCGGGCGTCGCCTCGACGAGAGCCTGAAGGCCTTCGCCGAGCGTCTGCTCGCCGAGGGGCTTTCCCCGCCCGCGGGAAGCGGCCCGGCGAACAGCGCGAGGCCATGGAGCGCAGCTTCCGCCCGTCCGCGCTCACACGCGCGCCGGAGCTGGCTCTGTCCGGCGGACTCTGGCATCCTTTGCCAACCCTTGACCAGAGGCGTGGCCGATGCCCGACGAGATTCTCACCTTGCCGGAAGTGGCGGGCCTGCTGAAGGTGGCGGAAAAGACCGTCTACACGATGGCCCAACGCGCGGAGATCCCGGCATTCAAGGTGAGGGGGCAGTGGCGGTTCAAGCGGGTCGATCTCGACGGTTGGATAGAGGCGCAGAAGGCCCTCCAGAAGCCGTCGACGCCGAAGGATGACCCCAGGCCTTCAGACGAGGAGGCGACGGATCGGGGGAGGCCGGATGATCACTGACTTCCACGCCAAATACCTCGCTCACGCGCTGACGAAACGGTGTGCGCCCGACAGTTCGGAACGTCTGGCGGGTGCGGTGGCCGGCGCTCAGGTCGATCTGAACCCGCATCAGGTCGACGCTGCGCTGTTCGCCTTCGCGTCGCCTCTCTCGAAGGGAGCGCTGCTCGCCGACGAAGTCGGCCTCGGGAAGACCATTGAAGCCGGATTGGTCATCGCGCAGAGATGGGCCGAGCGAAAGCGGCGTATCCTCGTCATTGCGCCCTCGAACTTGCGCAAACAATGGCACCAGGAACTGAGCGAGAAATTCCTGCTTCCGGCTGTGATCCTCGAGTCGAAGTCTTACAACCAGTCCCTTCGAGATGGATCTCTTCAGCCATTCGAAGTCGAAAATGCCATTGTGATCTGTTCTTATCAGTTCGCGCGCACGAAGGTGTCGGATGTGCAGCGGGTGCCGTGGGATCTCGTCGTCATCGACGAGGCCCACCGGCTCAGGAACGTCTACAAACCCTCCAATGTCATTGCCAACACACTCAAGAACGCCCTTGCTCGGAAGAACAAGCTGCTGCTGACCGCGACGCCGCTGCAGAATTCGCTGCTCGAGCTGTACGGCCTCGTCAGTTTCATCGATGAGCACGCCTTCGGAGACGTCAAGAGCTTCCGCGAGCAGTTCGCGAATCCGGGCGACAAACGGAACTTCGAGGCGCTGAAGGAGCGCCTGAAGCCGATCTGCCACCGCACGCTGCGCCGCCAGGTGACGGCCTACATCCCCTATACGCGTCGCCTGCCTCTGATCGAGGAGTTCACACCCGCAGCCGGCGAGGACCGCCTCTATCAGCTCGTCTCCGACTATCTGCAGCGCGACGATCTGCAGGCGCTGCCCTCTGGCCAGCGGTCGCTGATGACGCTCGTCCTGCGCAAGCTGCTGGCTTCGTCGACATTCGCGATCGCGGGCGCGTTGAACTCGATCTCGCACAGGCTGAAGGCGAAGCTCGCTGCGCATCCGGTTGCGACGTCGCTGGAGGACGAGCTGTCCGAGGACTTCGAGGCTCTCGATGCGACCGCCGACGAGTGGCCCGCGGACGCGGACGAAGAGGCGCTCACCGGGGCCGACCGCGCGGCGATCGCGGCGGAGATCGCCGATCTCGAATCCTTCGCCAAACTGGCGACCTCGATCGAGCACAACGCCAAGGGCACGGCGCTGCTGAAAGTATTGCACCTGGCGTTCGCGAAGGCGCGCCAGCTCGGCGGTGCGGAGAAGGCGATCATCTTCACCGAGTCACGAAAAACGCAGGAATACCTTCAGAGAATCCTCTCCGAGAGCCCCTATGCGAAGGGCGTCGTTCTGTTCAATGGAACGAACACCGATCCGCCCTCGCGCGCGATCTACGCGCGCTGGATCGAGCGCCACGCCGGATCGGATCGCGTCACCGGATCGAGAACCGCCGACATGCGGTCCGCTCTGGTCGATTTTTTCCGCGACGAAGGCCAGATCATGATCGCGACGGAGGCCGGCGCCGAGGGCATCAACCTGCAATTCTGTTCGCTCGTCGTGAACTATGACCTGCCGTGGAACCCGCAGCGCGTCGAGCAGCGGATCGGCCGCTGCCACCGCTACGGCCAGAAGCACGACGTCGTCGTCGTCAACTTCATCAATCGCAAGAACGAGGCGGATCAGCGTGTCCACCGGCTTCTCTCCGAAAAGTTCCGGCTCTTCGAGGGCGTTTTCGGTGCCAGCGACGAGGTGCTCGGCGCGATCGAGTCCGGCGTCGATTTCGAGAAGAGGATCGCCGCCATCTATCAGGAATGCCGCCGGCCCGAACAGATCCGCGCCGCCTTCGATCGACTGCAGTCGGAGCTCAGCCTCGAGATCGACACGGCGATGAGCCGGACGCGCCAGAAGCTCCTCGAAGAGTTCGACGACGAGGTGCGGGAGAAGCTGCGCGTCCGCGACGAGGACGCGAAGGTCCATCTCGACCGCCACGAGCAGAGACTGATGCGCCTGACGCGGCACGAGCTCGACGGGCAGGCGACGTTCCACGACGGCTCGTCCTTCACCCTGCGGGCGCGGCCGCCATGGGCGAACGGCGCGGCGATCCCGTCCGGGCTCTACGAATTGCCGCGACGATCCGGCGAGGCGCACACCTATCGGCTCGGCCATCCGCTCGGCGAGGCGGTCGTCGCCCGCGCGAAGGCGCGCCCGCTCGCCCCCGCCGAGGTGCATTTCGATTACGCCGGCCATGCCGGCAGGATCAGCATTCTGGAGCCGTTCATCGGCAGGGCCGGCTGGCTGGCCGCCTCCCTGATGACGGTCGAAGCGCTCGACGAGGCGGAAGATCACATCCTCCTCGCCGGCATCGCGGATGACGGCGAGCCGCTCGGCGGGGAGGTCTGCGACCGCCTTCTGACGATCGAGGCGGCGCGCGGAGGGGACGTCGCGCCCGAAGCCGGTATCGTGATGCGCCTCGACCGGCTCCTGAGCGAGAGCGGGGCGCTGATCCGCGGCGGCGTGTCGAAACGGAACGCGCGCTTCTTCGAAGCGGAGGCCGACAAGCTCGACGGCTGGGCGGACGACCTGAAGGTCGGGCTCGAGCGCGAGATCAGGGAAATCGACCGGCTCGTCAAGGAGGCCCGGCGTGCCGCCGCGAGCGCCGTCGCGCTCGAAGACAAGCTCGCGGGCCAGAAGCGGATCAAGACGCTCGAAGCGACACGCAATCAGAAGCGCCGGTCCCTTTTCGACGCGCAGGACCGGATCGATGCGCAGCGGGCGGCGCTGATCGCGCAGATCGAGGCGCGGCTCGAACAGAAGGTCGCGGTCGCGCCGCTGTTCATCCTCCGCTGGCGACTGGCTTGACCGATGCCCGACGCCGCGCAGAAGATCGCTCGCATCGAAGCGGCGCTCCGGCGGCGCCGCACGATCGCGATCCCGCCACCTCGCGCAGGCCCGCCGAGGCGCCGCCATGCGCCGGGACGGGCCGGCTTCGCCCGGCTGCACCGCATGCCGCCGCCACACCACAGGTTCCTGCCGGCGCCGCGCCGGCCGGCACCGCAGCCGCCACGGACCCCGCATGACGAAGAAGCAGAAGCTCGAACTGACCTGGGTGGGCAAGGAGAACCGGCCGCGGCTGGAGCCGCGCATTCTGCTCGAAGACCCGGCGAAGTCCTATCACGCCAGGCATCGCGTGAGCGACGGCGACATTTTCGACAATCGGCTGATCTTCGGCGACAATCTGCTCGCGCTGAAGGCGCTGGAGCAGGAGTTCGCCGGCAAGGTGAAGTGCGTCTTCATCGACCCGCCTTACAACACCGGCAGCGCGTTTGAGCATTATGACGATGGCCTGGAGCACTCGATCTGGCTTGGCTTAATGCGGGACCGACTGGAGATAATTCGGAGACTATTGTCGGAGGATGGCTCTCTCTGGGTCACGCTAGATGATAATGAGGCACACTACTTTAAAGTGATGTGCGATGAGGTTTTCGGTCGTCAGAACTTCGTGGCCTCGGCAGTCTGGGAAAATTTCTACGGACGTAGCAATGCAGCAGCGATATCGCCAAGCCATAACTACGTCCTGATCTATTCGCCGCTTGGGCAGCAGTGGCGATTCAAGCGGAACCTGTTGCCCCGCGATGAAGCAACAGCGAGCAAGTACAAGAACCCCGATAATGATTCTAGGGGCCCATGGCGCCTAGGCCCCATTTTCGCTGCCGAAGAGCGTCATGAGGGCCTGATGTATGCAATCAGGACTCCATCTGGACGTGAAGTTCGTCCACCAAAAGGGAGCCACTGGCGGATGACAGAGCCAGATTTCTGGCGAATGGTTGATGAGGGCCGGATTGTCTTTGGCACAAAGGGAGACAACAATCCTGCAGTAAAACTGTACCTGAATGAAGTTCAGGCTGGGATGGTGCCACGAACCTGGTGGCCCCACACGGAAGTTGGGCATTCGCAAGAAGCCAAGCGCGAAATTCAATCTCTTTTCCCTGACACTCTGCCTTTCGATACTCCAAAGCCTGAGCGGCTTATTCATCGTATAGTTCAGATTGCCACCAACCCCGGCGACCTCGTCCTCGATTCCTTCGCCGGTTCCGGCACGACTGGCGCCGTCGCGCACAAGATGGGCCGCCGCTGGATCATGGTGGAACTGGGCGAGCACTGCCACACCCACATCATTCCGCGCCTGAAGAAGGTGATCGACGGTGCGGACCCCGGCGGCGTGACCGAGGCGACCGGCTGGCGGGGCGGCGGCGGTTTCCGCTATTTCAAGCTCGCCCCGTCGCTGCTCGAAAAGGACAAATGGGGCCGCGAGGTCATCGCGAAGGCCTACAATGCCGAGATGCTGGCCGAGGCCTTGTGCAAGATCGAGGGCTTCACCTATGCCCCGAGCGACAGCGTCTATTGGCAGCACGGCACCTCGACCGAGCGCGACTTCCTCTATGTGACGACGCAGACGCTCGGCCCCGAGCAGCTCGCCGCCCTGAGCGAGGAGGTCGGCGAGGGCCGAACGCTGCTCGTGCTCTGCGCCGCCTTCCGGGGCAATGCCTCCGCCTGGCCCAATCTGACGGTGAAGAAGATCCCCAATCACATTCGCGACCGCTGCGAATGGGGCCATGACGACTACAGCCTCAATGTCGAGAACCTGCCCAAGGCGCCGCCCGGCCGGGGCGCTTCGCCGCCCGCGGCGGAGGCCGCCGGCAGGCCGTCGCCCCGGTCCGCCGCCGCCCAGCCGGGCCTGTTCGATCGCGCGGGAGACGACGAGCCATGAACCGTCACGTCAACGCGATCGCCGGGCGCCTCAGCCTGCGCGCGCCGCAGCGCCAGTCGCTCGAAATTCTCGATCGCGTCACCGAACTGGTGCCGCCGCAGAAGGGCGTCGACCTCGAAGCGGCGCTCGCCGCGATCCGGACCGAATTTCCCGGCGTCACGGATTTCGAGCGCGACTTCCCGAGCCTGTGCTTCGCGCTCGCCACCGGCGTCGGCAAGACCCGGCTGATGGGTGCCTTCATCGCCTATCTCCATCTGGCGCACGGCCTCAACAATTTCTTCGTGCTCGCACCCAACCTGACGATCTACAACAAGCTGACCGCCGATTTCATGCCCAACACGCCGAAATACGTGCTGAAGGGCATTGCCGAGTTCGCGATCTCGCCCCCGGTCATCACGACGGGCGACAATTTCGAGCGCCGGATCGCCAGCGGCGGCAATCTGTTTCCCGTCACCGTCAACATCTTCAACATTTCGAAGATCAACTCCGAAGTGCGCGGCGGCCGCAGCCCGCGCATCCGCAGCTTCCGGGAGGAAATCGGCGAGAGCTATTTCGATTATCTCGCGGGGCTGAAGGACCTCGTCCTGATCATGGACGAGTCGCACCGCTACCGCGCGACGGCGGGCGTGCGCGCCATCAACGAGTTGCAGCCGGTGATGGGGCTCGAGCTGACCGCCACGCCGCTCGTCGAGACGGCCCGCGGCCCCGTCGCCTTCCAGAACGTGATCTTCGACTATCCGCTCGGCCGCGCCATGGCGGACGGCTTCGTGAAAGAGCCCGCCGTCGTCACGCGCGAGAACTTCGTCGCGGCGGGCAAATCGCCCGAGCAATTGCAGCAGATCAAGCTCGAAGACGGCGTGCGCCTGCACGAAAGCGTCAAGGTCGAACTGGAGACCTATGCGCGGCAGGCCGGCGAGCGGATCGTCAAGCCCTTCATGCTGGTGATCGCGCGCGACACCGCGCACGCCGCGGAGCTGATGAGCCTCATTCGGTCCGCCGCCTTCTTCGAAGGGCGCTATGCGGACAAGGTCATCCAGGTCGATTCGAGCGTGAAGGAGGAGGAGACGATCGGCCGGCTCCTGAAGGTCGAGAGCCCGGACGAGCCGACCGAGATCGTCATCCACGTCAACATGCTGAAGGAAGGCTGGGACGTCACCAATCTCTATACGATCGTGCCGCTGCGCGCCGCCAATGCCCGCACGCTGATCGAGCAATCGATCGGCCGCGGCCTGCGGCTTCCCTATGGCCGGCGGACGGGGGTGACCGCCGTCGACCGGCTGAACATCGTGGCGCACGACCGCTTCCAGGAGATCGTCGACGAGGCGCGCAGGCCGGATTCGGCCATCCGCCTGCAGCAGGTCGTGCTGACCGAGGCGCAGTTGCAGCAGAAGACGGTCACGGTCGAATCGCGGCCGCAGCTCGAGGCCAGGCTCGGCCTGCGCTCCGATGCGCCGGTGAACGGGACTGCGGGCTTCGGGGAAGCGCCGGCCGAGTTCACGCACGAGGCGCAGCAGGTCGCGCGGATCGCCTATGACGTGATCCGCAGGATGGAGACCGAGCCGTCGCGCCTGCCCGGCGTCGCCCATTTGCAGAAGCCCGAGGTCCGGGCGGCGGTTCTGCGCGAGGTCGAAAGCCGGTATCGGCCCGCCCAGCTCGAACTGGAGGGGATCGCCGAGCAGCCCGATCTCACGGCGATCGTCGCGAGGACGGTCGACCTCGTCGTCCAGCAGACGATCGACATTCCCCGCATTCTCGTCACGCCCAGGGGCGAGGTGAAGTCGGGCTTCCATCCCTTCACGCTCGACCTCTCCCGCATGCGCTACGAGGTGCCGAACGAAACGCTGTGGGCCGCTCATCTCAGAACGGGGCAGGTCGACCGGATCGGCCCCGGCGCCGGCATCATCGATGAGCAGCGGCTGGAGGATCATGTCGTCAGCGGCCTCGTCGACTTCGACGACATCGCCTATGACGAGCATGCCGACCTGCTGTACGACCTCGCGGCCCAGGTGACGAGCCATCTTCTGGCGACGCATCCGGAAGAGGGCGTCCGCAAGATTCTGCGGCTTCACAGGCAGGAGATCGCCCGCTTCGTGCACGCGCAGATGCAGGCGCACTTCTGGCAGGACGCGGGGGTGGAGTATGACGTCGTCGTCACGCGGGGCTTCACAGAGTTGCGCAAGAGCGCCTACACCGCGGCCGCGGGTGAGGCGCCGCTCGACTTCCGCCGATCTCCTGCAGACAAGGCCAATATGGCCCGATATCTCTTTGGCGGATTTCTGAGGTGCTTGTACCCGACGCAGAAATTCCAGTCGGACGCGGAGCGCAAGCTCGCCGTCATTCTCGATCGGGAAGCGCAGAAATGGTTCAAGCCGGCGCGCGGCCAGTTCCAGCTGTTCTATCGCAGCGGTTCGGACCCTCAGGAATACCAGCCCGACTTCGTCGCAGAGACGGATGAGAGCATCCTGATGCTCGAACCCAAGGCATCCAACCAGATGACCGATCCGGACGTGCTCGCGAAGCGCGACTCCGCGCTCGAATGGTGCCGGCACGCGAGCCATCATGCGGTGAGCCATGGCGGCAAGCCCTGGCGCTATGCGCTGATCCCGCATGACGCGATCGCGGAGAACATGACGCTCGCCGGTCTTCTGCAGCGATTCGGGGAGACGCGATGAGCATCCCGGATTACCAGTCGCTCATGCTCCCCGTTCTGCGCGTTGCGGCGAAGGGGGAGACCTCCGTGCCGCTCGCGGAAGGGCAGATCGCGGCGATGTTCGCGCTCCCGCAGGAGGCGCGCGACCAGATGCTCCCGAGCGGAAAACAGCGCGTCCTGCACAACCGCATCCATTGGGCGAAGTTCTACCTGACCAAGGCGGGATACCTGGAAACCCCCAGGCGTGGCCGGTTCGCCATCACGCCCGCGGGATCCGCGCTGCTGGCGAACCCGCCGGCAAAGCTCGATACGCAATACCTGCTGTCCGTGCCGGCGTTCCGGGAATTCTACCGGGCCGACCAAGCCCAGGAGACGATCGGCGCAACGCCGCAAGACGCCGCGCCCGCTGCGACACCCGAGGAAGTGATCGAGGCGGCGTTCAACGCCACGCAGGCCGCGCTCCGAACAGAGCTTCTGGAACGCACGCTCCAGAACGGACCGGGCTTCTTCGAGGGGCTGATCGTCGATCTTCTCGTTGCGATGGGCTATGGCGGTTCGCATCGGAATGCTGCGGCCCAGCTCGGCCGCACCGGTGACGGCGGTGTCGACGGCGTGATCAACGAGGATGTTCTCGGCCTCGACCGCGTTTATGTGCAGGCCAAACGCTACGCTCCGGGCACATCCGTTGGTCGTCCTGACGTCCAGGCCTTCACCGGCAGCCTCGTCGGGCTCGGCGCGACCAAGGGCGTGTTCGTCACCACCTCGACCTTCTCTCCGCAGGCCGTCGAATTCGCCGCACGCATCCCGCAACGCGTCATCCTGATCGACGGGAAGAGGCTCACCGAACTCATGATCGAGCACGGCGTCGGCGTCCGATCGAGCCGCGTGCTGGAATTCAAGCGGATCGACGAGGATTTCTTTGTCGAGGAATGACCGTCGCGGCGCCGCACGCTCCGCCAACTCCTTGACGTGCTTTCGGAGATGATCGTCGGGACCAGAAACGGAAACGCGCCCGGAGCAGGCTCCGAGCGCGTTCTCGAATTTGGCTCCCCGGGTTGGACTCGAACCAACGACCTAGCGATTAACAGTCGCGTGCTCTACCAGCTGAGCTACCGAGGAATGACGGCGACGCGTCGTGGGCGCCCCTATAACAAAGGCTTGGCGGCTCTGCCAAGGGGCAATCTTGGGGGGAGGGGACGTATTCCACCGTCGGCTCCGGCAGGGGCTGCGGTCGTCGGCCGAAACGGGCAGGGACCGGCGGCGTTGGTGGCATGCGATTTCCGCGCGCCGTGCGGTGGGCCATTGCTTGAACCATCGTCTCGGCGTGACGATGTGAGGCAGCGGCTGCGCCGGCGTTCCGGCGGGCTGCGGAAGGACAGGACCATGCCGACGATTCGATTCGGCCGACGCTCGATCAAGCTCCCTTCGAACCGTGCCGCGCGAATCGGCCTCGGCGGGGCCTTCGTTGCGGGCGGGCTCCTGAGCTTCCTGCCGGTGCTCGGTGTTTGGATGCTGCCGCTCGGCATGATCATCCTGTCGCACGATTTCGCCCGCGTCCGCCGCATGCGCCGCCGCTCCGAGGTCGGCATGATCCGCCGCTGGCGCGCCTGGCGGCGGAAACCGGTTCCCGGGGAATAGCGCCCGCCGATCGCGGCCGGTCTCCGCCGCAGAAGGCGGTCGCGCTCCTTCTGCGCCTCGGTTCGGAGCAGCTGCGGTATCGCCTTGCGTGGCGGGCCGCCGGGGTCTACCACTTCTCCTCGCGTCGGTTCCCCATCGGGCCCAAGGCCCGCGGGGATGAAATGGGAATTCGGTCGGGCAAGACCTCCTCGAGGGTGCCCAAGCCGAAGCTGCCCCCGCAACTGTGAGCGGCGAGCGCTGCCGAAGACAGGCCACTGGGAAACCGGGAAGGCGTCGGCGAGCGCGTTCGAGCCGCGAGCCAGGAGACCAGCCGGCGCACGCGATGAACCCGGCCGTCGGTGGGACGGCAAAGGAGCGACCATGACGATCTCGACCGAGGCCCGCGCTGCGGCCGGCCTCTCTGCCCGTATTGTTCCCGCGCTCGGCGCCGTTCTTCTCGGCCTCGCGCTCTTCCTCGGCACCGGCTTTGCCGCCCCGAGCGCCATCCACAACGCGACGCACGACACGCGCCATTCCTTCGGCCTGCCCTGTCACTGAGCGGCCGGAGAGTCCCATGTTCCGATCGATCGTTCTGAGCGCCTTCGGCGCCGGCCTCGTCGCATGCGTCGCCGTGACCGCGCTGCAGCGCGCCACCACCGAGCCGCTGATCCTCCACGCCGAAACCTTCGAGGGCGCCGCGGAGGCCGCGCCTGCCGCGGAGGCCGCGCCCGCGGCGTTCGCCACCGCTCCGGCCGGGGCGGCTGCGGGCGGCCACGACCACGGCGCGCACGACCACGCGGCGTCCGGCCATGTCCACGACGCGGATGCCTGGGAGCCGGCGGACGGCTTCGAGCGCACCGCCTATACCGCGCTCGCCAATCTGCTGATCGGGGTCGCGGTCTCGCTCGTCCTGCTCGGCCTGATGGTGCTGAAGGGCGGCCGGATCGATGCGCGCAGCGGACTCCTGTGGGGGGCGGCGGGCTTCGTCGCGGTCTCGCTCCTGCCGGCGCTCGGCCTGCCGCCGGAGCTTCCGGGCACCGCCGCGGCCGAGATCACGGCGCGCCAGGCCTGGTGGCTCGGCACGGCGGCGGCCTCCGCGGCCGGCCTCGCGGCGCTCGCCTTCGGCCGTTCCTGGCCCTGGCGGGTGGCGGGTCTCGTGCTCCTCGTCGCGCCGCACGCGATCGGCGCGCCGCAGCCGCCGACCCATGGCGTGCCCTATCCGGGTGCGCTCGCCGGCGAGTTCGTCATCGCCTCGATCGTCGTCAGCGCCGTCCTGTGGTCGCTGTCCGGCCTCGTCGCCGGCTGGTTGCATCGCCGCCTCGCTGCCTCGGCCTGAGCCGATGACCGGTCGCGAACAGGCGGCGCGGTCCGCGCCGCCGACGGCGCTCGTCTTCGGCGGCGCCCGCTCGGGCAAGAGCCGCTTCGCCGAGCGCCTCGCGGGGGAGGGCGGACGGCCCGTCACCTATGTCGCGACGGCGGAGGCGCGCGATGCCGAGATGGCGGCGCGCGTCGCCGCCCACCGCGCCCGCCGCGGCGCCGGCTGGCGGACGGTCGAGGAGCCCCTCGCGCTCGCCGAGGCGATCGGCCGCCATGCCGCGCCCGGCCGGGCCGTGCTCGTCGACTGTCTGACCCTCTGGCTCTCCAACCTCATCGAGCGCGGCCACGACGTCGCGCTCGAGACCGCCCGGCTCGAGGCGACGCTGCGCGATGCCGCCGGCCCGGTCGTGCTCGTCTCGAACGAGGTCGGCTCGGGCATCGTGCCGATCAACGCGCTCGCCCGCCGCTTCGCCGACGAGCAGGGCGTCCTCAACCAGCGGATCGCCGCCGCGGTCTCGACCGTCGTCCTCGTCGCCGCCGGCCTTCCGCTGCTCCTGAAACCCCGCTCCGGACCGGAGATTTCGCTGTGACCGCATCCCCCCGCATCCCGGCGACGATCGTCACCGGCTTTCTCGGCGCCGGGAAGACGACGCTGATCCGCAATCTGATCGAGAACAGCGGCGGCCGTCGCATCGCGCTGATCGTCAACGAGTTCGGCGAGACGGGCTTCGACGGCGGCCTGCTCGCCGAATGCGGCGACGACGCCTGCCGGCCCGATACCGTCGTCGAACTGACGAATGGCTGCATCTGCTGCACCGTCGCCGACGACTTCCTGCCGACCATGGAGATGCTGCTCGCCCGTGACCCGGCGCCCGAGCACATCGTCATCGAGACCTCGGGCCTTGCTCTGCCGCAGCCGCTGGTGCGCGCCTTCACCTGGCCGAGCGTCCGCCACCGCGTCACGGTCGATGGCGTCGTCACGGTGGTCGATGCGGCGGCGGTGGCGGAGGGGCGGATCGCGCCCGACGATGCCGCGCTCGCCGCGCAGCGGGCGGCCGATCCGTCGCTCGACCATGACGATCCGGTCGCGGAGCTCTTCGAGGACCAGCTCGCCTGCGCCGATCTCGTGGTGCTGTCGAAGACCGATCTCGTCGATGCCGCCGCTCTCGGCGGGGTCGAGGCCGTGGTGCGCGGCGAGATGCGCGCCGCGGCGAAGAGCGTGCGGGCGACCGGCGCGGGCCTGCCGCCCGCCATCCTGCTCGGGCTCGGCGCGGCGGCGGAGGACGACGCCTTCGCGCGGAAGAGCCATCACGATCTCGAGGGCGAGGCGCACGACCACGACGATTTCGACAGTTTCGTCACGACGGTTGCGCCGGCTGCCAGCGCCGACGATCTCGCCGGCCGCGTCCGTGCGGCGATGGCGGTCGAGGGCGTGCTGCGGATCAAGGGCCATGCGGCGGTCGCCGGCAAGGCTGCGGCGGTCGCCGTGCAGGCGGTCGGGCCGCGGGTCGAGACCTGGTTCGCGCCGGGCAAGCCGGCCTCGGGCCTCGTCGTGATCGGCCTGAAGGGCCTCGATCGCGCTGCGGTCGAGGCGGCGCTCGGCCTCTAGATGCATCTTCTCGTCGGCGACACGGAGCGGATCGAGGACGGCGCGGCGGCGGAGGATCTCGGCCAGTCGCCCGGCGATCTCGTCGTGCTCTCCGCCGCCGACACCGAACTCGCCGCCTTCGCCGCCGCCTGGCGCCTCTTCCTCGCGACACGCCCCCTTCTCCCTTCCCCCTCGTGGGGGAGGGCCGGGGAGGGGGGCGACCGGGAGCCGTCCTCCGAGGCGGGAGACGAAGCCGCACGGCCCTCGCCATCCGTCGTCCCCGCGAAGGCGGGGACCCATCGAACTGCGGACCGCTCTTCTGCCGGCCCCCCTCTCCCTCTCTCCCCCACGAGGGGGGAGAGAGGCTCTTCCCTTGACGGCGCCGCTCGGCCGGCGAGCGACAGCGAACCGGGGCGCGCACTTCTCCCTCCCCCCTTGTGGGGGAGGGCCGGGGAGGGGGGCGGCCGGGCGCCGTCCTCCGAGGCGCCGTCGCCCGGCGCCCCGCGGATGAAGCCTGCCACGGCGCCGGGGGCGACGGGGGCGCCGAATGAAGCGCAGCCCACCCTTCGCCTCGCCAATCTGATGCGGCTCGCGCATCCCTATTCCGTAGACCTCTATGTCGAGACGACGCTGCGCCGCGCGAAGATCGTGCTCGTCCGGATGATGGGCGGCGCCGGCTACTGGCCCTACGGGCTCGAGGCGCTCAGGGCGCTGTCGCGCGCCGGCGGGCCGAAGCTCGCGGTCGTGCCGGGCGACGGGCGCTGGGACGCTTCGCTCGAAGCGTGGTCGACCGTGCCGGTCGAGGATTGCCGCCTCCTGTGGCAGGCCTGCCTCGCCGGCGGGCCGGAGAACCTTCGCCGTGCGCTCGCGCTGATGGCGCATCTCGCCGGCGCGGGCGACCGGCCGGGTGAGGTCGAGCCGCTGCCGGTCGCCGGCTTCTGGCGGCCGGGGGAGGGTGTCGT
The DNA here is from genome assembly GCF_014199915.1 of Prosthecomicrobium pneumaticum. GTDB lineage: Bacteria > Pseudomonadota > Alphaproteobacteria > Rhizobiales > Kaistiaceae > Prosthecomicrobium > Prosthecomicrobium pneumaticum. The sequence goes on along the minus strand of NZ_JACHOO010000009.1, from coordinate 23,246 downwards.
CGACCGCTCGGCGGCGCTCGCCGCGCTCGGCGACAGGCCGGTGGCGCTCCTCACCTTCTATCGCGCCCTTGTCGAGGGCGGCGCGACCGCGCCGGTCGATGGCCTCGTCGCCGCGCTCGCCGAACGCGGCATCGCCGCGCTGCCGGTCTTCGTGCCGAGCCTCAAGGATCGGGCCGCCGAGGCGCTGCTCGCGGATGTGATGGCCGAGCGGCCGCCGGCGATCGTGCTGAACGGCACCGCCTTCGCCGTGTCGCGGCCCGGCCGGCCGCATGACGGCACGGTGCTCGATCGCGCCGGCCGGCCCGTCCTGCAGGTCGTCTTCGCCGGCACGAGCCGTGAGGCCTGGGCGGCGAGCGCCCGCGGCCTCGCCCCGCGCGATCTCGTCATGAACGTCGTGCTGCCGGAGGTCGACGGCCGGATCCTGACGCGGCCGGTCTCTTTCAAGGAGGAGCAGGCGCTCGACCCGCTGACCGACAGCCGGCTCCGCACCTATCGACCGGACGGGGAGCGCATCGCCTTCGTCGCCGAGCAGGCGGCGCGCTGGGCGCGGCTCGCGGCGAAACGCCCTTCCGAGCGGCGGATCGCCCTCGTGCTGTCCAACTATCCCGACCGCGACGGCCGGATCGGCAATGGCGTCGGCCTCGACACGCCGGAAAGCGCCGCCCGCATCGCAGCGGCGATGGCCGCTGCGGGCTACACGCTGCCGGGCTTCCCGAAGACCGGCCGGGCGCTGATGGACCGGCTGCTGGCGGGCAGGACGAACCGCAAGCCCGGACAGGCGGCTCTCCCTCCCCCCTCGTGGGGGAGGGCCGGGGAGGGGGGCGACTTCGAACCGTCCTCTCCCCCCGTCATGCCGGCCTCCGTGCCGGCATCCCTAATCGTGCGGAATGCGGAAAGCGAGAAGACGGCGACATCCCATGGGACTGCGGCACGCGGACAGCCCGGCGTCACGATCATGGACCCCGGAACGGAGGCCGGGGTGACGGGCGCGTGCGACGGCGCGGACGCCGTCGAGACCATCCGTCTGCCGCTGTCCGCCTACCGTGCTTTTCACGACGCCCTGCCCGAGGCGGCGCGCGCCGCGCTCGCCGCCCGATGGGGGGCGCCGGAGGACGATCCGGCGCTCGAGGGCGGAGCCTTTCCGCTCGCGCTGCACCGGTTCGGTGCGGTCGTCGTCGGCATCCAGCCGGCGCGTGGCTATGGCATCGATCCGAAGCGCACCTATCACGATCCCGATCTCGTGCCGCCGCACGCCTATCTCGCCTTCTATGCCTGGCTGCGGATGGAGTTCGGCGCCGATGCGGTGCTCCATCTCGGCAAGCACGGCAATCTCGAATGGCTGCCCGGCAAGGCGCTCGGCCTGTCGGCGGAATGCTGGCCGGAGATTGCGCTCGGGGCGACGCCGCTCGTCTATCCCTTCATCGTCAACGATCCCGGCGAGGGGGCGCAGGCGAAGCGGCGGTCGTCCGCGGTGATCGTCGACCACCTGATGCCGGCGATGACGCGGGCGGAGGCGCACGGCCCGTTCGCGGCGCTCGAGACGCTGCTCGACGAGCACCACCTCGCCGCCGCCGACCCGCGCCGCCGCCGCGCGCTGGAGCGCGACCTGCTCGACCTCGCGGCACGGCACGGCATCGACCGCGATCTCGAACTCGGCGGGGCGGCGGAGGCCGAGCGGCTGCGGGCGATCGACGCGCATCTCTGCGAACTCAAGGAACTGCAGATCCGCGACGGCCTCCATATCCTCGGCGCGGCTCCGGCGGACGGCGCCCGGATCGACACGCTGGTCGCCATCGCGCGCGTGCCGCGGAGTGGCGGCCGGCCGGAGGACGCCTCGCTCCACCGCGCGCTCGCCGCCGATCTCGGCCTCGCCGGCTTCGACCCGCTCGCCTGCGACCTCGCGGAGCCCTGGACCGGAGCCCGGCCGGCGTCGCTCGCAGCACTCTCCGACGCAATGTGGCGTACGGCGGGCGACACGGTCGAACGGCTGGAATTGCTGGCCCGGCGGGCGGTGGAGAGCGCCCTCGATGACCCGCGCAGCCTTCTCCCTCCCCCCTCGTGGGGGAGGGTCGGGGAGGGGGGCGACTTCGAACCGTCCTCTCCCCCCGTCATGCCGGCCTCCGTGCCGGCATCCATAATCGTGCGGACGGGGGAAAGAGAGCAGACGGCGACGCCCCACGAGGCACCGCCGCACGAACAGCCCGGCGTCACGATTATCGACCCCGGCACAGCGGCCGGGGTGGCGGCCGATTTGGACGGCAAGGTCGCCGCGGTCCTCCACTGGATCGCCGTCGACCTCGGCCCCCGGCTCGACCGGTCCGGCGGCGACGAGATCGCGGCCGTGCTCGCCGCGCTCGACGGGCGCTTCGTGCCGCCCGGGCCGTCCGGCGCGCCGACGCGGGGGCGGGCCGACGTGCTGCCGACCGGCCGCAACTTCTATTCGGTCGACACCCGCGCCGTGCCGACCGAGGCGGCGTGGCGGATCGGGCGGGACTCGGCCGAGGCGCTGGCGCTCCGCTATTTCCAGGACGAGGGCGAATGGCCGCGCTCCGTCGCGATCTCCGCCTGGGGCACGGCGAACATGCGCACCGGCGGCGACGACATCGCGCAGGTGCTGGCGCTCGTCGGCGCCGAACCGGTCTGGGAGCCGGGGACGGGCCGCGTGACCGGGTTCAAGGTATTGCCGCTCGCCGCGCTGAAGCGGCCGCGGATCGACGTGACGCTGCGCGTCTCCGGGCTCTTCCGCGACGCCTTTCCCGAGCAGATCGACCTGATCGACAGCGCGATCCGGGCGGTCGCCGCGCGCGATGAGCCGGACGAGGCCAACCCGCTCGCCGCCGCGCGGCGGCAAGAGGCTGATCTCGCCCGGGTTTTCGGTGCCGAGCCGGGCGCATACGGGGCCGGGCTGCAGGCGCTGATCGACGAGGGCGCCTGGGACCGGCGGGCGGATTTCGCCGACGCCTTCCTCGCCTGGGGCGGCTACGCCTATGGCGGCGGGCGCGAGGGCGAGGCGGCGCGCGACCGGCTGGCGGCGCGGCTCGCGGTCGCCGACGCGGTGATCCAGAACCAGGACAACCGCGAGCACGATCTCCTTGATTCCGATGATTATTATCAGTTTCAGGGCGGGCTCGCGGCGACGATCGAGACGCTCAAGGGCAGGGCGCCGCGGGTCTATCTCGGCGACCATTCCCGGCCGGAACGGCCGGTGATCCGGCCGCTCGCCGAGGAGATCGGCCGCGTCGTGCGCGGCCGCGCCTCGAACCCGAAATGGATCGCCGGCGTGATGCGGCACGGCTACAAGGGTGCCTTCGAGATCGCCGCGACGGTCGATTACCTCTTCGCCTTCGCCGCGACGACGCATGCGGTCGGTGACCACCATTTCGACGCGCTCTACGAGGCTTACCTCGCCGACGAGGCCGTGCGCGGCTTCATCGGGCGGGAGAATCCGGCAGCGCTCGCCGAGATCGCCGCACGCCTGCGCGAGGCGGTCGACCGCGGCCTCTGGTCGCCGCGCTCGAACAGCGCCTACGATGCCCTCGTCCGGCTCGCCGGACGCGCCGAGGAGACGACGCCATGAGTTCCGAGACCGAGAGCCCCGAGACCGAGCCCGCCGACCATCACGCCGCGCCGCTCGCCGACGAGGCCCGCCACGCCGAAAAGATGAAGAAAAAGAAGGCGGTGCGCGACCGGATGATGGAAGGGAAGACGATCGAGAAAGGGCTCCTGATCGTCCATACCGGCAAGGGCAAGGGCAAGTCGACGGCGGCCTTCGGGATGTTGTTCCGGGCGCTCGGCCACGGCATGCCGGTCGCCGTCGTGCAGTTCGTCAAGGGTGCGATGGACACCGGCGAAACGAAGGCGCTCGCCGCCTTCGGCGATCTCGCGGAGGTGCACCGGCTCGGCGAGGGCTTCACCTGGGAGACGCAGGACCGCCAGCGCGACATCGCCGCGGCCCGCCGCGCCTGGGAGGTCGCGAAGCGGCTGATCGCCGGCGGCGAGCGGCGGATCGTGCTGCTCGACGAGCTCAACATCGTGCTGCGCTACGATTACCTGCCGCTCGACGAGGTGCTCGCCTTCCTGGCGACCGAGAAGCCGGAGGACGTCCATGTCGTCGTCACCGGCCGCAACGCGCCCGACGCGCTGATCGAGACGGCCGACCTCGTCACCGAGATGGAAATGATAAAACACCCGTTCCGCTCGGGGGTTAAGGCGCAGATCGGGATCGAGTTCTGAGGCCGCGGCGATGAGGAAGGCCCTCACCCCGACCCTCTCCCGCGAGCGGGAGAGGGGGAGTGTCGCTCTCGGGGGCGTCGGCCGGCGTGAGGGCCTTTCGCGGTGACCCCCGCCATCATGCTGCAGGGCACCGGGTCGAATGTCGGCAAGTCGCTGCTCGTCGCCGGGCTGTGCCGGCTGTTCGCGCGGCGGGGGCTGCGGGTGGTGCCGTTCAAGCCGCAGAACATGTCGAACAACGCCGCGGTGACGGCCGATGGCGGCGAGATCGGGCGGGCGCAGGCCCTCCAGGCGCGTGCCGCCGGAATGGCGCCGAGCGTCGACATGAATCCGGTCCTCCTCAAGCCGGAGAGCGAGACCGGGGCGCAGGTGATCGTGCATGGGCGCCGCTTCGGGACCATGCGGGCGGCCGAATATGGCAGCCGGAAGAAGGAGTTGCTGCCGAAGGTCGTGGAGAGCTTCGAGCGGCTCGCGGCCGTCGCCGATCTCGTGATCGTGGAAGGGGCGGGCAGTCCGGCGGAGGTCAATCTGCGCGCCGGCGACATCGCCAATATGGGTTTCGCCGCGGCGACGGAGGTGCCGGTGGTGCTCGCCGGCGACATCGACCGCGGCGGCGTGATCGCCAGCCTCGTCGGCACCCGGGCAATCCTCGACGAGGACGACAGGAGCCGCATAAAGGGGTTCTTGATCAACAAGATGCGCGGGGATGTCGACCTCTTCTCGAAGGGGCTCGATGTGATCCGCGCGGCGACCGGCTGGGCCTCGCTCGGCGTCGTGCCGTGGTTTCCCGCGGCGCATCTCCTGCCGGCGGAGGACATGCTCGATCTCGCCGGCCGCGGCACCCGGCGCGCGGGAGGGCTGTCGGTCGCCGTGCCGATGCTGCCCCGCATCGCCAATTTCGACGATCTCGATCCGCTCCGCATGGAGCCCGGCGTGACGGTCGACTTGATCCAGCCGGGGCGGTTCATACCACCCTGCGATGTGGTGCTTCTGCCTGGATCAAAGAGCACGATGGCTGATCTCGCCGCGCTGCGGCGGGAGGGCTGGGACATCGACATCCGCGCCCATCACCGGCGCGGCGGACGGGTGCTCGGGCTTTGCGGCGGCTACCAGATGCTCGGCCGCACGATCGCCGATCCGGACGGGATCGAGGGGCCGGCCGGCACGGTGGAGGGGCTCGGCCTGCTCGCCGTCGACACCGTGCTTTCGGGCGACAAGCGGACGGTGCCGTTCGCCGGCCGGCATGTCGGCACGGGGGAGGCGGTCACCGGCTACGAGATCCATCTCGGCCGCACGAACGGGCCGGACACCGACCGGCCATTGGTCACCGGCCCGGCAGGCCCGGACGGCGCGGTCTCGGCGGACGGGCTCGTCGCCGGCAGCTATGTGCACGGGCTGTTCGCCGCCGACGGCTTCCGCCGGGCCTATCTCGCCGCGCTCGGCGTGCCGGGCTCGGACCTCGCCTATGAGGCGCGGGTCGAGGAGACGCTCGACCGGCTCGCCGACCATCTGGCGACGCATCTCGATGTGGCGGCGCTGCTGTCGATCGCAAGGGCGCGGTAGCGTTCGGCGCGCTCAGGACAGGGCGAAGGTGGCGAGGACCAGCCAGCCGAGCGCGGCGGCGGCGATCATCAGCTTCAGCGCCTCGCGGATGTCGCGCGGGCGGACGCCGCGCCGGCCGGCCGGGTTGAGGAAGGGATCGTCGACGACGACGCCGTGATAGCGGCGCGGGCCGGCGAGGGCGAGCCGGAGCGCGCCGGCGGCGGCGGCCTCCGGCCAGCCGGCATTCGGCGAGCGGTGCTTGCGGGCGTCGTCGAGCATCGCCGCGAAGGCGTCCGGGATGCGGCCGCCGACGACCGGCGCGGCGAGCACGATCAGGCCGGCGGCGATGCGGCTCGCCGGCAGGTTGACGAGATCGTCGAGCCGCGCGGCCGCCCAGCCGAACGCCTCATGGCGCGGCGTCCGGTGGCCGATCATCGAATCGGCGGTGTTGATCGCCTTGTAGGCGAGGAGACCGGGCAGTCCGGCTGCGGCGAACCAGAAGGCCGGGGCGACCAGCCCGTCGGAGAAATTCTCGGCCGCCGATTCGACCGCGGCGCGGCAGACGCCCGCCTCGTCGAGACTGTCCGGATCGCGGCCGACGATGCGGGCGACGGCGGTCCGCGCCGCCGGCAGGCCGCCGCGATCGAAGGCGTCGGCGACGGCGCGGACATGGTCGTAGAGGCTGCGGCCGGCGAGCATCACCGCCACGACGAGGACGGTGGCGAAGAAGCCCCACCAGCTGTTGTCGAACAGCCAGTCGAGCGCGACCCCCGCCGCGATCGCGACGGCGACGAGGAGGACGACCGCGACGACGCCGAGCGCGCGGCGCGTCGGGGTCGCCATGTCCTCGCGATTGAGCGTCCGGTCGAGCAGGCCGATCAGCGCGCCGAACCAGGTGACCGGATGGGGCAGGCGGCGCCACAGCCAGTCCGGATCGCCGATCGCGGCGTCGACGAGGAGGGCGAGGGCGAGCGCGGCGAAATGAAGGTCGAGCCAATCGGCAATCACGGCACCGATATCTCCTGCCGGGCGCGGGCGAGCATCGCGATCGCCGCGGGAAGGGAAGGGCCGCCGCAGACGGTGAGCCGCGCCGGCAGGACGATCCGCCGGTCGGGCGGGAACAGCGCGGCGAGCGCCGGATGGGCGAGCAGCGCGCGGCCCTGGTCTTCCGCCGGCCCCGCCGCCTCGCCGACGAGCAGATAATCGGGCGGCGCCGCGACCATCCGCTCGAGCGGCACGAGCCCGCCCGAACGCCCGGCGAGCACCGCGCCGGCATCGGCGAAGCCGGCGAGCCGGATCAGCTCGCCGGTCAGCGTGTCGCCGCCGGTCACCCAGCCGCGTCGCTGATAGACCGCGACCGCCGGCCGCGAGGGGTGCGCCGCCGCGGCCGCTGCGGCCTCGGCCCGCGCCCGCTCGATCGCGGCCACCAGCGCCTCGCCCGCCTCCGCCCGGCCGATGAGAGCCGCGACCGCGCGGATCTGCGCGATCGATTCGTCGATGGTGCGCACCGAGGCGAGCTCGACGACACGGAAGCCGAGCCGTTTCAGCATCTCGCGCGTCTCGCGCTTCGTATAGCGCCCGGCGAGCACGAGATCCGGCCGGCGCGCGATCACGGTCTCCGCCGGCCCGGCATCGTGCGGGAACCGGGCGGCCTCGGCGGCGAGAAAAGAGAGCGAGGGATCGTCGGCATAGAGCGACAGCGCGGCGATCTGGCCCGGATCGGCGAGCGCGAGGAGGAGCTGGTCGGCGCAGGCATTGATGGAGACGACGCGGGCGGGCGCGCCCGGGCTTTCCCTCACCCCGGCCCTCTCCCGCGAGCGGGAGAGGGGGGCGTCGGCGGCCGCTCCCGGAGTGTACGCATCGCGCCTGTTGGTGTCTGCGAGCGCGACGCGGGTGATCCCCTCTCCCGCCTGCGGGAGAGGGGTGGGTGAGGGCTCTTCCTCGCCGGGGGCCGTTCGGGAGGCGGAGGGGAAGGCCCTCACCCCGGCCCTCTCCCGCGAGCGGGAGAGGGGGCCCCCCGGCCCTGCTCCCGGAAAGGCGTCAGCGTCGCGCCTGTTGGTGTCTGCGAGCGCGACGGTTGTCGTCCCCTCTCCCGCTTGCGGGAGAGGGTAGGGTGAGGGGCTTCCTTCTTCTCCACCCAGGACTGCACCGGCGGCGCCGGCGGCGAGGAGCGTGGCGAGCGTCGCGAGGAGGGGGCGGAAGCGCATGGCGGGAGCTCGGCTGGGGACGGGCCGCGCGTCCGGCTTGCCGAGCGCGCGCCCCTCGTCTACGCCTTCGCGAGCCGGCCGCAAAGCCGGTCGGGCCCGGGACACTCGACGTGACGGGCGCGCCAGCCAGATCGATCCATTCGAGGTCTGCCATGCAAGCGAAGCGGCGGGATGCAACCGCCCTCCTTCTCCCCATTATGATCGCCCTTCCGGGCGCGGCGGCGGCCGAGCCGGCGGTGCTCGACGAGATCGTCGTCACCGCCAATCGCGGCCCGACCGCACTCTCGGAGACCGGCAGCGCGGTCACCGTGCTCGACCGCGACGCGATCGACCGTGCCTCCGCCGGCTCGCTCGTGTCATTGCTGCGCACCGTCCCGGGGCTCTCCGTCTCCGAAAGCGGCGGGCCGGGCGGCACGATCGACGTGCGGCTGCGCGGCGCCGAGACCGGCCACACGCTGGTGCTGATCGACGGGGTGCGGGTCAATGATTCCGCAGGCTCGCGCGACGAGTTCGATTTCTCCGTGCTCACCCCGACCGACATCGAGCGCATCGAGGTGCTGCGCGGGCCGCAGAGTGCGCTCTACGGCTCCGACGCGATCGGCGGCGTCATCAACATCGTCACCCGGCGGCCGGACAGGGGCGTCTCCGCCCATGCTTCCGTCGAGGCCGGCTCCTACGGCACGGTGGCGACGCGCTTCGGCGGCGCGGCGGGGAACGACGCGATCCGGCTGTCGGGGAGCGGCGCGATCGTCCGCACCGACGGCTTCAGCCGGGTCGGCGACCGCGATTCCTCGGAGGCGGACGGAGCGGCGAAACTCGCCGGCACGGTGCGCGCCGAACTCGGCACGCCGGGCGACGGGCCGCTGCTCGAGCTCGGCGTCAGCGGCTACGACCAGTCGGCCGATTACGACAAGGCGCCGCCCTCGCTCTCGGATGCCTGTCCGAGCGTCGACCTCGCCTGTTACAAGGACGCGGCGGCGATCCGCGGCGAGGCGAAGAACGAGACCGAGAAATCGCTCGTCACCGGTTTTGCCAAGCTCTCCGGCAGCGCCTTCGACGACCGGTTCGAGCCGTCGCTCACCCTCTTCGGCACCGATTACGACCGCGAGAACCGGGAGCCCGGCACGTCGTCGACCCGGGTCGACCATTTCGCCTCGACGAGCTTCGGCGCGGAATATCAGGGGACGATCGGGCTCGACGCCTATGGCGATCTGACGCTCGGCGGCCGGCTGGAGCGCGAGCAGGCCCGTTACGACACGGAGAACGCCACCGGCTTCACGGCCTATGAAAGCGACCGGACGCTCTATGCGCTGTTCGCGCTGCATCAGGTGAGCCTTTTCGACGACCTGCATCTCTCCTTCGCCGGCCGCTATGACGGCGATCCGGACGGCGCGGATTTCCTGACCGGCCGCGTCACGGCGGCCTATGACCTCGCCGATCTCGGCACGACGCTGCGGGCGAGCGCCGGCACCGGCGCGAAGCGGGCGACGGCCTATATGATCGGCAGCAATCTCGCCTATCAGCCCTCCTATCCGGACCTCATCTCCGCCGATATCGCGCCGGAGAAGAGTGTCGGCTTCGATCTCGGGATCGACCAGAGCCTGTTCGACGGCCGGCTCCGTTTCTCGGCGACCGGCTTCTACAACCGGTTCGAGGACCTGATCAGCTTCGTCTCGATCGCCTATCCGGCGGGCTATTTCGAGAACGTCGCCCGCGCCGAGGCGCACGGGCTCGAACTGTCGGCGAACGCCACGCTGATCGAGGGCTGGCTGGCGGCGGACGCGACCTGGACCTGGCAGCGGACCGAGGACCTCGACACGGGCCTCGCGCTCGCCCGCCGGCCGGAGAATTCCGGCACGCTCGGCCTGACGCTGACCGGCATCGACCGCTTCGAAAGCCGGGCGGCGCTCACCTATGTCGGCGAGCAGTTCAACAAGGCGGGCGAGGTGGAGAAGATCGACTCCTATCTGCGGCTCGACCTCTCCGCCTCCTACAGGCTGGCGCCGCAGACGACGCTGACCGGCCGGATCGAGAACGTCACCGACGCCGACTATCAGGACCCGCTCGGCTACAACACGGCCGGCCGCTCCTATTATGTCGGCCTCGCCTGGACCTATTGACCGATGACCGCCGCCGCGACCGCGCCGCAGGAGACCGACCGCCGCGGCGTGCGCGTCGGCGGGTGGTCCCGTGCGTGTGCAGGGCGCACGGGCGGTGTCGTCGATCCTCCCTGGAGGTCTCCGTCCCCTCGGGACGGCGACGAGGCGCAGGGCTCTCCGCCCGTCTTCCCCGCCGAGGCGGGGAGCCCTGTCGCCGAGAATGGTGCGCCCCCTCCCGTCCGTCATGCCGGCGAAAGCCGGGAGGCATCAATCCGCGGACGGCTCGCCTGCCGGCCCCCCTCTCCCTCTCTCCCCCGCGAGGGGGGAGAGAGGCTCCCGGGCGGGCGCCGGCGCGCCGTCGGAGGACGGGGAAGGAGAGGCAAGTGCCCCCTTCTCCCTCCCCCCTTGTGGGGGAGGGCCGGGGAGGGGGGCGGCCGGGTGGAGGCCTCTCCGCCCGCCGACGGCCCTGCACGGCCCCCTCCGTCCGTCATGCCGGCCTCCGTGATCGTGACGAATGGCAGAGAGGTGGTGCGGGCGCCCGATGGGTCACTCTCGCCCGGACGGCCCGGCGGCACGCTCATGGACCCCGGCACGGAGGCCGGGGTGACGGGTGTGTGGGGTGGGGACCGGGCTTGGACGGGTGTGTGGGGTGGGGACCGGGCCGGGGTGATGGAGCGAGGGGCGAGATGACGGACGAGAGGGGCGGGCCGTCCTCGCCGCGCTCCCGCGCGCCCGTCGCGGGGCTCGCTTGCGTGCTCGCGCTGCTCTTCGTCGTGTCGCTCGGGGTCGGGCCGGTGTGGCTGTCGCCGGCCGAGGCGCTCGGCGGGCTGACGGGGCTCGGCTCCGAGGCGGCGCGGCTGATCGTCGTCGAGATCCGGCTGCCGCGGGCACTGCTCGCGCTGATGATCGGCTTCTCGCTCGGGCTTTCCGGCGCGGCGCTGCAGGGGCTGTTGCGCAACCCGCTCGCGGCGCCGTCGCTGTTCGGTGCACCGTCGGCGGCAGCGTTCGGCGCCGTGCTCGCCATCGCGCTCGGCCTCGTCGACACGCTCTCCTTCGCGCTGCCGGTCGCCGCGCTCGCCGGGGCGCTCGTCTCGGTGGCGCTGCTCGTCCTCGTCGCCGGGCCGCGCGCGAGCCTCCTCGTCGTCATCCTCGCCGGGCTCGCCATATCGAGCCTCGCCGGCGCGGCCACCTCGCTCGCCCTCAACCTCGCGCCCAATCCCTTCGCGGCGCTCGAGATCGCCTTCTGGCTGCTCGGCTCGCTCGAGGACCGGTCGCTGCGCCATGTGCTGATCGCCGCGCCCTTCATCGCCGCCGGCACGGCGCTGCTCTTCGCCGACGGCCGCGCCTTCCGCGCCCTGACGCTGGGCGAGGAGGCGGCGGCGAGCCTCGGCTTCCCGCTCGCCCGGGTGCGCTTCCGTGTCGTGCTCGGCGTCGCGCTCGCGGTCGGCGGCGGCGTCGCGGTCGCCGGCTCGATCGGCTTCGTCGGCCTCGTCGCGCCGCATCTCGTGCGGCCCTTCGTGCGGAACGACCCCGGGCGGCTGCTGCTACCGGCTGCGCTCGCCGGGGCGGTGCTGCTCTCGGCGGCCGATATTCTGGTCCGGATGATCCCGTCGCAGGGCGAGATCCGGCTCGGCGTCGTCACCGCGCTCATCGGCGCGCCGTTCTTCATCTGGCTGGTCTTCGCGCGCCGCCGCAGCCTGTCGGGGGAGCCGGCATGAGCACGCCCTTGCTCGCCGCGGACCGCGTCACCGTCGCGCTCGGCGGCCGCGTCGTGCTCGAGGGCGCGACGCTCGCGCTTCGCGCCGGCGAGCGGCTGGCGATCGTCGGGCCGAACGGCGCGGGGAAGACGACGCTCATCCGCGCGTTCGCCGGGCTCGAGCGCCCGAAGGAGGGCGCGGTCACCCTCGACGGCGTGCCGCTCGCCGGCGTGGCGCCGCGGGCGCGGGCGCGGCGGATCGGCTATCTGCCGCAGGGGCACGTGTTCCACTGGCCGCTGCCGGTCGCCGATGTCGTGGCGCTCGGCCGGCTGCCGCACGGCGCAGGGAGCGCGGCCGACCGGGACGCGGTCGCCGCGGCGCTGGCCGCGACCGATCTCGAGGCGTTCGCCGACCGGCCGGTGACGACGCTGTCGGGCGGCGAGCGGGCGCGGGTGGCGATCGCCCGCGTGCTCGCCGGCGCGCCGGCCGTGATCCTCGCCGACGAGCCGATCGCCGCGCTCGACCTGCGCTATCAGCTCGTCGTGCTCGATCTTCTCGCCCGCCACGCGGCGGCCGGCGGCGCCGTCGCCGTCGTGCTGCACGATCTCGGCCTCGCGGCGCGCTTCGCGGACCGCATCGTCGTGCTCGACCGCGGCCGGATCGTCGAGGACGGGCCGGCGGAGGCGGTGCTGACGCCGGAACGGCTCGCCGCGACCTTCGGCGTGTCGGCGGCGGTGGAGCGGCGGAACGGCCGGCTCGTCGTGATCGCCGATCAGCCGGCCTGAAGCGCGGCGGCGAGGCGCGCGCGGCCGTCCCCGGTCGGCACGCCGAAGCGGATCCAGTCGCTGCGCGTGGAAAAGATGCGCGTCCAGATGCCGGCGCGGGCGAGGGCGGCGTGCCGATCATGCGCGCGTGGGTGCGCGGCGAGCACGAACAGGCCGGCGCGGCCGATGATCGTCAGGCCGTGACCGGCGAGCAGCGCGGCGAGGGCGTGCGAATCCGCATCGAGGCGCGCCCGGGTCGCGACCTGCCACGGGATGTCGGCGAGCGCGGCCGTCGCCGCCCCGATCGCCGGGCCGGAGACCGGCCAGTCGCCGAAGAGGCGGGCGAGCGGGTCGACGGCCGCCGGTGCCCCGGCGACGAAGCCGAGCCGCAGGCCGGCGAGGCCGTAGAACTTGCCGAAGGAGCGCAGCACCACCGCGGAGAGCCCGCCGAGGCGCGGCGCGAGACTGCATTCCGGCGCGCTGTCGGCGAAGGCCTCGTCGACGACGAGAAGCCCGCCCGCCGCCCCGAGCCGCCCGGCGAAAGCCGCGAGCCGCTCGGGGGGAAGGATGCGCGCCGTCGGATTGTCGGGATTGCACAGCACGACGACCGCGGCGTCGCCGGCCTCGTCGAGAGCGGCGATCGGCCGGACCGTGCGGCCCGCCGCCCGCCAGGCCTCGTCATGGCCGGAATAGGTCGGCGAGAGGATCGCGACCGGCCCCGGCGGCGCGACGAGCGGCAGCAGGCGGAGCGCGAGGTCGCTGCCGGGCGCCGCGGCGAGCGCCGCCCGATCGGCGAGGCGGTAGGCGCGCCGGGCGGTGGCGAGCAGGCCGGCGAGGGCGGCGGGGTCGGGCAGGCGGTGCGCCGTCGCGTCGAGCGGGGGGAGCGGATAGGGGCGGGGATTGATGCCGGTCGAGAGATCGAGCCAGTCCCCGGGGCGGATGCCGTAGTGCGCCGCCGCCGCGGCGAGGCCGCCGCCGTGCTTCGGCGCGGCGGGCGACGCGATGGCATCGGGCGCAGCGCGCGGTCCCGCCGGGTCATGGGCGCGGTCCGCGCCGCCTCGGGGGGCGGGATCGGTCGTCATGCGGCTCTGGGACGATGGAGGCCTCGCCCGGAATCGAACCGGGGTGCAAGGATTTGCAGTCCTCTGCGTAACCACTCCGCCACGAGGCCCTCGAATGGGGGATGTAGAGGCAAGCACCGGTCGCTGGCAAGCCCTTTCGACGCCGGTGCGCCGCGTCGTCCCCAGCGTCAGCGCGCGCCCTTTTTCCCGAACGCCTCCGGCGCGGGCCGGATGCGCCCGGGCCGCCGGTCGTCACGATGATGGACCCCGGCGCGGAGGCCGGGGTGACGGGTGCTTTGGGGGGCGAGGGCCTCCGGCTTCGGCGTATCCACCGCCCACCCCGACCCTCCCCCACGAGGGCGGAGGGAGGCCGGAGCTCTTCGTTGTCGGGCGCGAGCGCCTCGAACACCGCCCCGCCACCCGTCTGCCGGCCTCCATCATTGCTCCGGGCACGGCCCTTCCGCCCGGTGTTCCCGCGGAGGCACGAACCCGGGAAGGCGAGGGCGGGGCGTATGCGGGGCGATTTTGCGGTAGAGAACGGGTCGCGCCCGCCTCGCCGCCGCGGGGCCCCGCTCTGGAGGACGCCGTGCCCGATTTCACGCTCTTCGACATGGAACTGCGCCTCGTCGTCGCCACCTTCGTCGGCATGGCGGTCGGGCTGAACCGGGAGCTGCACGGCAAGCCGATCGGCATGCGCACGCTCGGCCTCGTTTCGCTCGGCGCCGCGCTCGTCTCGGTGGTGACCGTCAACCATCCCGCGATCGCCGGCCATCCCGATGCGCTGTCCCGCGTCATCCAGGGCATCATCCAGGGCGTGATGGCCGGCATCGGCTTCATCGGCGCCGGGGCGATCCTGCGCCGGAAGGAAGACAACGAGGTCCATAATCTCACCACGGCCGCCACCGTCTGGGTCACGGCCGCGCTCGGCATCGCCTGCGCCCTCGCCGCGTGGGCGATCGTCATCACCGGGACGGTTCTGGCGCTCCTCCTTCTCACCGCCATGCGCTTCGTCGAAGGCTGGCTCGTCTCGCTGCGCCACCGCCGCCACGAGGAGTGAACGGTCCGCTGCGGCGCCGGGGCGCGGCCGTGCGGCTTGTCACCGCGGGAACGGACCGATATTCCAGAACGGCCCGGATCCGTGTTCGGGCTCCATTCGGGGATTCCTCTGATGCTCGATTTCGCCAAGGCCCGGACCAAGATGGTCGACACCCAGGTGCGGACCGTCGACGTGACCGATTACGACCTGCTCGCTGCGCTGTCAGAGGTGCCGCGCGAGCGCTTCGTGCCGCCGCAGCTCGAGCCGCTCGCCTATATCGACGAGGACCTGCCGGTGCGGGCGCCGGAGCCCGGCCGGGCCGGCCGCTACGTGATGGAACCCGGACCCTTCGCCAAGCTCGTTCAGCTCGCCGAGATCGGCGCGGGCGAGCGGGTGCTCGATGTCGGTTGCGCGACCGGCTATTCGGCCGCCGTGCTCGCGCGGCTCGCCGGCACGGTGGTGGCGCTCGAGGAGGATGCGGGGCTCGCCGGCACGGCGCGCGAGACGCTCGATGCGCTCGGGATCGGCAATGTCGAGGTGGTCGAGGGGCCGCTCGCCGCCGGCTGGGCCGCCGGCGCGCCCTATGACTGCATCCTGATCGAGGGCGCGGTCGAACGCGTGCCGGAGGCGTTCTGCGACCAGCTCCGCGAAGGCGGTCGGCTCGTCGCCGTCGTCGGGACGTTCGGTCTCGCGGCGCGGGCGACCGTCTTCACGCGCGTCGCCGGCGCGCTCTCGGCGCGTCCCGTGTTCAACACCTATGTCCGGCCGCTGCCGGGCTTCGAGACGCCGCGCGGTTTCGTGTTCTGAGAACAGTCTCGATTTTCTTCGGCGTTCGAAGCCTGTGACTTTCGAGTATCACGGCGGCGGATTTCCGACGTTTCCCCACCATGGCGCCTTGGAGAGAATCGTCGCCCCGGGTAATCTCTTGTTAACGTGCATCGGCCTGTGTCGGTCGAGTCGCGTGGTGTTTTTCGGTGTCCGAAGGGTGGTGGTCCGGTAGGGGGGCGCCGCCTCGATCAATCGAGGTTCAGAACGTGTTCACATCGCGCCGCCTTGCCCCCCTCGCCGCCGCGCTGCTTCTCGGCACGGCCCTTTTCTCCCTGCCTGCGGGGGCCGAGACCCTCAGCCAGGCGCTCGCCACCGCCTATGCCAGCAATCCGACGCTGAACGCCGCGCGCGCCAGCCTGCGCGCCACAGACGAAGGCGTGCCGCAGGCGCTCTCCGGCTACCGTCCGACCGTCACCGGCTCGGCGAGCTACGGTCTCGGCTTCAACCGGCTGCGCTCGTCGAGCACGGCCGGCCGGACCGTCGACGTCGATTCGAGCACGGCCTCCTACAGCATCACCGTCGAGCAGCCGATCTTCCGCGGCTTCCGCACCGAGAACGGCGTCAAGCAGGCGGAATCGGCGGTGCTCGCGGCGCGCGAATCGCTCCGCTCGACCGAACAGGACGTGCTGCTCGACGCGGTCAGCGCCTATGCCGACGTCATCCAGGCGCAGGCGATCCTGACGCTGCGCCAGCAGAACATCGAGTTCCTGCGCGAGCAGGTGCGCGCCGCGCAGGACCGGCTGAATGTCGGCGAGGGCACCCGCACCGATGTCGCCCAGACCGAAGCGCGCCTCGCCTCGGGCCAGTCCGACTACAACACCGCGGTTTCCAATCTCAATTCGGCCCGCGCCACCTATGTGCAGATCGTCGGCGTGCAGCCGCGCAGCCTCTCCGCGCCGCGCTTCAACGACAAGCTGCTGCCGAAATCGGTCGACAGCGCCGTCGACACCGGGCTGAGCCGCCATCCGGCGATCCTCGCTTCGGGGTATAATGTCGACACCGCCTCCTTCAACGTGAAGGTCATCGAGGGCGAGCTTCTGCCGACCGTCGGCCTGCAGGCGAGCGTCTCGCACGACAACGAATATGTCGGCGACACCTTCAACACGAGCGCGCAGGTGCTCGGTGTCGTCAACGTGCCGATCTATGAGGGCGGGGCGACCTATTCGCGGGTCCGCCAGGCGAAGGAAACGCTCGGCCAGCGCCGCATCGAGCTCGACTCGGCGCGCGACCAGGTGCGCGCCGCGGTGATCTCGAACTGGGGTCAGCTGACGGCCGCCCGGGCGCAGATCGAGGCGGCGAATTCGCAGGTGCGCGCCGCGCAACTGGCGCTCGACGGCGTGATCGAGGAGCGCCGCGTCGGCCAGCGCACCACGCTCGACGTGCTCAACCAGCAGCAGGAAGTGCTGACCGCGCGCGAGACGCTGATCGTCGCCACCCGCAACAGCGTCGTCGCCGCCTATTCGCTGCTCTCGGCGACCGGCGGGCTGACCGCCGAGAAGCTCGGCCTTTCGGTCAAGACCTACGAGCCGCGCGAGCATTATCAGGCGGTCCGCGACAAGTGGATCGGCCTGCGCACCCCCGACGGCCGCTGACCCGGGGATAAATCGCCACGCCGCGGTGATGCCGTATCGGCGGGGCCTTCGATCCGTTAGGATTCGATCAGGAATCGCGCCGGGCGATGCGCGCGCGATTCGCAATGTGTCAGCGTGCCGAGGCAAGTGATGGCGAGGGCGAGTCAGGTTCAGGAGCCTTCGATGGAGGAGATCCTGGCCTCTATCCGACGCATCATCTCCGATGAGGAGACGGTGGCCGTGCCGCAGGCTTCCGCCCGCGCCGTGCGCCCGGTGCTGGTCGAGGAGGCGGAGCCGGCACCGGCCGAGGTCGCGGCGCCGTTCGAGAGCGCGGGTGCTCTCCGGCCCGGCGCTCTTGCGCCCTTCGAGAGCCTGGCGCAGGCTGCGGGTGCCGCGGCGGCCACGGTTTCCCCGCTCGGCTCGCCCGATCGGGAGGAAGAGATGGCGGCGCGACGGAGCGAGGACGAACTTTCTTCCGGATTTGGACGGAGCAGCGATCCCGCTCCGGCGTCTCCGCCCGGTGCCAGCGATCTCGATGCGGCGGCCCGCGCGCCGGAGACGCCGCCCGCCGACGAGATGCGGCTCGGCCCGCTTCTTTCAGACGACGCCAACGCGGCGGTCAACGCCGCCTTCGACGATCTCGCCGGGGCGCTTCTCGCGAGCCGTCCGCGGACCGTCGAGGACCTCGTCAAGGACATGCTGCGGCCGATGCTCAAAGGCTGGCTCGACAAGAACCTGCCGCCGCTCGTCGAGCGTCTGGTCCGCGAGGAGATCGAGCGGGTCTCGCGCGGCCGGTAGGGCGCCGACCGGCCCGCCGCGCCGACGACACGCGAGGCGCGTGATCGAGAAGCACCCGCCGCGGTCTCGGGGCACTTCCGGGTGGTCGGCCGTCCGGGCCGACGTCGTGAGGCGGCGCGCTTCCTCTCGGCCGATCTCTCGGCCGATTCCTGGGGCTCTCCGGGCGCCAGGATCGCCTCTCTCCGTCCCGATCATGCCCGCGTTATCTCGGCTTCCGCAGCGGCTGCGTGACGACGGGTAGGGCCGTGCGCCGCCGATCGGACGGGCACCGGACAATTTTCTGGGATCACGGGCGGCCGCCGGTTCAAATCCGCGGCCGGCTCAGTATAGTCTCCGGACGGAGGCGCGGCGACCACGATCGTCGCGACCGCCGCGCCCGCACCATCCGCAGAGACCGCGGCGCACGCCGAGCCGCGGGCCTTCCGCGCCGTCTCGCATGACGGGGCGGCGGCCTCGCGCCAAAGGGCGCTCCGCTCCGCCCTCCCGCCGATCGCGGACCGGGCGCTGGCGCCGGCGTGACGGATCCTCCGATGGCGGCCGCGCGTCGGCATCGCCTCCCGCCTTCCCGGAGCTTCGGCTCGGCCGGCCATGCTGGCGCGACGCCGCCCGCTGGGCGGCCACCGTTTCGCGCCATCCTCTCGCCCCGCTCGTCGCCGGGCCGATCTCCGAACGGGCGGTTCGCGGTCACCGTGCCGCGGGTCGCGACCAGGGATGCGGCAGCCGATCCCGGCGCGGCAGGCGGGGGTTGCTCCGCGACCACCGCCCGACCGCCCCCCGGAACCGCGCCGCCGCGGGATCGGCGCCAGTCCCCGTTGCTCGCGTCGTCGAAGCGCCGGCGCGACGGTCTCGAACGGCGGGGGGCCGCAACGGCCGCTGTGGCCGACTGTCGACACGCCTTGCGGCCGCTCTATTCCTTCATCGGGCGGTGTCCGGGCGGGCTCAGAACGGGATGTCGTCGTCCAAATCGGCCGCGTAGGACGACGCCGCTGCGGGGGCCGGGCGGCGGCTCTGTTCCATCGGGCTCGCACGGCCGAAATCGGATCCACCGGAGGAGGAGCCGTACTCGTCGCCGCTCTCGGAATTGGCGCCGCGGCCGTCGAGAAGGGTCAGTTCGCCGCGATAGGGCCGCAGCACCACCTCGGTGAAATAGCGCTCGTTGCCCGACTGGTCGGTCGCCTTGCGCGTCTCGAGCTGCCCCTCGATGTAAACCTTCGAGCCCTTCTTCAGATACTGTTCGGCGATCTTCAGCAGATTCTCGTTGAAGATCACCACCTGATGCCACTCGGTCCGCTCGCGCCGCTCGCCGCTCTGCTTGTCGCGCCAGCTCTCCGAGGTGGCGATCCGCAGATTGCAGACCCGGCCGCCGTTCTGGAAGGTCCGCACCTCGGGATCGCGTCCGAGATTGCCGATCAGGATCACCTTGTTGACGCTGCCCGCCATGTCTCAATCCTCTCTCGCCGGCGCCGCCGGCGGCCTCGACGAGGCCGGCCGCGCGGGCGCGCTGTCCGCCCCCGATCCTACGCCCTACAGCCGCGTCGCGCCGGACGGCCGCCCCGGTCGAACGCGCTTGTCCACAACGCACATTGATGACGCATGTCGATGTTCCTTTTTTGTTCTAGACATTTTCCGTCTATCTGGCAAGACTGGATCAACGGCTTCGATTCCGGCGCCCGGCAGCACCCCGGCGCTTGTCTCGCTCCGTTGAAGGCCTACATTCGCGGATCGGCGGTCGCGCCCGCCCTTCCCGACGGAACAGCATGATGGCAAGAGACGCCGAGGCCCCGGCCGCCAGGGTCATTTCGATCCGTGGCGCCCGCGAACACAATCTGAAGAATGTCGATCTCGACATTCCGCGCGACGCGCTCGTCGTGTTCACCGGCCTCTCCGGCTCGGGCAAGTCCTCGCTCGCTTTCGACACCATCTATGCCGAGGGCCAGCGCCGCTATGTCGAGAGCCTCTCGGCCTATGCGCGCCAGTTCCTCGAGATGATGCAGAAGCCGGACGTCGACCAGATCGACGGCCTTTCGCCGGCGATCTCGATCGAGCAGAAGACGACGTCGAAGAATCCGCGCTCCACCGTCGGAACGGTCACCGAGATCTACGACTATATGCGCCTGCTCTTCGCGCGGGTCGGCATCGCCTATTCCCCGGCGACCGGCCTGCCGATCGAGAGCCAGACGGTGAGCCAGATGGTCGACCGCACGCTCGCCCTGCCCGAGGGAACGCGGCTCTATCTGCTCGCGCCGATGATCCGCGGCCGCAAGGGCGAGTACAGGAAGGAGCTCGCCGAACTTCAGAAGAAGGGCTTCCAGCGGGTCCGCATCGACGGCGCCTATCACGAGATCGCCGAGGCGCCGGCGCTCGACAAGAAGCTGAAGCACGACATCGACGTGGTGGTCGACCGCATCGTGGTGCGGCCCGACATCGCCGCCCGGCTCGCCGATTCCTTCCAGACCGCGCTCGGCCTCGCCGACGGCATCGCGGTCGCGGAGTTCGCCGACGAGAAGGACGCGGCGGGGGAGCCGCGCCGGATCACCTTCTCGGAGAAGTTCGCCTGCCCCGTTTCCGGCTTCACGATCCCCGAGATCGAGCCGCGGCTGTTCTCCTTCAACAACCCTTATGGCGCCTGCCCGGTCTGTGACGGGCTCGGCACGGAGCGCAAGATCGACCCCGACCTCGTCGTCCCGGACGGCTCGGTTTCGCTGCGCGACGGGGCGGTGGCGCCCTGGGCGAAATCCTCCTCGCCCTATTACGCCCAGACGCTCGAGGCGATCGCCCGGCACTATGAGTTCGACATGGCCGCGCCCTGGGACGGCATCCCCGACGCGGCGAAGACGGCGATCCTGTTCGGCACGGGCAAGGGCGAGATCGAGTTCGTCTTCAATGACGGCCTGCGCTCCTACAAGACGGCAAAGAGCTTCGAGGGCGTCGTCTCCAATCTCGAGCGGCGCTGGCGGGAGACCGAATCGGCCTGGATGCGCGAGGAGATCGAGCGCTACCAGTCGCAGAAGCCCTGCGCCGCCTGCGGCGGGGCACGGCTGAAGCCGGAGGCGCTCGCCGTCAAGATCGACGGCCGCACCATCGCCGACGTCTCGGCGCTGTCGATCCGCGCCGCGCAGGAGTGGTTCGGCGACCTGCCCGCCCGGCTGAACGACAAGCAGAACGAGATCGCGGTCCGCATCCTCAAGGAGATCCGCGAGCGGCTCGCCTTCCTCGTCGATGTCGGGCTCGATTACCTGATGCTGTCGCGCAATTCGGGCACGCTGTCGGGCGGCGAGAGCCAGCGCATCCGGCTCGCCTCGCAGATCGGGTCGGGCCTGACGGGGGTGCTCTACGTGCTCGACGAGCCGTCGATCGGCCTGCATCAGCGGGACAATGAGCGGCTGCTCGGCACGCTGCGTCATCTGCGCGATCTCGGCAACACGGTGATCGTCGTCGAGCACGACGAGGACGCCATCCTGCAGGCCGATTACGTCGTCGATGTCGGCCCCGCGGCGGGCGTGCATGGCGGCCGGATCGTCGCGCAGGGCACGCCGGACGAGATTCTCGCCGACCCGGCCTCGCTCACGGGGCGCTATCTCTCGGGCGCACTCGCGGTCGAACTGCCGGCGAAGCGCCGGCCGGTCGCGAAGGCGAAGAAGCTCAAGGTGGTCGGGGCGACGGGGAACAATCTGAAGAACGTCACGGCCGAGATTCCGCTCTCGACCTTCACCTGCATCACCGGCGTTTCGGGCGGGGGCAAGTCGACCTTCCTGATCGACACGCTCTATCGCGCGGCGGCGCGGCGCCTGAACGGCGCACGCGAGATGCCGGCCCCGCACGAGCGGATCGACGGGCTCGAACAGCTGGACAAGGTGATCGACATCGACCAGTCGCCGATCGGCCGCACGCCGCGCTCCAATCCGGCGACCTATACCGGCGCCTTCACGCCGATCCGGGAATGGTTCGCGGGCCTCCCCGAGGCGAAGGCGCGCGGCTATCAGCCCGGGCGTTTCTCCTTCAACGTCAAGGGCGGCCGTTGCGAGGCCTGCCAGGGCGACGGCGTGATCAAGATCGAGATGCATTTCCTGCCGGACGTCTATGTGACGTGCGAGGTCTGCAAGGGCCGCCGCTACAGCCGGGAGACGCTCGAGGTCACCTTCAAGGGCAAGTCGATCGCCGATGTGCTCGACATGACGGTGGAGGAAGCGGAGGATTTCTTCGCCGCCGTTCCGGCGATCCGCGAGAAGATGACGACGCTGCGCGAGGTCGGGCTCGGCTACATCAAGGTCGGCCAGCAGGCGACGACGCTGTCGGGCGGCGAGGCGCAGCGCGTCAAGCTCGCGAAGGAACTGTCGCGCCGGGCGACGGGGCGCACGCTCTACATCCTCGACGAGCCGACGACCGGCCTGCATTTCCACGACGTGGCGAAGCTGCTCGAGGTGCTGCACGAACTCGTCGATCAGGGCAACACGGTCGCCGTGATCGAGCACAATCTCGAAGTGATCAAGACGGCCGACCACGTCATCGATTTCGGCCCTGAAGGCGGCGACGGCGGTGGCGAGATCGTCGCGACGGGCACGCCGGAACAGATCGCGCGGGAAGCACGGAGCCATACGGGGCGGTTCCTGAAGCCGGTGCTCGACAAGTCGAAGGCCTCACGGCGAGCGCGCACGGCGGAGGCGGCGGAATAGGCCCCGGCACGCCGGGATCCGCTTCGGCGGGCTCCGGTCGGGTGCGGGGCGAAAGCGGGGACCATTCCCGGACGGCGACCCGCACGATCATGGATGCCGGCACGGAGGCCGGCATGACGGGGGGAGGGGGGCTGTTCGAAAGAACGGGGAGGAGGGCCGCGGAGCGGCCGGACGGATCCGGGAGCGGCAGCCTCCCTTCCCCCTTTGTGGGGGAGGGTCGGGGTGGGGGTGACTGCGCCGAGGCCGAAGCCCGCCACGCCAGAGCACCCGTCACCCCGGCCTCCGTGCCGGGGTCTATAATCGTGACGCCGGGCGAGAGGGCGCGCCGTCACCATCCCGCACATCCCTCATCCGGGGTGCGGGGAGCACGGACACGGGTTCCATCCCGCGTACCCTCTCCACCCGTCATCCTCGCGAAGGCGAGGATCCATCACGCCGGACCGTGCTCTGTTGCATGGATTCCCGCCTTCGCGGGAATGACGGTGGGAGGACGGCCCCAAAGCGCCGACCGTCACGATTATGGATGCCGGCACGGAGGCCGGCATGACGGGTGGAGGGGGTGTTCGAAGACGTTACGCGGGTAGTGTGCGGAGCGGCCGGCCGAAGGGCCGGTCGGTCGGCTCCCGAGAGCGCCATCGCCACCAAAGCACCCGTCACCCCGGCCTCCGTGCCGGGGTCTATAATCGTGACGCCGGGCGAGAGGGCGCGCCGTCACCATCCCGCACATCCCTCATCCGGGG
>NZ_JACHOO010000008.1 GCF_014199915.1 Prosthecomicrobium pneumaticum | reverse complement strand
ACGAACATCCTCTTCGAGATCACAACCTTCCCTTCGCGATGCAATCCCAAAACCCCCGCCCGTGCCCAACAGCCGGCGGGGGTTTTGCTGTGCGCACCGAGCGGCTCAAAACCGCAAGCCCCGCTCCCCGAAGAGCCCTCACCCCGGCCCTCTCCCGCACAGCGGGAGAGGGGGCAGATCGGCGCCAGAGGGCGAGGACGTCATCAGCCGACTTCGCAAGCGGCAGAGGGCAAAGACAGGCGCCAAAGCACCAAGACCGCCTCGCGCCAAAACCAGCCGCCCCCTGCGCAAAACCGTCATTGAAGCGAGCGAAACATCGGGCACACTCACCGGATCGACATCCAGGAGGACGGCCATGGTCGCACTGCCCGCGCAGCATTCCACCGTTTCGGTCTACATCCTCGCCTATGAGGCGCCGCGCCTCCTCGACTTCGTCGCCGCCGTGTTCGGCGGCGCGGTCGTGATGCGGCTCGATCGCGAGGACGGCACGCTGATGCACGCCTCGGTGCGGATCGGCGATTCGACCCTGATGATCGCCGACGGCACGCCGCAATGGCCGTCCTTCCCGGTCTGGCTGCACGTCTATGTCGACGATGTCGACGCGACCTACGCGCTCGCGCTCGAGCACGGCGCGACCTCGGTCGACGCACCGGCCGACAAGCCGGACGGCGACCGCCGCGGCGGCATCAAGGATCCGACCGGCAATACCTGGTGGATCGCCACCCCCGCCGGCTGACGTCCGACAAAAAAGGCCGGCGCGACGCGCCGGCCTTCGAAGCGGAAGGCGAGGGGCTCAGGCCGCCATCGCCTTGGTCAGATTGTCGCTCACCTTGTCGAGGAAGCCGGTCGTCGACAGCCATTTCTGGTCCGGCCCGACGAGCAGCGCCAGATCCTTCGTCATGAAGCCCGCCTCGACCGTATCGACGCAGACCTTTTCGAGCGTCTGCGCGAAGGCGGCGAGTTCGGCATTGTCGTCGAGCTTGGCGCGGTGCGCGAGGCCGCGGGTCCAGGCGAAGATCGAGGCGATCGAATTGGTCGACGTCTCCTTGCCCTTCTGATGCTCGCGATAGTGCCGCGTCACCGTGCCGTGCGCCGCTTCGGCCTCGACCGTCTTCCCGTCCGGCGTCAGCAGCACCGAGGTCATCAGGCCGAGCGAGCCGAAGCCCTGCGCCACCGTGTCGGACTGGACGTCGCCGTCATAGTTCTTGCAGGCCCAGACATAGCCGCCCGACCATTTCAGCGCCGAGGCGACCATGTCGTCGATCAGCCGGTGCTCATAGATGATGCCGGCCGCCTTGAACGCATCGGCGAACTCGGCGTCGAACACCTCCTGGAACAGATCCTTGAAGCGGCCGTCATAGGCCTTCAAGATCGTGTTCTTGGTCGAGAGGTAGACGGGGTATTTCCGCATCAGGCCGTAATTCAGCGAGGCGCGGGCGAATTCCCGGATCGACTCGTCGAGATTGTACATCGCCATGGCGACGCCGGCGCCGGGGAACTTGAAGACTTCCTTCTCGATGACGGCGCCGTCATCGCCCTCGAACTTGATCGTCATGCGGCCCTTGCCGGGCACCTTGAAGTCGGTGGCGCGATACTGGTCGCCGAAGGCGTGGCGGCCGACGATGATCGGCTGCGTCCAGCCCGGCACGAGCCGCGGCACGTTCTTGCAGATGATCGGCTCGCGGAAGATCACGCCGCCGAGGATGTTGCGGATCGTGCCGTTCGGCGACTTCCACATCTCCTTGAGGCCGAATTCCTTCACGCGCGCCTCGTCGGGCGTGATCGTCGCGCATTTGACGCCGACGCCGACCTTCTTGATCGCCTCGGCGGCCTCGACCGTCACCTTGTCGTTGGTCGCGTCGCGATGCTCGACGCCGAGATCGAAATATTGCAGGTCGATGTCGAGATAGGGGTGGATCAGCTTGTCCTTGATCAGCTGCCAGATGATGCGGGTCATCTCGTCGCCGTCGAGCTCGACGACCGGATTGGCGACCTTGATCTTCGTCATGAAGCCTTTGACCTCGCGGGCTGCGTCCGGACGCCTCTGAGCGGGCCGGAATCCGGACGGAAGGAAGGAACGCGACCCTATAGCATCCGTCGTTTGCGGCGCAAAGAACCGCGGAGTTCCGCCTTTCGTGGCAGGCCTCCGGTCCGACGACGGGACGGCCGGTCGGCCTCAGCCGAGCTGCCGGGCGCCGAGACCGAGGGCGACATAGCTCCAGCCGGTGAAGATCAGCGACACGCCGGCGAGCACGCCGGGCACCCACAGGCCCGAGAAGGGGTATTGTGCGAGGATCGCGACGCCGACGACGAGGGCGACGATGCCGGCGGCGAGGATCCAGCCCCAGCCGTCGCGCGGTCGCAGGCGGAAGGCGAGCAGGATCTGGAACACCCCCTTCGCGAGGAAGGAGGCGGCGACGACGATCGTGATGGCGAGCGCGGCGAAGACCGGCAGGACATACATGGCAATGCCGCCGAGCAGCACGGCAATGCCGAGCAGAAGCTCGAGCAGGAAGCCGCCCCAGGCCTTTATGCGGAAGGCGTGCACGATCTGCACGACGCCGGCGATGGCGAGGATGACCGCTAGGAAGACGCCGACGGCGAGCGAGGAGACGAGCGGCAGGGCGATCGCGAACAGGCCGCCGATCACGAAGACGATACCGAGCGCCAGGAACCAGCCCCAATTGTCGCGCACTGTGTCGGAAAGGTTCTTCGGCAGGGCGCCCTTCGGCGCGGTGGCGAGCTCGGTCGGCATGACGGCGATCTCCATTTCCGGTTCCATCATCCTCCTCCCAGGGCAGGCGGCGCGCAAGCCGGCGGACGGCACGGCGACGGCGTGCCGCGCGCCCGGGTGCGCCGCCCTCCCGGCTGTTGCCCTTCCGGCTGTTGGCGCGGCGGGAACCCCGTGCCTCGGCGGCCGGTCCGCCAATACCCCCGCCGATCCCCTCGCCAAGCCGCGGCGATTGGCCTAAACCCGCCGCCATGCAGAATTTCGACACGCTCCTTTCCGATGGTCCGGCGATCGTGCTGGTCGAGCCGCAGCTCGGCGAGAACATCGGCACCGCCGCCCGTGCCATGGCGAATTTCGGTCTCAAGGATCTGCGGATCGTCAATCCGCGCGAGGGCTGGCCGAACGAGCGGGCGAACGCCGCGGCGAGCCGGGCCGACCATGTGATCGCGCGGGCGCGGGTGTTTCCGACGGTGGAGGCGGCCGTCGCCGATCTCGGCTTCCTGCTCGCCACCACGGCCCGCTCGCGGGCGCTCGCCAAGCCCGTGCTCGGCCCCAAGGAGGCCGCGGCAGCGTTGCGACCGCGTGCCGCGAACGGCATCGCCGGCGGCATCCTGTTCGGCCGCGAGCGGATCGGCCTGATGAACGAGGAACTGGCGCTCGCCGATGCGATCGTCACCCTGCCGGTCGACCCGGAATACGCTTCGCTCAACATCGCGCAGGCGGTGCTGATCCTCGCCTACGAATGGCGCCTGTCGGGCTTCTCGGGCGAGGCGGAGGCGCTGCCCTTCGGCAGGCCCGACGATCCGCCCGCCACCAAGGCCGAGATGCTCAATCTCTTCGAGCATCTCGAGGCCTCGCTCGATGCCGCCTCCTTCTTCCGCCCGCCGGAGCGCCGGCCGAGCGTCGTCGAGGGGCTGCGGGCGATGCTGCAGCGGGCCGCCCTGACGGGCCAGGAGGTCCGGACGCTGCGCGGCATGATCGCGGCGATCGAGCGCCGGCCGACCCGGCCGCGCGACCGCGGCGACGGCACGCTGACTACCGGGCGGGGGGACGAGCCGTGACATCGGCCGAGGCCGCGCCCCGTCTCCTCGTCTTCGATTCGGGAATCGGCGGCCTCTCGGTGCTGCACGCCATCCGCCGCAGCCTGCCATCGGCGGCGATAGACTATGTCGCCGACGATGCCGGCTTTCCCTATGGCGATTGGGAGGAGGCGGCGCTCACCGAGCGGATCGTCGGCTTGATGGACGCGCTGATCCCGCGCCATACGCCCGATCTCGTCGTCATCGCCTGCAACACCGCCTCGACGCTCGTCCTGCCGGCGCTGCGCTCGCGCTTCGCCGTGCCCTTCGTCGGCACGGTGCCGGCGATCAAGCCCGCAGCGGAGCGCAGCCACTCCGGGGTCGTCGCGGTGCTCGCGACGCCGGGCGCGATGAAGCGCGACTATACGCGCGACCTGATCGCGAAATTCGCCGGCGGCTGCCATGTCCGGCTGGTCGGCTCCTCCGAACTCGCCCGCTATGCGGAAGCGGTGATGCGCGGCGACCCCGTCTCCGACGAGGCGATCGCGGCTGAGATTGCGCCGGCCTTCGTCGAAATCGACGGCCGGCGGACGGATACGATCGTGCTCGCCTGCACGCACTATCCCTTCCTCGCCGACCGGTTCGCGGCGCTCGCGCCCTGGCCGGTGGTCTTCATCGATCCGGCGGAGGCGATCGCCCGCCGGGTACGCGGCCTGCTCGGGCTCGCGGCCGAGCCCGAGGACCGCCCGATGCGGCCCGGCCGGGCGCACCTCACCTCGGGCGGCGCCTGGCCCGCCGGCCTCGCCGGGCTGCTCGCCGCCTTCGGCCTCGCGCCCGGCTGAGGCGGCTCAGGCCGCCTGCCGCTCGGCGGCGAGCGCGTCGCGCACTTCGGCCGCGATCGCGAAGGACCGCAGCCGCGCCGCGTGATCGTAGAACTGGCCGGCGATCATCAGTTCGTCCGCACCGGTCATCGCGATGAAGCGGGCGAGCCCGTCCTTCACCGTCGCGCGGTCGCCGACAAAGGCATAGGTGAAAGTCCGCTCGAGCGACAGCCGCTCCTCGGCCGAGATGACGGTGCCGATGTCGTCGACCGGCGGCGGCACCTTGCCGGGCGCGCCGCGCCGCAGCCGGGCGAATTGCTGTTCGAGCGAGGTGAAGGCGCGCTTCGCTTCGGCCTCCGTGTCGGCGGCGAAGACGTTGACGGCAGGCATGACATAGGGCTTCGCCAGCCGCTCGGAGGGCTCGAAGCGGCTACGATAGATTTCGATCGCCTCGAGCAGCAGGTCGGGCGCGAAATGCGAGGCGAAGGAGAAGGGAAGGCCGAGCATCGCCGCCAGCTGGGCGCTGTAGAGGCTCGAGCCGAGCAGCCAGACCGGCACGCGCAAGCCCGTCCCCGGTACGGCGCGGATCCGCCGGCCCGGCTCGTCGGGTTCGAAATAGCCGATCAGTTCGACGACATCCTGTGGGAATTGATCGGCGGCCTGCGCCTGGTCGCGCCGCAGCGCCCGGGCGGTCAGCATGTCGGTGCCCGGCGCCCGGCCGAGGCCGAGGTCGATCCGGCCGGGGAACAGCGATTCGAGCGTGCCGAACTGCTCGGCGACGACGAGCGGCGCGTGGTTCGGCAGCATCACGCCGCCCGAGCCGACCCGGATGGTCGAGGTGCCGGCCGCGACATGGCCGATCACCACGGCGGTCGCGGCGCTCGCGATGCCGACCATGTTGTGGTGCTCGGCCAGCCAGTAGCGCCGATAGCCGAGCCGCTCCGCGTGGCGGGCGAGATCGAGCGTGTTGCGGAAGGCGTCCGCGGAGGACGAACCCTCCGGCACGGGGGCCAGGTCGAGCACGGAGAAGGGGATCATGCGGCCTCGCGGGCAAATGTAAGATTTCTTATCTGTTGTCGCGCGACGCCGGTTGCAAGCCGTCCCGTCGCTGCGGCGCGGGACGCGGCAGAGGGGATGGGGTAGAAGGCCGGGCGACGAGATGCGCGCCGAGCGGAGGATCCGGGATGATCGAGACCGACAGGCTGCGCCTTCATATCTGGGACGAGCGTCATCGGGCGCCGTTCGCGGCGATGCACGCCGATGCCGAGGTGATGGCCGATCTCGGCGGACCGATCGACCGCGTGGCGAGCGACGAGAAGTTCGAGCGCTACCGGGCCGCGGAGCGCGAGCACGGCACCTCCCGCTTCGCGGTCGAGAGCCCCGAGGGCGCCTTTCTCGGCTATTGCGGGGTGATGCCGCGCATGGATGCGCGCCATCCGCTCGGCCCGCATTTCGAGATCGGCTGGCGCTTCGCCCGTTCCGCCTGGGGCCATGGCTATGCGACCGAGAGCGCGCGGGCGGCGCTCGATCATGCGACCGGTATTCGTGGCCTCGCCGGGATCATCGCCTATGCGATGCCCGACAATCGCCGCTCGCAGGCGGTGATCGCCCGCCTCGGCCTTATCCGGACGCCGGAACGCGATTTCACGCTGACGCATCCGCGTCACGGCGGTCCCTGGCACTTCTGGATGTGGGCGGTGCCCGCTGCGGCCACCCCTGCGCGTTGACTTCCTGCGCCGGCTCCGCTACATCGGCCCGGTCGCAGCGGGGCCCTCGGGCCCCGCGCGGCGTTTCATGCTCCCGTGGACGAGACCGGTTGCTCCCGTCGTCTCGTCCTGTCGGCCCGCGCGAGCGGGCAGAGGAGGGCGCGATCCTCAACACAGCAAGGATACGCGATGTCGAAGCGTCTCTCGTCCAAGTATAAGATCGACCGCCGTCTCGGCGAAAATCTCTGGGGCCGTCCGAAGAGCCCCGTCAACCGCCGCGAATACGGCCCCGGCCAGCACGGCCAGCGCCGCAAGGGCAAGGTCTCCGATTACGGCACGCAGCTCCGCGCGAAGCAGAAGCTGAAGGGCTATTACGGCAACATCTCCGAGAAGCAGTTCCGCAAGGTCTATGCCGAGGCGACCCGCCGCAAGGGCGACTCCTCGGAGAACCTGATCGGCCTTCTGGAGAGCCGGCTCGACGCGGTGGTCTATCGCGCCAAGTTCGCCGCCACGCCGTTCGCCGCCCGCCAGCTCGTCAGCCACGGCCACGTCAAGGTCAATGGCCGCCGCGTCACGATCCCGAGCTTCATGCTCAAGGTCGGCGACACGATCGAGCTCAAGGATGCCTCGAAGCAGCTCGCCGTCGTCATCGAGGCGACCCAGCTCGCCGAGCGCGACGTGCCGGAATATGTCGAGGCCGACCATTCGAAGATGGTCGCCCGCTTCGCCCGCGTCCCCGGCCTCGCCGACGTGCCCTATCCGGTGCACATGGAGCCGAACCTCGTCGTCGAGTTCTACTCGCGCTGAGTTCCGCGTCTTTCGCGCGTTTCGGGGCCGCCTTCGGGCGGCCCTTCGCGTTTCGGGTGGCGGTTGCGACGCCGGCACGGCACTGATGCCGTAGAGACGCCTCTCAAGGGCGCGGGACGGGACGAGGGGAGGGCCGGAGATGGCGACGGCAAGGGATGGCGGGCGTACCGGTTTCGATCCGGTCGGCTTCGCGGCGGTGCTGGTGACGATCGTCACTTGGGCCTCTTCCTTCGCGGCGATCCGCGTTGGCCTCTCGGCGCTCACGCCCTATCAGCTCGCCGCCGCCCGTTACATCGCGGCGGCCGTGCCGGCACTCGTCTATCTGCTGATCGTGCGCCCGCCGCTGCCGCGCGGCCGCGAGCTCGTCCGCTTCATCGTGCTCGGGCTTCTCTTCATCCCGCTCTACGCGCTCTTCCTCAACACCGGCGAGACGACGATCGCCGCCGGCCCCGCCGCCTTCATCATCAACGTCAATCCGATCCTCGTCGCGCTGCTCGCCATTCCCGTGCTCGGCGAGCGGTTCGGCCCGATGAGCTGGGTCGGCACGCTGATCTCGTTTTCGGGCGTGGGGCTGATCGCGCTCGGCAGCGGGGAGAGCTTCGGCTTCAATCTCGGTGCGCTGCTGATCGCCGGCGCGGCGCTCTGCACCTCGATTTCGAGCCTGCTGCAGAAGCCGCTGCTGCGGCGCTATCCGGCCTTCGTCGTCACCGCCTGGGTGTTCGTCATCGGCGCCGTGCCGCTGCTGCCCGGGCTGCCGCCGGCCGTCTCGGCGCTCCGCACGGCACCGGCGGAGGTGTTCTGGGCGATCGCCTATATGGTCGTGTTTCCGACCGTGATCGGCTATCTCACCTGGGCGACGGCGTTGAAGCGGTTTCCCGCCGGCCGTGCCTCGAACTTTCTCTACGGTATCCCGCCGACCGCGACGCTGGTCGGCTTCCTCTGGCTCGGCGAGGTGCCGACGCCGATCGAGATCGTCGGCGGTGTGCTGGCGATCTGCGGCGTCGTGGTGGTCAACCTCGCCCGCGGGCGGTAAAGGGAGGCGGAGAAGAGAGGTCCGCCATGCTCGACGAAGCGATCCCGCTCGAAGACGATGCCGGCGAGGGCGTCGCGCATCCGCTCTTTCGCGACGCGCCGTCGACGGTCGAGTTCCAGAAGCTGCGCAAGCGGCTGATCCGCGAGATGCGGCAGGCGCTCACCGATTTCGCCATGGTGCGGCCGGAGGAACGCTGGCTGGTCGGCCTTTCGGGCGGCAAGGACAGCTATACGCTGCTCGCGCTCCTGCTCGATCTCAAATGGCGCGGGCTGCTGCCGGTCGATCTCCTCGCCTGCAATCTCGATCAGGCGCAGCCGGGCTTTCCGGCGGACGTGCTGCCGCGCTTTCTGGACGGGATCGGCGTTCCCTATCGCATCGAGCGGCAGGACACCTATTCGATCGTCACCTCGAAGATCCCCGAGGGGCGGACCTATTGCGCGCTCTGCTCCCGGCTCAGGCGCGGCCATCTCTACCGGATCGCCCGCGAGGAGGGCTGCGCCGCGCTCGTCCTCGGGCATCACCGCGAGGATATTCTCGAGACCTTCTTCATGAACCTCTTCCATGGCGGCAAGCTCGCCGCCATGCCGCCAAAGCTCCTGAACGAGGCGGGCGATGTGATGGTGCTGCGGCCGCTCGCCTATGCGGCCGAGGACGATATCGCCCGTTTCGCCGCGGCGATGGCCTTCCCGATCATCCCGTGCGACCTGTGCGGCTCGCAGGAAGGGCTGCAGAGGAACGCCGCGAAGGCGATGCTCGCCGAATGGGAGCGCCGACATCCCGGCCGCAAGGATGTCATGCTGAAGGCGCTCGGCAACGCCAATCCGTCGCATCTGCTCGACCGGCGGCTGTTCGATTTCTCGGCCCTCGGCAGGGCCGGGACGTGAAAACGGCGCGGTCCGAGGACCGCGCCGTTTCGCAAGAGCCGGGAGGATGGCCTCAGCGGCAGGCGACCTGCCGGCCGTCATAGGTCGTGTAGGTGCCGGTCCGCGGATTGTAGGAGCGGTAGCGCGAGGCACAATAGGCGTCGCGGTCGCTGTAGCCGGCGCGCGGCTGCGACAGCGCGCCGGCGATCATCGCACCGACGGCGAGGCCCGCTATGCCCGCGCCGATATTGCTGCGATCCCGATGGCGATGGCCGTAATAGTAGTGGCGGTGATGGCGCGGGCCGTCCCAGCGGCCATGACGATGACGATCGCGGTGGCGCCACCAGCGGCGGCCCTCGTGCCGGACCTCGACGAGCTGCGTATCGGTCGCCGCAGAGGCGGCCGGTGCCGCCGGCTGCACAAGGACAGGCGCCGCCATCAGCGGGGTGGTGACGAGCATCGCCGCGGTCGAGATGCCGACGACGGCGGCCTTCAGCTTGGACATCATGAATTGTCTCCTTTCATCGGTCGGCTCTGCGGCCGAACGGCGCCCCGCGCCTCGGCGCAGGAGCCACCCCATGGGATGGGCGGGGTGACGGGGGCTTCCTCTCAACTGGCGGGCCAACGGGTCGCGCAGCCGGAAGTTCCCCTCACGTCACATCACAGGGGCGTGACGCGCGATGGTGGAGAGCCCGAATGACGAAAGCCGGGCGCGGGGCGCCCGGCTTCGACGAAAGGCCGGCGATGCGTCCGTCAGGCCTGCTGTGCGACCGGGACGCCCTTCTCAGAGAGGAATCCCTGCAACTCGCCGGCCTGGAACATCTCGCGGACGATATCGCAGCCACCGACGAACTCGCCCTTCACATAGAGCTGCGGGATCGTCGGCCAGTTTGAGAATTCCTTGATGCCCTGGCGGAGTTCCGCGTCGGCGAGCACGTTGACGCCTTTATAGTCGACGCCGAGATAATCGAGGATCTGCACGACCTGGCCGGAGAAGCCGCATTGCGGGAAGGCCGGGGTGCCCTTCATGAACAGGACGACGTCGTTCGCCTTGATCTCGCCGTCGATGAAGGAATGGATGTCGCTCATGGGATCGTCTTTCTGTTCGCCGGGGGAGGTCAGGCGAGCTTCGCCAGGATCATGTCGATCTTATGGGCCTGCACGTCAAGGGCGCCGGCGAGCCCGTCGAGCTTGCCGTCCAGCCGGTCGACCTTCGTATCCACCGCGCCCAGCCGGCTCTCCAGGCCATCGAGACGCGCCTCGGTCCGCGCCTGCCGTTCACCGACGCCGCCGAGCCTCGCATCCAGACCGCCGAGCCGGCCCTCGACGCCGCCGAGCCTCGTGTCCAGACCGCCGAGCCGGCCCTCGACGCCGCCGAGCCTCGCATCCAGCCGGCCGAGCTGGCCTTCGACGCCGCCGAGCCTCGTGTCCAGGCCGCCGAGCTGGCCTTCGACGCCGCCGAGCCTCGTGTCGAGACCGCCGAGCTGGCTTTCGACGCCGCCGAGCCTCGCATCCAGGCCGCCGAGCTGGCCTTCGACGCCGCCGAGCCTCGTGTCCAGGCCGCCGAGCTGGCCTTCGACGCCGCCGAGCCTCGTGTCGAGACCGCCGAGCTGCTCTCCGACGCCCGCGACCGTCTCGCCCACCGCATCGATGCGGCCCGACTGGGCGTCGATCGAGCGGGCGACGGCGGTGATCGCGCGGTCGAGCGTCTCGACCTTGATCGACATCTCGTCGACGCTTTCGCGCAAGCGGATCGTGTCGTTGATCAGGCCGAGGAATCGACCCTCCATCGAGGAGAAATCGATCTTGATGTCAGCGAAGTCCCGCTCCATGCGCGTCAGGCGCGCCTCGTGGCGGACGAGAACGTCCGTCACCTGATCCATCCGTCCGTCGAGCCGGCGCATCCAGGCGAGCGTATGGCTCGCAATATCGGTGGTGTCGGACATCGGCCCGCGTCCTTTCAACTGGACCCGATCAATGGCGGCACTGTGCCCTATTCCGGCGCGCTCGTCTGCAGGGCGAGCGCGTGCAGCGCGCCGCCCATATTGCCCTTGAGCGCCTGATAGACCATCTGGTGCTGCTGCACCCGGCTCTTGCCGCGGAAGGACTCGGAGACGACCTCCGCCGCGTAATGGTCGCCGTCGCCGGCGAGGTCGCGGATGACGACGCGGGCGTCGGGGAGCGCCGTCTTGATCAGCGTCTCGATGTCGTGCGCCTTCATCGCCATGGCCTGTCTCCCGAACTGCCCGTCGCGGACCCGAATCTAGAGTTCGCCCGCCATGAAGGCGGGGAACCAATCTTCATGGGCGCGCGCCAGCTTTTCAACCGATATGGTGAGCAAGTCCCGGACCACCAGATCGTCGCCGCCGACCGTGCCGAGCTCGGCCGCCGCGATCCCGGCCGCCTGGGCGCCGGCAAAAAACGCCCCGCGCGAGGCGGGTGAGACCGTGACGAGATAACGCGCCTGATCCTCGCCGAAGAGATAGGCATGCGGCGCCGCGTCTTCCGGCAGCGCGACCGTTGCGCCCACACCGCCGGCCATCGCCATTTCGGCGAGGGCGAGGGCGAGGCCGCCATCCGAAAGGTCGTGGCAGGCGGAGACGATCTGCTCGCGGATGGCGCGGCGCACGAAATCGCCGGTCCGCCGCTCCTCCGCGAGGTCGACCGTCGGCGGCGGCCCTTCCTCGCGGCCGAGGATCTCGCGCAGATAGATCGACTGGCCGAGATGGCGGCCCGGCTTGCCGACCAGAACGACGGTGTCGCCCGCCGCCTTGAAGCCGATCGTCGCCATCGTTCCGATGTCGGGCAGAAGGCCGACGCCGCCGATCGCCGGGGTGGGAAGGATGGCGAGGCCGTTGGTCTCGTTGTAGAGCGAGACATTGCCCGACACGACGGGAAAATCGAGCGCGCGGCAGGCGGCGCCGATGCCCTCGATCGCGCCGACGAGCTGTCCCATGATCTCCGGCTTCTCGGGGTTGCCGAAATTGAGATTGTCGGTGACGGCGAGCGGCTCGGCACCGACGGCGGTCAGATTGCGCCAGCATTCGGCGACCGCCTGCTTGCCGCCCTCGACCGGATCGGCCTCGCAATAGCGCGGCGTGACGTCGAGCGAGAAGGCGAGGGCCTTGGTCTCGTGCCCGATCACCCGCACGACGGCCGCGTCGCCACCCGGGCGCTGCGCCGTATTGCCCTGAATCAGATGGTCGTACTGCTCCCAGACCCAGCGGCGCGAAGCCATGTCCGGCGAGCCGACGATCTTCAGCAGCGCCTCCGCATAATCGTTCGGCGGCGGCACCGCCTCGATCGGCGCCGGCGCCGGACGGGCGACGTGCGGCCGGTCGTATTCCGGCGCCTGGTCGCCGAGGTCCTTGATCGGCAGGTCGGCCATGACCGCGCCGCCATGCAGGATGCGGAAGCGGAGATCGTCCGTCGTCCGGCCGATCACCGCGAAATCGAGATCCCATTTGCGGAAGATCGCCTCGGCCTCGGCCTCCTTCTCGGGGCGGAGCACCATCAGCATGCGCTCCTGGCTCTCCGACAGCATCATCTCATAGGCGGTCATTGCCGCCTCGCGCACCGGCACCTTGTCGAGGTCGAGCTCGATGCCGAGATCGCCCTTCGCCCCCATCTCGACGGCCGAGCAGGTGAGGCCGGCGGCGCCCATGTCCTGGATGGCGATCACCGCGCCGCTCGCCATCAGCTCGAGGCAGGCCTCGAGCAGCAGTTTCTCCGAGAAGGGGTCGCCGACCTGGACGGTCGGCCGCTTCTCCTCGATCTGGTCGTCGAACTCGGCCGACGCCATCGTGGCGCCGCCGACGCCGTCGCGTCCGGTCTTCGAGCCCAGATAGACGACCGGCAGGCCGACGCCCTCGGCTTTCGAGTAGAAGATCGAATCGGTCCGGGCGAGGCCGGCCGCGAAGGCGTTGACGAGGATGTTGCCGTTGTAGCGGGCGTGGAAATTGACTTCGCCGCCGACCGTCGGCACGCCGAACGAGTTGCCGTAGCCGCCGACGCCGGACACGACGCCCGAGACGAGATGGCGGGTCTTCGGATGGTCCGGCGCGCCGAAGCGCAGCGCATTGAGGGCCGCGATCGGCCGGGCGCCCATGGTGAAGACGTCTCGCAGGATGCCCCCCACCCCGGTCGCCGCGCCCTGATAGGGCTCGATGAAGGAGGGGTGGTTGTGGCTCTCCATCTTGAAGATCACCGCCTCGCCGTCCCCGATGTCGACGACGCCGGCATTCTCGCCCGGCCCGCAGATCACCCGCGGTCCGGTGGTCGGCAGGGTGCGCAGCCATTTCTTCGACGATTTGTAGGAGCAGTGTTCATTCCACATCGCCGAAAAGATGCCGAGTTCGGTCAGTGTCGGCGTGCGGCCGATCAGATCGAGAATGCGCTGATACTCGTCGGGCTTGAGCCCGTGGCTGGCGACGAGTTCGGGCGTGATCGGCGTGTCGTTGCGGAGCAAGGGCGGCATCCTCGGATGGCGGCTCGGGGGACCGCCCCCGATAGCCCGTCGCGGCACGGGAGTAAATGAAAAGCGCGTCCGCCGCCGGGATGTGCCGGCCGTCACAGCAGGCCGGCGGCATCGCGTCTAGATTCGATCCCTCGGCTGGCCCCGTCGGCCCGATCCGCCCGGAAGCTCATCGCGTGACGTTTCGTCCGTTTCTCTTCGCCCTCGTCCTGCCGCTCCTCGGCTTCTCCGTGCCGGCGCGCGCCAATGACGGCTTCTCGCTCTTCTGGGAGCGCTTCGTCGACGCCATGCAGATCGACGATCGCGACATGGAACGGCGGCTGACCAAGTTCCCGCTCGCGGTCGGCGGCGAACTCTATGAGGCGGAGCAGTTCTCCGCGCTCGCCGACCGGCTGTTCGACGTCGACGCGCGTGTGTGCCTCATCACCGGGACGCCGCTGCGCGCGCCCGCCTTCGACGGGACGTTGCGCTACGCCGTCTTCTGCCGGGACGGCACCTATGTCTTCGACCGGTCGACCGGCGTCTGGAAGCTCGCTGCGGTTCGGCCGCGCGGCTGACTTCAGGCGGCGACGCCGAGCCGCTCGACGAGGCTCTCGAAGAGCGGCCGGCAATCGGTGCCACCGTGCAGCGGCTCGATCAGGTTTTCCGGATGGGGCATCATGCCGAGCACGTTGCGGGCCTCCGACAGTATGCCGGCGATGTCGTCGAGCGAGCCGTTCGGATTGGCGGCCGGCGTGCGCGCGCCCGTCGCGTCGACATAACGGAAGGCGATCCGCTCATCGCCTGTGAGGCGGCGGAAGGTCTCGTCGTCGCAGCGGTAATTGCCGTCGCCATGGGCGACCGGGCAGCGGATGACGTCGCCCGCCTCATAGTCCGCGGTGAAGGGGCTCGCCGTCGTCTCGACGCGCAGATGCACTTCCTTGCAGACGAAGCGGAGCCCGGCATTCCGCATCAGGACGCCCGGCAGCAGACCCGCCTCGCAGAGGATCTGGAAGCCGTTGCAGACGCCGAGCACCGCGACGCCGGCCGCGGCTCGCTCGGCGATCGTGCGCATGATCGGCGCGCGCGCCGCGATCGCGCCCGAGCGCAGATAGTCGCCATAGGAGAAGCCACCCGGCACGACGATCAGATCGACCTTGGGCAGCTCGGTGTCGGCGTGCCACACCACGTCGGGCCGGCGGCCGGAAATCTGCTCGAGCGCCGCGATCATGTCGCGCTCGCGATTCGATCCCGGAAAGACGACGACGGCGGCTTTCATGGCGGTACTCCGTTCCGTCGCGGGTCAGCCGATGATCTCGACCGAGTAATTCTCGATAACGGTGTTGGCGAGCAGCTTCTCGGCCATCGCCGAGAGCGCGGCTTCGGCGGCGGTCCTGTCCGTCTCGGCGATCTCGACGTCGAACACCTTGCCCTGGCGGACCGCGCCGACGCCCGGAAAGCCGAGCGAATGGAGCGCATTGCCGATCGCCTTGCCTTGCGGATCGAGCACGCCGTTCTTGAGCGTGACGGTGACGCGCGCCTTCATCGGCTTCCTCTCGCTTCTCGTGCGGTGCCGCCCTTCTAGGGCGATGCGGCCCGGAAGGGAAGGGTGGGGCGGAAACGAAGACGGCGGCCGGAGGCCGCCGTCCTGATCGTCGTGAGGTCGCGCGTCCTTACTGGACGAGGACCGGACCGGAACCGGCCGGACGCTCCTGCTCGATCAGGATGCCGAGACGGCGCGCGACTTCCTGATAGGCCTCGAGCATGCCGCCGAGATCCTGGCGGAAGCGGTCCTTGTCGAGCTTGTTCTGGGTCTGGATGTCCCAAAGCCGGCAGGA
This sequence comes from Prosthecomicrobium pneumaticum, assembly GCF_014199915.1. GTDB lineage: Bacteria > Pseudomonadota > Alphaproteobacteria > Rhizobiales > Kaistiaceae > Prosthecomicrobium > Prosthecomicrobium pneumaticum. The sequence continues at coordinate 188,342 of NZ_JACHOO010000008.1, read as the reverse complement.
ATCCGGCGAGATCTCGTCGGCGACGACGATCCGCATCATGTCGCCTTCCCAGAGCCGGCCGCATTCGATCTTGAAGTCGACGAGCTGGATGCCGACGCCGAGGAAAAGGCCGGAGAGGAAATCGTTGACGCGGATGGCGAGCGCCATGATGTCGTCGATCTCTTGCGGCGTCGCCCAGCCGAAGGCGGTGATGTGCTCTTCCGAGACCATCGGATCGTCGAGCGCGTCGGCCTTGTAGTAGAACTCGATGATCGAGCGCGGCAGCACCGTGCCTTCCTCGATGCCGAGGCGCTTGGCCAGCGAACCGGCCGCGATGTTGCGCACCACCACTTCGAGCGGGATGATCTCGACCTCGCGGATCAACTGCTCGCGCATGTTGAGCCGGCGGATGAAATGCGTCGGAATCCCCATCCGGTTCAGGTGGTTGAAGATGTGCTCGGAGATCCGGTTGTTGAGGACGCCCTTGCCGTCGACGATCTCGTGCTTCTTCTTGTTGAACGCGGTGGCGTCGTCCTTGAAGAACTGGATCAGCGTGCCCGGCTCCGGACCCTCGAAGAGGATCTTCGCCTTGCCTTCATAGATGCGCCGACGACGGTTCATGGGCACATACCGTGGTTTGAGGAAATCCATAATGGGCCGGGGTTCCGTGTGAACGTGGATTCGCCGCGGCGAAACGGGCGCGCGACTCGGGACCGAAGTTCTCTTCCCGTTCTCGCGCGGCGAGAACCTACTCGATCGCTCGCAAATGCACAATGACGCCCGATTGCGGCGTTTGAGTGGGCCGGGAGCCGACGTTGATTTGGGGGTTGCCGCGGGCTATGCAAGGGCCCGTACGGCCGCCGGTCAGGCTCGGCCCTTTCGGGAGAGGATGATGACGACCTTCGACGACCGCAAGGACGCCTTCGAGAAGAAGTTCGCTCACGACGAGGCGCTGCAGTTCAAGGCGACCGCCCGGCGCAACAAGCTGCTCGGCCTGTGGGCCGCCGAACTGATCGGCAAGACGGGCGACGACGCGGACGCCTATGCCCGCGAAGTCGTCTCGGCCGATTTCGAGGAGGCCGGCGACGAGGACGTGTTCCGCAAGATCCGCGCCGATCTCGACGCCGCCGGCGTCGCCCAGTCCGACCACCAGATCCGCCGCACCATGGACGAGCTGCTCGCCAAGGCGAAGGATCAGGTGATGAAGGAAGCTTGAGCCGAGACGACGGACGGATGGCTTCTCTCGCTTCGCGCCTTGCTGCCGGTGGGGGTCTGCTGACCTCGTGGATCGGCATCCCCGAGCCGCTGCTCGCCGAGGCGAGCGCCCGCGCGGGCTTCGACTGCGTCACGCTCGACATGCAGCACGGGCTGTGGGGTCCGGAGGGCGTGATGCGCGGCCTCGGCGCCGTCGTTCCGCTCGGCAAGCCGGCGCTGGTGCGCGTGCCGGTCGGTGATTTCGCGATGGCGAGCCGTGCGCTCGACATGGGCGCGGAAGGCGTCATCGCGCCGATGATCAATTCGGTCGCCGATGCGAAGGCCTTTGTCGCGGCGATGAAGTTCCCGCCGCTCGGCGCCCGCAGCTGGGGGCCGACGCGAGCCTTCGCCCTGACGGGCGAGACCGACGCGAACGCCTATCTCGCCCGTGCCAACCGGGAGACGGTCGCCTTTGCGATGATCGAGACGCGCGAGGCGCTCGCCGCGCTCGGCGACATCCTCGCCGTCGACGGCATAGACGGCGTCTTCGTGGGGCCGTCCGATCTTTCGATCACGCTCGCTCATGGTGCGGCCGTCGACCAGCGCAGCCCGGCGATGGAGCAGGCGGCGCGCGACATCCTGGTGGCGGTCCGGGCCGCCGGAAAATGGGCCGGCATCTTCGCCATCACGCCGGCGCAGGCGATCGACTACCGCGCGCTCGGCTATGATTTCGTCGCGCTCGGCACCGACAGCATCTATCTGCGTCTCGGCATGACGGCGATGCTCGACGCGGTGCGGCCCGCCGGCTGAGGACCCGCCGGCTCACCAGGGAACGTGAAGGATCTCGACGCCCGGCAGGCCGATCGGCGTCACGCCGACGTCGCGCGCGAGCCGCCCGAACCCCTCGGTCTCGAGAAGGTGATCGTAGGGGAGCTCGGGAAAGCGCAGGCCACCGCGGTGCAGCGCCGCGTCGACCAGCAGCATCGTGCCGCCGACCGAATCGAGCGGCACGCGGTCGAGATCGCGCAAGGCGCTCAGATGCACCCGTGACCAGGTGTTCGCCGGTGGCTGGTAGATGCCCTGCCTGACAGCGCGATAATAGCGATGGTCGCGCGGTTCCGGCCGGGTGAGGAAATTGTTGAGATCGAAGCTCGGCCCGCCCGGGGTCAGCACGCAATTGGGCACGACGATGCGGGCCCGCGCCGCCCGAAGCGTGGCGACGATGTCGGGCGGGAAGCGCCAGACATCCACGTCGATCCACAGTGCCCAGTCGTCGTCTTCGGCGAGGCCATGGTCGACCAGATGGTTGCGCGCCCGCGCGAGCCCCGCGCGCCGCGCCCGCTGCACGGAGGGATGCCAGCGCCGGTCGTGCCGGAACCGCGTGCCGACGGAGTGGCGGAGCAGGAGAATGTCTCGGTAGTGCGGCCGCAGCGGCGCAACCAGACGTTCGAGCGCCTCATAGGTGCCGTCGGTGCTGTCTCCCTCGCAAAAGGCGAGCTTCACCTTGTCCTTCGGCAGGTCGAGCGCCGCGATCTCGTCGAGAAAGCGAGCCAGATGCTCCACCGCGTTGCGGACCGGAACGAGAATGGCGATCCGGTCGCCCTCGGGCAGCGGCCGGGCGAGCGCCTCGCGCGAGACCGCGGCACGCGTTGCCGACGGGTCGAGCCTCGCTCCGCCGAAGAGCGCGATTCGTGCTCTGTAGAGCCGCGCGAGCACGGCCGATCGCGCGCGGTGCCAGCGACCCCCGCGCGGCGGTCGCCACCAGGTGCCGGCCCAGTGATGGCGGGCGAACGTGCCGCCGCCGTCGTCGTCGTCCGGCGTCGCCTCGGCCGGAGCGGCGGGGCTGAAAAGGTTGGCGGCGGCGAGGCGGATCGTGTCGGGCGCGGCGAAAGAGAGATAGGCCCCCGTCAGAAGGCACGGCCCGGTCGAATCGAGCACGTCCGGTGCATTCCGCGCCACCTCGAGCCGGCTGCGCACATGGCGCCAGAAGGGATGGCCCGGCGGGCTCGCCATGACCCCGTTGAACACGAGGAATGGAAGGCCGCGCGACGAGCCGATCTCGCGCGCTTTCTCGCCCGGCTCGCGGCAGAGCACGACCCGCCTCTCGGTGAGCAGCGGGTCGAATGCCGCCAGGCATTCCGCGTCGAGATCGGCATAGACGCCGCCGAAATGCTCGAGCAGCATGTAGCGCGCCGCATCCGCCCGCTCGACGCCGTTGCGGTATGCGGTAAAGCTGGCGAGATGCTCCGGATAGTGGGCGGCGACGAAGACGAGCAGGTCGCGATCCGTCCAGAGCCGATAGTCCCAGTCGGGGTGGCGCGCGCGCCAGCCGGCCTGCCAGGCGCGGAAGGCCTCCGGGACGTCGGCGCTCTTCCAGGTCTGGTGGATGATCTTCGGGATCACGATCGCGCCTCGGGCCTCTCCGCACGCACACTGTGCCGGTGCCGTCGCATCGTGCGCAACGGCCTTCAAGGCGATCCGGTGCGGCATGGCGTCAGGCGGTGCCGAACACCCGGCGGAAGATCGTGTCGACGTGCTTGGTGTGATAGCCGAGGTCGAACTTCTCCTCGAGCTCGGCGTCGGTGAGGGCCGCCGTCACATCGGGATCGCCCTTCAGTTCGGCCAGGAAGTCGGCGCCCTGTTCCCACACCCTCATGGCGTTGCGCTGCACGAGCCGATAGGCGTCCTCGCGCGAAACGCCCTTCTGGGTGAGGGCGAGCAGAACCCGCTGCGAATGGACGAGCCCGCCGAGCCGGTCGAGATTCTTCTTCATGTTCTGCGGGTAGACGAGGAGCTTGTCGATCACCCCGGTGAGCCGGACGAGCGCGAAGTCGAGCGTCACGGTGGCATCGGGGCCGATCATCCGCTCGACCGAGGAATGCGAGATGTCGCGCTCGTGCCAGAGCGCGACATTCTCCATCGCCGGCAGCGCCATGCCGCGCACCAGCCGGGCGAGGCCGGTCAGGTTCTCGGTCAGCACCGGGTTGCGCTTGTGGGGCATCGCCGAGGAGCCCTTCTGGCCGGGCGAGAAATACTCCTCCGCCTCGAGCACCTCGGTCCGCTGCAGATGGCGGATCTCGGTCGCCAGCCGCTCGATCGAGGAGGCGACGACGCCGAGGGTGGCGAAATACATCGCATGCCGGTCGCGCGGGATGACCTGTGTCGAGACGGGTTCGGGAACGAGGCCGAGCTTTTCCGCGACGTGCTCCTCGACGCGCGGATCGATGTTGGCGAAGCTGCCGACCGCGCCCGAGATCGCGCAGGTCGCCACCTCGGCGCGCGCCGCGACGAGGCGCGCGCGGCAGCGGTCGAACTCGGCATAGGCCTGGGCGAGCTTGACGCCGAAGGTGACCGGCTCGGCATGAATGCCGTGGCTGCGGCCGATCGTGACGGTGTCCTTGTGCTCGAAGGCACGCCGCTTCAGGGCGGCGAGCAGGGCGTCGACGTCGGCGATCAGCAGATCGGCGGCGCGCACGAGCTGGACGTTGAAGCAGGTGTCGAGCACGTCCGACGAGGTCATGCCCTGATGCACGAAGCGGGCGTCCTCGCCGACGATCTCGGCGAGATGGGTCAGGAAGGCGATGACGTCGTGTTTGGTGGTCCGCTCGATCTCGTCGATCCGGTCGATGTCGAAGGTCGCCGCGCCACCCTTTTCCCAGACCGTCACGGCCGCTTCCTTCGGCACCACGCCGATCTCGGCCATGGCGTCGAGGGCGTGTGCCTCGATCTCGAACCAGATGCGGAACTTCGTCTCCGGCGACCAGATCGCCGTCATCTCGGGGCGCGAATAGCGCGGGATCATCAGGGGGCCCTCTCGCTCGGCCGCGGTCTAACAGAGCGGGCGGAGCCGGACAATCCCGCGAGCGCGGGAGAGGGCGGGCCGCCGGCCCTCGAGAGGCCGGCGGCCGGTCCGCGTCAGCGGATGATCACGGTCGTGCCGTCCGGATCGGGCGCGTCGTCATAGGGCTCGGCGCAGTTGGTGGTCGTCTGCGTCGTGGTCTCGACGCCGTCATCGGTCGTCACCGTCGTCTGCTCGCAGCCCGGCGGCGGGGCGAGCTCGCCCGGGGGCGGCGCGACTTCGATGTCCTGCGCGAAGGCCGGGCCGGCGAGGCCGATCAGAAGCGCGGCCGTCGCCGCGGCGGAACGGAAGGTCGTCATGGCGCATCTCCCATCAGGAACGATGCGCCGAGAACGGCCGCCGCCGCCGGTTCGTTCCCGCCGCGCCCGGAGGAGGGCTGGGCCGAGGCGTCTTCCGGGCGGCGGTGATTGGGGGCAGGGCGGGCCGCGGGAACGGCGAAATTCACCCGCCCCCGCTCAATAGGCCGCCTGATAGAGCGCGCGGATCTCGTCCTTGCCGATATCTCGCGGGTTGAAGTCGAGCAGGCGGCGGATGGCGTGCGCTTCGGCCGCCATCGCATCGAGATCGTCGGCCGGCACCCCGGCCGCGGAGAGGCGCATGTCGATGCCGAGCCGCTCGCAGAAGCGATAGGCGCCGTCGAACACCGACTTACCATCCGGCACGCCGAGCGCCTCGAGCACGAGCGCGGTCTTCTCGGGCACTGCCGGTGCGTTGAAGGCGAGCACATGCGGGAAGATCAGCGCATTGGCGAGCCCGTGCGGGATGCCGTGGCGGGTGCCGAGCGGATAGGAGACCGCATGGCCGGCGGTGGTGTTGACCGGGCCGAGGCAGAAGCCGCCATAGAGCGAGGCGACCGCGAGCCCGGTGCGCGCCGCGACGTCGTCGCCGTCCGTGACGGCGCGTTTGAGGAAACGCCCGACGAGGCGGATGCCTTCGAGCGCGTAGACGTCGATCAGCGGATGGGCACGGCGGCTCGTGAAGGCCTCGACGCAGTGCGCGAGCGCGTCGACGCCCGTCGCCGCCGTCACCGCGGGCGGCACGCTGAAGGTCAGTTCCGGATCGAGCACGGCGAGATCGGCGAGCATCGACCGGCTTTCGACGGCGACCTTGTTGCGCGTCGCCGGATCGGTGACGAGCGCGCGGATGCCCGCCTCGCTGCCCGTGCCGGCCGTGGTCGGCACCTGGACGAGGGCGGCACTCCGCTCCGGCGCCTTGCCGACGCCGGCGATGCCGCGCACATCGAGGCCGCTGCCCGTGAGCACGACGGCGAGCTTCGCGAGGTCCATCGCGCTGCCGCCGCCGAAGCCGATCACCACCGAGGGCCGCACCCTGTCGGCGAGCGCGACGAGCTGCTCGAGATTGGGGATGTCCGGCTCCGGCTTCACCGTGCCGAACACGACGACCGGGCCGGCGAGGCCGAGGCGATCCACCCGCCCGGCATTGAAGGCGTCGGCGACCACCAGCGTCGTGCCGCCGCGCGCCGCGGCGAAGGACCCGACCTTGGCGAGCGATCCGGCGCCGATCTCGATGACGGGGGGCCGGACGATCGAGATCGGAGGAAGGAGGTCTGCCATGATCGTTCCCGGGCTGCGGAGAGCCAACAAGTTGATAACTTGTTATAGAGCCGCGCGCACGGGGCGCAACGGCTATCTCCATGCGGTCCAAGGCTGATCCACAAGGTCCGGCGGGCGGCCGGTCCCATCCGATTTATCAACTTGACAAGATGGCCCAGTGTTTTCCCGCCGCCTCGCCAAACGCGGCTAGGGGCCGGCGAAGAGGCTCCGGACGGTCTCCGCGAGCGCCTCGCCGAGCGTCTGATGCGCGGCACCGTCGAGATGGATGCCGTCGCCTTCGCTCGAGGCGATCACTGTGCCTGCGTCGAAGAAGGCGACGCCGCGCTCCGCCGCGACCACCGCCATCTCGGCGGCGAGGCGGTGCGACTTCGCCGTGCCGCCCTCGAACATTTCGGCGAGCCAGCCGAGCCGGGCGAGCGGCGCCGGCGCGACGATGAGCACCTTGGGCGGACGGCCGTCGGGTCCGGTGGCCGAGCGGAGCGCGGTGTCGGCAAGGAGGCCGGCGCCGGCGGCGATGTCGCAGGCCTGCATCGAGAGGCGCGCCTTCAGGTCGTTGGTGCCGAGCTTCACGATCAAGAGGTCGAGCGGCATGTGCGTTTCGAGGCAGACCGGCAGGAAGCGCGCGCCATTCTTGTGCGCGCCCTCGACCGGATCGTCGACGCATGTGGTGCGGCCGTTGAGGCCCTCCTCGATCACGGCGAACCCCTCGCCGAGCCGGGCGCGCAGCACGCCGGGCCAGCGCACGCTCGGCCCGAAACGGCCGCCGGCGCCGCGGAAGGGCTGCGGCTCGGCACCCCATGTGTTCGAATCGCCGTAGCAGACGATCGTCTTCATCGCAGCCTCCTTCAGCCGGCGCGGTAGCGTTCGAGGACGGCCGGGATCGGCTCGGCGCCATGGCCCGGGCGATCCGGCGCGGTGACGAGGCCATTGTCGTGCCAGAACGGCGTCTCGACGAGGTCGAACTGCATCGGTCCGGGCAGCGGCTTCAGCTCGAAGAGCTCCGCGCCCGGGGAGGCGAGCGAGAGATGGAGGCTCGCCGCGGTCAGGACGGCGGTGCTCCAGGCATGGGCGTTGACGGTCTTGCCCGCCGCCTCGATCGCCGCGGCGGCGCGGCGAAAGCCGGTGACGCCCTCGACACGGGCGGGATCGATGCCGAACACGTCGACCGCGCCGGTGGCGAGCCAGCGCTCGTAGCCGGCCGCCTGCCATTCGCGCTCGCCGGCGGCGATCGGCGTCGCGACCGCGGCCTCGAGCGCGACGTGGTCGGCGACCGCGCTCGGATGGAAGGGCTCTTCGATCCACGCGATATGCGATTCCTCCATGCGCCGGACCGTGCGGATCGCCGTCTCGCGATCCCATTTCGTGCCGTTGCCGGCATCGACCATGATGCCGGCCTGCGGGCCGATCGCTTCGCGCAGCGCCGCGACGAGCGCGACGTCGTAATCCGGGTCGCGGCCGGCCCTCGACAGGCCGCGCTTGCCGAGGCCGAGCTTCGTCGAACGGAAGCCGGCGGCGATGTGTCCGGCGATCTCGCGGACCGAATCCTCGATGGTCGGCTGGTTGACGTGGAGGCTCGCGCAGGCGGGGAGCGCCGCGTGCGCCGCGCCGCCGAGAAGCGCGACGAGCGGCTTGCCGGCCTCCTTCGCGGCGATGTCCCAGATCGCCATGTCGAGCGCCGAGATGGCGAGCGCCGCGATACCGCCCTCGCCATACCACCAGCTGTGCGCCTTCATCGCCTGCCAGCAGGCCTCGGGATCGCGCGGGTCGCGGCCGGCGAGAACGGGCGCGATGCCGTCCTCGACGATCGCCACCGTCGCCTTGCAGGCCTCCGGCCACATGGCGATCGCCTCGCCCCAGCCATGGATGCCGGCGTCGGTATCGAGCCGGACCAGGACGGTCATCCGGTCATGGCCGAAATCATTGGGTTCCGGCCATTTCAGCACATGGCAGGTGGCGTTCGTGATGCGCATCGGGCGGTTCCTCCTCCGGCGTCCTCGGTCGCTCGCCGATTTCGGCGCGGAGCTCTTGGCAAGCTAGGCGAGGCTGATTATGGTGACAACGCGCATAATTGGTCTGGCCAATTTTTCAAGAAGAGCCGACCGGCGCCGAGGAAATGAGGAAGGCGGCCGTCGCGACGGCGCCGGGGGAGGAGAGGGGATCGCCGCGCCGCCGGCCTGTCGAGGGCGGCTGCGATGCGCCGTTCCGAGGTCTCACCCGGTTCCGTCCGCCGACGTTCGCTTGAGGATCATCCGGCCGCCGCCGCCCGCGAGCCTCGCGGCGGTGCGGCCGAAAAGGGGCCGACCGGCCCACAAGAGGGAGGAAGACGGACCAATGACTCGTCTCGAGCACACTCTGCGCCCGCTGGCGCGCGGCGCCGCGGCGGCGACCTTCGCCCTGCTTCTGGGCACCGCCGCCCAGGCGCAGGATTTCCACGGCTTCAACCTGTCGGGCCATGACGGCTCGATGATCAGCGCCGAGAACCTCAAGGCGATGGTCGCCGAGGCCGCCTCGGTGTCGAAGCCGCGCAATGGCGAGAAGCTCGTCATCGGCTTCGCCAATCTGCAGCGCGACGTCTCCTTCTGCCTGAAGGTCGAGGAAGGCCTGAAGGCGAATGCCGAGGCGGCCGGCGTCGAGCTCGTCATCGCCGACAACCGGCTCGACGGCGCCACCGCGCTCGCCAACGCGCAGAGCTTCCTGCAGCGCAATGTCGACTACGTGATCGAATTCCAGACCGACGCCAATTTCGGCGCGACGATCATGCAGCAGATGAACGACGCCAGCACCAAGGTGACGGCGATCGACATCCCGATGCCGGGCGCCACCTTCTTCGGCGCCAACAATCCCCGCTCCGGCTATATGGGCGGTGCCTATCTCGGCCAGGCGGCGATCGCGAAGTTCGGCGCCGACAAGGTCAAGGAAGGCTATTTCGTCGTCGGCGAGCTGCCGCAGTCGGGCGCGATCCCGGCAATGCGCACCGGCGGCCAGGTCGAGGGCTTCCTCGCGGCCGTCGAGGGCTTCAGCCCGGATCACGTCATCAAGATCGACACGAAGAACGTGCTCGAGGAGAGCTTCACCCAGATGACGAACGTGCTCGGCCGCATCCCGGCCGGCGTTCCGATCATGGTGACGGCGATCAACGACCAGTCGGCGACCGGCATGCTGCGCGCCGTCAAGCAGGCCGGCCGCGAGGCGGACCTCGTCGTCGTCGGCATGGGAGCCGACGAGATCCAGACCATGATGGACGAGCCGACCTTCGTCGCCTCGGTCGGCTACTTCCCCGAGCGCTACGGCAACTATCTGCTGCCGCTCGCGCTCGCCCAGCTCGCCGGCAAGGAGACGCCCTCGACCGTGCTCGTCAACCACGTCATCGTGACGAAGGGCAATGTCTGCGAGTTCTATTCGAACTTCAAATGCGCCGACGACAAGGGGATCGACTTCCAGTTCCCCGACGCGAAGTTCCAGGAGCATCTCGCGGCGCTGCGCCAGTCGCCGGAGCTGAAGGGCTTCGAGAACCTGATCCCGTCGAACTGATCGACCGTGCGGCGGGGAGGGCGCTCCTCCCCGCCGACCTCCCTTTCCCTTAGTCGAGGCCCGCCATGCCGACCGCCGCGCCGCGCCTGCACATGCAGGGGATCGGAAAGTCCTTCGGGGGCGTGCCCGTGCTTTCCGGCGTCGATTTCACCGTCGAGGCCGGCGAGGTCGTCGCCCTGCTCGGCTCGAACGGCGCCGGCAAGTCGACGCTGATGAAGATCCTGACCGGGCTCTACGGCCGTGATGCGGGAACGATCGCGGTCGACGGCGAGACGGTCGATTTCGCCGCGCCGAGCGCCGCGGTCGCCGCCGGCGTCCGCCTGCTGCCGCAGGAGATCTCGGTGATGCCCGATATGACGGTGGCCGAGAACATCTTCGCCGGCGACCTGCCCCTGAAGAAGGGCCTCCTCTTCCGCTCGGTCGACGACGCGGCGATGCGTCGGCGCTCGCGCGAGCTGCTCGACCAGCTCGGCTTCGGCGCGATCGACCCGGATACGGTGATGAAGCGCCTGTCCGTCGCCGAGCAGCGCATCGTCGAGATCGCCCGCGCGCTCGCCGGCCAGGCCCGCATCCTGATCATGGACGAGCCGACCGCCGCCCTGACCGAGCAGGAGGCGACGCTGATCTTCAGGATCATCCGCCGGCTGAAGGCGCAGTCGGTCTCCGTCGTCTACATCTCGCATTATCTCTCGGAGGTCTTCGAGATCTCCGACCGCATCGCCGTGCTGCGCGACGGCAGGAATGCCGGCACCTTCCGCACGGCCGAAACGAACCATGCCGACGTGCTCGCCGCCATGCTCGGCAATACGGTCGGCGACCTCTATGCCGAGGGTGGAGCGGCGAAGGGCGAGGAGATCCTGTCGGTCGAGGCGCTGTCGCTTCCCGGCAAGCTCGACGATATCGGCTTCTCGATCCGGGCCGGCGAGATTCTCGGCGTGTTCGGCCTGGTCGGGTCGGGCATCGAGGTGCTCGGCCGGGCGATCTATGGCGCGCTCGGGCCGATGAAGGCCGGCCGCATCCGGCTCGGCGGGCGGGAATACCGGCCGGCCTCGCCGGTCGCCGGCAAGCGCTCCGGCATCGGCTTTGTCGCCGCGGAGCGGAAGAAGGAAGGCATCATCGCCGACCTCACCGTGCGGGAGAACATCGCGCTCTCCTTCCAGGAGCGCTTCGAGCGCGGCCTCTTCGTCTCGAAGAGTGCCGAGACGAGCCACGCGAAGAAATGGATCGACGGGCTCGGCATCCGCACGCGCGGCCCGGAGCAGCGCATCCGCACCCTGTCCGGCGGCAATCAGCAGAAGGTCTGCATCGCCCGCTGGCTGGTCGAGGGCGTCGAACTCCTGATCCTCGAGGAGCCGACGCGCGGCGTCGATGTCGGCGCCCGCAAGGAGATCTACGGCAAGCTGCGCGATCTCGCCGACCGCGGCTTCGCCGTGCTCGTGCTCTCTTCCGATGTCGAGGAGGTCGCCGGCCTCGGCGACCGTGCCCTCGTGCTCGACCGTGGCCGCGTCGTCGGCCGCTTCGGGCGCGGCGCCACGCCGGCGCAACTGATGGCCGCGACCAGCGCCGACCCCGCCTTTCACGCTGCCTGAGGAACGACCATGGCCACCGCCACGCCCGCCACGATCTCGGCCACCCGCCGGCGGATGACGAGCCTTCTCGGCCGCCCCTGGTCGGGCGTCGCCGTGCTGCTCGTCTTCTATATCGGCCTCGTCGTCGTGTTCTCGGTGCTGTCGCCCTTCTTCCTCAGCGTGCGCAACATGCTGTCGATCGGCTCGAACGTCGCCTTCATCGGCCTGATGGCGGCGACCGGCACGCCGCTGATCATCGCCGGCGGGCTTGACCTCTCCGTCGCGGCGATCGCCGGGCTGACCGGCGTGGTGATCTCGCTCCTCCACATGCAGGGGCTCGACATCTGGCTCGCCGTGGCGGTCGCCGTCTTCGTCGCCGCGGCGATCGGCTGGATCAACGGCCTCTTCACCACAAGGCTGAAGCTCAATCCGCTGATCGTCACGCTCGGCATGATGAGCATCGTCTCGGGCCTCGCGCTCGTCATGACGGGCGGCCTGACGCGGCCGCTGATGGTGCCGGGCTTCAACGTCATCGGCCAGGGCCGGGTCTTCGGCGTGCCGCTGCCCTTGATCCTGATGCTCGTCACCTTTCTCGGGCTCTGGCTCGTGCTGACGCGCACCCGCTTCGGCCGGCATGTCTATGCCTCGGGTGGCAATGCGGAAGCCGCGCGGCTGATCGGCATCCCGGTCGAGCGCACCGTCGTCACGCTCTATATCGTCTCGGCGCTGTCGGGCGCCGTCGCCGGCATCGTGCTCGCGGCGATGCTCGGCGCGGCGGCGCCGAACTCCGCCGGCCAGCACCTCCTCACCGTCATCGCGGCGATCATTCTCGGCGGTACGAGCCTCAATGGCGGACGCGGCAGCGTCTGGGGCACGCTGCTCGCCATCCTCATCCTCGGCACGCTCAACAACGGCTTGACGCTGATGAACGTGTCGAGCTTCTGGCAGGATGTGACGCGCGGCGTCGTGCTGATGCTCGCGGTGAGCCTCGACCAGATCCGCTCGCGCGCGCTCGGAGATTGACATCGTGACGATGGCGAGCGGCGGCGGGTTTGCACCGATCGAACGGCACTCCGTGGCCGAGCAGGTGGCCCGCAAGTTGCTCGACCTCGTGCGGACGAAGAACCTCAAGCCCGGCGACCAGTTGCCGACCGAGCGCGAACTCGCCGCCTTCATGCAGGTGAGCCGGCCGAGCGTGCGCGAGGCGCTGCGCGGCCTGCAGATCCTCGGCGTGCTCAAGACCCGGCAGGGCGGCGGCGTCTATGTCTCCTCGCTCGACGCCTCCGACCTCCTCTCGCCGCTGCAATTCCTGATCACCCTCAACGCCGAGAACATCGACGCCCTCTATGAGGCGCGGCTGATGATCGACGGGCGGATCGGCCGGATGGCGGCCGAGAAGATCGGCCCCGCCGATCTCGAGCGGCTGAAGAAGCTGCTCGTCGTGCAGCGCGACCTGATCCACGATCCGCTCGGCTTCCGGGTGTCGGATTCCGAGTTCCATCGCGTCATCTGGGACACGACGGGGAACCCCTTCCTCGTCCAGATCTCCTCCTCGCTCTACGTGCTCGGCATGGAATACCGGCGCATCGCCGCCGAGACGCCGGGCGTCACCGGGCAATCCTTTGCCGACCACGAGGTCATCGTCGCCGCGCTCGAGGCGCGCGACGCCGAGGCCGCCGGCCGGGCCATGGAACGCCACATGACGAACGTCCACCGCTCCACCGTCGAGGCGATGGAGCGGACGCAACGATCAGGCGAGGGAGGAAGCGGGTGACGGACAGGAAGGCCCGGATCGGCGTGATCGGCGCCGGCTGGTGGGCGGTGGTGAACCACATCCCCGTCGTCAAGGCGAACCCGAACGCGATGCTCGCGGCCGTCAACCGGCTGGGGCGCGCGGAGCTCGAGGCGGTGCGGCAGGAGTTCGACGTGCCGCACGCCTTCGAGGACTATACCGAGATGCTGGCGAAGGTTCGGCTCGACGGCGTGATCATCGCCTCGCCGCACGTCAACCATCACGAACATGCGCTCGCCGCGCTCGCCAAGGGCTGCCACGTGCTGGTCGAGAAGCCGCTCGCGACGAATGCGGCCGACGCCCGCGCCATCGTCGCCGCGGCGGAGGCGGCCGGCAAACAAGTCGTCGTGCCCTATGGCTGGAACTTCAAGCCCTTCACCGACGAGGCCCGGCGGCTGATTGCCGGGGGCGCGATCGGCCGCATCGAGCACGTCGTGCTGCAGATGGCCTCGGCGCTCGACGATCTGATGGCGGGCAAGCCGATGCAGGAGACCGAGGGCGCGATGTTCCGGCCGCCGGCCTCGACCTGGGCCGACCCGAAGCGCGCCGGCGGCTATGGCTGGGGCCAGCTCGTCCATGCGCTCGGCCTGTTCTTCCGGATCGCCGATCTCGCCCCGGCGGAAGTGTTCGCCGCGGTCGGCCGCTCGCCTTCGGGCGTCGACTATTACGACGCCGCGGTCGTCCGCTTCGAGAACGGCGCGACGGCCTCGCTGTCCGGGTCCTCGACCGTGCCGAAGCACCGCTCGGTGCAGATCGATCTGCGGGTGTTCGGCTCGGAGGGCATGATGACGCTCAACACCGAGGAGGAGCGGCTCGAGATCCGCCGCCGCGACGGCCGCGACATCATCGTGCCGCTCGCGCCGGGCGAGGGCGGCTATGCGTGCGAGGAGCCGGTCAACGTCTTCATCGACATCTGCCGCGGCCTGCCGGTCGAGAACCGGGCCTGCGGCCTCGTCGGCCAGCGCGCCGTCGAGGTGCTCGACGCCATGTATCGCTCGGCCGAGAGCGGGCGGATGGAGGCGGTCTGATGAAGCTGTCGCTGACCTCCTGGTCGCTGCGCGCCTGCTCGCTCGAGGAGGCGGCCGGCCTGTCGAAGGTACTCGGCATCGGCGCGCTCGACATCGGCTATTTCTTCGGCCCGGCGCTCGACAAGGCGGCGCTGCTCGCCGAGCCGGAGAGGGCGGCGGAGCGGGTGCTGTCGCTCGGCGTCGACCTGCCCAATCTCTACCACCTCTTCGGCGACACGCTCGCCGACCGCAATCTCGCCGACCCACGCTACCGCGATCGGAACGAGGCCGATTTCCGTCAGGTCGTGCGCTTCTGCCGGGCGGCCGGCGTGCCGACGGTCTTCGTGCTGCCGGGCGTCGTCAATCCCGGCCAGAGCCGGCGCGACGCGCTCGACCAGTCGGCTGCGAGCCTTGCCGGCCTGCTGCCGATCGCGCGAGAAGCGGGCGTGACGCTCACCATCGAGCCGCACGTCCATTCCTATCTCGAGAGCCCGGCGCTGGTGCTCGAACTGCTCGACCGCGTGCCCGGCCTCAAGCTCACGCTCGATTACGCGCATTTCGTCTGTCTCGGCTGGCGCCAGGACGAGATCGATCCGCTCGCCCCGCATGCCGCGCATGTCCATCTGCGCCAGGCGAAGATCGGCGCGCTGCAGACGAAGCTCGACAAGGGCACGATCAATTTCGGCGCGTTGCTCGGAACGCTGCGCGATGCCGGTTATGACGGGCGTCTGGCGATCGAATACACCAATCAGGACTATATGGACTCGCTCTTCGACGACATCCTGACCGAGACGATCGGGATGCGCGACCTGGTGCGGACATGGGGAGCGGGCGCATGACGGGCGAGATCGCGATCGTCACCGGCGGGGCGGGCGGCATCGGCGCCGAGATCGCGCGCCGGCTCGCCGCCGACGGGCGGCATGTCGTCGTCGCCGACCGCGACGGAGGAGCGGCCGCCGCGACCGCGGCGGCCTTCGGCGGCGAGGGGATCGCCCTCGACGTTACCGAGGAAAGCTCGGTCGACGAGGGGATCGCCGGCGTGCTCGGAAGGCACGGCCGGATCGACATCCTCGTCAACTGCGCCGGCATCCATCTCCAGAAGCTCGTCGCCGACACGAGCGTCGACGAATGGGACCGCATCCAGCGCGTCAATGCGCGTGGGCCGTTCCTCACCTGCCGGGCGGTGGCGAAGCCGATGATGCGGGCCGAGCGCGGCCGCATCGTCAACATCATCACGCGGCTCGGCTTCGGCAATCCCTATTCGAGCGCCTATATCGCCTCGAAGAACGCCGTCTGGGGCCTCACCCAGTGCCTTGCGGTCGAGCTCGCCTCCTATGGCGTGACGGTCAACGGCGTCGCGCCCGGCCATGTCGGCCCCGGCACCGGCATGGAGGCGCAGTTCCGCGACAAGGCGCAGAAGCTCGGCCTCTCCTGGGAGGCGTTCGAGGCGCAGGTCCTGAAGACGATCCCGGTCGGCCGCTGGTGCCGGCCGGCCGACGTCGCCGCGGCGGTCGCCTATGTCGTCTCGCCCGAAGCCTCCTTCGTCACCGGCGAACTGATCAACGTCACCGGTGGCTTCGTCGGCTATGGCATCGCCCCGCGGAAGGAGCCGGTCGCATGAGCAAGGATCTGCGCCGCGGCGGGCTCGCCGGCGTGACAGTCGACGACATCCTGAAGGGCGGCTTCTCGACGCCATGGGACGCGCCGACCGTGCCGCCCTTTCCCTTCACCTTCCGCAATGTCGAAGTGCTGACGCTCGTCTGGCGGACGACGGAGGCGGCGGTCGCACGCCTCCTGCCGCCGCCGCTCGAGCCGACGAGCGATGTCGTGCTCGCCCACATCTACAGGATGAACGACACGGAATGGCTCGGCCCCTATGGCGAGTCGAACGTGTCGATCGGCTGCCGCCTGCCGGGCACCGACCTCGCCGGCTCCTATTCGCCCTATCTCTTCCTCTCCTCCGAGGTGGGCGTCGTGCACGGCCGCGAGATTCACGGCCAGCCGAAGAAGATCGGCGAGCCGAAGCTCGAATATCGCGGCGATCTCGTCGTCGGCACGGTGACGCGGAATGGCATCGACGTCATCACCGGCACGCTGCCCTACAAACAGCGGCGCGACGGCCTCGACAGCCTGAAGGCGCATTTCGACTTCGCCGAGAACATCAACCTCAAGGCGACGGACCATATCGACGGCCGCCCGGCGATCCGGCAGCTCACGGCGCGCCGGCTGACCGATGTGGTCGTACACGAATGCTGGGGCGGGCCGTGCACGGTGGAATTGCGGCCGAACGCGCAGGCGCCGGTGCACCGCCTGCCGGTCGTCGACATGCTCGACGGCGTCCATTGGCGGGCCGACTTCACCCTCGTCGCCGGCCGTATCGTCCACGATTATCTCGAAGCGCAGTGAGGGAGGAGATCATGGGCCATTACGCCTGGGTGCTCGAAGTCCGTCCCGGCTATGAGGACGAGTACAAGCGCCGTCACGACGCGATCTGGCCGGACATGGTCGAGGCGCTGACGAAGGCCGGCATCCGCAACTACAACATCTTCCGGCACGGCCTGACGCTCTTCGGCTATTTCGAGACCGACGATCTCGAGGCGACGATCGCGGCGCTTCGCGACGATCCGGTCAATGCCCGCTGGGGCGAATGGATGGGCCCGATCATGAAGATCGAGGTCGATCCGAGCCGCGGCTTTCCCTTCCTGCTTCCCCTGCAATGGCGGATGGACTGATGAGCCTTTCCGGACAGATCGCGATCGTCACCGGCGCCGGCCGCGGCATCGGTGCGGACACCGCCCGGGCGCTCGGCGCAGCGGGCGTCCGCGTCGTCGTCTCGGCGCGCAAGCTCGCCGATGCCGAGGCCGTCGCGGCGGGGATCGAGGGCGCACTGCCGCTCGCCTGCGACGTCGCCGATCCGGATGCCGTCGACGCGCTGGTCGCAGAGACCGAGGCGCGGCTCGGGCCGGCGACCATCCTCGTCAACAATGCCGGGGTCATCCATCCGATCGGGCCCTTGCACGAGGCGGATCCGCGGGAATGGGCGGCGGCGGTCGGCATCACCTTGTCCGGCGCGGCGAGCGTCGCGCGCGCCGTGCTGCCCGGCATGCTCGCCGCCGGGCGCGGCACGATCGTCAATCTCTCCTCGGGTGCCGCGCACCGGCCGTTCGAAGGCTGGAGCGCCTATTGCGCGGCGAAGGCCGGGCTCGCCATGGTGACGCGCTCGATCGCCCTCGAATATGGCGAGAAGGGAATCCGCGTCTTCGGCTTCGCGCCCGGCGTCGTCGACACCGGCATGCAGGTCGAGATCCGCGCCTCGGGCATCAATCCGGTCAGTCAGCTGCCCCGGGAGTCGCTCGCCGACCCGCGCCTGCCGGCCGCCGCGATCGTCTTTCTGTGCACAGGCGGGGCGGATTCCTATGTGGGGGCGGAGGTCGATATCCGCGATCCG
Source organism: Prosthecomicrobium pneumaticum (assembly GCF_014199915.1). Lineage (GTDB taxonomy): Bacteria > Pseudomonadota > Alphaproteobacteria > Rhizobiales > Kaistiaceae > Prosthecomicrobium > Prosthecomicrobium pneumaticum. The sequence goes on along the minus strand of NZ_JACHOO010000008.1, from coordinate 170,390 downwards.
GCCTTCCGCAGTGCCGCCGGTCTGCCGGCCTGAGGCCTATTCGTCCGGGTCGCCGCCCGGCTCCTCGGAGCGTTTCGCTGTGAGGCGGCGCGGCCACCAGGCGACGCGATAGGGTCCGAGGCGCCAGACCCGCACCTTGCCGTAGATCTCGGCCGACCTGAGGCGCCGCTTGTGGCGGACCGTCAGCCGGCCGAACAGAAGCGGTATGTTGAGGATCGCCACGCTCGCGCCTCCGCCGGCATCGCCTGCAGGGAAGAGCCTAGCAGAGACGGGGCTTCCCCGCATGCCGCACGGGAAAAGGCAGAGGACGGACGGGCGCCACCGGCAGTGGCGCCCTCCGCTCAGAAGGGCGTCAGCGTCGCGCGGGTCGCGAGCTCCATGCCGAAGCCCGGGGCCGCGGAAACCTTGAGTTTCCCCTCCTTCGGCAGATCTTCGCCGACGAAGAGATCGCCGAACACCGGGCGGATCGAACGTCCGTCCGGGCTCGCCGCGACATATTCGCAGAAGGCGGCGCCGGTCTGGCTGGCGATGAAGTGGTAGGAGTACGGCCCGCTGCCGTGCGGCACCACCGGGATGTCGTAAGCCGAGGCGTGCGCGGCGATCCGCAGCAGCTCGGTCAGTCCGCCGACCCACATCACGTCCGGCTGCAGGATGTCGAGCGTCCGCTCCTCGATCAGCCGGCGGAAGCCGTAGCGCGAATATTCGTGCTCGCCGGTGGTCCATTTGACCGTCGGATGGGCCTGCTTGATCAGCCGGAAGCCCTCGACGTCGTCCGGTGCCAGCACCTCCTCCCACCAATAGATGTCGAGATGCTTCGCCGCTTCGGCGAGCCGGATCGCATAGGGCGCGGTCAGCGCCATGTAGCAGTCGACCATCAGCGGATAGGCCGTGCCGACGAGGGCGCGCTGCGTGGCGAGGTATTCGATGTTCTTTCTCAACCCCTCTTCGCCGTCGAAATGGCTGTAGGGGAGGGGCACCTTGGCGCCCCAGAAGCCGAGCGCCTTGACCGCGTCGGGCGCCGGCCCGGTGCAGTAGAAGCTGATCTCGTCGCGCGACAGGCCGCCGATCAGATTATAGACCGGCTCCTCGCGCACCTTGCCGACGAGGTCCCAGATCGCGAGGTCGACCGCGCTGATCGCCATCAGCGGCAGGCCCTTGCGGCCATAGGGGAGGGAGGCGCGGAAGAGCTCGTCCCAGATCCTGTTGAGGTTGCGGGCATCCTCGCCGACGATGAAACGGGCGAAGTGGTTCTTGATCAGCCAGGCCGCCGGCACGCCGCCATGGCCGGTCGCGACGCCGACGACACCCTCGGCCGTCTCGACCTCGACGACCAGCGAGCCGAGCACACCGATCCCCCAGCTCGACCGCCGCTCGCGATATTTCGGATAGCCCGACATCGGATTGGCGATCAGGCTGTCGATCACCCAATGGCCTTCGTTCTGCTGGAAATAGTCGCCGCCCTTGGCGGTCTGGCCGACCGTGTAGACGCGCAGGTCGGTGATCGTGAAGGAACGGCTCATGCGAGGTAGAACACGCGCTGGAGGGGAACCTGATCGGGGACGTCGTTCTCGTCGGTTGCCATGATATCGGCCATGTGCTTCCACCAGCGCTTCATCACTTCCTGCTGCGGCAGCTCGGCCATCTTGTGGTCGTCGCTGCGGGTCAGGATGCCGAAGAGGTGGTGCGTCTGCGGATCGAGCCAGATCGAATAGTCGGAGATGCCGGCCTCCTTGAGCGCGACCACCAGATCGGGGAAGATCTCGTCGTGGCGCTTCTCGTATTCCGCGGCCTCGCCGGGATTGAGCGTCATGCGGAAGGCGATCCGTTCGGGCATGGGCGTCTCCTCACTCACTTCTGCCGCTTGAGCGCGGTCATGGCCTGGATCGTGGTGTCGCGGACATGCTCGAGATGGCGGCGATAGGCCGTCGCCGCGGCCTCGGCATCGCCGGCGAGCACGGCGTCGGCGACCGCGATGTGCTGGCCGACGCTCGTCTCGATCACGCCGGGGAAGGTGCTCGCAAGCCGGCGCACGTCGAGCCCGACATCGTAGAGCCCCTGTGCCATCGTCGAGAGCAGGCGGTTATGGGCGCCGTCGTCGAGCGCCTGGTGGAACTCGATGTCGAGCAGGCGGAAGGCGACCGGATCCTCGTGGAAGGCCCGGCCGTCCGCGGCGAGCACGGCGATCCGGCGCTTCTCCTCGGGCGTGGCGCGCAGCGTGCACATCCGCACGATGTCGAGCTCGACCACCGCGCGCGCCTCGAAATGCTCGTCGACCTCGTAATCGCCCACCGACAGCATGACGTTGAAGGGCGCGATCAGCCGGCTCGGCGACAGGTCGGTGACGGTGTAGCGGCCGCCCTGGCGGCTTTCGAGCACGCCCATCAGGGTCAGCGCCTTCAGCGCCTCGCGCAGCGGCGGCCGGCTGATCGAGAAGGCGATGCCCATCTGCTGTTCGGTCGGCAGGCGGTCGCCCGGCCGCAGATTGCCGCTCTTGATCATGCCCATGATGCGGTTGGCGACCTGCTCGGCGATCGGTCGCCGGTCGAGCGAGCCGCCGAAATCGTGCTGTGTGCCGGGCTCGCCGCCCGCCGCCAGCTCGGCGAAGCGTTCGCCCGCACCCGTCTCCGGACCGCCCGCCTTGGCCACGCCGCGCCTCCCGCTCACAGACCGAGGCGATAGAAACGATTGGCATTGTCGCGGTAGATCTTGCGCAGCTCGGTCTCGGAGAGACCTTCGAGCGCCCGGTCGAGCACCGCAACCCATCCTTCCATCGTCGTCGCCTGCAGGCAGATCGGATAGTCGCCGCCATAGATCGTGCGCTCGACACCGAAGCTCTCGAGCGTCGCGTCGATATAGGGCCGCAGATCCGCTTCGGTCCAGTTGCGGTGGTCCGCCTCGACCGGCAGGTCGGACAGCTTGATCGACAGATTGGGATGCTGCGCCAGCTCGGCGAGATCGTCGCGGAACTGGGCGAGCGCGCCCTCGGCGATGCCGGGCTTGCCGCAATGGTCGAGGATCATCGGCACGTTCGGGATCCGCTTCACGAACGCCCGGACGATGTCCATCTGGGTGTGGTTGACGTTGATCTCGAAGTGCAGGCCGAACTTCCCGAGCGTGTTGACGCCCTCGATGAAGCGCTCGGAAAGCGTCAGGGCGCGTGGGTCCGCGTCGAACTCGACGATGCGGCGGATACCCTTCACGGTCGGGTGCTTCTCGACCATCTCGGCGAGCATCGGTTCCACCGCGGCGCCCCATTCGAGCGGCGCCATCGGCACGATGGCCTTGATACGGGGATCGCGCTGCGCCTCCTCTTCGACGAAGGCGATCTCTTCCAGGTATTGGCCGCCGCCGGTCCAGAAATCGGCGTAGCATTCGAGGAACACCATCGCCTCGATCTCCAGCCCGCCGCAATCCCGCCGGTAGTCCTCGACGTGATAGGGATGGCCGAACAGAGGATGACCTTCGAAGGCGCTGTATTTCAGCCGTGTCTGGTCCCAGACGTGCAGATGCGTGTCGATGATCGGGAAGGCGGGCATGGCGGGCTCCCTGCGAGCGTCAATCGGCGCGAGGAGGCGCGAGGCCCATCCGCCGGCTCGCGCGCCGACTGGCGCGGACCGCCGCTCGAAGGCCGACGACCGGCATCGCAGAACCTCCCTCCCGCTCAAGGGCGCCGTCTTGCCGCGGCGCTCGTCAGCCAGTTGGTCGGAGCGGCTGGAACTTGTCAAACTAATTTTTGTCTGACAAGCTACCGGACAAGAGGAGAGCGGCGGGGACGCCGACGAGCCCGGGAGGAGCCGAGACCATGAACGATCTGCTTTCGACGCGCCGCAAGGTGGGGTCCACCACGCTCGGCGTGCCCGGCTTCGGCTTCGGCAGCGCCCATATCGGCGAGATGTATGCGGTGGTCGACGAGGCCGACTCGCGCGCCACGCTCGACGCGGCCTGGGATGTCGGCGTGCGCCTCTACGACACCGCCCCCTGGTATGGCCGCGGTCTTTCCGAGCACCGCATCGGCGGGCTCCTCCGCACCAAGCCGCGCGACGAATTCGTCGTCACGACCAAGGTCGGCCGCACGCTGCACCGTCCGAAGGACCCGAAGAATTTCGACCGCTCCCCGTGGAAGGGCGGCCTCAATTTCGAGGTTCATTTCGACTATTCCTATGACGGCATCATGCGCTCCTACGAGCAGGCGCTGCAGCGCCTCGCGCTCGATACCGTAGACGCCCTGATCATCCACGATCTCGACGCCCAGTATCACCCGGTCGGCTATGAGGAGCACCGCAAGGCGCTGCGCGACACCGGCATGAAGGCCCTCGAGGAGCTGAAGCGCTCCGGCGACATCCAGGCCTACGGCATGGGCATCAACACCGACGAGGCGCTCGAGAACACCGCGACCCAGGTCGATCTCGACTTCGTGCTCGTCGCGATGCCCTACACCCTGCTCGATCAGGCGAGCCTCGAGCGCGGCATGGCGACTTGCGTCAAGCGCAACGTCAGCGTGATCATCGGCGCGCCGTTTGCCTCCGGCATTCTCGTCACCGGGTCGAAGAGCAACGCCAAATACGGCTACGCCTCCGCCCCGCCGGAGGTGCAGGCGAAGGTCCGCGCACTCGAGGCGGTCGCCGAGGCGCATCACGTGCCGCTCTCGGCCGCGGCGCTGCAATTCGTGCTCGCCCATCCGGCCGTCGTCGCGACCATCCCCGGCGCGGTGCGGCCGAGCGAGGTCAAGGAGAATGTCGCAGCGCTCGCCCTGCCGATCCCGGCCGCCTTCTGGTCCGACCTGAAGACGCAGGGGCTGATCCATCCCGACGCGCCGGTTCCGGCCGGCGCCTGAGGTCTTCTGCCATGCCGGACGCCGTTCCGCTCATTGCCGCGCGCGGCATCTCGAAGCAGTTCGCTGCCATCGAGGTGCTGCGCGACGTCGATCTCGACCTCTTTCCGGGCGAGATCCATGCCCTGCTCGGCGAGAACGGCGCCGGCAAATCGACCTTCGCCAAGATCCTCGCCGGCGTGCACCGGCCGAGCCGCGGCACGCTCGCGCTCGCCGGCGAGCCGATCGAACTCGCCAGCCCGCACGCCGCGCAGCGCCGCGGCATCACGCTGATCCATCAGGAACCGATCTCCTTCCCCGATCTCTCGGTCGCCGAGAATCTCGTGCTCGGCCGGGGCGACGGGTCGCTGCTCGGTCGGGTGCCCTGGGCGGAGATGACGCGCGAGGCGCGCCGGCTGATGGACCTGCTCGGGGTCCGCATCGATGTGACGCTGCCGATGCGCGGCCTGTCGATCGCCGACCAGCAGATGGTCGAGATCGCGCGGGCGCTGGCGAGCGACAGCCGGCTCATCATCATGGACGAGCCGACGGCGCCGCTCACCCCCAAGGAGGTCGAGACGCTGTTCACGATCGCCCGCCGGCTGCGCGACGAGGGCCGCACCATCATCTTCATCAGCCATCGGCTGGAGGAGGTGAGGGCGCTCTGCGACCGGGTGACGATCTTCCGCGATGGCGCCCGCATCGAGACCGCGCCGATCGAGGCGCTCTCCGACGCCGACATCATCCGCCTGATGATCGGCCGCCCACTCAAGGAATACATGCACAAGGAGAAGGCAACGATCGGCGCGGTCGCGCTCGCCGTCGAGAACCTCTCCCTGCCCGGCTATTTCAGCGACATCAGCTTCGAGGTGAGGGCGGGGGAGATCGTCGGTCTCGGCGGCCTCGTCGGCGCCGGCCGGACCGATGTGGCGCGCGCCATCTTCGGCATCGCGCCGGCCGAGAGCGGCCGCGTGCTCGTCGAGGGCAGGCCGGTGACGATCGCCGAGCCGAGCGACGCGATCGCGCTCGGCCTCGCTTTCGTGCCGGAGGATCGGGCGGTCGCCGGCATCTTCCGCAGCCTCTCGGTCGAGCAGAACATTTCGGCCGCTGTGCCGGCGAAGATCGCGCCCGGCGGCGTGATCCGCCGCTCGGTCGAGCGGGCGCTCGCGATGGACGCGGTGAAGCGGCTGCGCATCCGGCTCGCCTCGCTCCGCCAGCCGATCGGCGAGCTGTCGGGCGGCAACCAGCAGAAGGCGATCCTCGCCCGCTGGCTGCTCACCGACCCCAAGGTGCTGATCCTCGACGAGCCGACCCGCGGCATCGACATCGGCGTCAAGGCCGAGTTCTACGACATGATCGGCGAGCTCGCGGCGAGCGGCCGCGCCATCCTGCTCATCTCATCCGAACTTCCCGAACTGCTCGCGCTGTGCGACCGCATCCTCGTCATGGCGGAGGGAAGGCTCACCGCCGATATCCCGCGCGCCGAGGCGAGCCAGGAGGTGGTGATGTCGGCGGCGGTGCCCCGTGTGCGGGAGGCGGCCGCCGCATGACGACGATCCGTTCCATCCTCGGCCGGCGCGAAGCCGGCATCTTCGTCATGATCGTGCTGTTCGCGATCGCCGTCGGCATCGCCAAGCCGCAGTTCCTGACCCTCAACAGCCTGAGGATCGTGCTGCTGCTCGTGCCGCTGATCCTGATCGGCGCGATGGGCCAGATGCTCGTCATCCTCGCCCGCCATGTCGATCTGTCGATCGGCTCGGTGCTCGGCTTCTCCGCCATGGTGACGGGCATGATGTTCCGCTACCACCCGGAGATCTGGTGGCCGCTCGGTTTCCTGCTCTCGGTCGGCATCGGCGCCGGGCTCGGTCTCCTCAACGGCGTGCTGGTGACGGTCTTCCGGCTGCCGGCGATCATCGTCACGCTCGGCACGCTCAATCTCTATCGCGGCCTCACCTATATCGTCTCCGACGCGCGGCAGATCGACCGGCAATATGTGCCCTCGGCGCTGAAGGCGATGTCGCAGACCTCGCCGATCTTCGGCATCCCCTGGATCATCTTCATCAGCTTCGCCGTCGTCTTCGCGACCTGGTGGTTCCTGATGCACACCCGGCTCGGCCGGCAGATCTACGCGCTCGGCTCGAACCCCGTGGCGGCGCCGCTGCGCGGCATCGACGTGACCGGGGTGACGCTGCTCGTCTTCACCATCTCCGGCGCCCTGTCGGGCCTCGCCGGCATCCTCTATGCGAGCCGCTGGGGCTTCGTGAACCCGTCGAACACCGGCGCCGGCTTCGAATTCCAGGTGATCGCCGCGGTCGTCATCGGTGGCGTGTCGATCAATGGCGGCGTCGGCACGGTGCTCGGCACCTTCTTCGGCGTCATCCTGCTCGGCTGTGTCGCCGCGGCGTTGCCGCTCCTCGGCATTGCCGGCACGACGCAGAATGCGATTTACGGCGCCGTCATCATCGTCGCGCTCCTGATCGACCGCACCGTGCGCCGACAGGGCGTCAAGAGCCTCGCGAGGGCCCGCGCATGACGACGGTCGAACGACGCTCGGTCGCCGCGGGCCGCGAATCCGCACCGCCCCGGCCGCTCTGGCACACCGTGCTCGTCCGGCCGGAGACGATGACGCTCGTCCTGCTGGTCGTCGCGGTCTTTGCCGCGAGCGCGCTGTCGCCCTATTTCCTCGATCTCTCCTACATCCTGCGCAGCTTCACCCTTTCCGCCGAGTTCGCGATCGTCGCGCTCGTGCTGACGATGATCATCATTGCCGGCGAGATCGACCTGTCGCCGGCGGCGAACATGGCGCTCTCCGCCTGCCTCTTCGCCTATGCGCAGGCGGCCGGCGTGCCGATGCCGCTCGCCATCCTGATCGGCCTCGGCGCCGGCGTGCTGATGGGTGTGCTGAACGGGCTGATGGTCATCGGCCTGCAACTGCCCTCGATCATCGTGACGATCGGCACGATGATCTTCTACCGCGGCGTCGCGCAGGTGATCGCCGGCGACAAGTCGATCCGTGTGCCGGACTGGTTCATCGGCATCAACAATGTGTTCATCGTCGGCGTGCCGGTCCCGGTCGTCGTCTTCATCGTGCTGTCGATCGTGCTCGGTCTCGTGCTCGGGGTGACCGTCTTCGGCCGGCAGATCTATCAGATCGGCACCAATGAGATCGCCGCCCGGCACGCCGGCATCCGCAGCCGGCGAATCAAGATGATCCTCTTCATCCTGATCGGCTTCGTGAGCGCCGCCGCCGGCCTGATGACCGCCTCGCGGCTCGGTTCGGTGCGCTACGATCTCGGGCTCGGCGGGGAATTGCAGATGGTGCTGATGGCGATGCTCGGCGGCACCTACATCTTCGGCGGCCGCGGCACCATTCTCGGCACGTTCCTCGCCGCCTGGCTGCTCGTCATCGTCTCGACCGGCATGACGGTCGCCAATCTCCTGCCGGCGACGCAGCTCACCGTCCTCGGCATCCTGCTCATCGTGTCGATCATCGCGACCAACGCGATCTATTCCCGCGCCCAGAGGTAGCGGCAAACCAACCGGAAGACCGGACCAACCAGGAGGAAAGCAATGCTCAGGAAGACCCTTCTCGGCCTCGCCGCCGGCGTCGCCATGACGACCGCCGGCTTCGCATCGGCCGCCATGGCGCAGGACGCGCTCAAGATGGTGTTCATCGGCAAGAACACCGGCAATCCCTATTTCGACAGCCTGACCAACGGCTTCGTCGAAGGCTGCAAGGCGCTCGGCTGCGAGTTCGAGTTCGTCGCGCCGGCGACCGCCGAGGCGACCTCGCAGATCCCCTTCATCGAGGCGCAGATCCAGCGCGGCGTCGACGTGATCGCCATTTCGCCGAACAGCCCGGACGCGCTCAACCAGGTGTTCGACGATGCCCGCTCGAAGGGCATTCTGGTGCTGACGGTGAACGGCGACATCACCGGCAATGAGAGCCACCGCGACGCGACCATCCTGCCGACCAATTTCGACAATGTCGGCAAGGACCAGGTCGAGATGGTCGGCTCGCTGATCGGCTATGAGGGCGAGATCGCCATCCTCTCGGCGACCACCGAGGCGCCCGATCAGAACAAGTGGATCGAGGGCATGAAGGCGACCCTCGCCAGCGACGCCAAATATGCGAAGATGAAGCTCGTCGCGACCGTCTATGGCGACGACCAGCCGGAGAAGTCGACGACGGAGATGGAGGCCCTCCTGTCGAACTATCCGGACCTGAAGGGCGTGATTGCTCCGACCACGGTCGGCATCGCCGCCGCCGCTCAGGTCGTGCAGTCGCGCGGCATCGCCGAGCAGGTGAAGGTCACCGGCCTCGGCCTGCCGAGCGAGATGCGCGACTTCGTCAAGGACGGCACGGTGACCGCCTTCCAGCTCTGGTCGCCCTATAACGAGGGCTGGCTCGCCGCCCATTTCGCGAAGGGCGTCAAGGAAGGCACGATCAAGAACGAGGTCGGCTCGACCTTCGAGGTGCCCGACCTCGGCACCATCACGATCAATCCCGGCAATTCGATCAACACCCAGGCCGCGCTGACCACCTTCAACGCCGGCAATATCGACGACTTCAACTTCTGATCCGGACGGGGCGCCGCGCGTCGGCGCCCCGCTCCTGCAATCGCGGCACGGACACCGACCATGAACAGCTACGACTTCGAAAACCGCGTCGCGATCGTCACCGGCGGCGGCCAGGGCATCGGCCTCGCCGTCGCCGAGCGCATGCTCGCGAGCGGCGCCTCCGTCTCGGTCTGGGACCGCGACCAGGCGCTGCTCGATGCGCTCGCCGGCAAGTCGGACCGCCTGCAGACCGTCAATGTCGACATCGGCGATCTCGCCTCGGTCGAGAACGGCGTCGCGGCGGTGAAGGACCGTTTCGGCAAGATCGACGTGCTCGTCAACAATGCGGCGATCGTCGGCCCCAACGCCAACACTTGGGAATACCCGCCGCAGGCCTTCATGGACGTCGTCCATATCGGGCTCGTCGGCATGTTCTTCTGCTGCCGCGCGGTGGTGCCCCACATGATCGCGCAGAATTACGGCCGCATCGTCAATCTCTCCTCGGTCGCGGGCAAGGAGGGCAATCCGAAGGCTCCCGCCTATTCCTCGACCAAGGCGGCGGTGCTCGCGCTTACGAAGTCGCTCGGCAAGGAACTCGCCGCCTATGACATCGCGGTCAATGCGGTGACCCCGGCCGTCGCCAAGACCACGATGGCGCTGAGCCAGGAGCCGGAGTTCCTGAAGATGATCCTCTCCAAGATCCCGCGCAACCGCATGCTCGAGCTGACCGAGGCGGCCTCGATGATCTGCTTCCTCGCCTCGGCGGAGAATTCCTTCACGACCGGCGCCACCTTCGACCTGTCGGGCGGCCGGGCCACCTATTGAGGCCGTTCCGGCCTGCCTCGAAGGGCGGGCGCGAAGCCGCGCCGGCCGTTCAATCGGCCGGTGCGAAGCCTCGTTCGTCCCAGCGATAGAGCGCATAGAAGTCGAGCCGGGCGTCGCCCTTGGCGTCGAACGAGACAGGACCGATCAGGGTCGGCGTCTCCCCCGCCGCGAGCGCCGCGGCGAGAGCCGGACCGTCGCGCGCCGGCGCGGTCGCCGCCGCGGCGGCGAAGAGCTGCACCGCGGCATAGGCGGGCAGGACGTAACCTTCCGGCTCTGTCCCCGAAGCCCGGATCGCCGCGGCGGTCACCGCGGTGCCCGGCGCGGTCCGCCAATCCCTAAAGAACGAGAACAGCGTGCCGGCGACCGCTTCGCCGGCCGCCACCCGGTATTCGCTGGTCGCGAGGGCGTCGCCACCGATCACCACCGCCTTCGAGCCGCGGACCCGCAGCGCTTCCACGATCAGCGCGACATCGTTGTGCCAGCCGCCGATCATGACGGCGTCGATCGCGTCGTCGACGAGGCGTCCGGCGAGCGCCCGATAGTCGCGCGCGCCGGGCTGATAGGTCTCGACGAGCGCCTCGCGCTTGCCCGCAGCGTTCATCGCCGCCCGCGTCGCCTCCGCGAGCCCCTTGCCGTAACTCGATCCGTCGTCGAGCACGGCGACGCGCCCGTCGGCAAAGCGGCGGGCGAGCTCCGCGCCGAGGAAAGCACCCTGGCCGTCATCGCGCGCGGCGAGGCGGAAGACGGTCGGCCCGGCACGCTCGTCGCTGAGGCCGTTCGCCGTCACGCCCGGCGTGATCGCGAGTGTTCCGCTCTTCGCATAGACGGCGGCGGCGGCCTCCGCCGCACCGGCGCAGAGATGGCCGAGCACGAACACATCGCCGCGGCCGATCGCCCGGTTCGCCGCCGCGACCGCGTCGTCCGCCCGGCAGGCGTCGTCCTCGACATCGAGCACCAGCCGATCGCCGCCGATCCCGCCGGTGGCATTGATGTCCGCCACCGCCTTTTCGGCTCCGGCGCGGAGCTGCGCGCCGAGTATGTCATAGGGACCCGTCATCGGCCCGATGACGGCGATGCGGAGATCGGCTGCGGCCGGTCCGGATGCGCAGAGGGCGAGAAGCGGGAGGAGGCGGACGAGGGCAGGGCGCATGCGGATCGGCTTCGGTTTCGACGGCGGCGCCATCATGGCAGAGCCGGGCCGCGCTGTCGCCCGGCGCCGGCCGGCCGAAAAAAGAACGCCCGCCCCGTGGCAACGGGGGCGGGCGTCGCAGCCGGATAGTCCGGGCTTATTCGAGCTCGGTGTAGGTGATCTTGCCGTCGGCGTTCGCCTTCCAGACATACATCACATAGTCCGGACGGGTGATGTCGCCCTTCTCGTCATAGCCGATCTCGCCGATCACGGTCGACCACGGGCCGCCCGACTTGATGGTCTCCGCGACCTTCTGGGCGTCGTTGGTGCCGGCCTTGGCGGCCGCCTGCGCGAGGATCTGCACCGCGGCATAGGAGTAGAGCGTATAGGCCTCCGGCTCGAAGCCGGCGTCACGGAACTTCTTGACGACCTCCTGGGCGGCCGGGTTCCTGCGCGGATCGGGCGCGAAGGTCATCAGCGTGCCTTCGGTCGCCGGCCCGCCGATCGAGGCGAACTCGTCGGAGGTGATGCCGTCACCCGACATCAGCACGGCCTTGAGGCCCTGCTCGGCCGCCTGGCGGACGATCAGGCCGGCCTCGGTGTGCAGGCCGCCATAATAGATGACCTCGACATTCGCGGCCTTCATCTTCGAGATGAGCGCCGAGAAGTCCTTCTCGCCGACATTGATGCCTTCATAGAGCGCCTCGGTAACACCGGCGGCGTTCATCGCCTTCTTGGTCTCGTCGGCGAGGCCCTGGCCGTAGGGGGTCTTGTCGTGGATGACGGCGACCGCCTTGCCCTTCAGATTGTCGACGATGTATTTGCCGGCGACCGCGCCCTGCTGGTCGTCGCGACCGCAGGTGCGGAACGTGTTCCACAGGCCGCGTTCGGTGTAGGTCGGGTTGGTCGAGGCCGGGGTGATCTGGACAATGCCGTTTTCGGCATAGACTTCCGAAGTCGGGATCGAGACACCCGAATTGAAGTGGCCGACCACCCAGGTGACGCCGTCGCCGACGAACTTGTTGGCGACCGAAACGCCCTGCTTCGGATCGGAGACGTCGTCGCCGAGCGACAGCGAGATCTGCTCGCCATTGACGCCGCCCGCCGCGTTGATGTCGGCGATCGCCTGCTCGGCGCCCTTCTGGAGCTGCGCGCCGAAGGCCGCGTTGGCGCCGGTCAGCGGACCCGCGACGCCGAGCTTGATCTCGGCCTGGGCCGTGCCGGCCATCGCCAGACCCGCCACGAGGGCGAGACCGGACAAGAGATGCTTCTTCATGGATCGTCTCCCGTTTGTACTGGAAGGTGGATCTCGATCCCCCGAGATCCCATCGGCGGATGACAGGCTCGCCTTGTCCGGCATCTTGCCGATTTCTGTGAGGCTGTCATCCGGATTCGCATGGTGTCGCCCGGCCTCATCTTCCGCTCAGGCGACGATCTGCTTATCGCGCCAGGAAAACGGACCGGATCTTTCGTAGAGCCAATAATACTGGTCGACCATCTGGTTCGTCCGCGTGAAACGATAGCCGGCGATGCCGATCACGAGCAGGATGACGAGGTCGACGACGAAGTACTGCGGCGCGATCAACGTTCCGCCGAACAGCGAGAAATGGATGAATCGCACCGCGCAGGCGAGGATGACGAGATAGACGAGGAGCGAGCCGAGCGGCCTCCACGTCAGCGCGCAGGCCCGGCCGGTCATCCAGGCACCGAGACCGCCGAGAACGAGGGTGACGAAGAGGAAGACGCCGAACGACGCCTCCTCGTAGAGAACGCCCTGCATCAGTGCCGCCCCCCTTCGAGATAGGCCGCGCGGATCTCCGGCTTCTCGAGCAGTTCCCGCCCCGTGCCGCTCATCGTGATCAAGCCGTTCACCATCACATAGCCGCGATGGGCGAGGCGGAGCGCATGATAGGCATTCTGCTCGACGAGAAAGACCGTCAATCCCTCGGTCCGGTTCAGTTCGTCGATCGCCTCGAAGATCTGCTTGACGATCAGCGGCGCGAGGCCGAGCGACGGCTCGTCGAGCATCAGCAGCTTCGGTCGCGTCATGAGCGCCCGGGCGATGGCGAGCATCTGCTGCTCCCCGCCCGACAGCGTGCCGCCGCGCTGCCCGATGCGCTCCTTGAGCCGCGGGAAGAGGGTGAACACCCGTTCCACGTCCTGGTCGAAATAGGCGAGCTTGTCGAGCGCCGCGCCCATCTGCAGGTTCTCGAGTACGGTCATGCGCGGGAAGATGCGCCGCCCCTCGGGCGACTGGGCGATCCTGAGCCGGGCGATCTCGTGCGTCGGCATGCGCGTGATGTCGCGGCCCTCGAAGGTGATGGAGCCCTCGCGCGCCTGGGGGCTGCCACAGATCGTCATCATCAGCGTCGACTTGCCGGCGCCGTTGGCCCCGATCAGGGTGACGATCTCGCCGCGCTTCACGTCGACGTCGACGCCCTTCAGCGCGATGATCTTGCCGTAATAGGTCTTGACGCCGCGCACCTGCAGCAGCGGCCCTTCCATGGTCGCGCTCACGCCTGCGCCTCCTCGGCGATCTCGTCGAGCGTCTCCTCGACCTTCCCGACCTCTTCGTCGTCGACGCCGAGATAAGCGGCGATGACGCGCGGATCGGCCTTCACCTCGGCCGGTGCCCCATCCGAGATCTTCACCCCATATTCGAGCACCACGACGTGATCCGAAATCTCCATCACCACCGACATGTCGTGCTCGATCAGCAGGATCGAGGTCTTCTCGGTCTCCCGGATCGACAGCAGCAGCGCGTTCAGCTCCGCCGATTCCCGCGGATTGAGGCCGGCCGCCGGCTCGTCGAGGCAGAGCAGTTCGGGCTGGGTACACATTGCGCGGGCGATCTCGAGCCGACGCTGCGCGCCATAGGGCAGGTCGCCGGCCGGGTCGTCGGCGCGGGTGGTGAGGCCGGTCTTGTCGAGCCAGTAGCGGGCGCGATCGATCGCCGCCTTTTCGGCTTGGTGAAAGCTCGGCACGCCGAGAATGCCGAGGATCGACCAGCCCGAGGCGGCCATCAGGCGGTTGTGCTGCGCGACGAGGAGGTTCTCGAGCAGCGTCATGCCGGAGAACAGGCGGATGTTCTGGAACGTGCGCGCGACCTTCGCCTTCGCCGAGATCTTGAAGTCCGGCATGCGCTCGAGAAGGTAGCGGTCGCCGTCGGCATGGGTCAGCGTCAGCATGCCCTGCGTCGGCTTATAGAAGCCGGTGATGCAGTTGAAGACCGTGGTCTTGCCGGCGCCGTTCGGGCCGATCAGCGCGGTGATCTCGCCGCGGCCCGCCTCGAAGGAGAGATCGCGCACGGCGACGAGGCCGCCGAAGCGCATCGAGACGTGGTCGACCCTGAGCACGGGGTCGGCCTGCCATGTCCTGCCGCCCACGGGGGCGGTCGCGAGGGCGTGAGCCATCAGCCGTGCCCCTCCTTCACGAGCGAGCCGGAGATCGCCCTGCGCTCGGTGAGGAAGACGGTCGGCTGGCGGGCGGAGACGAAGCCGCGCGGGCGCCAGATCATGATGGAGACCATGGCGAGGCCGAAGATCAGCATGCGGAATTGATCGGGGTTGAAGTCGTTGCCGAACACCGCCTTCAGGAAGGTGAGCTCGCGCAGCATCTCCGAGCCGCCGATCATCGCCACCGCGGCGACGGCGACGCCGATCAGGGAGCCCATGCCGCCGAGCACGACGATCGCCACGATGATCGCCGATTCCATGAAGATGAAGGATTCGGGGCTGACGAAGCCCTGGCGGGCGGCGAAGAAGGAGCCGGCGAAGCCGCCGAACATGGCGCCGATCGCGAAGGCGGTCAGCTTGGTGATGGTGGTGTTGATGCCGAGCGAGCGGCAGGCGATCTCATCCTCGCGGAGCGCCTCCCAGGCCCGGCCGATCGGCAGCCGCCGCAGCCGGATGGTGACGAAGGCGGTCAACAGAGCGAGCGCCAGGATCAGATAATAGAGGAAGATCTTGTAGTGCGTGCCCGACATCGGCAATCCGAAGGACTTCGCGAAATTGTTCGGCGCGCTGACGTCGAAGGAATAGAGGCCGAACAGGGTCACCTTCGGGATCGAGGAGATGCCCGCGGAGCCATTGGTCAGCTCGCGGAAATTGATGAGCACGAGGCGGATGATCTCACCGAAGGCGAGCGTCACGATGGCGAGATAGTCGCCGCGGAGCCGCAGGACCGGGAAGCCGAGAATGATGCCCCAGAGCGCAGCGAGAATTCCGGCGAGCGGCAGCAGCAGCCAGAAGGACAGGCCGAAATGCGTCGCGAGGAGCGCATAGGCATAGGCGCCCACGGCATAGAAGGCGACATAGCCGAGATCGAGCAGGCCGGCGAGGCCTACGACGATGTTGAGGCCCCAGCCGAGCATCACATAGATGAGGATCTGGATGCCGAAATTGTCGACCCATTTCAGCGAGCCCTGCAGGCCGAAGAGGCTCAGCATCAGGGCCGGATAGACGATGAGGAAGACGAGGCCGGCGGGCGGCAGGAAGCGGCCGACCGTCTGGCGCAGCGCGCCGGGCTCGCCGGCCGCCGGCCGGTCGCGCAGCTTGCGGTCGGCGAGCGCCGGCCAGATCACGGTGCGCAACAGGAAGCGGCCGACGACGACGATGCCGACGATGACCGCCACCGTCACCCAATGCAGCTCGAGCACGACCTCGTTGCGCATGTTCTGCTCGGTCCTGAGGCCGACCAGCGGGCCGAACAGGCCGAGGGCGATGACGCCTGCGAGCAAAGCGTCCTTGACGGCGGCGCCGATGTCGGAGCCGGCCGTGGCACGAGAGGGGGCGCTCATCTCACACCTTCTCGACTTCGGGTCGCCCGAGAATGCCCTGCGGCATGAAGATCAGCACGATCGCGAGGATCGAGAAAGCCGCGACATCCTTGTAATCGATCGAGAAATAGCCCGACCAGAAGGTCTCGATGAGGCCGATCAGCAGGCCGCCGAGCACAGCGCCGGGCAGCGAGCCGATGCCGCCGAGCACCGCCGCCGTGAACGCCTTGACGCCGGGAACGAAGCCGTCGGCGAAATGCACGACGCCGTAATACATCAGATACATGGAGCCGGCGACGGCGGCGAGCGAGGCGCCCATCACGAAGGTGAGCGAGATCGTCCGGTCGACATTGACGCCGAGCAGCGCCGCCATCTTGCGGTCCTGCTCGCAGGCGCGCTGCGCCCGGCCGAGCGGCGTCTTCTGCACCACATACCAGAAGGCGGCGAGCAGCACGGCGGTGACGAGCACGATGATGATCTGCTTGTACGAGACCGTGACCGCGAAGCCGTCGCGCTCCATCAGGTCGATCGTGCCGTTCACCATCGGCGGGACCGGCTTGTTGCGCGGGCCCTGCGCCACCTGGATGAAGTTCGACAGCACGATCGACATGCCGATCGCCGAGATCAGCGGGGCGAGCCGGAACGAACCGCGCAAGGGCCGGTAGGCAACCCGCTCGATGGTCCAGGAGAGCAGGCCGGTCAGCACCATGGCGAGGATCATCGCCAGCAGAAGCGCGATGATCGGCGTGCCGATCCCCAGGATCGTCATGAACAGGAGGAAGAAGATCAGCGCGAAGAAGGCCGAGACCATGAACACATCGCCATGGGAGAAATTCACCATGCCGATGATGCCGAACACCATCGTGTAGCCGATGGCGATCAGGCCATAGATCGAGCCCAGCGTGACCCCATTGATCAATTGCTGGAGAAAGATTTCCATTCAAGATCCCCACGAAGCGGTGGCTTTGCGCCGCTTACCCCGGAGCCCGCTTTTTGTTCGGCTCCTAGTTTGAACCTCTGGCTTAGCAAGTCGCCACGCACAAAACAACAGCATCGAAAGTCGGAGGGGCCGGCGGGGCCGTCGGCATCGCCGCTTCCCCGCCGGTCCGCCGGCGCCTATCTAGGGGTCGGCGGGGCCGCGTCGCGTCCCCTTGCGCGGCCGCGGCCGCCGGTCGCGTTCCCCCGACGCGGCCGGGCCGCCTGAGGAGAGAAGCAGGCCTTGCCGGTCGACAACCGAACAGACGCCCGCGGCGGCGCTCCGAACGATGAGGCGGAGGACGCCGATCTCGATCCCGGCATCTTTCGCGAGGCGATGAGCCGGGTCGGCGCCTCGGTGCACATCGTGACGACCGCCGGCCCGGGCGGGCGGATCGGCGTCACCGTCTCGGCGGTCACCTCGGTGTCCGACCGGCCGCCGCTCGTGCTCGTCTGCCTCAACCGGACGAGCCGGTCGCACGCCGTCTTCGCCGCCAATCCGGTGTTCTGCGTCAACACGCTGTCGGCGGCCGACACCGCGCTCGCCGATCTGTTCGCCGGCAAGGGCGGCGCGTCGATGGACGAGCGCTTTTCCGCCGCCGCCTGGCTGACCCTCGCGACCGGCGCGCCGGCGCTCGAACGGGCGCGCGCGAGCCTCGACTGCCGGGTCGAGCGGATCGTCGAGGCGGGCTCCCATGCCGTTTTCTTCGGCCGTGTGGAAGCCGTCCGCGTCGGCGGCCTCACCCCGCCGCTCTTCTATGTCGACCGGGCGTATCGGAGCTGAGGGGTGTGTGGTCAAGGCGGGACGTAACCTCGACGTGTGGCGGCGTCCCGATACAGCATATGTTGCGCGGGGATTGCCTTCTTCTCCATAATCGTCGCGCTGGAGGGGGCGATGAATGATAGGCTCATAACGACCACAGATCGAGAGGAGCAGCTCTCTAGGATCTATGTCGACGCTGTTGCGGCGGCTGCTGGCTACGTTGTTGCGAAGCAGGACTTCGACAGAGATGGTGTCGATGTCCAGATTCGGGCTGGCGCCCCAATGCGTCCGTCCTTGGATGTCCAGCTGAAGGCAACCATAAACCTCGGTCGTCCGAATGGCGGTGTATTTCGGTATGCTTTGAAGCGGCGGAACTATGATTTTTTGCGAGAACAGACTTTAGTGCCCCGTATCTTGGTCGTCTTGGATCTCCCGCGCGATGAGGTTCAGTGGCTGACCATTACGCCAACCGAACTGATTCTCCGCCGGTGCGCTTATTGGACAAGCCTTCTCGGTGCGCCCGAGACGGAGAACGCGGGAACTGTTACCATTCCAATTAGCCATCAGAATCGCTTCGATATCGAGGGTTTGCGTCGATTGATGGATCTGGCCCGCGTGGGTACGCCAATATGAAAGCACAAATTCTAGACGGAGAGTCTCTGCGGGCCATATCGCCTGCGGCGTTAGCCGCATTCGCTCGCGCCGAAGGGTGGCAGAAGGCGGAGCCCTACGGAATGCATGCCGATGTCTATAGCGCGAATCTGAAGCCAGATATCATTCTTCCAAGAACCGATCGGCTCGCAGATTATGCGTCAATTGTTTCTAGGCTGATACATATATTTTCTGAGGACACAGAGAAGGACGAAATTTCGACCTATAGGGACTTGGTCGGGGCCGACCGAGATATCATTAGAGTGCGTGCTTTGGGCGCGGATGATGATGGCTCCCTACCGCTAGATACTGGCGTGAAGCTCATCGAGAGGGCCCGTGACATGCTGCTCGCAGCAGCGTGCGCTGTTCGAGCGCCTCAGCCGCTCTATAGGGCCGGCGCAAATCGAGAAGCAACGGAGTACATGCGGAGGGTAAAGCTGGGCCAGACGGAGCATGGGAGTTTTATTGTGACTTTACTCTCTCCCGTGCCTCCAAAACTAGGCCAAACTCAGCTGGCCTTTAATTCCGAGTGGACCCCGATCGAGGAGGAGCCCATTGAGCGGCAGGTAACCCGGCGGCTTGTCAACGCTCTGGAAGCCTCCCGGAATGCGGCGGAACTGGCCGCCGCCGGAAACCCTTTGGCATTTGAAGAAGCGGTTGCCGCTGGAGTGAGTGCGAACCTTTGCGAGGCCGTTGCCGATCTGATTGATTTATCGCAGGGGCTTGATGTCAGCGTAGCGTGGGCTCGAACGCGACCTGTGCCCGAGCCTCAGCGCAAGGTTCGCTTTTCACAGAACGATGCGGAAATTCTAAGAGAGGCCAGCAGGACGTTTCGCCTCCGTGTGCCTGAGCCAGACGTTACTCTCTATGGAACTGTTCATAAGCTGAAGCGCGATCATGATGAAGTGGAGGGTATTGTAACCCTGAAAGCGATTGTCAATGATAAAACGCAATCCGTGAAGGCCGTTCTCGATCAGGAGAATTATAGGATTGCAGTTCAAGCTCACGAAAAGAAGGCGCCTGTCATCTTGACAGGCGATCTGGAGCGGGTGGGTGAACGTTGGCAACTTAGCCGTGTTTCAGTTATTCGGCTGATTTCTACAGACCACGACGAGGACGGTGAGTAGCGTCTATTCACCCCCTCACAAAATCGACAAACGCCCTCAACCCCGCCGGCATCAGCCGGCGTTCCGGATAATAGAGATACGGTCCCGGGAACGGTTCGCTCCAGGCGTCGAGCGTGGTTTCGAGGCGGGCGGCGGCGAGGTCTTCGAGGACGTAATCCTCGAAGGTGAACCACAGGCCGAGGCCGGCGAGGCAGGCGGCGCGGGCGGCGGCGGGCTCCGTCGTCGCGAAGGGGCCGCCGCGCGGGTCGAGCGTCACGGCGCGGCCGTCGCGCTCGAGCAGCCAGGCCGCCAGGTTGCCGCGCGGAAAGATGTGGTTGAAGCAGCGGTGGCGGGCGAGATCGGCGGGCGTCTGCGGCCGGCCATGGGCGGCGAAATAGGCCGGCGCGCCGACGATGCGGAAACGCTGCGGCCCGCCGAGCGGCACGGCGATCATGTCCTGGTCGAGATGCTCGCCATAGCGCACCCCGGCGTCGAAGCCGGCGCCGACGATGTCGACGAAGGATTCGTCGGCGACCACTTCCACGCGCATCTCCGGCTGTTCGGCGAGGAAGCCGAGCACATAGGGCATCAGCCGGTGTTCGAGCGCCGGGCGCGGCGCGTTGATGCGGAGCGTCCCCTTCGGCGCGGCGGAATGCGCGCCCACCGCGGCGACCGCATCGCCGATCGCCGCGAGCGCCGGGCCGACGGCATCGAGCAATGCGCGGCCCGCCTCGGTGAGCGCGACGCTGCGCGTCGTCCGGTTGAAGAGGCGGACGCCGAGCCGGGCCTCGAGCGCGCGGATGCGCTCCGACAGCGCCGGTGCGGAGAGGCCGAGCTGATGCGCCGCGCGGCGGAAGTTGAGATGCCGCGCCACCACGGCGAAGAGCTGCAGCCCGTCGAGATCGTCGACACGCATTGTTCGCCTCGGCCGAATGAGCCATGCGGGATTATCGGGATTAATCCTAACAGAGCGAGCGCCTAGTTTCCACGTCATCGGCGGCGGCACGGACCCCGAGCGTCTCTCGGGGCTCCGGCCGGCGCGCAAGGCGAAGGAAGACGATCATGGAACGACGCAGACTGGGGAAGACCGGACCGGAGGTCTCGGCGATCGGCCTCGGCGCGATGGGCATGTCGGGCATGTACGGGCCGTCCGACCGGGCGGAATCGATCGCCACGATCCATGCCGCGCTCGACGCCGGCATCGACCTCATCGACACCGGCGATTTCTACGGCGCGGGCCACAATGAACTGCTGATCCGCGAGGCGCTCGCCGGCCGGCGCCGCGACGAGGTCGTGCTGTCGGTGAAGTTCGGCGCGCTGCGCGATCCCGCCGGCGGCTGGGCGGGGTTCGACGCGCGCCCGGGCCATGTCAAGAACGCGCTCGCGCAGACGCTGCAGAAGCTCGGCACGGATTATGTCGACATCTACCGCCCGGCGCGGCTCGACCCGGACGTGCCGATCGAGGAGACGGTGGGGGCGATCGCCGAGATGGTGGCGGCCGGCTATGTGCGCCATGTCGGCCTCTCCGAGGTGTCGGCCGAGACGGTCGCCCGCGCCGCCGCGGTGGCGCCGATCGTCGACCTGCAGATCGAATATTCGCTCGTCTCGCGCGGGCTCGAGGACCGCATCCTGCCGCGGCTGCGCGATCTCGGCGTCGGCGTCACGGCCTATGGCGTGCTGTCGCGCGGGCTGATCTCGGGCCACTGGTCGAAGGCGCGCGGCGGCGCGGGCGGCGATTTCCGCGATCACAGCCCGCGCTTCCAGGGCGAGAATCTCGACAGGAACCTCGCCCTCGCCGAGGCGCTCGGCCGGCTCGCGGCGGAGAAGGGGGTGACGACGGCGCAACTCGCCATCGCCTGGGTGGCGGCACAAGGGGCCGACATCGTGCCGCTCGTCGGCGCACGCACCCGGCCGCGCCTCGCCGAGGCGCTCGGCGCGCTCGACATCGTGCTCACGGCCGAGGACATGGCCGCCATCGAGGCGGCGGTGCCGAAGGATGCGGCGGCCGGCGACCGCTACAACGCGCACGGCATGGCGACGCTCGACAGCGAGCGCTGACCCGAGCGAGCCGACCCGGACCCTCCCGCGCGCGAAGCGGGGGAGGGGCCGCTCAGGCGGTCGCCTCGGCGATCGCGGCGAACAGGGCGTGCAGCGCGTCGCGGTGGCCGGTGCGGGCCGAAGGGTCGTCGGTCGAGGAGGTCATGGTGACGACGAGGCCGCGCTCCGGCGCGATATAGAGCATCTGTCCGCCGAAGCCCCAGGCATAGCGCACCGGCGTGCCGCCGAGCTCGGTGAGGAACCAGCCATAGCCATAGCCGTCGCCGTTGAAGACGGAGCGGGTGCGCGGCGTCCAGGATTGCGCGATCCAGGCTTCGGACACCAGCCGGACGCCCGCTTCCGTCGTGCCGCCGCGCCGATAGAGCTCGCCGAAGGCGGCGAGCGCGCGCGGGCTCATCGCCATCTGGTTGCCGCCGAAATAGATGCCCTGCGGGTCGCGGTCCCAGCTCGCGATGGAAAACCCTTCGAGGGCCCCGAGCCAGTCGCGGGCGAGCGCGAGCGTCGAGCGGCCGGCCGTCCGCGTCAGGATCGCCGAGAGGAGGTGGGTCGAGCCGGTCGAATAGAGCATGCCGCCGCCGGGCGCATCGACGAAGGGCTGCGCGAGCGCGGCACGCACCCAGTTGCGGCTCGCCACCCAGCGGCCGTAATTCGGGCCGGACGTGCGGGCGAGGCCGGCCTGCATCGACAGGAGATGGCCGATGGTCACGGTGGCGAGAAGCGGATCGGGGTCCTCCGGCAGGTCGGCGGCGAGGAGCGGCGCGATCGGCTGCTCGGTGCCGTCCAGCACGCCCTTGTCGATCGCGATGCCGACCAGCGCCGAGACGATCGATTTCGAGGCCGATTTGATGTTGGTCGGGTCGCCGGGCCGGTGGCCGCGATAGCCGCGCTCGGCGAGCCGCGCGCCATCCTTCGCGACGAGCACGGTTTCGAGGGGGCCGAGCGCCGCGGCGCGGTCGAGCACGGCGTCGAGGTCCGCCGGTTCTTGCGCCCGCGCGATCGCCGGCAGGGCCAGAAGGGCGGGGGCTGCGAGGAGGGCGCGGCGGCTGATCGGTCTGTGCATCGCCGGCAAGTGGGCGCCGCGATCGTCCCCGTCGAGGGCCGGCCGCGACGGCTCGCGACAAAGTGAGCCGCCGCCGCCCTCCCGGGCCGGTCGGGCGGCCGGTCACATGCCCGGATAGTTCGGCCCGCCGCCGCCTTCGGGCGGCACCCAGGTGATGTTGCCGTTCGGATCCTTGATGTCGCAGGTCTTGCAGTGGACGCAGTTCGCCGCGTTGATCTGATAGCGCGGTCCCTCGGGCGTCTCGAGCCATTCATAGACGCCGGCCGGGCAATAGCGGGCGGACGGTCCGCCATAGACGCCGAGCTCGGAGCGGCGCTGCAAGTCCGGATCGGCGACCTTCAGATGGACCGGCTGGTCCTCCTCGTGCGCGGTGTTCGAGATGAACACCGAGGACAGTCGGTCGAAGGTGAGCACGCCGTCCGGCTTCGGGTAGGCGGGCGCCTTGTGGCGGTCGGCCGGTTCGGTCGCCGCGGCGTCGGTCTTCCTGTGAGCGAGCGTGCCGAGCCGCAGGCCGAGCGTCTCGAGCCACATCGCGGCGCCGCCGAGCGGGATGCCGAGGAGCGTGCCGAGCCGCGACCATAGCGGCTTGACGTTGCGCACCGGCGCGAGGTCGCGGCCGATCGGCCCGGAGCGCCATCCGGCCTCATAGGCGGAGAGGCTCGGCGGCGCCGCGCCGGCGAGCGCCTCGACCGCGGCATCCGCCGCCTCGATGCCGGACTGCATCGCGTTGTGGCTGCCCTTGATGCGCGGCACGTTGACGAAGCCGGCCGCGCAGCCGACGAGCGCGCCGCCCGGAAAATCGAGCCGCGGCACGGACTGCCAGCCGCCCTCGGTGATCGCGCGCGCGCCATAGGAGAGCCGCGTGCCGCCCTCGAACACCGGGGCGATCGCCGGATGGGTCTTGAAGCGCTGGAACTCCTCGAAGGGCGAGAGATGCGGGTTGCGGTAGTCGAGATGGACGACGAAGCCGACAACGACCTGGCCGTCCTCGAGGTGGTAGAGGAAGGAGCCGCCGCCGGTCGACGCGCCGAGCGGCCAGCCGAAGGAGTGCTGCACGAGGCCCGGCCGGTGCTTCGCGGGGGCGACGCGCCAGAGCTCCTTGAGGCCGATGCCGAATTTCTGCGGCGAGCGGCCTTCCGACAGGCGGTAGCGGGCGATCGCCTGCTTCGACAGCGAGCCGCGCGCCCCTTCCGCGAGCAAAGTGAGCCGCGCCCGAAGCTCCATGCCGGGCGTGAAGTTCGCGCCCGGGCTTCCGTCGCGCCGCACGCCCATGTCGCCGGTCGCGACGCCGGCGACACGGTCGCCCTCGAAGAGCAGTTCGGCTGCGGCGAAGCCGGGATATATCTCGACGCCGAGCGCCTCCGCCTTCTCGGCCAGCCAGCGGCAGACCTTGCCGAGCGAGACGATGTAATTGCCGTGGTTCGACATCAAGGGCGGCATCAGGACATTCGGCAGCCGCACCGCCCCGGCGGGCCCGAGATAGAGGAAATGGTCCTCCGTCACCCTCGTCCGGATCGGGGTCTCCTCGCGCCGCCACTCCGGCAGCAGCCGGTCGAGCGCGGAGGGGTCGATCACCGCGCCGGAGAGGATGTGGGCGCCGACTTCGGCCCCTTTCTCCAGCACCACGACGGAGAGGTCGGGCGCACGCTGCTTGAGCCGGATCGCCGCGGCGAGGCCCGCCGGGCCGGCACCGACGATCACCACGTCGCATTCCATCGCCTCGCGTTCGGTCCCGCTCATGCCGCCTCCGCCTCGCCCCCCGTTCGCGCCGCGCCGGCTCATCTGTTACATTCGACCCCTCGCTTTCAAGACCGTTTCTCAACAAGCCGCGGCAACCGCCTGAGATGACCCCCGAACCGCCGACCCGCGAGGCGCTCGCCGCCCTCATCGCCTGGTATCAGGCGATGGGCGTCGACGCGGCGATCGAGGAGGAGGCGGTCGACCGCTTCGCGGCCGCGGCGGCCGTTCCCGTCGCCGTGCCGCCGCCGGTCCCGACGGCACCCGCGCCGGCCATCCCGCCGCGGACCTTGGAAGCGGCAGCGACCGCAGCGGTGGATGTCGAGACCGTGCGGGCGCTCGCCCGCTCCGCGCCGACGCTTTCCGCGCTTCGGGCGGCGCTCGAAGCCTTCGAGGGCTGCGGCCTTTCGAAGACGGCGAACCGGCTGGTCTTCGGCGACGGTGCGCCGGGCGCGCGGCTCATGCTGGTCGGCGAGGCGCCGGGCCGCGAGGAGGACCTGCAGGGCCTGCCCTTCGTCGGGCCGTCCGGCCGGCTGCTCGAACGGATGCTCGCGGCGATCGGCCTGTCGCGCGAGGCGGTCTACATCGCCAATGTCGTGCCTTGGCGGCCTCCCGCCAACCGCAAGCCGACGCCCGAAGAGACGACGCTCTGCAAGCCCTTCCTCGAGCGGCAGATCGAGCTCGTCGATCCCGATGTCCTCGTCTGCCTCGGCGACGCGGCGGCGAAGGAGATCCTCGGCGTCCGGGAAGGCATATTGAGCCTGCGGGGGCGCTGGTTCGATTTTCCGACCGGCCGGCGGACCATTCGTGCGGTGGCGACGCTCCACCCCGCCTATCTGCTCCGCCAGCCGCTGCAGAAGCGCCTCGCCTGGCGCGATCTGCTCGCCGTCAAGGCGGCGCTCGACGGAGGATAGCCGCGGCCGCCCGGCTTTCAGAACCGGACCGCGGAAAAAGGGGCGGGGTCGACGAAGGGCATTTCGCGGGTGATCAGCTCGGCGAGCAACCGTCCGGTCGCCGGCCCGAGCGTGAAGCCGAGATGGCCGTGGCCGAAATCGAGCCACAGGCCCGGATGGCGCGGCGCCGGCCCGACGATCGGCAGCGAATCGGGCAGGCAGGGGCGGGCGCCCATCCAGGGTTCCGGCTCGACCGGCTCGCCGAGCGGGAAGAGCGCGCGGGCCTGCGGCACGACCCGGGCGATCTGCACCGGCGTCGGCGGCGCGTCGCGGCGGGCGAATTCTATGCCCGTGGTGATGCGGTAACCCTGGCGCATCGGCGTCAGCACATAGCCGTGCGCCATGTCGACCACCGGGCGGGCGAGCGCGGCATCGCCGCGGGCGCGGAAATGCTGGTGGTAGCCGCGCTTGACCGCGAAGGGAAAGCGGTAGCCGAGCGGCCGCAACAGGTCCATCGACCACGGGCCGAGCGCGACGATCACGTCGGGGGCGGTCGCCGCACCGTCGGCGAGTTCGACCCGCCACAGCTCGCGTTCGTGCCGCAGGGTGAGCGCGTCGCCGTGCGCGAACGCGCCGCCCATCGCCTCGAAGAGGCGCGCATAGGATTTTGTGACGCCGCCCGGGCTCGATACCGACACCGTCTCGGGCAGGAAGAGCGCGCGGGCGAACACCGGGGCGAGGTCGGGCTCGAGATCGGTCACGTCGTGGCCGTCGAGCACCTCATATTTGACGCCGTAGCGCTCGCAGGCGGCGATCAGCGGCGCCGCCTCGGTCGCGAAGGCCTCGCGCGAGCGCCAGCCGCGCAGCCAGCCCGTGCCGCGGAAATACTCGACGGCGCGGGCCTTCGCGGCCATCTGGCCGTGCTCGGCGGCGGCGTGCGACAGGATCGGGTTCATCGCCTCGCCATATTCGGCGAGGCGGGCGGGCGCCGATTGGGCGCGCAGCTTCCAGAGAAAGCCCGACACGGCCGGCAAATGGCCGAGATGATAATGCAGCGCCGGCTCGTCATTGCGGGCATAGCGCATCAGCGCCCCGAGCCGGCGCGGGAAGACGATCGGATGGAAGCCCTCCCGCTCGACGACGCCGGAATTGCCGTAGGAGGTCGCCTCGCCCGGCTCGGCGCGGTCGACGAGCAGCACGCTCCTGTGCCGCCGGAACAGATGATAGGCCGCCGAGACGCCGACGATTCCGGCGCCGAGGACGATGGCGTCATAGCGCCGGGCTTCGGGAATCGCGGACAAAGGGGGCCTCCGGCGGCGGAGTGTGCCGATCCCGGCCGGTCGAGGCAATTGCCTCCTCCGCGGGCGCGTGCTAGGGGCGCCCGAGCCTCGCATCGGGAACGCCATGACGATCATCGCCCCCTCGATCCTTGCTGCGGATTTCAGCCGGCTCGGCGAGGAGGTGCGCGCCATCGACGCAGCCGGCGCCGACTGGATCCATCTCGACGTGATGGACGGCCATTTCGTCCCCAACATCTCGTTCGGCGCCGACATCGTGAAGGCGCTGCGGCCGGCGACGGCGAAGCTGTTCGACGTCCATCTGATGATCGCGCCGGTCGATCCCTATCTGCCGGCCTTCGCCGCCGCCGGCGCCGACCGTATCACCGTCCACGCCGAAGCCGGTCCGCATCTCCATCGCACGCTGCAGGCGATCCGGGCGCTCGGGCTGCGCGCCGGCGTCGCGCTCAACCCGGCGACGCCGGAAGCGGCGATCGGCTACGCGCTCGACCTCGTCGACCTCGTGCTCGTGATGAGTGTCAATCCCGGCTTCGGCGGCCAGGCCTTCATTCCGGAGGCCGTCGACAAGGTGTCACGGGTGAAGGCGATGATCGGGGCGCGCGACGTGCTGATCGAGGTCGATGGCGGGGTGACCGCGGAGACGGCCGCGCCGCTGATCCGCGCCGGCGCCGATGCGCTCGTCGCCGGCTCGGCGGTGTTCAAGGGCGGCCCGGCGACCTATGTCTCCGCCATCGAGGCGATCCGGAACGCGGCGGCCTGACCCCCGCGCTCCGATGAAGGAGGACAGGATGCGTGCGGTTCTTTCGGCGGCGGTGCTCGCCCTCCTCGCCGCATGGCCGGCGCGGGCCGGCGATATCGCCGACCGCGCCTTCCTCGGCTTCTCGCCCGACGGCAGCCGCTTCGCCTTCGAGGAGTTCGGCGTCCAGGACGGTTCGGGTTTCCCCTATGCGAGCGTCTTCGTGATCGACACGCACGCCGATGCATGGATCCCCGGCTCGCCGGTCCGGGTGCAGCTCGATCAGGACGGGGCGACCGTCGCCGAGGCGCGCAAGGCGGCCGAGGAGAAGGCGTCCGCCATCCTGACCGGCATCGTCCCCGGCGGGCGGCTCGTCGCCTCGAGCCCGGTGACGGAGCTGTCGAGCGATCCGCACCATCTGCGCTTCGTGCCACGGCCCGCCGTGCCGCCGATCGACCAGCCGCTCGAGCTGGCGATCGAGGAATACCCCCTCGCCGTGGCCGACGCGCCGGAGGGCCAGGAGATCAAGGGCTTCCGGCTCACCCTGTCGAGCAATGCCGGCGAGCGGCTGCTGCACGAGGACAGCGAAATCCCGCAGAGCCGTGGCTTCCCGACCGAATACCGGATCTCCGACGTCGTCGCCTATTATCCCCGCTCCGGCCGGCCCGTGCTCGTCACCCTCGTGATGATGCTCGTCTACGGTTTCGAAGGCCCCGACGGCCGCTACATCGCCGTGACCACCCGGCTGTAGGCGTGCAGCGCGCCGAACGGGTCATGACGCTCGACCGCCCGCAATAGACCGGCCGGCCGCGGCGGCTGGCCCTGCTCAGCCTTCGGGCGCCGCCGCCTCTCCGGCCTCGATCGCCCGGACGAGGTCGACCGCTTCGGCGAGCCGGTCGAGACGGTGAAAGCGCGCGGCGTTCTCCGGCGGCTCGGCGTGTTCGAGCGCGAAGGTCAGCTCGTGCGGCACATGGGCTGCGAAGGCGCCGGCGGCGAGCGCCGGGAGGACGTCGGAGCGCAGCGAGTTGCCGATCATCAGCGCCCGCTCCGGCCCGGCGCCGTGGCGCGAGAAGACGGTGCGGTAGGTTGCCTCGGTCTTGTCGCTGACGATCTCGATGGCGTGGAAATAGCCGCCGAGGCCCGACTGGGCGAGCTTCCGCTCCTGGTCGAAGAGGTCGCCCTTGGTGACGAGCACCAGACGGTGGCTGCCGGCGAGCCGTTCGAGCACGGTCTCGGCATCCGGCAGCGGCTCGATCGGATGGGCGAGCAGCTCGCGGCCGAAATCGAGGATGCGGCCGATCACCTCGGCGGGCACCCGGCCCTCGGTGATCTCGATCGCCGTCTCGATCATCGAGAGCGTGAAACCCTTGATGCCGAAGCCGTAGAGCGCGAGGTTGCGGCGCTCCGCCTCGAGCAGGCGGGCGCTCGTCATCTCGGCGGCGGCGTGGTCGGCGAGAAGCTCGCCGAAGCGTGCCTCGGTGAGCCGGTAATAGCGCTCGTTCTGCCACAGCGTGTCGTCGGCGTCGAAGCCGATCGCGGCGAGCCGCTCGCCCATGCCATTCCTCCTCGCGCTGGCCTTTGTCTGCGGAGCCTGCGCCGAAACGGCCGCCGCGCCAAGCCGTCGCCGCGGCAGGCATGACCGACCGCCATCTTTCCCGCCCGCCGAAGCGCCTTCGCGCTCTTTGCGGGCGGTGCGGCATCTCTATAATGCGGTGCGTCCGGCCCGGCCGGAAGCCCGCCGCCTCCGAAGGACATGCCATGATCGCCCTGCCGCAATCGATCGACGCCACGCTCGCGCTCCTCGAGGCGGGCGGCTATGTGCCGGACCGGTCGCTCGCGACCGTGCTGTTCCTGGCGCTCCGGCTCGAGCGGCCGCTTTTCCTCGAGGGCGAGGCGGGCGTCGGCAAGACCGAGATCGCCAAGGTGCTCGCCGCCGGCCTCGGCCGCAAGCTGATCCGGCTGCAGTGCTATGAGGGGCTCGACGTCGGCTCGGCCGTCTATGAATGGAACTATGCGGCGCAGATGGTCGAGATCCGCGCCGCCGAGGCGACCGGTTCCGTCGACCGGGCGACGCTCGTCGAGGACGTCTTCTCCGATCGCTTCCTGATCCGCCGGCCGCTCCTGCAGGCGCTCGAGCCCGACACCGCCGGTCCGCCGGTGCTGCTGATCGACGAGCTCGACCGGGCCGACGAGGCCTTCGAGGCCTATCTGCTCGAAGTGCTCGCCGACCATCAGGTGACCGTGCCGGAACTCGGCACGATCCGCGCTGCGGCCGCGCCGATCGTCGTCGTCACCACCAACCGGACGCGCGAGATCCATGACGCGCTGAAGCGCCGCTGCCTCTATCACTGGGTCGATTATCCCGATGCGGCGCGCGAGCTCGCGATCGTTCACCAGAAGGTGCCGGGCGCCGGCGCGCGGCTGTCGGCGGAGGTTGTCGGCTTCGTGCAGCGGCTGCGGCGGATGGAGCTGTTCAAGAACCCCGGCGTCGCCGAAACGCTCGACTGGGCGACGGCGCTCGCCGAACTCGACCAGGTGGCGCTCGATCCGACCGTGGTGTCGGATACGCTCGGCGTGCTCCTCAAATATCAGGACGACATCGCCAAGATCGAGGCGAGCGCCGTCAAGCGGCTGATCGAGGAGACGCGCGCCGGCCTCGGCGCGGCGGCGTGAGCGGGCGATGAACGACAGCGCGCAGGGCTCGGGCGGGCGGCTCGACGAGAACATCGTGCAGTTCGGCCGGGTGCTGCGGCGGGCCGGGCTGCCGGTCGGGCCGGCGGCGATCGTCGAGGCGATCCGCGCCGTCGAGGTTTCCGGCATCGCCTCGCGCGACGATTTCTACTGGACGCTGCACGCCGTGCTCGTGAAGAAGCGCGAGGAGCGGGCGGTGTTCGACGAGGCGTTCCGCCTGTTCTGGCGCAGCCGGCAGCTCGTCGAGAAGATGCTCGCCATGCTGTCGCCCGCGGCGACGAAACGGCCGAAAGAGCCGCCGCGCGCCGCGGCATCGCGTGTCGCGCAGGCGCTGTTCGCCGAGCAGAACCGCGAGCGTCCGCCCGTCGAGGAGGTCGAGCTCGACGCGCGTCTGACGGTGTCGGGCGAGGAGGTGCTGAAGACGCGCGATTTCGCGCAGATGACGGCCGAGGAGCTCGCCGCCGCCGAACGCCGGCTCGCCCGGCTCGCCATGCCGCTCGACACCGTGCCGACCCGCCGCTTCACCGCCGCGCCGCGCGGCCGGATCGACGCGCGCCGGACACTGCGCGCCGCGATGCGGAGCGGTGGCCGGCTCGTCCTGCCGAAATTCCGGCAGCGTCGCGAGCGGCATCCGCCGATCGTCGCGCTTGTCGACATCTCCGGCTCGATGAGCCGCTACAGCCGGGTGCTCCTGCATTTCCTGCACGCCCTGTCGGCCCGGCGGCGCGTGCACGTCTTCCTGTTCGGCACGCGGCTCACCAATGTCACCCGCTCGCTCCGTATGAAGGATCCCGACGCCGCGCTCGCCGCCTGCTCCGGCGCTGTCGCCGACTGGTCGGGCGGCACGCGCATCGCCGCCGCGCTCGCCGCCTTCAACCGCGACTGGTCGCGCCGCGTGCTCGGCGAGGGGGCGATCGTGCTCCTCGTCACCGACGGGCTGGAGCGCGAGGGCGGCGAGGAACTGGCGCGCGAGGCAGACCGGCTGCACCGCTCCTGCCGCCGGCTGATCTGGCTCAATCCGCTGCTGCGCTTCGACGGCTTCGAGGCGAAGGCACGCGGCATCCGGGCGCTGC
This sequence comes from Prosthecomicrobium pneumaticum, assembly GCF_014199915.1. GTDB lineage: Bacteria > Pseudomonadota > Alphaproteobacteria > Rhizobiales > Kaistiaceae > Prosthecomicrobium > Prosthecomicrobium pneumaticum. Next base: position 139,248 of record NZ_JACHOO010000008.1, on the reverse strand, counting down.
TGCCGCATGTCGACGAGTTCCGCGCCGTGCACAATCTCGACGCCGTGGCCGATCTCGTCACCGCCCTGTCGGGCGATGGGCGCCGAGCCGATCCGCGCCGCTTCCGCGAGGCGGCGGCGTGAGGCGGCAGGCATGAGGGGGCCGGCATGAGGGCGATGGTGCTGCGGGCGATCGGCGCGCCGCTCGTCGCCGAGGAACGGCCCGAGCCGCAGCCCGGACCGGGCGAGATCCGCGTGCGGGTCGAGGCCTGCGCCGTCTGCCGCACCGATCTCCATGTCGTCGACGGCGAACTGCCGAACCCCAAGCTGCCGGTCGTGCCGGGGCACGAGATCGTCGGCATCGTCGATGCGGTCGGTCCGGGCGTCGCGCTGCCGGCGGTCGGCACGCGGGTCGGCGTGCCCTGGCTCGGTCATGCCTGCGGCCACTGCGCCTATTGCGGCAGCGGCCGGGAGAACCTCTGCGACGATCCGCTCTTCACCGGCTATACGCGCGACGGCGGCTTCGCCACCCATGTCGTCGCCGACGCAGCCTTCTCCTTCCCGCTCGACGGCTTCGACGATCCGGTCGCTGCCGCGCCTCTGATGTGCGCCGGGCTGATCGGCTGGCGCTCGCTCAAGATGGCGGGGCCGGCGGCGCGGATCGGGCTCTACGGCTTCGGCGCCGCGGCCCACATCATCGCGCAGGTCTGCCGCTTCGAGGGGCGCGAGGTCTATGCTTTCACCCGCGCCGGCGACACGGCGGCGCAGGCGATGGCGCTCTCCCTCGGTGCCCGCTGGGCCGGGGCGTCGGAGGAGAAGCCGCCCGAGCCGCTCGACGCGGCGATCCTCTTCGCGCCGGTCGGGGCGCTGGTGCCGGCGGCGCTCGCCGCGGTCGCGAAGGGCGGCCGCGTGGTGTGCGGCGGCATTCACATGAGCGACATTCCGCCGTTTCCCTATCGGCTGCTCTGGGAGGAGCGGCAGGTGCTGTCGGTCGCCAATCTGACGCGGGCCGACGCCTCCGAGTTCCTCGCGCTTGCGCCCCGGGCCGGGGTGCGGACGACGACCCACACCTATCCGCTCGCCGCGGCAAACGAAGCGCTCGCCGATCTGCGCGCCGGCCGCTTCCAGGGCGCCGCCGTTCTCGTGCCCTGACGCGGCTCTTCTCTTCGATCTCGGCCGGGTCTAATGTTGTCACCGACAACATGAACGGGGGCGCCGATGGACACGGTCGAGGAAGTCCGCAGCTTCAACCGCTTCTACACCCGCGAGATCGGGCTCCTGCGCCCCCGTCTGCCGGCGAGCGACCTCACCCTCGCCGAGGCGCGCGTCGTCTATGAGCTCGCGACGGCCGGTGAGCAGACCGCTGCCGCGCTCGGCCGCCGGCTCGGCATGGACAAGGCGCATCTGAGCCGCATCGCCGGCCGGCTCCGCGCCCGCGGCCTCGTCGAAAGCCGCGTCAGCCCGGACCACGGCCGGCAGAAGCCGCTCTCGCTGACGCAAGCCGGCCGCGCCACCTTCGCCCGGCTCGAGTCCGGCACGCGGGCGCAGCTCGAGACCCTGCTCGCCCCCGTCGACGGCGCGGCGCAGGCGCGCATGGTCGAGGCGATGGCCGCGATCAGGACTGCCCTCGGCGAGGATGCGGAGAAGCAGGTCGCGCTCCGCGGCCTCGAGCCGGGCGATCTCGGCTGGATCACGCACCGCCAGGCGGTGCTCTATACCCGCGAATATGGCTGGGACTGGACCTATGAGGGGCTCGTCTCGACGATCCTCGGCCGCTTCGTCGAGACATTCGATCCGGCCCGCGACGATGCGTGGGTGGCGACGCGCGGCGGCGCGATCGTCGGCTCCGTCTTCCTCGTCCATGGCGACCGGCCGGGCGAGGCGAAGCTGCGGCTCCTCTATGTCGAGCCCTCGGCGCGCGGCCTCGGCGTCGGCCGGCGTCTCGTCGAGCGCTGCATTGCCCGCGCCACCGAGCTCGGCTATCGCCGCCTCGTCCTGTGGACGAACGACGTGCTCGTCGCCGCCCGCCGCCTCTACCAGACGGCCGGCTTCCGGCTCGTCGAGGAGGCGCCGCATCATTCCTTCGGCAAGGATCTCGTCGGCCAGACCTGGGCGCTCGATCTCCATCCGGCGGAGGCCGGATGAGGCGTGTTGCCCACGGCCGGAAACCGGCTCATCATTGGCCGCAATCCGGAGGAAGCGATGAGCGACGCCACCACTGCGGTCATCGACCATGATGTGCTCGCCACGGCGGAAGGCTGGGCGCGGGCCGGGCGAGGGGTCGCGCTCGCGACCGTCGTCGAGACCTGGGGCTCGGCACCGCGGCCGGTCGGCAGCCATCTGGTGATCGATGGCGAGGGGAATTTCGAGGGCTCGGTGTCCGGCGGCTGCGTCGAGGGCGCGGTGGTCGGCGAGGCGATCGAGGTGATCGGCGAGGGCCGGCCGCGCATGCTCGAGTTCGGCGTCGCCGACGAGACGGCGTGGCGGGTCGGCCTCTCCTGCGGCGGCCGTATCCGCGTCTATGTCGAGAAGGTCGCCTGACCGATGCCCTCGCTCGAACTGCTCGCCGCCTTCGCGGCGGCGACCCTCCTCTTCGCCTTCTTCCCCGGCCCGGCGCTCCTCTATACGGCGGCGCAGACGCTCGCCCGCGGTCGCCGTGCCGGTCTGATGGCGGTGCTCGGCATCCACACCGGCTGCTATGCACATGTGCTCGCCGCCACGCTCGGCCTCTCGGCGGTGTTGACCCATGTGCCGGAGGCCTATCTGGCGCTGAAGCTCGCCGGCGCCGTCTATCTCTGCTGGATGGGCGTGCAGATGATCCGCAGCAAGGCGGAGGGCGCCGCGGCGCCGCAGGTCGCGGTGAAATCGGCGCGGCGCGCCTTCGTCGAGAGCGTGCTCGTCGAGTTGCTCAATCCGAAGGCGGCGCTGTTCTTCGTCGCTTTCCTGCCGCAGTTCGTCGACCCTGCCGCCGGCCTGCCGGTCTGGGCGCAGTTCCTGATCCTCGGCGTCGTCGTCAACCTGACCTTCTCCTTCGCCGACATCGTCACCGTCTTCGCCGCCTCGACGATCACCGGCCGGCTGCGGCGGTCCGGCCGGGCGATGCGGGCGGTGCGCTATCTCGGCGGCTCGGTGCTCGTCGCGCTCGGCGCCCGGCTCGCCATGGAGCGCTAGGATGGACCTCTCCCTGCTCGCGGAACTGAACGCGATCCGCGCCGCCCGCCGCGCCGCAATCGTCGTCACCGATCTCTCGACCGGCGCCGGCCGGCTGGTGCGCGAGGAGGCGGCCGCCGCCGACCCGCTCGCCGAGGAGCTTCTCGCCCGCTTCCGGTCGGGCAAGTCGGGCCTCGCCGAGAGCGCGGCGCAGGTGTTCCTCACCGTCCATGTGCCGCCGCCCCGCCTCGTCGTCGTCGGCGCGGTCCATATCAGCCAAGCGCTCGCGCCGATGGCGCGGATCGCCGGCTTCGACGTCGCGATCATCGATCCGCGCACCGCCTTCGCGACGCCGGAGCGCTTTCCCGACATTCCGCTCTTCGCGGAATGGCCGCAGGACGTGCTGGCGCGGATGCCGCTCGACCCCTTCACCGCGCTCGCCGCCGTCACCCACGATCCGAAGATCGACGACCACCCGATCGCCGCGGCGCTTTCGGCCGGCGCCTTCTATGTCGGCGCGCTGGGCAGCCGCAAGACGCATGCGAAGCGCCTCGAGCGGCTCGCCGCCATGGGCGTCCCGGCCGAGGCGCTCGGCCGCATCCGCGCCCCGATCGGCCTGCCGATCGCCGCGCAATCCCCGGCCGAGATCGCCGTCGCCGTCCTCGCCGAGGTGATCGAGGCGCTCCGCAAGCGCGGCGCCGTGGCACGGGAGAAGGCGGCGTGAAGTTCGGCCGAATCGCGCTCTCCGAGGCCGAAGGCGCGATTCTCGCCCATTCGGTCGAGGCGGGCGGCCGCACGCTGAAGAAGGGCACGCGGCTGACGGCCGCGCTGGTCGAGCGGCTCGCCGCTGCGGGGCTCGACGGCGTCATCGCGGCGCGGCTCGCTCCCGAGGATGTGCACGAGGACGAGGCGGCCGGCCGGCTCGCCGCCGTGGTGGCAGGGGAGGGGGTCGCCGTCGCCGCGCCCTTCACCGGCCGCTCGAACCTGCACGCGTCGTCGGCCGGGCTCCTCGTCGTCGACCGGGCCGCGATCGACGCCTTCAACCGGATCGATCCGGCGATCACCCTCGCCACCCTTCCGGAATTCGCCCGCGTCGAGGCGGGACGGATGGTGGCGACCGTCAAGATCATCCCGTTTTCCGTGCCGCAGGCGAGCCTCGCGCGGGCCGAGGCCGCGGTGCGGGCCGCACCGCCGGTACGGATCGCGCCGTTCCGGCCGATGCGCGTCGGCCTCGTTGCCACCAGGCTGCCGAGCCTCAAGCCGAGCGTGATGGAGAAGACCGCGCGCATCACCGCTGCGCGGCTCGCACCCGCCGGGGCGACCCTGCTCGCCGAGCGCCGCGTGCCGCACGACGCGGCGGCGGTCGGTGCCGCGCTCGCCGGGCTCGCCGCGGAGGGGGCCGATCTCTCGATCGTCTTCGGGGCATCGGCCGTCGTCGATGCGGAGGATGTGATCCCCGCCGGCATCGCCGCGGCGGGCGGCCGCGTCATCCATCTCGGCATGCCGGTCGATCCCGGCAACCTCCTCGTGCTCGGCGAGGTCGCCGGCCGGCCGGTGGTCGGTGCGCCGGGCTGCGCCCGCAGCCCGAAGGAGAACGGCTTCGACTGGGTGCTCGACCGGCTGCTCGCCGGCCTGCCGGTCGGACCCGACGAGATCACCGGCCTCGGCGTCGGCGGCCTCCTGATGGAGATCGTGTCGCGGCCGCAGCCGCGCGAGGAGCGGCCGGCGCCCGGCCGGCGGGTCGCCGCAGTCATCCTCGCCGCCGGGCTCGGCAGCCGGATGGGCGGGCCGACCAAGCAGCTCGCGACGATCGGCGGCGTGCCGCTCGTGCGCCGGGCGGCGGAGGCGGCGCGGGCGAGCGGTGTCGACGAAATCGTCGTCGTGCTCGGCCATCGCGGCGAGGCGGTGCGGGCGGCGCTCGGCGGGCTCGCCGTGCGCTTCGCCGACAACCCCGATTATGCCGCCGGCCTCTCGACATCGCTGCGGGCCGGCATCGCCGCGCTCGCCGGCGGCGCGGCGGACGGGGCGCTCGTCATGCTCGCCGACATGCCGGCGATCTCGGCGGAGGTGATCGACCGGCTGATCGCCGCCTTCGACCCGGCCGCAGGCCGGATGATCGTCCTGCCTACCGCGGAGGGACGGCGCGGCAATCCGGTGCTGTGGAGCCGGTCGTTCTTTCCCGATCTCCTCGCCATCCAGGGGGATACCGGCGCGCGCCATCTGATCGGAGCCCATGCCGATGCGGTCGCGGAGGTCGAGATCGGCGCCGCCGCGGCGCTCGACATCGACACGCCGGAGGCCCTCGCGGCGGCCGGCGGAATGCTGTCCGATTAAGCCCGAAGGCGCGGGCCATCGCGGCAGGCGGAGCACCCGCCGGGGCAGGCTTCCCGCCCGGCTTGGCAGCAGTCCGCCGGCTATGCTGCTAAAGTATTGGAAGCGCTGAACAATCTGCGATTTGGGCGTTGAAATCAAGGCCTCTTCCGGAGACCATTTCCATGGTCCCCGCGGGGACCGGAGCGCAACCGACCGCGAGGTTCAGCATGGCGTCCATCGTCCTGTCGCGTCAGCTCGAGGGCTACGGCCTCACCACCGCCGAGATCCTCTACCGCCTTCCCGACCATCCCGAGTTCCTGCAGAGCTATACGTGGCAGGACTATGATCTCTTCCCGCACTTCCCCGAGCTGAAGCGGTTTCTCGCTTTCTGGCGCCGCGAGCTGGAAGGGCCGCTCCATTCCGTGCGCGTCGCGCACAACCGGCTGATCGGCGCAGCCGAATGCCGCATGGTGGCGCAGGAATTCGCGATCAATTGAGGGGCGTAGCAGCCGGCAGTCCGTAGGGCGGCGCCGGGATCGCCTGGTGGGCGGCGCGCAGCGCCGCCGACCAGCGCTCCCGCAGGTCGAGGAAATAGCCGTCTGTCCGGTCGATCCGGTGCGCGATCTCGACGGTGATGCCGTCGCGCCGGATGACGGCGATGTCGATCGGCATGCCGACGCCGAGATTCGACCGTATGGTCGAATCCATCGAGATCAGGCCGAGCTTCAGCGCCTCGGGCAGATCGGTGTCGAAGGTCACGGCGCGGTCGAGGATCGGCTTGCCGTATTTGTGCTCGCCGATCTGCAGATAGGGCGTGTCGGCCGTCGCCTCGATGAAGTTGCCGGCCGAATAGACCATGAAGAGGCGGAGCCTGCCGCCCTTGACCTGTCCGGCGACGAGCAGGGTGACGTCGAAGCTCGCCTGGCTGTGCTCCATCGCCTTGCCGTGCAGCCGATAGACTTCGCGGATCGCGCGGCCGACGAACTGCGCCACCTTGAACATGGTCGGGAAGGAGAAGATCGTCTCGACCTCGCCCGTCTCGGGGTGCTCCATGCCTTCCTGCAGCAGGTTGATCACCGACTGGCTGATGCCGAGATTGCCCGCCGTCGCCACCGTGATGACGCGCTCGCCCGGCCGCTCGAAGAGGTGCAGCTTCTTGAAGGTGGCGATGTTGTCGAGCCCGGCATTGGTCCGCGTGTCGGCGATCACGACCAGACCGTTCCGCACCAAGAGGCCTACGCAGTAAGTCATGGTTCTATTCCAGCCCGCGGCAACCGGCGCGGGAGTCTCGGGGTTTCGTCGATTGTATGCAACTAAGCGGGCCGGTCCGTCCCCTGCCTCTTTGACGCAGCCGCGTCGGCGACGCTGACGCGGACCGACGGCGCCACGACGACGCCGTCCGCCGCGCCGCGGGCCGGCGCCGCGCCGAGCGCATCGAGACCGACGGCGAGGCGGACATAGCGGTCGGTCGGGCAGAGATTGGCGCTCGGGTCGAAGCCGATCCAGCCGATCGAGGGCACGTGTGCCTCGGCCCAGCCGTGCTCGCCCGCGGCTGCCTTGTCCGCTGCCGGCTCGTAGAGATAGCCGCTCACATAGCGGGCCGGGATGCCGATCAGCCGTGCACCGGCAATGAAGGCGTGGGCGATGCCGCGCGCCGTCCCGGCGCCCGCGGCGACCGTGGCTGCGGCAGTCTCGTCTTCGGCCGCGGCCCGCGCGCAGCGCTCGCGGATCGACGCCATCAGCCGGTGCAGCCGGGCGAGCGGCTCGGGACCGGCCGCCTCTGCCGCGCCGCGGGCGAGGCGGGCGAGCGCGGCCGAGGGCTCGGTGAGGGGTGTGTCGCGCAGGAAGACGGTCGGCTGGAAGCGTTCGCGCGTGCCGCGCACCAGCCCGGCGAGGTCCTGCGTCTCGATCTCGCCGAGCGCCGTGACGGTCAGCGTGTCGATCGGCCCGGCGATGGTGAAGGCCTGGACGAGATTGCCGAACGGGTCGGACGAGCCCTCCAGCCGGCAATCCTGGTCGACCTCGATTCGCCAGCCGGTGACGAACTGGCCGTCATGGCCGCGCGGCGTCAGGCGCAGCGCGTTGATCGCCCATTTGGCGGGCGGGTCGTAGCGATAGACGAGTTCGTGGACGATCCGCAGACGCACCGCTCCGGCCCCTCAGACGAGATACTGGTCGGTGATCGCCTGGCCGAGCCGGCCGTTCTCGCCGATGAACTCGGTCAGGAACTCGTGCAGGCCGGACTGGAAGATGCCTTCCATGGTCGCGTTCTGCAGCCGGTTGCGCGTCGATCGGGCGATGCGCTGCGCCGGACCCTGCCTGCCATAGGCCTGCGACAGCTCGTCGAGGAAGGCGGCGATGTTGTCGTAGCAGCTCGCGAGCGAGCGCGGCAGCTGATCGTTGAGGACGAGCAGGTCGGCGACGAGCCAGGGTTTCAGGCTCTCGCGGTAGACCCAGTGATAGGCCGTGTTGGCCGAGACAGAGCGCAGGATCGACGACCACTGGAAATAGTCGAGGCCACCGCCGACATTGCTCTCCGCGGGCAGCAGCACGTGATACTTCACGTCGAGGATGCGGGCGGTGTTGTCCGCCCGCTCGATGAAGCTGCCGAGGCTCGAGAAGCAGAAGGCGTCGTTCCGCAGCATCGTCCGATAGGCGGAGCCGTCGAAGCGCAGCGATGCCTCCTTCACGAAGGAGAGGAATTCGTTGAGCCGGATGCGGTCGCGCCGCACGCCGTCGAAGCGCTTCAGCCCGAGCCAGGCGCCGTTGATCGAGTCCCACATCTCGCCGGTCAGCGCGGTGCGCACGGCGCGCGCATTGGCCCGTGCCCGCTCCAGACAGCTGCGGATCGAGGAGGGGTTGTCCGGCGAGAAGGCGAGGAAATCGACCACCGCCTCGGGCGTCGCCTCGGCGTGCAGGCTCTGGAAGCCGGCGGCCGATCCGGTCGCGGCGACGGCGGATTCCCACTCGTTCGAACCGCCGGCATAGGAGATCGGGATGGCGGCGAGCCGGTTGGCGGCGTCGAGAATGCGCGCGGTGTTCTCGGCACGCTCCACATAGCGGGCGAGCCAGAAGAGGTTTTCGGCGGTGCGGCTCAGCACGGACGGGTGCTCCGGAGTTGAAGAAGACCCGCGTCCGATCTGCCCGCGCCGGCGCAGGCAGGCCTCGGACGCTTCCGGCCGCGAGCGGCGGAAAGGGCGAGGACGATCGTGGCGGTCTCAGGCATCGAGCACCCAGGTGTCCTTGGTGCCGCCGCCCTGGCTCGAATTGACGATCAGCGACCCTTCCTTCAGCGCCACGCGGGTGAGGCCGCCCGGCACGATGCGCACCCGGTCGGCGCCGGTCAGCACGAAGGGGCGCAGATCGACATGGCGCGGCGCGATCCCGGCATCGACGAAGGTCGGCGATGTGGAGAGGGCGAGCGTCGGCTGGGCGATGAAGTTGTCGGGATCGGCCTTCAGCTTCTCGGCGAAGAGGTCCCGCGTCTTCTTGTCCGACGCCGGGCCGATCAGCATGCCGTAGCCGCCCGAGCCGGCGACTTCCTTCACCACCAGCTCCTCGAGATGCTCGAGCACATATCTGAGCGAATCGGCCTCGCGGCAGCGATAGGTCGGCACGTTCTTGAGGATCGGCTCCTCGCCCAGATAGAACTTCACGATCTCGGGCATGTAGGAATAGACCGCCTTGTCGTCCGCGACGCCGGTGCCGACCGCATTGGCGAGCGACACCGTGCCGGCGCGATAGGCGTTCATCAGGCCGGGACAGCCGAGCATCGAATCGGGCCGGAAGGACAGCGGATCGAGGAAGTCGTCGTCGAGCCGGCGATAGATGACGTCGACGCGCTTCGGCCCTTCGGTGGTGCGCATGTAGACGACATTGTCGCGCACCATCAGGTCGCGCCCCTCGACGAGCTCGACGCCGAGCTTGTCGGCGAGGAAGGAGTGCTCGTAATAGGCCGAGTTGAACGGGCCGGGCGTCAGCAGCGCGACGGTCGGGTCGCCGGGCGCGGTCTTCGGCGCCACTGACTTCAGCGTTGCGAGCAGCGCGTCGGGATAGTTGTCGACCGGCGCAATGCGGTGCTCGGCGAAGAGATCCGGGAAGAGGCGCATCATCACCTCCCGGTTTTCGAGCATATAGGAGACGCCGGACGGCGTGCGCGCATTGTCTTCGAGCACGTAAAAGGTGTCCGGGTCGACGCGGACGATGTCGATGCCGCCGATCATCACATAGATGTCGTGCGGCAGGCGAAGCCCCGCCATTTCGGGCCGGTAATAGGGGTTCCGATAGACGAGATCTTCCGGGACGATCCCGGCCTTCATGATCTCACCTCTCGAATAAACGTCGCTCAGGAAGGCGTTGAGCGCCTTGACGCGCTGTTCGAGGCCGCGGGCGAGATGCGTCCATTCCGAGCCGGTGATGATGCGCGGAATGATGTCGAACGGGATCAGCCGTTCTTCCGCTTCGGCTTCGCCATAGACCGCGAAGGTAATGCCCATCCGGCGGAAGAGCAGCTCGGCCTCGGCGCGGCGGTGGCCCAGCAGTTCGGGTGTCGTTCCGTCGAGCCAGCGTTTCAGAACTTCGTATCCGGGGCGGCACGCCGTGTCCGTCCCGCTCATTTCGTCGAAAGCGACCACCATCGGCGCGCCGATCCCCATTTCCGGTCCCTGCTTCTCCCGGCAAGGCCCATGCCAACGCAGCGGCTCGCAAGACGCTGCGCGCGCTCATTGCATACGAAGCGGGCAGGCTTGGAAAGAGAGAAATTTCGCGCCGCTCCGCGGCCAAAACTTGGGCAGGGGAGGCTCGAGGCCCGCCTCGCGTGACGCCGTCCCGGCAACCCGACCGCGGAAGCTTGCCGGGCCGCCCGCGGTTCTCCTATGAAGCCGGCGGGGAGCGGGATCGGTCATCGACGGAATCACGGCGCACAGGTCGCCATGCGCGAACGAGAGAGACGTATGCCCCTCATCACGCGGAGGGCCGCCCGCCATTTGGCGCCCCTCGTCCCGGGCCTCCTCCTCGTCCTCCTCGTCAGCGCGCCGGGCACCTGGTGGCGTGTCCTCGACTACAATGTCGACGAGGGATTCAATCTCGGCAAGGCGGCCCTCTACAATGCCGGTTTCGATCTCTATCGCGACGTCTGGAACGATCAGCCGCCGATTCTGACGGTGCTGCTCGCCGCGCTGCAAAGGGTCTTTCCCGACAGCGTCGCTGCGGGCCGGACGCTCGTGCTCGTCATGGCGGTCCTGCTCCTCGCCGCGTTGTTCCGCGTCACGCGGCGGCTGCAGGGGTCCGGTGTCGCCTGGATCGCCACGCTTCTGCTCGCCTCGGCCGCGCTGTTCCAGGATCTCGCCGTCTCGGTGATGATCGGCCTGCCGGCGATCGCGCTCACCGTCGTCGCCCTCGATCTCCTGACGCGGCGGTCCATCCGGCCGTGGCGCGACGGACTCGTCGCCGGCGGCATCTACGCCGTGGCCCTCCACACCAAGCTCTTCGTGCTGCCGATCCTGCCGGCCCTCGCCCTCGCGGCCTGGATCGCCGCAGCGGGCGAAGGGCGTCGTGCCCGGCTCGCCACCTTCCTCGCGGCGACGGGCGCGGTCTATGGGCTGATCGCGCTGATCCTCGACATTCCGATCGGCGGAGCGCTCGTCGGGCCGCATGTGACCCCGGCGCTTCGCGCGACCTATTCCTTCGCCGCCAATCTCCGTCAGTTCGTCCGCGGGCTTAGTGATGTCGCGCTCCTCATGCTCGTCGCGCTTGCGGCCTGCGCCTGGATCGTGGCCCGCCGCCGCGGTGGGGCGGACTGGATTCCGGTGCTCTGGCTTCTCCCGGCGTTCCTCGTGCTGGTGCTGCACACGCCCCTCTGGACCCATCAGTTCCTCCTCCTGGTCGTTCCCGGAACGTGGTGCGCGGCCATCCTCCTCGACGCCGCCCGGCAGGAACTCCGGACGGCGCCCCCTCGGGTGAAGGGTGTGTCGGCTGCGCTCGCTCTCGCCGGCCTCGTGCACATCGTCGTGGTGCAGGTCGAAACCTGGCGGGGGGGCGCTCGCGCGGCGCTCGCCGCATCGGTCGACACGGAAGCGATCCGCCGCCTCTGGCGCGCCGGCGACTGGACCTATTGCGACCGCGCGATCGACTGCTTCCGCGTCGGCGCGCTCGTGCCGCCGGAGACGGTTGTCAATTCCGGCAAGCGCGTCACCGCCGGTAATCTGCCGGAGGACCTGCTGATCCGTATGCTCGAACGGCGCGCCCCAGCGCAGCTCGTCTTCCGCAACGGCATCGTCGAGCCGGCGCTCCGCTCGGCGCTGCGGCCCGGCTATGTCGCGCTTGCCGACATGGCCGGGATCGAGCACTTCGTGCGCCGCGACCGGCTCCTGCAGACCGCACCCCCCGTCGACCTTCCGGCAGCGATCGGTGCGCTCGAAGGCATGACGACCGCTCTCGAAGCGGCGATGGGCGGCACGGTGCTCGGCGGCGTGGCCGACGCCGATGGTGTCAGGACCGAACGCGACCGCGCCCCCCGGCCGCTTGGGCCGGGCCAGGTTGTCGCCCGGCCACCCCATGCGGCGCCGAAGGCCGGCGCGTGCCTGCTCGCCGTCGGCACGCGCGCGGGCAACGCCGCACTCTCGGCCGCTGCGCTGCGCACCGCGCGCGCCGTCGCCTGCGCGCAGCTGCCCGGCGGCGGTTGGGCGCGCGTTTTCGGTAGCCCGGGCTGCGCGGCCGGCGGCCCGCCCGCGGTTCCGCCGCCGAAGCTGCCGCGCGCCTCGCTCGATGAAGGCGCGCCGGCCGACGCGATCGCCTTTCTCCTCGACGCGACGGCCATTGCGGCGCCGGACGATCGCGTCCTGTTCGAGGCGGCGGCGCGGCGCGGGCTCGACTTCTATGTCGCCGCACAGGCGCCTTCGGGCGGCTGGCCGCAGATGGTGCCGCCCTCGGAGGAGAAGTTCGAGCGCCATCTGACGCTGAATGACGGGGTGACGACGAAGGCGATCGCCATCCTCCTGCGCGGCTGGCGGGTCTTTGGCGACGAGCGCTACCGTGCCGCTGCAGAAGCGGGCGGCGATTTCCTCATCCGTGGCCAGGATCCGGCGACCGGCGCCTTCGCGCAACAATATGACGAGACGCTCGCACCCGCCCCGGCGCGGGCCTTCGAGCCGGCGGCGCATGCCAGTCTCGAGACCGGCCTCGCCGTGCTCGCGCTCGCGGATCTCTACGGAGCGACGGGGGAGGGGCGCTTCCTCGCCCCTCTCGGCAAGGCGCGCGACTGGCTGCTCGGCCGTCAGATCGCCCCCGGCGTCTGGTCGCGCCTCTACGCGATCGAGGACGATCGACCGATCTATATCGGCCGCGACGGCCGTGTGAAGCACGCCCTGCGGGACATCCCGCTCGAACGGCGCACCGGCTATCGCTGGCAGGGCGCGTTTCCGGAGGTCGAGCGGGCGCTCGGCGTCGCAGCGGCCGCCGGTGGCGGCACGGCGGCGATCGAGGCCGTGCGCCGCGACTTCGAGGCGGGCCGCCGGGCCGACGATGCGCTCGTCGCGCGGATGCGACTCTCCGCCCTGCCCAGCGGCGAGGGGGGAGTGGTCGCAGGGCGTCTTGCGACCGCCGATCTCATCGACGCCTGCGAGGCCGTGCGAACCCTGCTGCGGAGCGATCTCAGATCAGCTTCAGACCCTTGAAGCTCGCATGGCCGGAGCGGCCGACGATGATGTGGTCGTGCACGACGATGCCGAGCGGGGCTGCGATGTCGACGATGGTCTTCGTCATCTCGATATCGGCGCGCGACGGCGTCGGATCGCCCGAGGGGTGATTGTGGACGAGGATGACCGCCGTGGCGGAGAGTTCGAGCGCCCGCTTCACCACCTCGCGCGGATAGACCGGCGTGTGGTCGACGGTGCCGACCTGCTGCCGCTCGTCGGCGATCAGCGCGTTCTTGCGGTCGAGGAAGAGGATGCGGAACTGCTCGCGTTCCTCATAGGCCATCGCCGCCCGGCAATAGTCGAGCACCGAGCTCCAGGAGGAGAGCAGGGGCCGCCCCTTGATCGGTTCGCGCGCATAGCGCAGCGCCGCGGCATGCACGACCTTCAGATGCGCCGCCACCGCCGGGCCGATGCCGTTCACTTCCATCAGCCGCGCCTCGGGCGCGGCGAGCACGTCGGAGAACGAGCCGAAGCGGGCGAGCAGGCCCTTGGCGAGCGGCTTGACGTCGCGCCGCGGCACGGCGGGGAAGAGCAGCAGCTCGAGCAGCTCGTAATCCGCGACGGCGTCCGGCCCCGCCTCGCGAAACCGCTCCTTCAGCCGCTCGCGGTGACCGAGGAAGTGGGGCGGCGGGCTGGCGTCGTCGTCGAAGCCGCTCATCGCCCCCTTCCGGCCTCCGTCGTCACGCCGCTGGCGGATAGGGCGGCTTGTCGAGGCCGGCCGGGGAGAGGGTGAAGATCTCGCAGCCCTCTTCGGTGACACCGACGGTGTGTTCGAACTGCGCCGACAGCGAGCGGTCGCGCGTCACCGCGGTCCAGCCGTCCGACAGGATCTTCACCTGCGGCCGGCCGAGATTGATCATCGGCTCGATGGTGAAGATCATGCCCGGCTTCAGCACCGCGCCTTCACCGGGTGAACCGTAGTGCAGGATGTTCGGCGCATCGTGGAACAGCCGGCCGACGCCATGGCCGCAGAAATCCCGCACCACCGAGCAGCGTTCCGCCTCGGCATAGGACTGGATGGCGTAGCCGATGTCGCCCAGCGTCGCCCCGGCCTTCACGGCGGCGATGCCCCGCATCATCGATTCGTAGGTCACCTCGACGAGCCGCTCTGCCGCCCGCTTCACCTCGCCCACCAGGTACATCCGGCTCGAATCGCCGTGCCAGCCGTCGAGCACATAGGTGACGTCGATGTTGACGATGTCGCCGTCGCGCAGCGGCTTGTCGTTCGGGATGCCGTGGCAGACGACGTGGTTGATCGAGGTGCAGGTCGCCTTGGTGTAGCCGCGATAGCCGAGCGTCGCCGGCAGCGCGCCGTGATCCATGCCGAACTCGTAGACGAAGCGGTCGATCGTGTCGGTCGGCAGGCCTGGCGCGACGATCCTGGTCAGCTCGTCGAGGCACTGCGCGGCGAGCCGGCCGGCGCGGTGCATGGCCTCGAAGGCGTCCCGGCCATAGAGCCGGATCTGACCGTTGTTCTTCGGCGGCGCCAGTTCGGCGTCGATATAGGTGACCATCGGGGCCTCGGTTCGCGTGCGGCCAGCAGAGCACTCCGGCCGTCCGGCAACAAGGGGGCGCGGCGCGTCGCCGCCGGTTTTCGGCGGATGTGGCGCATCAGGCCGGGAAGTGCAACCCCGGCGCGGCGCTCAGCGGCGATCGGCCTCGATCTCGGCGAGGATGGGGCCGGTCAGGATTTCCTCGAGCCGGGCGAGGGCGCGGGCCGCCACCGCGCCGTCGAGCACCCGATGATCGAAGACGAAGCGCACGATCGTCGGGCCTTCGGGGGCGATCACCCCGTAATTGAGCAGCACCGTCATCGGCGAGCGCACATGGGTCACGTCCGCGCCGAGCGAGGATACGACCGAGATGCCGAAGGTGCCGATATGGTGCCCCCGCCAGCGCCCGACATTGAGCGCCATCCACCAGATCACGGCGCGCAGCGGCGCGGGCAGCCGGGCGATGAGGAGCAGCTTCCTGAACGGCCGGATGGTCTCGACCGGCGCGCTCGCGGCATGGCGGATCGCCGCACCGATCAGTCCGAGCGAAAGGGCCTCCGGCGCGCGGATGCGGGTGACGAAGACACCCGGCTCGCCGCGATAGTCGCGCTCCACCGCAATGCTCGCGACGCTCTCGCCATATTCATAGAGATGCGCCGTCGGGAAGCGGACATAGGCGCGCCGCAGCACCGGCATTTCCGCCGCCGTGAGCGCATAGGCCTTCATGAAGATCGCCGACCAGGGCAGCCGCTCGCGCGCCGCGTCGCGCGCCGCGACGAGGCGGCCGAGCGCCATCGGACGTTCGATCGGGATGGTCGGCACGTCGCGCGACATCCGCATGAAGTCGCAGACGATCCGCCGGGTCGGCGACAGCGGTATGCAGCGTCCGCGCATCGTCGTCTTCTTCCTCCCTCGTGCCCCGCCTCCTAAACGGGCGTGTCGTGCCGCGTCAACCCGCAGGCGCCGGTTGAGGCCGCGCCACGGTCGCGCTAAAGCCACACGATCGAGCGGAGGACGGGCGAGATGAGCGGCGAGACCGTGGACGGTGTCGTGACGGCAGCGGTGCTGGTGATCGGTGACGAAATCCTGTCCGGCCGGACGAAGGACGTGAACATCGGCTTCATCGCCGAATACTGCACGGCGATCGGGATCGACCTGCGCGAGGCGCGGATCGTGCCGGACGTCGAGGCCGAGATCGTCGCCGCGGTGAACGGCCTGCGCGCCCGCTACGATCACGTCTTCACGACCGGCGGCATCGGCCCGACACATGACGACATCACGGCGGATTGCGTCGCCAGGGCCTTCGGCGTGCCGCTCCTTCTCGATCCGCGCGCCGTCGCCCTCCTCGAGGCGCACTATCCGCCGGGCGGCCTCAACGAGGCGCGGCTGCGCATGGCGCGGATCCCCGAAGGCGCGACGCTGATCGAGAACGCCGTCTCCGCCGCGCCGGGCTTCACGATCGGCAATGTCCACGTCATGGCCGGCGTGCCGAAGATCATGCAGGCGATGTTCGACGTCGTCACCGGCCGGATCCCGACCGGACGGAAGATGCTGTCGCGCACCGTGCACGCCCCGGTCGGCGAGAGCCGCATCGCAGCCGGCCTCGCCGCGATCCAGGCGGATTTCCCCGATCTCTCGCTCGGCAGCTATCCGAAGATGGCCGACGGCCGGTTCTCGACCGACCTCGTCATCCGGGGCCGCGATGCGGCGCGGCTCGATGCGGCCGAGGCCGCGGTCGCCGCCATGGTGGCGGCGGTGGTCGGGGCGGCGTCGTGAGCGGAGAACGCCCCTTTACCGCGAGGCGCGGCTGTGGCAGGTCCGCGCTCGCGACAGAGGCCGAGGCGGGCAGGCGATGAACGAGGCACAGCAGAAGGCGTTTCCGGTCTCCTGGGACCAGTTCCACCGCGATGCGCGGGCGCTGACATGGCGCCTGTCCGGCCATGGCGACTGGAAGGCGATCGTCTGCGTCACGCGCGGCGGCCTTGTGCCCGCGGCGATCGTGGCGCGCGAGCTCGGCATCCGGCTCATCGAGACGGTGTGCGTCGCGTCCTACCACAACTATGCCGACCAGGGTGAGCTGAAGGTCATCAAGAAGGTGGCGCAGGACGTGGTCGACCTCGCCGAGGGCGAAGGATCGGCGATCCTCGTCATCGACGACCTCGTCGATACGGGCAAGACCGCACGCCTCGTGCGCGAGATGCTGCCGAAGGCGCATTATGCCACGCTCTACGCGAAGCCCCTCGGCCGGCCGCTCGTCGACACCTTCATCACCGAGGTGTCGCAGGACACCTGGATCTATTTCCCCTGGGACATGGGCCTGGCGTTCCAGCCGCCGATCGTCCAGGGCACCGCCGGCTGAGGCCGCGAGCGAGGAGACCGCAATGAGCGACGGCAACGGCGCGTTCGAGGACGACGACGACCTCGAAGCCTTCCGCGAGGAGTATGAGGAACACCGCGAGGCGCTGTTCCAGCTCATGACCGATTACGCCGATGAGAAGCAGCTCGACGACGGCCTGTTCGCCGCGCTCGTGCTCGACATCGCGGTGTCGACCCGCATGCTCGGCTACGCCTACTCGGTCGAGAAGCCGTCGGTCGCCGGGCTGCGGCTCGAGCTCGACCGCTTCGCCAAGGACGCCGCCGAACATGTCCGCGAAGTGAAGGCCGGCGCCGAGGAGTTCATCGCCGAGGTGAAGGCGAATCGCGACGCCGAGTGACGTCGCGGGGCCGCCTCGCCGGGTGCGGGGCGGTTTCTCGCCGCGACGGCGCGCCTTCCGTTCGGGAAGGACGCCGGAAAGTGGTCATCGCGCCGCCACGATCCGCCGCTAACCCCGCCTCCGCTCCACGCCGACAGCGATGGACGAGGCCGAACGGGCGAGGGCTGGGCGCCGCGACGGCTTGCTCCATGCCGCCAGCCGGCAGTCGCCATCATGGTCGTCCATTCCGATTCCGTCGCCGCGCAGCGTCTGGCCCGACTGCGGCTGCGCGCCGCTCATCTCGTGGCGCGCCACCGGCCGCTCATCGGCCGCGTCGCGTTCCTCCTCGTCGTCCTCCTCGCCGCCGCGACCATCACCAATCTCCTCGACGAGATCGTCTGGTCCGATCTCATGGACGCGCTCGGCGCGATGCCGTTGTGGCGGCCGATCGCGGCGGTGACGCTGACGGCGGTGAGCTTCGTCGCCCTCTCGGCCTATGATTTCATGGCGCTGCGCTTCGTCGGCCACCGGATCGCGGCGCGCAGCGTCGTGCTCACGAGCTTCTGCGCCTATGCGGTGGGCAATGCGGCCGGATTCGGACCGCTGACCGGCGGCGCCATCCGCTTCCGCTTCTACGGGCCGCACGGCGTGCCGCCCGAAGACGCCGCCCGAATCGTCGGCTATGTCACCGCCGCCTTCGGCATCGGCCTCGCCGCGCTCACCTCGCTCGGCCTGCTCATCGATGCCCGCCATCTCTCCGAGACGATCGGCGTGCCCTCGCTCGTCCTCCGCCTCGTCGGCATCGTCATCCTGGTGCTCGTCGTCGCGCTGCTCGCGCAATCGCTGCAGCCGCATCGCGGGCTGAAGCTGCGCGGCACCGTCGTCCGGCTGCCGCCGGCACGCGACATCCTCATCCAGCTCGTCGCGACCCTCGTCGACGTCGCCGCCGCCGCCGGCACCCTGTGGGTGCTGCTGCCGCCCGACACCGTGCCGCTGCCGGCCTTCATCGCCATCTATGCCGTGGCGGTCGGCGTCGGCATCGCGAGCCATGTGCCGGGCGGGCTCGGCGTGTTCGAGACCGTTGTGCTCGCCGCGCTCGCCGGTGCCGCGCCGCTCGAATCCGTTCTCGGCGCGCTCGTCCTCTACCGCATCGTCTACTACGTCCTTCCGCTGCTCGTGGCGGTCGTCCTCGTTGCCGTCGCGGAACTCCGCCGCTTTGCGCGCGACCCTTCCGCGGCCCTCGTCGCCGAGGCGGGCGCCGCCCTCGCGCCGCTCGTGCTCGGCACGCTGATGCTCGTCGTCGCGACCATGCTGATCTTTTCCGGCGTGACGCCGAGCGACGATGCCGGCGAGGCGCTGCTCGCCCGCTTCGTGCCGCTCGATCTCGTCGAGGCCGCGCATTTCGTCTCGAGCATTCTCGGCGTCTTCCTGCTCCTCGTCGCGCGCGGCCTCGTCCACCGGCTCGACGGCGCGTGGTGGGCGGGCGTCGTCACCCTCGCCGTGGCTTTCGTCTTCGCCTTCCTGAAGGGGTTCGCCTATATCGAGGCGACGCTGATCGCCGTGCTCCTGGTCGCGCTTCTCGCCAGCCGGCGCGAGTTCCGCCGACCGGCCTCGCTGCTGCACCAGCGGCTGACCCCGGCCTGGTGGCTCGCCGTCGCGACCCTCGTCATCGCCGCCGTCACCATCCTGATCTTCGCCTACAAGGACGTCGAATACACCCATCGGCTGTGGTGGCAGTTCGAGTTCGGCGCCGATGCGCCGCGCTCGCTGCGCGCGCTGCTCGGCATCGCGCTCGCGGTCGCCGCAGGCGCCGGCTGGCTGCTCCTGCGTTCGCCGAAGATCCCCGTTCCGCCGCCGGGCGCGGAGGAGATCGCCCGCGCGGTGGCGATCGTCGCCGAACAGCCGGTCGCCGATGCCAATCTGGTGCGGATGGGCGACAAGTCGCTGATGTTCTCAGAGGACGGCCGGGCCTTCATCATGTATGGCCGGCGCGGCCAGTCCTGGATCGCGCTGTTCGATCCGATCGGCCCGCGCGACGCCTGGCACGATCTCGTCTGGCGCTTCGTCGAGACGGCGCGGGAGGCGGGCGGCCGGGCGGTCTTCTATCAGGTCGGGCCGCAGAGCCTCTCGCTCTACGCCGATGCCGGCCTGTCGGCCTTCAAGCTCGGCGAGATGGCGCACATCCCGCTCGAGGGATTCGATCTCAAGGGGAGCAAGCGGTCGAGCTTCCGCCACGCGGTCAACCGGGCGGAGCGGGACGGCGTGCGCTTCGCCATCCTCTCGCCGGCAGAGGCCGAAGCGGCGATGGCCGAGCTCCGTGCGGTCTCGGACGCCTGGCTCGCCCATCACGCGGTGCGCGAAAAATCCTTCTCGCTCGGCCATTTCGATCCGGCCTATCTCGCCACGCAGCCGGTCGCGGTGCTGAGCGTCGAAGGGCGCATCGTCGCCTTCGCCAATATTGCGACGGGCGGCGACAAGGCGCAGGTGACGGTCGATCTGATGCGCTTCTCGCCCGACGCGCCGAACGGGGCGATGGAGACGCTCTTCGTCCACGTGCTGATGCACTACAAGGCCGAGGGCTATCGCGAGTTCGTGCTCGGCATGGCACCGCTCGCCGGCCTCTCGGAGAGCCCCGTCGCCCCGCTCTGGCACCGGGTCGGACGCGCCGCCTTCGAGCACGGACGCGCCTTCTATAACTTCCACGGCCTCAGGGCCTTCAAGAACAAGTTCCAGCCGGTCTGGGAACCGCGTTACATGGCGGTGTCGGGGGGCATCAATCCGGTGCTCGCCCTGCGCGACGTGACGGCGCACATCAGTCGCGGCATGCACGGTCTGGTGTCGAAATGAGACGCTCTTTTCTTTTCCTGATCGCCGCCGCGGCGACGGCCGCCGCAGCGGCCATCGCCTATGTCCAGACTGCCCGCGCGATCCGCTTCGAGGCCGATCTCCTGCCGCGGCCGCACGTCCTGATGCCCTCCGGAGCGCCGTCGGGCGTCGTCTTCCTCGTCTCCGACGCGAAGGGCTGGCAGGCGGAGGATCAGGCCCTCGCCGAGCGGCTTAAGGGCCGCGGCGCCGCCGTGGTGGCGATCGACCTGCCCTCCTGGCTCGCCAAGGCGACCGCCGCCGTCGACCCGAAGGACGACGACTGCACCTATCTCACCGCCGATCTCGAGGATCTGAGCCATCGGATCCAGCGCGCCGGCGGCGCCTCGGTCTATCGCCTGCCGGTCGTCGCCGGCCGCGGCGCCGGTGGCGCGGTGGCGCTCGGCGTCGTCGCGCAGAGCCCCTTCGCCACGATCGGACGCACCGTTGTCGTCGACCCGCAGGCGGCGGTGCCGATGAAGACCGTGCTGTGCAGCCAGGCACCGCGCAAGCCCGAGGCGGGCGGCGTCGTCTACGGCCTGCAGCCCGGGCCGCTGCCCGATCCGGTTGACGCGATCTTCACCCCGGCCGCCGACGCGGCCGGCCGCGATCATGTCGATCAGCTGGTCCGCGAGGGCTTCGCCCTGTCGGTCTCGGCCGCCGGCGGCTCGCCGCTCGCCGCGCTCGAAGCCGGCATCGATCGGGCGCTCGCCGCGGTGCAGGCGCCCGCAGGGAATGGCGATCTCTCCGACCTGCCGATCGTCGAAGTGCCGGCGAAGGGCCATGCCGGCAGCGGCACGATGGCGATCATCCTGTCCGGCGACGGCGGCTGGCGCGACCTCGACCGCCAGATCGGCGACATGCTGGCGGCGAAAGGCGTGCCGGTGATCGGCCTCGATTCGCTCAAATATTTCTGGTCGGAGAAGCAGCCGCCGCAGATCGCCGCCGATCTCTCCCGCATCATCGATCACTATGCGGCTCGCTGGCGCGCGCATCAGGTGATCCTCGCCGGTTATTCCTTCGGGGCCGACGCCATCCCGGCGAGCTACAACCGGATGAAGCCGGAGGACAAGGAGCGGATCGCCGAGATCGCGCTGCTGGCGCCATCGGCGAGCGCCGATTTCGTCTTCGAGGTCACGAGCTGGTTGAGTTCGTTCGGGCTGGGCGGCGATGACGGGGTGCCGACCCTGCCGGAGATCGCCAGGATCGAGCCGGCGAAGCTGCAGTGCTTCTATGGCGTCGACGACGACGAATCGATCTGCCCGCAGCTGAAGGGGAAGGGGATCGAGATCATCTCGACCGCGGGCAGCCATCATTTCGACGGCGATTACCAGAGGCTCGCCGACCGTATCCTCGCCGGTCTCGCAGGCCGCGGTACGCCCGCCCGGGCGACCTCGGGGGCGGCGGCTTCCGAAGGGGCTTCGGAGACGACGGCGGAGCGCTGAAGCCCGGATCCGGCCGCTCTACGGCACCGCCGCAGCGCCCCGGCTATCGCCGGCCGGCCGGACATGGCAAAAGGCTCCCCGCGCGGGCGTGGCGGAACCGGTAGACGCAACGGACTTAAAATCCGTAGGGCATCGCTCGTGTGGGTTCGAGTCCCACCGCCCGCACCATCCTTCCCGCGCTCGGTGGACGGCGCATCGGGCGGCCTGTGAAGAAGCGCTCGACAAAGCCGTTCCACCCGCCAAGATGGTGGCGCAATGGCCGCCGAATCTCCCAAGCGCCCGCGGCGCGTCTCCGCACGCCTGCTGTTGCTCGCCCTCGTCGGCGTGCTGGTGGGTCCGGGGCTCGTGTTCACCGCGCTCCTGATCAGCCGCTATGCGGCCTCCGAGCGCACGCGCTACGAGGCGCAGGCCCGCTCGCTGGCCGAGCAGGTCAAGAACGCGGTCAACAGCGATCTCGCCGGGCTCCGCTCGACGCTGCAGACGCTCGGCACGTCGACCCGGCTCGCGGCGGGGGATGTCTCCGGCTTCTACGATCAGATGGTGACGGTGAAGAGCTTTCTCGGCGCCGACATCGCGCTCCGCGCAATCGACGGCCAGCAGCTCGCCAATACCCGGCTGCCCGGTGCGCACGATCTGCCGAAGACGCCGCTCGACGTCGACGCCGCGGCGATCGCCACCCGCCGGCCGGTGATCAGCGGCGTCTATGTCGGCGCCATTGCCCAGCGTCCCGTGATCGCCATCGCGCTCGCCTGGCCCGAGGTCGGGACACCCCGCTATCTGCTGCACGTCAATTTCTCGACCGACCGGATCGCCGAGATCATCCGCCGCGACCTTCCGCCGGGCTGGATCATCAGCGTCGTCGATCGATCGGGCGTCGTCGTCGCCCGGTCCGAGCGCCACGCCGAGATCTCCGGACAGCCCGGCCTGCCGGAGTTCATCGCCAAGCTCGACGGCCCCGGCGGCACCTTCACCAATGTCAACCGCTTCGGCGAGGAACTGCTCGTCGGCTATACGCGCTCGACGAGCTCGGGCTGGAGCGTCACGGCGAGCATCCCGGAGGCGCTGGTCCGTGCACCCCTCCTTCGTGACCTCGCCCTGCTGATCGGTTTCGGTGCGCTCGCCTTCGCGATCTCCGGCGGCCTCGCCTATTGGCTGTTCGGGCTGATCGCCCGGCCCCTCGCCGCCCTCACAAGGGCGAGCCGCAATCTCGGTTCGGAGGATGCGCGTTTCGACGTCGACACGCCGATCCGCGAGATCGCCCGGCTCGGCGATGCGCTCGGCTCGGCCTCCGACGAGCTCGCCCGCTCGATCGACCGGGCGCGCCGTTCCGACGAGGCGCTGCAGAGGGCGAACGAGCGCCTGGAGCAGAGGGTGCGCGAGCGGACGCGCGAGCTGACCGCGGCGAACGAGGCGCTGCGCACCGAGGCGCTCGCCCGCGAAGCGGCGGAGCTGCAGCTCCGGCAGGCGCAGAAGATGGAGGCGCTCGGCCAGCTGACCGGCGGCATCGCGCACGATTTCAACAACATGCTCGCCGTGGTGATCGGCGGGCTCAATCTGATGCGGGCGCGGCTCGAACGCGGCGACACCGATGTCGGCCGCTTCCTCGACGCCGCGATGGAGGGCGGCCGCCGCGCCGCGGAGCTCACCGCGCGCCTGCTCGCTTTCGCCCGCCAGCAGCCGCTCGCGCCCGAGCCGACCGACGGCAACCGGCTGATCGGCGGCATGGCCGATCTTCTGAACCGGACGCTGCGCGAGGATGTCAGGCTCGAAACGGTGCTCGCCGCCGGGCTCTGGCGCATCCATGTCGATCCCGGCCAGCTCGAGAACGCGCTGCTGAACCTCGCCGTCAATGCGCGCGACGCGATGCCCGAGGGCGGCCGGCTGACGATCGAGACCGGCAACGGCTTCATCGACGAGGCCTATGCCCTCGAACACGGCCTCTCTGCCGGCCAGTATGTCATGATCGCCGTCAGCGACACCGGAACCGGCATGCCGCCGGAGGTCGCGGCGCGCGCCTTCGATCCGTTCTTCACGACCAAGGATGTCGGCAAGGGGACCGGGCTCGGTCTGTCGCAGGTCTATGGCTTCGTGCGGCAGTCGAACGGCCATGTGAAGATCTATTCGGAGCCGGGCGAGGGGACGACGGTCAAGATCTATCTGCCGCGCTGGTATGGCGCCGAGGAGCGGCCGGGCCGGGCGGCCACCGCCGCGGATGTCGCCCGGGCGGCGGATGGCGAGACGGTGCTCGTCGTCGAGGACGAGGAGCGCGTGCGGATGATGACCTGCGAGGCGCTGCGCGAGCTGGGCTACCGCGTGCTCGAAGCCGACGGGGCGGCGGGCGCGCTCGCTTTGCTCGATGCGGGCGACACGGTGACCCTCCTCTTCACCGACATCGTCATGCCCGAGGTGAACGGCCGCCGCCTCGCCGAGGAGGCGCTCCGCCGCCGCCCGGGCCTCAAGGTGCTCTTCACCACCGGCTTCACCCGCAATGCGGTGGTGCACAACGGCGTGCTCGATCCGGGCGTCAACTTCCTGCAGAAGCCCTTCACGCTCGACCAGCTCGCCGCCCGGGTGCGGGCGACGCTCGACGGCTGAGGCGCCCGAGGAAGGCTTTGCCAAACCTCCGCGCGAGTGCCACAGTGCACTGCACCGCAGCTGCGATGCGGTGTCGCATCGGGGCGGTTGCGGCGCAGCGCGCGAAGTAGGGGCACATCATGACGATTCTCCTGGCGCTCTTGATCGGCGTCGTCGCCGGCTTGCGGGCGATGACCGCGCCGGCCGCGGTCGCCCTCGCGGCCTATCTCGGCTGGATCGATCTCTCCGGCGGCTGGCTCGCCTTTCTCGGCTCGCTTTGGGCCGTGCTGATCCTCGCCGTTCTGGCGCTCGTCGAACTCGTCACCGACCAGCTGCCCTCGACGCCGAGCCGCAAGGTGCCGGTGCAGTTCGGCGCGCGGATCGTGATGGGCGCGCTCACCGGCTATGCGCTCGGCTTCGCCGGCGGGGCCGCGCTCATCGGTCTCGTCGCGGGCATCGTCGGCGCGGTGATCGGCACGCTCGGCGGCTATGAGGCCCGCAAACGCCTCGTCGCGGCGACCGGCGGGCGCGATCTGCCGATCGCCCTTCTCGAGGACGCGATCGCCGTCGGCGGCGCGCTCCTGATCGTCGCCGCCGCCGCCTCGGGCGGCGCGCCGCTGCCGCCGGCCGTCTGATGGCGGCGGAGCGCTTCGACGCGATCGTCGTCGGTGCCGGCCAGGCCGGGCCGTTCCTCGCCGCCCGGCTCGAAGGTGCGGGCATGAAGGTCGCGCTCGTCGAGCGCGAGGCGCTCGGCGGCACCTGCGTCAACACCGGCTGCACACCGACCAAGACGCTCGTCGCCAGCGCCTATGCCGCGCATCTCGCCCGCCGTGCCGCCGAGTATGGCGTGACGATCGGCGGGCCGGTCGGCATCGACATCAAGGCCGTGATGGCGCGCAAGGATGGGATCGTCGCCAAGTCGCGCGGCGGCCTCGAATCCTGGCTCGGCGGCCTCGCCGGGCTGTCGATCCTCTCCGGCCATGCCCGTTTCGTCTCGCCGACCGAGATCCGCGTCGGCGAGCGCCTGCTGACGGCGCCGCAGATCTTCCTCAACACCGGGGGGCGGGCGGCGATTCCGGATTTCCCGGGCGTCGGCGAGATCGACTATCTGACGAATACGTCGATCCTCGCGCTCGACACCGTGCCACGCCATCTCGTGGTGATCGGCGGCTCCTATATCGGGCTCGAATTCGCACAGATCTTCCGCCGCTTCGGCGCCGAGGTCACAGTCGTCGAGAAGGGGCCGCGCCTCGTCGCGCGGGAGGATCCGGAGATTTCCGAAGCGATTCGCGGCTTTCTGGAGAAGGAAGGCATCCGCGTCCGCACCGGGGCCGAGTGCATCGCCTTCGCGCGCCGGGCGGACGGGATCGGCGTCTCGGTCTCCTGCACCGCCGGCGCGCCGGAGGAGATCGGCTCGCACGTGCTCCTCGCGGTCGGCCGCAAGCCCAACACCGACGATCTCGGGCTCGAGCACGCCGGCATCGAGACGGATGCGCGCGGCTTCATCCCGGTCGACGATCAGCTCCGCACGCGCGTTCCGGGCATTTTCGCGCTCGGCGACTGCAATGGCCGTGGCGCCTTCACCCACACCTCCTACAATGATTTCGAGATCGTCGCGGCGAACCTTCTCGACGGCGCGTCCCGCCGCGTCAGCGACCGCATTCCGGTCTACGCCCTCTATACGGACCCGCCGCTCGGCCGGGTCGGCATGACGGAAGCGGAGGCGAAGCGCACCGGCCGTCCGATCCTCGTCGGCCGCCGGCCGATGACGCGGGTCAACCGCGCGGTGGAGAAGGGCGAGTCGGAAGGGCTGATGAAGGTGGTGGTCGATGCGGAGACGAAGGCGGTGCTCGGCGCCGCCATTCTGGGCGTCGGCGGCGACGAGGTGGTGCACGGCCCGATCGACACGATGTATGCGGGCGCGCCCTCGACCACCGTCCAGCACGCGGTGCACATCCACCCGACCGTGTCGGAACTGATCCCCACCTTGCTGTCGGAACTCGCCCCGGCCGACTGATACCGGGCCCTCGTCACCCCAATGCACCCGTCACTCCGGCCTCCGTGCCGGGGTCCATATCGTGCCGCCGAGCCGCCCGGGCGCCGGGTCCACCCGTTATGCTCGCGCGCCCGCCCCGCCCCCTCTCCCGCTCGGCGGGAGAGGGTAGGGTGAGGGTCTTCCGCCGGCATGACGAGGGGTGGGGCGGTGCGAGAGAACGGCAGAACGGGTTGAATGGAACGGCGCGAGTCGAGGACGCAGAGCGCCGGTGTCTTCACGAGCACCCGTCACCCCGGCCTCCGTGCCGGGGTCCATAATCGTGTCGCCGGGCGGGCCACACGCCGCCGCCCCGTCATCCTCGCGAAAGCGAGGATCCATCACGCGGGCCGACCTCTGTTGCATCGGATCCCGCCTTCGCGGGAAGGACGGGTGGAGGAAGACCTCCCCGGAGCGGTGCCGGCCCGCCTCTCATCGCGCACCTACGGCGCCGCTTTCGCCGGTGCCGTGTAGCGCCGTTCGATCATGGCGCGCACCGCCTGGCGGCTCGCCAAAGCGTCCCGCTCTGTTTCGATCGCCTCAGCCTCGCCGGCGAGCGCGTCGTCCTTGATGATGTCACGGAACCAGCGGGAATAGTCGCCGCGACCGAGATGATAGAGCCAGGTCGCGTCGTCGACGCCCTCCGCCATCTGGACGAAGAGGGAGAGATTGTGGGCGCGCAGGTTCAGGCGGCCGTCCGGACCGCGGAAGTAGAAGCTGTCGCGCGCGGGAATGCTGCCTTCCGCATACTTCCGGGTATGACGCCGGTGTTCCTGCACCGGCCGGTCGACCTCGACCCAGCGCGGTGGTCTGTCCGAGGCGCGGTTCCAGAACAACACGGTGTCGTCGCCGTCGGCCGCGGGCAGGGGCGGCAGCGCGATCCCTGTCGCGCCGCAGAAAGCGGCGATGACATCGGCCGCCTTCGGGCCGACGCCGATCACCGTTTCGACGCTGGAAAGCGCGCTGGGCCGCATCTCTTCGGGATGGACGGTGATATAGATCGCCGACGAAAGGGCCGCCGGGACGCCCGCCTCGGCGGTCTCCGAGCGCGCCGGCAGCATGTGGTGCGCCTCGTCGATCAGCAGCCAGTGCGGCCGGGCGGTGCGGGCGCGCAGGTCGCGGACGGCCGACAGCAGCGCAGCGAAGAAGCCGGGCCGATCCTCGAGCTTGAGGCCGAGCATGTTGACGACCAGCGCTGCGGCAGCCGGCTTTTCGAGCACGTCGAGCACTTCGGATTCGAGCGGGGGCCGCTTCGCGTCGCCGAGCACGATCGCGTTCTGCAAGTGATCGTAATCGCCCTCAGGGTCGAGGACGCAGACCTGAAAGCCTTCGGCCGCCAGCTTCTCGATCGCCATCGTGGCGAGGGTCGACTTGCCGATCCCCGACGAGCCGGCGATCAGCACCGAGCCGTGCTGCGGCCGGATGACGAGATCGGGCTCGGCACCCAGCGCCACCCGCCGTCGTTCGGCGGCCCGGTCGATGTAGAAGCACTCGTCCTCGAGCAGCCGGTCGATCGTCTCGGTGACGCCGCCGCCATGATCGCGCGCGGTCACCACATCGGCCGTCGCCTTCACCGCGTCGAGCGCGTTGGCGACGGCGACCGCGCAACCGCTCGCCTGCAGAAGCGCGTGATCGTTCTCGGCGTCGCCGATGGCGAGCACGTTGAGCGGCGAGAGGCCGAGCGCCTGGAGGGCGGCGGCGAGGCCGCTCGCCTTGTTGACGCCGGGCGGCAGGAGCATCACGGCGCCCTTGTTGAACACGATCTTCCATTCGAGGCCGAGGTCACGGATCGCCTCGAGCGCGGCGGTCTCGTGCGGACGCCAGGTGGCGAGGATGCCGCGGCCGACCGAGAGCGGCGCGACGCCGCGCGCCGCAAGCGCCGCGACGAGGGCGGGCGGCGGCTCGGCACCGACGAGTTGCTGTTCCTGCGAGGCGGGGAAATAGAGAAGGGCGCCGTTCTCCGCGACGACCGCGTCGAACAGGTCGAGCCGGTCGAAGGTGCGCTTCAGATCGGGCAGTTCTCTGCCCGTGACCATCAGCAGCCGCCGGCCGCTCGCCTTCAGCCTCTCGAGCGCCGCCAGCGTCTCGTCCGCGACCCGGCCGTCATGGGCGAGCGTCCCGTCATAATCGGTCGCGAAGGCGATCAGGTACATTGATGTCTCTTGCGTCCTCTGGCGTCCGTCGCGCATGAAAAAAGGCGGCGCGTTGCCACGCGCCGCCCTTCCGTCCTTCAGACTGCGTCGGTCATCGCCGCGAGCTGGCGAGCAGCATGCCGAGCAGCGCGATCGCGCCCGCGGCGACGAGCACCGCCGTCCCCGGTCGCTCGCGCGCCTGCGCGGTCAGCATCCGCGCCGCGCGCTGGCCCTGCGCGTAGAGTTCGGAAGCCTCGTCCGAGGCCGTGTCGAAGAAGCGGCTGCCATGCTTGGAGGCGCTCGCGCTGAGGCGCGCCACCTCCTTGCGCAGGGTCGCGATCTGGTCGGCGAGGTCGTCCCGCAGATGGTCAGCGTTGTTGGCCATGTCCCGGCTCCTTTTCCCTGACGTGTGGGAAGGGAAGTCGCCGGCCGGGTTTTTGTTCCCGGCCGCCGCTCGACCGGGCCTGCGGCAATTAGGCAGCCTGGCGCTGATAGTCCTTGATGTCGCTCGCCGTGATCTGCGGCCAGCGGTCGAGATCGTAGCGCAGCTCGAAGGCCGAGGGCGCGAGGAAGACCGGGGCGCCGTCGAGATCGGACGCCATCTGCGAGCGATGCCGCTCGACGAACTCCTCGAACTTCACCGGATCATCCGAGGTCACCCAGCGGGCAACCGTGAAGCGTGCCGGTTCGAAATCGACCGGCAGGCCGTATTCCGCCTTCAGCCTTTCCTTGAGCACGTCGAGCTGGAGCGCGCCGACGACGCCGACGAGCGCCGGCGAGCCGTCATGCGGCGTGAAGATCTGCACGACGCCCTCCTCGGCCATCTGCTGCAGCGCTTCCTTGAGCTTCTTCGCCTTCATCGCATCGCCGAGCCGGACACGGCGCAGGATCTCCGGCGCGAAGCTCGGCACGCCGCGGAAGACGAGATCCTCACCGTCGGTGAGCGTGTCGCCGATCCTGAGCGTCCCGTGGTTCGGAATGCCGACCACATCGCCGGCGAAGGCCTCGTCGGCGATGTGGCGGTCCTGCGCGAAGAAGAATTGCGGCGCGTTGAGCGGGATCGGCTTGCCGGTGCGCACCAGCTTCGCCTTCATGCCGCGCTCAAGGCGCCCGGAGCAGACGCGCAGGAAGGCGATCCGGTCGCGATGATTGGGGTCCATGTTCGCCTGGATCTTGAAGACGAAGCCGGACATCTTGTCCTCGGTTGGCTCGACGGTCCGGCCCTCGGCGGCCTGCGGGCGCGGCGAGGGGGCGAAGGCGTCGAGCGCGTCGATCAGGTCGCGCACGCCGAAATTCCGCAGCGCCGAGCCGAAATAGACCGGCGTCAGATGGCCCTCGAGGAAGCCGTCGAGTTCGAAGGGCTTCGCAACGCCTTCGACGAGCTCGATCTCCTCGCGGAAGGCGGCGACGGCGCCCGGCTTCGCCATGCCGTCGATCGCCGGGTCGTCCGGCCCGGAGACCTTGACGGCCTCGCCGGAGGAATCGATCAGCCGCACCTGCCTGCGGGCGATGTCATAGGTGCCGACGAAGTCGCGGCCGCGGCCGATCGGCCAGGTCATCGCCGCGGTGTCGAGCGCCAGCGTCTTCTCGATCTCGTCGAGCAGTTCGAAGGGCTCGCGGCTCTCGCGGTCCATCTTGTTGATGAAGGTGAGGATCGGAATGTCGCGCAGCCGGCAGACCTCGAAGAGCTTCCGCGTCCGCGCCTCGATACCCTTCGCCGCGTCGATCACCATGACGGCCGAATCGACCGCGGTGAGCGTCCGGTAGGTGTCCTCGGAAAAGTCCTCGTGGCCCGGCGTGTCGAGCAGGTTGAACACCGTGCCGTCGACCTCGAAGGTCATCACCGAGGTCACGACCGAGATGCCGCGCTCGCGCTCGATGTTCATCCAGTCGGACCGCGTCGCCCGGTCGCGCTTGCCGCGCACCGCCCCGGCGAGCTGGATCGCGCCGCCGAAGAGGAGCAGCTTTTCGGTGAGGGTGGTCTTGCCGGCGTCCGGATGCGAGATGATCGCGAAAGTGCGGCGGCGGCCGGCGGGTCCCGCTGGGCGTTCCATGGGCGTCCTGAGAAGAATGTTCGGCCGCACAGATAGTCCAGCCGGCCGCCGATTGCCAGCGGAAGCGGCGGCCACGGCCCGGGTTCGGCCCGCCTGGACCCGCTCAGGCCGCCTTCGGCCCGCGCAGCATGGTGACGAGCGCGGCGAGGGTGACGCCGAGCCAGCCGAGAATCATCGTCGTGCCGCCCGCCGGCGCGCTCATCGGGAAGAAGGCCGAGCCGGCGATGTCGTGATAGGCGAGGCTGCCGCTGAAGAGCAGGAGGCCGAGCGCGATGATCCAGCCGGAAAGCACCAGCCCGCCGCCGCCGCGCCGCGATCCGTAGAGCGCGATGGCGAGGAGGGCCGGCGCATGCGCGAGCGCCATCTGGGCGGCGATGGCGAGCCGCGCCATATCGGTCATGTGGGCGCCCGCTGCGGCGCCGGCGACGCCGAACGCGCCGGCGAGCCCGGCGAAGGCGGCGAGCAGGAAGGCGGGGCGGGGTTCGGCGGCGGTCGTCATGACGTTCCCCATCGCAGGCGGCGGAGCGGCCGGCAAGCCGTCAAGACGCCGCGGGGCGCGGCCGCCCCCGCGCTTGGCTGGTCCGCCGGGCGCGGCCTATGGTGAACGCCTGCTACAGGAGGAACACCATGATCGTCGTCACCGGATCGAGCGGGCTCGCCGGCCGCTTCGTCGTCGCCGACCTGAAGGCGCACGGCTATGACGTGGTCGCGGTCGACCAGGCGCCGCAGCCGGCCGGGCAGGGCGTGCCCTTCTTCCGTGCCGACGTCACCGATTTCGGCCAGACCATGGCCGCGCTGTCGGCCGTCGACGAGCGGGTCAGGGGTGTCACCGGCATCGTCCATCTCGCCGCCATCCCGGCGCCGGGCCTTGCTCCCAACCACGTCATCTTCGACGTCAACATCCGCTCGACCTACAACGTCTTCGAGGCGGCGCGCGTGCGCGGCATCAAGGAGGTGGTCTGGGCGTCGAGCGAGACCGTGCTCGGCCTCCCCTTCGAGACGCCGCCGCCCTATGTGCCGGTCGACGAGGAGTATCGGCCGCGCCCCGAGACGGCCTATTCGCTGTCGAAATTCCTCGGCGAGGAGATGGCCAAGGAGTTCTGCCGCTGGGACCCGGAGATGAAGATCTTCGGCCTGCGCTTCTCCAACATCATGCCGCCGGAGCGCTACGCCGAATTCCCCGCCTTCGACGCCGACGCGACGGCCCGCAAATGGAATCTCTGGGCCTATATCGACGCGCGCGACGCTGCCCAGGCCGTGCGCAAGGCGCTCGAATCGCCCCTCAAGGGCGCCGAGGCCTTCATCATCGCCAATGAGGACGGCGTGATGAGCCGGCCGAACGACGCGCTGCTCGACGAGGTCTTCCCCGGCGTGCCGCGCAAGCGGCCCCTGACGGAGAATGAATCGCTGCTGTCGATCGACAAGGCGAAGCGCCTGCTCGGCTACGCGCCGGAACATTCGTGGCGGAAGGGATGAGCGGCGGAAGCATTGAGGAGATCATGACCGGCTTGCCGGTCAGAGCACGCGCTCCCAGTCCTGCCGCCCGTCGAGGACGCGCAGGATCGTCACACCGTCGTCTTCGATCGTATAGGCTATGACGTGCGCGGCGTGGAAGTGCAGGCGAACGGGCGGCTCGAATTCGGGCCACTCGCGGGCGATCAACGGATGGGCGGCGATCAGCGCGAAGGTTGCTGTCAGGCCGGCAATGTATCGTTCGGCCTGGCCGACGCCGAACCGGGCGACCCCATAGACATAGGCCTCGATCAGGTCCTCCTCGGCCCTGCGGGAGAGGCTATAGCCCATCCGTTCCCGCGCGCCGTCGGGCCTCGGCGAGGATCTCGTCCATCGACCGGGATCCGGTTCCGCTGCCACGGCCTTCGTCCAGCAGACGCTGAAGGGCGGCAATCTTTGCCTGCCGCTCCTGGTCCTGCGCGATCAGGGCGCGCACATAGTCGCCCTCGTCCGCATAGCCACCCTGTTCGGTCTGGGCGTCCACCCAAGCCTTCATCCGATCGGAAAGCGAGACGTTCATCGTGGCCATGGCCGATAAGATAGAACGTCCCGAGCTTCTTCGCAAAGAGCGCTGAGCGCTCACACCACCGCGGTCACGCCGCCGTCGACATAGAGCACGTGACCGTTGACATAGCTCGAGGCCGGGGAGGCGAGGAAGATCGCCGCGCCCTGCAGTTCCTCGAGTTCGCCCCAGCGGCCGATCGGCGCGCGCGCCTCGAGCCAGGTCGTGAAGGCCGGATCCTCGACGAGCGCCCGGTTGAGCTCGGTCTTGAACCAGCCCGGCCCGATGCCGTTCACCTGGATGCCGTGGCGCGCCCATTCGGCGCACATCGTCTTCGTCAGCATCTTCACCGCACCCTTCGAGGCCGAATAGGGCGCGATCGTCGCGCGGCCGACCTCGCTCGTCAGCGAGCAGATGTTGATGATCTTGCCGGCCCGCCGCGTCAGCATCCGCCGCGCCACCGCCTGGCCGACGACGAACACCGCGTCGAGATTGGTCTCGACGACGCGGCGCCAGTCCTCGACCGAGAGATCGACGATCAGCTGGCGTTTCTGGACACCGGCATTGTTGACGAGGATGTCGATCGGACCCTCGGCCTCGATCGCCGCGACGGCCGTCTCGACGGCACCGGGGTCGGTGACGTCGAAGGGCCGTGCCGCCGCATCGATACCCTCCTCGCGGAGCGTCGCCACCGCCCGATCGAGCGCCGCGGCGTCGCGCCCGTTCAGCACCACTCTGGCGCCGGCGCGGCCGAGCCCCGTCGCGATCGAGAAGCCGATGCCGCGGCTCGCGCCGGTGACGAGCGCCTTGCGGCCGCTGAGATCGAAGAGGGAAAGGGCCATCATGTTCCTCCAGCAGTCCGGCCGAGCGAGTCGGGGCGCATCCTAGCGGCCCGACGCCACTTGTCGAAGCGCGGCTTGACGGCGAGCCGCGCCGGTCGCCACCATTCGCGGGCGCGCCGCGCGCCGCACTCCGCCGGAGGAACCCCGCAATGCCCCATCTCGCCCGCGCCGACCGCTATGACGCCATGCAGTATCGCCGCTGCGGCCGCTCCGGCCTCCAATTGCCGGCACTTTCACTCGGGCTCTGGCACAATTTCGGTCATGCCGGACGCGAGGAGACGATGCGGGCGATGTGCTTGCGGGCCTTCGACCTCGGCATCACGCATTTCGATCTCGCCAACAATTACGGGCCGCCGCCCGGCTCGGCCGAAGAGTTCTTCGGCACGCTGATGGCGGGCGACTTCAAGCCCTATCGCGACGAGATGATCATCGCCTCGAAGGCCGGCTACCGGATGTGGCCCGGCCCCTATGGCGAATGGGGCAGCCGCAAATATCTCGTCGCGAGCCTCGATCAGAGCCTCGCGCGGACGAAGCTCGACTATGTCGACATCTTCTATTCGCATCGTTTCGATCCCGACACCCCGCTCGAGGAGACGATCGGCGCGCTCGATGCGATCGTGCGCGCCGGCAAGGCGCTCTATGTCGGCATTTCGAGCTATACGAACGCCGATACGGCCCGCGCCGCGGCGATCGCCCGCGATCTCGGCACGCCGCTCCTCATCCATCAGCCGAGCTATTCGATGTTCAACCGGTGGATCGAGGCGGATCGCCTGCTCGACCGGCTGGAGGCGGAGGGCATGGGCTGCATCGTCTTCTCGCCGCTCGCGCAAGGGGTGCTCACCAATCGCTATCTCGACGGCATTCCCGAGGACAGCCGCGCCCGGACATCGCATTTCCTCGATCCGCGCGTCCTGTCGGAGGAAGCGGTGGGCCGCGTGCGCGCGCTCGATGCGATCGCCCGCGCGCGCGGCCAGACGCTCGCCCAGATGGCGCTCGCCTGGGTGCTGCGCGACCCGCGCATGACGTCGGCGGTGATCGGCGCGAGCCGCGTCGAGCAGATCGAGGACGCCGTCGGCGCCCTCGCGCGGCTCGATTTCAGCCCGGAGGAAATCGAAGAGATCGAGCGCTCTGCCGTCGATGGCGCGCTCAGCACCGGGTGAACCCGGCCTGGCCCAGGGATCGCCCGGCTGGCCAAGTCGAGCCGGGGCGCGCGATCGTCGAAACTTTGCACCAAACTGTCGGCAATCACGGAACGACGTTGCGCCCAAGTCTATCTTCTGGGCCTTTGAATAAGTTGAAAAGTCTCTCGAAGATCAGCGGCGGCACGGTCGACTCGGGGCGAAAAGCCGCGGGCGGCGGCGTAGAGCGGCACAAGATCGAGGACGTCAGATCAGTCGAGAGGCGGCCATTAGGCGGGCCGATACGCGCGGAGCGGGAAGAGGCGCGCAACAGGCCCGCCGGAGCCTTGCCCCATTGTCGCCCGATTCGCCCCTTTGCTTAGGGGCGAGCTCAGGGGGAACTGAGCGTGACAGAACGGGTGACAACGAGCGCGTCTGGCGAGCGCGCGAAACGGAGAGATCCGGGGTGCAATCGAAACTGGCTTGGGCGGCGCGTGCCGCCCTGTTGACGACCGCGCTCGGCGCGTTCGCCGCGCTGACGGGTGCAGCGCAGGCGGATTCGCAGTGCGGCAAGGCCTCCTGGTACCGGCTCGGCGGCAAGACCGCGAGCGGCGAGCGCAGCGCCGTCGGCTCGCTGACGGCGGCCCATCGCAGCCTTCCCTTCGGCACGCGGGTGCGGGTCGAGAATCTGAAGAACGGCAAGTTCGTCGTCGTGCGCATCAATGATCGCGGCCCCTTCGGCCGCGGCCGTGTCATCGACGTGTCGCGCGCGGCGGCCGAGCAGCTCGACATGGTGCGCACCGGCACGGCGAGCGTCCGCATCACCGTCGTCGAGGGCGACGCGACCGGCCTCAAGGGCTGCCGCGCCTGATCCGAAACGCCCGGCGGCGCGCGCGCCGCCGGGTCAGTCCGTCGCGCCGGAGAAGGCGAGACCGTCGATCGCCACCGCCTTGACGAGGGCGACGACCGGCATTCCGGGTTCGAGCGCCAGATCCTCGGCGGCGTCCGCGGTGATCTGTGCGACGAGCGGCGCGCCGCCGGCATCGAGCCGCACCAGGCGGTCGCCGGATCTCTGCACCTCGATCGCCACGACCACCGCCTTCAGCCGGTTGCGGATCGACAGCCGGCCCGGCTCGCCCACGGCGAGGGCCACGTCGCGGGCGCGGATGCGCAGCCGCACGGCGCTGCCGACCGGCCGGTCGAGACGCGAAACGAGGATTGGTCCGGCGGGATGGTCGAGCCGGGCCGGCCCGTCGGCTCCGCTCGCGCGGCCGAGCGTGGCGGTGAGCACCGTCGCCGCGTCGAAATCGTCACGGCTCTCCGCCTGGCCGAATACGGTCTCGACGGGGCCTATCCCCGCGACGCGCCCCGCCTCGATCAGCACGACCCGGTCGGCGAGCCGCGCCACCTCCTCGATCTGATGGCTGACATAGACGATCGGCAGGCGGAACCGCGCCGACAGGCCTTCGAGATAGGGCAGGATCTCGGCCCGCCGGGTGCGGTCGAGCGAGGCGAGCGGCTCGTCCATCAGGAGCAGGCGCGGCGCGCAGAGCAGCGCCCGGCCGATCGCCACGCGCTGTTGTTCGCCGCCCGAGAGGTCGCGCGGCCGGCGGTTCAGAAGCGCCGAAAGGCCGAGCAGATCCACCACCGTTTCGAGGCTCGCGATCGGCGCCCGCCCGCGCGCGAGCCAGCGGCCATAGAGGAGGTTGCGGCGCACCGAGAGATGCGGGAAGAGCCGCGCCTCCTGAAACACCATGCCGATCGCCCGGCGATGCGGCGGCACCAAGACGCCGGCGGCCGTGTCGACGAGCGTCGTGCCGCCGAGCCGGATCGTGCCGCGGTCGGGCGGGGCGAGGCCGGCGATCAGCTTGACGATGCTGGTCTTGCCGGCGCCCGAGCGGCCGAAGAGGGCGGTCACGCCGTCGCCGGCCGAAAAGGCGACGTCGAGCGCGAAGGCGCCGAGCCGCTTCTCGATCGCCACTTCGATCGTCATCGGCCCGCCCCCTTCACGCGCCGTGCCAGCAGTTCAGAGGCGATCAGCGCGGAGAAGGCGATCGCGATCGAGACCGCGGTGAGCTTCAGCGCCTCGGCATCGCCCGATGGCGTCTGCAGCGCGGCATAGATGGCGGAGGGGATCGTGCGCGTCTCGCCGGGGATGTTGGACACGAAGGTGATCGTCGCGCCGAATTCGCCGACGGCGCGGGCGAAGGAGAGCACCGTTCCGGCAAGAATGCCCGGCACGGCGAGCGGCAGAGTCACGGTGAGGAAGACGAGGATCCGGCCGGCGCCGAGCGTCGCCGCCGCCTCCTCGAGCCGCGAATCGACTGCCTCGATCGACAGGCGGATCGCCCGCACCATCAGGGGAAAGCCCATCACCGCGGCGGCGAGCGCCGCGCCCGTCCAGCGGAAGGCGAGCACGACGCCGAAAGCCTCGTCGAGCAGGCGCCCGGCCGGGCCGTTGCGGCCGAAGAGGAGCAGGAGCAGATAGCCGGTGACGACGGGCGGCAGGACGAGCGGCAGATGGATCGCCGCATCGAGCAGCGCGCGGCCGGGGAAACGGCCGCGGGCGAGGAGAAGGGCGACGAGAATGCCGAAGGGCAGGCTCGCCACGGTGGCGACCACCGCGACGCGCAGCGACAGCGCGATCGCCGCGATCTCGTCCGGCGAAAAGGAGATCATCCCGCGCCGGCGAGCACCGTGAAGCCGGCCTTCTCGAAGATCGCGGCAGCCTCCGGCCCGGCGAGGAAGTCGAGCAGCTTCTTCGCGTCGGGTCCGGCCGATTTCGTCAGCGCGAGCGGATAGACGATCGCGGGGTGACTTCCGGCGGGGAAGGTGCCGACCACGGCGACGGCGGGTTCGGCCGCCGCGTCGGTCGCATAGACGATGCCGAGCGGCGCCTCGCCGCGGGCGACGAAGGCGAGCGCGGCGCGGACATTGTCCGATTCGGCGAGCCGGGCGGAGACCGCGCCCCAGACGCCGAGCTTCTCGAGCGCCGCCTTCGCATATTTGCCGGCGGGCACGGAGGTCACCTGGCCGACGGCGAGCCTGCCGTCCGCGCCGAGCGCGCCGGCGAGATCGAAGCCGGGCGCGATCGCGAGCGTCGGGACATGATCCTTCGGCGCGACGAGCACGAGCGTATTGCCGAGCAGCGAGGAGCGCGTCGCCGGATCGATCAGCTCGCGTTCGGCGAGATAATCCATCCAGGCGAGGTCGGCGGAGAAGAAGAGATCGGCCGGCGCGCCGGCTTCGATCTGCTTGGCGAGCGCGGAGGAGGCCGCATAGCTCACCCGGACCGTGTCGCCGCTCTCCTTCTCATAGAGTGCGGCGGCCGCATCCATCGTCTCCTTGAGACTCGCGGCGGCGAAGACGGTGATCTCCGCGGCTTCGGCGCGCGGTGCGGCGAAGGCGAGGAGGAGGGCCGCGGCGGCGGCCAGGCGACGGAACTGCATTCGGACGTCTCCCTGCTGTCACCGATATTTCTGCATGGAAATATCGATGCCGCAAGGCCGCGCGACACGCGCAAATCAGGGCCGCGACGCGCGAAGACGTCGATGCCGCAAGGCGGCGCTGGAAGCGGAAGACGGGCATAAAAAAAGCGCCCGTCGGGGGAGGAGGTCCGACGGGCGCTCAGGAAATGGCGCTAAGCGGGGGAGGAGGTCCGCGTCGCGCCGATCACCGGAGGAGGGAGGAGGTTCCTCCGGCGAAGCTCGTGATCAGTAGCCGGCGGCCTTGCGGGCGACGGTGTCGATATCGTTGCGCGACATGCCGAGGTCGGCGAGCTCGCGATTGGAAAGACGAACCAGCTCGTTATAGGTCTGGCGATACTTGCGCCAAGTGTTGAAGCCGGAAAGAAGCTTGTTGCTCATCGGGGCAGTCCTCGAATTTCGGTCTCGATCGGCTCAAGGACCTCGTTTGATCCGTTCCGATCTTTCATGACCAAGATATGCCCGTTGCGGCCGGGTTCAGCTAGCCTCTCTCGCGCATGGCAGGGCTGCGCTTCTCGCAGGGCAACATGAAACTCGCAGCCATGATGCGCCGCACAATCGCCCCAATCGGCCGCCGACCGACTCGCCCCTCGCTTGCCCGCCGCCGCCCCTCCGCCTACCGTTCGCGCAGAAAAACGGAGTTCCGCCATGCGCAAAGCGCTCGTCCCCCTGCTTTGTCTCTTCGCCCTGGCGGGCGTGTCGGTCGCCTCTGCGGCCGCGCCCGCCTGCCGCAACACACAGGATTTCTCCGCCTGGCTCGCCGATCTCCGCCAGCAGGCGGCAGGGCAGGGCATCTCTGCCCGCGCCTTGCGGGCGCTCGACGGCGTGACGCTCGATCCCGCCGTGCTGAAGCTCGACCGCAACCAGCGTCATTTCCGCCAGAGCTTCGAGCAGTTCTCGCGCAACCGGATCTCGCCCGGCCGGGTCGCCAGGGCGCGCAGCATGCTCGAGCGGAACGCCCGCCTGTTCGCCCGCGTCGAGCAGAAATTCGGCGTGCCGAAGGAGATCCTCGTCGCGATCTGGGCGATGGAGACCGATTTCGGCGCCAATATGGGCAACCGGCCGGTCCTGCGCTCGCTCGCCACCCTCGCTTACGACTGCCGCCGCTCGGAGCTGTTCACCACCAACCTCCTCGATGCGCTCCGCGTCATCGACCGCGGCGATCTCGCTCCGGCGCAGATGAAGGGCGCCTGGGCGGGCGAACTCGGCCAGACCCAGTTCATGGCCTCCTCCTATTATCGCTACGGCGTCGATTTCGACGGCGACGGCCGCGCGAATCTCATCGCCTCGGTGCCGGACGTCATCGCCTCGACCGCCAATTTCCTGCGCGGTCACGGCTGGCGGGCCGGTGGCCCGTGGGGCGAGGGGAGCGCCAATTTCGCGGCTCTGCGCGAGTGGAACCGCGCCGAAGTCTATGCGAAGACGATCGCGGCCTTCGCCGACCGGCTGGCGGCGGGAAGCTGAGCGCCGCGCCACGCGGGGGGCTCTCGCGGGCGCGGCGAGGGATCACGTTGATCGGCGCGTGGCGAGGCGGCATTGTCGATTCGAAAGACCGGGGAGTGACACTGTTGAGCGAAGGGACAAGGGCCGACGCGACGTCCTTCGACGAAGCGGCCCTCGGCCGTATCCTGGCGCGCCATCCGGCGCGGCAGGCCGCGTTGCTGCCGATCCTGCACGACGTCGTCGCCACCTTTCGCTACGTCCCCGCGGAGGCGGTGCCGCTGATCGCGACCCATATCAACTGCACCCGCGCCGAGGTGCACGGCGTCGTCACCTTCTACGAGGATTTCCGCGAGCGCCCGCCGGGACGGCACGTGCTGCGGCTCTGCCGCGCCGAGGCCTGCCAGGCGATGGGCGGCGATGCGCTCGCCCTCCAGGCCGAGCGCCTCGCCGGCTGTCCGCTCGGCGAAACCCGCGCCGACGGCAAGCTGTCGCTCGAGGCCGTGTTCTGCCTCGGCCTCTGCGCCGTCGCCCCGTCCGCCATGCTCGACGGCAAGCTCTACGGGCGGCTCGACCCGGCGACGCTGAAGCTGATGATCGGCGAGGTGCTGACATGAGCGATTTCGCCGCCTCGCTGCTCGCCGATCTGCGGCGCAAGGCGCGCAGCGCCGAAGCCGACGTGGCGCGCGTCTTCGTCCCCTGCGATGCGGCGGCGGTCGCCGTCGGCGCGGACGAGGTGGCCGAGGCGATCGCCACCGAGGCGATGACCCGCGGCATCGCCCTCGACATCATCCGCACCGGGTCGCGCGGCGCGCTCTTCCTCGAGCCGATGGTCGAGGTCGAGACCGCGCGCGGCCGGGTGGCCTATGGTCCGGTCGGCGTCGCCGATGTCGCGGGCCTTTTCGACGCCGGCTTCCTGACCGGGGGCGACGATCCGCTGCGGCTCGGCCCGCCCGAGAAGATCCCCTTCATCGCGCGCCAGAAGCGGATCACCTTCGCCCGCTGCGGCATCGTCGATCCGCGCTCCTCGACCGACTATACGCTGACCGGCGGCTGGCAGGGCTTCGACCGGGCGCTCGCGATGGGGCCGGCGGAGACGATCGAGACGATCACCCGCTCGGGCCTGCGCGGCCGCGGCGGTGCCGGCTTCCCCGCCGGCATCAAGTGGAAGACGGTCGCCGACACGGCGGCGCCGCAAAAATACATCGTCTGCAATGCCGACGAGGGCGATTCGGGCACCTTCGCCGACCGCATGCTGATGGAAGGCGACCCCTTCGCCCTCATCGAGGGCATGCTGATCGCCGGCTATGCGGTCGGCGCGACGCGCGGCTATCTCTACATCCGCTCCGAATATCCGCACGCCATCGCGACGATGACCGCGGCGCTGCAATCCGCCCGCAATGTCGGCCGGCTCGGCCGCAGCGTCGGCGGGGCCGGCTTCTCCTTCGACATCGAGCTGCGCGTCGGTGCCGGCGCCTATGTCTGCGGCGAGGAGACGGCCCTTCTCGAATCGATCGAGGGCCGGCGCGGCCAGGTGCGCGCCAAGCCGCCCCTGCCGGCGCACAAGGGCCTGTTCGGTGCGCCGACCGTCATCAACAATGTGCTGACGCTCGCCGCCGTGCCGTGGATCCTGAAGAATGGCGACGGCCCCTATGCGGCGCTCGGCACCAGCCGCTCGCGCGGCACCATGCCGGTCCAGCTCGGCGGCAACATCAATCGCGGCGGCGTCTTCGAGGCGCCCTTCGGCATGACGCTCGGCGAACTGGTGCTCGAGATCGGCGGCGGCACGGCCTCCGGCCGGCGCATCCGGGCCGTGCAGGTCGGCGGACCGCTCGGCGCCTATTTCCCGCCCGCCCTCTTCGACACGCCGTTCGACTACGAGGCCTTCGCGGCACGCGACGGGCTGATCGGCCATGGCGGCATCGTCGTCTTCGACGATACGGTCGACATGGCGCACCAGGCCCGCTTCGCCTTCGCCTTCTGCGCCCATGAAAGCTGCGGCAAGTGCACGCCCTGCCGCATCGGCTCGGTGCGCGGCGTCGAGACGATCGATCGGCTGCTCGCCGGCGACCGACCCGCCGACCGGCTCGCGCTGATCCAGGACCTGTGCGAAACGATGAAATTCGGCTCGCTCTGTGCACTCGGCGGGTTCACGCCCTATCCTGTGTTGAGCGCGATCAAGCATTTCCCGGAAGACTTCCTCGCGGAAACGCAGAAGGTTCGGATGAGATGAACGCCTTCGTGGAAACCGATTTCGGGACGCCGGCCGTCGACAGCGGCCGTGAAGTCTCGCTGACGATCGACGGCCGCCGCGTCGCGGTGCCGGCGGGCACGTCGGTGATGCGCGCCGCGGCGATGGTGGAGGCGCAGATCCCGAAACTCTGCGCCACCGACAGTCTCGAGCCCTTCGGCTCGTGTCGGCTCTGCCTGGTCGAGATCGAGGGGCGGGCGGGCACCCCCGCCTCCTGCACGACCCCCGTCGCCGACGGCATGGTGGTGCGCACCCAGACCGACCGGCTCGCGAAGCTGCGGCGCGGCGTGATGGAGCTCTACATCTCCGATCACCCGCTCGACTGCCTGACCTGCTCGGCGAACGGCGATTGCGAATTGCAGGATCAGGCCGGCGCGGTCGGCCTGCGATCCGTCCGCTACGGCTATGAGGGCGCCAACCACAAGGGTGCCACGGTCGATACCTCCAACCCCTATTTCGATTTCGACCCGTCGAAATGCATCGCCTGCTCGCGCTGCGTGCGGGCCTGCGAGGAGGTGCAGGGCACCTTCGCGCTGACGATCGCCGGCCGCGGCTTCGACAGCCGCGTCTCGCCGGGCCAGGAGGAGAGCTTCCTCGGCTCGGAATGCGTCTCCTGCGGCGCCTGCGTCCAGGCCTGCCCGACCGCGACGCTGAACGAGAAGCGCGTCGTGTCGATCGGCACGCCGGAACGCTCGGTGATCACCACCTGCGCCTATTGCGGCGTCGGCTGCACCTTCAAAGCCGAGATGCGCGGCGAGGAGGTCGTGCGCATGGTGCCGTGGAAGGCCGGCAAGGCCAATCACGGCCATTCCTGCGTCAAGGGCCGCTTCGCCTTCGGCTATGCCGGGCACCGCGACCGGATCACCCGGCCGATGATCCGCGAGACGATCGACCAGCCCTGGCGCGAGGTGAGCTGGGACGAGGCGATCGGCCGCGTCGTCTCGGAATTCCGCCGCATCCAGGCGGCACACGGCAAGGGCGCGGTCGGCGGCATCACGTCGTCGCGCTGCACCAATGAGGAGACCTTCCTCGTCCAGAAGCTGGTCCGTGCCGGCTTCGGCAGCAACAATGTCGACACCTGCGCGCGGGTCTGCCATTCGCCGACCGGCTACGGCCTCAAGACCACCTTCGGCACATCGGCCGGCACGCAGGATTTCGATTCGGTCGATCATGCCGACGTGATCCTCGTCATCGGCGCCAATCCGACCGACGGCCATCCGGTCTTCGCCGCGCGGCTGAAGCGCCGGCTGCGGCAGGGCGCCAAGCTGATCGTCATCGATCCGCGCCGCATCGACCTCGTCCGCATGCCGCATGTCGAGGCGGCGCATCATCTGGCGCTGAAGCCCGGCACCAATGTCGCCGTGCTCGATGCGATCGCCCATGTGATCGTCAAGGAGAACCTCGTCGACGTCGGCTTCGTTCGCGAGCGCTGCGATTTCGATTCCTTCGACGACTGGGCGGGCTTCGTCGCCGACGAGAAGAACAGCCCGGAGGCCGTCGCGGCGCTGTCCGGCGTGCCGGCCGCGACCATCCGCGCCGCCGCCCGGCTCTATGCCGGGGCGAAGAACGCGGCGATCTATTACGGCCTCGGCGTCACCGAGCATTCGCAGGGCTCGACCGCCGTGATGGCGATCGCCAATCTCGCTATGGTGACCGGCAATCTCGGCCGTCCCGGCACGGGCGTTAACCCGCTCCGCGGCCAGAACAACGTGCAGGGCGCCTGCGACATGGGCTCCTTCCCGCACGAGCTCTCCGGCTATCGCCACGTCTCGGACGAGGCCGCCCGCTCGGTCTTCGAGACGCTGTGGCGCACCAAGCTCGACCCCGAGCCGGGCCTGCGCATCCCCAATATGCTCGATGCGGCCGTCGCCGGCTCCTTCCTCGGCATCTACATCCAGGGCGAGGACATCCTGCAGTCCGACCCCAAC
Organism: Prosthecomicrobium pneumaticum; assembly: GCF_014199915.1. Taxonomy (GTDB): domain Bacteria; phylum Pseudomonadota; class Alphaproteobacteria; order Rhizobiales; family Kaistiaceae; genus Prosthecomicrobium; species Prosthecomicrobium pneumaticum. The sequence goes on along the minus strand of NZ_JACHOO010000008.1, from coordinate 95,750 downwards.
ACCCGGCATGTCGCGGCGGCCCTGAAGGCGATGGAATGCGTCGTCGTGCAGGACCTGTTCCTCAACGAGACGGCGAAATACGCCCACGTCTTCCTGCCGGGCTCCACCTTCCTCGAGAAGGACGGCACGTTCACCAATGCCGAGCGGCGCATTCAGCGCGTCCGCAAGGCGATGGCGCCGAAGGGCGGGCTCGCCGACTGGGAGGTCACCGTCGCCCTCGCCAGGGGCTTCGGTCTCGACTGGCGCTATCGCCACCCCTCGGAGATCATGGACGAGATCGCCAGGCTGACGCCCTCCTTTGCGGGCGTCTCCTATGAGGCGCTCGACCGGCTCGGCTCGATCCAGTGGCCGTGCAACGCCGCGGCGCCGGAAGGCACCCCGGTCATGCATTCGGAAGGCTTCGTGCGCGGCAAGGGCCTCTTCGTCGTCACCGAATACGTCCCCACAGAGGAGAAGGTCGGCCCGCGCTTCCCGCTGCTCCTCACCACCGGCCGCTCGCTGACGCAGTATAACGTCGGCGCGCAGACCCGGCGGACCGACAACACCGCCTGGCACGAGGAGGATGTCCTCGAGATCCACCCGCACGATGCCGAGGACCGCGGGATCCGGGACGGCGAGTGGGTGAAGCTCGAGAGCCGCACCGGCGCGACGGCGCTCCGCGCGCTCCTGACCGACCGCGTTTCGCCCGGCGTCGTCTATACGACCTTCCATCATCCCGACACCCAGGCGAACGTCGTCACGACCGACTATTCGGACTGGGCGACCAATTGCCCGGAATACAAGGTCACCGCGGTCCAGGTGTCGCCGACCAATGGCCGGACGCTCTGGCAGATGGAATACGACCGGGTCAGCCGCGAGACGCGGCGCGTCGCGGAGGTCGAGGCGGCGGAATGAGCGTTGCGGCGGTGCCTTCCGCGGCGGCGCCCCCGGCGCCGCGGCCGCCCGTCGTGGAACGGGCGGTCCTGCGCGTCCGCGCCGGCGTCGCGGCGGAGGCCCGGCGCGTCGTGCCGGAAGAGACCCCCGTCGCGCTCGTCTTCGACGGGACGACCGAAGCGGTGATGATGGCGACGCCCGCCGATCTCGACGATTTCGCGCGCGGTTTCGCCTTCACCGAGGGTCTCGCGGCGCCCGGCGCGATCCGTGGATGTGATGTCATCGAGACGCCGCGCGGAATCGAAGCGCGGCTCTGGCTCGTGCCCGGCCGCGGTGCCGCGCTCGCCGCCCGCCGTCGCCGGCTCGCCGGGGCGACCGGCTGCGGCTTGTGCGGCATAGAAAGCCTCGAGGAGGCGGTGCGCCCGCCCGCGGCCGTTCCCGCCGGCCGCCGCTTCACCTTCGCCGAGATCGCCGCGGCCCGCGCCGCGCTCGAGGCGGGGCAGGCGCTCAACCGCGCCACCCGCGCGCTGCACGCGGCGGGGTTCTGGACGCCCGAGGCCGGGCTCGTGCTGCTGCGCGAGGATGTCGGCCGGCACAACGCGCTCGACAAGCTCGCCGGCGCACTGCTCGCGCGCGACCTCCATGCGGCAGACGGCGTCGTCCTCCTCACCAGCCGGGTGTCGGTCGAGATGGTGCAGAAGGCCGCGGCGATCGGCGCCGCCGTGCTCGTCGCCGTCTCGGTGCCGACCGCACTCGCCCTCGATACGGCCGAGGCGGCCGGGATGACGCTCGTCGCCGTCGCGCGCGACGACGGCTTCGAGGTGTTCACCCGGCCCGACCGCATTCTGGGAGCAGGATGATGGACGGCGAAAAGCTCGTCCGGATGGCGAACCAGATCGCCGTGTTCTTCTCCGCGCAGGCGCGGGTGAAGGGCTCTGAGGAGATCGCCGTCGCGGGCATAGCCGACCATATCGAGAAGTTCTGGGATCCGCGCATGCGCTCGATGCTCGCCGCGCACATGGCGCTCGGCGGCCCGACGCCGCTCGATCCGCTCGCCCGCCGCGCGGTCGAACGCCTGCTCGCCCGCGCGGTCGAGCGGGTGCGCTCCGGCGATCGCCGGGCCGGCGATGCGCTGCCGCCGGCAAAGGCCCCCGCGCCGATCGCCCGGACCGCGACGCCCCTCGCGACCCAGTCCGCCGCGCCGGTCTCGATGGCGCAGGCCCGGCCCTCCGAGGCTGCCGTGCCCGAGCCATCTGCCGCCCGGCCGGCCGCCGGTTCGTCCGCAGCGGCGCCGCCGCGCACGCTGATCATCGAGGCCCGCCCGCTGCCGCCCGCCGAGCCCGAGGGCGTGGCCGGCGTTCCGGCCGAGGCGGCGCGCGGAGCCGGCGCGCCGCCGGCCGCCGCCCCGGAGCCGGCGGCCGTTCCGGGACCCGTGGCGGCCGCGCCGCCCGGGTCGCGCGCCGCGCCGCCCGCGGAAGCGAGCGCTGTCGTGCCGACCGCCGCGCCGGAGCCGGACGAGCGCGATGCCACCCGGTCCGAGCCCGCGCCGACCGCTGCCGCTGCGTCTTCCGTCGCTCCGCCCCTCGCCCCGCCGACCGGGCCGGTCGCGACCGAGGCGACGGCGGAGGGCGTCGAGCCGCTCGCCGCGCTCGCGCAAACCGGCCTCGTGATCGAGGCGACGGCCGTGCTCGTCTCGGTCGGTGATCTGCCGAAGCCGGCCGCGCCGCCGGCGGAGGCTGCCGGCGAGACGCCGTTGCCGGTCGTGCAGGAGACCTCGGACCCCGCCCCCCCGTCGTCCGCGGACGGTCCGTCCGCCGGGGGCGAGGCGCGTCTCGCTCTCGATCTGCCGGAGGCCGAAAGCGCCTCATCCGAGGAGACGACGATCGTCGACGAGGCGGCCCGCGCCAGGCTGGAGGAAGAGGCCGCGGCGGCGATCGCCGCCGCGCTCGACGTGCTGCTCGTCGAGGCTTCCGCGGGCGAGCCGGCGGGTGGTCCGGATGGTCCGTTTCTCGCGGAGGATGCGTCGCCGGCCATCGAAGAAGATGTGCCCGCCGCCCCGCATTCCGTCGCCGGCGCAGACCTCCCCCCGCCCGCCGAAGATCTCGCTCCGCCGATCGAAGACAGGGCGCCGGCCGTCGACGACGATCTGCCGCCGATCGTCTTCGACCTCGATTTCCTGGTGGCGAAGGATGTGCCGCTCGCCCTCGCGCTGCACGAGGCCGAGGTGCGCGAGGTCGCCGCTGCGGCGGTCGAGACCGCCATCGCGCCGCCGGCGGTCGATGATGCGTCCGCAGCCATGCCGCCGCCGCCCGCTCCCCTGTCGCCGCCCCAGCCGTCGGGGGCCGCCGAAGCTGGCCTCGATCCCGCCGCTCAGGCGGTGCTCGAAGCGCTGCAGTCGCTCGGCGACGGCCCCGCCGCGCTGCCGGCGCCGCCGCGGCCGGACTTCGTGCGGCGCGACGTCAAGGTCGACGTCAGCCAGTGGGACCTGTCCCTGCCATCCGATTTTGCTACCGGCGCCGCGGAACCGGCGAAGGGACCGCCCGTTCCCGTCGGGGCCGAGGGTCCCGAGGGTGCTAGGACCGGCGGGAAGGGCGGCGAGGACAAGCCGCGCGGCCTGCGCGGTCTCATCCGTTGGAAGTCGAAATCCTGAGCGCCGGCCGGGGCGCCGCTCCGGCCATCGAAATGCCGCAGCGGCGCCGGAACCTCCCCGGCCCGCAACCGCATTCGAGGAGAGCATGATCAGGACGCTCGTCTGGACCGGTCTCGCCGCCGTCATATCCGCGCAGCTTCTGACCTCCGGTGCCGCCGCCGCCAGCCGCGGCTGCGACGATCCGGGCGGCTTCCCGGCCTGGCTCGCCGATTTCGAGACCGAGGCCCGCGGCGCCGGCATTTCCGAGGCGACGCTCGACCGGGCCCTGCCGCAGCTGCGCTACGACCGCGGCATCGTCCAGCGCGACCGGCGTCAGGGCGTGTTCAACCAGAGCTTCCTCGAATTCTCCGACCGCATGGTCGCCGCCTACCGGCTGAAGACGGGCGGCCAGCTCATCGAGAAGCACGCCGCGCTCTTCGCCCGCATCGAGGCGGAGTATGGCGTGCCGGGGCCGGTGATCGTCGGCTTCTGGGGCCTCGAGACCGATTTCGGCCAGAACATGGGCGATCTGCCGGTTCTGCCCTCGCTCGCCACGCTCGCCTATGACTGCCGCCGTCCGGAGATGTTCCGCGGCGAGTTGATCGATGCGCTGAAGATCGTCGACCGCGGCGACCTCACCGTCGACCGGATGATCGGCTCCTGGGCCGGCGAACTCGGCCAGATGCAGTTCCTGCCGCGCCATTATGTCGATTTCGGCGTCGATTATGACGGCGACGGCCATGTCGATCTGTTGCGCAGCGTGCCCGACGTGCTCGCCTCGACCGCCAATTACATCCGCAGCCTCGGCTGGCGCGGCCACGAGCCCTGGATGCTCGAGGTGCACGTGCCGGCCGAGATGCCCTGGGAGGAGGCGGACATCTCGATCCGCCACCCGATCGATTATTGGGACCGCCTCGGCGTGCGCGGCGCCCGCGACGAGCCGATCCACGGCGCGGCGGAGGCCTCGCTCCTGCTGCCTATGGGGCGGAACGGCCCGGCCTTCCTCGTCTATCCGAATTTCGACATCTACACCGAGTGGAACAAGTCGCTCGTCTATGCGACGACGGCGAGCTATTTCGCCACCCGCCTCGCCGGCGCGCCGAAGGTCGGCCGCGGCCGCGGCACGGTGCCGCCCTCGCTCTCCGCCAAAGACACGGTGGAGCTGCAGAAACGTCTCGCCGCGCGCGGCTACGAGGTCGGCGACATCGACGGCAAGGTCGGGCTGCAGACCCGCTCGGCGATCCGCAAGGCGCAGCTCGAATTCGGCCTGCCGGCCGACAGCTGGCCGACCGCCGACCTGCTCGCCCGGCTGCGCGCCGGCGGATGAGCGAGCCCGCCGGGCCTTCCGCGACCGAACCGCCGGCCGCTCGCGCGCTCTGGCTCGCCGCGCCCGGCCGGGTCGAGCTGCGCACGGCCCCGCTGCCGCCGGTAGGGGAGGGCGATGTCGTCGTCCGCACGCTGTGGACCGGCATCAGCCGCGGCACGGAGGCGCTCGTCTTCCGCGGCGGCGTGCCGGAGAGCGAGCACGAGCGGATGCGCGCCCCTTTTCAGGAGGGCCGTTTCCCCGCGCCGGTCAAATACGGCTACTGCGCCGTCGGCCGGGTCGAGGCGGGACCGCCGTCGCTCGTCGGCCGCACCGTCTTCGCGCTCCATCCGCATCAGGACCGTTTCGTCGTTCCCGCCGCCGCGGCCGTGCCGCTGCCGGACGCGCTGCTGCCCGGCCGCGCCGTGCTCGCCGCCAATATGGAGACCGCGCTCAACATCGTCTGGGATGCCGGCATCGGCCCGGGCGACCGCGTCGCCATTGTCGGCGGCGGCGTGGTCGGCCTGCTCGTCGCCCGGCTCGCCGGCCGCATGCCCGCAGCAGACGTCACCCTCGTCGACATCGATCCCGCCCGCGCGCTGCCCGCGGCGGCGCTCGGCTGCCGCTTCGCCCTGCCGGACGAGGCGCCGCGCGAGTGCGATGTCGTCGTCCATGCGAGTGGGCGCGGCGAGGGGCTCGTCACCGCGCTCGGCCTCGCCGGCTTCGAGGCGACCATCGTCGAGGCGAGCTGGTATGGCGACCGGTCCGTCGAGCTGCCGCTCGGCGGCGCGTTCCATGCCCGCAGGCTGCGGCTCGTCTCCTCGCAGGTGGGCCAGGTCGCGCCCGCGCGCCGCGCCCGCTTCGATTACCGCCGGCGGCTCGAGACGGCGCTCGCGCTCCTCGCCGACCCGGCGCTCGACGTCCTCATCTCCGGCGAGACGCCCTTCGCGGCGCTCGACCGGCACTATGCGGCGATCCTCGCCGATCCGGCGACGTTGATGCACCGTATCCGCTACGACTGACCGCCGCTTCGCCTCGGGAGGGTTTGATGTTCGCCGTCGAAGTCCGCGATCACGTGATGATCGCCCACAGCCTGCCCTCGCCGGTGTTCGGCCCCGCGCAGGGCCTGCACGGGGCGACCTATGTCGTCGACGCCGCCTTCTTCGCGCCCGATCTCGACGAGAACGGCCTCGTCGTCGATATCGGCCTTGCGACCGAGGCGCTCGGCCGCGTGCTCGCGCCGCTCCGCTACCGGAACCTCGACGAGGATCCCCGCTTCGCCGGCCGGATCACGACGACGGAGTTCCTCGCGCGCGCGATCGCCGACGCCCTCATCGCCGAGCTGCGGGCGGGCACGCTCGGCTCCGCCGCGGCGGTCGCCCGGCTGCGGGTTACGCTGCACGAGAGCCATGTCGCGCGCGCCTGGTACGAGGCCGTGCCGTGAGGCGGGTCGCCTTCGCGATCCCGGGCGATCTCGAGGCGCGCACCGGTGGCTATGGCTATGACCGGCGGCTGATCGCCGAACTGCCCCGCTTCGGCTGGGCCGTCGACCACCTGCCGCTCGCCGCCGGCTTTCCGCGCCCCGATCCGGAGGAGCGGGCCGCTGCCGCTGCCGTCTTCTCGGCGCTGCCCGACGGGGCTCTGCTCCTCGTCGACGGTCTCGCCCTCGGCGTACTCGATACCGAGGCTGAGCGGCAGGCGGCGCGTGTCCGGCTCGTCGCCCTCTGCCACCATCCGCTCGCGCTCGAAACCGGCCTCGCGCCCGGCGAGGCGGCGCGTTTCGCGGCGAGCGAGCGGCGCGCGCTCGCCGCCTGCCGTGCGGTGATCGCGACGAGCGCGGCGACCGCCGCGACGCTGCGCACGGAGTACGGCGTCCCGCCGGACCGCATCGCCGTCGCCCCGCCCGGCACGGAGCGGATCGGCCGAGCCTCCGGCGCCGGCGATCCGCCCGTGCTCCTCGCGCTCGGCACCGTCACCCGGCGGAAAGGCCACGACCTCCTCGTCGCCGCGCTCGAGCGTATCCGCGATCTCGCCTGGACCTGCCGCATCGTCGGCGACGATCGCCTCGATCCCGACTGGACCGTGGCGATCCGCGGCGCGATCGCCGCCGCCGGGCTCGGCGGCCGCATCGTCATCGCCGGCCGGAGCGACGATCCTTCGGCCGAGCTACTCGGGGCCGATCTCTTCGTCCTGCCGTCGCGCTATGAAGGCTACGGCATGGCCTTCGCCGAGGCGCTCGCCTGCGGCCTTCCCGTCGTCGCCTGCCGGGCCGGCGCGGTGCCGGATGTCGTGCCGGAAGAGGCCGGCGCGCTGGTGCCCGTCGACGATGTCGTGGCACTTGCCGACGCCCTGAGGCGCCTCGTCGGCGATCGCGCGGCGCGCCGGCGCGCCGCCGATGCCGCTTTCGCCGCCGGCGCCGCCCTGCCGTCCTGGCAGGACACGGCCCGCCTCGTTGCCCTCCGCCTCGACGCGGTGGCGGCATGAGCGGCTTCTCCGCCGAATGGCTGGCGCTGCGTGAACCCGCCGATGCGCGCGCCCGCGATCCCGGCCTGCTCCGGGCCGCGGCAGCCTTCGCCGGGGCCGGCCCCGTCGTCGATCTCGGCTGCGGCACCGGCTCGATGATGCGGGCGCTGCGGCCGCATCTCGCCGCCCATGCCCGCTTCCGCCTCGTCGACGACGCCTCCGATCTGCTCGCGGCGGTCGCCGTGGCGGACCCGTCCGTCGATCTCGTCCGGGCCGATCTCTCCGTCGATCTCGGCGCGGTCGCCGGCGCCCGGCTCGTCACCGCCTCCGCGCTTCTCGATCTCGTCTCGGCCGGCTGGCTCGACCGGCTCGTCGCCGCGGTGACGGCGGAGCGCGCCGGCTTCTACGCGCCGCTCAATTACGACGGCCGGGCGATCTGGTCGCCGCCCCTGTCCGGGGACGCGCCTGTGCTCGCCGGCTTCAACCGCCACCAGCGCGGCGACAAGGGTTTCGGGCCGGCGCTCGGCGCGAGCGCCGCAGCCGAAGCGGCCGCGCGCTTCGCCCGCGCCGGCTATAGGGTGGAGACCGCGCAGAGCCCCTGGCGGTTCGAACCGGCGCGGATCGAGGATGCGCAGATCGTCCGGGCGGTCGCCTATGGCATGCAGGATGCGGCCCGGGCGATTGACGCCGGTTCGGCCGCAGCGTTCGATGCCTGGCTCGCAGCCCGCATGGAGGCCGCGGGCGACACCACGCTCGTGGTCGGCCACACCGACCTGCTCGCCCTGCCGGCCTGAGCAGGGCACCGCCGGGCGTCAGCCCGCCGCGGCCCGCGGCGGCGGGCTGCGGAAATCGCAATCGAAAAGGGTGTCGGTGCCGAGATCGTAGCGGTCGACCCGCGGCCGTGGGCAGTCGCGCAGCCGATCGACCGGGACCAGCGAAAGCCCCGGCGGGCCGGCGCCGATGATCAGCGGCGCGACGGCGATGTGCAGCCGGTCGAGCATCGCGGCACGGTGGAAGTGGCCGAGCGTCGCCGCGCCGCCCTCGACGAGCAGGCGCGGCAGCCCGCGCTCCCGCAGGGCTGCGACGATCGCCGCCGGCGCTATGCCCTCCGCGCCGTGCGGCAGGCGGATCACCTCGACGCCGGATGGACGTGCGGTGTCGGTCGCCTGGATCACCAGCCGTCGCGCGCCGTCCTCGGCGAACAGTCGACGGTCGTTCGGCACCCGGCCGCGCGGGTCGATCAGCACCCGCGCCGGCGCCGGCCCGGCGCAGAAGCGGACGGTGAGCCGCGGATCGTCGAGCATCGCGGTCGATGCCCCGACGAGCACCGCGTCGACGAGCGCGCGCAGCCGATGCAGATGGATGAGCCCGTCGCGGCCCGAGACGTCGGTCGCATCGCCCGCCGAGGTTGCCACCCGCCCGTCGAGCGACTGGCCGACCTGGCCGATCACCAGATCACCGGCGGCGAGCAGCGGGCCGTAGGGGCCGTCGGCCGGACGCGCCGGGATGCCGGACGATCCCGCCGCGCGGTCCACGAGTTCGGCCCAGCGTTCGGCCTTGATGTCGATTCGCTCCATGCCCTCTCCCGGCACCGCCCGCCGCAGCGACCAAACCTCGCTCAAGAATTGGCGCGTCGGAGGGTTCCGGCAAGCGCTGCCGTGATCCGATGAAGCGCCGTTTCATAGCGACATCTTAGACGAAAGTAGAACGTGGTCGCACGCGCGGCGCGGGCATCGGTGCTGGCCAAGCCGGATGCGCTTCCCTAACATCGCATGAAAGATCGGTTGCGCGGCGGGAGGAACGCTCCGCGCGGCCGGTCGGAGGGTCTGCACAACAACCATTCCTTGGGAGGAAGACCGATGGATTTCACACGTCGCGATCTCATGCGCACGACGGCTGGCCTCGCCGCCGGCGCCGCCTTGGGCGGCAAGCTTCTCGGCCCGACCGGCGCCCGCGCCCAGTCCGATCTTTCTTTCAAGCCGGAAGAGGGAGCGTCGCTGCGCGTGCTCCGCTGGTCGCCCTTCGTCAAGGGCGACGAGGAGCAATGGCTCGCGCTGACGAAGAAGTTCAGCGAGCAGACGGGCGTCCAGGTCCGCGTCGACAAGGAGAGCTGGGAGGACATCCGTCCGAAGGCCGCGGTGGCGGCCAATGTCGGCTCCGGTCCGGACATCATGCTCGTCTGGTTCGACGACCCCCATCAGTACCCGGACAAGCTGCTCGACGTGACCGATCTCGCCGATTACCTCGGTGGCAAGTATGGCGGCTGGTATGACGGCATGGCCGACTATGCGCGCCGGGACGGCAAGTTCATCGGCTTGCCGCTCGCCACGATCGGCAATGCGATCGTCTATCGCGAGAGCTGGGTGAAGGAGGCCGGCTGGTCGGAGTTCCCGACCGATACGGCGAGCTTCCTCGAACTCTTGAAGGCGCTGCAGAAGAACGGCCATCCCGGCGGCTTCACCCATGGCCACGGCGTCGGCGACGGCAACAACTACGCTCACTGGCTGTTGTGGAGCCATGGCGGCCAGATGGTCGATGCCGGCGGCAAGGTCGTGCTCGACAGTGCCGAGACGATGAAGTCGATCGAATATGCGATGGAGCTCTACAAGACCTTCATCCCCGGCACCGAGAGCTGGCTCGACGTCAACAACAACCGCGCCTTCCTCGCCGGTGAGCTGTCCGTCATCGCCAACGGCATCTCGGCCTATTACACGCCGAAGAACGATCCGGCCCAGGCCGAGCTCGCGGCCGACATCCGCACCTGCCCGCTGCCGATCGGCCCGGTCGGCCAGTCGGTCGAGCTCTATCAGGTGACGAGCGCGGTGATCTTCGCCCATACGCCCTATCCGAATGCGGCGAAGGAATATCTGCGCTTCATGTATGAAGAGCCGCAGATGCAGAGCTGGATCACCGCCTCGAGCGCCTATTGCTGCCAGCCGCTCAAGGCCTATGAGAACAATCCGATCTGGTCGTCGGACCGCAATTACGCGCCCTATGCCAAGGCCTCGGCGACGCTGCGGCCGAACGGCTATGCCGGCCCGCTCGGCTATGCCTCGGCCGGCGTGATGGCGGACTATGTGCTCGTCGACATGTATGCCGAGGCGGTCACCGGCCGCTCCTCGCCGAAGGAGGCGATCGAGCGGGCCGTGAAACGCGCCAACCGCTACTATTCGATCTGACCCGATCGCCGTCCCGGCGGGCGGCCCTCGAGCCGCCCGCCTTTTCTCCTTCCTGGAGGTCGATGGGTGACCACCGATACGCTCGGCGGCGTCGCGAGGCGGCGGCCGTGGATTTCGCCGCATGCGCTCCGGCGCAATCTCGTCGCCTGGATCTTCATGCTGCCCGCGGCGGCGCTGCTCGTCGTCTTCCTCACCTATCCGCTCGGGCTCGGCGTCTGGCTCGGCTTCACCGATGCCCGCATCGGCCGGCCGGGCATGTATGTCGGCCTCGAGAATTTCGAGATGCTGTGGGACGACAGCGTGTTCTGGCTGTCGGTCTTCAACACCGTCCTCTACACGACCGTCGCCTCGCTGCTGAAGTTCGCGCTCGGCTTCTGGCTGGCGCTGCTCTTGAACGAGCACCTGCCGTTCAAGGCGTTCTTCCGCGCCATCGTGCTCTTGCCCTGGGTGGTGCCGACGGTGCTGTCGGCGATCGCCTTCTGGTGGATCTACGACGCGCAGTTCTCGATCATCTCCTGGGTCCTGATCAAATGGGGCTGGATCGACGCGCCGATCAATTTCCTCGGCGACGTGGCGAACGCCCGCGCTTCGGTGATCGCCGCCAATGTCTGGCGCGGCATTCCCTTCGTCGCGATCACCCTGCTCGCCGGCCTGCAGACCATCTCGCCCTCGCTCTATGAGGCGGCGGCGCTCGACGGGGCGACCGCGATGCAGCGGCTGCGCTATGTCACCCTGCCGCTGCTCACCCCGATCATCGCCATCGTGATGACCTTCTCGGTGCTGTTCACCTTCACCGATTTCCAGCTCATCTACGTGCTCACGCGTGGCGGACCGGTCAACGCCACCCATCTGATGGCGACGCTCTCCTTCCAGCGCGGCATTTCCGGCGGCCAGCTCGGCGAGGGCGCGGCGATCGCGGTGGCGATGATCCCCTTCCTGCTCGCCGCCATCCTGTTCAGTTATTTCGGCCTGCAGCGGCGGCGCTGGCAGCAGGGAGGCACCGACCGATGAGCTCCGCCGACACGACCGCCCGCGCGGCCGGCGATTCCGGCGGCATGCGCTATCTCGACAGCCTGCCGCGCCGCGTCGTCACCGTCTATGTGCCGCTCGTCCTCTTCGTCTTCGTGCTGCTGTTCCCGTTCTACTGGATGGCGATCACGGCGGTGAAGCCGAACAACGAGATGACGAACTTCAACCAGTTCAATCCGTTCTGGGTGGTCGCGCCGACGCTCGACCACATCCGCTACCTGCTTCTCGAGACGAGCTATCCGGGCTGGCTGTGGAACACGACGCTGATCGCCGCGGCGGCCACCTTCCTGTCGCTGATCGCCTCGGTGTTCGCGGCCTATGCGATCGAGCGGATGCGTTTCTCCGGCTCGCGGCAGATCGGCCTCGGCATCTTCCTCGCTTATCTCGTGCCGCCGTCGATCCTCTTCATCCCGCTCGCGCTGATGGTGTTCAGCCTCGGCCTCTACGACACAAAGTTCGCGCTGATCCTCACCTATCCGACCTTCCTGGTGCCGTTCTGCACCTGGCTCCTGATGGGCTATTTCCGCTCGATTCCCTTCGAGCTCGAGGAATGCGCGCTGATCGACGGCGCGAGCCGCTGGCAGATCCTGACCCGGATCATCCTGCCGCTCGCCGTGCCGGGCCTGATCTCGGCCGGCATCTTCGCCTTCACCCTGTCGTGGAACGAGTTCATCTACGCGCTCACCTTCATCCAGTCGTCCGAGAACAAGACGGTGCCGGTCGGCGTCTTGACCGAACTCGTCCGCTCCGACGTCTATGAATGGGGGGCGCTGATGGCCGGCGCGCTGGTCGGCTCGCTGCCGGTCGTCATCCTCTATTCCTTCTTCGTCGAATATTACGTCTCGTCGATGACCGGCGCGGTGAAGGAATAGCGCCACCTCCGCTTCGGAAGCGGGAAGGCGGAACGGCCGGGCGAACCCGGCCGTCTCGCGTTGTCGGGGGAGGGGGCGTCAGAGGTCGACGGCCGCGTCCGGCGCCGGCCGGCCGATCTCCTCGGCGGCACGGGCGAGGATGTCGGCGACCCGCCGCTGCTCGGCCTCCGAGCCGCCCATGCGGGCGGCGATCGCCGCCTTGAGCGCCCGGCGTGCCGCGTTCAGTTCCGGCACGACGCCCGGAATGTCGCGGTCCGGCCGCTCGCCGCGGCCGTCCTGGCCCTCGCCGCCGAACCAGGCACGCGCCTGCGCGATCCGTGCGCCGATCCGCTTCAGATGGTCGAGCAGCGCGTCGACCTCCGCCCGGTTGGCCGCGAGATGCGACCGGCCGGCCTCGGTGATCGCATAGACCTTCTTGTTGCCCTCGGTCGTGGCGTCGGCGAGCCCCGCCTCGTCGAGGAAGGTGAGGGTCGGATAGACGACGCCCGGGCTCGGCGCATAGGCGCCGCTCGTCAGCTCCTCGATCGCCTTGATCACGTCGTAGCCGTGGCGCGGCTGCGTCTCGATCAGCGACAGCACGATCAGGCGCAGGTCGCCGTCGCCGACCATACGGCCGACCCGGAAGGGGTCGCCGCCGCCGCGTCCACCCATCGGGCCGCGGCCGAACGGGCCGAAGCCGCCCGGCCCGCCGCGCCGGCCCATGAACTGGAAGAAGCGCTCGCCGCGGCTGCGGCAGCCGTGCTCGTGAGAATGAAAATGGCCCATATCGGCCTCCTTTGCGTTACGATATATCTTAAGTAACTCACGTTCGGCGCGCTTGCAAGATATATCGTAAGTTATTTCTCATGTGACGTCCGAATGCGGGATTGAAGCGGCCGGCCGTTTCGCGCAGTGTCGCGGCAAATTTCCGAGGATGCCGATGTCAGCACGCCCCACCGACCGCCCCGCCGCCTTCGATTGGGCCGACCCGTTCCGGATCGAGGAGGAGCTTTCGGAAGAGGAGCGGATGATCCGCGACGCGGCGCGCGCCTATGCGCAGGAGAGCCTGCAGCCGCGCGTGCTTTCCGCCTTCCGCGAAGAGCGCTTCGACCGCGAGATCATGAGCGAGATGGGCGCGCTCGGCCTGCTCGGGCCGACGCTCCCCGAGGAGTATGGCGGCGCCGGCGCCTCCTATGTCGCCTACGGCCTCGTCGCGCGCGAGGTCGAGCGGGTCGATTCGGGCTATCGCTCGGCGATGAGCGTGCAGTCCTCGCTCGTCATGCATCCGATCTGGGCCTATGGCGACGAGGCGCAGCGCCGCCGCTGGCTGCCGAAGCTCGCGACCGGAGAACTCGTCGGCTGCTTCGGCCTCACCGAGCCGGACCACGGTTCCGATCCCGGCTCGATGATCACCCGTGCCGAGAAGGTCTCCGACGGCTACCGGCTCAACGGCGCCAAGACGTGGATCACCAATTCGCCGATCGCCGATGTTTTCGTCGTCTGGGCGAAGTCGGCGGCGCATGACGGCGCGATCCGCGGCTTCGTGCTCGAAAAGGGCATGAAAGGTCTCTCGGCCCCGAAGATCGAGGGCAAGGTCAGCCTGCGCGCCTCGATCACCGGCGAGATCGTCATGGACGGCGTCGTCGTGCCCGAGGAGAACCTGCTGCCGAACGTCTCCGGCCTGAAGGGGCCCTTCGGCTGCCTCAACCGGGCGCGCTACGGCATCGCCTGGGGCGCGATGGGGGCGGCGGAGGACTGCTGGCATCGGGCGCGCACCTATACGCTCGACCGCATCCAGTTCGGCCGGCCGCTCGCCGCCAACCAGCTGATCCAGAAGAAGCTCGCCGACATGCAGACCGAGATCGCGCTCGGTCTGCTCGCCGCGCTCCGCCTCGGCCGGCTGTTCGACGCCGGGCAGATGGCGCCCGAGATGATCTCGCTCGCCAAGCGCAACAATTGCGGCAAGGCGCTCGACATCGCCCGCGCGGCGCGCGACATGCACGGCGGCAACGGCGTCTCCGACGAGTTCCACGTCATCCGCCATATGGTGAACCTCGAGGCGGTGAACACATATGAAGGCACGCACGACGTCCACGCGCTGATCCTCGGCCGGGCGCAGACCGGCCTGCAGGCCTTCTCGTAATGCGTGTGCCGGCGTGCGAACTGTGAGATGATCCCGAAGCGCGGGAGACGGAGCCGATGCAGACGTCCGAACTTCGCAAGCTGATCGACCAGGCGGACGATATGCTCGTCCGTGCAAAGGTCCTCTATGGCGAAGCCGAACGTCTCGACGGCCCCGAGAAGGAGCGCGCCGAGAAGGAAGCTTCGGCCTGGGTGCAGAAGGCGAAGGAGATCGCGCTGATCGTCAGCTCGCTCGCCAAGGCGAGCTGAGGCAGGTGGTCGGGAGGGGCGCGTGGCCGGGGAGATCGACGAGGTCGCCGAACTGGTGGCGAAGGCGAGGGGGCAACTGGACGCGGTGGACAAGCGGGACCGCTCGCAGATCGCGAAGCGGGTGGTGTTTCTCTATATGCTTCTCACCGCCCTGTGCTTCGTGTTCGTCATCGTCTTCTTCTGGTTCTTTCCGGCCTGTCGCGGCGATGCCGGCGCCAACGCGGCGGCCTGCATCGCCTGGAAGGAACCGGCCGAGTATCTCCTCAAGGTGCTCACCACCGCCGTGCTGCCGATTGTCACGCTCGTTCTCGGCTATTATTTCGGCACGGCCAAATCGGCCGCTTGAGCGGTCCATCGTAAGTCGCTGATGATCAAGACGACCAGTCCCCTCTCCGGCCTTCGCGTCGTCGAACTCGCCCGCATTCTCGCCGGCCCCTGGGCGGGGCAGGCGCTCGCCGATCTCGGCGCCGATGTCGTCAAGGTCGAGAGCCTCGCCGGCGACGATACCCGCGGCTGGGGTCCGCCCTTCGTGGAGCGGGCGGACGGCGCGCAGGAAGCCGCCTATTTCCACGCCTGCAACCGCGGCAAGCGGTCGATCGCCGTCGATTTCACCAAGCCCGAGGGGCAGGCGGTGGTCCGCCGTCTCGCCGCCGGGGCGGATGTGGTGATCGAGAATTTCAAGGTCGGCGGCCTCGTCAAATACGGCCTCGACGCCGCAGCGCTCCGCGCCCTCAATCCGCGCCTCGTCGTCTGCTCGATCACCGGCTTCGGCCAGGACGGGCCTTACGCCGCCCGCGCCGGCTATGATTTCATGATCCAGGGCCTCGGCGGCCTGATGGACCTGACCGGCGCGCCGGATGGCGAGCCGCAGAAGGTCGGCGTCGCCTTCGCCGACATCTTCACCGGCCTCTACGCCGTGATCGCCATCCAGGCGGCGCTCGCCGCGCGCGCGCGGACCGGGGAGGGTGCCCATCTCGACATGGCGCTGTTCGACAGTCTCGTCGGTGTGCTCGCCAATCAGGCGCTCAACTATCTCGCCTCCGGCGTTTCGCCGCGCCGGCTCGGCAATGCCCATCCCAATATCGTGCCCTATCAGGTCTTCGCGGTTGCCGACGGCCATGTGATCGTGGCGGTCGGCAATGACGGGCAGTTCGCGCGGTTCTGCCGGGTGATCGGCGTGCCGGACCTCGCGGCCGAGGAGCGCTTCCGCACCAATCCGGCACGCGTCGCGCATCGCGAGGCGCTCGTGCCGCTGCTCGCCGCGCGGATCGCCGGCTTCTCGCGCGCCGCGCTGCTCGCCGCGCTCGAGGCCGAGGGCGTGCCCGCCGGGCCGATCAACACGGTCGCCGATGTCTTCGCCGACCCGCAACTCCTTCATCGCGGCATGCGCCTGTCGCTCGCCGATGCAGACGGCATGGCGATCCCGGGCGTGCGCACCCCGATCCTGATCGACGGAGCGGCCGCCGCCGCCGGGCGGCCGTCGCCCCGGCTCGGCGAACACACCGATGCCGTGCTCGCCGAACTCGGCTATGACGCGGCGGCGGTCGCCGGCCTGCGCGACGCGGGCGCGATCGGCTGAGGGTTTGGCAAGAGGTTTGGCAAGCGGCCTTTCCCTCGCCTATCCTCTCCTCAACGCGAACAGCAGCACGGCCACGGACGCGCGTCCGCCGCCGCGAAGGGGAAGATGCCGATGGAGATGGCTTTCGGGACGCCGAGCCCGGCCACCGCCGAAATACCGCTCGATCCGCCGGTCTGGAATCGCACGCTGTTCGAGATGCTCCTCGACGCCCGCCGCCGCTTCGGCGGCAAGCGGCCGGTGATCGAGGACATCCAGCGCAAGCCGCTCACCTATGATCGGGTGACGATCGGCGCCATGGTGCTCGGCCGCGTCTTCGCGGCCCGCACCGCCCCCGGCGAGCATGTCGGCGTGATGCTGCCGAACGTCGCGGCGGTCGCGCCGGTGTTCTTCGGCCTGCAGGCCTATGCCCGCGTGCCGGCCATGCTCAACTTTACTGCCGGCCCGCGCAATCTCGTCGCGGCGATCGCCAACGGCCATATCCGGCTCGTCATCACCGCCCGCCGCTTCATCGCCGAGGCGAAGCTCGAGGATCTGGTCGCCGAGATCGAGAAGGCGGCGACCGTGCTCTATCTCGAGGATGTCGCGAAGGCCGTCGGCACCGCCGGCAAGCTGCGCGGCGTCGCCGATGCCTGGCGGGCGCGGGCGATCCATCGCCGCTTCGGCGCCGGGCCGGACGATACGGCGCTGATCCTCTTCACCTCGGGTTCGGAGGGCGCTCCGAAGGGCGTCGCCCTCAGCCACGCCAATCTGCTCTCCAACATCCACCAGTTCGTCCGGCTTCTGTCCCTGAAGCCGGAGGATTCGATGTTCAATCCGCTGCCGGTGTTCCATTCCTTCGGCATGACGGTCGGCCTCGTCGCTCCCTTCATGATCGGCATGCGGGTCTTCTTCTATCCCTCGCCGCTGCACTACAAGCAGATCCCGCCGCTCATTGAGGAGAGCGGCGCGACGATCCTGATCGGCACCGACACCTTCGCCAATGGCTGGGGTCGCATGGCGGAGCCGCGCCATTTCAAGAAGCTCGAACTCGTCGTGCTCGGCGCGGAGAAGATCAAGCCGGCGACGCGCGAGATGTGGCGCGAGCGCTTCGGCATCGAGCTGCTGGAAGGCTACGGCGTCACCGAGACGGCGCCCGTGCTCGCCGCCAATACGCCGCAGCACAACCGGATCGGCACGGTCGGGCGGCTCCTGCCGGGCATGTCCTACCGGCTCGAAGAGGTCGCCGGCCTCGCCGATGCCGGCCGGCTGTGGGTGCGCGGCCCGAACGTCATGCTCGGCTATCTGCACGGCGACGGCCGCGCCGAGCCGCTGCCCGGCGGGTGGCACGATACCGGCGACATCGTCTCGGTCGACGAGGACGGCTACATCACGATCCGCGGCCGGGCGAAGCGCTTCGCCAAGCTCGGCGGCGAGATGATCTCGCTCGCCGCCGTCGAGGCGATCGTCGCGCAGACCTGGCCCGACAATGCCCATGCCGTCGTCGCCGTGCCGGACGATCGCAAGGGCGAGCAGCTCGTGCTCGTCACCGATCTCGTCGCCGCCGAGCGCGAGGCGCTGCTCGCCGCGGCGCGGCAGAAGGGTGTGCCCGAACTGATGGTGCCGCGCCGCATCGTCACGGTCGCCGCGCTGCCGATGCTCGCCACCGGCAAGACCGACTACCCGGCGATCGAGGCGATCGCCCGCGCCTGAAACAGGCGGCTGTTGCGGATCGGCCACGGCGGCTTGGTCGATGGTCAGCCGGCTGACAAGACACTGGTCAACCTTGGGGCCGCGTGCGAAACCTTGTTTGCCCTAGGCATAAATGACAGGTGTCAAAATGAACATTGCTGAAAATTACACGGCGAAGCGTGAATATGCTCGGCCGGCGCTGGTGCGTCGTGACAAGCTGAGTGCCGTGACCGCGGACATCGCCGACTCGAGCTATTCGGGTTGACGTCCCCGCCGCGCGGAGGCGCGGTGGGAAGTGCATGGCTTCGCGCGTTGCGCGGGGCCGATCATAACGGGAAGACGATATGACCCGGATCGATATCATTCGAAGAGATTATGTCCGGCCCGCTCTCGCCAAGCGCGAACGGCTCAGCGCCGTGACGGCCTACACTCCGGACTCGGGCGAAATCGGCTGAGCAAACCGGCGTCTCGCGTGCGGGCTGTGTCCCGGTCGAGATGCACTTGGTACGGCCCGTGAGAGCCATGTGACGTTTCCTGTCGGCCGATAGCCGTTTCAACTGGGGGTATCCTGAGATGACCAACAACGAAAACACGACGAGCCGTCGCGACTATGTCCGTCCGGCTCTGGTGCTGCGCGACCGGCTGAGCGCCGTGACTGCGGCCGGCCCGGATTCGGGCGACGAATAGCGCGCGTGATGCACGACGAGACGTCCGTGCTGACGCTGTCCCCGGCGGCATCGTTCCAGTCTCTCGGGAACGGTGCCGTCGTGCTCATGGCCGACAGCGGCCAGCTCTATTCCGCCAATGAGACGATGGAGGCGTTTCTCGCCCTCCTCGACGGGCGCCGCACGCTCGGCGCGGTGATCGACGCCATGCTTTCGGACTTCGAGGTCGAGCGCGAGATCCTCGCCGCCGACATCCTGGACCTCGCCGGCGAACTCGCCGCCGAGGGCATCGTCGTGACGGCGGGGGAGGCCGGCTGATGGCCGCGCTGCGGCAGGCCTGGTTTCGCCTCGCTCTCTTCGTCGAGGCGCGCCTTCTGCCGTTCCGGATCGGCAGAAGGCCGATCGCCGATATTCTCGCCCTCGCCGACGGGCCGGTTCCGGCGGGTCTCGACGGAATGTCCGTGTCGGCGATCGTCCGCGCCGTGCGGCGTACCACCCGGCGGCCTTGGCTGATGGCCGACCGGCCCTGCCTGCGCCAGGGCGTGCTCGCCTATCGCTCCCTGCGCGCCGCCGGCTTCGCGCCGGAACTCCATTTCGGCGTCGATCGCGACAGCATCGCCGAGCCCAGTCTGCGGGCGCATTGCTGGGTCGTTGTCGACGGCGCGATCGTCCTCAACCCGCCCGATCCGCGCATGGTGACCGTGCTGCGCCATGGCGGTCCGGCCGCCCCCGCGGCTGTGGCGGCGCTCGCCTGACCTGATGAGCCGGCTCTTCTTCTTCCTCGCCGGGCCGGTCCTGGCGGTCGACGCCACCGATGCGGTCCTCGTCGCCGCGCTTCGCGCATCGCTGGGCCCGCTCGAGCGCCCCGCGGCAGCGGCCGAGCCGGATGTCCTGTGGCGCCTCGTGCGCGGCGATCCCGCGCCGCCGGACGCCGCGCTGCCGCTCCTCTACGAAGGACCGCTGCCCTTCTCGAGGCGGATCGTCGCGCATCGGGGCGACGCGGTCCGGGTGCAACTCGTCACCGACGACGCGGTGTCGCTCGATCTCCACCGGCCGTCGCGCCGCGCGTCGATCGTCGTGGCGCCCGGCGTCGAAGGCCGGCTCCTGTCGGAATTCCTGATCTACGCCCACGCCACCTCGCTCGGCCTCACCGGCCAGACGCCGCTGCATGCCGCCGTGCTCGGCCTGCCGGAGGAGGAGGGTGCCGTCATCCTCTTCGCGCCGAGCGGCGCCGGCAAGACGACGACGGCGCTCGCGCTCGCCCGTGCCGGCTTCTCCCTGATGAGCGACGACGTCGCCATCGTCCGGCCGGACGGCGCCGGCTGGCGCGCCTGGGGCAAGCCGCGGCCGCTCAAGGTGCACCGTTTCACCGCCGCGCTGATGCCGTTTCTGCTGCCGTATCTCGGCGCGGCCTGGGACGAGAACGGCGAGCAGGGCCTGCGCCCGGAGAGCGTGCCGGAGATCGCCACCGCCACGCCCGGCGAGACGCGGCAGGTGCGGGCGCTCGTCTGGTTGCGCGAACGGGTCGAGGGGCCGACGCGCTGCGAGCCGGCGGACCGGGTCGAGATGCTCCTCGCGCTCGCCGGCGACAATCTGCGTCATGGCAAGACCGGCCTGCCGCCCGAGCAGAGCGCCGCCTTCGCGACGATCGGGGCGATGGCCCGCCATCTGCCGGCCTATACGCTGCGCGTCGGCACGCCGCTCGAAGCGGTCGGCGATGTCCTGCGGCGGGCGATCGGGCGTGTGCCGTGACGGCCGCGCCACGCCTCGCTCCCGCGGAGCGGGCGCTGCTCTTCCGGCTCGCCGACCCGCTCGCCGATCCGCCCGACGCCGCCCTTGGCGCGCCGACCCTCGGCCGCCTGCTCGATGCCGCGGACGCGCACGGCGTCCTGCCGGTCGTCTGGCGGAAGCTCGCCGCCACCGTGGCCGGCGCCGACGATCCGGCGCTGCGGGCCCGTCATGCGGGGATCGAGCGGCGGCGGATGATCGCGACCGGTCAGGCGATGCTCCTCAGCCATCATGCGCGCGTTCTCGCCGCACGCCTGCGCGCCGCCGGCATCGCCTTCACCCTCGTCAAGGGCGAGGTCTTCGCCCGCCGGCTCTATCCCGCGCCGGCCGACCGGCCCTTCACCGACGTCGATGTCCTCGTCGAGCCGGCCGATTTCGAGCGCGCCAACCGGGCTCTCGAGGGCTCCGGCTTCCGGCCGGCGGGCGTGACGTCCGCGGCGCGCGCGGCGACGCACAGCGAGTTCAAATGGGTCAACGAGGCGAACCCCTCCCTGCTCGTCGAGGTGCATGGCGATCTGGTGCATTACCCGGCGCTCCGGGCGCGTCGCGGCTTCGGCTATCGCACCCTCGTCGCGGCCGGCGGCGGCGATCCGCAGGCCCCCGCCGCGCTGCTCCTGACGGCGATCGTGCACGCGGCGCTCGGCCACAAATTCCACGCCCTGCGGCTCGTGGTCGACGTGCTGCAGGCCGCGCGCGCGCTGCCGGCGGAGGAGGAGGCGGCCTTCCTCGCCGCTGCCGCGGGGGCGGGTCTCGGCTTCGAGGCCGCGGTGGCCCTCGATCTCGTGGCGCGGCTCTTCGGCGACCGGCGGGCGGCGGGTCTCGCGGCGCACCTGCCGGGTGGCCCGGCGCGGCGGCTCGCCCGCGTCCTGCTCACCCCGGCGGCGATCGCCGATGCGCCATGCGCCGACAACCGCGCCTCCCGGGCGCGCCGGGTCGGCTTCCGGCTCGTCCAGCACGTCCGTCACGCGCTCGCGCTGCCGCCTCAGCCCTCCTCGGGCGTCCAGCCATAGAGCCAGTCATAGCGGGCGAGCAGCGCCGGCCCGCCGAGCGCCGCCATCCCCGCATCGCGTGCGAGCGCTGCGATCCGGCCGAGATGGTAGAGCCGGCCTGCCGTCCGCGCGCCCTGCCAGACCTTGGTCACGCGCGGCTTGCGGCGGGCCTCGTAGCGGCGGAGCGCCGCGGCCGGCGTCGCCGGTGCGTCGGCGAGTTCGGCCGCGAGCACGGCCGCATCCTCGATCGCCATCGCCGCGCCCTGCGCGAGGAAGGGCAGCATGGCATGGGCCGCGTCGCCGAGAAGGGCGATCCGCGCGGTCGCCCAGCGCCCCGCCGGATCGACCGCGTTGAGCGTGAAGCGCCGCCAGAGCGGCCCGTCGATGAGCGCCCGCACCGGTTCCGCCCAGCCCGCGAACGCCGCGTCGAGCACGGCGAGATCGGCCGGCTCGTCCCAGCCGGGCGCGGCGTGCGGATCCTCGACGACGGCGACGAGATTGACCGCCGCGCCGCCCGAGATCGGATAGGCGACGAGATGGGCGGCCGGCCCGAGAAAGAGCGTGGTGCGCATTGCGGCGAGGAGAGGCCCCGCCGCATCGGCCGGCACCGTCGCGCGCCACGCCGTCCGTCCGGTCGGCCGGGGCATCGCCGCACCGGCGACCGCGCCGCGCACGGTCGAGCGCACACCGTCCGCGCCGACGACGAGGTCGGCCTCGATCGGCTCGCCGGCGACCGTCACGCCGAGCCCGTCCCGGCCCTCCTCGACCGCATCGACGGCCGCCTCGAGCGCCAGCGTCACCCGGCCCTGCGCGAGCACCGCGCCGAGCAGCGCCTTCTGCAGGTCGGCGCGGTGGAGCACGCGATAGGGGCCGCCATGGCGCGCCGCGGCGCTCGCACCGAGCGGCAGGGCGACGATCCGTCTTCCGCTCGGGCCGGACCGGATATCGATCGCCTCGGGCCGCACGGCGTGCGCGTCGAGCGCCGCGTCGAGGCCGAGCCCGGAGAGGATGCGGCCGCAATTGGGGGAGAGCTGCAGCCCGGCGCCGACCTCGGAGAGCACCCGGGCGCGCTCACAGACCGTCACTTCGAAGCCGCGCGCGGCGAGGGCGAGCGCGCTCGTCAGGCCGGCTATGCCCGCTCCGGCGACGACGACCCGACGGACCGGCATGGCGGCTTCGGCGGGCGGATCAGGCCGCCCGCTCGAGGTAGAGATGGCCGGCCGGCCGCGTCTCGTCCTCGCGCAGCGCCGGGTTGAAGCGGTAGAGCGTCGAGCAATACGGGCAGATCTTCTCGCCCTCGTCGCCCATGTCGAGGAAGACGTGTGGATGATCGAAGGGCGCGCTCGCCCCGACGCACATGAACTCCTTGACGCCGATCTCGATCGCTTCGACGCCGTCGTCGTTCTGGAAGTGCGGGATGAGGTGGTCGGCCATTGCGAAAGCCCTGTCTTGTTCCGGCGCGACCATAGCCGCGGCGGGCGCCGGTGAACAGGGCCGCCGCGTCGCACCTTGGCGCGCCCGCCCGGTTCGGGCTAGGACAGCCGGCGTCGCAGGAGCAAGAGATGCCCGAATTCACCGCGTCCGGCTATCGGATCGCCTTTCTCGACGAAGGGGAGGGGCCGCCGATCCTCCTGATCCACGGCTTCGCCTCGAGCGCGCGGGTCAACTGGGTCAGTCCCGGCTGGGTCGACGTGCTCGTCAAGGCCGGCCGGCGGGTGATTGCGCTCGACAATCGCGGCCATGGCGCGAGCGACAAGCCCCATGCGGTCGAGGCCTACCGGCTCGATGCGCTCGCCGATGACGCCCGCGCCCTGCTCGATCATCTCGGCATCCCGAAGGCCGATGTGATGGGGTATTCGATGGGCGCGCGGATCACCGCCGTGCTGGCGCTCGCCCATCCCGGGCGGGTGCGCACCGCGATCTTCGGCGGCCTCGGCTCGGGCATGCTGTCGGGTGTCGGCCCTTGGGAGCCGGTCGTCGCCGCGCTCGAGGCGGAAGACCCGGCGACGGTCACCGATCCGATCGGCCAGATGTTCCGCAAATTCGCCGACCAGACGAAGAGCGACCGGGTCGCGCTCGCCGCCTGCATGAAGGCGACCCGCCAGCCGATCGCGGCCGAACAGCTCGGCCGTCTCGCCGTCCCCGTGCTCGTCGCGGTCGGCGACAAGGACGAGCTCGCCGGCGATGCGGCCGGCCTCGCCGCGGTGATTCCCGGCGCCGAGGCGGTCGCGATCCCCGGGCGCAACCACATGCTCGCCGTCGGCGACAAGGTCTACAAGCAGGCGGTGCTCGACTTCCTCGCGCGGACGAGCCCGGTGCCGGGCTGATCCGCGCCGTCCGGAAAAATCGTTCGCCCCGGCCGAGCTTCGCGGGGAACGTGTTTCGTCGACGGGCCGTTTTGTGGACGGCCGGGCCGTGATAGGGTCGCGCCTCATTCTCGTGCTCCGGAGGGCAGCATGACCGTTCTTTCCTCCCGTCCGGCCGGCGACGGTCTCGCCAGCCTCGACCCGATCTGGTCCGCGGTGCGCGCCGACGCGGAGGCGATCATGCGCGCCGAACCGGTGATGGCGACCTTCCTGCACACCACCGTGCTCGGCCACGACCGGCTTGAGCAGGCGGTGTTCCACCGCATCGCCGAGCGGCTGCATCACCGCGACATGCCGGCCGAGGTGATCCGCCAGCTCTTCGAGGAGGCCTATCGCGACGAGCCCACGCTCGGCGACGCGATCCGGGTCGACATCGCGGCCGTCTACGATCGCGATCCCGCCTGCAGCCGCTTCATCGAGCCGGTGCTCTATTTCAAGGGCTTCCATGCGGTCGAGACCCACCGGCTCGCCAACTGGCTGCACCGGAAGGGCCGCCGGGACCTCTCGCTCTATCTGCAGAGCCGTTCGTCGGCGGTGTTCCAGGTCGACATCAACCCGGCCGTGCCGATCGGCCGCGGCGTGTTCTTCGATCATGCGACCGGCATCGTCGTCGGCGAGACCGCGGTGATCGAGGACGACGTCTCGATCCTGCAGGACGTGACGCTCGGCGGCACCGGCAAGGAGACCGGCGACCGCCATCCGAAGGTCCGGCGCGGTGTGCTGATCGGCGCCGGTGCCAAGATCCTCGGCAACATCGAGATCGGCCGCTGCAGCCGCGTCGCCGCCGGCTCGGTGGTCCTGAAGCCCGTGCCGCCGCGCACCACGGTGGCGGGCGTCCCGGCCAAGGTGGTGGGCGAGGTGTCCTGCGCCGAGCCGTCGCGGACGATGGACCAGATCCTCGCCGAGCGCGGCTGAGGCGGCGGCGCATAACCGGCCGCGGCGGGGCGACAGCGCCGCCGGCCCGTGCTATCTGCGCCCTCCGATCCGACCGCAGAGGAGAATCCGCGTGGACCGCAAAGAGGTGCAGAAGCTCGAGGCGTTCTTCCGCCGCCGCTTCAAGATGCCCGACATCAGCGTGCGGCAGCGGCCGCGCAAGGACGATTCGGCCGAGGTCTATTTCGGCGACGAGTTCATCGGCGTCGTGTTCCGCGACGACGAGGAGGGCGAGCTCTCCTATAACTTCACCATGGCGATCCTCGACGTCGATCTCGAGGAGTAGGGCGGCGCGAAAGGGCGGCTGATCCGATGGCGGTGCATTCCCTCGACGGTGTCGCGCCGGAACGTCCGGCGGGCGCGTGGATCGCGCCCGATGCGCGCGTCATCGGCCGCGTCGTGCTCGGCGCGGACACCGGGATCTGGTTCGGCGCCGTGCTGCGCGGCGACAACGAGCCGATCGTCGTCGGCGCCCGCACCAATATCCAGGAACACGCCGTCCTTCACACCGATATGGGCTTTCCGCTGACGATCGGCGAAGGCTGCACCATCGGCCACCGGGCGATCCTGCACGGTTGCCGGATCGGCGCCAACACGCTGGTCGGCATGGGCGCGATCATCCTCAACGGAGCCGAGATCGGCGAGAACTGCCTGATCGGGGCTGGCGCCCTCGTCACCGAAGGCAAGGTGATTCCGGCGGGATCGCTCGTCGTGGGCATGCCCGGCAAGGTGCTGCGGCCGCTCGGGGAAGCCGAGATCGCCCGGCTCGCCGCCTCGGCCGACGGCTATGTCCGCAACGCCCGCCGCTTCCTGGCCGGCCTCGGCCCGGCCGAGGCCTGAGCGTCGCTGTCGGTTCAGCGCACGCTGCCGACGAGCAGGTCGCGGTCGTCCTCGATCGACACCCAGCGGCCGGGGTCGCGATCCGACTGCCGCTTCACATACTGATAGGACGTCTGGTTCCAGACCTCGATCGTGCCGACGAGATTGTCGAGCACGAGGTCGCCCCGGTCGGTCAGCACCGTGAGCACGGCGTGGCCGTCGCCGTTCGACTGCCGGACCACGGTGATGAGCAGCGCGCCGGCCGGCCAGCCGAGCCGGATCAGCTCGCGCCGCTTCAGAAGAACATAGTCTTCGCAGTCGCCGCGGCCCTCCGGGAAGCTCCAATATTCTTCGACGCCGAAAATTTCCTTGTCGGTTCCAGGATCTACCGCAGTATTGACGTTGTCGTTTATGGCGATCAACTGCTGCCATTTTGCGGCCGTGAGCTGCACCCGGCCGCGCCGCTCGCCGCGCGGATCGCACTCGGCGGGCAGGCGCCGGCAGAATTCGTAATGTCCGACCGGCTGCGAGGTCGGTCCGATCGTGCGCATGATCGCGCCGTCGCGGCTCGCCGCAAGGGTTTCTGCCGCTCCGGCAAGGAGCGTCAGGGAGACGAGGATGAGACGCGCTACGAAACTCATCGGCATGATCCGGCCCGTTCGATGCGAGCGAGAATGACATGCGCGACTTGAGACCGATCTAAGCGGCGGAGGAGAAATCGAAGCGAATACTAAGGGAATTGTTAGGGATTGGGAAAGCGATCGCTAACCATGACGCCGCGCCCGGCCGGGCGGTCCTCAGCGCTTGCCGCCTTCGAGCACGATCAGACGGGCCCGCCGCAGCTCGGCTGCGGCGGGCGAGGGCTGGGTCTGCGGACGCGCTGCGGGCGGAGCGGCGAGGAAGGCCGGCCGCTCATCGGGCCAGAGCAGGCGCACGCTCGTCACGCCGAGCCGCGTCAGCGGGCGCAACCCCGCCCAATAGGGCGATTCGAGCGCCACCAGCAGGCCGAGGATCCGGTCGTAGCCCGCCCCGGCCGAGGAGAGCGGCAGCAGCACCATTTCGAGCGGCAGCCGGTCGCCGCGTTCCGTCTCGCCGGTGAGCCCGAGCACCGCCGCCGCGGCATCGGTGGCGATCGAGGCGATCAGCGTCTCGACCGCCTCGCGGTCTGCGCCGGTGAACAGGCTGCGGAAATCGCGCCCCTTCATCTCCGCGCCGTAGAGCTCGCAGAGCCGCGTTCCCGCGAGCCGGAACGGCGCCTCGGTACCGGAACTGGTGTCCAGAATGAACGTGTCGCCGAGCAGGGTGCGGATATCCGCCGGCTCGACGGCGCTGCGCTTGGCCGCCGGCGCTTCGCCGCGCTGTCGGTTCCAGTAGCGATAGAGCTCCTGCGTGCTCGCGTGTCGCATCTCTTTCCCCCAGCCGTCCGGACCTCGGGATCCGGCGGAACCCCTCCGAATCCCGACCTTATCGCCGCCCCGCCGAGTCGTCACCCGGGCTCTACCCTCCGAAACCATACGATCTGTGCCATTTCGGCGACGATCTCGGCAATTCACAGAGTCTATCCCCTCATGAACATTGCATGACGTGCACGGAAGTGGCAGCAATCGTCGTGCACGGGCGTCTCTGCCGGGGGGCAAGACGGGCGTGACGGCCGTCCGAGCGCATTGCGCCGGGCGGCCGTTTCCTTTTCGCGGCCCGGCGCTTGCGGCGTGACGGCCGGCAGCCTATGTGCGGCGGCGATGCAGTCCTTCGAGACACCCCGGCGGGAGCCGATGTTCAATCTGCCCTCGGTCGTGGTGGCGACGATCGGCGTGCTCGGCCTCGTCCATCTCGTCCGCACCATGGCGCTCGATTCCGATACGGCGGTGCGCGTCCTGCTCGCCTTCGCCTTCGTGCCGGTGCGGCTGACCGCGCCGGAACTGCTCGGCGAGCCTTGGCCGGGCGGCCTCGCCGGCGATGTCTGGACCTTCGTCACCTATGCCGGGCTGCACGGCAGCTGGATGCATTTCGGCATCAACGCGCTCTGGCTCGCCGCCTTCGGCACGCCGCTCGCCCGCCGCTTCGGCACGGTTCGCTTCCTCGCCTTCTTCGCGATCGGTGCGGCCGCCGGCGCGGCGGCGCATCTGGCGCTCTATCCGGACGGCCTGCAGCCGCTCGTCGGCGCCTCGGCGGCGATCTCGGCGCAGATGGCGGCTTCCGCCCGCTTTGCCTTCTCGCCCGGTGGCGCGCTCGGCGGCCGGCGTTTCGGCGCGGCGCCCGAGGCGAGCGCCGCGCTCAGCCTTCGCGAGATGATCACCGACCGCCGGATCGTCGTCTTTCTCGGCGTCTGGTTCGCCATGAACCTCGTCTTCGGCCTCTTCCTCGCACCGCCCGGCATGGAATCGAGCGCCATCGCCTGGGAGGCCCATCTCGGCGGCTTCGTCGCCGGCCTCCTGCTCTTTCCCCTCTTCGATCCCGTCGGTCGGCGCTGACCGCCGCTTGCCAAGGGGCGAGCCGGGCACCATCATTCTTGGTGCGGTTGAGGACCGGGGCGACCGGATCGAGCCGATCCGCCCATCGACATCCGCTCCGGCCGCGCAGGAGGGAGGGTTCGATGATTGTTGCCAAGATCCTGGCCCATAAGGGCCGCGACGTCTTCACCACCGGCACCGAGATGTCCGTCGCCGACGCCGTGCGCCTGCTCGGCGCCCATCGGATCGGCGCGCTCGTCGTCGTCGACGCCGCCCGCCGCATCCTCGGCATCCTGTCGGAGCGCGACATCGTCCGCACGCTCGCCGCTTCGGGCGCCGCGGCGCTCGATCAGCCGGTGCGCGCCGTGATGACCGAGAAGGTCGTCACCTGCTCGGAGAACGATACGATCAACGAGGTGATGGCGCGGATGACCAAGGGCCGCTTCCGCCACCTTCCCGTGGTGGAGAACGATCTCCTCGTCGGCCTCGTCTCGATCGGCGACGTCGTCAAGGCGCGCATCGAGGCGGTCGAGCGCGAGGCGGACGAGATGCGCGCCTATATCGCGACGGCCTGAGGCGGCCGCCGGCCGTCAGCCGTGCTTGTAGACGGCGTCGGGATCGAAGAGCGGCGCGTCGCCCGTGAAGGCGAGCGTCGCGCTCCCCGCCGGCCCGCCGAGCGCGACGCGGCGGTAGAAGCAGGAGTGGCGGCCGGTGTGGCAGTTGGCGCCGGTCCCGGCCGTGCGGACCTTCAGGAGCACGGCGTCCTGATCGCAGTCGACGCGCAGCTCGACGACGGTCTGGACGTGGCCGCTCTCCTCGCCCTTCTTCCACGGCCGGCCGCGCGACCGGCTGTAATAATGCGCCTCGCCGGTCTCGATCGTGCGGGCGAGGGCGGCGGCGTCCATCCACGCCATCATCACCACCTCGCCGCCCTCGGCATCGACCACCACGGCCGCGACCAGCCCGTCCGCGCCGAAGCGGGGCGTCAGCACGGTGCCGGTCTCGACGTCGTGCTTGGAGCCGGGCGCGGCGAAGGGGGAGGGGGACAGCGCAGGGGTCGAGGGGGTGGTCATGGCGGGCTCCGTCGTCGCCGCCGGCTTAGCCGATCGGCGACGCGAGGGAAAGCGCGGCGCCCGGGCCGCCGCCCGATGGCGACCCGCCACCGGCGCGGCGGGCCGTCCGGCTCAGCCCTTGCCGGCCCGCACCATGGCGAGGAAGCGGGTCTGCTCGGCCGGATCGTCGCGGAAGAGGCCGGTGAACTGCGTCGTCACCGTCGAGGTGCCGTGCTTGTGCACGCCGCGCATCTGCATGCACATATGCTCCGCCTCGATCATCACCGCGGCGCCGCGCGGCTTCAGGACGGTCTCGATCGCGTCGACGATCTGCGCCGACATGTTCTCCTGCGTCTGCAGCCGGCGGGCGAAGGTGTCGACCAGACGGGCGAATTTCGACAGCCCGACGACGCCGCCATTCGGGAAATAGCCGATATGGACGGTGCCGAAGAAGGGCAGGACATGATGCTCGCAATGCGAATGGAACGGGATGTCGCGCACCACGACGAGATCGTCGAAGCCGCCGACCTCCTCGAACACCCGGCCGAGAATCTCCTCCGGATCACCGCCATAGCCGCCGAACAGCTCCTCATAGGCCTTGGTGACGCGCCGCGGCGTGTCGACGAGGCCCTCGCGCGCCGGGTCGTCGCCCGTCCAGGCGAGCAGCGTGCGCACCGCCGCCTCGGCCTCTTCGCGCGTCGGCTTCGGCGCCGCCGGCTTGACGAGCGCGACGGCGGGCTTCTTCACCACGGCGTCCATGGGGGTCTCCAATCTTGCCCTTCGCCGCTCTTAAGTAGGCGCGTTTCCGGCGAATCAAAGCGCTGCCCTTGATACGGCTGGCGGGGTGCGCGGATCACACCTATATCTCGGGGCAGGGTGAACGCCATGATCGATGAAATCTACAACGAGCGCATCCTCAATTTCGCGGCGAACATTCCGCGGCTCGGCCGTCTCGATGCGCCGGACGCGACCGCGACCGCGCATTCCCGGCTCTGCGGCTCCACCGTCACCGTCGATCTGAAGGTCGAGGACGGTGTCGTCACCGATTTCGCGCACGATGTGCGGGCCTGCGCGCTCGGCCAGGCCTCCTCCTCGATCATGGCCCGCCATGTCGTCGGCGCCGGGGCCGCGGAACTCCGGACGCTGCGCGAAACGATGCGGCGGATGCTGAAGGAGAGCGGCCCGCCGCCCGACGGCCGCTTCGAAGAGCTGCGCTATCTCGAGCCGGTGCGCGACTACAAGGCCCGCCACGCTTCGACCCTGCTCACCTTCGATGCGGTGGTCGATGCGCTCGACCAGATCGAGGCGCGCGGGTCGGACGCCCGCGCCGCGGGATGACCATGTCCCGTGATGGCCGCCCGGCCTTCCGCGGGCCGTATCGCCCGAATTGTCGTGCCGCCCTCGTCTTCGATCCCGATGGCCGCAATGGCGGGGCCGTCCGCCGCATGATGACGCTATGAGCGGGACGTCGCGCGGGGCCTGCGCCCATCCGCATCCGCATCCGCATCCGCATCCGCGCACCGCCGGCGCATGGCTCGGCATCGGCTTCATCCGGCTCTATCGCCTGACCCTCTCGCCCTTCCTCGGCCGCCAGTGCCGCTATCTGCCGACCTGTTCGCATTACGGCGAGGAGGCGATCGGCCGTTTCGGCCTCTGGGCGGGCGGCTGGCTGACGCTGTCGCGCTTCCTGCGCTGCGGCCCGTTCGGCGCCTCGGGCTTCGATCCGGTTCCGGACGAATTGCCGGCCGGCGGGCGCTGGTATATGCCGTGGCGCTATGGCCGCTGGACCGGCCGCCACATCGATCCGGCGACGCGGCTCGACCGTTAGGTCGGTTGGCAGCCGAAATCGCGGCGGTGTGGTCGCGAAACCATCCTTGCAGCCGGGGCGATCATGGGTGCCGATCTCGTCCGCATCAGCAAGTTCATCAGTCTGGTGCTGCGGCACGAGCCGGCTGCCGCCGGCCTCGAGCTCGACCCGCAAGGCTGGGCGTCGGTCGACGCGCTGATCGCCGGCGCAGGGCGTGCGGGCCTTGTCATTGATCGCAGTATTCTCGAAGCCGTTATGGCGGCGAACGACAAGCGCCGCTTCGAGATTTCCGCGGATGGCGCCGCAATCCGGGCGACGCATGGGCACAGCGTGGCGGTCGAAACGGTCGACTCGCCCCTCGCTCCGCCGGACCGGCTGCTGCACGGCACCGCCGACCGCTTCCTCGCCAGCATCAGGGCAGAGGGGCTGCGGCCCGGAGAGCGGCAGTTCGTGCATCTCTCCGAGACTGTGGAGATGGCGCGCACGGTGGGTGGGCGTCACGGACGGCCCGCCATCATCGTCGTGGATACGGGTGCGATGGCGCGCGACGGATTTCTCTTCTATCGCTCCTCGAGCGGCGTCTGGCTGACGCGGAACGTGCCGCCGGCCTATCTGTCCGATCTCGTGCCGGAGACATGAGCGGTGGGCGCCGGACGAATTGCCGGCCGGCGGGCGCTGGTATATGCCGTGGCGCTATGGCCGCTGGACCGGCCGCCACATCGATCCGGCGACGCGGCTCGACCTCTAGCCGCGCTCCGGGTCTTCCCGAAACCGCTTACCCGCGCTCGTCTGCGGGAGTGAGCAGGAGCCGACTATGATCCACCTGACCTTCCCCGATTCCTCCGTCCGTTCCTTCGAGCCCGGCATCACCGGCCGCGCGATCGCCGAGGGCATTTCGAAGTCGCTCGCCAAGAAGGCGGTGGCGATGGCGCTCGACGGCAGGCTCGCCGACCTGTCCGACCCGATCACCGCGGATGCGAAGATCGAGATCGTCACCCGCGACGATCCCCGCGCGCTCGAGCTGATCCGTCACGACGCCGCCCATGTCATGGCCGAGGCGGTGCAGGAGCTCTTTCCCGGCACCCAGGTGACCATCGGCCCGGTGATCGAGAACGGCTTCTATTACGATTTCTACCGCGAGACGCCCTTCACCCCCGACGATCTGCCGAAGATCGAGGCGAAGATGCGCGAGATCATCGGCCGCAACGCCACCTTCACGAAGGAGATCTGGTCGCGCGACGAGGCGAAGCAGGTCTTCGCCGCCAAGGGCGAGGCGTTCAAGGTCGAGCTGGTCGATGCGATCCCGGCCGACCAGTCGATCCGGATCTACAGGCAGGGCCAGTGGTTCGATCTCTGCCGCGGTCCGCACATGGCCTCGACCGGCCAGATCGGCACCGCCTTCAAGCTGATGAAGGTCGCCGGCGCCTATTGGCGCGGCGATGCCGCCAATCCGATGCTGACCCGCATCTACGGCACCGCCTGGAAGGACCAGGCCGAGCTCGACGCGTATCTCCATATGCTCGAGGAGGCCGAGAAGCGCGACCACAGGAAGCTCGGCCGCGAGATGGACCTGTTCCACTTCCAGGAGGAGGGACCGGGCGTCGTCTTCTGGCATCCGAAGGGCTGGTCGGCCTTCCAGGAGATCGTCGCCTATATGCGCCGCCGCCTGAGGCGGCTCGGCTATGACGAGGTCAACGCGCCGCAGGTGCTCGACAAGTCGCTGTGGGAGACCTCCGGCCACTGGGGCTGGTATCGCGAGAGCATGTTCGCGGTGCGCTCGGCCGGCGACGACACCGAGGACGAGCGCGTCTTCGCGCTGAAGCCGATGAACTGCCCCGGCCATGTGCAGATCTTCAAGCACGGGCTGAAGAGCTATCGCGACCTGCCGCTCCGGCTCGCCGAGTTCGGCGCGGTGCACCGCTACGAGCCGTCCGGCGCCATGCACGGGCTGATGCGGGTGCGCGGCTTCACGCAGGACGACGCGCACATCTTCTGCACCGAAGAGCAGATGGCGGAGGAATGCCTGAAGATCAACGATCTGATCCTCTCGACCTATGCCGATTTCGGCTTCGAGGAGATCGTCGTCAAGCTCTCGACCCGGCCGGAGAAGCGGGTCGGCTCGGACGCGCTGTGGGATCACGCCGAGGAGGTGATGACCTATGTGCTCGGCGAGATCGAGGCGCGTTCGGGCGGGCGGATCAAGACCGGCATCAATCCGGGCGAGGGCGCCTTCTACGGGCCGAAATTCGAGTATGTGCTGCGCGACGCGATCGGCCGCGACTGGCAGTGCGGCACCACCCAGGTCGATTTCAACCTGCCGGAACGCTTCGGCGCCTTCTATGTCGACGCCGACGGCCAGAAGAAGACCCCGGTGATGATCCATCGCGCCATCTGCGGCTCGATGGAGCGTTTCCTCGGCATCCTGATCGAGAACTATGCCGGCCATTTCCCGCTCTGGCTGGCGCCCGTCCAGGCGGTGGTCGCGACGATCACCTCCGAGGCCGACGATTATGCCGTCAAGGTGGTCGACCGGCTGCGGGAGGCGGGCCTGCGCGTCGATCTCGACCTCAGGAACGAGAAGATCAACTACAAGGTCCGCGAGCACTCGCTCGCCAAGGCCCCGGTGATCCTCGTCTGCGGCAAGCGCGAGGCGGAGGAGCAGACGGTCAACATCCGCCGGCTCGGCTCGCAGGCGCAGCAGGCCCTCCCGCTCGCCGACGCGCTCGCCGCCCTCGTCGACGAAGCCCTGCCACCCGACCTGAAGCGTCTGGCGCAAGCCAAGGCCGCATAAGGGAAAAAGGATGCGCGACGGCCGGCATCGGCCGCCTCCCTCCCCCTTTGTGGGGGAGGGTCGGGGTGGGGGGTGAATACGCCGCAGCCGGAGGCTCGCCTCCCACGAGAACACCCGTCACCCCGGCCTCCGTGCCGGGGTCCATAATCGTGCCGCCGGGCGAGGTGCACACCGCGCCGACCCCTATACCCGTCATCCCGGGCGAGGCGCCGCCGGGACCCGGGACCCATCAAGCCGAGCAACCTCTCTCACGTCCGGGCGGCATGCGGCGTGATGGATTCCCGCCTTCGCGGGAAGGACGGGTGGACAGGAGCCACCGAGGACGCCGGCCGTCACGATTATGGATGCCGGCACGGAGGCCGGCATGACGGGTGGAGGGGGGTGTTCCGAGAGCGGCGGACGGACGGTTCGAGGATGCAGAGCGCTCGGCTTCTTCAAGAACCCCCGTCACCCCGGCCTCCGTGCCGGGGTCCATAATCGTGGCGCGGGGCGAAGGGTGCATCAGCTCCATTCCATACGCCCGTCACCGCGGGCGTCGATCCGGGAACGATCCCGCGCACCGGCTCCACCCGTCATCCTCGCGAAGGCGAGGATCCATCCCGCCGAGCGGTAGTCGGTTTCATGGATTCCCGCCTTCGCGGGAAGGACGGGTGGACGGGGGCCACCGAGGACGCCGGCCGTCACGATCATGGATGCCGGCACGAAGGCCGGCATGACGGGTGGAGGGGGGTGTTCCGAGAGCGGCGGACGGACGGTTCGAGGATGCAGAGCCCTCGGCTTCTTCGAGAACCCCCGTCACCCCGGCCTCCGTGCCGGGGTCCATAATCGTGGCGCGGGGCGGCCCGAGCGCCGCTCCCGGCCGCCCCCACCCTGGCCCTCCGCCCTAAGGGGAGGGAAGCCGGGCCCGGCCCGCCTGTCCTCGCCGCGAGAACGTCCCTATCGCGCCTTCCTGCCCAGACCGAATGTGAGGGCGAGGGCGCCGACGAGCACCGCGCCCTTGACGAAATCCTGTGTGTAATAGGGCGCGTTGAGCATGGTCAGCCCGTTGAGCAGCACGCCGACGAAGATCGCGCCGATCACCGTGCCGAGCACGTTGGCGCGGCGCGCGTCGAGCACGGCGAAGCCGATCAGCGCGGCGGCGACCGAATCGAGGAGCAGCGAGGCGCCGGAGGAGACGTCGCCCCGGCCGACGCGCGCGGCGACGATCAGGCCGCCGAGCGCGGCGAGCGAACCCGACAGCATATAGGCGGCGAGGCGGTAGGCCCTGGTCGGCGCGCCGGCGAGGTGAGCGGCCGTCTCGTTGCCGCCGATCGCATAGAACACCCGGCCGAAGCGCGTCCGCTCCATCAGGAACCAGAAGACGAGCGCCACCGCCGCCATGACGACGACCGGCACCGGCACGACGTCGAAGAGGCGCAACCGGCCGAGCACGAAGAAGGCCGGGTCGTAGGCGCCGGCGGCGGTCGAGCCGTCGGGCAGGATCATGCCGGCCGAGATCGACCGGCCGCCGGTCGGGATCAATTGCAGGCCGGCGAGCAGGAACATCATGGCGAGCGTGGCGAGAAGGTCCGGAATGCCGAGGCGGACGATCAGCAGACCGTTCGCAAGACCGATCGCGGCGCCGAGCGCGAGCACGAGGCCGATCGTCTCGCCCGCGCCGAGCTGCCAGACCACCATGGCATAGCTCGCCGCCATCACCGAGGAGGCGGCGACGGAGCCGACCGAAAGATCGAAGCCGCCGGCCGACAGGGTCACCGTCACGCCGACGCCGAGAATCGCGACGACCGACACCGCCTGCAGGATCGAGAAGAAATTGTTGGTCGACAGGAAGGCCGGCTCGGCGAGCCGGAAGCCGACGACGAGCACGACGAGGAGGGCGACGAGCGCATAGCGGCGGACGAGCGCGGCGCGGTCGCGGCGCGGGACGGCCGGGGCGGGGATGTCGGTCATGCTGACGCCGCGCCCTCGGCGCGCTCCACTTCGCCGACCGCCGCGATCAGCGCGGCGTCCTCGGCCTCGGTCTCGAACAGGGTGTGGTCGCGCATCACGAGAATGCGGTCGGCGACCTCGAGCGCCTCCTCGGCGTCGCTGGTGGCGATCAGCGTCGTGGTGCCCGACCCGCGGATCGCCGTGATGAGATCGGCCCGCGCGCCGACATCGACGCCCTGGAACGGCTCGTCGAGCAGGAGCAGGCGAGAGGGCTCGGCCTGCCAGCGGGCGAGCACCACCTTCTGCTGATTGCCGCCCGAGAGCTGGTCGAGCGTGTCGTCGGGACCGCGCGCCTTGATGCCGAGCCGGGCGATCGCCTCGACCGCGGCGCGCCGCTCGCGCGCCGGGCGGAGGACGCCGAGCGGGAACCAGCGGCCGAGATGGGGGAAGGCGATCGTGCCGGCGATCGTCGCGCCGGGGATTTCGGGCGGCAGGAGAGAGGAGCGCCGGCGGTCCTCGGCGACCATGAACACCCCGCCGGCGATCGCCTCGGACGGCCGGCCCGGCGCCCAGCTTCGGCCGTCGAGCGCCACCGTGCCGGAGACCGGCCGGGCGAGACCGTAGAGCGTCGAGAGCAGCCGGCTCTTGCCCGAGCCGAGCGCGCCGGTGATCGCCACGACCTCGCCGAGGCGCAGCGTCAGATGGAAGGGGCGGGCGCCGGGAACGAGCACCACGTCGCGGGCCGAGAGCACCACCGGCCGCCGCAGCGTGGCGTCGGCGCGCGCCGGCGCCTCGAAGGGCCGGCCGATCATCGCGGCGACCGCAGCGCGGAAATCGATCGGCCGGCGGAATTCGCCGACCGCCACCCCGCCGCGCAGCACGACGGCCCGGTCGGCGATCGCCGCGAGGTCGCCGAGCCGGTGCGAGATGTAGAGGATGGCGATGCCCGCCTCGCGCAGCCGTCCCAGGATGGCGAACAGCCGCTCCGCCTCGCCGGCCGCGAGGCTCGACGTCGGCTCGTCGAGGATCAGCACCGCGGCCTTGGCGGCGACGGCGCGGGCGATCGCGATCAGCTGCCGCTCGGCGGGCCGCAGGTCCGCGAAGTCGCGGTCGAGCGGCAGGTCGAGGCCGATCGTG
The DNA here is from genome assembly GCF_014199915.1 of Prosthecomicrobium pneumaticum. Classification (GTDB taxonomy): domain Bacteria; phylum Pseudomonadota; class Alphaproteobacteria; order Rhizobiales; family Kaistiaceae; genus Prosthecomicrobium; species Prosthecomicrobium pneumaticum. Next base: position 59,059 of record NZ_JACHOO010000008.1, on the reverse strand, counting down.
GCGGCGATCGCCGCGGCCCGGCGGCGGATCGCGCCGGGGCTCGTGAAGAGCCGGCCGCCCGGCGCGCAGAGCTCGTCGAGGAGGAGGTTCTCGGCGACCGTCAGGCCGGCGGCGCCCGCCTGCTCGGTCGCCTGATGGACGGTCGCGATGCCGGCCCGCTTCGCCTCGCGCGGGGCGGCGAAGGCGACGGGCCTGCCGTCGAGGGTGATCGTGCCGGCATCGGGGGCGAGCGAGCCGGAGAGGATCTTGACGAGGGTCGACTTGCCCGCGCCGTTCGCGCCCATCAGCGCGACGATCTCGCCCCGCTCGATCGCGAGGTCGGCGCCGGCGAGCGCCCGCGTCGCGCCGAAGCGCTTCTCGATGCCGGCTGCCGCCACCACCGCCGTCATCCGCCATACTCCATGATGGCGAGACCGGCGTTGTAATCCGTCGAGTAGACGAGACCGTTCGCGTCGACGAAGACGTCGGCCGACTGGATCACGCGCGGCCGGTTCGGCCGGCGGTCGACCATGCGGACCGGCGCCGGGGGCACGAGAGCGCCGGTTTCCCGCGGCCGGAAGGGATCCGAGATGTCGAAGACGCGGACGCCCGCATTCTGCCAGGTGGCGAAGAGGAGCGTGTCGGAGACGAAACTGCCCGGCCGGTTCTCATGCAGGTTGTGCGGGCCGAAATGTCCGCCTTTGCTGGTATAGTCGGCCTCGTCTGGAGTAGGCAGGGTGGCGATCGAGACCGGGTTCGCCCTGTCGCGGATGTCGAAGAGGAAGGTGTGCTTGCGGCCGTCCTCCTCATGGTCGGCCACCGCTTCGTCGGCGACGACGAGCAGGTCGCGCGCCGGCAGCGGCAGCGCGGAATGGGTGCCGCCGCCGAACGGCGGCGACCAGTTGCGGTGCACCAGGAGCTTCGGTTTCGACCGGTCGGCGATGTCGAGAATGGTGAGCCCGCCGTCGCGCCAGCAGGCATAGGCGGTGTCGCCCTCGACGAGCGCGTGGTGGAGCGCGAAGCGCCGGCCTTCGCCCCAGGCGGGTGTCTCGCCGGCGGCGAGATGCATGCCGGGGATCCACCAGCGGCCGGCCTCGACGGGCCGGGTCGGGTCGGCGAGGTCGACGACGAGGAGGATGTAGTCGCTGTAGCCGTCGAGAAGCGCCGAGACATAGGCCCAGCGGCCGCCGACATACCAGATGCGGTGGACGCCGACGCCCTCGACGGGGAAGAAGCCGATCTGGCGCGGCGCGGTCGGCTGCGCGATGTCGTAGACCGCCATGCCCGCCGACCAGTTGCGCGCCGGGCGGGCGCCGCCCGCGGTGCCGACGGTCTCCCCGACCGAGCGGGTGTAATAGACCTTCTCGTCGGCCGCGAAGGCCGCGTCGGCGAACAGATCGCGCGCGTGCACCACGAGGAGCAGGTCCTCATGGGTTTGCAGATGGATGGTCCAGGTATTCTGCGGCGATGGGACATAGACCGTCGCGCCCGGATTCTTCGGGTCGCGGACATCGACGATCGAAAACCCGCGCGACCAGGGATGCGCGACATAGGCATAGCCGCGATGCACCATCACCTGCAGCGCATCCGGCCGGCCGCCCTGATCGGAATGACCGATCAGCTTCATGTTGCGGGCGTAATCGGGTACCGGCAGATCGGTCATCGTCGGGAGGTCCGCTTCGAAAGAACGGTGCCCGGCGGGAGCCGGGCACCGATCGTTCCTTGAGGTACAGACGGGGCGTGTCCGCGGCAAGCCCGCTCAGCGGGCGGGCGCCGGAATCCACGCTGCCTTGGCGGCGTCGGAATCGCGGAAGGCCGGGAACTTCTCCTGCAACTGCTCGATCGTGCCGATGCCGTTGTCGACGAGATCGGCGCGGGTGACGAGGGTCGGCTGGATCAGCACGGAACGGCCCGGGAACTGCCCGGCTATGTCGAGCGAGAGCGCCCGCACCGAGACCTCGCCGACGACCGCGGCGTTGGTCGCGGCGGTCGCGACCCACGGGCTGCCCGGCTCGATGATCGCCTGGATGTCCGAGGTCGAGATGTCGATGCCGTAGATCTTCACCGTCTCGCCGAGGCCGAGCTCGTCGATCGCGAGCTTGACGCCCCGGGCGAACTCGTCCCAGGGGGTGAAGACGACCGAAAGGTTCGGATTGGCGCGCAGCACGGCCTTGGTCTGGTCGGCCACCGAGGCCGCGACCGTGTCGTTGACGACGCCCCAGCTCGCGACTTCCTTGATGCCGGGATACTTCTGGGTAAAGCTCTTCCAGACCGCATAGCGGCGGTCGAGCGGGGCGAAGCCGGCGACATAGACGACGCCGCCCTCGAACGCTTCGCCCTGTTCTTTCACCGCCTGCTCGAGCACCAGCCGAGCCATGTCCGCATCGGACTGCTCGATCTGCGGGATCTTGGGATTGTCGAGATTGACGTCATAGGCGACGACCTTGATGCCGGCGTCGAGCGCGGCCTGGGCGACGTCCTTGAGGGCTTCCGGCTGGCCGTTGTTGATGACGATGCCGTCGACGCCGAGATTGATCGCCTGCTGGATCAGCTCGCGCTGCGTGTTGATGTCGTTGCGGGCCTGCGAGACGTTCGCCTCGATGCCGAGCGCCTCGGCCTGCCGCTTCACGCCCGCCTCGAAGGCCTGCAGCCAGTCGCCGGAGCCGAGGAAGCTCACCACCGCGATGCGGACGCCGCCCTTGTCGAAGGGCGCGGGCGCGCCGGCGAGACCTTCGGCCATCGCCGGACCGGCGGTGAGCGTCAGACCGGCGGCGAAGGCGGCGGAGACGAATTTTCTGAACATGGCGAGCCCCATCGAGAGATGGCCGCACTTTAGCTGCGGCGAAGAGGGCCGCCGAGCGAATAATTTACCCTTCCCGGCCGCTTCGTGACATTTCCGTCCCGCGCCGCGACCGGCCGGGAAAAGCGGTTCGGCAGGGGCTCGGCCGACGCGGCACGGGGCTCCGAACGCCGTCAGATCGCTCGGCTGTCATAGGCCCAGTGCAGCAGCGCCTGGCGCTGGCGCGGCCGGCAGCGCCAGTTCATCGGCTCGCAGTTGGCGCGGAGCTGCGCGACATGGCGGCGGATCGCCTGCCAGCGGCCGACCTGCCGCTCGTCCTCGCCGGGCAGCCGCCGGCCGCGATAATAGCGGCAATACCACTGGAACCAGCCGCGCGGATCGTCGGGATGGATCCAGCCCTTCTCGCGCCAGACCGAGAGCGGCTGGCTCGCTGCGACGGCGAAGAAATTGAGCCGCGGATCGGCACCGCCGGGCGACAGCTTCGCGCGCTCGAACCAGGTGGCGGGAAACTCGTCGCGGCAGTCGGTCATGTATTTGCCGCCGAACACGCCGAGGGCGAGCATCTCCGGCGGCGTCAGTTGCGGCCGGAAATCGGGATGGAAGTCGCCGCCCTCCGGTGCGACGAGGGCATAACGATAACCCCGCTGCATCCGGTCGTTCACTTCGACGAGGATGGGATTCATGCCGCCTGTCCGCTCCGCGGCTCGACCCGCCGCACCGCTTCTACGGCGCGACGGGTCGGGAGGTTCAACCGTTGCGACGGCCGGACGAGGCCGCCGCCCGTCTTCCTCAGACCATCACTGCGTCGAGCATGGCGCGGTAGTCCTCGGCCGTCGGGGTGCGCGGATTGGTGGCGTGGCTGTGGTCGGCGAGCGCCCGCTCGACGATGGTCGGCAGCACGGATTCGGGAACGCCGAGGGTCTTCAGCCCGGCCGGAATGCCGATCCGCCGGTTGAGCGCGGCGACCTCGGCGGCGAGATCGGCATCGGCGGGAAGGCCGAAGGCGGTGGCGAGGCGGGCGATCCGGTCCGGCACCGCGGCCTGGTTGAAGCGCAGAACCGGCGGCAGCAGGATCGCGTTCAGCGTGCCGTGATGGAGGCTCGGGGATTTGAGGCCGCCGAGCGCGTGGGACAGCGCGTGCACGGCACCGAGGCCCTTCTGGAAGCCGAGCCCACCTTCGAGCGCGCCCATCATCATCTCGGACCGCACGTCGAGATCGGAGCCGTCCGCGACGGCCCGCTCGATGTTGCGCCAGATGCGGGCCGCACCGTCGACGGCGATGGCGTCCGCCGGCGGATTGAAGCGGGGCGACAGGAACACCTCGATGCCGTGCGACAGGGCGTCCATGCCCGTCGCGGCCGTCAGCCCGGGCGGCAGGCCGAGCGTCAGCTCGGGGTCGCAGATCGCGCGCTTGGGGATCAGATGCGGGCTGATGAAGCCGAGCTTCTCGCCGCTGTCGAGGGTGAGGAGGGCGGCGCGGCCGACCTCGGCGCCGGTGCCCGAAGTGGTCGGCACGGCGATATAGGGCGGCACCGGGCCGATCCGGCCGATGCCGCCATGGATCGCGGCATAGGAGGCGAGCGGACCGTCATGGCTCGCGAGCAGCGCGACGCCCTTGGCGAGATCGATCGGCGAACCGCCGCCGACCGCGACGAGTCCGTCGGCGCCTTCCTTGAAGAGCGCGACCGCGGCCCGCACCGCGGCCTCGGTCGGATTGGTGGGGACATCGAGGAAGACGGCCGTGCCTTCCGGCAGCAGGGCGCGCACCCGGTCGAAGAGGGGCGTCGCAGCGAGGCCGCGGTCGGAGACGAGCAGGGGACGGCGGATGCCGAGCGCGTCGAGCGCCGCCGGCAGCGTCTCGATGACGCCCGCCCCGAACTCGACCTGCGTCAGATAGTTGATCGTCGCCACGGCGTTCCTCCTTCATGCCGATCCGCCGGCCCGCCGCCCCGGGGAGCGACGCGCCGCGGCGCCGTCATCGCGCGTCCCGCCGCCGACCGCAAGGGTGCGAGCCGGCCGCGGGCGAGGGCGTCAGCGCGGCTGCGCCGCCCGCCAGGCGCAATATTCGTCCTCGGCTTCCGGCGTGAGCGGATAGTATTTCCGCAGGTCGCCGCCTTCGGACAGGCGGATGCGGGCGAACTCCTCCCATTCCGCGTGCTGGCCGGCGATCTCGACGAGCTTCTCGGCGAGCGCGATCGGCACCACGACGACGCCGTCATCGTCGGCGACGATGATGTCGCCGGGGATGACGAGGACGTTGGCGCAGGCGATCGGCACATTGACCGCGAAGGGGATGATGTTGGTCTGGGCGTGGTAGTTCGGCGTCACGTCGCGCACCCAGACGCCGAGATCGAGTTCGGCCGCCTTCGCCGAGTCGCGGATGCAACCGTCGATCACGACACCGACGCCGCCGCGGCCGGCGAAGAAGGTGAGCATCATCTCGCCGAAGATGCCGCTGCCGAGATCGCCGCGCGCATCGACGACGATCACGTCGCCGGCCTGCGTCGGATACATCACATGGCGGTGGAGCTGCAGCTCGGGGTTCTCGTATTCGGCGGCACCGTAGAGGTCCTCGCGCTTCGGCATGCATTGCAGGGTGAGCGCCGGGCCGGCGACGGTGCGGCCCTTCTTGAGCGGCCGGGGGCCGCGGATCTGTGCGTCGCGGATGCCGAGGTGCTGGGCGAGCTCGCTCGACAGGGTCGCCGTGCCGATCGCGGCGAGCGCATCGCAGAGCGCGCGGGGCGGGCGGGCGATGTCCTTGATCTCGATGGGGGTGGTCACAGGGATCTCCGTGCGGAAGGGGCCGGCGGGCGGCGACGGGGCAGGGGGTCAGCGCGCATCCGGATCGCCGAAGCCGTCGATCATGTTGGCGCGCAGGTAGTCGAGGTTCATGGTGAGGCCGAGGCCCGGCGCGCGGGGCAGATGGATGCGCCCGCCCGAATTGTCGATCGGCGTCTCGATCAGCCGGTCGTAATGCGACAGGTCGCAATCGCTCGTCTCGATCCGGTAGAAATTCGGCACCGTCATCATGACGTGGGCGCCGGCGGTGACGTTGATCGGGCCGCTCGCATCGTGCGGGCTGACCGGCACGTAATAGGCCTCGGCGAGCGTCGCGATCTTCTTCAGTTCGCTGATGCCGCCGGTCCAGGTGACGTCGGGCATCAGATAGTCGGTCAGCTCCTTCTCGAGGATCGGCACGACTTCCCATCGCGTGTGCAGCCGCTCGCCGACCGAGATGGCGGCCGAGACCTTCTCCCGCACCTGGCGGAGCGCATGATAGCTCTCGACCGGCACCGGCTCCTCGAACCAGTCGATCCCGCCGGCCTCCTCGAGCGCGCGGCAGAGCCGGATCGCGGTCGGCACGTCGAACCGGCCGTGCGCGTCGATCAGGATCTCGATATCCGGCCCGGCGGTCTCGCGGATCAGCGCGGTGAGCTCGGCCGCCTCGCGCTCGCCCTTCTTCGAGAGATAGCCGTCGAGATAGCCGTGCGGGTCGCTCGACCGCGCCTCATAGGGCGGGAAGGGGTCGAACTTGATCGCGGTATGGCCGGAATCGAGGATGCGGCGGATCTCGGCGACGACGCCCTCCTTGGACGTGAAGCGCGTCTGGTCGGGGTGGGTGTAGATGAGCACGTCGTCGCGCACCGCACCGCCGAGCAGGGCGTAGATCGGCACGCCGTGCACCTTGCCGGCGATGTCCCACAGCGCGATGTCGATGCCGCTCACGACATGCGATGCGGCGCCCCGCGAGCCCATATAGGTGAAGGACCGGAAGGTCTTGTGCCAGAGCTGCTCGATCCGCAGCGGGTCGTCGCCGACGATCAGCTCGTTCAGCTGCCGCAGGATGCCGGCGACGGCACGGTTGGCCGGCTTCGTCGTCGTCGTGATCTCGCCCCAGCCGGAAATGCCTTCGTCGGTCCGCACCTCGACGAAGAGATACTCGCCCCAATAGGACCGCTCGACCTTGACGAGCCAGGGGACGACCTTCGTGATCTTCATGTCTGTTCCTCCTCAACCACGAACCGCGCCGGACACCAGGCCCTTCACGAGAAGCCCCTGCGCGAACCACACGAAGACGAGTGTCGGGATCACCATCAGCACGCCGGCGGCCGACATGGCGCCCCAGTCGATGCCGAACTGCGAGACGAAATTGGTGAGGCCGACGGGCAGCGTCTGCGCCGCCTCCGAGGAGGAGAGGGTGAGCGCGATGAGGAGGTCGTTCCAGGTGAAGAGGAAGGTGATGACGGCTGCCGCGCCGATCCCCGGCGCGATCAGGGGCGAGACGATCTGGACGAGCGTGCGGACCGTGCCGGCGCCGTCGATCTGCGCCGATTCCTCGATCTCCTTCGGCAGATCCTGGATGAAGCCCATCAGCAGCCAGATGGCGACCGGCAGCTTGGAGGCCGTGTGCGTCAGCACGAGCGCCGTCAGCGTGTCGAGCAGGCCGATCGAGGCGAAGACGGCGAAGAGCGGGATGGCGAGCGCCACCACCGGGATCATGCGCATGATCAGAAGCACGCTGATCACGATCTTCGCCCCCGGCAGCCGGAAGCGGGCCATCGCATAGGCGCAGGGCACGCCGATCAGGATGACGAGCACCACCGTCGCGACCGAGACGGCGACGGTGTTCCAGAGATAATCGGCGAGGCCGTACTGGCTGAACACCGAGACGTACTGGTCGTAGGTGACCGATTCCGGCAGCACCCGCACCGGCACGGCGAAGATGTCGGCCGAGTTCCGCAGCGAGGTGATGACGAGCCAGGCGAGCGGGAAGATGGTGAGCGCGATGGTGCCGAGGAGCACCAGATAGCGGACGACGAGCCCGAGCGGCAGGCGGCGCCGGCGCCGGCGCCGCGGGGCGGGGGTGAGCGCGATGTCGGTCATGGAGCCCTCCGCAGTTTCCGCCGCGCCCAGGGGATCCCGTAGAGCAGGCCGAGCAGAGCGAGCGACAGGAACAGCGCGATGTAGGAGACGGCCGCGGCATGGCCGAAGGCCGCGCCCTGGAACGCCAGTTGATAGGCGTTGACGGTGATCAGGCTGGTGGCGCCGCCGGGGCCGCCCTGCGTCATCAGCCAGACGACGTCGAAGGTGCGGAACGTGTCGATGATGCGCAGCATCAGCGCGATCATGATGATCGGGCGCATCAGCGGCAGGGTGATGTGCCAGAAGATGTCCAAAGGGCTGGCGCCGTCGACCTGGGCGGCCTCGAGCGGCTCCTGCGGCAGCGATTGCAGGCCGGCGAGGAAGAGCAGCACGAGGAGCGGCGTGTTCTGCCAGACATCGGCGATGATCACCGAGGCGAGCGCCCAGTTCGGATCGGAGAGCCAGGGCGCCTCGGGCAGGCCGAGAAAGCGCAGCACGCCGTTGACGAGGCCGTACTGGCCGTTGAAGAGCCAACGGAAATTGAGGCCGACCACGGCCGGCGCGATCATCGGCGGCACGAGCAGCAGGGTACGGGCGAGCTTCAGCCCGCGCAGCCGGCCGTTGACGAGCACGGCGACGCCGATGCCCGCGACCACCTCGATCGCGATCGTCAGCGCCGAGAAGATCAGCTGGACCCGCAGCGACTGCTGGAAGCCGCCATTGCCGAGCGTGTCGGTGTAATTGGACAGGCCGACGAAATGTTGCGACGGCGCCGCGAGATCCCACCGGTAGAAGCTCATCACGAAGGAATAGCCCAGCGGATAGATCAGGATGGCGATCATCACGATCAGCGCCGGGCCGGCGAGGAGATAACCTGTCTGCCAGGAGGGGACCAGCGGCGACTTCCGCCGCCGCTGGAGGCCCGCCGGCGATGCGGCGAGCGACATGCTACTGATAGGCCCCCGCCTGCGTCATGATCTGCAGGGCCTCGGCGGCGGCCTGGTTGAGGGCGTCCTCCGGCGTCGCCTGATTGCTGAGCGCCCGCTCGATGGTCGCGAACATCAGCGTGCAGACGCGCGAGAAGCCGGGCAGCTTGGGCCATTCCTTGCCGGTGGCGATGGTCTGCTCGAGCTGGCCGAGCCATTCCGCCTTGGCGCCGCTCGCCTCCGAAACGACCTGTTTGGCGACCGACACCCGGCTCGGAAAGTTCGAGAACTCGTTGAAGTTGAGGAGCTGCGCTTCCGGGCTCACCGTGTATTTGATGAACTCGACCGCGGGGCCCTTGCGCTTCGACAGGCTGTTCAGCGCCATGGCGTGCGAGATGGCGCAGGAGATCGACTTCCTGTGCCGCACATAGGGGGCCGTCGACCACTTGCCGACGACCTTGGAGGTCTCCGGATTGGAGAGCGTCGCAAAGGCGCCCGGCCAGTCGAACGTGTCCATCACCGCGCCGGAGGAGAACTGGGTCGAGTTCTCGTTCCACTGATAGGAGACGGCGTCGGGCGGCACAACCTTCCACTTGTGGATCAGGTCGCGATAGAAGGTCAGCGCCTCGATGCCGGGCGCCGCATTGAAGGCCGGCTTGCCGTTCTCGTCGACCCAGTCGCCGCCCGCCTGCCAGAGGAAGTCGCTGAAGGTGCGCTGCGCGGGATCGCCTTGACCCGGCACGACGAGGCCGTAATAGCCGCCGCCGGTCAGCTTCCGGCTGACGTCGACGAGGTCCTCCCACGTCTCCGCCGCCTTCAGGCCGTGCTCGGCATAGACGTCGGAGCGGTAATACTGCGAGCGGGAGTCCATGTTGCGCGGAATGGCCGCGAGGTTCTTGTTCTTCGGATCGACCAGATAGTCGACGCCGACCTGATAGAAGTCCTTGAGCTCGTCCTCGCTGAAATATTCGTTGAGGGCTCCGAAATAATTGAAGAAGGAGTCGATCTGCGCGGTATGCGTGCTGAACACGTCATAGAGATTGCTGCGGGCGGCGCCGAGCGTGACGATCTTGGTGGTGAGGGGGGTGAATTCGAGCAGGTCGTAGCGGACGCGGATGCCGGTCTTTTCGGTGAAGTCGGAGACCACCTTTTCCCAATATTTCGGGTAGAGCGGGCCGCCGGTGATCAACAGCGCCCGGATCTCGTCGCCCGGAGCGGCCCGGGCAATGTGCGGGGCGGACAGGCTCGATGCACCGAGCAGCGCCGCGGATCCGCCGAGGAAACCGCGCCTCGAAAGCAGGCCGTGCTTGGAAAACTTGTAGGACATGTTGGTTCCTCCCTTGTCGTGGATGCCTCTGCGCCGCCGCGCTCCTCCCGGCGGGCAGGGGATGGATCAGGACATGCGCCGGCACAGGCCGGCGCCGGATGGTGGCGGCACCCCTCTTCTTCGAGACAGGATCGGGGCGCCGGGCGGTGCAGCCCGGCGCTGGGACGGCAGGGTCGTCGCTGATGGCCGGCCCTGGAGAGCCGATCCCGGCTCCTCGTGCCGGAAAAGCGACGTCTTCGCCTGTGGATGCAGAGGCGGGCGCACCCGCGCAACCTCTCCTGGCATTGTTCCTCCCCGCCGTGCCGTGGGCCGCTGCGAGATCGGACTCCGCGCCTTTGCGGCGCTGGTATGCTTATCGACTTGTCCGATAAGTTGATGCTACTCTGCCCCTTGGTGGAGGTCAAGCGGGCGGCACGATCGATGAGGCCAGACGGCCGGCCTAGTCAGGATGCGCGGGCTTCTGCCCTCGGGGCGGACGGGCCGGCGCCGACGTCACCCTCGAATGGGGTCCCGCCGCCCCCGAGCGACGTCCCGCCAGACGGCGGCCCGCCCTCATGCGAGGACGCGGGGCGCGCAGGCCATTGGACCGCCCGCCTTCGTCCTCGCCTGCCGCTCTTTTCCCGGCTGCACCCGGCGGGGGCATTGCCGCGGCGCGTCGCTTGCGCCATGACGGTCGGGACGACCGAGGAACGCCATGACAAAGCCGGCGGACCGTGCAACCATCCCCTTCGACCCGTGGCGGGCGCAACCGAGGGCAGCCGAGGAGCGGCCGAGATGATGACGAGCGGAACAGCCGGATCCGGCGGGGCGGCTCGCAGGGGGCGGGTGCTGCCGCGCGACACGGTCTGCGTCGGGGTGGCACGATCTTGACGGTCAAGGTGCAGCTCAGAACGCTTCCCGTTCAGATCGCCGGCGTGCTGATCCGCCGGATCGCGACGAACGTCTTCGCGGACGGCCTCGTTCCCTCCGAACTGCAGATCACCACCGAGTTCGGCGTTTCCCGCGCGGTGGCGCGCGAGGCGCTCAAGATTCTCGCCTCGCTGGATATGGTCGAGATTGCGCAGGGTCGGCGGGTGACGGTTCGGCCGATCGCCGAGTGGGACTATCTCAGTCCGCTGCTGATCGAGTGGCTGCCGCCCGACCAGGTGCGCGAACTGCTCCTCGAACTGCACGATGCGCGCGTCATCTTCGAGCCGGCGATCGCCGCCGAGGCGGCACGCACGCTGTCGCGAGAGGATCTCGAGCGGCTGCGGACCATGCTCGACGCCATGCCCGCGGCGCATGACGACCCGGACGCCTACATCCGGCTCGACCTCGAATTCCACATGGAGATCTGCCGGGCGACCCGGAACCGGATTCTCGACCGGTTCATGTTCTCGTCGCGCTGGTGGCAATCCGCCGCCCGCCGGATCAGCAATCAGGCGCCGCACGCCCTGCCGATCGCGACCGAGCAGCACCGGGCGATCTATGAGGGCCTCGCGACCCGTGACGCGAAGCGCGCCGAGGCCGCTATGCGGGTCCATCTCGAGGCGAACAAGTCGAACTTTCTCCTCGGACAGCAGGCCCTCGCCGCGCGGTAGCGCGCCCCCCGCCGGCGCGGACGAAGCGGCGAGGCGACCGCTCGGTACGGAAGAGAGGGTCGGACCCTCACCCCCCTCTCCCGCGCCGTGGGAGAGGGCGCGCCCCGCTCACCCCGGCTGCCCGCCGCCTCACGCCACATTACCAAGCTTTCATCTTCTCGACAGGCAGCCGTAAGGTGGGTGGCGGCATTCTCTCTCTCGACGGTGACGCCACAGGTCGTCGCCGAAACCGATCCGACCGATATGGAGAGAGAGCATGTCCGCCAACACTGAGAACGAAAGCGGCCGGAAGGGCTCGTTCCTCGCCGCCCTGCGCCGTCACGCCCTGCTCGGCACCGCCCTCGTCGCGATCGCCGGCGGCGGCATCGCCGCCGAGGCGGTGATGACGCGGGCCACGCCGGCTTTCGCCGAACAGGTGCGTGTCGAGAACCCGCCCGCCGTCTTCTCCTTTGCCGACGTCGTGCAGCAGGTTCGCGGCGCAGTCGTCAGCGTCCGGGTGAAATCCGAGACCACCGAGACCCGCATGAGCGGCCTCGACGGCCTGCCCGACTTGCCCCCCGGCTCGCCCTTCGAGCGCTTCTTCCGCGAATTCCGCGACCGGCAGGGCGGCCAGGGTCAGGGGCAGGGCGGCGAGACCCGTCGGGTGCCGCGCATCGGCCTCGGTTCCGGCTTCTTCATCTCCGAAGACGGCTATGTCGTGACGAACAATCACGTCGTCGACAAGGGCACCGAATTCGTCGTGACGACGGATGACGGCAAGGAGCACACGGCCAAACTGATCGGCGCCGACCCGAAGACCGACCTCGCCCTCCTCAAGGTCGAGCCGAACGGCACCAAGTTCAAATATGCCGCCTTCGCGCAGGACGACGCCGGCACCCGCGTCGGCGACTGGGTGGTGGCGGTCGGCAATCCGTTCGGCCTCGGCGGCACGGTGACGGCCGGCATCGTCTCGGCGCTCGGCCGCGAGATCGGTTCGGGTCCCTATGACGACTACATCCAGATCGATGCCGCGGTGAACCAGGGCAATTCCGGTGGCCCGACCTTCAACCTCAAGGGCGAGGTGATCGGCATCAACACGGCGATCTATTCGCCCTCCGGCGGCAATGTCGGCATCGCCTTCGACATCTCGGCGCGCACCGCGCGGCTCGTCATCGAGCAGCTGAAGGAGCATGGCGAGGTGGTCCGCGGCTGGCTCGGTGTGCAGATCCAGCCGGTCACCGCCGACATTGCCGACAGCCTCCGGCTCGAGGGCACCGAAGGCGCGCTCGTCAACGAGCCGCAGGCCGACAGCCCGGCGCGCGAAGCGGGCATCCGCGCCGGCGACGTCATCCGCTCGGTCGACGGCAAGAAGGTCGAGGACGCGCGCGGTCTCGCCCAGATCATCGCCGGCTATGCGCCCGGCTCGAAGGTCTCGCTCGACGTCTGGCGCGACGGCAAGGGGCGTCAGGTTTCGGTGACGCTCGGCCGCATGCCGGCAGACCAGCGGCAGGCCTCGGCCGATGATCAGGACCAGTCGGACGCCAAGCCCGCCTCGGTCGCCGATCTCGGCATCGCCATCGCCCCCGCCTCGGATGGCCCGGGTGTGGTGGTCGCCGAGGTCGATCCCGACGGCGCGGCCGCCGAGCGCGGCATCTCGCAGGGCGACGTCATCCTGTCGGTCGGCGGGGTCGACGTGAGCCGCCCGGCGGATGTCGAGCGGGCGATCGCCTCGGCGAAGAAGGACGGCCTCAAGGCGGTCCTGATGCGCCTCAAGTCGGGCGACGATACGCGCTTCATCGCCATCCCCTTCGGCCGGGCCTGATCGCCCGACCGCTCGATCCGGACGAAGGCGCGCAAGCCCTTGCGCCAAGCCCCCACGATGCCTTCGTCCGGCGCCGGCAGGCGGAAGCCGCACCGCCTGCCGGCCCCCTTTACCTCTCGAGGGAGGGTCCGATGCTCTCGCTGCCCGTCGCGCGCGATATCGGCTATCGTGCCCCCATGCGAATCCTGCTGATCGAAGACGACCGCGAGGCGGCCGCCTATCTCGTCAAGGCGCTGAAGGAGGCCGGTCACGTCGCCGACCATGCCGCCGACGGCGAGACCGGCGCGCATCTCGTCGAGGACGGCCATTACGACGTGCTCGTCGTCGATCGCATGCTGCCGAAGCGCGACGGTCTGTCGATCGTCGCCGAGATGCGCCGCCGCGGCGACGACACGCCGGTGCTGATCCTCTCCGCGCTCGGCCAGGTCGACGACCGCGTCAAGGGTCTGCGGGCAGGCGGCGACGACTATCTGCCGAAGCCCTATGCCTTTTCCGAACTGCTCGCCCGCGTCGAGGTGCTCGCCCGCCGCCGCAAGCCCGGCGAGACGGACACGCTCATCCGCGTCGGCTCGCTCGAGCTCGACCGCCTGTCGCGCGAGGTGCGCCGCGCCGGCCAGCCGATCCCGCTGCAGCCGCGCGAATTCCGCCTGCTCGAATATCTGATGAAGCATGCCGGCCAGGTGGTCACCCGCACCATGCTGCTCGAGAATGTCTGGGACTACCATTTCGACCCGCAGACCAACGTGATCGACGTGCACGTCTCGCGGCTGCGCTCGAAGATCGACAAGGGTTTCGACGAGCCGCTGCTGCACACCGTGCGCGGGGCCGGCTACATGATCCGCGATGGCGTTCGGTAGGGTCGTCCGCACCACCGCGTTCAAGCTCTCCGCGATCTATTTCGTGGTCTTCACCGCCTTCGCGCTGGTCTTCGTCGTGTCGATCTCGAAGACCACCGACCGGCTGATCGGCGACCAGGTGCGCGAGACGCTCGACGCCGAGATCCGCGGCCTCGCCGAACAGGGCCGGCTCGGCGGGCTGCCGGCGGTGATCCGCACGGTCGACCAGCGCAGCCGCGCGCCGGGGGCGAGCCTCTATGTCGTCACCGATGCCGAGGGCGACGTGATCACCGGCAATGTGACGGCGATCGCCCCGGCGCTGATGGAGCGGGTCGGGCTCGATCCGGTGGCGATCAACTATCAGCGCATGGCCGATGTCGCGAGCGTCAACACCGCGCTCGTCCAGGTGCTGCAACTGCCGGGCGGCTACAGGATGCTGGTCGGCCGCGACATCTCCGAGACGCAGAAATTCCGCGACATCGTCGAGCGTTCGCTGTTCTCGATCGTCGTGCTGATGATCGGGCTCGCGCTCGTCTCCTGGTTCTTCGTCAGCCGGCGCGTGCTGAAGCGGATCGACTCGGTCGCCGCGACGAGCCGGCGGATCATGGAGGGCGACCTCTCCGGCCGGCTCGAGATCACCGGCACGGGCGACGAGTTCGACCGGCTGGCGGCGAGCCTCAACGCCATGCTCGATCGTATCGAGGCGCTGCTCTACGGCCTCAAGGACGTCACCGACAATGTCGCCCACGATCTGAAGACGCCGCTCACCCGGCTGCGCAACCGGGTCGAGAGCGCGCTCGCCGGGCCCGAGCGGAGCGACGCCTATCGCGCCGCGCTCGAGGCGACGATCGAGGAATCCGACCATCTGATCCGCACCTTCAACGCGCTGCTGATGATCGCCCGCATCGAGGCCGGTTCGCCGGACGGCTCAAGGGCGCCGGTCGACCTCGCCGAGGTGGCGGCCGATGTGGTCGATCTCTACGAGCCGCTGGCGGAGGAAGCAGGCGTCGCTCTTTCGGTGGAAGCGGAAGGTGCGGTGACCGTGGAGGGTGTACGCGAGCTGATCGGCCAGGCGCTCGCCAATCTCGTCGACAACGCGATCAAATATGCCGCCGGCGAGGAGGGCGACCTGCGCACCCCTGCGGCGCGGATCCATGTCCGGCGCGAGGGCGACCTTGCGGTGGTGACGGTCGCCGACAATGGACCCGGCGTGCCGGAGGCCGACCGTGCCCGGGTGCTGCAACGCTTCGTGCGGCTCGAGAAGAGCCGCTCGCAGCCCGGCAGCGGCCTCGGCTTGAGCCTCGTCGCCGCGGTCGCGCGGCTGCACGACGGCTCGATCACGCTCGACGATGCCGGCCCCGGGCTCGCCGTGACGCTGCGCCTGCCGGCGCGCTGACGCGCTCGCCCGCCGGTCCGCAACCGCTCGTTAACCATCTTCGGGAACCGCGCCTTAACCGTGCCCGGTAACCATGATCGCCAGTGTTCGTGGCGTGTGGAGTGCGGGGATGGCGGCGTTGCGCGAGGCGGTCCGGCAGGCGGATGCGCCGTTCGAGAACGTGATCCTGAAGGGCGATTGCGTCGCGGCGCTGGAACGGCTGCCGAAGGCCTCGGTCGATCTCGTCTTTGCGGACCCGCCCTATAATCTCCAGCTCGACGGGGGCCTGACGCGCCCCGACCAGTCGGTGGTCGACGCGGTCGACGACGACTGGGACAAGTTCGCGAGCTTTGCGGACTACGACGCCTTCACCCGCGCCTGGCTGCTCGCCGTGCGCCGGGTGATGAAGCCCGATGCGGGGCTCTGGGTGATCGGCAGCTATCACAATATCTTCCGTGTCGGCGCGATCCTGCAGGATCTCGGCTTCTGGATCCTCAACGACATCGTCTGGCGGAAGTCGAACCCGATGCCGAACTTCCGCGGCCGGCGCTTCACCAACGCGCACGAGACGATGATCTGGGCGGCAAAGAGCGCCGATGCCCGCTATACCTTCAACTACGAGGCGATGAAGGCCTTCAACGACGATGTCCAGATGCGTTCGGACTGGCTGCTGCCGCTCTGCACCGGCGCCGAACGGCTGAAGGACGGGGCCGGCCGCAAGCTGCATCCGACCCAGAAGCCGGAGGCACTGCTCGCCCGCGTGCTGCTCGCGAGCTCGAAGCCCGGCGATCTGGTGCTCGATCCCTTCTTCGGCTCCGGCACGACGGGTGCCGTCGCGAAGCGCCTCGGCCGCTCTTATGTCGGTGTCGAGCGGGAACAGGCCTATATCGACGCCGCGGAGGCGCGCATCGCCGCGGTCGAGCCGATTGCGCCGGCCGCGCTTCAACTGCTGCGTGGCAAGCGCGCCGAGCCGCGCATACCCTTCGGCACGCTGATCGAGGCCGGGCTCGTCGCGCCGGGCGCGATCCTCGTCGATGCGCGCGGTCGCCATCGTGCCGAGGTTTCAGCGGACGGCACGCTGCGCTCGGGCGCGCATCGCGGCTCGATCCACCGGGTCGGCGCCGCCGTGCAGGGTTTCGACGCCTGCAATGGCTGGACCTTCTGGCATATCGAGGCGGCGAGCGGCGCGGTGCCGCTCGACGCTTTGCGGCAGAAGCTGCGCGACGACATGGCCGCCGCGGGGGGGTGAAGGCCCTCACCCTGCCCTCTCCCGCGGAGCGGGAGAGGGTTCGACCGCGCCTGTCGACCCTTGCGCCGTCTCCCGAGACGGGATGCACCGGGTCGCTTGGTCCGCCATCACGAAGCGGAGCGTCCGGCTACCCCGGCAGCACGCCGTAGCGCGCGAGATCGGCCCGCATGCCGGCCGGATCGAGGAAGAGTTCGGCATTCCAGCCGGCCTCGCGGGCGGCGAGGACGTTCGGCAACGTATCGTCGAAGAAGAGCGTCGCCGCCGGATCGAGGCCGTAGGCCGCGGCATGGTGGTGGTAGATCGCCCGGTCGGGCTTGCAGAGCCCGACCCGCCCGGAAACCGTCACGCCGCGGAAGGTGGCAAGGAACGGGAAGCGGGCGACCGCCTCCTCGAAGGTGTCCGTGGCAAAGTTGGTGAGCGCGGTGACGTCGTGCCCGCCGGCGATCAGCGTCGAAAGGATGGCGACGCTCTCGGGAATGTCGCCCGGCACCATCTCGTGCCAGTTCGCCCGCCAGAAGCGAATCGCCGCCTCGTGCTGCGGATGCTCGGCGATCAGGACCGCCTCTGCGTCCGCCCAGCTCCGGCCGCGGTCCTGCTCGTGGTTCCATGCCGAGGTGCAGACCTCGGCGAGGAAGCGGCGGCGCTCTTCGGCGTCGGGAAACAGCCGGTGATAGGGCAGTTCGGGGTCCCACTGGATCAGCACGCGGCCGATGTCGAAGACGATGTGGCGGATCTCGGTCAAGCGCGGCGTCCTTTGCGCGGAGCGGGTCGGAAGGCCTCCGGCATAGCGGCGGTGATCGCCTTCTTCATGACGCTCGGCAGCGCCTCGCCGGAGAGCGCTTCGGGCGCCGACCACCAGAAGCCTTCGGGCGGGCGCGTCGCGGCGGGAAGCGGCGCCGTCCAGATGTCGAGCGTCAGCCGGAAATGGGTGAAGACATGGACGACGGGCGCCGGCACACGCGTCCAGGCGGCGATGAACGGCGCTGCGGCGAGCGCCCGGTCGGGGTCGAAATCGGCCGCCCATTCTGTTCCCGGCACGCCGGTCATGCCG
This sequence comes from Prosthecomicrobium pneumaticum, assembly GCF_014199915.1. Taxonomy (GTDB): domain Bacteria; phylum Pseudomonadota; class Alphaproteobacteria; order Rhizobiales; family Kaistiaceae; genus Prosthecomicrobium; species Prosthecomicrobium pneumaticum. The sequence goes on along the minus strand of NZ_JACHOO010000008.1, from coordinate 41,272 downwards.
CCGAGCAGGCCGCGCTCCGGCCGGCGGGCGAGCAGCACGGCGCCGTCCGCCCGGACCGCGACGAAGGCGGCGCCGCCGCGCTCCGGCTTCGCGGCCCTGGCCGGCCTGACGGGATAGAGCGTCTCCGTCCCGGCGGCATGGGCGGCGCAGCACGCCTGCCAGGGGCAGAGCACGCAGGCCGGCCGCTTCGGCGTGCAGATCGTGGCGCCGAGATCCATCATCGCCTGCGCATAGTCGCCCGGCCGCCCAGCCGGGGTGAGCGATGCCTGCAGGCGTCCGATGTCGCGCTTCGCGGCCGGGAGCGGCGTTTCGACCGCGAAGACGCGCGCGAGCACACGCTCGACATTGCCGTCGACCACCGCGGCCGGCCGGTCGAAGGCGATCGCCGCGATCGCCGCGGCGGTATAGGCCCCGATGCCGGGCAAAGCGCGCAGGCCCGCCTCGCTGTCGGGGAAGACCCCGCCATGGTCGAAGGCGACCGCACGGGCACAGGCGATCAGATTGCGGGCGCGCGAGTAATAGCCGAGGCCCGCCCACGCGGCGAGCACCGCCTCGTCGGGTGCCGCGGCGAGGTCGGCGACGGTCGGCCAGTTGCGCGTGAAGGTCTCGAAATAGGGCTTCACCGCGGTGACCGTCGTCTGCTGCAGCATCACCTCGGAGAGCCAGACCCGATAGGGATCGGGCCGCGTGCCGTTCCGGCCGGCCTTCGGCCCGACCCGCCAGGGAAGCGTCCGGGCGTGGCGGTCGTACCAGGCGAGCAGGTCGGCGGGGGAGGGGGCAGGCAGCGTGGCGGGACTCATCCGTACCATTGTCGTCGAGGGCGCGCCGCAGCGCCAGCGGGCGGTTCATTGATGCAGCGCATGGCGACACCTCGAGGCGACCGCGACAGTGCGGCCGGCTCACCCCAACGCCGAGACCCGATCATGACCGAACCCGCGCTGCTGGCGCTGCTCCACGAGGTGGAGACCCTCAACGCCGCGATCCGGTCGGAGGCGGCCGCGGCGATCGCCCGATGGGAGCCGACGATCGAACGGCCGGGCTTCCGGGAGAGCGCGGAGAACCTCGCCCACTATCTGGCGCTGCGCCGGCGCGACATCCGCCCCCTGCAGCGCCGGCTGATGGTGCGCGGCCTGTCCTCGCTCGGGCGGCTCGAAAGCCGGGTGGCGCCGAGCCTCGAGGCGCTCGCGGCGGCCCTCGGCGGGCTCGCCGGGGCCGTCCCCCCGCGGCCCTGGCCGGAGGAGGCGCGCTTCTTCGAGGGGGAGCGGCGGCTCGCTGAGCGCACCGTCGAGCTGTTCGGTCCGCCCGCGCCGGGGCGGCCGGTGCATCTCCTCGTCACCTGCCCGTCGGAGGCCGCCGATTCGCCCGATTTCATGCGCCGGCTCGCTGCCGCGGGGGTCGAGGCGCTGCGCATCAACTGTGCCCATGACGACGCCGACGCCTGGTTGCGGATGATCGGGCATGCGAGGGCGGCGGGCGCGGAGGCGGGCCGTCCCTTCCGCATCCTGATGGATCTCGCCGGCCCGAAGATGCGGCTCGGCACGGTCGCCGAGGGACATGGCCGGCGGCTCCAGACCGGGGACCGCTTCAGTCTCACCGTTCCGGGCGCGCTCGATGCCGCAGATCCCGCCCTGCCGGCCGCGGAATGCACGCTCGTCGAGGCGCTGCGGGCGGCGAAGCCCGGAGAACGGGTGTTCCTCGACGACGGCAAGCTCGCTGCGGTGGTCGAGACGGTCGTCCCCTTCGGCCTCGTGCTGCGGGTCGCGCTGTCGCCGGAGGAGGAGGGCTACAAGCTCAAGGAGGCGAAGGGGGTGAATTTCCCCGACACGCGCTTCTCGATCCCGGCGCTCACCGCCAAGGACCGCGAGGACCTCGCCGTCGTCGCGGCGCACGCCGACGGCATCGAGTTCTCCTTCGTGCAGTCGGCCGAGGATGTCGCCGCGCTGCAGGCGGCGCTCGCCGACATCCGTCCGAAAGACTGGACGCGCCTTGCGCTGGTGTTGAAGATCGAGACGACGCGGGCGCTCGCCAACCTGCCGGAGATGCTGGTGCGGGCAGCGGGCCGGCAGCCGACCGCGGTGATGATCGCGCGCGGCGATCTCGCCGTCGAGATCGGCTTCGCCCGGCTCGCCGAGATGCAGGAAGAGCTCCTTTGGATCTGCGAGGCGGCGCAGGTGCCGGTCGTGTGGGCGACGCAAGTGCTCGAGCACCTGATCAAGAAGGGCCTGCCCTCGCGCGGCGAGATGACCGATGCGGCGATGGCGGCGCGGGCGGAATGCGTGATGCTCAACAAGGGGCCGCATCTCTTCGCCGCGATCGCCGAGCTCGATACGCTGCTCGCCCGGATGGGCGAGCACCAGTACAAGAAGAGCCCGCGGCTACGCCGTCTGACGAGCTGGTGACACGCCGTCGCCGGCAACGCCGGCCGCTTGCGGCAGGCAGCCGAGGCCGGCCAGCGTCTCGCGGATCGCGGTATCGAGCGCGGTGTGCGGCTCCACGCCGAGAAGGGCGACGAGCCGCTCATTCGTCATGACGACCGGTTCGCGCCAGAGATAGCGCATCTCCCGCACTTCGCGCAGCACCGTGACGAAGGGCGCGGCGAGCGGCAGCAGCCACCAGGGGAAACGGCGCAGCTTGATTTCGGGCCGGTCGACGGCCCGGCGGATCGCCGCGATCATCGCCGTGCCGTCCGGATCGACATGGCCGCGCATGTGGAAGACGGCGAAATCCGGCAGGCGGTCCGCCACGCCGAGCAGCCGCACGAAGGTCTCGGCCATGTCGGGCAGATAGGCCCATTGATGGGCGAGGCCGGGCCGCCCGGGATCGGTGATCGTGCGGACCGGGCGGCCGGGGCGAACGAGCTGCGCGAACCAGCTGTTGCCGGCGCCGGGGCCGAAGAAATCGCCGGCCCGGACGATCAGCGTCCGCACGCCCTCGGCCGCCGCACGCTCGAGCCGGCGTTCCATCTCGACGCGGATCGCGCCCTTTCGGGTCAGCGGGTTCTGGGGCGCCGTCTCGGACGGATTGCGGAACGCGTCCGGTCCGAAATTGTAGACCGTGCCGGGAAAGAGAATGCGCGCGCCCGAGGCCTTCGCGGCGGCGATGGTGTTGTCGAGCATCGGCAGGACGAGCTTGTCCCAGTCGCGATAGCCGGGCGGATTGACGGCGTGGACGATCAGCGTTGTGCCGCGTGCCGCCGCCATCACATCGTCGCGGCGCATGGCGTCGCCCTGGATCCAGTCGACGCCCGGCGTCGCGGGGCGGGCGGCCGCGTCGCGGTGCAGCGCGCGGATCCGCCAGCCGTCGGCGGCGAGACGGCGGGCGAGCGTGCCGCCTATGCCGCCGGTGGCGCCGAGGACGAGGGCGATCTTCTCGTCGGACATGGGTCGTCTCCTGGTGGTCGTGAGCCTTTTCTGAGCGAGAAGATCGGCTCGCGCGCACCAAAACGAAATTGCAGAATTACGTGCAATCACTATACGAAAATGTATGGATGAAACGGAACCGGACTGGGACCTCTATCGCAGCTTCCTCGCCGTGCTGGAGGAGGGGTCGCTCTCCGGCGCGGCGCGAGCGCTCGGCCTGACCCAGCCGACGATCGGCAGGCACATCGAGGCGCTCGAAGCCGCGCTCGGGCGACAATTGTTCATCCGAACGCCGCTCGGCCTCGCACCGACCGATGTTGCGCAGGCGATGCGGCCCTATGCGAGCGCGCTCGCGGCGACGGCGGCTGCGCTGCGGCGTACTGCGAGCGAGGCTTCGGACCGGGTCGCGGGCGTCGTGCGGGTGACGGCGAGCGAGGTGATCGGCGTCGAGGTACTGCCGCCGCTCCTGACGACGCTGCACGAACGGCATCCGGACCTCATCATCGAACTGGTCCTCTCCAACGCGGTCGACGATCTCCTCAGGCGGGAGGCGGATGTGGCGGTCCGCATGACGGCGCCCACGCAGGAGGCGCTGCTGGTCCGGCGGGTCGGCGCCATCCCGATCGGCCTCTACGGCCATCGCCGCTATCTCGAGCGGCGCGGCCGGCCGAAGACCATCGACGATCTCGCCGGCCATGCCCTTATCGGTTTCGATCGCGAGACGGCGTGGCTTCGCACGATGGCGGCGCGCTATCCCTATCTGGGCCGGGAGCGGCTCGCCTTCCGTGCGACGAGCGATCTGGCCCAGCTCGCGGCGATCCGGGCCGGCTATGGCATCGGCGCCTGCCAGGTCGGGATCGCCCGGCGCGATCCGAACCTCGAGCGGGTGCTCGCCGACTTCTTCGATCTGCCCCTCGGCACCTTCGTCGCGATGCACGAGGATCTCCGCACGAGCCCGCGCTGCCGCGCGGTTTTCGACGCGCTCGCCGCGGGCCTTGCCGATTATCTTGCCGCGTGCGGAGGCACGCCTGCGTCGCGCTGACGCGACGGGATACCCTCGACGCTTCCGTCCGGCCGCCGGCCGTCGTCATAGTCCGCACTGCGCACTTTGGGCCGGCGACGGTCGCCGCGGTTGAGACCATAGGCGAAGGCGAGGCCGAGCACGGCGACGCCCCCGACGATCGCGATCAACCAGATGATGCCGATGCCATCCAACATGAGAATTCTCCTGGAGATATAGGGGTTCGCAGGACCAACAGCCCGGCGGGGACGCGGTTCCGCGTGTCGCCGGGAACCGGGCGGATCGCCCACGCTTCTATCGGCACTCCGGGGGAGAGAGATCGAGGAACGCACGATGGCAAAGGCGGTCTACCGCATCGTCCCGAACACCGAGGACCCCGAGACGACCGAGAACTGGGGCGTCGAGCACGACGGCCGGGTCGCGGGCCACTACGTCACCAAGGAGGCCGCGTTCGAGGCGGCCGTTGCTGCCGCGACCCTCTCGCTCGGCGAGGGGCTCGCGATCGAGATCCATGCGCCGGAGGGTGCCGCCGGCCGATGGGCGTGAGCCTCGAGCCCCGGCTCGGTCCGGGGACGCGCCATCTGTCGGTCGACATGCAGCGCCTCTTCGCGGAGGAGGGTCCGTGGCCGACGCCATGGCTGCCGCGTGTGCTGCCCAACATCGTCCGGCTCGTCGAGCGGGCGCCCGACCGGACGATCTTCACCCGCTTCGTCCCTCCGGCGACGCCGGACGAGATGCCCGGCCGCTGGAAGGCCTATTACGAGCGCTGGCGCGGCATCACCCGGGAAGCGGTCGACCCGGCGCTGATCGACCTGCTGCCCGAACTCGCCCGCTTCGTGCCGCCGGCCCGCGTCTTCGACAAGCCGGTCTATTCGGCCTTTGCGGGGCGGCGGCTGCAGGCCCACCTCGCCGAGATCGCGTGCGACGGCCTCGTCGTCACGGGGGGCGAGAGCGATGTGTGCGTGCTCGCCACCGTGCTCGGGGCGGTCGATGCAGGCTATCCGGTGCACGTCGTGTCGGATGCGCTCTGCTCCTCGGCCGACGAGACGCACGACGCGGTGATGACGCTCTTCCGCGACCGCTTCAGCCAGCAAATCGCGGTCATCTCCACTGATGAACTGCTCGACCTTTGGCCGTGACGTCGCCGCACTGCGGCGAAGACGCCCTTTTCGTCGCAGTGCGGAACCGGAAAACGGCGCGCGGATTGAGCATGCCGAGGGTGGATCCTTCGCGCCGCCGGCCGACGGATCGCCCGGGAGGAGATCCCATCATGCAGAGCACACGGCTCGTCTATGCGGTCGTCGACGGCATTCCGGTCAAGGGGTTCTACTGGGTGGATGAAGCCGGCACGGTCACCGTGCGCTGCGAGCGGGGAGATGCCACGGGCTGCCCCCTCGACGGTGCGGCCGCCGATCTCGCCCATACGCTCCTGGTGCGGATCGCCTCCGAGCCGCCCAGACCGATGGAAGGCGCCGACGTTCCGAACTGAGCGTCGGCCTCCGCGCCACCCCGACCGTCACTTCTTCTACCGTCCGGCCGTCGCGTGCGACGGGCGGTCGTCGTGTGTCCGCCTGCGCGAGGCCGCGCGAAGGACGCCGCCACGAGGCCGGGGCCGAGCCCCCTACTGCAGGCAATGCACGCCATGAGCGTCCTCTTCGTTACGAGCGAACATGCGGAACTTCTGAAGTCGGGGGGGCTCGGCGACATATCGGCGGCGCTGCCGCGGGCGCTGCGCGAGACCGGCTGCGACATCCGCATCCTTATGCCCGCCTATCCCTCCGTGCTCGCCAAGGTGCGGCCGATCACCATCGTCGCCCACAGGAAGGGCCACGGCGCAATCCCGCCGTACCTCATCGGCGCGACGGAGCTGTCGGGCGGCGTGCCGCTCTACCTCGTGCTCGCCCCGACGCTGTTCCAGCGCGACGGCGGCGCCTATGGCGGGCCCGACGGACGCGACCACGCCGACAACGACCTGCGCTTCGCCTGCCTGTCGCTCGCCGCGGCGGAGATCTGCGCCGGCCTGCCGCGGCTCGGCTGGCGGCCGGACATCCTGCATGCGCACGATTGGGTCTCGGGCCTTGCGCCGGCCTATGCCCGCTGGTGGAAGCTGCCGGTCCGCTCGGTGATGACGATCCACAACATCGCCCATCAGGGCCTCTTCCCCTATCACCGGATGCCCGATCTCGACGTGCCGCCGGAGGCGTTCAGCCTCGACGGGCTCGAATTCCACCTGCACGGCTCGTTTCTCAAGGCCGGCATCTATTACTCGGACCATCTGACGACGGTGAGCCCGACCTATGCCGACGAAATCACCACCGAGCCGCTGGGTGGCGGCCTGCACGGGCTGATCGGCGGCATCGCCGGGGCCGGACGGCTGACCGGCATCCCGAACGGGATCGGCGAGGAATGGAACCCGGCGCGTGATCCCTATCTGCCGGCGGCCTTCGATGCCGGCAATCTCGACGGCAAGGCGGAAGCGGCCGAGGTGATCCGCACCGCGCTCTGCCTCGATCCGGCCGAGGGGCCGCTGTTCGGTGTGGTGTCCCGTCTCGTCCACCAGAAGGGGCTCGATCTCGTATCCGAGGCGGCCGGCGAGATCGTCGCGCGGGGCGGCCAGATCGCCATTCTCGGCACCGGCGACCCGCAGGTCGAGGCGATGCTTCTGGACCTCTCCCGCCGGCACCGGGGCAAGGTCGGCCTGATGGTCGGCTTCAACGAGCCGATGGCCCACCGCATCATCGCGGCCTCCGACTTCTTCCTCATGCCGTCACGTTTCGAACCCTGCGGCCTCACCCAGATGCAGGCACAGCGTTACGGCACGCTGCCGGTCGCGCACCGAACCGGAGGACTCGCCGATACGATCGAAGACGGCGAGACCGGCTTCCTGTTCGCGCCGGCCGATGCGGAGGGGCTCATCGGCGCCGCCGAGCGGGCCTTCAGCGTCTTCGCCGACAAGGACCGGCTCGCCGCGATGCGTCGGGCTGCGATGGCGAAGGACTTCGCCTGGAGCGGGCCGGCCAAGGCCTACAAGGCCCTCTACGCCCGGCTCGCCGACGATGGTTCCAGCCGGTCGGCGCGCTCGCGCAGCCTGACCGTCGTCCCCAAAACCCGCACTCCCGCCTCGAAGGTCGCATGAGCCGCATCACCCCCGGATACAGCCACCCCCTCGGCGCCACCGAAGACGAGGGGGGCGTCAATTTCGCGCTCTTTTCCGACAATGCCGAAGGCGTCGTGCTCTGCCTCTATGACGAAAGCGGGCAGAACGAGACCGAGCGCATCCCGGTCACCGAATGTACGAACGGCGTCTGGCACGTCCATGTCGGCGGCGTGCACCGCGGCCAGGTCTATGGCTATCGCGTCTATGGACCCTGGGCGCCCGAACAGGGCCACCGCTTCAACGACGCCAAGCTCCTGATCGACCCCTATGCCAAGGCGCTGGTCGGCGATCTCGTCTGGGACGACGCGGTCTATGGCTATCCGGTCGGTCCGGGCGACGACGCCGATCTGACGAAGGACGAGCGCGACAGCGCCCCCTTCGTGCCGAAGGCCCGTGTCGTCGGCAAGCAGCGGCCCGCCGCGCCGCGCCGTCCGCCGATCCCGTGGCACAAGACGGTGATCTACGAGGCGCACACACGCGGCCTCACCATGCAGTGTCCGCTGGTGCCGGAGGATTCGCGCGGCACATTCGATGCACTCGGCGAGCCGGCGCTGCTCGACTATCTCGTCGATCTCGGCGTGACGACGGTCGAACTTCTTCCGGTGCACGCCTTCGTGCAGGACCGGCACCTCGTCGAGCGCGGTCTCTCGAACTACTGGGGCTACAACACGCTCAATTTCTTCGCCCCCGAGCGGCGCTATCTGGGCGAAGCGGAGCTCGAATCGATTGGCCGCGCGGTCGACCAGATCCACGAGGCCGGTCTCGAGCTGATCCTCGATGTCGTCTACAACCACACCGGCGAAGGCAACCATCTCGGCCCGACGATGTCCTTCAAGGGCATCGACAACGCCTCCTACTACCGCCTGCTGCCGGATCAGCCGCGCTTCTACGACAATCTGACCGGCACCGGGAACGCGCTCAACACCGACCATCCGCGCGTGCTGCAGATGGTGATGGACAGTCTGCGGCACTGGGCGACCGCCTATGAGGTCGACGGCTTCCGCTTCGACCTCGCCACCACGCTCGGCCGTCGGCCGACCGGCTTCGATCCCGGCCACGCCTTCTTCGCCGCGATCCTGCAGGACCCGGTGCTCGGCGGCATGAAGCTGATCGCCGAGCCGTGGGATGTCGGCCCGGGAGGCTACCAGCTCGGCAATTTTCCGGCCGGTTTCTCGGAGTGGAACGGCGACTATCGCGACGTGGTGCGGGAGTTCTGGATCGGCGGCGAGGGTCTGCTCGGCGCTTTCGCGACCCGCTTCGCGGCCTCGAACGACCTGTTCGGAGATGGGCGACGGCGCCCCTGGTCGAGCGTCAACTTCATCACGGCGCATGACGGCTTCACGCTGCACGACCTCGTTTCCTACAACGACAAGCACAACGAGGCGAATGGCGAGAACAATCAGGACGGCCATAGCGACAACAAGAGCTGGAACTGCGGCGCCGAAGGCGAGACCGAGGACGAGGGCATCCTGCGCCTCCGCGCGCAGCAGAAGCGCAATCTGATCGCGACGCTCTTCCTGTCGCAGGGCGTGCCCATGCTGCTCGCCGGCGACGAGCTCGGCAATTCGCAGGGCGGCAACAACAACGCCTATTGCCAGGACAACGAGATCGGCTGGGTGGACTGGTCGAAGCCGGACGGGGAGCTGACCGCCTTCGTCAAGAAGATGATCCGGCTGCGCGCCGAACATTCCGTGCTGTCCCGGCCGGAGTTCGCGACCGGTGCGCGCAACAGCCGGGGCCAGCCCGACATCGCATGGTTTTCGGCGGGCGGCGAGCGGATGAGCGACAAGGAATGGTCGGCGCCGCACGTCAAATGCCTCACCGTGCGCCTCGCACCGCAGCGCGAGGGCGAAGCCTCGCTCCTCATCCTCCTCAACGGCTCGGACAATGGCGTGCATTTCCGCATCCCGAAGGACGAGACGCCGCAATGGCGCTGCCTCGTCGACACGGCGGACGGCGCCGAGGGCGAGGCGGTGAAGCCCGGCGACGAACGGATCGTGCCGCCGCGCGGGCTTCAGGTCTGGGCCGGCCGCCTGCCGCCGCGTCAGACCAGGAGCGACTGAGCCCCGTCGATCCAGACGGGCGTTCCGGTGATGTGGCGGGAGCGATCGGAGACGAGGAAGAGCACCAGCTCCGCCACGTCCTCGATCGTTCCCGACTCCCCGTCGGTGAGCGGCACCTGCCCGTCCGGATACTCGACGGGCACCGCAGCCTCCCCCGTGTTCCGCTTCTTCGTGTTGGCGTCGATACTGGTCGAGATCGCGCCGGGGCAGATCACGTTGACCCGGATGCGGTGCTTGGCGAGTTCGAGCGCCGCCACCTGGCCGAGGGCGAGCTGGCCGGCCTTGGTCGCGGCATAGGCCGTGGTGCCGGGATTGCTGAAGGTTCGCGTCCCGTTGATCGAGGAGACGATGACGATCGCACCGCCCGCCTGCTTCATCGGCGGCACGGCGTGGTGCAGCGTCAGATAGGTGCCCCGCAGATTGATCGCGACGGTCTGTTCCCACTCCTCGGGCTTCAGATCGTCGATCGGCGCCCAGACGCCGTTGACGCCGGCATTCGCCACCGCGATGTCGAGCCGGCCGTAGGAGGAGAGGAGCGCCGCGAAGGCCTCCTTCATGGCCGTCGGATCGGCAACGTCGGCGACGAGTGTCATCGCCGTCCCGCCCATCGTCTCGATCGCGGTCCTGACCTCGTCGAGCTCTTCTGCCGTCCGCCCCAGCAGGCCGACGCGGGCGCCCCGGCGCGCGAGAATTTCCGCCGCACCGCGCCCGATGCCGGATCCCGCGCCCGTGACGAGCGCGACCTTTCCTTCGAGTTCCATTCCTGCCGCTCCATTGGTTTCGCGGCAGGCCAACGGAGCGCCGGGGAAACGGTTGCCGGCGGCGGGGCACGGAACGCTGCCGGCCGGATCGCCGTTTCCGACGGTGTATTTCCTTCGCGCGCCATTGCGCCCGGCGGCCTCCGCCGCCGGCAGATGGCAGGAGAAAGACGATGGCCCGATACGACCAGTGGAAGGACGAGGATCGACGCTACCGCCGCCCGGCGGGTACGCCGTCCGACAATCCGCCCGTCTCCTATGAGCGGCCGGAGTTCACCGACGACGAGGATGGCGGCCCGGCCGCGGGTGCGCGCCATGCGGCCGGCGGCCGGCATGCCGGCCGGGGGAGGCGGCAGGTCGCCGCCGATCGCGAGGCCTATCAGCCGCGCGGCCGTGAACCGGATGCCTATGGCGCGCCGCACGGCAGCGGCGCTGCCGAGGCGCAGGCCTGGCTGGAGCCGGAGGGCGGCGAAGCCTACGGCACCGGTCGCGCCTTCCGCACCGCCGACCGCCTCGGCAACGCGCCGCAGTTCGACCGCGAGCGCGAGGAGGTCGCGGCTTGGATGGGCCGCGGCGCGCCGGGCGAAGCGACGGCGCCGCGCGGCGATCACCGCGGCAAGGGGCCGAAGGGCTATGTTCGGTCGAGCGCCCGCATCCTCGAAGACGTCAATGATCGGCTGGCCGAGGATTCCTTCCTCGACGCCTCGGAGATCGAGGTGACGGTCGATGGAACCGAGGTGACCCTTGCCGGGACGGTGGAAAGCCGCCGCGACCGGCGGCGGGCCGAGGACCTCGCGCAGGACGTGCTCGGCGTCACCTATGTGCAGAACAATCTGCGCGTCCGGCCGCCCGCCCCGCCGAGCCCCGCCGGCGCCGCCGCCTGAGGCCTCCGCCCTCTCCCGCGCGACGGGGGAGGGCGCCGCCCCCGCGATGGTGTGCCGGCTTGTTCCGGGCCGGGACTCGGCCCAGACTCCGGCGATGTTCCACGCCGATCTGCACGTCCATTCGAAACACTCGCGCGCGACGAGCCGCGACCTCGATCTCGAACACCTCGCCTGGTGGGCAGCCCGCAAGGGCATCGCCGTGGTGGGCACGGGCGACTGCGTCCATCCCGGCTGGCTCGCCGAGATCCGCGACAAGCTGGTGCCGGCCGGCAACGGCCTCTTCCGCCTGAAGCCGGAGATCGCGCAGGCCGTCGAGCGGACGTTGCCGCCCGCCTGCCGGACGCCCGTCTCCTTCATGCTCTCGACCGAAATCTCGACCATCTACAAGAAGGGCGAGAAGACGCGGAAGGTGCACCATCTGATCTATGTGCCGGACTTCGCGACCGCGGACCGGCTGGCGGCGCGGCTCGCCGCGATCGGCAACATCGCCTCGGACGGTCGGCCGATCCTCGGCCTCGATTCGCGCGACCTGCTCGAGATCGCACTCGACAGCGGGCCGCACTCCTATCTGGTCCCGGCCCACATCTGGACGCCCTGGTTCGCGGCGATGGGATCCCAATCCGGGTTCGATTCCATCGACGACTGCTACGGCGATCTCGCGCCTCACATCTTCGCGGTCGAAACAGGCCTCTCTTCCGACCCCGCGATGAACCGGCGGGTGTCCTCGCTCGACCGGTTCCGGCTGACCTCGAATTCCGATGCGCATTCGCCGGCCAAGCTCGGCCGCGAGGCGACGCGTTTCTCCTGCGAGCCCGACTATTTCGCCATCCGCCGCGCGCTCGAGACGGGCGCGGGCTATCACGGAACGGTCGAGTTCTTCCCCGAGGAGGGGAAATACCACGCCGACGGGCACCGCGCCTGCGGCGTGCGGCTCGATCCGCGGGAAACGATCGCGCAGGGCGGCCTCTGCCCGGTCTGTGGCGGTCGGCTGACGGTCGGTGTCGCCCATCGCGTCGAGGCGCTCGCCGACCGCCCGGTCGAGGAGGTCGTGGCGCTACCGACCGACGGCGACGCGGCGAGCCTCGTGCCGCTGCCGGAGATGATCGCCGAGATCGTCGGCGTGGGCGTCGCGTCGAAGGCGGTTGAAGCCGCGTATGAGCGGACGGCGGCGCTCGGGGCCGAGCTCGACCTTCTCGAAGAGCGGCCGGTCGAGGACGTGGCGAAGGTTCATCCTCTGCTCGGCGAGGCGGTGGCCCGACTGCGCGCCGGCGCAGTGATCCGGCAGGCCGGCTATGACGGCGAATACGGCGTCATCCGCCTCTTCGAGCCCGGCGAACTTGAGCGGCTGTCGAAGGGCGCGCTGCTGTTCGACGGCCCGCTCGGATCGCGGGCGAAGCCGGCGAGGCGCGTCAGGCAGGCGGAGGCGGATGCGGCCGAGGGCGGCGAAGGCCCGGCGCCGGTGGCCGGCTCGCCGCGGGGCGGCGTGCTCGCCGGGCTCGACGCGGATCAGGCCGAGGCGGCCGCCGCCGTCGACGGGCCGGTCGTTGTGCTCGCCGGGCCCGGCTCCGGCAAGACGCGCATGCTCACCCACCGCATCGCTCATCTGGTGCGGGATCATGGGCTGACGCCGGCGGAGTGCCTCGCCGTGACCTTCACGCGGCGGGCGACGGAGGAACTGGCGGCACGACTCGCGGCGCTGCTGCCCGGCGCGCCGGTGACGGTGCACAGCTTCCACACGCTCGGCCTCGCCATCCTGCGGGCCCATGCGGCGGAGGCCGGCCTCGCGCCCGGCTTCCGCATTGCCGCCGATCCCGAACGCGCGGCGCTGCTCGTCGCCGAGACGGGGCTGTCGGAGCGCGAAGCGGCGGCGATGCTGCGCGCGATCTCGCGCTCCAAGCGCAGCGGCCTTGCGGACGATGCCGCCGCGGGGGCGGCCGGCACGGCGCTCGATGCCGCCATGCGAGCCCGCAACCTCGTCGATTTCGACGATCTGATCCGGCTGCCCGCCGCGCTGCTCGCGGCCGAGCCCGGCATCGCGGCGGCCTGGCGCGGCCGCTTCCGCCACATCGTCGCCGACGAGTTCCAGGATGTCGACGACGCCCAGTACCGCCTTCTGCTGCTCCTCGCCGGTCCTGAAGGACGGCTCTGCGTGATCGGCGATCCGAACCAGGCGATCTACGGCTTCCGCGGGGCGGATGCCGCCTGTTTCGCCCGGTTTGCCGCGGACTTCCCCGCCGCCCGGACTTTCCGGCTCGGCCGCAACTACCGCTCGACCGGCACCATCGTCGCCGCTGCGGCGTCGTTGATCGGCGCACCGCCAGAGGGTGCGACCCGGCCGATGGGCGCACCGATCGCGCTCCATGTCGCGGCCGACGAGCGGGCCGAGGCGGAGTTCGTCGCCCACACCATCGAGGAGATGATCGGCGGCCACGATCTCCTCGCGGCGAACGCGCTCGCCGGGCGGCAGAGCGGGGCCGACCGGCTCGGCTTCGCAGATTTCGCCGTGCTCTATCGCACCGACGGTCAGGCGGCGGCGCTGCGGGCGGCGTTCGACCACGCCGGCATCCCGTTCAAGAAGAGCGCGCCGGCCCGCATAGCGGACCATGCAGGCGTCCGTGCGGCGCTCGCCGCGGTCGCCCGCCAGGCGGACGGCACGCTCGGCGACCGGCTCGCCGCGGCTTTCGGAAGCGTTCGCGAGGGGCGCGACGATCTCGACCCCGCGACACGCGCCGAGGCGGAGCGCTGGCTGACGGCGATCGCCGCATCCGCGCCGGACGAGGCCGCTTTCGGCGAGGCGGTGGCGCTCGCGAGCGAGGCGGATTTCTTCGATCCCCGCGCCGCCCGCGTCGCACTCCTCACCATCCATGCGGCGAAGGGGCTCGAATTTCCCGTCGTCTTCGTCGTCGGCCTCGACGAGGGGCTTCTGCCCTTCTCCTTCGGGGGCATGCCACCCGAGCCGGACGCCCTCGCCGAGGAGCGGCGGCTCTGCTATGTCGCGCTTACACGGGCGCAGGACCGTCTGGTACTTACCTGTGCCGCCGAGCGCAGCGTCCGCGGCGCCCGGAGAGCCGTGCCGCCGTCGCGCTTCCTCGCCGATCTGCCGCCGGACGTCCTCGTCCGTCCCGCCCGGGGGTCGCGCCGGCGAAGGCCCGCGGTGCATCAGCTCGATCTCTTCTGAGCCCGCCCGCACGATCGGCGGTGGACGGGCGGCTGGCCTCCGCTATAACTCCGCCTCCCGTTCCGCCGACCCCGAGGATGCCCGAGATGACCGAGGCGCTCCGCTTTGCCGTCGACGCCGTGCTGATCGACATCGAGGGCACGGTCAGCCCGCAATCCTATGTCGCGACCGTGATGTTCCCCTATGCGCGGGACCGGCTCGCGGATTACGTCGCGCGCCATGGCGATACGCCGGAGGTGCGGGCGATCCTCGAGGAGACCGCGGCGCTCGCCGGGCCGGGGGCCGATCCGGTCGGCGCGCTGCTCGGCTGGATCGCCGAGGATCGCAAGGCGCCGCCGCTCAAGAAGATCCAGGGCCTGATCTGGGACCGCGGCTTCGCGGAAGGGGCGCTCGAAGGCCCGATCTATGACGATGCCGTCGCCGCGCTCCGCCGCTGGCGCGAGGCCGGCCTGCCGCTCTACGTCTATTCCTCGGGCTCGGTGAAGGCGCAGCACCTCTTTTTCGGCCATTCGAGCGCCGGCGACCTGCGGCCGCTCTTTTCCGGCCATTTCGACACCGAGACCGGTGCGAAGACGGACGCCGCCTCCTATCTGACCATCGCGCGGGCGATCGGGCGCGCGCCGGAGCGGGTCCTCTTTCTCTCGGACAATCCGCGCGAGCTCGAGGCCGCCGCGGCCGCCGGCATGCCGGTCGGCCATGCGCTGCGCGAGGCGACGCCGGCCGATCCGCGCTTCCCGTCGGTGCGCGATTTCGGCGCGCTCGATCTGCGGCCCGGCGCGGCCTGAACCGACCGATTTCCGAGGAGAGACACGATGCGGGTCGACGGCACCTCCTATCGCTCGATCTGGCGCAGCGGCGACGGCGTCACCGTGGTCGACCAGACCCGGCTGCCGCACGCCTTCACCACCTTCGACATCGCGACCGAGGCGGCCGCGGTCGATGCGATCCGCCGCATGGTGGTGCGCGGTGCGCCGCTGATCGGCGTCACCGGGGCTTACGGCCTCGCCTTTGCGCTGCGCGAGGACGCCTCCGATGCCGCGCTCGACGCCGCTTATGGCCGGTTGCTCGCCAGCCGCCCGACCGCGGTCAATCTGCGCTGGGCGCTCGACCGCATGCTGCGCGCGGTCACCGCGGTGGCCGAGAACGCGCGTCACGAGACGGCGCTGTCGCTCGCCGACGCCCTCGCCGAAGAGGACGTCGCCACCAATGAGGCGATCGCCACCCACGGCGTCGCGCTCGTCCGGGCCGCGCTCGAGAAGAAGGGCGGCGCCGGGCCGGTCAACATCCTGACCCATTGCAACACCGGCTGGATCGCCTGCGTCGACTGGGGCACGGCGCTCGGCGTCATCTACAAGGCCCACGACGAGGGCCTGCCGGTGCACGTCTATGTCGACGAGACCCGGCCGCGCAACCAGGGCGCCAGCCTCACCACCTGGGAACTCGCTGCGCACGGCGTGCCGCACACCCTCGTCGCCGATAATGCCGGCGGCCATCTGATGCAGGAGGGGTCCGTCGATCTGGTGCTCGTCGGGGCCGACCGGGTCGCGGCGAATGGCGACGCCTGCAACAAGATCGGCACCTATCTGAAGGCGCTCGCCGCTGCCGACAATGGCGTGCCCTTCTACGTCGCCCTGCCGGCGAGCACGGTCGACTGGAGCCTGCCGAAGGGGGTGGGGGCGATCGAGATCGAGGAGCGCTCGGCGGAGGAGGTGACCCACATCGCCGGCGTGACGCCGGACGGCGCGGTGACAAGGGTGCGCATCGCGCCCGAGGGAACGAAGGCGGCGAACCCCGCCTTCGACGTAACCCCGGCCCGGCTGATCAGCGGCCTGATCACCGAGCGCGGCATCGCCCCGGCGAGCGCCGAAGGGCTCGCCGGGCTGTTTCCGGAGCAGCGCGGCGCCTGATCAGGCGGCGGCGCGGGCTTCGTTGAAGCGCGGCACGCTCGCCGAGATGGCGTCGCCGGTGAACTTCGCCACCCAGCCGTCCGGCGAGATGAACAGCCGGATGCAGGTGAATTCGGGTGCCGGGCCCATGTCGAACCAGTGCTGCGTGCCGGCCGGCACGGAGAGCAGGTCGCCGCGGGTGCACACCACCTGATAGATCTTGTCGCCGAGATGCAGGTAGAAGGCGCCGCTGCCTTCGACGAAGAAGCGGACCTCGTCCTCGTCGTGCGTGTGCTCGTCGAGGAACTTGGTGCGCAGCGCCTCCTTGTTCGGATTGTCCGGCTTGATGCTGATCACGTCGATCGTGCGATAGCCGGCCTCGGCCGAGAGCCGATCGATCTCGCTCTTGTAGGCGTCGAGAATGGTCGCCTGGTCGGCGCCCGCCGGCAGTTCGCGGTCGGCCGTCCAGCGCTCGAAGCGCACGCCGACATCGCCGAGCAGCGCCGCGATCTCGGCGGTGTCGCTCGTCGTCTTCTCCGCGTTCGCGGGTTCGGCATAGGGATAGATGGTGAGGGTCGTCATCGTCTGGACCTCCGATAGGAGCGTTCTTGTTCGAGGAGCGTTTCCAAGGCTTCGAGGTGCCGCCAGGCCTCCGCGGCGTCCGCGCCGAAGGCGTAGAGCCCGTGGCCGGCGAGGAGATAACCCGGCGCGATGTGCAGGCCGGCCTCGCGCGGCGCCGCGAACCGCGCATCGACGAGGGCGGCGAGCCGCACCGTATCCTGATCATTCGCGAAGACCGGAACCTCGACCACCGCTTCGTGGGTCCGGACGCCCTTCAGCGCCTTCTGGAGTTCCCAGCCTTCGAGCCGCACGGCGTCCTCCGCGGACTCGTCCTCGAGAGCGAGGCGCGACAGAACCGTGGCGGCCGGGCTGTGGACATGGAAGATCGCGCCGATCGCGGGATCGGCCCGATAGAGCGCGACGTGCAGCGGCGCCTCCGCCGAGGAGCCGGGCAGGAGCGGCGCGTCGAGCGGCTGGATCAGGATGTCGGCCGCCGACAGGGCGCCCTTGTCGACGCCCGAGCGCGTCATGGCGGCGCGGCCGCCGTCGATGCGCACCGAGAAATTGCCCGACGTCGCCGGCACCCAGTGGCGGCCCGCGGCGGCGCGACCGGCGGCGATCACCGCGTCCGTTGCGGCGGCGACCGCCGCCTCGGCGCGGTCGCGCTGGCCCTCGATGGCGTGCAGACTGTTGCTCGTCATGGCGTCGAATGTCCCGAGCCGGAGGCTAGCCGAGGGCGGACCCGGATTGGAGAGAGAAAAATCTACCCGGAAGCGGGAGATATAGAATTTTCTTCGTTCCGGAAAGCGGTGCGACGGCTTATCGAGGTTGGCATGTCCGGGCCGGGACCCTTCTAGGGGCGGCCGAACGCGATCTCGGGGGAATAGAATGATCACCAGACGGGCGCTCGCTCTCGCCGCCGCCGGCCTCGGCATGGCCGGCCTCCTCGCCGGCACCGCTCGCGCCGAAGGTCTCGCCGGAGCACCGGCGCCGTTCGACAAGGGCGGCGTCAAGGTGGCGCTCGTCACCTACATCTCGGGCGGCGACTTCTTTCAGGCCTATCAGGCCGGTGCCGAGGCGCAGGCCCGCGCGCTCGGCATCGATCTGCGCGTCTTTCCGGGCCGGCAGGACGCCGCCGAACAGCGCGACCAGATCGATCAGGCGATCAGCCTCGGCGTCGAGGGCATCATCATCGATCACGGCCTCACCGAGTCGCTGAAGGACGTCGCCCAGAAGGCCGTCGATGCCGGCATCAAGGTCGTCGCCTTCGACGTCAATCTCGAGAACGAGAAGATCCCGCAGGTCGAGCAGAGCGACGCGCTGCTTGCGAAGCTCGCGCTCGAAAAGGCGCTCGAGGAGAACGGCACGAGCTTCAATGCGGGCTATGTCTATGTGCCGGGATTCGCCCCGCTCGACCGCCGCAACGCGGTGTGGGAGGAGGTCAGGAAAGCCAATCCCGGCATCGTCGAGAAGGCCCGCTGGGGCGTCGTCAACGACACGATCGCGGCCTCGGTCTCGGATCAGACCAAGGCCGCCTTCCAGGCCAATCCCGACATTTCGGTCGTCTTCGCGCCGTTCGACGAGTTCGCCCGCGGCGTCAAGCTCGCCGTCGAGGAGCTCGGCGTCGCCGACAAGGTGAAGATCTATTCTGCCGATATCTCGACCGCCGACATCCAGGAGATCGGCGCCGAGGGCAGCCCGTGGGTCGCGACGGTGGCGACCAATCCGGCGGTGGTCGGCGCGGTCTCGGTGCGGGCGGTGGCGCTGCTGATCGCCGGCCAGGATCCGGGCCGGCAGGTGGTGGTCGAGCCGACGCTCGTCACCCAGGCGGAGCTGCGCGAGAAGGGCATCAAGACCATCGAGGATCTGAACGCCAAGCTGCCGCAGTTCGGCGAGAGCGCTGCGGCGACGGCGCCGTGGATCCCGGCGACCGCGAGATAGGCGCAGCGCGCCTCCCGCCCGGAGACGGCGGGACGAAGACTTGAGACAAGAGAGGCCCCGCGCGTCCGTGCGGGGCCTTTGGTGCAGGCATGGACGGGTCGGCTTGAGATGACGAACAGGACCTTCGGCGCGCTCGGGATCACGGTATTCGAGGCGATGTCGCGGCTCGCCGCGGCGCATGGCGCGGTCAATCTCGGCCAGGGCTTTCCGGAGGGGCTGGAGCCGCGGGCCGTCGTCGAGGCGGCCGCCGCCGCGCTCCTCGAAGGGCCGCACCAATATCCGCCGATGCGGGGCGTGCCGGAACTGCGCCGCGCCGTGGCGGAGAACGGCGCCCGCTTCTTCGGCATCGAGGCCGACTGGGAGAGCGAGGTGCTCGTCACCTCCGGGGCCACCGAGGCGCTCGCCGCCGCCTTCTTCGCGCTGCTCAATCCCGGCGACGAGGCGATCATCCTCGAGCCCGCCTATGATTCCTATGCGCCGATCATCGAGCGCGCCGGGGCGACCGTCGTGCCGGTGCGGCTCGTCGCTCCCGACTGGACGCTGCCGAAGGCGGCGCTCGAAGCCGCGGTGACGGCGCACACCCGCCTCATCGTCGTCAACACGCCGATGAATCCGACCGGCAAGGTGTTTTCCGCCGAAGAGCTCGCCTGGCTCGCCGCGTTCCTCGTCCGGCACGATCTGGTCGCCGTCTGCGACGAGGTCTATGAGCACCTGACCTTCGACGGCACGCGGCACGCCTCGCTGTTCGGCCTCCCTTCGGCGCGGGCCCGCACGGTGCGGATCGGTTCGGCCGGCAAGTCCTTCTCTATGACCGGCTGGAAGGTCGGCTACATCACCGCCGAGCGGGCGCTGATCGAGCCGATCGCGCGCGCGCACCAGTATCTGACCTTCACGACGCCCCCCGCGCTGCAGCGTGCCGTCGCCGCCGGCCTCGCGCTCGATGCGGCCTATTTCGACGGCCTGCGCGGCGCGCTCCAGGAACGCCGCGATTTCCTCGCCGCGGGGCTCGCGGAGGCGGGCTTCGACGTGCTGCCCTGCTCGGGCGCCTATTTCCTCAACATCGACATTTCCGCCTTCGACGCGGCCGGCGACGATCAGGCCTTCGCCGAGCGGCTGGTGCGCGAGGCAGGGGTCGCGACCATCCCGCTCTCCGCCTTCTATCGCGACAAGGCGACGACCGGCCTCGTCCGGCTGTGCTTCGCCAAGCACCGGGCGACGCTCGAAGAGGCGATCGCCCGTCTCGGACGATGGCGCGACGGGGCGGCCCTCAAGGCGGCCGAATAGGCGGGCCACGAAGGGGGCGGGGGGCTCGCTGCCCGAGCCGGCTACTTCGCCAGCACTTCGATCTCGCGGTCGATGCCCGATTCGACCGAGAAGCTGCGCTCGTAGATCTTGTCGTCGTGCTTGGCGATCGCGGTGTAGTCGCCGACCGCGAGCACCACGGCCGGGAAGGCGCCGACGCTGTCGAACACCGTGTCGCCGCCGGGCGTCACCACCGACCAGTTCGTGTTGGCGAGCGCCTCGCCGCCGCGTTCGGCGACGAGCTTCAGCGTCATCCGCGCCGCCTGCTGATAGAGCGTCGCCTCGGTGAGCTTGCCCGGCTCGACCCGGATGTCGGCCCGGACCACCGCATTGGCGTTCCCGTAGCGCCCGACGACATGATAGGTCGCCGCATTCAGCCGGACGACGCGGTTCGGGTGCACCCGCGGCACGATCAGCCGCCGCTCGCCGGCATCGCTCTGCTCCTCGGCGAAGATGTCGAAGGAGGCTTCGTCGCCATTGACCGTCTTGTCGCTGCCGACCATCGCGCTGAGCTTGAGGCCGCCGGCATTGAGCACCAGCGTGTCGTGCACCGCCGTGCCGCCGACGGTGATCTGCTTCGCCGCACCGGCCCGGCCATAGGCGGCATGGACGACATAGCGGCCCGGCTCGACCGCCAGCGTGACAATGCCGCCGGTCTCCTCCTTGACGAGCGGCAGGCGGCCATCGCCGCCCGGCGTCTGCGAGAACACCCGCCAGATCACGTCGGCCGGGACGGATCGGCCGTCCTCCGTGAGGCGTGCCTCGAGCGTCAGATTGCCGATCGGCGCGGCGGCGGGCGCCGTGGCAGCGGCCGGCGGTGCCGCAGCCGGAGGGAGGGCTGCGGGCGGCGGCGCGGCGGCCTCGCCGCGCGGCGGGGCAGGGGCCGCGGGCGGCGGTGCGGTCATCATCGGCGCGGGAAGGCCGCCCTGCAGCGGCGTCAGGGCCATCGGATCGGCGGGCGCAGCACCGTCGGGCACATCGGCGGGCGGCAGTGGCAGGGCGTCCTGGGCGTGGAGAGACGGGATGGCGACGAGCATCGCCGCGGCGAGCAGGGCCGCCGCCTTCGTGCCGATGCTGATTCGCCGCCTCATCGCTGCTCCGTCTCCCGGTTCGCCCCCGTCTCGGCCCGCGCTGCGGCCGCTGGCCGGCCCGGCGCGAGCATAAGGAGCGGCAGGATGGCGAATTCAAGACCGGCCGGCAAGCATCCGCCCCCTGCGACGCCGTCCGCCATTCTCGCCCGGCGGCGAATCCGCTAAGCCTCGCCGGGCCGGCGCCACACGGCCTTTCCCGATGTCGAGAGACCCCCCATGAACGATACGATCGATTTCCTGCTGCGGCGCCGTTCGATCCCCGCCGTCAATCTCGTCGAGCCCGGTCCCGACGCGGCGCAGCTCGACACCCTCCTGACGATCGCCGCGCGCGTGCCGGACCACGGCAAGCTGGCGCCCTGGCGCTTCATTCTCTTCAGGGGCGCGGCCCGTGCCGAAGCGGGCGCCGCCTTCGCCGCCCTCCTGAGGACGAAACAGCCCGGCGCCGACGAGAAGCGCATCGCTTTCGAGGAGGCCCGCTTCACCCGGTCCCCGCTGGTCGTCGCGGTGGTCAGCCGCGCCGCGCCTCATCCAAAGATCCCGGAATGGGAGCAGGTGCTCTCGGCCGGTGCGGCGGCGATGAACCTCGTCGTCGCGGCGCAGGCGATGGGCTTCGGCGCCCAGTGGATCACCGAATGGGTGACCTATGACGAGGATGCGCGCGCGCTGCTCGGTCTCGCGCCCGAGGAGCGACTTGCCGGGCTCGTCCATATCGGCACGCCCGACATCCCGCCCTTCGAGCGGCCGCGGCCGGCGCTGTCCGAGATCGTCAGCGACTGGACGCGCTGATCCGTGGCGACCCGCGGCGCCGATCAGTAGCGGAATTGTTCGGCGAGGATCCGCTCGTCGAAGGAGTGGCCGGGGTCGAACATGATCAGGCTGCGGGCGCGGCGGTCCTGGCGCACCACGACCTCGACCACCGATTTCACTTCGGTGTGGTCGGCGACCGCATTGACCGGTCGCTTCTCCGTCTCGAGCACCTCGATCTTGACCACCGCCCGGTCGGGAATGATCGCGCCGCGCCAGCGCCGGGGCCGGAAGGCGCTGATCGGCGTGAGCGCCAGCATTGGCGCCGAGAGCGGCAGGATCGGCCCGTGGGCGGAGAGGTTGTAGGCGGTCGATCCGGCGGGGGTGGCGACGAGGATGCCGTCGCAGATCAGCTCTTCGAGCCGCACGGCGCCGTCGATGGTGATCCTGAGCTTCGCCGCCTGATAGGACTGGCGGAACAGGGCGACCTCGTTGATCGCGAAGGATTGCGCGGCGCGGCCGGCATCGTCGCGCGTCTGCATGACGAGCGGGTGGAGCGCGGTGACGAGCGCGGCGTCGACCCGCTCGATCAGATCCTCCTCGCTATAATCGTTCATCAGGAAGCCGACCGTGCCACGGTTCATGCCGTAGATCGGCTTCCCGGCATTCATGAAGCGGTGCAGCATCTGCAGCATGAAGCCGTCGCCGCCGAGCGCGACGATCACGGTCGCGGCCTCCGGCTCGACGGTGCCGTAGCGTTCGGCAAGCCGCACCTGCGCTTCCTGCGCGTCCGGCGTCGGGCCGGCGAGCACCGCGATGCGGGTTTGACGGTTCGTCTGTTCAGCCATGTCGCCCCTCGCGGCCGCCGCCGCACTTAGCACGCCCCTGCCGCGCTTTCCAACGCCGCGGCTGCGCGGCTTTGCCTGTTGCGGCGCCTGCTCGCGCCCGCTAGTGCTCCGCCGGCCGGCGCGGGCGCGCCGCGCCTCGTTGGGAAATGATCATGGGCATGGATCCGGCACGCTTCGTTCTGACGCTCTCCTGCGAGGATCGGAAGGGTATCGTCGCCGCGGTCGCCAACTCGCTCGCGGCCCAGGACGGCAACATCGTCGAGAGCGCCCAGTACGGCGATCCGGAGACCGGCCGCTTCTTCATGCGCGTCGCCTTCTCGGCGCCGACGACGACGGTCGAATCCTTCACGCGCGGCTTCGCCCCGGTCGCCACCGCCTACCAGCTCGACTGGCACATCCACGATCTCGCCGTGCGGCCGCGGGTGATGATCCTCGTCTCGAAGATGGGCCATTGCCTGAACGATCTGCTCTACCGCAATTCCATCGATCAGCTGCCGATGGAGCTCGTCTCGGTCGTCTCCAATCACGAGACGCTGCGCCGGCGTGTCGAGGCCGACGGTCTGCCCTTCCACCATCTGCCCGTCACGCCGGATCGCAAGGCCGAGCAGGAGAACGCGCTCCTCGCCATGATCGAGGCCGAGCGGATCGATCTCGTCGTGCTCGCCCGCTACATGCAGGTCCTGTCCGACGGCATGTCGCGCGCGCTCGCCGGGCGCGTCATCAACATCCATCATTCCTTCCTGCCGAGCTTCAAGGGTGCCAAGCCCTATCACCGGGCGCACGAACGGGGCGTCAAGCTGATCGGGGCGACGGCGCATTACGTCACCGCCGATCTCGACGAAGGCCCGATCATCGAGCAGGACGTCGAGCGGGTCGACCATTCGATGTCGGCCGAGACTCTGATCGCGATCGGCCGCGACGTCGAATGTGCCGTGCTGGCACGCGCGATCAAATTCCACCTCGAACACAGGGTGCTGATCAATGGCCAGCGCACCGTCGTCTTCCGCTGAGATCCCGACCCAACGGATCGATGGCCGGGCGGTTGCGGAAGCGGTCGTCGCGGCGGTCGGGGCGGCATCGGCCCGGCTGACGGCCGAGACCGGCATCCGCCCCGGACTCGCCGTCGTGCTCGTCGGCGAGGATCCGGCGAGCCAGGTCTATGTCGGCGCGAAGGGCAAACGGGCGACGGCGCTCGGCTTCCACTCCGTGCAGCACACGCTGCCGGCTTCGACATCCGAGATCGAACTGATCGCTCTCGTCGAGGCGCTCAACCGCGACCCCGAGATCCACGGCATTCTCGTGCAGTTCCCGCTGCCGGGCAGGCTCGACGAGGCGCGGGCACGGGTGATCGAGGCGATCGCCCCGGAGAAAGACGTCGACGGCCTGCATCCGCTCAACGTCGGCCGTCTCGCCGCCGGCGGCGAGGCCATGGTGCCGTGTACGCCGGCCGGTGCGATGCTGCTCATTCGCCGCGTGCTGGGTCCCGATCTCTCCGGACGGGAGGCTGTGGTGGTCGGCCGCTCGAACCTCGTCGGCAAGCCGATCGCGCAACTGCTCCTGCAGGCGCAGGCGACGGTGACGATCGCCCATTCGCGCACGGCCGATCTGCCGGCCGTGACGCGGCGGGCCGACATCCTGGTCGCCGCGACGGGCCGTCCGGAGATGGTGCGCGGCGACTGGATCAAGCCGGGCGCGGTGGTGATCGATGTCGGCATCAACCGGGTGGCGGCGCCGGAGAAGGGGCCGGACGGTACGCGCCTCTGCGGCGATGTCGCGACGGCCGAGGCGACGGGGCGTGCCGCGGCGATCACGCCGGTGCCGGGCGGGGTCGGGCCGATGACGATCGCCATGCTGATGGCGAACACGGTGAAGGCGGCCTATCGCGCCGCCGGCTGGCCCGCCCCGCCGCTCGGCGAGTGAGCGGTCATCCCTCCCCCGGTTCGGGAGAGGGATGAGGAGGAGGGTTCAGCGGGCCGCCATGCGCTGCACGGCGCGGCAGAGCGCAACCAGATCGTTGTCGTACTGCTGCGAATGGGCGAGAATCCCGACGCAGCGCTTGCGTGCCTGCGCAACGGTGATGCCGCTGTTGCGGCCGTTCTGACCGATCACGCCCGGCCCGTCGGGGCCGCCGGCACCCGGGCCATCCGGATCGCCCGGTCCACCGAGGCCGCCGCCGCCTTCGAGCAGGCTGAGATCCAGATCGACATCCGCGGCGCTGTTGCCGCCGATGCCGACATCCGCATCGACCGAACTGGAGCGGCCGAGCGCGCCGGTATTGACCGATGCGTCGACGTCGGCGACGGAGTTGTTCCCCAGCGCGTTGACGTTCGCATTGGCGTTGGTGTTGCCGATGCTGGCATTGGCGTTGGCCCCGACGCCACCATTCGCGCCGCCGCCGACGCCCACATTGGCGCTCGCGGCATTGCCGACATTGGCACTGACACCGACACCACCGCCCGAACGTCCGCCGACGCTCGCGCTCGCGCCGCCGACGCTGACGTCGAGGGCGGAGGCCGAGGTCGACGAGAGAGCGAGCGCAACGAGCGCCGCAAGGCAGCCGATCTTACCCATGGTTCTCTCCTGATCTCTGATGAGCCGCCGGCGGACGGATCCGCCGAGCTGCGGAGTCAACCGGGATGGAGAGTTTTGGTTGCGACATCACGTCGCAAAGCGCACGCCGTGGATTTCCGTTAAGGTCAGGTTAACCACTTATGCGTTCGCAAATTCTGACCCAACGTCTGTGTTTCAAGTGTATTGGCATTTGTCTTTGAAGCGGCCGAATTATCGGCCGCTTTTTAGTTTGGGCTAAATCTGCCCGTCGCACGCTGCCGCCCGCGCCCCTCAGACATGCGCCCGCAAGGTGCGGCCCCGTCGGCGCTCGCGGTGCATGATGTAGAGCCCGCTGCCGATCACGATCGAGGCGCCGGCGAGCAGGATCGGATCGACCGGCGTCGCGAAGAGAACCGCGCCGTAGATCACCGCCCACAGCATCATCGAATATTGCATTGGTGCCACGGCGCTCGCCGGGGCGAGCGACAGGCCGCGCACGATCAGGAACTGCGCGCTGCCCATGGCGAGGCCGCCGAGCGCGGCGAGCCCGAGATCGGCGAGGGCCGGGGTCTGGAAGGTCCAGATCATGCCGGGGATGTTGACGAGGATCTGCCCGCCGACCGCCGCCGTCACCATGACCGCCGGCTGCTCGAGCCGGGCGATCTTGCGCATCAGCAACACGACGAAGGCGCCGTTGACCGCCGCCACGAACATCGCGCCATGGCCGGGGCCGACCGCCGCGAAGCCGGGCCGCACCATGATCAGCACGCCGACGAGCCCGACCACCACCGCACCCCAGCGATGGATGCCGACCTTCTCGCCGAGGAGTGGGATCGACAGGAGCGTCACGATCAGCGGTGTCGAGAAGGCGATCGCATAGGAATCGGCCAGCGGCAGCTGGGAATAGGCATAGACGCCGCATGTGCCGCCGAAGCCGGCGAGCAGACCGCGCAGCAGCACGAGGCGCGGATGCCGCACCCGCAGCCGGCCCGGCCCGCCATGCTTCATCACGAGCACCATCAGCGGGATGGTGGCGAAGCTCGCCTGCATGAAAGCGAGCTGGAACACCGAGTAGCGCACCGAGAGCAGCTTGACGACCGCATCGGCGCTCGCGAAGGCGAGATTGCCGAGAAGCGCCAGAGAGATGCCGGCGAGCACCCGCTCGCCGTCGTCGACCGGTGCGGAGAGCGCCGTCATCGCCCGCTCCCGCCGGCGCGCGGGAAGGGGCGCGCCGCAGGCGCGCGCGGCTTCGGATCGGTCGACACGGCGGGCCTCGCAGCGGTCGGGGAGGGGCGTCGGGGGAGAACGCCCGTCCGATCAAGGCCCCGATGGCGGCGCAATCATGGCGATGGCGAAGTTCGACGGCGGATTCGGCGCGATCCGGGTATGGTCGCGGGGCGAGACGAATCACCGGGAGGTTCGGATGGTGGAGTTCCGCTTGGCGCCGCGCATCGAGGCCGACTCGCTGTTCGTCCTCGACTGGCCGCTCTGTCAGGTCCGGCTGATGGACGACCGGCGTTATCCCTGGCTGCTGCTCCTGCCGCGCATCGACGGCCTCGAGGAATGGAGCGCCCTGTCGGACGCCGATGCCGCGACGCTCGCGCTCGAGGCGAAACGGGCGGCCGCCGCGATCGAGCGCCACGCCCGCCCTGCGAAGCTCAACGTCGCCGCGCTCGGCAACATCGTGCGGCAGTTTCATCTGCACGTCGTCGGCCGCTTCGAGGGCGATCCGGCCTGGCCGGGGCCGGTCTGGGGCGTCGGCAGCGCCGACCGTCATCCCGGGGCGGACCGCGACACGGCGGTCGCGGCGTGGCGCGGGCGGCTCACCGAAGGCTGAAGGCGAGGCAAGGGTCGGCTTCGCCGGCGGGCCGAGGGAGGGAGAGGGGATGCTGATCGCGCGGCAGAACGCCATTCTCGAGCGGGCGAAGCGGCACGGCCGGGTGACGGTGGACGAACTCGCCGCCGCTTTCGACGTGACGCCGCAGACGATCCGCAAGGATCTGAACGAGCTCTGCGACCAGAAGCTGCTGACCCGGGTGCATGGCGGGGCGGTGCTCTCCTCCGGCATCGAGAATGTCGGCTATGACGCGCGCCGCATGATCGCCTCGGCCGAGAAGGAGGCGATCGCGCTCGCCGCCGCGGCGCTGATCCCCGACAATGCCTCGCTCTTCATCAATATCGGCACCACGACGGAGGCGGTCGCCCGGGCGCTGCTGCAGCATTCCGGGCTGATGGTGATCACCAACAACCTCAACGTCGCGGCGACGATGCGGCCCTATCCGCAGATCGAGGTGGTGGTCGCCGGCGGCGTGGTGCGCCGCTCCGACGGCGGCATCGTCGGCGAGGCGGCGGTCGATTTCATCCGCCAGTTCAAGGTCGATTTCGCGGTCATCGGCGCCTCGGCGATCGACCCGGACGGGGCGTTGCTCGATTACGACTATCGCGAGGTGAAGGTCGCGCAGGCGATCATCTCGAATGCCCGCCGTGTCGTGCTCGTCTCCGATTCCTCGAAGTTCGAGCGCAGCGCCCCGGTGCGCATCGGCCACATCTCGCAGGTCGACGCCTTCGTCACCGATCGCTGCCCGGAGGCGCTGAAGGCGATCTGTGCGGCCTCCGAGGTCGAGCTGATCGAGACCGGACCGCCGGCTCCCCCCTGAACGGCGCCGCGGACGCGGAACGCCGGGCCGGGGCGGCGCATTGGTGGAGAGCTTCCAGAGAGGAGTATCACCATGACGACCGCCCCCACCGACCATCACGAAGCGCAGCTGCGCAAGCAGATCGAGGAGACCTTTTCGCCCCGGGCCGGTTCCGCCACGAAGAAGGGCGGCGACCGCGATCTCGACGAGAACCGCCAGGAGAATCTCGGCGAGAAGCTCGATGAGGCGATCGAGGAGAGTTTCCCCGCGAGCGACCCGGTCTCCGTCACCGTGACCCGCTGATCCCCCCTTCACTCGAACGGGCGCTTGATCCAGATCAAGGTCCTTCGCCGGCCGGCCGGCACTCTTCGGGGATCACCGGAGAGTGCCAGATGCCCACCGAATCCCTCGTCGTCTCGATCGCCGTCGTCGCGGCCTTCTTCCTCTTCAGCGTCACGCTCGCCATCGTCTCGCGCGGCGGCCACAAGCGTTGAGCAACGGGCCGCTCAGCCCGGCATGCCGGCGAGCGGCTCCTGCGTGATCAGCGTCATGATCTCGGGCGTCGCGAAGCCGAGCGCCATCGGCCGGGTCACGCCCGGCACCACGGCGAGGTCGTAGAGTTCCGAGATCGCGCCGTCGATGCGGAACCATTGCACGCAGCTGCCGGTATCGAGGTCGATCACCTGGATACCGCACCACGGCTCCGAATCCGCCGCCTCGAGCCGCGCATCGAGCGCCAGCCCCTCGAACCGCTTGTAACGCGGCTTCGACAGGCCGACGAAGGCGAACTTGCCGTGGAAGGCGAGGCCGCGCAGGAAGCCCGGGCAGAAGGCGACCGGCTCGAACCGCCCCGTGGCGAGGTCGATCGTGCCGAGTTCGCCCGTCCCTGAGTTCAGAAGCCAGAGCCGGCCGCGATGGAAGCGCGGCGAATGCGGCATCGAAAGCCCCGTCGCGGCGATCTCGCCCGAACCGACATCGACCACCACGCCGCCGTCGCCGCGCCGGTCGCGCCAGCCGTCGATCGTGTCCGACCGGCTCACCGCCGTGACATAGCGCGCCACTCCCGCCTCCATGGCGAGCCCGTTCATGTGGCAGCGATCCTCGCGCACGATCTTCGAGATGAAGGGCGGCTTCCAGAGCGGCGTAAAACTGTGCCGCTCGGAGGGGGTGGCGAGGCAGTTGTACGAGGTGTTGACGAAGATCGTCCGCCCGTCGGCGAGCCGGCCGACGTCGTGGGCGTCGAGTTCGCCGGTGACGGCGATCGAGCGCGGCACGAAACAGGCGTCGTACAGATCGTTGATCGCCTCGCCCGGCTCGAGCACGTTGCGGAAGGTGATGATCTGGAACAGCGTCGCGAGGATCATCGTGTCGGGCGCCGGGATGGCGATGCCCATCGCCTTGCGGAAGAAGCGCTCGTGGATCAACAGCCCGCCATCCCGGTTCTGGCCGAGCATATAGAGCTTGCCGGACTGATAGGAGGAGAGCGCGAGGCCGATCTTCTGTGCCCCCAGCAGCGCCGAAAAGCCCGGCGACATCGAATACTGGACCCGCGCCGCCGGCGCCGGACCCGAAATGCCGTCCTCGGCCGCCGCCTGTCCGCCCTCGACAGCCGTGTCGGCCCGGTCGTTCGCCATGATGTCGCCCCTCGTCCCGCGCGTCCCGCCCCGGCGGTCAGCCTGCGGCGCCCGTCTTAGCCGGCCGCCATGGTGCGGAAAAGGGGACCGCCGGTACACCGACGCCTTCGCAAGACAATCTCCGGCATCCGAGATGAACGACCCCCTTCGCCGCGTATAATTCCGTATATTTTTCTTGTGGCCGCTTTGGAGACCTTCGGACATAGTGAAATTGTGGGGCGAATGGGGGTGTCGATCCGGTTCTCCGGGGGGAGGGTCGGGCGTCCGTCCTGCCTTGCGCCGGGCGGGGTCATCAAAGTCCTGCCCGTCATGACGACAATCAGACGCGGGGGCGGATCTGGTGACGAAGACGACGATGCTGCGGCGGGGTGCGCTGCTGTCGACCTCCATTCTCGCGGCGACGCTCGGCTATGGCCGGCGTGCCTATGCCGGCAGCAGCGGATGCGTGCTGTCGACCGGCACGACCTATATCTGTTCGGGCCAGGTCACGGGCCAGGTCATTATCTCGCTCGACGATGCCGATGTCATTGCGGCGAGCGACCTCGATATGACGGACAACGCCGATGGCGGCCTGCTGATCACCGGCAAGGGCCATCTGACGTTCACGGATGATCCGGCCTCGGCCATTGCCTGGGAACAGGACGGCTACGGGCTCGGCGTGAAGTCGACGGATGTCCTCGACACCGGCAGCGGGGTCGTTCAGGGCCTGACGATCACGACGGACGGAACCATCACGGGCGGTGAGCGGGGCATCTACGCCTATGCCTACACCACGTATGGCGCTGAGGCCGGGGAGGTCTCGATCACCGTCGGCGGCGATGTCACGGGCGGGACCGGGTCCGGTATATTCGCGCGGAACGACGGCAGCGCGCCGGTTTCGATCACCGTCAAGGACGGCGCGACCGTGTCGGGCGCGTCCGGCATCGAGGTCAAAAGCGGCCCCCCTAGTGAGAAGCCCGGCGGCGATGTGACCATCACGGTCGCGGGAGACGTCGAGGCAACGATCCCCACGGAATATAAAACCAACTCTGGGCTATCGGTCGAGAACACCCACTATGCTTCCGCGTCGCTGACCGTCGAGAAGGGCGGGTCGATATCTTCTAAAGACAACGGGGTGCGTCTGACGAGTCAGTTTGGCGATGTCAGCGTCACGGTTGCGGCCGGCGCGGACGTATCGAGCGAAGGCTGGTGGGGACTCCATCTCTTATCTCTGTATGGAGATATCACGGTGTCCGTTGGCGGCGATGTCTCTGCAGGCAAGGGAGGAATCATCGCCTCCGCGCACTACGGCGATATCTCGGTCACCGTTCAAGAGGGCGGGCATATATCCGCAAAAGGTGGGACAACGCTCCTAGCCTACCGCTATAGCTCGGGCACCCTTTCGATCACGGTCGACGGCGAAGTGGAGACGATCGATGATGCGAGCTCCTTCGCGATTCGGGCCGGCTATTATGAGGGTTCCGTCGCGTTCACGGTCGGGAAGACCGGTCACGTGACGAGCGCGTCGTCATCCTATGACGCGGTGGGGCTCGAGGGCGGAACCGTCTCGGTGGTGGTCGCCGGCGAACTGGCGAGTACCGGCGGAGCAAGAGCGCTGCGGCTGGACGGCTATGCCGGATCGAGCCTGGAATTGCGGTCGGGCTATACGATCACGGGCGGGGTCGCGGCCGAGGGTCCCGACACGGACACGCTGAAGCTCGGCGGCACGGAGACCGGGGCGGAGGCCGACAGTTTCGACGTGTCGAAGATCGACGACGGGATCGGCGACGCCGAGCAGTTCCAGGGCTTCGACGCGTTCGAGAAGGTCGGCACGGGCGACTGGACGCTTGTCGGCTCGACCGAGGTGGTCGATGAATGGGCCGTGAAGGCGGGCCGGCTGTTCGTCGACGGCACGATGAACCTGACGGCCTTCGACGTGGCGAGTGGCGCGACGCTCGGCGGCACCGGCACGGTGGGCAGCGTCACGCTCGCCTCCGGCAGCCATGTCATGCCGGGCAGCGCCACGGCGCCGGGCACGCTGACGGTCGACGACGATTTCGACTTCGTCACCGGCTCGATCTTCGACGTCGTGGTCGGCAAGGACGAGGCGAGCAAGCTCTCCATCCTCGGCGAGGCGACGCTCGGCGGCGCGACGGTGTCGATCACGAGCGCGGATGACGAGGCGGACTACACGAGCGGCAAGACCTATACGATCCTGTCGGCGATGGACGGCTATTCGGGCACGTTCTCCGACACGGTCGAGAGCGACTTCGTGTTCCTCGACGCCTCGCTTTCCTATGTCGACGACGACGTGATCCTGACCCTGATCCGCAACGGCATCGATTTCGGCAGCGTCGCGGCGACGCCGAACCAGCGCAGCGTCGCCGGGGCGATCGAGACGCTCGAAGGCGACATCGCGGAGGCGATCACCGTGCTCTCCGAGGCGGAGGCGCAGGAGGCCTTCCAGACGCTGTCGGGCAACACGATCGCCGTGGTGCCGAGCCTCGTCGCGGCGGAGGTGGAATCCTTCGGAACGCTGCTGCAGGACCGGCTGCAGGCGGTCGAGACGGCTGCGGCCGGCGGCCCCTCGGCGCTGGCGCTCGCCTATGGCGAGACGGCGGCAGGCGGCGATCCCACCGCGGCGGCGTTCGCCGCGCCGTCCTCGGCCGGGTTCTGGCTGAAGGGCACCGGCCGCTTCGGCACGCTCGAGGGCGACGGCAACGGCACGGGGGCGGATTACACGATGGGCGGGGTGACGGCCGGCGCCGACACCTGGCTGACGCCGGATCTGCTCGCCGGCCTCGCCTTCGACTATGCCGCGATCGATGCGGATTTCGACCGGAACGCCGGCTCGGCCTCGGTGTCGAGCTATGCGCTGGCGCTCTACGGCCGCTATCGCGCCGGCGGGCTGACGCTCGACGGGCGGCTCGGCTACGGGGTGACGGAGAACGAGACGCGGCGGCGGATCGTCGTCGGCCCGGACGTCGCGACGGCGGCGGGGGATTTCGACGGCGACCGCGTCCAGGCGGGCTTCGAGGCGGGCTACGATCTCGGCCGCGTCGCGGGGACGCGTCTGCGCCCGCTCGCCTCGCTCGGCTATGTGCGGATCGGCGAGGACGGCTTCACCGAGACGGGCGCCGGGATCTATGGGCTGACGGTGGATGAGCGGGTGACGGAGAGCCTGAAGAGCGGGCTCGGCCTCGAGCTCGCGCGGAGCTTCGCCTTCGGCGGCCGGGCGGCGGGCTTCGAGCTCACGGCGCGGGCGCTGTGGAGCCACGAATTCCTCGACGACCGGGCGACGCTCGACGCGGCGTTCGCGAGCGACCCGTCGGTGGGTTTTGCGGTCGACGGCGCCACGGTCTCCCGCGACAGCGCCCTCATCGGCCTCGGCGCGACGGCGCAGGCGAGCGAGGCGCTGACGCTCTACGCCCGCTACGACGCCCGCCTCAATCCCGACCAGACCGACCACGCCGTCGCCGCCGGCCTGCGGGTGGACTGGTAAAGGTGCGATGGCGTCCGGACACACCGGCCGCCATCCTTCATCCCGGAACCTCGACCAGCCACGCCAGAGCACCCCGGGCGGCGGAGCCCGCCGTCCGGGGGTGTTTCGGCTGCAGGGCGACCGCGCCGACCCGCGCGCGGCTGCGGGAGCCGCGGGGGGCGATGGCGCCGACCCGATCCGGATCGCTACCCTGTTTCTCGGCAGGCGATCCCGGCCGGACCGCGTCGCCGGGAAGCGCTCTACCGGATCAGCCGATAACGGTCGGCCGGTTTCGCGTCGAACATGCCCTGGAGCAGCGCGGCGGAACCCGCTTCGTAATCGTGGAAGAGCGCCTCGTCGTGAAGCGAGGGGGCGGTGACGGCTTCCTGCCGGTCGAGACCGTTCAACGCCGCGTCCACGCAGTCCTCCGTCGTCATGACGATCGCCTCGGGCAGGCGTTCGAGCGCGCCGCCGCCGGCCACGTCCCAGCCTTCCGACACGACCGCACCGGGCAGAAGGAGCTGGACACGCACATGGGTGCCCTCCGCCTCGTTCTGAAGGCTCCGCGTGAACAGATACACATAGGCTTTGGTCGCGCCGTAGACGGGAATGCCGGGATAGGGCGCAAAGCCCGCCCCCGATCCGACATTGACGATGGTTCCGGCGCCCTTCGCCGTGAAGGCGACCAGCGCCGCCTTCGAAAGCGTCGTCAGCGCCGTGACGTTGAGGGCGATCATGCGGGGGATCACCTCGTCCGGCGTTTCGGCCAGAGGCCGGAGCGCGGAAAACCCGGCATTGTTGATGAGCATCGAGACCGCAGGATCGTCCGCGATCCTGTCGGCGACGGCGGCGACGCCGGCCGCGATCGAGAGATCGGCGACGAGGACGTCGGCCTGGATCGCAAAGCGCTCCTGCAGATCGGCGGCGATGGCGCGCAACCGATCCTCACGGCGTGCCACGAGGAGAACGTCATATCCGCGCTGCGCCAGCCGGTCGGCATAGACCTTGCCGATGCCGGAGGAGGCGCCGGTGACGATGGCAGTACCGAACGGGGCGGTTGGACGAGTGACAGACACGAGATTCTCCTGAGCGTTCGAGGCCGGAAGCCTTGCATTCAGGTATATCCCGTGTACCAAGTGTCAATCGGGCACTTTAAATGTATCAAGGATACCTAGGTATACCGAATGGCCTATACTGAAGAGGACGTGCTGCGAACGCTGCCGGGCGTCCGTCCGGTTCTCGAGCAGGTCGCCCATAAGTGGACGATCCTGATCCTGACCTTCCTGTGCGAGGAGCCGAAGCGGTTCAACGCGCTGAAGCGCCGGCTGGACGGGATCACGCAGAAGGCGCTGACCGATGCGCTGCGACGTCTGGAGCGAAACGGCCTCGTCGAACGCCGCGTGATCGCGAGTTCGCCCGTCGCCGTCGAATACGCGATCACGCCGCTCGGACGCGGCCTGCAGGAGCCGTTTCTCCTGCTCTATGACTGGGCGGTCGAGCACCAGAGCGATCTGGCGACCGCGCAGGCGCGCTTCGACCGGCGAGCTGAGGGGCGGCCGGGCTGAGGGGCCATGAGACGGAGTCCCGGTGCCTCGCGCGGCAGGGGTCGGCGACTGAGCTGCGGAGACGCGAGCGGCAGAGACAAGCCACACCGCTCGACGCATGGGGGCTCTTCGCCGCGTTCGGAGGAGCGTCTTTCGAGCTTCGGTGGGAGACCTATGCCCGCTCGGCCGCAGCACGGACGCCAATCGCCGCTGCGGATCGGCGGCATGGCGGAGAGGATGCCCGCCGTTCCGCCGTTTCTTGTGTCCATACTGTCAATAACCCGTTGAGTTTGCCATAAAAACCGGTATGGACAATATGTCGGTTATGGCATCGGGCGCGGGAAAATGGCACGGCACAAGCTATCCGAAAGCGGAGTCAGACGGCTCGACAAGCCCGGCGTTTATGGGGACGGGGACGGGCTTTGGCTTCGCGTGCGGAAGGGCGGCAGTAAGCAATGGTTCTTCATCCTCAAACGGGCCGGACGGCGCAATGAGATCGGGCTCGGTGGCTATGGGCAGGGCACCGCGCCTGTGTCGCTGGCGCTGGCAAGACAAAAGGCCGACCTGATCCGGCAGAAGCTGGCGCGTGGAGAGGATCCAAAGGCGGACAGGGCGCCCGCGCGCATTGTCACCTTCGCCGATTGCATGGGCGGACTCCTCGAAGCGAAAGCCGCCGACTGGACCAACGAAAAGCACCGGTTGCAGTGGGAAATGACTCTTCGCGAGTATGCGAAGCCGCTACACGCGCTTCCGATCGCCGAGATCGTCATTGGCGACGTGAAGGAATGCCTTCTCCCGCATTGGCAGGAGCGGCCGGAGACGGCCGACAGGCTCCGGTCACGTATTCAAGCCGTGATTGACTATGGCATCGCGCATGGCTGGCGCACCGCCGGCAACCCGGCGCGGTGGCGGGGGCTGCTCGACAAGGTCATGCCGGCGCGGAATAAGCTCCAGCGGGGTCACCATGCGGCACTCGCCTATGCCGAAGCGGCGAATCTGATCGCCGGCCTTCGCCAATCCAGCGGCACGGCAGCGCGTGCGGTAGAGTTCATCGCACTGACGGCAGCGAGGACCGGCGAGGCGCGGGGCGCGACGTTCTCGGAGATCGACGTTGCCGCGCGCACATGGCGGGTGCCGCCGGACCGGATGAAGGGCGGCCGGGAACATGTCGTCCCGCTTTCGGATCGGGCTCTTGCGATTGTCGAGACCATGCGGCAGCGAGCCAGCGGCAAGTTCATATTCGGCGGCGGCGTCGACGGCAGGCCCATTTCCGACACCGCGATGACAAAGGCCCTTCGGCTGGCCTCGCCGGACAAAGCCGCCACTCTGCATGGGCTCAGAAGCACGTTCCGCGACTGGTGCGGAGATCGCACGGACTTTCCCCGCGAAATCGCCGAGGAGGCACTCGCTCATCAGGTTGGAAACGCCGTCGAGCGCGCTTATCGCCGGGGCGACGCGATCGAAAAGCGACGCGAGCTGATGAATGCCTGGGCGGCCTATTGCGAGGCGGGAAGGCCGACCGGCGTCCCGAACAGCGGAGGCGTCAACCAATGAGCGAACACGATTGGGCCGTTCTGGTGGAAGATGGGTCCGACATGCCTCCAATGTCCTTGGAGGAACGGGCTTCCGCAATTGCAGAAGAACTGAGAAAGGGGAATCCATCTAAGCTCTTTTGCAAGCTCCTCGCCGGTATGATCGATCCGAACGGCAAGAACGCGACGCGGACGTTATTTCGGCTATCGTACAAAAACACAGGTCGCCCAAGGTCGGACAAGCGGCTTTCCTATTTCATGGAACGGTTAGTCGATCAGAGAGGCTTTACGATCGACGCGGCCGTGCATGAAGCTCAGAAAGCGTTTGGAGAGGAGGGGCATTCGCGTTCGAGTTGTCTGGCGGCGCTTGCACGCGTTCGAGAGACTCGCGCGCTCGAGCGCGATTTCCGCGAATACCTGGCGCGGCAAGAAGCTGCAAAATTGGCAGACTGTCCAGAATAGAGCGTGAGATTTCTGGACCCGATTATCATAGCATATCGTGTGGCCGTGCATAATATGGGTGTCGTTCTAAACAGAGCGGCTTAGACAACCATGCCGCTCAACAAACGGAGCGGCGGTTGACCGAGACACCCAATCTGATCTCCCTGAATGAAGCCTGCAGGCTGACCTCACTCAGCCGAACCGCAATCAATCGGTGGCGCGCGCTGGGCAAGTTCCCGAAGGCGGTTCCGCTCGGTGAACGGCGGGTCGCCTTCGTGCGCTGCGAGGTCGAGCAATGGATACGGGCGCGCATTGCCGAGAGAAGCGCGGCATGAGCGCACCAACCTCCATTCGCGAAATCCGCCTTGGCGTCGTGCACCACGGCTGCATGACGCCGGACAGCGAGGGCGAATGGCCCAGGCTCACGGCGTTGCTCTTTGTGGCTCGCGATCTCGCCGAGAAGGTCGCGCACGATGTCAAGGCGTGCTCGCATCTTGACCGGGGCGAAGCATGAGCACCGCCCCGAAAAGAAAAGGCCCGGCGACGGCGGCAACCGTCCCGAGCCCTGGTTCTCGCAACCCCTGCAAGGAAATTCCGATGAACGGCTTGAAGCCTACCACCGAACCGCCGCCGGCCGCAACCAAGCCGGACCGCGATAACACGTTCTTCGCCCTTGAAGATGACGTGCGTCGCCTCGCTCGCCTGGCGAGCATCGCGAATGGTCTCGTTGAAAGCTGCCTATGCCCCTCGAAGGCGAAGTCGCGGGGCGATCTTCTCGACGTGATCGAGGTGACCGTTTCGAATGGCGAGAACCTCACTTTTCTGGCGGCCGAGATCACGATCCTCGCCGACGAGATCGAGGAGGGGTGGACGCGCGCCTTCAACGAGACGGTCCGCGCGCAGGAGCATGCCGCCGGGAGGGCTTCGTGATGGCGATGGGTCTCCTTGAGATTTGCTCGGTCTACACCGCCTGTCGAACGGCAGCCGAGGTGATGGCGGCCTTCACCCAGCGTCCGGTCTTCGACAAGCCGGGACCGGACCACGAGGGGGTGGATATTCTGGACGGGTTCGTCGATGCGCTCGACGGCAAGGCCAATGAGATGGCCGCGCTGCTGCGCGAGATGGTGCCCCACGATCACTTTGACCGGGATGCGTGGGCCCACATCATCCTGCGGAATGCGATCGACAACGGCGAAGAGTTGTCGGAAATCGCCGCGCTTGCCGCCTCCGTCGCCGGAGGTGCCGAATGATGGCCTCCGACCTCATCCATGCATGCGATCGCCTCGCCCAGGCCACAGACTTTCTTGGCGCCCTTCACATGGCCATCGAGACGCTCGATGAGCGCGTTCAGAGCCCGCTCCTCACGGTGCTCGGCGAGGCGCAGCGGAGGATAGGCGATGCGCACAATGCTTTGGACGAAATGCACCAGGCGGCCATGGGGAGAGCACCCGCATGATGACGGTGCACGCGGCGATCCGAATTCACGACGCCTGCCGGTCCGCCTCAGCGGCTCTTTGCCATGCGATGGACGGCAGCGATGGCCCTGTCTTCGCGGTCCTCGATCGGCTCGTCTGTGAGATCGACGAGGAGGCGATGAAGGCGATCGATGCGCTGCGGGTGCTAAAACCCGTGGATGCAGCCGAGCACTACGAGCGGGCGCTGGCACTCATCCGGCACGAAACGGATGCAGGAGCCGGCCTGGCGGAGATCGCCATGCTCGCGACGGATCTCGCGGAGGGACACCAGTGAGCATCCATTGGCGCCCCAACCAGATCAGCCCGGCCACACGCCGGGCGATCGAGGACGAGATCGAGCGGCTGATCGCGCTGCTCGATCAGGCCGACGGCGATACGGACCTCGAACCCTACCTCGCGGCGACCGGCTGTGAGGTCTCCCGCGGCGCCTACAGCACCTCGCGCGACGATCGCGAAAATGACGCCGACTTCGAGGAAGGCGCCGACCGCGAACGCGACCCGGCCGAGGACGGCCTCGCCGATCAAGACGCGCTCGACCTCTTCAGGTCCGATTGAAACGCGAGGACGACGGCATGAGCGCGGTAGTTCCGTTCCCAAGAACACGTGATCGCCGGTTCATCCGGCGGCACGCTCTGCGCATGGCGGAAAGTGCGCCGTCGACGGCAGAGAAGCTGCTCGCGCATCAGCTGCGGATCCAGACCGACACGATGCGCAAGCGCGGCATCGACGAACGTCTGATCGAGCAGGAGAGACGAGCGATTGAGGGCGCCATCCGCGGAGAACTATGGCGCGTTGTGCTGACGCCGGAGGGCGCCGCGTGAGCAAGAAGACCCGCCGGCATGACGGGACCGGTAGATCCTCGACCGAACCTCGGCATGTCCGTCTCTACGAATGGCTGATGGCGACGCCCGCTTGGCAGAGCCTCAGCGCGGAACAGCGCGCGGCCTATGTCGAGTTGAAGCGGCTCTACAACGGCAGCAACAACGGCGAGATCGCCATGTCTGTCCGCCGCCTTGGCGAGCTTCTGCATGTTGGCAAGTCATCCGCTGCCCGGGCGCTGGCCGTCCTTGAGGAACGCGGCTTCATCCGCGCGCGCCAGAAGGGAGGCTTCAGCTGCAAGGTGCGCCACAGTTCGGAATGGGTGCTGACGGAGCACGGAACAGCGGACGAGAACCCCTCGAAGGAGTTCGCCCGCTGGACCCCCGAAAAACAAAACACGGTCCCGCCACAGGGACAGTCTGTCCCCGTGCTGGGACCGACCGGTCCTTCTGCTGGGACAATGGTGTCGAAAAAGGCCGCTTACGGTCCCTCTGGTGGGACCGTGAAGGCCGCAATCTGACCAATCACGGTCCCACTGGTGGGACACATATAGTTTACCAGGTGGTCTCAATGACGGACGTCATCCTTTCGAACGCCCTTGCCGACCTCGCCGAGCAAGTGAAGCTCGCGAACGAGCAGTTCCTTCTCGCACGGCGCACGACGGCGGAAAGCGCCTTGCGAGCGGGCGGGCTCCTGATCGACGCGAAAGACCGCTGCGCTCATGGCGAGTGGCTTCCCTTTCTCAAGCGCGCCGGGATCAACGAGCGCACGGCGCGCAATTTCATGACGCTCGCGCGATCCGGCATCAAACCGGACACGGTGGCCGATTTGGGCGGCATCCGAGCCGCGCTCGAACATCTGGCGCGCGAACGGGCCGAAGCGGCGATCCGGGAGGAGTCTGCCGAGTTGAAGGCCGAGGAGGCAGTTCTGCAAGCGGAGAACGAAGAGCTTCGAGAGGCGAACGCGGCGCTCGAAGCGGAAATCTCCGCTTTGAAAGCCGAGATCAAGCGGTTCTCGGAGATGCGTCCCCTCTTCGACAAGGGCGGCTTTGAGGCCGTGGTCGCCGCGAAGGACGAAGAAATCCGCGTTCTGAAGACCCGCGTCGAGCGCGAAAGCAAGGACAAGGCGGGTCATGCGAAATCGGCAAAGTTCTGGGAAAAGAGGGCGCGCGAGCTTGGCTATTCGAAGGAGCGCGCATGAGCGCAACGATCCTTCCTTTCGCCCGTCCCTCTCGCCGTGTGGCGCCGCGCCGGCGGGGCTCGCTGTATGCCCACCTCGCCGGGATCAGCCATGAGACGGGGCGCCCGGTCTTCCTGCTCGAGCTTGTGGAACCCGACGGAGGGCGCAACATCGTGTGGAGCGGCGACACCGAGGCGGGGCTCCGGGCCGCGGCGGACGCATGGCGGCGCGATGGGTTCGCGATCCGGTGGCATTCGCCGCCGGCGCCGATCGAGGGGCGCCCATGAGTGCGGCGGCGCGGCAGAGGCGCGCGCGGGAGAGGCGGCGGGCGGGGCGCATGGTCGCCGCGGTGGAGATCGACGAGCTGGAGACCGTCGAAACCCTGATCGAAGCGGGCTATCTCGCGGCGCGAAACGCCGAGGACCGCGCCGCGATCGAGGCCGCGCTTTCCGAGCTGCTCGCCGCGCTGGTGGCGCTGGACCAGGACGAAGGCGAGTGAGGCGTCACGCGTGACGGCGCGCGGTTGCGAAAGCGCATAGGCTCCGCATCGACCGAACAGACAGGAGTTGCGCCAATGAACCGCGCGTTCGCCCCGACCCCGCCCGACCCGAACGCGGGCGGCCTCGTGCGGGTCGCGAAGTATCTCGCGATGGCCGGCGGCAGTCGGTCGGATGCCATCGCCATCGCCGAGCGTTCGGAAACCAACGTTCACGTTCTCGAAATGACCAAGGCGGCCGTGCCGAGCGGCGTCACGACCGCCCCGGATCAGGAAGCGCTTGTGAATGCGCGCACTCTGACGGCCGCGTTCATTCCGCAACTTCGCGGCCGGTCCGCCTTCTACGAACTGGCCGGCTCGGAGGCACTGACCCTCGTGCCGTTCGAACACATGTTCGGCTACACCACGACCGACGCCTCGGCGTTCGTGGCCGGCGAAGGGGCCGCGATCCCGGTCAGCCGCATGTCGCTCGGTTCCGAAGTTCTCAAGCCGATCCTGGCGGCCGGCGTCGTCGTGCTGTCAAAAGAGCTGCTGCAAGCCATGGGTGTGCGTGGCGAGAGTTTCCTCAACCGGGAACTGCGGCGCGCCGTCGCCGCGGCCGTGGACACGAAATTTTTTGCCGCGCTGCTGGACGACGACGCGCCGCAGATCGAAAGCACGGGGAGCGACGGCGACGCGGTGGGGCTGGACCTGCGCTCGCTCCTCGCGGCCGT
>NZ_JACHOO010000007.1 GCF_014199915.1 Prosthecomicrobium pneumaticum | reverse complement strand
TCCCGGCGGACGCCGTCCATCCGTCATTCCCGCGAAGGCGGAGACCCATCACACCGCGCGACGGTCGCCCAATCGGACCCGGCCCGGGCTCTGCGTGATGGGTCTCGGCTACGCCTCGCCCGGGATGACGGGTGCGCGGGGTGGCGGCGGTGCTCGGGCGGCCCGGCGGCACGATTATGGCCCCCGGCACGGAGGCCGGGGTGACGGGTGCTTTGGTGCGGCGAGGGTATCCGGTTTCGGCGTAATCACCCCCCACCCCGGCCCTCCCCCACAAGGGGGGAGGGGGATTGCCGATCGGGGTCGGGGCGGCTCTGCCCGGGGGCGCCCCCGCCTCTTCAGCGTGCGAGGCCGGGGAAGCGGGGGGCGCGGTCGACGCGGAGCGCGTCGGGCCAGCCGATGAAGGTCTCGACCAGCACGATCGCCGCCGCGAGGAGGATCGCCGCCGTCGCCGCGATCACGAAGGCGCGCGACGGGCGCCGGCGCAGCCAGTGCGCCATGCGGATGAAGCTGAAGAAGAGCTGTTCCATTCCCCAAACGATAGCATGGGAGGTGCGCCATGGGACGACCGGGTGGGCACGATCGCACGAGGACGCGCGCGTGAGGACGAGCGAACGCGGCCGCGCGGCGATCGCGGCGTTCGAGGGGCTGGCGCTCTCCGCCTATCGCTGCCCGGCGGGGCGCTGGACGATCGGCTACGGCCATACCGGAGCGGCGGGGCCGCCGGCGGTCTCGGCCGGCATGCGGGTCACCGCGGCGGAGGCGGAGGCGATCCTCGCCGCCGACCTCGCCCGGTTCGAGGCGCGGGTGACGGCGGCGCTCGGAGCCGTGCCGCAGGCGGTGTTCGACGGGGCGGTGTCGTTCGACTTCAATTGCGGCGCGATCGATCGCGCCTCCTGGGTGAAGGCCTATCGGGCGGGCGACGCGGCCGCCGCCGAGGCGGGGCTGAAGCAATGGGTGAAGGCCGACGGACGCACGCTCGCCGGCCTCGTCCGCCGCCGCGCCGTCGAGGCCGACATGATCTTCCGCGGCCGCTACCCGGCCGACGCCGCAGCGGCGCCGGATGCCGCGCCGGCCGCCGCGGCCGGACCCGCGGATTCGTCCGCTCCGGTCCGGGACGCGACCGCCGCGGGGCTCGCCGCGGCCGGGGCGGGCGCTGCCGTCGCGGGCGGCGGGGGCTCGGCGGGCCTCGTCGCGCTCATCGCCGCCGGGATTCTCGCCGGGCTCGGGCTGGCGCTCGCCTTTCGGCATCGCGCCGCGCTTCTCGCCTGGTTCCGCACGCTCAAGGAGACGCTCTGATGGCTCTTCCGATCGCCGCCGCGGGGCTCGCCCCGCTCCTCGTCGAGCTCGGCGCACCGCTGCTCGCCGGCATCCTCCGCGCGAAGGGCGGGACGGGGGCCGCCCGTGTCGTGGAGGCGGTCGGCGCCGCGCTCGGCACGGGGCCGGCGCCCGACGCGATCGCCGAGCGGATCCGGGCCGCCCCGGACGCCGCCGCCGCGCAGGTGCGCACCCTCGAGACCGACCGCGCCGCGGAATGGGCCGAACTCTTCCGGGCCGTCGCGGCGGCGACCGAGGCGACCGCCGAGACGATGCGCAGCGAGGCGGCATCCGCCTCGCTGCTGCAGCGGATCTGGCGGCCGGTGTTCGGCCTCGTCTACGCCGCCGCCTTCGGGGCGATGGCGCTCGCGCTCGTCGTCAAGATCCTGGCGGGTGCGGTCGAGACGCTCGGCGTGCTCGCCGATGTCGGCGGCCTGCTGCTCGGCTTCTACGGCATGGGCGCTTCCGTGCTCGGGGTCTATGTCTGGCGGCGGACCGACGAGAAGCGGTCGGGAAAGGTGTGAGGCGGCCGCCGCGCAGCGGCCTTCGCTGCGGCATTCAGGGCGCGTTCATGTCGGGCGCGCTAGGGAGGGGCATGCGTATGCGCCTTCTCGCCCCGCTGCTCGTTGCGGCGACCCTGGTGACGAGCGGCCCCGATCTCGCCGGGCCGCCGCGGGTCGTGGCGCAGGAATGCGCCTGGGGCGGCTATGGGCCGGATTGCACCGGCAGCGGCAGACGCCTGCGCGACCGGCTCGAGCGCTTCGGCGGCGAGGCGCCGGCGGACCGGCGCGGCCGCCGCTTCGAGGACCGGCAGGACGGCTTCGGCGGGCGGCAGGAGCGGGGCCGGCCGGACCGCGGCCGGGACTGGGGACAGGACGATCCGGCACCCCAGGGACGCTTCGACCGGCGCGATCGCGGCGGGCGGGACCGGGGCGACGCAGACCCGCCGGCCGAGATGCGGCGGGCGCGGCCCGACCGTCTCGGCGACGGCGACCCGGCGCCGCTGCGCGACCGGCTGCGCGGCCGGGCCGACGATGGTGGCTTCGCCGGGGACGGCTTTGCGGACGATCCGCCGGCGCGGCGGCGCGACACCGCGGCCGACGGCGCCTGCCTGTCGCCGAGCGAGGCGCGGCGCGTGGTGGCGAGCGGCGAGGCGGCCTCGCTCAGCCGGATCCGCGGCAACATCGCCGACATGGTCGGCGGCGAGGTGGTTTCGGCGCAGCTCTGCCAGGGCGGCGGCGGCTATATCTATGTTGTGAACGTGATCGTCGACGGCGGGGCGGTTCAGCGCTATCGGGTGGATGCTCTCTCCGGAGATCTGCTGGGCCGATAGGAGGTCGCCGATGCGCATTCTGGTGGTCGAGGACGATCCGGACCTGAACCGGCAGCTCGTCGCCGCCTTTTCCGAAGCCGGCTATGTCGTCGATGCGGCGACCGACGGCGAGGACGGCCACTTCCTCGGCGAGACCGAGCCCTATGACGCGGTGGTGCTCGACATCGGCCTGCCGTCGATGGACGGCATCAGCGTGCTCGAGGCCTGGCGGCGCGAGGGGCGGGCGATGCCGGTGCTGATCCTCACCGCCCGCGACCGCTGGAGCGACAAGGTCGCCGGCATCGACGCCGGCGCGGACGACTACGTCGCAAAACCCTTCCATATCGAGGAGGTGCTCGCCCGGATCCGCGCGCTGGTGCGCCGCGCCGCCGGGCACGCCACCAACGAGATCGAATGCGGGCCGCTCAGGATCGATACGAAGTCCGGCCGCGTCACGGTCAACGGCAATCCGATCAAGCTCACCTCGCACGAATACAAGGTGCTCGAATATCTGATGCACCACCGCAACCGGGTGATCTCGCGCACCGAGCTGATCGAGCATCTCTACGACCAGGATTTCGACCGCGACTCGAACACGATCGAGGTCTTCGTCGGCCGGCTGCGCAAGAAACTGCCGGGCGAGCTGATCGAGACCGTGC
Organism: Prosthecomicrobium pneumaticum; assembly: GCF_014199915.1. GTDB lineage: Bacteria > Pseudomonadota > Alphaproteobacteria > Rhizobiales > Kaistiaceae > Prosthecomicrobium > Prosthecomicrobium pneumaticum. The sequence goes on along the minus strand of NZ_JACHOO010000007.1, from coordinate 207,104 downwards.
GCGGCCTCGGCTACCGGATCGTCGCGCCGGGGACGCAGCCGGCCGGCAATGCGCCCTAATTCGCTCGCCGCCCGCCTCACCGCCGGGGCGACGCTGTGGACCGCGGTGGCGCTCGTCGTCGCCGGCGTGATCCTCACCTCGCTCTACCGCCAGACCGTCGAGCGGGCCTTCGACGAGCGGCTCGCCGTCTATCTGAAGACGCTCGTCGGCACGCTCGCGCAGCAGGAGCCCGGCCGGCTCGGCGACCCCGGCAATCTCGGCGAACAGCGCTTTGAACTCGTCTATTCCGGCTGGTACTGGCAGGTCGAGCGGGTCGGCGGGCCGGTCGTGCTCGCCTCCGAATCGCTCTTCACCGACACGCTCGACATGACCAGGGCGCAGAACATCGAGCGGAACGAGGGCGTCGTCTCGGCGACGCTCGCCGGGCCGAGCGGCCAGTCGCTGCGGGTGCTCGAGCGGATGATCATCTTCGACGCGCAGAACCGCTTCGAGGTGATCGTCGCCGGCGACGCGGGCGAGCTCGCCGAGGAGATCGCCTCCTTCCGCACGAGCGTCGTGCTGACGCTCGCCGCCTTCGGCGCGGGGCTCATTCTCTCGACCGCCATCCAGGTGCGCTGGGGTCTCAGGCCACTCGACCGGGTGCGGCGCGGCCTCGCGGATCTGCGCAGCGGCAAGGAGCACCATATCGAGGGGCCGTTCCCCGCCGAGATCGAGCCGCTCGCCAAGGAACTCAACGCCCTGCTCGATTCGAACCGCGAGGTGATCGAGCGGGCGCGCACCCATGTCGGCAATCTCGCGCATGCGCTGAAGACGCCGCTCTCGGTGATCACCAACGAGGCGCGCGCCACGTCCGGCCCGCTCGCCCAGAAGGTCGCCGAACAGGCCGAGATCATGCGCATGCAGATCAACCACCATCTCGACCGTGCCCGCATCGCGGCGCGGGCGCAGGTGATCGGCGCGCTGACCGAGGTCGAGCCGGTGATCGCCCGGCTCGGCCGCGCGATGAACCGGATCTATGCCGAGCGCGGCGTCACGGTGACGATCGAGATCGACAAGGGCGTCAAGTTTCGCGGCGAGCAGCAGGATCTCGAGGAGATGGCCGGCAATCTCGTCGACAACGCCTGCAAATGGGCGATGACGACCGTCTCGGTGAAGGCCGCGCTGCTCGGCGCCGAAGGGGATCCGGAGCGGGCGCTGGTCCTGTGGGTCGACGATGACGGGCCGGGGCTGACGTCGGAACAGGCGACCGAGGTGATGCGGCGCGGCAAGCGGCTCGACGAGAGCAAGCCGGGCTCGGGGCTCGGCCTGTCGATCGTCGCCGAACTCGCCCAGCTCTATCGCGGCGGCTTCCGCCTCGACCGCGCCCCGCTCGGCGGCCTGCGCGCGGAACTGAAGCTGCCGGCGGCGTGAAAGGGCGGCGCACCCAACTTCCGCCACGGTCTCTTGGGAAGCGGGGAGGAATGGGGCGGGGTGCCGCCTCGCGGCTTTTGCGAGGGTGACGATGACGGTGAAGGCGTTGGTCGCGGGCGGGTTGGCGGCGATGCTGCTCGCGGGATGTTCGGAGACCGGGCCGCGCCAGAATGTCGGCGCGCTGAGCGGCGCGATTCTCGGCGGCGTGGTCGGCAACCAGTTCGGCTCGGGTTCGGGCCGGGTCGCGGCGACGATCGCCGGCGTTGCGGCCGGTGCCTGGCTCGGCGGCGCGATCGGCCAGCGGCTCGATCAGCAGGCGACCGAGCGGGCGCAGCGGGCGGAATATGACGCGCTCGAATATGGCCGGCCCGGCGCGCCGGTCGAATGGCAGGAGAGCCGCTATCGCGGCGAGATCGTGCCCGGCCAGCGCTACCGCGTGAACGATTACGACTGCCGCGACTATACGCACCGGATCTGGATCGACGGCGAGCCGGAAGTGGCGCGCGGCACCGCCTGCCGCCAGCCGGACGGCACCTGGCGGCCGGTGAGCTGAGGCGGCTGCCGCCGGCTGCGGCCGGCGGCACGGCACGCCCCGACCGGGCATGGAGAGAGCGGGCGCGGCGGGGGGACCCGCCGCGCCCGCTCTTTTCGTTTCCGGGGCCGGATCGCTTCCGCCGATACGAACCGGCCGCGGCCGTCAGGCGGCGAAGTAGCCCGCCGGGACGAGATCGTCGAGGAGGGTCGGGCCGGCCGGCTGCCAGCCGAGCGCGGCTTCCGTCGCCTCCGCCGAGGTCGGGTTGTCCATTGCCGCGAAATGCGCGAACCAGCCGAAATGCGCCTCGACCTCCGCGCCCGCCACCGAGGCGACCGGCAGGCCGAGGCCGCGGCCGATCGCCGCCGCAATGTCGCGGAAGGGGATGCCGGCCTCGCCGACGGCGTGATAGCGGCGGCCGGCCTCGCCCTTTTCGAGCGCCAGCCGGTAGAGCCGCGCCGCATCGAGGCGGTGGACCGCCGGCCAGCGGTTGAGGCCGTCGCCGATATAGGCGGAGACGCCGGTGCGGCGGGCAAGCGCGATCAGCATCGGCACGAAGCCGTGATCGCCCGCGCCGTGCACGGACGGGGCGAGCCGCACCACCATCGCCCGGGCGCCCGCCGCGAGCGCCGCCGCGGCGGCCTCCTCCGAGGCGATGCGCGGCGAGCGCGAGGCGGCGGGATCGGCCTCCGTCGCGAGGCGGCCCGCGGCGGCGAGTGCGCTGCCCGAGGTGACGAGGAGCGGCCGGTCCGAGCCGGCGAGCACGGCGGCGAGCGCGCCGATCACCCGCCGGTCGTTCTCGCAGTTTTCCGCGAAGCGCGAGAAATCGTGGTTGAAGGCGGTGTGGATCACGCCCTCGACCGTTTCCGCTGCCCGGGCGAGGTCTTCCGGGTCGTCGAGCGTGCCGAGACGGGGCGTCGCCCCGGCGGCCCGGACGGCCTCCGCCCCCTCGTCCGAGCGGACGAGGCCGACCACGCTATGGCCCGCCGCGATCAGCTCCCGCACCACCGCCGAGCCGACGAAGCCGCTCGCACCCGTCACCAACACCCGCATCACCGTCATCCTTCGCATCGGGCGGCTTGAGGACCGCCTCGTCGCGACAATAGAGGGCGACGGCATACGATCTATGCGATAGGGTCCGTATTCCTTTCGCGATCGTCCGGGATATGGCGATGGATCCGCTCTCCGACGTGCTCTCCCTCCTGAAGCCGCGCAGCTACATGTTCGGCGGCTTCGACGCCGGCGGCGACTGGTCGTTCGGCTTTCGCCGGCACGACGGCATCAAGTGCTACAGCGTCGCCCATGGCGGCTGCTGGCTCGCGGTCGAGGGCGTCGATGCGCCGGTGCGGCTCGAGGCGGGCGATTGCTTCCTGCTGCCGCGCGGCCGGCCGTTCCGGCTGGCGAGCGATCTCGACCTGCCGCCCGCCGATTATCGCACCATCCTCCCGACCCGGCCGAATGGCGGCCTCGCGCTCGTCAAGGGCGGCGGCGCCTTCACGATCGTCGGCGGCCATTTCACCCTCGAGGGCGAGCACGCCGACCTGCTCCTCGGCATGCTGCCGCCGATCGTCCATCTGCGCGAGGAGGCCGACCGGGCGGCGCTCCGCTTCGCGGTCGAGCGGATGCGGCAGGAACTCTCCGAACCGCGGCCGGGCGGCTACCTGATCGCCCAGCACCTCGCTTACATGCTGCTGATCGAGGCGCTGCGGCGGCATCTGGCGGAGGGGATGAAGGGCGGCGTCGGCTGGCTGTTCGCGCTCGCCGACCGGCCGATGCGGGCGGCGATCGAGGCCGTGCACGCCGATCCGGCGCGGCGCTGGACGCTCGCCGCGCTCGCCGCGCTCGCCGGCATGTCGCGCTCGAGCTTTGCGCTCCGTTTCCGCCAGACCGTCGGCATGGCGCCGATCGACTATCTGACGCGCTGGCGGATGACGCTCGCCGCCGACCGGCTGGTGCGCAGCGGCGAGCCGGTCGGCACGATCGCGCTTTCGCTCGGCTATGAATCGGAGAGCGCCTTCAGCACCGCCTTCAAGCGGGTGACCGGCTGCGCGCCGCGCGCCTATGGCCGGCGCGGCGCGACGGCGATGGAAGAGAAAATCGGGAAGGAAGAGCAGACCCTCACCCCGGCCCTCTCCCGCGGGGCGGGAGAGGGGGTCGCCGATCTTTGCGCTCGTCGGTCGGACGCGTCTTCGGCAGGCGCCTGAGCGCCGCGCCTGCCGCCCCCTCTCCCGCTCGCGAAGTCGGCTGTTGCCGACTTCGCCTTTTCCACGCTCGGCTCGGCAACAGCCGAGCCGAGTGGGAGAGGGCTTCCGGCCTTGGCGTCGCAGGACGCCGCAGGCGGCCGAGACGGTTGGGCCGGAAGGGTGAGGGTGGGTTCTTCTTCATCGGCGAAGGAAGAGAAGACCCTCACCCAACCTCTCCCGCGCGGCGGGAGAGGGGCTCGCCGCGCGTGCGCGAGAGGTGATCTGAGCTGCCGGTCGGGACTCCCTCTCCCGCCCGGCGGGAGAGGGCTTCCGGCCTTGGCGTCGCAGGACGCCGCAGGCGGCCGAGACGCGTAGGCCGGAAGGGTGAGGGTGGGTTCCTGCCTTCGCCGATCCGAGAGAAGACCCTCACCCAACCTCTCCCGCGCGGCGGGAGAGGGGCTCGCCGCTCTCGAGCCCGGGCACCATCAGAAACGCCGCGCCGCCTCCCTCTTCCGTGGAGAAGGAGAGGAAGAAGAGCCGCCCGCGCACGCGCTGCTGGCGAGAGCGTGAACGTCTCGCGACGTTATGTCGGGTGCGGAACGGCGGGCTTGGCGCTAGAAGCGACGGCATGGTGCTTTTCGTTCTGATGGCGGCGATGACGGCGGCGGCGTCGATCGCGCTCCTGATGCCGCTCGCCCGGGCGCCGCGTGGCGTGGTCGGCCGGCTCGCCGCCGAACGGGCGATCTATCGCGACCAGCTCGCCGAGATCGACCGCGAGGTGGCGCGCGGCGTCGTGCCGGCCGCCGAGGCCGAGGCGGCGCGGACCGAGATCGCAAGGCGGCTTCTGAAGACCGACGGCACGGAAGCCGCGGCGCCGGTGCGGCCCGGGCTCGCCCGGCTGGCGCTCGGGCTGGCGCTCATCGGCGTGCCCGCGGTGGCGCTCGCCGCCTATCTGGCGCTCGGCTCGCCCGATATGCCGGACCAGCCGCTCGCGGCACGGCCGGTGCCGAACGATCCGGCGGTGATGCTCGCCCGGGTCGAGCAGCATCTCGCCGAGGATCCGAACGATGCGCGCGGCTGGGAGCTGGTCGGACCGGTCTATCTGCGCATCGGCCGCTATGCGGATGCGGCGCGGGCCTTCGAGAATGCCGGCCGGCTGCTCGGGCCGGATGCCGAGCGCGAGGCGATGCGCGGCGAGGCGCTCTATCATGCGGCGGGCGAGAAGCTCTCGCCCGAAGCGAAGGCCGCCTTCGACGCGGCGCTGGCGCTTGATCCAAAGCAAGACAGGGCGCGCTTCTTTCTGGCACTCGGTCTCGGCGCGGCCGGCGCGCGCGACGATGCGATCGCCGCCTGGAAGGCGCTGATCGCCGACGCGCCGCCCGATGCGGCCTGGCTCGCCCGGGCCCGCGCCGAACTCGCCGCGCTCGAAGGAACCGGAACATGACGCGCAAGGGACGGCGCCTGACGCTGATCGGACTGGCCGGCGTGGTGCTCTGCGCCGCGGTCGGGCTGACGCTCTATGCGCTGTCGGACGGCATCTCCTTCTTCGCCACACCGAGCGAGATCGCGGCCAACCCGCCGCCGCCCGAACGCCGGCTGCGGCTCGGCGGTCTCGTCGAGACCGGCAGCGTCGAGAAGGAGCCCGGCGGGCTGGTGCGCTTCGCGGTGACCGACGGCAAGGCGCGCGTGCCGGTCGCCTTCACCGGCCTGCTGCCGGATCTGTTCCGCGAGGGGCAGGGCGTCGTCGCCGAGGGGCGGGTGGGCGCCGACGGCGTGTTCGCCGCGGACGACGTGCTCGCCAAGCACGACGAGACCTATATGCCGAAGGAGGTCGTCGACGCGCTGAAGGCGAGCGGGGAATGGCGGCCGGAGGCCGGCGCCGCGCCGGTGGCGACGCAATGATCGTCGAACTGGGCCATTTCGCGCTCGCGCTCGCCTTCGCCGTGGCGCTCGTGCAGAGCGTCGTGCCGGTCGTCGGCGCCGTCCGCAACGAGGCACGGCTCGCCGCCATCGGCCGGCCGGCCGCGCTCGCGCAGCTTCTCCTCGTCGCGACGAGTTTCGCGGCGCTGACACAGGCCTATCTCGTCTCCGACTTCTCGGTTCTGAACGTCGTCGAGAACTCGCATTCCTCGAAGCCGCTGATCTTCAAGATCGCCGGCGTCTGGGGCAATCACGAGGGCTCGATGCTGCTCTGGGTGCTGATCCTGGCGCTGTTCGGGGCGCTCGTCGCGCTGTTCGGCCGCAACCTGCCGGACAAGACGCGGGCGCTGGTGATCGGCGTGCAGGGCTGGATCGGCGCGGCCTTTCTCGGCTTCATCCTGTGGACCTCGAACCCGTTCGCGCGGCTGTCGCCGGCGCCCTTCGAGGGCAACGACCTCAACCCGGTCTTGCAGGACATCGGCCTCGCGATCCACCCGCCGCTCCTCTATCTCGGCTATGTCGGCTGCTCGATCGCCTTCTCCTTCGCCGTCGCCGCGCTGATCGAAGGGCGGATCGACGCCGCCTGGGCACGCTTCGTGCGGCCCTGGACCCTCGCCGCCTGGGTGTTCCTGACGCTCGGCATCGCGATGGGCTCCTACTGGGCCTATTACGAGCTCGGCTGGGGCGGCTGGTGGTTCTGGGATCCGGTCGAGAATGCGAGCCTGATGCCCTGGCTCGCCGCGACCGCGCTGATCCACTCCGCCGTCGTGATGGAGAAGCGCGAGGCGCTGAAGATCTGGACGGTGCTGCTCGCCATCCTCGCCTTCTCGCTGTCGCTGCTCGGCACCTTCCTGGTGCGCTCGGGCGTGCTCACCTCGGTGCACGCCTTCGCGAGCGACCCGACGCGCGGCGTCGTCATCCTCGTCATCCTCTGCGTCTTCATCGGCGGGTCGCTGGCGCTCTTCGCGGCCCGCGCCGGGACGCTCTCGGCCGGCGGCATCTTCGCGCCGATCAGCCGCGAGGGGGCCCTCGTCCTCAACAACCTCTTCCTCTCGGCGGCCTGCGCCACCGTCTTCGTCGGCACGCTCTATCCGCTCGCGCTCGAGGCGCTGACGGGCGAGAAGATCTCGGTCGGCGCACCCTTTTTCGACCTGACCTTCGGCCCGCTGATGGTGCCGCTGCTGATCGCCGTGCCGTTCGGGCCGCTGCTCGCCTGGAAGCGCGGCGACCTCTATGCGGCGCTCGAACGGCTCTATGTCGCGCTCGGCGCGGCGATCGCCGTCGTCGTCGTCGGCCTCGCGCTCACCGGTACGGGACGGGTGCTCGCGTTGCTCGGGCTCGGGCTCGGCACCTGGCTGATCGTCGGCGCCCTGTCGGAGACGGCGGCGCGGATCAAGCTCTTCCGCGCGCCGGTGCAGGACAGCCTCGCGCGGCTCAAGGGCCTGCCGCGCGCCGCGCTCGGCACCACGATCGCCCATCTCGGCATCGGCCTCACCGTGCTCGGCATCGTCGCCTCGACGGCCTTCGAGGAGGAGGCGATCGCCGCGGTGAAGCCCGGCGAGACGGTGGCGATCGGCGCCTACCAGCTCACCCTCGACGGCTACCTGCCGCGCTCCGGCGCCAATTTCACCGAGACGGCCGCCCGCTTCAGCGTGCGGCGCGGCGGCACGGTGGTCGCCGTGATGGAGCCGGCGAAGCGGGTCTATACGGTGCGCGCGATGCCGACGACGGAAGCCGCGATCGAGACGTTCGGCCTGACCCAGCTCTACGTCTCGCTCGGCGACGCGGCGACCGACGGCACGATCACCGCCCGTATCCACGTCAAGCCGCTCGTCACGCTGATCTGGCTCGGCGCGCTCGTCATGGCGGCGGGCGGGGTCGCGTCGCTCTCCGACCGGCGGCTGCGGGTCGGGGCGCCGAAGCCGGCGCGGCCGCGCGCCCTCGCGGCGGCGGAATGACGATGCGGGCGCTGTCCGGCCGGCTCCTCGCCCTCCTCTTCGCCGGCCTCGTCGCGCTGCCGGCGTTCGCCGTCGAGCCGGACGAGAAGCTCGCCGATCCCGCCGCGGAGGCGCGGGCGCGCACGCTGTCCGAAGAGCTGCGCTGCCTCGTCTGCCAGAACCAGTCGATCGACGAGAGCGACGCCGCGCTCGCCCGCGACCTGCGCATCCTCTTGCGCGAGCGGATCGCCGCGGGCGACAGCGACGAAGCCGTGCGCGATTTCCTCGTCGACCGCTATGGCGAGTTCATCCTCCTGAAGCCGCGGCTCTCGGCGCACACCGTGCTCCTCTGGGCGACGCCGATCGGCGCGCTCCTGCTCGGCGCGGCGATCGCCTTCGGCGTCATGCGCCGCCGCGGCGCCCCGGCGGCGACCGCTCCGCTCAGCGAAGCGGAGCGCGCCGCGCTCGCCCGGCTCGAGGCGGCGGACGCGCCCGCCGAGCCGCCGACGCGCGCGCGCTGACGGCACCGGCCCGGCATATCGACCGAGCGGCCTTTTCCCCATTCCGGATCCATCGTTCCCGGCGGTCTGCCGCCGGCGTGAAGCCGCTCGCGCAGCCGGTGGGCAGGGCGCATGTCCGGTGCGCCGCCGCACCTCTCGGCCGCGGCTCGATTGGTGCGCTGCGCGCAGCTCATGGCCGTGGCCTGAGTTGCCTACCTCAGAATCCGATGATATCCCATCAGGGCCAGGGAGAGGCCGTGTTGAAGAAGACGACGCTGCAGGACGTCGCCAGGGAGGCCGGGGTCAGCCTCGCGACGGTCGATCGCGTGCTGAACGGGCGCGCCGGCGTGCATGTGCGGACCATCGACCGGGTCCAGGCGGCGATCGAGCGGCTCAATTACCAGCCGGACCGGCTCGCCTCGCGGCTCGCCCGCGCGCGGGACTTCCGCCTGCAGATCCTGCTGCCGCAGGGCTCGAACGAATTCATGAAGGCGCTCGAGGCCGAGATCCGCACGACCGGCGAACGCTTCGTGCAGGAGCGGGTGCGGATCGACGTCGCCCATGTCGACGTGTTCGACGGCGATGCGCTCGCCGGGGCGCTCGAAAGGCTGCCGGACGGGCTCGACGGTGTCGCCGTGGTGGCGCTCGACCATCCGGCGGTGGTCGAGGCGATCAATGCGCTCGCCGATTCCGGCACGCCGGTCGTCACCCTCGTCTCCGACCTGCCGGGCACACGGCGGGCGCATTTCGTCGGCATCGACAATTACGCCGCGGGGCGGACCGCCGGCACGCTGCTCGGCCGGTTTCTCGGCGGGCGGACCGGCAAGGTCGGGCTGATCGCCGGGTCGCTGGCGCTGCGCGATCACATCGAGCGGCAATACGGATTCGAACAGGTGATCGCGCGGGAATATCCGGGCCTCGAAGTCCTGCCGGTGCGCGAGGGGCGGGACGAGAATGCGCGCGTCGAGACGCTCGCCCGGGCGCTCTTGCGCGAGCACGCCGACCTCGTCGGGCTCTATAATGTCGGCGCCGGCAATCCCGGTGTCGTCGCCGCGCTCGAGGCGGCGGGGCGGACGCGCGACGTGGTGTTCGTCGCGCACGAGCTGACCGCCTTCAACCGGCGGCAATTGGTGCGCGGCGTGATCGACGCGGTGGTCGCGCAGGACCCCGGCCATATGGCGCGCAGCGCCGCGCGGGTGCTGCTCGCGCTGCGGGAGGGGGCGCCGATCGTCGCCGGCCAGGAGCGCATCAACATCGACATCTTCGTCCGGGACAACATTCCCTGACCACGACCGACAACAAGCACGGGAGAGAAACATGAAGACCATCAAGGGACCGGCGATCTTCCTCGCCCAGTTCGCCGGCGACGCGGCGCCGTTCAACTCGCTCGACGCGATCTGCGGCTGGGCGGCATCGCTCGGCTATGAGGGCGTCCAGATCCCGTCCTGGGACGGGCGCCTGTTCGACCTCGTCAAGGCCTCGGAATCGCAGGATTATTGCGACGAGGTGAAGGGCATCGCGGCGTCGCACGGCCTCGCCATCACCGAGCTCTCGACCCATCTGCAGGGGCAGCTCGTCGCCGTCCACCCGGCCTATGACGCCGCCTTCGACGGCTTCGCGGCGCCGCAGGTGAAGGGCAATCCGGCGGCCCGGCAGGAATGGGCGGTCGACCAGGTGAAGCGGGCGCTCACCGCCTCGAAGCGGCTCGGGCTCGGCGCCCACGCGACCTTCTCCGGCGCGCTCGCCTGGCCGTTCATCTATCCCTGGCCGCAGCGGCCGGCCGGTCTCGTCGAGGCCGCCTTCGACGAACTGGCGAAGCGCTGGACGCCGATCCTCGACCACGCCGAGGAGAACGGCGTCGACGTCTGCTACGAGATCCATCCGGGCGAGGACCTGCACGACGGCGTCACCTACGAGATGTTCCTCGAGCGGACGGGCAACCACGCGCGGGCGAACCTTCTCTACGATCCCTCGCACTTCGTGCTGCAGCAGCTCGACTATCTCGACTATATCGACATCTATCACGAGCGGATCCGCGCCTTCCACGTCAAGGACGCCGAGTTCAACCCGACCGGGCGGCAGGGCGTCTATGGCGGCTTCCAGTCCTGGGTGAACCGGGCCGGCCGCTTCCGCTCGCTCGGCGACGGCCAGGTCGATTTCGGCGCGATCTTCTCGAAGCTCACCCAGTATGATTACGGCTCCTGGGCCGTGCTCGAATGGGAATGTGCCCTCAAGCATCCGGAAGACGGCGCCCGCGAGGGCGCGGAGTTCATCCGGAGCCACATCATCCGCACCACCGAGCGCGCCTTCGACGATTTCGCCGGCGCCGGCACGGACGACGCGGCGAACCGGAAGATGCTCGGCATCGGCTGAGCCCACGCGGCGAGCCCACGCGGCCCGGTGGAACGGCGGGGCGCAGGGACGACATGGATGCCCGGGCGGTGCCCGGGCACGACGGGGCGGCCGCCGGGGCGCCGAGCGCCCCTTCGACGACGACAGAAACCCGGACGGGAGAAACGACATGGCGATCGAAGCCAGCAAGGAAGAAGCGGGCGGCACGCGCATCCGCTACGGCATGGTCGGCGGCGGGCAGGGGGCGTTCATCGGCGCCGTGCACCGCATCGCGGCGCGCATCGACGACCAGTTCGAACTGGTCGCCGGAGCGCTGTCCTCCGACCCCGCGCGTGCCAAGGCCTCGGCGAAGGAACTCGGCATCGCCGACGACCGCGCCTATGGCTCGTTCGAGGAGATGGCGAAGGCCGAGGCGGCGCGGGAGGACGGCATCGAGGCGGTGGCGATCGTCACGCCCAACCACATGCACGCCCCGGCGGCGAAGGCCTTCCTCGAGGCGGGCATCCATGTGATCTGCGACAAGCCGATCACCACGACCGTGGCCGAGGCCGAGGAGCTCGCCGCGCTGGTCGAGAAGACCGGCAAGGTGTTCGTGCTCACCCACAATTACACCGGCTATCCGATGATCCGGCAGGCGCGCGAGATGGTGGCGCGCGGCGATCTCGGCACGATCCGGCTCGTCCAGGCGGAATATCCGCAGGATTGGCTGACCGAGCCGGCCGAGCGTTCCGGCTCGAAGCAGGCGGAGTGGCGGACCGATCCGAAGCGCTCGGGCGCCGGCGGCTCGATCGGCGACATCGGCACGCACGCCTATAATCTCGCGGCCTTCGTGAGCGGCCTCGAACTCGACGAGGTGCTGGCGCAGCTCACCACCTTCGTGGAGGGCCGGCAGCTCGACGACGACGTGCAGATCCTGACGAAATGGAAGGGCGGCGCGAAGGGCATGCTGTGGGCGAGCCAGGTCGCGGTCGGCAACGAGAACGGCCTCAAGCTGCGCGTCTACGGCACCAAGGGCGGGCTCGAATGGACGCAGGCCGACCCGAACTATCTGTGGTTCACGCCCTTCGGCCAGCCGAAGCAACTGCTGACCCGCGGCGGCGCCGGTGCGCTGCCGGTCGCCGGTCGCGTCACCCGCGTGCCGGGCGGCCATCCGGAGGGCTATCTGGAGGGCTTCGCGACGATCTATGCCGAGGCGGCGCGCGCCATCCGCGCGGCGCGCGTGGGCCGGGCGCCGGATGCCGACGTCGTCTATCCGACGGTCGCCGACGGCGTCGCGGGCATGAAGTTCATCGACGCCTCGGTCCGCTCCTCGCGGGCCGGCAATGTCTGGACCAAGGTCTGACCGGCGCATTCCGCAGCGGTCGGGAGGGGCGCCGCGGCGCCCCTTCTCGCTTCAGAAATCGACCGTGAAGCGGGCTTCGAGGGACTGGCCGAGCGCCGCGCCGTCGAGCTGCAGGCCATAGCCGAGGCTCGCCGCCGCGCGGGCGCCGAGCGCGAGGCGGAGCCGCGCATCGGCGACGAGCGCATCGGCCGCGACCGGCGCGCCGTGCACCGTGAAGGCGCTGCCGCCGCCGGCGAAGGCGAGATCGGCCGCCGCCGCCCGGTCTCCTGCGGCATGGCGCCAGCCGATCATCCCTTCGACCGAGCCGAGCGCGAAATCGGCCGCGGCACGGACGCCGACGGTCGAGAAGAGGAGATCGGCCGAAGAGCGGCCGGACAGCGCCGCCTCGCCGCCTTCCTCCGCGAAGCGGTCGGTCGAGACCGAGACCGCGGCGAGGCCGAGAAAGGGCTCGAAGGCGACCGCGCCGGCCGCGATCGCATAGCCGACCTCGCCGAAGGCCTGGACGCTGTCGGCACCGTAATCCGCCCGCTCCGTCTCGGCGAGGCCGGGGAGGACGATGCGTCGCTCGGTCTCGACGGCATGATGGGCATAGGCCGCGCCGAGCCGGACCGCGACCGGCCCGAGCGCGCCGCCGCCATAGAGGCCGAGCTCGATCGTGTCGGCGGTGCCCGACGCATTCTCGCCCGAGACGTCGAAGCCGGTCCGCCGATAGCCGAGCAGCGCGCCGATGCGCGCCTCGCCGAGCGGCGCGTCGAGACCGGCGACGAAGCCGCCGCCGCGCCGCGACAGGCCGGCGGCATTGCCGTCCGCGGCGAGTTCCCCGAACGCGCCGTCGACCGAACCCCAGACCGCGAGCCCTTGCGGCGGCAGGGTGCGCGCCGCGCGCAGCCGTTCCGTCGCCGCGGCGCGGAGCCGCGCGCCATCCTCGGCGAGCATCGCCGCGACCGAGCCGTGCACGGCGCCGGAGAGATCGTCGAAGGCCGTGCGGGCCGTGGCCTCGTCGGCGAGATTGAGGATCGCGGTATGGAGCGCGCCGCCAACGGGCAGCGTGTCGGCGGCGGTCGCGACGGCGATCTGGTTGCGCGTGCGGGCCGCCGAGACGAAGGCACGATCCTGCACCACGTCGAGCGTGACGGCGCTGCCGTCCGAATCGAGATCGAGCGCCAGAAAGGCGGTGAGCCGCGGGTCGGCAAGGGTGAAGGTGCCGGTGACACCGCCCGTCGCGGTGAGGATCGCGAAGCTGTCGCCGGCCATGAAGCCGCCCGGCGTGTCGAGCACCATTTCGAGCAGGCTGCCATCGGCGAGGGTGACGAGGCCGCCGACATCGAGCGCCGTCATGCCGCCTTCCGAGGCGACGACGCGATAGGTGGCGCCGGTTTCGAAGGTGACGTCGCCGAGGATCGCGTCGCCGCCGGCGCTCGTGCCGCCGAGCGTGCCGCCGGCCTCGACCGGCGCGTCGCCGCCGAGCGTGCCCTCGAGGAGGAGGGTGGCGCCGGCGACCGTCGTCGTGCCGGTGAAGCCGGAATTGTCGGCGGACAGGAGGGTGGTGCCGCCCTCGGCGCGGATCGTGCCGCCGCCGCTGATCGCCACGTCGAAGGCATAGAGGTCCTCGGCATGGTTGAAGACGAGCGTGCCGTCGCCCGCGCCGAAGACGAGCGCATCGGCTGCGAGGCTGCCGGCGGAGAGGGCGGTCGCGCCCGAGAGGCCGCCGATCGCCAGTGTGCCCGATGAGCCGGCTTCCGCCGCGAGGGTGAGCGTGCCGCCGACCGCCACCGTGGCGCCACCGTCGACCTGCAGCGCACCGTCCCCGGCGACGCCGATCGTCGCCGCGCCCGAGACGGCGAGCGCCGAACCGCCGCCGGTCACCCGCACCGTGCCGGCGCCGGCCGCATCGGCGCCGGCTGCGAGCGTCGCGAGCGAAGCGGTGCCCCCGGCCGCGACCGTGAAGGTGCCGGTACCGGCGCCGCCGACGGTCAGCGTGCCGGTGCTCGCCAATGTCGAGCCGCCGCCGGAGACGACGACGCTGCCCACGCCCGTCGCGGCGGCGCCGAGGACGACATCGGCGGTCTCCGCCGCGCCGCCGGCCGTGATCGAAATCGTGCCCGTGCCGGCATCGCCGACGGTCAGCGTGCCGGTGCTCGTCACGGTCGAGCCGCCACCGGTCACCGTCAGCGTGCCCGAGCCGCCGGCATCGAGGCCGAGCGTCGCGTCCGTGAGCGTCGCCACACCGGCCGAGGCGACCGTGACGCTGCCCGTGCCGGCGGCACCGATGGTGGTGGGGCCGGTTGCCGTGAAGGTCGAGCCGCCGCCGGAGACGGAGAGGGAGCCTTCCGCCCCCGCCGCCTCGCCGAGGACGGTCGTCGCGACATCGGCGTCCGCGCCGGCGGTGATCTCGAAGCGGCCCGTGCCGTTGCGGCCGATGGTGAGCGTGCCGCTGCTGATCCAGGACGAGCCGCCGCGATCGACCGAGACGGCGCCGCTGCCGGTCGAAGCCTCGCCGATCACCACGTCGGCGAGGCCGGCGGATGCGCCCTCGGCGACGGCGAGCGTGGCGGTGCCGGCGGCTCCGACCGTCGTCGTGCCGGTCGCGGTGAGCGTCGAGCCGCCGCCGGTCACCGTCGCGGCGCCCTCCGAGCCGAGTGCGTCGGCGAGCGTCATCGCGAACGGGGCGGCCGCGCCGCCCGACTCGATCACGACGCTGCCGCTGCCGCCCGCGCCGACCGTCAGTGTGCCGGTCGAGGTCCACACCGTGCCGCCGCCCGAGACGGTGACCATGCCGCGCGCGCCGGCTTGCGCGCCGAGCACGGTGTCGGCGGTGTCGAGCGTCGCGCCTTCGCCGACCGCGACCGTGCCGCTGCCCGCGTCGCCGGCGGTGAGCGTGCCGCTGTTCGTCCAGTTGGTGCCGCCGCCGCGCAGATAGACGGTCCCCGCGACGCCGGCCGTCTGGCCGAGAATGGCCGTCGCGGTGTCGACCGTCGCCGAGGTGAGGATCGAGAGGCTCGCATCGGCGATGCCGCCGACGAGCAGCGTGCCGTAGGCGACCGTGCCGGTGTCGATGCGCGCATCCGTGCCGTCGATCGTGCGGTCGGCCGCGGCCGCGGCGAGCGCGCTCGATGCGAGCAGCGCGGCGGCGAGCGGAGAGCGGCGGAACGGACCCGCGAGGGCGGGCCGGGCCGGCCGGCGCGGGGCGATCGGTCTCAGCGGGAGCATGCCCGAGAGTTAAGCCCGGCATGGTTAACGGACGCTGAAACCGCCCCGGCGGCGCCTTATCTCGCAAGCGCGATGTTTAGTGAAAATCCTGCCGCAATGCAGCATAAAACACTGAAGAATCCTTGTTGCGCTGTTTAGCGAAACGCGATCTACTAAACACAATCACTAAACAGACGCCGGACGAGCCGGCGCGTCCGATCAGACGAACTGACACGCCATGACGCCGGAGGAGGGTGGGCATGGCCGCGCCGCCTTTTTCCGCGGGCGCGATCGGTTGGGCATGCCGTGCCGCGGGGCGGGGCTCCGGGCAGTTGAGGGAGGGATATCGATGAAGAAGCTGTTCGCGCTTTTCGGCGCGCTCGGTGTCGCGGCGACGATGGGGCTCGGCTCCGGCACCGCGGCGAAGGCGAGCGAGCTGACGCTCTGCTGGGCCGCCTGGGACCCGGCCAATGCGCTGGTCGAGCTGTCGAAGGATTTCACGGCGCAGACCGGCATCGGCATGAAGTTCGAATTCGTGCCCTGGACCAATTACGCCGACCGCTTCCTCAACGAGCTCAACTCGAAGGGCAAGCTCTGCGACCTGATCATCGGCGACAGCCAGTGGATCGGCGGCTCGGCCGAGAACGGCCATTACGTCAAGCTCAACGATTTCTTCGACAAGGAAGGAATCAAGATGAGCGACTTCGTCGACGCGACGGTGGTCGGCTATTCCGAATGGCCGAAGAACACGCCGAACTACTGGGCGCTGCCGGCGATGGGCGATGTCGTCGGTTGGACCTACCGCAAGGACTGGTTCTCGCGGCCCGAGCTGCAGAAGGAATTCAAGGAGAAATACGGCTGGGATCTCGACGCCCCCAAGACCTTCGACCAGCTGAAGCAGGTCGCCGAGTTCTTCCAGAACCGGGACATCGACGGCAAGAAGGTCTATGGCGCCTCGATCTATACCGAGCGCGGCTCGGAAGGCATCACCATGGGCGTGATGGACGTCCTTTATTCGTTCGGCTTCAAATACGAGAACCCGGACAAGCCGTACGAGATGGAAGGCTTCGTCAATTCCGAGAAGTCCGTGAAGGGTCTCGAATTCTACAAGGCGCTCTATGACTGCTGCACGCCGCCGGGCGCGTCGAACAGCTATATGGGCGAGGGCGTCGATGCCTTCAAATCCGGTCAGGTGGCGATGCACATGAACTTCGCCTTCACCTGGCCCGGCCTGCAGAAGGACGAGGCGGTCGGCGGCGACAAGGTCGGCTTCTTCGCCAATCCGGCCGGTCCGGACGGCGAGCAGTTCGCCCAGCTCGGCGGTCAGGGCATCTCGGTCGTCTCCTATTCCGACAAGCAGGAAGACGCGCTCAAATATATCAAGTGGTTCGCCAACCCCGACGTGCAGAAGAAGTGGTGGTCGCTCGGCGGCTTCTCCTGCCTGAAGGCGGTGGTCGAGGATCCGGCCTTCCCGGCGAGCCAGCCCTACGCCAAGACCTTCCTCGAATCGATGGCGATCGTGAAGGATTTCTGGGCCGAGCCGAGCTACGCCTCGCTGCTGCAGGCCTCGCAGAAGCGCTTCCACGACTATGTCGTCGCCGGCCAGGGCACGGCCAAGGAGGCGCTCGACGGCCTCGTCGCCGACTGGACCGAAGTGTTCGAGGACGACGGCAAGCTCTGAGCCGTCCCGTCACCCATGCCGCCCCGCGCCCCTGTTCCGGCGCGGGGCGGGCTCCCCGACAACGCCATGAGACGGCCCGTCTGCGGCCGGCGGAAGATCAGTCGTGACCGAGACATCCTCGACGCTCCTCGACCGGGCGACCGAAGCCGCGGCGCGGCGGACGCCGGACGGCATCGCCAAGCGGGTGCGCGGCCTCTCCGACCGGATGGTCGCCTGGCTGTTCATCGCGCCGACCATTCTGCTCCTGCTCGCCATCAACATCTTCCCGCTGATCTGGGCGATCCAGCTCTCTTTCACCAATTACCGCGCCAACCGGCCGAACGAGCCGATCAAGAATATCGGCCTCAGCAATTATTCCCGCATTCTCAACGATGCCGATACCTGGATCGCCATGCAGGCGACGGCCCATTTCGTCTTCTGGACGATCGTGCTGCAGACGGTGATCGGCTTCACGCTCGCTTATCTGATCGACCGCAAGTTCCGCGGGCACGCTTTCTGGACGACGATCATCCTCGTGCCGATGATGCTCTCCCCGGCGGTGGTCGGCAATTTCTGGCGCTTCCTCTACGAGCCGCAGATCGGCCTGTTCGCCTACATCGTGTCCTTCGTCACCGGTCTTCCGACGACCGACATCCAGATGCTGTCGAACGTCTCGCTCGCGCCCTGGTCGATCATCATCGTCGATACCTGGATGTGGACGCCCTATGTGATGCTGATCTGTCTCGCCGGGCTGCGCTCCATTCCCGACTACATCTATGAGGCGGCCGAGGTCGACCGCGCCTCCAACTGGCGCCAGTTCTGGTCGATCACCCTGCCGATGGCGCTGCCCTTCATCATGCTCGCGGTGTTGTTCCGCGGCATCGAGAACTTCAAGATGTTCGACATGGTCAATCTGTTGACCGGCGGCGGACCGGGCTCGACCACCGAGGTCGCCTCGATCACCCTGAAGCGCGAAGCCTTCGAGAAATGGCGGACCGGCTATTCCTCCGCCTTCGCGATCATCCTGTTCGTCGCGGTGTTCGGCCTCGCCAACATCTACGTCAAGGTCCTCAACCGGGTGAAGAGCCGATGAGCGCAGCCGCCCATTCGGTCGTCGTGCCGAGCACCACCGCCAAGCGGGTCGCCGCGACGCTCGTCATCGTCTACGCGCTGATCTCGATGATCCCGCTCCTGTGGATCTTCGCGACGAGCTTCAAGACGCCGCCGGACTCGATCGCCTATCCGCCGAAGATCGTCTTCACCCCGTCGATCGAGGGCTATTGCAATCTGTTCACGACGCGGACGCGGCAGACGCGCGAATACATCGACGCGCTGCCGGCGCCGACCGGCTTCTGCGACGAGACCACCCGCAAGCGCAACATGGTCATCGCCGGCCCGTCGAACTTCCTGCCGCGCTTCGTGAACTCGCTCGTCATCGCCTTCGGCTCGACCTTCTGCGCGGTGTTCCTCGGCACGCTCGCGGCCTATGGCTTCTCGCGCTTCCGGGTGCCGCTCGCCGACGACCTCCTGTTCTTCATCCTGTCGACCCGGATGATGCCGCCGATCGCCGTCGCGATCCCGATCTATCTGATGTATCGCGAGCTCGGCCTCTCCGACACCGCGCTCGGCATGATCCTTCTCTATACCGCGGTGAACGTCTCGCTCGCCGTCTGGCTCTTGAAGGGGTTCATCGACGAGATTCCGCGCGAATACGAAGAGGCGGCGATGATCGACGGCTATACGCGGCTGCAGGCCTTCCGCAAGGTGGTGCTGCCGCAGGCGACGACCGGCATCGCGGCGACGGCGATCTTCTGCCTGATCTTCGCCTGGAACGAATATGCCTTCGCGGCGCTGCTGACCTCCGGCACCGCGCAGACCGCGCCGCCCTTCATCCCGACCATCATCGGCGAGGGCGGACAGGACTGGCCGGCGGTGGCGGCCGGGACGACGATCTTCCTCGTGCCGATCCTCGTCTTCACCATCCTCCTGCGCAAGCAGCTCTTGCGCGGCATCACCTTCGGAGCGGTGCGGAAATGAGCGCCACCGACACGACGGCAAAGGCGCGCAAGGGCCGCAAGCGCGCCTCCAACTGGCCGCTCCTCCTGCGGCGCGGCCGGCTCGAGAACCTCGCGACGGCGGTGATCGGCATCGGCTTCCTGATGCTCTTCCAGCCCTTCGCGCTGCCGCTCTACACCTGGTCGTTCCTGACCATGCTCGCCGGCACGGCGATGTTCATCATCGTCTCGAAATTCCCGGAGTAGGCGATGGCCGAGATCAGGGTGCAGAACCTCCAGAAGGCGTTCGGGGCCTTCGTGGCGGTCAAGAACTCCAACTTCGTCGTCGAGGACGGCGAGTTCTTCGTGATGCTCGGGCCGTCCGGCTGCGGCAAGACGACGACGCTGCGGATGATCGCCGGGCTCGAACTGCCGACCAGCGGCCAGATCCTGCTCGGCGGCGAGGACGTCGCCTTCCGCCGGGCGCGCGAGCGCGACATCGCCTTCGTGTTCCAGCTCTTCGCGCTCTATCCGCACATGAACGTGCGCAAGAACATGGGCTTCCCGCTGCTCGCCCAGGGCATGCCGAAGGCCGAGATCCGCGCCCGCGTCGAGGAGACGGCGCGGCTCCTGCGCATCGACCATCTGCTCGACCGCAGCGTCTCCGGCCTCGCCGGCGGCGACCGCCAGCGCGTCGCGCTCGGCCGGGCGATCGTGCGGCGGCCGAAATGCTTCCTGATGGACGAGCCGCTCGGCACGCTCGACGCGGAATTCCGCGATCTGATGGTGAACGAGCTGCGCGAGCTGCACAACCGCATCCACGCCACCACGGTCTACGTCACCCACGACCAGCACGAGGCGATGGCGATGGCCGACAAGATCGCCGTGATGAACCACGGCGTGATCGAGCAGTTCGGCACGCCGCGCGACATCTACGACCATCCGGCGACGATGTTCGTCGCCGATTTCATCGGCTCGCCGCCGATGAACTTCCTCGCCTTCGAAGGCACGCTCGCGCCGGGCGACCGCAGCGTCACGGTCCAGGGGGCGCCGGTCGCGGTGCCGGAACTGCGCGAGGGCGCGACGGGCGGCCATGTGCTCGGCGCACGGCCGGAGCATGTCCGGTTCGATGACGCCTCGCGCCTGCGCGGCGCGGTCTACGGCACGGAATAT
This sequence comes from Prosthecomicrobium pneumaticum, assembly GCF_014199915.1. Classification (GTDB taxonomy): domain Bacteria; phylum Pseudomonadota; class Alphaproteobacteria; order Rhizobiales; family Kaistiaceae; genus Prosthecomicrobium; species Prosthecomicrobium pneumaticum. Next base: position 186,912 of record NZ_JACHOO010000007.1, on the reverse strand, counting down.
CTCGGCACGCAGCAGATCGTCACGGTCGAGACCGCGGGCGGCATGGTGAAGGCCCGCATCCCGGCCGATGTCCGCATTTCGACCGGCGAGACGGTGGGCCTCGCCTTCGACGCGGCGCGGCTGTCGCTGTTCGAGGCGGCGGGCGGCCGGGCGCTCGCCACCGCGGCGCGCGAGATCGCGGCACGGGAGGCGGGGCATGGCTGAGGTTTCTCTGCGCGGCGTTTCGAAGAGCTTCGGCGACACCGAGGCGGTCTCCGAGCTGTCGCTCGACATCGCCGACGGCGAGTTCGTCGTGCTGCTCGGGCCGACCGGGGCCGGCAAGACGACGACGCTGCGGCTGATCGCCGGGCTCGAGCGGCCGGAGGCCGGCTCGATCCTGATCGGCGGGCGGGACGTGACGCGGGTCGAGCCGGCTTCGCGCGACACCGCCTTCGTGTTCCAGCAATATTCGCTCTATCCGCATCTGACCGTGTTCGAGAACCTCGCCTTTCCGCTCCGCTCGCCGGCGCGGCGGATGAGCGAGGCGGCGGTGAAGGCGCGCGTCGCCGAAGTGGCGAAGCTCGTGCGCATCGACCACAAGCTCGAGAACAGGGCGACGCGGCTGTCGGGCGGCGAGATGCAGCGCGTCGCGATCGGCCGGGCGCTGGTGCGCCGGCCGGCGATCTATCTGATGGACGAGCCGCTCTCCTCGCTCGACGCCAAGCTGCGCGCCGATCTGCGGCTCGAACTGAAGCGCATCCAGGCCGAACTCGGCTCGACCATGCTCTATGTCACGCACGACCAGATCGAGGCGATGACGATGGCGGACCGGATCGGCATCCTGTCGGAGGGGCGCCTCGTCCAGATCGGCACGCCGCGCGAGATCTATACGGCGCCGGCCAATCTCCACGTCGCCGCCCGGCTCGGCCGCCCGGCGATCAACCTCCTGCCGGTCGGGCTGCTGCCCGACGCCGCCGCGCCGGCCGGCGCGGCAACGATCGGCGCCCGCACCGAGCACATCGCGATCGGCAAGGTGAACGGTGCGGTGGCGAGCGGCGCGGCGAACGGGCGGGTCGAGTGGATCGAGCATCTCGGCGACCAGAACCACCTGCACGTCGCGGTCGCCGGCCACAAGCTCGTCACCCTCGTCGACGCCGCGACGGAGCTGCGGCCCGGCGACGGGGTTTCACTTCAGCTTAAGAATCCGCTCTATTTCGATGCGGCCGGCGCGCGGCTGTGAGGGAGACGACATGCTCGACGTTGACGGCCGAAGAGCGCTGATCGAGACGGTGGCGCGGGCGGTGATCGACCACGCCGACGAGCTGACGCAGCTCGATCAGGCGATCGGCGACGGCGACCACGGCATCAACATGAAGCGCGGCCTCGAGGCGGTGCTCGCCGATCTCGACGGCCTCGCGCAGAAGCCGATGCCGGAGGCCCTGAAGGGGATCGGCATGACGCTCGTCATGAAGGTGGGCGGCGCGTCCGGCCCGCTCTACGGCACGCTCGCCATGACGCTCGGCAAGGAACTGCCGGAGCCGGCCGATCGCGCGGCCCTCGCGAAGGCGCTCGCTGCGGCGATCGAGGCGGTGAAGGCGCGCGGCAAGTCGGATGTCGGCCAGAAGACGATGCTCGACGTGCTGGCGCCGGTCGCCGCCGCGCTCGCCGATGGCGGCGATCCGGCGCGGGCGGCGGCGGAGGCGGCCGAGGCCACCGTGCCGATGCGGGCGGTGCGCGGCCGCGCCTCCTTCCTCGGCGACCGGTCGATCGGTCACATGGACCCCGGCGCCCGCTCGAGTGCACTCATCGTCGCCGCGGCGGCCGCGGCGCTTTCCCCGGAGGCGCGGTCGTGAGCGCGGCGAATGTCGGCATCGTCATCGTTTCCCATTCGCCCGACGTGGCGAAAGGGACGGCGGAAATGGTCCGCCAGATGGTCGGCGACGAGGTGCCGCTCGCCTGGTGCGGCGGCGATCCGGCGGGCGGGCTCGGCACTTCGGTCGAGGCGATTCTCGCTGCGATCGACCGGGCCTGGTCGGAGGCGGGCGTCGCCATCCTGGTCGATCTCGGCGGCGCCGAGACGAACAGCGAGATGGCCGTCGAGATGCAGCCGCCGGAGCGGGCGGGGCGGATCGTCGTGTGCAACGCGCCGATCGTCGAGGGCGCGGTGATCGCCGCCACCGAGGCCTCGGGCGGGGCGGCGCTCGAGATCGTCAAGCGCACCGCGGAAGAGCTTTCTCCGGCGTGAGCCGGACGGGACAAGGAACGACACGATGAGCGGGTTCGATGCCGAGGCGAGCGTGGTTCTGACCCATGCGGTGGGCCTGCACGCGCGTCCTTCGGTCAAGCTGACGAAGCTCGCCAAGACTTTTGCGGCGAAGCTCGAGCTGGCGGCCGGGCCGGCCGGGCCGTGGATCGACGCGAAGAGCATCGTCAAGGTGATGGCGGCGAAGGCGCCGCAGGGCACGGTGCTCTCCTTCCGCGCGACCGGCGCGGATGCGGCGGCCGCGGTCGCGGCGCTCGTCGCGCTGGTCGAGCGCGACTTCGACGAAGGGGAAGGGACGGCGGAAGCCGCCGGAACCGCCCATGCCGCCAATCCGTGAACTCTCCGGCCGTGCCGCCGCCCCCGGCCTCGCGCACGGGCCGGTCCACCGCCTCGTCGAGACGGGCACGGCGCACCGCGCCTTCGCCGGCGTGGCGGTCGAACGCGCGGCGCTCGGTCAGGCGATCGCCGCGGCGATCGAGGATCTCGCAGGGCTGATGGCGGCGAACGAGGAGGATGGCGCCGACATCCTCGAATTCCAGGTCGCGATGCTCGAGGACGAGAGCCTGTCCGAGCCGGCCTTCGACGCGATCGAGGCGGGTGCCGACGCGCTCACCGCCTTTCGCGAGGCGCTCGACAGCCAGATCGCCGATTACCAGCGTTCCGAGGACGACTATTTCCGTGCGAGGGCGAGCGATCTCGAGGATCTGCGCGACCGTGTGCTCTCTCATCTCGCCGACGGTGCCGCGGCCGCCGTGCCGGCCGGGGCGATCCTCGTCGGCCGCGATCTGACGCCGTCGCGCTTCCTCTCCGTCGACTGGTCGGCCGGCGGGGCGATCGCGCTCGCCGAAGGCAGCCCCTCGAGCCATGTCGCGATGCTCGCCCGTTCGCGCGGCGTACCGATGGCGGTCGGTCTCGGGGCGATCCCCGACGGACCGTTCCGCGCCGCGATCCTCGACGGCGAGCGCGGCCGGCTGGTGCTCGACCCGACCGAGGCGGAGCTCGCCGCCTTCGGTGCGGCCCGGGCGGACGCCGCGGGCCGGGCGGCGCGCGAGGCGGACGTGCTGACGCGGCCTGCGGTGACGGCGGACGGCGTCGCCGTCAAGGTGATGATCAATGTCGCCGAGCCAGCGGAACTCGACCGGCTCGACCCGGAGATCTGCGACGGCATCGGCCTCGTGCGCACCGAATTCCTCTTCACCGGCCGCGACGGCCTGCCGGACGAGGAGACGCAATACCGCGCCTATCGCCGCATTCTCGAATGGGCGGAGGACCGGCCGGTCACCATCCGCACCGTCGACGCCGGCGGCGACAAGCCGGTGCCCGGGCTCACCCTCGACGGCGAGAGCAACCCCTTCCTCGGCGTGCGGGGCGTCCGCCTGTCGCTCGCCCGGCCGGAGATCTTCCGCCTGCAGCTGCGCGCGCTCTGCCGCGCCGCGGTGCATGGCGACCTCAAGATCATGCTGCCGATGGTCACCGTGCCGGAGGAGATCGCGACCGTCGCGGCGATGCTCGAGGCGACGGTGATCCAGCTCGGCAGCGACGGGTTTCGCGCCCGCAAGCCGCCGCTCGGCATCATGGTCGAGGTGCCGGCGGTCGCCGTCGTGCCGGAGCTCTATGCGGAGGCGGCCTTCTTCTCGATCGGATCGAACGATCTGACGCAGTATACGACGGCCTCCGCCCGCGACATCGCGGCGGTCGCCGCGCTCAACGATCCGGGCCATGCGGCAGTTGTCGCGCTGATCCGCAATACGGTGGCGCGCGGGGCCGAGCTCGGCATCGAGGTGAGCCTCTGCGGCGACATGGGCGGCGACCCGGCGCATTGGCCGGCGCTCCTGCGCGCCGGCTTGCGCTCGGCGTCGGTCGCGCCGCCCCTCGTCGGGCGGGTGAAGCTCGCGCTCGCGGGGTTGAGGGCGGGCGGATGAGCCCGGCGGATGGCGGCGGGGAGGCGGGCGAGGCCGTGGCGGCCTATAAGGACCTGCTGCAGCGCGTGCTCGACAACCGGCCGTCGGGCACGCGGGGCCGCATCGCACAGGCGCTCGGCAAGAACCGCAGCTTCGTCTCGCACATCACCAATCCCGCCTATGCGACGCCGATCCCGGCGCAGCACATCGAGACGCTGTTCGAGATCTGCCATTTCTCGCCCGAGGAGCGGCGGCAGTTCCTCGAACTCTATGCCCGCGCCCATCCCCGCCGTGTGCCGGCGCTGAAGGAGACGAAGCGGATGCGGGCGCACGTCATCTATCTGCCGGATCTCGGCGATGCGGAACGGAACCAGGATCTCGACCGGCTGGTCGGCGACTTCGTGCAGCGCCTGACCCGGCTGGTGGAGGGGTAGGGCGAGAAGGGAAGAGCCCTCACCCTACCCTCTCCCATTCGGCTCGGCTGTTGCCGAGCCGAGCGTGGAGAAGGCGAAGTCGGCAGCAGCCGACTTCGCAGGTGGGAGAGGGGATCCCGAGCCGCGACGGAAGAGAGCAACGGGCTCCCTCTCCCGCTCCGCGGGAGAGGGCCGGGGTGAGGGCCTTCCGCCGGCGCGGCGGAAGACGGACAGAACGAGGATTTCGGGGAGGACGACCATGAAGAAGCTGATCAACGCGCCGGAGACGGTGCTCGCCGAGGCGCTCGACGGCTTCGCCGCGGCGCATGGCGATCTCGTCACGCTCGGAGCGGAGCGGAAATTCGTTCGCCGGGCGGCGCTGAAGCCCGGCAAGGTGGCGCTCGTCTCGGGCGGCGGCTCCGGCCACGAGCCGCTGCATGCCGGCTTCGTCGGCCGGGGCATGCTCGATGCCGCCTGTCCGGGCCAGGTCTTCACATCGCCGACGCCCGACCAGATGCTCGCCGCGCTCGCCGAGGTCGATACCGGCGCCGGCACGCTCCTCATCGTCAAGAACTATGAGGGCGACGTGATGAATTTCGAGATGGCGGCCGAGATGGCGTCCGGCCCGGTGATGCGCGTCGTCACCGACGACGACGTGGCCGTCGAAACCTCGACCTATTCGACCGGGCGGCGCGGCGTCGCCGGCACGATGATCGTCGAGAAGATCGTCGGCGCCGCGGCGGAGGAGGGCCGGCCGCTCGATGTGCTCAAGGCGCTCGGCGACCGGGTCAACGGCCGCACCCGGTCGATGGGCGTCGCGCTGACGAGCTGCACCGTTCCGGCGGCCGGCACGCCGACCTTCACGCTCGCCGAGGACGAGATGGAGATGGGCGTCGGCATCCATGGCGAGCCCGGCCGGCGGCGCGTCAAGCTCGCCTCCGCCGATGCGATCGCCGAAGAAATGGTGGCGGCGATCGTCGGCGACCTGCCGCAGAAGGGGCCGGCGCTGGTGCTCGTCAACGGCTTCGGCGGTACGCCGGCGATGGAGCTCTATGTGATGTTCGAGGCGGCGCGGAAGCAGCTCGCAAAGCACGGCGTGCCGATCGCCCGCGCGCTCGTCGGCAATTACGTGACCGCGCTCGAAATGGCCGGCTGCTCGATCACGGTGAGCCTTCTCGACGACGAGGCGGCGGCGCTGTGGGATGCACCGGTACACACCCCGGCGCTCCGCTGGGGCGTCTGACCGGGGAGCGGCACGGCGGCGCGGAGCGGCGGGCGGGTAGCCGGTGCGGTGGCACCGCGGTCGCCGAAGCCGAAGCGGAAGGGACGCGCAAAGAGGCTTGACCTCGAGTTAACTCGAGGTCGTAGCGTCTTCTCCTCGGGCCGCCATCGGGGCGGCCCGCGCAGGGATCGCTCCGCCATGTCCGACCAGAACGCCCAGCCGCTCTACCGGGTCGACCGGTTCGTCGTGCCCGCCCCGGGCCGCGCGGAATTTCTCGACCGCGTGCGCGCCACCCATGCCGTACTGCGCCGCCAGCCGGGCTTCGTCCGCGACGCGATCGTCGAGCGCGAGGCCGAGGGCGGCGCCTCGATGGTCGTGACGATCGCCGAATGGGAGAGCGCCGCGGCGATCGAGGCGGCCGGCCGTGCGGTCGCCGCCGCTCATGCCGCCGACGGCTTCGACCGCCGCGCCCTGATCGCGCGCCTCGGCATCGCCGCCGAGATCGGCACCTATCGCGAACTGGCGCTGTAAGGCGCGTTTGCCGGGGAGGGCGCGGGATGCGATAGTCCCCGCCGTGAAACGACGGGGTGTCCCATGGCGCGACCATTGATCCTCGTGAAGGCGGCCCATGACGCCGAGGCGGGGGTCTGGTATGTCGAATCGAGCGACCTGCCGGGCCTGAATGCCGAGGCGGAGACGCTCGAAGGGCTGGCGGCCAAGCTGCCCGGCATCGTGATGGATCTTATCGAGACATCCGGCGAGACGGAGTTGGGAGTATAGCAACACGATCAGCGGACATATATAGCCTCATCTGATGCGCTATGCCTGTATGCGCATTGAGGCGGGCAATATTTTAGAATCAGAATCTATAATGAAAGATGCCGTCAAATCGTCTTGTTGAGGGCGGATACGATCGCGTTTTTGTCGTGCCTCGAGCCGCGGGCATAACCTAGTTGCTCGATGATTTTTGCGCAGAGCAGCGGCGATATCTTCCCAATTATACCTCTTTCCTTGACAGCCTTCCCGATTATATAGTTGTCTATCTCCAAGATAGAGCATTCAATGAAGCTATCCCAGCGAAGGAAGCGGTGGTGAGGCTCCTTGATTAACGGGACGCACGGCTCCCAGTTGTCATGTGAGTTAATACGAAAATAAAACCCCTTATGGGGCTCAACGCACACGACCATCTTTGGGCCTGGAGGGCGTATCTCTTCATCGGAGATCCACGTTACCTCCAAGGTATTCATCATAGGCGCATATACCGTCCATTCGCCTCCAAATAAGCTATTGTCTCCGCTTTATGCGGGCTGTCTTCAAGCATGTCTTCATAACGCATTAGTCCCAGTTCGGCCTTCTGCCAATCGGGTCCATGTGTCGCCTCCGTCCGTTCATTGAACGTCATAGAGAGCGACTTCTCTAATCCACGGGACAGATGCTCAACTTCTGAATCTGAGAATACATCCAGGTCAGGCTGAGAATTGGCGATGCGCCGAAGGCGATATCCTGAGATCTCCCAAGGAAATTTCTCCGCTCCAAGCTCTGCCTTCCAGAGCGCCTCCCCCTTCATCATCTCGTATATCTCAAGGGGGACAGGGCCAAATCGCATGGCGCGATAAGTGGCCCCAAAAATTGGCCGGCGCCATTCACGGAGGTGAGACTTATCGGCAAAGTAAAAGGCCTTCAGCGCAGCGTGTAGATCGAGGTCATGCTGCTGCGCGGTCATCCAATGGATGGCCGCACTTGCCTTCTGTGCTGCAAATTTAAAGCGGATCGGCATCCTGTAAATATACGCGATTGAAAAGACAAATCAAGGACTTAGTTTGGCCGAGAAAGGTCAATGGCTTAGGGCGAGTCCCTCGTCGAAGCCCGATCCCCGTTCCATGCCGCCCTCACAGCGGCAGGGCGTCGGTCGACTTCACCTCCTCCATCACGGGATAGGTGTGCGTCTCGCGCACGCCCGGCAGGGCGAGCAGGGTGTCGGAGAGGAAGCGGCGGTAGGCCGCCATGTCGGCGACGCGGGCCTTGATCAGATAGTCGAAGCCGCCCGCAACCATATGGCATTCGAGCACTTCCGGGGCGCGCCCGACCGCGCGGGCGAAGATGTCGAAGACGTCCGGCGTGGTGCGGTCGAGCTTCACCTCGACGAAGACGAGGAGGTCGAGCCCCAGCCGCTTCGCCGAGAGGCGGGCGCCGTAACCTTCGATATAGCCCTCTCGCTGCAGCCGGCGGACCCGGTCGGCGGTCGCCGACGGCGAGAGGGCGACGCGGGCGGCGAGGTCGTTGGTGGTGATCCGGCCGTCGGCCTGCAGCGTCTTCAGGATCGCCCGGTCGATCCGGTCCATGGCCGTCGCTTCCCCGCCCGTGCGCCGATCCGCCGAGGAAAGCACGGCAGCGGGCGCCATCAAAGCCGGAAATCGCGGCGCGCGGCCGGCTAGAGTCCGGTCGATCCATCCGGGGACCCGCCATGCCGCTCGCGCCCAGCCCGCCGCCACCCTTCCGCCCCCCTTATGCCGGCGACGACGCCGCGCTGATCCGCGCCGCGATCGCCGCGGCCCGGCTCGATCCGGCCGCGGAGGCGCGGGTCGACGCCCGCGCCGCGGGCTTCATCGCCGCGATCCGGGCGCGGGCCGGCGCGATCGGCGGCATCGAGGATTTCCTGCGCGAATTCGGCCTGTCGACGCGCGAGGGGCTGGCGCTGATGGTGCTCGCCGAGGCGCTGCTGCGCGTGCCCGACGCGGCGACACAGGACCGGCTGATCGAGGACAAGCTCGGCGGCGCCGGCTGGGCGGCGCATGCCGGCCGGGCGGAGACGTGGTTCGTCTCCGCCTCGACCTGGGCGCTCGGGCTCTCGGCGAAGATCGTCGCGCCGGGCGAGAACCCGGACGGCATCATCGCCGGGCTGGTGCGCCGGCTCGGCCAGCCGACGGTACGCACCGCGACCCGGCAGGCGATGCGCTTTCTCGGCCACCACTTCGTGCTCGGCGAGACGATCGGCGAGGCGCTGAAGCGCGCCCGGTCGCTCGAGGCGGAGGGATTCCGGCACTCCTACGACATGCTCGGCGAGGGCGCCCGCACCGCCGACGATGCCGACCGCTATTTCCGCTCCTATGCCGCGGCGATCGCGGCGATCGGTGCGGCGGCCGGCAAGAAGCCGCTGCCCGACCGGCCCGGCATCTCGGTCAAGCTCTCGGCGCTTCACCCGCGCTATGAGGCGGTGAAGCGCGACCGGGTGATGGCCGAACTGGTGCCGCGCCTCGTCGAGCTCGCCCTCGCGGCGCGGGCGCACGACCTCAACTTCACCGTCGATGCCGAGGAGGCGGACCGGCTCGAACTGTCGCTCGACGTGATCGCCGCGGCGCTCGCCGATCCGCGCCTCGCCGGCTGGGACGGATTCGGGCTCGCCGTGCAGGCCTATCAGAAGCGCGCCGGCGCGGTGATCGACTGGCTCGGCGCTCTCGCGGCCGCGCTCGACCGGCGGCTGATGGTGCGCCTCGTCAAGGGCGCCTATTGGGACACCGAGGTCAAGCGGGCGCAGGAGCGCGGCCTCGACGACTATCCGGTATTCACCCGCAAGGCGGCGACCGACCAGAACTATCTCGCCTGTGCGCGGCACTTGCTCGACCTGCGGCCGCGCATCTTCCCACAATTCGCCACCCACAACGCGCTCACCATCGCCACCATCCTCGAGATGGCCGGCGATGCGCAGGGCTTCGAGTTCCAGCGCCTGCACGGCATGGGGGAGGCGCTGCACGCGGCGGTGCACGAGGCGGTGCCGACCGTCTCGACCCGCATCTATGCGCCGGTGGGCGGCCATCGCGACCTGCTCGCCTATCTCGTCCGCCGCCTGCTCGAGAACGGCGCGAACTCCTCCTTCGTCTCGGTGGTCGGCGACAAGCGCATTCCGATCAAGGACTTGCTCGTCAAACCGGAATCGACGCTCGAAGGCGGCGCGCGGGCGCGGCACGCCCGTCTGCCGCTGCCGAGGGACCTCTACGGCGCGCGGAAGAACTCGGCCGGCCTCGAATTCGGCCATGCCGCGACGCTCGGCCGGCTCGCCGCCGCGCTCGCCGCCGCGGACGGCCGGGCGCTCGCAGCCCGGCCGATCGCGCCGGTCGCGGTCGAGACGCTTCCGTCGCGCCCGGTGCTCGAGCCGGCGGACGGGGTGAGCGTCGTCGGCGCGGTCGCGGAGGCGACGCCGGAGGCGGCCGGGCCGCTCGTCGCCGCGGCGAAGGCGGGCTTCGGCGCCTGGTCGCGGACCCCGGTCGAACAGCGTGCCGCGGCGCTCGAGCGGCTCGCCCATCTCCTCGAGGCGCAGCGCGACCGGCTCGTCGCCCTGCTCGCCCGCGAGGCCGGCAAGACGCTGCCCGACGGCATCGCGGAAGTGCGCGAGGCGGCGGATTTCTGCCGCTATTATGCGGCGGAGGCCCGCCGCCTCTTCGTCGAGACCGCGATGCCCGGGCCGACCGGCGAGGCGGACCGGCTGGTCCATCGCGGCCGTGGCGTCTTCCTTGCCATCTCGCCCTGGAACTTCCCGCTCGCCATCTTCCTCGGCCAGGTGACGGCGGCGCTCGCGGCCGGCAATACCGTGGTGGCGAAACCCGCCGAACAGACGCCGCTCGTCGCGGCGGAAGCCGTGCGGCTGGCGCACGAGGCGGGCGTTCCGGCCGATGCGCTCGTCCTCGCGCCCGGCGACGGCGCGCTCGGCGCGGCGCTCGTCGCGCATCGGGACGTCGCCGGCGTCGTCTTCACCGGCTCGACCGAGACGGCCTTCGCGATCAACCGCGCGCTCGCCGCCAAGGATGGTCCGATCGTGCCGCTCGTCGCCGAGACCGGGGGGCTCAACGCGATGATCGTCGATGCGACGGCGCTGCCCGAGCAGGTGACGGACGATGTGATCGCGTCCGCCTTCCGCTCGGCCGGCCAGCGGTGCTCGGCGCTGCGGCTCCTCTTCCTGCAGGAGGACGTCGCCGACCGCATGCTGGCGATGATCGAAGGGGCCGCGGCCGAACTGACGCTCGGCGACCCGCGCGATCCGGCGACCGATCTCGGCCCGGTGATCGACGGGGCGGCGAAGGAGGCGCTCGACGCCCATGTCGCGGCGATGCGGCAGACGGCGCGTGTGCGCCTCGCCGGACCTGCGCCGGGCGAGGGCCATTTCGTCGCGCCGGCGATCATCGAACTCGCCGACGCCGCGGCGCTGACGAAGGAGGTGTTCGGCCCGGTGCTCCATGTCGTGCGCTGGCGGGCGGGGGAGCTCGACCGGGTGATCGCCGCGGTTGCGGCGAGCGGCTATGGGCTGACGCTCGGCATCCACAGCCGGATCGACGAGACGGTGGAGCGGATCGTCGCCGCGCTGCCGGTCGGCAATGTCTATGTCAACCGCAACATCATCGGCGCGGTGGTCGGCACCCAGCCCTTCGGCGGCTCGGGCCTCTCCGGCACCGGCCCGAAGGCGGGCGGGCCGAACTATCTCGCTCGCTTCGCGCTCGAACAGGTGGTCTCGGTCAACACGGCCGCCGCGGGTGGCAATGCGAGCCTGATGGCGATGGGCGACGGCTGAAGGCCGCCGCTCACATCGTCATCTGGGTGCCGACCTCGACCACGCGGCCGGTCGGGATGTGGAAATAATCCGTCGCGTCGGAGGCGTTGATCGCCAGCTTGACGTAGAGCGCGCTCTGCAGCCGCTTGAAGATGTTGCCGGTCTCCGACGTCTTGATCGAGCGGCGCGACAGGAAGAACGACGTCGACATGATGTCGTATTTCCAGCCGAGCCGGCGGCAGACGCCGAGCGCCTTCGGCACGTTCGGCGTTTCCATATAGCCGAACGTCATGAAGATGCGGGTGAAGGAGTCGTTGACCGGCTCGATGCGGACGCGGTCCGCCTCCTCGACGCGCGGCGTATGCGCCGTGATGATCGTCAGCAACACGTTCTTCTGGTGCAGGGCCCGATAGTGCTTGAGGCTGTGCAGGAGCGAGGAGGGGGCCGTCTCCGGATCGCTCGTCAGGAACACCGCCGTTCCGGGGACACGCACGATCTCGCTCTTCTCGAGGCTCTTCGCGAGCGAGGCGAAGGGGACGTCGTTCTTCCGGCTCTTCTCGAACAGGATGCGGGTGCCCTTGACCCAGGTGTACATGATCAGCATCAGCCCGCCGGCGATGGCGAGCGGCACATAGCCGCCATCGGCGATCTTCGGCAGGTTGCCGCCGAGGAAGATCAGGTCGACGACCAGGAAAGGCAGCATCAGCAGCCCCGCCGCCCAGACCGGCCAGCGCCAATGGCGCCAGACCACGACGAAGGTCAGCAGCGCGGTGATCACCATCTCGCCGGTGACCGAGATGCCATAGGCGGTGGCGAGGCGGGACGACGAGCCGAAGCTGACGACGAGCACGAGCACGGCGATCAGCAGCATGCCGTTCACCTGGGGCATGTAGATCTGCCCGACCTGCTGTGCCGAGGTGTGCAGGATGTCCATCCGCGGCAGGAGGCGGAGCTGGATCGCCTGGCGGGTGATCGAATAGGCGCCGGTGATCACCGCCTGCGAGGCGATCACGGTCGCGATCGTCGCGAGGATGACGACCGGCAGCAGCGCCCAGCTCGGATAGAGCAGGAAGAAGGGATTGGTGATCGCCTCCGGATGGGCGAGGACGAGCGCGCCCTGGCCGAGATAGTTGGCCGCGAGCGCGGGGAAGACGAAGCCGAGCCACGCGCTCTGGATCGGCTTGCGGCCGAAATGGCCGAGATCCGCATAGAGCGCCTCGGCGCCGGTGACGGCGAGGAAGACGGCGCCGAGCACGATCAGCGAGGTGTAGCCGTGCTTCGCGAGATAGAACACCGCATGGATCGGATTGAGGGCGGCGAAGACGCCGGGATCGTCGGCGATGTGGAGAAAGCCGCCGAGCGCCATGATCGCGAACCAGATCGCGGTAATCGGGCCGAACCACTGCGCGACCCGGGCGGTACCGTGCCGCTGGACGAGGAAGAGCGCGATGATGATCGCGCAGGTGATCGGCAGGATGTAAGGGTCGAAGACCGGCGTGACGAGCTTCAGGCCTTCCACCGCGGACAGGACCGAGATCGCCGGGGTGATCACCGCGTCGCCGTAGAACAGCGCCGCGCCGGCGATGCCGAGGAAGAACACGGTCATCGCGCCGCCGACCGAGCGGCGGGCGAGCGCCATCAGCGAGAGCGTGCCGCCTTCGCCATTGTTGTCGGCGCGGAGCAAAATGAGGACATATTTCAGCGTGACGATCACCGTCAGCGCCCAGACGATCAGGGACACGAGGCCGATCACGTCTTCCCGTGCGATCGCCGCGCCGTTGTGACCGGCGGCGTGCAGCGCTTCGCGGAAGGCGTAGAGCGGGCTGGTGCCGATGTCGCCATAGACGACGCCGATCGAGCCGAGGGTCAGCGTCCAGAAGCCGGGGTGGCCGTGGCCACCCTTGTCCGCGGCTTCGGTCGCGGCCGCTTGCTCGGCGACGGGCGCGGGTCGGAGATCGGCTGGCGGCGGGGCCGCCGGGCCATCAACGGACATGAGCCATCATCTTTCTCACCGCGCGTGCCGGCGGCGGCCGGCCTTATATCAGAATGCGAGAAGCGCACAACACGGGCGCTTGCGCGGGCCTTGCCGGCCGCAGCCGGTCCGAACCTCGGCGCGCCTGCGGGCGGTGCGCCGCCGACGGCCGGGATGTTGCGCCGAGCGCATCGGCCCGCTCCGGAATTCGGCCCTATCCAGGACCCCGCGGTGCTCGCCACTCTGGCGACCCGGTAGATGGGAAGGAGGGCCGACTTTGGCAATCGAGGATTTCGCGCGGGCGATCCCCAAGATCGAACTGCACCTCCATCTCGAAGGATCCGTCCGACCCTCCACCTTCGTCGCGCTCGCGCAGAAGAACGGCCTCTCCCTGCCGGCCTTCGACGACGTGATGGAGCTCTACCGCTATGACAATCTCATCGACTTCCTGAAGATCTACGATCTCGTCTGCCGCGCGGTGCGTAGGCCGGACGACTTCCACCGCATCGCCTATGAGGCGCTGTCGAGCGCGGCGGCGGGCGGCGGGCGCTACGTGGAGTTCTTCTTCAGCCCGCACGCCCATGCCGAGTTTCTCTCCTATCCGGAGATGCTCGACGGCATCCTCGCCGGCATGCGCGACGCCGAGACCGATCACGGCGTGGTGTCGCGCCTCATTCCCGCGCATGCGAAGCCGCTCGGCCCGGAGAAGGGCGTCGCCTTCGTCGAGATGGTGGCCGAGCACCGGCGCGACGCGGTGATCGGCATCGGCACGGATTACGACGAACTGCCCGACGGCCCCGCAGTGTTCCGGGCGATGTATGAGCGGGCGCGGGCGCTCGGCCTGCACGTCACGACGCATGCCGGCGAGGTCGGTCCTGCGGCGTTCGTGCGCGAGGCGGTCGAGGTCTTGAAGGTGGAGCGGGTCGACCACGGCTACCACGTCGTCGATGATCCCGCGCTCGTCGAGGAATGTCGCGCGGCCGGCGTGTTCTTCACCTGCTGCCCCTCGACGACCCTCTATACGACCGAATACACCGACCTCTCGGCACCGGACCACGCCATCCGGCGGATGATCGACGCCGGGCTCAAGGTGACGCTCAACACCGACGACCCGCCGATGTTCGGCACCGATCTCGGCGCCGAATTCGCGATGGCGGCAAAGGCGCTCGCGCTCACCCCCGCCGAACTGAAGACCTGCACGATCAATGCGATCGACGCCTCCTGGCTCGACGAGGGCACCAAGCGGACCTGGCGGGCGGAGTGGACGGCGGAGATCGACCGGCTCGCGGCCGAACTTCTGCCGTCCTGAGCGCTCAGCGCAGGCCGAAGCCGCCGAAGGGTTTCAGCGGCATGAATTCGGTGAGTTCGAGCATGTCGCGCTCGACGAAGGGGAGGCGGTTGATCGCCGCCCTCGCCGCATCGAGATCGTCGGCCTCGAGCAGCAGCACGCCGCCGCCGGTGTCGCCGCGGTACCAGATCTGCCGCAGCAGGCCTTCCATGTAGAGCTTGCGCGCCTCGGCCTGCTCTTCGGCGACGAGCGCCTTGAAGTCCTCGTCGGTGAAGCGCTCCGACCGGCGGCGCATGACGACCATGAACTGCATGCTGCGGGTTCCCTCTTTCTCATCGTTTGCCGCGCGGACGATGCGCGGCGGCGGCAGATGAGCAGACCCGCACGAGACGCGCAAGGATACTGTATACAGACTACGGATCGACATCCGCCCGGGGGATGATCCCGCGCGGTCGCGGCCGGGTCTGCCAGAGGAGGAAGGCGAAGAGCAGCGCGAAGCCGGCGGCGATCGACAGCGGCAGTGCCTCGACGCCGGCGAGATCGATCAGATAGCCGATCGGGGTCGCGCCGAGAATCGAACCGGCGGAATAGGCCATGGCGAATCCGGTCGACACGACGGCGAGGCGCTGGCCGCGGAAATCCGCGCCGATCAGTACGACGCCGAGCGTATAGAGCCCGGACACCGCGCCGCCGGCGATGAAGAGCACCGGCGCGAGGAGCACCTCGGATCCGATTGCGAGCGGCAGCGCGAGCGAGGCGGCGACGGCGACGACCGCCGTGCCGAGCAGGGTGGCGCGCCGACCGGCCTTGTCGGCGAGCCAGCCGAGGAGCGCGACGAGCACCGCCTCGCCGAGGCTGAAGATCGCGACGAGGCGGGAGGCGCCGGCATCGTCGAGCCCGTGCGCCAGGCCGTAGAGCGGCAGCAGGCTCTGCATCGCGGTTTCGCCGAGGCCCGTCAGGAAGGCGGCGCCGACGAGCGCGCCGGCGAGCCGGATGGCGGTGGCGAGCGTCCGGGTATCGCCCGGACCGTCTTCGTCCTCGACCTCGCCGGCGGCCGAGCGGATCGACAGCGCGACGAGGACGCCGACGGCGAGCGGCAGCATCGCCGCGGCGAGCGGCAGCGGCCCGGTCGCGCCGGTCCAGCCGAGGAGCAGCGGCCCGACGAACTGGCAGGCGGCATAGAGCGTGCCCGAGGCGCCGATAATGCGGCCGCGGCGGCGATCGTCGACGGCGCCGTTGAGCCAGATCTCGGTCGTCGTCCACAGCGAGGAGAAGCAGGCGCCCATGATGAAGCGGGCGACGAACCAGACGACGAGATGGTCGGCGAGGGCGATCGCGGCGAAGGCGGCGAGCGAGACGGCGAACTGCGCCGCGACGAGACGCGACACGCCGAAGCGATCGATCAGCCTCGGCAGGAAGGGGCCGAGGAACAGGATGCCGGCGCCCGCGAGCGAGGCGTTGAGGCCGATCAGCCAGTTGGCGATCTCGCGCTTCTCGAGCGCCAGGCTGAAGAAGGGATAGCTGAAGCCGAAGAGCAGCGCCTCGATGCCGATCAGCAGAAGGACACCGGCGACCCGCCAGAACGGGAGAGGGAGAGGGGACATCGGCGTTCTCGTCTCTTGCCCGTCGGCGGGCGTCTTCCCCGGCGATCGTGCGCCGGTTTACCCGTGGCGGGCCGGCGAGGCGGGCTCGTCAGATCTCGCAGAGCGGCTCGGCGCACCAGCAGCGTATGCCCTGCGGCACCAGATTGAAGGTGCGGTAGTCGGCCGTGATTTCCTCGCCGGGCGCGATGTCGCGTTCCGCATAGACATAGAGCTGGTCGACGACGCGGGCATTCGCCCGGCAGGAATGGTTGAGATAGTCGACGCCGTCCGGCGTCTCTGTCGGCAGGAGGCAGGCGAGCCGGCGGCCGACGAGCCGAAGATGAACCGACTGGCGCCACCAGAAATCGTCGAGCGTCTCGGGATGGTCGAGATCGACCATCATCGCCCTGCCGTCGAAGAAGCCGAGAAACGTGCCGGCCGGGATCGCGCGCCGGGCGTGGATCGCCTTGTGGTCGTCGCTGATCGCCCGGACCTCGACGAACTCAAAATCCGTGTAGCTCATCGCCGATATCCGCCGAATGGAAGGTGGGGACGCCGCCGGACTGGCCGTCGCGGCTCGGGAGGTAGCGCGCGCCCTCGAAGAGCGTGGCGAGCCACTTCTCGCACAGGCGCGCGGCGTAGACGACGGGCATTTCGTGCCCGTGCTGTTCCTTGACGAGCTCGGCGAAGACCGGGTCGTTGTGCGGCGCGAACCAGGACATGCGGTCGTCCGACAGGCGCACCGCGCGGGAGGGGACGGCGGAGAGCCGGCCATAGGCGGTGATGGTGTTCACCGACATGTTGTGCCAGGCCGAAACGCAGCGGTCGAACAGCCGCTCGACCTCGGCGCGGTCGCCGATCTCGAAGGGCTGGCAGCCGAACTGCCGCTGCGACAGGTCCTTGACGAGCATGCCGAAGGCGAAGGCGTCCGATGTCGTGTTGATGGCGAGGAAGGGCGCGGAGAGGGCGGGGTCGTAGAGCGGATCGGAGACGTTGGCCCCGTGCGTCGTGAAGGCGACGGGGAAGAACTCGTAGACGGTGGCGAGCCCGGTGACGGGGCAGCGCATCTCGATCGGCGCGGCGATCGTCTGGCCGGCGATCAGCGCCCCTGCGCTTTCGGCGAAGCCGGCGTCGACCATGATCTCGCCGAGGAAGCGCAACTCCGCCGCAGCGTTGACGAAGCGCCGGCCGGGCGCCGGCACGACGGCGAGAAAGCCGACCTTCTTATGGTCCTCCACCTCGGTCCGGAAGCGCTCGAAGGCATCAAGGAACTGATAGCCGTTTCGCGTTTCGGCGCAGAGATAGCGACCGCGCTGGAACTCGCGTTTTCCGGCCGAGCACAGCAAGCCCCCGTTGATCCACCATGTCAGGTCGACATGGGGCGGATCGTCGGAGGATCCATGAAAAGGGCAGCCGCTACGGCCACCGGCGGGCGAGGGATCGCCCGGGGCTCGCTCAGTGCGCACGCTGTTCCTCGTCGATACACAGGACAAATTCGATCGAGAGCAACGAATTTGAATTACAGCGTTAACCCTTTGTCAACCATATTTGACTTTGAGCGGGTAGTGAGGCGTCTTCGGATCGACTATCCCCAGTTGCTCCGTGCTGCGGCAGAATCGGGAAATCTCTGATTCGTCAGAGACCTGCGCGAGAGGGTCGCGAGCGGTGGCGAGCCCTGTCAAAAACTGCGATAGTCGCGCCGTGCTGTGGCGTCGGGAGTTTTAAGCGTATCTCAAATGTTCGGAGCGAGCGTTCGGCGAAGACCGAGGACCCCTGGCCATGACCAATCCGATCGCCGGCCGCATCACGCTCAACATGGTCGCCGGCATCGTGGTGACGCTCGTCACCGTGCTGATGGCGATCGCCTGGATGGCGGTGCGGCAGAACGAGCAGGCGGCCGCCGGCGCGCGCACCATGGTCGAGGGTGGCGTCGAGGCGATGCAGACCCGCATCAAGGGCCTCGCCAACGACTATGCCTGGTGGGAAGAAGCCTATGAGGCCTATCTGCGCGGCGATGCCGAGTGGATCGAGGCCAATCTCGGCACGGGTATCACCGAGACCAACATCGCCGATGTCCTCGCCGTCGTCTCGCCCGCGGGCGAGATCGCCTATTCCTGGGGTCACGAGGGCGACCCGGCACTCGGCGATGTGCTGACGCCCGCGGCGATCGCGCAATTGCGCGACCTGATCCGGTCCGCCCCGGTCGAGAACAGTGCCGCCCGCGCCGCCTATCTCGCGACGAGCGGCGAGCCGCTCCTCGTCGGCGTCACCCGGCTCGCGCCGGTCTCGCGCGCGGCGGAGGTCGATCCGGCGACCCTGCCGCTGATCGTGATGGGCAGCTATCTGCGCCCCGACAGCCTGCAGAAGCTCGGCGCCACCTTCCTCGTCGACGACCTCCATCTCGATCGTTCCGGCAGCCCCGAAGCAGCGGCGTTTCCGGCGATCATCGACCTCTTCGGCCGCACGATCGCGCATCTCGTGTGGACCCAGCCCACGCCCGGCACCGAGGTCCTGCGCAACATCTTCCTGCCCGTATCGGGGGCGCTGCTCCTCTTCTGTTTCATTGCCGCGATGACCGCGGTCAACGCCCGACGGCTGGCGCTCGCGCAAGGCGCGAGCGAGCGGCAGGCCGTGGTCGCCGCGCGTACCGACAGCCTGACCGGGCTCGCCAACCGGTTCGGCTTCAACGAGTTCATCGAGAGCCCCGCCTTTTCCGCCGCCTGCCACCGCGGGGAAGCGGCGATCGTCTATCTCGACGTCAACGGCTTCAAATCGGTCAACGATTCGATCGGCCATCAGGGCGGTGACGAACTCGTGTCCCGGCTCGCCGAGCGGCTCGGCATGATCCTGCCCGCCGAGGCGCGCTTCGCCCGCATCGGTGGCGACGAATTCGCGCTCGCCCTCGTCGGCCGCTCGGCGCCGCAGGCGGTCGCGGGCGTTGCGTCCGCGATGGTGCACGCGCTCGACCAGCCCTTCTCGATCGGCGGCTTCCAGTTCCAGGTGACCGCCGCGGTCGGCTATGCGGTTGCCGAAGGGGTGGATTCGACCGCGGCCGAACTGCTGCGGCGCGCCGATCTCGCCATGTATCAGGCGAAAGCGGCGGCCGAGCGTGACGCGATTTCCTATCACGCGGGGATGGAGACCGGCGCCCTGCAGAAGAAGCGCCTCGAAGCGGCGCTCCGCGAGGCGATCGAGCGCGAGGAACTCAGTCTCGTCTATCAGCCGATCGTGCGCGCCGCGGACCTGCAGGTCACCCATGTCGAGGCGCTCCTGCGGTGGAACTCGCCCACCCTCGGTTTCGTCTCGCCGGGCGAATTCGTTCCGGTCGCCGAGGAGACCGGGCTGATCCATGAACTCGGCCGCTTCGTCGTGCGCCGGGCCTGCACCGATCTCGCCGACTGGCCCGGCCTCAAGGTCTCCGTCAACGTGTCGCCGGCGCAGCTGCGCGATCCGAATTTTGCCAACGATCTCGTCGCCATCACGCGGCGGCACGGCTCGGCCCCGGGGCGCTTCACCCTCGAACTGACCGAGGGGCTGCTGGTGCGCAACCCCACCATCGCCAAGCGCAAGCTCGCCCGGCTGAAGGCGCTCGGCTTCAGTCTCTCGCTCGACGATTTCGGCACCGGCTTCTCCTCGATCGGCTATCTGCGCCAGTTCCCCTTCGACGCCTTGAAGATCGACCGGTCCTTCGTCGCCGATCTCGGCGCCAATCCCACCGCGAATGCGCTCATTCAGTCGATGGTGGCGCTCGGCGACGCGATGGACATCGAGGTCGTCGCCGAGGGGGTGGAGACCGGCGAACAGCTCCGCCTGCTGCGGCTGCTGCGCTGCGAATACCTGCAGGGCTATCACATCGCCAAGCCGCTCAAGGTCGCCGATCTCGGCGCGCTGTTCGAGCGGCTCGGCGGCGAACGGCGCCTGATCCTCGAGGGCGGGTCGGGCGACGGCCAGGACCGGGTCTTCTCCCTTGCCAAGCTCTGATCACGGTCGGATCGCCACGCAGGGCGGCCGGCTGCAACCGGGTGGCGTCGGCCGCGGGCCCCTGTCATAACAGCGCCATGGACGCGCCTTCCGAGCTTCCCGCCCCCCGCACTGTCCTTTCCGCCGAGGAGGCCCGCCGGCTGGCGCTGGCGAGCCAGGGCTTCTCGACCCGCCGCGCCGGCGCGGCGCGCTGGAGCGCGCTCGCCGCCGGGATCGAGCGCATGGGGCTCCTGCAGCTCGATTCCGTCAACGTGCTCGTCCGCTCGCACTATCTGCCGCTCTACAGCCGGCTCGGCGGCTATGACCGGGCGGTGCTCGATCACCGCGTCTTCGATGCCGGCCGGCAGCGCGCCGCCTTCGAATACTGGGCGCACGAGGCCTCCGTGCTGCCGCTCGACCTGCAGCCGATGATGCGCTGGCGAATGCGCCGCGCCGCGGACGGGGAGGGGATCTATGGCGGGCTCGTCCGCTTCGCGCGCGAGCAGCCCGCCTATGTCGCCGCCGTGCTCGACGAGATCGGCCGCCGCGGGCCGACGGCGGCGAGCGCGCTCGACGATCCGGGCGAGCGGAGCGGCCCCTGGTGGGGCTGGCACAAGGGCAAGATCGCGCTCGAATATCTGTTCTGGACGGGCGCCGTCACCACGGCACACCGGCGTAATTTCGAGCGCATCTACGACCTGACCGAGCGGGCGCTTCCGGCCGAGGTGACTGCAAGACCGACGCCTGAGGAGCCCGACGCGATCCGCGCCCTCGTCGCCCGCTCGGCGACGGCGCTCGGCATCGGCACCGAGGCGGACCTGCGGGACTATTTCCGCCTGCCGGTCGAGCCGGCGCGCCGCGCGATCGGCGAGCTGGTCGAGGCCGGCGCGCTCCTGCCGGCGACGGTCGAGGGCTGGCGCCACCCGGCCTTTCTCGATGCCGCCGCCGCACCGCCGGCGCGGGCGACGCCGAGCGCGCTGCTCTCCCCCTTCGATCCGCTCGTCTGGTTCCGGCCGCGTACCGAGCGGATCTTCGGCTTCCACTACCGGCTCGAATTCTACACGCCCGAGCCGAAGCGGACCTTCGGCTATTTCGTCATGCCCTTCCTTCATCGCGGCCGGCTCGAGGCCCGGGTCGATCTGAAGGCCGACCGGGCGGGGAAGCGGCTGCTGGCGCTCGGCGCCTTCGCCGAGCCGGGCGTGCGGCACGGGCCGCTCGCCGCGGCGCTGGCCGACGAACTCATCCGCCTCGCCGACTGGCTCGGCCTCGAGACGGTGGCGCTCGGCAGCCGCGGCGATCTCGCCGCAGCGCTCATCGCGGCGGCGACGGATCCCCGCTTTGTCCGGCTCTGAGGCCGCCCCAGCAGCCTTCGACCTCTCGATCCTCGCTGCGGACGCGGTGACGGTCGCCGCGGCGCTCGTCGGTGTCGGCTTCTTCGTCGAGGGCGTCGGCGGTGTCATTGTCGAGACCGAGGCCTATCGCGAGGACGATCCCGCCTCGCACAGCTTCGGCGGGCCGCGCGGCCGCAACCGGGTGATGTTCGGGCCGCCGGGCCGGGCCTATGTCTACCGCTCCTACGGCATCCACTGGTGCATGAACGTCGTGTGCGGACGGGAAGGCGAGGGGCAGGCAGTGCTTCTGCGCGCGATCGAGCCGACGGCCGGCCTCGCCAAGATGATGGGGCGCCGCGGTGTCGCCGTGCCGCGGCTTCTCGCCTCCGGTCCGGGGCGGCTTTGTCAGGCGCTCGGCATCGCCGCGGCGCAGGACGGCGCGGATCTCGCCGCCGCGCCCTTCCGGCTCACGGCCCGAGCGGAGGAGCCGGTCCTCCTGGTCGGCCGGCGCATCGGCATCAGCCGGGCGGTCGAGCAGCCCTGGCGTTTCGGTCTCGCCGGCTCGCCCTTCCTCAGCCGGCCGTTCCGAACGGTTGAAAGCGGCGCGGCGGGCGCCTAGAGAAGCGCTCTCGCCCAGGGAGCCGCCGATGAAGCCGACCAAGATCATCTTCGACACCGATCCGGGCGTCGACGACGCCATGGCGCTGCTCTTCATCGAGGCGGCACCGGCCCTCGACCTCGTCGGCATCACCACCGTGTTCGGCAATGGCGGCGTCGAGACGACGACACGCAACGCCCTCTATTTGAAGCACCGCTTCGGGCTCGCGGCACCGGTCGCGAAGGGCGCCGACCGGCCCCTCTCCGGTCTCGAGGTCGCCGATGCCGGCCATGTGCACGGCGAGAACGGTCTCGGCGGCGTCGTCATTCCCCCTGCCATCCCGGGCGAGCTCGACCCGCGGCCGGCGCACCGCTTCATCATCGACACGGTGCGCGCGCATCCCGGCGAGATCACGCTGCTCGCCGTGGGCCGGATGACCAATCTCGCTCTGGCGCTGCGCGAGGACCCGGAGATCGCGAGCCTCGTCGAGCGCGTCGTGATCATGGGCGGCGCTTTCGGCTTCGCCGGCCATTCCGGCAATGTGACGCCGGTCGCCGAGGCGAACATCGCCGGCGACCCCCAGGCGGCCGACGAGATCTTCGGCGCCGCGTGGGAAGTGGTGGTGATCGGCCTCGACGTCACGCAGGAGACGTTGATGACGACCGCCTATCTCGCCGCGCTGCGCGACGAGGGCGGCGAGGCCGGCCGCTTCATCTGGGAGATCAGCCGCTTCTACGAGGCCTTCTATCGCGACGCGACGGGCGCAGAGGGCGTGTTCGGCCATGATTTCTCCGCCGCCGCCTATATCGTCGCGCCGCAGCTCTTCGCGCTGCGCGGTGGCCCGATCCGGGTCGTCACGGAGGGGATCGCCGAGGGCCAGACGATCCAGCAATCCGAGCTGCGGAAATTCGCGCCGAACGCCTGGAGCGGCCGGCCGTCGCACAGGATCGCCACCGCGGTCGACGCCGAGCGGTCGCTGGCGCTCTTCCGCGACACGATCGTGGCCCGCTACGGCCGCGGCTGAGCGCCGGGGGCGTCAGCCCCCGACCGTCACCCAGGCACCCGCCTCCGCCGAGGCGGCGATCGCGTGCACCGTCCGCTCGATGGCGAGGCCGGCGGTGAAGTCGACGCCGAGCGTCGTCTCGCCGGCGATCCGCCGCAGAAGGGCGTGCGCCTCGATCACCTTCAGATCGTTGAAGCCGAGCTGATGGCCCGGCGCGGGCACGAAGGCGCCATAGGGCGGGTGCTCCGGCCCCATCAGCACGGTGCGGAAGCCGCGCCGGTCGCGCGGGCCCTTCGCCTCGTAGAGCTGCACCTCGTTCATCCGCTCCTGGTCGTAGAGGATCGCCCCTTCGGCGCCGAAGATCTGCAGCGCGATGCGCCCCTTGCGGCCCCAGGCTGTGCGGTTGACGGCGAGCAGGCCGGACAGCCCGCCCTCCCATTCGAGGAAGGCGGAGGCGATGTCGGCCGTCTCGACGGCGCGTTCGCCACCCTCGGCGAGAGGCCGGGTCGGATAGGGTTTCGCCACGGTCCCGAGCACCCGCGCCGGCAGGCCGACGAGAGTCGCGAGGAGGCTCAAGGGGTGCACGGCGAAATCGTCCAGCGCGCCATAACCCGAACTCGCCGCGCTCTTCCAGCCGAAGGGCGCGGCCGGGTCGGCCATGAAATCCTCGTCCATCTCGATCCTGAGATGGGTGAGCGCGCCGATCGTGCCGTCGGCGAGGATACCGCGGATGAGGGCGATCGCCGGGTTCTGGATGTAATTGTAGCCGAGCAGCGTGACGCGGCCGCTCGCTTGCGCCGCCGCCTCCATCGCCTCGGCATCGGCGAGCGCGGTCGCCATCGGCTTCTCGCACCAGACGTGCTTTCCGGCGGCGAGCGCGGCGAGCGCCATCTCCTTGTGAAACTGGTTCGGCGCCGTGATCGAAACGACGTCGACGGCCGGATCGTCGATCACGGCGCGCCAGTCGGCCTCGGCGCGCGCGAAGCCGACGCTGGCGGCGATCGTCTCCGCCCGCGCGATGTCGACATCGGCGACCGCGACGAGGCGCGGCGCGGCGACATCGGGAAAGGTGGCGGCGACGGCGTTCCAGGCGAGCGCGTGGCACTTGCCCATGAAGCCGGTTCCGATCAGGGCGACACCGAGGCTGGTCATCGGCGCCTCCTCAGACGAGCGCCGCGACGCGCGCGGCGACCGCACGGCCGAGCGTCGCGTGCGCCTCGGGGTCGAGATGCAGGCCGTCGAACCGGCTCGACGCGATGATCGCCCCGGCGTCGAGCAGCGCGGCGCCGTGCGCGGCGCAGACCTTCTCGTAATGCGGCAGCAGGGCGAGCGACTTCTCGTAGCCGCCGGCGAACATCATCGGGAAGCCGTTGCCCGTGCCCATGTCCGCGAGCAGCGGCGGCGGGCAGACGACGAGCGCTTTCGGCACGCCGCCGCCGACCCCGCATTCGGCCGCCTCGAGGATCCTGAGGAGCTGGCCGACGCCGGCCGCGATGTCGAGCGGCTGCAGCGCGAAGCGCGCCTTGAGATCGTTGGTGCCGAGCATGATGACGACCACGTCGAGCGGCCGGTGGCTCCTGAGGCAGGGCAGGAAGTAGGCCGCGCCGCTCATATAGCTGCCTTCGACGGGATCGGCATGGACGGTGGTGCGGGCCGGCAGGCCCTCCTCGACGACGGTCCAGTCGGTGCCGAGCGCGGCGCGCAGCACGCCCGGCCAGCGGATGTCGGGCGCGTAGCGGCCGCCCGGCTCCGGCGGCACGGTCGAGGAACCCCAGGTGTTCGAATCGCCGAAACACAGAACCGACTTCATGATTCCTCCCGCGGCCGGGCTCACTGCGCCCGCCCGTTGCCGTCCCCCGCGCTTCCGGCGTCGCCGGCTCCTCCCGCGTGGATCGATGGAGGAGGGTTCCCGCGCCGCGCCGGTGCTGTCAAGCGGAGGGGATCAAGGTCACGGCGAGCGCGATTACACCGGAGTTGCGATCGGTTGCAACGCGTGGAAGATATAAACGCAGGAGGCGAGCCTCGGCATGCGCACCCGGCTCGGCACGAGTGAGAGGACATAGCGATTGACCGCTGGCTTTTCGCAACCTATCTTCCGTTCATCACCCACCCGTAGCTTGCTGCGGGCTCAAAGGCCACGAGGGGCGACCCTTTCGTGGCCTTTGCTTTTGTAGGCGTGCGCGATGCGTACCATCGTCTACATTGATGGCTTCAATCTCTATTATAGAATGCTGAAGAGCCGCCCTTCGATGAAGTGGCTCAATCCGCTGTCGCTGGCATCCGAAGTTCTCGACGCGAGCCATCGGATCACGCGCGTCAATTATTACATCGCACGCGTGTCGGCGCGGGCCCATGATCCGGGGGCGCCGCCGCGGCAGGCTACCTACCTCAATGCGCTGGCGTCCGTTCCTGAGATTGCTATCCATGAGGGCAGCTTCATGACATCGGAGCCCTGGATGCCCCTGACGGTGCCGCCTCAGGCGAAACCCGACGGCTATCTCTGGACACTTCCCGCTCCCGCGATGGTGCGCGTCATAAAGAGTGAGGAGAAAGGCAGCGATGTGAACCTCGGCGCCCACTTGGTGCGGGACGCCTTCACCGACGCCTTCGACGTCGGCGTCGTGATCACCAATGACTCGGACTTGGTTGAGCCCATCCGGATCGCCGTTACGGAAGCCGGCAAGCGGGTTGGGCTTCTTGTTCCTGTAAAATATCCGACGCAGAGTCTGATGAACGTCGCTTCGTTCTATCTGCGTTTGAGACCGGGTCATCTCGCCAGAGCCCAGTTTCCCGACCCTGTCCTCGCCGCCGACGGGAGCTCTATCGCGAAGCCGCCGAGCTGGGCATAGAGTTGCCAAGGGCGGTCGATCGGCCGATAGCCCGACGTGACGGCCGCTCGCGTTTCGCCCGAGATCGGCCACGAGGACCACTGCCATGCGAAAGCCCGCCCCGACCGCCGTTCCGATCCTTCCGGTCATCGCCGAGCGATGGAGCCCGCGCGCCTTCGACCCCGAGGCGGTGCTGACCGCGGAGGAGCTCGCGCCGCTCTTCGAGGCGGCACGCTGGGCACCGTCCTCAGCCAACAATCAGCCCTGGCGCTATGTCTACGGCCATCGCGGCACCGAGGCGTTCGACCGGTTGCTCTCCTGTCTCAGCGAGGGCAATCGCGACTACTGCCGGCGGGCGTCGGTGCTCGTCATCGCGGCGACCCGCACCGTGCGCGACAACGGCAAGCCGAACTTCCATGGCGGGCACGATCTCGGCCTGTCGATCGGCTACATGCTCCTCCAGGCAGTGTCGAACGGCCTCGCCATCCATCCGATGGGCGGCTTCGACGACGAGCGGGCACGGGAGCTCCTCGGCATTCCCGAGCACTTCGCCGCCTGGACCGCGATCGCCATCGGCCGCTACGGCGATCCCGCCCTTCTTTCGGAACGCCACCGCGCGCAGGAGACCGCGCCGCGCGAACGGCTGCCGGTGTCGGCGATCGCCTCCGAGGGCCATTGGCCCGGGTCGGCGCTCGAATAGAGATCGCGCTCGCCTGAGGATGAAGCGCAGCGTTGCATGCCCTCCGCCGGTCGCACTACGATCGATCACACGAACATCGCGGGGGACGAATCGGGCAATGCAAAGATCGCGGCAGCGCCGGACCGGGTCTCGGCTTCCGCGAGGGGGAGAGCGGGATGGCTGAGGCTCGGCGCCTACCGATCTCGATCGTGTTCGGCCGTGTGCAGACCAAGCTCAGGCTCTTCCGCGACCGCGTGGATTCGGCGATGACATCGGCTCTGCGCCGGCCGCCGCGGGAGATGCCGGCTGTCCGGGGAGGCGCGGACGCCGAACGGCTCGATGTTCTGCCGGGACCCGACACCTTCGTGCTCTACCGGATCGTCGGCAATGATCTGCCGCCCCTGCACGCGCCGGACCAGTCGCTCGACAATCTCCGGTTCCTGCTCGAGCACGAGCCGCTGCTCGAGGATTGCGAAAAGCGCTTCGTGATCAACCGGGTGGTGGATCCGGAGCGACGGGCCGCCATGATCGATCTGCTCGAGCAGCATGGCCAGCCCTATCTCGAGATTCCGTTCGAGTGGAGCGTCTACCGGCAGATTCCGTGGGCGCTCGATGATTATCCCATTGGCTACCTGCTCGGCGACGCCATCGACGAACTGCCGGCAGATCGTCGCGATGCAGCGATCGCGGGTCTCTACCGGCACAAGAACAACTATGTGATGAACAATAACGGCGCACGCAACGCGGCGCTGGCGGACGGGCGGGGCCGGGCCAAATGGGTTCTTCCCTGGGACGGCAACTGCTTTTTGACGAAGGAGGCCTGGGAGACGCTGCGGGCCGGCGTTCGTACTGCGCCGCATCACCATTATGTCTGCGTCCCCATGGCGCGAGCGGAGAGAAACGTCGATGTCGTCGAGGGCCGGGTCGGTGCCCGCCAAGCGACACACGAGCCGCAGCTGATCTTCCGGTGCGATGCCGACCATGCCTTCGACGAGCGGTTTCCTTACGGCCGTCGCTCGAAGGTGGAACTTCTCTGGCGCCTCGGTGTTCGAGGCGCTTGGGACAAGTTCAGGCTCGAGGCCTGGGATCTCCCGCCGCCGACACCGGTCCCGGCCGCCCACCATGCCGTCGGGTGGGTTGCGCGGCTCGACAATGGCAATGGCAGGGGGGCCGCCGCCCGATCCCTCGAGATGCGGGCGCGCGGATCCTTGCGCAACCAGGCGATCATCGAGCTTCTGAGCGGCATGGACAGCGCGACGATCTCTCCCTTCATCGGCCCGGACCGGCTGCGATTGTTCGATGACGCGAGTCTCGCCCGACTGGCCGCCACCGCCGAAGGGGACGGGCCGCCCGGAGCGCTCCGCGCATCGATCCTCGCTGAAGCCGAAGAGGCATTGGGCCGAGGGCCGTTCTCGCCCCTCCAGAAGACCACCCGGGCGCCGAGCGGCGATCCGCGCGACTATTGGCATCCCGCGCCCTATTGGTGGCCCAATCCGGCGAGTCCGAACGGCCTGCCCTATATTCGCCGCGACGGCGAGCGGGCGCCCGGCACCGTGCCGTTCGGCCCCGGCAGCGAGCAGTTCGATCGCTCGGCCCTGCAGCGCGTGTTCGACGACACGACGGCGCTCGCGCTCGCTTGGGGCATCACCGGCGATCCGGTCTTTGCCCGTCACGCCGCCGAGCGCGTACGGATGTGGTTCCTCGATCCCGACACGGCGATGACCGCGCATCTGCGCTACGCGCAGGTCCGCCTCGGCCATGCCGGCAATGAGGGCGCGCCGGCCGGCATCATAGAGGCCAAGGACTTCTATTACTTTCTCGATGCGGTAACGCTCTGCCGAAGGGCCGGCGCTCTTTCGCAGCAGGAAGCGGACCGTTTCGCGGAGTGGCTCGAGGCCTATCTCGGCTGGCTGCTCGACAGCCCGCAGGGCAGGGCCGAATGCCGTGCCGTCAACAATCACGGCACCTATTATGATCTGCAGGTCGCGGCGATCGCCGCCTATCTGGGCGAGGCGAGGTTGCTTCTGGAGACGTTCCGGCGGGCCGAGGACCGGCTGCGCAGCCAGGTGACGCCCGACGGCGCACAGCCCGGAGAGCTGAAGCGGCGCGATTCTCGCCATTATTGCGCGTTCAATCTCGCCGGGTGGGTCGCTCTCGCCGTGCTTGCGGAACGGTGTGGTCTGCGCTTCGAGGGGGGGCGGCGGAGCGACGGGCGCGACATTCTCAACGCCGTCGCCTGGCTGCTCGATCGACCTCAAGCGGCGGCGTGGCCGGACGCCCGCTTTGACGTTCACCGTCTTGCGCCGCTCGCCGCCTTCGCGGCGCATCGTCGGGGCGAGCCGGCACCGCCGTTTTCCGATGCCGCAATCCGCTTGTCCGAGGAGACCGGCCTGCCACCCTTCTGGCCGCTCAGCGGCATCGGCGTTCCGGTCTGATGGCTCGCGGCCCGACGCCTCCCGCCGCCGATCCCCATCGACCTTTGCGCATCTGCATCGCGGCGCTCACCCGGCGAAGGCCGCGCATGCTGCGAGCGCTGCTGCAGTCCTTTGCCGAGTGCCACACCCCGCCGGGCGTCGAGCCGCTGTTCCTGATCGTCGAGAACGATCACCAGGCACGCAGCCGCGCGACCATCGAGTCCTTGCGGCCGAAACTCGGCGGGCGCCAGCTGGTCCTCGTTCTCGAGACCGAACTCGGTATTCCCTTCGGTCGCAACCGGGCGATCGACGAGGCGCTCGCCCGGGGTGCCGACCTGCTCGCCTTCGTCGACGACGACGAGGTCGTTGCGCGGGACTGGCTGGTTCATCTCGTCGCCGAATACCGCCGTTCCGGCGCCGATCTGATCGGCGGACCCGTGCGGATCATGCCGCCCGATGCAGGGCTCGGGCCGATGCAGCGGGCGATCCACCGTGGCGTCGCGGCGCGTCTCGCCCGCCGGGAGGCGCAGATGGCCGCGATGGCGCGCTCGGGTCGACCGTTCCGGCACACGATCGTCACCAATAACTGGCTGGCGCGCACCACGCTCTTCAGCGATCACGG
Organism: Prosthecomicrobium pneumaticum; assembly: GCF_014199915.1. Lineage (GTDB taxonomy): Bacteria > Pseudomonadota > Alphaproteobacteria > Rhizobiales > Kaistiaceae > Prosthecomicrobium > Prosthecomicrobium pneumaticum. The sequence goes on along the minus strand of NZ_JACHOO010000007.1, from coordinate 157,317 downwards.
GCTGCGCTTCGACGAGAGCCTGCGCCACACCGGCGGCAGTGACGCGGCCTTCGATGAGCAGGTGCGGGCGCGCGGCCTGTCGAAATCCTGGGCCCCCGAGGCGCTCGTGTTCGAGACGCTGCCGGCCGAGCGGTTGAGTTTCGCCTACCAGTTCACCCGCGCCAAGGACCAGTCGAAGGTCTCGCTGCGCCGCAAGATGGCGCGCGGCGAGGAGCGGGTCGCCTTCGACGTTCTCGTCGTCGTGCCGCTGCGGCTCGTCGGCAGCCTCGGCCTCGTCCTGATGCTGCCGTTCCGGCCCGGCCTCGCCCTCGTCGACCTCGCGCGGTCGCTCGGCTGGACGGCCGGGCGCGTGCTCGGCCTCTGCGGCTCGCGCTCGCGGCTCTACGAGCGCATCACCGGCGACTGAAGCGTGGCGGGTCTCAGCGGCGCATCAGCCCCTTGAGGGCGATGTGCTGCAGCAGCATCACGGTCTTGCCGTCGCAGATCTCACCCGTGTCGATCATGGCGAGCGCGGTCTCGAAGGGCAGTTCGACGGCCTCGATGTCCTCGCCCTCCTCGACATGGCCGCCGCCGGTTCCGATGCGGTCCTCGGGCCGATAGCGCGCGGTGAAGAGATGCAGGCGCTCGGTCACCGAGCCGGGCGACATGAAGGCCGCCATGGCGAAAGCGACGTCGGTGAGCCGGATGCCGAGTTCCTCCTCGGCCTCCTTCTTCGCACAGCCGGCCGGATCGTCGGCATCGAGCAGGCCCGCGCAGGCCTCGAGCAGCGGCTCGTCATGACCGCGGCGGAAGGCCGGGAAGCGGAACTGCCGCACCAGCAGCACCGTGCCGCGTTCCGGATCATAGGGCAGAACGGCGGCACCATCGCCGCGGTCATAGGTCTCGCGGATCTGGGTCTGCCAACTGCCGTCGGAACGGCGCCAGTCGAACACCGTTTTCTCGAGCCTTCCCCAATTGTCGGACAGGAGGGTGGTCTCGCGGATGCGGACGCGGTCGGCGACGCTCATGATGGGCTCCCGGGGAGGACGGCCTCTCTGTAGCCGAGCGCCCACGCTCTGGAAAGCGGCGGCGCGGCAGCTTGACTTTGACCCCGTTCCGTCGAATGAAGGGTCCTGAGGAACGCACATCAGCGCGGTTGGGAGGACTGCCCGGTGAAGCGGGTCGGCATCGGCATCATCGGCTGCGGCAACATCTCCGGCGCCTATCTGAAGGCGATGCGGAACCTGCCGATCGTGGAGGTCCGCGGCCTCGCCGACATGAATCCGGCGGCGGCGGAAGCCCGCGCCGCGGAATTCGGCCTTTCCGCCGTGCCGGTCGATACGCTGCTCGCCGATCCGGCGGTCGAGATTCTCGTCAATCTGACCATCCCGAAGGCGCATGTCGCGGTCGGCCTCAGGGCGCTCGAGGCCGGCAAACACGTCTATACCGAGAAGCCGCTCGGCATCGCCTTTGCCGAGGGCGAGCGGCTGATGGCGGCTGCGGCGGCGCGGGGCCTGCGGGTCGGCGCCGCGCCGGACACCTTTCTGGGGGGCGCCCATCAGACCGCGCGGGCGCTGATCGACGAAGGGGCGATCGGCGCGCCGGTCGGCGGCACCGCCTTCTTCATGTGTCCGGGCCACGAGCGCTGGCATCCCGCTCCGGATTTCTATTACGAGGTCGGCGGCGGCCCGATGCTCGACATGGGTCCGTATTACGTCACCGATCTCGTCAACCTGCTCGGACCCGTGGCCCGTGTCACCGGCATCGCCACCACGCCGCGGCAGACCCGCACGATCACCAGCGCGCCGCGCTCCGGACAGACGATCCCGGTGCACGTGCCCACCCATGTCTCCGGCATGCTCGAATTCGTCTCCGGCGCCGCAGTGTCGATCACGATGAGTTTCGACGTCGCGGCGCACCGGCACCTGCCGCTCGAGATCTACGGCACCGAGGGCTCGCTCCTCGTGCCCGACCCGAATTTCTTCGGCGGCACGGTCGAGCATCTGCCGAAGGGCGGACAGTGGGCGCCGGTCGAGACGCGCTATCCTTACGCCGACGCCAACTGGCGCTCGATCGGTGTCGCCGAGATGGCGCAGGCCATTCGCGACGGCCGGCCGCACAGGGCGAGCGGCGCGCTGGCGCTGCACGTGCTCGAGGTGATGGAGGCGATCGGCGTCTCATCGCAGACCGGCCGCCACGTCGAGATCGCGACCCGGCCGGATCGACCGTCGCCGCTCGCCGAGAGCCTCGTCGACGGCCACATCGTGTGAGAGCCTCACCCCGGCCCTCTCCCGCACGGGGAGGGGCATTCGTATCGGCGCTCTATGCCGCGCCCTCCGTGCGCGGCTCCGCGGGGAGAGCGGCCGATCCCTCTTTCCGGCTGCGGGAGAGGGTCGGAGTGAGGCTCTCGCGCGGCGATACTGAGGAGTGGAGGAACACATGCGCGACGCTTTGATCGTCTGGGGCGGCTGGGCCGGGCACGAGCCGGAGCAAGGGGCGGCCGTCGTCAAGGAGATGCTCGAGGGCGAGGGCTTTCGCGTCCGTGTCGAGACCGAGACCGCCGCCTTCGCCGACCCGGCGATCCGCGACTATTCCCTGATCGTGCCGATCTACACCATGGCGACGATCGAGAAGGGCGAGGTCGAGAACCTGACCGCCGCGGTGCGCGGCGGCGTCGGCATCGCCGGCTGGCACGGCGGCATGGGCGACGCCTTCCGCACGGCCACCGAGTACCAGTTCATGGTGGGCGGCCAGTGGGTCTCCCATCCGGGCAACATCATCGACTACACCGTCGATGTGATCCGCCCGGACGATCCGGTGATGGAGGGGATCGCCTCTTTCCCCTACCGGTCGGAGCAGTATTACATGCATGTCGACCCGGCGAACGAGGTGCTCGCGACGACCACCTTCACCGGCGCTCACGCCCCCTGGATCGACGGCGTCGTCATGCCGGTCGTCTGGAAGAAGCGCTATGGCGAGGGGCGGGTGTTCTACTCCTCGCTCGGTCATGTCGCCTCGGAATTCCAGGTGCCGCAGATGAAGACCATTCTGCTGCGCGGCATGCTCTGGGCGGCGCGGTAGGGCGGCCGAGGCCCTCCCGGCCATACTCGGAGCCGCCCTCCGCCCGTCATGCCGGCCTCCGTGCCGGCATCCATAATCGTGCGGGTGGGGGCTTCGGGGATGTCCTCTCCATTCGTCATGCGAGCCTGCCCGATCGTGCCGGTCGGCGGCCTGCGAACCGTCCTCCCCACCCGTCCTTCCCGCGAAGGCGGGAATCCCTGGACAGTGGACGGCCGGCGTGATGGATCCTCGCCTTCGCGAGGATGACGGGTGTGCGGGACGGCGGCGCCGCGCGCTTTCGCCCGGCGTCGCGATTATGGACCCCGGCACGGAGGCCGGGGTGACGGGTGCTCTCGGGAGATCGGACGCTCTGCGCCTACGAGCCGCCCTGCCGGCTTTCTCCCGGCGCCATCCCGTCGGATATCCGAACACCCCCTCCACCCGTCATGCCGGCCTCCGTGCCGGCATCCATGATCGTGCGGGTGGGGGCTTCGGGGATGTCCTCTCCATTCGTCATGCGAGCCTGCCCGATCGTGCCGGTCGGCGGCCTGCGAACCGTCCTCCCCACCCGTCCTTCCCGCGAAGGCGGGAATCCCTGGACAGTGGTGTGCGGGACGGCGGCGCCGCGCGCTTTCGCCCGGCGTCACGATTATGGACCCCGGCACGGAGGCCGGGGTGACGGGTGTTCTCGGGAGATCGGACGCTCTGCGCCTACGAGCCGCCCTGCCGGCTTTCTCCCGACCATCCTGTCAGATATCCGAACACCCCCTCCACCCGTCATGCCGGCCTCCGTGCCGGCATCCATAATCGTGCGGGTGGGGGCTTCGGGGATGTCCTCTCCATTCGTCACCCGGCGAAAGCCGGGCGACGGTCACGCCGGCGCGGCAAGGGGACGGGGCTCTGCGTGATCGGTCCCGGATCTCGGCTGTGTCTCGCGCGGAATGACGGGTGTGCGGGACGGCGGCGCCGCGCGCCTTCGCCCGGCGTCGCGATTATGGACCCCGGCACGGAGGCCGGGGTGACGGGTGCTCTCGGGAGATCGGACGCTCTGCGCCTACGAGCCGCCCTGCCGGCTTTCTCCCGACCATCCTGTCAGATATCCGAACACCCCCTCCACCCGTCATGCCGGCCTCCGTGCCGGCATCCATAATCGTGCGGGTGGGGGCTTCGGGGCGCGACCCGCTCCATCCGTCACCCGGCGGAAGCCGGGCGACGGTCAAGCCGGCGCGGCAAGGGGACGGGTGTTCTTGGAGGGGGCGTGCCCGCCCTGCATCACCGCGGGCTGCGCCGCCTCATTCCGCCGCGGCGGCCGCGCCGTCGTAGCGGCGGCGGGCGTCCTGGATCGTCGCCTGATGCATGCTCGCCCAGCGGCTCAGCGCGCCGATCGGGCCGTGCAGCGAGGCGCCGAGCGGGGTGAGGGCATATTCGACCTGCGGCGGGGTGGTCGGGAAGACCGTGCGGCTGACGAGGCCGTCGCGTTCGAGGCTTCGCAGCGTCACCGTCAGCATGCGCTGCGAAATGCCGTCGACCGAACGGCGGAGTTGGTTGAAGCGCGCCGGACCGACCCCGAGCCGCAGCACGACGAGCAGGCTCCAGGCGTCGCCGAGCCGGTCGAGCACGTCGCGCACCGGGCAGGGCGCCCCCGCACTGGGCGGCGTCATGTCTTCGAGACGAACGAGCCCCGCCGACTGGTCCTCCGCCGGCTCGACGAGAACCGGTCTCAGCACCGTGACCGCCATCGATCCGCCCCTCGGTTCCCTCGGTGTGCCCTGGTGAGCGGAACATGCGTTCTTAACAGGCGCCGGTCAACCGCCTAGTTATCCTGCGTAACCTGAGGCCCGGAGCGAACCGCCGCGCAGCGCGGCACCCCGGGATCGTGCGATGGAGAGACCGATGTCCAAGCCCACTCTGCTCGTGACCGGCGCCGGCGGCCATCTCGGCCGCAAGGTGGTCGAGACGCTGCTCGACCAGGAAGCGGGTCCGATCATCGCGACGACGCGCAAGCCCGAGGCGCTCGCCGATCTCGCGGCGCGGGGCGTCGCGGTTCGCCGCGCCGATTTCGACGATCCGGCGAGCCTCGCTGCGGCCTTCTCGGGTGCCGAGCGGCTGTTGCTCGTGTCGACCGATGCGCTCGACGCGCCGGGCCGCCGTCTCGCCCAGCATCGCGCCGCGGTCGCCGCGGCGGAAGCGGCCGGCGTCGCCCATGTGGTCTACCTGTCGGCGCCGGCGCCCCATCCGACGCCGACATCGTCCCTGATCGGCGACCATTACTGGACCGAACAGGCGCTCGCCGCGAGCGGGCTCGACTGGACCTTTCTGCGCGATCACATCTACAGCGAGATCATCCTGGTCGGCATCGGCCACGCGCTCGAGACCGGCCAGCTCTTCACCGCGACCGGCTCGGGTGGCCGCTCCTATGTCTCGCGCGACGACTGCGCCCGCACGGCTGCCGCCGCGCTCGCCGGCGCCACGAACGGGCGGACCATTCTCGACGTGACGGGTCCGGCGGCGGTGACGCAGAACGAGATCGCCGCGCTCGTCTCCGCGCTCTCGGGCCGCACCGTGACGCACATCCCGGTACCGGCCGAGGGGCTTCGCCAGGGGCTGACCGCCGCCGGCCTGCCGCCGCTGATGGTGGACGGCCTCGTCGCCTTCGACGTCGCCGCGGCGCAGGGCCACCACGCCATCGTCACCGACACGGTGGAGCGGCTGACCGGCCGCAAGCCGGTCTCGGTCGCCGACTTCCTCACCGCCCACCGCGCCGCCCTCGGCACGCCGGCCTGATCGGCGGCGGGGCGGACGCCGCTTCCGGCCGGCGTCCGGGTTACGCGGTCGCCGGCCTCAATCGGCCGGCGACCGCCAGTGTGTCACGACGCTCCCGATGGCCGGACGCGGCCGGTCGGCCTGCCGCGCCGCCGGCCGGCCGAGATGGATGAAGCCGGCGACCCGCTCGCCGGCGCCGACGCCGAACAGCGCCGCGGCGTTCGGATCGCGACCCGGCCATTTGATCAGCCATTGCGCAGCGTAGCCGAGCGCGGCGGCGGCGGTGACGAGGTTCATACCGGCACAGCCGGCAGACAGCACCTGGTCCCATTCCGGCACCTTCGCCGCGGCATCGGGCCGGCTGACGAGGAGGACGGTCGCCGGCGCGCGCATCATATAGACCGTCCACATATCCCGCTTCGCCTCGGCGAGATCGGGGTTCTGCCGGGCATAGAGCGCGTCGAGCAGCCGCCCGGCCGCGGCGCGCGCCTCGCCCTCGACGACGATGAAGCGCCAGGGCGTCAGCCGGCCGTGATCCGGCACCCGCGCCGCGATGGCGAGCATGCGGGCGAGGTCGGCCGCCGCGATCGGCGTGTCGGCGAAGGCGCGCAGCGGCACCGAGCGCCGCCGTTCGAGCACGGCGAGCATTGCGGGCACCGGCGTCAGCTCCGGCGCGCCCGGTTCGAGCGCGTCGAGCGGCGCGGCGGGGGCGTCGTGGTGGGCCATGGCCAACTCAGCGCCACAGGTCGAGATAGGCCGACGCCACCGCGCGGTCGATCTCCGCCGGCACCGGCACGACGCAGCTCTCGGCCCCGAGCCCGCCTTTCGCCACACGTTCGAGGGAACGCGCCTGCAGGGTGAAGCCGAGATCCATCGATTCGATCGTGTTGCCGAGCGGCCGCGGCCCGGCGAGATTGGCCATGTGGCCGCGGCCGAGCAGGTGGAAGACGCGGCCGTCGTCGAGCGCGAAGGTCTCGATGTCGTCGGCGGCGGAACGGGCGATCGCTGTCACGCTCCGCTCGGCCGCGAGTCCGTCCGCATCGATCTCGACCGGAAAATGGCCGCCATTCATCAGGATCACGCCGTCCTTCAGAAGCGGCAGATCGTCGGCGGTGAGGACGCCGGCGGCGCCGGTCACCGTCACGATCACGTCGGCCGAGCGCACCGCTTCGTCCCGATGCGGCGTCGCGAAGCCGTCGAGATGCGCCTCGAGGGTCGTCACGGGGTCGATGTCGACCACCGAGACGCGGGCGAAGGCGTTCGCGAAACAGGCGGCGACGCCGCGGCCGCAGGCGCCGTAGCCGAAGACGGTGACGCGCTTGCCATTGGTCGAGCGGTTGGTGAAGCGCAGATAGGCCTCGAAGAGGCTCTGCCCGACGGCGTGGCGGTTCTCGGCGAACTGCTTGATCGGGCTGTCATTGATGACGAGGACGGGCAGGGCCAGCCGGTCGCGGAGCGGCGCGAGCCGCATCCGGCCCGACGTCGTCTCCTCGGTGCCGCCGAGGAGGTTCGGCCAGGGCGCCGCGAGATAGCGCAGGAACAAGTCTCCGCCATTGTCGAGCAGGAGGTCGGGCTTTTCCCCCGCCACGGCATCGAGGTCGGCATCGTGCACGGCGGGGTCCGCGGTCGGCCCGCCGATTACGGTGATGCCCTGCGCCGCGAGATGGGCGACCGTCTCGGCCTGCGTGCTGTTGAGATTGCCGGTCGCGACGACGCGCGCGCCGCCGGCGGCGAGCGTCTCGATGAGTGCGGCGGTCTTCGGTTCGAGATGGATGGACACGCCGATCGACAGTCCCTCGAAAGGCCGGGTGTCGCGGAACTCGGCCGCTGTCGCCGCGAGTAGGCGGCAGGATCCCGAGACGAAGGCGAGGCGGGACGAGGACGAGCGTTCGGACATTTCGGCTCCTGTCGCGCTCAGCCGGGCGTGCCGGCCGGCATCTGCTGGGTGATGCAATGGATGTTGCCCCCGCCGAGCAGGATCTCGCGCGCCGGAATGCCGGCCACGCGGCGGTCCGGGTGCAGCCGGGCGAGCAGCGCGGCGGCGTCCTCGTCGGTCGCCGGATCGAGGAGGGGCATCACGACGCGGCCATTGGCGAGGTAATGGTTGACATAGGACGCGGCGAGCCGCTGACCGGCGCCGCGGGCCATGCCGGCGCCGTTGCTTGCGTCGAGGCCCGAAGCCTCCTCGGCGGTCATGAAGAGCGGGCCGGGCATCGGCAGCGTCGCGACCTCGATCGGCCGGCCGCGGGCGTCCCGCGCCGCGGCGAGCCGGGCCTTCGCGTCGTGCGTCACCTCATATTGCGGATCGGCGGGATCGTCGCAGCCGGCGAGCACGACGAGGCCCGGCCGGGCGAAGCAGGCGAGGTTGTCGACATGGCCGCCGGTCTCGTCCTCGACGACGCCGGCGCCGAGCCAGATCACGGTGGAGACGCCGAGGTAAGCCCGCAGCGCCGTCTCGATCGCCGCGCGGTCCATGCCGGGATTGCGGTTGTTCGACAGCAGGCATGCCTCGGTCACGAGCGCCGTGCCGTCGCCGTCGACATGGATGGCGCCGCCCTCGAGCACGAAGCCGGCCCGATAGCGCGGCACGTCCTCGCCGGCGAGGATGATCTCGGCCAGGCGGTCGTCCTGCGCCCAGGGCGCATAGAGCCCGCCGTCGAAGCCGCCCCAGGCGTTGAAGCGCCAGTCGACCCCGCGCAGGCGCCCGGCCGCATCGGTGACGAAGGTCGGCCCGGTGTCGCGGCACCAGGCGTCGTCGGTCGCTGCCTCGACGAGTCGAATGGCGGGGGAGAGGAGAGCGCGGGCGCTCTCCCGCGCCGCGGCCGAGACGATCATCGTCACCGGCTCCGTCTCGGCGATCGCGTGGGCGACGGCGGCGAAAGCGGCGCGCGCCGGCCCCGCGCCGAGCCGCCAATTGTCCGGCCGCTCCGGCCAGATCATGAAGCAGCCGCGATGCGGCGCGCCCTCCGCCGGCATGGCGAAGCCGTCTTCGGCCGGCGTGGAGGCAAGGGGATCGGTCATCGCCGGCCAGAGTGGCGCAAGCGGGGGCGCGGCGGAAGTCCGCTCAGTCGACGATGCCGTCCCAGGCGGCGATCGCCTCGATGGTCGCCGGCAGATCGCGGTGATGGCGGATCACCGTTTCGGCGCCCGCTGCGGTCAGCGCATCGGCATGGCCGGGCCAGGAATGCGACCCGCCGATGAAGCCGATGACCCGGCACCCCGCGGCCTTGGCGCCATGGATGCCGTGCGTCGAATCCTCGATCACCACCGTCTCGCGCGGATCGGCGTCGAACTCCGCCATCGCGTGGAGGAAGACGTCGGGCGCCGGCTTCGGCCGCTTGGCGCCGACCGCGACGGCCGAGAAGATATAGGGCCGGAACCGGTCATAGAGCTTCGTGTGGGTGAGCGAGACGCGCAGACGCTCGGGCGAGGAGTTCGAGCAGATGCAGCGAGGATGCTCGATGCGGTCGAGCGCCTCGGCGATGCCCGGGATGGCCTGCAGCTCGGTCGTCAGCAGATGGTCGAGCGCCTTGTCGGTCTCGTCGTGGAAGCTCTGCGGCAGCGGCCGGCCGAGCTCATCCTCGACGATCTTGGCGATGCGGTCGAAGGTGAGGCCGGCGAAGCGCAGCGACATCTCCTCCGCGGTGATCGGATAGCCGATCTCGGTGAAGCGTTCGGCGTCGAGCCGCGAGGCGAGGATTTCCGAATCGACGAGCACGCCGTCGCAGTCGAAGATGACCAGCATCGTCTTCAGGTCCCGTTGGGGAGGGGGCCGCCATCCGTTGGCGTCGGTGTTGCGGCCGGAGGAGCGGCCGCTTGGGGGCCGTTGCCGGTCTCCTATCAGATCGGTTCGGCGAAGTCTCGCGGCAAGACCCGACCTTTTCGGGCCTATTTCACCACGATCGGCGCCCGCGCGAACACCGCGCCGCCATCGCCCGCGACATAGCGCAACTCATAGGCGCCGGGTTCCGCGGGCGCGCGCAGCCGCAGCGTATCCCGGCGGGGCCGGACGCGCGAAGCGGTCACGTGCTCGCCGGTCGGCGCGCCCGGCCGGGCGACGACGATGTCGTCGAAGCGCGCCGCGGGACCGGATAGCGTGACCTCGAACAGGCTGCCCGCGGCCACGGTCGCGGGTCCGGCGACCGTGGCCGCGGGCGGCTCGACCGTGAAGGCGCGGCGGGCGGCGGGCGCCGTGTCGCCGCCGATCATGTAGCGGATCTCGAACCGGCCGGCGGCGAGCGGCAGGGTGAAACGCACCGGCAGGCCGTCGCGCCGCGGCGGTGCGGTCGCGACGGACGGGCCGCCCGCGGCCGGCACGATTACGATGCGGTCTTCGGGGCCGGCGGGGCCGGTCCAGCCGACGCGGATCTCGCTGCCGGCGGCGCCGGACGCCGGCGCATCGAGCGTCACGGGCGGCAACGACACGGTGATCGAACGGGTCGCGAGCACGGCCTCGCGGGACGGGCTGTAATAGCGGAGTTCGTAGACCGCGGCCTCGGCGGGCGCCATCAGCCGGCGCGGCTTCGCATCCTTGCCGACCATCGCGGCGCGCACCTCCGAGCCGACCGGCTGATCCGGCCAGGTGATCTGCAGCCGGTCGTCGGCGGCCTTCGGCCCGTCATAGCCGATGGTGAAGGTCGCTCCGGCGAAGACGCTGTCCGGCGCCTCGATCGACGCGAAGGGGAGATTGCGCGGCGGCGCCTTGGCGGAGGCCAGCGCCGCGCCGAGCCCGCCGGTCACATCGGCGCCGTCGATCGCGTTGACGAAGCGGCCGCCGGTCGCCTCGGCGACGCAGGAAAGGCCGGCTTCCTCGCCCGGTTTCAGGCCGAGGCCGACGACGTGGATGGCGAGGTCCTTGCCCTTTTCCTTGAGAGCGGCGGCGAGGGCGCAAGGGTCGGCGTCGCAGGGCTCGATCGCGTCGGCGATGACGACGATGGTCGCCCGCTGCTTCGTGTAGTCGATCGCCTCCGCGGCGCGCTGCAGCGCGATCGCGAGCGGCGCCCGGCCGCGCGGCTTCAGGTCCTGGGCCGCCTCGCCGATCCGCTCGGCGGCATCGAGCGCCGGGGGCACCAACATCTCGACGTCGCTGCAGCTCTTCGACGATTTCGAGCCGTAGGCGACGAGGCCGAGCCGGGAATCGGCGGGGAAGCCGGCGACCGCGGTTTCGACCGCCTCGACGGCGAGCGCCATTTTCGCGGTACCGCCGAGCTTGCCGCTCATCGAGGCGGAGACGTCGAGCACCACCATCGCATCATTGGCGGCGGCGGGCGCGGCGAGAGCGAGAAGAACGGGCAGGAACAGCAGGCGGCGATGCATCGGCGTCTCGAAGCGGAGGGGCGGGGGCAGGATAAGCGATCCCAAGCGGCGAAAGAATGGCTCGAGGGCTCCGCCGGCCGCAGCGTCCTTTGGTAGGGAAGGGGCGATCGGTTTTCCATCCCGCTTCCGGCTGATGTAACAAGGCCTCGGGAGGATGAACGATGGCGAAGACCACGAAGCCCGCGGCGGTAACACCGGGTGGCGATGCGCCGCTTGCGGCGCGCCTGGTGCCGCTGCCGGGAAAGACGCCGGCGGCGCGCGTGAAGGTGCTGATCGCGGATTTCGTCGCGGCGGCGAAGGAGGCGGGCGTCGGCGAGCGGCTCGCGGCGCTCTTCGCGGCGCATTCAGGCCTCTCGTCCTTCCTCGCGGCCGTCTTCGATCTCTCGCCCTTCCTGCGGCGGACCGCGCTCCGTCATGCGGCGCGGCTCGTCGGCCTGCTCGAGGCGCCGCCGGAGGCGCGGCTCGAAGCGCTGTTCGCCGAGACGGCGGGCGCCTGGCGCGACACCAACGAGGCGGCGCTCGGCGCGGCGCTCCGCGATGCGCGGGCCGAGGCGGCGCTGCTGATCGGACTCGCCGATCTCGGCGGCGCGCTCGACATCGACGCGGTGACCCGCGCCCTGACCCGCTTTGCCGATGCCGCCGTGGGGGCCGCGGTGCGCTTCCTGCTCGCCGAGGCGGCCGCCTCCGGCCGGATGATCGAGGCCGACCCGGGCGATCCGGCGCGCGGCTCCGGCTACATCGTGCTCGCCATGGGCAAGCACGGCGCCTTCGAGCTCAACTATTCGAGCGATATCGATCTGATCGTGCTCTACGATCCGGCCGTGGCGCCGGTCGCCGACCGCGACGAGATCGGCGCCTTCTTCGTCAAGATCACGCAGCGTCTCGTGAAGCTGATGCAGGAGCGGACCGGCGAGGGCTACGTCTTCCGCACCGATCTGCGGCTCAGGCCCGATCCCGGCTCGACGGCGGTCGCGATCTCGACCGAGGCGGCGCTCCTCTATTACGAATCGAGCGGCCAGAACTGGGAGCGTGCGGCGCTCATCAAGGCGCGCCCGATCGCCGGCGACATCGCGGCGGGCGAGGCCTTCCTCGCCGAACTCGTGCCCTTCGTCTTCCGCAAGTATCTCGACTATGCGGCGATCGCCGACATCCATTCGATCAAACGGCAGATCCACGAGCATCGCGGCCATGAGGCCGTGGCGGTCGCCGGCCACAACATCAAGCTCGGCCGCGGCGGCATCCGCGAGATCGAGTTCTTCGTCCAGACCCAGCAGCTGATCGCCGGCGGACGCGATCCGGCGCTGCGCGGCCGCGAGACGCTCGCCATGCTCGCCGCCCTTGCAGAACGGGGCTGGATCGAGCCGGCGGCGGAGGCCGAACTCGCCGCCTGCTACCGCCATCTGCGCAAAGTGGAACACCGGCTGCAGATGATCGCCGATGAGCAGACGCACACCTTGCCCGAGGACGAGGCGGCGCTCGCCGTCGTGGCGCGGCTGTCGGGAGAGGTCTCGTTCGCGGCCTTTGCGGCGCGGCTGACCGCGACGCTCGAGACCGTGCGCGGCCATTACATGAAGCTCTTCGAGAGCGCGCCCACCTTATCGACCATGCGCGGCAGCCTCGTCTTCACCGGCGACGACGAGGACCCCGAGACCGTCGCCACGCTCGGCGCGATGGGCTATCACAACCCGACGGAAGTGTCGAAGACGGTGCGCGGCTGGCATTTCGGCCGCTATCCGGCGATGCGCTCGGCGACGGCGCGGGAACGGCTGACCGAGATAACGCCGGCCCTGCTCGAGGCGCTCGCCACCACCGACAATGCCGACGCGGCCTTCAACGCCTTCGACCGCTTCCTCGCCCGGCTGCCGGCCGGCGTGCAGCTCTTCTCGCTGCTCGCCAGCAACCCGAGCCTCCTGCGGTTGCTTGCGACCGTGCTCGGCACCGCGCCGCGGCTCGCCGAGACGATGATGCGCCGGCCGCACGTCGTCGACGCGGTGCTCGACCCGGCCTTCTTCGGCCGCCTGCCGGACAAGGCGACGCTCGCCGCGCGGCTCGCCACGACACTCGGCGAGGCGGCTGCGCTCGAGGAGGCGCTCGACCGGGCGCGCATCTTCGGCTCGGAACAGGCCTTCCTGATCGGGGTGCGGGTGATCTCCGGCACGGTCGGCGCGCGGGCAGCCGGCTTTGCCTACGCCGATCTCGCCGACGTGCTCGTCGCGGCGCTGCTCGACGCGGCGCGGCGGGAGCTCGAGCGGGTGCACGGGCGGATGAAGGACGGCCGCATCGCGCTGCTCGCCATGGGCAAGCTCGGCGGTCGCGAGATGACGGCGGCCTCGGACCTCGACCTGATCCTGCTCTATGACTTCGATGCCGATGCGCCGGCCTCCGACGGCGACCGACCTCTGATGGGCAGCCAGTACTACACCCGGCTGACGCAGCGCCTGATCGCCGCGCTCTCCGCGCCGACCGCCGAGGGCAAGCTCTACGAGGTCGATTTCCGGCTGCGGCCGTCCGGCAATGCCGGCCCGCTCGCCACCCATATCGACGCCTTCTCCGGCTATCAGCGGAAGGACGCCTGGACCTGGGAGCACATGGCGCTCACCCGCGCCCGGCCGATCGCCGGCGACGCCGATCTCGTCGAGCGGGTCGAGCGCGAGAAGGCCGCCGTTCTGGCGACCCCCCGGGACCGGGCGAAGGTGAAGGCCGACATCCTCGAAATGCGCGCCCTCCTCGAACAGGAAAAGCCTGCCGAGGGGCACTGGGATCTCAAGCAGTCGAAGGGCGGCCTCGTCGACATCGAATTCATCGCGCAGTTCCTGCAGCTGACCGATGGCGCGGCGCGGCCGGAGATCCTCGACGTCGAGACCGAGGCGGTGCTCGTCAAGGCGGCGTTTGCCGAGATCCTGCCGGCCGGCGACGCGGAGGTGCTTCTGCCGGCGCTCCGCCTCTATCAGCGGCTCGTCCAGATCCTGCGGCTCTGCGTGGGCGGGCCGTTCCGGCCGGAGGAAGCGCCGCGCGGCCTGCTCGAACTGCTCGCCCGGGCCGGCGAGCTGCCGGATTTCGCAGCGCTCGATGCCGCGCTCAAGGAGACGGAAGCCGCCGTGCGGGCGAGCTTCGAACGGATCATCGGCAAGGTTCCGCGGAAGCCCCGATCCTGAGCGACACGCCGGCGCCGGGCGCATGCGCCGCTCCGGCGAGCGGTGGCCGTTCGGGCAGGCGGATCGAGACGATCGTGCCCTTGCCCTCGATCGAACGGATGCGCATCGCGCCGCCGTGCAGCTCGGCGAGCGAGCGGGTAATGGCGAGGCCGAGGCCGGAGCCGGAATGGCTCTTGGTGAACTGGTTCTGCACCTGTTCGAAGGGCCGGCCGAGCTTCGCCAACGCCTCGCGCGGGATGCCGATGCCGGTGTCCTCGATCGACAGGCTGACGGCACCGCGCAGCTTGCGGGCGCGGACGGCGATGCGGCCGCCTTCGGGCGTGAACTTCACCGCGTTCGACAGGATGTTGAGGAGCATCTGCTTGACGGCGCGGCGGTCGGCGACGAGGCGGATCGGCTCCTCGACCTCCGTCGCCACCGTGATGCCGCGCTTCTTCGCCTCCTCGGCGGTGACCCGCGTGCTCTCCTCGATCAGCGCATCGAGGCCGATCTCTTCCGGTTCCAGCTGCAGCCGGCCGGCCTCGATCCGCGCCATGTCGAGAATGTCGTTGATGACGTTGAGGAGGAAGGTGCCCGAGGCGTTGATGTCGCGACAATATTCGGCATAGCGCGGTGAGCCGAGCGGCCCGAACATCGCCGATTGCATGATCTCCGAGAAGCCGATGATGGCGTTGAGCGGCGTCCGCAGCTCATGGCTGATATTGGCGAGGAACTCGGACTTCGAGCGGTTCGCCGCCTCGGCGCGGTTCTTCTCCTCGGAATATTTCTCGGCGAGTTCGACCATCTCCTGGGCCTGACTTTCGAGCTTCTGGCGCGACTGGCGCAGATCCGCGATCGTCGCCATCAGCCGGCGCTCGCCCTCGATCAGCTTCTCCTCGTGCCGCTTCAGCGCGGTGATGTCGGTGCCGACGGACACGAAACCCCCATCCTTGGTGCGCCGCTCGGAGATCTGCAGCCAGCGGCCGTCCTCGAGCTGCGCTTCGAGGCTTTTCGCGCCGTCCTCGGGCCGTGCCTCGGCGGGGGTCTGCATGCGCACGATCGGCTGGCGGCCGGCGCCGACGATCTCGGCATAGGGCCGCCCCGGCACCAGCGCCTCGCCCGGAATGCCGTGCAACTGCTGGTATTTCGTGTTGCACATGACGAGGCGGTTGTCGGCGTCCCACAGCACGAAGGCCTCGTTGATCGTCTCGATCGCGTCGCGCAGCCGGATATCGGCGGTGCGCGAGCTTTCGGCGAGGCGCATCTGTTCCGTCACGTCGACGGCGATGCCGATCAGGTGCGGCTCGGGTCCGTCTCGGCCGACCAGTTCGACGCGGGCGCGCAGCCAGACCCAGCCACCGTCCTCCTTCCGCATCCGGAACATCCGGTCGACCGTCGTCTCCCCGCTGTCGTAAAGCGCCTCGACGAGGTTCATCAGGTCGCCATCGTCGGGATGGACGAGGGCGTTCGCCTCACCGAAGGAGAGCAGGCCGTCGCGGGCCGGCACGCCGATCAGATCGAACATCGACTTCGACCAGAACATCCGGCCATGGGCCAGGTCCCAGTCGATCAGGCCGCAGCGGCCGCGCTTCAGCGCCGTATCGAAGCGCTCGTGCGTCTCGGCATAGATGCGGTCGGCCTGGTTGGCGCGGGCCGACTGGGCGAAATAGCCGTAGAGGATGATGAGCAGGATACCGCTCGTGCCGACGAAGATGGTGACGTTGAGCGTGACCGTGCCACGCCATTCGGCATAGGCCGCGGCGAGCGGCGCGACGACGACCACCGCGCCCAGCCGGCCGTCCAGCGCAGCCGCCGCACCGAAGGCCGGCTCCCCATTGTCGAGGGTCACGTCGAGCACGCCCGCCCGCTCGCCGAAGATGATGAGCGGGTGCGAGCGGCCGACCACCTCGGCAAAGTAACGGCCTTCGTCGGCGGTCGAACGCGGTGCGGTGGCGATCACCGTGCCGGCCGGATCGAGCACATAGATGAGCCGCCCCTCGGCGGTGGCGGCGCGCGGCACGGCGTCGGCGAGCGCGTTCTGCAGCGCCATCGCGAAGCCGTCATCCGGCAGGCCCGGCTCGACCCGGCGGAGCGCCCCGGCGGCGAGCGAGGTCGTCATGACGAGAGCGTCGCGGGTCTGGGTCTCGCGCTCGGCGCGCTGATCGAGCAGTTCGACGCCGCGGGCCAGCGCGACGAAGGCGAGAAAGAGGACGATCAGGATCGGGATCAGCCGCCGCAGCAGCGTCTCGAAACGCAGCAGATTCTCGTAGGCGGGCTTGGCGAGCAGGCGCGCATGTCCCTTCAGGGCCTGTCTCCGGTCGAAAAGCATCGTGAAAACGGGCACGCGCCTCACCCCGGACGCACTGGCTGAACCAGCCTGCGCCATTCGAAGTCCTCTTGAAAACGGCTGGATCCGGGTACGCGCACTGCCGAATCGCGGTCATTTGAATCGAGCCGACTCGCGATGTCCAGCCTCGATTTAGGCTCTTGTTAACCATAATTTCGCCACCGCTACATCTGGTAGGGCTGCAGCGCACAAACCCCTTCTGCGGTGCGGGAGCGGCGATTTGTGGGCGATCCGAAGCGGCCTCCGGACCGATTCGCACCGTGCTCAGGCGAGCGTGCGGGTGACGATGTCGCGCGTGTCCGGCGAGAGGCCGGGTGCCGCCGCGATGCCGGCGAGCGCGGCTTCCGCGTGGGCGCGGCGGACGGGCTCGAGCGACCGCCACGAACGGAAGGAGACGAGCAGCCGTGCGGCCGTCTGCGGATTGCGCGCGTCGAGTCGGCGAACGAAATCAGCGAGGAAATCGAAGCCGGCGCCGTCGGCGCGGTTGAACTGGGTCGGGTTGGCGGCGGCGAACGACCCGACGAGCGCCCGCACCCGGTTCGGATTGCCGATCGAGAAGGCAGGGTCGGCAAGGAGTGCCTCGACCCGGGCGAGTGTGTCGGACGCCGGAACGGTCGCTTCGAGCGTGAACCACTTGTCGAGCGCCAGCGCGTCGCCCGCATAGCGTTTTCGGAAAGCGGCGAGCGGCGCCAGCCGCTCGGGGAGGGCTGCGGCGCAGAGGGTCGCGAGCGCGGCGATCCGATCCGTCATGTTGTCGGCCGCTTCAAAATGGGCGCGCGCGCGGGCGACCGCCTCCGGCGTGCCGCCGGCGACGCCGAGATCGAGCAGCACGTTGCGCAGCGCCCGGCGGCCGGCGCCGGCCGCATCGGGGCGGAACGGCGCCGCATCGGCGAGCCCGGCATGGAGCGCTGCGAGGCGCTCCCCCAGACGGCCGGCGATCGCCGCCCGGAGTGCGGAGCGGGCCGCGGCGACCGCCTCGGGATCGACGTCGCGGCCGATCTCGCGGGCGATGTCGCCTTCGCTCGGCAGGGTGAGCACCTGCGCGCGGAAGGCGGGTTCGAGGGTCGCGTCCTCTGCGACGACGCCGAGCGCGTCGATGAGCGCCGTCTCGACGGCGGGCCGACGCCCGGCGCGGATCGCCGCGGTACCTTCAACGAGGGTCCGCATGGCGAGCGTCTGCGCCGCCTGCCAGCGGTTGAAGGGATCGCTATCGGTCCGCACGAGAAAGAGCAGATCCTCGGCCGAAAGGTCGGTCGAGAGCTTCACCGGCGCAGAGAAGCCGCGCAGCAGCGAGGGCACAGGCCGGGCGCCGACGCCTTCGAAGACGACCGTATGGCTCGGCGCGGTCAGCTGGATCACATCGCCGGTGACCGTCGCGCCGGAAACCCGCTCGGCCTCGATCGCCTCACCGTTCGGACCGACGAGGCCGAAGCGGATCGGGATGTGCATCGGCCGCTTGATCGGCTGGCCGGGCGTCGGGCCGAGCGTCTGGGCGAGGGTCAGCGTGAAGCGCTTCGCCGCCGGGTCGAATTGTCCGCGCGCCGTGATCTCGGGCGTCCCGGATTGCGCATACCAGAGCTTGAATTGCGAGAGGTCCGCGCCCGTCGCGTCCGCGAAGGCGGCGAGGAAATCCTCGACCGTCGCGGCCTCGCCGTCATGGCGCTCGAAATAGAGGTCCATGCCGCGCCGGAAGCCGTCCTCGCCGAGGATGGTCTTCAGCATGCGGACCACCTCGGCGCCCTTCTCGTACACCGTCGGCGTATAGAAGTTGTTGATCTCGTGGTAGATTTCAGGCCGGACCGGATGCGCGAGCGGACCGCCGTCCTCGGGGAACTGGCGCGCCTGGAGGGTGCGCACATCGGCGATGCGCTTCACGGCGCGAGAGCGCTCGTCGGACGAAAACTCCTGGTCGCGGAAGACCGTCAGCCCTTCCTTGAGGCAGAGCTGGAACCAGTCGCGGCAGGTGATCCGGTTCCCGGTCCAGTTGTGGAAATATTCGTGCGCGATGACCGTCTCGATGCCGGCATAGTCGGCGTCGGTCGCCGTGTCGGGGTCGGCGAGCACGTATTTGTCGTTGAAGACGTTGAGCCCCTTGTTCTCCATCGCCCCCATGTTGAAGTCGGAGACGGCGACGACGATGAAGATGTCGAGGTCGTATTCGCGGCCGAAGGCGGTCTCGTCCCAGCGCATGGACCGCTTCAGCGCGTCCATCGCATAGGCGCAGCGCGCTTCCTTGCCGTGCTCGCAATAGATGCGCAGTTCGACATCACGGCCGGACATCGTCACGAACCGGTCGGTGACGACGCCGAGATCGCCGGCCACCATCGCGAAGAGATAGGAAGGCTTGGGGAAGGGGTCGTGCCACACGGCGTAGTGACGGCCGGTGCCGGGAATGTCTCCCGCCTCGGCGGGATTGCCGTTGGCGAGCAGGACGGGCGCCTCCGTCTTCTCGGCCTCGATCCGGGTCGTATAGACGGCGAGCACGTCCGGCCGGTCGAGGAAATAGGTGATCCGGCGGAAGCCCTCGGCCTCGCATTGCGTGCAGTAATTGCCCGAGCTGCGGTAGAGCCCCATCAGCTTGGTATTGGCCGAGGGATCAACCTCCGTCTCGATGTCGAGCGTGAAGGGCCGGCTCGGCACGCCCTCGATCACCAGCCGGTCGGGCGTCGCGACATAGCGGCCGGCGTCGAGCGGCACGCCGTCGAGGGCGATCGCGACGAGCTTCGTCTCATCGCCGGCGAGTTCCAGCCGGCCCGACGCGGCCTCAGCCGTGTTCGGCCGGAAGGCCATCCGGGCCTTGATCCGCGTCGCCTCGGGCGTGAGCCGGAAATCGAGCGACACGGTGTCGATCGTGAAGGCGGGGGCGCGATAGTCCTCGAGCCGGACGGGAACGGATACGGCGGTCATCGGGATCGGCGAGCTCTGTGAAGCGACGGACAGCGCAGTCTTAGAGCGATGCGGCGGAGGACGCCAGCCGGGGGATCGGGCCTCGCGCGCGGAGGACGGCCCGTTGGTCGTCGGCTCCGGGCCGTGGCGGGGCGAAGGCCGAAGCGGAACGGCGCGGCGTTCCGTTCCTTGGCGAGGTGTCGCTCGAAACGGCGCGCAGCGAGACCTCCGATGGCGGCCGATGGACGCGGCCCCGCAAGGCTCCAGAACCGGCCGCGTCGCCCGCCCGCCCGAGGCCGCCATCGCGCTCCTTACGTCGATCTGCAGCGGCTTCGTGCAGATTAGACTTGTCAGATAAGCGGATCAGTATATAGGCTCTTTCCATCGGCCGAGGGAGAGAGCGGTCGGCCCATTCGGGAGGAAAACCATGCAACAGCGGCGTCTGGGGTCGTCCCCCGTCTCCGTTTCGGAAATCGGCCTCGGCACCTGGGGGATGTCCGGCGCCTTCTGGGGTGCCGCCGACGATGCGGAATCGATCCGCGTCATCCATCGCGCGCTGGAACTCGGCGTGACGCTGATCGATACGGCCGAGGCCTATGGCAACGGCCACTCCGAAGAGGTGCTCGGCGCCGCGCTCGCCGACCGGCGCGACAAGGCGGTCGTCGCCACCAAGGTCGCGCCCAACCATCTCGATCCGGCCGATCTGGTCGGAGCACTCGAAGGCTCGCTGCGGCGTCTGCAGACCGACTATGTGGACATCTATTTCATCCACTGGCCGCATCCGGACTACCCGATCGGCGACACCATGGCGGCGCTCGAGAAGCTGCGCGCCGACGGCAAGATCCGCGCGGTGGGCGTCTCCAATTTCAGCACCCGCGACATCGCGGCGGCGAGCGAGCACGGCACGATCGACGTGCTGCAGCCGCCCTACAACATGCTGTGGCGGGAGATCGAGGCCGAGGTTCTGCCCTTCTGCCGCGAGCGTGCCATCGGCGTCATGCCCTATAGCGGCCTCGCGCAGGGGCTTCTGACCGGCATGCTGTCGCGCGACACGCAGTTCGCCGAAGGCGACGAACGGCGCACCACCGTGCTCTTCCAGCCCGGCATCTACGAGCAGGCGATCGACGCCGTCGAGGGGCTGCGGCCGATCGCGGCGAAATACGGCAAGTCGGTGCCGCAACTCGCCGTGCAATGGCTGACCAGCCGGCCGGGCGTCAGCGCGCCGCTGCTCGGCGCCCGCACGGTTCGCGAGATCGAGGAGAATGTCGGCAGTGTCGGCTGGACGATCGCGCCCGAGGATGTCGCCGCGATCGACGCGCTGACCAAGCCGGTCTGGGCCGCGATCGCCGACAAGGGCGACATGTTCGGCTACTGGACCCGCCATCACAGGCCGCGGGCCGCCGCCCGCTGACCGCCTCGCGCGCCCGCGCCCGCCGCCGCGCCGGGGTTCCCGCCCGGCGCCGCCCCCTCCCTCCGGCCGGCGGCGCGGGCGCGCGATCGAGACAACCGTCGGGCCGCCCGCCCGAACCGGTCCGCACGTCTTGCGGACCGAGCGCGGCCGCGCGCTCCAGCGCCATCATCAATCGGAGAGTTTCATGAAGATCGTCGACATCAAGACAGCCGTCGTCGCCTATCACGGCCACGCGACGCTGGTGCGGATCGACACCGACGAAGGCATCTATGGCATCGGCGAAGCGAACCCGGACGCCGGCGCCGCGGCGATCGTCGGCCTCATTTCGGAGCTGAAGCACGAGCTGATCGGCGAGGATCCGCGCAATGTCGAATATTGCTGGGACAAGCTGCGGCGCGCGCACGTCTTCTCGGGTGCCCAGTCGGGCGTGTTCCTGATCGCGCTGTCGGGCATCGAGATCGCGCTGTGGGATCTCGCCGCGAAGGCCGCCGGCCAGCCGCTCTATCGCATGATGGGCGGCAAGTACCGCGACAAGGTCCGGCTCTATGCCGATTGCGGTGACGGCGACGAAGCGGACGGCTCGCCCGCCGGCTGCGCGGCGCGGGCCAGGCGGATGGTCGCCGAGGGCTTCACGGCGCTGAAGTTCGACATCGACAATCTGCAGCACGCGGCGAAGTTCGATGCGATGAACCACACGGCGAACGCCGCCGAGATCCGCTCGATGGTCGAGCGCGTCCAGGCCGTGCGCGAGGCGGTCGGTCCGGACATCGATCTCTGCATCGATCTCCATGCGCGCTACGATGTGCCGAGCGCCTGCCGCATCGCCTGGGAGATGGAACCGTTCAACCTGCTCTGGCTCGAGGAACCGATCCCGGCGGAGAACGTCGACGCGCTGCGACAGGTCCGTGCCCGCAGTCGCACGCCGATCTGCATTGGCGAGAATCTCTACATGCGCTGGGGCTTCCGCGAGATGATGCAGCAGCAGGTCGCCGACGTGATCATGCCGGACGTGCCGAAATGCGGTGGCCTCGCCGAGAGCAAGAAGATCGCGAACCTCGCCGAGATCTACTACCTCCCTTTCGCGCCGCACTTGGTCTCGACGCCGATCGGCACGATGGCGACGGCCCACACCTGTGCCGCGGTGCCGAACTTCCTGGTCCTCGAATGGCATGCGCTCGAGGAGCGGGTCGCCTGGGACAGCTATGTGAAGCTGCCGGACGGCGCGACGTCGATCGTCGAGAACGGTCACATCCGCATTCCGGAGACGCCGGGAATCGGCGTCGAACTCGACATGGACGGCGTGCGCAAACACGCGGTGCCGGGCTACGGCATCTTCGCCTGACGAGCGGCCGGTGCGCCGGTCTGGGCCGGCGCACCGCACAGGGGCCAGACCGCCCGCGATCCCTTGCCGGGCGGCGTTGCGATGCGGAGGACGGAATGGGCAAGCGCGTCATCTTCACAGGCGGCAGCGGCAAGGTCGGCCGCTATGCCGTGCCTCACCTGCTCAGCCGCGGCCACAGCGTGCTCAACGTCGATCGGGTGCCGCTCGATGTGCAGGGCGTCGAAACCCTGATCGCCGATCTCGCCGACAGCGGCCAGGCGTTCAATGCCCTGTCGACCCATTTCGGCTTCGCGGAGTATTTCGCAGGCGGCGGGCGACAGCCGGTCGATGCGGTCGTTCATTTCGCCGCCATCCCGCGCATCTTCATGGTGCCGGACAATACGATGTTCGCAGCGAATGTACTGTCGACCTACAATGTGCTCGAGGCGGCGACCAAGCTCGGCATCCGCAAGGTCATCCTCGCCTCGAGCGAGACTGTCTACGGCGTCTGCTTCGCCGAGGGCGACCGCGACTTCGGGAGCTTCCCGGTCGACGAGGAGCACGACGCCGATCCGACCGACAGCTACGGACTTTCGAAGGTGCTCGCCGAGAAGATCGGCCGTTCCTTCGCCTCGCGGAGCGGCGCCGACGTCTATGCGCTGCGCATCGGCGCCGTCACCCTGCCGGAGGACTATGTCCGCTTCCCCGACAATGTGGCCGAGCCTCTGTCGCGCAAGCGCGACGCCTGGAGCTATATCGATGTGCGCGACCTCGCCCAGATGGTCGACTGCTGCATCGAGACCGACGGCCTCGGCTTCCAGATCTTCAACGTCACCAATGACGACATCATCGCCGATCAGCCGACCGAGGCTTTCCTCGCTCGTCACGCGCCCGGCACGCCGCTGACCCGGTCTTTACCCGGCTTCGAGGCACCGCTCAGCAACCGGAAGGCGCGTGATCTCCTCGGTTTCCGGCCGGAGCACGGCTGGCGCACCGCACCGGCGCGCTGACGCCACGGCGCCTTCGTCGCGCGGGCAGGGGGCTGGCGCTCCGTCGAATTCTCGGCTATTCGTCATCTCAACGATTCATGAGATGTTGAGATGATCGACGAGAAGCAGGCCCTCGAAGCCTTCGCCGCGCTGTCGCAGGAGATCCGGCTGCGCATCGTGCGCCTGCTCGTGACGGCGGGCCCGGAAGGCATGCCGGCCGGGGCGATCGGCGCGGCGATGGACGGCGCCTCGTCCTCGAAGATGTCGTTCCATCTCGCCCAGCTCGAGCAGGCCGGTCTCGTCGCCGCCCGGCGTGACGGCCGCTCCATCTTCTACAGCGCCGCCTATCCGAGGCTCGCCGGCCTCGTCGATTTCCTGATGCGCGACTGCTGCCAGGGCCATCCCGCGGTGTGCGATCCGGCCGTCGCCGCGCTGTCGTGCCGCTGCGAGCCGGCCAAGGGGGCGCACCGTGAGTGAGACCGGGTCATCCGACCGCATCTTCAACGTCCTTTTCCTCTGTACCGGCAATTCCGCCCGCTCCATCCTCGCCGAGAGCATCCTCTCGAAGGACGGCGCCGGCCGCTTCCGCGCCTTCTCCGCCGGCAGCCGGCCGAGGGGCGCGGTCAACCCGCTCGCGCTCGATGTGCTGGCGAGCTTCGACTATCCGATCGAAGGCTTCCGCTCGAAGAACTGGGACGAATTCGCCGCTCCGGGCGCGCCGGAGATGGACTTCGTCTTCACCGTCTGTGACAGCGCGGCCGGCGAGGCCTGTCCCGTCTGGCCGGGCCAGCCGATGACCGCGCATTGGGGGATCGAGGATCCGGCCGCCGTCGAAGGCACGACGCTCGAACGGCAGGCCGCCTTCGTCACCGCCTTCCGCTACTTGCGCAACCGCATCACCGCTTTCGTCGCGCTGCCGCTCGCGAGCCTCGACCGGGCGTCGCTGCGCTCGCGGCTCGTCGAGATCGGCCGTTCCGAAGGCGCATCGACGCCGCCGGTCGGTGCGGCATGAGGTCGGCCATGGACATCATCATCTACCACAACCCCGATTGCGGCACCTCGCGCAACGCGCTGGCGATGATCCGCAACTCCGGCGTTGAACCGCACGTGATCGAATATCTGAAGACGCCGCCGAGCCGGACCATGCTCGAGCAACTGATCGCACGCATGGGCATCACGCCCCGCGCGCTGCTGCGCGAAAAGGGCACGCCCTATGCGGAGCTCGGCCTCGGCGACCCTGCACTGACGGATGACGAGCTGCTCGACGCCATGCTGGCGCATCCGATCCTCATCAACCGTCCGATCGTGGTCGCGCCGGCGGGGGTGCGGCTCTGCCGGCCCTCCGAAGCGGTGCTCGACCTCCTGCCGCGGCAACAGGGCGAATTCGTCAAGGAAGACGGCGAGCGCGTGGTGGACGAACACGGCCGCCGCGTGGCCACGGCGTAAGGATCGGTGATGTCCCGCTTCGAACGGTATCTGACGCTCTGGGTCGCGCTGTGCATCGTCGCCGGGGTCGCCCTCGGCCATGTCGTGCCCGGCTTTTTCCAGGCCATCGGCGGCGCCGAGATCGCCAAGGTCAATCTCGCCGTCGCCGCGCTGATCTGGCTGATGATCGTGCCGATGCTGGTCAAGATCGACTTCGCCGCGCTCGGCCAGGTCAGGGAGCACTGGCGCGGCATCGGCGTCACGTTGTTCGTCAACTGGGCGGTGAAGCCGTTCTCGATGGCGGCGCTCGGCTGGCTGTTCATCGGGTATCTTTTCCGGCCCTACCTGCCGGCCGATCAGATCGACAGCTACATCGCCGGTCTGATCATTCTGGCGGCCGCGCCGTGCACGGCCATGGTGTTCGTCTGGTCGAACCTGACCCGGGGCGAGCCGCACTTCACGCTGAGCCAGGTCGCGCTCAACGACAGCATCATGGTGTTCGCCTTCGCGCCGATCGTCGGCCTGCTGCTCGGTCTCTCGGCGATCACCGTACCGTGGGATACGCTCGTCCTCTCCGTTGCGCTCTATATCGTCGTGCCGGTCGTCGCGGCGCAGTTCCTCCGCCGCGGGCTGCTGGCGTCCGGCGGCGCGCCCGCCCTGAAACGGTTCCTCGACAAGCTCCAGCCGCTGTCGCTGGTGGCGCTTCTCGCGACCCTCGTCCTGTTGTTCGGGTTCCAGGGCGAGCAGATCCTCGCCCAGCCGCTCGTCATCGCGTTGCTCGCCGTGCCGATCCTGATCCAGGTCTATTTCAATTCGGGGCTCGCCTATCTGCTCAACCGGCTGACCGGCGAGCGGCACTGCGTCGCCGGCCCGTCGGCGCTGATCGGCGCGTCCAATTTCTTCGAGCTCGCGGTCGCCGCCGCCATCTCCCTGTTCGGCTTCCAGTCCGGCGCGGCGCTCGCGACCGTGGTCGGTGTGCTGATCGAGGTGCCGGTGATGCTGTCGGTGGTGTGGATCGTCAATCGCTCGAAGGGCTGGTACGAGAGCGGACGCACGGTGGGCGCGGTCGAGGCCCGGCGTTGATCCGTTTCCGCCCCGGCGCGGCGGCGTTTCTCGACGTCGCCGCCCTCGGACTCACCCAGATCATCGGCTACGGCACGCTCTATTACAGCTTCGGCATTCTCGCGCCGGCGATGGCGCGCGATCTCGGCTGGCCGCAGGAATGGGTGTTCGGTGCGCTCTCCGCCGCGCTGCTGATCGGCGGCCTCGTCGCGCCCCGGACCGGGCGATGGATCGATCGCTTCGGCGCCGGCCGGGTGATGGCGGCCGGCTCGCTCGCCGCCGCCGCGGCGCTCGTCGTCTGTGCGCTCGCCCCGTCCGGCCCGGTCTTCTTCGCCGGGCTCGTCGCGATCGAGGTCGCGTCGACCTTCGTGCAATATGGCGCGGCCTTTCCGCTCCTCGTGCAGCGCCATCCGGACACGGCGCCGCGCCGCATCGTCCACCTGACGCTGATCGCCGGCTTTGCCTCGACGCTGTTCTGGCCGCTGACGACGGCCCTGCACGCGTTTCTCGACTGGCGCACCGTCTATCTGGTCTTCGCCGGGCTCAATCTCGGCCTCGCGCTGCCGATCCATCTCTGGCTCGCGCGCCCGCGGCGCGGGGCGGGCCGGAGCGAGGAGCCCGGTCCGGCGGCGGTCCTGCCCGCGGCGGCGGGCAGCCTGCCGGTCGGGGCGCGCCGACGCGGCTTTCTCCTGATGGCGACGGCGTTCGCGCTGCAGAGCTTCGCCGGATCGGCCCTTCTCGTCCACATGCTGCCGATCCTCGGCGCCCTCGGACTGGGTCTCGCCGGCGTGACCGTCGGGGCTCTCTTCGGCCCGGCTCAGGTGGCGAGCCGGCTGATCAACATGCTGTTCGGCCGCGACCTGTCGCAGCGCGCCCTCGCGATGATCTCGGCCGGGCTGATGGCCGCCGCGCTCGTCGTGCTCACGGCGACGGCGCCGTCCTTCGTCGGCGCGGCCGTGTTCGCCGTGCTGTTCGGCATGGGCAGCGGCCTTCAGAGCCTCGTCGGCGGGACGCTGCCGCTCGCCCTCTTCGGCGCGGCGGGCTATGGCGCGCAGCAGGGGCGGGTGACCTCGATCCGCCTCGTGGTCGGCGCAGCGGCGCCCTTTGCCTTCGCGCTGATGATCGAGCGCATCGGCCCGGCCCCCGCACTCGGCGTTTGCGCGCTCGCCTGCGGCGGTGCGCTCGCCGCTTTCGCCGCCATTGCGCGTCTCCTGCCGCGCCCGGCCGTCCCGGACCACGCCGCCCTCACGGGCTCGCTCGCCGCCCCGGAGTAACCGCGCGCGGCGGCTGTTGGCCCGGAGGACGGACAGCCGCTACGGGATTCGAGGGGCTCGTTCTCATGCCGCCGCCGCCTGCGTCTTGATGCAGCGCAACGAACCCCCGTCCGCGCTGCGGTAAGGGATGGTCGAAGGATGAGGCGGACATGAACCGGCGCAGAGTGGTGATCGGAGCGGCGAGCCTCGCGGCCCTCGGCGGCGCGGGCGCCCTCGGCTGGCGCGCATCGACCGGATCGATGGCCGACTACGCCCGCTATGGCGCCGCGCTGCGGCGACCGCTCGGCATCGATCCGTCGCTCCGCGATCTCATCGCCCATGCGACGCTCGCCCCGAGCGGGCACAACACCCAGCCCTGGCGCTTCGCCATCCGCGAGCACGCCATCGACATCCTCCCCGATCCGACCCGCGCGACGCCCGTCGTCGATCCCGACGATCACCATCTCTTCGTCAGCCTCGGCTGCATCGCCGAGACGCTCGGCATAGCCGCTGCGGCGACCGGCCGCCCGGGCGAGATCGCGGTCGCCTCCGACGGCACCATACGTTTCGCCTTCACGACCGGCGCAGCGCGGCCCGATCCGCTCTTCGCGGCCATCCCGCTCCGCCAGTCGACCCGCGCGCCCTTCGATGGCCGGGCCGTTTCGGCCGCCGATCTCGCGCAGATCGAGGCGGCCGCCGCGATTCCGGGCGTCTCGCTCGCCCTCATCACCGAGCGGCCGCAGATCGACCGCATCCGCGATCTCGTGATCGAGGGCAACGGCATGCAGATGGCCGATCCGGCTTTCCTTGCGGAACTGAAGCGCTGGCTGCGTTTCGGCCCGAAGCAGGCGATGGCGACCGGCGACGGGCTGCTCTCCGCGGCGAGCGGCAACCCCGTTCTCCCCGATGCGCTCGGCGGGATCGCCTTCGATCTCTTCGTCACCGCCGCGTCGGAGAGCGCCCGCTATCTCCGCCAGATCGACACATCCGCAGGCCTCGCGGTCTTCGTCGGCGCGCGGGCGGACCGGGCGCACTGGGTTGCGGTCGGCCGTGCGTGCCAGCGTTTCGCGCTCGCCGCGACGGGCCTCGGCTTACGGACGTCCTTCGTCAACCAGCCCGTCGAAGTCGCCGCCCTGCGCCGCCGCCTCGCCGCGCTCGTCGGCGCGCCGGATGCGCGGCCCGACCTCGTGATGCGCTTCGGTACCGGCCCGATTCTCCCCTTCTCGCCTCGTCGGCCGGTCGGTTCGGTCCTCGTCTGACGGGAGTGTCGGCCGCCGAGTGGAATTCCTTGCGCCGCGCCCGGCCAGGCAGACGAACGCTGCGGTGCGCTCCGGGATGTTTTCGGAGAAAGGTTCTAGGAAAATTCCTTCATTAGGTAGAAATAACGAGGCCATGATGAATTCATTTTTCGAAAGTGTTGAAGAACCCTCTTAATTATACGACCATCTTCTTCGAATTGGGCGTTATTGAGCGAATGGAATGGGATATTAGGGTCGAGACTCGCTCACAGCCAGAATGCGACGGCGGCGGCGAGGTGGGCGGCTGAGAGGAAGTTCCGGCCGAGTTCGTCGTAGCGGGTGGCGACGCGTCGAAAGTCCTCGAGCCTGCAGAACATGGCCTCGATCCGCCAGCGGTCCTTGTAACGTCGCTCGTCGTACTGGATCGGGCGCTTGCGGTTGCGGCGGCCGGAGATGACGGGGATCGCGCCCTGCGCCCGGATGCGGTTGGCGTTATAGCCCTTGTCGGCGATCATCCGCTTCATGCTCGCCGGCTCATCGATCAGCGCGGCGGCGGCGCGGGCGTCGGAGATCACCCGCCGGTCGTCCACTCGACCGCGCCGGGCTGGTTATGCGGCAGATGCGGCTCGATCGCAGCCCACGCCCCATCCGAAAGCCAGAACAGCGAACGCGACATCCGGGACCTCCTTCCGAACGGGAGATTCCCTCAACCACATACCCATAGCTGGATTAATAGTCTGATTGGGTTTGGACCTTGGGGATACGAGAAGATAGCAGGAATAGTCCACTCGCCGGGCCGGGGCCGCCCGGTGTTCGCTTGGAAATGGTGCCGGCTGAGGGGATCGAACCCCCGACCTTCGGTTTACAAAACCGCTGCACTACCGCTGTGCTAAGCCGGCCCGCGGACGGTCGTCCGTACGCTGTGGACCAGTAGAGGCGCGGGGCGCGTCCGGTCAAGGGTGGAACCGCGCCCGTCGCGCCGGAAGGGCGCGTGCGGACGGCGGTGGCGTCGGCGCGCGCCCCGGTCTCGCCTTCCTCCGGATCGAGGAGGCGCATCAGACACGCTGGGGGTAACGTCGGCCGCGCGACGGCCTCGCCGCTTACCCCGTCAGCCGAGGTGGCGGCGGGCGAGATAGAGGGCGAGGGCGGCGGCGTTCGAGACGTTGAGGCTCTTGATCGGACCGGGCATGTCGAGCCGGGCGACCACGTCGCAGGTCTCGCGGGTCAGCTTTCGGAGGCCCTTGCCCTCGGCGCCGAGCACCAGGGCGATTCGCCGCCCCGCGTCGCCGAACGCCGCCTCGATCGGCACGCCGCCTTCGCTGTCGAGTCCGACCCGGGTGAAGCCCCGTTCGCCGAGCTCGTCGAGCGCGCGGGCGAGATTCTGCACCTCGACCCAGGCGATCATCTCGAGCGCGCCGGACGCGGCCTTGGCGAGCACGCCGGTCTCGACCGGCGCGTGCCGCCAGGTCGAGACGATCGCATCGGCGCCGAGCGCGACGGCCGAGCGCAGGATCGCCCCGACATTGTGCGGGTCGGTGAGCTGGTCGAGCACGACGACGAGCCTCGCCTCGCCGAGATCGGCGAGACCGATCGGATCGAGCGGCGCGACCTCCGCCGCGACGCCCTGATGCACCGCTTCCGAGCCGAGCAGCTTGTCGAGGGCGCGGGGATTGGTCTCCTCGACCGAATCGGGCAGCGGCGCGCCTTCCTCGACGAGCCGGTCGAGCGCGTTCTTCGTCGCCGCGAGGCGCAGGATCTTGCGGCGCGGATTGGCGAGCGCGGCGGCGACCGGGTGGATGCCGTAGAGGAAGAGCTGGTCGGGGCGCCGATCGCCCGGCGTTCGGGGCCGCGGCCGGTCGGCCTCGGCCGGCCGCTCGCGCTTCAGGCCGTGGCCGTAGCGCTCGCGCACATGGCGTTCCTTGCCGTGCCATTTGCCGCCGCGCGGCCGGGCGGGCTTGTCGTCGTCTTCGCTCATGGGCGCGTTATAGGCGGCGGCGCGGGGCGCGTCCATCGGCCGCCCGCGGCCGGTCGGGCGCGCGGGGGGAGGCCGTGCGACACAGCTGTGCGCGATCGCGCCTTATGCGTTGACAGCGCAGAGCCGGCTCGCCATAAAGCGCGCCGCGGGGACGGCCGGACACTCGGGACGGCCTCTCCGGCGACGAGCTGCTCACGCCTCGACGAATGACGGAGGGGTGCCCGAGTGGTTAAAGGGGACGGACTGTAAATCCGTTGGCTTAGCCTACGTTGGTTCGAATCCAACCCCCTCCACCATTCGTCGGCGTGCGCTGCGGGTATAGCTCAATGGTAGAGCAGCAGCCTTCCAAGCTGAATACGCGGGTTCGATTCCCGCTACCCGCTCCAGCGACGACCCATTCCGAAGTCCGGTCGGTGGAGAGGGCGGCGCTGCGACGCGCGGCGTGTTGCTTCGCCGGCTTCGGGTCGCGTCTCTCGCTACGGGTCTGTCGCGCGCGCGGGGGCTTGAAGAGCCGTCGAAAGTGCCTTAAGCGACCCGCCACCTAAGGTCCGAGCTCCAGGGACAGCGTCGATGGCGAAAGAGAAGTTCGAGCGTAACAAGCCGCACTGCAACATCGGGACGATCGGCCATGTCGACCATGGCAAGACGTCGCTGACTGCGGCGATCACGAAGGTTCTTGCCGAGACGGGCGGTGCGACGTTCAAGGCGTATGACCAGATCGACGCGGCTCCGGAGGAGCGTGCGCGCGGCATCACGATCAACACGGCGCATGTGGAATACCAGACGACGAACCGGCACTATGCGCATGTCGACTGCCCCGGGCACGCCGACTATGTGAAGAACATGATCACCGGCGCGGCGCAGATGGACGGTGCGATCCTCGTCGTTTCGGCGGCGGACGGCCCGATGCCGCAGACGCGGGAGCACATCCTGCTCGCCCGCCAGGTCGGCGTCCCGGCGCTCGTCGTGTTCCTGAACAAGGTCGACATGGTCGACGATCCGGAGCTTCTGGAGCTCGTCGAGCTCGAGGTTCGCGAGCTTCTGTCGTCCTACGACTTCCCCGGCGACGACATTCCGATCGTCAAGGGCTCGGCGCTGTGCGCGCTCGAGGGGACCAATCCCGAGCTCGGCCATGACGCGATCCTGCAGCTGATGCAGGCGGTGGACGACTACATCCCGCAGCCGGAGCGTCCGATCGACCAGCCGTTCCTGATGCCGATCGAAGACGTGTTCTCGATCTCGGGCCGCGGCACGGTCGTGACGGGTCGCGTCGAGCGCGGCGTCGTGAAGGTCGGCGAGGAAGTCGAGATCGTCGGCATCCGTCCGACGGTGAAGTCGACGGTGACGGGCGTCGAGATGTTCCGCAAGCTGCTCGATCAGGGCCAGGCGGGCGACAATATCGGCGCGCTGCTGCGCGGCATCGACCGCGAGGGCGTCGAGCGCGGCCAGGTTCTGTGCAAGCCCGGCTCTGTGACGCCGCACACGGTGTTCAAGGCCGAGGCGTATATCCTGACGAAGGAAGAGGGCGGCCGTCATACGCCGTTCTTCACCAACTACCGTCCGCAGTTCTACTTCCGCACGACGGACGTGACGGGCGTGGTCGCGCTGCCGGAAGGCGTCGAGATGGTGATGCCGGGCGACAATGTGGCGATGGAAGTGACGCTGATCGTCCCGATCGCGATGGAAGAGAAGCTGCGCTTCGCCATCCGTGAAGGCGGGCGCACCGTCGGCGCCGGCGTCGTCGCCAGCATCATCAAGTAAGGCCGTGCCGGGCCGGCGGCGGGCGCTCTGCGCGCTCGCCTTCGGCCTCGTCATGCTTCTCGTCGCGGCGGTCCCTGCCGGGGCGGACTGCCCGGAGCGTCCCGCCTGTCGCGGCTGCGGCTGCAAGGGCGGGCCGGTTATCGCGCGCCGGACGGCCGCTGCGTCGGCTTCCGGTCGCTCGACCGGATCGGCGGCGTGCCGCCGGAGACGCGCTGCGTGTTCGAGAACGCACCCGGGACGGGCGGGAATCGCGACTGTGCTCTCGCGGAGCGGCCGCGCAAGCGCCGCGCCGGGTCCGAGCGCGAAGCGGCGGCCGAGGCTGGCGCCGCGGCTTCCGAAGGCGGCGGGGGAGAATTGGTTCCGGCCGCCATGGAACGGTAGAAAAGCGGTTACGGGATGTGCTAGACGTCCCTCGCTTCAAGAGTTTCGGAGGGCCGTTCGCGGCCTTCCCCGGTAGGGGTATAGCTCAGTCGGTAGAGCATCGGTCTCCAAAACCGAGGGTCGCAGGTTCGAGTCCTGCTGCCCCTGCCAAAATTAACGCTTGAGGAATCGTCGCGGCGGTTCTATCTAAGGCAACTCGGCGTGGCGCGTGGACCGGTCGTTCGCGCGCCCGCAAGTCATGAGCGAGTGAATGGCCACCAAGACAAACCCTTTCACGTTCCTCCAGCAGGTCCGGTCGGAGGTCGCCAAGGTCGTTTGGCCGTCGCGGCGTGAAACGGCGATCACCACCGCTATGGTGTTCGTGATGGCCGCGGCTGCCAGCATCTTCTTCCTCCTCGCCGATATGGTGCTCGGCTGGGGCGTGTCGCTTCTGGTCGGCATCGGCCGCTGAGCGAGGGACGAGCGATGGAAAAGCGGTGGTACATCGTCCACGCCTATTCGAACTTCGAGCGCAAGGTCGCCGAATCGATCCGTGAGCAGGCGGAGCAGCGCGGTCTCGGGGATCTCTTCGAGGAGATCCTCGTGCCGACCGAGAAGGTCGTCGAGGTGCGGCGCGGCCGCAAGGTCGATGCCGAGCGGAAGTTCTTTCCGGGCTATGTGCTCGTGAAGATGGCGATGACCGACGAGGCGTACCATCTGATCAAGAACACGCCGAAGGTGACCGGTTTCCTCGGTGCCGACAACCGGCCGATGCCGATCTCCGAGAGCGAGGCCCGGCGCATCCTGCAGCAGGTGCAGGAAGGCGTCGAGCGGCCGAAGCCCTCGGTCTCCTTCGAGATCGGCGAGCAGGTGCGCGTTTCCGACGGTCCGTTCGCCTCGTTCAACGGCCATGTCGAAGAGGTCGACGAGGTTCGCTCGCGCCTCAAGGTGGCGGTCTCGATCTTCGGCCGGGCGACCCCGGTCGAGCTCGAATACGGCCAGGTCGAGAAGGTCTAGCGGCCGGCACGGTCCGCCCGGTCCGGCCCTGCCGGAATCGGGAAGCGCGACGGGGCGATGGCTCCGCGGCGTGTGCCTCAGGCGATCGGTCCGTGCGCGGTCCGGTCACGCAGGGTGTGGGAGGGGAGGGTGCTCGCCAGGCGCCGGAACCGCACCACACCATTCCTGCCGGCCGATGAGCCGGCGATCGCCGGCGGTGCCGGCGGAGCAAAGGAAGAAAGATGGCGAAGAAAGTAGCAGGCTACCTGAAGCTTCAGGTGAAGGCCGGGTCGGCGACGCCGTCGCCGCCGATCGGCCCCGCGCTCGGCCAGCGCGGTATCAACATCATGGAATTCTGCAAGCAGTTCAACGCGCGCACCCAGGAGCTCGAGAAGGGCTCGCCGGTGCCGGTCGTGATCACCTACTACCAGGACAAGTCCTTCACCTTCCAGATGAAGTCGGCTCCCGTGAGCTTCTTCCTCAAGAAGGCGGCGGGCATCGCCTCCGGCTCGAAGACGCCGGGCAAGGCGCCGGCCGGCAGCGTGACGCGCGCCCAGTTGCGCGAAATCGCGACGCAGAAGATGAAGGATCTCAATGCGGTCGACGTCGAGGCGGCGGCGAGCATGGTCGAAGGCTCGGCCCGTTCCATGGGCCTGACGGTGGTGGACTGAGCGATGGCTAAGACCGGCAAGCGCGTCCGCGCCGCCCGCGAGGGCATCGACCGCACGAAGCTCTATGGCCTCGACGAGGCGCTCGGCCTCATCAAGGACCGGGCGACGGCGAAGTTCGACGAGACGATCGAGATCGCGATGAATCTCGGCGTCGATCCGCGCCACGCGGACCAGATGGTCCGCGGCGTCTGCAACCTGCCGAACGGCTCCGGCCGGACGGTGCGCGTGGCGGTGTTCGCCCGTGGTGCCAAGGCCGACGAGGCTCGCGCCGCCGGTGCCGACATCGTCGGCGCGGAGGACCTGCTCGAGACCGTTCAGGGCGGCACGATCGACTTCGATCGCTGCATCGCGACGCCCGACATGATGCCGCTCGTCGGCCGCCTCGGCAAGGTGCTCGGCCCGCGCGGTCTGATGCCGAACCCGAAGGTCGGCACGGTGACGATGGACGTCAAGAAGGCGGTGACCGACGCCAAGGGCGGCGCGGTCGAGTTCCGCGTCGAGAAGGCCGGCATCATCCATGCCGGCGTCGGCAAGGCCTCGTTCGACGCGCAGAAGCTCGCCGAGAACATCCGCGCCTTCGCCGACGCGGTGCAGCGTGCGCGGCCCTCGGGCGCCAAGGGCACCTTCGTGCAGAAGGTCGCGCTGTCCTCGACGATGGGGCCGGGCGTCCATATCGACCCGGCTTCGCTCGCGGCAGCGAACGGCTGATCGTTCGACTTCGCCCGGCTTCGGCCGGGCGCGACGAGGCCGGCGGAGGGAAACCCCCGGCGGCCGAACCTGTCCGAGACTGCGGGCGCCGGGTTTTCCGGCTTAATCGAAACGCCCGCATAGACGGGGTGAAGGCAGATTTCCGGTCAGCCGGAGATCGGTTCGATCCTCTTTGCCTTGCGGCACGATCGTGTTGCGGGGGGACAGGCCTGGAGGCGCCGTTCGGAATCTTCCGGACGGCTTTGCAACCGGCGGTCCCGATCGCAGATCGGCCGCCAACCGGAGAGAGGCAGTGGACAGAGCGGAGAAAAGCGAACTGGTCGCGTCGCTCAACGCCGTCTTCAAGAAGACGGGCGTTGTCGTCGTCGCCCATTACGCCGGGCTCACCGTCGCTCAGATGACCGCGCTGCGCGGTCAGATGCGCGAGGCGGGAGCCAGCGTCAAGGTCGCGAAGAACCGCCTCGCCAAGCTGGCTCTTCAAGGCACGGACGCCGAACACGTGGCCGGTCTGCTGACCGGCCAGACGGTCATCGCCTATTCCGATGACCCCGTGGCGGCGGCCAAGGTCGCCAGCGACTTCGCCAGGACCAACGACAAGCTCGTGATCCTCGGCGGCGCGCTGGGCAAGACCTCTCTGGATGCCGACGGTGTGAAGGCGCTCGCCTCGCTGCCGTCGCTCGACGAACTGCGCGGCAAGCTGATCGGCCTCATCCAGGCGCCGGCCAGCAACATCGCCCGGGTCGTCAACGCGCCGGCTGCACAGCTCGCGCGGGTGTTCGGAGCCTATGCCAAGAAGGACGAAGCGGCGTGAGGCCGTTCTTCCGGAACAACACATCGAACCGATAGGAAGTAGAAAATGGCTGATCTTTCGAAACTCGTCGACGAGCTGTCGACCCTGACCGTTCTCGAGGCCGCCGAGCTCTCGAAGATGCTCGAAGAGAAGTGGGGCGTCTCGGCCGCCGCTCCGGTCGCGGTCGCCGCGGTCGGTGGCGGTGCGGCTGCCGCCGCCGCGCCGGTCGAAGAGAAGACCGAGTTCGACGTCATCCTCGTCGAGGCCGGCGCGAACAAGATCAACGTCATCAAGGAAGTCCGCGCGATCACGGCGCTCGGCCTCAAGGAAGCCAAGGACCTCGTCGAGGGTGCTCCGAAGGCCGTCAAGGAGGCCGTCTCCAAGGAGGAGGCCGCCAAGCTCAAGGCCCAGCTCGAGGGCGCCGGCGCCAAGGTCGACGTCAAGTAATCATCCCTGGACCGCCGGTCCGAGGACGAACGAAACGGCCGGCCCCGTCCGCGGGGCCGGCCCACCGTCAATGAAACAGGTCCCGCGAGGACCATTGTCCAGAATGCCGAAGAGTGGTTCGCCGGTCTTCCGGACAGTGGTTTTCCGAGCATACGAGGAGTGACCATGGCCACCCTGAACGCGGTCCAGGCTTTCACCGGTCGTAAGCGCGTGCGCAAGTTCTTCGGCTCGATCGGCGACGTCGCCGAGATGCCGAACCTCATCGAGGTGCAGAAGGCCTCGTACGATCAGTTCCTGCTCGTCGACGAGCCCAAAGGCGGCCGTCCGGACGAGGGCCTGCAGGCGGTCTTCAAGTCCGTCTTCCCGATTTCCGATTTCTCGAACACCGCGCTGCTCGAATTCGTCCGTTACGATTTCGACCCGCCGAAATATGACGTCGACGAGTGCCGCCAGCGCGGCATGACCTTCTCCGCGCCCTTGAAGGTGACGCTGCGCCTCATCGTGTTCGATACCGACGAGGACACCGGCGCCAAGTCCGTCAAGGACATCAAGGAGCAGGAAGTCTATATGGGCGAGATGCCGCTCATGACGTCGAACGGCACGTTCATCGTCAACGGCACCGAGCGCGTGATCGTCTCGCAGATGCACCGCTCGCCGGGCGTCTTCTTCGACCACGACAAGGGCAAGACCCATTCGTCGGGCAAGCTGCTGTTCGCCGCCCGGATCATCCCCTATCGCGGTTCCTGGCTCGACATCGAGTTCGATGCGAAGGACATCGTGTTCGCGCGCATCGACCGGCGCCGGAAGATTCCGGTGACGAGCCTGATGTTCGCGCTCGGCATGGATGGCGAGGAAATCCTCGACACCTTCTACAAGAAGATCGCCTACACCAAGGACGGCGACGGCTGGCGTCTGCCCTTCGACCCGCAGCGCATGCGCGGCCTGAAGGCGACGGCCGACCTGATCGATGCCGATTCCGGCGAGGTGGTCGTCGAGGCCGGCAAGAAGCTCACCGTGCGCGCCGCGCGCCAGCTCGCCGAGAAGGGCGTCAAGGCGCTGCGGGTGCTCAACGAGGACCTGCACGGCCATTATCTCGCCGAGGACGCGGCCAACCCGGTGACGGGTGAGGTCTATGCCGAGGCGGGCGACGAGATCACCGAGAAGATCCTCGGCGTTCTCGAGGGCGCGGGCTTCGACGAGATCAGCGTGCTCGACATCGACCACGTCAATGTCGGCGGCTACATCCGCAACACGCTCGCGGTCGACAAGAACGAGAGCCGCGAAGAAGCGCTGTTCGACATTTACCGCGTGATGCGTCCCGGCGAGCCGCCGACCATCGACACCGCGGAGGCGATGTTCCAGTCGCTGTTCTTCGATCCGGAGCGCTACGACCTCTCCGCGGTCGGCCGCGTCAAGATGAACATGCGTCTCGATCTCGACGCCGCCGACACGGTGCGCGTGCTGCGGCGGGAGGACATCCTCGCCGTCATCAAGACGCTCGTCGAGCTGCGCGACGGCAAGGGCGAGATCGACGACATCGACAATCTCGGCAACCGGCGCGTCCGCTCGGTCGGCGAGCTGATGGAGAACCAGTATCGCGTCGGCCTGCTCCGCATGGAGCGGGCGATCAAGGAGCGCATGTCGTCGGTCGAGATCGGCAACGTCATGCCGCAGGACCTGATCAATGCGAAGCCCGCGGCGGCCGCGGTGCGCGAGTTCTTCGGCTCGTCGCAGCTGTCGCAGTTCATGGACCAGACCAATCCGCTCTCCGAGATCACGCACAAGCGGCGTCTCTCGGCGCTCGGCCCGGGCGGCCTGACCCGTGAGCGCGCCGGCTTCGAGGTGCGCGACGTGCATCCGACGCATTACGGCCGGATCTGCCCGATCGAGACGCCGGAAGGCCCGAACATCGGTCTGATCAACAGCCTCGCGACCTTCGCGCGGGTGAACAAGTACGGCTTCATCGAGAGCCCGTATCGCCGTATCAAGGACGCCGCCGTCACCGAGGAGGTGATCTACCTCTCGGCGATGGAGGAGTCGAAATACTATGTCGCGCAGGCGGATTCCGAGCTGTCGGAAGACGGCCGGCTGACCTCCGACCTCGTCGTCTGCCGCCATGCCGGCGAGAACGTGCTCGTCACGCCGGACCGCGTCGACTTCATGGACGTGTCGCCGAAGCAGCTCGTTTCGGTCGCCGCGGCGCTGATCCCGTTCCTCGAGAACGACGACGCCAACCGCGCGCTGATGGGCTCGAACATGCAGCGCCAGGCGGTGCCGCTCGTTCGCGCCGAGGCGCCGTTCGTCGGCACCGGCATGGAAAGCGTCGTCGCCCGGGATTCGGGCGCGGCGATCGCGGCGCGGCGCGCCGGCGTCATCGACCAGGTGGACGCGACCCGTATCGTCATCCGCGCGACCGAGGAGCTCGATCCGTCGAAGTCCGGCGTCGACATCTACCGGCTGATGAAGTTCCAGCGCTCCAACCAGTCGACCTGCATCAACCAGCGTCCGCTGGTGCGGGTGGGCGACCGGGTCGGCAAGGGCGACATCATCGCCGACGGTCCCTCGACCGATCTCGGCGATCTGGCGCTCGGCCGGAACGTGCTCGTCGCGTTCATGCCTTGGAACGGCTACAATTTCGAGGACTCGATCCTGCTCTCCGAGCGGATCGTCAAGGATGACGTGTTCACCTCGATCCATATCGAGGAGTTCGAGGTGATGGCCCGCGACACCAAGCTCGGGCCGGAAGAAATCACCCGCGACATCCCGAACGTCTCGGAAGAGGCGCTGAAGAACCTCGACGAAGCCGGCATCGTCTATATCGGTGCGGACGTGCAGGCGGGTGACATCCTCGTCGGCAAGATCACGCCGAAGGGCGAGAGCCCGATGACGCCGGAAGAGAAGCTTCTGCGCGCCATCTTCGGCGAGAAGGCGTCGGACGTGCGCGACACCAGCTTGCGCGTTCCGCCCGGCGTCACCGGCACGATCGTCGAGGTGCGGGTGTTCAACCGGCACGGCGTCGAGAAGGACGAGCGCGCCATGGCGATCGAGCGCGAGGAGATCGAACGCCTCGCCAAGGACCGCGACGACGAGCAGGCGATCCTCGACCGCAACGTCTATGGCCGTCTCGCCGACATGCTGATCGGCAAGGCCGCGGCGAGCGGCCCCAAGGGCTACAAGAAGGACACGGCGATCGGCCGCGAGCTGCTC
The DNA here is from genome assembly GCF_014199915.1 of Prosthecomicrobium pneumaticum. Taxonomy (GTDB): domain Bacteria; phylum Pseudomonadota; class Alphaproteobacteria; order Rhizobiales; family Kaistiaceae; genus Prosthecomicrobium; species Prosthecomicrobium pneumaticum. The sequence continues at coordinate 118,218 of NZ_JACHOO010000007.1, read as the reverse complement.
GACGAGTTCCCGCGCAGCCAGTGGTGGCAGTTCGCGGTCGCCGACGACAAGTTCATGTCGGAGATCGAGGCGCTGCGCGGCCAGTATGACGAGAGCCGCAAGCGGCTGGAGAAGCGCTTCATCGACAAGGTCGAGAAGCTGCAGCGCGGCGACGAGCTGCCTCCGGGCGTTATGAAGATGGTCAAGGTCTTCGTCGCGGTGAAGCGCAAGATCCAGCCGGGCGACAAGATGGCCGGCCGGCACGGCAACAAGGGCGTGGTGTCGCGCATCGTTCCGATCGAGGACATGCCGTTCCTCGACGACGGCACGCATGTCGACATCGTGCTGAACCCGCTCGGCGTGCCGTCGCGCATGAATGTCGGCCAGATCCTCGAGACCCATCTCGGCTGGGCTTGCGCCGGCATGGGCCTGAAGGTCGGCCGCATGCTCGAATCCTATCGCAAGAACGGCGACGTCGCGGTGCTGCGCGGCACGCTCGAGGAGATCTACGGCGACAACTCGAAGAACGACCGCATCTGGGAATACGACGACGAATCCGTCGTCAAGGTCTCGGAGCACCTCGCCAAGGGCGTCTCGATCGCCACGCCGGTGTTCGACGGCGCCCGCGAGCCGGACATCGTCGAGATGCTGTCGAAGGCCGGACTCGATTCCTCGGGTCAGGTCCAGCTCTATGACGGCCGCACGGGCGACACGTTCGACCGCAGGGTCACGGTGGGCTACATCTACATGCTGAAGCTCCACCACCTGGTCGACGACAAGATCCATGCGCGCTCGATCGGCCCGTACTCGCTCGTCACCCAGCAGCCGCTGGGCGGCAAGGCGCAGTTCGGCGGCCAGCGCTTCGGCGAAATGGAGGTCTGGGCGCTCGAGGCGTACGGCGCGGCCTATACCTTGCAGGAGATGCTGACCGTGAAGTCGGACGACGTGGCCGGCCGCACCAAGGTCTACGAGGCGATCGTCCGCGGCGACGACACGTTCGAGGCCGGCATCCCGGAGAGCTTCAACGTGCTCGTCAAGGAAATGCGGTCGCTGGGTCTCGACGTCGAGCTCAATCAGTCCAAGCAGGACGATGCTGCGCCCGCTCGAGGGTCCCTGGCCGATGCGGCGGAGTGATCCGTCGCATCTCTCGGTCGGAAACCCAAAACGTACTCATGCGGTGGTCGAGAGGCAGGCATTTGCCTCCTCCGGCCATGCGCAGTGAAGGAGATCGGCGATGAATCAGGAAGTCGCGAACATCTTCAATCCGCTGGCTGCGCCGGCTCAGAATTTCGACCAGATCCGCATCCAGATCGCCAGCCCGGAGAAGATTCTCTCTTGGTCCTATGGCGAGATCAAGAAGCCGGAAACGATCAACTACCGGACGTTCAAGCCCGAACGTGACGGTCTGTTCTGCGCCCGGATCTTCGGGCCGATCAAGGACTACGAGTGCTTGTGCGGCAAGTACAAGCGGATGAAGTACAAGGGCATCATCTGCGAGAAGTGCGGCGTCGAGGTGACCCTCGCGCGCGTGCGGCGCGACCGCATGGGCCATATCGAGCTCGCCGCGCCCGTCGCCCATATCTGGTTTCTGAAGTCGCTGCCGTCCCGCATCGGCATGCTGCTCGACATGACGCTCAAGGATCTCGAGCGCATCCTCTATTTCGAGAACTACGTCGTCATCGAGCCCGGCCTCACCCCGCTGAAGGAGCGTCAGCTCCTCACCGAGGACGAGTATCTGCGCGCCCAGGACGAGTATGGCGAGGACAACTTCGTCGCCCTGATCGGCGCCGAGGCGATCCGCACCATCCTGCAGAGCCTCGAGCTCGAGAAGCTCGCGGCGGATCTGCGCCAGGAGATCGCCGAATCGACCTCGGACCTGAAGCCGAAGAAGCTCGGCAAGCGGCTGAAGCTCGTCGAGGCGTTCATCGAGTCGGGCAACCGTCCGGAATGGATGATCCTGCAGGTCGTGCCGGTCATCCCGCCGGACCTGCGTCCGCTCGTGCCGCTCGACGGCGGCCGCTTCGCGACCTCCGACCTCAACGACCTCTACCGGCGCGTCATCAACCGCAACAACCGTCTGAAGCGGCTGATCGAACTGCGCGCGCCGGACATCATCATCCGCAACGAGAAGCGCATGCTTCAGGAGGCGGTCGACGCGCTGTTCGACAACGGCCGGCGCGGCCGCGTCATCACGGGCGCCAACAAGCGTCCGCTGAAGTCGCTCTCCGACATGCTGAAGGGCAAGCAGGGCCGGTTCCGGCAGAACCTGCTCGGCAAGCGCGTCGACTATTCCGGCCGTTCGGTGATCGTCGTCGGCCCGGAGATGAAGCTGCACCAGTGCGGCTTGCCGAAGAAGATGGCGCTCGAGCTGTTCAAGCCCTTCATCTACTCGCGTCTCGACGCGAAGGGCTATTCCTCGACCGTCAAGCAGGCGAAGAAGCTCGTCGAGAAGGAGCGGCCGGAGGTCTGGGACATCCTCGACGAGGTCATCCGCGAGCATCCGGTGCTGCTCAACCGTGCGCCGACGCTGCACCGCCTCGGCATCCAGGCCTTCGAGCCGGTGCTGATCGAGGGCAAGGCGATCCAGCTGCATCCGCTCGTCTGCTCGGCCTTCAACGCCGACTTCGACGGCGACCAGATGGCCGTGCACGTGCCGCTCTCGCTCGAGGCGCAGCTCGAAGCCCGCGTGCTGATGATGTCGACCAACAACATCCTGCACCCGGCGAACGGCTCGCCGATCATCGTGCCGTCGCAGGACATCGTGCTCGGCCTCTATTACCTGTCGATCATGGCCGAGAACGAGCCCGGCGAAGGCATGGCCTTCGGCAATATGGGCGAGATCGAGCACGCCCTCGCCGCCAAGGCGATCACCCTGCACACCAAGATCAAGGGTCGCTATCGCGGCGTCGACAAGGACGGCAAGCCGAACTCGAAGATCTACGAGACCACTCCGGGCCGGATGATGCTGGGCGAACTGCTGCCCAAGCATCCGAACCTGCCCTACGACGTCGTCAACAAGCTGATGACGAAGAAGGAGATCTCGAACACGATCGACGCGGTCTACCGTCATTGCGGTCAGAAGGAGACGGTGATCTTCTGCGACCGGATCATGGCGCTCGGCTTCACGCAGGCCTTCAAGGCCGGCATTTCCTTCGGCAAGGACGACATGGTCATCCCGGACACGAAGGAGAAGCTGGTCGAGGAGACCCGGTCGCTCACCAAGGAATACGAGCAGCAGTATTCCGACGGCCTGATCACCCAAGGCGAGAAGTACAACAAGGTGGTCGACGCCTGGGCGAAGTGCACGGATCGCATCGCCGAGGAGATGATGAAGCGCATCTCCGCGGTGCAGAAGACCGAGACCGGCCGGCAGAAGCCGATCAACTCGATCTATATGATGAGCCATTCGGGTGCGCGCGGCTCGCCGGCGCAGATGAAGCAGCTCGCCGGCATGCGCGGCCTGATGGCGCGTCCGGACGGCTCGATCATCGAGAACCCGATCATCTCCAACTTCAAGGAAGGCCTGACGGTTCTCGAATACTTCAACTCGACGCACGGCGCCCGTAAGGGCCTCGCGGACACGGCGCTCAAGACGGCGAATTCGGGCTATCTGACCCGCCGTCTCGTCGACGTGGCGCAGGACTGCATCATCATCGAGACCGATTGCGGCACCACCGCCGGCCTCAAGATGCAGGCCGTGATCGAGTCGGGCACCGTCATCGCCTCGCTCGGCCAGCGCATTCTCGGCCGCACCGCGGCGGAGGACATCATTGCGCCGGCGACCGGCGAGGTGGTGGTGACGGCTGGCACGCTGATCGCCGAGCGCGACGTCGAGCGGGTCGAGAAGGCGGGCGTCCAGTCGGCGCGGATTCGCTCCGTGCTCACCTGCGATACCAAGATCGGCGTCTGCGCGGCCTGCTACGGCCGTGACCTGGCGCGCGGCACGCGGGTGAACATGGGCGAGGCGGTTGGCGTCATCGCGGCGCAGTCGATCGGCGAGCCGGGCACCCAGCTCACCATGCGTACCTTCCACATCGGCGGCACGGCGCAGGTGGTGGACTCCTCCTTCCTCGAGTCGAGCTTCGAGGGCACGGTGGCGATCCGCAACCGCAACGTGGTGCGCGATTCGGAAGGCAAGCTGATCGCGCTCGGCCGCAACATGGCGATCGTGATCCTCGACAAGGACGGGACGGAGCGTGCGGTCCACCGCATCACCTACGGCTCGCGCCTGCATGTCGACGAGGGCGATCAGGTGCGGCGCGGCCAGCGTCTCGCCGAGTGGGACCCCTACACCCGTCCGATCCTCACCGAGGTCGAGGGCACGGTGTCCTATGAGGATCTCGTCGAGGGCATCTCGGTCGCCGAGAGCGCCGACGAGTCGACGGGCATCACCAAGCGCGTCGTCATCGACTGGCGGGCCAATCCGCGCGGCGGCGACCTGAAGCCGTCGATGATCGTCAAGGGTCCCGACGGCAAGGTGCTCAAGCTCGCCCGTGGCGGCGATGCGCGCTACCAGCTCTCCGTCGAGGCGATCCTCTCGGTCGATCCGGGCGCGCATGTGAAGGCCGGCGACGTGCTCGCCCGCCTGCCGCTCGAAAGCGCCAAGACCCGCGACATCACGGGCGGTCTGCCGCGCGTGGCGGAGCTGTTCGAGGCGCGTCGTCCGAAGGACCATGCGATCATCGCGGAGCAGGACGGCACGATCCGCTTCGGGCGCGACTACAAGAACAAGCGTCGCGTCATCGTCGAGCCGCACGAGGGCGCCGTCGACAAGTTCGGCAATCCCGCCGAGCCGATCGAGTACCTGATCCAGAAGGGCAAGCCGTTCCATCTCCAGGAAGGCGACACCATCGAGAAGGGCGAATACATCCTCGACGGCAACCCGGCGCCGCACGACATCCTGGCGATCAAGGGCGTGGAGGCGCTGGCCGCCTACCTCGTCAACGAGATCCAGGACGTCTACCGGCTGCAGGGCGTGTCGATCAACGACAAGCACATCGAGGTGATCGTCCGTCAGATGCTGCAGAAGGTCGAGGTGTCCGACGCCGGCGAGACCGAGTTCTTCTCGGGCGAGCAGGTCGACCAGCTCGAGTTCGATCTCGTCAACGAGAAGGCGGTCGCGGAAGGCAAGAAGCCGGCGGTCGGCGCTCCGGTTCTCCTCGGCATCACCAAGGCGAGCCTGCAGACGCGGTCCTTCTTCTCCGCCGCCTCCTTCCAGGAGACGACCCGCGTCCTCACCGAGGCTGCGGTCCAGGGCAAGATCGATCCGCTCGATGGTCTCAAGGAGAACATTATCGTCGGCCGGCTGATCCCGGCCGGCACCGGCGGATCGATGAGCCGGATCCGCGAGATCGCCACCCGGCGCGATGCGCTGATCCTCGAGGAGCGTCGCCGCGCTTCGGGGGCCACCGAGGGCCAGCTCGAGGATCTCGGCACCGCCGCCGAGTGATCGGATGTCCTCCTGAGCTTCGGAAAGGGCCGCCCTCGGGCGGCCCTTTTCATTTCGGCCGGGGCGGCTAGCATTGCGCATGGGAGGACAGAGGATGAGACAGATGATCCGGCGCGCCGCCGTCTCGGCGTCCGTCGCCGCGGCGGTGATGGTGACCGTGCTCGCCCCCTCGGCGCTCCGCGCGGAGGAGGCGGGCGGCTACCAGACGGCGGTCAAGGTGACGCCGCTCCTCAAGACCACCACGACGACGAGCGGCGCGGCGATCCGTTATCCGTCCTTCGACGACCCGGAAGTCACCGCCGTTCTCGTCGAGATTCCGGCGGGCGGGGAGACCGGCTGGCACATCCATCCGGTGCCGGCTTACGCCTATGTCATCGACGGCGCGATCGAGGTCGAGATGCGGGGCGGCGCGAAGCGGCGCTTCTCCGCCGGGGAGGCGCTCGCCGAGATGGTCGATACCGAACACAACGGCCGCAACCCGGGGCCGGGACCGGTGACGATTCTGATGTTCGCGACGGGCGAGAAGGGTCGACCGTTCTCGCAGAAGGCCGAATAGCGCCGGCCGGGGAGGGGCAGGGGGCGCGGCCTGGTGTGGGCATGCGGCCGGGGCTTCATCGAGCCGACACCGAACCGTCGCCCCGACGCCAAGGCCGCCGACTAGCAAGGGAGCGCCCACAACACAGGGAGCCCCCCGATGCGTTTCCTCGCCCCGTCCGTCCGTGCGCTTCTCCTCGCCGGCCTGTCGCTCGCCGCCGTCTCTGCGGCGCGGGCCGAAGAGCCGAAAGCCTTCGACGCGACGCTCGTCCACCATGCCGTTCTGCCGGGCGCGACCTTTGCCGCCGCTCCGGCCGATGCGCCCGCCGGCCTCACCGTCTCCGGTCGCTACACCGGCGCGCCGAACGAACTGGGCCGTCGCTTCGACGCGCTCTATTCGATCTACGACGCGAAGACCGGCCTCGCCCGGCCGTTCCCCGGCCAGCCCGTTCAGGGCTTCTCGGGCATCCGCGCGCTCGGCGATGGCCGCTATCTCGTCCTGACCGACAATGGCTTCGGCGCCAAGGCGAACTCGGCGGACGCCATGCTGATGGTCCATGTTGTCCGGCCGGACTGGCAGACGGGCCGCGTCACGGTCGAGAAGACCACCTTCCTCAAGGACCCGAACCGCGTCCTGCCGTTCCGCGTCGTCAACGAAGCGACCGCCGCACGCTATCTGACCGGGGCCGATCTCGACACGGAGAGCATCCAGCCGGTCGGCGAAGGCTTCGTCATCGGCGACGAGTTCGGCCCCTATCTGATCGCGGCCGATGCCGACGGTGTCGTGACGCGGTACACCGAGACGACGGTCGGCGGCACGACGCTGCACTCGCCCGACCATTACGCGATGATCCTGCCGGCCTCGCCCGACAAGCCGCTGCCCGCCTTCGAGGTTTCCCGCTCGAAGGGCTATGAGGGAATGGCGATTTCGGCCGACGGCAAGACGCTCCATCCGATGCTCGAAGGTCCGGTCTGGATCGAGGGCAAGAAGGAGGAGAAGGGTGGCAAGGCGGTGCTGCGCGTCTATGACGTCGACGCCCAGACCCTCGCTTTCGCCGACACGGTCCGCTACTACCCGCTCGAAGCGCCCACCAACGCGATCGGCGATTTCAACATGATCGACGAGACCCGTGCTCTCGTCATCGAGCGCGACGACGGTCAGGGCGATCCGCGTGAAGGCTGGGCGGAGACGCCGGCGAAGTTCAAGCGGATCTACCTCGTCGATCTTGCGCAGACGGACGCGGACGGCGTCGTCAGGAAGATCGGCTATATCGACCTGATGGCGATCCGTGATCCGAACGGCGTCGCCCGGGCCGGCACGATCGACGGCATCTTTACCTTCCCGTTCCAGACGATCGAAAACGTCGACCGGATCAGCGAGACGGAAATCATCGTCGCCTGCGACAACAATTTCCCCTTCTCGGTCGGACGTGCGAAGGGCAAGGCCGATGACGACGAGTTCGTCGTGCTCGAGGTCGGCGGGCTTCTTGCCGCGCGCTGAGCGATTCTGTTAACGGATTCGGAAGGGCCGCCCCCGGGGCGGCCCTTCTCATGAGGCGGCTTCGCCCCCTCTCTGCGGCCGCCGAAAGAATGTTTCATCGAAAGGCCCGCGCCTTTGCCGTTTCATTCTCGTGAGACCTCGGCCTTTCGCTAAATTGCGCCGGCGGGGCTGCGGAAAACGCGCAAAACAAGGGGTTGACTGCAACACCCCAAATGCCTAGGTTCCGCTCGCTTTCGAGCAGGTGGTAGGAACCATTCATCTGACGGCGCCACGCCGCGGAGTTCGATCCTAGACACTGCCCGGGCTTAGAGACAGACGTTTCGACGACACGCACGATCGCGGTCTCCGTGGTCCTCTGCTTTTCGGTGCGCCTCCCGCGGATGATGTGGGTCAGGCGCTCTTCGTTCATGGTTCGCCATGGACGGGAAAGCGGTGCGCCGTGGCGTCGAGAAGGAAACCGAGCTGGAAGGCAAGGGATGCCGACGATCAATCAGCTGATCCGCAAGCCGCGGGTCGCCTCCGTCTACCGGGAGAAGGCCCGTCACCTCGAGGGCAATCCCCAGAAGCGCGGCGTCTGCACGCGCGTCTATACGACGACTCCGAAGAAGCCGAACTCGGCGCTTCGTAAGGTCGCCAAGGTGCGCCTGACCAACGGCTTCGAAGTCATCGGCTACATCCCGGGCGAGGGCCACAACCTGCAGGAGCACTCCGTCGTCATGATCCGTGGCGGCCGCGTCAAGGATCTGCCGGGCGTGCGCTACCACATCCTGCGCGGCGTGCTCGACACCCAGGGCGTCAAGAACCGCAAGCAGCGCCGTTCGAAGTACGGCGCCAAGCGTCCGAAGTAAGCGGGAAGGAACGAGCTCATGTCCCGTCGTCACCGCGCCGAGAAGCGCGAGATCAATCCGGATCCGAAGTTCGGCGACCTCGTCGTCTCGAAGTTCATGAACGCGCTCATGTATGACGGCAAGAAGTCCGTCGCCGAGCAGATCGTCTATGGCGCCTTCGACACGATCCAGGCCCGCACCCGGCAGGAGCCGGTGGTGGTGTTCCGCCAGGCGCTCGAGAACGTTGCGCCGCATCTCGAGGTCCGCTCCCGCCGTGTCGGCGGCGCGACCTACCAGGTTCCGGTCGAGGTTCGCACCGAGCGCCGCCAGGCGCTGGCGATCCGCTGGCTGCTGTCGGCCGCCCGCGGCCGCAATGAGAAGACGATGGTCGAGCGCCTGTCCGGCGAACTGCTCGACGCCTCGAACAACCGCGGCAACGCCGTGAAGAAGCGGGAAGACACGCACCGGATGGCGGAAGCCAACCGCGCCTTCTCGCACTATCGCTGGTAACCGAGCGGAGCGACCGTCATGGCCCGTAGCCACAAGATCGAGGACTACCGCAACTTCGGCATCATGGCCCACATCGACGCGGGCAAGACGACGACGACCGAGCGGATCCTCTACTATTCCGGCAAATCGCATAAGATCGGCGAAGTCCACGACGGCGCTGCGACCATGGACTACATGGAGCAGGAGCAGGAGCGCGGCATCACGATCACGTCCGCCGCGACCACGACCTTCTGGAACGGCAAGCGTCTCAACATCATCGACACGCCCGGCCACGTCGACTTCACCATCGAGGTGGAGCGTTCGCTGCGCGTGCTCGACGGTGCGGTGTGCGTGCTCGACTCCAACCAGGGCGTCGAGCCGCAGACCGAGACGGTGTGGCGCCAGGGCGACAAGTACAAGGTTCCCCGGATCGTCTTCTGCAACAAGATGGACAAGACCGGTGCGAGCTTCGATCAGTGCATCGACGACATCAAGAAGCGCCTCGGTGCCCGTCCGGTTCCGATCCAGCTTCCGATCGGCGCCGAGAGCGATTTCAAGGGCATCGTCGACCTCGTCCGCATGAAGGCGGTGATCTGGGAAGACGAGAGCCTCGGCGCGAAATTCCATGACGCGGAGATTCCGGCCGACCTTCAGGAGAAGGCCGAGGCGGCGCGCATGGAGCTGATCGAGGCCGCCGTCGAGCTCGACGAGGGCGCGATGGAGGCTTATCTCGAGGGCAACGAGCCCGACGAGGCGACCCTGAAGCGGCTGATCCGCGAGGCGGTGCGCACCTCGGCGTGGTTCCCGGTGCTCGCCGGCTCGGCCTTCAAGAACAAGGGCGTGCAGACGCTGCTCGACGCGGTGGTCGACTACCTGCCGTCGCCGGTGGACGTTCCGCCGACCAAGGGCATCGACGCCAAGACCGAGGCCGAAGTCGTTCGTCATTCGACGGATGACGAGCCGCTCGCCATGCTCGCCTTCAAGATCATCGAGGATCCGTTCGGCGTGCTGACCTTCGCCCGCATCTATTCGGGCAAGCTCGAGAAGGGCGTCACGCTGCTCAACTCGACGAAGGAGAAGCGCGAGCGCATCGGCCGCATGGTGCAGATGCACGCCAATTCGCGTGAGGAAATCGATGAGGCGTTCGCCGGCGACATCGTCGCTCTGGTCGGCCTCAAGGAGAGCCGCACCGGCGACACGCTCTGCGATCCGGCCCATCCGGTCATCCTCGAGAAGATGGAATTCCCGGCTCCGGTCATCGAGATGTCGGTCGAGGCCGCGACGAAGAGCGATCAGGAGAAGCTGACCACGGCTCTCATGAAGCTCGCGTCGGAGGATCCGTCCTTCTACGTGTCGACCGACAGCGAGTCCGGCCAGACCATCATCAAGGGCATGGGCGAGCTGCATCTCGACATCAAGGTCGATATCCTTCGCCGCGCGCCGTACAACATCAAGGTGAATGTCGGCGCGCCGCAGGTTGCGTATCGCGAGACGATCCGCAAGGCGGCGGAGATCGACTACACCCACAAGAAGCAGACGGGCGGCACCGGCCAGTTCGCCCGCGTCAAGCTGGTGGTCGAGCCGAACGAGATCGGCGCCGGTCACAAGTTCGAGAACAAGATCATCGGCGGTGTGGTTCCGAAGGAATACATCCCCGGCGTCGAGAAGGGCATCAATTCGGTGCTCACCTCGGGTCCGATCGCCGGCTTCCCGGTGGTCGACGTCAAGGTGGCGCTGATCGACGGCGCCTATCACGAGGTCGACTCTTCGGCGATCGCCTTCGAGATCGCGGCACGCGCCGCGCTTCGCGAAGGCATCGAGAAGGCGAGCCCCGCGCTGCTCGAGCCGATCATGAAGGTCGAGGTCGTGTCGCCGGAAGAGTATGTCGGTTCGGTGATCGGCGATCTCAACTCGCGGCGCGGCCAGATCCAGGGCCAGGACATGCGCGGCAACGCGAATGTCATCACGGCCTTCGTCCCGCTCGCGAACATGTTCTCCTATGTGAACAACCTGCGGTCGATGTCGCAGGGTCGCGCCAGCTACACCATGCAGTTCGACCACTATGAACAGGTGCCGGCTGCGGTCGCTCAGGAGGTTCAGGCGAAATACGCCTGAGCTTCCCGGTAGCGAACCCACCACCTGTCGAAAGAGAAAAACGGAGCACTCCGATGGCGAAAGAGAAGTTCGAGCGTAACAAGCCGCACTGCAACATCGGGACGATCGGCCATGTCGACCATGGCAAGACGTCGCTGACGGCGGCGATCACGAAGGTTCTTGCCGAGACGGGCGGTGCGACGTTCAAGGCGTATGACCAGATCGACGCGGCTCCGGAGGAGCGTGCGCGCGGCATCACGATCAACACGGCGCATGTGGAATACCAGACGACGAACCGGCACTATGCGCATGTCGACTGCCCCGGGCACGCCGACTATGTGAAGAACATGATCACCGGCGCGGCGCAGATGGACGGCGCGATCCTCGTCGTTTCGGCGGCGGACGGCCCGATGCCGCAGACGCGGGAGCACATCCTGCTCGCCCGGCAGGTCGGCGTTCCGGCGCTCGTCGTGTTCCTGAACAAGGTCGACATGGTCGACGATCCGGAGCTTCTGGAGCTCGTCGAGCTCGAGGTTCGCGAGCTTCTGTCGTCCTACGACTTCCCCGGCGACGACATTCCGATCGTCAAGGGCTCGGCGCTGTGCGCGCTGGAGGGGACCAATCCCGAGCTCGGCCATGACGCGATCCTGCAGCTGATGCAGGCGGTGGACGACTACATCCCGCAGCCGGAGCGTCCGATCGACCAGCCGTTCCTGATGCCGATCGAAGACGTGTTCTCGATCTCGGGCCGCGGCACGGTCGTGACGGGTCGCGTCGAGCGCGGCGTCGTGAAGGTCGGCGAGGAAGTCGAGATCGTCGGCATCCGTCCGACGGTGAAGTCGACGGTGACGGGCGTCGAGATGTTCCGCAAGCTGCTCGATCAGGGCCAGGCGGGCGACAATATCGGCGCGCTGCTGCGCGGCATCGACCGCGAGGGCGTCGAGCGCGGCCAGGTTCTGTGCAAGCCCGGCTCTGTGACGCCGCACACGGTGTTCAAGGCCGAGGCGTACATCCTGACGAAGGAAGAGGGCGGCCGTCATACGCCGTTCTTCACCAACTACCGTCCGCAGTTCTACTTCCGCACGACGGACGTGACGGGCGTGGTCGCGCTGCCGGAAGGCGTCGAGATGGTGATGCCGGGCGACAATGTGGCGATGGAAGTGACGCTGATCGTCCCGATCGCGATGGAAGAGAAGCTGCGCTTCGCCATCCGTGAAGGCGGGCGCACCGTCGGCGCCGGCGTCGTCGCCAGCATCATCAAGTAAGGGATCCGGCGAAACGGGTGCGCCGCCGGCGCGGCGCACCCTTCTCGTTTCGAGGACAGAATTCGATGAACGGTCAGAATATCCGGATCCGGCTCAAGGCGTTCGACCATCGCATCCTCGATGCGTCGACCCGCGAGATCGTGAACACGGCGAAACGGACGGGCGCGCGCGTGGTCGGCCCCGTGCCGCTGCCGACGCAGATCGAGAAGTTCACGGTCAACCGGTCGCCGCATATCGACAAGAAGAGCCGCGAGCAGTTCGAGATGCGCACCCACAAGCGCCTTCTCGATATCGTCGACCCCACCCCGCAGACCGTGGACGCGCTGATGAAGCTCGACCTCGCCGCGGGCGTGGACGTCGAGATCAAGCTCTGATCGGTCAAGCGAGCGAGGCTTAAGCCATGCGTTCTGGAGTGATCGCACAGAAGTTGGGCATGACCCGCATCTATACCGATGCGGGCGAGCAGGTGCCGGTGACGGTGCTGAAGCTCGACAACTGTCAGGTTGTCGCCCAGCGGACTGAGGACAAGAACGGCTACACTGCGGTGCAGCTGGGCGCGGGCCTCAAGAAAGTCAAAAACGTTTCGAAGGCCGAGCGCGGCCACTTCGCCAAGGCCGAAGTCGAGCCGAAGCGCAAGGTGGTCGAGTTCCGGGTGTCGCCCGAGAACCTGATCGAGATCGGCGCCGAGCTGACCGTCGAGCACTTCGTCGTCGGCCAGTTCGTCGACGTCACCGGCACCTCGATCGGCAAGGGCTTCGCCGGCTCGATGAAGCGCTGGAACTTCGGCGGCGGCCGCGCGACGCACGGCAACTCGGTCTCGCACCGTGTGCACGGCTCGACCGGCCAGCGGCAGGATCCGGGCAAGGTCTTCAAGGGCAAGAAGATGGCCGGCCATCTCGGCGACGAGCGGGTCACCACCCAGAACCTGAAGGTCATCCGCACCGATCTTGAGCGGGGTCTGATCCTCGTCGAGGGCGCGGTTCCGGGCGCCAAGGGCGGCTGGATCGAGGTTCGCGACGCCGTCAAGCGCGCGCTGCCGAAGGACGCCCCGGTTCCGGGCGCCTTCCGGGCGCCGGCGAAGAACGGCAAGGCCGAGGCCCCGGTGGCCGAGGTCGAGGCGAAGGAGTCCGAGTGATGGAAGTCAAAGTCACCACGCTCGACGGCGCCGAGGACGGTTCGGTCACGCTCGACGAAGCGATCTTCGGTCTCGAGCCGCGCGCCGACATCCTGCAGCGCATGGTCCGCTGGCAGCTCGCGCGCCGGCAGGCCGGCACGCACAAGTCGAAGACGCGGACCGAGGTCCACGGCACGACGAAGAAGATGTACAAGCAGAAGGGCACCGGCGGCGCACGCCACGGTGCCAAGACGGCGCCGCAGTTCCGCGGCGGCGGCAAGGCTTTCGGCCCGGTCGTCCGCAGCCACGAGCACGATCTGCCGAAGAAGGTGCGCGCGCTCGCTCTGAAGCTCGCGCTGTCGGCGAAGGCGAAGGGCGACAATCTGATCGTCGTCTCCGACGTCGCGGTCGGTGAGCCGAAGACGAAGGCGCTGCGCGAGCGGTTCGCCAAGCTCGGCCTCGGCAATGCGCTGATCATCGGCGGTCCGGCGGTGGACGAGAACTTCGCGCTCGCCGCCCGCAACATTCCGGACGTGGACGTGCTGCCGGTCGCCGGCCTCAACGTCTACGACATCCTGCGGCGCGAGAAGCTCGTTCTCACCAAGGCCGCCGTCGACGCGATCGGAGAGCGGTTCAAATGAGCGACCTCTCGCACTACGACATCATCCGCAGCCCGGTCCTCTCGGAGAAGTCGACCGTCGCGACGGAGCAGAACAAGGTCGTCTTCAACGTCCTGAAGACCGCGACGAAGCCGGAGATCAAGGCTGCCGTCGAGGCGCTCTTCAAGGTCAAGGTGACGGCCGTCAACACCATGGTCCGCAAGGGCAAGGTCAAGCGTTTCCGCGGCGTGATCGGCCAGCAGAGCGACGTCAAGAAGGCGATCGTCACCCTCGCCGAGGGCGACTCGATCGACGTATCGACCGGTCTCTGAGCGGAAGGAACGGGCTAAGTCATGGCACTCAAGCATTACAAGCCGACGACGCCGGGCCAGCGCCAGCTGGTTCTCGTCGACCGCTCCGAGCTCTACGCCGGCAAGCCGGTGAAGGGTCTCACCGTCGGTCTGCGCCAGTCGGGCGGCCGCAACAATCTCGGCCGTGTCACCGCCTTCGGGCGTGGCGGCGGTCATAAGCGGGCCTATCGCCTGGTCGACTTCAAGCGTCGCAAGCTCGATGTGCCGGCGACGGTCGAGCGGCTCGAATACGATCCGAACCGCACGGCGTTCATCGCGCTGATCAAGTATGCGGACGGCGAGCTCAGCTACATCCTGGCGCCGCAGCGTCTGGCCGTCGGCGATACGGTGATCTCGTCGAATCAGGCGGACGTGAAGCCCGGCAATGCGATGCCGCTCGGCGCCCTGCCGGTCGGAACCATCGTCCACAACATCGAGATGAAGCCCGGCAAGGGCGGCCAGATCGCCCGTTCGGCCGGCGCTTATGCGCAGTATGTCGGCCGCGACCAGGGCATGGCGATCCTTCGCCTCGCTTCGGGCGAGCAGCGGCTGATCTCGCAGGCCTGCTTCGCGACGGTCGGCGCGGTGTCGAACGCCGATCACGCCAACGTCTCGATCGGCAAGGCCGGCCGCAACCGCTGGCTCGGCAAGCGTCCGAGCGTCCGCGGCGTGGCGATGAACCCGGTCGACCATCCGCATGGCGGCGGCGAAGGCCGCACCTCGGGCGGCCGTCATCCGGTCACGCCCTGGGGCAAGCCGACCAAGGGCAAGAAGACCCGCAACAACAAGTCGACCGACAAGTTCATCGTGCGCAGCCGTCATCTGCGCAAGGCTAAGTAAGAGGCTCCCGTGGCTCGCTCTACCTGGAAAGGTCCGTTCGTCGACGGATACCTCCTCCGCAAGGCGGAAAAGGCGCGGTCTTCGGGCCGGGCCGAAATCATCAAGATCTGGAGCCGCCGCTCCACCATCCTGCCGCAGTTCGTCGGCTTGACCTTCGGCGTCTACAATGGCCAGAAGCACATTCCCGTGCTGGTCAATGAGGACATGGTGGGTCACAAGTTCGGCGAGTTCTCGCCGACCCGGACCTACTATGGCCACACGGCCGACAAGAAGGCGAAGAGGAAGTAGGCGATGAGCAAGCCCAAGACCGAGCGGGCGCTCAAGGACACGGAAGCCCGCGCCGTGGCGCGGATGCTCCGCGTCTCGCCGCAGAAGCTCAACCTCGTCGCGGCGCTGATCCGCGGCAAGAAGGCCTCGGCCGCGCTCGCGGACCTGACCTTCTCGCGCAAGCGCATCGCCAAGGACGTCAAGAAGGCGCTCGAGAGCGCGATCGCCAATGCCGAGAACAATCATGACCTCGACGTCGACAGCCTGGTCGTCGCCGAGGCCCATGTCGGCAAGGCGCTGGTTCTGAAGCGCTGGACGCCGCGTGCCCGTGGCCGCGTCGGCCGCATTCAGAAGCCGTTCTCGCACCTGACGATCGTCGTCCGGGAAGTTCAGGAGACCGCCTGATGGGTCAGAAAGTCAATCCGATCGGCCTGCGTCTCGGCATCAACCGGACCTGGGACAGCCGCTGGTTCGCCGGCCGCGGCGAGTATGCGAAGCTGCTGCACGAGGACGTCCGCATCCGCGAGCGCCTCATGAAGGAGCTGAAGCAGGCCGCCGTGTCGAAGATCGTGATCGAGCGCCCGCACAAGAAGTGCCGGGTGACGATCCATTCGGCGCGCCCGGGCATCGTGATCGGCAAGAAGGGCGCGGATATCGAGAAGCTGCGCAAGGAAGTCGGCCGTCTGACGGATTCGGAAGTCCACATCAACATTGTGGAAGTCCGCAAGCCCGAGACCGACGCCAACCTGGTCGCCGCCTCGATCGCCCAGCAGCTCGAGCGTCGCGTCGCCTTCCGGCGCGCCATGAAGCGCTCGGTGCAGTCGGCGATGCGCCTCGGCGCCGAGGGCATCCGCATCAACGCCTCCGGGCGTCTGGGCGGCGCCGAGATCGCGCGTCTCGAGTGGTATCGCGAGGGCCGGGTTCCGCTGCACACGCTGCGTGCGGACATCGACTATGGCGTTGCGACCGCGCACACCGCTTACGGCACCTGCGGCATCAAGGTGTGGATCTTCAAGGGCGAGATCCTCGAGCACGATCCGATGGCGTCCGAGCGTCGCCAGACCGAGGGTGCGGAGCAGGGCTCGAGCGGCCGGCGTCGCGATCGCGACCGCGACGCGGCCTGAGCCGAAGGACTGAAAGAGAAGAACGATGCTGCAACCCAAGCGCACCAAGTTCCGCAAGCAGTTCAAGGGACGCATCCATGGCGTCTCGAAGGGCGGCACGGACCTCAACTTCGGCGGTTTCGGCCTGAAGGCGCTGGAGCCGGAGCGGGTCACCGCGCGCCAGATCGAGGCGGCCCGCCGCGCGATCACCCGCGAGATGAAGCGCGCCGGCCGCGTCTGGATCCGGGTGTTCCCGGACGTGCCGGTGACCGCCAAGCCGACCGAGGTCCGCATGGGCAAGGGCAAGGGCTCGCCGGAATTCTGGGCGGTGCGCATCAAGCCGGGCCGCATCATGTTCGAGATCGACGGTGTGCCGGAGGACGTGGCCCGCGAGGCGCTGCGTCTCGGCGCCGCCAAGCTTCCGATCAAGACGCGCTTCGTTCAGCGCATCGCCGATTGACCGCGCGTTCGACGAGGATAGAGCCATGAAGGCCAAGGATGTGCGGGTCATGACCGCCGATCAGCTCGACGATCAGCTCGTCGCGCTCAAGAAGGAGCAGTTCAACCTGCGCTTCCAGCGGGCGACGGGTCAGCTCGAGAACACCGCGCGGGTCCGTCAGATCCGTCGCGACATCGCCCGCATCAAGACCATCGCCGCCCAGAAGGCGGCGGCCGAGACGAAGTAAGGAGGCCGCCATGCCGAAGCGCGTTCTGCAGGGTACGGTCGTCAGCGACAAGACCGACAAGACGGTGGTGGTGCGTGTCGAGCGCCGCTTCACCCATCCGGTGCTGAAGAAGACCGTCCGCCGCTCGAAGAAGTACCAGGCCCATGACGAGGCCAACACCTACAAGACCGGCGACACCGTCTTCATCGAGGAGTCGAAGCCGATCTCGAAGAACAAGCGCTGGGTCGTGCTCGGCACGGACCTGCCGGCGGGCGAATAAGAACGAGGTTCCGCCCCGTCGCGTGCCCTTCGAGGGTGCGCGGGGGCGACTGAGAGAAGTAGGCGATCAGTCATGATTCAGATGCAGACGAACCTCGACGTCGCGGACAATTCCGGTGCCCGTCGTGTTATGTGCATCAAGGTTCTCGGCGGCTCGAAGCGGAAATACGCTTCGGTCGGCGACATCATCGTCGTCTCGATCAAGGAGGCGATCCCCCGCGGTCGCGTCAAGAAGGGCGACGTCATGAAGGCCGTGGTCGTGCGCACGGCGAAGGATATCCGCCGCCCGGACGGCAGCGTGATCCGCTTCGACAAGAATGCGGCGGTGCTGATCAACAATCAGAAGGAGCCGATCGGGACCCGTATCTTCGGACCGGTGCCGCGCGAGCTGCGCGCGAAGAACCACATGAAGATCATCTCGCTCGCGCCGGAGGTGCTGTGATGGCCGCGAAGATCAAGAAGGGCGACCGCGTCGTCGTTCTCGCCGGCAAGGACAAGGGCAAGTCGGGTGAAGTGCTGAGCGTGCAGCCGGCGGATGACCGTGCCGTGGTGCGCGGCATCAACGTGGCGCAGCGGCACCAGAAGCAGAGCATGAATCAGCAGGGCGGCATCGTCTCGAAGGAGATGCCGATCCACCTGTCGAACCTCGCGCTCGCCGACCCCTCGGACGGCAAGCCCACCCGGGTTGGATTCAAGATCACCGAAGACGGACGCAAGCTGCGCGTCGCTAAGCGTTCGGGAGAGACGATCGATGGCTGAGGCAGCAATCGAGCCGCGGCTCAAGAAATTCTACGAGGACACGGTCCGCTCGAAGCTCGTCGAGCAGTTCGGCTACAAGAACCCGATGGAGGTTCCGAAGCTCGACAAGATCGTCCTCAATATGGGCGTCGGCGAGGCGGTCAACGACACGAAGAAGGTGCAGGTCGCGCTCGGCGATCTGGCGCTGATCGCCGGCCAGAAGCCGGCGGTGACGCGGGCGCGCAAGTCGATCGCGACCTTCAAGGTCCGCGAGAACATGCCGATCGGCGGCAAGGTCACGCTGCGCAAGCAGCGGATGTACGAGTTCCTCGACCGGCTCGTGACGATCGCGCTGCCCCGCGTCCGCGACTTCCGCGGCTTGAACCCGAAGAGCTTCGACGGCCGTGGCAACTATGCCATGGGCATCAAGGAGCATCTCGTGTTCCCCGAGATCGACTACGACAAGATCGACCAGGTCTGGGGTATGGACGTCATCGTCTGCACCACGGCCAAGACGGACGAGGAAGCCCGGGCGCTCCTGAAGGCGCTCAACTTCCCGTTCCGGCAGTGATCCGGGCCTGAAGGACGATATCGATGGCTAAGAAGAGCTCTATCGAAAAGAACAACCGGCGCCGGAAGCTCGCCAAGCAGTATGCCGGCAAGCGTGCCGAGCTGAAGGCGATCGCCCGCAACGAGCAGCTCCCCCTCGAGGAGCGGTTCCAGGCGACGCTCAAGCTCGCCGAGCTGCCGCGCAATTCGTCGGCGGTCCGCGTGCGCAACCGGTGCGAAGTCACCGGCCGCCCCCGCGCCGTCTATCGCAAGTTGAAGATGTCGCGTATCGCGCTGCGCGAGCTCGGCTCGCTCGGGATGATCCCCGGCCTCGTCAAGTCCAGCTGGTAAGGAGCAGGTCCATGTCTCTGACCGATCCTTTGGGCGATATGCTCACCCGCATCCGTAACGCGCAGCTGCGCCGGATGACGAAGGTGTCGACGCCGGCCTCCAAGCTGCGTCAGCGCGTCCTCGACGTGCTGCAGTCGGAAGGCTACATCCGCGGCTATTCCGCGGTCGATTTCGGCGACGGCAAGAAGGAGTTCGAGATCGAACTCAAGTATTATGACGGCGAGCCGGTGATCCGGACGATCGAGCGCGTTTCGAAGCCGGGCCGTCGGGTCTATGCTTCCGTAAAGGCGATTCCGCGCGTCGCGAACGGGCTCGGCGTGGCGATCCTCTCGACCCCGAAGGGGGTCATGTCGGATGCGGATGCGCGCGAGCAGAACGTCGGCGGCGAGGTGCTCTGCAACGTCTTCTGATGTTGCGGAGCTTCCACGGGAAACACGAACCGGACGGGTTGTCTGATGTCTCGTATTGGTAAGAAGCCGGTCGCCGTGCCCAAGGGTGTGACGGCCACGATCAACGGCCAGACCGTCGTGGCCAAGGGCCCGAAGGGCGAGCTGACCTTCGACTTCACGGATCTGGTGACGGTGAAGCTCGGCGACACCGGTGTCGAGGTGGCGCCGCGCGACGCCTCGAAGCAGGCCCGCTCGGCCTGGGGCATGACGCGGACCATGGTCGCCAATCTGATGACCGGCGTGACGCAGGGCTTCACGAAGAAGCTCGAGATCAGCGGCGTCGGCTATCGTGCGGCGGTCCAGGGCAAGGTGCTGCAGCTGTCGCTCGGCTACAGCCATGAGGTGAACTATCCGATCCCGGAGGGCATCACCATCCAGACGCCCCGCCCGATCGAGATCCTCATCTCGGGCAACGACAAGCAGCAGGTCGGCCAGGTGGCCGCCGAGATCCGCGAGTTCCGCAGCCCGGAGCCCTATAAGGGCAAGGGCGTGAAATACGCGAACGAGGTGATCTTCCGCAAGGAAGGCAAGAAGAAGTAAGGGTGGTCGCCATGGCCAATACTCAGATGGAGCGCCGCTCGGCGCGCGTCCGCCGGCACATCCGCAGCGTCGCGGGCGAACGGCCGCGGCTTTCGGTGTTCCGCTCCTCGAAGCACATCTATGCCCAGGTGATCGACGATGCGGCCGGCCGCACCGTTGCCGCGGCGTCGTCGCTCGAGAAGGACCTGAAGGCTTCGCTGAAGACCGGCGCCGACAAGGCGGCCGCCGAGGCGATCGGCAAGCTGGTCGCCGAGCGCGCGCTCGCCGCCGGGGTGAAGGCGGTGGTCTTCGACCGCGGGCCGTACCTCTTCCACGGCCGCGTCAAGGCGCTCGCCGATGGCGCCCGCGAAGGCGGCCTCGATTTCTGACGCGCATGCCCGCGTCCACCCAGACAGCTAGAGATTGGAACTGAGATGGCGAGAGAGCAGCGGGAAGAGCGGGATCGCGACGGCGAGTTCGTCGACAAGCTCGTCCACATCAACCGCGTCGCTAAGGTGGTGAAGGGCGGCCGGCGCTTCGGCTTCGCGGCGCTCGTCGTCGTCGGCGACCAGAAGGGCCGGGTCGGGTTCGGCCACGGCAAGGCCCGTGAAGTGCCCGAGGCGATCCGCAAGGCGACCGAGGCGGCGAAGCGTTCGCTCGTTCGGGTGCCGCTGCGCGAAGGCCGCACGCTTCATCACGACGTCGCCGGTCGGCACGGCGCCGGGCGCGTCCTGCTGCGCGCCGCGCCGGCGGGCACCGGCATCATCGCCGGCGGCCCGATGCGCGCCGTGTTCGAGACGCTCGGCGTCCAGGACGTGGTGGCGAAGTCGCTCGGCTCGTCGAACCCCTACAACATGATCCGCGCCACCTTCGACGCGCTGAAGAGCGAGGACAGCCCGCGGGCGGTCGCCGCCCGTCGCGGCATCAAGGTGTCGCTCCTGCAGGCGCGTCGCGGCGAGGGCGGCGAGGCCGCCTCCGCCGAAGCGTGAGCCGGAAAGGTCGAGGAACAACGATCATGGCCACCGCCAAGAAGACGGTCACCGTCGAGCAGACGGGCAGCCCGATCCGCCGCCCGGCCGAGCAGCGCGCGACGCTGATCGGCCTCGGCCTCAACAAGATTCGCCGCCGCGCGACCCTCGAGGACACGCCGGCCGTGCGCGGCATGATCGCCAAGGTCGCGCATCTCGTCCGTGTCGTGGACGAGGCGTGAGCCGCAAAGCGAGGAAGCGACCATGAAGCTCAACGAAATCCGCGACAATCCGGGCGCCACCAAGGAGCGCATCCGGGTCGGCCGTGGCATCGGCTCGGGCAAGGGCAAGACCGGCGGCCGTGGCGTCAAGGGCCAGAAGTCCCGCACCGGCGTGTCGATCAACGGCTTCGAGGGCGGCCAGATGCCGCTGCATCGGCGCCTGCCGAAGCGCGGCTTCAACAACATCTTCGCCAAGGACTATAACGAGGTCAGCCTCGAGCGCGTCCAGGCGGCGATCGAGGCCGGCAAGCTCGACGCGGCCGCGCCGGTGACGGTGGAGGCCCTGAAGGCCGCCGGCGTGATCAAGCGGCTCAAGGACGGCGTGCGCGTTCTCGGTCCGGGCGAGCTCAAGTCGGCCGTCTCCTTCGAGGTTGCCGGTGCGTCGAAGCCGGCGCTCGAGGCGATCGAGAAGGCCGGCGGCAGCGTCAAGCTGCTCGCCGTCAAGGTCGAGACGACCGACGCGGCGTGAGGCCCTTAGGGCCTCTCCGTCGATCCCAGCGCGAACGCCGCAACCCTGCGGCGTTTTTGCCCCGCGAGGCGGAGCGGTCTTCGCCCTATCGTCGGAGCCGAGTGAGATGTCGCTTGATGCGGCGTCGCGGACCAACCAACTATGGCCTGGTCGGGGGCTCAATTAGCCCGATCGGAGCGGGGCATGGCATCAGCAGCTGAACAACTTGCGGCAAACCTGAACTTTGGCGCCTTCGCGAAGGCCGAGGCGCTGAAGAAGCGCATTTGGTTCACGCTCGGCGCTTTGCTCGTCTACCGTCTCGGCACCTATATTCCGCTGCCGGGCATCAATCCGGATGCGCTCGCTTCTGCCTTTTCGCAGCAGCAGAGCGGCATTGTCGGGCTCTTCAACATGTTCTCGGGCGGCGCCGTCGGCCGCATGGCGATCTTCGCCCTCGGGATCATGCCCTACATCTCCGCCTCGATCATCGTCCAGCTGCTCACCTCGATCATCCCCTCGCTCGAGGCGCTGAAGAAGGAAGGCGAGGCCGGCCGCAAGATCATCAACCAGTACACGCGCTACGGCACGGTGCTGCTCGCCGTCCTGCAGGCCTATGGCATCGCCGTCGGCCTCGAGGGCGGCACCAACATCGTGCACGACCCGGGCCTGTTCTTCCGCATCTCGACCGTGATCACGCTGACCGGCGGCACGCTGTTCCTGATGTGGCTCGGCGAGCAGATCACCTCGCGCGGCATCGGCAACGGCATCTCGCTGATCATTTTCGCGGGCATCGTGGCCGGCCTGCCGCACGCGCTCGCCGGCATGCTCGAGCTCGGCCGCCAGGGCGCGCTGTCGGGCTGGGTGATCCTGATGGTCGTCGTCGTGGCGGTCGCCGCGATCGCCTTCATCGTCTATATGGAGCGGGCCCAGCGCCGGCTGATCATCCAGTATCCGAAGCGCCAGATCGGCAACCGGATGTTCCAGGGCGAGTCCTCGCACCTGCCGCTCAAGCTGAACACCGCGGGCGTCATCCCGCCGATCTTCGCCTCGTCGCTCCTGCTGCTCCCGGCGACGATCGCCAATTTCTCGGCCGGCACGGGTCCGGCGTGGTTCCAGACGATCGTCGCCGTGCTCGGTCACGGCCAGCCGCTCTATATGGTCCTCTATGCGGCGATGATCGTGTTCTTCTGCTTCTTCTACACGGCGATCGTCTTCAACCCGACCGACACGGCCGACAACCTCAAGAAGCATGGCGGCTTCATCCCCGGCATCCGACCGGGTCAGCGCACCGCGGAATATATCGACCATGTGCTGACTCGCATTACGGTCGTCGGTGCTGTTTATCTGGTGGTGGTCTGCCTCCTGCCGGAATTCCTGATTTCGGCGACGGGCGTACCGTTCTACTTCGGCGGCACCTCGCTGCTCATCGTCGTGAACGTGACGATGGATACGGTGTCGCAGATCCAGGGGCATCTCCTGGCCCACCAGTACGAAGGCCTCGTCAAGAAGGCCAAGCTCAGAGGGAAGAAGCGATGAGGCTCATACTGCTCGGACCGCCGGGGGCAGGGAAGGGCACACAGTCGGCACGACTGGTCAAGCGTTACGGTATCCCGCAGCTCTCCACCGGCGACATGCTGCGCGCCGCGGTGGCGTCGGGAACCCCGATCGGCCGCAAGGCCAAGGCGATCATGGACGGCGGCAATCTCGTTCCGGACGAGGTGGTGATCGGCATTGTCGCCGAGCGAATCGACGAAGCGGATGCGCAGCGCGGCTTCATCCTCGACGGATTTCCGCGCACCATCGCGCAGGCCGATGCGCTCGCCGACATGCTGGCGGCCAAGGGTCTGAAGCTCGACGCCGTGATCGAGCTCAAGGTCGACCAGTCGAAGCTCGTGGAGCGCATCGCCAAGCGGGCGGCCGAGACGGTCGCCGCGGGCGGCACGGTCCGCAAGGATGACGACCCGGACGTGTTCAAGACCCGGCTCGCCGCCTACAATCGCGACACCGCCGTGGTGTCGCCCTACTATCGGGCGCGCGGCATGCTGACCGAGATCGACGGCATGCAGTCGATCGATGATGTCACGGCCGCGATCGAAAATACGCTCGAACGACTTGACGAACGGGTCGCGACCCGCTAAGGCTCGCCGCCTTCCGAATAGGCACGAGGGCGTTTCTCGGTTTGGCCGAGGGCGGCCTCGTTCGCTCATGAGATCCCCCGCAGGGGCCGGCCTCCACCGGACGCGGGGTGTGCTGCAACCGGAGCTTCGGCTCCTCATATGGAGACGGCCCATGGCCCGTATCGCCGGCGTCAACATCCCGACGAACAAGCGCGTCGTCATCGCGCTTCAGTATATCCATGGAATCGGCGCCGCCAAGGCGCAGGAGATCGTCGAGAAGGTGCGCATCGAGCCGCAGCGCCGCGTCAACGAGCTGTCCGATGCGGAAGTGCTGCAGATCCGCGAAGTGATCGACCGCGACTATCTCGTCGAGGGCGACCTGCGTCGCGAAGTGTCGATGAACATCAAGCGGCTGATGGATCTCGGCTGCTATCGCGGCCTGCGTCACCGCAAGGGCCTGCCGGTCCGCGGCCAGCGCACGCACACCAACGCCCGCACCCGCAAGGGGCCGGCGAAGCCGATCGCCGGCAAGAAGAAGTAAGTGACGTCGAGCGGTCCGCGCGTCCGGCCGATGCCGGGCGCGACGGACCCGGTGGAGCCGCCGGCATTACGGCGGTGTCGAGATCAAAGGTAAGGACCGAAAATGGCCAAGGAAGCCACCCGCGTGCGCCGCCGCGAGCGCAAGAACATCTCCTCCGGCGTCGCGCATGTGAATTCGACGTTCAACAACACGATGATCACCATCACCGACGCGCAGGGGAACACCATCTCCTGGTCGTCCGCCGGCATGATGGGCTTCAAGGGCTCGCGCAAGTCGACCCCGTTCGCGGCCCAGATGGCCGCCGAAGATGCCAGCCGCAAGGCCACCGAGCACGGCATGCGCACCCTCGAGGTCGAGGTTTCCGGCCCGGGCGCCGGCCGCGAGTCGGCGCTCCGCGCCCTGCAGGCCGCCGGCTTCACGATCACCTCGATCCGCGACGTGACGCCGATCGCGCACAACGGCTGCCGCCCGCGCAAGCGCCGGCGCGTCTGAGCCTCGCCAGGGCGGCCCGTCGGGCCGCCTTCTCGCGTCGGGCTCTCATCCGTATTCAGCGTTCCCTGTCCGGACGGGAACGCCGCGCCGCCGCCCCGGCGGAGGGCGCAACGACCGAAAGGATACGACCGTGATCCACAAGAACTGGCAAGAGCTGATCAAGCCGAACAAGCTCGATGTTGCGCCCGGTTCGGACCCGAAGCGGCTCGCCACCGTCGTCGCCGAGCCGCTGGAGCGCGGCTTCGGTCTGACGCTCGGCAATGCGCTGCGCCGTGTCCTGCTTTCCTCTCTCCAGGGCGCCGCGGTCACCGCCGTCCAGATCGACGGTGTCCTGCACGAGTTCTCCTCGATCCCGGGCGTCCGCGAGGACGTCACCGATATCGTGCTCAACATCAAGGAGATCGCGATCCGCATGCAGGGCGATGGCCCGAAGCGGATGGTGGTCAGGAAGTCCGGTCCGGGTGTCGTCACGGCGGGCGACATCCAGACGGTGGGCGACATCGAGGTGCTCAACCCCGGTCTCGTGCTCTGCACGCTCGACGAGGGTGCCGAGATCCGCATGGAGTTCACCGTCAACACTGGCAAGGGCTATGTCGCGGCGGACCGCAACCGGCCCGAGGACGCGCCGATCGGCCTGATCCCGGTCGATGCGATCTATTCGCCGGTCAAGAAGGTGTCCTACCGGGTCGAGAACACCCGCGAGGGCCAGGTGCTCGATTATGACAAGCTGACGCTGACGGTCGAGACCGACGGCTCGATTCGTCCTGACGACGCTGTGGCCTATGCCGCGCGAATCCTGCAGGATCAGCTCTCGATCTTCGTCAATTTCGAAGAGCCCGAGAAGGAGACCGCGGCGGAGTCGATCCCCGAGCTCGCCTTCAACCCGGCACTTCTGAAGAAGGTCGACGAGCTCGAACTCTCGGTCCGCTCGGCCAACTGCCTGAAGAACGACAACATCGTCTATATCGGCGACCTGATCCAGAAGACCGAGGCGGAGATGCTCCGCACTCCGAATTTCGGCCGCAAGTCGCTGAACGAGATCAAGGAAGTTCTCGCCCAGATGGGTCTCCATCTCGGCATGGAGGTGACCAACTGGCCGCCGGAGAACATCGAAGAGCTCGCCAAACGCTACGAAGACCATTATTGAGACAGCGACCCGCGGCGTGAGCCGCCGGACAGAAGACTGAGGAGAGGGCCATGCGTCACGGCAAATCCGGCCGTAAGCTGAACCGGACCGCGAGCCACCGCAAGGCGATGTTCGCCAACATGGCGGCGTCGCTGATCAAGCACGAGCAGATCGTCACGACCCTGCCGAAGGCGAAGGACCTGCGTCCGATCGTCGAGAAGCTCGTGACGCTCGGCAAGCGCGGCGACCTGCACGCCCGCCGTCAGGCGATCGCGCAGATCCGCGACCTCGAGCAGGTGAAGAAGCTCTTCGAGACGATCGGCCCGCGCTACAAGGAGCGGCACGGCGGCTACACCCGTGTCGTCAAGGCCGGCTTCCGCTATGGCGATTCGGCGCCGATCGCGGTGATCGAGTTCGTCGACCGCGATCCGGCAGCGAAGGGCGCCGACGACAAGGCCCGCCATGCGGCCGAGGTCGAGGCGACGGAGGAGGCGGCGTAAGCCGTGCCCCGAGGGTCTCTTTTCGAAGGTGGATGGGGCGGCCCGTGGGCCGCCTTTTCTCTTTTCGGAAGGGGGCGAAAGGGCGGCGATGCGGCGCGCAGCGGGCGGGGGGCCGCCGCGGCCTTTGATCATCACGCTCGCGCCGGTCTCGGCGGGAACGCGCTGCGGCCGGTGGCGAGCCCCAATCTCTTCATCCTCTGAGCAGGGCAGCCCGAGCGGACGATGAGGACGCTCGCGGCCTTTCTCGATGTCGATCCGGCGGGCTTCGGCGGGAAGTTCCCGCGCGCCAATGCGGCGCCGCCCTGCGGGCCCTTCGATGAGGAGGCGGCGGCCTTCATGCGCCCGTATTTCGACGGACTGACCGAGCGTGTCGACGGGATGATCGGGCGCCCGCTCGACTGGTCGCTCTGAAGCTCTCGGGAGCGCCCCTCCTTTTGAGGGAAGGGGCGCCGGAAGAGCGGGCGGGTCGCCGATCAGCCGTAGATGGCGTCGCGAATCTCGGTCGGAAAGGCTCCGCCGACGCCCTCCATCGCGGTGTTCGTGAAGTAGACCGCGGACAGGCCGGCCGCCGGGTCGATGAACCAGGTGTGGCCATAGGCGCCGCCCCATTGGAGGGTGCCGCGGCCCTGCGGCGTCTTCGCCGCAGCCGGATCGTCGAGCACCGCGCCGAAGAAGCCGAAGCGCCAGCCGGCGTCGTCCGCCTCGCGCGGCAGGTCGCCGATCTGGTTGGCCGAGCCCTCGGCGACGGTCTCAGCACCGAGGATCGGCGCGCCGCCGGTGCGCAGCGCCTCGAGGAAGCGGAGGATGTCGCCGGCCGTGCCGGCCATCCCCGCGCCGCCGGAGGGGAAGGCGGCAGGATCGAAGACGCGATCCGGGTCGAAGGTCAGCCACGTCCCTTCGCCATTGTCGACCTCGGTGCGACCGGCCATGCGGAGCGGTGCCGGGTCGCCGTCGGCGTAGGGCACGGCGAGCCGGTCGGGATCCGTGGCCCCGAAGGCGGTGTCGGCGAGCCCGAGCGGCCGCGTCACGCGCGCCGCGATGATCTCCGGCAGCGTCTCGCCGGTCACCGCTTGCAACAGCGCGCCGAGCACATCGATCGCGACCGAATAATACCAGCCCGTGCCGGGCGCGAAGCGGAGCGGCACGGCGGCGATCCGCTCGAGGTTTTCGTCGAGCGTCAGGCCCGAAATCTCGAGGCCGTCCGAAACCCCGGCGGCGCGGTAAGGCCCGCCCGCCGTCTCCTTGAAGCCATAGGCGAGGCCCGCCGTATGGGTGAGCAGGTGGCGCACCAGGATGTCCGGCGTGGTGCCGTCGGCGAGGCGCGGCCGGAATCGCGGCAGATGGGCGGAGACCGGGGTGTCGAGCGTCAGCGCACCCGCCTCGATCAGCGACAGGGTCGCCGCCGCGACGAGCGGCTTCGTCACCGAGGCGAGCCGGAAGATCGCATCCTCGGTCATCGGCCGTCCCGCCTCGCGGTCGGCGAGCCCGGCGACGCCGCGGTGGAGGATCGCGCCGTCCTTCGCGACGAGGACGACGGCGCCGACGATGCGGTTCTCGGCGATCGCCTTCGCGACGGCGGCATCGACGCGGGCGGCGAGCGCTGCGGTATCAAACGAATCGGACATCAGGGACTTTCCTCGCTACGGCTCGTCAGTTCTGCAGCCGGGCGACACGGGTAAAACGGAAGATGAAGCTCGGCTCGCGGATCGCCTGATCGACCGACAGCCGGCTCGAACGCCAGCAATCCGGCGGTTCGGGGAAGAGGCTGCCGGACACCCGCACCGCGTCACCCGTTTTCAGCCCGCCGATGATGCCGGCGAGCTCGGTGCCGGCGAGCACCAGCGTCTGATCGTCGAGATCGGACATCGGGTTGTTCCAGGTGCGCAGGATCGTGCCATCCGGCAGGGCGACCGCGAAGGCGATGCGGCCGCTCGGATCGGTGTCGATCGCCTCGACGGTGGCCGCCCAGTTCTCGACATCGGGGCTCGATGCGGTGCCGCAGAGCGCCGCCGAACGATCGGCACGCGCGGCCTCACGGGCGACATCGTCCGCGGCGGCCTGATAGGCCTCGCGTCCCTTGGCGAGCGCCTCCATGAAGGCCTTCTGTTTCTTGCTCGCGGCCGGGGCTAGCGAGGCGAGCGCGACGGCGCGGTCGTCGTCCGGCGGGGGTGTCGGCAGCGGCGGCGTCGGCTCTGCGGCGGCCTGCGCATCCTGCGTCAGCGGGTCGACGAAATCGGGGCTGGCCGCCGGTGCCGGAACGTCTTCGGTGACCGCCCCGTCCGCCGGCCGGATCGTCGTCGTGGGCGCCTCGATGATTCGCGGCGGGCGGGTCGGCGCCTCGGCTTCCGCCGCGGCCGGGGCCGCCGGCGCCGCGGCGTTGCTGCCGGGCTCGTCCTGGGGTGCACCGTCGTCGAGCCGCTCCTGGCTCTTCGAACCGCCGTCATCGCCGAAGCCGAGCGACAGCGTCTGCCCGTCACGCGGGGCGATCACCATGGCCGCCCCGCCGGCGGCCGCGAGCACCAGACCGGCGACCAAGATCAGCCCGCCGGTCGCGCCACCCCGTCCGGCCAGCAAACGGAACAGGCCGATCGCGAGCAGGACGAGGCCCGCCGAATAAGCTGCGAGAAATTGCATTGCGGCTCCGTGCCCCCCGCGTATCAGCATTATCCCGAACACGCCGCGAGGCAAACACTGAGACGATCTGCATGCCGCGGGCAAGCGACATCTCTGCTAGTTTCGCGGCGAGAAGGAGGAAACGCTCGATGTCTCAACTCTACCGTGCGGCACTGGCGGTCTTCGCCGCGGTGATCGCCTTCTCTGCGGCTGTCGCGCAGGAGCGTGTCGTGCCGCGGACGGAGGAGGCGATCCGCTATTCCTTCGCGCCGATCGTCAAGCAGGTCTCGCCCGCCGTCGTCAACGTCTACGCCTCGCGCACCGTGCGGCAGCGCAACTCGCCCTTCATGGACGATCCGTTCTTCCGGCGCTTCTTCGGTCTCGACGATGCGCCCGCCGCGCCGCGCTCGCGCGTCCAGCAATCGCTCGGCTCGGGCGTGATCGTCGATCCCTCGGGCATCATCGTGACCAACAACCACGTCATCGAGAACGCCGACGAGGTGAAGGTCGCGCTGTCCGACCGGCGCGAACTCGAATGCGAGATCGTGCTGAAGGACGAGCGCACCGACCTCGCCATCCTGCGGATCAAGGAGAAGGGCACCTATCCGACGCTCGCCTTCGCCGATTCCGACGCGCTCGAAGTGGGCGACATCGTGCTCGCCATCGGCAACCCGTTCGGCGTCGGCCAGACGGTGACGAGCGGCATCGTCTCGGCGCTCGCCCGCACCCAGGTCGGCGTCAGCGACTACCAGTTCTTCATCCAGACCGACGCTGCGATCAATCCCGGCAATTCCGGCGGCGCGCTGATCGATGTCGACGGCCGCCTGGTCGGCATCAACACGGCGATCTATTCGCGCAGCGGCGGCTCGATGGGCATCGGCTTCGCCATCCCCGCCAACCTCGTCCGGGTGGTGGCCGATGCGGCGAAGTCGGGTGGTGCGGTCAAGCGCCCCTGGATCGGCGCCGACTTCCAGGCGCTGAACGGCGAACTCGCCGAGGGGCTCGGCCTCGACCGGCCGCGCGGCGCGCTCGTCACGGCGCTCGTTCCGGGTGGTCCGGCGGAGCGGGCGGGCCTCGCCGCCGGCGATGTCGTGGTGGCGGTCGACGGGCTCGACGTCGATGACCCGAACGCGCTCAACTATCGCCTCGCGACGCGCGGCGTCGGCGGTGCGGCGGAGCTGCGCTATCTGCGCAAGGGCCGCGAACGCACCGCGACGCTCGCCCTCGAAGCGGCGCCCGAGACCGTGCCGCGCGACGAGCGCACGATCGATGGCGGCTCCCCCTTTGCCGGCCTCACAGTGGTCAACCTGTCACCCGCCGTGACGGAGGAACTCGGCTATCGCGGCCGGCAGACCAGCGGTGCGCTCGTCACGGCGGTCGCCGACGGCTCGAACGCCGCCGATGTCGGCTTCCGCCCCGGCGATGTGCTGGTCGAGATCAACCGCCAGCCCGTCGAGACGACGGCGGCACTCGCGCAGATCGCCCGCCAGCGAATCGGTCTGTGGCGCGTCTCGATCGAGCGCGGCGGCCGCATAGTCCGGTCGGTGATCGGCGGCTAGCGGTGGCGAACCTCTTCGAGGCCGCGGGCATGGAGAAGGCGGCGCCGCGGCCGCTCGCCGACCGCATGCGGCCGGAGAAGCTCGCCGATGTCGTCGGGCAGGACCATCTCGTCGGCCCCGACGGCGCGCTCGGCCGCATGCTGCGCTCGGGCTCGCTCGGCTCGATGATCTTCTGGGGGCCGCCCGGCACCGGCAAGACCACCGTCGCGCGCCTGCTCGCCCGCGAGACGGACCTGCATTTCGAGCAGATCTCGGCGATCTTCTCGGGTGTCGCGGAACTGAAGAAGGTGTTCGAGCAGGCGCGTGGCCGGCGGGCGATCGGCCAGGGCACGCTGCTCTTCGTCGACGAGATCCACCGCTTCAACCGGGCGCAGCAGGACAGCTTCCTGCCCGTTATGGAGGACGGCACGGTGACGCTCGTCGGCGCGACGACCGAGAACCCGTCCTTCGAGCTCAATGCCGCGCTGCTGTCGCGCGCCCGCGTGCTGGTCTTCCAGCCGCTCGGCGAGGCGGCGATCGCCCAGCTTCTCGCGCGCGCCGAGGCGATCGAGGGCCGGCCGCTGCCGCTCGACGAGACGGCGCGCGCCGCGCTGGTTCGGATGGCCGACGGCGACGGCCGTGCCGCGCTGACGCTCGCCGAGGAGGTCTGGCGCGCGGCGCGGGCGGACGAGGTGTTCGACGCCGCGGCGCTGCAGGCGATCGTGCAGCGGCGCGCGCCGATCTACGACAAGAGCCAGGACGGCCACTACAATCTGATCTCGGCGCTGCACAAGAGCGTGCGCGGCTCCGACCCCGATGCGGCGCTCTATTATCTCTGCCGCATGCTCGACGCCGGCGAGGACCCGCTCTATCTCGGCCGCCGGCTTGTCCGGATGGCGGTCGAGGACATCGGCCTCGCCGACCCGCAGGCGCTCGGCATCGCCAATGCCGCGAAGGACGCCTATGACTATCTCGGCAGTCCGGAAGGGGAGCTCGCGCTCGCGCAGGCCGCCGTCTATCTCGCCACCGCGCCGAAATCGAACGCGCTCTATACCGCCTACAAGGCCGCGATGGCGACCGCCAAGTCGGCCGGCTCCCTCGTGCCGCCGAAGACCATCCTCAACGCGCCGACCAAGCTCATGAAGGGCGAGGGCTATGGTGCGGGCTATCGCTACGATCACGACGAGCCCGACGCCTTTTCCGGCCAGAACTATTTTCCCGAGGCGCTCGGCCGGCAGAGCTTCTATGCTCCCGCCGAGCGCGGCTTCGAGCGCGAGATCCGCAAGCGGATGGATTATTGGGCGAAGCTCAGGAAGGAGCGGGGAGAGCCCTGAAGGTTCGCGAGCCGCCTGCCGCTTGCTGTTCCGGTGGCCGAGTGCTTACCTCGAGCGAGGAGCGCAGGCCGACAAGGAGGGCGCAGCATGACGACCGTCACCATCGAGAAGGCGAAGGCCGACCTCGCCGCGCTGATCGAGACCGTGCGCGCCGGCGGCGAGGTGGTGATCGCGAAGGGAAGCGAGCCCGTCGCGAGGCTCGTGCCGATCCCTGAATCGGCGGCCGAACCGCTCACAGATGATCGGCCGCGGCGGCGGCCCGGACGTCTGAAAGGCCTCATCCATCTGGACGATTCCTTCTTTGATCCGCTTCCGGATGACGAACTCAGAGCCTGGAACGATCCGGATTGAGACTGCTGCTCGACACGCACGCGTTGATCTGGTGGCTCGAGGACAGTGAGCGACTGTCCCTTCGGGCCGAGGCGGCGATCGGCGACCCGGAGAATACGGTGTTCGTGAGTGCCGCGACGGCTTGGGAGATGACGACCAAGGTGCGAAGGGGCAAACTGCCTTCCGTCGCGTCCGTCGTCGGGCGGCTGGCGGAAGAGATCCAAGCGGAAGGCTTCGAGCTGCTTCCGATCAGCTTCGAACACGGCCGCCGTGCCGGCTCGATGCCCGGCGAGCACAGGGATCCGTTCGACCGCATGCTGATCGCGCAGGCGCTCGCCGAGGAGATGGTGCTCGTGTCCAACGAAACGGTCTTCGACGCCTTCGGTGTGTCGCGGCTATGGTGAGCGCTCAGCCGGCGCCGAGCCGCGCGATGATGCCTTCGGCCGCCCAGAGGCCCGAGGCGAACGACGCCTGCAGCAGATAGCCGCCGGTCGGCGCCTCCCAGTCGAGCATTTCCCCGGCGACGAAGGTGCCCGGGAGGGCGGTGAGCATGAGCCGCCCGTCCACCGCCTCCCGGGCGATGCCGCCGGCAGTCGAGATCGCCCGCTCGATCGGTGCGACGCCCGTGAGGCGAAACGGCGCCGCCTTGACGAGCGCCGCGAGCGCGTCGGCCGATTTCGGCGGCGTGTTGCCTGCCGCCTCGCGCAGCAGCCCCACCGAAACCGGCGCGAGATGCGCGGCTTTGCGCAGCCGGTTGGAGAGCGATTCGGCCGCCGGCCGGGCGGCGAGGCGCGTGACGAGCGTTTCCAACGGGAGATCGGGCGCGAGATCGAGCGTCAGCGTCGCGGTCCTCCCGGTCTCGACGGCGTCGCGGAGCGCCGGGAAGAGCGTATAGATCGTGCCGCCTTCGAGGCCCGTCGCGGTAACCACCGCCTCGCCGCGGAGCCGCCGCCCGACATGGAGGAAGGCGGCGGATTTCACGGGCGCGCCGGCGAAGCGCTCGGCGAAGGTCGTGCTCCAGTCGATGCGGACGCCGGCATTGGCGGGCCGGAGCCGCGCGATCGCGACGCCGCGTTCCGCGAGCAGGGGCGCCCAGCCGCCGTCCGAGCCGAGCCGGGGCCAGCTCGCCCCGCCGAGCGCAAGCAGCGTCGCATCGGCGGCGACCGCTTCTGTCGTGCCGTCGGGCCCGCGAAAGAGCAGGGCGCCCGTCTCGTCCCAGCCGAGGAACGTCCGCCGTGTCGCGATTCCGACTCCGAGACCGCCGAGCCGGGCGAGCCAGGCGCGCAGCAGCGGCGAGGCCTTCATCGCCTTCGGGAACACCCGGCCGCTCGATCCGACGAAGGTCTCGGCGCCGAGCCCGTCCGCCCAGGCGCGCAGCGCGTCGGGCGGAAATGCCGCGATCATCGGCTCGAGCCAGCCCCGCGCCGCGCCATAGCGGCCGAGAAAGGCATCGAGCGGCTCGGAATGGGTGAGGTTGAGCCCGCCGCGTCCGGCCATCAGGAACTTCCGTCCGGCGGACGGCATGCGGTCGTAGACGGTGACCGCATGACCCGCCATGGCGAGCCGCTCCGCGGCGGCGAGGCCGGCCGGTCCGGCGCCGACGATCGCGACGGTGCGGCGAGGGGCGGGATGCGGGGGTGCGATCATCGGCAGCGGTCGATTTCGGTCCTGTGGGGCGGCGAGCGGTATAGGATGTCGTCGCCTCCCTGTCTTCCCCGCTCGTCGTTTCCGAGAGCCGCCATGCCCTTCCTCATCGTCTTCCTCGGCGCCGGCATCGGCGGCGCTGCCCGTCACGGCGTCAACACGCTGGCGATGCGTCTCGCCGGGCCGGACTTCCCCTTCGGCACGATGGTGATCAACCTTCTCGGCTGTTTCCTGATGGGGCTGCTCGCCGGCTGGCTGGCGCTGAAGGCCGGTGAGGGCTGGACGCAAGGGGCCCGTCTCTTCCTCGCCACCGGCGTGCTCGGCGGCTTCACCACCTTCTCCGCCTTCTCGCTCGATGTCGCGGTACTTCTCGAACGCGGCGCGGCACCTTCTGCGATCCTCTATGTTCTCGTCTCGGTGCTCGGGGCCATCGCGGCGGTGTTTCTGGGCCTTGCCCTCGTAAGGACGCTCGCCTGATGCTATGACGCCGGCCCGAAGAGGATGAAAAATCGATGGCGGGTGTCGTCACGCGTGTGGTGAAGCCGGACGAGGCCGGGATGCGGCTCGACCGATGGTTCAAGCAGCACTATCCGGGCCTTTCTTTCGGTCATCTGCAGAAGCTGCTGCGTTCCGGCCAGGTTCGCGTCGATGGTGCGCGGGCGAAGACGAGCGATCGCGTCGACCCCGGCATGGCGATCCGCATTCCCCCGCTCGGCACGGACGAGGCGGGCAACAGCGCCTATGAGGCGAAGCCGGGCGCGATCGCGCCCGGCGGCGCGGAAAAGGCGCTGCGCGACATGATCCTGCACGAGGACGAGCACGTCTTCGTCTTCAACAAACCGCCCGGCCTCGCCGTGCAGGGCGGCTCCGGCCTCTCGACCCATATCGACGGCATGCTCGAGGTCTTCCGCGACCGGAAGGGCCAGAAGCCGCGGCTGGTCCACCGGCTCGACCGCGACACCTCCGGCGTGCTCGTCGTCGCCCGTACCCGGCTCGCGGCTTCGAAGCTCGCCGGCGCCTTCCGGGCGCGCACCACGCGCAAGGTCTATTGGGCGCTGGTCAAGGGCGTCCCGAAGCCCCGGCAGGGCCGCATTTCGACCTGGCTCGCCAAGGAGGGCGGTCCCGGCGACGAGCGGATGAAGGTGGCGAAGCACGGCGAGGAGGATGCCAGCCACGCCGTCTCGCTCTACAGCGTCGTCGACCAGGCGGGCCAGAATCTCGCCTGGCTGACCATGCGGCCCGTCACCGGCCGGACGCACCAGTTGCGCGCCCATGCCGCCCATATCGGCCATCCGATCATCGGCGATCCGAAATATTTCGAGGCCGATTCGAACTGGACCTTTCCGGGCGGCATGCAGCAGAAACTCCATTTGCACGCCCGCCGCATCGTCATCCCGCACCCCGCCGGCGGCATTCTCGATGTCACCGCGCCTCTGCCGCCCCATATGAAGCAGAGCTGGAATCTGCTCGGTTTCGACGCGACCATGGGCGACGAGGCCGACGAGGCGGTGGAGGACGAATGAAGGCGGACGAGGTCGACTGGTTCGAAACCCCTTCGGCGACGGGCAATCCCGTCGAGACTGCGCGCAAGCTCGCTGCGCCGGCCAGGCCGAAGCGGTTCTATGAGCGAGCGGCCTATGAACCGGCTCCGGAAGGTTTCGTGCTGACGCTCGACGGCCGCCGGGCGCGCACCCCGGCCCGCGCGCCGCTCGCCGTCGCGAAGGCCCGCATCGCCGAAGCGCTCGCCGCGGAATGGAACGCGCAAGGCGCCGAGATCGACCCGGCCGCGATGCCGCTCACCCGTCTCGTCAATTCCGCGCTGGACGGCGTCGCGCGCGAGATGGCGGCCGTGCGGGCGGAGATCGTGCGCTATGCGGGTTCGGACCTCCTCTGCTACCGGGCCGATGGGCCGCAGCGCCTCGCCGAGCTGCAGACCGAGCACTGGGACCCGCCGCTCGCCTTCCTGCGCGAGCGGTTCGGCCTGCGCTTCGTGCTCGCCGGCGGCGTGGTGCATGTCGCGCAGCCCGACGAGACGGCGCCGCTGTTCGACCGGGCGCTCGGCGATCCCGATCCGCTCGCACTCGCCGCGCTCTCCTCGATCACGACGCTGACCGGCTCGGCGGCTCTGGCGCTCGCGCTCGTCCATGGCGGGCTGAGCGCCGATGCGGCCTGGACGGCAGCGCATGTCGACGAGGACTATCAGGCGAGCCTGTGGGGGGGCGATGAAGAGGCGTCCGCTCGCCGCGCCGCTCGCCGGCGCGAGTTCGACGCCGCCGCCTTCGTTCTCGGCGCCGGCGGCTGAACCGGCCGCGGCCGTTTTATCCGTCGAAGGAAGCGTCGCCGCCATCTCCGCCCGGTGCTATCAATCGGTCATGAGACGGTGCGGGACCGGGGTATGAAACACATTCTGGAGGAGCTCGAGGCGCGCCGCGCCCGGGCACGGCTCGGCGGCGGCGAGGCTCGCATCGCCGCGCAGCACATGAAGGCGAAGCTGACGGCGCGCGAGCGCATCGCCGTGCTGCTCGACGAGGACTCGTTCGAGGAGTTCGACATGTTCGTCGAGCACCGGGCGACCGATTTCGGCATGGCGAAGACGCGGATCGCCGGCGACGGCGTCGTCACCGGCTGGGGCACGGTGAACGGCCGGGTCGTCTATGTCTTCGCCAAGGATTTCACGGTGTTCGGCGGCTCCCTCTCCGAGACGCACGCCCAGAAGATCACCAAGATCCAGGACATGGCGCTGAAGAACGGCGCCCCGATCATCGGCCTGTTCGATGCCGGCGGCGCGCGCATCCAGGAGGGCGTCGCGGCGCTCGCCGGCTATGGCGAGGTGTTCCAGCGCAACGTGCTCGCCTCGGGCGTGATCCCGCAGGTCTCCGTCATCATGGGACCCTGCGCCGGCGGCGACGTCTACTCGCCGGCGATGACCGACTTCATCTTCATGGTGCGCGACACGAGCTACATGTTCGTCACCGGGCCGGACGTGGTGAAGACGGTGACGAATGAGAGCGTCACGGCCGAAGAGCTCGGCGGAGCCAAGGTGCACACGACGCGCTCCTCGATCGCCGACGGCGCCTTCGACGACGATGTCGAGGCGCTGATCGAGATGCGCCGGCTGATCGACTTCCTGCCCGCGAACAACCGCGCGCCGCTGCCCGAGATCGAGAGCGTCGATCCGGCCGACCGCGCCGAGCCCTCGCTCGACACGCTGGTGCCCGACAATCCGAACAAGCCCTATGACGTCAAGGAGCTGATCGGAAAGACCGTCGACGAGGGCGACTTCTTCGAGATCCAGGCGGCCTTCGCCCGGAACATCGTCACCGGCTTCGGCCGCATGGAGGGGCGCACGGTCGGCATCGTCGCCAACCAGCCGATGGTGCTCGCCGGCGTGCTCGATGCCGATGCGAGCCGCAAGGCCGCGCGCTTCGTCCGCTTCTGCGACGCCTTCTCGATCCCGATCGTCACCTTCGTCGACGTGCCGGGCTTCCTCCCGGGGACCGCGCAGGAATATGGCGGCCTGATCAAGCACGGGGCGAAGCTCCTCTTCGCCTATGGCGAGGCGACGGTGCCGAAGATCACGGTGATCACCCGCAAGGCCTATGGCGGCGCCTATGACGTGATGGCCTCGAAGCACCTGCGCGGCGACGTCATCTATGCCTGGCCGACGGCGCAGATCGCCGTGATGGGCGCGAAGGGCGCCGTCGAGATCATCTTCCGCGCCGAGAACGGCGACAGGGAGAAGCTCGCCGAGCGGACGAAGGAGTATGAGGACCGCTTCCTGTCACCCTTCGTCGCCGCCGAGCGCGGCTATATCGACGAGGTGATCATGCCGCATTCGACCCGCCGCCGGATCGCCCGGGCGCTCCGTCTGCTGCGCAACAAGCAGCTCGAGAACCCGTGGAAGAAGCACGACAACATTCCACTCTAGGCGATTGAGGAAGAAAGAGAAATCGATCTCTCCTAAAGCTCTTTCTGAAGCTTGTGGATACCCTCGGTATCGATGACGGCGCGCCAATCGGCGACGGTGCGGCCGGCGATGACGAGGTCGGGCGCGATCTCCGCGAGCGGCACGAGCACGAAGGCGCGCTCGGTGAGCCGGGGATGCGGAATGTGGAGGTCGGGCGCTTCGACCGTCCTGTCCCCATAGGCGAGCACGTCGATGTCGAGCGTGCGCGGCCCCCAGCGCACCCGCCGCTCGCGGCCGTGCGCCCGCTCGATCGCGAGGCAGAGTTCGAGCAGGGCGCGGGGCGGCAGCGTCGTCTCGATCGCGATGCAGGCGTTGAGATAAGACCCTTGCGGCACCGGACCCCAGGGCGGCGTCTCGTAGAGCGAGGAGACGCGGGTGACCGAAACACCGGGCGCGCGCCGGAGATCGCCGACGGCGGCCGACAGCGCCGCCGCACGATCGCCGAGATTGCTGCCGAGGCCGAGATGGGCCGCGGTCGGAACGGCCTCATCCATGGCGGGCGCGTTCGATCTCGACGGCGACGGAGCCGACCGCGATCGCGACCGGCGCCTCGGGCTTGGTGACCCGCACGGTGACGCGCGCCACCCGCTCATAGCCGTCGAGAATCTCCTGCGCGATCGCGCCGGCGAGCGCCTCGATCAGCCGGAAGCGGCGGCCGGTCGTGATCCGCTCGGCGAGCTTGATGATCTCGGCATAGCTGACCGTGTCGTCGACCGCGTCGCTGCCGGCCGCGTCGGCGAGATCGATCTCGAGCACGAGGTCGACGCGGAAGCGCTGGCCGAGCGTCTCCTCCTCGGGATAGACGCCGTGAAAGGCGAAGAAGCGAAGGTCCGAGATCAGGATCCGGTCGGTCATCTGTGCTCCTGCGCGGCGAGAACGGCGTCGGCGACGGAGAGCGCCTGCCGATGCGCCGCGACGTCGTGCACCCTAACGATCGAAGCTCCCTTCGTCGCTGCGACGACATGGGCGCCGACCGAACCCATGGTGCGCTCCTTCGGCGGCTTTCCGGTCAGCTCGCCGATGAAGCGCTTGCGCGAGGCGCCGACCAGCACCGGAAAGCCGAGCGCGACGATCCGGTCGAGATGCGCGAGGAGGGCGAGGTTCTCGGCGCCGGTCTTGTTGAAGCCCAGTCCGGGATCGAGCACGATTCGATCGTCGGGAACTCCGGCCCGGCGGGCGATGGCGAGCGAACGCTCGAAGAAGCGGAGCACGGCGTCGAGGATGGTGGCGGGCGTGCGCGCCTCCCGCTCCCAATGGCTCGCGACCACCGCCGCGCCGTGCGCCGCCGCGATTGGGGCGATCTCGGGCTCGCGTTGCAACCCCCAGACATCGTTGATGATCCGCGCCCCGGCGGCGAGCGCCGCCTCCGCGACCGCAGCCTTGTAGGTATCGACCGAGAGGGTCACCGCGGTCCGCCGGGCGAGCCCTGCGATGACCGGCAGGATGCGGCGGCATTCGGTCTCGGCGTCGACCTCGGTGGCCCCCGGCCGCGTCGATTCCCCGCCGACGTCGAGAATGTCTGCGCCTTCCGCGGCGAGCGCCACC
Organism: Prosthecomicrobium pneumaticum; assembly: GCF_014199915.1. GTDB lineage: Bacteria > Pseudomonadota > Alphaproteobacteria > Rhizobiales > Kaistiaceae > Prosthecomicrobium > Prosthecomicrobium pneumaticum. The sequence goes on along the minus strand of NZ_JACHOO010000007.1, from coordinate 78,813 downwards.
CCGTGCGCGATCGCCGCCTCGGCGTCGGCAAAGTCGCCGCCGTCGGAAAAGCTGTCCGGCGTGACGTTGACCACGCCCATCACGAGCGTCCGGCCGGTGGCGCGGCGGTGGAACTGGTCGAGCATGACGGCTAGAGGAGCCTCGTGATGATCCCGATCTCGGCCGCTAGGGCGGCGAGCCGCTTGTCGGCTGTGACGAGGCCGGCGTTTTCTCTCCGGCAGAGCGAGAGATAAAGGCAGTCGTAGATCGGATGGCCGACGCTCAGGGCAAGCTTCAACGCATCCGCGCCGAGCTCCGCAGAAGGCACCAGCACATCGAAAGCGCTCGCTGCTCGCTCGAGCAAACCCGCCTCGAAGCCGGAGGGTATGTCGCCTCTTCGAATACGCTTCCAGATCGCGCTGCCGATTTCCGCGATGATCAGATCGGGCGCGAGCAGTTCGTCTGGTTCATGCAGGATGGCTTCAGCCTCGCGCCAACCGTCTTCCGGCACATACCAGCGGATCGCGACGGAGGCATCAACGATAAGGCTCATCCTTGTCACGATCCTCCCGGATCAACTCCACCGAACTGCCCTTTACCCGTCCGATGCGCTCCCGGATCTCGCGTGCTTCTTCGATGCGTTCTGCGCGTGTAGGCCGCGCATCGGCGATAATGAGGTCACGAATCTTCTGCTCGAGCGACGTGCTCTCGCGCCGCGCCCGCGCCTTCATGCGCGCGATCACGGCGTCATCCAGGTTTCTGACTAGGATCTGTCCCATATGAACCTCGACGCTATCATGATGATAGCGTCGAGGTCGGATTTCGGCAATGAGTGTGTTACCGGATCCCCGCGTCGATCAGGTCGACGAGACCGTCGATCGTCTCCGGGGTCACGACGCCGGCGCCGGTGTTGAGGCTGAGGCCGGGCATCTTGTATTTCGCGGTCATCACGCACTGCACGACCGGCATGAAGCCCTGCAGATAGAGCAGCTGGTCGAGCGTCGCGCTGACATAGCCGGACTTCAGGCCGTCGATCGTCGCCGGGCCGAGATCGATGCCGCCGACGATGATGTCGCCCGGCTGCTTGCCGGCCTTTTTCAGCACCTCGCCCATGATGCCGGTGATGCCGCCGTGCTGGGTGCCGATCGCCTTCAGATTCGGATGGCTCTGCACATAGGCGGCGAGCACGGGCACGCCGAGCGTCGTGTCGGAATTGACCTCCTGCGTGATCTCGAGCCGGTCGACCTTGAGGCCGGCCTTTTCGAGCGTGTCCGCGAGGCCCTTTTCCGACTGGCCGCGCTCGGCCTGGCTGAACACGCCATAGACCATCGCCTCGTCGCCCGCCTTGAGCCCCTTGGCGATCATCGCCTCCGCCGTCAGCGTGCCGCCGGCATAGAGATCGACACCGGCATAGCCGAGGCCGTGCGCACCGAATTCCTGCTGCAGGTCGGTCATCGGCGAATTGCCGACGGTGACGACGATGCCCTGGTCGACGGCACCCTTGACGAGATCATGGAAGGCGGCGCTGCCGGGATGGCCCATGATCTCGATACAGGCGGGCTTGGCGGCGACCGCCTCCTTGAACTGGTTGATCATGGTTTCCGGCGCCCAGGCGGAGAACTGCTCGCGCAGATCGACGCCGAGCGCCTTCGCGGCCTGCGCCGCGCCGGTCTGCCGGGCGAGCGTCGCGCCGTCGCCGGCATTGCCGCCCATCTGCATATACATCACGAGGCCCGCGCCCGGCGCGTCCTGCGCGAGCGCCGGCGCCGCGCCGAGGCCGAGCGCAATGGCGGCGGCACCCACTCCCAACACCTGCTTCATCCGCATGATCGATTCCTCCCTCGGTTCATGCTTCGGTCGCGGCGGCCGTTCTCCCGGCTTCTCGCCGCGTCTCACTCGGCGGGCTTCGCCCGGCCGAACCCCCTTCGGAAGCCGAAACGCGCCATCAGTGCGGCGCGCCGATGCGGCTCCTCGACGGTCAGATAGAAGATGATGGCGATCAGGAAGATCAGGCCCTGCACGGTGCGCACCCAGGCGCCGGTGAGGCCCGAGGCGACGAGCCCGGCTTCCAGCATGCCGATGATGAAACAGCCGAACACGGTGCCGATCACCGTTGCCCGGCCGCCGAAGATCGAGGTGCCGCCGATCAGCACCGAGGCGATCGCGGTGAGCAGATAGCCCTGGCCCTGATTGCCGAAGAAATTCTTGTTCTCGAGCGTCAGAAAGATCGCGGCGAGGCCGGCGAGGCCGCCCATCAGCGTGAAGAGCTTGATCTTCTCGCGGTCGACATCGATGCCGACGACGCGCGAGACGGCGTTCGAATCGCCGATGAAGAGGACATGCTCGCCGAAGCGGTGGCGGTTGAGCACCAGCCAGAGGAAGGCCGCGATGAGCGCCGTCCACACCGCCTGCAGCGAGATCTGGTTGAGCCAGAGCGGCGCGCCGGCGCCGAAATCGAGGCGGCCGACCAGCACCTGCCAGACGCTCGAATCCTCCGCGCCGCGCAGCGCATAGGACTTGCCCCCCGACAGCACGGTCGCCATGCCGGCCCAGAAGAACTGCGTGCCGAGCGTCGCGATGAAGGAGGGGAGGCCGACCTTGGCGATCAGCAGGCCGTTGACGAAGCCGACGAGGAGGCCTGCGGCGAGCGCGGCGATCACGGCGATCCAGCCGAGTTGGTATTCCTTGAACAACACGGCGAAGACGAAGCCGGAAAAGGCGATGATCGCCGGGAAGGAAAGGTCGATCTCGCCCGCGCCGATCACATAGGTGAGGCCGACGGCCAGCAGAACGAGCGGCGGCAGGGTCGACAGGAAGGTCGTGTAGATGAAGGGCGAGAGGAAGACGCTCGGCGCGGTATACATGAACAGGCCGAGCAGGCAGAGGAAGACGAGAATGATCGGCAGACCCTCGATCCCGCCGGCGGTACCGCGTCCCATCTCAATGCGCCTTCTGCAGGTCGATCAGGAACTCGGTGAGCGCGCTGACCGACATGTCGCGCGGCGCGATCTCGGCGACGACCCGGCCACGATCGAGCACGACCAGCCGGTCGGCGACCTCGTGCACATGGGCGAGGTTGTGTTCGATATAGACGCAGGCGCGTCCTGATTCCTTGATCCGTCTGACGAAATCGAGAACCTTGCGCACCTCCTTGACGGCGAGGGCGACGGTCGGCTCGTCGAGTACGATGAGGTCGGAATTGTAGTGCATCGCCCGGCCGATCGCGATGCCCTGTCGCTCGCCGCCCGAGAGCTGCGCCACCGTCGAGTCGACCGTGATGCCGACGCCGCGGAATCCGATCGAGTTGAGGAGGATGTCCTCCGCGATCTTCTTCTGCCGCTTGATGTCGATGAAGCCGAAGCGGTTGGTGATCTGCCGGCCGACGAAGAAGTTGCGCCAGAGCGGCTGCTTCTCGGCGAGAGATTTGTCCTGGTAGACTGTTTCGATCGCGAGGTCGTGCGCCATGCGGACCGAGTAGTCGCCGAGATCGACGGCGCGATCGCGAATGAAGATGCGGCCCGATGTCGGCGCGAGAACGCCGGTCATCACCTTGATGAGGGTCGATTTTCCGGCGCCGTTGTCGCCGATCAGGCCGACGATCTCGTTGCGGCCGATCGAAAGATCGATGTCGCGCAGCGCATGGATCGAGCCGAAATATTTCTGGACGCCCTCGAGACGCACGATGTCGCGAAAGCCGGCGGCCGGTGCGACCGCCGCGTCCGGTGTCTCAGTCAACGGCTTCTCCTCCCCGAGAAAGCGCGCGATGGACGATGCAAACCGAGATGCGGCGCGCATCTTCGGCGCGTCCGGTCTCGCGGATCACGGCCGGGTCGTTGCGCCGGCCGCGCTCTCCTCTCAAATCATCGTATGAACCGGGGCGTGTCAAGGTGGTAAAGCTCGCGCAGGCCGGGGGCTCGACGAGGCGTCCGGCCGGGAGAGGCGGGGGACACCCCTCCGGAGGACGGATTGATGGCGGGGAGGGCGCGGCGTAGAAGCGAGGAAAGGGACGAGGAAACGTGAAACGCCCATGTTCGAGCGGATCCTGATCGCCAATCGCGGCGAAATCGCCTGTCGCATCATCAGGACCGCCCGGCGCATGGGCATCGAGACGGTCGCCGTCCATTCCGACGCCGATCGCGATGCGGTCCATGTCGAGATGGCCGATCTCGCCGTGCCGATCGGGCCGGCGCCCGCAGCGCAGTCCTATCTGGTGATCGAGCGGCTCGTCGAGGCGGCGCGGCAGACGGGGGCGGACGCGGTCCACCCGGGCTATGGCTTCCTGTCGGAGCGCGCCGCCTTCGCGCAGGCGCTCGCCGAGGCCGGCATCGCGTTCATCGGGCCGAACCCTGTCGCCATCGAGGCGATGGGCGACAAGATCGAATCGAAGCGCAAGGCCGCTGCCGCCGGCGTGTCGACCGTGCCCGGCCATATCGGCGTCATCGAGAGCGCCGCCGAAGCCGCGGTGATCGCCGCGGAGATCGGCTATCCTGTGATGATAAAGGCCTCGGCGGGGGGCGGCGGCAAGGGCATGCGCATCGCCCGCTCGGCCGCCGAGGTCGAGGAGGGTTTTCGGCTCGCGAAATCGGAGGCGCGCTCGTCCTTCGGCGACGACCGCGTCTTCCTCGAGAAGTTCATCGAGAATCCGCGCCACATCGAGATCCAGGTGCTCGGCGACAAGCACGGCAATCTCATCCATCTCGGCGAGCGGGAATGCTCGATCCAGCGGCGCAATCAGAAGGTGGTCGAGGAATCGCCCTCGCCCTTCGTCGATCCGGCGATGCGCGCCGCGATGGGGGCGCAGGCGGTCGCGCTCGCCGCGGCGGTCGGCTATGATTCGGCCGGCACGGTCGAGTTCGTCGTCGGCGGCGACCGCGGCTTCTATTTCCTCGAGATGAACACCCGGCTGCAGGTCGAGCATCCGGTGACCGAACTCGTCACCGGCATCGATCTCGTCGAGCAGATGATCCGCGTCGCGGCCGGGGAGCGGCTGGCGATCCGCCAGAAGGACGTGCGCCTCGACGGCTGGGCGATCGAGAGCCGTATCTATGCCGAGGATCCCTATCGCAACTTCCTGCCCTCGACCGGGCGGCTCACGCGTTATCGCCCGCCGGCCGCCGAGGCGGAGGGCGGCGTGACGGTGCGCAACGACACCGGTGTGACGGAAGGATCCGAGATCTCCGTCTATTACGACCCGATGGTGGCGAAGCTGTCGACGCACGCGCCGACCCGCGAGGAGGCGATCGATGCGATGGCCGCGGCGCTCGACGGCTTCGTCGTCGACGGCATCCGTCACAACATCCCCTTCCTCTCCGCCCTGATGGCGCATCCGCGCTTCCGCGAAGGCGCGCTGTCGACCGGCTTCATCGCCGAGGAATATCCCGACGGCTTCGCGCCGGTCGCGCTCGAGCCCGGGGAGCGGCACCGGCTCGCCGCGGTGGCGCTCGCGATTGGCCTTCTCGAGGAAGAGCGGCGGGCCCGGCTGCCGGGCCGGCTCGCGCCGCCCTCGGGCGCCTGGCGGACCGACTGGGTGGTGCGGCTCGGCGAGGAGCGGATCGCGCTGTCGACACCCGACGGCATCGCCGCAACCCCGCTCGAGATCGATGTCCTGCTGCCCGGCGCGGACCGGCCGGTCACCGTCGCCTCGCGCTGGACGCCCGGCGAGCCCGTGTGGAGCGGCACGATCGACGGGGAGCCGGTCGCCGTCCAGCTGCGCCCGGCGGTCGCCGGCTTCCGGCTTTCCTGGCGCGGCGCCGACCTCCACGCGCGGCTGATGACGCCCGCCGTCGCCGCGCTCGATGCGCTCATGCCGAAGAAGGCGCCGCCCGACACCTCCCGCCTTCTCCTCTGTCCGATGCCCGGCCTCGTCGTGTCGATCGCCGTCGCGGTCGGCCAGGAGGTGAAGGCGGGCGAGCCGCTCGCCACCGTCGAGGCGATGAAGATGGAGAACGTGCTCAGGGCGGAGCGCGATCTCGTCGTCGAAACGATCCTTGCGAAACCCGGCGACAGCCTCGCGGTCGACGCCGTGATCATGCAGTTCGCCTGAACGGAGTCCTTGCCGCATGGCGCGTCCCGCCGTCCTCCTCGATCTCGACGGAACCCTGACCGACCCCTATCCCGGCATCACCGGCTCGATCGCCTATGCCTTCGAGACGCTCGGCCGGCCGCGGCCGGAGGAGGCGGCGCTGCGGGCGATGATCGGCCCGCCGCTCGAAGCCGCGTTCCAGGCGATGCTCGACGGCGACCCCCTCCTCGCCAAGGAGGCGCTGCGGCTCTATCGCGAACGCTACGCGCCGATCGGTCTTTACGAGAACCTCGTCTTCCCCGGCATTCCCGAGGCGCTCGCCGCGCTCAAGGCGGCCGGCCTGACGCTCACAACGGCGAGCTCGAAGCCGCGGCCCTATGTCGAGACGATCCTCGCCCATTTCGGCCTGATCGATTTCTTCGACGCCGTGCACGGCTCGGAGTTCGACGGCACCCGCGTCGACAAGGCCGAGGTGATCGCCCATGTGCTGGCGCAGCAGGGGATCGACCCCGCCGCCGCGGTGATGATCGGCGACCGCATGCACGATGTCGCCGGCGCGCGCGCGAACGGCCTGCCGGTGATCGGCGTCGCCTGGGGCTATGGCTCGGAGGCGGAGTTCGCGGCCGAGCCGCCGGACGTGATGATCGCCGCGGTGGCGGAGCTGCCGCCGACGGTCTTCCGCCTGCTCGGGCTCGGGGTCGCGGCGTGAGGAGCGTGCGCGTCGTCGTTTCGGGGCGGGTGCAGGGCGTCGGCTATCGCGCCTGGGCGGTCGAGGAGGCGGGCGCACGCGACCTCGCCGGCTGGGTGCGCAACCGGCGCGACGGCACGGTCGAGGCGCTTCTCTCCGGCGCCGGAGAGGCCGTCGCGGCGATGCTCGTCGCCTGCCGCGAGGGACCGCGCGCCGCCCGCGTCGACACGGTGGTGATCGAGGAGGCGGAGCCGCCGGGCGATACGGATTTTCGCGTCCTGCCGACGCTCTGAGCGGCCGCCGTCGCCTGCAGGGCCGCGCCCGCACAGGCGGGTGGCGCCGGCGCGATACGCCGGCACCCTTCGCTAAGGCCGAGCCGTTACTTCAGCCAGGCGTCGTAGTCGGCGACGAGGAGGTGCAGCGGCGCCTCGTCCTCCTCGATGGCGGCAAAGCGGCCGATCGGCTCGCGGAAGATGTTGTCGGTCAGGTCGTCATTGACGGTCGAAACCTCGCCGATCAGCACGTCCGCGCCTTCGCCCCAGAAGGCGTGCCAGACGCCGGGCAGCAGCGTGACGCTCTCGCCAGGCGCGAGCTCGAGCTTGCCGCCCGCCGGCAGTTTGCGGATCACGCCGTCGGTCGGCACGGTGACCTCGGCCTTCTCGTCGATGCCGCCCTCGGCGTCGGGCATGAACAGCTCGATGACGAGCGTGCCGCCGCCGCGGTTGATGATGTCCTCGGCCTTGATGTTGTGCCGGTGCATCGGCGAGATCTGATCCTGCCGCGAGATCATGATCTTTTCCGCGTAGAGCATGCCCTTGCCGCGGGCGAGATCGGCCTGGTTGCCGTTGCGCGCGGTGAACAGGAACAGGCCGAGCCGGTCGAAATCGCCGGCGCCGTAATCGGTGATGTCCCAGCCGAGCCGGGCGTCGATGACGCCGCGCGCGGTCTCCTTGCGCGCCTTGAACTCGTCCGGCGTCCAATAGGCGAAGGGCGGCAACACCGTCCCGAAGGAGCGGATGAAGTCGTCCGCTGCGCGCATGATCTCGTTGACGCGGGAGCGTTTCATGAGCGGTTCCTCTCTCGTCGGGCCGGCTCGCCCGTTGCGGCGGACCTTACGGCCTCGCAAGGGCTTGCGGAAGAGGGCTCACGCAGGGAAGACGCGCCACTTGGTCGGCCGGAAGGCGATCGTCCCTGAGGCCGGCCGCGGCACGTCGACGGCGACGTCGATCTCCGCCCGGTGGCGGCCCGCGCCCACCTCGACCTCGAGCCGCCGCATGCCGCCGTGCCGCCGTTCGGAGAGGATCGGCCCGGAAAGCGCCGGACCTTCGGAGACGATCGCGACGTCGTGCGGCCGGAAGCCGAGCGTCGCCTTGCCGTGCGTTGCGCCGAGCGCGGCGAGGTCGAGGCTCGCCCCGTCCAGCGTCACCGTGCCGTCGGCGATCTCGACCGGCACGAAGGAGGATTCGCCGATGAAGCCGAAGACGAAGGGGCTCGCCGGCGCGTCATAGATCTGGTCCGGCGTGCCGACCTGCTCGATCCGGCCCTTCGACATCACGACGACCCGGTCGGCGAGTTCGAGCGCTTCGTCCTGGTCGTGGGTGACGAAGAACGTCGTATGGCCGGTGCGGTCGTGGATCTCGCGCAGCCAGCGGCGGAGGTCCTTGCGCACCTGCGCATCGAGCGCGCCGAACGGTTCGTCGAGCAGCAGCACGCGCGGCTCGATGGCGAGCGCGCGGGCGAGCGCGACGCGCTGGCGCTGGCCGCCGGAGAGCTGGTTCGGATAGCGCCGCTCGAGCCCGGCAAGCTGGACGAGATCGAGCAGCGCGAGCACGCGGCGGCGGATCTCGGCCTTCGGCGGGCGCCGGTCGCGGGGCCGCACGGTGAGGCCGAAGGCGATGTTGTCGAACACCGTCATGTTGCGGAACAGGGCGTAGTGCTGGAACACGAAGCCGATGTTGCGCTGCTGCACGGTGAGCTGGAGCGCGTCCTCGCCGTCGAAGAGCACGCGCCCGCCGGTCGGCGCGTCGAGCCCGGCGAGGATGCGCAGGAGCGTCGTCTTGCCGGAGCCGGAAGGGCCGAGCAGGGCGACGAGTTCGCCCGGCGCGACGTCGAGCGAGACGCCGTGCAGCGCCGGCGTGTCGCCGAACGCCTTCGCCACCGATTCGACCGTCACACGAATGGCCGGTCCTTCGGTCTCTCCGAGCGCCACGGCCTCGGCCGGACGGATGTCGGGTCTCGCGTTCATCGAAGCCTCAATGCTTGCGGGTGGCGGCGATTTCGTCGGCATAGTGCCACTCCAGCAGCGATTTCACTGCCAGCGTCACGAGCGCGAGCGCGGCGAGCAGCGACGCCACGGCGAAGGCGGCGGCGAAGTTATACTCGTTGTAGAGGATCTCGACATGCAACGGCATGGTGTTGGTGAGGCCGCGAATATGGCCGGACACCACCGACACCGCGCCGAACTCGCCCATCGCGCGGGCGTTGCAGAGCAGCACGCCGTAGAGCAGCGCCCATTTGACGTTCGGCAGGGTGACCCGGAAGAAGGTCTGCCAGCCCGATGCGCCGAGCGAAAGCGCTGCCTCCTCGTCGCCGCGGCCCTGCGATTCCATCAGCGGGATCAACTCGCGAGCGACGAAGGGGAAGGTGACGAAGATGGTGGCGAGCACGATGCCCGGCACCGCGAAGATCACCTGGATGCCGGCGCTCTTGAACAGGGGCCCGAGCCAGCTGTGCGCCCCGAACAGCAGCACGTAGATCAGGCCCGAGATCACCGGGGAGACCGAAAAGGGCAGATCGATCAGCGTGTTGAGGAGGCTCTTGCCGCGGAAATCGAACTTCGCGATGGCCCAGGACGCGGCGATGCCGAAGACGAGATTGGCGGGCACCGCAATCGCCGCGACGAAGAGGGTGAGCCGGATCGCCGCGGCGGCGTCGGGCTCGACCAGCGCCGTCCAGTAGGCGGCCGCCCCGCCGCGCAGCGCCTCGACGAAGACGGCGACGAGCGGCAGGAGCAGGAACAGGCCGAGAAAAGCGATGCCGACGAGGACGAGCGCGATCCGCACCGGCGCCCGCTCGGTGGTCACCCGGCGGAAGCGCACGGCCGCGGCGCCCGGCAGGCGCGCGGTGGTGAACTCGGCGTCAGACATCGCCGAACCTCCTGCGGCTCCAGGCCTGGACGAGATTGATCGCGAAGAGCAGCGCGAAGGCGATCAGGAGCATCACCACGGCGATCGTCGCGGCCGCGGGATAGGAGAATTCTTCCAGCCGGATGACGATCAGCAGCGGTGCGATCTCGGTCCGGTACGGGCTGTTGCCGGCGATGAAGATGACCGAGCCGTATTCGCCGACGGCCCGGGCGAAGGCGAGGGCGAAGCCGGTCGTCAGGGCCGGCAGGATGGCCGGCAGCACGACGCGGCGCACCGTCTGCAGCCGCGTCGCGCCGAGGGTCGCGGCCATCTCCTCGGTCTCGCGGTCGAAATCCTCGAGCACCGGCTGCACCGAGCGCACGACGAAGGGCAGCCCGATGAAGACGAGCGCGATCATGATGCCGATCGGGGTGTAGGCTATGCGGATGCCGAAGGGCGCCAGCAGCGAGCCGATCCAGCCGTTCGGTGCGTAGAGCGCTGTGAGCGCGATGCCGGCGACGGCCGTCGGCAGCGCAAAGGGCAGGTCGATCACCGCGTCGACCAGCCGCCGGCCGGGGAAGCGGTAGCGCACCAGCACCCAGGCGAGGATCAGGCCGAACACGACGTTGACGAGCGCGGCGACGAGGGACGCGCCGAAGGACAGCCGGAGCGCGGCGAGGGTCCGTTCGTCGGTGGCGATCCGCCAGAACTCGGCCGGGCCGAGCGACGCCGAGCGCAGGAACAGCGCGGCGAGCGGGATCAGCACGACGAGGCCGAGATAGGTTACGGTAAAGCCGAGCGCCAACCCGAATCCCGGGATGACGCTCGGCTTTCTCAGGCTGGCGATGGTCGTGGCGGCCATCGTCTCTCCATCAAAGGGGCGGTCGCAGGGCGGGCCGTCTCGTTCGGCCGGTTAAGCGGAGGTCAACCTCGGATCGGCGCAATTCACTTGGTCGGCTTGTAGATCTGGTCGAACACGCCGCCATCGCCGAAATGGGTCGGCTGTGCTTTCGCCCATCCGCCGAACTGCGGATCGTCGATGGTGACGAGATCGATCTTCGGGAAACGCTCGAGCAGGGCTTTGTCGGCGACCTTCTCCGGCTCGGACGGCCGGTAATAGTGCTTCGCCGCGATCGTCTGGCCTTCTTCCGAGTAGAGATAGGTCAGATAGGCCTCGGCCTGCTTGCGGCTGCCCTTCTCGTCGACATTGCCGTCGACCACCGCGACCGGGGGCTCGGCGAGGATCGAGAGCGGCGGCACGACGATCTCGAACTGGTCCGGGCCGAGTTCCTCGAGCGCCAGGAAGGCCTCGTTCTCCCAGGCGAGCAGCACATCGCCGATGCCGCGCTGGGCGAAGGTCGTGGTCGAGCCGCGCGCGCCGGTATCGAGCACGGGGACGTGCCTGTAGAGTGTCGCGACGAAATCGCGGGTCTTCGCCTCGTCATTGCCGAACGCCTTGTTGGCGTAGGCCCAGGCGGCGAGATAATTCCAGCGGGCGCCGCCGGAGGTCTTCGGGTTCGGCGTGATCACTTCGACGCCGTCCTTGATCAGGTCGCCCCAGTCCTTGATCCCTTTCGGATTGCCCTTGCGGACGAGGAAGACGATGGTCGAGGTGTAGGGCGCCGAATTGTGCGGCAGGCGGCCGCGCCAGTCGGCGGCGATCTTGCCGCTCCCCTTGGCGATGGCATCGATGTCCGCTTCCAGCGCCAGCGTCACCACGTCTGCGTCGAGACCGTCGATCACCGACCGGGCCTGCTTGCCGGAGCCGCCATGCGACACCTGAACGGTGACCGTCTCGCCGGTTTCCTGCTTCCAATGCGCGGCGAAGGCGGTGTTGTAGTCCTTGTAGAGCTCGCGGGTCGGGTCGTAGCTGACATTGAGCAGCGCGACATCGGCGAAGGCGGGCGGCAGGGCGACGGACAGGCCGAGCGCCAGGGCGGCGAGGAACGGCGCGGCCCGGCGGCGAAGACGGGTGGAGGTCATGGCCATGAGGTGGCCTCCCTGATTGATGACCCGTTCATCTCGACATAGGTGGTCGGCAATTTCAAACTATGCCGATAGGCTCGGGAGGAGGCTAGAGAGAAAATCCTTCTCGGCAACCTCAAGCCACGAAAACGGATTCTCGATCGGCGGGATTGTCGGCCGTTTCGTCGCCGCGCAGGGCGTCGGCGAGGGTGGTGGCATCGAACAGCAGCAGCTGCGCGGCATAGGTGTCGGCGAAGATCCGTCGCACCGCGCAGGTCTTCTCGTCGGCGCAATCCGCACAGGGCTGGTAGGCGGTGCGCGAGATGCAGGAGAGCGGCGCGATCGGCCCGTCGATCGCCCGCAGCACCTGGCCGAGCGTGATCTCGGCGGGCGATTTCAGCATGGTATAACCCCCCGCGCGTCCACGCCGGCTGACGATGAGGCCGCGCCGCTTCAGGTCGAGCAGAATGTGTTCGAGAAACTTGCGCGGCACCCCCGCTTCGCGGGCGATCTCGTCGATCTGCACCGTGGCGCCCGTGGGCTGGCGGGCGAGATGGATCAGCGCCTTGAAGGCGTATTTGGCTTTCTGAGAGATCATCGGTCTGCCCGGGGTGAAAATTCCCTATATCCGATCGGTTCGATCGTGGAAACACGCGAGGCCGCGCCGACCGGCCGCGGCGGCGCCGCTATGAGGCGCTCTTTCGATCGGGTAGACAGGGCATCTTCGTCTCTATCGCCCCTCCGCGGAGGACCTTTCGCTTGAAGATGATTGTGACCGGCGCCGCCGGCTTCATCGGGTTCCACACGGCGGGCGCGGCGCTCCGGCGCGGCGATACGGTGATCGGCTACGACAATCTGAATGCCTATTATGATCCGCGTTTGAAGGCGGCCCGGCTCGCGCTCCTTTCCGCTCATCCGCGCTTCCGTTTCGTCGAGGGGGATGTCGCCGATCCGGCGGCGATGAACGCGCTCGTCGCCGCCGAGCCCGACTGCACGGCGATCGTGCATCTCGCGGCGCAGGCGGGCGTCGCCTATTCGATCGAGAACCCGCTCGCCTATGTGCAGTCGAACGTCGCCGGGCAGGTGGTGGTGTTCGAGGCGGCGCGCCGGCTCTCGGGGCTTCGGCAGGTCGTCTACGCCTCCTCCTCCTCGGTCTACGGCGCCAACGAGGCGACGCCGTTCCGGGAGACGGACCGGGTCGATCAGCCGGTGTCGCTCTATGCCGCGACCAAGCGGGCGGGGGAACTGATCGCCCGCACTTACGCCCATGTGCACGGCATCGCCTCGACGGGGCTGCGCTTCTTCACCGTTTACGGTCCCTATGGCCGGCCCGACATGGCGCCCTGGCTCTTCACCGAGGCGATCATGGCCGGGCGGCCGATCACCCTCTTCAACGAGGGGCGGATGCGGCGGGATTTCACCTTCGTCGATGACGTGGTGGCGGGGACGCTCGCCGCGGTCGACCGGACGCCGGAGCCGGCCGAGACGCGGCTTTTCAATCTCGGCAACAACCGGCCGGTCGAGCTCAGGACCTTCGTCGCCGCGATCGAGCGGGCGGTCGGCCGGGCGGCGACGATCGTCGAGGCGCCGATGCGGCCGGCCGATGTGGTCGAGACCTGCGCCGACATCGAGACGAGCGCCGCCGAGCTCGGCTATCGGCCGCGCACCCCGCTCGAGGAGGGCATACCGCGCTTCGTCGACTGGTATCGGGGTTGGTCGAACGGCGTTCCGGAGGGCTGACGCGGCCCGATGGTGAAGCCGAACACCCGCTTCAAGGAAACCGCCAACCGCTTGATGGCGCTCGCTTCCGAGGTCGGCGCCGGTGGCGCGCTGCCGTCCGAGACGGCGCTCGCCGACCGCCTCGGGGTGAGCCGGACGACGGTGCGGGCGGGGCTCGGCCGGCTCGCCGAGGCCGGCATCCTCGCCGTCGACGGCCGGGCGAAGGCGGTGAAGCGGGCGCCGCGGGCCGACGAATTCTTCCCCGAGGCGGAGACCACATCGACCGCGGTGCTCGTCGAACGGGCCTTCATGGCGATCATCGAGCGGGGCGATTTCCGGCCCGGCCACCCGGTCAACGAGCTCGATTTCGCGCGCCGGATCGGCACCTCGACCTCGGCGGTGCGGGAATTCCTGATGCGGTTTTCCCGCTTCCGGCTGATCGAGAAGAGGCCGCGCGGCGGATGGGTTCTGAAGGGTGTGACGAAGAGTTTCGCCACCGAACTCGCCGATATCCGCGAGATGTACGAGTATTTCTCGGTCCGTGCCTTCCTTGAACTGCCCAAGGAGCATGCTCTCTGGCAGAAGCTCGACCGACTGGAGGCGCGGCATCACGAGCTGGCGGCGGCGATCGACACGCGGTGGCCGGAATTCTCCGATCTCGATGACGCCTTTCATCGGACGATCCATGAGGCTTCGTCGAACCGGTTCATACACGATTTCTACGACATCATTTCATTCATCTTCCACTATCACTACCAGTGGAAGAAGCAGGACGAACGCCGGCGCAACGCCTCGGCGATCGCCGAGCATCTCGCCTATATCGATGCGCTGCGCGCCGGCGACCGGGACAGGCTGACGATGGCGGTTTCCCGCCATCTCGCCTCGGCGCGGACGACGCTGATGCGCTCCGTCGACGAGGCGGCGGACGGCCCTTCGGGCCTGCCACCTTCGTCTACTCCCTGAGCGCGGAATCCGGCCTCTGCGGCTGGACGAGGACGAACACCGCGCCGGTCAGACGGTGAGCACGGCCTTGATCAGGCCGCGCCCGTCGGCGAGCCAGGCCGGCATCGCCTCCGGCAGGTCGTCGAGCGCGGCGCGGTGCGTGTTGATCGCGTCGACCGGGACCGCGCCCGCCTTCATCGCCGCGACGACGGTCTCGAAATCGGCCTTCAGCGCGTTGCGGCTGCCGACGATCTTCATTTCGCGCTTGTGCAACTCAGGGTCGTCGAAGCCGATACGGTCCTTGACGATCGAGACGAAGACGAGCGAGCCGCCATGGGCGACGAAGCCGATGCCGCCCTCCATCGCGCGGGCATTGCCGGTGGCGTCGAAGACGAGGTCGTAGAAGTCGCCGCCGGTCGCCCGCCGCGCCGCCTCGATCGCGTCGGCGCCGGCGCGGATCGGGTCGGCGAAGCCGAACGTGCCGGCCGCCTTGTCGAGGCGCTCCTCGGAGGTGTCCATCATGGTGACCTCGGCTCCGGCGAGGCGGGCGAAGAGGGCGGTGCCGAGGCCGATCGGGCCGGCGCCGACGACGAGCGCCCGGTCGCCCGGCTTCGCCTCGGACCGGCGGACGGCATGGGCACCGATCGCCAGGAACTCGACCATCGCCGCATCGCGCAGCGACAGGCCCTCGGCCGGATAGAGGTTCTGGGCCGGCACGACGATCCGCTCGCACATGCCGCCATCGGTGTGGACACCGAGCACCTTGATCGCGACGCAGCAGTTCGGCTTGCCCTTGCGGCAGGCGATGCAACTGCCGCAGGCGAGATAGGGGTTGACGATCACCGCGTCGCCGGCGGCGAAGCGGCCGTCCTCGGAGGGCTCGGCCACCGTGCCGGACAGTTCGTGGCCCATGACGCGCGGATAGGCGAGGTAGGGGTGCTTGCCGGCGAAGATGTGGAAGTCGGTGCCGCAGACGCCGACATGGCGGATGTCGACCGACACCCAGCCCGCCGGGCGCTCCGGCCGGTCCCGCTCGATGGCGGCGAGCCGGCCCGGCTCTTCGCAGATGATCGCGCGCATCGCGGTTTCTCCCTCTTCGATCCCTGCTCTTTATCGATAACCGGATGCAGCGTCATCCCCGTCTTCCGGGCCCGACGGGCGCCTAGGGTGGCGGCACTTCGCGCTCGACGGGCGGGCCGAGCACTTCGGTCCGGCAGACGCCGATGACGGTCTGGAGCCGGTCCTGTCCGGTCGGGGTCAGCATGCCGGCGACCGCCGGACCGAGCTCGCCGGCCTCGCGCAGCCCGTCGACGATGCAGGCGCAATAGGGCCGGCAGACGCTGTCCGGCTGGCCGTTCGCGCCGCACGCCGCCTCGCACTGGCTGCGGAACTCGGTCACGCCGTGATTGGGCAGGATCACGGTCGCGGTGACGAAAGCGAGGCCGATGAGGATCGGCTGGTGGACGAGATAGACGATCAGCGAGTGCCGGCCGGCGAAGGCGAGGGGGCGGAATGGGCGGGGGAGGCCGACCGCGGCGAGGCGGCGGTCGAGACCGCCCGCGATCATCAGCCGGCCGAAGAGGAGGCCGGCGAGCACGAGGCCGAACCAGGGGAAGACCGGCACATAGTCGAAGGAGGGCGGTGGCGTCGGCGCGAGGCCGACCCACCAGAGCGGCGGGGCCGAGAAGACCGCATGCCGCCAGAAGAAGGGGAGGGCGAAGACGACCGCCGCGGCGAGCCCGACAAGGGAAAGCGGCGCGGCGAGGAAGGGGATGGCGAGGAGGCTCGCGAGCGCGATCTCGTGCAGGATGCCGAAGAAGACGAAGCCTTCCCCCATCACGAAATAGGTCGCCGCCGTGACGAGGACGGCAGCGAGCGCGATCATGCCGGTGCGCCGCAGATAGGGCCGCCAGCGCAGGCCGTTCCGCGTCGCGAGGGCGAGCGCCGCGCCGGAGAGGAGGAGGAAGGTGCCGGCGATCAGCCGGGCGAAGATCCGCCAGCCGCCTTCGTTGACGTCGATCGCGACGAGGCGGAAGAACGAAAGGTCCCAGGCGCCGTGATAGATCGCCATGGCGACGAGGGCGCCGCCGCGCACCAGATCGAGGAGGGCGATTCGCGGTCCGCGGGGCGCCGAAGCCGGCGTCAGGTCGGCGTGCCGGCGGAGGAAGTCCGGCGCTACGGCCGGTTCTGCTGCGTCATTCACGTGCATGCTTCCCAAACAGGCAGCCGGCCCCTAGGCTCCGGCGCGACCGGGTCTCTCGGGGCCGGGTCTCTTTTCCCCGGGTCACTTGTCCCGGCGTCACTTGCGCAGAGGATGCCATGACCGCCGTGCCGCTCATCGATCTCGCCGACCAGCGCGGCGTCGACCATGTCGCGCGGGCGATCGACCGGGCCTGTCGACACACGGGCTTCCTCCTCGTCACCGGGCACGGCGCGGACGCCGACACGATCGCTGCGGGATGGGCGGCGACGCGCGCCTTCTTCGACCGGCCGCTCGCCGAGAAGATGACCGCGGCGATGCCCTATCCGGGCTATCCCTATGGCTACAGCCCGGTCAAGGGCGAGACGCTCGCCGCCTCGCTCGGCGCGGCGCGGCCGGCCGATCTGAAGGAGACCTTCTCCTTCGGCCCGTCCGAGTTCCGCCGGCTCGACCACCGGCCGGCCGACGACGCCGAGGCCTTCGTCTTCTCCGCCAATCCCTGGCCGCTCGGCGGCGACGATTTCCGCCGCGCGGTGCGCGCCTATTACCGCGAGATGTCGGCGCTCGCCCGCCGCATCATGCGTTTCTTCGCTCGCGGGCTCGGCCTGCCGGACGAGCATTTCGAGCGTTTCGTCGACGCCGAGGCGAGCGCGCTGCGGCTCCTCAACTATCCCGACCTCGCCGAGGAGCCGGCACCCGGGCAGTTGCGCGCCGGCGAGCACTCCGATTACGGCTCGCTCACCATCCTGATGCAGGAGGACGCACCGGGCGGGCTCGAAGTGCTCGGCAGCGACGGCGCTTGGCACGCCGTGCCGGCGGTGGCCGACACCTTCGTCATCAATATCGGCGACCTGATGCAGCGCTGGACGAACGACGCCTGGCGATCGACGCTGCACCGCGTCGCCGTTCCGCCGAAGAGCGCCACCGGCGCGACGCGGCGCCAGTCGATCGCCTTCTTCCACCAGCCGAACTGGGATGCGGAGATCGCCTGCATCGAGACCTGCCTCGCCTCCGGCGCGCTGCCCAAATATGCGCCGGTCGGCTCCGGCGCCTATCTCGCCGCGAAATTCCGCTCGACGGTGGCAAAGGCATGAGCCGCCGGGCCGTCCTGCCGCGCGATCCCGCCGGCGGCGCGCTGGCGCGGATGTTGCGTGCGGCGGGCGCGCCGTTCCATCTTGGCACGTGCCTCGCGCCCGGCGGCGACGCCGGGGCGGCGAGGTCTTTCGGGGGTTCCGTTCGCGCATGTCGATCCTAGCCGCGCTTCGCCACGTCACCGAATACCGCTACGACCATGCGGTCACGCTCGCGCCGCAGGTCATCCGGCTGCGGCCGGCGCCGCATTGCCGCACCAAGGTGCCGAGCTATGCGCTCAAGGTTTCGCCGGCCAATCACTTCGTGAACTGGCAACAGGATCCGCACGGCAACTGGCAGGCCCGCTTCGTCTTCCCCGAGCCGACGCGCGAATTCCGCATCGAGGTCGACCTCATCGCCGAGCTCGAGGTCTATAATCCGTTCGACTTCTTCGTCGAACCCTATGCCGAGAAATTCCCCTTCACCTATGCGCCCGAACTCGCCGAGGAACTCGCCGCCTATCTGGCGCCGGAGCCGGCCGGGCCGCTGCTCGAACGGGCGCTCGCCGAAGTGCCGCGCGAGGAGCGGCCGATCGTCGACTTTCTCGTCTGGCTGAACCAGAAGCTGCAGGGCGACATCCGCTATCTGATCCGGATGGAGCCGGGCGTGCAGACGCCCGAGGAGACGCTCGAAAGCGCCGCCGGCTCCTGCCGCGACACAGGCTGGCTGCTCGTGCAGATGCTGCGCCATCTCGGCCTCGCCGCCCGCTTCGTCTCCGGCTACCTGATCCAGCTCCGCCCCGACGTGAAGGCGCTCGACGGGCCGTCCGGCACCGAGGTCGACTTCACCGACCTGCACGCTTGGGCGGAGGTCTATATTCCGGGCGCCGGCTGGGTCGGGCTCGACCCGACCTCCGGCCTCTTCACCGGCGAGGGGCATCTGCCGCTCGCCGCGACGCCGCATTACCGCTCGGCCGCGCCGATCACCGGCTCGTTCGCGGCGCCGCCCGGTACCAAGTCCGACTTCACCTTCGAGATGAAGGTCGAGCGGATCGCCGAGCAGCCGCGGGTGACGCTGCCCTTCTCGGACGAGAGCTGGGCCGCGCTCGACGCCCTGGGCCAGAAGGTCGACGCCGACCTCGCGGCGCAGGACGTGCGGCTGACCATGGGCGGCGAGCCGACCTTCGTGTCGATCGACGACTACCAGTCGGCGGAATGGAACACCGCGGCGGTCGGGCCGACCAAGCGGAGCCGCGCCGACGAGCTGATCCGGCGGCTGCGCGACCGCTTCGCGCCGGGCGGCTTCCTGCATTACGGCCAGGGCAAGTGGTATCCCGGTGAAAGCCTGCCGCGCTGGACCTTCGCGCTCTACTGGCGGCGCGACGGCAAGCCGATCTGGCGGAACGCCGCGCTGATCGCGGAGGAGGCGAAGCCGGCGGAGGCGAACGGCTCGGCGGCGAAGCGCTTCACCGAGCGGCTCGCCGGGGCGCTCGGCATCGCCCCGGGCTTCGTGCACCCCGCCTATGAGGACCCGGCGCACTGGATCCTGAAAGAACAGGACCTGCCCGAAAACGTCACGCCCGAGGATTCGAAGCTCGACGATCCGGAGGCGCGCGCCCGCATCGCGCGGGTCTTCGAGCGCGGTCTCGGCAATCCGACGGGGTACGTGCTGCCGGTGCAGCGCTGGCAGGCGAAGGCGCAGCCGCGCTGGATCTCGGAGCGCTGGCCGCTGCGGCGCGGCAAGATCTTCCTCGTGCCCGGCGACAGCCCGGTCGGCTATCGCCTGCCGCTCGCCACGCTGCCCTATGTGCCGGCCGCCTCCTATCCCTACATCATCCAGGCCGATCCCGGCTCCGTGCCGCAGGCGCTGCCCGATCCGGACGAGATCGCCTCGCACGTGCTCGCCCGCGCCGGCGCGGCGGGCGGGGAGGCCGACCGGACCGAGCAGGTCGACCAGTTCCTGACCGGCACGCGGGCGGTGCGCACCGCGCTCGCCGTCGAGCCGCGGGACGGCCGGCTCTGCGTCTTCATGCCGCCGACCGAGCGGCTCGAGGACTATCTCGAGATCCTGACCGCGATCGAGACGACGGCGGCCGAACTCGCTTTGCCGATCCATGTCGAGGGCTATCCGCCGCCGGTCGACCCGCGGCTCGACGTGATCAAGGTGACGCCGGACCCCGGCGTGATCGAGGTCAACATCCACCCCTCCGGCGACTGGACGACCTGCGTTTCGACGACCAGGGGGCTCTATGAGGATGCGCGGGCCTCGCGGCTCGGCACCGAGAAGTTCATGGTCGACGGTCGCCACACCGGAACCGGCGGCGGCAATCATGTCGTGGTCGGCGGGGCGCGGCCGGAGGACAGCCCGTTCCTGCGCCGCCCGGACCTCCTGAAGAGCCTCGTCCTCTACTGGCAGCGCCACCCCTCGCTGTCCTACCTGTTCTCCGGGCTCTTCATCGGCCCGACCAGCCAGGCGCCGCGCATCGACGAGGCACGGCACGATTCGCTCTACGAGCTCGAGATCGCGCTCGCCAAGGTGCCGCCGCCGGAATACGGGCCGCAGCCTCTGCCCTGGCTGGTCGACCGGCTGTTCCGCAACCTGCTCACCGACGTGACCGGCAACACGCACCGGGCGGAGATCTGCATCGACAAGCTCTATTCGCCGGACGGGCCGACCGGCCGGCTCGGGCTCGTCGAATTCCGCTCCTTCGAGATGCCGCCCGACTACCGGATGAGCCTCGCGCAGCAATTGCTGCTGCGGGCGCTGATCGCCTGGTTCTGGCGCACCCCGCAGCAGGGCAAGCTGACCCGCTGGGGCACGGCGCTGCACGACCGCTTCATGCTGCCGCACTTCGTCTGGGCGGACTTCCTCGACGTGCTCGGCGATCTCGGCCGCGCCGGCTATCCCTTCGAGCCGGTTTGGTTCGAGGCGCAGCGCGAATTCCGCTTCCCCTTGTGCGGCCGGATCGAGCAGCAGGGCGTGGCGCTCGAACTGCGGCAGGCGCTCGAGCCGTGGCACGTGCTCGGCGAAGAGGGGGCGGTCGGCGGCACGGTGCGCTACGTCGATTCCTCGGTCGAGCGGCTGCAGGTGCGCGTCGACGGCTTCGATCCGCGCCGCCACATCCTCGCCTGCAACGGCAGGCGGGTGCCGCTCGTCTCGACGGGTGCGACGGGGTCCTATGTCGGCGGCGTGCGCTACAAGGCCTGGCAGCCGGCCTCGGGCCTCCACCCGACGATCCCGGTGCACGCCCCGCTCACCTTCGACATCGTCGACCAGTGGTCGCACCGCTCGCTCGGCGGCTGCGTCTATCACGTCGCCCATCCGGGCGGGCGGAACTACGAGACCTTCCCGGTCAATTCCTACGAGGCGGAGGCGCGGCGGCTCGCCCGCTTCGAGGCGATCGGCCATACCGGCGGCACCTTCATGCCCATGCCGGAAATCCCCTCCGACGAATTCCCGGCGACGCTCGACCTGCGCCGCCCGGCCAATATCTGAGGCGGGGCGATGGCACGGGGGGAGAGTGCGGCGAAGCGGCGGGCGCGGGGGGAGCGCGCCGCCGCGCTGATCGCGGGGTACCGGCCGCTCGCCGGGGCGGCCGACGAGCTGATCGACCTGTCGGGCACGGTGCGGCCGCATTGGGGCCGGTTCGTCGAGACGCTCGCCGGGCTCGGCGTCGACGAGGTGGCGCGCCGCTTCCAGACCGCCGACCGGCATCTGCGCGATTCGGGCGTGGTGTTCCGCGCCTATGACGGGGAGGGCGGCGCCGAGCGGCCCTGGCCGCTGTCGCACGTGCCGGTGCTGATCGGGCCGGAGGAGTGGCGCCACCTCGAGGCCGGGCTCGTGCAGCGGGCCGAGCTGATGGACGCGATCCTCGCCGACGCCTATGGCGAGGGGAAGCTGCCGGCGACGGGTGCGCTGCCCGCCGCGGTGATCGCCGGGTCGGAGGAATATCTGCGGCCGCTCGTCGGCGCGAAGCCGATCGGCGGCCACCATCTGCGCATCTATGCCGCCGATGTCGGCCGCGGGCCGGACGGCCGCTGGTGGGTGATCTCCGACCGCGCGCAGGCGCCGTCGGGCGCGGGCTATGCGCTCGAGAACCGGCTGGCCCTGTCGCGCGCGCTCCCCGAAATCTATCGCGGCTTCCATGTCGAGCGGCTGGCGGGCTTCTTCCAGGCCTTCCGCGGCGGCCTCAACGCGCTCAACCGGCACGACACGCGCGTCGCGCTGCTCACCCCCGGACCGCTCAACGAGACCTATTTCGAGCACGCCTATCTCGCCCGCTATCTCGGCTTCGTGCTCGTCGAGGGCGACGATCTGACGGTGCGCGACGACGCGGTCTATCTGCGCACCATTTCGGGGCTCCGGCCGATCGACGTCATCCTGCGCCGGCTCGATTCGGATTTCGCCGACCCGCTCGAACTGAACCCTTCCTCGAAGCTCGGCGTGCCGGGACTCGCCCGTGCGGTGCGGAACCGCCAGGTGGCGATCGCCAATGCGCTCGGTTCCGGCCTCGTCGAGTCGAAGGCGCTGCTCGGCTTCCTGCCGGCGCTCGCCCGCCGCATTCTCGGGCGCGACCTGATCCTGCCGAACGTCGCCACCTGGTGGTGCGGCCAGACGCTCGAACGCGACCATGTGATCGAGAATCTCGACCGCATGGTGATCGCCCCGGCGCTCGGTGCGCGGGTGGCGGGCGTGCTCGACCGCGGGCCGGTGCTCGGCGCCGATCTCGGCGAGGCGGCGCGGGCGAAGCTCGTCGCGGCGATCGGCACGCGCGGCACCGATTTCGTCGGCCAGGAGGTGGTGCGGCTGTCGACGACGCCGGTCTGGCACGACGGCCGGCTGGTGCCGCGGCCCTGCATCCTGCGGCTCTATGTCGCCCGCACCGAGAGCGGCTGGAAGGTGATGCCGGGCGGCTTCTGCCGCATCTCCGAGCGGGAGGACGCGCGCGCCGTGACGCTGCAGCAGGGCGGCGCGTCGGCCGATGTCTGGGTGCTGTCGGACAAGCCGGTCGCCGAGACGACGCTCATTCCCTCCCCGGACGAGGTGGCCCTGCGCCGGCTGACGGCCAATCTGCCGAGCCGGGCGGCGGAGAACCTCTTCTGGCTCGGCCGCTATGTCGAGCGGACCGAGACGACGCTCAGGCTCGCCCGCGCGATCGCGGCGCGGATCGCCGACGAGGAGAACGAGCGCCGGGCGATCCGGCCGCTGATGGACATGCTCTGGCCGGCGCGCGAGGACGATCCCGAACGGGAGGCGATCCGTGCGGCGCCGGACAGGGCGGTCCGCGCCATCCTGTCGCGGGGCGGCGATTTCGGCGGCGTGCCGGCGCTCGCCACCTGGGCGCGGCGGGCGGCCTCGGTGATCCGCGACCGGCTGTCGCCGGATGCCTGGCGGGTGATCGCCGATCTCGAGGCGCAGGCGGCGCGGCCGCTGCGCGCCACGACCGAGGTCGAGATCATCGAGCGGATCGAGAATTCGCTGCGCCTCGTCGCCGCCTTCTCCGGCCTCGTGCAGGAGAACATGGTGCGCCACAATGGCTGGCGCTTCCTCGATCTCGGACGGCGGATCGAGCGCGGCATCGCGGTCGCCACCGCGACCCGCTTCCTCGGCGGGCCGGAGGCGCGCGGCGGGCGGCTCGAGGCGCTGCTCGAGCTCGCCGACAGCCAGATCGTCTACCGCATCCGCTACGAGATCGCCCCGGCCGCCGTGCCGGTGACCGATCTCGTGCTCCTCGATCCGGGCAATCCGCGCTCGCTCGCCTTTCAGGCCGAGCGGATCCGCGCCTCGCTCGAGAACCTGCCGGGGCACGCGCCGAACGGCATGCCGGCCGGCGCCGACCGGATCGCGACGCTGCTCTCGGCCGAACTCGCGACCGCCGACGCGGCCCGCCTCGACGCCGCCGCGATGCTCTCCTATGAACGCCGGCTGATGCAGATCTCCGACGAGATCGCGCTCGTCTATTTCACCCATCGCCGCCCCGCGCCGCCGCTCGGCGACGAGACGGTGTGAGCCCGCCGACGGATGCCGATGCTCTACGATGTGCGCCTCGTCAGCCGCTATCGCTATGAGGGGGGTGTGCTGTTCGCCCGCCAGGTGCTGCACCAGCTGCCCGTCGACCGGCCCGGCCAGCGGGTGATCGCCGCCGAGCTGACGATCGAGCCGCAGCCGACCGAACGGCGCGACGAGGCCGATTTCTTCGGCAACCGGATCACGGCGATCGCCATCGCCTTCCCGCACGACCGGCTGACGCTCGAAATGCGGGCGCGCATCGCGGTCGAGCCGCGGCCGCCCCCCGTGCCGGGGC
Source organism: Prosthecomicrobium pneumaticum (assembly GCF_014199915.1). GTDB lineage: Bacteria > Pseudomonadota > Alphaproteobacteria > Rhizobiales > Kaistiaceae > Prosthecomicrobium > Prosthecomicrobium pneumaticum. Next base: position 54,798 of record NZ_JACHOO010000007.1, on the reverse strand, counting down.
TGACGCCGGCCTGGGAGGTGATCCGCCGCGCCGCGGTCGCCGAGACCTCGCTCGGCCCACGCTCGCCGGCGCATTACCTCTGGGCGAGCCGGGCCGTGCCGCTCGAACCGGCGATCGCCGATTATGTCGCGGAGAGCTTCACGCCCGGCCGGCCGGTGCTCGAGGCCGGGCTCGATCTGACCAAGCGGATCAAGCGCGACTTCACCTATGATCCGGCCGCCACCGACGTGACGACGCGGCCGATCGTGTCCTTCGAGCAGCGGGCCGGCGTCTGCCAGGATTTCGCGCACGTCATGATTTCGGGCTTGCGGGCGCTCGGCCTGCCGGCGATCTATGTCAGCGGCTTCCTGCGCACCGAGCCGCCGCCGGGCCGGCCGCGGCTCGAGGGCGCGGACGCCACCCATGCCTGGGTGGCGCTGTGGTGCGGCCGCGAAGCCGGCTGGATCGGCCTCGATCCGACCAATGGCGTCGCGGCGGGCGAGGACCATCTGGTGCTCGCGATCGGACGGGACTATGCCGACGCGGCGCCGGCGGACGGTGTCATCGTCACGGCGGGCGGCCATTCGCTCGACGTGGCAGTGGACGTGGTGCCGATCCGCAAGTAGAGCTTTGCGCCGGGTAACCGGGCGGACTGGAGATTTGCGCAGACACGCGCTATCAGAGCCGCACGAACGGGGAAGAATTCGCGGTTTGCCGAGGCAGAGCCGCGGCAGGAAGGGACCGACAGAGACGTCATGACCGCGCAATCGACCTTCGAGATCGTTGCCAATGTGATCGCCGAGACGAGCGAGATTCCGCGTGAGAAGATCACGCCGGAATCCCATTCGATCGACGATCTGGGCATCGACAGCCTCGACTTTCTCGACATCGTCTTCGCGCTCGACAAGAAGTTCGGGATCAAGATCCCGTTCGAGCGCTGGACGCAGGAGGTCAACGAGGGCAAGGCCTCCGTCGACGATTATTTCGTCCTGAAGAACCTCTGCGCCCGAATCGACGAACTCGTCGCCAAGAAGAACGCCGGCGCCTGACGGCGGGGCGACGGGGATCCCATGCGGCTCGAATATTTCGAGATGATCGACCGTGTCGTGGCGCTCGACCGCGACGCGGGGACGATCCACGCCCAGGCGGACGTTCCGGCGGTGAGCCCGATCTTCGAGGGGCATTTCCCCGGCCATCCGATCATGCCGGGCGTGCTGCTGCTCGAGACCATGGCACAGGCCGCCGGCTATCTCGCGCTCGCCCGCAACGGCCTCGTGCAGATGCCGTTCTTCGCCGGTTCGTCGAAGGCGAAATTCCGCCGCTTCGTCGTGCCGGACACGGTGATGGACATCCGCGCCAAGCTCGTCCACGACGGCTCGGGCTATGCCGTGTTCGAGACGCGCATCGACCAGGACGGCCGTGTCGCCGATGCCGAGGTGATGCTGCGGATCATGGATTTCCCGGCCGAGGACCTGCGTCAGGCGATGCTCGCGCGCGCCCGCACCATCGGTCTCGGCGCCGGGATCGAGGCGGAGCTCGCGCCATGACCGAGGTCTGGATCACCGGCATCGGCCTCGTCTCCTCGCTCGGCGAGGGGCTCGACGCGCATTTCGAGGCGCTTTCGGCGACCGCGCCGCAGCCGGTCGTCGAAGAGGCGCGCTTCGCGCCCTATCCGGTGCATCCGGTCGTCCGGCTCGAACTCGACAAGCAGATCCCGCGCAAGGCCGACCAGCGCCAGATGGAGCCCTGGCAGCGGCTCGGCACCTATGCGGCCGGCCTCGCGCTCGCCGATGCCGGCATCACCGGCAATGCCGAACTGCTGTCGCGGATGGACATGATCGTCGCGGCCGGCGGCGGCGAGCGCGACGTCGAGGTCGACAGCCAGATCCTCGCCGGGCTCGAGACCGCGGCCGATCCCGATTCCTTTCTCAACGAGCGGCTCTCCAACGACCTCCGCCCGACGCTCTTCCTCGCCCAGCTCTCCAACCTTCTCGCCGGCAACATCTCGATCGTCCACAAGGTGACCGGGTCGTCGCGCACCTTCATGGGCGAGGAGCTCGCCGGCGTCTCGGCGATCGAGATCGCGACGCGGCGGATCGCGAGCGGGCAGGGCGAGGTGTTCCTGGTCGGCGCGGCCTATAATGCCGAGCGGATCGACGTGCTCCTCAACCTCGCGCTCGGCGGCCACCTCTGGAAGGGCGCGCACGTCCCCGTCTGGACCCGCGAAGGGGAGGGCGGCGGGCTCGTCACCGGCTCGATGAGCGGCTTCCTGGTGCTCGAATCGCCGGACCACGCGAAGGCGCGCGGGGCGAAGCCCTATGCGCGGCTGCTCTCGGTGCTCTCCGACCGCTGCCGGCGCGCGCCGGGCGAGGCGACGGAGAACGGCCGCCGCGCCATCGAGACGCTGAAGCCGCTCCTCGGCGACCGGCCGGTCGCGGTCGTCTCCGGCGCCACCGGTGCCGCGCCGATCACCGGCGAGGAGCGCGACTTCCTCGCGGGCCTGCGCGAAGAGGGCCTCGTCGGCCCGGTCCGCGCGCTGACGAGCCTCGTCGGCGCCGGTTATGACGCGACCTTCCCGGTGCTCGTCGCGCTCGCGGCCCTCGCCCTGTCGCGCGGGGCCTTTTACGGCAGCGACGATCCGACCGCTTTCGAAGGCGAGACGGGGGATGCGCCCGAGCGTATCCTCGTCAATTGCTGGGGACATTGGCGGGGCGAGGGCATGGCGCTGCTCGCCGCGGCAGACTGAAGGAGACGGCGGATGGCGGAGCCGCTCAAGGATCACAGCGGACGGCCGGTGGTCGCCGTCACCGGCTATGGCGTCGTGACCTCGCTCGGCCAGGGCGTCGCAGACAACTGGGCGGCGCTCACTTCCGGGCGCTCCGGCATCCACCGCATCACGCGCTTCCCGACCGACCATCTGCGCACGACGATCGCCGGCACTGTGGATTTCCTCTGCGACCCCGAGACGCCCTCGCCGGTGCGCACCGAGCGGCTGGCGCAGACGGCGGCCGAAGAGGCGATCGCCATGGCGGGCTTCGAGCCCGGCCGGTCCTTTCCCGGCATGCTGTTCATGGCGGTGCCGCCGGTCGAACTCGAATGGCCGGCGCGGCGCGCGATCTACCGGCAGGCCGGCGACACGGGCGATGCCTATCCGCGGATGATCGAGGCGGCGCTCCGCCACAATGACAGGGCGCTCTACGAGCTGACGCTCTACGGCAATGTCGCCGACCGGATGGCCGACCGCTTCGGCACGCGCGGCGCGCCGATCTCGCTGTCGACCGCCTGTGCCTCGGGCGCGACGGCGATCCAGCTCGGCGTCGAGGCGATCCGCCGCGGCGAGACGGACCGGGCGCTCGTCATCGGCACGGACGGCTCGGTGCAGGTCGAGGCGGTGATCCGCTTCTCGCTTCTTTCGGCGCTGTCGACGGCCAATGACGATCCGGCCGCCGCCTCGAAGCCGTTTTCGAAGAATCGCGACGGGTTCATCATCGCCGAGGGCGCCGGCGCGCTGGTGCTCGAGGACTATGAGCGGGCGAAGGCGCGCGGCGCGACGATTCTCGGCGTCATCCGCGGCGTCGCGGAGAAGGCGGACGACTTCCACCGCACCCGCTCGAAGCCGGACGGCTCGCCGGTGATCGCGGCGATCCGCCAGGCGCTCGACGATGCCGGCGTCGGCCCGGAGGCGATCTCCTACATCAACGCGCACGGCACCTCGACGCCGGAGAACGACAAGATGGAGGCGATGTCGCTCGAGGCGGTGTTCGGCCCGGCGATCGCCTCGGTGCCGATCAGCTCCAACAAGTCGATGATCGGCCATACGCTGACCGCGGCCGGCGCCGTCGAGGCGGTGTTCTCGCTCGAGACGATCCGCAACGGCCTGATCCCGCCGACGATCAACCACAATGTGCCGGATCCCTCGATCCAGCTCGACGTGGTGCCGAACGTCGCGCGGGCCGCGAACGTGTCGATGGTGCTGTCGAACTCGTTCGGCTTCGGCGGCCAGAACGCCTGTCTCGTGGTGGCGGCCGAGCCGGCCTGACCCGGGCGCCGGCGCGGGGCGGCCTCGGGCCGCCTCAGCCCGCCTCGGAGCCCTCCCGGCGGGCGGCGGCGACGGTCGGCCCGAACACGGCCTCGAACTGGCCCCTCAGCACCGAATCGACTTCGGGCATCGTAACGATGTGGCCGAGATCGGCGAGGCTCGTCACGCCATGGGCGGCGACGCCGCACGGCACGATGCCCTCGAAATGGGAGAGCTCCGGCTCGACATTGAGCGCGACGCCGTGGAAGGTCACCCAGTGGCGGACGCGGATGCCGATCGCCGCGATCTTGTCCTCGGCGCCCGGCCCCTTGTCCGGCCGCCGCACCCAGACGCCGACCCGATCCTCGCGCCGCTCGCCGCGGATGGCGAAGGCGTCGAGCGTGCCGATCAGCCAGGCTTCGAGCGCGCCGACGAAGCGGCGCACATCCCGCCGCCGGCGGGTGAGGTCGAGCATCACATAGGCGACCCGCTGGCCGGGGCCGTGATAGGTGTATTGCCCGCCGCGGCCGCTGCGGAAGACCGGGAAGCGGTCGGGCGCGAGCAGGTCCTTCGGATCGGCGCTGGTGCCGGCGGTGTAGAGCGGCGGATGCTCGACCAGCCAGACCAGCTCGTCGGCCGTGCCGGCGGCGATCGCCGCGGCGCGCGCCTCCATGAAGGCGACGGCCTCGTCATAGGGGACGAGCCCCTCCTCGATCGCCCAGGCGACCGGCGGCGCCCCCTCCGCCGCGCGGAAGGCTTCCCGCGGGGGCAAGGCGGGCTGCGGGATCGGCGTCAGCGTGTCGAGCATGGGCGGTGTCCGTCGGGGCGCTCGGGCCCTGCGGACGGGCGGCGCCCCCCGCAGATAAGCCCGCCGCGGTCTCGGGGGAAGGGGGGAAGACCCTCCCCCTTCGCGTCCAGGCTCGCTTCGCTCGCCAAGACGCGAAGCCCTCCCCCGCGAGCGGGAGAGGGGGGCTCGGCCGGGCGGTTCGCTCCGGAGCGGTCGGGGGTGTTCCCTCGCGGCGGATGTCACTAACCTTTGCGGACGGCGCCCGGCAGGACGGGCGCGACGCTTTGGGAGGAGCGGCCATGGTGGAATTCGGCATTCACGGCACGGTGTGGGTCGGCGGCTGGACCCGGGAGGACGCGGAGAAGACGATCGGCAGCGCGGCGCGGCTCGGCTATGACCGGGTCGAGATCCCGGTTTTCGATCCGGACCGTTTCGACGCCCCGCACACGAAGGCGCTGCTCGCCGAACACCGTCTGAAGGCGGGGGTGAGCCTCGGCCTCTCCACGGACCAGGACATTTCGAGCGCCGACACGGCGGTGGTCGAGCGCGGCGCGGCGCATCTGAGGAAGGTGCTCGACCTCACCGCGGCGATCGGCGGCGACTATCTCGGCGGGGTGATCTTCTGCGCGCTCCACAAATACCGCCAGGCGGTCGACCCGAAGGGCCGGGAGAATTCCGTCGCGGTGATTCGCGAGATCGCGCGGGCGGCGCGCGGGCACGGCATCGACATCGGGCTCGAGGCGGTCAACCGCTACGAATCGAACCTCATCAACACCGGCGGCCAGGCGCTCCGCTTCATCGACGCGGTCGGCGAGGACAATGTCTACGTCCATCTCGACAGCTATCACATGAACATCGAGGAGGGGGACAATGCCGGAGCGATCGCGCTCTGCGGCGACCGGCTCGGCTATTTCCACGTCAATGAGAGCCATCGCGGCTATCTCGGCACCGGCAACATCCTGTTCACGCCGATGTTCCGGGCGCTCGCCCGGATCGGCTTCGAGCGCACCATCGCCTTCGAGGCGTTCTCGACCGCGGTGACCAATCCGGTGCTCTCCGGCATGGTCGCGGTGTGGCGCGACCTCTGGCAGGACAGCGACGATCTCGCCGCCCATGCGCTCGCCTATATGAAGCGGGAGATGGCGGACGCAGTGCGGGCGGAGGACATTGTTGCAAACCGGTGACCGGCCGCTTGTGTCGCCGGATTCGATTTGCTACACGGTCGCCGCGCCGGTTCGCCGGCGGTGTTCGCGGTTGTGGCGGAATTGGTAGACGCGCAGCGTTGAGGTCGCTGTGGGGCAACCCGTGGAAGTTCGAGTCTTCTCAACCGCACCAAATTCTTTCGGCCCCCGACCGCAGACGCGGCGGGGGCCGAGGCTTTTTCGGGGACGGTGATCCCCGCGCCGGCGGCGCCCGGCGCTTTTTCTTTGCCGCACCGCGGCAGCGGGGCTAAGACCCCCGGAACGGGCTTCGACCCCGGAACGGCGCAGGATGCCGAAAGGGTATGGGCGCCGTCTTCTCACCCGCAGCCGGCACGCGTCACGGAGGGCCCATGGCGGACGAGACGAGCCTTCCCGACGATGCGCCCGCCGCCTTCGCGCCGCCGCCGCTGCGCGACGAGGACGACGCGATCTCGGCCGGCTTTCTCGAGGCGCTGCGGGAGACGCTCGCGACCGGCGACCGCGACACCGCCCGCCTGCTGACCGAGGACCTGCACGAGGCCGATCTCGGCGCGATTCTCGAGGCGCTCGAACCCGAGGAGCGGACCGGGCTGATCCAGTTGCTCGGCACGGCCTTCGATTTCACCGCGCTGACCGAGCTCGACGAATCGGTTCGCGTGCAGATCCTCGAGGAACTGCCCGCGGCCGCCGTCGCGGAGGGTGTGCGCGAGCTCGATTCGGACGACGCCGTCTACATCCTCGAAGACCTCGACGCCGCCGAGCAGGCGGAGATCCTCGCCCAGATCCCCTCGATCGAGCGGCAGGCGCTGAAGCGCAGCCTCGACTATCCGGAGGAATCGGCCGGCCGGCGCATGCAGACGGAGTTCGTCGCGGTGCCGCCCTTCTGGACCGTCGGCCAGACGATCGACTACATGCGCGAAGAGGAGGACCTGCCGGAGTCCTTCTACGAGATCTTCGTCGTCGATCCGGCCTTCCATCTCCTCGGCACGGTGGCGCTGTCGCACGTGCTGCGCTCGAAGCGGCCGACGCCGATCTCCGAACTGGTCGACGAGGCGCACCATCTTGTGCCCGCCACCGAGGATCAGGAGGAGGTGGCGCGGATGTTCGAGCGCTACAATCTCGTCTCGGCCGCGGTCGTCGACGAGGACGGGCGGCTCGTCGGCGTGCTGACGATCGACGACATCGTCGACGTCATCCAGGAGGAGGCGGACGAGGACCTGAAGGCGCTCGCCGGCGTCAATGCCGAGGAGGAGATCTCCGATACGGTGCTGTGGACGGCGCGCAGCCGCTTCCCCTGGCTGTTCGCCAACATGTTCACCGCTTTCGTCTCGGCCTCGGTGATCGGCGCCTTCGAGAGCGCGATCGCCGGCATGGTGGCGCTCGCCGTGCTGATGCCGATCGTCGCCTCGATGGGCGGCAATGCCGGCACGCAGGCGATGGCCGTCACCGTGCGGGCGATCGCGACGCGCGAGCTGCGCGGCCGCACGGCGCGGCGCGTGCTGGCGCGCGAGCTCTCCGTCGGCTTCCTCAACGGCGCGGTGCTCGCCTGCTTCGTCGGCTCGCTCGCCGGTTTCTGGTTCGGCGACCCGCATCTCGGCGTCGTCATCGGCATCGCGCTGGTGCTCAACCTCATCGTCGCCGGTACCGTCGGCGTGCTCGTGCCGATGACGCTCGACAAGCTGAAGGTCGACCCGGCGGTCGCTTCCTCGGTGTTCGTGACGATGACCACCGACTCGGTCGGCTATCTCGCCTTTCTCGGCCTCGCCACCTGGTGGTTCGCGCTGCGCTGAGGCGTGTCGCGCCGTGTTTAGCGGCCGGACAATTCGTGACACTTCGGCCAGTCGACATCCCGCCCGGAATTGCTAGACAAAACGCAACGAAATCCGCGCGAGGAGAGGCGCTCTGTCCGTTGCCCCGATCAGGACCGCCGTCGTCGGCCTCGGCTATTTCGGCTCCTTCCACGCCCGCCATCACGCCGCCAACCCCAAGGCGACGCTGGTCGCCGTCGTCGATGCGGATCCGGCGCGGCGCAACCTCGTCGCGGCGGAATACGGCGCGGCGGCGCTCGCCGGTCATCGCGACCTGATCGGGCGGGTCGACGCGGTCTCCGTGACGGTGCCGACCTCGCTGCATCATGCGGTCGCGGCCGATCTCCTCGATGCCGGCATCCACGTGCTGGTCGAGAAGCCGATCGCCGCGACGCTCGAGGAGGGGCGCGATCTCGTCGCCCGCGCCGATGCGTCGGGCGCCGTCCTGCAGGTCGGCCATATCGAACGCTTCTCGCCGGTGTTCCGGGCGCTCGCCGAACGGGCCGCCGCGCCGCGCCATATCGAGGCGGTGCGGATCGCGCCGTGGAAGGGCAGGGCGGTCGACGTCGACGTCGTGCTCGACCTGATGATCCACGACATCGACCTCGTGCTGGCGCTCGCCGGGCCGGACGCCGCCGTCACCACGGTCGAGGCGACCGGCGCGGCGGTGCGCGGGGCCACCAATGACTGGGCGCGGGCGGAGGTCGGCTTCTCGACCGGCCTCGTCGCCGTCATCGAGGCGAGCCGGATCGCCCCGCTGAGCGAGCGGCGGATGACCGTCGCCACGGCCGGGGGCACGTTCATCGCCGATTTCGCGGCGCGGCGGCTCTCCGATGCGGCGGGCGCGGCGACCGAGTTCGCGGCGAGCGACAATCTCGCAGCCGAGATCGACGGCTTCCTCGACGCGGCGGCGGGGCGTGGACCCGTGCCGGTCGACGGCCGGGCGGGCAATGCCGCGCTCGACCTCGCCGAGCGGATCCGCCACGCGATCCAGAATTCTCCCGCCCGGTCTTCGGCCGGGCTCGTGTCCTGAGGTCATCCATGGTCACCGCCGTTCGCCCCGTCTCCGTGCAGCCGGGCCGCGTCGCCTTCTTCGACCTGCAGCGGCAGCAGCGCCGGCTCGCCGACGACGTCCGGCAGCGGATCGACGCCGTGCTGGCGCACGGGCAGTTCGTGCTCGGGCCGGAGGTCGACGAGCTCGAGAAGGCGCTCGCCGCCCGCTCGGGCGCGAAGCAGGCGATCGCCGTGTCCTCCGGCCGCGACGCGCTGATGATCGGCCTGATGGCGCTCGGCGTCGGCCCGGGCGACGCGGTCTTCGTGCCCGCCTTCACCTTCGCCGCCACCGCGGGCGCGGTGTGTTCGGTCTCGGCGACGCCGATCTTCGTCGATGTCGATCCCGACACCTTCAACATGGATCCCGCCGATCTGGCGCGGGCCGTCGCCGAGGTCGAGGCGGCGGGCGTGCTCGAGCCCCGCGTCGTCATGCCGGTCGATCTCTACGGCCTGCCGGCCGACTATCCGGCGATCGGCGCGATCGCCGCGGCGCACGGCATGACGGTGTTCGCCGATTCCGCGCAGAGCTATGGCGGCGCGCTCGGCAACCGCAAGGTCGGGGCGCTCGCGCCGATCACCGCGACGAGCTTCTACCCGACCAAGCCGCTCGGCTGCTATGGCGACGGCGGCGCGATCCTGACCGAGGACGACGGCCTCGCCGAGGCGGTGCGCACCATCCGCTCGCACGGGCGGCAGGGCACCGGCGACGTCGCCGTGCGGCACGGCGTCACCGGCCGGCTCGACACCATCCAGGCGGCGATCCTGAACGCCAAGCTGACCGTGTTCGACGACGAGCTCGACCGGCGCGAGGCGATCGCGAAGCGCTACGATGCGGCGTTTGCCGGCGTGCTCGGCCTGCAGAGCCGGCCCGAGGGCTATCGCAGCGCGCACGCCCTCTACACCGTGAAGGTCGCCGACCGCGATGCCCTCAAGGCGCGGCTCGACGCCGAGGGGATCGGCAACGCCTTCTTCTACCGCGTGCCGCTGCACCGCCACCCGGCGTTTGCCGATGCCCCGGTGCGGCCGCTGCCCGCCTCCGAAGATGTCGCCGCCGCCGTGATCAGCCTGCCGATGAACCCCGATCTCTTCGACGACGAGGTCGAGCGGGTGATCGCGAGCGTCCTTTCGGCCGTCGAAAACGCCTGACGGCCTTCGGCGTTTATGCCATAGAGAAAAAAGGGGGCAAGGCGGTCGGCGGACTACCGCCGGTTTTGGGGCTGTGGCGTGCTCGATATCCGGACGCTGATCACCGTTCTCGCCATCCTGTCGCTCGTCGCGGCGGGCGGGCTGTTGCTGTCCTGGGGGCGACGGCCGGAGCGGTTTCATCTTCTCCTGTGGACGCTCGCCGGCGTGATCGGCGGGATCGGCGCGCTGCTCTCGGTCTCCCGCGCCATCGTCGGCATGCCGGTCGCGATCATCATCGGCAATGCGATGACGCTCGCCAGCCTCGCCCTCGTCTGGCTCGGCCTCAGAGCCTTCGAGGAGCGCAAACTGCCCTGGCTGCCGGCGACCGCGGTGCCCGGCGTCTGGCTCGTCGCCTGTCTCTATCCGCCCTTTTTCGACGATCTCGGCGTCCGCGTCGCGCTGTTCTCAGCGCTCGCGGCGATAGCCTCGTTGGGCGGGGCGGAGGCGATCTGGCGCGACGGCACGAGTCGCTTCGCGCCGCGCAGCCTGCTGTTCGGCATTCTGCTCTTCCATGCCGGGTTCTGTGTCGCCCGAACGGCCTATGCCGGCGTCGTCGAGATGCCCGGCGACCTGTTCGCCTCGAACCCGCTCGTCTCGATCAGCCTCATCGAACAGGTGCTCGCCCTGTTCTCCGCCGTGCTCGCCGGCCACGCCATGGTGCGCGAGCGGGACGCGGCCGAACTGCGGCGCGAGGCGCAGCGCGACCCGCTGACAGGGCTCTATAACCGGCGCGGCTTCTCCGACGAGGCGCAGGCGGCGGCCGCGCGGGCGGCCCGCGAAGGCGTCTCGGTCGCCATGCTCGCCTTCGATCTCGACCGCTTCAAGCAGATCAACGATTCGTTCGGCCATGCCGCCGGCGACGCGGTGCTGCGCGCCTTCGCCGAGGTGCTCAAGGCGACGCTGCGCGATACCGATCCGGTCGGTCGCACCGGCGGCGAGGAATTCATGGCGCTGCTGCCCGGCGCCGACGCGGCGCGCGGCACGGTGGTCGCCGAGCGGGTGCGGCAGCGCTTCGCGCGGGTCGCCGTCGATTACGGAGGCGCCCGTGTCGCGACGACGGTCAGCGTCGGCGTGGCGGCGGCGACGGCGGCGAGCGCCGATCTGGGCGCGCTTTCCGCCTGCGCCGACCGGGCGCTCTACGAGGCGAAGCGCGACGGGCGCGACCGGGTGCGCGGCGTGCAGGCGCTCGCCGGCTGAGAGGCGGGGCGCGACGCGGCGATGTTCTTCTATGCCTCGAAGCTCGTCTGGATCGCCGCGCAGCCGAGCACGCTCCTCCTTCTGCTGCTTCTCGTCGGCCTGGTCCTGCTCCTCGCCGGCCGGCGCCGGGCGGGCACCCGTGTCGTCGCGGCGGCGACGCTCTGCCTGATGGTCGCCGGCTATGGCCCGGTCGGCGCGCTGCTCTTCTCGCCGCTCGAGGAACGCTTTCCGAGGCCGGCGCTCGACGCGCCGGTCGCCGGCATCATCGTGCTCGGCGGCGCGGTCGATCCGCGCGTCGGCGCGGCGCGGGGTGCCGTATCGCTGTCCGAGAGCGCCGAACGGATGACCGAAGCCGTCACGCTGTCGCGCCGTCATCCGGAGGCGCAGATCGTCTTCACCGGCGGCTCGGCGGCGCTGTTTCCCGACGGGCTGACCGAGGCGCAGGCGGCGCTCCGCTTCTTCGAGGCGATGGGTGTGCCGGCGGAGCGGATCATCGTCGAGGACAAGAGCCGCAACACGGCGGAGAACGCGGCCTTCACCCGCGCGCTGATCGCGCCCGGCCCGGGCGGGCGCTGGCTGCTCGTCACCTCGGCCTTCCACATGCCGCGCGCGATCGGCTGTTTCCGCGTCGCCGGATTCCCGGTCGTGCCCTGGCCGGTCGACTATCAGTTCGCCGGGCCGGACGATGTCTGGCGGATCGGCACCAGCCTGCCGGGCGGGCTCGGCCGGCTCGACCAGGCGGTGCGCGAATGGCTCGGCCTCGTCGCTTACCGGCTGACCGGGCGGACGGACGCGCTCTTTCCCGCGCCCGATCAGGCGGCGGGCGGACCGAGCCTGTAGACGCCCTTGAACTCCTTCGGGTCGACCGGGCGGCCCTTCCGCCGGATCGAGAGCGCGCCGGCGAGCGCGAGCGAGACGGCGGCTCGGCGAACGGCCGGCATCAGCTTGCTCCAGGCCTTCGGATCGCTGCCGGCGAGCGCCCGGGCGACCGCCTCGGGCGACGCCGTGCCCTCCGGCCCGGCTTCCGCGACGAGACGCAGCATCGTTTCGCGGATGTCCGCCTCGGCGGGCCTCGCCGTCATGTCGCACGCGGCTGCTGCGGCGGTGCGGGGGGCACCGGCGGCGCATTGAGCGCGGCGAGGGCGATGCGGGCGGAGATCGAGAAGAACTGCCGGTGCACCAGTACGGCGAAGACCAGCGCGGTCGCGGCGATGAAGAACCAGGCGTTGACGAACCAGCCGAGATAGCCGAGCGCGAAGAAGAAGGAGCGCAGGCCGTGATTGAAATGGCGGCCGGCCGCGACGGTGAACTCGCCCGCCCGGTCGGCGGCGGCGATGGTCTCGGGGTCGTGCGCGTGCGCCGCACCGGGCACGGCGCCGAGGAAGATCGTCGCGTAGTTGAAGAGCCGGTAGGACCAGGCGAACTTGAAGAAGCCGTAGATGAACATCGCGGTGAGGCCGAGCGCCTTGAACTCGAACACGCCGCGCGGGATCTCCTCCTCGAGGGCGAGATCGCGGAACACGCCATAGACCTGATCGGTCGAGCCGAGCAGCGCGAAGCCGCCGCCGATGGCGAGCAGCGCGGTCGAGGCGAAGAAGGCCGTGCCGTTCTGCAGGCCGGCCATGATCGCCGTGTCGATCATCCTGAGGTCGCGCCGCAGCATGGTGCGCATCCAGCGGCGGCGCTGTTCGTCCATCGCCGCGGACAGGCAGCGGCCGCGGCGCGTCGCCTCGCGCACGACGAGGCTGTAGCCGACCCAGGCGATGCCGAACCAGGCGAGCGCGACGAGATCGAGGGGGGAAAGATCGAGCACGGCCGTCCCCAACGATCCCTTGCCTCAACCCCGGCCGGCGACGAGCCGCGCCAGGGGCCGGCGCAGCACGACCGCGATGAGCACGACGAGGAGGCCGGCGCCGCCGAACACCGGCGAGCGGGCGAGCATGCCGAGCGACGTGCAGGCGAGGCCGGCGATGATGCCGATCGTCGCGATCCGGCTCGCCAGACGGTCGAGCTCGGCCTTGGTCGTCGGGGAACGGGGTTCGCTCGGCATCGCCACCTCTCCTCAAGGCTCTAGGCGAGGCCGCGGCGGCGTTCAAGCGGCCGGCTGTGGAAAATCGGCGGGAGCATTTGACCGCGACGTCGCAGCGGCGGAGCTTGAGCCCATGACGCTCCATCTGATCAAGCTCTGCGTCGGCGTCGACAGCGTCGAGGAACTCGCCGCTTGGATCGAGGAGGACCTCGCCCGGCAGCGCGGCGCCGGCCTCGTGCCGGAGGACAGCCACACGACACGGATGACGCCGAAGCGGACCGAGGCGCTGCTCGACGGCGGCTCGCTCTATTGGGTGATCCGCGGCCAGGTGCTGGTGCGCCAGCGGCTGCTGGCGCTCGAGGCGGTGACCGGCGCCGACGGCATCGGCCGCTGCAAGCTGGTGCTCGAGCCGGTGCTCGTGAGGACCGTGCCGCAGCCCCGCCAGCCCTTCCAGGGCTGGCGCTATCTGGAGCCGAAGGATGCGCCGGCCGATCTCGGTGCCCGCACCGCCGGCGCGGACGACCTGCCGGACGCCCTACGCGCCGAGCTCGCCGCCATCGGCCTGTTCTGACCCGCCGGCCTCCGCGGCCGCGGGTTCGGTGGGGTCGGCAGGCGGGGTGTCGAACGGGGCCGCCTCCGCCTCCGCCGGCGCGATCTCCGGCTCCGCGGCGGCGGCCGCGGCACCGGCCGTGCCGGGGGAGGGAACGGCGACGTTGTCGATCAGCCGGGTGCGGCCGAGCCAGGCGGCGGCGAGCAGCCGGAGCGGCTCGGCGGCGGCATCCGCGACCTCGGCGAGCGTCTCGGCGTTCCTGAGCGCCACATAGTCCGGCCGGAAGCCGGCCTTCTCGAGCGTCTGGCGGGCGGCGGCGAGCACCTCCGCGACTTCGAGGCCGACCTCGATCTCCTCCGCGGCCTCGGCGAGCGCGGCGTGCAGCTTCGGCGCGATCGCCCGCTCCTCGGCCGAGAGATAGGCGTTGCGCGAGGAGAGGGCGAGGCCGTCGCCCTCGCGCACCGTCGGCAGGCCGACGATGTCGGTCGGCAGGCGGAGATCGGCGACCATGCGGCGGATGACGAGGAGCTGCTGATAATCCTTCTCGCCGAAGAAGGCGGCGTCCGGCATGCCGGCGAGCAGAAGCTTCGACACGACGGTCGCCACGCCGCGGAAGAAATGAGGCCGGAAATCGCTCTCGAGGCCGAGCGCCGGGCCGCCCTCGACCGAGACCGCGGTGACATGGCCGGCCGGATACATTTCGTCGGGGAGGGGAGCGAAGACGGCGTCGGTGCCGACCGCGGCGAGCTGGTCGAGATCGCTGTCCTCGGTGCGCGGATAGGCGGCGAAATCCTCGTTCGGGGCGAACTGGGTCGGGTTGACGAAGATCGTCGCGATCACCCGGTCCTGCCGCGCCTTGGCGGCCCGGACGAGCGAGACGTGACCGGCATGGAGCGCCCCCATGGTCGGCACCATGCCGACGGTGAACCCAGCGGCCCGCCATGTGCCGACCAGCGCGCGGAGCGCGTCGATGCTGCGAAAGACGGGCGGGTGGAACAACATGGCGGCACTCTCCGGCGGCGGACCACCGCATCTAGCAGATCGGGGCCGGCGCGTCCCGATCCGCGATTGCCAGGCGGAGCCTCGCACCCCATAGAGGGCGGGTCGCATCCGGAGCCGCCGCCGCCATGGGCCTGATCGCCCCCGCTCTCGCCCTGCTCGCCCTGTCGGTCGGGCTCGCCTTTCTGGTCTTCGGCCCCAAAGCGGGGGCTGAGAAGATCCTGAGCCGCGGCCTCGCCGGCGGGCTCGTCGCGCTCGGCACACTGCTCATGCTGACGGGGCGGCTGCCGCTCGGCATCGCGATCGCCGGCTTCGGCTTCGCGGCGCTGAAGGGGGATCTGCCGGCCCTGTTCGGCCGGCGAGGCGGCGGGCGGATCGTCAAGGA
The DNA here is from genome assembly GCF_014199915.1 of Prosthecomicrobium pneumaticum. Classification (GTDB taxonomy): domain Bacteria; phylum Pseudomonadota; class Alphaproteobacteria; order Rhizobiales; family Kaistiaceae; genus Prosthecomicrobium; species Prosthecomicrobium pneumaticum. The sequence continues at coordinate 39,627 of NZ_JACHOO010000007.1, read as the reverse complement.
CGGCCGCGGCCGGCTCACGGTGGCGAAGGGGCGGCACGCCGGCAAGCCGCTCGACAAGCTCGGCCGGACGGAGCTGCTCGAGCTGTGGCGGGAGGTCGCCCGCAGCCCGGGCGACCGCTCAATGCTCGAACACTATCTCGACCGCAGGGCGCCCGGCTGGCGTGAACACGTCGATGGCGATTCGGCAGGGCGGGCGGGCGGCGCGACGCGCCCGGGCACCATGACAGAGGAGGAGGCCTACCAGATCCTTGGCCTTCCGCCCGGCGCCGGCGAGCAGGAGATCCGAGAGGCCTGGCGCCGCCTGATGAAGGGGGTCCATCCTGACCAGGGCGGATCGACCTTCCTGGCCGCCAAGCTCAACGAGGCTAAGGACAGGCTTCTCGGCAAACATCGCTAGCTCCCGACGCGAGACAGAGGAGACGATGGGGAAAGGGGCGGCGGTCCGGGCTCACCGGCGGATGGCGAGGCAGGAGAAATCGTGCTTCTCGAGCTTGCCGCAGGCCGCCCATGCGGCGTCCTTGTCCGAGAAGCCGGCGAAGCGGGCGCGATAGAGCGTCGACTTGCCCTTCTTCACGGTCTCGACCTGCGGCACCGCCTGGGCGAGCAGCTGCGGCGCCGCCGCCCGGGCCTTGTCGAGCATCGAATCGGCGCCCGCGGCGGTCGGCGACGCGGCGATCTGGATCTTCCAGCCCGAATCGGCCGAGGCGGTCATGATCGCCGCGGCGTCGGCGGCACCGCCGTCGTCGATGTCGCCCTGCGCGATCTCCTCGTCGTCGTTGCGGGCGAGCGGGTTGGCGACCGGCACGACGGAGGCGGTGACGACCTTCGGGTCGGCGACCGGCTTGTCCTCGGCGGCCACGACCGCGTCATAGACGTCGACCGTCTCGGGTTCGTCGGCGACGATGCTGCCGACCTCCTCGGCCGCCGCGACGAGTTCCGGGCGCGGCCGCGGCGAGGGGGCGAGGGCGAGAAGCGCAGGCGCGGCGTCCTCCTGGCCGGCACGGGCGATCAGCGCGCCGCCCGAACGGCGCGAGGCCTTGCCGATATACTGCTCGAGGAGCGCCTGCATCTGCGCGTCGCGGGCGCGGCCCGACGTGCCGCCGATCACGGTGGCGACCAGATGGCGGCCGTTGCGGCGCATCGAGGAGACGAGGTTGAAGCCGGAGGCGCGGATATAGCCGGTCTTGATGCCGTCGACGCCGTCGACCCGGCCGAGCAGATTGTTGTGGCCGTTGATCGTCCGGCCGCGGAACACGAAGCTGCGGGTCGAGAAATACTTGTAATATTCGGGGTAGTGCTCGGCGAGCGCGCGGCCGAGGGTGGCCATGTCGCGGGCCGTCGACACCTGGCCGGGATTGGGCAGGCCCGAGGCGTTGCGGAAGGTGGTGTTGGTCATGCCGATGCGGCGGGCGGTCGAGGTCATCCGCTTCGCAAAGGCCGATTCGGAGCCGGCGAGGTTCTCGGCGATCACCACAGCGGCGTCGTTCGCCGACTTGGTGATCAGGCCGAGCATCGCCTCGCGCACGCTGATCGTCGAGCCGACCTTGAGGCCGAGCTTGGTGGGGGACTGCGCCGCGGCGAAGGCGGAAACCTTCAGCCGGGTGTCCATCGTCAGCTTGCCGCTGTCGAGTGCCCCGAACAGCAGATAGAGCGTCATCATCTTGGTGAGCGAGGCCGGATAGCGCGGCGAATCCGCGTTCTTGGCGTGCAGCACCTTGCCGGTATTCGCATCGACGACGATCGCGGCATACTTCGCGGCATGGGCGACGACCGTGGTCGCCCCCGAAACGGCCGCCACAACCATGAGGCCCGCAAGGGCATTGCGCACCGCACGCAAGCCCAGGCGGCCGAAGGGTTTGGTGCCCTGCAGCATGAAGTCCACTCTCCGTCTCGCCCCGCCCGTGGCCCCCACGCGGCGGGTAGTTTCAAAGATTGCCTCGACACCGGGTCGAATTTGCGGCGGTCCTGCGGCGCTGCGCAAGTCCCGTCTTCCAAATCGGCCGGCAAGAGGCGGCTTTCGACGAAACCGAAGGCTCGATCCGGACCGCCCCTTGATCGGCGCGATGGCGACCCGGTCCAATGCGCTCGCCGCAGAGGCTAGGGCCGACGCCGTTACGAATCGGTAAAAGCCGACGATTCGATCGAGTCCCGATCCGGACCGCCGCCCATTGTGCAGTGCACAAATTCATCCTTGACGCCGATGCTGCAATGCATAAATTAAGGGCGTGGAACCGAAGGCACATGCGCCGTTCGGGATCGGTATGAAGGGAGGCGCGTCATGGCGGCCGGCTTCGATGACATGCAGAAGGTTGGCAAGGACAGCATGGACAACGCGATGAAGAGCCTCTCGGCCTTCTCGAAGGGCATGCAGGCGATCGCCGTCGAGGCGGCCGACTACTCGAAGAAGAGCTTCGAGACCGGCACCGCGGCGCTCGAGAAGCTGCTGGCGGCGAAGAGCATCGACAAGGTCGTCGAGCTGCAGAGCGACTATGTGCGCTCCTCCTATGAGGGCTATGTCGCCGAGATGACGAAGATGGGCGAGATGTTCACCGAGCTGACGAAGAGCGCCTACAAGCCCTATGAGGCGCTGTTCGGCAAGGTTCCGGCGGCGAAGTAACCGCGCCGCCTCATCCCGACGCGACGGACGGAGCCCGGTCGAAAGGCCGGGCTTTTTGCATGCGCGCCGGGCCGCCGGGATGGCGGCGCGGGTGCGGGACGACGGGACGGCGTGCAGGGCGCGCAAGGGGCCTCTCCGGACGTAGGGCCGCAGGACAGCATTGAGAGCTTGCGCGAGGGCTGCCGGTGCGCGGGCGAGACCGCCCGGCGTCCCGATTATGGACCCCGGCACGGAGGCCGGGGTGACGGGTGTTTTGGGTGGCGATGGCGCTCTCGGGCTCAAGCGGTCCGGCGGCCCCTCTCCCTGTGCGCTCCCCGCCAGGCCTTCGAACAGCCCCCGCCACCCGTCATGCCGGCCTCCGTGCCGGCATCCATAATCGTGACGTGCGGCGTATTCGGCGGGCGTTTTCCCCCCGTCATTCCCGCGGGAATCCATGCAACGGCGGACGGCTCGGCGTGATGGATCCTCGCCTTCGCGAGGATGACGGGTGTGCGGGATGGCGGCGCCGCGCGTATTCGCCCGGCGTCCCGATTATGGACCCCGGCACGGAGGCCGGGGTGACGGGTGCTCTGGTGGCGACGGTGCTCTCGGGAGCCGACCGGCCGGCCGCTCCGCACACTACCCGCGTAATGTCTTCGATCACCCCCGCCACCCGTCGTGCCGGCCTCCGGGCCGGCATCCATAATCGTGCCCGTCGAAAGAGGGGCGGGACGGTGCCTCATGGCGGCGTTCCCGCGCGGTCGGCTCTGGCCCTTGGTCGACGGCCAAGGTAGCGTCTGCGACATGAAGCAACCCAGCGTCTACATGATGGCGAGCGGCAAACACGGAACGCTTTATGTCGGCGTGACGAGCGATCTGCCGCGGCGCTGCTGGCAGCACCGGGAAGGAACGGCCGAGGGCTTCACCAAGCGCTACGGTGTCCACCGGCTGGTCTGGTACGAGATGCACGCCACGATGGAGGCCGCCATCGCGCGCGAGAAGCAGTTGAAGAACTGGAAGCGCGAATGGAAGGCGAATGTGATCGAGCAGGAAAACCCCGACTGGCAGGACCTTTCGGCGAGCCTCGTCGCGCTCTGAGCGGGCGCCGCGCGTGTTCGCCCGGCGTCACGATTATGGACCCCGGCACGGAGGCCGGGGTGACGGGTGCTTTGGTGGTGACGGTGCTCTCGGGAGCCGACCGGCCGGCCGCTCCGCGCACCGCGGTGCGAGGCCTTCGAACAGCCCCCACCACCCGTCATGCCGGCCTCCGGGCCGGCATCCATAATCGTGACGTGCGGCGTATTCGGCGGGCGTTTTCCCCCCGTCATTCCCGTGGAGGCCGAATCCATGCAACGGCGGACGGCTCGGCGTGATGGATCCTCGCCTTCGCGAGGATGACGGGTGTGCGGGATGGCGGCGGCGCGCGTGTTCGCCCGGCGTCCCGATTATGGACCCCGGCACGGAGGCCGGGGTGACGGGTGCTCTGGTGGCGACGGTGCTCTCGGGCTCAGACCGTCCGGCCGGCCGCTCCGCGCGGTGCGAGGCCTTCGAGCAACCCCCGCCACCCGTCATGCCGGCCTCCGTGCCGGCATCCATAATCGTGACGTGCGGCGTTTTCGGCGGGCGTTTTCCCCCGTCATTCCCGCGGGAATCCATGCAACGGCGGACGGCTCGGCGTGATGGATCCTAGCCTTCGCGAGGATGACGGGTGTGCGGGATGGCGGCGCCGCGCGTATTCGCCCGGCGTCCCGATTATGGACCCCGGCACGGAGGCCGGGGTGACGGGTGCTTTGGTGGTGACGGTGCTCTCGGGCTCAGACGGTCCGGCCGGCCGCTCCGCGCACCGCGGTGCGAGGCCTTCGAACCGCCCCCGCCACCCGTCATGCCGGCCTCCGGGCCGGCATCCATAATCGTGACCTGCGGCGTATTCGGCGGGCGTTTTCCCCCCCGTCATTCCCGCGCAGGCGGGAATCCAGGCAACGGCGGACGGACCGACGTGATGGATCCTCGCCTTCGCGAGGATGACGGGTGCGCGGGGTGGCGGCGGCGCTCGGGCCGCCCGGCGTCCCGATTATGGACCCCGGCACGGAGGCCGGGGTGACGGGTGTTTTGGGTGGAGCAAGCGCTCTGCGTACACCGACGGTCTTGCGGCTCGCTTCCTCAGCTGCAGCCGCTCGTCGAGCCGCAGGTGTCGCATTTCAGGCAGGTGCCGTTGCGCACCATGGTGAAATTGCCGCATTCCGTGCAGCTCTCGCCCTCATAGCCCTTCATGCGGGCGATCGCCGCCTTCTCGGCCGTCGACTGCCGCGGGGCGGCGGACGGCGCGGACGCCTCCGGTTCGGCACGGCCGACCGAGGCCGGCGCGGGCTCCGGCGTCAGGTCGCGCTTGTAGGCGAGTGCGGCGCCGCCGGCGATCGCGGTCGGGCGGAGCGCCGTCACCGTCGAGGCGGTCGGCGCCGGGGCGGTCGCCGCGCCCTTCGATTCGCCGGCCCTGTCGATCAGGCGGAAGCGCTCCGTCTTGCCGCGCACGATGCCGTGGCTCACCTCGGCCGGCTTCGCCTGGCTCTCGCCGCCGCCGATCGTCGTCGCGGCGATGTCGTCCGGATTGACATGGGCGAGGTCGTAGCGGGCGAGATAGGAAACGGCGAGCTCGCGGAAGATGTAGTCGAGGATCGACGTCGCGTTCTTGATCGTCTCATTGCCCTGGACCATTCCGGCGGGCTCGAACCGGGTGAACACGAAGGCCTCGACATATTCCTCAAGCGGCACGCCATATTGCAGGCCGAGCGAGATGGCGATCGCGAAATTGTTCATCATCGCGCGGAAGGCGGCGCCTTCCTTGTGCATGTCGATGAAGATCTCGCCGAGCCGGCCGTCGCGATACTCGCCGGTGTGGAGATAGACCTTGTGGCCGCCGACGATCGCCTTCTGGGTGTAGCCCGTGCGGCGGTCCGGCATCTTCTCGCGCTTGCGGACCTCGCGCTCGATGATCTTCTCGACGATGCGCTCGGCGATCACCTCGGCGCGCTGCGCCGCGGGCTTCGCGACCAGTGCCTCGACCGCCTCCTCCGCCTCGTCCTCGTCATCGGCGAGGATCTGGGCGTTGAGCGGCTGGGACAGCTTCGAGCCGTCGCGATAGAGCGCGTTCGCCTTCAGCCCCAGCTTCCAGGACAGCATGTAGGCGTTCTTGGCGTCCTCGACGGTGGCGTCGTTCGGCATGTTGATGGTCTTCGAGATCGCGCCCGAAATGAAGGGCTGCGCCGCCGCCATCATGCGGATGTGGCTCTCGACCGACAGATAGCGCTTGCCGAGCTTGCCGCACGGATTGGCGCAGTCGAACACCGCATAGTGCTCGGTCTTCAGGAAGGGCGCGCCCTCGAGCGTCATCGCGCCGCAGACATGGATGTTGGCGGCCTCGATCTCCTTCTTCGAGAAGCCGAGCGCGGCGAGCATGTCGAAGGACGGATCGGCGAGCTCGGCCTCGGTGAAGCCGAGCGTCTCCCTGACGAAGGCCTCGCCGAGATTCCAGCGGTTGAAGACGAACTTGATGTCGAAGGCCGAGGCGAGCGAGCCCTCGAGCTTGTCGAGCACGGCCTCGGTAAAGCCCTTCGCCCTCAGCGTGCCGTGGTTGATGCCCGGCGCCTGGCGCAGCGACCCGTGGCCGACCGCATAGGCCTCGATCTCGGCGATCTGGTGCTCGGCATAGCCGAGCGCGCGCAGCGCCTCCGGCACGGCGCGGTTGATGATCTTGAAATAGCCGCCGCCGGCGAGCTTCTTGAACTTCACGAGCGCGAAATCAGGCTCGATGCCGGTGGTGTCGCAATCCATCACGAGGCCGATCGTGCCGGTCGGCGCGATCACGGTCGCCTGCGCGTTGCGATAGCCGTGCGCCTCGCCGAGCGAGACCGCGGCGTCCCACACCGCCCGCGCGCGCTGCGACAGCCGGCCGTCGGCGATCGAGGCATGGTCGAGCGGGACGGGGAGGGCGGTCAGCCCCTCATAGCCGGTCGCCTCGCCATGAGCGGCGCGGCGGTGGTTGCGCATGACGCGCAGCATGTGATCGGCATTCTTCGCATGGCCGGGGAAGGCGCCGAGCTCCTTCGCCATCTCGGCGGAGGTCGCATAGGCGGTGCCCGTCATGATCGCGGTGATGGCGCCGCAGATCGCGCGGCCCTCGGCGGAATCGTAAGGGATTCCGGCCGACATCAGCAGGCCGCCGATATTCGCATAGCCGAGGCCGAGAGTGCGGAACTCGTAGGAGAGCTCGGCGATCGCCTTCGAGGGGAACTGCGCCATCAGGACGGAGACCTCGAGCACCACCGTCCACAGCCGGCAGGCGTGCTCGAACTTCTCGGTGTCGAAGCGCTTCTCGGCGTCGCGGAACTGCAGGAGGTTGAGCGAGGCGAGATTGCAGGCCGTGTCGTCGAGGAACATGTATTCCGAGCACGGATTGGAGGCGTTGATCCGCCCCGAGGCCGGCGCCGTGTGCCACTCGTTCATCGTCGAATTGAAGTGCAGGCCCGGATCGGCCGACGCCCAGGCGGCATAGCCGATGCGCTCCCACAGGTCGCGCGCCTTGATCGTCTTCGCCACCTTGCCGTCGGTGCGGCGGACGAGCGCCCAGTCGCCGTCGAGCTCGACCGCCTTCAGGAAGTCGTTGGTGATCGAGACGGAATTGTTCGAGTTCTGGCCCGAGACGGTGAGATAGGCCTCGGAATCCCAGTCGGTGTCGAAGATCGGGAATTCGATCTCGGTGTAGCCCTGCTTCGCGAACTGGATCACCCGCAGGATGTAGTTCTGCGGCACCAGCGCCTTCTTGGCGGCGCGGATCTCGCGCTTCAGGGCCGGGTTCTTCGCCGGGTCGAAGCAATCGCCTTCCGGCCCGTCGCAATTGACGCAGGCCTTCATGATCGCCTTCAGGTGCTGCGCCACCGTCTTCGAGCCGGTGACGAGCGCCGCGACCTTCTGCTCCTCGCGGACCTTCCAGTCGACATAGGCCTCGATGTCGGGATGGTCGGCATTGACCACCACCATCTTGGCGGCGCGCCGCGTGGTGCCGCCCGACTTGATCGCGCCGGCGGCGCGGTCGCCGATCTTCAGGAAGCTCATCAGGCCGGACGACTTGCCGCCGCCCGACAGCCGCTCGCCCTCGCCGCGCAGCTTCGAGAAGTTGGAGCCGGTGCCGGAGCCGTATTTGAACAGGCGCGCCTCGCGGACCCACAGGTCCATGATGCCGCCCTCGTTGACGAGATCGTCCTCGACCGACTGGATGAAGCAGGCGTGCGGCTGCGGATGCTCGTAGGCCGTCTTCGACTTCACCAGCTTGCCGGTCTTGTAGTCGACGTAATAGTGGCCCTGGCTCGGCCCGTCTATGCCATAGGCCCAGTGCAGGCCGGTGTTGAACCATTGCGGCGAGTTCGGTGCCACCTTCTGGGTGGCGAGCATGTAGCGCAGCTCGTCACAGAAGGCGGCGGCGTCGGCCTCGCTGTCGAAATAGCCGCCCTTCCAGCCCCAATAGGTCCAGGTGCCGGCGAGCCGGTCGAACACCTGGCGGGAATCGGTCTCGCCGCCCTGGCGTTCGGCCTCGGGGAGTGCGGCGAGCGCCTTCTCGTCGGCGACCGAGCGCCACAGGAAGGACGGCACGTCGTGCTCCTCGACGCGCTTCAGGCGCTTCGGCACGCCGGCCTTGCGGAAATATTTCTGGGCGATGATGTCGGCCGCGACCTGGCTCCAGGAGGCGGGCACGGCGATGTCGTCGAGCTTGAAGACGACCGAGCCGTCGGGATTGCGGATCTCGCTCCGCGTCGTCCGGAATTCGATCCCGGCATAGGGGGACTGGCCCGCTTCCGTGTAACGCCGCTCGATCCGCATCGCTCAATGCCCTTTGCCTGTGCCGACCGACGCCTCACGGCGCGGCCGCCGGTGGAAGTGCCCCGGCCCCAGTTTCGACCAACGCTCCATGATGGGGGTTGATCCCACATCATTTAGTAGGGAGCGTTACTCATATCCCTAAATATAGGGTTACTGCGTTCGGTCTCCAGTGCGGCACGCCGCCTCGACACGAACGAGGGTAGCCCGGCGGCCGATCGGGGCAAGACCCCCGCGCCGCATCCGCAACCCCCGCCTGTCTGTGGAAAATCCGGGACCGAACCGCCCGGGCCGCATTCCGACCGAACGTCCCGAAGCTAGTCCGAGTCCTTCGGGAGCGTCAAGAAGTTGGGGGTCGCGAACCGAACCCGACTAAATGATGTGGTCGGCCTGTGGAAAACGGGGGCTTCGCCGCGCTGTCGGCGCTACCGCAGCGAGATGAAGGACTTAACGGGGGGTGTCCGATCCGCCGGATCGTGAAGCGCTGATGAAGGACCCGAACCAAGCCCGCGACTTTCCTCGCTGTCCACAGGCAGGGCAACCCGTCTGCGCGGCCGGGGGCGCGCGACCGAGGGCGGCGCAGGCGCCGGCGGGGCGGGCAGGGCGGGCGAATCGGATGCCGGCCCGTCTCGCCGGAGGCGGTGCGCGTGTTCGCCCGGCGTCCCGATTATGGACCCCGGCACGGAGGCCGGGGTGACGGGTGTTCCGGGGGGGACGGTGCCCTGCGTCCTTGAGGGGGCCTGCCGCTCCGGCCGCTCTTCCGCTCCTCGCCCCTCCCGCCTTGCGAACAACCCCCTCGACCCGTCATGCCGGCCTCCGTGCCGGCATCCATAATCGTGACGTGTGGGGCTCTCGGTGGAGGCTGCCCAACCGTCATCCCGGCGAAAGTCGTGCGATCGTCGCGGCACTCGGGACCCGGCCCGAGTTCGACGTGATTGGTCCCGGGTCTCGGCTGCGCCTCGCCCGGGATGACGGCCGTGCGCGGGATGGCGGTGGGGCGCGTGTTCGCCCGACGTCCCGATTATGGACCCCGGCACGGAGGCCGGGGTGACGGGGGTTCTGGGGGTGACGGTGCCCTGCGTCCTCGAAGGGGCCTGCCGCTCCGGCCGCTCTTCCGCTCCTCGCCCCTCCCGCCTTGCGAACAGCACCCTCCACCCGTCATGCCGGCCTCCGTGCCGGCATCCATAATCGTGAGGATGGGTGTTCTGGACGAACCCCTCCATCCGTCATCCCGGCGAAAGCCGTGCGATCGTACCGCCACTCGGGACCCGGCCCGAGTTCGGCGTGATGGGTCCCGGGTCTCGGCTGCGCCTCGCCCGGGATGACGGGTGCGCGGGATGGCGGCGGGGCGCGTGTTCGCCCGGCGGCACGATTATGGACCCCGGCACGGAGGCCGGGGTGACGGGGGTTCTGGGGGTGACGGTGCCCTGCGTCCTTGAAGGGGCCTTGCCGCTCCGGGCGTTCTCCCGCTCCTCGCCCCTCCGGCTTTGCGAACAGCCCCCACCACCCGTCATGCCGGCCTCCGGGCCGGCATCCATAATCGTGACGTGCGGGGCTCTCGGTGGACGCTGCCCATCCGTCATCCCGGCGAAAGCCGTGCGATCGGCGCGCCACTCGGGACCCGGCCCGAGTTCGGCGTGATGGGTCCCGGGTCTCGGCTGCGCCTCGCCCGGGATGACGGGTGCGCGGGGGCGGCGGTGCGCGTGTTCGCCCGACGTCCCGATTATGGACCCCGGCACGGAGGCCGGGGTGACGGGGGGTCTGGGGGGTGACGGTGCCCTGCGTCCGTGAAGGGGCCTTGCCGCTCCGGCCGTTCTCCCGCTCCTCGCCCCCCGGCTTTGCGAACAGCCCCCACCACCCGTCATGCCGGCCTCCGTGCCGGCATCCATAATCGTGACGTGCGGGGCTCTCGGTGGACGCTGCCCATCCGTCATCCCGGCGAAAGCCGTGCGATCGTCGCGGCACTCGGGACCCGGCCCGAGTTCGGCGTGATGGGTCCCGGGTCTCGGCTGCGCCTCGCCCGGGATGACGGCCGTGCGAGGGGGCGGTGGGGCGCGTGTTCGCCCGGCGGCACGATCATGGACCCCGGCACGGAGGCCGGGGTGACGGGTGTTCTGTGAGGAGCGGGTCTTCGGAGAGGTCAAAAAACGACCCCGGCACGAGGCCGGGGCGAGGGGTCGAACGGGGAGGGCGGGCGCCTAGGGCGTCCAGGCCTCGTAGTCGCCGGTCACCTTGGGACGATTGGCGGCGCCGACGATCGAGCCCTTCGGGCGGTAGGCGGCCGGGCTGCCGGTCGGGTTGGCCCGATGCGGCTGTTCCCACTCGCGCGGGGTGTAGCCGCTCGCCGTCGGCGGATTGGCGGCGCGGTGGTGCATCCAGGCGTGCCAGCCGGGCGGAATGCTCGTCGACTCGGCATAGCCCTTGTAGATGACCCAGCGCCGCTCCGGAAAACCGCCCGCGGTCCGGGCAGGGTCCGGGGAGCGGTAATAGACATTGCCGAACTGGTCCTCGCCGACCCGCTCGCCCTTCCGCCAGGTGAAGAAGCGCGTGCCCATGGTCTGGCCGTTCCACCAGGTGAAGAGCTCGATCAACCAACGGGGCATGGCGGCCTCCTCGGGCGGGCCGGACGGTTCCGGCTGTTGCTGGGTGTTATCGCGTCCGATCGGCGCGGCGTAAAGCGGCGACGTGACCGTCACGTCGCCGCACCGAGGCCCGTTCAGAAGAACGTGCGCCGCTGCCACCAGCCGCTGCGCTTCGGCCGGTCGGGATCCTCGGGCTCTTCGGCCGGCACGACGACGGTGCGCGTCGTGTCCGGCGCGACATCGGCCGCGGCGTCCACGGCTTCGGCAGCGCCATTCGACCCGGCGTCCGGCTCGACCTCGGCCGAGGCCTCGCCATCGGCGAGATCGTCGTCCTGCGGCATGTCGAGCGGGCGATCCTCCGGCACCGCATCGACGAGCGGCGGCGCCGCCTCCGCGACGTCGGCGACCGGAAGATCCACGCCGAGCGGGATCTCGTCGCCGGCCTCCTCGTCGACGACGGTCGACACCGCCGCCGGGGGGGCATCGGCCGCGGCCTCCTCCTCGCTCATCGGCGCGGCGACGACCGCCTCCGTCTCGCCCTCGCCACGGCGGCCACGACGTCCACCGCGCCGGCCGCGCCGGCGGCGGCGCCGGTCTTCGGCATCCTCATCACCATCGACGTCGTCCGCCGATCCGGCCTCGGCCTCGGCCGGACCCGCCTCGGTGACCGCGGCGACCGGCTCGGCCACAGGGGCGTCGCCCGCCGCGGCATCGCCCGCCTCGCTTTCAGTGGCCGCGGCTTCGGGCGCCCCGGCGGCCTCGACCCGCGCCTCCGCCGATTCGGAGCCGGCTTCCTCGCCGTCCTCCTCGTCATCGGCCTCGTCGCCCGCCTCGCCGGCTTCGGACCCCGAGCCCGCGGCGAGCGCATCGCCATTGCCGCGCCGCCGACGCCGCCGCCGACGCCGACGCCGGCCGTTCTCGCCGCGCTCGCCGCCCTCGGGCGCGGCGCTCCGATCGTCCTTCTCCTCGTCTTCCTCGACCTCCTCGGCGACCTCCGGCTCGACGGCCTCCACCGGCTCGGCGGGCTCGTCGACCGGCTCGATCGTGTCGACCCGCACGCTCGGCGGCGGCAGGGCGCGCGGCACCACCGGCTCGCCACGCTCGAGCACATAATGCGCGGCGGCGGTCACGGTCTCGTCGGCGAGCACCGCGATCGAGATGCCGAAGCGCTCCTCGAGCTCGAGCAGATGGCTGCGCTTCTGGTTGAGGATGTAGAGGGCGACATTGGTGCGGGTGCGGATCGCCAGATTGTGCGTCGCGCCCTTCATCAGCTGGTCCTCGATCGAGCGCAGCACGTGCAGCGCCACCGAAGCCGGGGTGCGGACATGGCCGGTGCCCTGGCAGTGCGGGCAGACCTCCATCGAGCTTTCGACGACGCCGGTGCGGATGCGCTGGCGCGACATCTCCATCAGGCCGAAATGCGAGATCCGGCCGACCTGGATGCGGGCGCGATCGTTTTTCAGCGCCGTCTTCAGGCGGTTCTCGACCGACCGGTTGTTGCGCTTCTCCTCCATGTCGATGAAGTCGATGACGATCAGGCCGGCGAGATCGCGCAGGCGCAACTGCCGCGCCACCTCGTCCGCCGCCTCGAGATTGGTGGCGAGGGCGGTGTCCTCGATATTGTGCTCGCGCGTCGAGCGGCCCGAATTGACGTCGATCGAAACGAGCGCCTCGGTCGGGTTGATGACGATGTAGCCGCCGGACTTCAGCGTCACCTGCGGCGAGAACATCGCGTCGAGCTGCGATTCGACGCCGAACCGCGCGAAGAGCGGCTGGCTGTCCCGGTAGGGCTGGACGTTCTTGGCATGGCTCGGCATGAGCATGCGCATGAAGTCCTTCGCCTCGCGGTAGCCGTCCTCGCCGGCGACGAGGATCTCCTCGATGTCCTTGTTGTAGAGGTCGCGGATCGAGCGCTTGACGAGCGACCCCTCCTCATAGACGAGCGTCGGCGCGGTCGACTTCAAGGTCAGCTCGCGGACGTTCTCCCAAAGGCGCAGCAGATACTCGAAGTCGCGCTTCACCTCGGCCTTGGTGCGCGAGGCACCGGCGGTGCGCAGGATGACGCCCATGCCTTCCGGCACCTCGAGCTCGGCCGCGACCTCCTTCAGCCGCTTGCGGTCGACCGCATTGGTGATCTTGCGCGAGATGCCGCCGCCCCGCGCCGTATTCGGCATCAGCACGGAATAGCGGCCGGCGAGCGACAGATAGGTGGTGAGCGCCGCGCCCTTGTTGCCGCGCTCTTCCTTGACGACCTGGACGAGCAGGATCTGGCGGCGCTTGATGACTTCCTGAATCTTGTACTGGCGGGCGCGCGGACGGCGGCGCTCCGGCAGTTCCTCGAGCGCATCCTCGGCGCCGACCGATTCGACGACTTCCTCGGCCGCCTCGTTCACCTCCTCGACGCCGCCGCCTTCGCCGTCGTCGTCGGAACGCCGGCGGCGCGGCGGGTTCGGGCGGGCCGGGGCCTCGTCCTCGGCGGTCGCCGTGACGGTCTCGCCATTCGCTTCGCCGTCGTTCGTTTCGGTGCCGTCGCTGCCGCTCTCCTCGTCGCCGGCGGTCTCGCCCGCCTCGGCGGCACCATCCGTCTCGCCTTCCGCGGCCGTCTCGCCCTCGGCGCCGGCTTCCGCGGCGGGATCGCCGTCGCCCTCGGCGCCGGAGGCGTCGCCCGACACCGCGTCATCCTTCGCCTCGGCGGCCTTCGCCCCGCCGCGGCGGCGGCGCGACTTCTCGGCCCGGCGCTCGCTCTCTTCGGCCTCGGCCGCCTCGCGCTCCTCGGCCTCGATCAGGGCCTGCCGGTCGGCGACGGGGATCTGGTAATAGTCGGGATGGATTTCGGAGAAGGCGAGGAAGCCGTGCCGGTTGCCGCCGTATTCGATGAAGGCGGCCTGCAGCGAGGGTTCGACCCGGGTTACCTTGGCGAGATAGATATTGCCGCGCAGCGGGCGGCGCGAAGCGGATTCGAAGTCGAAATCCTCGACCCGGCTGCCGCGCACGACGACGACGCGGGTCTCCTCCGGATGGGAGGCGTCGATGAGCATCTTGTTGGCCATATCGGCATGTCTCCTGGGCGCGGCCGCGCCGCTCCCCGGCCGGCGCGCGGCGCCTCGGCAGGGTGCGGCGCCGTCGCGCCGAATAGCGATGGGTGGTGGATGGTGGGGGAGCGCCCGGCCGACACCGCGAGACGCGCCGCACCGGCGATCGCCGGGCAGCGCTGTCCCTGGGGGAGCGGAATGGACCGGATCATAAGGCTGCGCTCGTGGCCTCGTCTGAACGCTTCGGAACGGACGGCAGGCCGTCCGCGAGAGATGTGGTCCGGGACGCGCGCTCGCATGCGGCGCGCCGCCCGTCGGATCGTCTCGTCCTCGCGAGGCGGAAGAGGCTCGAAAGATCTGCGAGCACGCCGGGCGAGGAGGTCGACCCATCCTCTGACCGTGCCACCGGGGCTACCGCAGAACGCACGCGGAGCATGGCGAAGGCGCCTGTGCTCCTGACGCTCCACCGCTTTTGCCGGCGCTGCTCGCGCAGCGAGCCGGGCGGAGGATGAAATCCGTGGCTTCCCTTTTATGGAAGCGCGCGATTCTTGGCAAGGATTCTCGGAACGGCCGCGGCACGGCCTCGGCATGGCCTCAGTCGACCCGACGATCGTGCCGGACGGCGATCGGCTGCGACGGACCGTCCGGCAAGGAGGGATTAACCAATCCCGCCTATTCGTTTAAGACAGGGCCGCGACGGGGGCGGGCGGGGGCACCAGAAGCGGAGCCGATGCGCGACGAGATCATGACCGCGGCCCGGCCGACGGGGGCGTCGCCCGGCCTTCTCCTGTTCGTTCTTCTGTTCGTGCTCGCCCTCGGCTGTGCGGGCCGGCCCGCGGCTGCGGCCGACCCGCTGACCGCCGCGGCGGCCGCGATCAGCGGCGATGCGTCCCGCACGCATTTCTCCGTCGACCTTTCCGAACAGACCTCGATCGCCGTGTTCCCGCTCGCCGATCCCTATCGGGTCGTCATCGACATGCCGGAGACGCGCTTCGCGCTCGGCACCGATGCGGGCAAGGCGGGCAGGGGACTGATCTCGGCCTATCGCTACGGCCTGATCTCGCCGGGCCGCTCGCGC
The DNA here is from genome assembly GCF_014199915.1 of Prosthecomicrobium pneumaticum. Classification (GTDB taxonomy): domain Bacteria; phylum Pseudomonadota; class Alphaproteobacteria; order Rhizobiales; family Kaistiaceae; genus Prosthecomicrobium; species Prosthecomicrobium pneumaticum. The sequence goes on along the minus strand of NZ_JACHOO010000007.1, from coordinate 24,471 downwards.
ATCGTGCTCGACGTCTCGGAGCCGGTCTCGGTCGACAAGGCCTATGTGGCGCCGGCCGAAGGCGACACGCCGGCGCGGCTCGTCGTCGATCTGGTGCCGATCGAGCGCGCGGCCTATCTCGAATCGGTCCGCCGCTGGCGCGAGCGGATCGGCGAGGCGGCGACCGCACCGGCGGCGCCCTCCGCGCCTTCCGTGCGGCCCGACGACGGTCGGCGGCGGGTGGTGATCGATCCCGGCCATGGCGGCATCGATTCGGGCGCCATCGGCACCGCCGGCACGCTCGAGAAGGATGTCGTGCTCGGCTTCGCGAAGCTCCTCAAGGAGAAGCTCGAGGCGAGCGGCCAGTACGAGGTGACGATGACGCGGCAGGACGACACCTTCCTGCGGCTCGGCGAGCGCGTCGAGTTCGCGCGCCGGCACCACGCCGACCTCTTTCTGTCGATCCATGCCGATTCCTTCCGCGGCACGGAGATCCGTGGCGCGACCGTTTACACCCTGTCGGAGAAGGCGTCCGACCAGATGGCCGCCTCGATCGCCGAATCGGAGAACAAGTCCGACGTGCTCGCCGGTCTCGAGATCGAGCCGACGCAGGACGACGTCGCCGACATCCTGATCGACCTCGCGCGGCGCGAGACGAAGAGCTTTTCCGTCGTCTTCGCCCGCAATCTCGTCGAGGAGCTCAAGCCCGACGTCAATCTCTTCAAGCGCCCCTACCAGCAGGCGGGTTTTGTTGTCCTGAAGGCGCCCGATGTGCCCTCGGCCCTCGTCGAGCTCGGCTATCTGTCGAACCCGGAGGACGAGAAGCTGCTCCTCTCGGAGGAGTGGCGGGAGAAGACGGCCTCGGCCATCGCCCGCTCCGTCGACCGCTATTTCACCACGCGGGTCGCGACCGGAATCGCGCCGTGAAGCCCGCCATCGGGGTTCGGCGGACCTGCGGCGCGGCAGCCGAAGCGGCCTTTGCGTCGTTGTGGCCTGCGGGACACGGGCGGCGGGTCGCGTCCGGCGAGGGGCGGCCGCGCCCAAGTTTCTCCACAAAGCAACCGGAAGAACGCGGGTGTCGGGTCCAGTCGAGCCGCCATGCCATCGCATCCCGCGGGACGCAGACGGGCGAGCCGATCGCTCAACTGTCCGCCTTCGGCTGGGGACGAGGCGGCAGGTGGAGGTCCGGCCCTGTCGAGGGGCGTAACTGACGCCCCGGACCGACCCCGGGGAATGCAAGCGATATGGTTCTTCGATTCTTCGGTTACCTGTTCGGGATCGCCGCCGTGTTCTTTCTCGTCCTCGCCGCGGGCATCTCCTGGTACATCTCCGGCCTGACCGGCGGATTGCCCGACTATGAGGTGCTCGCCAAATACGAGCCGCCGGTGATGACGCGCATCCACGCGGCCGACGGCCAGCTCGTCGCCGAGTTCGCCCGCGAGCGCCGGCTCTACCTGCCGATCCAGGCGATCCCCGACCGGGTCAAGGCGGCCTTCATTTCCGCCGAAGACAAGAATTTCTACAGCCATTCGGGCCTCGACTATTACGGCCTCGCCCGCGCCTCGCTGCAGAACGTGCAGGCGCTCCTCGAGGGTGGCCGCATGATCGGCGCCTCGACGATCACCCAGCAGGTCGCCAAGAACTTCCTGCTGACCAACGAGCGGACGATCGACCGCAAGATCAAGGAAGCGATCCTGTCGCTCCGCATCGAGCAGGCCTATTCGAAGGACAAGATCCTCGAGCTCTACCTGAACGAGATCTTCCTCGGCCTCGGCGCCTATGGCGTCGCCGCCGCCTCGCTCACCTATTTCGACAAGTCGGTGCACGAGCTGACGCTGCAGGAGGCGGCCTATCTCGCCGCGCTGCCGAAGGGCCCGAACAACTACAATCCGTTCCGCTATCCCGACCGGGCGATCGAGCGGCGCAACTGGGTGATCGACCGGATGGTCGAGAACGGCTTCGCGACGCCGGACGAGGGCGCTGCGGCGAAGGCCTCGCCGCTCGGCGTCAAGCTGCGCTCGACGACGCCGCGGCTCTTCGCCGCCGATTATTACGTCGAGGAGGTCCGTCGCCAGCTGCTCGCCATGTATGGCGAGGAAAAGCTCTATGACGGCGGCCTTTCGGTGCGCACCTCGCTCGATCCGGCCTATCAGGTGATGGCGCGGCAGGCGCTGATGAACGGTCTCGTCGCGTTCGACCAGGAGCGCGGCTGGCGCGGCCCGGTGACGAAGGTCGAGACCGGCGACGACTGGGGGCCGGCGCTCGCCAAGGTCTCGGCGCTCTCCGACGTGCTCGAATGGCGGCTCGCCGTGGTGACCGGCAAGACCGAGGACGGCTTGCAGATCGGTCTGCAGCCCTCGCGCGACGGCAGCGGCGCGGTCGCCGCCGACCGCGAGACCGGCATCATCCCCTATGGCGAGATGAAGTGGGCGGCGAAGAAGGGCAAGGACGCCGGGCTCAATGTCGGCGACGTCGTCTATGTCGAGGCGGCCGACGGCAAGCCGGGCGCATGGCGTCTGCGTCAGGTGCCGGACATCGAGGGCGCCCTCGTCGCGATGGACCCGCATACCGGCCGCGTGCTGGCGCTGGTCGGCGGCTTCTCCTTCTCGGAGAGCCAGTTCAACCGCGCCACCCAGGCGATGCGGCAGCCCGGCTCCTCCTTCAAGCCCTTCGTCTACGCTGCGGCGCTCGACAACGGCTACACCCCGTCCTCGGTGGTGATGGACGCGCCGTTCGAATACGATCCCGGCTTCGGCCAGCCGATCTGGCGGCCGGAGAACTATTCGCAGAAATTCTATGGCCCCTCGACGCTGCGGACCGGCATCGAACTGTCGCGAAACGTCATGACCGTCCGGCTGGCGCAGGACATGGGCATGCCGCTCGTCGCGGAATATGCCCGGCGCTTCGGCATCTACGACAATCTCGGCCCCTATCTGCCGAACGCGCTCGGCGCGCAGGAGACGACGGTGCTGCGCCTCGTCTCGGCGTATTCGGTGTTCGCGAATGAGGGTCGCCAGGTCCGCCCGACGCTGATCGACCGCATCCAGGACCGGTTCGGCAAGACGATCTTCAAGCACGAGGAGCGGATCTGCGAGGCGTGCAACGCGGATCGCTGGGAGAACCAGGACGAGCCGGAGATCGCCGATCATCGCGAGCAGGTGCTCGACCCGATGACGGCATACCAGATCACCTCGATGCTCGAAGGCGTCGTCCAGCGCGGCACGGGCACGGCGGTCAAGGCCGTCGGCAAGCCGATCGCCGGCAAGACCGGCACCTCGAACGACGAGAAGGACGCCTGGTTCGTCGGCTATTCGCCGGATCTCGTCGTCGGCGTCTTCATCGGCTACGACCAGCCGAAGCCGATGGGGCGCGGCATGACGGGCGGCGAGGTCTCGGCGCCGATCTTCACCGAGTTCATGAAGATGGCGCTCTCCGACAAGCCGCCGGTCGAGTTCCGCGTGCCGCCCGGCATCCAGCTGATCCCGATCGACCGCCGCACGGGCCTGCGCGCCGAGGCCGGCAAGGACGGCGTCATCCTCGAGGCCTTCAAGCCCGGCACCGGCCCGCCGGACAGCTATTCGATCATCGGCTACACCGACCAGAACGGCCAGCCGCTCACCGTCTCGCCCGAGGCCGACCGCGCGGTGATGTCGGGCACCGGCGGTCTCTACTGACCGCGTGTCCCTCTCCCGCTCGCGGGAGAGGGCTTCCGGCCTCGGCGTCGCAGGGAGCGTCAGCGACCGAGACGCGTAGGCCTTCATCGGCCAAGAGAAGACCCTCACCCCGGCCCTCTCCCGCTCCGCGGGAGAGGGGGGCTCGGCCGTTGCGCTCGTGCCTTCGAGCCCATTGCGGTCGCAGTGTCGCACCGCCGGCACCGCCTCCCTCTCCCGCTCGCGGGAGAGGGCTTCCGGCCTTGGCGTCGCAGGGAGCGCGAGCGACCGAGACGCGTAGGCCGGAAGGGTGAGGGTGGGCTCTTCTTCATCGGCCGAGAACCGACCAAGCGAAGACCCTCACCCCGGCCCTCTCCCGCGGCGCGGGAGAGGGGGCTCAGACGTTGCGCTCGTCCTTTCGACCATATAACCGGCCGCCGCGCCGTCGGCCCGATCCGGTTTACAGTGCCGCCCGTCCTCCCTATGGTGCGCGCCTTCGCGGCCCGGCCCGGCCGGCCCCCTTTTCCGGACAGCGAGCATGCGCACAGAGACCGAAAGCGTCGTCGACGAAATCAAGCAGGGCATCACCCTGCTGAGGAGGCATCTTTGACTGGGATCGTGCCCTCCGCCGTCTCGACGAACTGAACGCCCTTTCCGAAACGCCGACCCTCTGGGACGATCCGCAGCGTGCCCAGAAGCTGATGCGCGAGCGCCAGACGCTCGACGAGAGCATCGCCGCGGTGCGCGCGAGCGAGCGCGAACTCGCCGACAACATCGAACTGATCGAGATGGGTGAAGCCGAGGGCGACGACGGCATCGTCGCCGACGCCGAAGCCGCGCTGCGCGTGCTCGCCGAGGATGTCCGCAAGCGGCAGATCGCCTCGATGCTGTCCGGCGAGGCGGACGACAACGACACCTATGTCGAAGTGCATGCCGGCGCCGGCGGCACAGAGAGCCAGGACTGGGCGAACATGCTGCTGCGCATGTACACCCGCTGGGCCGAGAAGAGCGGCCGCAAGGTCGAGCTGCTCGAAGTGCACGACGGCGAAGAGGCGGGCATCAAGTCCGCCACCATGCTCGTCAAGGGCGAGAAGAGTTATGGCTGGCTGAAGACCGAATCGGGCGTCCACCGCCTCGTGCGGATCTCGCCCTATGACAGCCAGGCACGCCGGCACACGAGCTTTGCGAGCGTCTGGGTCTATCCGGTGGTCGACGAGTCGATCGACATCCAGATCAACGAGAGCGACTGCCGCATCGACACCTATCGCGCCCAGGGCGCCGGCGGCCAGCACATCAACACGACCGATTCGGCGGTGCGCATCACGCACAACCCGACCGGCATCGTCGTGCAGTGCCAGAGCGAGCGTTCGCAGCACAAGAACCGGGCGACCGCCTGGTCGATGCTGAAGGCGCGGCTCTACGAACTCGAGCTCGAGAAGCGGGAGGCGGCGGCGAACGCCCAGGCCGCGTCGAAGACCGACATCGGCTGGGGCCACCAGATCCGCTCCTATGTGCTGCAGCCCTATCAGCTGGTGAAGGACCTGCGCACCGGTGTCGAATCGACGAGCCCGCAGGATGTGCTGAACGGCGAGCTCGACCCCTATATGGAAGCGGCGCTGGCGCAGCGGCTCGGCGGCGGGCCGAAGGGCGATATCGCCGACATCGACTGATCCGACCGAAGGACGGCGGCCGCCCACCGGCGGCCGTCGGCTCGGTGCGCCTCAGAGCAGGCCGGCGACCTTCTGCGCGGCATCGAGATAGCGCACCGGGTCGACCGCCTCGCCGCCGACGCGCACTTCATAATGGAGGTGGGGGCCGGTCGAGCGGCCGGTGGAGCCCACCGCGCCGACGGCGGCACCGGCTTCGACACGGTCTCCGACCGAGACGGAGATGCTGCTCATATGGCCGTAGCGGGTGCTGATGCCGCGGCCGTGGTCGATCTCGACCATGCGGCCATAGCCGCCTTCCCACTCCGCCTTCACCACTTTGCCGGCCGCGACCGCCCGAACGGGCGTGCCCGACGGAGCACGGAAATCGACCCCGGCATGGAAGGCCGGGCGGCCGAGGAACGGGTCGAGCCGGGCGCCGAAGCGACTCGTCATCTCGGCATTACCGAGCGGACGGCGGAGCGGCAGGGCGAGCGCCAGCCGGCGCAGCGCCGCGAAACGCTCCAACTGGTCGGAGAGGATGTCGACACTCTCATGAAAGGGCAGGGCGTTCTCGTCGAGCGGCACGAACGGGCCGCCGACGCCTTCTTCGCGCGGCAGTTTGACGCCGAGGCCGGACAGCGCGCTGGCGATGCGGGTGGCACGGCCGGCGACGCGCTTGGTGAGCGCCTCGACGAGGGCGAGCTGCTCGCCCTCCATCCGGTCGAGATCGCCGTCGAGCGCCTCGAGCCGGGCGGCCATCGCGCCCTCGGCATCGTCGCCCGCCGCGCTCGCGGTGCGGATGCGGAGCGCCTCGGCGTCGAGCGTCTTGCTCATTCGGTCGCCCTTCGCGACAGGGCGCGGCGTCGGGGTGGGCGGAATCTCGATGCCGGCCTTCTTCGCCGCGCCGGTGAGCGAGGAGAGCAGCCGCTGGCGCTCGCCGAGCGCGTCCTGCCGGCCGAGCAGCCGGTCCATCTTCTCGTCGAGCGCCGCCTGGCTGGTCGCCGCCCGGTTCTTCGTATGGTCGATCTCGGTCTTCATCGCCGCGAGCTTGCGCTCATAGGCGGAGCGCAGCCGGCTTTCCTCCGTCACCCGCGTCGCCGCGAGATCGCCGTGGAAGACGAGATAGGAGGTGGCGCCGAGATAGAGGACGGCGATGGCGAGACCGGCGCCGGCGAGCGCGACGGGCACCCAGGAGCGGACGCTGAATCCACGAATCGCGCCGCCCTGGCCGAGGACGAGACGGTGCGGCGCGATCCGCCGGCCGGCGGAGGCCATGCCGGATCGGCGGTGTGCTCCGACCTTCGCAGCGGGTTCCCGGCGGTGCCTCGGCATGCTCGACCTGACCTCCAATCGCCATCGGCCGCCCCTCGCAACGGGGCGGCGCCCGGCCCGATCAGAGCGGGTCAAGGTTAACCGAGCGTTGACGGAACCGACTCAACCGCCGCGGACGGCCTCGAGCACCGCGTCGGCGTGGCCGGCGACCTTGACGTTCTCCCATACCCGGGCGATCCGACCCGCCTCGTCGATCAGGTAGGTGGTCCGCAGGACGCCCATGAACTTGCGTCCGTACATCGACTTTTCCGCCCAGACGCCATAGGCTTCCAGCATCGCTTTCTCCTCGTCGGAGGCGAGCGGGATGGTGAGATCGTGCTTGGCGCGGAACCTGGCGTGCGACTTGACCGGATCCGGGGAAACCCCGAGCACGGCCGCCCCGGCGGCGGCGAATTCGTCGTGCCGGCGCGAAAAGTCGATCGCCTCGAGCGTGCAGCCCTCCGTGTTGTCCTTCGGATAGAAATAGAGGACGAGCTTCCTGCCGCGAAAATCGGCGAGGCGGGTCGTGCCGCCGTCATCGGCAGGCAGTTCGAAGTCGGGGGCGGGGGTGCCGGGAGCGAGGACAGCCATGGCGCCTTCCTTTCGTCGTCTTTCTTTGGCTTCAAAGGGCGGATGCGTCGTATTTACGCTGATCATCCGCTACCGGATCGGGCATTCTCTCCAGGGGCGGAACGATCCGCTTCGCCTCGCGGGCGCCGCGGCGTCGCGCGCGAATCGAGCCACGGCCGGCCGAGAGGCCTTGTAAGGGACGCCGGACGCTGAGCACCAATCTCGACCTCTATCCGTCGGCCCGCGTGCGGCGCCCGCTCGTGCGGGAGCGAGCGCGCGGTCGCGGGGCGGCGCGGATCCTTCTGCGTCTGGTCGCGGTGCTCTTCCTCGCCATGGTCGTCTCGCTCGGTGTCTCGATCGCCTTTATTCTGTCCGGGCCGATCGAGCTCGGCGCGGTGCGCAACCGCATCGTCGCGCTCGTCTCGCAGACGGTCGGCCCGCAATACGACGTGACGGTCGGCCGCGCGACGGTGGACGTCGACCCGGTGCTCGGGCTCGTCGTGGCGATCGACGAACTGTCGGTACGCGACGAGGACGACGACGTGGTCGGCAGCGTGCCGGCGATCCGGGTGGCGATCAATCCGCTTTCGCTCTTCCTCGCCCGGCTCGATGTCCGCACGGTGGAGATCGACAAGCCGGAGATCTCGCTCGTGCGCGGCCGCTCCGGCCAGGTGTTCCTCGGCACGGCCGATACGCCCGAGCCGCCCGGTTCCGTGCGCGCCGAGCCGGCCGAGCCGGGCCGCTTCCCCGACCTCGTCGAGGCGCTCGGCATCGTCGACAGCGGGCTGCAGCCCGGCATCGAGGCCGCGACGCGGATGGGCTTCGAGCGGCTGGCGCTCTCCGGCGCGACGATCAATGTATGGGATGCGAAGGCGCTGCAGCAGCGCACCTTCGCCCATTCCGACCTCGCCATCACCGTCGATCCGGAATCGGCCGGCCTGCACGTCGCCTTCACGACGTCTGGCTATTCCGGCCGCTGGACGGTGACGGGCGACCGGATCAAGGATCCGAAGACCGGCGCGCGGACCTATTCGACGCTGTTCTCCCAACTCACCGTTGCCGATCTCGACCCCGATCTCGGGCGGGCGACGAGCCCGTTCCGCTCCGACGTGCCGCTGTTCGGCCGGGCGAGCCTGCGCATCGGCGCCGGCGGCGCGATCGAGGACGCCAATCTGCGCTTCGATCTCGGCGCCGGCAATCTGATCTTCGGGCCGACCGGCAAGGATGTCGCCCTGCTCGACGAGGCGACGATCCGGCTGCACTGGGATCCGGCCTCGAAGGCGATGATCCTCGAGCCGTCGACCTTCTTCTTCGGCGACACGCGCGGCTCGGTCTCGGGCCGGATCAGCCGGACGCCGGCGGGGGTCTACGCCTTCGATTTCGAGAGCCTCGGCACGGTCCTCGCGCCGCGCGATTCGACCGCGCCGCCGCTCGTCGCCGACCGGATCGCCGTGTCGGGCTCCCTCGATCTCGCCGCGCGCTCGCTCGAGTTCCAGAATGCGGTGATCACGACCGTAGCCGGCAGCATCGCCGCGGCGGGCTCGGTCGGCTTCGACGGGCCGACGCCCTCGCTCGCCATGGCCGCCTCCTTCTCGCCGATGCCGCTCAACGCGCTGAAACAGATGTGGCCGCCCTTCGTCGCGGGCGGGGCGCGGCGCTGGGTGGTCGAGCACGTCGAGGACGGCTTTCTGGCTGCGGGCCGGTTCGAGGCGGCCGTTCCCGCCGGCTATCTGTTCAACGAGGACCGGCCGCAGGTGCCCGAGGACGCGATGCGTCTCGACATGCGGCTCGAGAATGTCGCCTTCACGACGATCGGCGACCTGCCGCGCGTCACCGAGGCGAGCGGCAATGCCGTGCTCGTCGGCTCGACCTTCGGGCTCGACGTGGAGAAGGGCAAGATCGTCGCCCCCTCCGGCAAGGTGGTGCAGCTGACCGCCGGCGCCTTCGCCGTCTCGAACACCGCGCCGCGCTTTCCGGACGGCCAGATCGAGTTGCAGCTCGAAGGCGACGTCGACGCGCTCGCCGAGATCGCCGACGCTGCGCCGCTCAACGCGTTGTCGAAGCAGAAGCTTTCGCCCGATTCCTTCTCCGGCAAGGGCAAGGCGACCGTCTCGGTCAAGCTGCCGCTGCGTCCCGAACTGACGCCGGCCGACATCGACTGGCGCGTGGCGGTCGACGCGACCGATTTCGCGAGCAGCGTGCCGCTCGAGGGCCGCAAGGTCGCCGACGGCACGATCAACCTCGTCGCGACCCCGGCGGAACTCGCCGTGCGGGGCAAGGCGACGATCGACGGCGTCGTCGCAGCGCTCGACATGGTGAAGCCGCTCGCCGATCTCGACGGCGACGGCACCCTCGAAGGGGGGCGCCGCTCGGTCCGCGTCAGCCTCGACGAGAAGGCGAGGAAGCGCCTGGGCATCGGCCTCGACGACATACTCGGCGGCACGGTGGGCGTGCTCGTCTCCGACCGCCAGGACGGCAAGGGGCAGCATTACGACGTCGATCTCAAGCAGGCGCGGGTGTCGATCGCCGCGCTCGGCTGGTCGAAGGGCGTCGGCGTCCCGGCGACGCTCGCTTTCGACCTGCTGCCGGCCGATGGCGGGCACCGGCTCGACAACATGAAGCTCGAGGGCGACGGCTTCGGGCTTTCGGGCTCGGCGGTGCTCGACCAGCGCTTCGGCCTCGTCGGCGCCGATCTCGATCATCTGTCCTTGCGCAAGGGCGACGACATCTCGATCAAGTTGAGCCGCAAGTCGAGCGGCTATTCGATCGTTGCGCGTGGCGACAGTTTCGACGCGCGCGGCCTCGTCGCGCGCTATAAGCAGACCGGCGGCGGCGCCGAGGGCGCGGCGCCCGACCTTTCTCTCGATGCGAAGATCGGCCGGATCACCGGCTTCAGCGACACCGCGCTCGACGACGCGGCCGTGACGCTGACAGCGCGCGAGGGCGTCGTCCGCAAGCTCTCGGTCGAGGGCCAGCTGCCGCGCGGCGGCATTTCGGCGATCTATGAGGATGGTGGGGAGGCGGCGGGCGTCGACGTGCAGGTCGGCGACGCGGGCAGTCTGTTGCGTTTCGTCGACCTCTATCCGCGCCTCTCCGGCGGCCGGCTCACCATTTCGGGCCGCCGCCGCGCCGCCGATGCGCCCTTCGTCGGCACGTTCGATGTGTCGAACTTCTCGATCATCGACGAGAAAGCGATGGACCGGCTCGTCGAGGCGACGGTGAACAGTCCGCAAGGGGCGGTGAAGACGGGCCTCAACGCGGCCAATGTGCCGTTCTCGCGCATGCGGCTCGATTATACGAAGCGCGGCTCGACCATCGTCATCGACGACGCGATCCTCAAAGGGCCGGCGGTCGGCGCGACGATGTCCGGCACGCTCGACCTCGCACGGCAGCGGGTCTCGCTGTCGGGCACCTATCTGCCGGCTTATGGCGTCAACAACCTGTTCGGCCGCGTGCCGATCCTCGGCCTCGCCCTCGGTGGCGGGCCGGAGGGCGGCCTCTTCGGCGTCACCTTCAAGGTCGAGGGGCCGATGGAACAGCCGCGCATGATGATCAATCCGCTGTCGGCGATCACGCCCGGCATGTTCCGCAAGATCTTCGAGTTCCCGACCCAGTAGCCGGCGCGAGGGGGCGGCGGCTCGCAAGGCGCCCGTCAGGCGTCCGGCTCGTCGAGGTGATCGGGCAGATCGGGATCGAAGCCCTTCGCGGCCCGGCGCCGGCTGCCGACCCAGATATTGTGCTCGGCGGGGAAGGCGTCCGGCTCGTCGAGCGAGGCGAGGGTCACGTCGACGCGATCCGGATCGTCGGTCATCACCATGAAGAGCGGCGTGCCGCAATCGGCGCAGAAATGGCGCCGGCCGGTCGGCGAGCTCTCGTGCACGGCGGTGGCGCCGGCGGTGAGCGTGAAGGCGGCGGCATCGAAGGTGGCCCAGGTCAGGAACAGCGCGCCGCCGGCGAGCTGACAGAGCCGGCAATGGCAGTGGCAGACGAGGCGCGGCGCCCGCTCGATCCGGTAATGGATGCGCCCGCAGAGGCAGCCGCCGGTGATGGGGAAAGCGCTCAAAGGTCGAGCTCCGCCCAGACCGGCACATGGTCGGACGGCTTCTCCCAGCCGCGGACGTGGCGGTCGACGCCGGTCGCGACGAGCCGGTCGGCAGCCTGCGGCGACAGCATCAGATGGTCGATGCGGATGCCGTGATCGCGCTGATAGGCGCCGGCCTGATAGTCCCAGAAGGTGTAGTTGGGCGCGTCGGAACTCGCCCGCACGGCATCCGTCAGGCCGAGATGGGCGAGCCCGCGCCAGGCCTGGCGGCTCTCCGGCTGATAGAGCGCATCGTCGACCCAGGCGGAGGGGTCCTTCGCGTCGCGGGGCTCCGGGATCACGTTGAAATCGCCGGCGAGCACGAGCGGCTCCTCGAGCGCGAGGCGATCCTCCGTCCAGCGCGTCAGGCGCCGCATCCAGGCGAGCTTGTAGGCGAATTTCTCCGTGCCCACCGGATTGCCGTTCGGCAGATAGAGGGAGACGATGCGCACCGCGCCGCGGTCGGTCGAGATGACCGCCTCGATGAAGCGCGACTGCTCGTCCGTCTCGTCGCCGGGCAGGCGGCGGTGGATCTCGTCCGGCCGCCGCTTCGACAGGATGGCGACGCCGTTGAAGCCCTTCTGGCCGTGCGTGGCGACATTGTAGCCGAGCGCCTCGAAGGCTTCGGCGGGAAAGCCCTCGTCGACGGTCTTGATCTCCTGCAGGCAGACGACGTCGGGCGTCGCCTCCTTCGCCCAGGCGAGGGCGGTGTCGATCCGGGCGCGGACGCCGTTGATGTTCCAGGTCGCGATCTTCATAGGGCCGGAGAGTAGCCGATCCGGCGGCGGAAGGAAGGCGGCACGATGCCGGCCGCCATTGCGATCCGGCCGCGGTGACCTAATCTCCTCCCCGGGCGGCCGAGACGCGCCAGCCGACACGCGAAGGAGGATCGAATGCCCGTCAGGAAATCTCAGGCCGAGTGGAACGGCGATCTGAAGAGCGGCAGCGGCCGCGTCAAGTTCGAGAGCGGCGCCTTCGAAGGCCAGTACAATTTCTCGTCCCGCTTCGAGGACGGCACGGGCACCAATCCCGAAGAGATGATCGCGGCGGCGCACGCCGCCTGTTTCTCGATGGCCCTCGCCGCGGGGCTGTCGGGCGCCGGCCACAAGCCGGACAGCGTCAAGACGATCGCCAAGGTGAAGATCGACGCGATCCCCGGCGGTTTCGAGATCACCGGCATCACCCTCGTCACCGAAGCGGCTGTTCCGGGCCTCGAGGACGGCGCCTTCCAGAAGATCGCCGAGGCGACCAAGGAGGGCTGTCCGGTCTCGAAGGCGCTGAAGGCGGTGCCGATCACGCTCAACGCCAAGCTCGTCTGAGCGGCGCACCGGGCGCTTGACCCGCGCTGCGGGCGGATCGAAAGTCGCGGCCCGAGCACGGAGCCGCCATGACCGCCGATCCCCGCCCGTTCCGCATGCCGCCGCCGGCATCGGCCGAGGAGTTCACCGACGCCGAGGCGGCGGTCGATCGCCTGATCGCGCTCTATGAGGCCGCGACCGGCCATCTGCGCGCCGCCTTCGACCAGGTGCTGCGCGGCGGCGGCCGCGGGGAACGCTTCCGCGCGACCTATCCGGAAGTGCGGCTCGCCACGACGAGCTATGCGCAGATCGATTCCCGCCTCGCCTATGGCCATGTCGCCGGCCCCGGCGTCTATGCCGCGACGATCACCCGGCCGACGCTGTTCCGGCGCTATCTCATCGAGCAGATCGAGCTGCTGATCCGCAATCACGGCGTGCCGGTGACGATCGGCCCGTCGGATTCTCCGATCCCGCTGCATTTCGCCTTTCCGGACGGCATCCATGTCGAGGCGGAGCTCGCCGAGCGGCTCGACCGGCCGCTGCGCGACGTGTTCGACGTGCCCGATCTCGCCGTCACCGACGATGCGATCGTCAACGGCACCTATGAGGCGGCGGCGGGCATGCCGCGGCCGCTCGCCTCCTTCACCGCGCCGCGTGTCGACTATTCGCTGCACCGGCTGGCGCACTACACCGCGACGCATCCCGAGCATTTCCAGAACTTCGTGCTCTTCACCAATTACGCCTTCTACATCGACGAGTTCTGCGCCCGTGCCCGCCGGCTGATGGCGGAGGGCGGCGGCGGCTACGAGGCCTTCGTCGAGCCCGGCAATCTCGTGACGCCTGCCGGCCACGCCGAGCCGGTCACCGGCCGGCCCGTGCCGCGCCTGCCGCAGATGCCGGCCTATCACCTGAAATTCGCCGGCCATGCCGGCCTCACCATGGTGAACATCGGCGTCGGACCGTCGAACGCGAAGACGATCACCGACCATATCGCGGTGCTTCGGCCGCACGCCTGGCTGATGCTCGGCCATTGCGCGGGGCTCAGGAACACGCAGGCGCTCGGCGATTATGTGCTCGCGCACGGCTATGTCCGCGAGGACCATGTGCTCGACGCCGACCTGCCGACCTGGGTGCCGATCCCGCCGCTCGCCGAGGTGCAGGTGGCGCTCGAGGAGGCGGTCGCCGAGGTGACCGGGCTCGAGGGCTATGACCTGAAGCGGATCATGCGGACCGGTACGGTCGCGACGATCGACAACCGGAACTGGGAGCTGCGCGACCATCGCGAGCCGGTGCAGCGCTTCTCGCAATCGCGCGCCATCGCGCTCGACATGGAATCGGCGACGGTCGCGGCGAACGGCTTCCGCTTCCGCGTACCCTACGGCACGCTGCTCTGCGTCTCCGACAAGCCGCTGCACGGCGAACTGAAGCTGCCGGGCATGGCGTCCGAGTTCTACCGCAAGCAGGTCGGCCAGCATCTCGAGATCGGCATCCGGGCGATGGAGAAGCTGCGCGCCATGCCGCCGGCCCGGCTGCATTCGCGCAAGCTCCGCAGCTTCTCGGAGCCGGCGTTCCAGTGAGCGGCCCGGCGTCGCAGGGGCCGAAGCCGCCCCTTTCGGTCAGCTTTCACCTGTTCTGGGGCGGCTTCGAGCCGAAGAGCTCCTATTTCGTGCGGGCGCTCGAATCCCGCTTCGACGTTCGGGTGGAGCCGGTCGGCCGGGATCTCCAGTTCTTCAGCTATTTCGGCCGAAGGGTGCCGGCGCGGGTTCTCGAAAGCCCGGCCGCCCGCATCTGGTTTTCCGGCGAGGTCGGCATGGCGCGGCACGTCGCCTGCGACATGGAGTTCGGCTTCTGGGCCAATCCGATGTTGCCCGGCCGCTCGTTCCGCCTGCCGCTCTGGGCGGTCTATCTCGACTGGTGGGACGGCTCCGCCGCCCATTCGGTCGACCGCGCGCTGGCGCCCCGTCAATTCCGGCCGCGGCCGCACTTCTGCAATTTCGTCTATTCGAACCCCACCACCTTCCGGGCCGAAGTCTGCCACCGTCTCGACCGTCGGCGTCCGGTCGACCGGCTGGGCAGCGTGCTGAACAATGCGGGAGTGCGGGTGCGCGACAAGATGAAGGCGCTTGGCGACTATCGGTTCACGCTCGCCTTCGAGAATGCCTATTCGCCGGGCTACGTCACGGAGAAACTGCTCGAACCGCTGCTCGCCGGCTCGATCCCGATCTATTGGGGCGGCGACGAGGCGGCGAGCGACTTCAATCCCGAGGCGTTCGTCGACGCCCGCGCCTTCGGCGATGTCGACGCGCTCGTCGCGCACATTCTGGCGCTCGACGACGACGAGGAAGCGCAGCGCCGTCTCGTCGAGGCGCCGCTCTTTCCGGACGGCATCCCCTATCAGTTCCGGCCGGAGTTCTTCGCCGATCGGGTCGAAGAGCTCCTCTCGACTCCCAGCCTGCGCAACCCGCTGCGGGACGCCACCTTGGTGCCGGGACGGCCGCTGCTGCGCTCGGCCCGACGGCGCCTGGACAGGGCGGGCCGTTTCCTGCGGCGGGCGGTGGGGCGATAGGGGAGGGGCCGACCGGCTGGACGCCGTCGTGGCGCCGATCTATGTAGATATGATGCTACATAGGAGGGGCCAATGAGCGTGACGATGTCGAGCCGGGCCTTCAATCAGAATGTCAGTCAGGCGCGGAAGGCCGCAAAGGATGGACCCGTGATCATTACGGATCGCGGCAGACCTTCCCATGTTCTGATGACAATCGAGGAATACCGGCGGATTACGGAACGGCCGATGAGCCTGGCGGAAGCCCTTGCCCATCCGGAAAGCGCCGATATCGATTTCGATCCCCCGAGGCTCGAGAGAAAGCTCTTCCACGCCGTTGATTTCGAGTGATGTTCGTTCTCGACACCAACGTAATCTCGGAGCTTCGTCGTCCGGAACGGTCCGATCGGGCGGTGCTTTCCTGGGCCGAATCGTTGCCCGTCGAATGCTTCTTCGTGTCCGCGATCACCATTCTGGAGCTTGAGCAGGGCGCGTTGACGGTGGCCCGAGAAGACAAGGCGTTCGGCTCGATCTTGCGCGACTGGATCGACCGGGTCGTTCTGCCGCATTTCGGCGGACGGGTGCTGAGCATCGACCGGGCGGTCGCGATGCGGTGCGCGGAACTGCATGTTCCGACAAGGCGAGCCGAACGAGACGCCTTCATTGCGGCGACCGCCCTCGTTCACGGCATGAAGATCGCGACGCGCAATGTCCGCGACTTCCAACCGATGGGCGTCGCCGTGATCAATCCCTGGGAACCATCGGACTAAAGCGCGAAGCTCGTGCCGCAGCCGCAGGAGGCGGTGGCGAGCGGGTTCCTGATCTGGAAGGACTGGCCGATCAGATCGTCGACGAAGTCGATCTCGGAGCCCTCCATATAGGGGAGCGAGACCGAATCGATCAGCACGGTGGCGCCCGGCGCCTCGATGACGAAATCGTCCTCGGCACGGTCGCGGTCGATGTCGAACACGTATTGGAAGCCGGAACAGCCGCCGCCGGCGACGCTGACGCGGAGCGCCGCGCCGGCCGGTTCCTTCGACAGAATGCGCGCGACGCGGCGGGCGGCGCGCTCGGAAAGCGTCACGGGCGGCAGAGTGGCGATGTCGGTCATGGGATGGTCGTCCGGCCCTGATAGCCTGCCGGCTTGCGTCGGCTGAGACACGATAGTTAAGAACGGTTGGCGGGGAGTCAACCGAGCCCGGCCGACCGCCGGCCGATCCGGCGGGGCGAGGGGCAGCAGGGAGGCGCGGTGGCAGGCTTCACGATCGGTTTCGGTTACGGCCCGCGCGCGCCCTTCGCGACCGACCCGGCGGCGAGCCGCGGCCGGCTCAATCCCGAGCCGGACAGCCCGACCCGCACCGCCTTCCAGCGCGACCGCGACCGCATCATCCATTCGACCGCCTTCCGGCGCCTGAAGGACAAGACGCAGGTCTTCCTCTTCGACGAGGGCGACCACTACCGCACCCGGCTCACCCATACGATCGAGGTGGCTCAGATCGCCCGCGCCATCGCCCGCGCGCTCGCCCTCGACGACGATCTCGCCGAGGCGATCGCGCTCGCGCACGATCTCGGCCACACGCCCTTCGGTCACGCGGGGGAACGGGCGCTCGCCGCGGCGATGGCCGGCCATGGCGGCTTCGACCACAACGCGCAGAGCCTGCGCGTCGTCACCCGGCTCGAGCGGCGCTATCCGGAGTTCGACGGGCTGAACCTTTCCTGGGAGACGCTCGAGGGCCTCGTCAAGCACAACGGTCCGCTCGTCGACGCCGCCGGCCGGCCGCTCGTGGCGCCGGACCGGCCGCTTCCCTATGCCGTCCGCGCCTATGCCGCCGAGCACGACCTCGAGCTTGCGACATTCGCCGGGCCGGAGGCGCAGGCCGCCGCGCTCGCCGACGACATCGCCTATGACGCGCACGACATCGACGACGGCCTCAGGGCCGGTCTGCTCACCGTCGAGGGCCTGCGGGACGTGCCCTTCCTCGCCGCGCTGATCGAGCGGGTCGAGGCGCGCTGGCCGGGGCTCGAGCGGCCGCGCTTCATCAACGAGATCGTCCGCCACGTCATCACCGCGATGATCGAGGACGTGATCGGCGAGGCGGTGCACCGGCTCGATGCGCTCGGCGCATCCTCGGCCGAGGCGATCCGGGCCGCCGACCGGCCGCTCTTCGCCTTCTCGCCGGCGATCGCCGAGGCCGACCGGGCGATCAAGGCGCATCTCAAGGTGCACGTCTATCGCCACCCCCGGGTGATGGAGGTGATGCACCGTGCCGAGGACGTGGTGCGCCGGTTGCACGGCCGCTACTGGCACGACGCCGCCGCGCTGCCGGAGGAATGGCGCCGCGGTCTCGAAGGCGCCGACGAGGAGCGCCGGGCGCGCCGCATCGCCGACTTCCTCGCCGGCATGACGGACCGCTATGCGCTGCGCGAATATCAGCGCCTGTTTGACGTGGTGCCCGAATTGGGCTAGCGGCCACCCTTCCGGTGTCCGGTCATCCGGCCGATCACCGCGCGTCCGACGCCGAGTGCTGCCGATGAACATCTTCGCCGACTTCACCGACCGGGTTCTTCGCGCCGTCGCGGCGCTTCTCGCCGAGCGGGAGAGCGCGGCCGACCTGTCGCGCATCCTCGTCGAGCCGCCGCGCGATGCGGCGCATGGCGATCTCGCCACCAATGCGGCGATGGTGCTCGCAAAGCCGCTCGGCGCCAGGCCGCGCGATCTCGCCGAGGCGATCGCCGAGCGGCTGCGCGCCGACGCCGACGTCGCGGCCGTCGAGGTCGCCGGGCCGGGCTTCATCAACATCACGCTGTCCTCCGCCTACCGGGCGCGCTTCCTCGCCGCGGTGGTCGCCGACGGCGCCGGTTATGGCCGCAGCGGCAAGGGCGCGGGCGTCAAGGTGAACGTCGAATATGTCTCGGCCAACCCGACCGGGCCGATGCATGTCGGCCATTGCCGCGGCGCGGTGGTGGGCGACGCGCTCGCCGGCGTGCTCGCCGCCGCGGGCTATGACGTGACGCGGGAGTATTACATCAACGATGCCGGAGCGCAGGTCGACGTGCTCGCCCGCTCGGCCTTCCTGCGCTACCGCGAGGCGCTCGGCGAAGAGATCGGCGCGATCCCCGAGGGGCTTTATCCGGGCGACTATCTGAAGCCGGTCGGCGAGGGGCTCGCCGCGCTGCACGGCGCGACGCTGCGCGACCGGCCGGAAAGCGAATGGCTGCCGATCGTCCGCGACGCGGCGATCGACGCGATGATGGCGATGATCCGCGACGACCTAGCCCTCCTCAACGTCCATCACGACGTGTTCTTCTCGGAGCGCACGCTCGGGGGCGCCGACGGCGGCAAGATCGCCGCGACGATCGCCGATCTCGAGGCGAAGGGCTTCGTCTATCACGGCAAGATCCCGCCGCCGAAGGGCCAGCTGCCCGACGACTGGGAGGACCGCGAGCAGCTGCTCTTCCGGGCGACCGAGGCGGGCGACGACATCGACCGGCCGCTGCAGAAATCGGATGGCAGCTACACCTATTTCGCCGGAGACGTCGCCTATTTCCGCGACAAGTTCGAGCGCGGCTTCAAGCAGATGATCTTCGTGCTCGGCGCCGATCACGGCGGCTATGTGAAGCGCCTGCAGGCGGTCGGCCGGGCGATCTCCGGCGGCACCGCTTCGGTCGACGTGCTGCTCTGCCAGCTGGTCAAGCTCTTCCGCGCCGGCGAGCCGGTGCGCATGTCGAAGCGCTCCGGCGATTTCGTCACGCTGCGCGACGTCGTCGAGGAGGTCGGCCGCGACGCGGTGCGCTTCATGATGCTGTTCCGCAAGTCGGACGCACCGCTCGATTTCGACTTCCAGAAGGTGACCGAGCAGTCGAAGGACAATCCGGTCTTCTACGTGCAGTACGCGCACGCCCGCACCGCCTCGATCTTCCGCCAGGCGGAGGCCGAGGCGCCGGCGGTCGACCGGTCGCCGCAGGCGCTCGCCGCCGCCGACCTGACGCTCCTCGCCGACGAGGGCGAGATCGCCCTGATGCGGCGGATCGCGGAATATCCCCGGCTCGTCGAGGCGGCGGCGGAGAGCCACGAGCCGCACCGAATCGCCTTCTACCTCTACGATCTCGCCTCCGAATTTCACGTCCACTGGAACCGCGGCAAGGAACTGTCCCGGCTCAGATTCGTGATCGCCGACGATCCCGCCGCCACTTCGGCGCGGCTCGCCCTTGTTCATGCCACAAAATGCGTGCTGTCATCCGGATTGGGACTTCTGGGGGTCAACGCACCGGACGAGATGCGCTAAGGTGGACCGGCTTTCGTGGATGCGGCGCCGGCCGGCTCGTCCGGCGGGCTCGGGAGTAGAACACCATGGCTGAGCGAGACGACGACGGCTTCGGCCGGCGCGCGGCCGAACGTCCGGTCGCGCCGCCGCAGCGCCGCCCGGCGGGCCGTCCGTCCGTCGAGGACGATCCGCTGGTCGAACTGGCGCGGATCGTGTCGAGCCAGTCGAACTTCGACGACATCGTTTCGGGGCGTCCGGCCCCGCAGCAGCCGCCCGTGGCGCAGCCGCGGCCGCGCGACGTGTCGCTCGACCTCGAATCGGAGCTGCTGAACGAGATCTCCGGCGGCTATGACGTGCCGCCGCCGCCGGTCCAGGCGCGCGTCGCGCCGCCCCAGCCGCAGCCGCCGCGGGTGGAAAATCTTCCCAATCTGCGCCTGCGCGGCGGTGAGCCGCAGCCGCAGGCGTCGGATCCGAGAGACTGGGACCAGCCGGCCGCGCCCGCCGCAGCCGCGCAAGGGTTCGGCGCGGCGCGCGGGGCCGCCGCCGGACGCCGCGCCGAGGCGCCGGCCGCCGAGGCCTATGACGAGGTGGGCTATGGCGAGGGCTACGAGGCCGACGCCGCGGCGCCCGAATATGAGGACGATTACGGCTATGACGAGGAGGACTACCAGCCTCCCCGTCGCGGCCGCCGCGCCATGGTCATCGGCGGTGTCGTCGCCACGGTGGTGATCGTCGGCGGGGTGGTCGCCTATGCCCTCAGCGGCGGCGCTGGCGGAAGCTCGACGAGCGGCCCGCCGATCATCGCCGCGGACGAGACCCCGACCAAGGAGCGGCCGGCCGCGGTCGCCACCACCGAGGACCCGCAGAACAAGCTGATCTACGATCGCGTCTCGGCCGACGAACCGTCGAGCGAGCGGCTGGTCGTGCCGCCCGACGAGGGCGTCGACGAGGGGGGCACGGCGGCGGCCGAGGGCGAGTCCGAGGCGAGCCGCGAGATTTCCCGCATCATCCTGCCCGGCGCGCCGGGCGACGATTCGGTCGCGCCCTCGACCGCGGCGCCGCGCCAGGATCCGGCCGAGCCCGCCGCGCTCGGCCCGCGCAAGGTCCGCACGGTGATCGTCAAGCCGGACGGCACGATCATTTCGAGCGACGCCCGGCCGGCCGACGGCTCGGCGCCGGTCGAGGACACCGTGGCCGAAGCGGCGACGGCGCCCGCACAGACCGCGCAGGCGACGCCGCTGGCGCCGCCGCCCGCTGCCGCCGACGAGGCACCCGTGCCGCTCGCCCCGCCGCCGCAGCCCGCGGCTTCGACGGCGCGCGCGCCGGAGCCCTCCCGCGCGCCGGCTGCCGAACCGGCACCGGCGGCCCTGTCGGGCGGCTTCTTCGTCCAGATCAGCTCGCAGCGCACCGAGGAACAGGCCCGCGCCGCCTATCGCAACGTGCAGCGCCGCTATCCGAATGTGATGGGCAACCGGCCGGTCGACATCAGCCGCGTCGATCTCGGCGACCGCGGCGTCTATTACCGCGCCCGGGTCGGCCCCTGGGCGACGCGCGACGAGGCGGCCGCTTTCTGCGAGACGCTGCGCTCGGCCGGCGGCGACTGCCTGATCCCGCGGAACTGACCGCCTTGGCCAAGGCGTTCATCTCCGGCTGCGCCGGCACGGCGCTCAGCGAGGCCGAGGCGGCGTTCTTCGCCGCCGAGCGGCCCTGGGGGCTGATCCTCTTCAAGCGCAACATCGGCACGGCGGAGGAGGTCTGCGAACTCGTCGCGCGGTTCCGCGAGGCGGTCGACGATCCCGACGCGCCGGTGCTGATCGACCAGGAGGGCGGCCGCGTCCAGCGGCTCGGCCCGCCCCTCTGGCCGAACCGGCCCGCCGCCCGGGCGATCGGACGGCTGCATGCCGAGGACCCCGCCGCGGCGCGGCGTTTCGCCTGGCTGCACGGCCGGCTGATCGCCGCCGATCTGCACGATCTCGGCATCACGGTCGACTGCCTGCCGGTGCTCGACGTCGCGACGCCCGAAACCCACCGGGCGATCGGCGACCGGGCGTTCTCGGAGGATGCGGCCGCTGTCGCCTTTCTCGGCCGCGCGGTCGCCGAGGGGCTCGCGGCCGGCGGCGTGCTGCCGGTCGTCAA
Organism: Prosthecomicrobium pneumaticum; assembly: GCF_014199915.1. Taxonomy (GTDB): domain Bacteria; phylum Pseudomonadota; class Alphaproteobacteria; order Rhizobiales; family Kaistiaceae; genus Prosthecomicrobium; species Prosthecomicrobium pneumaticum. The sequence continues at coordinate 2,990 of NZ_JACHOO010000007.1, read as the reverse complement.
GCACATGCCGGGTCATGGCCGCGCCACCGTCGACAGCCATCTCGACCTGCCGGTCGTCGCGGCGCCGCGCGATGTGCTCGCGGTGGCCGATTTCGTGCCCTTCCGCGAGCTCGCCGACCTGCCGATGGCGATGACCGCGCACATCGTCTTCCGGGCGATCGACCCGGAGCGCCCGGCGACCACATCGGCGGTGGTGATCGAGGAGGTGATTCGCGGCGCGATCGGCTTTGACGGCCTGCTGATGAGCGACGATCTGTCGATGAAGGCGCTCGGCGGCGATTATGAGAGCCGTGCGGCGGCCGTGCTCGCCGCCGGCTGCGACCTCGTGCTCCACTGCAACGGCGTGATGGAGGAGATGCGCGCCGTCGCCGCCGCCGTGCCGGAGCTCGCCGGCCGTTCGGCGGAGCGGGCCGCCGACGCGCGCGCGGCGCGCGGGCCGGCGCAGCCGCTCGACAGGCAGGCCGACGAGGCGGAGTATGCGGTGCTGGCGGAGCGCGGCGGCTTCATCCGCGCGGTCTGAGGGGCGCTGCGATGGCGGACGAGCGGGGCCAGACCGATCTCTGGGAGACGCCGGCGCGCGCCGATGCAACGCCCGCTGAGCGGGCGCTGATCGTCGATGTCGACGGCTTCGAAGGTCCGCTCGACCTTCTGCTCGCGCTCGCCCGCACCCAGAAGGTCGATCTCGCGCGCATCTCGATCCTCGCGCTCGCCGAGCAATATCTCGTCTTCATCGAGGAATTGCGGCGGCTGCGGCTCGAGCTCGCGGCCGACTATCTCGTCATGGCGGCATGGCTCGCCTATCTCAAATCGCGCCTGCTGCTGCCGGAGCCCGAGAAGGGCGAGGAGCCCTCGGGCGAGGAGATGGCGGCGGCGCTCGCCTTCCGGCTGCGCCGGCTCGAGGCGATGCGCGACGCCGCGGCGCGGCTCGTCAACCGCGACCGGCTCGGTCGCGAGGTGTTTTCACGCGGCGCGCCGGAGCCGGTCGAGCTCGTCCGGCGGAGCGCCTATGCCGCGACCCTCTATGATCTCCTGACCGCCTATGCGGCACAGCGCCAGCGCCAGATGGTCTCCGTCGTCCATGTCCGGCGCCGGCAGGTCTGGTCGCTCGCCGAGGCGCGCGAGATCCTCACCCGGATGATCGGCCGGATGGCGGAGTGGACGCCGATGGAGGTGTTCCTGTCGCCCTATCTCGCCCGCGACGAGATCCGCACCACCGTGCTCGCCAGCGCCTTCAGCGCCAGCCTCGAACTGGTGCGCGAGGGCAAGCTCGAATTGCGTCAGGAGGAGGCCTTCGCGCCGCTCGAGCTGCGCGACCGGATCCGGCCGGTGCCGGCGGCGGGGGAGGGCGGCGATGGCTGAGGAGGAGGACGACGACGGCGTCGCCGCGCCGCTCGCGCCGGAGGAGCAGGGGCTGGCGCTCCGCATGGTCGAGGCGATGCTGTTCGCCGCCGCCGAGCCGCTCGCCGCGGCCGAGATCGCGGCCCGGCTGCCCTCGGGCGCCGACGTCGCGGCGCTGCTCGCGGAGCTGCGCGCCGTCTATCGGACGCGCGGGGTCAATCTCGTGCGGGTCGCCGGCAAATGGATGTTCCGCACGGCGCCCGATCTCGCCTTCCTGCTGCGGCGCGACGCCGCCGACCAGAAGCGGCTGTCGCGCGCCGCTCTCGAGACGCTCGCCATCGTCGCCTATCACCAGCCGGCGACGCGGGCGGAGATCGAGGAGGTGCGCGGCGTCTCGACCTCGAAGGGCACACTCGATGTGCTGCTCGAGACCGGCTGGGTCCGGATGCGCGGCCGGCGCCGCGCGCCGGGCCGGCCCGTGACCTATGGCACGACCGAGGCCTTCCTCGTCCATTTCGGGCTCGATTCGATCGGCGACCTGCCGGGACTCGACGAGCTGAAGGGCGCCGGCCTGCTCGACGGGCGGATCCCGCCGGGCTTCACCCTGCCCGAGCCGCGCGCGCCCGATCAGCTCGCCGATGACGAGGATCCGCTCGATCCGGAGGATCTGCTCGCTGCCGGCCTCAGGGACGAGTGAGCGCGGCAAGGCCGAGCCCTTCGACCGCGGCGGCGACGACCGCCTCGACCGGCTGGTCGACGGAGACGCGCACGACGTCCGGCTCGTCGGCACCGGGCCGCTCGAGCGTCGCGAACTGGCTGGCGAGGAGGCTCGGCGGCATGAAATGGCCCTTGCGGCTCGCCTGCCGGCCGCCGATCACGTCCTGCCCGCCGTCGAGGAAGACGAAGCGGACGCCCGGCGCGCCGGCCCGGATGCGGTCGCGGTAGACCTTGCGCAGCGCCGAGCAGGCGACGACGGCGCCCTGCGGATGATCGGCGAGCGTCGCGGCGACGATGTCGAGCCAGGGCCAGCGATCCGCGTCGGTGAGCGGGATGCCGGCCGACATCTTGGCGACATTGGCGTCGGGATGCAGCCCGTCGCCATCGACGAAGGCGACGCCCGCCGCGGCGCCGAGCGCCTCGCCGACGGTCGACTTGCCGGAGCCCGACACACCCATCACAACGACGCGGCAGGCGCGCGTCTCCCCCTGATCCGCCATGTCCGCTCCGTCTCCTCCCGAACCCGGCACCCGCCCGGCTTATAGCGCAGGACGCGGCCGACGCCAGCCGTCGCGGGGGCGGATGACGGAAGGGGGCGGAGCCGACTGTACCGACCTTCGCCCGAGGATGGCCGGGGCGACGAACGCGGCCGCCGGGGTTCCCCTCTCCCGCCCCGCGGGAGAGGGTAGGGTGAGGGCTCTTCCCTTCATCGAGGAAGAGAAGTGCACCCTCACCCTTCGCATCCAGGCTCGCTTCGCTCGCCAATGCGAAGCCCTCTCCCGCGAGCGGGAGAGGGGGCGGAACCGACGGTGCCGACCTTCGCCCGAGGATGGCCGGGGCCGACGAACGCGGCCGCCGGGGTTCCCCTCTCCCGCCGCGCGGGAGAGGGTAGGGTGAGGGCTCTTCGCTTCATCGATGAAGAGAGGCGCACCCTC
>NZ_JACHOO010000006.1 GCF_014199915.1 Prosthecomicrobium pneumaticum | reverse complement strand
TATACAAGAGCCGCCGCCGCGCAAGGCCATTCTCAACGCAATGCATACAACACACGGCCCAAACCGAAGGCACGGGCACACAACGGGCAACACCCTCCGCCGCCGCCCCGACACGCATCCCGCCGATACCCGCCCCGCCGCACGGGAAGCCGCGCCCGCCCAGAGCACCGGGAAGCCGGCAAGCGCAGGCCCGGGCCGGGCGGCGCGGCCCGACACCGCGCGGCCAGGATAGGGCTGTCCGAGGGGCCGCGCGGCCCGCACGCGTCCCGCAGGGGAACGCCATCGAGCAGACCCCGGCCTTCCGGGGGGCGGCCGCGCCGGCACCGCAAGCCTCTCGAGAGCACCGCCATGCTCGCGCGCCTCGACGAGGAAATCCGCTGCACGACTCATGTCGTGAGGCGCATATCCCCGATACCGAAGGCGCCTGAGCCTCGTGCGCGCCCCCGCCGTCGCAAGCCAAGAGACGGGATGGAGGTCAACCGATCCATGGACCACGTGAGAGAGCACAAAAAGTCAGCGCTCAGACAAGCCACATGACCACCGCCGCAGCCAGCCCTTCAGCAGAAGATGAGGCGCACAGCCCGCCGCCCGTCTTCGCGTTGGAGGCGGCATGCCGCCTCCATGATCGTGCCGCAGGCGAAGGGCGCCGCCGCCACACCGCGCGTCCGCCGGCCGGCTCGAGCGCAGCCCGCACCCGCTGCGAGCGGGCGTGACCGATCCGGCCCGAGCGCCCCGGATGCAGCAGGCGATCCGCGCTGCGAGCCGAGCTGATGGCAGCCGGGTCGGTGGACCGACCGTCCCGGCGGTCCTCGCCCCGCCCGGCCTCCACGCCGGGGCGCGCCACCGGGACAGGCCGAGGTGCCGACGGGCCGCGAAGGCCGGGACCCGTTCCGGACACCGCCCTCGTCCGGCCCCCTTCAGCCGGCGAGGTTCTGGCCGCTCGCCGTGTCGAAGGCGTGCATGCGCGACTGGTTCCAGCCGAAGCGGATGCGGGTGTCGATGCCGAGCGGCATGTTGCCGGGGACCGTCGCCTTGAGGAGGCGGTCGGCGACCTTGAGGGTCACCACCTTCTCGACGCCGTGATTCTCGACATCGTGGACGAGCCCTTCGGCCGGTCCCTCGCTGCCGACCCGGATGTCCTCCGCCCGGATGCCGAGCGTCACCGGGCCGGACCGGCCGCCGGTGCGGGCGCGCGCCTCGCCCGACAGGTCGAACTCGAACGCACCGGGCACCACGATCGCCTTGCCGTCGGCGATCCGCGCCGGCACGAGGTTCATCGCCGGCGAGCCGAGGAAGGAGGCGACGAAGGTGTCGCGCGGCCGGGAATAGACCTCCTGCGGCGTGCCGACCTGGACGAGACGGCCGCCGTTCAGGACGCCGACCTTGTCGCCCATCGACATCGCCTCGATCTGGTCGTGCGTGACGAACAGGAAGGTGGCGCCGAGCCGCATCTGCAGCTCCTTCAATTCACCGCGCAGCGCCTCGCGCAGCTTGGCGTCGAGATTGGACAGCGGCTCGTCCATCAGGAAGACGCGCGGCTTGCGCACGATCGCCCGGCCGATCGAGACGCGCTGCATCTCGCCGCCCGACAGCCGGTCGGTCTTGCGCTCGAGCAGATGCTCGATGCGCAGCGTCTTCGCCGCGCGGGCGATCCGCTCGTCCATCTCCGCCTGCGCCAGCCGCCGCACCTTCGACCTGAGCGGGAATTCGAGGTTCTGGCGGACGGTGTAGCGCGGATAGAGCGAGTATTGCTGGAACACCAGCGCCACGTCGCGCTCCGCCGCGCTCCAGTCATTGACCCGGCTGCCGCCGATCTCGATCGCGCCCTCGTCGGCCCGGTCGAGGCCGGCGATCAGCCGGAGCGTCGTCGTCTTGCCGGCCCCCGTCGGGCCGAGCAGCACGAAGAACTCGCCATCGGCGATCTCGAGCGAGAGCTTGTCGAGCGCGGCCTTGCCGCCGAAGCGCTTGGTGACGTTGTCGAGGCGTACGGTCGCCATCTCAAGCTCCGAGCCGGATGCCGAGCGAGGCGCCCGAGCGTTGATCGAAGAAATGGGTCTGCGCGGGGTCGAGCCGGGCGTGCACCCGGTCGCCGGGCCGGGCGACGAAACCGGCGGGCGTGCGCGCCCGCAGGAAGCCCTCGCCGACCTTCAGGTCGACGATGTCATAGGCGCCGAGCGGCTCGATCAGATGCGCCTCGAGGTCGATCGTGCCGGTGGCGGGTTCCCGCGCCAGCTGGACACCCTCCGGCCGAACGCCGATCGACAGCGCGCCGCCGGCACCGGTGGCGGAGAGGCGCGGCGCGAGTTCGGCCGGCATCTCGAAGGCCGCCGCCCCGCCGCCGAGCGCCAGCCGCACCCGGCCGCCCTCGGTCTTCACCGCCGCCGGGGCGATGTTCATCACCGGGCTGCCGATGAACTGCGCGACGAAGAGGTTCGCCGGATGGGCATAGACGTCGGACGGCGTGCCGACCTGCTGCAGTACGCCGTCGTGCATCACGACGATGCGGTCGGCGAGCGCCATCGCCTCGACCTGGTCGTGCGTGACATAAACCGAGGTCGACTTGTTTTCGATGTGCAGCCGCTTCAGCTCCATGCGCATGTCCTCGCGCAGCTTGGCGTCGAGCGCACCGATCGGCTCGTCCATCAGGATCGCCTTCGGCCGCCGCACCAGCGCCCGGCCGATCGCGACGCGCTGCATGTCGCCGCCCGACAGCGCGCCGGGCTTCCGCGCCAGCAGGTGCTCGATGCCGAGCGCCGCCGCGACCTGGCGGACCTGCCGCTCCACCGCGCTCCGCGGCTGGCGCGTCGCCCTGAGCGGGAAGGCGATGTTCTCGAACACGCTCAGATGCGGATAGAGCGCATAGAGCTGGAACACGAAGGCGATGTCGCGGTCGGCCGCGTGCAGGTTCTGCACCGGCTTGCCGTCGATGACGATTTCGCCCGAGGTGATGTCCTCGAGCCCGGCAATGGCGCGCAGCGTCGTCGTCTTGCCGCAGCCGGACGGCCCGAGCAGCACGACGAACTCGCCGTCCTTGATGGTCAGGTTGACCTTGCGGATGACCTGCACCGAGCCGAAGAACTTTTCGACGTCGCGGAGAACGATGTCGGCCATGGCTCACTCCTTCTCCGGCGGCGGCACGTGCGAAAAGACCATGAAGCCGACCAGGCCGACGAGCGTGATCGTCACGCCGTAGCGGTGCAGCACCTCGACCCAGGGCTGGCAGAGCGAGACGATGCCGATCACCATCAGGGCGATCGAACCGGGCTCCAGCAGCTTCGCGTTCAGCGCCCGGAAGCCGCCGGGCGGGAGGCTCTTCTCTTCGACGCTCATTTGCGGATCGCTCCGAAGGACATGCCGCGCAGCAGGTGGTTGCGGAGCAGGAAGGTGAAGATCGCGACCGGCAGCAGGAACAGGAAGGTGCCGGCGGCGATGACCGTCCAGTCCGGCAGGCCGGAGCCGACCTGCGACGGGATGAAGGGCGGCGCGGTCTGCGCCCGCCGGTTCGTCATGATGAGGGCGAAGGCATATTCGTTCCACGCGGTGATGAAGCAGAACACCGCGGTCGCCGCGATGCCCGTCGCCGCCTCGGGCAGCACGATCTTGAAGAAGGCCTCCATCCGCGTATAGCCGTCGACGAGCGCCGCCTCCTCGTACTCGCGCGGGATTTCGTCTATGAACCCCTTCATGAGCCACACCGAAAACGAGAGATTAAACGCGGTGTAGAGCAGAATGAGGCCCCAATGCGTGTCGTTGAGGCCGACCGCCCGATACATCAGGAACATCGGGATCGCGACGACGACGGGCGGCAGCATGCGCGTCGACAGGATGAAGAAGAGGAGGTCCTGCTCCCCCTTCACCTTGAAGCGCGAGAAGCCGTAGGCGGTGAAGGTGCCCATGCCGACGGCGAGCACGGTCGATGTGATGGCGACGATCAGGCTGTTGAGGAAGCGGTTCGGATAGGCCGAGAGCTGGATCTCGCCGCGGCCGGAACGGACCACCTTTTCGCCGCCGTCGAAGACCAGCCGCTCCCACCACGGGGCGGCGGCGTATTCCTCGGGCGTCGGCGCCTCGCGCAGCTGCGAGCGCTTGGTGAAGAGCTTGGCAAAGGGCGACAGTTCCGGCTCGAAGATCACCGTGGGCGGAATCGTCGTCGCGAGATTGCGCGGCTTGAAGGCCGTCGAGGCGATCCAGTAGATCGGCGCGAGGAAGATCAGCGTGATCACGAGGACGGCGGCAATCGCGGTTCGATTGAGCGCGACCTGAACGGGCGTGCGGATGGCCGCCATCTCAGCGCTCCTTCACCTTGTTGAGATACTTGACGTAGATGTTGGTGACGCCGAGCACCATGATCAGCACGATATAGGCGAGCGCGCAGGACCGCCCGGTCTGCCATTCCTGGAACGCCATCTTGTAGAGCCGGATCGAGATCACCTCGGTGGTCGGCTGCGTCGACAGGATGTAGGCGAGGTCGAAGGTCTTGAAGGCCTCCATGGTGCGGAAGATGATCGCGATCATCAGGATCGGCAGCACGAGCGGCAGGGTGATCCGGAAGAAGGTGTAGATCGGCCCGGCCCGGTCGATCGCCGCCGCCTCGTAGAGATGCTTCGGCACCGCCGATAGGCCGGCGAGCGACAGCAGCATGACGAAGGGCGACCACATCCAGATGTCGGTGATCGCGACCGCGTAGAGCGCCACGTCGGGATCGCCGAGCCATTCGAAATCGCCGAGGCCGAGCAGATAGTTGATCACGCCCCAGGAGGGATCGTAGAGCAGCTTCCAGAACAGGCCGACGACGGCCATCGACAGCATCATCGGCAGCAGCAGCAGCGTCGTGATCAGCCCCTTGAAGGGGATCGACCGGTTCAGCAGCATCGCGACGCCGAAGCCGACGAAGACCTGGCCGGCGACCGAGACGATCACGTATTTCGCGGTGACCGTGAAATTGTTCCAGATATACGGATCCGCCAGCAGCTCGCGATAGTTCTGCAGCCCGACGAAGTTCGCCGGCGCATTGGTCGAGGCGCGGAAGTCCGTGAAGGAATAGCCGAGCGAGTAGAGCAGCGGAAAGATATTGAAGACGATCAGGAACAGGATCGTCGGAATGATGAACAGATTGCGGATCGCGATGTCGCTCATGCCGCGACGGGCGGCACGCGACTGCGGATCGAGCGTTGTCATGGTGGTCGTCGCCAAAGCGGCTCTCCAGGATCGGCTGGCTCGCGAAAGGACCGGGGAGGCGCGGCAGCCTCCCCGGCGAGGCGGGGCGTATCGCTCGCCCTAGCGGCCGTATTTCTGGAAGGTCGCCTTCCAGTCGGCCGCAAGCGAATCGAGGGCTTCCTTGGCGGAGCCCTCGCCGTTCACGACATAGGGGTAGATCCGCTGGTTGAGCTGCTGCAGCAGCTCGGCATATTCCGGAACGGCCCAGAAGTCCTTGACCTTGAACATGGTCTCATAGAACGCCTTGTTGTACGGCGTCGCGTTCTGGAACTTCTCCGACTGCAGGACCGCCGCGCTGCAGGTATAGCCGCCGAGATCGGCCCATTTCTGCTGCACGTCGTCGCGGATGAACCATTCGAGGAACTTGAAGGCTTCTTCCTGGTTCTCCGAATAGGAGACGATCGAGATGCCCTGGCCACCGAGCGCGGCGAACTGGTCGCCGTCGGGTCCCGCCGGATTCGGGAAGAAGCCGGTGTTCTTGGCGTGCGGGTTGGTCGACTCGTTCAACAGCGACGGGAAGAAGGCGAAGTAGTTCATGCTCATCGCCGCCAGGCCTTCCGTGATGGCCTGATTGTTCTCGGCGAAGAAAGCGTTGGTCCAGCCCGGCGGCGTGTAGGCGAAGAGCTTGCGATAGGCTTCGAGCGCCGTGACGTTCTTCTCGGAGTTGATGATCCCGTCAACCTTGTAGGTCGAATAGTCGCCGAGTTCGCCGCCATAGCTGAAGATGGCGTTCTCGACGCCCATGGCGAGGCCGTCATACTGGTTCTGGGTGTAGATGGCGACGCCGTAACGCTTCTGATCCGGCCGATTGAAGAACTCGGCGATGTCGAGCAGCTCCTTCCAGGTCTTCGGCGGCGCGAGATCGTAGCCGTATTTCGCCTTGAACGCCTCCATCTCCTTCGGGTCCTCGAACCAGTCCTTGCGGTAGGACCAGCCCACGGCATCACCCTCGGCCGGAATCGACCAGTATTTGCCGCTATTGCCCGGATACTCGGAGTAGAACTTGACGGTTGCCGGCGCCATCTTCTCCAGAACATTGTTCTTTTTTACGAAGTCGGTCAGGTCGACGTAATGCCCGCCCTCGGACGCCGCGCCGAGCCACTGCGAGTCGCCGACCACCAGGTCATAGGCGCTGCCCTTGGCGTTGAACTCGGCGAAGGCCTTGGTCTGGAAGTCCGACCACGGCGTGGTCTCGACCGTCACCTTGACGCCGGTCTCCTTCTCATACTCGTTGACGAGCTCCTGCAGATAATTGGCCGGATCCCACTCGGCCCAGAAGATCGTCAGTTCCTGCGCCGCCGCGGCTCCGGCGGAAAGCGCGAAGACGGCCGATGCCGCCAGCGCCGTCAGACTCTTTCTCAGCATGGAACGGTTTCCTCCCTGTTCCCTTACGTTGCGGCTGCCCTCGTCCTCGGGGGCGGCAGCCATGACGGTTCGGCCGTCAGCCCCCTTTCACGCGCGGTCTTGTCGCCGCGCCTGTCTTTCGGACGCCTCTCGGCTTCGCGGCAGGTGCGGTCTCTCCCTCCGCACCGGCGTCGCGCAGCGCGACGCCGATCAGCGCCTGCGCCGTCCATACGATCACGTCCTGCGCCTCCGCGGCGTCGAGCCCCCAGATGTCCTTCAGCACGATGATCGCCTCGATGCCGAAGATCAGCGACATCGCCTGGGCGACACGCTCCGTCCCGGCCCGGCCGAGCACATCCTTGAGCGGCTCGACGGCGGCGCGCAGCAGGCCGCGCCGGTTGCCCCGCACGACGCGCGGCTCCTCGCCGAGCGTGCCGGCCTGGCGCCGGAGCCATTGGTCGAGCGCGAGCAGGAGCGCCGCGCGATGCGTCGCCTCGAAGCTCTCCATGCGCGGAAAGGCGAATTCGATCAGCCCGGTCACCCGCTCGCGCGGGTCGGTCGAACTCGGCTCGTAGCTGAGGATCGGCCCGAGCGCGTCGTCGACGGCCGCCTGGATCAGCGCCGCCTGGCTCGGAAAATGGCGATAGGCCGTGGCGCGCGAGACGCCGGCCGCCTCGCCGACCTCGCTCACGGACGGCATGACGCCGGATTGCATCAGCCGGACGGCGGTATCGAGCATGAGGCGGCGCATGCGACCGCGCGGCCCCTTCTCGGACCCCTGCTCCCGGACATCGGCTTGACCTGAGACGGACATATCAATACGATACGGGCGTCTCACACGAAAAGCAATTGAAGAAATCGTGGAGATTGTGTTCCGGCCGTATTGGGAGGAGCGGCCGGCGCATTCGACAGTCCAAGCATCTCGACGATCTGGATTCGTAGATCCTACGTTTCCGGAAACGGGATTGCTCGTTCGTCTTCCTGGAAGGCGGCCTTCGGCCGCGAGGTCGGTTCATGGGCCGAATCTATATTGTCGGCACGGCGGACACGAAGGGCGACGAACTCGCCTTTCTGGCCGGCCGGGTGGCCGCGGCGGGCGGAAATCCTCTGATCGTCGATGTCGGCACGCGGGCCGCCACCGTCCCGGTCGACATTGCCGCCGCGACGGTCGCGGCGCATCACCCCGAGGGTTCCGGTGCCGTCCTCGGCGGCGACGACCGCGGCGCCGCCGTTGCGGCGATGGGCGAGGCGTTCCGCCGCTTCGTGCTCGGCCGGATCGACATCGACGGCGTGGTCGGCATCGGCGGCGGCGGCGGCACCTCGATCGTCACCGCCGGCATGCGGGCGCTGCCGCTCGGCGTGCCCAAGCTGATGGTCTCGACGCTCGCCTCGGGCGACACGGCGCCCTTCGTCGACGTCTCCGACATCGCCATGCTGCCCGCCGTCACCGATATGGCGGGGCTCAACCGGATCAGCCGCGACGTGCTCGCCCGCGCCGCCGGTGCCGTGGTGGGCATGGCGAAGGCGCCGCGCCTCGCGGTCGAGGACAAGCCGGCGATCGGCCTCACCATGTTCGGCGTCACCACGCCCTGCGTCACCGCGGTCGCCGACCGGCTGCGCGCCGATTTCGACTGTCTCGTCTTCCACGCCACCGGCACCGGCGGCCGCACGATGGAGAAGCTCGTCGACAGCGGCCTCGTCACCGGCGTCGTCGACGTGACGACCACCGAGGTCTGCGACCTGCTCGTCGGTGGCGTGCTGTCCGCGGGGGACGACCGGCTGGGCGCGGTCGCCCGCACCGGGGTGCCGCTCGTCGCCTCGGCCGGCGCGCTCGACATGGTGAATTTCTGGGCCTTCGAGACGGTGCCCGAGCGGTTCGGCGAGCGCACGCTCTATCGCCACAACCCGAACGTCACGCTGATGCGCACGACCGCCGAGGAGTGCCGTGCGATCGGCGCATGGATCGGCGGCAGGCTCAACCGCTGCGACGGGCCGGTGCGCTTCCTCATCCCCGAGGGCGGGGTGTCGGCGCTCGACGCGCCCGGCAGACCTTTCTACGACCCCGCCGCCGACGCGGCCCTCTTCGCCGCGCTGGAGGAGACGGTGCGCCCGACCGCCGACCGGCGCGTCATTCGCCTGCCCCACCACATCAACGATCCGGCCTTCGCCACGGCGCTCGCCGAAACCTTCCTGTCCATAGCCGCCTAAGGAGACTGGATTCATGCCAGCCATCCCCCGCCGAGCCATCCTCGAGAAGTTCCGCGACATGGTGGAGCGCCGCGTGCCGATCATCGGCGGCGGCGCCGGCACCGGCCTGTCCGCGAAAGGCGAGGAGGCCGGCGGCATCGACCTGATCATCATCTACAATTCCGGCCGCTACCGGATGGCCGGGCGGGGCTCGGCCGCCGGCCTGCTCGCCTACGGCAATGCCAACGACATCGTCCGCGACATGGCGCGCGAGGTGCTGCCGGTGGTGAAGCACACGCCCGTGCTCGCCGGCGTCAACGGCACCGACCCGTTCCTGCTCGTCACGCATTTCCTCGGCGAGCTGAAGGCGATGGGCTTTTCGGGCGTGCAGAATTTCCCGACCATCGGCCTGTTCGACGGCGTGATGCGGGCCTCCTTCGAGGAGACCGGCATGGGCTACGGGCTCGAGGTCGACATGATCGCCGAGGCGCATCAGCTCGACCTCCTGACGACGCCCTATGTCTTCAATCCGGCCGAGGCGGAGGCGATGACGAAGGCCGGCGCCGACATCATCGTCGCCCATATGGGCGTGACGGTCGGCGGCTCGATCGGCGCCACGTCGGCGAAGTCGCTCGATGCCTGCGTCGTCGAGATCGACGCGATCGCCGAAGCGGCGATGCGGGTGCGCCGCGACGTCATCGTGCTCTGCCATGGCGGGCCGATCGCGCAGCCGGAGGACGCGCAATATGTGCTGCGCCACTGCGCCCATTGCCACGGCTTCTACGGCGCCTCCTCGATGGAGCGGCTGCCGGTCGAGGCCGCGCTCACCGAACAGACGCGCCGCTTCAAGTCGATCGTCTTCGACCACGCGGCGCAATCCTGAGCCGACGAACAAAGGGAGGAAGGGCGATGGCGGGTCAATTCGTCACCGCGGCCGGGACCGAGCCGGAACGGCTCGACTGGGGCCAGTTGCGCTGGATGAGCCATCCGCCGCTCACCGGCGCGGAGAAGCTGACGGTCATCGACGTGACGCTGAAACCGGGCAAGGGGCACAATTTCCACAAGCACCCGGACCAGGAAGAGGTGATCTACGTCGTCGCCGGCACGGTCGAGCAATGGATCGACCGCGAGAGGCGGGTGCTCTCGCCGGGCGATTGCGCCTTCATTCCGGCGGACGTCGTGCACGCCTCCTTCAATGCCGGGTCGGAGGACGCGAAGGTGATCGCGATCCTCGGCCCTTGCGTCGGCGAGAACGGTTACGTGTCGGTCGAGATGGGCGCCGAGGCGCCGTGGAACACGCTGAGGACCCCGTGATGGCGAACACCTTCCCCAAGCTCCACAACGCCGCCTGGCCGGGCATCGTCGGCAAGGGCGCGCCCGATTCCGAGCCGATCATCCCGCTCGACACGCTGCTCGCGCTGACGGCGAATGCCGAGGTCGACGGCGTCAAGTTCGACGGCATCGACCTCTTCATCACCGATCCGCATTTCTCGATCGACAGCGACGCCGATGCGGTGAAGCGGATGGCCGACCACATCGCCAGCTACGGCCTCGCGGTCGGCTCCTTCGTCGCGCCGATCTGGGGCGGCGCGGGCGGCGGGTCGGCGATGGGCTCGGACGACGACCGGCAGCGCTTCCTGACGCAGGTCAGGAAGGCCTGCGCGATCGGCCAGCAGATGCGCGCGATCGGCATCCGGCCGACCGGCGGCGTGCGGATCGATTCCTCCGTCGGCGTCGAGGCGTGGGACGCAGACCCCGTCGGCAACACGAAGCGGATCGCCGAGACGTTCCGCGAGGCGGGCCGGATCGCGGAAGGCTATGGCGAGTATCTCGTCGCCGAGGGCGAGATCTGCTGGGGCGGCATGCATTCCTGGCGCGAGATGGTGAAGCTGCTCGAGATGGTCGGCATGCCGGGCGTCGTCGGCTATCAGGCCGACATGGCGCATTCGATGCTCTACACGCTCGGCTACAACAGGGAGGAAGACCGCATCCTGCCGAAGGATTTCGACTGGTCCGACACCGCGACGCTCGACGCCGCCTACCGGACCGTCGCCGACGCGCTGCGTCCCTGGACGCTCGATTTCCATGTCGCGCAGAACGACGGAACGGTGTTCGGCTCGGGCGATCACGAGAAGACCGGCCGCCACTGCCGGGTCGACGATCCCAACGGCCGGCTCGATATCGTGAAGCACGCCGGCTACTGGCTGCGGGACGAAAACGGCAATCTCACCAAGACGATGCGTCACATCTGCTGGGACGGCTGCATGTTCCCGAACGCCGTCATGGAGAGCCAGGACACCTGGAACGCCGTGCTCGGGGCGATGATCAAGGTGCGCGACGCGCATGGCTGGGACGAGTGAGGCGGGGGCATGACCGGAATGACGAAGACACTCAATGTCGGCATGGTGGGCTATGGCTTCATGGCCCGCGCCCATTCGAACGCCTGGGCGAACGTCTCCCATTTCTTCGAGACCGGCTACCGGCCGGTGCTGAAGGCGGCGGCGGGGCGCAATGTCTCGAAGGTCCGCCGCTTCGCGCAGATGTTCGGCTATGAGAGCGTCGAGACCGACTGGCGGGCGCTGATCGCGCGCGCCGATATCGACGCGATCGACATCTGCGTGCCGAACGATCTGCACGCCGAGATCGCCATCGCGGCGGCCGAGGCCGGCAAGATGGTGCTCTGCGAGAAGCCGCTCGCCCGCACCGAGGCCGAGGGCCTGCCGATGGTCGAGGCGGTCGAGAAGGCCGGCGTGCCGAACATGGTCTGGTACAATTACCGCCGCATCCCGGCGGTCACGCTCGCCAAGCAGCTCGTCGCCGACGGCAAGCTCGGCCGCATCTACCATTACCGCGCGCAGTTCCTGCAGGACTGGACGATCTCGCCCGACGTGCCGCAAGGCGGCGCGGGCACCTGGCGGCTCGATGTCGAGGCGGCCGGTTCGGGCGTCACCGGCGATCTGCTCGCCCACTGTCTCGACACCGCGCTGTGGATCAATGGCGGCATCTCGAGCCTCACCGCGATGACGGAGACCTTCGTCAAGGAGCGGAAGGATGCGCTCACGGGAGCGGTGAAGCCGGTCGGCATCGACGATGCCGCCGCGGTGCTCGCCCGCTTCCAGAACGGCTCGCTCGGCACCTTCGAATCGACCCGCTACGCGCGCGGCCACAAGGCGGCCTATACGCTCGAGATCAATGGCGAGAAGGGCTCGCTCGCCTGGAACCTGCACGATCTCAACCGACTCGCCTGGTTCGACCACGGCGTCGAGGGCACGCTGCGCGGCTGGAGCTCGGTGCTCGTCACCGATGGCGACCATCCCTATCTCGGCAAATGGTGGGTGCCGGGCCTGATCATCGGCTATGAGCACTCCTTCATCCACCAGGTGGCGGACTTCCTCGAGGGCCTTTCGACCGGCGAACCGGCCGCGCCGACCTTCCGCGACGCGCTCGCCACCGCGCGCGTCTGCGACGCGATCCTCGCCTCCGGCCGCTCCGGCCAGTGGGTCGAGATCGCATCATGAAGCTCGGCTTCAACCTCTTGCTGTGGACGAGCCATGTCGGCGAGGCACACTGGCCCTTGCTGCCGAAGCTCAAGGCGGCGGGCTATGACGGCGTCGAGGTCCCCGTCTTCGAAGGAGACCCGGCGCATTTCGCCCGGCTCGGCGCGGTGCTCCGCGACGAGGGCCTCGCCGCCTCGACCGTCACCGTGATGCCGGGAGGCGGCCGCTCGGCCGTCTCCGCGGAGGCGAACGAGCGCGACGGCGCGCTCGACTGGCTCAAATGGGCGATCGACTGTTCCGAGGCGGTCGGCGCCGACCTGCTCTGCGGGCCGTTCCACCAGCCGCTCGGCGAGTTCACCGGCAAGGGGCCGACCGAGGCGGAGATCGAGGCCTGCGTCTCGGTGCACCGGCCGGCCGCGCGCTATGCGGCCGAGCGCGGCGTGAAGCTCTCGGTCGAGCCGCTCAACCGCTTCGAATGCTATTTCCTCAACACGGCGCGGGCGGCCGCGGCGCTGGTCGAGCGGGTCGGAGAACCGAATTACGGCTATCTCTACGACACCTTCCACTTCAACATCGAAGAGAAGAACCAGGCGGCGGCGATCGCGGCGACCCACGCCGCGATCAACCACGTCCACATCTCGAACAACGACCGCGGCACGCCCGGCACCGGCCCGATCGATTTCGCCGCGGTGTTCACGGCGCTGAAGGCGGCCGGCTATGACGGCTGGATGACGGTTGAGGCGTTCGGCTCGGCTTTGCCCGACCTCGCCGCCGCGACCCGCGTCTGGCGGCCGCTCTTCGATACGCCCGAGGAGGTCTATCTCGGCGCGGTGAAGCTGATGCGGGAGGGCTGGGCCGCGGCCTGAGCGGGGAGGCAGGGACCCGCCCCGCCATCGCTCTCACCCGCAGGACCGCCTCCGCAGGACCGGGGTCCACCGGGCGCGCCGGGCGCGGCGCCACCCGGCGGACCCCGGCCGCCCTTCAGGGACCGGCCGCTGTGTTCCGTTCTCACTCGGCCGGCACGGCGAGTTGCGGTCCCGCCAGGAGCCGCGGCGCGCCCCGCTCCGCGCCCGCCGCGGTCGCGACCGGCGGCCGGATGCGGTACCAGAGCGCATAGAGAGCCGGTACGAAGAGCAGGGTCAGAACGGTCGCGACGGCGAGCCCTCCCATAATGGCGAAGGCCATCGGCCCCCAGAAGAGATTCCGCGACAGGGGGATCATCGCGAGGATGGCGGCGAGCGCGGTCAGCAGCACCGGCCGCGCCCGGTGGATCGCCGCGTCGACGACCGCGGTGAACGGATCGGCGCCGCTCGCCTGTTCGCGGGCGATCTGATCGACGAGGATGACGGTGTTGCGCATGATCATGCCGGCGAGCGCGATCACGCCGAGCAAAGCGACGAAGCCGAAGGGCTGATCGAAGACGAGCAATGCGGCGGCCGCGCCGATCAGCCCGAGGGGCGCGGTGGCGAGCACGAGCGCGATCCGGCTGAAGCTCTGCAACTGGATCATCAGGAGCGTCAGCATGACGAGGATCATCGCCGGGAAGACCTTGGCGATCGCGCCGTTCGCCCGGCCGCTCTCCTCCGCATCGCCGCCGATCTCGATCCGCGCGCCCATCGGCAGGTTCGCGCGGATCGCGCCCAGCTTCTGCCACACGGCCGCGCTGGCGACCGGAGGCTGGATGCCGGGCACGACATCGGCGCGGGCCGTGATGAAGGTCTCACGGTTCTGCCGCCACAGGATCGGCTCCTCGAAGCCGTAATCGAGCCGGGCGACCTGCGAGAGCGGGATCGGCCGGCCGTCGCGGCTGGTGATCGTCAGATCCGGCAGCCGGTCGAGATCGAGCCGCTCTTCCGCTACTGCGCGGGCGACGACGCCGATCCGTTCGATGCCGTCGCGGATCTCGGTCACCGTATGGCCCGAGAGGAGCGTCTCGAGCGTCTGGCCGATCTCGGCCGGGGTGAGGCCGAGCGCCCGCACGCGCTCCTGATCGATCACCAGGCGGACCGACTTCACGCGTTCGTTCCAGTCGAGATTGGGATCGACGAGGTTGGGATCGCCGGCCATTACGCCGCGCACCGCCTCGGCGATCGGCCGGACGGTGGCCGGATCGGGTCCGACGACGCGGAACTGGACAGGGAAGCCGACCGGCGGGCCGAGCGCGAGGCGGGCGATGCGCATCCGGGCCTCGGGCAGGCCGCCTTCGGCGACGAAATGCTCGAGCCGCGCCTTGACCCGCTCGCGCGCTTGCTGATCCGCCGTCTGCAGAACGAAGACGGCGTAGTTCGCCTTCGGCAGTTCGGGATTCATGGTGAGGAAGAAGCGCGGCGCGCCGCCGCCGAGATAGGCGGTCGAGGTGAGGATCTCGGGATCCGCCGCGACCGTCTTCTCGAAGCGGGCGACCGCCGCCTCCGTCGCCTTGAAGGACGAGCCTTCCGGCAGCCGGATGTCGACGGTCAGTTCCGGCCGGGTCGAGGACGGAAAGAACTGCTGCTGCACGAAGCCGAAGGCATAGACCGAGCCGGCGAAGAGCAGCACCGTCACGAGGGTGAC
Organism: Prosthecomicrobium pneumaticum; assembly: GCF_014199915.1. Taxonomy (GTDB): domain Bacteria; phylum Pseudomonadota; class Alphaproteobacteria; order Rhizobiales; family Kaistiaceae; genus Prosthecomicrobium; species Prosthecomicrobium pneumaticum. The sequence goes on along the minus strand of NZ_JACHOO010000006.1, from coordinate 376,222 downwards.
CGCGACGCGATGGCCGACGCACCAGCGGACGGCCGCCCGGAGCGCGCGGTAGGGCCGCGTCTCGTAGAGGCCGTCCGCATGGTGGCCGGCGGCGGCCTTGCGGCCTTCCGACCTCTTGGCGAAGTCCGGCAGCAGCTTCATGCCGAGATAGGGGGTGAAGACGACGGCGACGATCCACGAGGCGACGAGGGCGATCGCCACCACCCAGAAAATGCCGCCGGCATATTCGCTGGTCGTCGAGCGGGCGAAGCCGACCGGCAGGAAGCCGGCCGCGGTGACGAGCGTGCCGGTCAGCATCGGGAAGGCGGTCGCCGTCCAGGCATAGCCGGCGGCGGAGACGCGGTCCCAGCCCTCCTCCATCCGCACCACCATCGATTCGACGGCGATGATCGCATCGTCGACCAGGAGGCCGAGCGCGATGATCAGCGCCCCGAGCGTGATCCGCTCGAGGCTCATCCCCATCAGGTCCATGACCACCATCACGAGGGCGAGGACGAGCGGCACCGCGAGCGCGACGACGATGCCGGTGCGCCAGCCGAGCGACAGGAAGGAGACGAGGAGCACGATGGCGAGCGCCTCGACGAAGACGTGCAGGAATTCGCCGACCGATTCCGAGACGACATGCGCCTGATCGGCGATCTGGGTCAGCTCGAAGCCGACGGGGAGGTCGGCGCGGATCTCGGCCGTCGCCGCGGCGAGCGCATCGCCGAGCGACAGGATGTTCTCGCCCTTGCGCATCACCACGCCGATCGCCACCGCTTCCCGGCCCTGCTGCCGGACCAGATAGGAGGGCGGATCGGCATAGCCGCGGCCGATGGTGGCGATGTCGCCGAGCCGGACGCTGCGGCCGTTCGCCTCGACCGGCACCGCGGCGAGCGCGGCCGGTCCGTCGAGCGCCCCCGTGACGCGGAGCGCCACGCGGTCGGCGGCGGTGTCGATGGCGCCCGAAGCCACGACGGCGTTCTGCCGCGCGATCGAATCGAAGATCGCCTGCGGCGTGATGCCGAGCGTCGCGAGCTTGCGATGGCTGAACTCGACGAAGATCTTCTCGTCCTCGACGCCGTAGAAGCGGACCTTCTCGACCGCCGCGATCTCGAGGAGCCGCTGGCGGATCGCCTCGGCCTCGTCCTTCAGCGCGCGCGGTGCGGCGCCCTCGGCGGTCAGCGTATAGAGGGCGGAATCGACATCGCCGAATTCGTCGTTGAAGAACGGCCCGAGCACCCCCGAGGGGAGCGACGCCGCCATGTCGCCGACCCGCTTGCGGACCTGATACCAGTAGTCCGGCACCTGCGCCGGATCGGCGGAGTCGCGCAATTGCAGCTGCAGATAGGCGGCCCCCGGAGCCGTATAGGTGCGGACGCGGTCGAATTCGGGCGCCTCCTGCAGGGTCTTCTCGATCGGGTCCGCGACCAGGCGCTGCATCTCGTCGGCGGTGGCGCCCGGCCAGAAGGCGCTGACATTCATCACCTTGATGACGAAGCTCGGGTCCTCGGCGCGGCCGAGATTGAGATAGGAGAGCGCGCCGGCCGCCGCGATCATCAGGATGCTGAAGAGGATCAGGGCGGGATGGCGGACCGCGAAGGCCGAGACGTTGAAACGGGTCATCGGTCGGCCCTCGGTCAAAGCGCGGCGGAGGCGAGGCGGACGGGGAGGTCCGGGGCGAGGCGGTTGACGCCGAGCGTCACCACCCGCTCCCCTTCGGCGAGACCGGAGACGACCGCCTCGCCCGCGGCCCAGCGCAGCACGGTGACCGGCCGGAGCGCCAGCCGCCCGCCTTCGCCGACGACATAGACGGCAGCTCCGGCGCCCTGATCGAGCACGGCGGACAGCGGCAGGCGCGCGACGGGACGCGGATCGCCACGAGTGAGCGCGACGGTCGCGGTCATGCCGAGCCGTGCCCGGCCCTGCGGATCGTCGAAGGCGAACCGGACGGCATAGGTGCGCGAGGCGGCGTCGGCGGCCGGCGCCCGTTCGCGCAGCCGCGCCGGATAGGTCGTGCCGTCCGACCACAGCGAAACGGTCGCCGCGCCGCCGTCGAGATCGCCAAGCCGCCCCTCGGGGATCGCCACGGAGACCTCGATCACGCCATCGGCGGCGAGGGTCAGCACGGGATCACCGAGGGCGACCACCTGGCCCGCCTCCGCCGAGACCCCGGTGACGACGCCGTCCGCCGAAGCCGTGAGTTCGGCATAGGCGCGCTGGTTACGGGCCAGCGCGTGCTGGCGCTCGGCACGCAGGAGCCGACCGCGCGCCTCGTCCCGGGTCAGTTCACGGCCCTCGAGGTCGGAGGCGCTCGCGAAGCTGCGGCCCGCGAGGGCGGCACCGCGCGCCACCTCGGCCGCGGCGCGGGCGAGCGCGGCCTTCGCCGCATCGACCTCCGCCGCCGCGCTCTCCGCGGCGAGATCGAGATCGGTCGGATCGAGCCGCGCCAGCACCTGGCCCGCCTTCACGCGATCGCCGACATCGACCAACCGCGCGATCATCCGACCGCCGACGCGGAAGCCCTCGACGGCTTCGCGGCGGGCGACCACGACACCGGTATAGCGGCGATCCTCCGTCTCGGGGGCGAGCCGGACGAGCGCGGTCTGCACCACCGGCGGCGCCTTGGCGGCCTGGGGCTGGGCCTCGCTGCAGGCGGCGAGCAGCGGCAGAAGGACGGCGAGGGCGGCGGCGCGGGGGAGAGGGAGTGGCATGGGCGAGCCTCGCGAGGGGCGAACGGACGGCAGCGATGACAGACGAGATATATGATCATTGAACACTAATCAATGACCATATAAAGCCGCGGAGCGTTGACCCCGGTCCGGCCGTTGAGGCGGCGGCCGGGAGGAGCGGCGCGCTGTCCGGCACTTGCCGCAATGCCCGCCCGCGTGCCTTATGCGGCAGCCGCCCGACGACGTGAAAGGGACCGTCCGAAGCGATGAAGAGAGCGACCAAGCCCGGCCCGCGCGCCGTTGCCCCCCGGGGCCGCAAACCGCGCGGCCTCGGCCATGAACGCCGCGACGAGATCCTCGAGGCGGCGAAGCAGATGTTCGTCTGCGAGGGTTATGAGACGGTGACGACGCGCCGGCTCGCTGAGAAGGTCGGCCTCTCGCAGACGGGGCTCTACGTCTATTTCTCGTCGAAGGAGGAGATCCTCGACACGCTCTGCCGCCGCACCTTCGACGGCCTGCACCAACGCATGCGCACCGTCATCGAGTCGATGCCGCCCGGCCTCGACCGGCTCGACGCCATCGGCCGGGCCTATATCGAATTCGCGCTCGAACACCCGGAAGAGTATCAGCTCACCTTCATGGTCAGCCCGGCGGTGCTGCGCCATCCGGCCGACAAGGACGTCGCCCGCGCGTGGGATTCGAAGCCGCTCGGGCTCGAGACCTTCGGCCTCGTGCTCGCCGAGGTGGGCGCGCAGATGGAGGCGGGGTTCATCCGGCGGGGCGACGTGCTCGTCGCCACCCAGACGGTCTGGGCGGCGGTACACGGGCTCGCCGCGCTGCTGATCGCCAAGCGGGATTTCCCCTGGGCCGATCGCGGCAGCCTGATCGAGACGATGATCGCCATGATCCACCGGGGCTTCGCGGCCCCCCCGGCCGGGACGTCGCCTCAGCCGGCCTGACCGAGCCGCTCGCCCACCCTCGCGAGCTCGCCCACCGTGCCGGCGAGCCGGCCGCGCAGCGCCGCATAGAGTTTCGCCGCGACGTCGGGATATTCGGCGAGCATCCGCTTCATCAGATTGCGATCGATCTCGATCACCTTCGAGGGCGCCGTCGCGGTCGCCGTCGCGGGGCGCTGCGTCTCGACGAAGAGCGCCGCTTCACCGAGCAGTGTGCCCGGCCCGAAACTGCCGAGCGATCCGGCGCCCGGCCGTTTGCCGGGATCGGTCAGCTCGATCCGGCCCTCCTGAACGACGAAGCCGGAGAGCGCCTTGGTGTCGGCCCGGAAGAGGGTGTGGCCCTCGGCGAGGTCGAGCCGGACGGCGCTGAAGGCGATCAGCCGCAGCGGCTCCGCGGAAAGCCCCGAAAAAAGCGGCACGCGCTTGAACAGAGCGATGTCCTGCTCGAGACTCATCGGCACCCCCGCTGCGGAAGGACCGGCCGCGCCGGCTTCACGGCACCAGCTTATAGCCGCCTGCTTCCGTCACCAGAAGCTCGGCATTCGAGGGTTCGCGCTCGATCTTCTGCCGCAGCCGGTAGATATGGGTTTCGAGCGTATGGGTGGTGACGCCCGAATTGTAGCCCCAGACCTCGTGCAGCAGCACGTCGCGGCCGATCACCTTGTCGCCGGCGCGATAGAGGTATTTGAGGATCGCCGTCTCCTTCTCGGTGAGGCGGACCTTCGATCCGCGCTCGTCGACCAGCATCTTCGCCGAGGGGCGGAAGGTGTAGCGGCCGATCGAGAAGGTGGCGTCCTCGCTCTGCTCGTGCTGGCGGAGCTGGGCGCGAATGCGGGCGAGGAGAACAGCGAAGCGGAAGGGCTTCGTCACATAGTCGTTGGCCCCGGCCTCGAGCCCCAGAATGGTGTCCGACTCGCTGTCGTGGCCGGTCAGCATGATGATCGGCGCTTTGAAGCCGCCCTTGCGCAGCAGCTTCACGGCCTCGCGGCCGTCCATGTCGGGCAGGCCGACATCCATGATCAGCAGGTCGGTCGATCCGTTCCTCGCCTGCTGGACGGCACCGGTCGCCGTCCCTGCCTGGCCGATCTCGAACTCCTCATAGAGCGACAATTGCTCGACGAGCCCGTCGCGGAGGAGATCGTCATCGTCGACGACAAGGATCTTGCGTGCGGTCATCGGCGCCTCGGTCCTCGGCAGGGAGACGGCTTCGGCGGCGTCCCGGATTGCGCGTTGCCGTACAAAGATGTAGCGCCCGGAGCGAACCGCGTGCAAGCCGCAGAGAAGGGTGGTGGACATATGGGGTCGCGGACCGCCGTTTTGAAGGTGCGGGCTCGTCCGCTCGATCGCCGGCTGGGTGTCGTGCGCGTCGGAAGCTCCACGCTGCCCTGTGCGCTCGGCCGCAGCGGAATCCGGCGGGTGGGCAAGCGTGAGGGCGACGGCGCGACGCCCGCCGGCGATCTCGCCCTCGTCGCCGTGCTCTACCGCCGCGACCGGGTGCCGCGCCCCGTGACGGCGCTGTCGGTGCGGTCGATCGGCCGCAATGACGGCTGGTGCGACGACCCGGCCGACCGGCGCTACAACCGGCCCGTGCCGCTCCCCCACCCCGCGCGCTGCGAGCGGCTGTGGCGCGACGACCGGCTCTACGACATCGTCGTGGTGCTCGACTGGAACCTCTCCCGCCGCAGGCCCGGCCGCGGCAGCGCCATCTTTCTCCATCTCGCCCGTCCCGGCTTCGCACCGACCGAGGGCTGCGTCGCGGTCACCCTGCCGGCGATGCGCCGCCTGCTCGCGGCCGCAGGGCGCGGCGCGGTGCTGCGGGTCGTCTGAGCCGTTCAGCCGACCGGCGGACGGGCGCCGAAGATCGCGCTGCCGACGCGGACATGGGTCGCGCCGAAGGCGATCGCCGTCTCGAAATCGCCGCTCATCCCCATCGAGAGCGCCGCGACGCCCGCCTCCCCCGCGAGCTTCTTCAGCAGCGCGAAATGCGGCGCCGGCGCCTCGTCGGCCGGCGGGATCGCCATCAGGCCCTCGATCGACAGGCCGTGCGCGTCGCGGCAGCGCGCGACGAAGGCGACCGCCTCGCGCGGGTCGATGCCGGCCTTCTGGGATTCGAGCCCGGTATTCACCTGAACGAAGAGCCGCGGCCTGCGCCCCTGCCGCGCCATCTCGGCGGCGAGCGCGACGGCGATCTTGTCGCGGTCGACCGTGTGGATGGCATCGAAGAGCCGCACCGCATCGGCGGCCTTGTTCGATTGCAGCGGCCCGATCAGATGCAGATCGAGATCGGGATGCTCGGCCCGGAGCGCCGGCCATTTGCCGGCCGCCTCCTGTACGCGGTTCTCGCCGAACACCCGCTGACCGGCGGCGATCACCGGCCGGATCGCCTCCGCCTCATAGGTCTTCGACACCGCGACCAGCGTCACCGCGCCGGCCGGCCGGCCGGCAGCCCGCTCCGCCGCTTCGATCCGCGCCCTCACTTCTCCGAGGGCCGCCGCCGCATCGCTCACGCTCTGATCCTCCGATCGGGTCCGCCGCGGCCCTATCACGGCGGCCGACACCGCTCAACCGCCGCACCGCGAAGGCGGTTGACCGGTCCGGGTCTTTCTGGTGAAGGTCGCTGCCGACTTTTCGCGGGCGCGCGCACGCGCCTTCTCCCCCGCGCCTCTCCGGACATCAAGACCACGCATGGCCACAGAACGCTACAATCCCCGCGAGACGGAACCGCGCTGGCAGCGCGTCTGGGCGGATCGCGAGATCTTCAGGACCCGCAACGACGATCCGCGGCCGAAATACTACGTCCTCGAGATGTTCCCCTATCCGTCGGGCCGCATCCATATCGGCCACGGCCGCAATTATGTGATGGGCGACGTCGTCGCGCGCTTCAAGCGGATGAAGGGTTTCAACGTCCTGCATCCGATGGGCTGGGACGCCTTCGGCCTGCCGGCCGAGAACGCCGCGATCGAGCGCGGCATCCACCCGAAGACCTGGACCTACGAGAACATCGCGGCGATGAAGGAGCAGCTGAAGCTGCTCGGCCTGTCGCTCGACTGGAACCGCGAGGTCGCCACCTGCGACCCGGACTATTACGCGGAACAGCAGCGGCTTTTCGTCGATCTGTTCGAGAAGGGTCTCGTCTACCGGCGCGAGAGCGAGGTGAACTGGGATCCGGTCGACAACACGGTGCTCGCCAACGAGCAGGTCATCGACGGCCGCGGCTGGCGCTCCGGTGCGGTGGTCGAGCGCAAGAAGCTGGCGCAGTGGTTCTTCCGCATTACCCATTTCGCCGACGATCTCCTGTCGGCGCTCGACGAACTCGACCGCTGGCCCGACAAGGTGCGGCTGATGCAGCGGAACTGGATCGGCCGGTCCGAAGGCCTCGAGGTCCGCTTCCGGCTTTCCTCGCCCGATTTCCCGAGCCTCAAGGTCTATACGACGCGGCCCGACACGCTCTACGGCGCCTCCTTCCTCGCCGTCGCCGCCGACCATCCGCTCGCCAGACTCGCTTCGGCCGGCAATGCGGAACTCGGCGCCTTCATCGAGGAGTGCAAGCGCGGCGGCACCTCGGCCGAAGAGATCGAGACCATGGAGAAGAAGGGCTTCGACACCGGCATCAAGGCCGAGCATCCGCTCGTGCCGGGCTGGTTCCTGCCCGTCTATGTCGCCAATTTCATCCTGCTGGATTACGGCACGGGCGCGATCTTCGGCTGCCCGGCGCACGACCAGCGCGATCTCGATTTCGCCCGGAAATACGGCCTCCCCGTCAAGCAGGTGGTGCTCCCCGACGGTGCGGCCATGCCGGGGGACGCGGCATTCGAGGGCGATGTCGCCCTCGACGGCGACGGCCGGCTGATCCATTCCGACTTCCTCGACGGACTGACGGTCGCCGAGGCGAAGGACGCCGTCGCCGCCCGCCTCGAGAGCCAGACGCTCGATGGTGCGCCGCAGGGCGAACGGAAGGTCAATTTCCGCCTGCGCGACTGGGGCATTTCCCGCCAGCGCTATTGGGGCTGCCCGATCCCGGTCATCCATTGCCAGAGCTGCGGCCCGGTGCCGGTGCCGCAGGCCGAGCTGCCGGTGCTCCTGCCGGACGACGTCAGCTTCGACCGGCCGGGCAATCCGCTCGACCGCCACACCGCCTGGCGCTCGGTCGCCTGCCCGAGATGCGGCGGGCCGGCACGGCGCGAGACCGACACGATGGACACCTTCGTCGATTCGTCCTGGTATTTCGCCCGCTTCGCGAGCGGCCCGGACGGTGCGCTCGACCGCGCCGCCGTCGACCATTGGCTACCGGTCGACCAGTATATCGGCGGCATCGAGCACGCGATCCTGCACCTCCTCTACGCGCGCTTCTTCACCCGCGCGCTCGAATCCTGCGGCCGCATCTCGGTCAAGGAACCCTTCGCAGGGCTCTTCACCCAGGGCATGATCGTCCACGAGACCTATAAGGACGTGAACGGCAAATGGCTGTTCCCCGAGGAGGTCGAGAAGCGCGCCGACGGCAGCGCGGTCCGGCGCGGCACCGACGAGCCGGTCACGGTCGGTCCGCCCGAGAAGATGTCGAAGTCGAAGCGGAACGTCGTTCCCCCCGAAGTGGTCGCCGACACCTATGGCGTCGACTGCGCCCGCTGGTTCATGCTCTCCGACACGCCGCCCGAGCGCGACAGCGAATGGACGGAGGCCGGCATCGAAGGCGCCTGGCGCTTCGCCCAGCGGCTGTTCCGCCAGATCAACGAGGCGATCGAACTCGGCGCGCCGGCCGGCGCAGCGCTGCCGGAGCGTTTCGGACCCGAATCGACCGCGCTCCGCCGCGCCGCCCATCGGCTGGCGGCCGATGTCGAAGCCGATATCGAGCGGCTGCGCTTCAACGTCGCCGTCGCCCGCGTGCACGCCTTCGCCAACGCCTTCGGCGAGGCGCTCGCCGCCGCGCGGAGCGGGACGCCGGCCGCGGACCTCGCCTTCGCGCTGCGCGAGGCGGCCGAGTTCCTCGTCGCGGTCGTCGCCCCGATGGTGCCCCATCTCGCCGAGGAATGCGGCGTGCTGCTCGGCCGCGACGGGCTCGTCGCGGAGGCGGCTTGGCCGATCGTCGATCCGGCGCTCCTCGTCGCCGATGAGATCGTGCTCCCGGTCCAGATCAATGGTAAGAAGCGTGCCGAATTGACAATCGCCGCGGGGGCGTCCCAAGCTGAGATCGAAGCGGCGACGCTCGCGGACGAGACCGTTCTGCGGGCGCTCGAAGGGCGCCTGCCGAAGAAGATCATCGTGGTGCCGAAGAGGATCGTGAATGTCGTCGTCTGATCGTCTTCCCGGCGCGCCGCGCCGGATCGTCGCCGGGGCGGCCGCGGCGCTTCTCGCGCTCGGCCTCGCCGGCTGCACCGTCACCCCGGTCTTCATGGCGGGCTCGACGGAAATCGGGGCGCGGCCCGGCGTCTCCGCCGAACTGGCCGCGATCTCGATCGCGAGCGTTTCCGGCCGGGTCGCGCAGCAGGTCCGCAACGACCTGATCTTCGCCTTTACCGGCGGCGGCGATGAAGCGGATCCGCTCTATGATCTGTCGCTGCAGGTGACCTCGAGCGAAACGCGCCTGGGCTTCGACCGCGACGAGTCCTCGCCCGCCTATTCGGTCACGGTGACCGCGGTCTATGAGCTCACCGAGATCAAGACCGGGCGCTCCGTCACACGCGGCACCAGCCGCGGCGTCGCGTCCTACGACCGCTCGAACCAGCAGTTCGCGAACGAGCGGGCCCTGATCGACGCGCAGGACCGCGCCTCGCAGCTGATCGCCGAAGACATGCGGCTGCGGATTGCCGCGGTGCTCGTCCGCGACCACCGCTGAGCGGGTCGCCCGGGCCGGCCGCATGACGGCGATCCGCCCTCAGGAGGTCGAGCGCTTTCTCCAGTCGCCCGACCCCGCCTTCCGCGTCGTGCTCTTCTACGGACCCGATACCGGCCTCGTCTCGGAACGGGCGGCCACATTCTCCACCCGCGTGATCGGTGGCGGAGATGACCCCTTCGCCCTCGTCAAGCTCGATTCCGCGGCGCTCTCCGGCGACCCCGGCCGCCTCGCCGATGAAGCAAACACGGTGCCGCTCTTCGGCGGAACCCGCGCCATCTGGCTGCGCGCCGATGGTGGCAAGGCGGTGCAGACCGCCGTCGAGGCCGTACTCGCCGCCCCGCCGCGAGACGCTTTCGTGATCCTCGAGGCCGGAGATCTGAAAAAGGGCGTCGGCCTGCGCCGGCTCTGCGAGAACGCCAAGGGCGCCGCCGCGATCGCCTGCTATTCCGACAGTGGCGCGGCGCTCGACCGTCTGGTCGACGACGAGCTGGCGCTCGAAAACCTCTCGATCGACCGCGATGCGCGGGCCGCTCTGAAGACGCTGCTCGGCGCCGACCGGCTCGCCAGCCGCAACGAGGTGCGCAAGCTCGCCCTCTATGCACGCGGCACCGGCCGGGTCGATCTCGACACGGTTCGCGCGGTCGTCGGCGACGCCGGGGCCTTCGCGATCGACGATGCGGTCGATGCGGTCGCGGGCGGCGATCCGGCGGGCTTCGACCGCGCCTTCCGTCGGCTCGTCGGCTCGGGCACCGCGGGCTTCGTGGTCGCCGGCGCATGCCTGCGCCATCTCCAGCTGCTGCATCGCCTCCGCGGGCTCGTCGAGGCCGGAGGCTCGGTCGAGGCGGCACTCGACGCGGTCACGCCGCCGCTCTTCTTCCAGCGGCGCCCGAAGGTCGGCGCGCAGCTCTCGGCCTGGACGAGCGGCCGGCTGGCGGCCGCGCTCGAGCGGCTCGACGGCGCGCTTTTCGAAAGCCGGATCGGCGGGGCGATGGCCGACACCGTGCTCGCCCAGGCGATGCTCGCCATCGCGGTGCAGGCCCGCCCGCGCCGCTGACGACGTCGACACCGTCGCGAAGCGCCAGAGAGGCGTGGCACGCCCGGGCGTATCTGACGGCCTTCCGGCGCGGTTCAGCCCTGCAGGCGTCGGCAGAGTTCGTCGAGCTGGTCGAGCGAGCGGTAGCGGATGGCGACCGTGCCGGTGCCGTTCGCCTTGTGCTCGATCGACACGACGAGGCCGAGCGTATCGGAAAGCGCCCTTTCGAGCGCCCGGGTGTCGGCGTCCTTGTCGCTCCGCGGCCGCCGCGGCACGCCCTCCCTCGCGGGCTGCTGCTGGCCGAGCGCCTCGGCATCGCGCACCGTGAGCCCGGCCTCGACGATCCGCTCGGCCATCGCCACCGGATCCTCGACCGTCACGAGCGCACGCGCATGGCCCGCCGTCAGCCGGCCCTCGCGCAGATGCGCCTGCACCGGCGGCGGCAGCTTGAGCAGCCGCAGCGTGTTGGCGACATGCGGACGGCTCTTGCCGATCACGTCGGCGAGCGCCGACTGGCTGTAGCCGAACTCGTCGATCAGCTGCTGATAGCCGAGCGCCTCCTCGAGGGCGTTGAGATCCTGCCGCTGGACGTTCTCGATGATCGCGAGCTCGAGCGCCTCCTTGTCGGAGACCTCGTGGATCAGCACCGGCACTTCGTGCAGTCCGGCACGCTGCGCCGCCCGCCAGCGGCGCTCGCCGGCGATGATCTCGAAGGCATCGCTCGATCCCGGCACGGGCCGGACGAGGATCGGCTGCATGATCCCCTTCTCGCGGATCGACGCGGAGAGATCGGCGAGGTCGCCCTCCTCGAAGGACTTTCTCGGATTGCGCGGGTTCGGCCGCAGAAACTCGACGGGCACGCGGCGGCTCGTGCGCGCGCGGTCGACCACGGCGGCTTCGGTATCCATGTCGCCGATCAGCGCCGCGAGCCCGCGGCCCAAGCGGCGCCGCCCGATCTCCTCACTCATCCCTCGTTCTCCTTACGCGGCACGCAGGCGCTTCTCGCGCTGGATGATCTCCGAGGCGAGGCGCAGATAGGCCTGGCTGCCGGTGCTCTTGAAATCGTAGAGCAGCACCGGCTTGCCGTGCGAGGGCGCCTCCGAAATCCGGACATTGCGCGGGATGATCGTGTCGTAGACCGCATCGCCCATATTGGCGCGCACTTCCGCGACCACCTCGCTCGACAGATTGTTGCGCCCATCGAACATGGTGAGCACGATGCCATGAATGGACAGTTCGGGATTGAGCGCCCGGCGCACCTGCTCCACCGTCTGCAGCAGCTGCGACAGGCCTTCGAGCGCGAAAAACTCACACTGCAGCGGCACGAGAATCGAATGCGCCGCGGAGAGCGCGTTGATGGTGAGGAGATTGAGCGAGGGCGGGCAGTCGACGAGCACATAGGTATAGTTTCGGCCCCGAATCGATTCCGCCCGCGCCATGTGATCGGCGATCGCACGCCGCAGCCGGAAGGCGCGATCGCTCTGGGCCGCGATCTCCAGTTCGACGCCGAGCAGGTCGAGCGTCGAGGGCGCCACGGAGAGCCGCGGCACGGCCGTCTCCTTGACGACCTCCGCGAGACGCGCCTCGCCGATCAGGAGGTCATAGGTCGAGACCTGGCGGCTGCGCCGGTCGATGCCGAGGCCGGTCGAAGCGTTGCCCTGCGGATCGAGATCGACGATCAGCACCTCCTCACCGATTGCGGCGAGGGCGGTGCCGAGATTGATCGCCGTCGTCGTCTTGCCGACGCCGCCCTTCTGATTGGCGAGCGCCAGCACGCGCGGCAGCCTGGGCAGGCGCGACGCGGCAGGGCTGGGTAATGCGGCTGTCTCGATCTGCGTCATGGCGGCCTCCGGGGTCCTGGCGACGCGGTCAAACGTCTCGGCGGACGGCCCTGCGGATCTCGACGACGAGGCCACGCGGGTCGATCATGCTTTGATGTTCTACCAGATCGAGCGTCCAGGATTGAGAGGCTTCCGCGCGCTCGGCGGCGAAATCCGCACCTTTGTGGAAGGCGGCCGGCACGCCGCGGGCGAGGAGCGGCGCCGACAGGTCGAGAAGAGCGGCGAATGAAGCGAGCGCGCGGGCGCTGATCCGATCGACCGGCGCGTCGAATTGTTTCAGAACCGAATCGATCCGGCCTTCGGCCACGACGGCCGGCGCGCCGGTCTCGCGGATCGCCGCCCGCAGGAAGGCGCATTTGCGCTGATTGCTCTCGACCAGATGAACCTTCGCGCCGGGCCGATCCGCAAGCAGGATCGCGGTGACGAGGCCGGGCAGGCCGGCGCCGGAGCCGAGATCGACCCAGCGCAAATCGTCGGGGAACAGCGCGACGAGCTGGGCGCAGTCGGCGATGTGTCGGGTCCAGAGCGTATCGAGCGTCTGCGGCGAGACGAGGTTCTGCGCCGGCTGCCAACGCCGGATGAGAGCGACATAGGTCTCCAGCCGCTGGCGCGTTTCACGTGAAACGGGGAGGACGCGCTCGACGGCACCGGGCCCTTCCGCCGCACTCACGCCCGCGCTCCGATCGCCTTGCGGGCATGGCCGAGCAGGATCGCCAGCGCGGCCGGCGTCATCCCCTCTATGCGCGCCGCATGGCCGAGCGTCGGAGGCCGAAGGCGGTCGAGCTTCTGCCGAAGCTCGTTCGAAAGGCCGGGCATGTCCGCATAGGAGCCGATCGGGTCGAGCGAGATCGCCTCGTCGCGCCGGAGAGCCGCCCGATCGGCCTCCTGTCGTACGAGGTAGACCGAATACTTCGCGTCGGTCTCGACCTGCTCCGCAATGGCGGCAGGGATCGCGCGCAGCTCGGGAAAGATCGCCGCGAGCGTCTGCACCGTGATGTCCGGTCGCGACAGCAGGTCGAAGCCGCTCCGGCGGACGCCGTCGCGATTGATCGCCAAGCCATGGCGGGCCGCCGCATCCGGAGTGAGGGCGACGGACTCGAAGGCGGCACGGGCCGCCGCCAGCGCAGCCCTCTTCTGCGCGAAGGCGGCGCGACGGGTGGCGCCGACGCAGCCGATCGTCTCGCCGAGCGGTGTCAACCGTTGATCCGCATTGTCCGCGCGGAGCGAGAGCCGAAACTCGGCGCGCGAGGTGAACATCCGATAGGGCTCGGTGACGCCACGCGTCGTGAGGTCATCGATCATCACGCCGAGATAGCTCTCGGCGCGACTGAAGACGACGCCGTCCATCCCGGCCGCGCGACGCGCCGCATTGAGCCCCGCGACCAGGCCCTGACCGCCCGCTTCCTCATAACCCGTCGTACCGTTGATCTGGCCTGCAAGGAACAGCCCGGCGACCCTTCTGGTCTCCAAACTCGGCGTCAGTTCGCGCGGGTCGACATGGTCATATTCGATGGCATAGCCGGGCCGCAGGATCCGCGCGTGCTCGAGGCCCGGGATCGAAGCGACGAGCGCCGTCTGCACATCCTCCGGCAACGAGGTCGAAATGCCGTTCGGATAGACGGTGTCGTCGTCCAGACCCTCCGGCTCGAGAAAGATCTGGTGTCCGTCCCTCTCTCCGAAGCGCACGATCTTGTCCTCGATCGACGGGCAGTAGCGCGGCCCGCGGCTCTCGATCTGGCCCGAATACATCGGCGACCGGGCGAGATTGGCCTCGATGATCGCATGAGTCGCCGGCGTCGTGCGGGTGACACCGCATTCGATCTGCGGATTGCGGATGGCCGTCGTCAGGGTCGAGAACGGTTCCGGAGGATCGTCAGCCCCCTGCCGATCGAGTCCGGACCAGTCGATGGTCCGTCCGTCGAGGCGTGGCGGCGTCCCGGTCTTCAGCCGGCCGAGCGCGAAGCCTTCCCGTGCGAGGGTCGCCGAGAGACCCAGCGACGGCTTCTCGCCGGCCCGGCCGGCCGGGATCTTGGTCTCGCCGATATGGATCAGGCCGCGAAGGAAGGTGCCCGTGGTCAGCACCGCCGCGCCACAGCTCAGGAGACGCCCGTCGAGAAGACGCACCGCCGTGACGCGGCCGCCCTCGACCAGAATGTCGTCGGCCTCGCCCTCGACGACCGTCAGGCTTGGTGTTTCAGCAATCGCCGCCTGCATCGCCTCGCGATAGAGCCTGCGGTCCGCCTGGGTTCGGGGACCGCGCACCGCAGGCCCCTTCCGTCGGTTGAGGACGCGGAACTGGATGCCAGCCGCGTCGGCGATACGACCCATCAGGCCGTCGAGCGCATCGATCTCCCGCACCAGATGCCCCTTGCCGAGCCCGCCGATCGCTGGATTGCACGACATCACGCCGATCGTTTCGGCCTTTTGAGTGACGAGCGCCGTTCTGGCTCCGAGTCGCGCGGCCGCCGCCGCGGCCTCACAGCCGGCGTGGCCGCCGCCGATCACCACGACATCGAAGGGAGGAACATCCATCATGGCGGCTTCCTAGCGGATCGCCCAACGTCCGTCAAAGCGGCGGCTGTTTCACGTGAAACGGTCACCGGTCACGTGAAGCGGTCACTTGCCAATACAGAACTCGCGAAAGATGACGTCGAGCATGTCCTCGACATCGATCCGACCCGTGAGGCGGCCGAGCGCATCACCGGCGCGCCGCAGTTCCTCGGCCCGCAGTTCGAGCGCAAGACCGCTCTTTCGCGCAGCTTGCAGGGATTCGGAGAGCGCGAGCAGCCCGGCCCGATGGCGCGCACGATTGGGCAGGGCGAGGTCGGGCGGCGGCTCCGCGACACCCAGCGCCCGGCCGATCGCACGGATCAGGTCGTCCAACCCTTCCCCAGTGGTCGAGGAAACCGGCATGCTCCCCGCTTCCCGCAGGAAATGTTTCGAGTCCGAATCGATCACGTCCGCCTTACTGGCGATCCGGAGCGCGGGCGGCCCCTCCGGCGCCACCCCATCCGGAGCCGATCGCGGCTGCACCATCTCGTCCGCCGGGTCGAGCCGAAGGAGGAGGTCGGCGCGAGCGCCGCGGGCGAGGGCGCGGCGGATCCCCTCCTCTTCCACCCGCCCCGTGGCCTGCCGCAAGCCCGCGGTATCAACCAGCGTCACGGGATAGCCGGCCAGGTCGAGCCGCACCTCGATCAGATCACGGGTTGTCCCCGGCTCGTCCGTGACGATCGCGACGTCCCGCCCGGCGAGTGCGTTCAGCAAGCTCGACTTCCCCGCATTGGGTGGCCCGAGCAGCACGATCTCGAACCCCGACCGGGCGCGCTCCCCCCATTCCGCGCGCGCCAGATGGACCTCCACTTCCGTGGAGAGCACCGCGATGTCGGCCCAGACCCGCTCCGACACCGAGCCCGGCACATCCTCCTCATCCGGAAAGTCGAGTTCCGCCTCGATCAGCGCCCGCGCCCGGATCAGCCGAGACCGCCAGCCGTCATAGAGCGATCTCAACGCGCCGCCGGCCTGCGCCCGCGCGAGCCGGCGCTGCCAGGCCGTCTCCGCCTGAACGAGGTCGGCCAGCCCCTCGACCTCGGTCAGGTCGAGACGGCCGTTCTCGAAGGCACGCCGGGTGAAAGCGCCCGCCTCGGCCGGTGCGAAGCCGGGCAGTCCGCCGAGTGTGTCGAGCACCGCGGCAACCACCGCTCGGCCCCCATGGATCTGCAGCTCAGCGACATCCTCGCCGGTGAAACTGTGCGGTCCAGGGAAAAACAACACCAGACCGGCGTCGAGCAGCTCGCCAGTGCGCGGATCCCGAATCGGCCTCAGCGCGGCGCGGCGCGGCGGCGGAAGAGGACCGATAATCGTTTCGAGTCCGAATCGGACGCCCTCACCGCTCACCCGGATGACGGCGACGCCGGCCGGCGGTGCGCCGCTCGACAGCGCGAAGATCGTAGCCTCGCTCATCGAGCTGGCCTCGCGCGCCCCGGCGCCCCAGATTGATCGGACGCGACCCACGGGAGACCGGCATGTCGGAAAACCTGCTCCGTCACGAGACGAGCCCCTATTTGCTGCAGCACCGTGACAACCCCGTCCATTGGCGACCCTGGGGACCGGACGCGCTCGCCGAGGCCGCGGCCTCGGACAAGCCGATCCTGCTCTCCGTCGGCTACGCCGCATGTCACTGGTGCCATGTCATGGCGCATGAGAGTTTCGAGGACGAGACGGTCGCGGCGGTGATGAACCGGCTGTTCGTCAATATCAAGGTCGATCGCGAGGAGCGGCCCGACATCGACCAGATCTACATGAAGGCACTCCAGGCCCTCGGCGACCAGGGTGGCTGGCCGCTGACCATGTTCCTGACCCCGGCCGGAGCCCCTTTCTGGGGCGGCACCTATTTTCCGAAGACGCCGCTCTACGGACGTCCCGGCTTCGTCGCCGTGCTCGAGGCTGTTTCCGACCTCTGGCAGCGCGAGCGCGGGAAGGTGACCGGCCAGGCCGGCCGTCTGCTCGATCATCTCCGACGGCCCGAGCCGAGCCCGGAGGCGATGCCCGCACTCGGCCCCGATCTCCTCGACCGCGCCGCGGACAGTCTCCTCTCCCTGATGGACCGCGAGCGCGGCGGGACACGGGGCGCGCCGAAATTCCCGAACGCTTCGGTCCTCGGCTTTCTAGACCGGACGGCGGGCCGGACCGGCCGCCGCGATCTGGCCCAACTCGTCGACACCACGCTGACCAGTCTGTGCGAAGGTGGAATCTACGACCATATCGGCGGCGGGCTGGCGCGCTACAGCGTCGACGCGGAATGGCTGGTGCCGCATTTCGAGAAAATGCTCTACGACAACGGCCAGTTGCTGACCCGGCTCGCGGCCCACGCCCATCGCTCCGGATTGTTCCGGATCCGAATCGATCAGGTCGCCGGCTGGATGGCGCGCGAGATGCGGCTCGAGGGTGGCGCCTTCGCCGCCAGCCTCGACGCGGATTCGGAAGGGGAGGAGGGACGCTTCTATATCTGGACACCCGACGCGCTGGCGGCCGCGCTGCCACCGGCCGATGCCGAACTTGTCGGGCGCGCCTATGACATCCGGCCCGGCGGCAATTGGGAGGGCGTTTCGGTTCCGAATCGATTGCGGGGCGACCGCCTCACCGATGACGAGCAGGACCGTCTTCCGGCGCTTCTCGCCACCCTGCGGGCCGAGCGCGAGACCCGGCCGAGGCCCGGCCGCGACGACAAGATTCTCGCCGACTGGAACGGCCTCGCGATCACCGGGCTTGCCGATTCGGGCTTCCGGCTCGACCGACCAGACCTGATCGAAGCCGCCGAGACCGCCTATCGCTTCGTCGCGACCACGATGGCCCGCGGCGATCGCCTCGGCCATGCGTGGAAGGACGGCCGGCTGGTCTTCCCCGGCTTTGCGGGCGACCTCGCCGGTATGGCCTCGGCGGCGCTCGCGCTCCATCGCGCGACCGGGGGCGCCGCCTATATCGAGGACGCCATCCGCTGGCTCGACGCCCTCGAGCGCCATCACGGCGACGGGGCCGGCGGCTTCCATTTCACCGCCGACGATGCCGAGGAGCTGGTGTTGCGGCCCGTCGAACGGCTCGACGAGGCGACACCCAATCCGCACGGCCTCGCCGCGTCGGCCCATGTGCGGCTGTGGCACCTGAGCGGCGATGACCGGTGGCGCGCGCGCGCCGACCGGCTGCTCGAGGCCGCGCGGCCGGTGATGGTCGGCAATGTCTTCGGCACGGCGAGCCTCCTCTCGGCGCTCGACCTCCGCCTCTTCGGAACGCTCGTCCTGATCGTCTCGTCCGAAGGCCAGGAGGCGGAGGCGCTCCTTGGCACCGTCCGCGCGGCCCGTAATCCGAACCTCATCCTCGATCGCCGGGCCGACGGCGAAATGCTTCCCCCCGCTCATCCGGCACACGGAAAAAAGGCGGTCGGGGGGAAGCCGACCGCCCATCTGTGCCGCGAAGGCCGCTGTTCTCTGCCGGTGACCGAGGCGGCGGCGCTCGCCGCCGCGCTTGATGCGCCGGATCAGGTGTTCATCTGATCGAAGAAATCGGCGTTGCTCTTCGTCTGCCGCAGCTTGTCGAGCACGAACTCGATCGCATCGACGGTACCCATCGGATTGAGGATGCGGCGGAGCACGAAGGTCTTCTTGAGAATGTCCGGCGGAACGAGCAGCTCTTCCTTGCGGGTGCCGGACCGCGTGATGTCGATCGCCGGGAAGACGCGCTTGTCGGCCACCTTGCGGTCGAGAATGATCTCGGAATTGCCGGTGCCCTTGAACTCCTCGAAGATCACTTCGTCCATGCGGCTGCCGGTGTCGATCAGCGCCGTGGCGATGATGGTGAGCGAGCCGCCCTCTTCGATGTTGCGCGCCGCGCCGAAGAAGCGCTTCGGCCGCTGCAGGGCATTGGCGTCGACGCCGCCGGTCAGCACCTTGCCGGAGGACGGCACGACGGTGTTGTAGGCGCGGCCGAGACGGGTGATCGAATCGAGCAGGATGACGACGTCGCGGCCATGCTCGACGAGGCGCTTCGCCTTCTCGATCACCATTTCGGCGACGGCGACATGGCGGGTCGCCGGCTCGTCGAAGGTCGAGGAGATCACCTCGCCCTTCACCGAGCGCTGCATGTCGGTGACTTCTTCCGGCCGCTCGTCGATCAGCAGGACGATCAGATAGCACTCGGGATGGTTGGTCGCGATCGACGAGGCGATGTTCTGCAGGAACACCGTCTTGCCGGTCCGCGGCGGCGCGGTGATCAGCGCGCGCTGGCCCTTGCCGAGCGGCGCGACGAGATCGATGACGCGCGGCGTCATATCCTTCGAGGTCGGAAACTCCGGCTCCATCTTGAACCGCTCGTTCGGATAGAGCGGCGTCAGATTGTCGAAATGGACCTTGTGGCGCGCCTTTTCCGGGTCCTCGAAATTGATCAGATTGACCTTCAGGAGGGCGAAATAGCGCTCGCCATCCTTCGGACCGCGAATCTGGCCCTCGACCGTGTCGCCGGTGCGCAGCGAAAAACGACGGATTTGCGAGGGCGAGACATAGATGTCGTCAGGTCCGGCGAGATAGTTGGCGTCGGGTGAGCGCAGGAAGCCGAAGCCGTCCTGCAGCACCTCGACCACCCCCTCGCCGATGATGTCGATGTCGCGCGCCGCGAGCTGCTTCAGGATCGCGAACATGAGCTCCTGCTTGCGCATGGTGCTCGCGTTCTCGACCTCGTATTCCTCGGCGAAGGCGACCAGTTCGGTCGGCGACTTCGCCTTCAAGTCTTGTAGTTTGATTTCGCGCATTGAATGCGAATCTCGCTCGATCGTTTGGGCGAATGAAAGAGAGGAGGCGCAGAACTTGAGCCTTGCGGATCCGGGGAGGACCCTGGCGTGACGCTTCAGGTGCGCAAGGCTGCGCAACCGGCGCCCGTCTGCTTCGACGCGGTGCCGGCACCATAGTCGCTCGTCTGCGCCGCGGCAAGAGCCGCGGCAGGAACGATCGCGACCGGCTCAGAAGGGCCGGACGATCACCGCGATGACGATGCCGATCATCAGGAGCGTCGGAACCTCGTTGAGGAAGCGCCAGCCGCGCTCCGAGATCCGGTTGGCGTCCGCCTCGAAGGCGCGGCGCTTCGCTCCGAGCCACATATGGTAGGCCGAGAGGATCACGACAAGCATCAGCTTGAGGTGAAACCAACCTTCGGTCCAGGCGGAGGTCGTCGAGGCGAGCCAGAGCCCGGCGAGCCAGGCGACGATCATCGCCGGGTTCATGATCGCCTTCAGAAGCCGCCGCTCCATCACCTTGAAGGTCTCGGCCTCCGCCGAACCCGCCGCCGCCTTGGTGTGGTAGACGAAGAGGCGCGGCAGATAGAGCAGCCCCGCCATCCAGGCGATGATCGCGATGACGTGCAGCGCCTTCACCCAGAGATAGATCATCCGCCCCTCCTCACCCGCTCGACCAGCCGCTCGACATGGGCGATCGGCGTTTCCGGCACGATGCCATGGCCGAGATTGAAGATCAGCCGCCCGCTGCCGAGCGTCTCCAGAATGCGGTCGACGGCGCGATCGAGCGTCGCGCCGCCGACGACGAGCACCATCGGATCGAGATTGCCCTGCAGCGCGGCGAGCGGCTGCAGGCGGTCCCGTGCGAACTCGAGCGGCACCGTCCAGTCGAGCCCGACCGCGTCGACACCGGTGCGTCGCAGGAAGGTCTCGAGCCCGAGGCCCGCGCCCTTCGGGAAGCCGATCACCGGGACACCCGGCGCGGCGGCCCGCACCGTCTCGACGATCCGCGCGATCGGCTCGGCCGACCAGCGCAGGAAATCGTCGCCGCCGAGCGCGCCCGCCCAGGAATCGAAGATCATCAGCACGTCGGCGCCCGCCGCCACCTGACGCAGCAGATAGTCCGCCGAGGCCGTCACCAGCCGGTCGATCAGCCGATCGAAGGCGGCGGGATCGCGCGCGGCGAAGAGCCGGGTCGGCGCCTGGTCGGGCGAGCCCTTGCCGGCGACCATATAGGTGGCGACCGTGAAGGGTGCCCCGCAGAAGCCGATCAGCGCCGTCTCGCGCGGCAGATCCTGCCGCAGCCGGGCGACCGTCTCGTAGACCGGCGCGAGCCGGGTCGCGATGCCCTCCTCGTCGAGCGCTTCGATGCCCGCCGCATCGATCGGCTCGAGCCGCGGGCCTTCGCCCTCGACGAAGCGGACGGTGCGGCCGAGGGCGTGCGGAACGACGAGGATGTCGGAAAAGAGGATCGCCGCGTCGAAGCCGAACCGGCGGATCGGCTGCAGCGTCACCTCCGCGGCCTTTGCCGGCGAGAAACAGAGATCGAGAAAGGAGCCGGCCTCCGCCCGCACCGCGCGATATTCGGGCAGATAGCGGCCGGCCTGCCGCATCAGCCAGAGCGGCGGCGGCGCGACGGGCGTGCCGGCGAGGACGCGCATCAGCCGATTGTCGGCCCGCACCGAGCCTCGGGGCTTTCCATCCATTTTTACCAAACCTTAAGAGTCTTGTTTCTAGAGTCTTCTTTAGATTGGGCGTGGATTAGCGCGGTTCGCGCCTGCCCACAACGCGGCGGCCCGGCGCAGGCGTTCGGGCGGCTTGTCGATCAGGCGCTCCCGGCTTTCCTGAAGACCGGGGATATTTCCATTTCGTTAACGAATGGAAGCACCTGCTGGCATCGCGGCAACCCCGCTGTCGGGGATGTCTCCGTCCCTGTCCGGGACAACCGGCTTCATGCCCGATCTTCTTCCGCACACGGATTCCGGACTCGATGCGATCGGCTGTTGATCGTTTTCGCGGCTTCGGGGACAGTCCCGAGGCGCCCTGTCCGGGCGGGCCTCATCGTCCCGTGCCGTCCACAGGGCTGGGGACAAACGCTCTCTCACGCAGCGATGACGCGATGACGACACTCATTCTCGCCTCGACGAGCAGCGCCCGCATCGCGCTCCTGCGCGGCGCCGGGCTTTCCTTCGAGGCGGTCGGCGCCGATGTCGACGAACGGGCCCTCGAGGAACCGCTGCTCGCCGCGGGCGCGACGCCGGCGGAGGTCGCCGATGCGCTCGCCCAGGCAAAGGCGCTCGCCGTGTCGCGGCGGCGTCCGGATGCTCTCGTGATCGGCGGCGATCAGGTGCTCGATCTCGCCGGCGAGCGTTTCGTCAAGCCCGATGGCCGCGCGGGCGCCAAGGCGCAGCTCGCCCGTCTTTCAGGGCGGACCCATCATCTGCGCTCGGCCGTCGCGCTCGCCCGCGGCGGCGCGATCTCGTGGCGCCACCTCGCCTCTGCGTCCCTGACGCTTCGGCCGCTCGACGGGGAGGCGCTCGACCGCTATCTCGACCGCGCCGGCGATGCGGTCACCCGCTCGGTCGGCGCCTATCAGCTCGAGGGTATCGGCATCCAGCTCTTCGAGCGGATCGAGGGCGACTATTTCACCATTCTCGGCCTGCCGCTGCTGCCGCTCCTCGCGGCGCTGCGCGGTGAAGGCCTCGTTCTGCCGTGAGGACCCGATGAGCGCCGAACCCGCCGTGCCGACCGCCTTCGTCGTCGGCTGGCCGATCGCCCATTCCCGCTCGCCGATCATCCATCGGCACTGGCTCGCCGAGCATGGCATTGCCGGGGATTATCTGCGCCTGCCGGTGCCGCCCGACGAGATCGGCGGCTTTCTTCGCGGTCTCGCCGAAGGTCCTTATCGCGGCGGCAATGTCACCGTGCCGCACAAGGAGGCCGCCTTCGCCGCGGCGGAGCGGCACGATCCGGTCGCGACGGCGCTCGGCGCGGTCAACACGCTGTGGCTCGAGGACGGCCGGCTGATCGGCGGCAATACCGACGTCGCGGGCTTTCTCGGCAATCTCGATCAGCAGGCCCCCGGCTGGGACGCCGCACCCGGGCCGGCGGTGGTGCTCGGCGCCGGCGGCGCGGCCCGCGCGGTGATCCACGGGCTGATCGGCCGGGGTTTCGCGCCGGTCTTCGTCGTCAACCGCAGCCGCGACCGGGCCGAAGCCCTCGCCGAGCGGTTCGGACCGGCGGTTCGTCCGGCCGGCTGGGAGGATCTGCCGGGCCTGCTGCCGGGCGCGCGAATCCTCGTCAACACCACCTCGCTCGGCATGAAGGGCGAGCCCCCGCTCGTCGTCGATCTCGCGCCGCTCGGTGCCGATGCGCTCGTCACCGACATCGTCTATGTGCCGCTCGAGACGCCCTTCCTCGCCGCGGCGCGCGCCACCGGCCGGTCGACGGTCGACGGGCTCGGCATGCTGCTCCATCAGGCGGTGCCGGGCTTCGAGCGCTGGTTCGGCGTCCGGCCGACGGTCACCCCGGCGCTCCGGGCACTGGTGCTCGCCGATCTCGGCGTCACGGCATGATCGTTCTCGGGCTGACCGGCTCGGTCGGCATGGGCAAGTCGACGACGGCGAAGATGTTCGCCGCGCGCGGGGCGGCCGTCTTCGATGCCGATGCCGCGGTGCACAGGCTCTATCGCGGCTCTGCCGTCGCGTCCGTCGAAGCGGCCTTTCCGGGCGTCGTCACCGGTGGTGCGATCGACCGGGCGCGGCTCGGCGCGATCGTCGCCGCGGACCGTGCGGCGCTTCTGCGGCTGGAGGCGATCGTCCATCCGCTGGTCCGCGCCGAGGAGCGGCGCTTCGCAGCCGATGCGGCAGCTGCGGGCCGCCGGGTCCTCGTTCTCGATGTGCCGCTCCTCTTCGAGACCGGCGGCGCGGCACGGGTGGACGCCGTCCTCGTCGTCACGGCAGCGCCCGGCATCCAGCGCAGCCGTGTGCTCGCCCGGCCGGGGATGACGGAGGCGCGCTTCGAAGCCCTCCTCGCCCGTCAGATGCCGGATGCCGAGAAGCGCCGGCGCGCGCATTTCCTGATCGACACCTCCTTCGGCCTCGACGCGGCGGAACGGGCCGTTGCCGATATCCTGCGCGCCCTCGCCGGGTCCGCCGCGGCGCGCGGACAGGGGATGCGCTGACGCGGCATCTTGTGTCATGTCCCCGCTTCGGCCACCATCGGCGGCCGCGGGAGACACGATGCGCGAGATCATTTTCGATACGGAGACCACCGGTCTCGATCCCCTGAAAGGCGATCGCCTGGTCGAGATCGGCTGCGTCGAGCTGTTCAACCACATTCCGACCGGCCGCAAGCTGCATCTCTACATCAACCCGCAGCGCTCGATGCCGGCCGAGGCCTTCCGTGTGCACGGCCTGTCGGACGCCTTCCTCGCCGACAAGCCGATCTTCTCCGCGATCGCCGGAGAGTTCGTCGATTTCATCGGCGACGCCCGGCTCGTCGCGCACAATGCGATGTTCGATCTCGGCTTCATCAATGCCGAGCTCGGTCGCCTGTCGCTGCCGGTCTACCGGGTCGACCGCATCGTCGATACGCTGATGCTCGCCCGCCAGCGCCATCCGCTCGGGCCGAACTCGCTCGACGCGCTCTGCAATCGCTATGGCATCGACATCAGCCGGCGCACGCTGCACGGCGCGTTGCTCGACGCCGAGCTCCTCGCCGAGGTCTATATCGAGCTGATCGGCGGAAGGCAGGCGCATCTCGGCCTGTCGCTCGTCGAGGAGACGGCGTTTTCCGGCCGCAGCGTGGTCGCGGAAGCGGCGGCGATCCGGCCGCAGGAGCGGGCGTTCCGGGTCACGGCCGAAGAGCGCGCCGCGCATCGCGGCTTCGTCGAAGGGCTCGGCGCGAACGCGATCTGGACCCGCTATTTCGAAACCGAGACCGCCGAGGCGGCCGAATAGGCGTGCCGGTCGGGCGCGGGGCCGTCCGCCGGAGCGGACGGCAGGGAGCGCCGCGGCGCTCCGTCTCGTCTTCCTATCAGCTCGGCCGGGCGGCCTGCTGCGCCTGCGACATCTCGGCGAGGCGCTGGCGATAGAGCGTCGTGAAGTCGACCGGATCGATCAGCAGCGGCGGATAGCCGCCGTTCCGCGTCACCTCGGCGATGATCTGGCGGGCAAACGGGAAGAGCAGGCGCGGGCACTCGATCATCAGCAGCGGCGGCAGGTTGTCCTGCGGGACGTTCGCGAGCCGGAACACGCCGGCATAGGCGAGCTCGGCGACGAACAGCGCCTTGCCCTCGTCGGTGGCGCGCGCCTCGAGCCGCAGCTCGACCTCGTAATCGTCCTTCTCGATCGGCTTCACGCCGACATTGATGCCGACATTGATCGAAGGGGCGCCGCGGCGCGGACCGATCGAGCGCGGGGCGTCGGGGTTCTCGAAGGAGAGATCCTTCACATACTGGGTCAGGATGGTGAGGCTCGGCGCCGCCTGTGCGGCCGCGCCGTTCTGGGGATTGTCCGCCATGATCGAGCTGGCTCCTCTGTCCCGGCCGCGGCCGGCTCTCTTCTTTCGCGGCTCGCTAACATGCGGCCGCGGGGGTTACAAGCGGCCGCCCTGCATCCTGCGGGAGGGGAAAACGTTGACGGGCTTGGCCTCGCGCCTCACGGTGCCTACATAGTGCTGCGGTGCGATCACCGCGCTCGGGCGGGTGGCCCATATTCGTGGCGGGACTGATGGCATGACCGGCTTCGTCGATATCTATACGCTGATCTTCCTCGTCCTCGCGGTGGTGATCTTCTTCAAGCTGCGCGGGGTTCTGGGGCAGCGGACCGGCAATGAACGGCCACCCTTCGACCCGTTTTCCCGTCGCGACACCAAGCCGGCGGAGCCGAACGCGGCCGGAGACAAGGTGATCGCGCTGCCGCGCCGGCCGGGTCCGACGGCGCCGGCCGAGCCTGCCCCGGCACCCGCCGTCGACGAGCGGGTCACGGCGATCGCGCCGGAAGGCTCGCCGCTCGGGCAGGGACTGCGCGCCATCATCGCCGCCGATCCGGGCTTCGATCCCAAGCAGTTCCTCGACGGCGCCCGCGGTGCCTATGAGATGATCGTCACGGCGTTTGCCGCCGGCGACCGCAAGACGCTGAAGCCGCTGCTCTCCCGTGAGGTCTATGACGGCTTCGTCGGTGCGATCGGCGAGCGCGAGGGCCGCGGCGAGACGATCGAGTTCAATTTCGTCGGCATCGACCGCGCCGAGATCGTCGATGCGGCGGTGAAGGGCGGAACCGCCCATGTCACCGTCCGCTTCGTCACCAAGCTGATCACCGCGACGCGCGACAAAGCCGGCGCGGTGGTCGACGGCGACCCGGTCCATGTCAGCGACGTCACCGACATCTGGACGTTCGCCCGCGAGACGGCTTCGCGCGATCCGAACTGGAAGCTCGTGGCGACCGAGTCGGTCGAGTGAGGCTGTGCCGCCCTCGCCTTTCCGGCTGACGCCGCTCACCTTTACCGATCTCGATGGCTGGGCCGCGGACGATCACGCCGCGGCCTTTTGCGCATTCCGGCTGAGCGCCGCGACGATCGCCGACGCGCCGCCGAAGACGCGGGCGCTCGGTGTCGACGGCGCCGCGCTGTCCGTCGTCGCCCGCGATGCCCTCGCCCTCCCGGACCAATCGGCCGTCGCCGCGCGCGGCTTCTTCGAGGCGCATTTCGCGCCGGTGCTCGTCGAGCCCGAGACGGGCCGGGGGTTCTTCACCGGCTATTACGAGCCCGAGGTCGATGGCGCACGGGCCGCCTCGCCCCGCTTCTCCGTGCCGCTCCACGCCCCGCCCGCCGATCTCGTCGAGATCGACGAGGAGAACCCGCCGCCGGGCGTCCCCGCGGGGTATCGCTTCGCGCGGCGGACCGAATCGGGCTACGCCCCCTATCCCGACCGGGCGGCGATCATGGCGGGCGCACTCGACGGCGCGGCGCTCGAGCTCGTTCATCTCGCCGATCCGGTCGACGCCTTCTTCATCCATATCCAGGGGGCGGCACGCGTCCGGCTCGCCGAGGGCGGGGTGATGCGGGTCACCTATGCCGCCAAATCCGGCCACCCCTATACGCCGATCGGCCGCGTGCTGGTCGACCGGGGCGCTCTGCCCCGTGGGGGCGTGACGATGGAGGCGATCCGCGCCTGGCTCGCCGACCGTCCCGACGAGGCGCCTTCTGTGCTCGCCGCCAACCGCTCCTACATCTTCTTCCGCGAGGCACCGGTCGACGATCCGGCACTCGGGCCGGTCGCCGCCGCGAAAGTGCCGCTCTCGCCCGGCCGCAGCCTCGCGGTCGACCGGACGCTGCACACCTTTCATATGCCGGTATGGGTGGAAACGATCCTGCCGGGCGGGGCGCCGCTTCGCCGGCTCCTGGTCGCGCAGGACACCGGCAGCGCCATTCTGGGTCCGGCGCGGGGCGACGTGTTCTTCGGATCGGGCGATGCCGCGGGCGCCATCGCCGGTGCGATGCAGGCGGCGGGGCGCTTCGTCGCGCTCGTGCCGCGCGGGGCGCTGCCGTGAGCCGCCGTCGTCGCCATCTGTCGAAGGAGGAGCGGACACTGTGGGAGACGGTCGCCCGCACCGCGGTGCCGTTGCGACCCGAGACCGCGCCGGCGCCGGAGGAGACCGCTCCGTTGCCACTACCGCCCGCCGAGCCGGCCGGCCCCGCCGAGAGCGGATTGTCGGGTGCGGCCGCCTTCTCCCTGCCGAAGCGTCCGAAGAAGCACGTGCCGCCGCCGCTCCAGCCGATCGATCGGCGCACCCACAGCCGCGTCTCGCGCGGCACCGTCGGCATCGATTCGCGCATCGACCTGCATGGCCTCACCCAGGCCGAGGCGCATGACCGGCTGCACGGCTTTCTGCGCCTCAGCCAGCAGCGGGGCGACCGGCTGGTCCTCGTCATCACCGGCAAGGGCCGGTCGGAGAGCGAGGACGTGTTCGGCTTCAACGAGCGCGGCGTGCTGCGCCGCCTGGTGCCGCGCTGGCTCGCCGAGCCGGCGATGCGGGGCGTCGTCGTCGGCTTCGACGAGGCGCACCGGGCGCATGGCGGCGGCGGCGCGCTCTATGTCCGCATCCGAAAGCCGAGGAAGGGGCCGGGGGAGGCGGAGGCGTGACCCCCTTCGGCGCCCGCATTCGCGAATTGCGCGCCCGCCGCGGCATTTCGCTGAAGGCGATGGCGGCCGAGCTCGGCGTTTCGAGCGCCTATCTCTCCGCCCTCGAACACGGGCGCCGCGGCCGTCCGACCTGGATGCTGACGCAGCGGATCATCGCCTATTTCAACGTCATCTGGGACGAGGCGGAGGAGCTGCAGCGTCTCGCCGCGGCCTCCCATCCGAAGATCGAGATCGACACGGCCGGCCTCGATCCGGCGGCTTCCGATCTCGCCCATGCGCTCGCCGCGACGATCGACCGGCTGCCGCCCGAGGCGATGCGCCGGCTCGCGGCGGAACTCGAGCGCCTCGCCGGTCCGGCGGAGGACCTCAGAGCAGCTTCTCGAGCTCGTCCAGCCGATCGTTGACGAACCAGCCGTAATAGTTCTCGCGCGGCCAGGTGCCCGGGCTCGACCGGCGGAGCGCGGCGAACTCCTGCGCCCGCCGACGCACGTCGCCGATGTTGTAGAGGGTCGCGGTGAGGCCGGGATTGTCGGAGATGTCGACACCGGCAATGTCGCGATAGGCGTCGATCGAGGCGCGGATCGAGGCCGCCATATAGTGCAGCGACAGGTCGGGATCCATGATCGCATGGTAGACCTTCGGCGCCTGTGCCGCAGTGAGTACCGGCAGTCCGCCGACGGCGTGGACACGATCGGCCACCATCAGCGCGGCGAGCGGATTGAGCTGGCCGAGGCCGAAGGTCTGCCCGGCGAAGAAGGGCTGGAAGAACACCCGCCCGAAGCGATCGTTCGGCCAGGCGGTGCCGTCGACGGTGCGGCCGCGGAAGCGCTCGTTCCAGACGTGCTCGCGGCAGGACCAGAGGTCGTAGTCGTCCTTTTCCTTGGCACAGTCTTCGAATTCCGGCCGCGCCACGAAATCGCCGACCGACACGCCGTCATGCACGAAGGCGAGGTTGTCCTCGGACAGATAGCCGAGCGCCTTGATGTAATAGCCCTGCGCGCTGTCGATCGAATCGACGTTGTAGGTGTGCTCGCCGACGATCGCGCCGATGATGTGGATCGGATCGATGTCGTAGAGGGCGGCGGTCTTCTTGATCTTGCCGATCAGCGTGCGGTCGCGCTGGAGGAGGCCATAGACCCGCTTGTACTTGTCCTCGAACGACCCTTTGGTCTCGCGCGTCCGGGCGATCGAGCTGCCGTCGATGGGCGGCTGCACCGCCGAGCGGTTGCCGGGCGGAACCGGGACGGCGTCCGCCGCCAGAACGGGGAGGCCCGCGGCGAGCGCAAGGACCAGCAAAAGCGCAGCGAGCGGGCGACGAACCATGTCGGATCTGTTCCGGCACAGCGGGGGGCCTGACCGCTGCGCAACGGGGCGGCCTCTTAGCACGGCCCCGGCGGCGGAACGACAGGAAAATCGTCGCGCCGCCGGATCGTTTCGGCTCTTCGGCCGGACCCTGTGCCGGGCGGAGCGACCATCCCGAACCGGCCGGCGGCCCCCTTTGGAGAGGACCGCCGCCGTCGTCAGAGGATGTAGCGCGACAGGTCGACGTTCCGCGCGAGATCGCCGATGTGCCGCTCGATATAGGCGGCGTCGATCCGCACCGTCTCGCCGGCGCGGTCGGGCGCCGAATAGCTGACCTCGTCGAGGATCCGCTCCATCACCGTCTGCAGCCGGCGGGCGCCGATGTTCTCGACCGAGGCATTGACCTCGACCGCGATGGTGGCGATCGACTCGATCGCATCCTCGGTGATCTCGAGCGCGACGCCCTCGGTCGCCATCAGGGCCACATACTGCTTGATGAGGCTCGCCTCCGTATCGGTGAGGATGCGGCGGAAGTCCTCCTTGGTCAGCGCCGAGAGCTCGACGCGGATCGGCAGGCGGCCCTGCAGCTCGGGCAACAGGTCCGACGGCCGGGCGACGTGAAAGGCGCCCGAGGCGATGAAGAGGATATGGTCCGTCTTCACCGGCCCGTGCTTGGTCGCCACGGTGGTGCCCTCGATGAGCGGCAGCAGGTCGCGCTGCACGCCCTCGCGCGAGACATCGCCGGCGCGGCCCTCGCGGGCGCAGATCTTGTCGATCTCGTCGAGGAAGACGATGCCGTCATTCTCGACCGAGGCGATCGCCTCGGCGGTGACCTCCTCGCTGTCGAGCAGCTTGTCGGACTCCTCGTCGATCAGCACCTTGTGCGAGTCGCGCACGGTCGTGCGGCGGGTCTTCGTCTTGCCGCCGAAGGCCTTGCCGAACATCTCGCCGATCGACACGACGCCGACCGAGGCGCCCGGCATGCCCGGGATCTCGAAGGACGGCGCGCCGCCCTGGTCGCGGACCTCGATCTCGATCTCCTTGTCGTCGAGCTCGCCGGCGCGCAGCTTCTTGCGGAAGCTCTCGCGTGTCGCCGGGCTCGAGCTCTCGCCGACGAGCGCCGTCAGGACGCGCTCCTCGGCGGCGAGCTGGGCCTTCGCCTCGACGCTCTTGCGCTTCTTCTCGCGCACCAGGCCGATGCCGATCTCGACGAGGTCGCGCACGATCTGCTCGACGTCGCGGCCGACATAGCCGACCTCGGTGAACTTGGTCGCCTCGACCTTCAGGAACGGTGCGCCCGCGAGCCGCGCGAGCCGGCGGGAGATCTCGGTCTTGCCGACGCCGGTCGGCCCGATCATCAGGATGTTCTTCGGCAGAACCTCCTCGCGCATCGGTCCTTCGAGCTGCTGGCGGCGCCAGCGGTTGCGCAGCGCGATCGCCACCGCCCGCTTCGCGTCGTGCTGGCCGATGATGTAGCGGTCGAGTTCCGAGACGATCTCTCGGGGGGAAAAATTCGTCATGGGGATTTCCTCGCCTGCCGCGGATTACGCCGCGTCGAGCGTTTCGAGCGTGACGGCCGTGTTGGTGTAGACGCAGATCTCGGCGGCGATCGCCATGGCGCGGCGGGCGATCGCCTCGGCGTCGAGCGCGCTGTCGGACAGCGCCCGCGCCGCGGCGAGGGCGTAATTGCCGCCCGAGCCGATCGCCGCGATGCCGCTTTCCGGTTCGAGCACGTCGCCATTGCCCGTCAGCACCAGCGTGGTGGAGGGATCGGCGACGATCATCATCGCCTCGAGCCGGCGCAGATACCGGTCGGTGCGCCAGTCCTTGGCGAGCTCGACACAGGCGCGGGTGAGCTGGCCGGGATATTGCTCGAGCTTCGCCTCGAGCCGTTCGAGCAGGGTGAAGGCGTCGGCGGTCGCTCCGGCGAAGCCGGCGATCACCTTGCCCTTGCCGAGCGGCCGGACCTTCTTCGCATTGTGCTTGATGACGGTCTGGCCGAGGCTGACCTGACCGTCGCCCGCGATCACCACCTTGCCGCCCTTGCGGACGGTGACGATCGTCGTGCCGTGCCAGGAGGGGAGGCGGCCGGCCTCGTTCGTGAATTCGGACATCGGGATTCCTTGGAAGCGGCGTCCGCGCGGTCCGAAGCCCCGGCCGGCGCCCTCGTGGGTCGAGCCCCCTATGTAGGGCGGCGCCCCGGCGGCTGCAAAGCCCGTGCCCGCGGGTGGAAATCGCAAGCCTCGCCTGTTAAACAGCGGCCGGACGAAGGAGAAGCGCGATGCGCACGGCGACGATCGGCCGAGAGACCAAGGAGACCCGCATCGAGATCGCGATCGATCTCGACGGCACGGGCCGCGCCGACATGGAAACCGGCATCGGCTTCTTCGACCATATGCTCGACCAGCTCGCCCGCCATTCGCTGATCGATATCCGCGTCCGCGCCGAAGGCGACCTCCACATCGACCAGCACCATACGGTCGAGGATGTCGGCATCGCGCTCGGCCAGGCCCTGAAGGAGGCGCTCGGCGACAAGCGCGGCATCGGCCGCTATGCCGATTGCCACCTCGCCATGGACGAGGCGCTGACCCGCGCCGCGATCGACGTGTCCGGCCGGCCCTTCCTCGTCTGGAAGGTCGCCTTCACGCGCGACAAGGTCGGCGATTTCGACACCGAGCTGTTCCGCGAGTTCTTCCAGGCGTTCGCGCAGAATGCCGGGATCACGCTGCATCTCGAAAACCTTTATGGCGAGAACAACCACCACATCGCCGAGACCTGTTTCAAGGCGGTGGCGCGCGCGCTGCGCCGGGCCGTCGAGATCGATCCGCGTCAGGCGGACCGCGTGCCTTCGACCAAGGGCAGCCTCTAGATCAGCCTCCGGGAGGCCGGCATGAAAACCTATGTCGTGATGGCGCCGCGCGACACCGACGCGGCGGACCGCCTCGTTTTCGTCAAGGACGGCTTCTGCTGGCCGGCCTTCTTCCTTCCCCTCGTCTGGCTGCTCTATCGGCGGATGTGGATCGTCTTCCTCGGCTTCGTTCTCGTCACGGCCGGGCTCGAATTCGCCGGCCGGCAGCTCGGAGAGGGGATTTCCGGCCTCGTCGCGGCGCTCGCCGTCCTGCTCTTCGCCCTCGAGGCGAACGCGCTGCGGCGCTGGACCCTGTCGGGACGCGGGTGGCGGACGGTCGGGGTGGCGAGCGGCCGGTCGATCGACGAGGCGGAGCTGCGCTTCTTCGCCGGCCTCGACGATCCGGCGCCGCCGGAGGTGCCGGCCGCGCCGCGTTCGCCGCTCGCCGGCGTGCCGGTGACAGCGCATCCGCCGGTGCTCGGCCTCTTTCCGGAGGCGGCGCGATGACCATTGCCCTGATCGACTATGGCGCCGGCAACATCCGCTCGGCCGTCAAGGCGCTCGAACGCGCCTCTGCCTCCGCCGGCGCCGGCCCGGTGATCGTCACGTCCGATCCCGACATCGTCGCGAAGGCCGATCACGTCGTGCTGCCCGGCGACGGCGCATTCCGCGACTGCCGCACCAGCCTCGACGCGGTGCCCGGCATGGTCGAGGCGATCGGCGAGGCGATCGACCGGCGCGGCCGCGCCTTTCTCGGCATCTGCGTCGGCATGCAATTGCTCGCCGATCGCGGCGTCGAACACGGCGCGACCGAGGGCCTCGGCCGGATCGGCGGCGAGGTGCGGCCGATCGCGCCGTCCGATCCGCGTCTCAAGGTGCCGCACATGGGCTGGAACACGCTCGTCGCCGCGGCCGACCACCCGCTGCTCGCCGGCATCCCGCTCGGCGAGGCGGGGCTGCACGCCTATTTCCTGCACGGCTACCATCTGGTGCCGACCCGGCCCGACGAGGTGATCGCCACCGCCGACTATGGCGGGCCGGTGACGGCGATCGTCGCGCGGGACAATGTCGCCGGCACCCAGTTCCATCCCGAGAAGAGCCAGAAGCTCGGCCTCGCCCTTCTCGCCAACTTCCTCGCCTGGAAGCCCTGATGATCCTCTTTCCTGCCATCGACCTGAAGGACGGCGCCTGTGTCCGCCTGAAGCTCGGCGCCATGGACGACGCGACGGTGTTCAACACCGATCCGGCCGCGCAGGCCCGCGCCTTCGAGGCGCAGGGTTTCGAATATCTGCACGTCGTCGATCTGAACGGCGCCTTCGCCGGCCATTCGGTGAACGGCGCGGCGGTCGAGGCCATCCTCGCCGCCGTGACGATGCCGGTGCAGCTCGGCGGCGGCATTCGCGACCGGGCGGCGATCGACGGCTGGCTCGACAGGGGCATTGCCCGCGTCATCCTCGGCACGGTGGCGCTGCGCGATCCCGATCTCGTCCGCGCCGCCTGCCGGGCGCATCCCGGCCGGATCGTCGTCGGCATCGACGCGAAGGGCGGCAGGGTGGCGGTCGAAGGCTGGGCCGAGACCTCCGAACTGACCGTGGTCGAGCTGGCGCGGCGTTTCGAAGACGCCGGCGCCGCGGCGATCGTCTATACCGACATCGATCGCGACGGTGTGCTCAAGGGGCTCAATGTCGAGGCGACGCTGGCGCTCGCGCACGCCGTGTCGATCCCGGTGATCGCCTCGGGCGGCCTCGCCTCGATCGCCGATGTGAAGCGGCTGCTCGAGCCCGACTGCACGATCCTCGAGGGCGCGATCTCCGGCCGCGCCCTCTATGACGGCCGCCTCGACCCGGCCGAGGCGCTGGCGCTGATTCGGGAGGCGCGAAGCGGGCGATGAATGGCGGGCCGAAGAGCGGGCTGGACCTGCGCGGCGTGCTCGACCGCGCGGCCCAGGTGCGGGTCCAGAACGCGCTCAATCCGCTGCTCTGGCTGAGCGCGGTGGCGCCGCCCGTCTGCTTCTTCTTCGCGTGGCTCGCCGGGTTCGAAGGGGCCGTTTCCGGTCTGCTGATCGCGGTCGGTATCCTGCCCATTCTCGCGACGGCGGCGGCTCATGGCTACTTCGCTGTTCGGGCGCCCGACCGGCTGCAGTCGGAAACCTATTTGTTGCGCCAGCAGGAACTTCTTATCTTGAGCAAGGGCGGCGCGGCGCACGATCCGGCGACGCTGGCGCTCGAAACCAATCCGGCGACGGGCGACGACGCGGAGTCGCGGAGGCGGGACGATGCATAGCTACCTTCTGGTGTTCGACGATTCGACGATCTCCCGGCAGGAGCTGATCGCCCATATCGACCGGCTGGGCGCCGTCGCGAACTGGATGGCGTTTCTGCCTTCCGCCGTCGCGCTGATCTCGCCGCTCTCGGCGCACGACCTCTCGGCGGCACTCCGGGAGCGCCGGTCCGGTATGCGCTTCCTCCTGTCGCGCCTCGATCCGAAGGCGACCGACGGGCTTCTACCGGCGGAGGTCTGGTCGTTCCTCAACGATCCGGCCGCTGTTCCCGGCGCGTCCGGCCGCGTTCCTCAGACCTCTTTGACGCGCCGGTCGGCATGACCCTCAAGACCCGTGTCATCCCTTGTCTCGACGTCAAGGACGGCCGTGTCGTCAAGGGCGTCAACTTCGTCGATCTGATCGATGCCGGCGATCCCGTCGAGGCGGCCAAGGCCTATGACGCCGCCGGCGCCGACGAGCTGTGCTTCCTCGACATCACCGCGACGCACGAGAACCGCGGCACGATCCTCGACGTCGTCGCCCGCACCGCCGAGGCCTGCTTCATGCCGGTGACGGTCGGCGGCGGGGTGCGCACGGTCGAGGACATCCGCGCCCTGATGCTCGCCGGGGCGGACAAGGTCTCGATCAATTCGGCGGCGGTGCGTGACCGCGCGATCGTCGCCCGCGCCGCGGAGAAGTTCGGCGCACAGGCGATCGTCGTCGCGATCGACGCCAAGCAGGTCGGCAGCGGCGCCGCGCCGCGCTGGGAGATCTTCACCCATGGCGGCCGCCAGCCGACCGGGATCGACGCGGTCGACTATGCGGTCGAGGTGGCGCGGCTCGGGGCGGGCGAGATTCTGCTCACCTCGATGGACCGCGACGGCACCAAGGCGGGCTTCGACCTCGCCCTCACCCGGACGATCGCCGATGCCGTACCCGTGCCGGTCGTCGCCTCGGGCGGGGTGGGCACGCTCGACCATCTCGTCGAGGGCGTGACGAAGGGCCGGGCGAGCGCCGTGCTCGCCGCCTCGATCTTCCACTTCGGCACCTTCACCATCCATCAGGCGAAGGCGCATATGGCCGACGCCGGCATCCCCGTCCGGCTCGACGGCTGAGGAGCGACCTTTGTCCAGCTTTACGCTCGCCGATCTCGCGGCCATCGTCGCCGCACGCGCGCAGTCCGGCGCTGCCGAATCCTACACCGCGAAGCTGATGGCGAAGGGGCCGCCGCGGATCGCGAAGAAGTTCGGCGAGGAGGCCGTCGAGGCGGTGATCGCCGCCGTCGAGGGCGACCGGGCGGCGCTCGTCGCGGAGACGGCGGACGTGCTCTACCACCTCGTCGTGCTCCTCGAGGCGGCGGGCGTGCCGCTCGATGCGGTGATGGCCGAGCTCGAGAGGCGGACCCGGCAGAGCGGCCTCGCCGAAAAGGCGTCGCGGCCTGCCGATTAGGCCCGCGGGGGAGGACGGCATGGACCAGACGGCGCGGGTGCATCTGACGCCCCATCGCTTCTTCACGCGTGAGGAATGGGCGCGGCTGCGCGCCGGCACCCCGCTCACGCTCGCCGAGGCCGATCTCGAACGGCTGCGCTCGCTCAACGACCCGATCTCGCTCGACGAGGTCGAGACGATCTATCTGCCGCTGTCGCGCCTCCTCTCGCTCTATGTCGCGGCGACGCAGCGTCTCTACGAGGCGACGCGCACCTTTCTCGGCTCGACCGAGGGCAAGACGCCCTACATCATCGGCATCGGCGGCTCGGTGGCGGTCGGCAAGTCGACCACCGCCCGCGTGCTGCGCGCGCTTCTGACCCGCTGGCCGAACACGCCGAAGGTCGATCTCGTCACCACCGACGGCTTCCTCTATCCGAACGCCGTGCTCGAGCGCGAAAACCTGATGGAGCGGAAGGGCTTTCCGGAGAGCTATGATCTGCCTGCCCTGCTCGCCTTCCTCTCCGACATCAAGGCGGGGCTGCCGAAGGTCTCGGCGCCTCTCTATTCGCATCTCGTCTACGACATCGTGCCCGGCGACCGGATCACCGTCGACCGGCCCGACATCCTGATCGTCGAAGGGCTCAACGTCCTGCAGGCGCCGCGCCTGCCGCGGGACGGCAAGGCGGTGCCCTTCGTCTCCGACTTCTTCGATTTCTCGATCTATATCGACGCCGATGAAGACGAGATCCATCGCTGGTACGTCGCCCGGTTCGAGCGGCTGCGGGCGACCGCCTTCCGCGATCCGCAATCCTATTTTCACCGCTATGCGATGATCTCGCGGGAAGAGGCGCTCGCCATCGCCGAGCGGCTGTGGTCGCGCATCAACCTCGTCAACCTGCGCGAGAACATCGTGCCGACCCGGCCCCGCGCCGACCTCGTGCTGACCAAGGGCGCCAGCCACCGGATCGAGCAGGTGGCGCTCCGGCGGCTCTGAATTTCCGCTGCACATGCAACTCCTTCGCACCTGCAAAAATTCCAGTTGAAACAAGGGGATCGCGGTGCTACCCGGCGATTTTGCGGCGACGGGGCGCGGGTGCGATGGCAACTTGGCTGGATCGGCGCACGATGGTTGCGCTGGCGACCATCGTGGTGGCCTTCGGCGTCACCGGGTTGAAATATGTCAGCTACCGGCTGACCGGCTCGGTGGCCCTCTACTCGGATGCGATCGAGAGCATCGTCAATATCGCGACCGCCTTCGCCGCGCTGTGGGCGATCCGCGTCAGCCGCAAGCCGGCCGACCGTCAGCACCAGTTCGGCCATCACAAGGCGGAGTATTTCTCCGCCGTGCTCGAGGGCGTGCTGATCATCGTCGCCGCCCTGCTGATCATCCGTGAGGCCTGGCTCGGCTGGAATGCGCCGCGGCTCTCCGCCGACCTGTCGCTCGGCATGCTCGTCAATGCGAGCGCGGCCCTGATCAACGGCGTATGGGCGCTCTTCCTGCTGCGCTATGGCCGCCGACATCGGTCCCCCGCGCTCGTCGCCGATGGCTGGCATCTCGTCACCGACGTCTTCACCTCGGCCGGCGTGCTCGTCGGCCTGCTGCTCGTCGCGGCGACCGGGCTCGCCTGGCTCGATCCGGCGCTCGCCGTGCTCGTCGCCATCAACATCGTCTGGTCGGGATGGAAGGTGATCCGTGAATCGGTCGGCGGGCTGATGGATCATGCCGTGCCGCCGGAGCTCGAGACGCGCATCCGCGAGACGATCTCCCGGCATGCCGAAGGCGCGATCGAGGTGCACGATCTGCGCACCCGCAATGCCGGCCGGGCGAGCTTCATCGAGTTCCATCTCGTCGTGCCCGGCGCGATGACGGTCACCGCCGCGCATGTCATCTGCGACCG
This sequence comes from Prosthecomicrobium pneumaticum, assembly GCF_014199915.1. Lineage (GTDB taxonomy): Bacteria > Pseudomonadota > Alphaproteobacteria > Rhizobiales > Kaistiaceae > Prosthecomicrobium > Prosthecomicrobium pneumaticum. The sequence continues at coordinate 338,750 of NZ_JACHOO010000006.1, read as the reverse complement.
CCTCGAGGCGGCGCTCGCGCAGGTGGTCGACGACGCCGAGGTCGTCATCCATGTCGAGCCCGAGGGCGAGGCGCAGCATCAGGGCGTGCTGGTGCTCTGACCCGCAGGGCCTCCGCCGCGCTTGATTTTCGCGCGGCGACCCTCGATATCGGGCGCGACACGGCCGGCCTGCCCGCGCAGGTCGGTCGAGACCGATTGCCGAGAGAGGACGTCATGGCCGAAGAGACGAAGACGCCCGAAGCCGAACGCGATGCCTCCGCCGGAGCGGCGGCCGCCGAGACCGATCGCGGCCGGCTCGAAGCCGAGATCGCCGAGCTGAAGGACCGCCTGCTGCGGGCCGCGGCGGAGATGGAGAATCTGCGCCGCCGCAGCGAGCGCGAGATCGCCGATACCCGCCAATATGCCGTCAGCGGTTTCGCCCGCGACATGCTCAACGTCGCCGACAATCTGCGCCGCGCGCTGAGTTCGGTGCCGGAAGGCCTGCCCGAGGGGAGCGCCGATCCGATCGGCCTCTTCGTCGAGGGCGTCGCGCTGACCGAGCGCGAACTCGCCAAGGTGCTGTCGAAGTTCGGCATCCGCGAGATCGAGGCGAAGGGCAAGAAATTCGACCCCAACCTGCATCAGGCGATGTTCGAGGTGCCGGATCCGGAGCTTCCTTCCGGCACCGTCGTCGAGGTCGTCCAGGCCGGCTATACGCTCGGCGAGCGGACGCTGCGGCCGGCCATGGTCGGCGTGTCGAAGGGCGGTGCGAAGCCGGCCAAGGATCCGGTCAAGGACGCGCCGAAGGAAGGCGCCGAGCCGGGCGCGTCCGGCGCGGCCTGAGCGGCGGGGGACCGCGATGGATGCGACGCCCCTCGCGGTTCTCGATCTCGTCGGCGTCGCCGTCTTCGCCGCGACCGGGGCGCTCGCCGCGTCGCGGCGCCAGCTCGATCCGGTCGGCTTCGCCTTCCTCGCGGCGCTGACCGGCGTCGGCGGCGGCACGGTGCGCGACCTCCTGCTCGGCCGGACGGTGTTCTGGATCGCCCAGCCGACGCCCGTCGCGCTCTGCATTGCGGTTGCCGCCGCGGTCTTCTTCACCGCCCATCTGGTCGAGTCGCGCTACCGCCTGCTGCTCTGGGCGGATGCGGTCGGCATAGCGGGTTATTGCGTACTCGGCGCGGCGCGGGCGCTCGAAGCGGCGGCGAGCCCGCTCGCCGCGATCCTGCTCGGCATGGTGACGGCGACCTTCGGCGGCATCCTGCGCGATGTGCTCGCCGGCGAGCCGAGCGTCCTGATGCGCAAGGAGATCTATGTCACGGCGACGCTCGCCGGCGCGGGCCTCTTCGTCGGGCTGGTCGAGTTCGGCGTGCCGTTCTGGCCCGCCGCACTCGCCGGCGCGGCGGCCTGTTTCCTCGTCCGCGCCGGAGCGCTCCATTTCGGCTGGACGCTGCCGACCTATCGCTCGCGTCCCGGCCGCCCGGTCTGATCAGGCGGCGTAGCGCGTCGCTTCGGCGCCGTAATGGTTGACGTAGCGTGCATTGATCGCCGAGACGGGCAGCACGACCAGCACGTCGGTCGTGCCGAACTGGTGGTCGACGACGGCCCCCTCGCCGATATAGGCGCCGAGCCGCAGATAGCCCTTGATGAGCGGGGGCAAAGCGTGCAGCGCGGCCTTGCCGTCCATCGCCTCCGGCGCCATCCGGTTCATCACCACCTTGCGGCCGGCGATCGCCGAGACGCGCCAGTCTTCCGGCGCCCGGGCATGGTGGTGGAGGAAGGAGAGCGGCAGGGCGAGCCGGCTCGGATCGGTCCCCTCGAGCGAGGCGCAGCCGATCATCACGTCGATGCCGTGCGCCCGGACATAGGCCCAGATGCCGTGCCAGAGCAGTTCGACGGTTCGCTTGGTGCGGTACGGCGCGAGCACGCAGGAGCGGCCGAGCTCGAGGAAGTTGAGCCCGGGATGGCGCTCGATCAGCGGCGCGATGTCGAATTCCGCCGCGGTATAGAATCCGCCGAACCGGTCGGCGACGCTCTGGCGCAAGAGCCGGTAGGTGCCGACGATCATCGGCCGGCCGTTCGGGGCGATGCGGTCGTGGTCGATGACGAGCAGATGGTCGCAGAACTTGTCGAAGACGTCGCGGTCGCGGCCGGAGACGAGCGTGCGCGCATCGGCGATCGCCGACATCTCCTGATAGAACACCCGATAGCGGAGCCGCTGCGCGTCTTTCACTTCCGCCGGCGATTCGGCGAGCCGCACCTCGAGCGCGCCGATCCGGCCGAGCGTGCCGGTGGCGGCGGAAAACCGCTCGCGCTTCGAGAGCTTCGCGCCGGGAAGGCGGATATTGTCCGGTCGCCAGTTCTGCAGTGCCGGCAAAGCGCCGATCGCCGCCGGCAGGCGGATCAACCGACGGGCGGCCTCGAGGCCGTTTCTCGCCATATGCCCCTCCTGGTCGCGCGATGATTCGAGCGGGCGACCCTTGATGCGACTAACCATACAATTCGGACAGTTCGGTGACAGCCGCTTTGCCGGCGTCGCAGCGCGTTCCACTCAGGAGGCGGCCGGCAGGGAGCCGGTGAGACGCTTGTGGAGATGCACCATGAAGGCGGTGGCGAAGAGCGGCGCAGCGAGATTGACGATCGGGATGGCGACGAAGAGGCCGATGACGAGTCCGGCGAGGAAGATCGTCGGGCCGTGCCGGCCGCGCAGCGCCCGCGCCTCCTCGCGCGGGCGGAACCGCACCGCGGCGGCCTCGAAATACTCCCGGCCGAGCAGATAGCCATTGCCGATCAGGAAGGCGACGAGATTGACGCCGGGCACGAGAAGCAGGATCAGGCAGACGAGGTTGACGCCGATCACCACGAGGGTGAAGGCGAGCGTGCCGAGAAGGCTCTGTCCGAGGGGCAGGTCGCGGCCGGGCGGATCCTGCGGATAGTGCCGCCGCTCGACGAGGCCGGCGATCTCGTCGGTGAAGAGGCCGGCGAAGAGCGCCGTCACCGGTGCGACGAGGAGGCCGAGTCCGATCAGGAGGCCGATGCCGGTGAGGATGGCGATCGCGGTCGCGAGCCAGGGCCAGCTGCCGGTATCGACGAGCCAGACGAGAAAGCTCTCGAGCGCCAGCCAGACCACGACGAGGAGGGCGATGGTGAGGCCGATCGACTTCCACAGCACGGCGCGGAACTCCGGCCGCAGAATGTCGGAGAGGGCGGCGAAGGCGGCGGCGATCATCGGCGGGGCTCCGGCTCAACGGGTCGCAGTTAAGCGTGCCGTCAGCCCGCCGCAAGCCTCGGCGGCGGTCGCGGTTGCGGTCGCCCGCCTCGCCTGTATAGTCCGCCCGTTCGCCCCCTCAGCTTCTCGACCCGCGGCGCTCCGCGCCGCCGCAACCGGATCCCCTTCCCTCATGACGGAACCCCGCTTCGACGTGCTCGGCATGGGCAATGCGATCGTCGACATTCTCGCCCGCGCCGAGGACGACTTCCTGGTCCGCCAGAACCTGGTCAAGGGCACGATGCGCCTGGTCGATCTCGAGGAATCGAACCGGCTCTATTCGGTGATCGGTCCGGCGATCGAGGCGTCGGGCGGCTCGGCCGGCAATACGGTGGCCGGCGTTGCCTCGCTCGGCGGGCGCTGCGTCTTCGTCGGCAAGGTCGCCGCCGACGAGCTCGGCCGCGTCTACACCCACGACATCCGCTCGATCGGTGCCCGCTTCGACGTCGCTCCGCTCGAGGGCGGACTGCCGACGGCGCGCTGCGTGATCCTGATCACGCCGGACGGCGAGCGCACCATGAACACCTATCTCGGCGCCTGCCATCTGCTCGGGCCGGAGGATGTCGATGCCGAGGTCGTCGCCGCGACCGCGATCACCTATTTCGAGGGCTTCCTGTGGGATGCGCCGAGCGCCCGCGACGCCTTCTTCAAGGCGGCGAAGATCGCCCATGGCGCCGGCCGCAAGGTCTCGCTCACCCTTTCCGACCCGTTCTGCGTCGATCGCTTCCGCGGCGAGTTCCTGTCGATGGTGCGCGACGGCACGATCGACATCCTGTTCGCGAACGAGGTCGAGGTGAAGTCGCTCTACCAGACCTCGAGCTTCTCGACGGCGCTCGATGCGCTCAAGGCCGACTGCAAGCTCGCCGCCGTCACGGTCGGGGCGGAGGGCTCCTTCGTCGTGTCGTCCGACGGCATCGTCCAGGTGCCGGCGACGACCGTCGAGCGGGTGATCGACACGACGGGCGCCGGCGACCTCTACGCCGCCGGCTTCCTCTATGCCCTGTCGCGCGGGCTCGATCTCGTCACCGCGGCGGAACTCGGCGCGCTCGCCGGCGGCGAGGTGATCTCCCATATCGGGCCGCGGCCGGCGACCTCGCTCGCCGATCTCGCCCGGCAGAACGGGTTCGTCCTGCCGGACGCCGTCACCGCGTGATCAGCGCGAGCGGACGAAGCCGACGACGTCCTTGACGCCGTCGAGCACCGGGGTGGCGATCGCCGCCGCCCGGGCCGCACCGGCGCCGAGCAGCGCGTCGATATGGCCCGGATCGGCCATCAGGCGCCTCATCTCGCCGGCGATCGGCGCGAGTCTGTCGACCGCGAGTTCGGCGAGCGCCGGCTTGAAGGCCGAGAACTGCTGCCCGCCCCATTCGGCGATCACGGCTTCCTTCGAAAGGCCGGCGAGCGCGGCGTAGATGCCGACGAGATTGTCGGCCTCGGGCCGCGCCTTCAGCCCCTCGAGCTCGGTCGAGAGCGGCTCGGGATCGGTCTTGGCGCGCCGGATCTTCTGCGCGATCGTGTCGGCGTCGTCCGTCAGGTTGATGCGCGAATTGTCGGACGGGTCCGATTTCGACATCTTCTTCGTGCCGTCGCGCAGGCTCATGATGCGCGTCGCGGGTCCCGAGATCAGCGGCTCGGTGAGCGGGAAATAGGCCTCGCCGAAACCTTTGGCCGCGATCGATTCCGCGAAGTCGTTGTTGAACTTCTGGGCGATGTCGCGGGTCAGCTCGAGATGCTGCTTCTGGTCCTCGCCGACCGGAACGTGGGTCGCCTTGTAGGCGAGGATGTCGGCCGCCATCAGGCTCGGATAGGCGAGCAGGCCGAGCGAGGCGTTCTCGCGGTCCTTGCCCGCCTTGTCCTTGAACTGCGTCATGCGGTTCATCCAGCCGATGCGCGCGACGCAGTTGAAGATCCAGGCGAGTTCGGCATGGGCCGAAACCTGGCTCTGGTTGAAGACGACGTGCTTCTCGGGGTCGATGCCCGCGGCGACGAAGGCCGCCGTCACCTCGCGGATCTGGCGGGCGAGCTCGTTCGGCTCCTGCCAGACGGTGATCGCGTGCATGTCGACGACGCAATAGATGCACTCGTGGCTCTCCTGCAGCGCGACGAAGTTCTTGATCGCGCCGAGATAGTTGCCGAGGTGCAGATTGCCGGTGGGCTGGACGCCCGAAAAGACGCGAGGGTGGAAGTCGGTCATGGCACGCGGTTCCGGAGGGTGGAAAGCGGCGCCTCTTGGCACGGCGGGGTGAGAAGCGCAAGGCGCGCGCCTCACCGCCGGCGGAGCGCCGCCTTCACCACCCGGCGGAAATCCATCACCCCGGCGAGCTGGACGAGCACGGCGTAAACGAGCAGCCCGGCGCCGCACAGCACCGCCATCGCGCCGGCCCGCCACAGCACGCGGCCGTCGGCGAACCAGGGCTCGGCGAGCAGGCCACCCCCGAACACCACGGCGCCCATCACCGCGGAGGCCGCGACGACGAGCGGCAGGTTGCGCGTCACCGCCCGGTCCGGAACGAGCTGGCCCCGCCGCCACAGCGTCGCGCCGAGCAGGATCGCGTTCGCCCAGCCGGCGACGCTCGTCGCGATCGCGATGCCGACATGGGCGAGGAAGGGGAAGAGAGCGAGCGACAGCACCACATTGACGACCATGCCGACCGCCGCGAACCACATCGGCGTCTTGGTGTCCTCGCGGGCGTAGAAGGCGGGCGAGAACACCTTGATCAGCACGAAGGAGGGCAGGCCGACCGAGAAGGCGATCAGCGCCGCCGCGGTCTCCCGCGTATCGGCCGCGGTGAAGGCGCCGCGCTGATAGAGCACCTGCACCACCGGAGTCGCGATCACCACGAGCGCGATCGCCGCCGGGACGGTGAGCGCCATGGCGAATTCGAGGCTGCGGTTCTGGGTGTGATGGACGAGATCGTCGCGGCCGGCGCGGATCTGGCGGGCGAGGTCGGGCAACATGACGACCGCGATGGTCGCCCCGACGATGCCGAGCGGCAGCTGGTAGATGCGGTCGGCGTAATAGAGGTAGGAGACCGCGCCGGGCGCCAGCGAGGCGATGATCGTGCCGATCACGATGTTGATCTGGGTGACGCCGCCCGAGACGACGCCCGGCAGGGCGAGCGCGGCGAGCCGTTTGACCCCGGGCGTGATGCGCGGCCGCACGAGGCGCAGGCCGAGCCCGGCCCGGCGGCTCGCGACGACCACGACGGCGAGCTGCAGCAGGCCGCCGACGAGCGTCGCCCAGGAGAGCGCGATGCCCGCCGTCGCGGTGTTGCTGTGGCCGTCGAGGATCACCCAGGCGAGCGCGCCGACGAAGACGATGTTGAGGAGGGCGGGCGCCGAGGCCGCGGCGGCGAAGCGGCCGCCGGCATTGAGCACGCCGGAATAGAGCGCGGTCAGCGAGATGAGCGTCAGATAGGGGAAGGCGATCCGGGTCAGGAGCACCGACAGATCGAACTTCTCCGGGTCGGCGGCGAAGCCGGGCGCCATCACATACATCAGCGGCACCATGGCGATCTCGGCCACGACCGTGACGGCGATCAGCACGGCGAGGAGGGCGGCGAGCGCCTCCGAGCCGAAGCGCCGCGCCTCGGCGGCGCCCTCGCCCTCCAGCGTCTTCGCAAAGAGCGGGATGAAGGCGGAGGAGAAGGCGCCTTCCGCGAACAGCCGGCGGAAGAGGTTGGGGAAGCGGAAGGCGACGAGGAAGGCGTCGGCGACCGGCCCGGTACCGACCGCGGCGGCCATGAAGGAATCGCGCACGAAGCCGAGCACCCGGCTCGACGCGGTCGCGCCGCCGACGGTGACGAAATTCTTCAGGAGCGACATGGGCCGGCCGGGCTTTCGAGGACGGTGACAGGTCGGCTTTGCCCTCTCCTCCCCCCACAACCTTCACCCCGGCCTCCGTGCCGGGGTCCATGATCGTGAGGCTGGGCGCAGAAGCGCGCCGTCGCCACGGGAACGATCGGAGCTGGCCGAGCGCTTGCTCGAACCGGAACGATCATGGATTCCGGCCCGGAGGCCGGAATGACGGATGGACGGGCCGGACCCGGAAAGAACGAGCGCTCCATCACCCGGCCTTCGCCTTCGCCACCGGCTTGTCGGCCGGCATCTCGCCGGCGAACACCTCTTCCAGCCGCCGGCGGATCGAGGCTTCGCGGCTCGCCCGCTTGATGCGCTGGCCCATCAGGTCGGTGACGTAGAAGACGTCCACGGCCCGCTCGCCGAAGGTGGCGATGTGGGCCGAGGCGATGTTGAGGTTGAGGTCCGAGAGCGAGCGGGTGAGGTCGTAGAGGAGGCCCGGCCGGTCGATGCCGGAGGCTTCGATGACCGTGTAGGCGTTCGACCAGGAGTTGTCGACGAGGATGCGCGTCTCGACCGAGAAGGGCTTCAGCCGCGCCCGCGGCTTCGCCCGCCGGGCGATGATCTCGGGCAGTTGTACGGTGCCGGACAGCGCGTCCTCGATCAGGCCGCTCACCTTGGTCGCGCGGCGCAGTTCGTCCTCGTCGAGGTCGAACTCGCGGGTGATCGCGATCGTGTCGAGGGCGAGGCCGTCCGTGGTGGTGAAGATCTGCGCATCGACGATGTTGCAGCCCGCCGCCGTGCAGGCGCCGGCCATCACCGAGAGCAGGCGCGGGTGGTCGGGCGCGAGCACGGTGATCTCGGTGACCGCCTCGAAGGTCCGCGTCGCGACGGCGGTGGCGAGCGTCTTGCCGGTCCGCTCGGCGTCGCGCACCAGATTGGCGTGCGCGATCTTGCGGGCGAGATCGACCCGCACCCAATAGGCCGAATAGTGCCGTTCGACATAGGCGCGCCGCTCGGCCTCGCTCCAGCCGCCCTCGGCGAGGGCGCGGTCGAGCTCGGTCTTTGCGGCGGCGACGCGGCGGTCGCGCGAGACCTGGCTGTGCCCGCCGGAGAGCAGCGGCTCGGTCTCGTAATAGAGGGTGCGCAGGAGCTGGCCCTTCCAGCCGTTCCACACGCCCGGGCCGACCGCCTTGATGTCGGCGACGGTCAGGATGAGCAGGAGCTTCAGCCGCTCGAGGCTCTGCACGACGGCGGCGAAATCGAGGATCGTCTTGCGGTCGCCGAGATCGCGCGACTGCGCCGTCATGCTCATCAGCAGGTGATGCTCGATCAGCCAGGCGACGGTTTCGGTCTGCGCCGGCGACAGGCCGAGCCGCGGGCAGAGCTTGCGCGCCACCTTGGCGCCGGCGATCGAATGATCCTCCGGCCGCCCCTTGGCGATGTCGTGCAGGAACAGCGCGACATAGAGCACGACGCGGTCCTGGATGCCGGGAATGATCTCGTTGGCGAGCGGGTGCTCGCCGCCGAGCTCGCCGCGTTCGATCTCGGCGAGGATGCCGATCGAGCGGATGAGGTGCTCGTCCACCGTGTAGTGATGATACATGTTGAACTGCATCATCGCGACGATGCGGCCAAAATCTGGTATGAACCGGCCGAGCACACCCGCCTCGTTCATCCGCCGCAGCACGATCTCGGGCTGGTTCTTCGAGGCGACGAGTTCGAGGAACAGCCGGTTCGCCTCCGGATTCTCCCGCAGCTTCGCGTCGATCAGCTTGAGCGAGCGCGTCACGCGCTTCATCGCATCGGGGTGGAAGGCGAGATTGTAACGGTCGGCGTGATGGAAGATCCGGATCAGATTGACCGGATCGTTCTCGAACACCGCGTCGGATGCGATGTTGATCCGATCATGCTCGACGACGAAATCCTTCGAGCCGGAGAATTTCTTGCGCCGTCCGGGCAGGGCGGCAAAGAAGCGATTGAGCCGCGGCGCCGCCTTGACGTGCTGTTCCTCGAGTGCGGCGCAGAAGATACGGGTCAGATCGCCGACGTCCTTGGCGACCAGGAAGTAATGCTTCATGAAGCGTTCGACGTCGCGCAGGCCCGGATGCGCCGTGTAGCCGAGCCGCATCGCCATGTCGCGCTGGACGTCGAAGGAGAGCCGCTCCTCCGCCTTGCCGGTCAGGAAATGGAGGTGGCAGCGCACCGCCCAGAGGAAATCCTCGGCGCGGTGGAAAAGCGCGAGCTCGTCGCGGCTGAACACGCCGGCGGCCGCCAGCTCGTCGCGCGCCTTGGCGTCGGCGGGCCCGAGCCGATAGACGTATTTGGCGATCCAGAACAGGGTGTGGAGGTCGCGCAGGCCGCCCTTGCCCTCCTTCACGTTCGGCTCGACGACATAGCGCGACGCGCCTTGCCGCTTGTGCCGGTCGTCGCGCTCGGCGAGCTTCGCGGCGGCGAACTCGGCCGCCGTTCCCTTCACCACCTCGCCGTCGAAGCGGCGCGACAGGTCCCTGAACAGCGCCTCCTCGCCCCACAGGAAGCGGGCTTCGAGGATCGCCGTGCGGATCGTCATGTCGGTGCGGGCGAGGCGGATGCACTCGTCGACGCTGCGCGTCGCATGGCCGACCTTCAGGCCGAGATCCCAGAGCATATAGAGGATGAACTCGACGACGCTCTCGCCCCAGGGGGTCTGTTTGTAGGGGAGGAGGAAGAGCAGGTCGATGTCGGAGCCCGGCGCGAGCATGCCGCGGCCATAGCCGCCGACCGCCACCACGGCCATCCGCTCGGCATTGGAGGGGTTCTCGGCCGGATAGACCTGGCCCACCGCTACCTCGTAGAGCAAGCGGATGATGCCGTCCTGGAGGTCGGACAGCGCCCGCGCGCAGTGCCGGCCGCTGCCGCGCGTTCCCGCGAGCAGGCGGCGCTCCGCCTCGGCGCGGCCGTCCTTCAGGCGGGTCTTCAGATGCGCGAGCAGCGCGGCGCGCGCCTCGGCCTTGCCGGCGCCGGCGGCGATCCGCGACAGGCCCGCCGTGAGCCCGTCGCCATCGACGAGCGGGGAGACGTCGCTCATCGGGTCCTCCCGAAGCAGCGCGCCGCCGGGACGGCGGTTCGCATCGTCGGTCGGGGCGAAAGGGCCGCTTCCGCATCGCGCGGAGGGGTTGCGCCGGGTCGTGAAAGCCAATGTGGGGACATCGAGGGCCGGACTTCTCCGTCGCAACCGGGAACGTCGAGCCCCAGTTCTGGCCGGAGCCGCGCGCCAAGGCAAGGGACGAGGCGATCGAGCCGGCGGGAGAGCCGCTCTGAGACCTCTGCCGGCCGCGTGGACCGGGCCGGCAGGGAACACGCCAGCGTGGTCCGAGCCGGCCGCCGTCGCGGTGGTGGCGGGGCGGCGAAGCGTCGCCGCCGCCACAGCGACGGTCAGCCCCGCGGCCGGAGCGCCTTCAGCCGATAGAGCGCCTCGAGCGCCTCGCGCGGGGTCAGATCGTCCGGGGCGAGCGCGTCGAGCGCCGCCTCGAGCGGGTCGGGCCCGGCCCTCTGCGGCGGCGGGGCGGGAGCCGGCCGTGCGGCGAAGAGCGGCAAATCGTCGACGAGCGCCTGCGCCGGCGAGCGGCGGTCGCCCTCCTCGAGCTTTTCGAGCACGGCGCGGGCGCGCGCGATCACCGGCGCCGGCAGGCCGGCGAGCTTCGCCACCTGGATGCCGTAGGAGCGATCGGCTGCGCCGGGCACGATCTCGTGCAGGAAGACGACGTCGCCCTGCCATTCCCGCACACGCACCGTCGCATTCTCGACCCGGCCGAGCCGCGTCGCGAGCGCGGTGAGCTCGTGATAATGCGTCGCGAACAGCGCCCGCGAGCGGTTGACGTCGTGCAGATGCTCGATCGCCGCCCAGGCGATCGACAGCCCGTCGAAGGTCGCCGTGCCGCGGCCGATTTCGTCGAGCACGACGAGCGAGCGCGTCGTCGCCTGGTTGAGGATCGCCGCCGTCTCGACCATCTCGACCATGAAGGTCGAGCGGCCGCGGGCGAGATCGTCCGCCGCGCCGACGCGCGAGAACAGCCGGTCGACGACGCCGATCCGCGCCGCCCGAGCCGGGACGTAGGAGCCCGCCTGGGCGAGCACGGCGACGAGCGCGTTCTGGCGCAGGAAGGTCGATTTGCCGGCCATGTTCGGCCCGGTGATCAGCCACAGCCGGCCGGCCTCCTCGCCGTCCGGGGCCGAGAGATCGCAGTCATTGGCGACGAAGGCCTCGCCGCCCTCGGCGGCGAGCGCCGCCTCGACGACCGGATGGCGGCCGCCCTCGACCGCGAAGGCGAGCGAGCGGTCGACCTCCGGCCGGCACCAGCCGCCGACCTCGGCGAGGGTTGCGAGCGCGGCGGCGACGTCGACCGTCGCGAGCGCGGCGGCGGCGGCCCGGACCGCGTCGCCCGCCGCCACCACCTCGGCGGCGAGCGCCTCGAACGCCTCGAGTTCGAGCGCCAGCGCCCGGTCGCCGGCCGAGGCGATCTTCGCCTCCAGCTCGGCGAGCGCGGTGGTGGTGAAGCGCATCGCGCCCGCCATCGTCTGGCGATGGATGTAGCGGCCGGCGAACTCCGCCGAGATCAGCCTTTCGCCATGCGCCTGCGCCACCTCGATGAAATAGCCGAGCACATTGTTGTGCTTGATCTTCAGCGCCTTGACGCCGGTGTCCTCGGCATAGTCGGCCTGCAGGCCGGCAATGACACGGCGGCTCTCGTCGCGCAGCGCCCGCGCCTCGTCGAGCGCCGCGAGATGGCCCCGCCGCACGAAGCCGCCGTCGCGCTTCAGGAGCGGCAATTCGTCGGCGAGGGCTCCGGCGAGCAGGGCCGCGAGCCCGGCCGGGACCGCGCCGAGCTTCTCTGCCGCCGCGGCGAGTTCGTCGGGCGCGACAACGCCGGCGAGCGCCGCGGCGACATCGGCCGCCGCCTCGAGGCCCAGGCGCACGGCGGCGAGATCGCGCGGGCCACCGCGGTTGAGCGCGAGGCGGGAGAGGGCGCGCGCCATGTCGGGTGCGGCGGAAAGGATCGCCCTGAGCCGCTCGCGGAGCCGCGGCTCCGCGATCAGGAAGCCGATCGCGTCGAGCCGGCGGTCGATGATTTCGGGGTCCGTCGAGGGGCTGGCGATCCGCTCGGCGAGAAGGCGCGCGCCCGGGCCGGTCACCGTGCGGTCGATCGTCGCGACGAGGCTGCCGCGCCGTTCGCCCGACAGGGTACGCGACAGTTCGAGATTGGCGCGCGTCGCGGCATCGATCAGCATCGTGCCGCCGTCCGCCTCGCGGGTCGGCGGGGCGAGCCGCGGGCGTTCGCCGATCTGTGTCTTCTCGAGATAGGCGAGCGCGGCGGCGGCCGCGGCGATCTCGACCCGCTCGAACGTGCCGAAGCCGTCGAGCGTCTCGACCCCGAAGAAGGCGGCGAGGCGGGCCGCCGCGGTGGCGCCGTCGAAGAAGGCGGCCGGCAGCGGGGTGAGCGCCGGCCCCAGCCCGCGCAGGATCGGGCCGAGCGTCTCGTCGGCGAGCAGCCCGTCGGGCGCGACGAGCTCGCGCGGCTCGATGCGGGCGAGATCGGCGCCGAGCCTGTCGGCCGCGGTGCCGGCGAGCCGGAACTCGCCGGTCGACAGGTCGATCCAGGCGAGCGCCAGGCGGTCGGCCCCGTCGGCCCCGCCGCCGCGATTGCGGGCGAGCGCGGCGAGGAAGCTGCTCTGCCGCGTGTCGAGCAGGCGCTCCTCGGTCAGCGTGCCCGGGGTGACGAGCCGGACGACATCGCGCTTCACCACCGATTTCGAGCCGCGGCGCTTCGCTTCCGCCGGATCCTCGAGCTGCTCGCAGACGGCCACCCGGTGACCGAGCGCGATCAGCTTTTCGAGATAGTCCTCGGCGGCGTGGATCGGTACGCCGCACATCGGGATGTCCTCGCCGAGATGCTTGCCGCGCTTGGTCAGCGTGATGCCGAGCGCCCGGCTCGCCACTTCGGCGTCGTGGAAGAACAGCTCGTAGAAGTCGCCCATCCGGTAGAACAGCAGATAGCCCGGATTGGCGGCCTTGATCTCGATATACTGCTCCATCATCGGCGTGGCGCGCGGCGGAGCGGACGGGTCGGGCGGAGCGGTCTCGAGCATGGCGCAGAGGCTAGCAGAACCGGTCGCGACCTCCAGAGCGGCCGGCGCCGCTCCCCATCTTTTGCGCGCCGGAAGGATGCGGCCCCGGTCGCGCCGGCTTCAATCGGGTTGCGTGCCGCTGCGATCGTCTGTTGAGTGGCGATCCTGGCGCCCGGCAGTCGTCGCGGCGCGGCGGGGGATCACGATGCCATCCGGCCCCACCCAACGTCTGGCCATCAAGGCACGCAAGTTCGGCCGGCGCTGGCTCGGCGCGCCGTCCTGGCTCGAGCGGGATTCGGCGAGCGGTCTCGTTCTTTCGGTCGATCCGCCGATCATCCACACGACGCTGGTCTGGCCCGAATCGGCCGACTACCTCTGGGCCTTCGGCAGCCGCGTCGGCCGCAAGCCTGCCGCGATCGTGATCTACTTCTCGTGGCATTTCGACGGCGGCTTCGCTTCCAAGCGGGCCGTCGAGCGGGTCGCGGCCTATCGCAGGGCGTTTCCCGAGCATCGCGTCCACTTTCTGGCGAACGCTCAGGACGAGGTCGACTCGCTCGAGCGGTTCGGTGAGAAGGGCCTCCTTCTCAATCACAATCTGTCCGTGTCCGAGCGGTTCTTCTTCCCGATCGACGACGCGGAGGTAGCGTTCGACGCGGTCTACAATGCCCGCCTTGACGTGTCCAAGCGGGTCGACCTCGCCTTCGGCATCGACCGGGTCGCCTATGTGACGCGCCATTATCCCGCCGGCGACCAGACCGAGGCCGTCCGGCTCCAGACACTGATCGAGGCGCGCAGTCCGGCCCATCGTATCCTCAACCGGGTCGAGAACGGGATCGTCCAGGGCCTCGACGCCGAGGAGGTCAATCGGGCCCTCAACAGCGCGGCGGTCGGCCTTTGCCTCTCGCCGGTCGAAGGCGTCATGCTCTCGAGCATGGAATATATGCTCGCCGGCCTGCCGGTCGTCTCGACGCCGAGCACAGGGGGGCGCGACTTCTTCTTCGATCCCGACTTCTGCATGATCGCGCCGCCGACCGAGACGGCCATTCGCGAGGCCGTCGATACGCTCAGGGCACGCCGGATCCCGAAGCGCCATGTCCGCGACAGGACGCTCGCCAAGCTCGCCCCGCAGCGCCGGGGGTTTCAGGCCTTCCTCGACGATGTCCTCGCCGATCTCGGCTATCCGCCCCGATTCGGCGGGGCTTGGCCCTGGAGTGGTCGGCGCAACTTCTCGACCTGGGCGACCGTGAAGGATCATTTCGCTGCGGCGCGGCAGGAGCCGACGGCTTTCCCCTCGGGGCACGGGCCGCGCAGCTAGAGCAGGATGCCGGCGCGGCCCGCGGCCGCGCTGCACCGTCTCTCTCCGTCATCGCCGCCACGGCCGCGACCCTGCGCCCGCGTCAAGAGAGTTTCGTCGCCGCCGGGCGTCGAAGCCCTTGAGGTGGGGGAGGGGGCTCGCGTATCGTCCGGCCCTCGAAAAAACCCCTCACGAAGAACGACGCGCCAGCGCCGCCTCTCCGGAAACGCCCTGCAATCGGGAGTCCCATGGCAGCCTCCGACAACGCCGCGGACAAGAAGCCCGCGAAATCCGGCCCCGCGCTCACCGATCAGGAAGCGCTCGCCTTCCACGCCCAGGGACGACCCGGCAAGCTCGAGATCAGCCCGACCAAGCCGATGGCGACGCAGCGGGACCTCTCGCTCGCCTATTCGCCCGGCGTCGCCGTGCCCGTGAAGGCCATCGCGGCCAATCCCGCCGCCGCCTTCGACTATACGACGAAGGGTAATTTCGTCGCGGTGATCTCGAACGGCACCGCCATTCTCGGCCTCGGCAATCTCGGGCCGCTCGCCTCGAAGCCGGTGATGGAAGGCAAGGCCGTCCTCTTCAAGCGCTTCGCGGACATCGACGCGATCGATCTCGAGGTCGACACCGAGGACGTCGACGCCTTCGTCAATTCGGTGCGCTATCTCGGGCCGTCCTTCGGCGGCATCAATCTCGAGGACATCAAGGCGCCGGACTGCTTCATCATCGAGAGCCGCCTGCGCGAGCTGATGGACATTCCGGTCTTCCACGACGATCAGCACGGCACGGCGATCATCGCGGTCGCCGGCATGCTCAACGCGCTGCATCTGACCGGCCGCGACATCAAGACGACGCGTCTCGTCTGCAACGGCGCGGGCGCCGCCGGCATCGCCTGCATCGAACTCGTCAAGGCGATGGGCATGCCGTCGGAGAACGTGCTGCTCTGCGACACCAAGGGCGTGGTCTATGAGGGCCGTACCGAGGGCATGAACCAGTGGAAGGCGGCGCACGCGACCCGCACCGAGGCGCGCACGCTCGAAGACGCCATGAAAGGCGCCGACATCTTCTTCGGCGTCTCCGCGAAGGGCGCGCTGACGCCGGACATGGTCGCCTCGATGGCCCCGCGGCCGATCATCTTCGCGATGGCCAATCCCGATCCGGAGATCACGCCGGAGGAGGTCGCGTCGGTGCGCGACGACGCGATCATGGCGACCGGCCGTTCGGACTATCCGAACCAGGTCAACAACGTGCTCGGCTTCCCCTACATCTTCCGCGGCGCGCTCGACGTGCGGGCGACGACGATCAACGAGCCGATGAAGATCGCGGCGGCGCAGGCGCTCGCCGCGCTCGCCCGCGAGGATGTGCCCGACGAGGTCGCCGCCGCCTATCAGGGCGTGCGGCCGCGCTTCGGGCCGAACTACATCATCCCGGTTCCGTTCGATCCGCGGCTGATCTCCGAGATCCCGGCCGCCGTCGCCAGGGCGGCGATGGATTCGGGCGTCGCCGGCAAGCCGATCGCCGACTTCAACGCCTATCGGCTGCAGCTCACCGCCCGGCGCGACCCGATCGTCTCGACGCTCACCCGCATCTATGAGCGGGTGCGGCGCAATCCGAAGCGGGTCGTCTTCGCCGAGGGCGAGGAGGAGCAGATGATCCGCGCCGCCGCCGCCTTCGTGAACCAGAAGCTCGGCACGGCGATCCTGATCGGCCGCGAGGACATCGTCCGCGCCACCGCGGCCTCGGCGGGCATCGAGCTCAAGGACGGGCTCGAGATCCACAATGCCCGCCTGTCGCACCGCAATGCCGACTATATCGAGTTCCTCTATGCCCGCCTGCAGCGGGACGGCTATCTCCATCGCGACGCGCAGCGCCTGATCAACACCGACCGCAACCATTTCGGCGCCACCATGGTGGCGCTCGGCGATGCGGATGCGATGGTGACCGGCATCACCCGCAACTATTCGACGGCGCTCGCCGACGTCCGCCGCGTCATCGACCCGCGGCCGGGCCACCGGGTGATCGGCGTCTCGATCGTGCTGATCCGCGGCCGCGCGGTGATCGTCGCCGACACCGCGGTGCACGACATGCCGTCGGGCGAGGAACTCGCCGAGATCGCCATCGAGGCGGCCGGCGTCGCGCGCCGGCTCGGCTATGAGCCGCGCGTCGCCATGCTCGCCTATTCGACCTTCGGCCAGCCGGAGAGCGAGCGCTCGCGCCATGTCCGCGAGGCGGTGCAGATCCTCGAGCGGCGGCGCGTCGATTTCGAGTACGACGGCGAGATGGCGGCCGATGTGGCGCTCAATCCGAAGGTGATGGCGCTCTATCCGTTCTGCCGCCTCTCGGCGCCGGCGAATGTGCTCGTCATGCCGGCGTTCCACTCCGCATCGATCTCGACCAAGATGATGCAGGAGCTGGGCGGCGCGACGGTGATCGGCCCGCTGCTCGTCGGTCTCGACAAGCCGGTGCAGATCGTCTCGCTCGGCGCGCGCGACAGCGACATCGTCAACATGGCCTCGCTCGCCGCCTTCAACGTCGGCGGGTGAGCGGCCCGCCGCCCTTACGCTCTGCCGCGCCCGGCGAGAGCTCTGCGTGGCCGCGCACGAGGGTGCGGCCCGCCATGGCGGATCACGGCCCGCCGATCAGGGCGGCGGCGGCCTCGGCGTGGCGCCGGATCAGGCGGCCCTTGCGGTAGCGCGCGAGTGCGCCGAACAGGCTTCTCGGCAGGCTCGCCGAACGAAGCAGCGCCTGCCCCTCCCGCCATGCGACGGGCACCTCGCCCTTCAGAAGCGCCTTCACCACGACCCGTACCGCCAGATAGGCGAGCAGATCGCGATAGCCCGGCTCGCGGAACACCGGATGACGGGCGACGAGTTCGTCGAGCCCGTGCACGTAATCGGTGGAAAGGCGCGAGATCGAGTCGGAGCCCTGATGCTTGACGACGTCCTCGGCCGTGCCGAGCGCCACGACATGGCTGCGGGCGAGCTTCAGAAGAAGATCCCGATCCTGCTGCCGCACGAGATTCGGATCGAAGCCGCCGACCGCCCGCAGCGCCTCCCGCCGGGCTGCGATGGCGGAGCAGGTGAGCGGCAGGGCATGGCAGACGAGCAGGTGGACGAGCGCATTTCCCGTCATGCGGGCGCTGGGTTGCTTCGCGATCTCGATGTCCTGTCCGTTGACGATCTGAAAGCTGTCGAGAACAGAGCCGATAGTTTCATTATTTCTAAAGAAATTGACCAGGCGTAACGCTCGTCCGGGGAGGAACTCATCGTCGGAATCGAGAAAAGCGACAAGGGATGACCGAGCGGAAGCAATCCCAATATTGCGTGCAACGTTACCGTTTGACTTCGCGGCGAGACGAATATAGCGAAGTCTCTCGTCGTTGGTGCGCAAGACGATCTCTCGGGTCTGGTCCGTCGAGGCGTCGTCGACGACGATCACCTCTAGATCGGCGGAGTCCTGCGTCAAGGCGCTCGCCAGCGCGCGCGGCAAGGTTGCTCCGCGATTGTAGGTCGGAATAATGATAGTGAGATCCGGCAAGGCGGGTCCCCCGGCGATTACCAAGATCTTTATATATACTATAAGGATTGTCTTTGTAGACGTGGGATCTCGCCCGATCGTCTGGTCCCGCGCCGAAGCCCGGTGCTCTGCCGCCCGGCGGAATGTCGGACGAGCGGCAGAGGTCCTCACGCGCCGATCTAACTTTGGCGAGCGGTACGGAAGAGCCCGGAAGAGGGCGGCAAAGCGCCCCGCACCCATGAATTGTCTTCATGCCGACCCGCGGCTAAGCTCGCGCGACTGACAAGGGAGCCGGATATGGCGGATCACGGGACGTTCTACTGGAACGAGCTGATGACGCGCGACGTCGAGGCCGCGAAGCGCTTTTATGGCGCGACGCTCGGCTGGGGCTTTTCCGAAATGCCGATGCCGGACGGCGTCTACCATCTCGCGCTGCTGGGCGACAAAATGGTGGGCGGCATCTTCGACATCGGGGCGCCCGCCTTCGACGGCGTGCCGGAGAGCTGGTTCGCCTATATCGCGGTCGACGATCTCGACGCGCGGCTCGCCAAGCTGCGCGAAGCGGGCGGCACGGTCGACCGGGAGCCGTGGGATGTGCCGGGCGTCGGCCGGATCGCCATCGTGAGCGACGTCAACGGCGCGACGATGGGCTGGATCGTTCCCGCGGCGCCATCGGCTTGAGAATGCGCCTCGCCTTCTGCCGTTTGCGGCGGCGGCCATGAGCGGGGCGGCGGGCGTGCCGCGGGTGTTCGACTGCTTCCCGTTCTTCAACGAACTCGATCTGCTCGAGATTCGGCTGAACGAACTCTCCGCGGTCGTCGACCGCTTCGTCCTCGTCGAGGCGCGGAGCACCTTCGCCGGCGCCGCGAAGCCGCTTCACTTCGCGCAGAACCGCGAGCGCTTCGCGCCGTTCCTCGATCGTATCCACCACATCGTGCTCGAGGATCTGCCGAGCGCGGAGCGGGCCGGCTGGCCCCGTCAGGACCGGCAGCGCGATGCCCTCGCCGCCGGCCTCGCGGAAGCCGGTCCGGACGATCTCGTGCTGCTCTCCGACGTCGACGAGATCCCCAGGGCCTCCGCCGTCGCCCGTGCCGCGGCGCGGCCGGCGGACCGTCCCGAGATCGTCTGCTTCGAGCTGCGCATGTTCAACTATTTCATCAACCTCGAGACCGATTCGCGGTGGCTGCGCAGCGGCCCGCGCGCGGTGCGGCGAAAATTTCTCGGCCGGCCCAGCGCGCTTCGCTCGGTTCGGGGGCCGGCGGACAACCCCTTGCGCGACACACTGCGCGCCTGGCGCGCCGCCCGTGCCATGGGTCGCCCGATGCACCGCGTGGTGGAGCGCGATGCCGGCTGGCACTTCACCTATCTCGGCGGCCCCGAGGCGGTGCACGAGAAGCTCGTCAGTTTCCTCGGTTCGGAGCGGATCGATCCGGCCGATCTCGATCTCGGCGCGCTCGCCCGGCGGATCGCCGCGAGCCGGCCGATGATCCGCCGCCGCGCGGCGCAGCTCGTGGCCCGTGCGCTCGACGACAGCTTTCCCGAGCATTTGCGGCGGAATGTGGATCGCTTCGGGCACCTCATCGCACCGCTGCCGGCGGGTTGAGGCCTCAGAGCCTCAGAGCCGCGGCACCACCTGCACACCCGCCTCGGCCATCGCGCTCCGCGCCGCGGCGAGCGAGCCGCCGGTGTCGATCGCCCGGCAGCCCTCTTCGATCACCGTGGTCGCGAAGCCCTGCCGGCGGGCGTCGATCGCCGTCCAGGCGACGCAGAAATCGGTGGCGAGGCCGACGACGAAGACCTCCGAAAGGCCGCGTTCGCGCAGATAGCCCGTAAGGCCGGTCGGGGTCGCGTGGTCGGCCTCGAAGAAGGCGGAATAGCTGTCGATCGCGGGATGGAAACCCTTGCGGACGACGAGCTGGGCGTGCGGCAGGGCGAGCCCGGCGGAGAGCGCCGCGCCTTCCGTGCCCTGCACGCAGTGGTCGGGCCAGAGCACCTGACTGCCATAGCCGAGCACGATCGTCTCGAACGGCGCCTTGCCGGCATGGCTGGAGGCGAAAGAGACATGGCCCGGCGTATGCCAGTCCTGGGTCAGCACCACATTCTCGAAACGCGTGCCCAGCGCATTCACGACCGGCAGGACGGCATCGCCGTCCGGCACGGCGAGGCGGCCGCCCGGCAGGAAATCGTTCTGCACGTCGACGACGATCAGCACCGATGAGTCGTTGCGCATCTCTCGCTGCATGTCCGGCCGCGTCCCTTGCTGCGTCACCCGAGCCCCAGAAGAGGCCGCGCCGCCGCCGCCGTCAATCCGCCGGCACGGTGACCCGCCGCAGCGTCAGATTGATCCGGCCCGGCTCCCTCAGCAGGGTCGAGGTGCCGGGCAGGATACGGTCGACGCCGTGATAGGCGAGCCGCGCGCCGCCGCCGAGCACCACCACGTCGCCGGAGACGAGCCGCATCGAGCGCGTCGGATCGCGCCGCGAGGTGCCGCCGAGCCGGAACACGGCACTGTCGCCGAGCGAGACGGAGACCACCGGCGCGCGCTTCTCGCCCTCGTCGGCATCGACATGCAGCCCGAGCCGGGCGTCGGGCGCATACCAGTTGACGAGGCACGCCTCGGGCGGATGCGGAAAATCCGCGACCTCCGCCCACAGTTCGAGCAGCGGGAGCGGAATGGGTGGCCACGGCGCGCCGGTCACCGGATGGGTCGGCTGATAGCGGTAGCCCGTGACGTCCGACACCCAGCCGAGCGGACCGCAATTGGTCATCCGCACGGAGAGCTTCTGGCCGGTCCGCGGCATGGCCGGCCGATAGAGCGGTGCGGCGGCGACGAGCGCGCGGACCGCTGCGACAAGGGCGGCCTGCTGGGCGCGGTCGAAATGGCCGGCGAGGTATCGGAAGCCGTCGGGAGGGGGGTGCGGCATGGTGGTTGCTAGAGGTTGGGGGTGCGAAAAGCGCCCGCTCCTGAGCGGCTTGCGGCTGATTGGGGCTGTTCTTATATACGCGCCGAACGGCGACGATCCGACACCCGGAAAGCGTCGCCGCCAGATCCCGTGTTGAATGGGGACCGGCCGGCAAGCCGCCGGCCTCGGCGGGGGCCTCGAAGGAGGACCCGCACGGTCCGCCGAAAGGAGAGAAGCATGGCGAAGGTCATCGGCATCGACCTCGGAACGACCAATTCCTGCGTCGCCGTCATGGACGGCAAGACGGCGAAGGTGATCGAGAATTCGGAGGGCGCGCGGACGACCCCGTCCATGGTCGCCTTCACCGACGACAACGAACGGCTGGTCGGCCAGCCCGCGAAGCGCCAGGCGGTCACCAATCCGGAGCACACCTTCTTCGCCGTCAAGCGGCTGATCGGTCGCCGCTACGACGACCCGATGGTCGAGAAGGACAAGGGCCTCGTCCCCTACAAGATCGTGCGCGGGCCGAACGGCGACGCCTGGGTCGAGGTCGAGGGCGAGAAATATTCGCCGTCGCAGGTTTCGGCCTTCATCCTGCAGAAGATGAAGGAGACCGCCGAGGCCTATCTCGGCCAGAAGGTCGAGCAGGCGGTGATCACCGTGCCGGCCTATTTCAACGACGCCCAGCGCCAGGCGACCAAGGACGCCGGCAAGATCGCCGGCCTCGACGTGCTGCGCATCATCAACGAGCCGACGGCCGCCGCGCTCGCCTACGGCCTCGACAAG
The DNA here is from genome assembly GCF_014199915.1 of Prosthecomicrobium pneumaticum. Classification (GTDB taxonomy): domain Bacteria; phylum Pseudomonadota; class Alphaproteobacteria; order Rhizobiales; family Kaistiaceae; genus Prosthecomicrobium; species Prosthecomicrobium pneumaticum. The sequence continues at coordinate 317,098 of NZ_JACHOO010000006.1, read as the reverse complement.
AACGAGGGCAAGACGATCGCCGTCTATGACCTCGGCGGCGGCACCTTCGACATCTCGGTGCTCGAGATCGGCGACGGCGTGTTCGAGGTGAAGTCGACGAACGGCGACACCTTCCTCGGTGGCGAGGATTTCGACATGCGCCTCGTCAACTATCTCGCCGACGAGTTCAAGAAGGAGCAGGGCATCGATCTGCGCGGCGACAAGCTGGCGCTGCAGCGGCTGAAGGAAGCCGCCGAGAAGGCGAAGATCGAGCTGTCCTCCTCGGCCCAGACCGAGATCAACCTGCCTTACATCACCGCCGACGCGAAGGGGCCGAAGCATCTCGCCCTGAAGCTCACCCGTGCGAAGTTCGAGGCGCTGGTCGACGATCTCGTCCAGAAGACGATCGCCCCCTGCAAGGCGGCGCTGAAGGATGCCGGCCTCACCGCCGGCGAGATCGACGAGGTGGTGCTGGTCGGCGGCATGACCCGCATGCCGAAGATCCAGGAAGTGGTGAAGCAGTTCTTCGGCAAGGAGCCGCACAAGGGCGTCAACCCGGACGAGGTCGTCGCGATGGGTGCGGCGATCCAGGCCGGCGTGCTGCAGGGCGACGTCAAGGACGTGCTGCTGCTCGACGTGACGCCGCTGTCGCTCGGCATCGAGACGCTGGGCGGCGTGTTCACCCGCCTGATCGAGCGCAACACCACGATCCCGACCAAGAAGAGCCAGGTCTTCTCCACCGCCGAGGACAGCCAGAGCGCGGTGACGATCCGGGTCTTCCAGGGCGAGCGCGAGATGGCGGCCGACAACAAGCTGCTCGGCCAGTTCGATCTCGTCGGCATTCCGCCGGCGCCGCGCGGCGTGCCGCAGATCGAGGTGACCTTCGACATCGACGCGAACGGCATCGTCAACGTCTCGGCAAAGGACAAGGGCACCGGCAAGGAGCAGCAGATCCGCATCCAGGCCTCGGGCGGCCTGTCCGACGCCGACATCGAGAAGATGGTCAAGGAGGCCGAGGCGAACGCCGCGGCCGACAAGAAGCGGCGTGAGCTCGTCGAGGCGAAGAACCAGGCCGAGGCGCTCGTCCACTCGACCGAGAAGTCGCTCGCCGATTACGGCTCGAAGGTCTCGGCCGCCGACAAGGGCGCGATCGAGGCGGCGCTCGCCGAGGTGAAGGCGGCGCTCGCCGGCGACGACGCCGAGGCGATCAAGGCGAAGAGCAACGCGCTCGCCCAGGCCTCGATGAAGCTCGGCGAGGCGATGTACGCGGCCGGCCAGGCGGGGGATGCCGCCGGTGCCGGTTCGGCCGAGAAGGACGACGTGGTCGACGCCGACTTCGAAGAGGTCGACGAGGACAAGAAGAAGTCCGCCTGATCATGGTCGGTGCCCTTCGCCACCACCGGCGATCGGCCGATCGACTGCGGGGCGCGGCGACGCGCCCCGCCGCATGTTACGACGCGGCACCAGGCCGCTCACTTGCCAGCCGAAAGCACCGCTAGATGGCCAAGCGCGACTTCTATGAAGTACTCGGCTGTCCCCGCGACGCCGACGAGAAGACGCTCAAATCCGCCTTCCGCAAGCTCGCCATGCAGTATCATCCGGACCGCAATCCGGGCGACCACACCGCCGAGGCGAAGTTCAAGGAAGTCAACGAGGCCTATGAGTTCCTGAAGGACCCGCAGAAGCGGGCGGCCTATGACCGCTTCGGCCATGCCGCCTTCGAGGGCGGCGGGGCCGGCGGGCGCGGCTTCCAGGGCGATTTCGCCTCGTCGATGTCGGACATCTTCGACGACATTTTCGGCGATTTCATGGGCGGCCGCCGCGCCGGCGGCGGCGCACGCTCCGGCGGCCGCGAGCGCGGCGCCGATCTCCGCTACAATATGGAGATCACCCTCGAAGAGGCCTATGCCGGCAAGACCGCGCAGATCCGCGTGCCGACCAAGATCGTCTGCGAGGCCTGCAAGGGCACCGGGGCCAAGCCCGGTTCCTCGCCCAAGATCTGTCCGACCTGCGAGGGCCATGGCCGTGTCCGCGCCGCGCAGGGCTTCTTCTCGATCGAGCGGACCTGCCCGACCTGCCAGGGACGGGGCGAGGTGATCTCCGACCCTTGCGCGGAATGCGCCGGCTCCGGCCGCCAGACCGAGGAGCGCACGCTCTCCGTCAACATTCCCGCCGGCATCGAGGACGGCACCCGCATCCGGCTGTCGGGCGAGGGCGAGGCCGGACTGCGCGGTGGGCCGCCGGGCGATCTCTACATCTTCCTGTCGTTGAAGCCGCACTCCTTTTTCCAGCGCGACGGGGCCGACATCTTCTGCCGCGTGCCGATCTCGATCACCACCGCCGCGCTCGGCGGGCAATTCGACGTGCCGACCGTCGATGGCGGCAAGACGCGGGTGAAAATTCCCGAAGGAACCCAGACCGGCAAGCAGTTCCGCCTGCGCGGCAAGGGCATGCCCGTCCTCCGCTCGAAGGAGATGGGGGACATGTATATTCAGGCCGTTGTCGAAACCCCGGCCAATCTGACGCGCCGGCAGCGCGAGCTGCTGGAGGAGTTCGAGAAGGCCTCTTCGGACGAGACCAATCCGGAATCGACAGGCTTCTTCGCCAAGGTGCGGGATCTGTTCGGTGGCTGATCCAGTCCGCGCGCACTGTCACACGGCCGCCGTGAAGGACGGGTGATGATCAACGACAGGCATGCGCGAATCGGGTGCGGCATGAACGGCTTGCAGACCAGCAGACTGAAGACCAAGGTGGCGGACGAGGTCCGTTTCCTGAAGAACTGGATCGACAAGCCGCTGACCACGGGCGCCGTCAGCCCGTCCGGCAAGGCGCTGACCAGACTGATGGCGAGCTTCGTCTCGCCGGTCGACACGCTGCCGGTGCTCGAGCTCGGCCCCGGCACCGGCGTTGTCACGCAGGCGCTGCTGGCGCGCGGCGTCGCGCCCGGCCGGATCGTCTCGGTCGAATACAATCCGCAATTCTGCAGCCTGCTCGCCGCCCGGTTTCCGGGCGTGTCGATCGTCGAGGGCGATGCCTACGATCTCGACCTCGCCTTCGCCGCGACCGAGGGATGCCGGCTGTCGGCGGTCGTCTCATCGCTGCCGCTGTTCACCCAGCCCCTGCCGAAGCGGCGCGCGCTGCTCGAGGGCCTGCTCGCCCGGATGCGGCCCGGCGCGCCTTTCATCCAGTTCTCCTATGCGCTCGTGCCGCCGGTCCCCGCCGTCAGCGGCGCCTATACGGTGGACGTCACGCCCTGGGTGCTGAAGAACGTGCCGCCCGCGCGCGTCTGGGTCTATCGCGGCGTCGGCGGCGCCTGAGCGGCGGCGGGGGACGCGGCCGGGCTTCTCGTCGGCCGCCCTGCGCGGCCCTCTCGGGTTCTCCCCTCCTGGGCGGACGAAGGGTTGCGCATGCCGCCCGACCTCAAGATGATGGCGCGCTCCGCCGCCTGATTCCGAGGACCGCCATGACCGCGCTGCCGCTCGCCGACCGCCTGATCGTCGGGCTCGACGTGCCGAGCGTCGACGAGGCCCGTGTCGTCGTCGACACGCTCGGCGACCTCGTCACCTTCTACAAGGTCGGCATGCAGCTGCAGTTCGTCGGCGGCCTCGCCCTCGCGCAGGAACTCGCCCGCTCGGGCAAGAAGGTGTTTCTCGACGTCAAGCTGCTCGACATCGACAACACCGTCGCGCACGGCGTCGAGGGGATCGCGGCGATGGGCATGACCTTCTGCACCATCCACGCCTATCCGAAGGCGATGCGGGCGGCGGTCGCCGGCCGCGGTTCGGCGCCGCTCCGCCTGCTCGGCGTCACCGTGCTGACCTCGATGGACGATGCCGACCTCGCCGCCGCCGGCTATCACCGGACGGCGGCCGATCTGGTGGTCGCCCGCGCCCGGGACGCGGCCGCTGCGGGGATGGATGGCATCGTCTGCTCGGCGGCGGAGGTCGCCGCGGTGCGCGCCGCGGTCGGACCGGACCTCGCCCTCGTGACGCCGGGCATCCGCCCCGCAGGCGCCGCCGCCGGCGATCAGCGGCGTGTCGCGACACCCGCCGAGGCGATCCGCGCCGGCGCCGACCATCTCGTCGTCGCCCGGCCGATCCTCGCCGCGCCCGACCGGCGCGCCGCGGCCGCGGCGATCCTCGAGGAGATCGACCGGGCGCTCTGATCCGCGCGGGCGCCGAAGCGAGGCGGCCGGCGACATTCGCGACGTCAAATTCCATCCCCTCCCTTCCCGGCGGCGCGTGCGCCCGCTATGACGCGGAAAAGCGGAGGGCGAGATGGCGGAAACGGCATTCGTTGTGGTCGGCGCGGGCGGCCGCATGGGGCGGACCCTGGTGCGCGTGCTCGCCGAGACGCCGGGCGCGCGGCTGATCGGTGCGATCGAGCCGGAGGGGTCTGCCGTGCTCGGCGCGGATGCTGGCGTGCTCGCCGGCCTGCCGCCGCTCGGCGTCGCCGTGACCGACGATCCGCTGCCGCTCTTTGCGAAGGCGCAGGCCGTGCTCGACTTCACCGTGCCGGCGGCGACGATCGCCTTCGCCGAGCTCGCCGCGCAGGCCCGCCTCGTCCATGTGATCGGTACGACCGGCCTCTCGGCGTCCGACGAGGAGAAGATCGCCGCCGCGGCCCGTCATGCCGTGGTCGTCAAGTCGGGCAATATGAGCCTCGGCGTGAACCTCCTCGCCGGGCTGATCCGGCAGGCGGCGAAGGCGCTCGATTCCGGCTTCGATATCGAGATCCTCGAGATGCACCACCGCCATAAGGTCGATGCGCCCTCCGGCACGGCGCTGCTGTTCGGCCGGGCCGCGGCGGAAGGGCGGGGCGTCGATCTCGAGGCCATGTCCGTCCGGGTGCGCGACGGCCATACCGGCCCGCGGCCGGCGGAGGCGATCGGCTTCGCGACGCTGCGCGGCGGCTCGGTCGTGGGCGACCATTCCGTCGTCCTCGCCGGCGAGGGTGAGACGATCACGCTCTCGCACCACGCCGCCGACCGTGCCATCTTCGCCCGCGGTGCGGTGAAGGCCGCGCTCTGGGGACAGGGCAAGAAGCCCGGCCTCTACGCGATGGCCGACGTGCTCGGCCTCTCCGCCTGACAGAAGGATAGCTCCATGGACCGCCTCCTCGTCCTCGTCCGGCACGGCCAGAGCGACTGGAATCTCAAGAACCTCTTCACCGGCTGGCGCGATCCGGACCTGACGCCGAAAGGCATCGAGGAGGCGCGCACTGCCGGGCGCCGGCTGAAGGCGCTCGGCCTCTCCTTCGACATCGCCTTCACCTCGGCGCTCACACGGGCGCAGCACACGCTGTCGCTGATCCTCGACGAGGTCGGCCAGCCGGGGCTCGAGACGATCCGCGACCAGGCGCTCAACGAGCGCGACTATGGCGATCTCTCCGGCCTCAACAAGGACGACGCGCGGGCCCGCTGGGGGGAGGAGCAGGTGCATGTCTGGCGCCGCTCCTATGACGTGCCGCCGCCGGGCGGCGAAAGCCTGAAGGACACCGGCGCCCGCGTCTGGCCCTATTACATCCACGACATCCTTCCCCGCGTGATGCGCGGCGAGCGGGTCGTCGTCGCCGCGCACGGCAATTCGCTCCGCGCGCTGATCATGGCGATGGAGGGCCTGTCGGGGGACGAGATCGTCAAGCGCGAACTCGACACCGGCGTGCCGATCGTCTATCGCCTCGCCGCCGATACGACGATCGCGGAGAAGAACGTCCTCAAGGACTGACCGCGCGCCGTTCCGGTGAACGCCTTGGCGCCGCCGCGCACACATCCTATCTGACGAACCGCGCTTCGGGCGCGCGATCGGGAACATGAGCATGGCCGAGAAGATCAGGATCGGCGTCCTCGGGGCGTCGGGATATACGGGTGCGGACCTGGTGCGGCTCGGCGTGCGCCATCCGGCGATCGAGATCGCGCTCCTGACGGCGAACAGCCATGCCGGCAAGCCGATGGATGCGGTGTTTCCGCATTTCGCCTTCGTCGACCTGCCCGATCTGGTCACTGTCGAGGAGGCCGACTGGTCGGCGGTCGATGCGGTGTTCTGCGGCCTGCCGCACGGCACCACGCAGGAGATCATCTCCGACCTGCTCGCCCGGCACCCGCACATCAAGGTGATCGACATGTCGGCCGATTTCCGGCTGCGCGATCCCGACACCTATGCGACCTGGTACGGCCACGAGCACCGGGCGCTCGGCCTGCAGGGCGAAGCGGTCTACGGCCTGACCGAGCATTACGCGACGGCGATCGCCTCGGCGCGGCTCGTCGCCTGCCCGGGCTGCTATCCGACGGCCTCGCTCCTCGCGCTCCTGCCGATCGTCGGCGCCGGCCTCGTCGCGGCGGACGATATCGTGATCGACGCCAAGTCGGGCGTCACCGGCGCCGGGCGCGGTCTCAAGCAGAACACGCTGTTCTCGGAGGCGGGCGAGGGCCTGTCGCCCTACTCGATCGCCAAGCACCGGCACGCGCCCGAGATCGAGCAGGAGATCTCGAAGGCCGCCGGCAAGACCGTCTATGTCAACTTCACGCCGCATCTCATCCCGATGAGCCGCGGCGAATTGTGCACCTCCTATGTGCGGATGGTGCCGGGCACGAGCGCCGACGATCTGCGCGCCTGCCTCGCCGACGCCTATCAGAAGGCGCCCTTCGTCCATGTGGCGCGGCCGGGCGTCGTGCCGCAGACGCAGAACGTGCGCGGCTCGAACTATGTCCAGATCGGCGTCTTCGCCGACCGCATCCCCGGCCGGGCGATCGTCGTCTCGGTGCTCGACAACCTCGTCAAGGGCTCGGCCGGGCAGGCGCTGCAGAACTTCAACCTGATGTTCGGTCTGCCGGAGACCACCGGCCTCGAGCAGCTCGCGCTGTTCCCGTAAGGGGTCAGCGCAGCCAGTTCTCGAGCCTGAGGCCGGGGACGCGCGAGAACTCGCCCTCATTGTCGCTGACGAGCGTCAGATCGAGCGCGAGGCATTGCGCGGCGATGAAGAGGTCGTTCGGTCCGATCAGCCGTCCGCTGCGCTCCAGATCGGCACGCAGCGCGCCATAGAGAACATCGGCGGGCTCTTCAAGCGGCACGACCCTGAACATCGGCAAAAGGGCCTCGACGGCTCTTGTCGCCCGCGTCGCGCCAGATTTCGCGATCCCGAAGCGCAACTCCGACAGAACCACGATGCTGATGAAGAAGACCTCGCCACGCAGAGAAAGCACCTTCAGCGCTGCCTTGCCGAAAGGTTCGCGAGCGATGTTCGAGACGATGTTGGTGTCGAGAAGGTAGGGCACCTAGAGCTCGACGGGGCTGTGTGGCAACTCGTCGATGTCAGGGAAATCTTCGTCGAGGGGAGGCTGTTGCTGCAGCCATTCGATGACCTCGGCAAGCGTGCGCGCCGGCCGGACGGGCTCGAGGATGAGCCGCTCGCCGTCCTTGCGGATCAGCACCTCGTCGCCGGCCATCTCGAACTCCTTCGGAATCCGCACAGCCTGGCTGCGGCCGTTCTTGAACAGCCTGGCGGTACGCGGAGGCGAGGTCGGGGTTGAAGTCATATGCCAAGACATAGGCCGCCATCGGGCCGGGGTCAACGCGGCCGCGATGCCGTATGATCCCGCCGATTCGATGCCGGCCGGAGACGATGCGCCCCGAACTCCTCAATCCTTTGTTCCGGCCGGTGACGAGCCTTGCGGGGGTCGGCCCGAAGATCGGCGAGGCCTTCGCACGGCTCGTCGGCCGCGAGGCGGGCGAGCCGCCGCGCGTGCTCGACCTCCTCTTCCACCTTCCCTATGGGCTCGTCGACCGGCGCAACCGGCCGGGCATCGCGCTGTCGCCCGAAGGCGCGATCGTCACGCTCGAGGTGCGGGTCGACCGCCATCAGCCGGCGCCGGCCGGCAACCGCCGTCTGCCGCACCGGGTCTTCGTGCAGGACGAGACGGGCGAAATGGCGCTCGTCTATTTCCATGCCGACAAGAGCTGGCTCGAACGGGCGCTGCCCGTCGGCGAGATCCGCTTCGTCAGCGGCCGGGTGGAATGGTTCAACGGCCGGCCGCAAATGGTCCATCCCGACCATGTCGTCGATGCCGCGGCTTTCGCCGCGCTGCCGATGATCGAACCGGTCTATCCGATGACCGCCGGCCTGCCGCGGAAGACGGTTGCGAAGGCGATCGGCGCCGCGCTCGACGGCCTGCCCCTGTTGCCGGAATGGCTCGATCCGGCGCTGAAGGCGCAGCAGCACTGGCCCGATTTCGCCACGGCCCTCGGCACCGTGCACCGCCCTGCGGCGCCGTCCGATCTCGCGCCGGATTCGCCCGCGATGACGCGGCTCGCCTATGACGAGTTCCTCGCCAACCAGCTCGCCCTCGCGCTCACCCGGCGCACTCTGCGCCGGGCGGCCGGCCGCGAACGGCGCGGCGACGGGCGGCTGCGCACCCGGATCGAGGCCGCGCTCCCTTTCAGCCTGACGGCGAGCCAGCGGACCGCGATCGCCGAGATCGAGCGCGATCTCGCCGGGCCGGAGCGGATGCTGCGCCTGCTGCAGGGCGATGTCGGGTCCGGCAAGACCATGGTCGCGCTGATGGCGATGGCGATCGTCGCCGAGGCGGGCGGTCAGGCGGCCTTGATGGCGCCGACCGAGATCCTCGCCCGCCAGCACGCGAAGACGCTCGGCCCGCTCGCCGCGGCGGCCGGCCTGCGGCTCGCCGTGCTCACCGGCCGGGAGAAGGGCCGCGAGCGGGCCGCCATCCTCCCGAGGCTCGCCGACGGGGGCATCGACATCGTCGTCGGCACCCATGCCCTCTTCCAGGACGAGGTGGTGTTCCGCGACCTGGCGCTCGCCGTCGTCGACGAACAGCACCGCTTCGGCGTGCATCAGCGGCTGACGCTGGCGGCGAAGGGGGCGGCGGTCGACATGCTCGTCATGACGGCGACGCCGATCCCGCGCACCCTGGTGCTCGCCGCCTTCGGCGACATGGACGTCTCGAAGCTGACCGAGAAGCCGGCCGGCCGGCAGCCGATCGAGACGCGGACCCTGCCGCTCGACCGGCTCGATGCGGTGGTCGAGCGGATCGGCGCGGCGGTCGCCGCCGGAGCGCGCGTCTATTGGGTGTGTCCACTCGTCGAGGAATCCGAAGAGCTCGACGTCGCCGCCGCGACGGCGCGGGAGAAGGCCCTCGCCGAGGCGCTCGGGCCGGTGGTCGGGCTCGTGCACGGCCGGATGCGCGCCGCCGACAAGGACGCGGCGATGCGCCGCTTCGTCCTCGGCGAGACGCGCGTGCTCGTCGCGACCACGGTGATCGAGGTGGGCGTCGACGTGCCGGAGGCCTCGATCATGGTGATCGAGCATGCCGAGCGGTTCGGCCTCGCCCAGTTGCACCAGCTGCGCGGCCGGGTCGGCCGCGGCTCGGCGCGTTCGTCCTGCCTGTTGCTCTACAAGGGGCCGCTCGGCCCGGTCGCGCACGACCGGCTGGCGATCATGCGCGACACCGAGGACGGTTTCCGCATCGCCGAGGAGGATCTGCGGCTGCGCGGCGAGGGCGAGATCCTCGGCACCCGCCAGTCCGGCACGCCGGGCTTCCGCATCGCCCGGCTCGAGCATCACGGCGCGCTGCTCGAAATCGCCCGCGACGACGCCCGGCTGATCGTCGAGCGCGATGCGGCGCTCGGCGGGCCGCGCGGCGCGGCGCTGCGGGTGCTGCTCTACCTGTTCGGCCGCGACGCGGCGATCCGGCTCGTCCGGGCGGGCTGAGCGGCCGGCCGCCTATCGGGCGGCGGGCTTCGGCGCGGCGAGAGCGCGCAGCGCCGGATCGTATTCGGGGCTGACGAGACCGGCCGAGATCACCATCCGCGCCGCCTCCTCGACCGTCATGTCGAGCTCGATCACCCGGCTCTTCGGCACGAACATCAGGAAGCCGGCGGTCGGCGCGGGCGTCGGCGGCAGGAAGACGGTGAGCCAGGGCTCGCCGTCCTGGGACAGCCGGTGCTTGATCTCGCCGGTCGTCTCGGTGGCGATGAAGACGATCGACCAGGAGCCCGCATGGGGGAATTCGATCAGCCCGGCCTTCTGGAAGGAGCGGCCGCGATTGGAGAGCACCGTCTCGAAGATCTGCTTCAGCGCCCGATAGACATTGCGCACCAGCGGCGTGCGGTCGAGCATCATCTCGCCATAGGCGACGAGGGTGCGGCCGACCAGATTGGCGGTCAGGAAGCCGAGCAGGGTGATGCCGACCAGCGCGACGACGAGGCCGAAGCCCGGCACCGAGAAGGGCAGATAGGTGTCGGGGGTATAGCCGGCCGGAATCAGCGGCTTGATCCATCCATCCACCCACCGGACGAAGGACCAGGTCAGATAGATGGTGATCGACACCGGAGCGGCGATGACGAGGCCGGTCAGGAAATAATTGCGCAGCCGCGTCATCACGCCGATGCGACGCGGCCCCTCGTTCTCGGGGCGTTCGTCCATGCTCATCGCTCGCAAACCCTCGTCGGCCCCGATTCCCCGCACATCCGGATTTTGGAGCAGATCACGGCGCCATGCCAGCGCCGCCACGCTCCGGCGGGCGGCCTGATTTCACTCCACCGTGACCGACTTGGCGAGGTTGCGCGGCTGGTCGACGTCGGTGCCCATCAGCACCGCGGTGTGGTAGGCGAGGAGCTGGACCGGGATCGCGTAGACGAGCGGCGTGATCGCCGCCGGCATGTCCGGCATGACGATCGTCTCGACCGCGCCGACATCGGCCGCCGCGCGGCCGCGGCGATCGGTGATCAGGATGATCCGGCCGCCGCGCGCCGCCACCTCCTGCATGTTCGAGACGGTCTTCTCGAACAGCCCGTCATAGGGCGCGATGACCACAACCGGCATGGTCTCGTCGATGAGGGCGATCGGACCGTGCTTCAGCTCGCCGGCGGCATAGCCCTCGGCGTGGATGTAGGAGATCTCCTTCAGCTTCAGCGCGCCTTCGAGGGCGAGCGGATAGCTGGTGCCGCGGCCGAGATAGAGCACGTCCTTCACCCGTGCGATCTCGCGGGCGATCGTCTCGATCTGCGGCTCGAGCCGGAGCGCCTCGGTCATCAGGCGCGGCACTTCGGAAAGGGCGCGGACGAGCTTCACCTCCTCCTCGGCCGGCAGAACGCCGCGGGCGCGGCCGGCGGCGACGGCCGTCGCGGCGAGCACGGCGAGCTGGGCCGTGAAGGCCTTGGTCGAGGCGACGCCGATCTCCGGCCCGGCGAGCGTCGGCAGCACGAGATCCGCCTCGCGGGCGATCGTCGATTCGCGCACATTGACCACCGCCGCGACACGGGCGCCGGCCTGGCGGACATGGCGCAGCGAGGCGAGCGTGTCCGCCGTCTCGCCGGACTGCGAGATGACGAGGGCGAGCGTGCCCGGCGACAGAGGCGGCTCGCGATAGCGGAACTCCGAGGCGACGTCGATGTCGACGGCGAGCCGGGCGATCCGCTCGAACCAGTAGCGGCCGATCGAGCCGGCATAGAAGGCCGTGCCGCAGGCGGTGAGGGCGAGCCGGTCGACGGCCGAGAAATCGATCCCCTCGGGCGGCCGGGCGCGGCCGTTCGGCAGGTCGAGATAGTGCGACAGCGTGCGGCCGACCACGTCCGGCTGCTCGTGGATCTCCTTCGTCATGAAGTGACGATGGTTGCCCTTGTCGACGACATAGGTCGCGCCGGTCATGGTGACGATCGGCCGGTCGACGATCGCGCCGGCCTCGTCGTGCACCGTGGCGCCGGCCCGCGTCACGACGACGAGATCGCCCTCCTCGAGATAGGCGATCGTGTCGGTGAACGGGGCGAGGGCGATCGCATCCGAGCCGAGGAACATCTCCCCGGCGCCATAGCCGATGGCGAGCGGCGAACCGCGCCGGGCGCCGACGAGAAGGTCCTCCTCGCCCTCGAAGAGGAAGGCGAGGGCGAAGGCGCCGCGCAGCCGGGCGAGCGTCGCCGCGACGGCATCGGCCGGCGTGCGGCCGCGCGCCATCTCGACCGTGACGAGATGGGCGATCACCTCGGTGTCGGTCTCGCTCTCGAACTGCCGTCCGGCGGCGAGCAGCTCCTCGCGCAGCTCGCGGAAATTCTCGATGATGCCGTTATGGACGACGGCGACGCGCTCGGTGGCGTGCGGGTGCGCATTGCGCTCCGAGGGCGCGCCGTGCGTCGCCCAGCGGGTATGGCCGATGCCGGCCGTGCCGCGGCGCGGCGCGCGGGCGAGCCGGCCTTCGAGATTGCGCAGCTTGCCCTCGGCGCGCAGCCGCTCGAGATGGCCGGCCTCGAGCGTTGCGATGCCGGCGGAATCATAGCCGCGATATTCGAGCCGCTTCAGGGCATCGACGATCAGCGGTGCGACGGGCGTGAGGCCCAGAATCCCGACGATGCCGCACATGCGCCGCCGCTCCCCCATGCGAATTCGGACGGTCCTGTCTAGCGGCTCGTCCGAAACGGCGGAAGTCAACTCGTGTTGGCGCCCTTAAGGCGGCGTCAGGCGGCGTTCGACGTGGCGCTCGCGGTCAGCACGGCGTAGAGCGCGCTCGCATCCGTCGAGGCGCGCAGCTTGCCGGCGAGGCCGGGCTCGCGCAGCAGCCGCGCGACGCGGGCGAGCGCCTTCAGGTGATCGGCCCCGGCGCTTTCGGGCGCCAAGAGCAGGAAGACGATGTCGATCGGCTGATCGTCGAGCGCCTCGAAATCGATCGGCTTCGGCAGCCGGGCGAAGAGACCCTGAATGCGCTTCAGATTGGCGAGCTTGCCGTGCGGAATGGCGATGCCGTTGCCGACGCCCGTCGAGCCCAGCCGCTCGCGCTGCAGGAGCGTATCGAAGATCTGCCGCTCGTCGAGGCCGGTCAGCGTCGCGGCCTTCTCGGCCAGTTCCTGGAGGGCCTGTCTCTTCGAATTGGCCTTGAGAGACGGGATGATCGCATCCGGGCTCAGCAGATCGCTCAGGTCCATGTCTCTCGGTCCAAACCTTCGGTTCAAGACCCGTCCCCTCCGGCCCGCGGCGAAGCGCGGGCCGGCCGCTCATGATGCTATGCGCATTCAGCGGGCGACGGAATCCCCCTTGCCGACGAGCGCGGGATCAATCCACCCGATATTGCCGTCCGCACGGCGGTAGACGACGTTGACGCCGCCATGGCCGGCGTGCCGGAAGACGAGCACGGGCGCATCGGCGAGGTCCATCGCGATGACGGCGCCGGACACCGACAAGGTGCGCAGCTGCGTCGTCGATTCGGCGATCACGACGGGGTGATAATCGGCGCCGATCTCGGTCTCGTCGTCGGGTGCGGCGAGCACATAGCTCGCGGCGTCGAGATCGGGCCCGGCGGCTGCGCCGTTCAGGCCGTGATGATGGTCGCGCAGCCGGCGCTTGTAGCGGCGCAGCCGCTTCTCGATCCGCTCGGCGGCGACGTCGAAGGTGCGGTAGACATCGTGGCCGGACCCCTCGGCCTGCAGCGTGACGCCGGTATCGAGATGGACGGTGCAGTCGACCCGGTAGCCCGAACCGTCCGGCTCCAGCGTCAGGTGGCCGTTGAAGCCGCCGTCGAAATATTTCGACACGGCGTCGCCGATGCGGCCCTCGGCATGGCTGCGGAAGGCCGATCCGATCTCGATGTTCTTGCCGGAGATGCGCAGGGTCATAGTGTTTCCGTACCCTCTTTCTTCGTGATCCGAGGCACGCATGAACGTCTTGCGAGCCCCGTCGGGCACGTCGCTCTGGAAGGAGCGCGGTTTTACCTCGCGGCCGCCTTCCGGATCGGCGCCCTTCTAGTGATGGCCGGTGCGGAAGTCAAGGAAACCCGCCGACACCCGCCATCATGCTCTCGACTTGGGGTGCCGTCGAGGCGCCGGCAAGGGCCGCCCCGAAAGACCGGTCGTCGCGGTGGCGCGCCCTTTCGAAACGGTGCGGACGGCGGCCCGGCGAATCCGTTCGGAAGCCATACGAGTTCTGGACGACGCGGCGGAGCCGTTCTATAGGAACGGCGATCCGGAAATTCCTGCCCGGATCAGAGGCCTCTGCCTTCCGAAGCGGCAGCGGCCGCCGAGGGCTCCGATCTTGACCGACACGACTGCAGGCGCCGCGCGGCCGGCCGCCGAAACCACCACCTTCGCGATCATCCTGGCGATCAGCCTCTGCCATCTGCTCAACGACGTGATGCAGTCGCTGCTGACGGCGATCTATCCGATCCTGAAGGACGGCTATCATCTCGATTTCTGGCAGATCGGCCTGTTGACCCTCGTCTTCCAGGTCACCGCCTCGCTGCTGCAGCCGGCGATCGGGCTCTACACCGACAAGCGGCCGATGCCGCGTTCGCTGCCCTTCGGCATGGCCTCCACCATGCTCGGCCTGTTCCTGCTCGCCTTCGGCACCAGCTTCACGCTGCTGCTCGCCGGTGCGGCGCTGATCGGCATCGGCTCGGCGGTGTTCCACCCGGAAGCGTCGCGCGTCGCCCGCATGGCGTCGGGCGGCCGCTACGGTCTCGCCCAGTCGTTGTTCCAGGTCGGCGGCAATTTCGGCCAGGCGATCGGGCCGCTGCTCGCCGCCTTCATCGTCGTGCCGCGCGGCCAGACGAGCATCGCCTGGTTCTCGCTCGTCGCCCTGACCGGCATGGTGATCCTGTGGCGGGTCGGCACCTGGTACGGCCGCACCAGCGCCGCCCGCGCCGGACGGCCGGCGGCGAGCCGCACCCTGCCGCTGCCGCGCCGCCAGGTGACGACGGCGCTCGTCGTGCTGACCCTGCTCGTCTTCACGAAGAACATCTATACGGCGAGCATTTCGAGCTACTACACCTTCTATCTGATCGACCGGTTCGGCCTCGACGTCGAGCATTCGCAATTGATGCTGTTCCTCTTCCTCGGGGCGATGGCGCTCGGCACCGTGCTCGGCGGGCCGATCGGCGACCGCTTCGGCTCGAAGACGGTGATCTGGTTCTCGATTCTCGGCGTGCTGCCGTTCACGCTGATGCTGCCCTATGCGGATCTGTTCTGGTCGGGCGTGCTCTCCTTCATCATCGGCGTCGTGCTCGCCTCCGCCTTCCCGGCGATCGTCGTCTTCGCGCAGGAGCTGGTTCCCGGCCGGGTCGGCATGATCGCCGGCATCTTCTTCGGCTTCGCCTTCGGCATGGGCGGCATCGCGGCGGCCGTGCTCGGCGTACTCGCCGACCGCTACGGCATCGCCTATGTCTACCAGATCTGCTCCTACCTGCCCTTCCTCGGCCTCCTGACGATATTCCTGCCGAGCCGGCGGGGTCTGCGCGCCGCCTGAGCGGCGCGCAGTCGGCATCCCCGCCTCGCGAGAATTGCCGAGGCGGGTGCAGGTTTTCGTTCCGGACGACGCGGCGGAATGCTAGCCTTCTTTGAACGGGGGCTGAAATGACGCCGCAGATGCTGTTGATCGTGGTGGCCGTGGCCGTCCCGGCGGCTGTGACGCTGATGATCCTGCGCTGGCCGACGCCGGCGCTCGCCGGGCTCGGCTTTCTGATGATGACGGCGGGCGGCTATGTCGCCGCGCTCGCGCCGCCGGCGGCGGAAAACCTGCCGGCCGTGGCGCTGATCGTCTCGGGCGTGCTCGCCGCGGGCATGGCGGGCGGCCTTTCGGCGCTGCGCCGGATCGTCGCCGGCCGCATCCGCTGACGGACGGCCGTTCCTCGGGCTTCAGGTCTCAACGACCGTCCCCGCGAGCGGCGGAAAATGCAGCACCGCCGCCGTGCCGTGCGGCACGGCCTCGCCGATGTCGAGCCGCCCGCCATGGATCGCCGCGATCCGCCGCACGATCTCGAGCCCGATGCCGAGCCCGCC
Organism: Prosthecomicrobium pneumaticum; assembly: GCF_014199915.1. GTDB lineage: Bacteria > Pseudomonadota > Alphaproteobacteria > Rhizobiales > Kaistiaceae > Prosthecomicrobium > Prosthecomicrobium pneumaticum. Next base: position 301,346 of record NZ_JACHOO010000006.1, on the reverse strand, counting down.
CGCGCGCTTGGAGGTGCCGGGCATCGCCTCGTTCTGCGGCAGCGCGCCGCCGGGTCCGTCATCGATCACGCAGAGCACGGCCGCCGGTCCGCAGCCGACGCGGATCGCCGTTCCCTCGGGCGTGTGGCGGACGGCGTTCTCGATGAGATTGCGCAAGGCGTCGCCGATCAGTCCCGGCATGCCGAGCATAAGCGGCGTGCCCTCTATCGCGACGGCGATGCGGTGACGGCGGGCATAGACGAAGGGGGCGAGCGCGCCGACCGTCTCCTCGGTCAACCGGCCGAGATCGACCGGCACGAAGGCGTCGTGGTCGATCGCCTCGAGCCGGGCGAGCGCGGTGAGCTGTTCGACGAAGGCGGCGAGCTGATCGAGATCGGCCTCGGCCTTCCGGGCGCGGGGATCCTCGATCCGTTCCAGTTCGAGCTTGATCACCGCAAGGGGCGTGCGGATCTCGTGCGCCACCGCCGAGGTGAACACCTTCTGCGCCCGGACGAGTTCGGCGACGCGGGCGAAGGCGCGGTTGACGGCGGCGACGAGCTGGCCGATCTCGCGCGGCATGCCGGCGATGTCGAGGGGCCTGGCGCCCGGCCGCTCCGGCTCCAGCGCATCGGCCGCGGCGGCGGCGCGGTGCACCGGCTGCAGCGCGCGGCGGATCGAAAAAAGCGTCGCGCCGAGCACGAAGACGAGGATCAGCCCCATCGGCACGATCATGTGGTCGACCACCTCGTGACCGAGCACGCCCCACATCAGCCCGTCCTGGTCCCGCACCACGGCGATCTCGACGAGCACGTCCGTGCCGGCGATGCGGAACGTGCGGCCGCCGGCGACCGAGAGCGGCTTGCCCGGCGCGATCCGGCGCATCCAGAAGGTCGGCGGATCGACCGCGAGCGGCAGGAGATGGTCGGCGCAGGCATCGCCGCAATCGGAGAACAGCACCGTTCCCGAAGCGGTGCGCACGCGCGCGAAATAGCCGTCGCCGCTGACGGCATAGCGCGCCTCGAGCGCCTTCGGCAGGCTGAAGGCGAGCCGACGGCCCTCGCCGAAGCCGGCGGCGATCGCCTCCGTCTCGCGCTCGATCAACAGGCGGCCGAGGCCGCCATCGTCGCGATAATAGTCGGCAAAGACGATGCCGAGCTGGGCGATCATGGCGAGCACGGCGAAGAGCACGATGCGCCGCGTCACGATCACCCCGAGCGGGGGGCCGAGCGACCTCATGGCGCCTCGACGAAGGGCGCCTCGGTGAGCAGATAGCCGATGCCGCGCACGGTCTCGATGGCGACGCGGGTGTCGAAGGGTTCCAGCCGCCGGCGCAGCCGCGACACGGCGAGTTCGACCGCGTTCGGGCTCCTCTCCTCACCGAACTCGGAGAAGGCGTTCTCCAGCCGGCGCTTCGGCACGGTGCGGCCGGCATTGCGCATCAGGATCTCGACGAGCGCCCGTTCGCGCGGCGGCAGGGCGATCTCCGCGCCGCCGCATTCGAGCCGCGCCGCTGCGGGATCGTAGGCGAGCCGGCCGAAGGCGAGCACCGGCATCGCCACCTGCGGCGCCCGGCGAAGCAGCGCCCGGATGCGGGCGAGCAGCTCGCCATTGTTGAAGGGCTTGGTCAGATAGTCGTCGGCGCCGGCGTCGAGCCCGGCGATCCGCTCGTCGATCGCCGCGCGGGCGGTCAGCATCAGAACGGGAATCGTCCGGCCGCGCCGCCGCAAGGACCGCACGAGGTCGACCCCGTCGCCGTCCGGCAGGCCGAGATCGACGAGGGCGACGTCGAACTCGGCGGCGTCGAGCGCGGCCGCTGCCTCCGCCGCCGTGCCGACGGCGTCGATCGACCAGCCCGCCTCGCGGATCGTCTCGCAGACCAGTTCGCGCAGCCGCGCACTGTCCTCGACGAGCAGCAGCCTCATGCCCTCAACCCCCCGTCCGCCCTCGCGCCTCCCGTCACGCCCGCTTGCGGCCGGTGACCATCGACCAGACGAGGTTCTCGCGATGGCGCCAGCTCTCGAAGAGCGCGGCGAAGGCGTGCAGGGCGGCGAGCACCATGATCGCATTGCCGAGCGTTCCGTGCACCTCCTCGAGCGATTTTTCGCCCCAGAAGGCGTCGAGCGTCGTCATCCAGCCGGTCGTCGCCGTGGCGGCGAGGAGCGCCATCAGGGTGAGCATCATCACCGCGGCGAGCGGGTTGTGGCCGAGCATGCGGGCTTCCTCGCCGCGCCGCAGCGCGCCGAGATAGCGGGCGAGCCGGCGGGGGGTGGGAAAGAAGTCGGCGAAGCGGGCATGCCGCGTGCCGACGAAGCCCCAGACGAGGCGGATGGCGAGCGCCGCCGCGATCGTGTAGCCGACAGTGCGGTGGGCGGTCTTGCCCGGCTCGAGGACGAAGAGGTTGAGGACGACGCCGGCGACGACGGTCCAGTGGAACAGGCGGACGACCGGATCCCAGACCGCCACGCGTGCGGGGGCCTGCGCGGCCCCCGCCATGAGACCGCGATCGGCCACGGTCAGTCCCCGATCTCCGACTTGACGATCGCGCCGGTCACCGGGTTGAAATAGACCTCGGCGCGCTTGTCGTCCTTCGTATAGCCGTAGATCTCGTAGCACGAGCCGGTGATCTCGAAGGTACGGATCTTCTGGTAGCCCAGTTCGGCGATCTTCGCCTTCATGGCCTCTTCGCTCATCCACTTGTCCTTCGGCTCGGAGGTGCATTTCGGCGAGGCGAAGGCGGCGGTGGCGGGGAGGACGGCGAGGAGAGCGGCGGCGAGAGCGATCGTGCGCATCATGGTTCCTGTTCATCGGCCGGCAACCGCGCCGGCGAAGGAACCATCGCCGCCCGCGCCTGTCGGGATGCTGTCGGCGGACGCGGTTTTTTTCCGAGGACGATTCGGGCTCGCCCACGGGCGGCTGCCGAGGGGGCACCATCGCGGCCGCCGGCCGGCCGCCCGGATGCGATCCCCCGATGCCCCGGGATCAGGCCCGCCCTTCTTCGCCCCGCCATTCCCTGCGCAGCAGCGCGTATTGCATCGTGTTCTCGAAGATCGGCGCGCCCTGCGCGTCGGTGCGGAACGACACGAAGTCGAGAAAATGGCCCTCCTTGCGCATACCGAGCCGTTCGCACAGCCGCTGCGAGGCACGGTTGTGGTCCTCGACATAGGCGTAGAGACGCCGCGCCTGCTTCGCCCCGAACAGATGGCCGAAGAGCGCCCGCGCGGCCTCCGCGGCATAGCCGGCGCCGCCGAAATCGGCGTTGAAGTTCCAGCCGACCGCATAGGTGTCGGGCGGCTCCGGAACCGCGAACAGGTCGCCGATCAGCCGGCCGGTGCCGCGCAGCGCGACGGCGATGTGCTCGTCATCGCCGCTCCGCGCCTGCGCCTCCGCTGCGGCGGCGTCGAGATCGGCGAGCCGCAGATCGAGAAAGCACCCGGCGCGCGGCGCCGCGAGATAGGCGAACAGATCGGCCGCATCGTCCCGCCGGAAATTCCTCAGCACCAGCCGCTCGGTCTCGATCGCATCCATCTCGGTTCTTTCCGCCTCTGCCCGGGGCGGGCCGGCCGGCAGGTCCTCGCGGGCCGAGCGCCCGGATCGGCGATCGGCAGATCGCACGGCGGCGCCTCAGGCGACGCGGCGGAACATGAAGCGGCGGCCGTCGGGGCTGCTCGCGAAACCCATGCGGGCGAGCGAGGCGAGGGTCGCCTGGATGTGCGGCTCGGCGCGCCTGCCCTGCCGGAAGCCGGCGGCGATCGACGCGGCGTCCGCCGGGCCGGCGGCACTGGCGAGCGCGGCCATCACGGCGGCGGTGCGCTCCACCTCGCCGGTCGGGAAGAGGGGCTTCTGCGCCTTCGCCGCGTCGACCACCAGCGCCATGCTGTCCTGCGCCTCGGCCGGCTGCACCGCGCCGGTGAGGCCGGCGCGCGCCTTCTGATAGTCCGGCCGCAGCCAGCGGATCAGCCCGGCCGCCTCCTCCTTCGCCCGCTCCCGGTTGAGGGCGACGAGCCGGGCGACGATCTCCTCGTCGGAAAGGTCCTGCGGCCAGCCATAGGCGTCGAAGACGAGGGCATCGAGCCGGTCGTGCAGCTCCTTCAGGATCAGCACCAGCCCCTCGTCGCGGATGCGGACGTCATTCTCATCCAGCGCCGTGCCGGCGCGGAGCTTTTCGAGCACGTTGTACATCTGGGTGAGCGTCAGCCGCGGATGCTCCGCCTGCCGCGCCTTGCGGAAGGCGTCCAGTTCTTCCGCCACGGCCCGGATGTCGGCCTTGAGCGGCTCGGGGGCATCCGGGAAGGGGAAGGGGTCGAAGACGCGAGACTTGGAGTATCGCGGGTCATTTCCGACGCCGAGCCACCCCCCGGCGCGCAAGGCCCAAAGAACATGGGCGCGGGACGAGAGCACTCCTAGGTGCACCGCGTCAGCGCTTGCCACGGCTACGACCATATGGTCGGGCAGGACAAGGCCGTCCACAAATTGAAACACGCGGTGTTTGGCAGTTTCAGGCGTTGCGATATAGCGTGGCAGGTGATCCAACGCAGGTCGCAGATCAGAACGAGGCTCGGCGAAAATCCACCAGTTGCGACGATAGCTATCGCGATTATTCTGATCCCGTTCGGGCTTAACGGTTGCTAGGATATGTTGGTAGACAGAAGGGAAACGGCCTCTAACTTCTTCACTCTTGAGACCAAACAGGTCGATCAGCATGACCTTGCGGGGAATGGTCATTAGATCGCGCCCGTTTCGATATGGCCTGATGTGTTTTTCCAATCCTTGTATCTCGCCAAGGCCTAAGATTTGCGCATCGGTCTCGGTGATGACGAACCCGCGTCCTGCGAGCAAGAAGCCGTTGCTCGATAATCCGGCATTTGCCGACAGCTTTACGCTCGCGGTGATATCAGCACCGATCGTGAGATCGGCATTGATTTCACCCACCCGCTGACTCAGGTCAACGATTGGCGTTTCGCTCGCAAGTTCCGCTTCGGTTACAACCTCCCGTAGCGCGCCCTCATGTGCGCCAGCCACCACGACCGTCATGGCGATGCGCACCGCCGCCGCGTCGCGCGTCGCCTTGGTCCAGGGGTGGTCCGGGATCGCCATCACGAGGGAGACCGGCTTCTTCGCCTTCAGCCGCGCCGCCATGACGCGGCGGGAGAATTCCTGCGTGATCGAATTGGTGGTGACGAAGCCGAAGCGGCGCAGCGGCGTGCCGTGCCGGGTCAGCAGCTCCGCCGCGCGGTCCCACCAGTACATGACGAAATCGGCGCTCTCGTTGATGTGCGGATGCGCCGCCCACAGAGCGTCGAGATACGCCTGTCCGAAAGCTGCCCGCATGGGTTCGCCCTTGCCGATGAAGGGCGGGTTGCCGACGATGAACTCCGCCTCCGGCCAGGCGGGCCGGCGCGGGTTGCGGTAGCGGTAGACCTCCACCCGCTCGCCCGCCGCGTCGCGGCGGGAGACGGGCCGGCCGGCCGCATCGGTGACGAGGTCGCGGCCGTCATGCGCCAGCACCGCGTCCATCGCCCTGATGGTGCGGAAATCGCGCAGGATCGGCTCGGCGGGCTGGCCGCCCTGGGTGCGGAAGAACCACTGCAGGAAGCCGATCCACACCACCAGCTCGGCGATCGCCGCGGCGTGCGGGTTGACCTCGAGCCCGAGGAACTGGTGCGGATCGACGGTGTGGCGGTCGAGGCCGAGCGTTTCCTGGCCGCCGAGATCGGCGAGCGCCTCGAGCACCTCGCCCTCCAGCCGCTTCATCAGCTCGAGCGCGACATAGAGGAAATTGCCGGTGCCGCAGGCGGGATCGAGCACCCGCACCGCGCACAGCCGGGCATGGAACTTCGACACCTCCGCGAGCGCGCCGGCCGGATCGCCGCCCGCCCGCAGCCGCTCGGCCGTGGCGCGGACATGGTCCCATTCCTCGCGCAGCGGCTCGATCACCGTGGCGATGACGAGCCGCTCGACATAGGCGCGCGGCGTATAGTGCGCGCCGAGCTTGCGGCGCTCCGTGGGGTCGAGCGCCTGTTCGAGCAGCGTGCCGAAGATCGCCGGCTCGACCTCGCGCCAGTTCGCCCGCGCCGCCTCGGCGAGCTCGCCGATCGCCTCCTGCGGCAGCGGCAGGACCGTGCGGTCCTTGAACAGATAGCCGTTGAAACGCTTCACCTGGGCTTCGATCGCATAGGCGAAGCCGCCTTTGTCCATCGCCTCCCAGAGCTGCCCGACCAGCCTCGGGAACAGATCGGGCTTGCCGCGGCAGCGTTCGAGCACGCCCTTGAAGCTGTCCTTCGGGATCAGCTCGACATCCTCGGCGAACATGGTGAACAGGCAGCGCATCAGGAAGGCGGCGATCGCCTCGCGGGCGTGCAGCGGCCGGCCGTCCTCGGCGCGGCGCTCTTCCAGAGATTTCGACACTTTGGCGAGGCGTTCGGCGATGTCGCGCGTGACCCTGGCGGCGCGCTTGGTCGGGTCGAGGGCGTGCGGATCGGTCCAGATCAGGCGCAGCCGCTCGCGCACCTCTTCGGAGCGCAGATCGGAGAGGAAGATGCGAAAACCCCGCCGGTCGGGGAACTGGGCGTAGTTCTTCCCCTGGCCCGAGAAGTCGGCATAGAGCTCCAGGCAGTGGCCGACATCGCAGACGATCAGGAAGGGCGGCCATCCTTCGGCGGCCGGCAGCGCCTTCGCATAGTCCTCCGCCTGACGGCGGGCGTTCATCATCAGGACGTCCCAGCGCCGGCTCTCGCGCCGGCCCTGGGGGGCCGGCTCCTCGACGCCCGGCCGGTCCTGCTGGCCGGCCTCCGCCGCCTTCGGCCCCTCGCCCTGGCGGCTCTGCTTCGCCTCGAGCACGAATGCGCCACGCTTGTAGAGGTCGATGCGGCCCTTCGCTGTGGAGCCGTCCGGCTCGCGGAAGGTCACGGCGCGCTCGAAGACATAGGCGTTGAGTTCGCTGGCGTGCCCGGCGGGATCGGGTGGCGGAACGCCGATCACCGTGCAGAGTTCGCTGAGAAACAGGGCATAGTTCGCCCGCTCCTGGCCGCCTTCGCGGCCGCTCCAGCGGGAAATGAAATGCTCGATCGGGGTCATGCGGTACCGGGCCGGAAAGCTGCGGCAAGGTAAGCCGTCCCGCGGCGTCCCCGCAACGCGGTTGTGGCCGATGCCTCCCGCGACCGAAACCGGCCGCCACACACCACGGCGAAGCCCGGCAGCGGGTCGCGCGAAAGCGGTCCGGCGAGACAAATCCCGGGACGAGACGACCCACACCTTTCGTCTGGTGCGGGCCTCGGCGGTGACCGTTCGACGAATACGGCAGGGCTATTCGGAAAGTGGTGCCCAGGAGAGGACTCGAACCTCCACGGTGTTACCCACTGGTACCTGAAACCAGCGCGTCTACCAATTCCGCCACCTGGGCAGGCCGGCGATGGACCGGCCGTGTGGATACGCGGGGGCAGGGCGCTTGTCAATCGGGCCTGCGGCGCCGTCGCGCGATCTCGGCGCGGCCGTTCCGGTCGGCATCGCCGGCGGGGCAGCCGCAGCGATAGCGGCCGCGCCATGCGGCGCCGGCGTGCCGCCGCTTGCCGGGCGGGCGCGGCGGTGCTTTCATCCGCGCCATGCTGAAGCGCAAGAGCACCGAGAGCGGACATCGGCGGAAGTTTCTCGCCATCATCGACGACACGCCCGAATGCGCCCGGGCCGTCGTCTATGCCGCGCTGCGCGCCGAACACACCGCCGGCGCGCTCGCCCTCCTCTATGTGATCGAGCCGGGCGCCTTCCAGCACTGGATCGGCGTCGAGAACATCATGCGCGCCGAGGCGATGGACGAGGCCGAGGCCGCGCTCGGCCGCTTCGCCGACATCGTCCGCAGGCACGCCACGATCGAACCCGAACTCGTCATCCGCGAGGGCGTGCGCTCGGAAGAGGTGATGAAGCTGATCGCCGAGGACGAGGACATCGCGATTCTCGTGCTCGGCGCCGGCGCCGAGAAGGACGGGCCCGGCCCGCTCGTCACCTCGATCGCCGGCAAGGCGTCGGGAACCTTCCCGATCCCGATCACCATCGTGCCGGGCTCGCTCGGCGACGACGACATCAGGGCGATCGCCTGAGCGGCCGGCGACCGGGCCGCCGCTGCGAATGCCGCCGGACGGGAGCGGGCCGCGCGAACGAGGCTGCGCGGCGGGCTGCCGGTTCGCCGGCCGATTCGCCCTCCCACCGGGCACCGGAGGCGAATCCCGGCGCCGCGACGCTTGTCTCGGGCCGGCGGAACCGCCATTTGAGGCTCAGGGTTGATCGCAGCGTGCGAGCTGCTATCTTTTATAAGAGTTCTAAACAGAAATGTCCGACCGAGCCGAGGCCGAAGCGATGTTCATCCAGACCGAGGCGACCCCCAATCCCGCCACGCTGAAATTCCTGCCCGGGCGGCTCGTCCTGCCCGAAGGGACCGCCGATTTCCGCGACGAGCACGAGGCGGCGCGCTCGCCGCTCGCCGAGCGGCTGTTCGCCGTGCCCGGCGTCGCCGGCGTGTTCCTCGGCCATGATTTCATCACCGTGACGAAGCGCGACGCGGAATGGCCGCATCTGAAGCCGGCGATCCTCGGCGCCATCATGGAACACTTCATGACCGGCGCGCCGGTCATCTCGACCTCGAAGCGGGAGGCCGACGCGGCCGAGTTCTTCGAGGCGGAGGACGGCGAGGTGGTCGAGACGATCAAGGAGCTGATCGAGACCCGCGTCCGCCCGGCGGTGGCGCAGGACGGCGGCGACATCACCTTCCGCGGCTTCCGCGACGGCGTCGTCTATCTCGACATGAAGGGCTCGTGCTCGGGCTGCCCGTCCTCGACCGCGACGCTGAAGCACGGCATCCAGAACCTCTTGCGCCATTTCGTGCCGGAAGTGCGCGAGGTCGCGGCCGCCTGAGCCGGGCGGACGCTCGACAAGGCCGCGCCCGGCGCGCTATCCGGGCGGGATGATCGTTCTCGCTCTCGACACCGCGCTCGAAGACTGCGCCGTCGCTCTCCGTCTCGCCGACGGGACGATCGTGCGGCGCGTCGCGACGGTCGGTCGCGGTCATGCCGAGGCGCTGATGCCGGCGGTGGCGGCCGTGTTCGCGCAGGCCGGCATCGCGCCCGACGCGGTCGACCGGATCGCCGTGTCGATCGGGCCGGGCTCCTTCACGGGGCTGCGCGTCGGGGTCGCCGCGGCGCGGGGCCTCGCGCTCGTCGCCGGCCGGCCGGCGATCGGGGTTTCGACGCTCGCCGCGCACGCGCAGAGCGCGCGGGCCGAGGCCGGCGCCGTTTCCGTGCTCGCGCTCCTGCCCGCCCGCGCGGGCGAACTCTATGGCCAGCTGTTTTCCGCCGACGGCACGCCGGACGGCCCGGCGGCGGTCCTGTCGCCCGAGGCCGCGCTCGCCCGCGCCGCGGCGGTGGGTGCCCGCCTTGCGGGAGCCGGTGCGCCGGAGGGCGGCGTGCCGGTCGTCCATCGCCGCAGCGCGCCGGCGATCGAGGCCGTGCTGGCGCTCGGGCAGGCGCTCGACCCCGCGGCGCACCCAGCCCTGCCGCTCTACGTGAAGCCCGCCGACGCCGCGCCGCAGACGGGCGGCAGGATCGCCCGCCGATGATCTTCGACCATTTCCTGCGCCCCCGCATCTTCATCGACGCCGCCGAGCCGGCCGACGCGGCGCGGCTCGCCGAGATCCACGCCACCGGCTTCGCGCGCGGCTGGAGCGAGGACGAGATCGAGGCGCTGATCGCCGACCGCACCGTCTTCGCCCTCGCCCTCAAGCGCGAATCGCGCTTCGGCACGCGGCGCATCCTCGGCTTCGTGCTGGTGCGTCTCGCCGCCGGCGAGGCGGAGATCCTGACCATCGTCTTCGAGCCGGCGGCGCGCGGGCGCGGCTATGGCCGGCTGCTCCTCGAGGAGGTTCTGCGCCGGCTCTACAGCGAGCGCGCGGAGGCCGCCTTCCTCGAGGTCGACGAGGGCAATGCCGCCGCCGGCACGCTCTATCGCCGCGTCGGCTTCGTCGAAGTCGGCCGTCGAAAGGGCTATTATCGCCACGCCGACGCGGCGCCGAGTGCCGCGCTTGTCATGCGGCTGCAAGTCCGGTAACGGCGGATCGGGGGACGACGAGCTTGGAGCGGGGTCAGTGAGCGCGGAAGAAGGCGACGTCTCGCTCGAAGAGACCTGCATCGCCAAAGGCATGCGGATGACCGACCAGCGCCGGGTGATCGCCCGCGTGATCGAGAACGCCGACGATCACCCCGATGTCGAGGAACTCTACCGCCGCGCCTCGGCGGTCGACCCGCGCATCTCGATCTCCACCGTCTACCGCACGGTGAAGCTGTTCGAGGATGCCGGCATCATCGAGCGGCACGATTTCCGCGACGGCCGCAGCCGCTACGAGACGATGCCGGAAGAGCATCACGATCATCTGATCGACCTGCGCTCCGGCGCCGTGATCGAATTCCGCGACGAGGAGATCGAGCGGCTGCAGGAGGCGATCGCCGAGAGGCTCGGCTATCGGCTCGTCGACCACCGGCTCGAACTCTATGCCGTGCCGATCGATGCGGCGAAGGACGGACGGCGCGGCGGCGGGTCGGCCGCGTGAGGACGGTGCGGCTCGCGCTGGTGGTGGCGGGCCTCGTCCTCCTGACGCTCGTGCTGCTGCCGGTTCAGCTCGTCGCGATCCGCCGCCGCGCGCCGCTCGCCGCGCGGGTGCCGCATTGGTGGCACCGGGTCGCGGCGCGTCTCGTCGGGCTGCGCGTCCGGGTCGAGGGCGTGCCGGCGCGCGGCGGGCCGGTGCTGCTCCTCTCCAACCACGTTTCCTGGCTCGACATCGTCACCCTCTCGGCCGTCATGCCGGTCTCCTTCGTCGCCAAGGCCGAGGTGAACGGCTGGCCGGTGGTGAAATGGCTGGCCCGGCTGCAGCGCACCGTCTTCGTCGACCGCACCCGCCGGAGCGCCGCCGGCGATTCGGCCGGCCGGATCGCCGAACGCCTGCACCGCGGCGAGGCGATCGTGCTCTTCCCCGAGGGCACGACCGGCGACGGCTATGAAGTGCTGCCGTTCCGCAGCGCCCTCGTCGGCGCGGCGCGCGATGCGGCGGCGGACGGCGCGGCGATCACGGTCCAGCCGGTCGCCGTCGTCTATCGCGGCTTTCACGGCCTACCGATGAGCCGGGCGGAGATGCCGCGCGTCGCCTGGTATGGCGGCATGGACCTCGCCTCGCATCTCGGCCGGCTGGTCGGTGATGGGGGGGCCGATGCGGTCGTCGCCTTCGGCCGCCCGGTCGCCTTCGGCGCCGGTGCCGACCGCAAGCGGATCGCCGCCGAGGCCGAGCGCGAGGTGCGCACGATGGTCCGGGCAGTGCGGGCGCGGCGGCCGATCCCCGCGCCGCCGGCGGCGGGCGTCCTTCTCAACCCGGCCGAAACCCGCTAGGAAGAGGCGGGGAGCGCAAGCGGAAAAGCCCGACGAACCGATGACGGATACCCGGACCGCGCCGAAGAAGGTCCTGATCAAGACATATGGCTGCCAGATGAACGCCTACGATTCCGATCGTATGGCGGATACTCTGGCTGCCGAGGGCTATCGGCCGACGGACGATCTCGCCGAGGCCGATCTCGTTCTCCTCAACACCTGCCACATCCGCGAGAAGGCCGCCGAGAAGGTCTATTCCGAGCTCGGCCGGCTGCGCGTCGCGAAGGAAGAGGCGGCGCGGATGGGTCGCCGGCTGACCGTGGGCGTCGCCGGCTGCGTCGCGCAGGCCGAGGGCGAGGAGATCGCCCGCCGCGCGCCGGTGGTCGATCTGGTGGTCGGCCCGCAATCCTATCACAGCCTGCCGGCGCTCCTGTCGCGGGCGGCCGCCGGAGAGCGGGCGATCGAGACCGAGTTCGCGATCGAGGAGAAGTTCGCCCGGCTCGAGGCGGCGGGCCGCGCCCCCGCCCGCACGCCGAGCGCCTTCCTGACCGTGCAGGAGGGCTGCGACAAATTCTGCACCTTCTGCGTCGTGCCTTATACGCGCGGCGCCGAGGTGTCGCGCCCCGTCGAGCGCATTCTCGCCGAGGCCGAGGCGCTCGCCGCCGGCGGCGTGCGCGAGGTGACGCTGCTCGGCCAGAACGTCAATGCCTGGCACGGGCTGGGGCCCGACGGCCGCGAATGGGGATTGGGCGAGCTCCTGTTCCGCCTCGCCGAGATCCCCGGGCTCGATCGGCTGCGCTATACCACCAGCCATCCGCGCGACATGGACGACACGCTGATCGCCGCGCATCGCGACCTCGCCGAACTGATGCCCTATCTGCACCTGCCGGTGCAGTCGGGCTCGGACCGCATCCTGAAGGCGATGAACCGCCGCCATACGGCGGACGATTACCGTGCGCTGGTCGACAGGATCCGCACCGCGCGACCCGACATCGCGCTGTCGAGCGACCTGATCGTCGGCTTCCCCGGCGAGACGGACGCCGATTTCGCCGCCACGATGCGGCTCGTCGAGGCGGTCGGCTATGCCGCCTGTTTCTCGTTCAAATACAGCGCCCGTCCCGGCACCCCCGCCGCGACGCGCGACGGACAGGTCGACGAGGCGGTGAAGAGCGAGCGGCTGGCGCAGCTTCAGGCGCTGATCGCGGCGCAGCAGGACGCCTTCAACCGTTCGAAGCTCGGAGCCGCGATGGACGTTCTGTTCGAAAAGAAGGGCCGCTTCGCCGGCCAGCTCGCCGGCAAGTCGCCCTGGCTGCAGGCGGTGCAGGTCGAGGCGCCCGAGGCCCTGATCGGCACGATCGGCCGGGTGGCGATCGAGCGGCTGGGCACCAACAGCCTGTTCGGCCGGCTGATCGGCACGGCGGGCGGGGCCGGCGCGCCGGCTCTCGCCGAGGCCGCGTCTTGAGCCCGCGTCACGGGCCGGGCGGTCGCCCGCAGCCGCGGTCCGGCCAGGCCTCCGATCTCACCCATGTCGTCGTCGCCTTCGACGACAACCGGCTGGCGAGCGAGCTGTTCGGCCAGTTCGACCAGAACCTCGCGACGATCGAGAAGCTGCTCGGCGTCGACGTGGTGGCACGCGGCAATCAGGTGACGATCCGCGGCGGCGCGGAGGCCTGCGCGCAGGCGCGGCTCGCCCTCGACCTCCTCTATGTGCGCCTGACCCAGGGCCATCCGATCGGCACCGGGGACGTGGAAGGGGCGATCCGCATGGCCGAGGATGCGGAGAGCCAGCTCGCTTTGCCGAGCCTCGAGCCGAAGGGCCGGCTCGCCATGGCGCAGATCGCGACGCGGCGGCGCACCGTGATGGCGCGCAACCCGGCGCAGGACGCCTATATCCGCGCGATGGACCGGGCCGAGCTCGTCTTCGGCATCGGCCCGGCCGGCACCGGCAAGACCTATCTCGCGGTCGCCTATGCCGCCGCGCTGATCGAGCGCGGCGACGTCGCCCGGCTGATCCTGTCGCGGCCGGCGGTGGAGGCGGGCGAACGGCTCGGCTTCCTGCCGGGCGACATGAAGGAGAAGGTCGACCCCTATCTGCGGCCGCTCTACGACGCGCTCTACGACATGCTGCCGGCCGAGCGGGTCGAGCGCGGCCTCTCCTCCGGCATGATCGAGGTGGCGCCGCTCGCCTTCATGCGCGGCCGCACGCTCGCCAACGCCGTCGTCATCCTCGACGAGGCGCAGAACACCACATCGATGCAGATGAAGATGTTCCTCACCCGCCTCGGCGAGGGGTCGAAGATGATCGTCACCGGCGATCCGACGCAGGTCGACCTGCCGCCCGGCCAGGTCTCCGGCCTCGCCGAGGCGATCGACCTGCTCGGCGATGTCGAGGGCATCGTGCAGATCCGCTTCGCCGACACCGATGTGGTGCGCCATCCGCTGGTCGCCCGCATCGTACGGGCCTATGACGCCGCGACGCCCGCCCCGTCGGCCGTGCGCAGGCATGGCGGCCGGCCGTGAACGCGCTTTCCGAGGAGATCGCGATCGACGTCATCGTCGAGGCGGGCGACTGGCCGGAGGAGGAGACGCTCTGCGCGCTCGTCGAGCGGGCGGTCGACGTGGCGATCGACGTCGCCGGGGTCCGGCTGGCGCAGGGCGCCGAGCTCGCCGTGCTCTTCACCGACGATGCCCACATCGCCCGGCTGAACGCCGACTGGCGCGACAAGCCGAAGCCGACCAATGTGCTGTCCTTTCCGGCGACCCCGGCGGGCAGCGCGCGGCTCGGTCCGCTCGTCGGCGACATCGTGCTCGCGGGCGAGACCATCCGCGCCGAGGCCGGCGATCAGGGGGTGTCCTTCGAGGCCCATCTCACCCATCTGGTGGTGCATGGGTTCCTTCATCTCGCGGGACATGATCATATAGAGGACGACGAGGCCGAGCGGATGGAGCGGCTCGAGACGGCAATTCTCGCACGTCTCGGCATTGCCGACCCCTATGCCGATCCCGCCACCGGAGAGGGCGATCCGCCCGACGAGAACGATGAGTGACCAAGACGCGTCTCCGCTCGCCGGAGACCTTTCGACCGAACCGCAGAGTAGGAGCGCGCCCGAGGCGCGCGAGGCCGAGAGGCCATCGGAAAGCTGGCTCGAGCGGATCATCCGCGCGGTGGGTCTCAGACCTGCGCATTCCGCGCGCGACGAGATCGAGGACGCCCTCGAGGACCCGGACGCCTTCACCCCCGAAGAGCGGCGGATGCTGCGCAATCTGCTCGACCTGTCGGAGATCCGGGTCGAGGACGTGATGGTGCCGCGCGCCGACATCCTCGCCGTCGAGATCGGCTGGCCGATCGCCGAGGTGGTCGCCGCCTTCCGCGATTCCGGCCATTCCCGCATGCCGGTCTATCGCGAGACGCTCGACGACCCGGTCGGCATGGTCCACATCAAGGACCTCATGAACTGGCTGACCAAGGCGGCCGAGACCGGAACCGGGCTCGGATTCGAGAAGGTGGACCTGTCGACGCCGCTCGAGAAGACGGACCTCGTCCGTCGCGTTCTCTTCGTGCCGCCCTCGATGCCCGCCGCCACCCTGCTCGCCACCATGCGCGAAAGCCGGGTCCAGATGGCCCTCGTCATCGACGAGCACGGCGGCGTCGACGGGCTCGCCTCGCTCGAGGATGTCGTCGAGATCGTCTTCGGCGAAATCGAGGACGAGCACGACGAGGACGACGAGGCGCTGATCGTGCCGGACGGCGAGGGCATTTTTCTCGTCGACGGCCGGATCGATCTCGACGATGTCGAGGCGGTGCTCGGCGAGCCGCTCGCCCCCGGCGCCGTCGACAGCGAGGTCGACACGCTGGGCGGCCTCGTCTTCACCCTGCTCGGCCGGATCCCGCGCCGTGGCGAGCGTGTGGTTGTGCCGGGCGGCTATGAACTCGACATCGTCGATGCCGACACCCGGCGCGTGCGGCGCGTCCGGCTCTACCGGCCGGGCTTCGCGCCGGAACTGCGCCGCATGCCGCGCCTGCGCTCGGCTTGACCCGGAGCGGCGGCGGGCGTTCTCCTGCCGCGGCGCGCCGCCTGTTCCGATTCTCCGCCGCGGGGGTCCATGCCGAGCTTCCTCCCGCCGATTCGTGCCGCCGCCTACCGGCTGCCGCTCCTCTCCGGCTGGCGGCGGATGACGGTCGCCGCCGTCGCGGGGGCCGTCGCGGCGCTGGCGCTCGCGCCGCTCGACCTCTGGCCGGCCGTGTTCATCGCCGTGCCGGTCGTGGTGCTCCTGCTCGATGGAGCAGGCAGGCGACGTGACGGCTGGCGCGGCGGCATCCGCCCGGCCTTCGCCATCGGCTGGGCGTTCGGCTTCGGCTATTTCCTCGCCGGCCTGTGGTGGATCGGCGCCGCTTTCCTCGCCGGCGCCGAGAATCTCGTCGTCCTGATGCCGGTGGCGGTGGTCGCCCTGCCGGCGGGGCTGGCGCTGTTCTGGGGCGCCGGGGCGGTGCTCGCCCGGCTCGTCTGGTCGCCCGGCTGGCCGCGTGTGGTCGCTTTCGCCGCGGCGATGACGCTCGCCGAATGGCTGCGCGGCCATCTCTTCAGCGGTTTCCCGTGGAACAGCTTCGGCTATACGCTCGCCCCCTCGCCGCTCTTCATGCAGTCGGCCTCGCTCGTCGGGCTGTGGGGGCTCACCGCGCTCGCCTTCCTCGCCGCCGCGGCGCCCGTGCTCCTGCTGTCGATCGGGCCGCGGCGGCGGCCGGACCGCCTCGCCTTTCTCGCCGCCGCGCTCCTCTTCGCGCTCCATCTCGGCTTCGGCGCGGTCCGGCTCGCCGGCGGGCCGGACGAGGCCGTTCCCGACATCCGCATCCGCATCGTCCAGCCGGCGATCGCACAGAACGAGAAATGGGCCTCCGGCGAGGAGGACGCGGTGCTCGGCCGCTATCTCGCGCTCTCCGCCCAGCCACGAGCCGACGGCGCGACCCCCAATCTCTATGTCTGGCCGGAGACCGCCTTCCCCTTCTTCCTGACCGAGCGGCCGCAGGCGCTGGCGGCGATCGCGGATATGCTGCCGGCGGGCGCCACCCTTCTCACCGGTGCGGCGCGCGCCGAGGCCGACCCGCGCGCGGAGAACGGCCTGCGGGTCTACAATTCGGTCTATGTGATCGCCGATGACGGCACGATCCGCGACGCCTATGACAAGGTCGACCTGGTGCCGTTCGGCGAGTTCCTGCCCTTCGAGCGGACACTCTCCGCCCTCGGGCTGCGGCAAGTCGTCGCCATCCCCGGCGGCTTCGATGTCGGAATGCGGCGGCGCACCCTCGTGCTTCCCGCCGCACCGCCGGCCGGCCCCCTCATCTGCTACGAGATCATCTTTCCCGGCGCCGCGGTCGAGCCCGGAAACCGGCCCGGCTGGCTCGCCAATGTCACCAATGACGGCTGGTTCGGCGATACGCCGGGACCCCACCAGCATCTGCGCCAGGCGCTGATGCGGGCGGTGGAGGAGGGATTGCCGCTCGTCCGCGCCGCGAATACCGGCATTTCGGCGGTCGCTGACCCGCACGGACGCATTCTGGCGCAACTGCCGCTCGGACCCGCCGGCGCACTCGACGCCGATCTGCCACGGGCGCTGCCGGCAACCCTTTATGCGCGGCTGGGCGACGGACCCTTCTGGACCCTGTGGCTGCTCCTGTCGGGTCTAACAATTGGAACTTTTATCAAGACTAAAACTCGTGATTGACACTAATTGCGAGGGCCTTCATAGATGGCACGCGGGGAAGTTTCGATCGGTGGTGGTATGGCGCGTTCCGAAGCGGGTGTCGGAGCGCGGTTTGGCGCATGAGCGCCACCACGCCAAGCGACCAAGGAATGAACCTTTGATAGCCAACAAGAAGCAGCCGAACCCCATCGACATCCACGTCGGCAGCCGCGTGCGCCTCCGCCGCATGATGCTCAGCATGAGCCAGGAAAAGCTCGGCGAGAGCCTCGGCATCACCTTCCAGCAGATCCAGAAATACGAGAAGGGCACCAACCGCATCGGCGCGAGCCGGCTGCAGCACATCGCCGCCGTACTCGATGTGCCGGTGTCCTTCTTCTTCGAGGACGCGCCGGGCAACACGCCCGAGGGCGGCTTCGCCGAGCCCCGTCCGGCAGCCTTCGTCACCGAGTTCCTGTCGAGCGCCGAGGGCCTTCAGCTCAACAAGGCGTTCGTGCGGATCAGCGACCCGAAGGTGCGCCGCAAGGTCGTCGAACTCGTCCGTGCGCTCGCCGGCGAAGAGGCGGCCGACTGAGGTTCCCGTTCCGCCCGCAGGCGTCGGCACGGCACGGTTTTGCTCGCGCCGATGCCGCGGCGGAACGGCCTTTCCGTCTTGCCGGCGGGGATCCGGCTCCGCCTTGACCCTCGGCCGGCGACCTGCCAGAACGAACCACCACCGCGGCCGGGGCCTCGCGCTCCGGCCATTATCTTGAGCGAAGGGGTTGGCCTGTGTCGAGGGCGTCCTATCTGTTCACCAGCGAGTCGGTTTCCGAAGGCCATCCCGACAAGGTTTGCGATCGCATCTCGGACGAGATCGTCGATGCCTTCTTCCGGCTCGGCCCGCAGCATGGCTGGGACCCGTCGCAGATCCGCGTCGCCGCCGAGACGCTCGCCACCACCAACCGTGTGGTGATCGCCGGGGAGACCCGCGGGCCGGCCGAGATCACCCGGGACTTCGTCGCCCACACCGCCCGCCTCGCCATCCGCGACATCGGCTATGAGCAGTCCGGCTTCCACTGGGAGACGGCGGAGATCGACGTCCATCTGCATGCCCAGTCCGCCGACATCGCGGTCGGCGTCGACGCCGCGGGCAACAAGGACGAGGGCGCCGGCGACCAGGGCATCATGTTCGGCTATGCCTGCTCCGAGACGCCGGAGCTGATGCCGGCGCCGATCTACTACGCTCACCGCATCCTGAAGCGTCTCTCCGAGGCCCGCCGCAGCGGGGAGACCCGTGCGCTCGGACCCGACGCGAAGAGCCAGGTGACGGTGCGCTACGAGGACGGCAAGCCGGTCGAGGTCACCCAGATCGTGCTGTCGACCCAGCATCTCGACGAGCACCTGACCTCGCACGACGTGCGGGCGATCGTCGAACCCTATATCCGCGAGGCCCTGCCCGAGGGCTGGATCAGCGGCGCGACGGTGTGGCACGTCAACCCGACCGGCAAGTTCGTCATCGGCGGCCCGGACGGCGACGCCGGCCTGACCGGCCGCAAGATCATCGTCGACACCTATGGCGGCGCCGCGCCGCATGGCGGCGGCGCCTTCTCCGGCAAGGATCCGACCAAGGTCGACCGGTCCGCCGCCTATGCCGCGCGCTATCTCGCGAAGAACGTCGTCGCCGCCGGTCTCGCCGGCCGCTGCACGATCCAGCTCTCCTATGCGATCGGCGTGTCGAAGCCCTTGTCGATCTATGTCGACCTGCACGACACCGGCAATGTCGAGGCCGGGCGCCTCGAGGCGGTGCTCGGCGAGGTGATGGACCTGTCGCCGCGCGGCATCCGCCAGCATCTCGGCCTCAACAAGCCGATCTATGCCCGCACCTCGGCCTATGGCCATTTCGGCCGTGCGCCGGAGGAGGATGGCGGCTTCTCCTGGGAGCGCACCGACCTCGTCGCGGCGATCCGCGGCGCGCTCTGACGCGCGCCGTCCGATGACGGAGGACAGCGCGCCGGCGCGGCGCGATTCCTTCTTCGGCCGCCGCAAGGGCAAAGGCCTGCGCGCCGGCCAGGCCGAGGCGCTCGCCACCACCGTCGCATCGCTCCGGATCGACACGGCGGTGCCGGCACCCGGCGATCTGCGGTCGCTGTTTCCGCGGCCGGTCGAAGCGGTGGCGCTCGAGATCGGCTTCGGCGGCGGCGAGCATCTGATCCATCGCGCCCGCACCGAGCCGGCGGTCGGCCGGATCGGTGTCGAGCCCTTCGTCAACGGGATGGCGAAGGCGGCCCGCGCGATCGCCGCCGAGGGCTTCGAGACGATCCGCCTGTTCGATCGGGACGCAGCGGAACTGCTCGACTGGATGCCGGCCGCGAGCGTCGTGCTCGTCGACCTGCTCTATCCCGATCCCTGGCCGAAGACGCGCCATTTCAAGCGGCGCTTCGTCAATCCGCGCAATCTCGACCGGCTGGCGCGGGTGATCGCGCCGGGCGGCCTGTTCCGCTTCGCCTCCGACATCGATTCCTATGTCGCCTGGACGCTCGCCCATCTCGACGCGCATCCCGGCTTCCGCTGGACGGCACGCACGGCCGACGACTGGCGGCAGCCTTTTCCGGGCTGGCCGGGCACGCGCTACGAGGCGAAGGCGATCCGCGAGGGAAGGCGGGGAACGTATCTGACGTTCGAGCGGGTGTGAGAGACCGTCCCCGGGCTGCCCCCGGGCGGCGGCGGCCCCGGGGTCCGCCGCATGGTCGGTGGTTCGCGAAGGACGGCGCGGGATCGCTCCCGCGCCGACCTAATTTCGCAGAGAAACGCCTCAGACGGCGATCTTGCCGCCACCCTGCCGGGTGATCGCGACGACGGCCGGACGGACCGGCATGTCGTCCTTGAAGTCCGGCCAGCGGGTCGACAGGTCCTCGTAATAGGAGACGCGGCCGAAGCCGGCCCAGTCGTCGCCGCCATCGCCCGGATGCTGCACGGCGACGAACATCGTCTGCATGTCCGGCAGCAGAAGCGGGCCGCACATCTCGGCGCCGACCGGCACGCGGAAGAACAGCTTCGACGTGGCACGGGCCTCGCCTTCGGTATCGACCGCCCAGATGCCGTCCGTGCGGCCGGTCGCCTTCGGCGAATTGCCGTCGGTCGCCACCCACAGCCGGCCGTCCGCGTCGACGGCGCAGTTGTCGGGCATGCCGAACCAGCCATTGGCGGTGGTCGCGGTCGAGAAGGTGGCCCCGACATCGGCGACCGACGGGTCGCCGCACTTCAGCATCACTTCCCAGGTGCCGGCGGTCGCGGCGAAGTCACCGTCCGTTTCGGAGAGCTCGATGATGTGGCCAAAGGCGTTCGAGGCGCGCGGATTGGCGGCGTCGACCTGCTCGGCCTTGCGCTTCGTATTGTTGGTCAGCATCACATAGACCTTGCCGTTGACGCCGTTCGGCTGGATGTCCTCGGGACGGTCCATCTTGGTGGCACCGACGAGGTCGGCGGCGCGGCGGGTCTCGATCAGCACGTCGGCCTGCGAGGCGAAGCCGTTCTCCGCGGTGAGCGGTCCCTCGCCCTGGACGAGCGGCAGCCAGGCGAAGCGGCCGTCCTCGGCGAACTTCGCGACGTAGAGCGTGCCTTCGTCGAGGAGGTTCATGTTCGCGGCGCGGTCGTCGGCCTTGAAGGTGCCGGCGGTCACGAACTTGTAGACATAGTCGAAGCGCTCGTCGTCGCCGAGATAGAAGACGACGCGGCCGTCCTTGGCGACGATCGACTCCGCGCCCTCGTGCTTGAAGCGGCCGAGCGCGGTGCGCTTCTTCGGCGTGGCGTTCGGATCGAAGGCGTCGACCTCGACGATCCAGCCGAAGCGGTTCGGCTCGTTCGGCTCCTTGGCGAGGTCGAAGCGGTCGTAATGGGCGGCCCATTCATAGGCCCCCTCCGGCACGCCGTAGCGCTTGTAGTTCGCCGCTTCCTTGTGGCCTTCCGGCAGGCTGCCGGAGAAATAGCCGTGGAAGTTCTCCTCGGCCATCACATAGGTGCCCCAGGGCGTCACGCCGCCGGCGCAGTTGTTGAGCGTGCCGATGACCTTGGTGCCGGTCGGATCGGCGCTGGTCTTCAGCCGGTCGTGCCCGGCGGCCGGACCGGTCAGCTCCATCGCCGTGTTGACGGTGATGCGCCGGTTCATCGTGCCGTCGAGCACCGGGCGCCACTTGCCGCCCTCCTTGACGATCTCGACGATCGTGCCGCCATGCGCGGCCATCTCGATGTCGACCTGCGCCTTCGAGAGCGGCTTCTGCTCGATCTTGCCCTCGACCACCGTGACGAGGCCGGGGAACATCAGATGCGGGTTGGTGTATTCGTGGTTGACGACGAGCAGGCCGCGCTCGCTCGAGCCGTCGAGCGGGATGAAGCCGACATAGTCGTTGTTGTAGCCGAACTGGCGCGCCTGCGCCTCGGCCGTCTGGTTGGCCGGATCGAACTCCGGCGCATCGGCGAACAGTTTGTCGCCCCAGCGCAGCAGGATGTCGGCGTCGTAGCCCTCGGCGATGTGGTGGTTCTCGTCGACACCGGCGGCCACTTCGGTGAAGGAGAAGGCGGACGCGGAGGCGGCCTGCGCCTTCTGCGCGGTGGCGAGGGCGAGCGGGCTCACCGTGGCGGAGATCGCCGACACGGCGAGCGCACCCTTGAGAAAGCCGCGGCGGGAGAAGCGCGCGGCGATGATCTCGCCCATGGTGGCGTTCGCGGTGGTGTTGTGGCCTTCGCCGGCGGCTTCCTCGAGCATCGAGGTGCGGAACGTCCGATCGCTGGTCATGACGCCTTCCTGTCGGGGGGTGGGGAGGGGGCTGTTCCCTGGAACTGGAACAGTTCGAGGGAAGCCTTAGGGCGGCCGGATCACAACGGGATGACAGCACGGCCGCCGATCGCGCGCGGCGCTTGCGTTTGCGCGGCATCCGGCCTATATCGCTCGCATTCCCAATCAAGGCTCGGCTTGTTTGAGAGTGGTCCAACCGGGCCGCTCCTTTCGGCTTTTGAGCCCTTCGACCGGAGAGCGCCTTGGCTGACACGGCCGCCGACCCCGCTGCGGAAACCGCCCTCGCCGAACCGCGCATCGTCGTCGAGACGGGTCTCGACGCGCGCGTCGCCGCGGTCGTCGAGCCGGTGGTGGCGGGGCTCGGCTATCGCCTGGTGCGGGTGAAGATCTCCGGCCGCAACGGCCGTACGCTGCAGGTGATGGCCGAGCGGCCGGACGGCGGCATGACGGTCGAGGACTGTGAGGCGATCAGCCGTGACCTGTCGCCGGTGCTCGACGTCGAGGATCCGATCCCCGGCGCCTACCACCTCGAGGTGTCGTCGCCGGGGATCGACCGGCCGCTCGTCCGCGTCTCCGATTTCGACCGCTGGGCGGGCCATCTCGCCAAGGTCGAGCTCGCCGTCGCGGTCGCGGGGCGGCGGCGCTATCGCGGCGTGCTGACCGGGCTCGAGGCGGGCGGCGTGGGCTTCGACGTCGAGAAGACCGCCGAGGGTGAGGCCGGGCACGTCGTCCTGCCGCTCGACGCGATCGCCGAGGCGCGGCTCGTGCTGACCGACGCTCTGATCGAGGCGACGCTCAGGGAAACCAAGCGGCTGCAACGCGCCGCCGCCGACGAGGATGCGGCCGAAGACACGGCCGAGACGGATGAAGACGAGGCGGACGCCGCGCCGTAACGGCCGGCCCCGAAGACGGAGAACACGACCATGGCAGTGAGCGCCAACCGGCTCGAGCTTCTGCAGATCGCCGACGCGGTCGCCCGCGAGAAGGTGATCGACCGGATGATCGTCATCCAGGCGATGGAGGACGCGATCCAGAAGGCGGCCCGCTCGCGCTACGGCTCGGAGACGGATGTGCGCGCCGAGATCAACCCGAAGACGGGCGAGATCCGGCTGCAGCGCCTGCTCCAGGTGGTCGAGGCGGTCGAGAATCCGGCGACCGACATCCTGCTCGAGGACGCCCGCACCAAGAACCCCGCCGCCCAGATCGGCGATTACATCGCCGAGCCGCTGCCGCCGATGGATTTCGGCCGCATCGCCGCCCAGTCGGCGAAGCAGGTGATCGTCCAGAAGGTGCGCGAGGCGGAGCGCGACCGGCAGTACGACGAATACAAGGACCGCATCGGCGAGATCGTCTCGGGCGCCGTCAAGCGCGTCGAATACGGCAATGTCATCGTCGATCTCGGCCGCGGCGAGGGCATCGTGCGCCGCGACGAACTGATCCCGCGCGAGACCTTCCGCTATGGCGACCGGGTTCGCGCCTATGTCTACGACGTCCGCCGCGAGCAGCGCGGCCCGCAGATCTTCCTGTCGCGCACCCATCCGCAGTTCATGGCGAAGCTCTTCGCGCAGGAAGTGCCGGAAATCTATGACGGCATCATCGAGGTGAAGTCGGTCGCCCGCGATCCGGGCAGTCGCGCCAAGATCGCCGTCGTGTCGCGCGATTCCTCGATCGACCCGGTCGGCGCCTGCGTCGGCATGCGCGGCAGCCGCGTCCAGGCGGTGGTGAACGAGCTGCAGGGCGAGAAGATCGACATCATCCCCTGGAACCCCGACGCCGCCACCTTCATCGTCAACGCGCTGCAGCCGGCCGAAGTGGCGAAGGTGGTGCTCGACGAGGAGGCCGAGCGGATCGAAGTCGTGGTGCCCGACGATCAGCTGTCGCTCGCCATCGGCCGGCGCGGCCAGAACGTCCGGCTCGCCTCGCAGCTCACCGGCTGGGATATCGACATCCTCACCGAGCAGGAGGAGAGCGAGCGGCGCCAGAAGGAATTCCAGGAGCGCTCCAGCCTCTTCAACACCGCGCTCGACGCCGACGAGATGATCGGCCAGCTGCTCGCCTCGGAAGGCTTCGCCTCGGTCGAGGAGATCGCCTATGTCGATCTCGACGAGCTCGCCTCGATCGAGGGCTTCGACGAGGAGACCGCCGGGGAACTGCAGGACCGCGCCCGCGAATATCTGGAGCGGCGCGAGGCGGAACTCGACGAGGAGCGTCGCGCGCTCGGCGTCGAGGACGCGCTGAAGGAGATCCCCGGCGTCACCGCCGGCATGATGGTCGCCCTCGGCAAGGAGGGGATCAAGACGGTCGAGGATTTCGCCGGCTGCGTGCCGGACGATCTGGTCGGCTGGATCGAGCGCAAGGAAGGCGACACCACCCGTCACGGCGGTACGCTCGATTCCTTCGGTCTGTCGCGCGCCGATGCCGAGGCGATGATCATGGCCGCCCGCGTCAAGGCGGGCTGGATCACGGAAGAAGAACTCGCCGCCCAGCAGCAGGCGGGCGAGGAAGAAGAGGAAGAAGGCGAGACGGCCGAGGCGTGAGCCCGGCCGTGCCGCACTCCGGGAACACGACGTGCCGCGGAAGAACGAACCGCAGACCCGCACCTGCATCGCCAGCCGTGAGACCCGGCCGGTGGAGGCGTTGCTGCGCTTCGTCCTCGATCCGGAGGGCGAGGTCGTTCCCGATCTCCGCCGCCGCCTGCCGGGCCGCGGCGTCTGGGTGAGCGCCAACCGCGCCGCGGTCGCCTTGGCCGAGAAGAGGCGGCTGTTCGCGCGCGCGTTCAAGGCGGACGTCAAAATTGCCCCGGGTCTTTCGGATCGGGTCGAGGCGCTCTATATGGAGGGGGCGGTGGCCGCACTCTCCTTCGCCCGCAAGGCCGGCGAGGTGGTCACCGGCTTCACCAAGGTCGAGACCGCGATCGCGAGCGGCAAGGCGATCGCGCTGATCCATGCGGCCGAGGCTGCCGAGGACGGCGTCGAGAAGCTCGATCGAGCCTTCAGACGGCAGGGCGGTGTCGCCTCCGCGCACCGCTCGGTCCGAATTTTCTCGTCCGCGCAATTGGATTTGGCATTCGGCCGAACAAATGTGATACATGCTGCCCTGCTCGCAGGCCGCGCGAGCCATAACGTTCTCGAGCGTGTTGCCGCGCTTGCCCGCTTTCGTGAAGAGGACGGGCCGCTCGGCGTTGATCCTCAGGTTTCGGACGAAGACGACCCGTCCGGGACATTCTACGGGGCCGAGCTGATCGACCCTCCGCCCGCAATGGGGCTCCCCGGCGAGCCCGTAGGACCGAAGACCGAATGAACGATACGACCAATACCGGCGACAAGACTTTCGGCGGCGGCAAGAAGCCGCTCACCTTGAAGCGCGACAGTCTGGAGCGCGGCACGGTGCGCCAGAGCTTCTCGCACGGCCGTACGAACACCGTCGTGGTCGAGAAGAAGAAGCGGCGGCCGCTGCTGCCGGGCGAGAAGCCGGAGGCCGTCGAGGCCCCGGCCCCGCGGCCCGTTCCTCAGCCGCAGCCCGCCGCCCAGCAGCCGGCGCCGCGTCCCGCGGCCGCGGCGCCCTCGGCGCCCGTGAGCCAGCCCCGGCCGCAGCCTGCCCCTGCAGCGCCCGCCGCCGCGCGGCCGGCCCCGGCGCCTGTCTCCGCACCCCGTCCGGCAGCGCCCGCCCCTGCGCCGCGTCCCGCCGCTTCGGCGGCGCCCGCGGCGCGTCCGGCTGGCGGTGCCGCGCCCTCTTCGTCGCGCGTCGGCCCCTCGGCCCAGTCGCAGCCGCAGCGGCCGCAGCGCGGCGGCATGGTGCTGCGCCAGCTCTCCGGTGACGAACTCGACGCCCGTGCCAGGGCGCTCGCCGACGCGCGTCAGCGCGAGGTCGAAGAGCGCCGTCAGGCCGAGATCGATGCCCGGCGCCGTGCCGAGGAAGAAGCCCGCGTCGCCCGCGAGCGCGAGGAAGCCGCCCGCCGCCAGGCCGAGGAAGAGGCGCGTCGCGCCGCCGAGGCTGCCGCGCGCGAGCGCGCCGAGGATGCCGCCCGGCGCCGGTTCGGCGAAGGTTCCGCCTCCGCCCCGGCCGCTTCCGCGACGCCCGCCGCCGAGCCGCGCCCGCCGCGTCCCTCCTCCGGAGCGCCGCGCCCCTCGGGCGAAGGCCGTTACGGCGGGGAAGGCCGCTCCTCCGGCGAGGGGCGTCCGTCCGGTGAAGGCCGGCCGTCGGGTCCGCGCTTCGCCGGCGCGCCTTCGGGCGAGCGCCGTACCGGTCCGCGTCCGGCCCCCGGTGGTCGCGACGGCGGCGGTCTCGCCGCGCGCGGCGTTCCCGTGCCGCCGCCCGAGTTCGAGGCGCCCGCCGGCCGTACCCGCCCGGTGGCGCCGAAGCCCGCAGAGGTCGACGAGGAGGATCGGACCGGTGGTCTGCGTCCTTCGACCTCGAAGCGGCCGAAGGCCGTCGAGCCGAAGCCGGTCAAGAAGGACGACACGGCCGCCCGGCGTGGCCGTCTGACGCTGTCGAACGCGCTCGACGACAGCGAGCGCGAGCGTTCGCTCGCCTCGGTCCGGCGGCGGCGGGAGCGCGAGCGTGCCCGTCAGATGGCGCAGGGCCCGCGTGAGAAGATCACCCGCGAAGTCATCGTCCCCGAGACGATCACGATCGGCGATCTCGCCAACCGCATGTCCGAACGGGCGGTCGACGTCATCAAGTTCATGATGAAACAGGGTCAGCTCCTGAAGGCGACCGACGTCGTCGACGCCGATACGGCCCAGCTGATCGCCGAGGACTTCGGTCATACGGTGAAGCGCGTCGCCGAATCGGACGTCGAGGAGGGCCTGTTCGACACCGCCACCGAGGCCGACGGCAATCTGCTGCCGCGCCCGCCGGTCGTCACGATCATGGGCCATGTCGACCACGGCAAGACCTCGCTGCTCGACGCGATCCGCAAGACCAGCGTCGTCTCGGGCGAGGCCGGCGGCATCACCCAGCACATCGGCGCCTATCAGGTCGAGCGCGACGGCCACAAGATCACCTTCATCGACACGCCCGGCCACGCCGCCTTCACGGCGATGCGGGCGCGCGGCGCCAAGGTGACGGACATCGTCGTGCTCGTCGTGGCGGCGGATGACGGCGTCATGCCGCAGACGATCGAGGCCATCAACCACGCGCGGGCGGCGAAGGTGCCGCTCATCGTCGCGATCAACAAGATCGACAAGGCCGATGGCGATCCGAGCCGGGTGCGCACCGAGTTGCTGCAGCACGAGGTGTTCGTCGAATCGATGGGCGGCGACACGCTCGAGGTCGAAGTGTCCGCGACCAAGGCGATCAATCTCGACAAGCTGCTCGAGACGATCCTGCTGCAGGCCGAGGTGCTCGATCTCAAGGCGAACCCCAACCGCTCCGCCGAGGGCGCCGTCGTCGAGGCGAAGCTCGACAAGGGCCGCGGTCCGCTCGCGACCGTGCTCGTCCAGCGCGGCACGCTGCATCCGGGCGACATCGTGGTCGCAGGCTCCGAATGGGGCCGCGTGCGCGCGCTCCTGAACGAGAACGGCCAGCCCGTTGCGGAGGCCGGACCCTCGGCTCCGGTCGAGGTGCTCGGGTTCCAGGGCGCGCCGGAGGCGGGCGACCGCTTCGCGGTGGTCGAGAACGAGGCCCGTGCCCGCGAGATCGCCGATTATCGCGGCCGTCAGAAGCGCGAGAAGATGATCGCCCGCCAGACCACGGCGCGCGGCTCGCTCGCGGAGATGATGAACCAGCGCCAGTCGGCCGGCCTCAAGGAGTTCCCGCTCGTCATCAAGGGCGATGTGCAGGGCTCGGTCGAGGCGATCGCCGGTGCGCTCGAAAAGGTCGGCAATGACGAGGTGCGGGCCCGGATCATCCATTCCGGCGTCGGCGGCGTCACCGAATCCGATGTTCAGCTCGCGGCGACCTCGAATGCGGCGATCATCGCCTTCAACGTCCGCCCGAGCGGTCAGGCGCGCGACGCGGCCGAGCGCGAGAGTATCGAGATCCGCCAGTACAACATCATCTACGACCTCGTCGATGACGTGAAGGCGGCGATGTCGGGCCTGCTCACGCCCGAGCGGCGCGAGACGATGCTCGGCAATGCGCAGATCCTCGAGGTGTTCAACATCTCGAAGGTCGGCAAGGTGGCGGGCTGCCGGGTCACCGACGGCACGGTCGAGCGGGGCGCCAATGTCCGCCTCATCCGCGACAACGTCGTCATCCACGAGGGCAAGCTCTCGACGCTCAAGCGCTTCAAGGACGAAGTCAAGGAAGTGCCGGCGGGCCAGGAATGCGGCATGGCCTTCGAGAAATACGAAGACATGCGGCCCGGCGACGTCATCGAGTGCTATCGCGTCGAGGAAGTGAAGCGGTCGCTCTGACGAGCGGCCGGTCGGCGGGCGCGCGCGAGGTTTCGGCCTCGTCGCGCCGGCGCGGCGCCTCGAAGAGCTCGGCAAATCGGACCCCGCCGCACGGCCCGCGGCGTCGGCCGCCGGTAGCGCGGGATCGCGGCCGGCGCCCGTCCTCGTCGCAGGGCGCGGCACGCGACGCCGATCCCCGATGCGACGGCTCGGAAAGAGCGTTGATCTCGCTGGTCGACGGCCCGCCGAGCGGTTGGTCCTGTCGAGGCGAGCGAGAGAAGGAACAGACCGCCGCCGGTCCGAATCCGGCAGCGGCCGAGGAGATGAAGAGATGAACACCAGCGCGCCCTCCCAGCGCCAGCTCCGCGTCGGCGAGCTGATCCGCCATGCGCTCGCCGAGATCCTCGCCCGCGGCGAAGTCAACGATCCGGATCTCGACGGCGTCGTGGTGTCGATCCCGGAAGTGCGGATGTCCCCCGACTTGAAGCACGCCACCTGCTATGTGATGCCGCTCGGCGGCCGGGATGTCGCACGCACGGTCGAGGCGCTCGGCCGCAACCGGCGTTTTCTGCGCGGCGTGGTCGCCAGGCGGGTCAATCTCAAATTCGCCACCGATCTGCATTTCCGCGTCGACGAATCCTTCGACCGCGGTTCCCGGATCGATGCGATCCTGCGCAACGACCCGGTGATCCGGCGCGACATCGGCGGCGCCCCGGCCGAGGCCGACGAGGAGTAGCGGCCGATGGCACGCAAGAAGAAGGGCCGGGCCGTCTCCGGCTGGCTGGTGCTCGACAAGCCGCTCGGCATGACGTCCACCCACGCCGTGTCCGTGGTGAAGCGCCTGTTCGGCGCGCAGAAGGCGGGGCATGCGGGCACGCTCGATCCGCTCGCCACCGGTTCGCTGCCGATCGCGCTCGGCGAGGCGACGAAGACCGTTCCCTATGTGATGGACGGACGCAAGGTCTATGCCTTCACCGTGCGCTGGGGGATCGAGACGAACACCGACGATGCCGAGGGCGCGGTCGTCGCGACCTCCGACCATCGCCCCGACCGGGCGGCGATCGAGGCGGCGCTCGCCGGCTTCACGGGTGCGATCATGCAGGTGCCGCCGGCCTTCTCGGCGATCAAGATCGAGGGTGAGCGGGCCTATGATCTCGCGCGGGACGGCGAGGAGGTCGTGCTCGAGGCGCGGCCGGTCGAGATCCACCGGCTGAGCCTCGATGCGATGCCGGATGCCGACACGGCGCAGTTCTCGGCGGAATGCGGCAAGGGCACCTATGTCCGCGCGCTCGCCCGCGATCTCGGCCGGGTGCTCGGCACGCGCGGCCATGTCACGGCGCTCCGCCGGCTGATGGTGAGCCCGTTCGGCGAGGCGGCGATGGTGCCGCTCGATGCGCTGCGGGCGGCGCACGAGGCGGCGGGCGAGGAAGGCTGCGACGGGCTGATGCAGCCCATCGAGGCGGCCCTCGCCGGGCTGACCGAGCTGCGGGTCAACCGCAACGAGGCGGCACGCCTGCGCAACGGTCAGAGCATGCTCGTGCGCGGCCGCGACGCCCCGGCGGAGGGTGATACGGTCTACGCGACCGAGGCCGGCACTCTGGTTGCGATCGGGACGATCGAACAGGGCGAACTCGCGCCGATGCGGGTCTTCGTCGGCGGCTGACGAGGACCTCGGGATCCGCGATCGACGGACTCCGCCGGCTCCCCCGGGGGGAAGTTTCCACTTTCCTTTCGGCGCACTTTCCGCCATAGATCGCGCGTCCCGAAGGGCTCCGGCCTTTCGGGCTTTGCCGTTTGGAACGACCTTGCTGGACGACATCCCGGCAGTGGCCGAACTCCGGATGGAAGACGCCGGGCGCCTTTCGCGGCCGGCACGTGGCCGGAAGCTTCCCGAAGCGCAGGACCGCGGACGATGCCGGCGAGCCGGCCTCCTTCGCGTATCCCGACGGCCGATCAACCCGCGGCGCCCACGGCGCCGCATGCTCTCTCGAACGAGGATTTGCCCGATGTCGATCACGCCCGAGCGCAAGCAGGCTCTGATCAAGGAATATGCCACCGGCGCCAACGATACCGGCTCGCCGGAGGTTCAGGTCGCCGTTCTCTCCGAGCGGATCACCAATCTGACCGAGCATTTCAAGACGCATGCGAAGGACAACCATTCGCGGCGTGGACTGTTGAAGCTGGTGAGCCAGCGTCGCAGCCTGCTCGACTATCTGAAGAAGATCGACGACGCGCGCTATCGCTCGATCGTCGAGCGGCTCGGCCTTCGCCGCTGAGCCGGAGCGGCGCCCCGCGCGCCGCTCGAAGACGGGCGGGCGCATCGGCGCCCGTCCTCGCGACCGGTACGGCGGCATGGGGCTGCCGTGCCTCGAAATGCGGATCCGGCCTGGCCATGGCAGGATCGCCGGCGGCTCTCGGTCTCCAAGGAGAGCCGCTCGCCGTCTTGTCCATGGCCTCGTCCCTGATCCGCGAGGGACAAGGAACCCGAAAACATGTTCGATAAGCAGAGCGTTTCCATCGAGTGGGGCGGACGCCTCCTGACGCTCGAAACCGGCAAGATCGCCCGCCAGGCCGATGGCGCCGTTCTCGCCACCTATGGCGAGACCACCGTGCTCGCCACCGTCGTCTCGGCCAGGGAGCCGAAGCCGGGCGTGGACTTCTTCCCGCTGACGGTGAATTACCAGGAAAAGACCTTCGCCGCCGGCAAGATTCCGGGCGGCTATTTCAAGCGCGAGGGCCGGCCGAGCGAGAAGGAGACGCTGGTCTCCCGCCTGATCGACCGACCGATCCGTCCGCTCTTCGCGGAAGGCTACCGCAACGAGACGCAGGTCGTCGCCACCGTCCTGAGCCATGACCTCGAGAACGACCCCGACGTCGTCGCGATGGTCGCCGCCTCCGCCGCGCTGACCCTCTCCGGCGTGCCCTTCATGGGGCCGGTCGGCGCCGCCCGCGTCGGCTATATCGACGGCGCCTACGTGCTCAACACGCCGATCGACGATCGCGAGAATTCGAAGCTCGATCTCGTCGTCGCCGGAACCGGCGACGCGGTCCTGATGGTCGAATCGGAGGCCCAGGAGCTCTCCGAAGAGGTCATGCTCGGCGCCGTGATGTTCGGCCACCGCGCGTTCCAGCCGGTGATCGACGCGATCATCCGCCTCGCCGAGAAGGCCGCCAAGGAGCCGCGCGACTTCGCTCCCGCCGACCTGTCGGCGATCGAGACCGAGATGCTCGGCATCGCCGAGGGCGAGCTGCGCGAGGCCTACAAGAAGACCGTCAAGCAGGAGCGCTACGGCGCCGTCGACGCCGTCAAGGCGAAGGTGATGGCCCACTTCTTCCCGGAAGGCGAGGAGCCGCGCTTCAGCAAGGAGCAGATCGGCACCGTCTTCAAGGAACTGCAGGCGAAGATCGTCCGCTGGAACATCCTCGACACCAAGATCCGCATCGACGGCCGTGACCTCGTCACCGTCCGTCCGATCGTCTCGGAGGTCGGCCTGCTGCCGCGCGCGCACGGCTCGTCCCTGTTCACCCGCGGCGAGACCCAGGCGCTCGTCGTGGCGACGCTCGGCACCGGCGACGACGAGCAGTTCGTCGACGCGCTGGAAGGCACCTACAAGGAAACCTTCCTGCTGCACTACAACTTCCCGCCCTATTCGGTCGGCGAGACCGGCCGCATGGGTTCGCCCGGCCGCCGCGAGATCGGTCACGGCAAGCTCGCCTGGCGCGCCGTCCGGCCGATGCTGCCGGCGCATCACGACTTCCCCTACACGATCCGCATCGTCTCGGAGATCACCGAGTCGAACGGCTCCTCCTCGATGGCGACCGTCTGCGGCTCGTCGCTGGCGCTGATGGATGCCGGCGTGCCGCTGAAGCGGCCGGTCGCCGGCATCGCCATGGGCCTGATCCTCGAGGGCGAGCGCTTCGCGGTGCTCTCCGACATCCTCGGCGACGAGGATCATCTCGGCGACATGGACTTCAAGGTGGCGGGCACGTCGGAAGGTGTCACCTCGCTGCAGATGGACATCAAGATCGCCGGCATCACCGAGGAGATCATGCGCGTCGCGCTCGATCAGGCGAAGGGCGGCCGCGCCCACATCCTGGGCGAGATGGCGAAGGCGATCACCTCGGCCCGCCCGACGCTCGGCGAGTATGCGCCGCGCATCGAGGTGATGCAGATCCCGACCGACAAGATCCGTGAAGTGATCGGCTCGGGCGGCAAGGTGATCCGCGAGATCGTCGAGAAGACCGGTGCCAAGATCGACATCTCGGACGACGGCACGGTCAAGATCGCTTCGGCGGACGGCAAGGCGATCACCGCCGCGATGAACTGGATCAAGGGCATCGCCGCCGAGCCCGAGGTCAACGCCGTCTATCAGGGCACCGTCGTCAAGGTGGTCGATTTCGGCGCCTTCGTGAACTTCTTCGGTTCGCGCGACGGCCTCGTCCATGTTTCGCAGATGGCCGACCGCCGCGTCGCGAAGCCCTCCGATGTCGTCAAGGAAGGCGACAAGGTGTGGGTGAAGCTGCTCGGCTTCGACGAGCGCGGCAAGGTCCGCCTGTCGATGAAGGTCGTCGACCAGGAGACCGGCGAGGAGATCAAGCAGGACCGCGAGGCCGCCGCCAACGAGTGAGCGGCAGCGTATCGGCCTTCAGAACCGAAAAGGCCCGGCGAGCGATCGCCGGGCCTTTTTCGTATTCGATGGAGAAGGGCCGCCGCCCCTCTCCCGCCGGCACGAGCGCCGCGCGACGCTCGGCTACCGATCGCTCGGCTCAGGCCGCGACCTTGCCCGGCGCGGCGGCGTTCACCTCGTCGTCGACATGCGCCTCGAACTTCTCGAAGTTCTTGAGGAACATCGAGACGAGCCGGGCGGCCTGCGCGTCATAGGCGGCCTTGTCGGCCCAGGTCTTGCGCGGATGCAGGATGTGCGGCTCGACACCGGCGACATCGGTCGGCACCTCGAAGCCGAAATGCGGATCGAGATAGGTCTGGCTGTCGTCGAGCGTGCCCGACAGCGCGGCGGCGAGCAGGGTGCGGGTCGCCTTGATCGGCATGCGCCGGCCGGTGCCATAGGCACCGCCCGTCCAGCCGGTGTTGACGAGATAGCAGGCGACGTCGTGCTCGGCGATCAGCCGGCGCAGCAGATTGCCGTAGACCGCCGGGTGGAGCGGCATGAAGGGGGCGCCGAAACAGGTCGAGAAGGTCGCCTGCGGCTCGGTCACGCCCTTCTCCGTCCCGGCGACCTTCGCCGTGTAGCCCGAAAGGAAGTGGTACATCGCCTGCGCCGGGGTCAGCCGGGCGATCGGCGGCATCACACCGAAGGCGTCGGCCGTCAGCATGATGATCGTCTTCGGGTGCCCGGCGCGGCCGGAATGGCTGGCGTTCGGGATGAAGTGGAGCGGGTAGGCGCAGCGCGTATTCTCGGTCCTGGTGCCGTCGTCGAAATCGAGCACCCGCGTTTCGGCATCGACGGCAACGTTTTCGAGCACGGTGCCGAAGCGTTTCGTCGTCGCGTAGATCTCCGGCTCGGCCTCCGCCGAGAGCCGGATCGTCTTCGCATAGCAGCCGCCTTCGAAGTTGAAGATGCCGTCGGCGCCCCAGCCGTGTTCGTCGTCGCCGACGAGCGTGCGGGCCGGATCGGCCGAGAGGGTCGTCTTGCCGGTGCCCGACAGGCCGAAGAACACCGCCGTATCGCCCTCCGGTCCGACATTCGCCGAGCAGTGCATCGGCATCACGCCTTCGGGCGGCAGGGTGAAGTTCAGATAGGTGAACACCGCCTTCTTCATCTCGCCGGCATAGGAGGTGTTGCCGATCAGCACGACGCCGGCCGTGAAATCGCAGGCGATCACCGTCTCGGTGCGGCAGCCGTGCCGGGCGGGGTCGGCGCGGAAGCTCGGCAGGTCGAGAATGGTGAGATCCGGCACGAAGCGGTCGAGCTCTTCGCTCGCCGGCCGCAGCAGCAGGTTGCGGATGAAAAGTGAGTGCCAGGCGCGTTCGGTGTAGACGCGGACGCGGATACGGCGCGCCGGGTCGGCGCCGCCGTAAAGGTCCTGCACGAACAGTTCGCGGCCCGCGGCATGCGCGGTCATATCGGCGCGCAGCGTCTCGAAGGCGGCGCCCGACATCGCCTTGTTGTTGTCCCACCACACCGTATCGGCGGTGCGGCCGTCGCGGACGACGAACTTGTCCTGCGCGGAGCGGCCGGTATGGACGCCGGTCTCCACCGCGAGTGCGCCGCCTTCGGCGATCACGCCCTCGCCGCGGCGGATCGCTTCCTCGTAGAGGGCCGGCGCCTGATAGTTCCAATAGAGACCGGCGAGCCCGGCGAGGCCGAAGGCCTCGGCGCCACAGGCAGGATTCCGGATACCGGTCTCGATCATGATCGCTCTCCCGGCCGGTCGGCATGTGCCGGCCCGGCCCTTCGATGGACGGACATGGTTATAATGCCCCGGCCGCCTCTCCCGGCGCCGGTGCGCTGGAAGCTAGTGGACGGCCAAACCCCCGTAAAGTCAGGGATTGTCGCACCCGGCAGTAAAATCGATTTAGATCGAAGTCGTTCCGGTAGTATTGCCTCTGCTAATTATTAGGGCCTTGAAGTAAATACCGCGGCTCCGTTCAGGCCGCCGGCTGCTCGGCGAGACGGGCCTGCCGCGCGAAGGCCTTCAGCGCCGCTCCGGCCTCGGCGACGGTCGCCGCCCGGTCGCCAAAGGGGAGCCGGGCGGTGCGGCCCGGGGCGGCGAGATCGGCGCCCTCGGGATCGCAGCCGGTCATCCGCCACGCGCCGAAGGGCAGGCCGAGCAGACGGGTCGCGTAATTGGCGATCGCGTCGGCGTGGTCGTCGTTCATGTGGTCGACGATCATCGCCTCGCCCGCCATCAGGTCGTCCGCCCCCTCGAGGGAGACGAGGAGGGCCTCCGGCGGGATCTGGTGGATGCGTCCGAAGCCGGCGACGAGATGCGAGCCGGTCACCGTCATCCGGTAATAGTTGAAATCGGCGAGCGGGGGATGGTTGCCGCTCGGCACGTGGCGCCAGCCATAGCGGCGCAGCGTCGGTTCGTCCTCGGCCCTGGCGATCGTTCCGGTCAGCGTGATGCGGTTGCCGGCGAGCGGATTGCCGGTCTCGCCGCCCGGGGCGACGAAGAGCAGCGAGGCGCGCGGATCGCGCTTCAGGTTCTTGGTGTGCACGGCGAGGTCGGAGAGGTGCATCACCGGCGAGAGATCGGCGGTGAGCGCGACCGTCACGAGGGTGGCGAAAGGCGAGCCGTCGGCGCCGAGCGTCGCGAGGGTCGCCGTCCCGGTCGACCGGAGCGTGGCGCGCGCGCTCGAGACGGGGTCGAAGGCTTCGGTGGCGGACATGGTGGTTCCTCGGCGATAATCTGACTCAGGTAATCATCTTATGCCGTCGCCCCGAAGGCGCGTCAATCGGCGCGAATTGGCGTTCGAAGCGCCGATCCGCTAGACTGGCGTCATACTTTGCGCGCATTCGTGCGGCCAACACGCTCGACGGGGTTGCGCAATGACGCGGGCCGGGGCCCGCCCTTTCGGGAGTTTACCGCCTCATGCCGACGATCGCCCTCGTCGATGACGATCGGAACATCCTCGCCTCCGTGTCGATCGCCCTCGAATCCGAAGGCTACCGGGTCCAGACCTATACGGACGGCGCCTCCGCGCTCGACGGCTTCCAGGCCAGCCAGCCCGACCTCGCCATTCTCGACATCAAGATGCCGAGGATGGACGGCATGGAGCTGTTGCGCCGGCTGCGGCAGAAGAGCGACCTGCCGGTCATCTTCCTGACGTCGAAGGACGACGAGATCGACGAATTGTTCGGCCTCAAGATGGGCGCCGACGATTTCATCAAGAAGCCGTTCTCGCAGCGCCTCCTCGTCGAGCGGGTGAAGGCGGTGCTGCGCCGCTTCCAGCCGCGCGACGGCAGCGAGAAGAAGGTCACGGACGCCGCCCGCGTGCTCGAGCGCGGCGCGCTCTCGATGGATCAGGAGCGACACACCTGCACCTGGAACGGCGAGCCGGTGACGCTCACCGTCACCGAGTTCCTGATCCTCTATGCGCTGGCGCAGCGGCCGGGCGTCGTGAAGAGCCGCAACGCGCTGATGGATGCGGCCTATGACGACCAGGTCTATGTCGACGACCGGACGATCGACAGCCACATCAAGCGGCTGCGCAAGAAGTTCAAGGCGGTCGACGACGATTTCGACATGATCGAGACGCTCTATGGCGTCGGCTATCGCTTCAAGGAGGCCTGACCGCGGTCGGGCGCACGACGAGCTTCATGGCCATCGGCATCGAAGGGGGCGCCGCGGAACGGCGGAAGGCATGGCGGGTGCGCACCCGCCTCGTCCGCCGGCTGGTCAGCCGCGTCTACCGGACGGTGGGCCTGCACGCCTTTTCGAGCCTGACGCGGCGGATCATCGTCCTCAATCTCGCCGCGCTGATCGTTCTCGTCTCGGGCATCCTCTATCTCAACCAGTTCCGCGCCGGGCTGATCGATGCGCGCGTCGAGAGCCTGCTCGTCCAGGGCGAGATCATCGCCGGCGCGATCGCCGCCTCGGCGACGGTCGAGACCAACCGGGTGACGATCGACCCGGAGAAGCTGCTCGAACTGCAGGTCGGCCAGAGCCTTTCGCCCTACGACAATTCGATCGAGGGGCTCGACTTCCCGATCGATCCCGAGAAGGTCGGGCCGGTCCTGAAGCGGCTCATCTCGCCGACCCGCACCCGCGCCCGAATCTACGACCGTGACGGCGCGCTGATCCTCGACTCGCGCTTCCTCACCCGGGGCCAGATCCTGCGCTTCGATCTTCCGGCGCCCGACCAGCAGCCGGGCTTCCTCGACCGGGTCTGGCAGTGGACGAAGGTCTGGATGCAGCGCGGCGACCTGCCGATCTATCAGGAACTCGGCCCGGCCAACGGCAAGGGCTATCCGGAGGTGGCGGCGGCGCTCGAACGCGGCCCGTCCTCGGTGGTGCGGATCACCGAGCGGGGCGAGCTGATCGTTTCGGTCGCCGTGCCGATCGAACGCTACCGGTCGGTGCGCGGCGTGCTGCTCCTCTCCACCCAGGGCAGCGACATCGACGATATCGTGCACGCCGAGCGGATGGCGATCGTGCGCGTCTTCCTCGTCTCGGCGGCGGTGGTCGTGCTGCTCTCGGTGCTCCTCGCCTCGACCATCGCCGTGCCGCTCCGCCGTCTCGCCGATGCCGCCGACCGGGTCCGGCGCGGCGTCACCAAGCGTCCGCAGATCCCCGATTTCACCAATCGTCGCGACGAGATCGGCCATCTGTCGCAGGCGCTGCGCGACATGACGGGGGCGCTCTTCTCGCGCATCGCGGCGATCGAGAGCTTTGCGGCCGATGTCGCGCACGAGCTCAAGAACCCGCTGACCTCGCTGCGCTCCGCGGTCGAGACGCTGCCGCTCGCCAGGGACCCGGCGGCGCAAAAGCGGCTGACCGAGATCATCCAGCACGATGTGCGTCGCCTCGACCGGCTGATCTCCGACA
The DNA here is from genome assembly GCF_014199915.1 of Prosthecomicrobium pneumaticum. Classification (GTDB taxonomy): domain Bacteria; phylum Pseudomonadota; class Alphaproteobacteria; order Rhizobiales; family Kaistiaceae; genus Prosthecomicrobium; species Prosthecomicrobium pneumaticum. The sequence goes on along the minus strand of NZ_JACHOO010000006.1, from coordinate 263,654 downwards.
TTTCCGACGCCTCGCGGCTCGATGCCGAGCTGGCGCGGCAGGACGCCGTGCCGGTCGATCTCGGCGAGGTCGCCCGCACCGTGGTGGCGATCGCCCGCGAGATGACGCCGGAAGGCGGGCCGCGCATCGTGCTCGACCTCGTCAAGAGCGAGGAGAAGCGGCCCTATGTCGTGCTCGGCCATGACGGCCGGCTCGGCCAGGTGCTCAACAATCTGATCGACAACGCCCGTTCCTTCTGCCGCAAGGACGGGACGGTGCGGGTCGCGGTTCGGCGGAATGGCGGTTCCGTCGAAGTGGTCGTCGAGGATGACGGGCCGGGCATCCGGCCGGACGCGATCGACCGCATCTTCGACCGCTTCTACACCGACCGGCCCGAGACCGACGGCTTCGGCCAGAATTCCGGCCTCGGCCTGTCGATCTCGCGGCAGATCGTCGAGGGCCATCGCGGCCGCATCTGGGCGGAGAACCGGCTGCGCACCCGCCGCAGCGACGGCGAGGCGGCGGAGGTGCTCGGCGCACGCTTCACCGTCCGTCTGCCGGCGGCCCGCACCGAATGACGCCGCCGCCCGCCCCGCCCGGCGGCATCCATGGCGGGGCCGTCGCGATCGGCGGCCGCGGTGTTCTGGTGCGCGGCGCGTCGGGCTCGGGCAAGTCGGCGCTGCTGCTTTCGCTGCTGCTCAGCGATCTCGGCACGGTCCGGCTGGTCGCCGATGATCGGGTGCTGCTCACCGCCGAAGGCGGGCGGCTGATCGCCCGTCCGGCCGAGGGCCTCGAAGGCCTGATCGAGGTGCGCGGCCAGGGGCTGCTCGCCTGGCCGACCGAGCCGCAGGTGGCGATCGTGCTCTGCGTCGATCTCGTCGCGCCGGGGGAGAGCGCCCGCATGCCCGAACGGGCCGAACTCGAGACCCGTATCGAGGGGGTTTTGCTGCACCGCTTCGCGCTGCCCGCGGGTCAACCGGACGGCGCCGTGCGCGTCCGCGCGGCGCTGGAAAGCTGGGCACGCGATTTTCACAAAGGCTGAACGCACGCAACCCGGGCGAGCCGTTTTCTCTTGCGTTGCGGAATCGTTTGGTCAAGATGTGGCGCCGCTCGCAACGCTTGCGTCGAGCGCGCCAAACAGGCCCCGTGCCGCGCAAAGGGCCGGAAGAAGAAGGCAAGAGCTCGCTTTGCCGAAAGACGTGCTTTTCGGGGTTTCGACGTGATCGGGCTGGTCCTCGTCACCCATGGTCAGCTCGCCACCGAGTTTCGCGCCGCGCTCGAGCACGTCGTGGGGCGGCAGACCCAGTTCGATACCATCGCCATCGGCCCCGAGGACGACATGGAGCGCCGGCGGCAGGACATCATCGATGCCGTGAGCCGCGTCGACGACGGCGCGGGCGTGATCCTGCTCACCGACATGTTCGGCGGTACGCCCTCCAATCTGGCCATTTCGGTCATGCGCGCCGGCCATATCGAGGTGATCGCCGGCGTCAACCTGCCGATGCTGATCAAGCTCGCCTCGACGCGCGTCGAGAAGCCGCTCGCCGCCGTCGTCGCGAGCGCCCAGGAAGCCGGCCGCAAATACATCAACGTCGCGAGCCAGGTGCTCGCCGGACATTGAGGCCCGCCGCAATGCCCGACACCAATCCTCTCTGTCGCGATCTCGCGATCGTCAACAAGCGGGGGCTGCACGCCCGCGCCTCGGCGAAGTTCGTCCAGCTCGCCGAGCGCTTCACCGCGACGATCGCCGTCTCGCGCGACCAGACGACCGTCGGCGGCACCTCGATCATGGGGCTGATGATGCTCGCCGCGGCGCCCGGCACGACGATCCGGGTCTGCGCCGAGGGACCGGAGGCCGAGGCCGCGCTCGCCGCGCTCGCCGACCTCGTCGCCGACCGCTTCGGCGAGGAAGAGTGACGGGCGCCCGGCCGGCAACATAAAGACATCTTTATATCCTGATTGCCGCATGACGGCGGGCGCGCTATAAGCCCGGCGACCCCGCTTCAGGAGAGATGCCATGGCCGATTATGCGATCCGCGACCTTTCGCTTGCCGATTGGGGCCGCAAGGAACTGGCGATCGCCGAGACCGAGATGCCCGGCCTGATGAGCCTGCGCGCCGAATACGGCCCGTCGCAGCCGCTCGAGGGCGCCCGCATCGCCGGCTCCCTGCACATGACGATCCAGACCGGCGTGCTGATCGAGACGCTCGCCGCCCTCGGCGCCGACATCCGCTGGGCGTCCTGCAACATCTATTCGACGCAGGACCACGCCGCCGCGGCGATCGCCGCCGCCGGCATCCCGGTCTTCGCGATCAAGGGCGAGAGCCTCGTCGACTACTGGGACTACACCCACCGCATCTTCGAGTGGGCGGATGGCGGCGTGCCCAACATGATCCTCGACGATGGCGGCGACGCCACCCTGCTGATCCATCTCGGCAAGCGCGCCGAAGAGGGCGACACCGGCTTCCTCGACCATCCCGACAGCGAGGAGGCGGAGGTTCTCTTCGCCGCGATCCGCAAACGCCTCGCCGAGCGGCCGGGCTGGTACACCGCCGTCGCCCATTCCGTGCGCGGCGTCACCGAGGAGACGACGACGGGCGTGCACCGTCTCTACGAGATGCAGAAGCAGGGCAAGCTGCTCTGGCCGGCGATCAACGTCAACGACAGCGTGACGAAGTCGAAGTTCGACAATCTCTATGGCTGCCGCGAATCGCTGGTCGACGGCATCCGTCGCGGCACCGACGTGATGATGGCCGGCAAGGTGGCGATGGTCGCCGGCTTCGGCGATGTCGGCAAGGGCTCGGCGGCGTCGCTGCGCAATGCCGGCTGCCGCGTCATGGTCTCCGAGGTCGATCCGATCTGTGCCCTGCAGGCGGCGATGGAAGGCTATGAGGTGGTCACCATGGAAGAGGCGGCCCCCAAGGCCGACATCTTCGTCACCGCCACCGGCAATGTCGACGTCATCACCATCGACCATATGCGGGCGATGAAGGACCGGGCGATCGTCTGCAACATCGGCCATTTCGACAGCGAGATCCAGGTCGCGGCGCTGCGCAATTACAAGTGGCACAATGTCAAGCCGCAGGTCGACGAGATCGAGTTCCCCGACGGCAAGCGCGTGCTGCTGCTCTCGGAAGGCCGCCTCGTCAATCTCGGCAATGCGATGGGCCATCCGAGCTTCGTCATGTCGGCCTCCTTCACCAACCAGACGCTCGCCCAGATCGAGCTGTTCACCAAGCCGGGCCAGTACGAGAACAAGGTCTACGTGCTGCCGAAGCATCTCGACGAGAAGGTCGCCGCCCTCCATCTCGCGAAGATCGGCGTCAAGCTGACCCAGCTCACCGAGAAGCAGTCGAGCTATATCGGCGTCGCCGCCGCCGGCCCGTTCAAGCCCGAGCACTACCGCTACTGACGCTCTGCCGCGCCGGAAACCGAGCCGGCGCGGCATCTTCACGCTTTCGTGTAACCCCTTTGAAAACCTCGCTGATCCCGGCTTGGCGGCGGTGGCGCGCCGATTATGCCGGTTTTTCCGTCGCCGGGTGCTTCACACCGGAATCCCGCTGCCGCTAGAGTGGGGCGATTCGTGTGCGCGCGGCACCATCTGCGCCGCCCCGAATGCGCGTTCCAATCGAGTTCGGGTGACGGAAAGGGGCCGGTGCCATGCGGTGGCAGCGCGGGAGAGCGTGGGGTATTCGGGGGAGGCGATCGGCCTTCCGCCGGCTTCTCGCCTTCGCCGCGGCCCTCGTCGCTGCGGCGCAGCCCGCCTCCGCGCAGACGGCCGGGCCGCTGCCGCCCGAGCATGTCGTCCTGATCGCCCTGCTCGTCGGCACCGTCGGCTTCGCACTCGCCGCGACGATCGTGCTCATCCGCGCCCGCGCCCGCAGCGAGGCCGAGAACCGCGCGCTGCGCCTCGAACTCGCCGACCGCAAGGCCGCGGCCGACCGGGCCGAGGCGCTCGCCGATGCCGAGGACCAGCGGCTGGTCGCCTGGCCGAAACCGGGCGCCCCGCCGGTGATGATCGGCCGGCTCGCCGCACGCACCGCGCCGCAGGACCGCGCCGCCTTCCTCGCCTTCGGCACCTGGCTCGCGCCCGAGAGCGCCGCGGCGCTCGACGATGCCGTCGCGCGGCTGCGCGAGCGCGGCGAGAGCTTCGGGCTCACCCTCGAAACGGCGGAGGGCCTTCATGTCGAGGCCTCGGGCCGCACCGTGTTCGGCCGCCCGGCGGTCCGCTTCCGCGATCTCGCCGGCGACCGCCGCGCGCTCGCCGCGCTCGAGGCGCGCCACGCCCGGATGACCCGCGAGGTCGCGGCGCTGCGCGCCCTCTTCGAGGCGCTGCCGCATCCCGCCTGGCTGCGCGACACGACCGGCGGGCTCGAATGGGTGAACCCCGCCTATGCCCGCGCCGTCGATGCCGCCGATCCGGCCGAGGCGCTCGCCCGCGGGCTCGATTTCCTCGACAGTGCTGCCCGCCGCAGCGTGGCGGAGGCCGGACCGCCGGTGTTCGCCCGCCGCATCCAGGCGGTCGCGGCCGGGCGCCGCGGCGCCTTCGACCTCGTCCATGTCGCGCTCCCCTCGGGCAGCGCCGGGCTCGCGGTCGACATGTCGGCCGCCGAGACGGCGGAGAGCCAGCTGCGCCGCCTCGCCGCCTTCCAGGCCCGCACGCTCGACCTGCTCACCACCGCCGTCGCGGTGTTCGGGCCGGACCGCCGGCTTTCCTCCTCGAACGCCGCCTTCCGCGACCTGTTCGGCCTCGACGCCGTCTTTCTCTCGTCCCATCCGGAAGAGAATGCCGTCCTCGAGCGCATGCGCGCGGCCCGCAAGCTGCCCGAACAGGCCGATTTCCGCTCCTGGCGCGACGATCTTCTCAAGGCCTGGGAATCGCTCGACGCCCGCGAGGATCTCTGGCACCTGCCGGACGGCCGTACCCTTCGCGTGATCGCCAACCCGCATCCCGACGGCGGCCTCACCTGGGTCTATGAGAACGTCACGGCCCAGCTCGAACTCGAGAGCCGTTACAAGTCGCTCGCCTGGGTGCAGGGCGAGACGCTCAACCATCTCGCCGAGGGCGTCGCCGTATTCGGCCCCGACGGCCGGCTGCGGCTCCACAATCCGATCTTCGCCGAGATCTGGGCGCTCGACGCGGCGGTCCTCAAGGTCCGGCCGCACGTCGCCGAGATCGTGCGCGCCTGCCGCGCGCTGCACGATGCGCCCGAGGTCTGGGACGGCGTGATGCGCCGCATCGCCGGCTTCGCCGAGGCGCGCGCCACCGATGCCGGCCGCATCGAGCGGGCGGACGGCCGGGTGATCGACTATGCGACCGTGCCGCTGCCCGAGGGACAGACCCTCGTCACCTTCGTCGATGTCACGGCGAGCGTTCAGGTCGAGCGGGCGCTGATCGAGCGCAACGATGCGCTCGAAGCCGGCGCCCGCATGAAGAACGCCTTCCTGCGCCACGTCAATTTCGAGCTGCGCTCGCCGCTCACGACCATCATCGGCTTCGCCCAGATGCTCGCCGATCGCGGCGTCGGCCCGCTGACCGACAAGCAGAGCGAGTATCTCGGCTATATCAGCACGTCCTCGGCGGCGCTGCTCGCCATCGTCAACGACATCCTCGACCTCGCCACCGTCGAGGCCGGTGCGATCGTCCTCGATTACGCCGAGACGGATCCGGCGCGCGTCGTCGGCGCGGTGACGGAAGGCCTCGCCGACCGGATACGGGCGCGCGGCCTCACGCTCGATCTCGATGTCGCGGAGGGCATCGGCCGCTTCCTCGCCGATGAGAAGCGCCTGCGCCAGATCGTCTACAACCTCGTCGCCAATGCGATCGAGTTCTCCGAGGAGGGCGGGCGGATCGCCGTCGCGACGCGCCGGCGCGACGGTCTGGTCGAGTTCGTCGTCTCGGACGAGGGCTGCGGCATGCCGGCCGATCTCGTCGCCACCGCCTTCGAGCGCTTCGAGAGCCGTTCGCTCGGCGCCGGCCGTGGCGGGGCGGGCCTCGGCCTGTCGATCGTCAAGAGCTTCGTCGAACTGCACGGCGGCACGGTGGCGATCGCCTCCGAGGTCGGCCGCGGCACGACCGTCACCGTCCGCCTGCCGCCCGCGCCGATCGCCACCGCCGAAGCGGCCGAGTGATGGCGGAGGCGCTTCCGCCGCTCTTCCTCGCCGACGAGGCGGCGACGCGGCGTCTCGCCGAAGATGTCGCGGTCCGGCTGCGGCCGGGCGACGTGGTGGCGCTCGGGGGCGGGCTGGGCGCCGGCAAGACGAGTTTCGCCCGGGCGCTGCTGCGGGCGCTTGCCGACGACCCGGCGCTCGAAGTGCCGAGCCCGACCTTCACCCTCGTGCAGCCCTACCGGCTGCGTTTCCCCGTCGCTCATTTCGATCTCTACCGCCTCGGCGGCCCGGACGAGCTGGACGAGCTCGGTTTCGAAGAGGCGATCGACGAGGGCGCGGTGCTCGTCGAGTGGCCGGAGCGGGCGGCGGACCGCATCCCGGCGGATGCGCTCCACATCGTGCTCGCCCTCGCGGGTTCCGGCCGCCGTGTCACCTTCTCGGCCGGCGGCAGCTGGCCGGCGCGGCTCCGCCGCAGCCGCGCCGCCCGCGCCTTTCTCGACCGGTCCGGTTTCGCCGATGCGCGGCGCCGGCCGCTGCAGGGCGACGCCTCGACGCGGATCTACGAGCGGGTCGCGACCGAGGCCGCAAAGGCCGTGCTGATGGACGCGCCGGAGCGCAAGCACGGGCCGCCGCTCCGTCATGGCCGGTCCTATGATTCCCTCGCCGGCCGGGCGATGGACGTCCGACCCTTCGTCGCCATGGGCGAGGCGCTGCGAGGGCTCGGCCTGTCGGCGCCGGCCCGGATCGCCGACGATCTCGAAGCGGGCTTCCTGCTCGTCGAGGATCTCGGCTCGACGGGCCTCCTCGATGCCGAAGGGGCACCGGTTCCCGAACGCTATGCGGCGGCGATCGACGTGCTCGCCGCGATCCATGCGGAGCGGCGGCCCGTCGGCCTGCCGCTGCCCGACGGCTCGGTGCATGCCCTGCCCCATTACGACCGCGAGGCGCTGCTCGTCGAGGTCGAGCTGCTGCCGCTCCATTACGCCCCGCACGCCACCGGCGCAGCGCTGCCGGAAGCCGCCTTCAGCGCCTTCGAGGCGATCTGGACGCGGCTCGCCGCCCGGCTCGCCACGGCCGAGCGGAGCTGGGTGCTGCGCGATTTCCATTCGCCCAACCTGCTCTGGCTGCCGGAGCGAGAGGGCCTCGCCCGGATCGGCATTCTCGACCATCAGGACGCGCTCGCCGGGCCGTCGGCCTATGACGTCGCGTCGCTCGCGCTCGACGCGCGCGTCGATATCTCGCCCGAACTCGAGGCCTGGCTGGTCGCCCGCTATGTCGCGGCGCGGCGGCGGCTTTCCTCCGGCTTCGACGAGACGGGCTTCTTCGAGGCCTATGCGATCGCCGGCGCGCAGCGCAACGCCAAGGTGCTCGGCGCCTTTGCCCGGCTCGCCGCGCAGGGGCGGCCGGAATATCTGCGCCACATCCCGCGGGTGCGCGGCTATCTCACGCGGCTTTTCGCCGAGCCCGTGCTCGCCGCGATCGCCGGCTGGCACGCCCGACACCTGCCGCTCTGAGGCTCTCCCTCAGAACACCGTGCCGTCGCTTTCGATGATGAGCGGCGGCCCGCCATCCGCCCGCTTTTCCTTGGCGATCCGCCGTCCGGCCGCCCAGGTGCCGCCCTCGAGCACCTTGGCGAGCGGCAGCGCCGCCGCGTCGAGGCCGAGCCGGTCGCGCACGCCCTCCGCCACCCGGTCGAGCAGCGCGACGGTGAGCGCCCGCCATTCGACGATGAAGGCGTCCTCCGCCCGAAAGGTCCGGGCGAGCGCGTCCGGGTCCTTCGGCACGAGGAGGCCGAGATCGAGGAAGAGGCCGCCATTGCGGTATTCCGGCAGGCCGGTCAGCCCGTCGAGATCGGTCACCTCGACGCCCACCCACAGGAGCGGCTCGACCAGCGCATAGGTCAGCCATTGCGACAGCTTGTGGAAGGGCATCAGCCCGCTCGTCGCATCCCCGGTGACGAGCCTGTCGTGCCGCCAGGTGTCGCCGAGCGGCACGCCGTCGAGCACGATCCGGCTCGGCCAGATCGGTCCGAGCGCCTCGAGCACCAGCTCGAGGATGCGCGGCGCGCGGACCCTGCCGTCCTCGGCGGTGGCGAGCACCGCGTCGAACAGACCGCCCGGCCGCGCCTCGCCCTCGCCGAAGAGATCGGCGCGGTCGGCGACGACATGGCCGAGCGCGTTGAGGAGCCGGGCGCGCCCTTCGAGGCCGACGAGGGGGTTGTCCGGCCCCGCCTGGAAGCCGCGGCCGAGTTCCTCGGCGCCGAGCGTCGCGAGCGCGGCCGCATCGGCGCGGAGCGGCTCGGCCGGATCGGACGAGAAGAGGCCGGAGGCGAACATCGCGAGGCTCGCGACGCCGAGTCCCTCGGTGCGGCTCCAGCGCCGGCCCGTCGCGGCCTCCTCATAGGACCAGTCGGGACCCGCCCCGGCGTCGAGGAGCACGGAGACGATGGCGAGATCGTAGGCTGCGCGGCCGAAGGCGAGCGGGTCCTCGGCGAGGCCGGAGGCGGAGACGAGATCGGCCCAGCGATCGATGCCGCCGACCGAGAAATTGCGCCAGCGGGCGTGGAAGGGAATGTCGAGATCGGGATAATTGAGCCGCGTCGTCTCGACGACATAGTCGACCACGGCGGGAAGCCGCTCCGGCACGACGGTGAAATGGTCGAGCGCCCCGGCGAGGCCGAGCGCCAGCAGCCGCTCGGCACGCGTCCGCACCGCGGCGGAGGTGAGAAGGGAACGGGCGCCGTCGTGGCTCATCGTGAAGTCCTTTCGGCCGAGGCGGCGTGCGCGCCGCGGCACCCGACTTGGCCGCAGCGGCTCGCCGCGGTCAAGCCGGCGCGCCCGCGCGGACGCGTCCTGACGGGTCCTGAGGTGCGGCCTTCATTTCCGTTTGCGGCATCGGCGCTTTCGCCTATGACTGTCGCCACACGACCGCCCGGCGAGGCGGCGGGGAGACGCGAGAAGGAACAGACCATGAAATTCGGCGCCATCTATCCGAGCCTCGAGGGCCGCACCGTGCTCGTTACCGGCGGCGGCAGCGGCATCGGCGAATCGATCGTCCGCCATTTCGCGCGCCAGAAGTCGAAGGTCGGCTTCCTCGACATCGCGCGCGAGCCGTCCGAAAAGCTCGCCGCCGAACTCGCGGCCGAGGGCGCGACCGTCCATTTCGAGCCCTGCGACATCCGCGACATCCCGGCGCTCAAGGCGGCAATCGCCAAGGTGCGCGCCGCGCTCGGGCCGATCACCGTGCTCGTCAACAATGCCGCGCACGACCAGCGCCACAAGCTCGAGGACGTCACCGTCGAGTATTGGGACGAGCGCTACGCGGTCAATCTGCGCCACCAGTTCTTCGCCGCGCAGGACGTCGCCGAGGACATGAAGCAGGCCGGCGGCGGTTCGATCGTCAATCTCGGCTCGACCTCCTGGATGGTCGGCCAGGGTGGCATGCCGGCCTACACCTCGGCGAAGTCGGCCGTGCAGGGCCTGACCCGCGGCCTCGCCCGCGATCTCGGCATCTACGACATCCGCGTCACCTGCGTCGTTCCGGGCTGGATCATGACGCAGCGCCAGCTCGATCTCTGGCTGACGCCGGAGAGCGAGAAGGAGCTGATGCAGCGGCAGTGCCTGAAGCGGAAGCTCTATCCCGACGACATCGCCCGCTCGGTGCTGTTCTTCGCGTCCGACGAGGCGTCCGGCTGCACCAACCAGTCCTATGTCGTGGATGGCGGCTGGGTCTGATCCGGCCGGTTCCGCGCCGCGCGCCCGGCCCGTTCCACCGGCCGGGCGCTTCTCCCCGCCATCGTCGCAACCCCGTCGCAATCAGGCTGTTGCTTCCGGGTGCGTGCCCGCGCAGTGTGGGTGCAGAAACGCTCTTTCGGGGAGAGTTGCCCATGTTTCCGACGCCGGTCGCCAAGCTCGTCCAGAACACCTACGACTACGAATCGAAGCCGATGGTGAAGCCGACCGGCTTCCGCGAATACGACGCCCGCTGGCTGTTCGGCCAGGAGATCAACCTGATGGGCGTGACCGCCCTCGGCATGGGCATCGGCACGCTGCTCGGCGAGATGGGCGTCAAACGCGAGATCGTCACCGGTCACGACTTCCGCTCCTACTCCGCCTCGATCAAGCTCGCCCTCGCCACAGGCCTGCAGGCGGCGGGCTGCAAGGTGCACGATATCGGCCTCGCCGTGACGCCGATGGCCTATTTCGCGCAGTTCGAACTCGACGTGCCGGCCGTCGCCATGGTCACCGCCTCGCACAACGAGAATGGCTGGACCGGCGTCAAGATGGGCGCCGCGCGGCCGCTCACCTTCGGACCGGACGAGATGGGCCGCCTGAAGGAGATCGTGCTCGCCGCGGCCTTCGATCTCTCCGGCGGCGGCGCCTATGTCTTCCACGACGATTTCCCCACCCGCTACATCGCCGACATCACCAACCGGCCGAAGCTCAACCGTCCGATCAAGGTGATCGCCGCCTGCGGCAACGGCACGGCGGGCGCCTTCGCCCCGAAAGTGCTCGAGCTGATCGGCGCCGAGGTGATCCCGCTCGACGCCGAGCTCGACTTCACCTTCCCGCGCTACAATCCGAACCCGGAAGACCTGAAGATGCTGCACGCCATCGCCGACGCGGTGCGCGAGCACGGCGCCGAGGTGGGTCTCGGCTTCGACGGCGACGGCGACCGCTGCGGCGTGATCGACAATGAGGGCGAGGAGATCTTCGCCGACAAGGTCGGCGTGATGCTCGCCCGCGACCTCTCCGCGCTCTATCCCGGCTCGACCTTCGTCGTCGACGTGAAATCGACCGGCCTCTTCGCCACCGATCCGGTGCTGCGCCAGAACGGCGTCAAGGCGGACTACTGGAAGACCGGCCATTCCTACATCAAGCGGCGGGTCAACGCGCTTTCGGCGCTCGCCGGCTTCGAGAAGTCCGGCCATTACTTCTTCAACAAGCCGATCGGCCGCGGCTATGACGATGGTCTCATCTCGGCGCTCGCCATCCTCGACATGCTCGACCGCAATCCGGGGAAGACCATGGCGGACCTGAAGAACGCGCTGCCCAAGACCTGGGGTTCGCCGACCATGTCGCCGCATTGCGACGACGAGACGAAGTACGGCGTCATCGACAAGGTGGTGAAGCGCTTCGAGGAGAAGCGGGCGAAGGGCGAGCCGGTCGCCGGGCAGGCGATCATCGATCTCGTCACCGTCAACGGCGTCCGCGTCGTCACCGAGGACGGCACCTGGGGTCTGGTGCGGGCCTCGTCGAACAAGCCGGAACTGGTCGTCGTGGTCGAGAGCCCGGTCTCCGAGGCGCGGATGCGCGAGATGTTCAAAGCCGTCGACGAGACGCTGCGCGAGAATCCGGAAGTCGGCGAGTACAACCAGACGATCTGAGATCCGGCTGCGGCCTTGCCGCCCGTCATCGCCGCCGTCGCGGGGATGACGGATGGCGGGGGACGGCACAAAAGCAAACGGGGCCTTTCGGCCCCGTTGCGCATGCCGTGACGAACGGCGATCAGATCGCGTTCTTGATCCAGTCGGCGAGCTTGCCCTTCGGCGCGGCGCCGACCTGCATGGCGGTGGGCTCGCCATTCTTGAACAGGATGAGGGTCGGGATCGAGCGGACGCCGTAGCGAATCGCGACGTTCGGATTCTCGTCGATGTTGAGCTTGGCGATCGTCACCTTGCCGTCCATCTCGCCCGCGATCTCTTCGAGAGCCGGGGCGATCATCCGGCAGGGACCGCACCATTCGGCCCAGAAGTCGACGACGACGGGCTGATTCGAGCCGAGCACATCCGTGTCGAAGGAAGTGTCGGTGACTTTGACGGTCATGGCGTGCCTCGTGGGCCTGCGTGAGGTTGGGCACCGAAGGTAGGAACCGGCCCCCGCCCGGTCAAGGCGGCGTGCCGTCACGGCCCGGTGAGCGTGGCGAGGCTCGCGGCGAGGGTCGCCGCGTCGACGGCGATGAGGCGCGGCGTCTCGGTGTAGAGGAGTGCGCCGTCGATGATGCGGCCGGGATAGAGCGGCGAGAGCACGGCGCGGTAGAGTGCGAGCTGGGTGATGTGCGCCTCGGGCACGGCGGCGAGGCTCCCGGGGACATCGCGATTGGTCTTGTAATCGAGAATGGTGACCCGCTCCGGCGTCACGCACAGCCGGTCGATCCGGCCCGACACCGAGGCGGGGCCACCCGCCGTATCGACCATGCCGGCGATCGCCACTTCCGCCCGCGTGCCGGGCTCGAAGAGCGCGGCGTGCTCCGGCGCCTCGATCAGGGCGAGAAGCCGGGCGAGCGTTGCGGCGCGCTCCGCCTCCGGCCAGAGGGGGGCGACGGCGTCGAGATAGCTCCGGCCGATCGCGGCGCGCGAGGCCGCCGGCCGGTCGGGCAGCGCCTGCAGCAGGCGGTGTACGATGCGGCCGCGCTCGAGCGCCATGCCGCCGTCCGGCCCCTCTTCCAGCGCCCGCGCCGCGGGAAAGAGCGGCGGCGCTTCCTCCGCCCCGCCGGACGGCACCAGCCGGCGCAGCGCCGGCGGCGCCGGCGGCAGGGGCATGGCGAGCGGATCGGGGCCGGCGAGCGCCAACTCCACCTCCGGCTTCGGCCCCGCCCCGGCGGGGCCGCCCGCGGCGGCAACGGCTTCGTACAGGCGGAATTCGATCGCCTCGAAGGTCTCGTCGCCCGCCTTCGCCTCGACCGGTGTGCCGATCGTGCCGAGCGCCGCGCCGACCATCTCGATCCACAGCGGGTCGGCGCCCTTCCGTTCCTTCTGCGTGCCGCAGACGATCAGCCGGTCGCGCGCCCGGGTGAGGCCGACATAGAGCAGCCGGCGGTATTCGTGGAGCGCCTTCCGCCGCACCGCCGCCACCGCCGTCTCGACCGTCTTCGGCCGCCGCGCCCGCGGCGCCAGCCAGACGAGCGGCGCGTCCTCCGCATCCGCGTCGTCGGAGAGCGCGAGGATCGCCGGGTCGTGGCTCGGATGGACGGCCGCCGAGCCGCCATCGACGAGGAAGACGATCTCCGCCTCGAGCCCCTTCGCGCCGTGCACCGTCATCACCCGCACCTCGTCGCGCCGCAGGTCCGGATCGCGCCGGATCTCGGTCGCGGCACCGCGCAGATGGGCGAGGAAGCGTTCGAGCGAGGGCGGTTCGATCTCCTCCTGCGCGAGCGCCTGGGCGAGGAATTCGTCGAGCACCTCGTCCGCCTCCGGACCGAGCCGTTCGAGAAAGCGCCGGCGGCCTCCTTCCGCGCCGAGGATGCGGGCATAGAAGCCGAAGGGCGGCTCGAACCCGGCTCTCGCCCGCCATGCGGCGAGCCGCTCGAAGGCGGCCCGGGCGAAGAGATCGTCGGAGGCCCGCAGCGCCTCGTAGAGCGACCCCTTGCGGCCATGGGCGAGGTCGAACAGCGCCTCCTCGGAAAGCCCGATCAGCGGGCTCTTGAGGAGCGCGGCGAGCGCCAGATCGTCCTCCGGCCGCAGCACCACGTCGCCGAGCGCGGCGAGGTCCATCACCGCGATGTGGCCGGCGAGCGCCAGCCGGTCGGCGCCGGCGACCGGCACCTTCGCCGCCTTGAGCGCCCGGTTGATCGCGTCGGTCTGGGCGCCGCGCTTGCGTGTCAGGATCAGGATGTTTCCGGCCCGGATCGGCCGGCCGGTCGCCTCGATCGGCTCACGGCCGTCGATCCAGCTCTTGATCGTCGCGGCGATCCGCTCGGCGAGGGTGATCTCCGGTGCCTTTTCGTCGAGATGATCGAGCGGGCTGTGCCAGTCCTCGGGCTCGGCGCGCTTTTCCGCGGCGATCGGCGGCCACAGCGTGACGCGGCCGGGCTCGCCGCGGCGATGCGCCGCGTGCACGGTCGGCGCATCCTCCTGCGCGAGGCCCTGATGCGCCTCAGGCTGTGCGAAGACGGCGTCGACCGCGGCGAGCACGGCGGGCGTCGAGCGGAAGGAGAGATGGAGGGCGACATCCTCGAAGGGCGCGCCGCTCTGCCCGGCGCGGCCGCGGAAGCGCGTGCGCTGGCGGCCGAACCAGGCCGGCACGGCGCCCTGGAAGGAATAGATCGACTGCTTCTCGTCGCCGACCGCGAAGAGGGTGCGCGTCCGCTCGACCGCGCCCTCGCCGGCGAAGAATTCCGAGGCCAGCCGCTCGACGACCTGCCATTGCCGCGGGCTCGTATCCTGCGCCTCGTCGACCAGGATGTGCGAGACGCCGCGGTCGAGCTTGTAATGCACCCAGGCGGCGGCATCGGAACGGGCGAGCAGATCGGCGGTGCGGCTGACGAGGTCCTGGAAGTCGAGCACGCCGCGGATCCGCTTCGCCGCCTCATAGCCGTCGATCGCCGCCTCGCCGAGCCGCAGCAGCGCGGCCGTCGCGGCATGGCTCTCGGCCGCCGCGATCCGGTCGGCGAGCGCGGCGACGCGGTCGATCTCGCGCGCGAACAGGTCGGCGACATCCGGGAGCCGGTCGCGCACCGCCCTGGTCAGGATCTTGTCGGGCTTGCGCCAATCGCCCGCGGCGGTGCGGTAGAAATCGAGATAGGCCTCGCCCGCCGCGACGGGCTCCTCCATGGCGAGCAGCGCTTCGAGCTTCTCGGCGCATTTCCGGTCGGTCGGCTTGTCGCTCGCCGCGGCGGCCGCGACGATCCGGGCGAGCGCCTCCCGCCCGCCCTCTGCGGCGTCGAGCATCAGCGGCCACAGCGTCGCCGCCGTCTCGCCGGGCGCGAGGCCGAGCGCCCGGCCGAGCGCGGCGATCGCGGTGTCGAGCGTGCCATGGGCGCGCACGAGCGCCCCGAGCGCATCGCGCTTCGCCACGATCGCCTCGAGCGCGGTCTCGATGCCCTGATCGCTCGCCGCGTCGAGCACGGTGGCGAAGGCGTTGCCGAGCGGCCCGGGATCGGCCGCGGCCCGTGCGATCACGGCCCGCCGGGTCTCCTCGGCGAGCATCGCCGCGCCCCGCTCGTCGAGCACCTCGAAGCGGCCGGCGACATTCGCCTCGAAGGGGAACTGGTGCAGCACGCGCTCGCAGAAGGCGTGGATGGTCTGGATCTTCAGCCCGCCGGGGGTTTCGAGCGCCCGGGCGAACAGGCGGCGGGCCCGGTCGCGGCGGGCGGCGGCGGGCGGCGCGCCCTCGAGCGCGGCGATCTCGGTGTCGAGCGCGGCATCGTCGAGCCGCGTCCAGGCGGACAGGATCGCGAAGACGCGGCTCGACATTTCCGCCGCCGCCGCCTTGGTGAAGGTGAGACAGAGGATGGCGGAGGGGTCCGCACCGTCGAGGAGCAGCCGGACGACGCGGCGGGCGAGCACGAAGGTCTTGCCCGAGCCGGCATTCGCCGACACCCAGGCCGAGGCGGAGGGCGCCGTCGCCCGCGCCTGCAATGCCCGCGTCGCCGGATCGACCGCGCGGCCGCTCACGGCTCCTCCTCCGCCCCGCCGAGCATCCATTCCCGCACGCGGGCGAGGTGGTCGTAGGGGCTTTCGTAGCGCCGCTCGAACATCGGCCGGGCGCGCGAGAGATAGGCGCGGCCCGCATCGTCATAGGCGGCGACGAGCGCGGCGAGCTGGCGCGCCGCTTCGGCACCGAGCGCGTCCGGCGCCTTCTCCTTCGCCGCATTCGAGAACGGCTCGCCGCGTCCGGCGCGGCCGAGGCCGATCCAGCCGAGCGTCGCCACCGTCCGGCCGGCGAAGCCGGAGCCGAAGGCGCCGGCGCGCGCCATCGCCACCTCGAGGGCGAGCTGCGGCGCGAGCCCGGTCGAGAGCTGCCGGGCGCTCGGCGGCGCACCGGTCTTGAAGTCGAGGATGTCGAGCGTGCCGTCGCGGCGCAGGTCGATACGGTCCGCCCGGCCGGTCAGCCGGAACGGCCCGGCGGGCGCCGCGATCGTCCAGTCGCCGGCGATCTCGGCGTGACGCTCGGCGATCTCGGCGGCCCGGCCCGCTTCCCAGCCGACATACCAGCGGGCGATGGCGCGGAAGCGCGGCCACCACAGCGCGTGAATGTCCGGAAAGGGGGCGACAGCGCGGAAGTGCCGCTCGCCGATCGCGATCAGCGCCCGCTCGGCGCGCGCGTCGAACCAGCCGTTCCAGCTCTGCGCGAATTCGGCGAGCGCCGCGTGGATCAGCGTGCCGCGCGCCGCGGCGTCGGGCGCGACGCCGAGCGGATCGAGCGGATCGAGGCCGAGAACGTGCTTGGCGTAGATCGCATAGGGGTCGCGCACCAGCGTCTCGATCTCGGTCACCGACAGGCGGCGGGGCCGCGCCGCGACGGGCGGAGCGGGCCGCGGCCGCAGGGCGGGCCGGAGCGGGGCGGCGGGCGTATCGAGCCGGCGCGCCGCGGCGAGGAAGCGCGCGCCGCGGGCGAGCAAGGGTGTGCGGCCCTCTTCGCCGAGCCGGGCGTCGAGCCGTTGCAGCCAGCGGGCCGGCAGGGTCGGGCTGCCGCCGCGCTTCTCCGAGCGGGTGAGGATGACGTCCGGCGTGCCGAGCGCGCCGAGGAAATCATGCGCCGACTGGCCGATCCGCCGTTCGGGCGGCTCGAGGCCGAGCGCGGCGCGCATCGGGCGCGACAGGAACGGGTCGGTGCGGGTCTCGGCCGGCCAGACGCCCTCATCGAGGCCGCCGAGCACCAGCGTGTCGACCGATTGCAGCCGCGCTTCGAGCGTGCCCCAGATGGCGATCCGCGGGTCGGCACCCGGTCGGCCGGGCACGGCGACGCCCTCCATCGCCGCGGCGAGGAAGCCGGGATATTCCGGACCCGACAGTGTGATGCCGGCGCCGTCGGGTCCGGCGAGACCGGCGACGAGGCCGGCGAGCGCTTCGCCCTCCTCCCCCCCGAAGAGCGCGAGGCCGTCGCCCGCCCCCGTGTCGGCGGCGGCGCGTGCCGCCGTGAGGAGCGCGGTGGTGATCGCCGCCGCATCGGTCTGCCGCGCCCCGAGGACGAGGGCGAGCGGTGCGAGCACGGCGGCGAGGCGGGCGGCGAGATCGGCTGCCATGGCGCGATCCTCGGCGCCGAGCCGGCGCACCGGCCGCGGCAGCCGGCCTTCGCCGGACGCATGGTCGGCGAGCGCCGCCTCGGTTTCCGCGACCAGTCCGGCGAGGCCGCCCGACAGCACGCGGCCGCGGAAGACGAGGAGTTCCAGCCGGCGTCCGGCACGCCGGCAGAAGGCGGGATCGAACCCGAAGGCGGCGAAGGGGTGCGCGGTGAGGGCGAGCAGATCGAGGGCCGCCCCGTCCGAGGCGGCGGCCGCGACGAGGAGGCGGAGGAAGGTCGCCGAGGCGGCGCGCGACAGCGGCCGACCGCCGGAATCATCCGCCGAAATGCCGAAGCGGGCGAGCTCCGCGGCGACGCGGCGGGCGAGCGTGCGATCCGGCGTGACGAGCGCGGCGCGCCGGCCTTCGGTGGCGATCGCCTCGCGCAGCGCCACCGCGATGGCGAGCGCCTCCTCCTGCTCGGTGCGCGCGAGGAGGAGGGCGATGCCTTGCGTCGCCGCGGCCGGCGGCGCGGGCGCAATGGCCCAGGCCTCGGTGGTTTCGGCCGGCCGCATCGCCTCGGAGAGGAGCGCGGCGCGGGCGGCGAGTGCGGGCGTCGCTTCGGCGAGGGCGACGACGTCCCGCCGCACCACGCCCATCCCGGCGAGCAATTGCTTGAGCGCATAATGAGGATGGCCGGGCGCCGAGGTTTCGGTGCCGACCGCGCCGATCGCCGCCCAGCCCGCCTCGTCGAGCGCCGTGTCGAGCCCGGGCAGAACGACCGCGCCGTTCGGCAGCCGGGCGATCGTGGCGAGGAGCGATGCGGTCGCGGGGATCGAGCCGGTCGAACCGGCGGCGACGACCAGCCCGCGCGGCGGCGCGGCGGCGAGGCGCGCCGCTTCCTCGCGGATCAGCCGGTCGCGTCGCACCGCGGGATCGGCGAGACCGCGCTCTGCGAGGATCGCGGGCCAGGCTTCCGCGACGATCTTCAGGAAATCGAGCGTGATCTGGAAATAGCCGGCGAGCGCCTCCGGAACGAGCGCCGCGAAGGCGTCGAAGGAGAGCCCGGCGGTTTCCACGTCGTCGATCAGGCGGGCGAGGTCGCCGGCGAGCCGCAGCGCGTCCGCCGCGCTCGCGGCGACCAGCACGGGCTCGTCGGGCGCGAGGCGGAGCTGTTCGGCGCGTATCGCGCGGCCCCAGGCGAGCACCAGCCGGGCGAGGATCAGCTGCCGTTCGAGCCGGCCGATCGACAGCGGCAGGGCGAGCCTCGCGTCCGGGTCCTCGCCGTCGACGGGCGTGAGGAGGTGCTCCTCCTCGTCGGCGTCGCCGATCGGCCGGATGCGCGGCAGGATGGCGCCGCGGCCGCCGAGCCGGGCGAGGATCCGCTCCGCGAGCGCGCGCGCCGCCCGGCGCGTCGGCAGGAAGAGGGTGACGTCGGCGAGCGCGAGGGGATCGGCTTCGAAATCGGGCACCGGGCCGAGTCGGCCGGAGAACAGCGCGTCGACCAGCGTATCGAGGAAGGGCACCCCCGCCGGGATGGTGAAGACGCGCGGGCCGCTCATGCCGGGGGCGGGGCGCCGCTCAGGCGGCGCTCTCCTGCACGCAGACTTCCGCCTCGCGGATCGCCTCCGGCGTGCCGACATGCACCCAGATGCCGTCCATCCGCACGCCGTAGAGCCGTCCGGCCTCGATCGCCTTGTCGAACAGGAGGTTGAGCGAGAAGGGTCCGTCCGGCGCGTCGTCGAAGAGGCGGGGATGGAGGAGCGCGACGCCCGGATAGACGAAGGGCGCGACGGTGCGCTCCGGCCGGCGGCGGATCCGGCCGTCCTTGTCCATGACGAAATCGCCGGGTCCCGAATAGCCGACGGCGGTGACGGTCGGCGCCAGCATGACGAGGGCGTCCATCCGCGCCTCGTCCCAGGTCGTGAACAGCCAGTCGAAATTCGGCCGCGGCCCTTCGATCCAGAACGAATCGGAGTTCATCACCACGAAGGGGTCGGGTCCGAGGAGCGGCAGCGCCTTCTTGATGCCGCCGCCGGTCTCGAGCAGCAGGTCGCGCTCGTCGGAGATCGTCACCTTCGGCGCGGTGCGGCGGCGGACGTGTACCTCGACCAGATGCGCGAGGTAATGGACATTGACCACCGCCTCCTCGATGCCGGCCTGTGCCAGGCGGTCGAGCGCATGGTCGATCAGCGCTCGCCCCGCCACCTCGACGAGCGGCTTCGGCACGGTGGCGGTGATCGGCCGCATGCGCTTGCCGAGGCCGGCGGCGAGCACGATCGCGTGCCTCGGGCGAAAAGCCGTGGCGGTGGGCATTCAAAAACTCCCTGTTCGCCCCCATATAGGGATCGGCGCGCCCCTTCGCGATTCGATCGGGCATGCCGATTCTGCGGGTCCCCGATGACACAGTAAAGCGCCGCGCTCCCTGCGTGATCATGCGGGGTTGACAGAGCCGCCCGACTGCGCATTGTCCCCGCGTCGAGACCGAAAAGGGAAATACGACACTTGTCAGCCTTCAAGGAACAGAGCTTCGTCGATCGGCGTCAGTCGGCGATTGCCGCACGGCAGTCGCAGCTCGAGAAATTCAAGGCCCAGCAGCAGGATCCGGCGGCGCAGCAGCGTGCGGCCGAGCGGCGCGCCATCGCCGAGGCGCGCGCCGAGCGCGAGCGCGCGCGTGAGGCGGCCCGCCGTGAGCGTCTCGCTCGCGAGGCGGCGGAACGCGAGGCGGAGAAGATCCGCAAGGCGGCCGAAGAGGCCGAGCGTCTTGCGGCGATCGAAGCCGCGCGTCCGAAGAGCCGTATGGAACTCGCCGCCCGCGCTCTCGCGGCAGCGGCAACGGGCCAGGTCCGGACCGGCAGCTCCGCCCGCTGAGGCGGGCGACGGATTCCTCTCGCTGTCCTATAATCGGGCGGTGGGAGGAGAATCCGATGGCCGACGACGACCGCAAACCGCGAGGCGAGAAGAGCCTCGAACAACCCGCACCGACGGGAAAGCCGCCGGTGCGACCGCTCGTCCGTACGGGCGATGAGGACCTGCCGCCGGAAGCCGCGGCGGAGCTGGAACGTCAGCGCGATGCCTGAGGCGTGCGCTGTACATCCCGATGCCCAGCCGAAATCCAGAGAAATCGTCCCGAGCCGGCCGATGATTCGCACGCTGCCGCCCGATCGCCGCGGCGGCGCGATGCGGCCCGATGTCTTCAGGAAACGGCGGTGCTGATCAGCGCGCCGATCATCCGGGCCGCGCCCGACAGATAGCTGAGCGTCAGGGCGAACACCGAGAGCGTCGCGAGCGCCTCCAGCCGGTAGGCGAATCCGCGGTGATCGTCGGCGTCGGCGCGATATTCAGTGGCGGGGTGGGCGTAGGGCCGTCCGGGCGCTGTCTGACCCTGATCGGCGGAGGCGAGAGCGCGCATGGGGTTTCCCTCGTGTGCTCGGAACGGATCGGGGAGCGGCCGTTCGGACCGCGCCTTCTCAACCCCGCGCTGCCCGTGAGGTTCCGATCGCCGGCCGGGGCGCGTCAGCTCGGGGCGAGCATATAGCTCGCAATGAAGCCGAAGATGACGAGCACGAGGCCGATGCCGAGCACATAGCGCATCCGGTTGAGCGACTGGCCCTGCCGGGCTTCGGTCGCGGTGAGTTCCGGCTCGCCTTCGGGACCGGTCTGCTTCGGCGGGGTTCTCTGATTGCGCGCGTCCATGGCCCTGTCCTTTTCGTTTCGGACAGGGTCAACGCGAGTGGCGGCGATCCGTTTCCCGCTACCAGCCCCCGAACAGCCGGTCGAGCAGCGGTCGCCGTGGCCGGCGCTCATAATAATAGTCGTCGCCGACATCGGCGGGCGGCAGCGGTACCGCCTCAGGCGGCCAACGCTCCTCGGCCGCGCGGTCGTCATAGCGCGGCCGCTCCTCGGCATAGCGGCGATCGCGCGCCATCCGTTCGCGCAGCGGCGGCGGGTCGACCGGATAGCCCCATTCGTCATAGAGCGGTTCGTCGCGCCGCGCCGGCCGCGCCGGCTCGTCCCAGGTGTCGCGCCGGGCCTCGTTGCGCGGCGGCGGCGTGTCGAGATAGCGCCGGTCCCCCTCGACCGGGTCGCCCATGGCGGTCTCGTCGGCCGCGCCGGGATCGCGCGCCGATGGCGGGCGGGCGGCGACCGCATCGCCGGCGCCGACATCGGCCGGCGGACGAATCTCCTGCGAGGGCGCGGCGATGGCGTCGAACGTGTCGGGATCGCGGAAGCGGTAGTCGCCCGGCAGCTTCGCCGGGGTCACACCCCGATGGGCCGCCGCCATGAAGCCGTTCCAGATCTCCGCCGGCAGGCCGCCGCCGGTCACCCGCTTGGTCGGCTTGTTGTCGTCATTGCCGAGCCAGACGCCGGTCGTCATATGGGCGGTGTAGCCGATGAACCAGGCGTCCCGGAAATCATTGCTGGTGCCGGTCTTGCCGGCCGCGTCCCAGCCGTCGATATGGGCCTTGCGCGCCGTGCCGCGGGCGAGCGTATCGGCCATCATGCCGTTCATCATGCCGACCATGGTCGGATCGACGATCTGCGGCGCGGCGGTCGCGGGGCGCTGGTAGAGCACCTTGCCGTCGATGCCGCGGACGCGGGAGACGACATAGGGCGGGATCGACAGGCCGCCATTCGAGAAGGGCGTGTAGGCGCCGGTCAGTTCGAGCAGCGTCACCTCGGATGTGCCGAGCGCGATCGAGGGATTGGCCTGCAGCGGCGAGGAAATGCCGAGCCGGTGCGCCGTCTCGACCACCCGCTCGGGGCCGACCTCGTTGGCGAGTTCGGCCGCCACCGTGTTGATCGAGAGGGCGAGCGCGGTCTGCAGCGTCACCGGGCCCTTATAGTCCTTGGCGTAGTTCTTCGGCTCCCATTTGCCGATCTTGATCGGCTGGTCGACGCGGACCGTCTCGGGGACCAGACCGAATTCGAGCGCCGTCAGATAGACGAAGGGCTTGAAGGACGAGCCCGGCTGGCGTTTCGCCTCGGTGGCGCGGTTGAACTGGCTCTTCTCGTAGCTGCGGCCGCCGACGAGCGCGCGCACCGCACCGCTCGATTCGATCGCGACGAGCGCACCCTGGTCGACGCCCGCCTTGGCGCCGTTCTTCGCGAGGCCGTCCGCGACCGCCTTCGCCGCGGCGGCCTGCAGGGTAGGATCGATCGTCGTGTCGACGATGACGTCCTGGTCGAGCGCGCCCACGACATCGGGCAGCACATCGGCGACCCAGTCGGCGACATAATTGCCGGCGCCGTTCGAATCCTCGCTCTTGGTCTGAACCTTGTCGGCGAGCGCCTGTTTCTCTTCCGTCCCGTTGATGAAGCCGGCGGCGAGCATGGCGCCGAGCACGACATTGGCGCGCGCATCCGCCGCGTCCGGATTGGTGGTCGGGGCGTAGCGCGAGGGCGCCTTGAGGAGACCCGCGATGGTCGCGGCCTCCTTCAGCGACAGATTGGCGGCCGACTTGCCGAAATAGCGCCGCGCCGCGGCGTCGACGCCATAGGCGCCGGCGCCGAGATAGACGCGGTTCAGATACATTTCGAGGATCTGATCTTTCGAGTAGCGCGCCTCGAGCCAGAGCGAGAGGACGACCTCCTGGATCTTCCGTTCGAGCGTCCGGTCGGGGGTGAGGAAGAGGTTCTTCGCCAGCTGCTGGGTGATCGTCGAGCCGCCCTGCACGACATTGCCCGCCCGCAGATTGGCATAGGCGGCGCGGGCGAGGCCGAGCGGATCGACCCCGAAATGCGAGTAGAACCGCCGGTCCTCGATCGCCAGCACGGCCTTCGAGAGATAGTCCGGCATCTCGTCGAGGCCGAGCGCCTCGCCGCCCGTATCGCCGCGATTGCCGATCAGCGTGCCGTCGGTGGCGAGGATCTTGATGTTGGGCGGCCGCTTCGGCACGGCGAGGGCGGCCGTGGTCGGCAAAGTGGTGGCGTAATAGGCGAGCACGCCGGCGACCGCGACGAAGGTCCAGATGCCGACGATCAGGGCGAAGCGCACCATCCGGCCGAGCAGGCTGCGACGCCCGCCATTGCCGCCGCCGCGGCGGCCGCGCTTCGCCTTCGGCTTGCGGCGCTTGCGCTCCGAGGAGACGGCCGCGGGCCGCCGCGCCTTTGCGGACTTGCCGCCGCTCGCACGGGGCTCCGGCGCGATGTCCTCGAACTCGGCGTCCTCGAAGCTGTCGTCCTCCTCACGCGGCGGAGGCCTGCGGCGGCGCCGGCCATCGTCCCCGGGCGAGGACGCGGCGGCGCGATCGGCGGCACCGAGCCGGAGGTCGAGGGTCTCGGGTCCTTGCGGCGTCGTGCCGTCGAGCTTCGGCTCGATCCTCGGCGTGCCGCGAAGCGATCCTGCCATCCCTATCGACTTTCCATCCTGTCCGCCCGTCCGCGCGACCGAGGAATGGCCGCAGAATACGGCGATTTGACGGGCGCGGCGGGGCGCGCCGCGTCCCCCGCCAGGCCGGGCGCGGCCCGTTCCGGAGTGGAAAATCCGATCGCGGGCGGGCATAGTCCCGGCCATGTCCGACACCTCCGCCCCCCATCCCAACGCGGTCAAGCCCGGCGACCAGGTGATCCTGGTGGACGGCTCGTCCTTCGTATTCCGCGCCTATTTCCAGTCGATGAATCAGGACCGGAAATACAACACCCGGTCCGACGGCCTGCCGACCGGCGCGGTGAGGCTGTTCTGCACGAAGCTCTTGCAGTTCATCCGCGAGGGGGCGGTCGGCATCCGCCCGACCCATCTCGCCATCATCTTCGACAAGTCGGAGGATTCGTTCCGCCGCGAGATCTATCCGGACTACAAGGCGCACCGGCCGGATCCGCCGGCCGAGCTGATCCCGCAATTCCCCCTGATGCGCGAGGCGGTGCGCGCCTTCGGCCTCGTGCCCGTCGAGCAGGAGCGCTACGAGGCGGACGACATCATCGCCGCCTATTCCTGCGCCGCGGAGAAGGCCGGCGCCGACGTGCTGATCGTCTCGGCCGACAAGGACCTGATGCAGCTCGTCACCGACAAGGTGACCTTCTACGATTTCGAATCGGGCGTGAAGGGCAAGCCGGGCTACCGGCCCGAGCGGCGGCTCGACCGGGCCGGCGTGATCGAGAAGTTCGGCGTGCCGCCGGAAAAGGTCACCGACGTGCAGGCCCTCGTCGGCGACCCGACCGACAACGTGCCGGGCGTGCCGGGCATCGGCATCAAGACGGCGGCGCAGCTGATCACCGAGTTCGGCGATCTCGAGACGCTGCTCTCCCGGCTCTCCGAGATCAAGCAGCCGAAGCGCCGCGAGACGCTGATCGAGAACGCCGAACGGGCGCGGCTGTCGAAGCGGCTCGTGACGCTCGATTGCGACATGGCGGTCGGCGTGCCGCTCGCCGATCTCGCGCTCGGGGCGCTCGATGCGAAACGGCTGGTGGCCTTCCTGAAGGCGCTCGAATTCACCACGCTCACGAAGCGGGTCGCCGACGCCTATGGCGTCGATCCGGCCGAGATCGAGCCGGATGCCGCGATCGCGCAGCGCTTCGACGGCGCCGCCCCTGCGCAGGGCGAACCTTTGGCGGCCGGTGCAGAATCCGCAGCGCCGGCTGCCGCCGGTGTTGCCGCGGCCGCGCCCCCCGCGCCGGCCGGCGGCATGACCCCGCAGGCGCTCGCCGCCGCCCGCGCCGAGGCGGCGAAGGCGAACCCCTGCGACCGGTCCGGCTATGAGACGATCACCACGATCGAACGGCTCGACGCCTGGATCGCCGAAGCCTTCGAGCGGGGGCTCGTCGCCTTCGACACCGAGACCACCGGTCTCGATGCGATGAGCGCCGATCTCGTCGGCATCTCGCTCGCGCTCGAGCCGGGCCGCGCCGCCTATGTGCCGCTCCTCCATCGCAACGGCTCGGGCCTCTTCGATTCCGCCCTTCTGCCGGATCAGATCGGCACGCCCGAGGCGATCGAGCGGCTGAAGCCGCTGATGGAATCGGCGGGTGTCCTGAAGATCGGCCAGAACCTCAAATTCGACTGGCTGATGCTCGCCCGCTACGGCATCGAGGTCGCCCCCTATGACGACACGATGCTGATCTCCTATGTGCTCGATGCCGGCCGTGGCGGCATCTCGTCCGGACATGGCATGGACGAGCTGGCGCTGCGCTTCCTCAACCACAAGTGCATCGCCTATGCGGACGTCGCGGGAAAGGGCAAGTCGGCGGTCACTTTCGATCTCGTGCCGATCGACAAGGCGGCGGAATACGCCGCGGAGGACGCCGACGTCACGCTGCGGCTGTGGCGGGTGCTGAAGCCGCGCCTCGCCGCCGAGCGGCTGACGACGGTCTACGAGACGCTCGAGCGGCCGATGGTCGAGACCCTCGCACGGATGGAGCGGCGCGGCATCGCGATCGACCGGCAAATCCTGTCGCGCATGTCGGCGGAGTTCGCGCAGGCGCTCGGCGGCATCGAGGAGGACGTCTACGCGCTCGCCGGCGAACGCTTCACGATCGGCTCGCCGAAGCAGCTCGGCGACATCCTGTTCGGCCGCATGGGCCTGCCGGGCGCGAAGAAGACGGCGACCGGCCAGTGGGCGACGGGCGCGCGCACGCTCGAGGAGCTCGCGGCCGAGGGCCATCCGCTGCCGCGCAAGGTGCTCGACTGGCGCCAGCTCGCAAAGCTCAAATCGACCTATACCGATCTCCTGCCCGGCTATGTGAACCGGGAGACCGGCCGGGTGCACACCTCCTACGCGCTCGCCGCGACGACGACGGGCCGGCTGTCCTCCTCCGAGCCCAATCTCCAGAACATCCCGATCCGCACCGAGGAAGGCCGCAAGATCAGGAAGGCCTTCGTCGCGAC
This sequence comes from Prosthecomicrobium pneumaticum, assembly GCF_014199915.1. Classification (GTDB taxonomy): domain Bacteria; phylum Pseudomonadota; class Alphaproteobacteria; order Rhizobiales; family Kaistiaceae; genus Prosthecomicrobium; species Prosthecomicrobium pneumaticum. Next base: position 237,798 of record NZ_JACHOO010000006.1, on the reverse strand, counting down.
CCCCGGCCACAAGCTGATCTCGGCCGACTATTCGCAGATCGAGCTGCGCGTGCTCGCCCATATGGCGGACATCCCGCAGCTGAAGAAGGCCTTCTCCGACGGCATCGACATCCATGCGATGACGGCGTCGGAAATGTTCGGCGTGCCGGTCGAGGGCATGCCCTCGGATGTGCGGCGGCGCGCCAAGGCGATCAATTTCGGCATCGTCTACGGCATCTCGGCCTTCGGCCTCGCCGAGCAGCTCGCCATCCCGCGCGACGAGGCGGGCGCCTATATCCGCCGCTATTTCGAGCGCTTCCCCGGCATCCGCGCCTATATGGACGAGACCAAGCGGCTCTGCCGCGAGCGCGGCTATGTGACGACGGTGTTCGGCCGCATCTGCCACTATCCCGACATCAACTCGTCCAACCCCTCGCAGCGCGCCGCCGTCGAGCGCCAGGCGATCAACGCGCCGATCCAGGGCTCGGCGGCGGACATCATCCGCCGCGCCATGGTGCGGATGGAGGGCGCGCTCGCGGCCGCCGGGCTGTCGGCCCGCATGCTGCTGCAGGTGCACGACGAACTGGTCTTCGAGGTGCCGGAGGAGGAGGTCGAGCGCACCCTGCCGGTCGTCGCGGACGTGATGGAGAACGCACCGCTCCCCGCCGTCCAGCTTTCGGTGCCCCTTAAGGTCGAAGCGCGCGCCGCCGACAATTGGGACGACGCGCACTGAGGGTTCTGCCCCATCGCCCGTCCGCCGCGGCGGACGGGCGGGCAGGCGCCGCGGCGCCTACAGCCGGTAGAAGGCGATCGCGTTGTCGCGGAAGAGCTTTCTCTTTTCCGTCTCCGATGCCCCGGCGACGACACCCTCGACGATCGCGACCCATTCCGCATAGCCGATGGCGAGCTCCGACACCGGCCAGTCGCCGCCGAACATCACCCGGTCGAAGCCGAAGCGCTCGATCGCATGGGCGATGTAGGGCGCGAGCTGTTCTTCGGTCCAGTGCTCGAAATCGGCCTCGGTGGCGACGCCGGAGATCTTGCAGGCGACGTTCGGCAGTTCGGCGAGCGCCGCGATATCGGCCCGCCAGGGATCGAACACGCCGGCCTTGATGCCCGGCTTGCCGATATGGTCGAGCACGAAGCGGGTGTCGGGGCAGCGCTTCACCAGTTCGATCGCGTCCTTCATCTGCGGATGGAAGATGCAGAGATCGAAGGAGAGCCCGTAGCGCGGCAGGAGCTTCACCGCCTCGACGAAGGCCGGCTGGAGACACCAGCCGGGCGTGTCGGCGTGCTTCTGGATCAGGTCGCGCACGCCGCGGGCGAGCGGCAGGCCGGCGAACCGTTCGAGATCCTCGGCCGCGGCGGCGCCCTTGGTCATCGGCACATGGCCGACCATGCCGCGCAGCTTCGGCTCGTCGTCGGCGAGCCGCGTCACGAAACGCGCCTCGTCGAGATGGTGGCCGGCGTCGATGTCGACCTCGACGAACACCATCGCCTCGATCTCGACCGGTGCCGAGCGCTCGAAATAGCGCGCCGGCAGGCTCGACCGGCCGAGCACATCCGAGCCCGCCGTCCAGGAATAGGGCAGGGCGGCCGGGTCGTAGAGATGGACGTGGGTGTCGACGATCGGGAAGGAGGGCATCGGGGGGCGCTCTCTCAGGTCTGCGCGCGGCCGGAGGTGACGCGGGCCACCATCAGCGCGCCGAGGATGATGGCGCCGTAGATAGCCTGTATCCAGAAGGAAGGCACCTGGGCGAGGGTGAGGAGGTTCTGGACGAGGCCGAGCAGGAGTACGCCGGTCAGCGCGCCGAACATCGTGCCGCGTCCGCCCTCGAGCGAGATGCCGCCGATCACCGCCGCCGCGAAGACGGTGAAGATCATGCCGTTGCCCTGATTGGCGGAGACCGCCCCGACATAGCCGGTGATGGCGAGGCCGCCGACGGCGGCGAGCATGCCGGCGATGACGTAGACGCCCCAGACGACGCGCTCGACGCGGATGCCGGCGGCGCGCGCCGCCTCGGCATTGCCGCCGATCGCGTAGAGGGCGCGGCCGAGCCGATGATAGCGCAGCATCACGCCGGCGACCGCGAAGGCGAGCGCGGCGAGCCAGACGGCGAGCGGCAGGCCGAGCACGGTGACGATCATCAGCGCATAGAAGGCGTCCGGCATGTCGAACAGCGTCCGGCCGTTCGTCGCCCCCACCAGCATGCCGCGCAGGATGATCAGCATGGCGAGCGTGACGATGAAGGCGTTGAGCTTCAGGTGGACGACGAGGAAGCCGTTGACGAGCCCGACGAGCCCGCCGATCGCCAGGATGGCGAGGATGCCGACATAGGTCGGCAGTTCCGTGCCGAAGCCGTTGGTCGCCGCCGGGATGACGAGCATGGCGCCGATCGCCGGCGCGAAGCCGGCGATCGATTCGAGCGACAGGTCGAACTTGCCGGTGATGATGATCAGCGATTCGGCGAGCACGACGAGGGCGAGCGCCGCCGAGGAGGTGAGGATGGTGTAGATGTTCGCCTGGGTCAGGAAGGCCGGGCTGACGAAGGTGCCGACCACGACGAGCACGGCGAGCGCCGGCAGGAGGGCGAGGTCGCGCAGCCGCAGTGCGGCGGCGGAGAGGAAGGCCGGGCGGCCGGCGGAGGCGGCGGCGATGCCGCCGGCAGTGTCGCGGGTGGTCATCGTCAGATTCCTTCGATCGCGGCGACGAGCTCGTTGTCGCTCCAGCCGGCCTTCTTCTCGGCGACGACGCGGCCGTGACGCATCACGAGCACGCGGTCGCAGGTTCTCAGATCCTCGATCTCGCCGCTGACGACGAGGATCGCCTTGCCTTCGCGCCGCATCCGCTCGACGACGGCGAGCAGCGCCTCCTTCGACTTGACGTCGACGCCGGCGGTCGGATCGAGCAGCACGAGCACGGACGGGTCGGTGGCGAGCGCGCGGCCCATCACCACCTTCTGCTGATTGCCGCCCGACAGGCCGGACACCGGCTGCTCCGGCCCCTGCGTGACGACGCCGAGCTCGCGGATCATCCGGTTGGTGGTCTCGGCGCGGCGGCGGGGCGCAATGAAGCCGAGCGGCCCCATCCTGCCCGCCTTCGTCATGGTGCCATTGTCGGCGACCGAGAGCGGCAGGACGAGGCCCTGGTCGTGCCGGCTCTTCGGAACGCAGCCGACCCCGAGCGCGAGCGCCGCGGGCACGTTTCCGGACGGCAGGCGCCGCCCCTCGATGCGGATCTCGCCCTTCCCGAAGCGGGCGAGACCGGCGACGGCCTCCGCGACGCCGACGCGTCCGCTCGACGTGGCGCCCGAAATGCCGATCGTTTCGCCCTTGCGGACGGTGAAGCTCACATCCTCGAAATCTTCGCCCGAAATGCCCTTCACCTCGAGCGCCACCGGGGCATCGCGCACCGGGCTGCGGCCGGCGGCGTCGGCGAAGCCGAAATGCACCTGCTCGCCGGTCATCGCCTCGATCAGCCGGTCCTTGGGCAGGTCGGCGACCGGCGCGGTGACGATGTGCCGGGCGTCGCGCAGCACCGTTACCGTCTGGCAGATCTCATACACCTCCTGCAGGTGGTGCGAGATGAAGAGGAAGGTCACTCCGGCCGCCTGCAATTCGCGGATGCGCACGAAGAGCCGCTTGATCTCCTCGCCGTCGAGCTGGGCGGTCGGCTCGTCGAGGATGATGAAGCGCGCGCCGTAGGAGAGGGCGCGGGCGATCTCGACCAGCTGGCGCGCCTCGATCCGCAGATCGCCGGCGCGCATGTCCTCGGAGACCGCGACGTTCCAGCGGTCGAGGAGGGCGCGCGCCTCGCGCTTCAGGGTCGGCCAGGAGATGAAGCCGCGCTTCTCGGGCTGGCGGTTGATGAAGAGATTCTCGGCGACCGTCAGGTCGGGGATGATGGTCGAGTGCTGGTAGACGCAGGCGACGCGCTGGCGCCAGCCTTCGCGGTCGGCGATCGGCGGCGCCGGCTCGCCGGCGAAACGCACCATGCCGGTGTCGGGCGCGCGCAGCCCGGTGAGAATGCCGACCAGCGTCGACTTGCCGGCGCCGTTGCGGCCGACGAGGGCGTGCGATTCGCCGGCGACGACGCGCAGCTGCGCCTCGTGCAGCGCGATCGTGGGGCCGTAGCGCTTCGAGACGCCGATCGCCTCGACGATCGGCGGAGCGGCCGCTTGTGCGGTGAAGGACATGGCGTCGCCTGGAGAAGAGGAGAGGGCGAAGGGGCGGGTCCCTCGCGAGGACCCGCCCCCGGCGATCAGAGCTGGTTCGCCCAGAAGGACTTGTCGTCGACGTTTTCCTTCGTCACCAGCGGCGCCGGCAGCTGGTCCTCGAGCACGCCGGGCCGGACCTCGAGAATGGTCGAGTCGTGGTCGGTCGGGCCGGGCGCGAAGGTCTTGCCCGCCATCGCCTCCTTCACATACTGGATGCCGTACTTGGCATAGAGGTCGGCCGGCTGCGAGACGGTGGCGTCGATCTCGCCCTTGCGGATCGCGTCGAATTCCTGCGGGATGCCGTCATTCGAGACGATGACGATGTGGCCCTCCTCGCCGGTCGTCTTGAGGAGGCCCTTGCGCTTCAGCGTCTGCAGCGTCGGCGCAAGGAACACGCCGCCGGCGTGCATGTAGATCGCCTTGAGGTCCGGCGTCGAATTGAGCAGCGCGTCGAGACCGGCCGCCGCGTCCTCGCCCGACCACGCCTTGGTCGGCACCTCGAGCAGTTTCAGCTTCGGATAGTTCTTGGTGATGCAGTCGCGGAAGCCGACGCCGCGGTCGCGGCCGTTGATCGAGGCCTGATCACCCATGATCTGCACGACCGGACCTTCGGCGACATGCTCGCCGATATAGTGGCAGGCCTTCTCGCCATAGGCGATGTTGTTGGCGCGCACGACGATCGCGACCGGGCCGTTGTCGGGCGCCACGTCGACGGCGACGACGACCGCACCGGCCTTCTCCGCCGCCTTCAGCACATTGCCGGCGGCCGCCGATTCGAAGGGCGAGAAGATGATTCCCTTGGCGCCGAGGGCGAGCGCGTTCTGCACGCCGGTGATCTGCTTCGCCGTGTCGAATTCGGAATTGAAGGGCTCGAGCATCTCGACGCCCTGCTTCTTCGCCTCTTCCATCACATAGCGATGGTAGGAGGTCCAGAACGGCGAGGTGAGCGTCGTCAGGTCGAGCGCCACCTTGCCTTCCTCGGCCCGGGCGGGCAGCGCGCCGGCGACGCCGGCAAACAGCGCCGCGGCGAGCGCGGCCTTGATCATGGTCTTCATGGACGGGTCTCCTCCCATTGTCCGACTTCTCGTTCCGCGGCACCCTCTCTCCCGGGGGTCTTCCGCCGCGGCCGTTCTCCGGCCTCCCGCCGTCACGCGCGGGCCGGCACCTCCTCCGCCGCGCGCGACAGCATCGCGTCGCGGCTCTTCTCGAGATGGAAGCGCAGCGCATCCGCCGCCGCCTCCGCATCGCCGCCGGCGAGCGCCTCCACGATCGCCGTGTGCTCCTGCATGGTCCGCTCGAGCGTGTAGGTCTTGAGCGTGAAGTTCTTGATCGTCTGGGTCTGGCGCTGGATCACGCTGTGCCAGCCGGCGATCGTCTCGTTGCCGCCCCGCTCGACGATCAGCTCGTGAAACTCGCGGTCGAGGGCGATCGCGGCGGCGAGCCCGTCCTCGGTCTGCTTCATCACCTCGGCGATGTGCGCCTCGAGCACGGCGCGCAACCGCGCGACGAAGGCCGGCGTGATCCGGCCGGCCGCCATCGCCCGCCGGACGGCGTGGAGCTCGAGCAGGGTTCGGGCCTCGAACACCTCCTCGATGTCGGCCGGAGCGAACTGGCGCACCGTGGTACCGCGCCGGGCCTCGCCCACCACCAGCCCGTCGCGTTCGAGGAGCGCGATCGCCTCCTTGACCGGCGTCTGGCTGATGCCGAGCGCATCGGCGAGCTGATCGGGGGCGAGCCTCTGCCCGGCCGGCAGACGACCCGAGACGATCTGGCTCCGCAGTTCCTCGTAAGCCTGCTCGGCCAAGGTGGCGCCCTTCAGCTTCTTCATGGCCGGACGTTTCCACGGCCGGGCGCGCGGTGCAAGATATCCAATAGAAAATTTTTTGTAGAAAATCCGAACGGGGCGGCTATGACTGGAGGCGCCGGGCGGTGCCCGACACGGCTTGGGAGGGCCGGCGGCAATGGCGATGTCTCGGGCCGTGCTGGAAGGGCGGGCGGAGGATACGGACGGGCGGCTGCTTCTGCTCGATCCGTCGGACAATGTGCTCGTGGTACGCGCCCGCATTCCGGCCGGCGAGACGATCCGGGTCGGCGGCGGCGTCCCCGTCCCGGTGCCGGCCGATCTGCCGCTCGGCCACAAGATCGCCCGGCGGCCGATCGCGGCCGGCGAGAAGATCGTCAAATACGGCGCGCCGATCGGCACCGCGACCGTAGCGATCGATCTCGGCGCGCATGTCCACGTCCACAATGTGAAGAGCGACTACACGCCGACCTATCACCTGCTCGGCGGGGAGGCGGGTCGATGACGATGCGCGGCTGGCTGCGTTCGGACGGACGCAAGGGCATCCGGAACACGGTGGTGGTCGGCTACCTGGTCGAATGTGCGCATCACGTCGCGCGCGAGATCGCGCTGCCCTTTCGCGAGGAGGGCGTGCACGTCATCGGCTTCCCCGGCTGCTATCCGAACGCCTATGCGGAGCGGATGATGGAGCGGCTCTGCACGCACCCCAATGTCGGCGCCGTGCTCCTCGTCTCGCTCGGCTGCGAGAGCTTCGACAAGCGCGCGCTCGAACGGGCCGTGCGGGCGACCGGCCGGCCGGTCGAGACGATCGTCATCCAGGGCACGGGCGGGACGCGGAAGTCGATCGCCGCCGGCCGCGCCTTCGTCGCCGCGCAGCGCGCGGCGCTCGACGCGGCGCCGACCGTGCCGATGGACGTTTCCGAACTGGTGATCGGCACGGTGTGCGGCGGCTCGGACGGAACGTCTGGCATTTCCGGCAATCCCGCCGCGGGCCGCGCCTTCGACATGCTGGTCGAGGCGGGGGCGGCCTGCATCTTCGAGGAGACCGGCGAGCTGATCGGCTGCGAGCACATCATGGCGGCGCGCGCCGCGACGCCGGAACTCGGCCGGGAACTCGAAGCCTCGGTCGCCAAGGCGGCCCGCTATTACGCGACGCTCGGCTACGGCTCCTTCGCAGCCGGCAATGCCGAGGGCGGGCTCTCGACGATCGAGGAGAAATCGATGGGGGCATACGCGAAATCGGGAGCCTCGCCGATCTCCGGCCTGATCAAGCCCGGCGACCTGCCGCCGAGGGGCGGGCTCTATCTGCTCGACGTGGTGCCGGACGGCGAGGTGCGCTGGGGCTTCCCCAACATCAACGACAATGCCGAGATCGCCGAGTTGATCGCCTGCGGCAGCCATGCCGTGCTGTTCGTCACCGGGCGCGGCTCGGTGGTCGGCTCGGCGATCTCGCCGGTGGTCAAGATTTGCGCCAATCCGGAGACCTATCGCCGGATGGAGGACGACATGGACGTCGATGCCGGCCGGATCATCGAGGGCCGCGCGACCCTCGACGAGGTCGGCGCCGAGATCCGCGATCTCGTCATCGGCCTCGCCGCCGGCGGCCGCACCCGTTCGGAAGAATTGGCCCATCAGGAATTCGTTCTCACCTATAAGAGTTTCGAGCCGATCGGCCCGGCCTGCCTGCCGGCGGCGTGAGAAAACCATTCCGGGAGGAACAATGACGGAGACTGCGGACAGGCTCGCCGCCTGCTACACCGGCGTCGTGCACGACGTCATGCGGGCGATGGGACTGAAGGACTTCACCCTGCCGGCCGAGTTGCGGCCGATCCTGCCGGAGAAGCGGATCGCCGGACCCGCCTTCACGATCGAGGGCATGACCGATGCGAGCGCGGCGGCGCACGACACGCTGCTCGCCTGGACCGGCCTTCTGTCGAAGGCGCCGAGGGGCTCGATCTGGGTCTGCCAGCCGAACGACCGGATCGTCGCCCATATGGGCGAGCTGTCCGCCGAGACGCTGAAGAACAAGGGCGTGCGCGGCTGCATCGTCGACGGCTATATCCGCGACGTCGACTTCCTGCTCGAGATCGGCTTCCAGGCGTGGTCGCGCGGCTTCACCCCGCGCGACATCGTCAGCTGGTGGCTTCCGAAGGCGACCGAGGTGCCGATCACGATCGGCGATGTCGAGATCCGGTCCGGCGACTACATGGTCGCCGACCGCGACGGCGCCATCCGCGTCCCCGCCGCGATCGTCGAGGCGGTGATCGAGAAGGCGGAAGTGGCGATCGGCACCGAGAATCTCGTCCGCAAGGCGATTCTCGAGGGCGTCGACCCGCAAGAGGCCTATCTGCGCTACGGCAAGTTCTGAGCGATCCCGCCGCCCGGCTCGACCGGGCGGCGACGGCTCAGCCGGCGGCGTTGTCGAGGAACCAGCGATAGGTCGCGGCGACGCCGTCCTCGAGCGGAATGGAAGGACGCCAGCCGAGCCCGGCGAGGCGGCCCGAATCCATCAGCTTGCGCGGCGTTCCGTCCGGCTTCGAGAGGTCGTGTTCGATCCGGCCCTCGAAGCCGACGACGCGGCAGACGAGTTCGGTCAGTTCGAGGATCGACAGATCCGTGCCCGAGCCGACATTGACGTGCTCGGCCTCCGAATAGTGCCGCAGCAGGAAGACGAGCGCATCGGCGCAGTCGTCGACGTGCAGGAATTCGCGCCGGGGCGTGCCGCTGCCCCATACCGTGATCGCCGCGTCGCCGCGCTGTTTGGCCTCGTGCGCCTTGCGGATCAGCGCCGGCATGACATGGCTGGAGGCGAGGTCGAAATTGTCGCCCGGACCGTAGAGATTGGTCGGCATGGCCGAGATGAAGTCGCGGCCGTGCTGCCGCCGATAGGCCTGCGCGAGCTTGATGCCGGCGATCTTCGCCACCGCATACCATTCATTGGTCGGCTCGAGCGGGCCGGTCAGCATCGCCGATTCCGGGATCGGCTGCGGTGCGAACTTCGGATAGATGCAGGAGGAGCCGAGGAAGAGCAGTTTCTCGACACCGGTCCGATGCGCCGCCTCGACGACGTTCGCCTCGATCATCAGGTTGAGATAGAGGAAGTCGGCCGGCGCACTGTCGTTCGCGAGGATGCCGCCCACCTTCGCCGCGGCGATCACCACGGCATCCGGCCGCGCCGCCGCCATGAAGGCCTCGACCTCGGCCTGGCGGGTGAGGTCCACCCTCTCGCGGCCGGCGGTGAGGACGTGGCAATCCTCGCGTTCGAGCCGGCGCACGACCGCCGCACCGACCATGCCGCGATGGCCCGCCACCCAGACCCGCTTGCCGCCGAGATCGTAGCTCATCCGAAACCGCCGCCTATGCGTCGTTCATCACGGGATCGCTCGCCATCACCTTCAGGTCGGCGCGCACCATTTCGGCGGCCAGTTCCTGCACCGTGACGGTCGGCCGCCAGCCGAGCTTCTGACGGGCCTTGGCGGCATCGCCGAGCAGAAGGTCGACTTCGGTCGGGCGGAAATAGCGCGGATCGATCTCGACCAGGCAGCGCCCGCTGGCGGCATCATAGCCCTTCTCCTCGACGCCGGTGCCGCGCCAGGCGAGCGTCACGCCGGTCTCGGCGAAGGCCCATTCGGCGAACTGCCGCACCGAGGTCTTGGTGCCGGTGGCGACGACATAGTCGTCGGGCTCGTCCTGCTGCACCATCAGCCACATCGCCTCGACATAGTCGCGCGCATGGCCCCAGTCGCGTTCCGCGTCGAGATTGCCGAGATAGAGCCGGTCCTGGCGGCCGAGCGCGATCGCGGCCGCGGCGCGGGTGATCTTGCGGGTGACGAAGGTCTCGCCGCGCAGCGGGCTCTCATGGTTGAAGAGGATGCCGTTCGAGGCGTGCATCCCATAGGCCTCGCGATAATTGACGACGCTCCAGAAGGCGAACTGCTTGGCGACCGCATAGGGCGAGCGCGGGTAGAACGGCGTCGTCTCGCGCTGCGGCGTCTCCTGCACCAGGCCGTAGAGCTCCGAGGTCGAGGCCTGGTAGAAGCGTACGCGCTCGGCGAGGCCGAGGATGCGGATCCCCTCGAGCAGGCGGAGCGTGCCGAGCGCGTCGACATTGGCCGTATATTCCGGCGCCTCGAAGGAGACGCGGACATGGCTCTGCGCCCCCAGATTGTAGATCTCGTCCGGCGCGGCCTGTTCGATCACCCGCATCAGGCTGGTCGTGTCGGTGAGGTCGCCGTAATGCAGGACGAAGCGGGCGCCCTCGACATGCGGGTCCTGATAGATGTCCTCGACCCGCTGCGTGTTGAAGGAAGACGAACGGCGCTTGATGCCATGGACGACATAGCCCTTCTGCAGGAGCAGGCGGGCCAGATAGGCGCCGTCCTGCCCCGTCACGCCGGTCATCAGCGCGACCTTTCCTTGATGGCTCACACGAACTCCCGTCCCATGGAGAAACCCGCGCCTCGGGCCGACGACCACCGCACCGCCGCCGCCGCACCGCCGCCGCCGCACGGCCGCCGGCGCGGGCGGACCGATCCGGCTCCGACCATATCGAAGGTTTGCGCGGCCTTGTCCAGAACTCGCGTCTCCTTCCCGGCGCGCCGCGGATCACGGCGCGGTCCGGGCCGGTGCGGGGTCTCTCTCGACTTCCAGGTTCGGCAGACCGACGGGCACGATGCCGAGATCGCGCGCCAGCAGGCCGAAGCCCTCGCTCTCCGCACGATGCCGGTAGGGAAGCTCGGGAAAGAGCAGGCCGGCGCGGTGGCAGGATACGTCGACCAGCAGCATCACCGCGCCGACGCCGTGGAGCGGCACGCGATCGAGATAGCGCAGGTCGTGCAGGTGGCGGCGGTACCACCAGTCGGCCGGCGGCCTCAGCACGCCGCTCCTGACGTGCTCGTAGAACTCGGCCCGCGTCGGCCGATAGACCTCGAGGAAGGTGCTCCGGTCGAGGCTCGGTCCGCCGGCCCGACCGACGCAATGAGGCACGACGATCTTCGCCTGCGCCGCCATCAGGCGCCGGAGCGTGTCCGGCGGATAGTGCAGGAGGCTCGCATCGAGCCACAGCACCCAGTCATGTTCGGCGGTGAGGGCTGCGCGCAGCGCCGCGTTGCGCTCCTTCGACCGGCCTTCCCGCAGCGCCGCACGGCGGGAGCGCGGCCGGCCGGCCGCCCCCGACAGCGCCGCGGCGGACCCGAACGGTCCGCCCGACCCGCCGGGCGGCGTCGTCCAGCCGCCCGCCGCGCCGCCGCCATAGAGCCGGATGTGCAAGCGATCCTTCGGATAGTCGAGCGCGGCGAGAAGCGCGAAGGCACGTTCCGGATCCGATCCCGCCGCTCCGAGATCGAGGAGCACGAGCACCGAGGCCGACCCGTCGCTCGCGGCAATGGGCCGCGCGAGAAGCTCGGCGTCGATCCCCGCCGCGGCGGCCGCCGGATCGATCCGCGGCCCGCCGAAGAGCGCGTCGCGCATCTGGCGCAGCCGGCCGATCTTGCGGGCGCGCCAGCGCTCCTGATGGGTCTCGTACCAGGTGCCGCGCCACAGATGGGTGGAGATGGTGCGGTCGCCGAACGGCCCCCAGGGCGCCCGGGAGGGCGGCTTGCCATAGGCGTCGATGTCGGCGAACAGCGCGCAGCCGTTGAGCGCCAGCTCGTTCGGATCGGGCCAGCGTTCGACCACGGCGCTGAGGATCAGCGGCCCGGTATTGTCGAGCACATCGCCATCGCGGCGATCGGCCATCCGCCGGCAGAGCTCGATCACCCGACCCCACAGCGGGTGGCCGGGCGGGCTCGCCATGGTGCCGTTGAACCACAGGCGCGGCAGCCCGCGCGCGATCGCCGGCCCCCAATGGGCCTCCGGCTCCTCGCACAGGACCACGCGGTGATCGCCGGCGATGGGTTCGAGCGAGCCGACGCAGCGCGTATCGATGTCGGCATAGAGCCCGCCATAGCGCTCGAGGAGGCAGTAGCGGGCGAGATCGGCGCGCTGGACGCCTTTCGGATAGGCGAGATAGAGGTCGAGAAGATCGGGACGCTCGGTGCGGAAAAAGGCGAGCAGATCTTCGTCGGTCCAGAAGCGATAGGTCCAATCCGGATTGCTGTCGATCCAGCTCTTCGGATATCCGAGACCCTCGGGGATCCGTCGGTCGCGCCACGTCTGGTGGATGATGCGCGGGATTCCGGAGCGGGGGATCGATGCCATTTCTCGTCCGTCGAAAGAGGGGCTGTGTTCCGGAGCCGACCGGCGCGGTTCCGTCGCTGCCTGTCGCCTATCCGCACCGTCGGGTGGGCTCCGCGGCTCGCGGGGCGCAGCGGTATCGCGTCGGGGCGGCGCGTGGCCGCCACGGGTGGTGCGGGGGTGGCGTCTCCCCTTCGGGGTCGGTACCGCTGTGACCGGAGCGCGTGGAGGTGCGGCGCGGCGCACGGATGGCGGGAGCGGCGTGCCGTATCCGCTGGTCGCCACCGCAGCGGATGCGGCGGCGATCCTGCCGCTCGTCGCCATGCTCGGCTCTCTCGCCCGGGCGGCGGGCGGCACCCGCGTCGTCGTCCTGGCCGTCGGCCTGTCGCACGCGGAGGAGGCGACGATCCGGGCTCATGCCGATCGTCTCGGGCTCTCCGTAGAACTGATCCCTTTCGATCCCGACCGGGTGGCGGACACGCCCCTGAGGTCGCCGCACCTGTCGCGCGCGGCCTATGCGCGCCTGTTCCTGCCCGATCTGCTGCCCGACCGGAAGCGCGTGCTCTGGCTCGATGCCGACACCATCGTGCTCTCCGATCTGCGCCCGCTCTGGGAGGTCGACCTCGGCGGCCGGCTCGTCGCGGCCGTGCCGGATGACTTCATCCTCGGCCACGAACTCGCCGCCACGGGGTGCCGGCCGGGGGATTACGTCAACAGCGGCGTCATGGTCATGGATCTCGAGGCCTGGCGCCGCAGCGGCGCGGCGCGGCGGGCGCTGGCGATGCTGGCGGACCCGACCCACAATGCCGAGGATCAGTCGATCATCAACGGGATCCTGCGCGGCGAGGTCCATCGTCTCGGCCGGTGCTGGAACTTCCACGTCAACCGCTTTCACGAGTATCCCCGCCATCTCAGACCGCGCGCCCCGGCGATCGTTCATTTCTGCGGGCAGGCCAAGCCTTGGCGCGAAGAGACGCCGTTCCGCTTCGTGTTCCGCCGCTTTCTCCCGGCCGAGTTCCGCCTCGAGCGGCCGAGGGTGCGAAAATCCCTGCTTCGCCGTCTGGATCTGGCGCAACGCCGGGTGTTCGGCCTGATGCTCGGCCGACCCAAGCACTGGCGGACCGTCCATCGCGCGGTCGCGCTGCGCGCCGCCGAATGGACCTTGCGGCTGCGCCTCGCCGGCCGCTACCGGGCGGACGATTGCCCGAAGACGGAGCCGCAGGGCGCCGTCCCGACACCCGACCGGGCTCCGATGTGAAGGCCGGTCTGCGGTTGTTTCGAGGGGCTCGGGAGAAGCGCCGCAGCGACACCACGCTCCGCGGCAGCACGGCCGTGCCGGATCAGGACGCGCGGCGCGTCGGTCCGCCGGCGCGAGATTCTCCGCGCATGCGGAACCGGGAAGCAGTCCGGATGAAGCCACGTCGCCACGCGCCGGCCGGCGATCGTCCCGCGCTCCAATGGCGACACGAGTGAATCGGTGGGTGAAGATGTGCAATGCCCCATTGCGCGGAACGCATTCGGATACGGGACACCGGCACTCGGAGTTTCGCGACGGGGGTTCTCTCGACGCATCAGGGCGTCTTCGACCGTCGCGGGATCCGCGGGGGGCGGTAAAGGTCAGATGCGATGATCAAACAACCGGAGGCTGAGCGCAATTCGCAGATTTACGGAGGAATGGCGCTTCGCCTTGGTGGAGCCGAGGGGAGTCGAACCCCTGACCTCTGCAGTGCGATTGCAGCGCTCTCCCAACTGAGCTACGGCCCCGTCGCCTTTGGCGAACGGGCGCCATTTAGGGTGGACGGGTGACGGCTGTCAAGGACCCGTCGGAGCCGTTTCGATCCCGTCCGCAGCGATCTTCAAGGCGCGGGCGAAGCCGGTCGCGGCCGCGAAGCCGGCCGCGAGGCGCTGCGCCCGGGCGCGGCGCCGAGCACGTGGTGCCACCGTTCGGCCCGCCGAGCCGCTGTCTTCCGCCACGAGGCCGAGCGCGCGCCGGGCGAGCAGGAAGGCGCCGCGGGCGGTGGCGATCTCCGCCCCGTGCGGGATGGTGACCGGCCGGCCGAGCAGGTCGGCGATCATCTGCGGCCAGACGGCGCTCTTCGCGCCGCCGCCCGCGAGACAGAGCCGGGCGGTGCCCGCCGGATCGATGGCGGCGAGATTCGCCTCGACGGCGAGGGCCACGCCTTCGAGCACGGCGTAATAGAGGTCCGCCGGTCCGTGGCCCGCGTCGAGCCCGTGAAAGGCGCCGCGGACGGCGGTGTCGAGAAAGGGGAAACGCTCGCCCGCGAGGTAGGGAAGGAAGAGGAGATCGGGTGGCGCGCGGTCGATCGCAGCGAGTTCCGCCTCCGCCCGCTCGCCGTCATAACCGAACAGGCGCCGCGCCCAGGCGACCGCTGCGCCGGCGGAGAGGATCGGCGTGATCTCGACGAGGGTGCGCTCGGCGGGATGGGCGAGGCGATAGACCGGGCGCGGCTCGGCGAGGCCCGCATCGTCGACGACCCGGGCGAGCCAGCCGGTGGTGCCGAGATGCAGGCTGACATCGCCGGCGGCGTGGCAGTCGGAGCCGAGCGTCGTCGCCGCGCCGTCGCCGCAGCCATTGACGACCGGCGTTCCGGCCGCGAGGCCGATCTCGGCTGCCGCCGTCGCGGTGATGCCGCCGAGCACGGCGGCGGCCGGCCGGATCGGCGGCAGCCGGTCGAGCGGCACATCGAGTGCGGCGGCGATCTCCGGATCCCAGCGCCGGTCGGCGATCGCCATCAGGCCGGTGGTGGTGGCGGTCGCGGCGTCGGTCGCGGCGATGCCGGTGAGGCGGAGCGCGAGCGCGTCCTTGGCGCCCGGCAGGAGGAAGGCGGCGGCGGCGAGCGCTTCGGGCGCGTGCCGGCGGAGCCAGCCGATCTTGAACGCCGTCATCAGCGGCTCGGGCGGATTGCCGATCCGCGCGGCGGCGCCGAGCGCCTCGAGCCGGCCGGCGGCGGCGGCGAGGAAGGGCTCGCCGCAGGGGTCGGAATAGGGGACCGCCGGGCAGACCGGCCGGCCGGCCGCGTCGACCGGGATCAGGTTCTCCATCGTCCCGGAGAGCGTGACGGCGGCGACGGCGGGCCGGCCGAGCGCGGCGACCGCCGCACGGGCGGCGCGCCACCAGGCGTCGGGATCGCGGCCACCGTCCACGCCCTCATAGCCCGCCTCCGTGCTCGCCGCGACACGGCCGTCCGTCTCGAAGAGAACGGCCTTCAAGGCCGAGGAGCCGACGTCGAGAGCGAGGATCGGCGCCCTCATGCGGTCCGCCCGGCGCGCCGGATCAGCACCGCGGCGATGATGATCGCGCCGGTCACCATGCGCTGCACGAAGGGCTCGACGCCGATGATCGTCAGGCCGTTGGCGATCACCCCGGCGATCGCGACGCCGAGAAACGTGCCCGGGATGTTGGGGATGCCGCGGGGCGAGGCGGTCGTGCCGATGAAGACGGCGGCATAGGCCGGCAGGAGCAGGGCCTCGCCCATCGTGTGCTGGACGCTGCCGAGCCGCGCGGCGAGCAGCAGGCCGGCGAGGGCCGCGACGAGGCCGGCGAGCACGAAGGCGAGCGTCCTGTCGCGGGCGACCGGCAGGCCGACCAGCCGCGCGGCGGCGGCATTGTCGCCGATCGCGTGCAGCCGGCGGCCGAAGCGGGAGCGGGCGAGCAGCAGCGCGGCGAGACCGAGCACGGCGATCATCCACAGCGTCAGCGCGGGCACGCCATAGACCGAGGCCCGGCCGAGCGCGGTGAAGCTCGGCGGCACGCCCGAGAAGAGGCTCGAGCCGCCCGAGGCCCAATAGGCGAAGCCCGAGACGATCGTTCCGACCGCAAGGGTGGCGACGAAGGACGGCACGCCGAGCCGGGCGACGAGGAGGCCGTTGGCGAGCCCCGCCGCCGCACCGGCGGCGAGGCCGGCGAGGATGGCGAGCCAGACCGGCGCGCCCGCGCCGAACAGCACGAAGGCGAGCACCGCGGCGAGCGAGGCGACGAAGCCGACGGACAGATCGAACTCCCCCACCACCATGACGAAGGTCGCCGCCGTGGCGACGATCGCGAGCACCGTCACCTGCTGCAGGAGATTGAGCAGGTTGGCGGTCGAGGCGAAAGCCTGCGGCACGGCGATCGAGAAGCCGGCGACGAGAAGGAGAAAGGCGCCGAGCGTGCCGTAGCGCTGGAGGAGGAGGGTCATGGAGAAAGAGGGCTCGGCAGGGCGGGGCGATGGGGTCGGGGCGACCGGCGGCCCTCCCGGTCACCCCCCTCTTCCCCTCTCCCGCCCGAGGGGGGAGAGGGGCGCGGGTTCGGAACGGCGCGTCGGCCGGACGCCGGCGGCATCACGGGCAGGTGACGCCGAGGCTCTCCCGGGTGATCACCTCGACGGGGGCGTAGAGCTCGTTCTTCTCCGGCGTGCCGCCGGAAAGGATCTTCGCGAGCTCGTCGGCGGCGATCGTCGCCATCTGGCCGAAACCCTGGCGGACGGTGCCGACGATCGAGGAACACGCCTTGATCAGCTCGATCGCCTGCGGGTTGCCGTCGATGCCCGCGACGACGACGCCGGTGCGGCCGGCCGCCTTCAGCGCCAGATCGGCGCCGATCGCCGGCTCGTCCCAGGCGGCCCAGACGGCGTTGATCGCGTCGGGCGCCGGGTTGGCGAGGAGGATCGCGTCGACAGCGGCGCGCGCGTCCTCGATCTGGCCCGGCACCTGGACATAGTGTCCGCCGACCTCGGTGACGTCCGGATTGGCCTTCAGCGCATCGTCGAGGGCGATCTCGCGCTGACGCACACCCGGATGGGCGGAATGAAAGAGCCGGACGATCTTGCCCTTGTTGCCGATCTGCTCGAACAGGAACTTCGTCATCGTCGCACCGAGCACGTAATTGTCGGAGGTGACGTTGACCGCGACGGCGTCGTTCTTGGCGCCGTCGATCGTCACCACCGGAATGCCGGCCGCCTTCGCCTTCGAGACCTGGTCCTGGATCTGCGCCGGATCGATCGAGATCAGCACGATCGCCGCGACCTTCGCCGCGGTCACGTCCTCGACGCGGCTCGCCAGCGCGCCCATGTCGCCGCCGGTATCGACGACGTCGACCGACCAGTCGTGCTTCGCCGCTTCGGCCTTGAAGGCCTCGGCCATCTCGGCCGTCGTGACGGCGGAGAGATAGGGGGTGAGCACCGAGACGCGCTCGCCGGCCGCCTCGGCCGCCGTGGCGCCGAGAAGGGTCGCGACGACCGCCGCGCCGAGAAGATGGTTTCGCATGGATCGTCCCCCTTGCCCGCCGCGCCCGTCGCGGCGCCGGGACATTAGCGGCGAACCGGGCCGGGGTTAAGCGGCAAAAAAGAGCGGCGCAGCGGCTTCAGCGATAGGGCCGCAGCGGCATCGCGCCGGCGGGCGGCGGCGTCTTCGCCTCGAACCGGCAGAGATCGGCGATCGGGCAGCGCCAGCATTCCGGCCGCCGGGCCTTGCAGACATAGCGGCCTTGCAGGATCAGCCAGTGATGGGCGTGGCGCCGATAGGCCGCCGGCACGACGCGCAGCAGCGCCTCCTCGACCGCGAGCGGCGTCGCGCCGGAGGCGAGGCCGGTGCGATTGCCGACCCGGAAGAGATGGGTGTCGACGGCGATGGTGGGCTCGCCGAAGGCGATGTTCAGCACGACGTTCGCCGTCTTGCGGCCGACGCCGGGCAGCGCCTCGAGCGCGGCGCGCTCCGCGGGCACGGCGCCGCCGTGCTCGGCGACCAGCCGCTCGGACAGCGCGATGACGTTCTTCGCCTTGGTGCGGTAGAGCCCGATGGTGCGGATCATCTCGCGCACACGGTCCTCGCCGAGCGCCACCATCTTCTGCGGCGTGTCGGCCGCGGCGAAGAGCGCCTTCGTCGCCTTGTTGACGCCGGCGTCCGTCGCCTGCGCCGACAGGACGACCGCGACGAGCAGCGTGAAGGGGTTCACATAGTCGAGTTCGCCCTTCGGCTCCGGATCGGCGGCGGCGAAGCGGGCGAAGACGGTTTCGACCTCGGCCCTGGTCAGGCCGGAACGACGCGCGCGAGGGGCCTTTCCTTCGGCGGCGGCGGCCGCCCGCGCGCGGCGGGGCCGCGCCGCGGCGGAAGCTGCAGACGGGGTGCGGCGACGAGAGGACTCGGAATCGCTCATCCTTCCTCTATACTTCTGCGCACGCGCTGCGGCCATGCGAGCTCGGCGCCCGGCCCGGAATTGCGGAGGGACGGCAATGGCGGAGCAGGACGGAGCCGATGCGGCTCGCGCGGAAGAGCCGGTCTTCGCGGCCGTGCTGCGGCCGCATCGCTCGTTGTCGCCGCGGCAGTTCGGCCTGCTGCTCGCCTTCATCGGCGGCACCTGTTTCGCGAGCGGCCTGTTGTTCTGGTCGCTCGGCGCGTGGCCGATCGCCGGCTTCTTCGGGCTCGACCTGCTCGCTATCCAGTTGGCCTTCCGGATGAACTTCCGGGCGGCGGAAGCGCGCGAGATCGTCGAGGTGACCCGCGAGCGGCTCACCGTGACGAGGGTGGACGCGCGCGGTGCGGCGCATTCCATCGAGCTCAATCCCTACTGGGCGCGTGTCGAGGTGGAGCGGCGGCCGCATTTCGGCGTCACGGCGATCGCGCTCGCCTCGCATGGGCGGCGGCTGCCGATCGGCGGCTTCCTTGTGCCGGACGAGCGCGAGGGCTTCGTCGCGGCGCTCGACCGGGCGCTCGCGGCGGTGCGGGCCGGCCGCGGCTGAGCCGCGCCGGACGGCAGGAATCGGGTGTCGGCCTCGCGCCCGCGCGCCTAGATTGGCACGATCGATCGTATGACCGGACCCGACGCCATGCTCAACATCCAGTCCGTGCTCGCCTCCGCCGTGCCGCAGGTCCCAGAGGGCCCGGTCGCCGACTACGAGATCGTTCGCCGCACCATCGAGTTCCTGATCGCCCATTGGCGCCAGCAGCCCTCGCTCGAGCGGATCGCCGGTCATGTCGGCATGCCGCCTCTGGCGTTGCAGAAACTCTTCACCCGCTGGTGCGGCCTGTCGCCGAAGGCCTTCATCCAGGCGCAGACGATCGACCACGCCCGCGCGCTGCTCGCCGCCGACGTGTCGGTGCTCGATGCGAGCTATGAGGTCGGCCTCTCCGGCCCGGGCCGGCTGCACGACCTCTTCGTCACCCATGAGGCGATGAGCCCGGGCGCCTACAAGGCGCGCGGCGAGGGCGTGACGATCAAATGGGGCTTTCACGCCTCGCCCTTCGGCTACGCCCTCCTGATGGCGACCGATCGCGGGCTCGCCGGCCTCGCCTTCGCCGATCCCGGCCAGGAGCAGACCGCGCTCGACGACATGAAGAGCCGCTTCCCGTGCGCCCTCTATGAGTGCGACGAGCAGGCGACGGCACCCTATGCCTCGCGCATCTTCGATCCGCAGCGCTGGCGGCCGGATACGCCGCTGCGGCTGGTGCTGATCGGCTCCGACTTCGAGGTGCGGGTGTGGGAGACGCTGCTCGCCATCCCGCTCGGCAAGGCGACGACCTATTCGGCGATCGCCGAGCGGGTCGCGAATCCGAAGGCGGCGCGGGCGGTCGGCGCGGCGGTCGGCAAGAATCCGATCTCCTTCGTCGTGCCATGCCACCGCGTGCTCGGCAAATCCGGGGATCTGACCGGCTATCACTGGGGCCTGACCCGCAAGCGCGCCATTCTCGGCTGGGAAGCCGGCTTCAGCGGCCGCGACGGCTGAAGACCGGCCGGGGCCGGACCCGGCGGCGGCCGGCCTGTGGCGCCCCGATCGGCCGAACCGTCCGCCGCGACCGCGCCTCTCCGCTCCCCGCGGGCCGTCCGGGGTGACGCGATCGGTGTGCCCCGGAGCCGCCCGACCGTCGCCGCTCCCCGCGACGTCGGTCCGCCATGGTGTTCGGCCGTTCGGCCCGGGCGAACGGAGCGCATCGAGCATCGCGGTCCCCGTGCGAGCGGGACGCTAGCGCAGCGCGTCGCCCTGCAGGTCGGCGGCGGCGCGGTCGAGCAGCTCGTTCATCGCCTTGCGGGCGCCCGCCTTGTCGCGCATGCGGATGCGCTCGAACACCTCGCGATGCACGGCGAGCGTCGCGGCCTGCGTCTTCGACAGTTCCGTCGTCACCGTGAAGGTCGCGGTGAGCGCCGCCTCGATCGTGCCGATCAGGCCGCGCAGCACGATGTTGTGGCTCGCCGCGATGACGCCGCGGTGGAAGGCGAGGTCGGCCTCGCAGCAGCCGGCGATGTCGTCGGGCAGGCTGCGCTCCATGCCGAGATAGCCGTTCTCGATCGCCGCGAGGTCGGCGCCGGTCGCCCGCTCGGCGGCGAGTTCGGCGGCCGCCGGCTCGATGATCCGCCGCGCCTCGAGGAGCCCGGTCAGGAGTTCGTCGTCGCGGCCGATGTCGGGGTGCCAGGAGAGCACGGCCGGATCGAGCAGCCGCCATTCGTCGCGCGGCCGGACGCGCACGCCGATCCGCGGCCGGGTCTCGATCAGGCCCTTCGCCGACAGCACCTTGACCGCCTCGCGCACCGTGGTGCGGGAGACCTTCAGCATGTCGGAGAGCTCGTCCTCGCGCGGCATCACGGCGCCCGGCGCATAGGATCCGCCGAGCACCCACTGGCCGATCGTGCGCACCACGAGATCGTGGATCCGGCCGCCGTCGCCCGGCGTGCCCGAAGCGAGCGGGAGGCTCGGGCCGTCGGCGCTTCGGGGATCGACGATCTCGTCCATCGGCTCTCTATTCTCCGCGGGTCGCGCGCTGTCTTTCCTGCACCACCACGGCGAGGATCAGCAACGCTCCTTTTGCGAGCAGCTGGTAGAAGGTCGGCACGCTCGTCAGGATCATGCCGTTGTTGAGCACGCCGATGATCAGCACGCCGAGCATCGCCCCGACGATCGTGCCCTTGCCGCCCTGCAGCGCCGCGCCGCCCAGAATCGCCGCGGTGATCGCCTCGAGCTCGAGGCCCTGGCTGCCCGAGGCCGGCTGGCCGGACATGGTGCGGCCGGCGAGCACGACGCCGGCGAGCGCCGCGGCGACGCCGCTCATCGCATAGATGCCGATCTGGTAGCGCCGGATCGGGATGCCGGCGAGCCGGGCGACGGTCGGATTGCCGCCCATCGCATAGATGTTGCGGCCGACGATCGTCTTCTGGGTGAAGATCATGAAGACGATCATCACCACGACGAGCAGCCAGATCGCGAAGGGCAGGCCGATGAGCGTGCCGGTGCCGAGCAGCCGCAGCGCATCGCCCTGGATCGGGATCGAATTGCCGTTGTTGATGATGTAGGCGAGGCCGCGGAAGGCCGACATGGTGCCGAGCGTCGCGATCACCGCATTGACCGGCCCGTAGACGATCGCGACGCCGTTCGCCGCGCCGGCGAGGACGCCCGCCGCGAGCCCGGCGGCGACGCCGATGCCGACCGAGCCGGTCGTCTGCACGGCGACGGCGAGCACCATGGTCGACAGGCCGACCACCGAGCCGACCGAGATGTCGAGCCCGCCCGAGACGATGACGATCGTCTGCGCCATGGCGAGGATGCCGAGAATGGTGATGGCGAGGCCGATATTCACCATGTTGCGCCAGGAGAAGAAGACGTCCGGCCGCAGCACGCCGAAGATCGCGAGCAGCACGACGAGCGCGATCAGGAGGCTGAGATTCTGCGTGCCGATGCGGGCGAGGAGGCCGGGGCGGGAACGCCGGGCGGCGGGCGAAGCGGTCGTCATCGTCAGGAGGCCTTCGCGAGGGTTTGGCGCATGGAGAGCGCGAGCACGGCTTCCTCGGTCGCCGTGGCGCCGTCGAGTTCGCCGGTGATGCGGCCGCCGGCCATGGCGAGGATGCGGTCGGCGAGGCCGAGCAGTTCGGGCATTTCCGACGAGATCAGCAGGATGGCGAGGCCGGCATCGGCGAGGCTCTCGATCAGCCGGTAGATCTCCGCCTTGGCACCGACATCGATGCCGCGCGTCGGCTCGTCGAGGATCAGCACGGCCGGCCCGCGCGCCTGCCAGCGGGCGAAGACGACCTTCTGCTGGTTGCCGCCGGAGAGCTTGCCGACCGGCTGGCCGATCGAGGGCGTCTTCACCCGCAGCTCCGCGACATGGTGTTCGACGAGGCGGGTCTCCTTCCGCCGGTCGAAGAAGCCGAAGCGCGACACCTTGTCGGGCACGACGAGGCTGACATTGTCGCGCACCGGCTGGAGAAGCAGAAGCGCCTCCTGCTTGCGGTCCTCGGGCACGAGGCCGATGCCGGCGCGGATCGCGTCGGAGGGGTCGCGCGGCCGGTAGGGCGCGCTTAAGACGGCCATCGTGCCGGCGGCGAGCCGGTCCATGCCGACGATCGCGCGGGCGACTTCGGTCCGGCCGGCGCCGACGAGGCCGCCGAGCCCGACGATCTCGCCGGCCCGGATCGAGAAGGAGATGTCGGTGACCTTGTCGGTCGAGACGCCGTCGAGCGCCAGCGCCACGGGGCCGAGCGCGCGCACCCGGCGATGGAACAGGTCGCTGATCGGCCGGCCGACCATCAGGCGCACCATGGTCGCCTCGTCGACGGCGGCGATCGGCTCGTCGGCGACGCGCTCGCCGTCGCGCAGCACCACCACCCGGTCGGCGAGCGCGACGATCTCGCGCAGCCGGTGCGAGATGTAGACGACGGCGACGCCGTCGGTCTTGAGCCGGCGAATCATCTCGAAGAGCCGGCCCGCCTCCTCCTCGGTCAGCGAGGAGGTCGGCTCGTCGAAGGCGACGAGGCGCGCGCCCGGCCGGAGCGCCCGCATGATCTCGATCAGCTGGCGCTGCGCCGGCCCGAGCCCGTGGCAGGTCCGCTCCGGGGCGAGCTGATCGCCGACCCCGAAAGCGTCGATCAGCGCCCGGGCGCGGCGCACCAGATCGTCGCGGTCGAGAAACAGGCCGGCGCGGGCGCGGAAATCGCCGACGAAGATGTTCTCGGCCACGGTGAGTTCGGGAATGATCTCCGGTTCCTGATGAATGACGCGGATGCCGAGCGCGTGCGCCTCGCGCGCCGAGGCGAGCGTGACCGGCCGGCCGTCGACGGCGATGGTGCCGGTGTCCGGCCGGTGCTCGCCCTCGAGCACGCGCATCAGCGTCGACTTGCCGGCGCCGTTCTCGCCGACGAGGGCACAGATCTCGCCGGCCCGGAAATCGACCGAGACGCCCTTCAGCGCCTGCACGACCCCGAACCGCTTGGCGACCGCCTCGACGCGGACGACGGGCATCCGTTCACTGTCAGCCATCGCAACCCTCCCTGCGCCACCCGGCCCGCCCATTCATCGCCGCCCACCCCTCATACCCGCACACCCTACCCACCCCACACACCCGTCATGCCGGCCGCCACCCCCAACACCCGTCATGCCGGCCTCCGTGCCGGCATCCATAATCGTGATGCCGGGCGGCGGGGGCGACAGCACCAACGGCACGCGGCCCAACGCGTCGAGGCCGGGCCGAGACGGCGGCGGGCGCCTCACCCTTCCCCCGACCGGCCCGATCATGGACCCCGGCACAGAGGCCGGGGTGACGGTTGCGCGGGGCGGAAACGGCGCTCCGCATCTCACGTCCGACCTCCGCCCCCGAACACACGGCCGAGGGATGATTGACCACGCCAAACCCGTCATGCCCGCACACCCTACCCACCCCACACGCCCGTCATGCCGGCCTCCGTGCCGGCATCCATAATCGTGACGCCGGGCGGCGGAGGCGACAGCGCCAACGGCACGCGGCCAAAGGCGTCGAGACGGCGAAGGGCGCCTCACCCTTCCCCCGGCCGGCCCGATCATGGACCCCGGCACAGAGGCCGGGGTGACGGTTGCGCGGGGCGGAAACGGCGCTCCGCATCTCACGTCCGACCTTCGCCCCCGAACACGGCGCCGAGGGACGATTGACCACGCCAAACCCGTCATGTCCGCACCGCCACCCCACACCCGTCATGCCGGCACACCATACCCACCCCACACGCCCGTCATGCCGGCCTCCGTGCCGGCATCCATAATCGTGACGCCGGGCGGCGGGGGCGACAGCACCAACGGCACGCGGCCGAAGGCGTCGAGGCGGCGGAGGGCGCCTCACCCTTCCCCCGGACCGGCCCGATCATGGACCCCGGCAACGGAGGCCGGGGTGACGGTGGCGCGGCGAGGCGGCGGCGGATCGGCCCGACATCGGGTCGAGCCGATCCTTCGCCGGCTCACTTGCAGCCGAGCGTCGCCTTGTACTCGCCGAAATTCCCGGCATTGATCAGCGTCGCGTCCTGGTAGCTCGCCTCGGGCAGCGGCGTGCCGTTCTTCACATGGTCATAGAGCGCCTGGATCGCCGCCGAGCCGTGCTTGGCGCTGTCGAGCCACATCGTGCCGCGGAAGCCGGTCGGCGTGCCGGCGGAGAACGCCTCGCAGGAGCGCGAGCCGTCGATGCCGACGCCGATGACGTTCTTCGGGTCGACGCCGGAATTCTCCGTCGCCCGCACGCCGCCGAGCACGCCGTCATCGTTGCAGGAGAAGAAGATCCACTTCTCGGCGTCCGGATGGGCGGTCAGCGTCGTCGAGACGACGTCGATCGCGTTCACCATCGTGTTGTCGTAGGGGATCGAGATCACCTTGTCGGCGAGCTCCGGCACGGCCGCGATCAGCGCCTCGCGGGCGCCGGCATTGCGCCGCATGCAGGTGTCGGCCTTCTGGTCCTCGATCGAGCCGACGCGCACCTTGTCGATCTCGGAGGCCCAGCCTTCTTCCTTGTAGAGGCGGGCGATCTCGGTGCCGACCTGCTTGCCGATCGAATGCGCGTCGAGGCCGACATAGGGCACCGCGCCGCCTTCCGAGGTGACGATGTCGTCGTCGACCGCCATCAGGCCGATGCCCGCCGCCTTCGCCTTGTCGGCGACCACCGGGCCGAGCGCCCGGTCGGGAACGACGATCGCGATGCCCTTCACGCCGTCGCCGACATAGGTGTCGAAGGTCGTCACGGCGAGATTGGCGTCGAACTGGACGTCCTGCACGAGCAGCTCGACGCCGAGCTCCTTCGCCTTCGCCTTGGCGCCCTCGACCTCGCGGACGAACCAGGGATGGTCGCCCATCTTGTTGATGTAGCCGAACTTGATCGGGTCCTCGGCCGCGGCGGCGGTCACGAGCGCGGCGAGCGCGGCGCCCGCGACGAGCGCCGAACGAAGAAAGGTCTTCATGTCTGTTTCCTCCGATGGAGCCCGTCCGGTCCGGGGTCCCTCTCCTCAGGCTCTTCTTCCGGCGGCCGGACGCCGGTTTCGTCCGGCGTCACTCGTGATAGAGAACCGAGCGTCCGCCATCGATCACGATGCAGGCGGCATTGATGAAGGGCGCCTCGTCCGAGCCGAGGAAGACCGCCGTCATCGCCACTTCTTCCGGCCGTCCGATGCGGCGCGGCGGGTGCAGGTCGTAGGTGCGCCGCTTCTCGGCCTCCGGGTCCGGGAAGGTCGCCCAGTAGTCGCGCGCGATCTCGGTCTCGACATAGCCCGGCGCGATCGCGTTCACGCGGATCCCCTCGGCGGCATACTGGATGCCGAGCGCGCGCACGAGGCCGAGCAGGCCGTGCTTGGCGACCGGGTAGGGGAAGGTGTTCGGAATGATCGCGAAGGAATGGCAGGACGCGATCGCCACCACCGCGCCGCCCTTCTGGTCGCGCATCGCCGGCAGCACCGAGCGGGCGGAATACCACACCCCGTCGAGATCGACCGCGAAACAGCGCCGCCACTCCGCCTCGCTCGTCTCGAGCGGCTCGTGGAAGACGTTGATGCCGGCATTGGCGACGAGCACGTCGATCCGGCCGAAGGCGGAGAGCACGCGCTCGGCCATCGCCTCGACCGAGGCCGCGTCGGCGACGTCGGTTTCGACGAAGAGCGACCGCGCCCCCGCCGCCGCGAGCGAGGCGGCGACCGCGTTTCCGGTCGCCTCGTTCCGCTCTGCGATGACGACCGTCGCGCCCTCCGCCGCATAGGCCCGTGCCGTCGCCTCGCCGATACCCTGGCCGGCGCCGGTGACGATCGCGATCTTGTCCTTCAGACGTCCCGCCATGGTGGCCTCACCAGTCGACGATCGTGCCGTCGGGCATGACGGCGTTGACGGTGTGCATGATCTCGGGCCGGTAGGGGTGACGGGCGCAGGCCGCCTCGTCGACCTCGATGCCGAGGCCGGGCGCGTCCGGCACCTGCCAATGGCCGTCGACCATGCGGATCGGCCCGTCGACCACCTCGAAATACCAGGGCACGGCGCCGACCATCTCCTCCTGGATGATGTGGTTCGGCGTCGAGACGGCGAAGTGCAGCGCCGCGACGCCGGCGATCGGCCCGAGCGGGTTGTGCGGCGCGACGCCGATCGAGGCGGCCTCGGCCATCGCGGCGATCTTCTTCGCCTCGAGCAGGCCGCCGCAATGGCAGATGTCGGGCTGCGCGATGTCGATCGCGCGGGTGCGGAAGAGGTCGTCGAACTCGGCCCGGTCGACCAGCCGCTCGCCGGTCGCGATCGGCACATGCGTCTTCGCCGCGAGCTGAACGAGCGCCCCGGTCTCGCCCGGCGGCAGCACCTCCTCGACGAAGAGCGGCCGGCCCGGCGCCACCGCGTCGATATAGGCGAGCGCCGCGGCGGCGGAGGCCGGCCGGCCATGGAAGTCGACCATGATCTCGACCGAAGGGCCGACGGCGGCGCGCAGCGCCTCCATCATCCGCGCCACCTTGTCGATCTCGGCGACCGGGGCGGTGTAGTGCGTATAGGGAATGAACACCGCCTTGAAGGCCTGGTAGCCGCGCTCGACGACATGGGCGGCGCGCTGCACCAGCGGCTCGAGCTCGAGCGATTCGTAGACGGCGCGCATGTCGCCGAGGCCGAGATGGGTATAGACCTTGACCTTGTCGCGCACCTTGCCGCCGAGCAGGCGCCAGACCGGCTGGCCGAGCCACTTCCCCATGATGTCCCACAGCGCGATCTCGATGCCGGAGATCGCGCTCATGCCGATCACGCCGAGCCGCCAGAAGGAATGCTTCTTCAGGATGCGGACGATCTGCTCGATGTCGCGCGGGTCGCGGCCGATGACGAGCGGGGCGAGGTCCTCGATCGCGCCGGCGACCGCCTTCGTCTTCCACTCGAGCGTCGCCTCGCCCCAGCCATAGAGGCCGGGCTGGTCGGTCTCGACGCGGACGAAGACCCAGTTCCGCATCTCCGCATTCACGATGCGGGTCGTGATGGCGACGATCTTCACGCTTCCTCCGAATGAGACGATTGTTCCGTCTCAATTATCGTATTTTTCCTTCCGTATCATGTCGTGAAATCGCCGGTCAAGCCGGGGAGCGGGCCGGAGCGGACGGGACGTGCTATAGAGCCCCGCGACAGAGGGTTGTGCGGGAGGATCGGATGGCGGCGCTGTTTCTGGGGGTGGATGTCGGCACCGGCAGCGCGCGGGCCGGCCTCTTCGACGCCGCCGGCACGCTCGTCGGCACCGCCCGGCACGAGATCCGCATCTGGCACGAGGCGGGCGACATCGTCGAACAGTCCTCCGCCGACATCTGGGCGGCGGTGGCCGCCGCGGTGCGCGGCGCGCTCGCCGCGGCCGGCGCCGATGCGGCGGATATCGCCGGCATCGGCTTCGACGCGACCTGCTCGCTCGTCGTCGTCGACCCCCATTTCGATCCGCTCGCCGTCGGCCCGTCCGGCGACCCGCAGCGCAACGTCATCGTCTGGATGGACCACCGCGCCGCCGCCGAGGCGCGGCTCGTCAATGCCGGCCGCCACCACGTGCTTTCCTATGTCGGCGGGGCGATCTCGCCGGAGATGGAGACGCCTAAGCTCCTCTGGCTGAAGAAGCACATGCCCGAGACCTTTTCGGCCGCCGGGCATTTCCTCGACCTCTCCGACTTCCTGACCTTCAAGGCGACCGGCAGCCTCGCCCGCTCGGTCTGCACCGTCACCTGCAAATGGACCTATCTCGCCCACGAGAAGCGGTGGAGCGCCGATTATTTCCGCGGCATCGGCCTCGCCGAGCTCGCCGACGAGGGTTTTGCCCGGATCGGCACCGAGATCGTCGATCCCGGCACGCCGCTCGGCCGCGGCCTGACGGCGGAGGCGGCCGAGGCGCTCGGCCTTCGTCCCGGCACGCCGGTCGGCGCCGCCCTCATCGACGCCCATGCCGGCGGCTTCGGCACGGTCGGCGGGCGCGATCCGGACGGCACGCCCGGCGATCCGGCCGCCCGGGTCGGCTACATCATGGGGACGTCGACCTGCATCATGGTGTCGACGCCCGATCCGGTCTTCGTCGAGGGCGTCTGGGGCCCCTATTACTCGGCGATGGTGCCCGGCCTCTGGCTCGCGGAGGGCGGCCAGTCGGCCGCCGGTGCCGCGCTCGACCATCTGGTGCGCTGCCATCCCGCCCATGCCGAGGCGGAAGCCGCGGCGAAGGCGGCGGGCGACAGCGTGCTCGGCCTCCTCGAAGCGCGCATCCTCGCCGCCGCGCCGACGCTTTCCGAGGCCGCCTTCCTCGCCGCCGACCTGCACGTCCTGCCCGACTATCTCGGCAACCGCTCGCCCTTCGCCGATCCCGATGCACGCGCGATCGTCGCGCGCCTGCCGCTCGAGGCCGATCTCGACAGCCTCGCCCGGCTCTATCTCGCCGGGCTGTGCGGCCTCGCCTGCGGCACGGCGGAAGCCGTCGGCGCGATCCGCGAGGCGGGCGTGCCGCTCGCCACCCTCGTCGTCTCGGGCGGCGCCGGCCGCAGCCCGCTGGTGCGCCGCATCCTCGCCGACGCCACCCGGCTCGACGTCGCCCTGCCGGCGACCGCCGAGCCGGTGCTGCTCGGCGCGGCGATGCTCGGCGCGGTCGCGGCCGGCGCCTTCCCCTCCGCCCGCGCGGCGATGGAGGCGATGTCCGCGCTCGCCGGCGTGATCGCGCCGGAGGGCGGCCGCGTCGCCGCCTTCCACGACCGCAAGCGCGCCGCCTTCGCGCTGCTGCGCCAGGCCGACCGGGACCTGCGCACCATCATGGCCGGGTTCTGACCGGGCCGGCCGCCCGATCTCCGTCGCCTGTCGGCGGCGGCGTCCTTCTTTCGTCCTTGCTCCAGCGGCCGAAGGCCGCGCACAGGTGGTCGCACGAACCGGAGTAGAGCAATGCCCCTCCTCGATCCCCCCGCGAAGGCCGGCCGCCGCGAATGGATCGGCCTTGCGGTCATCGCGCTGCCCTGCATGCTCTACGCGATGGACCTGACCGTCCTGAACCTCGCCGTGCCGCAGCTGACCGCCGACCTCGCGCCGAGCGCCGCGCAACTCCTGTGGATCGTCGACATTTACGGCTTCCTCGTCGCCGGCTGGCTGGTCACCATGGGCACGCTCGGCGACCGGATCGGCCGGCGCAAGCTCCTGATGATCGGCGCCGCCCTCTTCGGCGTCGCCTCGGTGCTCGCCGCCTTCGCCCCGACGGCCGAAGCTCTGATCGCCGCCCGGGCGCTGCTCGGCATCGCCGGCGCAACGGTCGCGCCCTCGACCCTGTCGCTGATCCGCAACATGTTCCACGACGACCGCCAGCGCACCTTCGCGATCAGCGTCTGGGGCACCTCCTATGCGGTCGGCGGCACGATCGGCCCGATCGTCGGCGGCGTGCTGCTGCACTATTTCTGGTGGGGCTCGGTCTTCCTGCTCGCCGTGCCGGTGATGGTGCTGCTCCTCGTCGTCGCCCCCATCCTCCTGCCGGAATACCGCGACCCGAAGGCCGGCCGGCTCGACATCGCGAGCGCGGTGCTGTCGCTCGCCGCCGTGCTCACCGTCATCTACGGCCTGAAGCGCATGGCGGAAGGCGGGCTCGGCCTCGTCCCGGCGGCGATCATGCTCGCCGGGATCGGCGTCGGCGCGCTCTTCGTGCGGCGGCAGAAGCGGCTCGCCGATCCGATGATCGACCTCGCCCTCTTCAGGCGCACCGCCTTCTCGGCGGCACTCGGCGTCAACATGGTCGGCGTCTTCGTGCTGTTCGGCATGTTCCTCTTCATCGCGCAGTATCTTCAGCTCGTCGTCGGCCTGTCGCCGCTCGCCGCCGCGCTGTGGATGCTGCCCTCCTCGGCGCTGATCACCGTCAGCTCGCTCGCCGCGCCCGCCGTCGTCGGCCGCTTCCCGGCGCCCGCCGTGCTCGCCGCCGGTCTCGCCTCGCTCGCCGCGGGGCTCGTCGTCTTCGCCTTCGTCGACGGGGCCGACGACCTGCCGCTGCTGATCGGCGGGCTGCTCGTCCTCTCGGCGGGTCTCGGCCCGGTCTTCATCCTGACCACGGACCTGATCGTCGGCGCGGCGCCGCCGGAGCGCGCGGGCGCAGCGGGCGCCGTCTCGGAGACGGCCGCCGAGTTCGGCGGCGTGCTCGGCATCGCCGTGCTCGGCAGCATCGCCATCGCCGTCTATCGCGGCCTCGTCGGCGATGCCTTGCCGGTCGACATTCCGGCCGATGTGCGGGAGGCGGCGCGCGACACGCTCGGCGCCGCGCTCGCCGAGGGGCGCCGGATCGGCGGGGCGGACGGCGAAGCGGTCGTCGCCGCGGCCCGCAGTGCCTTCCTCGCCGCCTTCTCCACCGTCGCGACGATCGGCGCCGTTGTCGCCGCTTCGGCGAGCCTCATCGCCTATCGGCTGCTGCGCACCCCGCGCGACGCGGGCGGCACGGCCGCGCCGCGGACCGGCTCGTGAGAGGCCGGCGCCGTGACCGGCAGCCCGCTCAGCCGAGCAGGCGCCGCACCAGCGCGAGCAGCTGCTCGGCATTGTAGGGCTTGGCGAGATAGGCGTCGTGGCCGCCGCGATAGGTCTCGGACAGCCCCTTCTCGGGCATCGAGGTGGTGAGAAGGATCGGCACGGTGACGCCCCGCGCGCGCGCCTCCATGATGAAGGTGAGCCCGTCCATGCGCGGCATCATGTAGTCGGTGACGATGAGGTCGGGCGAACGGGCAAGCGCGAGGTCGAGCCCCTGCTCGCCGTTGAACGCCACATCCACGGCGAATCCCTCGTCCTCCAGCAGCATGCTGCTGTTGAGAGAGATCAGAATCTCATCTTCGACGAGGAGGATCCGCTTCATCGGAGCTAGCGCGCCTCCGCGCCGTGCGGCGATGGGGGCGTTTCCCGGCCGTGCTCCTCCTCGCTCCGCCGCGGGGGGGTGCCCCCGACGGCGTCAACCCGGATGCCGCGATCGGTGACGATGAAATCGCGCGCGCGCGGGTCGAAATCGCTGTCGCGGACCTTGAGGATCGAGAAGCGCCGCTTGAGTACGTCGTCCTCGACCGCGTAGTGCAGCAGGATCACCCCGTCGACCATCTGCGACAGGTCGTCATGGCCGATATTGTTGGCGAGGAAGAACTCGCGGTTCTCGAGCGTCCAGACGAGGGTCGTGCCGAGCGCCCGCAGATGGCGGTTGATCGCGTTGATGACGAGGGCGAACCGTTCCGGGTGGAGAAGGGCACTGCGGAAAGGTCCCAGGCCGTCGACGAAGACACGGCGCGCCTTCCAGTGCTTCACCGCAGCGATCAGCTCATGGGCGAGTTCGTCGGCAATGTTCTCCGCAGGGCTGCGCCAGACGATGCCGAGCGCGTTGCGGGCGATCAGCCGCTCGAAATCGAGCCCGAGCGCCTTCGCCTTGCCGATCAGGCGTTCCGGACTCTCGAACAGGCCGAACAGGAGGCCGGGCTCCTCCTCCGTGCTCTCGGCGAGGAAATGCAGCCCCATCGTCGTCTTGCCGGAGCCGGAGGGGCCGTAGAGGAGCGTCGCCGAGGCGGCCGGGAAGCCGCCGCCGAGCATCCGGTCGAAGCCGGCGACGCCGCTGCTCATCCGGCCCTCCGGCGAGGCGCCCTCGCGCTCCAGCCGGTAGGCGGATTCGGTGCGCGGGAAGACGACGATGCCGTTCTGCGTGATGCGGAAGAAATGCGAGCCGCGCATGAAGCTGCCGCCGCGCTGCTTGTGCAGCGTCAGCTGGCGCGCTGCGCGCAGGCCGTGGGTGACGTCGCTCAGCTCGATCCAGCCGTCCACCATGGTGAATTCCGGCGAATCCGGCCCGCGGCGCTGATTGGTGAGCACCACCATGGTGAGCCCGAGCAGCGCCGCCTGCCCCTGCAATTCGTGCACGAAGCTGCGGAATTCGAGTTCGCTGCCGGCGACATCGTGAATGACGAACAGCCCGTCGAGCACGACGAGCGAAGCCCGCCGGCGCCGCGCCTCCTGGCCGAGCAGGCGGATGACGCCGCGCATGCCCTCCTTCTCGAGCGTCGAATAGGCCGAGATGTAGCTGAGCCGGTCCGGGATGCGGTCCTGGGCATAGAAGCCGAGCGCCTGCATGTAACGGATCATCCGGTCGTGCGATTCGGCGAGCAGGCTGACATAGAGCGCGACCTCGCCGCGGCCCGAATGATTGAAGCAGATCTGGTTGGCGAGGATGGTCTTGCCGGCGCCCGGCGGTCCCTGGACGATATAGGCCGCCCCCTGCAGCAGCCCGCCGTTCAACACCGCATCGAGCCCCTCGATGCCCGTCGGCGTCCGCCGAATCCCGTCTTCACCGCTCACGCCGGATCGTTCCCCACTTTGTCGGCCGGGGAACGGATGCGGCGCGCGGCCACTCCCCTACCGTCGACGACGACGCCGGCCGACCCACCCTCAATGTTCCGAAACGAGCGGCACGCGGTTCGGTTCCGCTCTTCCTGTCAATTGAGGGCGACGATGCTCGCGTTGAGCACGGTCGCGAAGCCGACCCAGGCGGCATAGGGCACGAAGAGCCACGCCGCCGGCCGGTCGATCCGCCGCGCCACGACGATGAAGGCGAGGATCGCGACGAGCAGCGGGAGGATGACGACGAGCCCGAGCGCCGGCATCTCGAGGCCGAAAAAGGCCGGCGACCACAGCCAGTTCAGGAGGAGCTGTACGCCCCACAGCCACATCGCCCCGCTCTTCGGCGCGACCCGCCAGATCCGCCAGCCGGCGACCGCGATGGCGACATAGAGCGCCGTCCAGACCGGGCCGAAGACGAAGGCGGGCGGATTGAAGGACGGCTTGACGAGGCCGGAATACCAGGCACCGGGCGTGTTGAGCAGGCCGATCAGCAGGCCGCCGCCGACCACGACCACAAGGAAGACGGCGAGCGCGGAAAGCCGCGCCGGAGACGCGCCGGCCCTGTCGAAACTGCCCATGATGCCGATCCGTCCCCGCTATACCTGTTCGCCGTGCCGCCTCGCCCTATTGTTGTTCGCCGCGCCGGCATTTCAAGGCCGGCGGGACGGCGTGTGGACTTGACTTCCCACCCGCCGGAACGGACCGTCCTCGCCCGGGCCGCCGATCGGCCCGCCCACAGGGAGCCCCCCGCCCTTGGTTCGCCCACATCCGGTTCATGAGAATCCGCCCCGCCGGGGTCCGGCCCGGCGCCGCGCCCGCACGCCCGACATCGGCTGCGGGCATCCTCGGCCCACCGCGCAAGACGAGGTGACAGGATGACGGACGCCAGGGACGATACGGCGGATCTCGACCTTTGCGCCCGTGAGCCGATCCATATTCCGGGCGCGATCCAGCCCTATGGGGTGCTGCTCGTGATCGACCCCGGCACCCTGCGCGTCGTGCAGGCGAGCGCCAATGCCGCGGAGAAGCTCGGCGCGCCGCTCGAGGCCGGAACCTCGCTCCCCGCCGCCCTGCCGGCGCTCGCCGAAGCGCTGTCCGGCGATGCCGCCCTCGAGGCAGGCGCCGACCAGCAGCGGATCGAGGCGGCCGGCCGCCACTGGCAGATGACCCTGCACCGCTCCGGCGCGCATCTGGTGGCGGAGTTCGAGGCTCCGCCGGCGGCCGAGGACGAGACCATGGACCGGCTCTTCCCGCGGCTGCGGCGCTTCACCGAGACGCTCACCGACGACGGCGATCTCGCGCGGCTGACCGGCCATCTCGCCCGCCATGTCCGGGCGCTGACCGGCCATGACCGCGCGCTGGTCTATCGCTTCGATGCGGAATGGAACGGCGAGGTGATCGCCGAGGATGGCAATGGCCGCCTGCCCTCCTATCTCGGCCTGCGCTTCCCCGCCGGCGACATCCCGGCCCAGGCGCGGAGGCTCTACCGGCTCAGCCGGCTGCGGATGATCCCCGACATCGACTACCGGCCCGTGCCGATCATGCCGGCGATCGATCCGCCGGTCGATCTGAGCCTCGCGACGCTCCGGAGCGTCTCGCCGGTCCATCTCGAATACATGCGCAACATGGGCACGGCCGCCTCGATGTCGGTGTCGATCCTCGTCGCCGGCGAGCTGTGGGGCCTCGTCGCCTGCCACAGCGCGCGGCCGCATGCGGTTTCGCTCAACATCCGCAACGCCTGCGATTTCGCCGTCCAGGCGGCCGCCGCGCGGATCGAGGCGCGCGAGCGAAGCGCCGGCGACGCGCTCCGGCTGCGGCTCGGCGAGGTGCTCGGCCGGCTGCTCGGCCGCATGGCCGCGGCCTCCGACTGGCGCCGCGGCCTCGTCGAGGCGGGACCGGAACTGCTCGCTCAGGTCGGCGCATCGGGCGCGGCGATCGTCGCCGAGGGCTCCTATCATGCCGTCGGCGACGCGCCGGAGGAGGCCGGGGTCCGCGCCATCGTCGCCTGGCTCGAGGCGCGGGGCGAAGGCGACCTCTATGCCACGCCGGCGCTCGCCACGCTGTTGCCCGAAGCGGCGAGCTTCGCCGCGGTGGCGAGCGGCCTCCTCGCCATCCGCATTTCCGAACTCCATCCGAGCTGGCTCCTGTGGTTCAGGCCGGAGGTGGTGCGCACCGTCAGCTGGGGTGGCGATCCGCACAAGACGGTCGCAGAGCACGGCCGCATCCATCCGCGCGCCTCCTTCGCGGCCTGGCAGGAGCAGGTCCGCCTGACCGCCCTGCCCTGGCGGCCGGCGGAGATCACCGCCGCGCAGGACCTGCGCGCGGCGATCGTCGGGATCGTGCTCAGAAAGGCCGAGGAACTCGCCGCGCTGACGCAGGAATTGCAGCGCTCCAACAAGGAGCTCGAGGCCTTCTCCTATTCGGTGTCGCACGATCTCCGCGCGCCGTTCCGCCACATCGTCGGCTATTCGCAATTGCTGCGCGAGCGGGCGCCGGAGCTCGACGAGAAATGCCGGCATTATCTCGACAGCATCGCCGACGCGGCCCTCTCGGCCGGACGGCTCGTCGACGACCTGCTCGCCTTTTCCCAGCTCGGCCGCACCCATGTCGCGTCGACCGATGTCGACATGAACAAGCTCGTCGCCGAAGTGAAGCACACGCTCGCCTTCACTCTCGAGCAGCGTGCGATCGACTGGCGGATCGATCCCTTGCCGCCGGCCTGGGGCGATCCCAATCTGTTGCGGCAGGTCTGGCTCAATCTCGTCGAAAACGCGGTCAAATATACGCGGCCGCGCAATCCGGCGCGGATCGAGGTGACCGGCTGGGTCGAGGGCGACGAAACCTGCTACCGGGTCCGCGACAACGGGGTCGGCTTCGACATGGCCTATGTCGACAAGCTGTTCGGCGTTTTCCAGCGCCTGCAGCGGGCCGAAGACTTCGAGGGCACGGGCATCGGCCTCGCCCTCGCCCGCCGCATTCTCGACCGCCATCACGGCCGCATCACGGCGCAAGGACGCCTCGACGAAGGAGCCGAATTCATGTTCGCACTGCCAAGGAACCCGACAAGGAAACCGACAGGGAAGCCGACGAAGCCATAATGTCCGAACTCCGTCCGATCCTCCTGGTCGAAGACAGTCCCCGCGATCTCGAACTGACGCTCGCGGCGCTCGAAAAATGCCAGCTCGCCAACGACATCGTCGTCGCCCGCGACGGCGAGGAAGCGCTCGACTATCTCTATCTGCGCGGTCCGTTCGCCGGCCGCGCCGAGGGCGACCCGACCGTCGTCCTGCTCGACCTCAAACTGCCCAAGATCGACGGCCTCGAAGTGCTGCAGAAGGTCAAGGGCGACCCGGCGCTGCGGCACGTGCCGGTCGTCATGCTGACCTCCTCGCGCGAGGAGCAGGATCTCGTCCGCAGCTACGAACTCGGCGTCAACGCCTTCGTCGTCAAGCCGGTGCAGTTCAGCGAGTTCTTCAAGGCGATCCAGGACCTCGGCGTGTTCTGGGCGCTGCTCAACGAGCCGCCGCCGCGTTACCGACTGCGATGAGCCGCCCCTCCGTGCCGCAGGCGCCGCCCCGCATCCTGCTCCTCGAGGACAGCCCGCTCGACGCCGATCTCATCGCGGCGCATCTCGACCGCCTCGTGCCGGCGCCGGACATCGTGCGGGCGACCGGCCGGGCGGACTACGCCGCCGCGCTCGAAGCCGGCGGTTTCGACGTCATCCTCTCCGACTACTCGCTGCCCGGCTTCGACGGCATGATGGCGCTCGATCTCGCCAAGGCGGCGGCCCCCGACACGCCCTTCATCTTCGTCTCCGGCGTGCTCGGCGAGGAGATCGCGATCGATTCCTTCCGCCGCGGCGCCACCGACTATGTGCTGAAGCAGCGGCTGATCCGGCTGCCGGCGGCGATCGAACGGGCGCTCGCCGAGACGCGCGAGCGGGAGGAGCGCCGGCGGGCGGAGCGCCAGCTCGAACTGCTCGTCGCCGAACTGAGCCACCGGGTGAAGAACACGCTCGCCATGGTGATGTCGATCGCCCGCCGGACGGCGCGCGGCAGCGGCTCGGTGGCCGAATACGAGGAGGCGTTGATCAGCCGGCTGCGCGCCCTCGCCGAGGCCCATGCGCTGCTCTTCGAGGCGAACTGGGGCGACACGAGCCTGCGGCAGATCCTCGAGCGCACGCTCGACCCGTTCCGCCGCGACGGCGAGCGGACGATCGGCCTTTCCGGACCCCGCGTTCCGCTGGCGCCGAAGGCGGCGCTCGCGCTCAGCCTGATCCTGCACGAACTCGTCACCAATGCGATGAAATATGGCGCGCTGTCGTCGGCGAACGGCCGGGTCGACGTCTCCTGGACGCTCGACGAGAGCGGCGGCCGGCCGATGGTCGATCTCGTCTGGCGCGAGAGCGGCGGACCCGAAGTGGCGCCGCCGACGCGGGCGGGCTTCGGCAGCACGCTGGTCGACCGCAGCATCCGCTACGAACTCGACGGCACGGCCGATCTCGACTTTGCGCCTACGGGCGTCGTCTGCCGGCTTCGCTTCGTGACGGCGGTCTGACCGCCGCCCCGTCGGCGCCGGCCTTCGCGGTGCCGCGGAAATGCTCGACCATCAGCCCGCGCAGCCGCTCGGCGTCGAGCGGCTTGGGGAGCTTGGGCAGGACGGCGAGCTGCTCCTGCAGCGTCGGCAGTTCGACATAGCCGCTGCTGACGATCACCGGCACGCCGGCCGCCTGCAGCCGCTCGATCAGCGGGAGAGAGGACTCGCCGCGCAGGTTGAGATCGACGACCGCGCCGTCGATCGCCTCGTGCGCCACCGCCTCGAGCGCCTCCCCGAGGCGTCCATAGGGTCCGACCACGGTGCAGTCGAAGTCGACCACCGCGTCCTCGAGTTCCATGGCGATCAGGAAATCGTCCTCGACGAGCAGCACGCGCAAGCCGGCGAGAGGCGAAGCCGCCCGGCCGGTGGACGTCATCGGACGTACCCGGCAGCCGGACGGAGGGCTGTTTTCGGCATCATGCCGCCTCAACTCGGCTTTGCCGCCCCGGTTCCGTGCGGCAGTGCCGGCGGCCGCGACAC
The DNA here is from genome assembly GCF_014199915.1 of Prosthecomicrobium pneumaticum. Classification (GTDB taxonomy): domain Bacteria; phylum Pseudomonadota; class Alphaproteobacteria; order Rhizobiales; family Kaistiaceae; genus Prosthecomicrobium; species Prosthecomicrobium pneumaticum. The sequence continues at coordinate 199,987 of NZ_JACHOO010000006.1, read as the reverse complement.
GAAAAGGCCCGGCCGCCCGTCCGATCGGAGGGGCGGCCGGGCCGTATGGTCGCCTCGTCTCAGCCGCTGGCGCGCAGGCTGCGGACGATCTCGTCGACCCGGCGCTGCATCTCGTCCGCCTGATCGGAAAGCGAGCTCGACAGGCTCGACAGCTGCGTCGAGGCGGCGCCGGTCATCTCGGCCGCGCGGCCGACACCGGCGATGTTGTCGTTGACCGCCCCGGTGCCGTCCGCCGCCATATTGGTGTTGGCGGCGATCTCGCGGGTGGTCGCGGTCTGCTCTTCGACCGCCGAGGCGATCATCGCGGTCGCCTCGCGGATCTGCGAGATGGTGCCGACGATCGTCTCGATCGAACCGACGGTGCGCCCGGTCGCCTTCTGGATGTCGGCGACCTTGTGGCCGATCTCCTGCGTCGCCCGCGCGGTCTGCTCGGCGAGCTGCTTGACCTCCTGGGCGACCACCGCGAAGCCCTTGCCGGCATCGCCGGCGCGGGCCGCCTCGATCGTCGCGTTGAGCGCGAGGAGGTTCGTCTGCGAGGCGATGTCGGTGATGAGCTTCACCACCTCGCCGATCTTCGCGGCGGCCTCGGAGAGCTCACGGATGTCGGACGCGGTGCGGTTGACCTCCTGCGAGCCGTCGACCGCCATGTCGGCGGCACGCGAGACCTGCGAGCCGATCTCGCCGATCGAGGAGGTGAGCTCCTCGGTCGCGGCGGCGACGGTCTGGACGTTGTTGGAGGCTTCTTCCGCCGCGCTCGACACGGCGACGGCCTGACGCGAGGTCTCCTCGGCGCTCGCCGAGAGATTGCGGGCGGCCTGCGACACCTCGCTCGAGGAGTTGGCGAGCGCCTGGGCGAGCGCGCCCATCTTCGTCTCGAAATCGGCAGCGATCGCCGCACGTTCCTCCTTCAGCCGCTCGGCGGCGCGCAGATCGGCGAGACGCGCCTCCTCGCGGGCCCGGTCGGCGGCCTCGAGCGCGCCGCGCAGTTCCTCGGCGGCGACCGCCATCTTGCCGATCTCGTCCTTGCGGTCGGTGCCGGCGATGGTGAGATTGAACTGGTTCTTGGCGAGACTTTCGAGCGTCGACCGGATGCCGTCGATCGGCTTGACGATGCCGAAGCGGGTGGCGAAGACGGCGATGCCGAGGACGACGACGAGACCGCCGAAGAGCAGGGAATAGACGAGCGTGATGGTCCGGGCGGTCTCGGCGTGGAGGCCGTCCTCCAGCGCATCGAGCGCCGCGACCTTCTCGTCGATGAGAGCCGCGATGTCCTGCGTCAGCGTCTCGAGGAGGGGCATGCAGCTCGCGTTCCATTCGGCCGCGATGCTGAGGTTCGACTGCGCGTCGGTCGATGCGTTGGCGCGCTGCACGACGTCCCCGCAGTTCACCGTGACGAACTGCTGGAAGCGGCCGCGGAGCGCTTCGATCGATTGCTTCGCCTCCGGCAGCCGCTCCGCGGCGGCGTCGATCATCTTGCCGAAGCGCTCGATGGCAGCCTCCTGCGTCGCAATGGCTGCGGCATTGGCCTCGGCGTCGGTGGCCGAGAGCGAGCGATAGACCGCCTGCCCGTATTGGACGACGAACCGGTTCGCACGAGCGAGCAGGAGCGTGGCGCGCGACGGGCCTTCGAGGGCCTCGCCATAGGCGTGGTCGATCGTCTGCATCTTGGTTCCGGCGAACAGCACGCCGCCGGCGGCGAACACGCCGAGCAGCAGCAGGAGCGAAGCGATCTTCGCGATCAGGGGCAGGTTCTTGAACATGAGGACTCCTCGGTGGAACGGTGGGCAACCCTGGACCGCAGAGCCCCCATGGCCCCCTTCCAGGCGAAGTTGTCCGAGGAATCCATGGCCCGGCTTGCGCGGGGCTGGCGTCGTGCTCGCCTTGCCGTGACAGGCGAGCGGGCGCATTCGGCATCGGAGGAATGTCAGGCTGAAAGGCGGTGGGCCCGCCGCTGTCCCTTTGCGAACGGCTCCGCCTGAATCGCCGAAAGGCCGGAGCGGATCCGGCCTTCGGTCACAGTCGAACGTGTGCGATCGCGCGGCGGGCGCGGCCCGCCGCTTCCGGGACCGTGAAGGGCAGGTCGCCGGCGATGCGGATCAGCCGCTCGCGCGCAGGCTGCGGACGATGTCGTCGACCCGGCGCTGCATCTCGTCGGCCTGATCGGAGAGCGACGTCGACAGGCTGGAGAGCTGGGTCGAGGCGGCGCCGGTCATCTCGGCCGCCCGGCTGACGCCGGCGATGTTGTCGTTGACCGCGCCGGTGCCGTCCGCCGCCATGTGAACATTGCTCGCGATCTCGTGCGTGGCGGCGGTCTGCTCCTGCACCGCGGAGGCGATCATCGCGGTCGCCTCGCGGATCTGCGCGATCGTCGCGACGATCGACTCGATCGAACCGACGGTGCGGCCGGTCGCCTTCTGGATATCGGCGACCTTGTGGCCGATCTCCTGCGTGGCACGGGCGGTCTGGTCGGCGAGCTGCTTGACCTCCTGCGCGACGACCGCGAAGCCGCGGCCGGCATCGCCGGCGCGGGCCGCCTCGATCGTCGCGTTGAGCGCGAGGAGATTGGTCTGCGCGGCGATGTCGGTGATCAGCTTCACCACCTCGCCGATCTTCGCCGCGGCCTCCGACAGCTCGCGGATGTCCGAGGCGGTCCGGTTGACCTCCTGCGAGCCGTCGACCGCCATGTCCGCGGCACGCGAGACCTGCGCGCCGATCTCGCCGATCGAGGAGGTGAGCTCCTCGGTCGCGGCGGCGACGGTCTGCACGTTGTTGGACGCCTCTTCCGCCGCGCCTGTCACCGCGATCGCCTGGCGCGACGTCTCCTCGGCGCTCACCGAGAGGTTGCGGGCCGCCATCTGCACCTCGTTCGAGGAACTGGCGAGCGCTTCGGCGAGCAGGCCCATCTTGGTCTCGAAATCGGCGGCGATCGCCGCGCGTTCCGCCTTCAGCCGCTCCTGCGGCCGGATGACGCCATAGCGGACACCGGCGAGCGCCAGCAGCAGCATCAGAACCAGACCGCCGAACAGCGAGGCATAGATGACGATCACGGTCTGCGTGGTGTCGCCCTTGAGAACGCCTTCCGCGACCCGCAGATTCTCGATCTGCGTATCCGAGACGGCCGCGATCTCCTTCGAGAGCCGGCTGAACAGCGGCGTGCAGGAGCGGGTCCATTCCTCGCCGGCGAGCAGCCGCTGCTGCACATCGGCAGCGCCGTTGACGCGCTCCCGCGTCGCGGCGCAGCTGCCTCCGATGATCTGCGCCAGTTCGGCCCGCAGAACCTCGATCCGGGCGGCGTGCACGGGGTCGATGCGGGCGGCTTCCTCGAACAGGGCCTCCGCCCGGTCGAGCGCCTCGGCCTCGGCCGCCACCGCGGCCTCCCGTTCCTCCGGGGTGAGCGAGGCGAGTGCCTGATGCAGATTGAGCGAGAAGGTGACGACGAACCGGTTGGCGCGGGCGAGCAGGAGCGTCGCCCGCGCAGGACCCTCGAGGGCCTCGCGATAGGCGGCGTCGATCCCCGCGATCCGGTTTCCGGTGAAGACGATGCCGACACCGGCCGCGATGCCGAGCAGGAGCAGGAATGACGAGACCTTCGCCATCAGAGGGATCTTCTTGAACACGACGACTCCTCGGTCGGATGTTGCGACGCCCGGATGCGGAAGCCCCGACGGCCCCTCCGGACAAGGTTGACCGAGGAATCCCCGGTCCGGCTTGCGCGGGGCTGGCGTCGCGCGGGAAGGGGATGATCCGACCGTCAGCCGGCGCGCAGCATCCCCGTCCGGCGGGCGACGGCGATGGCGAGGCTGCGGCGGCTGACGCCGAGCTTGGCGTAGAGGTTTTTCAGATGGAACTTCACCGTCGCCTCGCTGACGCCGAGGTCGCGGGCGATCTCCTTGTTGGTGGCGTCGCGGGCGAGCAGTTCGAGCACCTCGTTCTCCCGCTCGCTCAGGATCTCGCCGCGCCCGCCGGCGGGCCGGGTCGGGCCGCAATGCTGCGCGGCGCCGGCGATGCGGCCGATGAACTCGGCCGTGCGCGGGCTGAAGGCGGACAGGCCGAAGCGGCGGACGATGCCGCGCACGGCCTGGGCGAGCGGCGCGCCCTCGTCGAGAAAGACCTGCAGCGCGTCCTGTGGCTGGGCGAGCGCGATCGCCCGCTGCAGCGCGGCGCGCGCCGCGTCGAGCCGCTCGGCGGCCCAGTCGGCCTCGACCGCCACCACCGTGCCGAGGAGGAGATGGAAGCCGCGGCCGTGCCGGCGGCTCGTCTCCGCGAGGCGGTCGAGGAGGGAGGCGGCCTCCTCCGCGCGTCCGGCCCGCACCTTGATACGGGCGAGCGCGACCGCGGCGTCGCTCCACTCCCGCCAGGACGGCCAGGCCGCCTCGTCCTCGATCGGCGGCAGGTGGGCGGCGAGGTGGAGCGCGGAATCGATCAGCCCGGCGCGGGTCAGAAGCTCGATCCGCAGCACCTCGACGGCGAGCCGCAGCCGCGGCAGCGACCGCTCGACGGCGACCTCCTCGGCGCGGTCGGTCACGGCGAGCGCCGCCTCGATGCCGGCGGCGGCGAGCCGGCAGCGGGCGAGCACGCCATAGCCGCGCACGAACAGGTCGACCCAGCCCTCGCCGCGGGCGAGATGCGGCATGCCCTCCCCCATCAGCCGCTCGGCGGCGGCGAGATCGCCCTGGTGATAGAGCGCCTCGGCGAGCGGGATATGGGCGATCGCGACGAGATTGCGGTCGGTGCCCTGATGCCGCCGGCAGAGGTCCTCCGCCTCCTCGCCGAACAGAACCGCGGTGTTCAGCCGGCCCGACAGGATGGCGACGAGGCCGAGATGGATGAGCATGAAGATCTGCCCGTAGGAGGCCTTCTCCTCGCGATAGCAGGTGAGCGATTTGAGTGCATTGGTGCGCGCCGCCTCGAGATCGCCGTGCACCGTATAGGCGATGCAGAGATGGTTGTAGATCCAGCCGCGGCTCCAGGTCTCGCCGGGCCCCATGCGCTGCGCCATCGCCTCCAGCCAGGCGATCTCCCCGGCGCCGGGCGTGCGGTCGTTGTGGATGTCGATCAGCCCCTCGATATGGTCGAGCGCGGAGAGGGGGATGGCGGGGAAGGGCGAGGGCTCGCCGCCCTTCCTCAGTTCGAGGATCAGTTCGCGCGCCATCTGCACCCGGCCCTGCTTGGCGAGCACGAGGGCGTAGGAGAGCATCAGGCTCGGCGAGCGGTAGATCACATCGGTCGGGATGTTCTCGATCAGCCGGGCGAGCACGGTGTGGCCGGCGCGGATGAACAGGCTGACGCCGCCCGCCTGACGGATCGCTTCCGCCGCGAGCGCGAAATCGCCGCCGCGCGAGGCGTGGCTGACCGCCTTTTCGAGATGGCCGCGGGCGGCGAACCAGCCGGCGGCGCGGGCGTGCAGGCCGTCGACGCGCTCGGCGGGAAGCAGGCCGAGCTGCGCCGCGAAAGTCGCCCGCAGCACCGGATGCAGCCGCAGCCAGCCCGGCTGGCCGGCGACCGGAACGATGATCGGCGCGAAATCCTCGAGATCGCCGAGCGAGCGCGGCCCGACCGCGACGCCGGAGAGATGGGCGGCGAGATCGAGGGGGAATTCGGTGAGGATCGAGCAGACGGTGAGCGCCTCGCCCATGTCGGTGGGGAGATGCGGCACCACCTCCTCGACGACGAAATCGCGCCAGAGCCGGTGCGTGCCGGCGAGCAGCGCGGCGCGCGCCTCCCCCTGCTGCGGGTCGGCAAGGAGCGGCAAGGCGAGGCCGACCAGCGCCGGCCAGCCGCCGGTCAGCGCCGCGAAGGCCTCGAACGCGTCGGCGGACAGCCGGCGACCGACCAGTTGCTTCATCTCGGCGCGGGTGAAGGCGAGCTCGTCGGCGAGGATCTCGGTGACGAGCCCCTTCAGCCGCAAGCGCGACAGGGGCAGGTCCGGCCGCCGGTGCGTCGCGACGACGACGCGCAGATTGTCCGGCAGGGCGCGGAAGAGTGCGTCGGCGCAAGCCGCGAAGGCCTCGCCGGTCGCGGCCTCGAAGCCGTCGAGCATCAGGATCAGCCGGCCACCCTCGGCGGCGAGGCGGGCGAGGAGGAGCTGCCGCGCCCGCTCGGCGCCGAGCCGCTGCGCCGGCGCCGTGTCGAGGCCGAAGGCGGCGGCGAGATGGTCGAGGAAGCGCTCCGGCTCGCGGTCTTCCGCCGACAGCGTGAGCCAGGCGACACGGTCGCCCGGGCCGCCGAGCTGCGCGGCGGCCGCGGCGAGCAGTTCGCTCTTGCCGAAGCCGGGCGGCGCCTTCAGCACCACCACCTGGCCGGCCAGGCCGGCCAGGATGCGCTCGACGAGGGCGGGCCGCTCGATCGGCTCGAAGCCGCGGCGCGGCACGGAAAACCGGCGGTCCGGCAGGCCGATCCGGTCGACGAAAGGGTGTATCGACACGATCCGCCGCCTCCGTTGAAACGTTCAGCCCTCTCCCCTCGTCACCTCAAGCAAGTTCTGCGCCTCATCGTTACGCCTCACGGGCACGCTTCGCGCGATCCCGTTCTCTCAGGGTCGGCTTCAGGCGGCCAGACCGAGCGGCCGGTAGGGCTTGTCGAGGCCGAACGCCTTCGGTCCGAATACGGCGAGCGCCTCGGGGGTCCGCATGATCGGCGGCACCCGGACGGCGAGCACATTGACGCGCTGCCCATAACGCAGGCGCTCGGTGGTGATCGCCTCACCGGTGTCGAGGTCGAGGATCGAGATCAGGTCCGGCACGATGGCGAGCACTTCGCCGTCGCGCTCGGCGACGAGGTTCTCGTTCTGGATCAGGATCTCGACCGGCGCGCTCGACCGGTCGAAGGCCTCGATCTTCACCGTGCCGACCGACCAGCCGTTCTTCACCCCGCGCGCCACGTCGACGACCTTGCCCGAGGCGACGATGCGGGCCTCCTCGTAATGCGTTCCGGCGAAGAATTCGATCAGACTGTCGAGCACGTCGCGATGCGCCGCCTTCGCGGCCCTGACCGTGCGGCCGATGCCGAGCGCGAGCGACATCGTGCCGGGCACCGAGACGCGGCGGCAGGTGGCGCCGTCCATGCCGTAATTGGCGATATAGGCCTGGCCGCCCATGCGGATGGTCAGGCCGCGGGCGAGCCATTCCGACTTCGCCGCCGCCTTCACCTCGATGATGCCGGTATTGCCGCGCTCGTCGGCGATCGCCACCGGGCCGGCGGGCACGCCATAGACGTTGAAGGTCTCCATTTCGAGCTGCGGAAAGGCGCGGCCCATGCCGTCCGCATCGATCACCGGCAGGCCGCGCTGTGCGGCCGCCATGATCGGGATGGTCGAGTTGATGCCGCCGGCCTCGAACGGGATCAGCGCATCGAGCGGCCGGCCCGTGTAGCGGACATAGAGATCGAGCGCCCGGCCCATCTCCTCGCCGCTCGGGATCTTCTCGATCAGGATGGTCGGCGCGCCCATCGCGCCGCAGGCGACGATGGCGAGATCGTCCGGCACCGCGTCGAGCGGCATCAGCGGCACCGGGCCGAACGCCTCGATCGCGGCGCGGGCCATCAGCTTGCCGATATAGGGATCGCCGCCGCCGCCGGTGCCGAGAATGGCGGCGCCGACGGCGAGGTCGTCGAGGTCGGCGAGGGTGATATGGGTGGACATGCTCAGACCATCGTCTCGATCGGCGTGAAGGGCTCGGAGAGGCCGAAGCAGCGCGGCCCGAAGACGTCGAGCGCCTCCGGCGTGCGCATGATCTGCGGCACCGCGACGGCGACGACGGTGACCCGCTGGCCGTAGCGCAGGCTCTCGGTGGTGATCGGCTCGGCGCTCTCGCTGTCCATGATGCAGATGAGATCCGGCACGATCGCCTTCACCTTGCCGTCGACGCGGGCGATCAGGTTTTCGTTCTGGATCTCGATCTCCATCGTGCCCGCAAAGCCGGCGAGCCCGTCGATGCGGGCGCGGCCGAGCGAGAAGCCGTTGCGCGTCTCGCGCGCCACGTCGACGATCTTGCCGGTGAAGATGATGCGGCCGTAATTGTAGAGCGTCTGCGGCAGCAGCCGCAGCAGCGCCTCGAACGGGCTCTCGTGGCGCGCCTTCGCCGTCCTGAGGCAGCGGCCGATCCGCATCGCGAGGGTGAGCGTGTTCGGCACGGCGGTGCGCTTCACGTCGGCGCCCGACATCGAATACTCCGCGATATAGGCGCAGCCGCCCATGCGGATCGCCACCATGCGCGACAGCCATTCCATCTGCTTGTTGTCGGCGCCGTTGAGCAGGGTGGAATCGCCGTATTCGTCGGTCACCACCATCGGGCTGCCGGAGACGCCGTAGACGCCGAAGGTCTCCATCTGCAGTTCCGGGAAGGCGCGGCCCATGCCGTCGGCATCGACGATCGGCAGGCCGAGCCGGGCGCCGACGACGAGCGGGATGGTCGAGTTGATGCCGCCGATCTCGATCGGCATCGTCGCATCGGCGCGGCGGCCGAGATAGCGCTCGAGAAGGCGGAGCGAATCGATCGCCTCCTCGCCGCTCGGCAGTTTCTCGACCAGCACGGTCGGCGCCCCCATCATCGCGGTCGGGATGACGAGCGCGTCGTCGGCGAGCGCGGAGGGGTCGATCAGTTCGACCGTCAGCCCCTCGTCGAGGCAGCGCTCGACCATCAGGCGGCCGACATAGGGATTGCCGCCGCCGCCCGTGCCGAGAAAGGCGGCCCCGACCGCGAGATCGGCGAGATCCTCGGATGTGAGCTTCATCGCCCTCTCCTCACGCCATCACCAGATCGCCGACCGCCTTGACCCGGATGCGCGTCGCATTGCCGGGCAGATAGGAGAGCGGCACCTCCTCGACGTCGACGATCTTCACCGTCGCCGGATCGGCGCCGGCCTTCGCCGCGCGCTCCGAGGCCTCGGCCTTCGCACCGCCGAGCACGATGTCGCGCGAGGTGCCCTCGAGCGAGAAGATGCGGTCGACCTCGCCGCCGACCTGCGCGATCGCCGCGCCGATCGCATTGGCGACCGAGGCGTTCTCCGGCCGGATCACCTCGGAGGCCGAGGGAAGCGGGCGCGAGACGAGGATCGAGCCGCCGCCGACCAGGATGACGGGCAGCGGCTCGGCGCTCGTCTTCATCCGGTCGACCGCCTCGTCGACCATGCGGTGGATGGTGTCGAGCGCGGTCTCGATCGTCTTTGCCGGGATATGGGCGACGCGCGAGCGGTCGCCGATCTCCTCGAGCCCGGCGGCCACCACGATGTCCGTCGTGGTCAGCGTGTCGCCGCCGAAGACGAGCGCCTTCGAGGTGATCTCGTAGCCGACCGAATCCGGCCCGATGCGGGCGCCGTCGTCGCGAACGATCGAACCGCCGCCGAGGCCCACGGCGAGCACGTCCGGCATGCGGAAATTGGTCCGCACGCCGCCGATATCGACCGCGACCGCGGATTCGCGCGGAAAGCCCTGCATCAGCATGCCGACATCCGAGGTGGTGCCGCCGATGTCGACCACCATCGCCTCCTTGCGGCCGGCGAGCATCGCGGCGCCGCGCATCGAATTGGTCGGTCCCGAGGCGAAGGTGAGCACCGGATAGCGCTCGACATAATCGGGCGTCATCAGCGTGCCGTCGTTCTGGCTGATGAAGAAGGGCGCTTCGATGGCGAGTTCCTTCAGCGCATTGCGGAACGAGCCGACCACTTTCGTCGACAGGTCGGCGAGGCAGGCATTCATGATCGAGGCGTTCTCGCGCTCGAGGAAGCCGACGCGGCCGATCTCGTGACTGAGCGAGACGGCGAGATCGGGGATCTCGTTCTTCAGGATCTCGGCGGCGCGCTGCTCCATCACGGGGGTCACCGGCGAGAAGACGGAGGTGACCGCCGCGGTGCGCAGGCCCCGGGCGCGGATCTCGCCGGCGATGCGCAGGATCTCCTTCTCGTCGAGCGGGGCGATCTCGCGGCCGTCGAATTCATGGCCGCCATGGACCATGAAGGTGTGCCGGCCGAGCACGCCGGCGAGGTCGTCCGGCCAGTCGGTCATCGGCGGCAGCGCCTTCGTCGCCGGCAGGCCGAGCCGGATCGCCGCGACCTCGAGCAGGCGCTTGCGCTCGACCACCGCATTGGTGAAATGCGTGGTGCCGATCATCACCGCCTGGATCTCGGAGGCCGCGACGCCGGTGATGCGCAGCACCTCCTTCAACACCGCGGTGATGCCGGAGCTGACATCGGCGGTGGTGGGCGTCTTGCAGGCGCCCCTGACGGTCATGCCGTCCATGAGGGCGGCGTCGGTGTTGGTGCCGCCGACGTCGATGCCGATGCGCATGGGAAGCAAACCTTCGCTGGGAATGGGCGGTCTGGAATGATCGAGAAGCGGTCGGCGCTCAGGCGAGGAGCGTTTCCGACCAGTCGGGCGCCCAGCCGATCGTCACCGCCGTTCCCGGCGCGAAGCGTTCGACATGGGCCTGGTTCTGCCGCTCGGCGACGATCTCCTGATCGCCGACGGCGAGACGATAGCGGACGATCGCGCCCTGATAGGTCTCGCTCACCACCGTCGCCGGCAGCCGCGCGTCGCCCTCGCGGAGCGCCGTCCCGATCAGGATGTTCTCCGGCCGCACGACGAGCTTCGCCGCCGCGCCCTCGGCAAGACCGGCGCCGGCGCGGCTCGCCAGTTCGCTGCCGCCGAGCGCCACCACCGCCATGCCGTCCGCCACGCGCCGCACCGCGACGTCGACGACGTTCGAATGGCCGATGAAGCTCGTCACGAACAGCGTCTTCGGCCGCTCATAGATCTCCTGCGGCGTGCCGACCTGGACGATGCGCGACTTCGCCATCACGCCGATCCGGTCGGACATGGTGAGCGCCTCGTCCTGGTCGTGGGTGACGTAGATCGTGGTGATCTTGAGCTTTTTCTGAAGGTCCTTGATCCAGAACTTCATCTCTTCGCGCAGGCCCTTGTCGAGCGCGGAGAGCGGCTCGTCGAGGAGCAGGATGCGCGGCTCGGTGACGAGCACGCGGGCGAGCGCCACACGCTGCTGCTCGCCGCCCGAAAGCTGGCGCTGATAGCGCGTCTCGTAGCCGGAGAGCCCGACCTGCCGCAGCGAATCCTCGATGCGGCGGGCGATCTCGGCCTTCGGCAGCTTTCTGAGCTTGAGGCCGAAGGCGATGTTCTCCGCGACGTTCATGTGCGGGAAGATCGCGTAGTTCTGGAAGACGATCCCGATGTCGCGCCGCTCCGGCGGCAGCGCGGTGATGTCGTCGCCGCCGATCAGGATCCGGCCGGAGGTCGGGCGGACGAAGCCGGCGATCATCCGGAGCGTCGTCGACTTGCCGCAGCCGGACGGTCCGAGAAGGGAGAAGAACTCCCCCTCCTCGATCGCCAGATCGACGTCGGAGACGGCGTTCCCCTCGCCATAGCTCTTGGTGAGGTTCACGAGGCGGATGTCGGACATGGTCTCTCCGGCTCCGGACGCTGCGTTCGATCAGCCGGCGAAGATGCCGTTGACGGTCTCGACGATATCGGCCTCGTTCTCGTTGTAGCTCTTCCAGTCCGGCGTCCAGTAGCCGGCGGTCGAGTCTTCCGTGTTCGAGACGCCCTTCGAGGAAAGGTTCGGCGTCACCACCACGTTCTTGTTGACCGGCCGCTGATAGAACTTGTCGCACATGACCGACTGGAGCTTGGTGTCGAGGGTGAGGTTGAGCAGCGCATAGGCGAGCTTCTTCTGCACCGGCTCGAGATATTTGCTGACGGTCTTGGTCTGGGTGAGGATCGGCTTGACCTCGTCCCAGATGTACGGCGCGACTTTGATGCCGCGGTCCATCATCTGGTAGACCTCGGCGTCGTGCTGGACGGCGACCGCCACCTCGCCGCGCTCGAGCAGGGTCTGCATGTTGCCGGTGAAGTCGGAGATCTTCATCGGCATCGCCGCCTTCATCGCCTCATAGCCCGCGTCGAGATCGTATTGATCCTTGCCGAACAGGGCGCAGGCAGCGATGAAGAAGTCCATCTGCAGGCCGTTCGAGGTCACATAGGTGCCCCGCTTGCCGGCATATTTCTCGTCCCAGAAATCCTTGAAGGACTTGATCGGGGGATCGACCAGATCGGTCCGGTAGGCGTAGCAGTAGCGGGTGTAGCTCCAGGTGATGCCGACGCCGGTCGCGGTCGCGAACGGCCAGATGTTCTTGGCGTTCGGCACGTTCTCGACGACCTCGTCGACCGGGGTGAAGAAGTCGCCGGCCGCCGCCGTCTTGAACATCTCGCCATAGTTCCAGTTGGCGATGGCGAAGGGCGGCTTCTCCGGCCCGCCGGCGACGAATTTCGGGAACCAGGGGAAGGAGCTCTCGTAGACGATCTTGCAGTTGAAGTCCTTCTCGAAGGCGTCGAGCATCTCCTTGCGGACGATCTCCTCCCAGAAGCCGCCCCATTCGGCGACATTGAGCGTCGCGCCGCCGGCGTCGAAGACGCCGCCGTCATAGACGGCGTCGGCCGACCAGGCGTGGTTGATGTTGAACAGGTTGACGCCGGCGCCGAGCGCGGCGAGGCCGCCGGCGGAGCCCTTCAGAAAGCCGCGGCGGGTGGCGCCGCTTTTGTCGATCGTCTTCATCATGCGGTTCCCTTTGATGTTCACAGCGGAAGGCCCGCCCTTCTGTCGGGGCGTGGCGGAAGCGGGGTTCAGGCTCGGAAGACACGGCGCAGGCTGACGAGCCGTGCGGAGACGACGGTCGAGAGCGCGACGAGGGCGATGGCGAAGATGCCGGCGGCGGCGGCCGTGGGTTCGAACTTGTAGCGAAGCGAGATGTACATCGCCATCGGCAGCGGCTCGTGGTTCGGCACGGTGAGGAAGAGCGTCGTCTCGAACTGGCCGAAGGAGACGATGAAGGCGAAGATCGCCCCCGCCGAGATGCCCGGCGCGATCAGCCGCAGCGTGATCTTCATGAAGGCGGTGAGGGGCGAGGCGCCGAGGCTGCGCGCCGCCTCTTCGAGCGACAGGTCGAAGCCGACCATCGAGGCGGTGACGGTCGCGATGACGAAGGGGAAAGTGACGAGGACATGGCCGATCAGGAGGCCCGGAAAGGAGCGGGCGAGGCCGATATCCGTCGTCACGTAGAAGACGTAGAGGGCAAGGCCGAGCACGACGCCCGGCAGCACGACCGGCAGCATGAAGAAGCCGCGCAGGATCGCCGCGGCGCGGCTCCGCGAGCGCGACAGATAGACCGCGGCGAGCGTGCCGAGCACGGTCGAGATCAGCGTCGCGACGAGCGCCAGCACGAAGCTGTAGAGATAGGCGCCCATGAAGGTCGGCGAGGAGAGGAAGGCGATCACCCAGCGCAGCGACAGGCCCTTGGGCGGAAAGGTCAGATACTCCCCGGCATTGAGCCCGGCGAGCACGACGATCACCACGGGCAGGAGCAGGATGACGAGGGCGAGGATCGCGACCGCCCTCATCGGCCAGGAGACGGCGGGTTCGTCGCGCATCAGGTCCGCCCTCCCGAGGTCAGCACCGCGGCGCGGTGATAGACGAAGACCGCGACGAGGCTGGTGAGGAAGAGGATCGCCGCGACCGCGGCGCCGAACTGCCAGCGGCCGGCCTCGGCGATCTGCTGGTAGATGTGGATCGGCAGCACCACGACCTTCCAGCCGCCCATCAGCGCCGGCACGACATAGGAACTGATCGAGAGGGCGAAGACGAGCAGCGAGCCGGCGAGGATGCCCGGCATCGACAGAGGCAGCACGACCCGCCGGAAGGCTTCGCCCCGGCTCGCGCCGAGGCTGCGGGCCGCCTCCTCGAGCGAAGGATGGATCGCCCGGATGATGCCGACGAGCGACAGCACCATGAAGGGCAGCGTCACCTGGACGAGGCCGACGACGACACCGAAGGCGTTGTACATCAGCGGCAGCGGCTCATCGATCAGGTGAAGGCCGATCAGCGCGCTGTTGATCAGGCCGGTGTCGCCCATCAGCACCATCAGCCCGTACATCCGGATCACCATGTCGAGCTGCATCGAGGCGAGCACGAGGATCATCAGCGCGGTGTTGCGGCCGGGATGCTCGGTCTTGGCGATCAGGAAGGCGAGCGGATAGCCGAGCACCAGCGCCACCGCCGCGACGACGACGCCGAGGCCGATCGAGCGCAGGATCGCCTCGTAATAGAGCGGCCGGGTGAAGATCCGGACGAAATTGTCGAGCGTGAAGGCGTCGGTGAGCGTCACGACGCCGGGCACGGTCTTGTTGAAGGAGATCGCGAGCAGCGACAGGACGGGCACGACGAAGAAGGCGAGGAAGAACAGGAAGGCCGGCAGCACCAGCCACCACAGCCGGAAGCCGCCGAACGCCTCGCTGATCGAGACCCCCCGCCGGCGCATCGCCGCCCTCCCTCCGATCGTGCCCGCCGAGCTCATCGCGCCGCCGCTCACTCGGCCGCGAGCGCGGTCGGCAGGACGATCGAATAGCCGACCATCTCCTTCACCGGCGGCGGCGGATAGGTGAGCCTGCTCTGGCTGAGACCGACGTGGACGAGCGCGCAGGCGACCGACACCGCGGTCGGGATCGGATCGATCACCGGGATGTCGATGCCCTGCGCGAGCAGCCCGGCACGCACCGCGCCGGCGCAGCCGAGCAGGCCCGTGCAGCCGAAGATGAGCGCCTCGGCGCCGTCCACCTCGACCGCCAGCACCGCCTGCTCGACGAGCCGCGCCTGCGTCACGACGAGATCCTTCTCGAGCTCGAGCACCGGGATGTCGACGTGGCGGACCGACGCCATCTTGCCCGAGAGGCCGTAGACGGCCGCCTCGTTCTCGAACTGGGCGCGCAGCCGGCGCATCACCGTGACGACGCTGAAGCGATGGCCGAGCATCGCCGCGACGTGCATCGCCGTTTCGGCCGGGCCGAGCACCGGGATCGACACCACTTCGCGCACCGCCCGAAGGCCCGGATCGCCCATGCAGTCGATGACGATCGCGTCGGCGCCCTCGCGCTCGGCCTCGATCGCCTTCACGATCGTGCCCGGCACGGACATCGCGATCTCATACTCGCTCTCGATCGAGGCCGGACCGTCGTCGATCTGGCTGTGGCTGACCACGAGCCCGTCATATTGCAGCGCAGCAAGATCTTCGGGCCGCCGGAAACCCTTGGTGGTAATCGGGGAAAGAACCCGGACGTCGACCGGAGCCGCCATGTTCGCCTCGCTCGTCTTCGCGATGCGGAAACGGTCGCACCGCAGGCGCCGCTGAAGAAGGGGCGAAAAGAGATAGGTGGGGAACTGATTCGGAGGGTCGGCCGGCGCAACTTTCCTTCGCCGACCTATCCGAAAGGAGGGGTTTCGAAGCGGGCGGCGCTTGATCGCGTTCGACTTTCCGCTCCCGCGCCGTCTCGCGGGGAGGGCGGCCCGCGCGGCCCGGCGCGGCATCCCGGGTTTGACAGCGGCCGGCGCGGCGACGACCCTCGGCCTCGCTTTCCGGCCCCCCGGGGCCGCCCTTCCCGCGCGAACGGTTCATGCCCGCGAAATCCGACCGCCTTCTCTCCGAGCTCCTCGCCGCGCTCCGCCGGCGCACGGCGCTCATGCGCAACGTCGCCTATGACACGCGCCGATTTCTCCGCGCCGCCTATCTCGGCGACGCCCGCTCGCGCGAGAGCCGCAAGGCGCAGATCCATCTGCAGGCCCATTTCCTCGAACATGGCCTGTCGCTCCGGGCACCGCGGCCGGGCTTCGGCCGCGACCGCGCCGCCGAACTCTGCGCGGCAACGGAGCATTACATCGCCGATTACGGCGTCGATGCGAGCGCCGAGATCGCCGTCAAGGCGCTCGCCGCCTATGCCGCCTTCAATGCCGAAAGCGGCGGCGCGATCGGCGCGCTCGCCGGCACGATCGCCGCGCTCGGGACGCGGATCGAGCGGGCGCGGGCCGAGCTGCTGGGCGGCACCGAGGAGGTCACCGCGGAGGGCATCCGGCAGCAGGCGGCGATGGACTTCCTGCGCTTCATGGAAGCGCGCCACAGCGTCCGCAACTATGCCGACCGGCCGGTCGAGCGGGATGCGATCGAGCGGGCGGTGCGCGCCGCGCAGCAGACGCCGTCGAGCTGCAACCGCCAGACCTGCCGCGCCTACGTCTTCACCGCGAAGGACGACATCGCCCGCGTCCTCGCCTTCCAGCAGGGCCATCGCGGCTTCGGCGACCAGCTCGGCGGCCTCGCCGTCGTGACGAGCGACCTGCGCCACTGGAACGCCGTCGGCGAGCGCTATCAGGGCTGGATCGACGGCGGCATGTTCGCGATGACGCTCGCCCTCGCGCTGCACGCCGAGGGGCTCGGCGCCTGCATGCTCAACTGGAGCACGACCGCCGACATCGACCGCGCGATGCGCGCCTTCGTCGGCATCCCCGACGAGGAGCTCGTCATCACCATGATCGGCTTCGGCCACATGCCGGAGCGCTTCAAGGTGCCGCGCTCGCAACGCAAGCCGCTCGACGAGGTGCTGCGCCTCGCGCCGCCGCTGCCGGGGCGGGCGAACGGATGAGCGCCGCACCCGTCGCCGTCTTCGACGGCCACAACGATGTCCTGCTGCGTCTCTATACCGAGGGCGGCGAGGCCGGGATCGCCGCCTTCCTCGCCGGCACGACGGCCGGCCATATCGACCTGAAACGGGCTCGCGCCGGCGGGCTCGCCGGCGGCCTGTTCGCGATCTTTCCGCCCTCGCCCTCCTCCGCCGCCTTCATGGCCGCGATGACCGGCGAGGCTTACGACCTGCCGCTGCCCGAGCCGCTGACGCTCGCCGAGGGAGAGGCCTCGACCTTCGCCATGGCGGCGATCCTCTTTCGTCTCGAACGGGCCTCGGCCGGCGCGCTCGCCGTCTGCCGCAGCGTCGAAGAGATCCGCGCGGCGATGGCGCGCGGCGCGCTCGCCGCGGTGATGCACATCGAGGGCGCCGAGGCGATCGGGCCCGATCTCGATGCGCTCGACGTCCTCCATGCCGCGGGCCTGCGCTCGCTCGGCCCGGTCTGGAGCCGGCCGAACCGCTTCGGCCATGGCGTGCCGATGCGCTTCCCCTCATCGCCCGACACCGGGCCGGGTCTCACGCAGGCCGGCCGCGACCTCGTCCGCGCCGCCAACCGGCTCGGCATCCTGATCGACCTGTCGCACATCACGGAACAGGGGTTCTGGGACGTCGCCGCCCTCTCCGACGCGCCGCTCGTCGCCACCCATTCGAACGTCCATGCGATCGCCCCGGTGTCGCGCAACCTGACCGACCGGCAGCTCGACGCGATCCGCGAGCGGCGCGGCGTCGTCGGGCTCAACTTCGCCACCGCCTTCCTGCGGCCGGACGGCCGCATGATCGCCGACACGGGTCTCGACGTGATGCGGCGCCATCTCGACGCCCTCCTCGAGCGGCTCGGCGAGGGCGGCGTGGCGCTCGGCTCGGATTTCGACGGTGCCGTGGTGCCGGAGGCGCTCGCCGATGCGGCGCATCTTCCGGCGCTCTTCGGGCATCTCGGCGCGCACGGCTATGGCGAGGCGCTGATCGCCCGCATCGCGCGCGAGAACTGGCTCGACCTGCTCGCCCGCACCTGGAAGGCCTGAGCGGGGCGGGGGCACCCCCGCCCGTCGGATCGGCCGCGTCAGAAGCGGGTCCGCAGCGCGGCGAGGAAGGTCCGGCCCGGCGCGATGTAATTGCCGGTCGCCGGAATGTAGCGCTGATCCGTCACGTTGTTCACCGAAACGTTGAAGGTCGCGTGCGGGCCGAGCGCCAGCGAGAGATCGAGATCGAGCGTCGTGTAGGGATCACCGGTCTCGGCGAGTTCGCCGTTCGCGTCGAGATAACGGGCGAGATTCGGTGTCACGTGATTGACGTGCGCGCCGAAGGTGACCTTGCGATCGGGCGAGCGGACGCCGACGTCGAGGCTCACCTTGAAGCGCGGCGGCACCGCCCCGGCGAAGGCGAAGATCTCGCCGGTCGTCGTGCCGGATCCGTTGCTGAAGGTCTGCGTCTTGTCCGGCCAGGTGGTCTCGAGCCAGGTCGCCGCGCCCCCGATCCAATAGGCACCTGCATCGTAATTGGCCTCGATCTCGAGGCCCTTCATCGTGGTGTCGCCGTCGGCGTTGACGAAGGAGAGAAGATCCTCGTCGACCTCCGGGACACGGATATAGCCGAGGACGATGTAGTCCTCGATCGTGCGGTGGAAGGCCGCGGCCTTGAGGCGAAAGCTGTCGTCGGGCGCGAACACATGATCGCGGGAGAGATTGACGCCGATCTCCCAGGTGCGCGCCGATTCACCCCCGAGCGCCTCATTGGCGGCGCCGCTGGTGTCGATGCCAATCGTCGGCGAAACCCCACCCGAGAAGAACGCCTCGTTGACCGTCGGCGGCCGGAAGCTGTGCGCATAACTCATATAGGGGCGCAGACCCTCGAAGGGCACGAACTCGACGGTGGCCGAAGGCAGCAGGGCGCCGTCCGTCCGGTCGATGTCGAGCGTCGTCTCCGGATAGCTCTCCGGCGTGCTCAATGCCGATATGACGGATCCCGCCGTGTAGAACGAACCGGCGTAGATCTCGCCACACCGGTTCTTCAGGATGCGGACGAGCGCGTTGGACGCGGTCGAGGGATCCCAACTCGGCACATAGGCTATCCGGTAGTCGTATTCCGACGTGTTGCAGCCCGCCGTGTAGCTGGCCGCAGCCTGATAGCGGTAGTAGGTCGACGTCCCGTGCAGTCGGTACCAGTCGTAGCGCAGGCCGCCGGAGATCGCGAGCCAGTCGGCGGGCTTCCAGGTCTCGTTCAGAAACGCACTCGCGACATCGCGCTGGCCGGGCCGGTTGAACTGCAGATAGCCCGAGGCGTAGCGCGGATCGGCTGCGATATCATCGTTCATGGCGGCGCTCGAGCCGTCGTCGCGGAACGCTTCCACGCCGTAGTTGAAAGTCAGCGGACCTGCGCCCGTCTCGATCGCGCTCGTGTTCTCGAGCACGCCGCCGAAGCTCGTGAGGTCCCTTTCCTGCTCGGTTTCCGGCCAGATCAAGACGCCGTCGAGGATGCGTGCCTGCCGGACTTCGTCCGAACTCGATCTATTGAGCCAGAGCGTCGCCTTCACGTCGAGGAACGGACTGTCCGGATCCCAGCCGAGCGCGGCGGAAACGCTGTCGTTCCTCGCGTCGAAGTCGCTGCCCGCCATCGTCCCGGTGGGGCTGTAGCTGAAATCGTTCTGCTGATGCATCCAGGAGAGCGACGTGCGGACATCATCGAACTCGCCTTCGAGCTTCAGGAGGGACGACCACGACTCCCGCCCCGTCATGTTGTAGATGTTGGAGGCCGTCACCTCGCCGTTCTCGCCGCCCTCATAGTCGCCCATATCCGTCCTGCTGAACCCGGCCGTCAGCGAGAAGATCTCTCCCAGGCGGGTGGCGGCGATCATCGATCCCTGGAAGTCGCTCGCATTGCTCCCCGCGACGGCGTCGAGTTCCACGCCCCAGAACCGTCCCGGGGCGATAATGTCGTCGGCGTTCACGGTGCGGAAATCGACGCTGCCGCCGAGCGAGCCCGCGCTGCCGGCCGAGGCATCGGGGTTCTTCTCGATGTCGACCCGGCGGACGAAGGCGGAATCGACATAGGCGGTGCCATAGCCGCCGAGCCCCCCGCCATAGCGTCCGCCATCCTGCGCGTTCTGCCGCGCGCCGTCGATCGACACCACGACGCGCCCGGAATCGCCGACGCCGCGGATATTGGGCGAGACGGTCGGGAAACTGCCCTGGCCCTCGCCGGAATAGACCCCCGCCGCGTCGGCGATCGCGTCGCGCACATTGCGCGCGCCCGAACTCTGCAGCGCCTCGCGCGAGACCACGCCGACCGAGGCGGCGGTCTCGTAGACCCAGTCGGGCGTGCCGCGATAGCCGGCCCCGGATGGCGCGTCCCGGCCCTGCGCCCCGGTCACCGTAATGGTATCGAGCAGCAGGGCGCCGTCCGGCGCCGCGCCGGCGCCTGCCACGGTGGAGACGAGGGCGGCGGTGGAGGGGCCGGAGATCGCCGCGCTCACCGCCGTCCCGGCGAGCAGGGCGTCGAGGGCCTCGGCGGGCGTCATCGCACCCGATATCGCGGCCGAGCGCTTGCCGGCGACCGTCTGCGAGGCGAAGCCGACCTCCCAGCCCGTCACCCGGACGAAGGCGGCGATCGCCGCGGCGAGCGGTTGGGCCGGGATGTCGAAGCGCATCGTCCGCACCGCCGTCCGCTGCGCGGCGTCCGCCACCAGCGGGCCGAAGACCGCCGCCGCGCCGAGAAGGCTGGAGGCGATCAGAAGAGAGGCGAGACGCGCGCGGCGGCGCCCCCCGTCCGTTCCGGTCCGACCGCCGGCATCCGCGCTACGCCCCATCCGTCATCCCTCACGCTCTCGAGGAGGGCCCGATCGGCGGCGTTCGCCCGGCCCACGGACACCTGACACACGAGCCGGGGCGGTCTCACAAAAAAACTTGAATGTTCAGCGAAGGATTAAGACCCCGCCCGGCAGCCGCGTCACCGATGCGCCGGCGGCGGTGGCGAGCGAGCGGATCGTCCGCTCGGGCGCGTCGAGGCGATAATTGCCGCTGATCGCGACCCGCTCCAGCGCGCCGTCGGTGACGAGGATGGTGTGCGGATAATAGCGGCCGATCTCCTCGAGCACCGCGCCGAAGGGCTGATCGGCGAAGACGATCCGGCCGTCGAGCCAGGCGAGCGCCCGCTCAGCGTCGGCCGCGCGCAACGGCGAGAAGGCCGTCGCCGAGACGTCGATCGCCTCGCCGGCGTCGAGCGCCGCCCGGTCCGCCGGCGCGGAGCGACGGGCGACCTCGACATGGCCGCGCGCGAGCAGAACGGTGTCCTGCGCTTCCCCCTTCCGCACGGAGAAGGCGGTGCCCTTCACCTCCACCTCGGAAAAGGCCGAAACGACGACGAACGGCCGCTGCGGATCCGGCAGGACGTCGAAATAGGCCTCGCCCGCGAGAAGAGTGACGGCGCGCCGTCCGGCCTCGAAATCGAGTGCGGCCGCCGATGCCGTGTTGAGCGTCATGCGCGAGCCGTCCGGAAGCGTGAATGCCGCGCGCGCACCGGTCTGCGTCAGATAGTCGGCCCGCCAGCGCAGGATCAACCCGGGCGCCTGGTGGAGGCCGACGGCGAGCAGCAGCACGGCCGCCGCGGCGAGAGCGAGCCGCCGCCGGCGCGTCGCGGCGGCGGACACCACGGACCGGACCCGCCCCGCCCGCGGGGCCGTCGTCGCCTTCGCGAGCGCCGCCGCGGCGATGTCCATCTCGGGCAGATCCCAGGCGCCGGCCACCGCGGAGAAGGCCTGCGCACGAGCCGGATCGGCCCCGCGCCAGGCTTCGAAGGCCGCCCGCGACGCCGCATCATCGGGGGCGGCCTGGAGCGTGAACAGCCAGTCGAGCGCCGCGTCCATGGCCGGGTCGGGATGCACGAACGCCGCTTCGGCGCCGCGGCGCGCGTCCTGACCGCCGCGTTGATCATCGTTGGGGCGCTCGGGCGCGTCGCGTTCCACTCGGGTCGATCCGGTCCGGCTGGTCGGTGTGTGAACGGCCTTATACATGAGACACGCGGCGGACCGCAGTCTCACAAGGCCGGCGCGGATCCGCACCGCGGCGCAGGCCGCCGGCGCCCTGCGCCCGCTCCGGTCCGGCGGCGGGCGGGCGGTCAATCGCGGTCGATCTTCGCCAGAGCGGCGATGCATTCCGCGTGCGCGCGCTTCAGATCGTTGAAGACGGTGTTGGGCGAGACCCCGAGATGCTCGGCGATCTTCGGATAGGGCCATTTTTCGATGCGGCTCAACAGCCAGGCCGTCCGGGCGCGCGGCGGCAACTTCGACACGGTCTCCGCGATGCAGTGCAGTCGCTGCCGATGGATAAGGCCGGCCTCCTGCGAGGGAACGCCCGAGGCGACATTGGCGACATCCACGTCCGGCACGCCGTCGCGCTCGATCCGGCCGCGCATCGTCTGCCGGCGCCTGTGGTTGAGGGCGAGATTGCGGGCGGTCTGGAAGAGGAAGGCCTCGACATGATCGATCGGAGCGTGTTCGGCCGCCCGCTGGGCTCGCAGATAGGTCTCCTGCGTCACGTCCTCTGCCGTCTGCCGATCGCGCACGATCCGCATGACGCTCCACATGATGGAGCGGCGGTGGCTCAGAAAGACATCGGCGAGGGTCGCGATCATCTCGGATGCCGCTGGGGCGCGGGGCGGGCGGACAGGCGGCGGCCCGGACGGCGGGCCGGCACCCGACATCGAGATACCGCCATCAGAAAACCCTCGCAACACCAATGATTTAGACCACTTCCAATGCGCCGGCAGAAGGCGCGGGCAGCGGCGCCCCGCCGCCCGTCCCCGCGCCCCCGCCATGGCGCCGATCGCGCGCAGGATCCTGTGCGACCGCCCCCGGAGCGGGGCGCCCGCTGCCCTTGGGGTCAGCGGGGGTTTGCGCCCGGGGACCGCCCGCCGGCCGGGGTGACGGGCACGGGCGGACCGCTTCCGATCCGGGCCGCCAGACCGATCGCGGGCCAGTCGACGAGCTGCTCGAATGCCGCGGCAACGCCGATCGAAACGGCGATCCCCACGGCCGTCGCGGCGAGCGCCGCCGGCAGCGCCCCGAAAGAAGGCTGAAGGCCGAGGAACAGGAGGATGGAAAGCGTGAAGAGAATCGGGAAGTGGGTGAGATAGAGGCCGAATGAGAGACCGCCGAGCCATGCGAGCGGCCGCGCCGACAGCAGGCGGTCGAGCCACGGCGCGACGAGCACGGCGCCGAACACGAGGACCGCCGCGAGTTCCTTCTCGATCTGCAGGCCGACGAAGGGCATCAGCGGGCTGTAGCCCGACAGCGCGACGGCCCCGGCGAGCGCGAGGACGGCGAAGAGACCGCGCAGCGGGGCGTGATCGCGGCCGGTCAGGCGATCGCGGAAGAGGCCGGCGGCGAAGCCGATCAGAAACAGGCTGAAGGCGCCCCCCGCCGTCGCGACCAGCGCGAGAGCATAGACCGCCCAGAACGCCGGGCGGCGCAGCCGCCGGTAGGCCTGAGCCATGGCGAGGGTGAGCAGCGAGCCCCAGAACTCGATGTGCAGCGTCCATAACGGGGGATCGAGCGCATGGCCGAGACCGACGAGCGGCAGTCCCACCGCCGCCGTGTCGAAAAAGCGGAAGATCGATGCGCCGGCATAGCCGAGCAGCATCGAGTTCAGGAGGACATCCTGATAGACCGTCGCCGTCCGGCCCGGGGAGAAGAGATGGAGCCCCCTCAGCCAGTCGGAACCGTTGAAGACCTGCATGCGTAGACCGAGGCGCGGCCAGAGGGTGAGCAGCACGAGAGCGAGAGCGAGAGCGGCGAGCACCGGGAGATAGAGGCGCACGAAGCGCTTCGCCACCTGGCGCGGCATCGGCAGATCGGATCGGAGGAAGGACAGGCCGAGCACGAAACCGCTCATCAGGAAGAAGGAGAAGACCGCCACGCCACCATCGAGCAGAAAGAAGAGCGGCGATCGGGCGAGGCGCAGGCCGAGCGTGCCCTCCTCTCCCGGCACAATGCGGGCGATCGCGGGAAAGAAGACAGAGGCATAATGGGCGAAGACGACCTGGAGCGCGGCGAGCCCGCGCATGCCCTCGAGGGGCATCAACTTCGTCGGTGCGGGGGGCATGAAAGAGGGGGCCTCGACGATTTCGGCCGGCGCGCGCTCCGGCCGGGTCACCCCCCGGCGACGCGCATGGTCCAGCACATCGCGAGCCGTAGAGCAAGCCGGGCCATGAGGCGGCGGGAATGGCCGGCGAGCCTTCCCGGGATCGACCTGGGGAAGGAGCGGGGACGCGCGCGGCGCTGCAGTTCGGCATGACGGGGGTCATGACGGGGGTAACGTACGACCCGCGGTCCGCGCGCTCGCGGCGTGACGCGGACGCCGCATTGCTGATGCTGCGCCTCGCGGCTCTGATCGGCGTCGCCGCGCTGCTCGCCTGGCTCGGCGCGGCGCTCTACCCGACCGCCGACGCGGCTGCGGCATCCGCCGAACCCGTCATCCTGCCGAAGTTCGCCGGTCTCGTGCTGCCCGAACCGAGGGAGCGTTTCGTCTTTCTTGCGGTGTCGGCCATCACGGCGGCACTCGCGCTGGCGGCCGCGCTGCTGCGGCCGCGCGGCCTGCTCCGCGTGCTCTGCGTCGCCCCTGTCCCGATCGGATTGGCCGTTCAGCTCGCTCTCGGCGGGCTGCTCGCCGCGGGTCTGTCGCGGTTCGATTTCGGCCCCTCCCTCCTCCAAGGAGAAACGGCGCTGGGGCCGAACCACCTGCGGACCCTCATGCTCTGCGGCCTCGCCGCCGCCGCTTCCTTCGCCCTGACGCTCGTGCTGCCGCGGGGGCGAGAGAGGGGGCGGCGGTTCGGCGCGGCGCTCGCGGCCGCCGCCTTCGTCGCCGCCATGGCGCTGCAGATCGGCGCATGGCGGATCGTCGGCGAGGCCTCGGTCGCGCCCGGGGCCGTCTGGTCGATCCACTGGGACGCCGTCGCCTATGCGATTTCGCAGGTGGCCGCAGGGCGCACGCTGCTCGTCGACCTGCCCTCGCAATATGGCCTCTATCCGGAGATCATCGGCCGGATCTTCCGCCTCATCCCTTTCTCGGTCCTCGGCCTCTCCCTCATCTTCGCGCTGCTGCAGGTGATCGGGCTTTGTGCGGTGTTCGCCGTCCTGCTGCGCGAGACGCGCTCGCTCCCGTTTCGGCTCGCCTTCGCCCTCGCCCTCGTCCTCGTCACCTTCGAGACCGTCATCAAGATCAACGGCATCCCGGAATTCTACTTCCAGTACTGGCCGCTCCGCTTCTTCTGGCCGGCCTTATCGGTGCTCGCCTTCCACGCCTATGCGGCCCGGCGCAGCCTCGGCCGGGCCGCCTCGGTATCGCTCGTCGCGGCGATCGGCACCGTGTGGAACGCCGATACCGGGCTGATGATCGTCGGCGCCTTTGGCGGCTTCCTGCTCGTCAAATGGTTCGTGCTGCGCGTCGGAGGCCCTGCCTCCTCGGCGCCGCAGCGGCGGCATCTCCTGCAGGCCTCGGCGCTCCATCTCGGCCTGCTGGCGCTCGTCATCGGGGCGAGCGCGCTCGCGCTTCTCGCCGGCGGCGGCGTCCCGAAATGGAGCTGGCTCGGCAGCTATGCGCGGATCTTCTACGATCTCGGGCTCAACATGCTGCCCCTGCCCATCGGCGTCACGAACCCCTGGATGAGCGTGCTCGCGGCCTATCTGGCGGCCATCCTCGTCGCGCTCGCCGCCTGGCGCCGCACACCGAACGCCCGCAGCGCCGATCTCCTGTTCTTTCTCGGCCTGCTCGGCTGGGGGCTCTTCGTCTATTATCAGGGCCGCTCGCACATCCTCAATCTCGTCACGGTCTGCTGGCCCGCATTGATGATCGCCGCGATCCTCGGCGACCGGACGCTGCGCATGGTGCGGGCAGGGGGGCTGTCGCGACTCCAGCTCGTGCTGCCGGTGGCGGCGCTCGGCGTGCTGTTCTCCTGCGCCCTGCCTTTCCTGCAGAATGTCGGGGCGCTGGCCCGCGACATGCGGGCCGCCTTCGTCGGACGCGGCGTCCCGACCTCCCCGCTCGTCGCCGACGAACTCGCCTTCATCCGCAGTCACACGATGCGCGGCGAGACTTGCGTCATTCTCGCCCAGCGACAGGGTCTCTATTACGCAGCGGCCGGTCTTCGCTCGCCTCTCGAAGGGCCTGGCTATGTCGAGATGCTGACCATCGCCGATCGTGACGATCTGCTGCGCCAGATCGAAACGGGCCGCTTCTCCTGCGTGTTCGTCGCAGAGGGTCCGGATACCGCGCTGGATCTCGGCGTCGACCTGATGACGCCGTTCCGGGACTACACGCGCGTCGCGGTGAGCCCGATGGGTTCGCTCGTGCTGCTGCGGGCGGAGCCGGCGACGCAGGGTGGGCCTTGACCCGGCGGCTCACTTCGCTATTCCGGTCCGGAGATCTGGTTTCCTTCCCTTTGCGGGTCTGCTGAGGGGAGCGGAGCCGAAACGCGAAAGCGGGCCGGGACCCTCGGAACTTCGGTTCCATCGCGAACGAGAGAGCATGAGAGGCCCGTTCCTCCGCGCGACCCGAGCTCCGGTGACGCCATGAAAGTGGTGATCCTCGCCGGCGGCCGGGGTACGCGCATCAGTGATGCATCGACCCTCGTCCCGAAGCCGATGATCGAGATCGGCGGCCGGCCGATCCTCTGGCACATCATGAAGATCTATTCCGCCTTCGGATTCGACGACTTCTTGATTTGTCTGGGGCACCGAGGCTATGTGATCAAGGAATACTTTTCAAACTATTTCCTGCACATGTCCGACGTCACCTTCCACATGGCCGGCAACCGGATGGAGGTGCATCGCGAGACCGCCGAGCCCTGGCGCGTCACACTCGTCGAGACGGGCGAGAACACCAGCACCGGCGGCCGCCTGAAGCGCATCGCGCCCTATCTCGCCGGCGAGGCCTGCTTCGCGATGACCTATGGCGACGGGGTGGCGGACATCGACCTCGGCGCCGAGCTCGCCTTCCACCGCGGCCATGGCCGGCTCGCCACCATCGCCGCGGTGACCCCGCCGAGCCGGTTCGGGGTTCTCGAGATCGGCCCGGCGGACGAGGTCGTGTCGTTCCGGGAGAAACCGCCGCACGAAGCGGTGCGGATCAATGGCGGCTTCTTCTTCCTCTCCCCCGTCGTGCTCGATCTGATCGAGGACGACGCCACCGCCTGGGAACAGGCCCCTCTGGAACGGCTCGCTGCGGCGGGCGAACTGAAGGCGTTCCGGCACGACGGCTTCTGGCAACCGATGGACACGCCGCGCGATCGCCGCCTCCTCGAGGAGCTGTGGGCGTCCGGTGCCGCGCCCTGGAAGGCCTGGCCGTGAGCGGGGCGGATGCCTGGCGCGACCGCCGCGTCCTCGTCACCGGCCACACCGGCTTCAAGGGCGCCTGGCTGATCCTCTGGCTGGAGCGGCTCGGCGCCCGGGTCACCGGCTTCGCCCTGCCGCCGGCGACGCAACCGAGCCTCTTCGACCTCGTGGCGCGGGGCGGCACGGCGGAGAGCCTCACCGGCGATGTCCGCGATCTCGCCGCGGTGGAGGCCGCGTTCGGACGCGCGGAACCCGAACTGGTCTTCCATCTCGCGGCGCAGTCGCTCGTCCGGCCGTCCTATGCCGATCCGCTCGGCACCTATGCGACCAATGTGATGGGCACCGCCCATGTGCTCGACGCCGCCCGCCGGCGGGGCGGCGTGCGCGCCGTCATCGTGGTGACGAGCGACAAATGCTATGAGAACCGCGAGCAGATCCGGGCCTATCGCGAAGGCGACGCGATGGGCGGACACGATCCTTACAGCAGCAGCAAGGGCTGCGCGGAACTCGTCGTGGCGGCCTACCGCGCCTCCTACTTCGCCGATGGGTCGACCGCGGTCGCCTCCGCGCGGGCGGGCAATGTGATCGGCGGCGGCGACTGGTCGGCCGAGCGGCTGGTGCCCGACGCCATCCGGGCCTTCACGGCCGGACGAGCGCTCGAACTGCGCCGTCCCGAGGCCGTCCGTCCCTGGCAGCATGTGCTCGATCCACTCGCCGGCTATCTCCGTCTCGCCGAGCTGCTGCTCGGGCCGCGGGGCAGAGACTTCGCGCAAGCCTGGAACTTCGGCCCGGCGGCCGGCGGGGAGGCACCGGTCTCGGTCGTGGCGGACGCGCTCGCGGCGCATTGGGGCGAGGGCGCCGCATGGCGGAGCGCAGGCGATCCCGCCGGTCCGCACGAGGCCGGCCTTTTGGCGCTCGACAGCGCCAAGGCGCGCGCGCGGCTCGGCTGGAAGTCCGCGTTCGGCCTCGACGAAGCCGTCGCCCGCACCGTCGACTGGTTCAAGGCCTACCGCGCGGGTGCCGACATGCGCGCCTTCACCCTCGATCAGATCGCAGCCCATGCGGACGCGCGGGAGGCCGCCGCATGAGCGCCACCGACATCACCGACGGTCCGCCCGGCGGGGACCTGTCCGTCGATGCCGCAGGGCCGAGCCCGGAAGCCCTGCGGGCCCAGATCATGACGCTCGTCGGCGCCTATTACGACGCCGTGCACAAGCCGGCGCCCTTCGTCGCCGGGGCCTCACCCGTGCCCGTCTCCGGCCGGGTGTTCGATGCGCACGACATGCAGAGCCTCGTCGACAGCGCGCTCGACTTCTGGCTCACCACCGGCCGCTTCAATGCCGCCTTCGAGGCGCGGCTCGGCAAGATCCTCGGCCGCAAGCACGTGCTGACGGTCAATTCCGGCTCCTCGGCCAATCTCGTCGCGATCTCGGCGCTCACCTCGCCGCTCCTCGGCGAGCGGGCGCTGCGCCCCGGCGACGAGGTGATCACCTGCGCCACCGGCTTTCCCACGACCATCAACCCGCTGCTCCAGAACGGTCTGATCCCGGTCTTCGTCGACATCCACATTCCGACCTACAACATCGACCCGGCGCAGATCGAAGCCGCGCTGAGCCCGCGCACGCGGGCGATCGTCATCGCCCACACGCTCGGCAACCCGTTCGATCTCGACGCCGTCACGGAGATCGCGCGCCGGCACGGCCTGTTCCTCGTCGAGGACTGCTGCGACGCGCTCGGCGCCACCTATCGCGGCCGTCCGGTCGGCAGCTTCGGCGATGTCGGCACGCTGAGCTTCTATCCCGCGCACCACATCACCATGGGGGAAGGCGGCGCGGTCTTCACGGCGCAGTCGCTGCTGCGCCGTGCCATGGAGTCGATCCGCGACTGGGGCCGCGACTGCTATTGCGCGCCCGGCCGCGACAACACCTGCCGCAAGCGCTTCGACTGGCAGCTCGGAGAACTGCCGCACGGCTACGACCATAAGTACATCTATTCCCATCTCGGCTATAATCTGAAGATCACGGATATGCAGGCCGCCGTCGGGCTGTCGCAGCTCGATCATCTCGACGGCTTCATCGCAGCGCGGCGGCGGAACTTCGCCGATCTGAAGACGGGCCTCGCCGATCTCGAGGACGTCTTCGTTCTGCCGGAAGCGACGCCCCATGCCGATCCGTCCTGGTTCGGCTTCCCGCTCACGCTCCGCCCCGGGGCCGGATTCGACCGCCGGACGCTGCTGATGCATCTCGACGCGCATCGCATCGGCACCCGCCAGCTGTTCGGCGGCAATCTTCTGCGCCAGCCATACATGGCCGGGCGGCCGCACCGCGCGGTGGGATCGCTCGCCGAGAGCGACCTCGTGATGGAGCGCAGCTTCTGGCTCGGCGTCTATCCCGGTCTCGGCGAGCCGGCGATCGACTATGTCGTCGATACGCTGCGCGCCTTCGTGCGGCGCTGAGGGGGCGAGACGATGCGGATCGTCATGACGAGGGCCGGCATCTTCCCGGGCGTTCCCACGCGAAGCGACCGCCTCCTCGAATTCGTCCGCTTCCTTCTCGTCGGCGGGCTCAACACGCTGTTCGGCTACGGCCTCTTCGCGCTCCTCTACCTCCTCCTCGAAGACCACCGGGTGGCGCTCGGGCTGGCGACCGTCGCGGGTGTTCTGTTCAACTTCGCCACCACCGGCCGGATCGTCTTCGGCAGCCGCCGGTGGCGCCGCCTGCCGCTGTTCGTCGCCGTCTATGCGGCGAGCTTCGGTCTCAACCTGATCGCGCTCGAGGCTCTCGTCGCGGCGGGCCTTCCCGCCCTCCTCGCGCAGCTCGCCGTCCTGCCCGGAATCGTCGTCCTCTCCTTCCTCGCCAACAGACACATCGTTTTCCGGGTGGGAGCATGAAGACGATCTCCGTCGTCACGCCGTGCTATAATGAAGAGGACAACGTCGCCGAATGCCATGCCGCGGTGAAGGCGATCTTCGACGCGCATCTCCGGGGTTATGAGCGGGAGCACATCTTCTGCGACAACGCCTCCACGGACGCGACGACAAGTCTCTTGCGGAGCATCGCGGCGGACGATCCGCATGTGCGGGTGATCGTCAATGCGCGCAATTTCGGACCGCTGCGCAACACCTATAACGGCGTGATGGCCGCGACGGGCGACGCCGTGCTTCTCTTCCTGCCGGCCGACCTGCAGGACCCGCCGGAACTGTTGCCCGACTTCGTCCGGCTCTGGGAGGCCGGCTACGAGATCGTCTACGGAATCCGCGCCACACGCGAAGAGGGCCTCGCCATGCGGTCGGTCCGGCGGCTCTATTATGCCCTGCTCACCCGCTTCTCCGAGATCGACGTGCCGCCGGGTGTCGGCGATTTCCAGCTCGTCGACCGCCGGGTGGTCGAGGCCATGCGTCAGATCGACGACACCTATCCCTTCATGCGGATGATGACGTTCGAATGCGGCGGCCGCGCCGTGGGCGTCCCGTATCGCTGGCGCGCCCGTCAACGGGGCCTCTCGAAGAACCGGCTCGCCGCCTTGTTCGACCAGGGCATGAACGGGCTGGTCTCGTTCACCACGGCTCCGTTGCGGCTCGGCCTCCTCGCCGGTTTCGCGATCGCCAGTATCAGCATCCTCTACGCCGCGATCAATCTGATCGTCGGCTTCGTCTTTTATCAGAAGCTCGCCGAACCCGGTATCTTCACGCTGATCGTCGCGCTCTTCTTCTTTGGCGGCGTGCAACTCTTCTTCATGGGCCTGATCGGGGAATACATTCTGGCGATCTATGGCCGGGTGAGGGCGAAGCCGGTCGTCTTCGAGCGCGAGCGGATCAATTTCCCCGGCCCGGTGCCGGAACGGGACGGAGCGAGGGAGCCGTGACCGGCGCCGAATACATCGCCGCCTTCCTCGCCGACAAGGGCGTCCGGCACGTCTTCGCCCTGACCGGCGGCGCCGCCGCCTTCATGCTCGACGCGGTCGGCCGCCGCGACGACATCGACTATGTCTGCGTCCAGCACGAGCAGGCCGCCGCGATGGCGGCCGATGCGATGTGGCGGGTCAACCGCACGGTCGGCGCGACGATGGTGACCTCCGGCCCGGGCGCCACCAACCTCCTGACCGGCATCGCGTGCTCCTATTTCGATTCGATCCCCGCCTTCCACATCACCGGGCAGGTGAACCAGCGCGAGAGCCGCCGGCTCGGCGGCGCCGCACCGCGCCAGCTCGGCTTCCAGGAGACCCGGATCGTCGAAATGGCGCGGCCGATCACCAAATATGCCGTCCAGGTGACCCGGCCGGAGGATCTGCGGCGGGAACTCGAGACCGCCTATCGCGAGGCGGTCGGCGGACGCATGGGGCCGGTGCTCGTCGACGTGCCGATCGACCTTCAGCAGGCCGAGATCGGCGATTTCGTCGCCCCGGCTCCGGAGACGCCGCCATCCACCCCGCCCGACGACGCGGAGATCGCGCGCATCGCCGCGGCGATCGGTGCGGCCTTCGAAGGGGCGAGCCGGCCGCTCGTCTATTGGGGCGCCGGCATCGGTCTCGCCGGGGTCGAACACGCCGCGGAGGCGTGGCTGCGCGAGACCGGCCTGCCGGTCGTGTCGAGCTGGGCCGGCGCCACCTATCTCGATCACGACCTGCCCTCCTATTGCGGCACGGTCGGCGTCTACGGCAATCGCGGCGGCAATTTTCTGATCCAGAACTGCGATGCGCTCCTCGTGCTCGGCAGCCGGCTCGACAATCGCCAGCGGACCGGCAATCCGGCGGGCTTCGCACCGCGCGCCCGCGTCGCCGTGCTCGACATCGATCCCGACGAACTGGCGAAATACGGGGCGGACGGCTATCTGACGGCGGCGCTCGACTTCCGGCACCTCCCCCGCCTGCTCGGCCGGCTCGCTCTGCCCCGGCCGGGCAATGCCTGGCTCGACCATGTCGGGCGGATGAAGACAGGCTATGTCGGCGCCTTCCACAGCAGCCACGCCGCCGCCCGCGGCAGCCAGGACCCCTATGCGGTGATCCGCCGGATCAATACGCTCCTCGCACCCGACGCCATCCTCGCCAACGACACCGGCGCAGCACTCTGCTGGACCTTCCAGGCTTTCCACCGGACGCGGCACACGCTCTTCACCGCGGGCGGCCATTCGCCGATGGGCTATGCCCTGCCGGCCGCGATCGCCGCCAAGCTCGGCGCGCCGGACCGGCAGGTCGTCTGCCTCACCGGCGATGGCGGCTTCCAGCTCAACCTGCAGGAATTGCAGACGGCCGTCCATCATCGGCTGGACCTCACCATCGTCGTCATGAACAATGGCGGCTACGGCATCATCCGGCAGTTCCAGGACGCCAATCTCGGCGGCCGCCGCCACGCCACGGAGCGCGGTTACAGCCAGCCCGACTTCCGCGGTATCGCCGCGGCCTATGGGCTTTCCTATCACCGCATCGAAAGTCCGGACGCCATCACGCCGGAAATGTTCGGACCCGGTCTGCGCCTCCTCGACATCATGCTCGATCCCGACACGCCGATCGAACCCAAGGTCGAGCTGGGGCGGCCGATCGACGATGGCTACCCCTATCTCGACGACGCGGAATGGGCGCAGGGCAACGCTTTCAACCCCTATCCGCGCACGGGCGGGCACAGGACATCGCAATGACGGGCGGGGCGGGACGGGGCGTGCGGGCGGACGGCGCGCCGCCCGATCGGACGGCGCGCCAGCGCGACGGGCTGCGCCGCCGCGCGCTGCTCGTGCTTCTGCCCATTGCCGCGCTCTACGGCGTGGCGGCCCGGCGGCAGAGCTTCGACGTCTTCATGGAAGCGGAATTCCTCCACATCCCCTTCCTGCAGTCGCTCGCGGAGGGCAGGCCTTCCCTGCCGGCCGTCCTCACCACCTTCGGCGAGCATCTCTTCCCCGGCACCAACCTGCTCCTGATCCCCGACTATTATCTGTTCGGCATCTCGGGCCACTATACGACCGCCGTCGCGGCGCTCGCCGTCCTCGCCGCAGCCGCCATTCTCGCCGTCGCGGTGGCGCGCCTCTGGCGAGGCGGACCCGTCAGCCTGACGCTGTGCATCGCGACGCTCGGTGCGGTTCTGCTCTCGCCCGTCAACGCGCCGATGTGGGGCATGGCGCTCGCCGCGCAATGGGGCGTCGTGCTGACGGTGATCGCGATGGGCGCGCTCGCCGGCCGCTTCGGAGCCGGCCGCATGAGCCTGTCGCCGGCGGCGCTCGCGCCACCTGCGATCCTCCTCTTCCTCGGCGGCTATGCGGTCGGCTTCATCGCGGCGATGCTCAGCGGCGCGCTGCTCTGGGGGCTCAATCACCGGACGTGGCGGCGACCCGCGATTCTCGCCGCCACGCTCGCCCTGTCGGCCGCACTCTATGTCGCGATCGTCTCCGCGGCCGTGCCGCTGTTCGCGAATGCCCCCCGGGGCGGAGCGGCGGCGCTTCCCGCCATGCTCGACTTCGGGCTCGTCCTCGGCGGGGCGAGCCTCCTCGGAACCGGCTTCCACGCCCTCCACCCGTCCTTCCTCGCCTACCGCGCCGCCGGCCTTCTGCTCTTCGCGCTCGCCGCGCTCGCGCTCGGGGCGACGGTCTCCCGGTTTCGGCGCGGCACGGCCGAGCCGCTCGATCTCTTCGTGCTCCTCCTCCTCGTCTATGCGCTGTCGACCATCGCTGTCGTCTCGGTGTTCCGCGTCGCCAACGGCCCGGAGGGTGCGACCGGCAACTGGTATGTCGCGCACACCAAGCTGCTGCCCGCCGGGCTCGTCATCTGGCTCTGGCAACGGCTCGAGCGCCCCGCCAGCCGACCCGTGCGAGCCGCTTGGGCCGGACTTGCTCTTGCCGCCGTCCTGCTCTTCGCCGCCGCCGGCCTTCGCGGCGACTGGATCAAGGCGCCTTACGTCCGGGACTGGAAGGCCGCGATCGCCGGCCATGCGCTCGACCTGATCAGCCGTCCGCCGGGTCCGGATTCGGCCGAACGAAGCGAGACCCTGTTGTGGCCGGCAGAGGTGTCGAAGCCGGGCGTCGAGTTCCTCTATCGGGCCGGGCTCTGGCGCTTCCGCGGTCATCCGGTCCTGGTGGAGGGGCTGACCGCCGATGGCTGGCTCGTCGCCGGCCGCGACGTGCTGATCGCCTGTCCGCCCGGCGCGCCGGCGCTCGAGGTCGCCGTCACGCGGCCGCCCGGATGGCCGCCGGCGCGGCTGCGCGTCACGCCCCGCGACGGCGCGCCGGCCGAACTCAGCGTGGACGGCGCCGCCTGGACGATCCCCTTTGCCGGCCCCCTGGCGATCGCTCGCTTTTCCGCGCAGGGCGACCGCGCAGCCCCCCCGGTCTCACCCCCCGGCGATCCACGGGCGCTCGTCGCACGGATCGGTCCGCCTTCCTGCTCACCCCCGCCCCGAACACGCGCGCCCTGATCGGCGCGACCGAAATCCAATGGTCCGAAGGCCAAGTGGCCGCCATCCCTCGAGAGACAAGCATGTCCCGGCTCTATTCCGTTCATGTCGCCAAGGCGGGCGGAACCTCGCTCGCCACCGCGCTCGCCGCCGCCTATGGCGAAGCCTTCCATGGGCAATATGACGACGGCCCCGCCAATCCGGTCTCCCGCCGCAATCTCGATCCCGCCACCGCCGTCGCCGGCCGGATCGAACCGCCCGAGGGCAAGCTCTGCATCCACGGCCACTACCATCCCGGGCGCTATGCCCTTGCGCCGGGCGATTACCTCTTCACGATGCTGCGCCCGCCGGTCGAGAATATGATCTCGATCTATTTCTTCTGGAAGCGATGCCCGGGGCACGGCAATCCGCTGCACGACTATGTCCTCGACGCCGGCCTCGACGTCCTCGCCATGGCGCGCCTGCCATTGCTGCGGACCCTCTACAGCCGGTCCTATTTCGGCGGCTTCCCGATGGAGCGGTTCGACCAGATCGCCGACCATCGCAACCGCGTCGCGGCGATCGGCCGCCTTTCGGCGGCGATCGGCCGCCCGCTCGACGCGCAGATCCGGGTCAACGAGACCCCGCCCGATCCGGACCGCGCCGCGGTCGAGGCCGACCCCCGCCTCCTCGCCCGTCTGCGCGATATCCTCATCGACGACGTGCGGTTCTTCGAAAGGTATGCGGAGGGGCGGTAGGGGCGAGGGTGCGGCGTGGCTGCGGTCGTTGCGGGCCGCCGCTCATGGGAGGCGCGGAAGCGGGGCCCTCGTCACGGTCCTCGGTGATCTCGCCATGCCCGGTCCGAATTGCAGCTTTCGCCCTCCGTGTCGGCCCGAGCCTCCACGTCCGACCCCGGCATCTCGTCGTTGGGGCGAGGAGGCGCGCTCGATCCGTGCCGCGCGTCATGGGAAAAGCACCACGAACACATCGCCGCGCGTGATGCCCCCAACCCGACGGCGGCGACCCGGCCGAAGAGCGCTGTGCCTCATGCCGAGTTGATCATCCCAGAGGGCGCTGTGGTCGACGGCCGTTGCTGCGTGACGCGGGAGAGGACGGCCTCTAGCAGCGGCGTCATAGCCCCCAGCTGGCGCGCCTTGATACACAGGTCCCAGAGCGGTTCAAACTTCTTCCATCCGGCAGCGTAGAAGAAGTGCTTGGCCCGGTGCTTCGCGCTGCTGTGTACCGCCGCGGCGCGCGCGATGTTCGGCCAGCCGTAGAAGTCGCGATAGGCGCGGTCATATCCGGCCTTCAGCGCCTCGGGACTGAGGCGCGCGGGGCGATAGACGACGTGGCGTGTGTCGTAGCGGTCCCAGTCATGGCTTGTAATGCGCCCCGCGGCCGCGAGCCGCTGATAGAGGCGGGTGCCTGGATAGGGTGTCTGGATGTGGAAGGTCGAGGTCGTGATTCCGTGGTCTACCGCCCAGTCGACCGTGCGGCTGAACACATCGGTTCCGTCTTCATCCATCCCGAACACGAATGACCCGTTGATCATGATGCCGAGACTGGAGAGTCGACGGGCGACCTCGGCATAATCTCGCGCCAGGTTTTGCTTCTTGTTGCTGGTGCGAAGATTTTCCGGGTCGAATGTCTCGAAGCCGACGAACAGGCTGCGCAGTCCGGCCTCCGCCGCGCGCTCGATGAGATCGCCCCGCAGGATGCTGTCTACCGTCGCTGCGCCCTGGAAAAGGCGCCCCATGCCGCGCATTCCCTCGAACAGCCCCTCGGCGAAACGTCGGTCGCCGAGCAGATGGTCGTCGAGGAAATAGAGGTGGCGGCCGGGCAGCCGCTCGATCTCCGCGAGGGCCTCGTCCACACGCTGGGTAT
The DNA here is from genome assembly GCF_014199915.1 of Prosthecomicrobium pneumaticum. Lineage (GTDB taxonomy): Bacteria > Pseudomonadota > Alphaproteobacteria > Rhizobiales > Kaistiaceae > Prosthecomicrobium > Prosthecomicrobium pneumaticum. Next base: position 163,921 of record NZ_JACHOO010000006.1, on the reverse strand, counting down.
AGAAGGAGCGGCCGCCGGCGAAGAAGGCATCCTTGTAGCAGAAGTCGCAATGCTGAGGGCAGCCGCGCGTCACGACGATCGAGTTGGGGACGAGATAGCGTTCGCGCTTGATGAGATCGCGGCGTACGGGCGGCAAGCCGTGGATCGTGCGGCCATTCGTCGAAGAGTAGCGCGGGCGCGGGCGGCCGGCGCGGAAATCGAGGAGGAACTGCGGGAAGGTCTGCTCGCCCGGGCCGATGAAGATGCTGTCTGCGTGCGGCGCGCCCTCGTCGGGAAGGGCGGTGACATGCAGCCCGCCGAGCACGACGTAACAGCCTTTGGCGCGATACTGGTCGGCCAGCGCATAGGCGCGGTACGCGTTTGTGATATACACTTGAATCACCACTATATCGGGCGTGTCGCAAGTGGTGAGACGCTCGACATGATCGTCGACGAGCTCAACTTCGTCTTCCGGTGAAAGAAACGCCGCCAGCGTCGCCAGCCCAAGCGGCGGGAACAGAGAATATTTGATCGGGCGCCAGAATGGGCTCTTCGCTTCGGTGAGCGCGGGCAGGATCATCTTCACCTTCACGATCAGCACTCCAGCAGGTGTGGCAGGAAAGTGAACGCGCCGATCGGCGCGGTGGCGATCGCTGCAACGAGGACGGGTTCCGGAATCATGTCCTTCTCCCGACCGATCATGGCATCGAAGGCGAGGCGGACGTGGCGGCACAGATCTTCGACCGCAGTGTCGATCACTTCTGCCCGCCAGACCAGCCCCGCAGCCCTGATCAGCCAGCGCCAGTCCGGCAGGTCGGAGCGCAGCGGCGACGACCGCCGTCGCGGCCAGATGAATCCGGGTCGAGCGATGGACCATCGAGCCCGAAAAATTCAAGCTCGATCCGATCCATCAAATGACGGGACTGAAAATCTGGCGAGCGAAGCGAGCTTAGATGCGAAGGGTGAGGGTGGCTCTTCTCGCACCGCGAAGGAAGGAAAGGCCCTCACCCTGCCCTCTCCCGCGGAGCGGGAGAGGGGGAGCCGGGCGGTGCGCTCGTCAGTTTCCGATCGCCGATCCGGCCCCTCGTCTGCCGGGAATTTCCGCGCAGCCGGCGCCGCCTCCCTCTCCCGCTCGCGGGAGAGGGGGTGGCTGCGTCGCTTGTCTCGATGGCGGAGCCGGCGACCGCCGGTTCCGCGGCGGGGCGGCCCGAGGTGTCGGCTCGGTGCTTGGCGTTTGTCGCCGGGGTCTCTATCATCCTATGAAAAATGGGGGAGACGTCCGATGCCCGCACGCGCCTTCGGCACCATGCCGGATGGGTCGATCGTCTATGCCGTGCCGCTCCGGGTCGGCGGCATCGAGACCGAGATCATCACCTATGGCGCCTCGATCCGCGATCTGCGGCTCGCCGGGGCCGACCATCCGCTGGTGCTCGGCTTCGCCGATTTCGGCGCCTATCTCGTCAATCGCGGCTTCTTCGGCGCGGTCGCCGGGCGTTATGCCAACCGGATCGCCGGCGGCCGCTTCACGCTCGACGGGCGGGCCGTGCAATTGACCCGCAACGAGGACGGCGTCACCCATCTGCACGGCGGCACGATCGGCTTCGCCTATCGCAACTGGACGCTCGAGGGCCATGACGACACCAGCGTCGCGCTGTCGATCGTCGCCGAGGACGGCGAGGAGGGCTTTCCCGGCCGCGCCGTGGTGCGGATCGTCTACCGCGTCGAAGAACCGGCGACGCTCGCCATGACGGTGACCGCGACGACCGACGCGCCGACCCTCGTCAACATCGCGCAGCACAGCTATTTCAACCTCGACGGACGCGGCGACATCCTCGACCACCGGCTGAGGATCGCGGCGGACTCCTATCTGCCGGTCGATGCGCTGCGTGTGCCGACGGGCGCGGTCGCGCCGGTCGCCGGCACGCCCTTCGACTTCCGCATCGCCCGGCCGGTCCGCTTCCCGGTCGAGGGCGGGCTGTTCGGCTACGATCACAATTTCTGCGTCGGCACGGCGCGCGCCGCGGCGCCGAAGCCGGTCGCCCGGCTCGAAGGCGGCCGCTCGGGTGTCGCGATGGAAATCGTCACGACCGAGCCGGGCCTGCAATTCTATGACGGCGCCCGCACCGTCACGGTCGGCCCCGGCCTCAACGGCGAGACCTATGGCGGCTATTCCGGCCTCTGCCTCGAACCGCAGGTCTGGCCCGATGCGCCGAACCATCCGGGCTTCCCGAGCGCCGTGCTGCGGCCGGGCGAGACCTACCGCCAGGAGACGCGGTTCGTCCTGTCGCGGGGGTGAGGACGCCCGCGCCCGTTCTCGTGCCGCCGCTTCGAGGCCACCCTTGCGCGGGCGCGGCGCGGCACCATATGGTCGTCCCGATCGGACCGGTCAGAGGAGCTGACCATGGACGCGAAGGCCGATACGCTGACGATCAGCGCGACCGAATTCAAGGCGAAGTGCCTCGACATTCTCGACCGGCTGAGCGACCGGCGGCTGCGCGAGGTCGTGGTGACGAAGCGCGGCAAGCCGGTCGCCGTGCTGACGCCGCCCGCCGCGGCCGAAAAGCCGGTGCGCGACCCCTTCGGCACGATGCGGGGGACGGTGTTCATTCCCGACGGCATCGATCTGACCGCGCCGATCCTCGATCAGGTGTTCGACGCCGAGCGGGACGTGGAGAGCCGATGACGGCGCACGAGACCGTCCGGCTCGACGCGGTCCTGCTCGACACGTGCGCGGTGATCTGGCTCGCGGAGGGCCTGGAGCTCTCCGAGCAGGCGCACGCCGTCATTGCCCATGCCGGCGGCGCGGGCGGCATTGTCGTGTCGGCCGTCTCCGCCTGGGAGATCGGCCTACTCGCCCGGCCGAAGAAGAGCGGAGCGCTGCGCTTCCTGCCCGACCCGCAGAGCTGGTTCCGGCGCTTCGCGGCATCGCCGGGGGTGCGCGAACTGCCGCTCACCGGCGACGTGGCGATCGAGGCGAGCAGCCTGCCGGGCGACCTGCACGGCGATCCGGCCGACCGCATGTTGATTGCCACGGCCCGCCATCACGGGCTGCCGATCGTCACGCGCGACCGCAACATCCTCGCCTATGCCGAGGCCGGTTTCATCGCCGCCGTGCCCTGCTGACGGAGCCCTTTCGCTCCCGGCGAAAGCCACAACAATTTCCTTCCTTCTTTGAACGAAACCCGCCATTCTCGGGCGCTTCCGCGCAGGAGATGCCGGCGCAGCCGGTGGAAGCGACCCGATCATGACGGCCAATCGTTCGACCCATATCCGCCTCACCTCGCATCCGGGCGCCGGCGCGCCGATCCGCTTTCCCGTCCGCTGGGGCGCCGCCGATCCGCGGGCGCGCGGGCCGGTCGTCGGCACGGTGGCGCAGCCCGGCGACCGCAACACGATCGGCACCCATGGCGGCTCCTATTCGCTCTACCGGGCGCTCGCCGTCTCGTCGGGCGCGCTCAACCCGATCCAGCGGCCGGACCTGCGCAACACCGCGCCCGTCGTGCCGATCGGGCCGCATCCGCAATGGGCGGACGGAAAGAAGATCGTCTCGCTCGACCCGTTCGGCCATCTCGCCGCCGAGGTCTTCGCCGACCTGATCGCCGAGGGCGTCGATATCCGGCCGACCATCGCGATCACGAGGGCGCGGCTCACCATGGCCGAGCTGCACGAGGCGATCCGGCTGAGGCGGCTCGCGATCGACGGCGAGATCGTGCGCGAGAACGGCGATGTCACCGTCACCAAGGCGGCGGTCGATCCGGTCTGGCACCTGCCCGGCATCGCCGAGCGCTTCGGCGTCGCCGAGGATGCGCTCCGCCGCACGCTCTTCGAGCAGACCGCGGGCATGTATCCCGAGCTCGTCACCCGGCCCGATCTCGACCTCTTCCTGCCGCCGATCGGCGGTATCACGCTCTATGTCTTCGGCGATGTCGCGGCGCTCTCCGACCCGCGCCGCAGCCTCGCCTGCCGGGTGCACGACGAATGCAACGGCTCGGACGTGTTCGGCTCCGACATCTGCACCTGCCGGCCCTATCTGGTGCACGGCATCGAGGAATGCGTGAAGGAGGCGCAGAAGGGCGGCGCCGGGCTGATCGTCTACAACCGCAAGGAAGGCCGGGCGCTCGGCGAGGTGACGAAGTTCCTCGTCTACAATGCCCGCAAGCGGCAGGAGGGCGGCGACCAGGCGGCGACCTATTTCGAGCGCACCGAATGCGTCGCCGGCGTCCAGGACGCCCGCTTCCAGGAGTTGATGCCGGACGTGCTGCACTGGCTCGGCATCACCCGCATCGACCGCTTCGTCTCGATGTCCGACATGAAGCACGATTCGATCGTGCGCTCGGGCATCGCGATCGGCGAGCGCGTGCCGATCCCCGAAGACCTGATCCCGCCCGATGCGCGGGTCGAGATCGAGGCGAAGAAGGCGGCCGGCTATTTCACGCCGATCGCGCCCACCGCCGAGGACCTCGCCCGCACCGTCGGCCGGCCGCTCGAGAAGTTCTGAGGCGCGGCGGCGCTATTTCGTGCCGTACATCCGGTCGCCGGCATCGCCGAGGCCGGGCACGATATAGCCCTTCTCGTTGAGCTTCTCGTCGATCGAGGCGGTGTAGATCGGCACGTCCGGATGGGCGCCGCGGAAGCGCTCGATGCCTTCGGGCACGGCGAGCAGGCAGACGAAGCGGATATCCTTCGCGCCGCGCTCCTTCAGCCGGTCGACCGCGGCGACGGCGGAATTCGCCGTCGCGAGCATCGGGTCGACGACGATGGTGAGCCGGTCGGCGAGATCCTCCGGCGCCTTGAAGTAATATTCGACCGCGACGAGCGTCTTCGGGTCGCGATAGAGGCCGATATGGGCGACGCGGGCGGCCGGCACGAGATCGAGCATGCCCTCGAGCAGGCCGTTGCCGGCGCGCAGCACCGAGGCGAAGACGAGCTTCTTGCCGGCGAGGGTGGGCGCCCGCATCTCGGCGAGCGGCGTCTCGATCGGCGTCGTCGTCATCTCGAGATCGCGCGTCACCTCGTAGCAGAGCAGCGTCGCGATCTCGCGCAGCAACTGGCGGAACTCCGCGGTCGGCGTGCGCTTGTCGCGCATGATCGTCAGCTTGTGCTGCACCAGCGGATGGTCGATGACCGTGACGCCCTCGAAGACCGGCTTTGCCAACGCGTGTTCCTCATCGCTCGCTCGTTTCGCGTCCACGTTAGCGCCGTTCCGCCGCGCTGCAAGCGTGCGCCGCGCTTGTCCCCGTCCGGGCCTGCGGCCTATCCTCGCCGATCCGTCCGTGAGGGGTGAGGTCCGATGCCGCGTGCCGTGTTGATCGTGCTCGATTCCGTCGGCATCGGCGGTGCGCCGGACGCCGCCGCCTATGGCGACGAGGGCGCCGACACGATCGGCCATATCGCTGCGGCCGCCGCCGCCGGGGCCGCCGACCGGGCGGGCTGCCGCGCCGGGCCGCTCCGCCTGCCGCATCTCGACCGGCTCGGCCTCGGCCATGCCGCGCGCGGCGCGACCGGAATTCTGCCGGCCGGCCTTGCCGCGCCGCCGCCGGCCGGCATCGCCGCCCATGCCGCGGAACGCTCGAAGGGCAAGGACACGCCGTCCGGCCACTGGGAGATCGCCGGCGTGCCGGTTCTCTTCGACTGGGGCTATTTTCCCGCGACGCAGCCGACCTTTCCTGCCGCGCTCACCGCGGCGATCGTGGAAGAGGGCGGGCTGCCCGGCATTCTCGGCGACCGCCACGCCTCCGGCACCGAGATCATCGAGGCGCTCGGCGAGGCGCACATCCGGACCGGCAAGCCGATCCTCTACACCTCCGCCGATTCCGTGCTGCAGATCGCCGCCCACGAGACGCATTTCGGGCTCGACCGGCTCTATCGGCTGTGCCAGACGGCGCGCCGCCTCGTCGATCCGCTCGGCATCGGCCGGGTGATCGCGCGGCCCTTCACCGGCGAACGGGCCGGCCAGTTCGAGCGCACGGCGAACCGGCGCGACTATGCCGTGCCGCCGCCCGAGCCGACCTTGCTCGACCGCGTCGTCGCGGCCGGCGGCACGACCCGCGCCGTCGGCAAGATCGGCGACATCTTCGCCCATCGCGGCACCTCGAAGCTCTACAAGGCGAGCGGCAACATGGCGCTCGTCGACGCGACCCTCGCCGCGCTCGGCGAGGCCGGCGCGGGCGATCTCGTCTTCGCGAACCTCGTCGATTTCGACAGCCTCTACGGCCACCGCCGCGATGTCGCCGGCTATGCCGCGGCGCTCGAGGCCTTCGATGCGCGGCTGCCGGAGATCGAGGCCGCGCTACGGCCGGGCGATCTCGCGGTGATCACCGCCGACCATGGCTGCGACCCGACCTGGCGCGGCACCGACCACACCCGCGAACAGGTGCCCGTGCTCGCCTTCGGCCCCGGCATCGCCGGCCGCGACGCCGGGGTGCTGCCGACCTTCGCGGCGATCGGCGAGAGTGTCGCCGCCCATCTCGGCCTTTCCCCCGGCCGCCATGGCAGGAGTTTTCTGTGATCCGCACCGCGCCGCGTCTCGCCGCCCTTCTTCTCGCCGCGACCCTCGCCGGCGCGCCGCACGGCTTCGCGCAGGACGGGGCGCCGGAGCAGGCGGTCTCGGCGGACGAGGCCGGGGCGGACCTCGGCGGGGAAGAAGAGCAGGATCCGGCGCGCGTCTCGGCGACCTTCGGGGCCGAGGGCAGCGGGCCGGGGACCTTCGGGCCGGAGACCTTGGGACCGGAGACTTCGGGGCCGGAGACGACGGGGTCGACGCCCGCCGATCCGGTCGTGCCGCCGGCCGACTGGCGGGCGGCGCTGCCGGTGCTGCGGGTCGGCCTTCTCGCCGGCGCGAACCCCGCCTACCGGCAGGCGCAGGCCGAGCCCTTCCGCAGCGCGCTCGCCCGCGCCCTCGGCATCGACGTCCAGCTCGTGCCGGCAAAGGACACCGGCGCGCTCGTCGCGGCGACGGCGTCCGGCGCGGTCGACTATGCCGTGCTGTCGGCGGCCGCCTATGTCGCGGCCGATGCGCGCTGCGCCTGCGTCGAGCCGCTCGTCCAGCCCACGACGGCCGATGGGTCGACCGGCTTCCGGTCGATGATCGTCGGCCGGCGGGACGGGCCGCATTTGCTCTCCGAGGCGGCGGGCCGGACGATCGCGGTCGGACCCGAGACCTCGCTCGCCGGCCGGCTCGTCCCCTTCGGTGCGCTCGGCGCTGCGGGCACGGCGCCCGAGGAATTCTTCGGACGGATCGTGGCGCGCGAGGACGACGAGGCGCCGGTGCTCGACCTCCTCTCCGGCCGGGCCGACCTCGCCACCGTCTGGACGACCGCGCCGTCCGGCTTCGGCACGGCGCCCGGCTCCGGGCCGGTCGCCGACCTCGCGGCGGAAGGGCTCGTCGCGCCGGACGATCTCGTCGTCCTGTTCGAGGCGCCGGGCGTTCCCTTCGGGCCGCATGTCGTGCGGCGCGACCTGCCGGAGGAGGCGAAGCGGACGCTTTCGAGCACGCTCACCGGCATGGCGGCCTGGCAGCCCGAGGCCTATGACGCGATCGAGCGGCGCTTCGCGGGCGGCTTCGTGCGCGCCGATGCGGCGCGCTACACCGACCTCTCGGCGCTGCTCTCGGCGCGCTGAGGCTCAGGCCGCGGCGCCGGCCGCCCGGCGGCCGACCCGGCGCTCGAGGATCAGCAGCGCGTCGTGGACGAGCACGGCGATCGTCGCCACGACGAGCGCGCCTTCGAGGATGAAGGCGGTGTTGCCCGATTGCAGGCCGGCGAGGATGACCTCGCCGAGGCTCGTCGCCGCGACGGTCGAGCCGATCGTCGCGGTGCCCATATTGATCGTCACCGAGAGGCGGAGCCCGGCGAGGATGACGGGAAGGGCGAGCGGCAGCTCGACGCGCAACAGCCGCTGGCGCGGCGTCATGCCCATGCCGCGGGCAGCCTCGATCGCCGCCGCCGGCACGTCGCGCAGCCCGGCGAGCGTGTTTTCGAAGATCGGCAGCAGGCCGTAGAGGAAGAGCGCGATCAGCGTCGGCTCGGCGCCGAAGCCCACCGCCGGCACGGCGAGGGCGAGCACGGCGACGGGCGGAAAGGTCTGGCCGATCTGCACGAGGGTGCGCGACAGCGGCAGGAAGGCGGCGCCGCGCGGCCGGGTGACGAGGATGCCGAGGGCGAGCGCGACGAGCCCGCCGGCGAGCGTCGCGCCGAAGACGAGGCCGAGATGGCCGAGCGTCAGGTCGACGAGGCTGGTGCGGGCATAGATCGCCGGCGCGCCATTCTGCGTCAGCGGCGCGAAGAGGGGCGCGAAACGCTCGGGCATGAAGAGGAAGGCGAGGAGGAGCGCCAGCGCGGCGAGGCGGAGAACGGCGGGCAGGGCGCGCCGGAGCAGCCCGGCCGGGCGGGCCGCGGCGGGATCGGCCGGCCGGGCGTCCGACGCCGCGCCGGCCGGCACGCGCGAAGGGCGGAGCGGATCGACCCGCCGTCTGTCGACCGCGATCCTCACGACGGGACCTCCGCCCGGCGGCGGAGCGCGGCGAGCGTGACGATGCGCGGCTCCGGCCCGGCGAGCGGCACGGCGTCGGCGCCGCGCGACAGCAGCGCGCCGAGCGCCTCGCGCTGGCTCACATCGGCATCGAGCGGCGGGCCGTCGGCGGTGCCCGGCTCGGCGAGCTCGGCGGCCGGCCGCAGCGAGAGCAGGCGGAAGGCGCGGTCCGACGCGCCGACGAGCTCGGCGACATAGCCGGGCGCCGGGTCGGCGAGGAGGGCGGCCGGCGTCGCATCCTGGAGCAGCCGGCCGGCGCGCATCACGGCGATCCGGTCGGCGAGGCGGATCGCCTCCTCCATATCGTGCGTGACGAGGACGATCGTCGTGCCGAGGCGGCGCTGGATGGCGCCGAGATCGCGCTGCGCCTGGGCGCGGATGATCGGATCGAGCGCGCCGAAGGGCTCGTCCATCAGCATCACGGCGGGTTCCGCGGCGAGCGCGCGGGCGACGCCGACACGCTGCTGCTGGCCGCCCGAGAGCTGCGCCGGATATTTGTCGCGGTAGGCCGCCGGATCGAGGCCGAACAGATCGAGAAGGGCATCGACGCGCGCCGCGATGCGCGCCTTCGGCCAGCCGACGAGGCGCGGCACGGTGGCGATGTTCTGCGCCACCGTCCAGTGCGGGAAGAGGCCGTTGCCTTGGATGACATAGCCCATGCCGCGCCGCAGCGTCTCGTGCGGCACCGTGGCGGTGTCGCGCCCGTCGATCCGCACCGTGCCGGCGGTCGGCTCGATCAGCCGGTTGATCATCCGCAGAAGCGTCGACTTGCCGCTGCCGGAGGCGCCGACCAGCGCGGTGATGCTGCCCCTCTCGATCGTCATCGATACGTCGTCGACGGCGAGCACGTCGCCGAAGCGGCGGGAGAGGCCGTCGATCTCGATCATGGCGGGGGCGTCCTTTCGAGCGCGTCGATCAGGGCGTCGAGGAGAACCGCGCCGACGAAGGCGAGAGCGATGGTCGGCAGGGCGCCGAGGAGGACGAGATCGGTCGCCGCCTGGCCGATGCCCTGGAAGACGAAGGTGCCGAAGCCGCCACCGCCGATCAGCGCGGCGATGGTGACGAGGCCGATATTCTGGACCAGCACGATGCGGATGCCGGCGAGGATGACCGGCAGAGCGAGCGGCAGCTCGACCCGAAACAGCCGCTGGCGGGGCGTCATGCCCATGCCGTCGGCGGCCTCGAGCACGCTCGTCGGCACGCCGGCTATGCCGATCGCCGTGTTCGCCGCGATCGGCAGCAGGGAATAGAGGAAGAGCGCGATCAGGGCGGGCGCCGCGCCGATGCCGCGGATGCCGAGCGCGGCGGCGAGCGGCACATGGGCGGCGAGGAGCGCGAGCGGCACCATCATCAGGCCGTACATCGCCATCGACGGCACGGTCTGGACGATGTTGAGGACCGGCAGCACGGCGGCGCGCAGGCCGGGCCGGCGCGCACAGGCGATGCCGAGCGGCAGGCCGACGATCGCGGCGGCGGCGAGCGAGCCGACCGCGAGGCGGATGTGCTGTGCCCCCTCGCGCCAGAAGGCGGGCGCCCGGTTCGCGTATTCCCGCAGGATCGACAGGCCGTCGAAATGGCCCGAGGCGAACAGGCCGGCGACGGCGAGGATTGCGGCGGCGAGGAGGCCGAGCCGGGCTGCCGGGGAAAGCGAAAGCCGCGCGGTCGCGTCGGCGAGGAGCATGGCGAAGACGAGGACGAGCAGCCAGAAGCCGGCGCCCGGGCCGACCCGGGCGAGCCGGTCGCCCTCGGCGACGAGGTGCTGCGGGACGAGGCCGATGGCGAGCGCCAGCGCGGCGAGGCCGGCGACGCCGGCGGCGAGCCGCAGCCACGGGCCGGTCCGCGGCAGCGCGAGCCCGAGCGCCGCGGCGAGCACCGCGAGGGTGGCCGCCGCCGCGCCGGGCGGCAGCGCCGCGACGAGGCTTTCCGCCGTGCCCGCGACGAGCCGGTTGGCGCGCGCCAGCGCGAAGGGCAGGAGGAGACCGGCGAGACCGGTCACCGCGAGCACGACGCCGAGCGGATCGAGCCGGCCGCCTCGCGCGGCCGGTTCCACGGTGGCGGAGGACACGGGGAGCCCTGCCCGCGCGGGCCGCTATTCGACGAGGCCCCGCGCGCGCAGATAATCCCTCGCGACCTCGGAAGCGGACTCGCCACCGACCTGGACGCGGGCGTTGAGGTCCTGCAGCGTCGCGAGATCGAGGCTCTCGAACACCGGCTTCAGGATCCCGGCGATCTGCGGATCGGCGTCGAGCACGGCTTTGCGGATGATCGGCGTCGGCTGATAGACCGGCTGCACGCTCTTGTCGTCCTCGAGCACGACGAGGCCGACGGCCGAGATGCCGCCATCCGTGCCATAGACCATGGCGGCGTTGACGCCGTCGGTCCGCTCGGCCGCCGCCTTGATCGTCGCCGCGGTGTCGCCTCCCGAAAGCACGAGCAGCTGATCGGGCTTCAGGGTGAAACCATAGGTCGACTGGAAGGCCGGCAGGGCGGCGGCGGAATTGACGAATTCGGCCGAGCCGGCGAGCTTCACCGTGCCGCCTTCCGTCACCCACTTGCCGAAATCGCTGAGGGTGGCGAGGCCGTTCTCCTTCGCCACATCGCCCCGAATCGCGATCGCCCAGGTGTTGTTGGCGGGCGCCGGCGTCAACCAGACGATGCCGTTCGCCGCGCCGTCGAGGGTCTTCGCCGTCTCATAGGCCTTCGCGGCATCCTTCCAGAGCGGATCGTCCGCCTTGTTGAAGAAGAAGGCGGCGTTACCGGTATACTCCGGATAAATGTCGATTTCCCCGGCGAGCAGCGCCTGCCGGACGACCGGCGTCGCCCCGAGCGCGACGCGGTTCTCGACGCCGATTCCCTTCGCCTCGAGCGCCAGCGCGATCATCGTGCCGAGGAGCGTGCCCTCGGTGTCGATCTTCGACGAGACGGTCACCGCCTGCGCCGCGCCGAGCCCGGCGGAGAGCAGCAGCGCGAGCCCGGCGGCCGCGGATTTCCAACGGATCATGGCCTTACCCCCTGTGATCGGCCGGCCTTCGCACGACCGGAGCGTACGTTCGGACATAGGGCGCCCGCGGCTCCCCGACGAGCAGTCTCGCATGGCTAGAACAGAGAGGGAACGATAAAGTTCCCTGGCCGCCGAATTTCATCCCGCCACAACCGATGCGGGAGTCTAGACATGTCTAACGGAGATATATTTATGCCTTATCATCAGGCAGATTAACTCCAAAATGGATCGGATTTTCGTCGCGCCCGCCTTCGTCGGCGGCAAGTGCCCTTGCGATAGGCGTCCGATGCGTGCTCCCTGAGAGTGGGGCGTCCTCTAGGCGTCCGGGGGCTGAAATGCGGCAATCTTCTTTCTCTGCGCGCTCGAGTTGCGCGTTCGTTCTGTTGTCGCTGGTTCTGGGAGGCGGGGCCGCCTCCGCGGATCCGGTCGACTACACCACACCGACCAGCCAGAGCGACACGGGAACGGCGGCCGATCCGGTCACGGGCATTCCCGGCACCGGCCTTTCCGGCACGACCGGCAGCGCGGCGAGCTATTCCTGCGATCAGATGAGCTGGGGCATCGCCTGCGCCGCTTTCTACAGCTTCGGCAGCTACACGACGCATGCCGGCGGCACCGGCATCGACGCGCCGAGCGGGGCGTCGTCGACCACGATCAGCGCGAGCGGCACGAGCGTCACCGCGAGCCCGAGCGGCACGCCGGACGCCGGCACCTATACCGTCTCCGTCTCGCAGCTCGCCAGCGCGATGACGCTGAGCACAGGGACGGGCACGGCCCTCACCGCCTCGACGCCGCTCAACAGCGGCAACGCTTTCGACATCGTGATCACCCCGGAGGGGGAATCCGCGGTGACGATCGCCATGCCGGCCGGCTCGACGCTGGCCGATGTCGAGACGGCGATCAACGGCCACAGCTGGACGGGCGCGACCTTCGCCGCCGAGACGGCGGACGTCACCATTCCGGGCACGCCGCCGACCACCGTGACGGTGCTGACCGTTTCGGGCGAGATCGGCGACGGCCATGATTTCACCGTCTCGACGCAGGCGCGCAATGCGGGCGGCACGCTGATCCTCACCGGTTCCGACCCCACGCCGGTGAGCGAACTCGCGCTCAACCCGCCTGCTGCGGTCACCTTCGGCGACCCGCCGAACGAAGTGACGGTGACGCCGCTCGGCGCGCAGTCGCAGGACGCGATCTACACGATCAACAGCGTGCCCTATACCTCGCCGACGAACAGCCCGACCGAGGGCGGTTTCACCTATCAGCTCGTCGATACCGGCGACACGGTTCTGACCGTCGCCTCGATCCTCGACAACGTGCCCGCCGGTTCGGACGGGGCGACGGGCGGGGCCTCGGCGCCGCTCGCCTATGCGGCCGAAGCCTCGGCGATCACCGTCGGCGGCGCCACCGCGTTCACGCTGTCGACGACCGGCGGCGCGGGCGGCGCGGCGCAGATCGGCGGCACGGGCGGCATGGGCGGCGCGGGCGGCGTCGGCGACACCGGCACGGTGCCGGTTCTGATGGCGATCATCTTCCCGCCGCTCGTCGTTCCGAACACCTCGGCCTATGCGGTTTCCGGCGGCGTCGGCGGTGTCGGCGGCACGGGCGGCAATGGCGGCACGGGCGGCACGGGCGGCATCGGCGGCGATATCGATTTCTCGCTCGACGGACCGGCGACGGCGACGGCGGGCATGCTCGCCGACCTCGCCTCGACCGGCGGTCAGGGCGGCGCGGGCGGAGAGGGCGGCACCGGCGGCCAGGGCGGCACGGGCGCCGACGCGGTCTCGGCGGTCGAGTCGTCCGGCGCGCTGCCGACGCTCGTCTCCGCGGCGGCGAATTCCGGCGGCACGGGCGGCGTCGGCGGCGCGGCGGGGGCCGGCGGCACGGGCGGTGTCGGCGGCACGGTCGACCTGTCGGCCACGTTCGGCGCGGCGACGGTGACGAACGGCTTTATCGCCGAGAGCACAGGCGGCGTCGGCGGCACCGGCGGAGAGGGCGGCACGGGCGGCCAGGGCGGCACCGGCGGCGCCGGCACCGCGTTCACGGCGAGCCTGCTCGGCACGGCGGAGCGGGCGGGCGGCACCGGCGGCACGGGCGGTCTCGGCGGCGACGGCGCGACGGGCGGCACCGGCGGCGCGGGCGGCGCGGCCACCGCGACCTTCGATGCCGGCACGCTGACGGCGACGCAGATCGGCATCGCGGCGCGGAGTGCCGGCGGGACCGGCGGCGTCGGCGGCGAGGGCGGCACCGGCGGCCAGGGCGGCACGGGCGGCGCCGGCATCGGGGCGCAGATCGAGTATCAGAGCATCGCCGGCGACGGCGGCTCGGCCGGCATGGGCGGCGAAGGCGGGACGGGCGGCAAAGGCGGCACGGGCGGCACCGGCGGCACGGCGACCGTCACCACGACCGATCCGCTCGCCCTGATCGTCGCCGGCAAGACCGCCATTCTCGCCGAGAGCCTCGGTGGCGTCGGCGGCGCGGGCGGCGTCGGCGGCACGGGCGGCCAGGGCGGCACGGGCGGCGAAGCCGGCCATGTCGCCACACCCCTCACCGAATCGGCGGGGGTGAGCGGCGATGGTGGTGCCGGAGGCCAGGGCGGCACGGGCGGCGTCGGCGGCGGCGGCGGCAATGGCGGCGCGGTGGTGGTCACCAATGTCGCGACGCTCGCGACGACCGGGGCGGACCATGCCTCGGCGATCCTCGCACAGAGCCTCGGCGGCATCGCCGGCGGCGCCGGCGCTGCGGGCGCTGCGGGCGCGGCCGGTCTGGGCGGGGAAGGCGGTTCGGAGGAATCCTGTAACACCGACGTCGTGCCGCTCTGCAAGACCGCGACCTGGACGGCCGGTGCCGACGGCACCCTTGGCCTCGCCGGCACGGCCGGCGCGCCGAGCGATGTCGGCGGCAGCGGCGGCACCGTCACCGTCACCAATCACGGTGCGGTCGGCACGGTCGGCACACGCTCGGACGGCATCACGGCGCTGAGCGTCGGCGGCGTCAACGGCGACGGCTTCTATGTCGCGCAGAATCTCTTCTGGGACGGCACGCCGGTCGGCGCGCAGGCGGGCGCCGCGGGCGCCGTGACGGTGACCAATGATGCGGCGCTGACGGTCGCCGGCGACGAATCCGCCGGCATCATGGCGCTGAGCATCGCGACGGATGCGGATTCCGGCGACGTCACCGTCTCGAATGCCGGCACGGTCCGGCTCGGCGGCGCCTCGAGCTACGGTGTCGTCGCGCGGTCGATGGTCTATGATCCGGTCGGCGTCGGTCAGTCCGGCGACGTCTCGGTCAGCAATGCCGGCGGTGTGATCGAAGGGTTCACCGCGATCGGGCTCTATGCCTCGAGCGAGAGCGAGATCGGCGATTCGGGCACGGTCTCGATCGACAATACCGGAGGCCGGGTGGCGAGTACGGCGGCGGGGACCAACTCCGCCGTGCTCGGCGAGAGCCTCTCGGCGACCGGCGATTCCGGCCCGGTGTCGTTCGACAACACGGACGGCGTCGTCGACTGGAACGGCACGTTCCGCGCCGTCCGTCTGGTCTCCTCGGCGGCGAGCGGCGACGCCGGCGACGTCACGGCGACGAGCAGCGGCAGCATCGCCTGCGCCGGCGCCGGCTGCATCGCGCTCGAAGTCGAGAGCACCGGAGCGGGCACCTTGGGCGATCTCACCGTCACCAATAAGGGGCTGATCTCCGGCGGCACGGGCGGCCAGGCGATCGCCCTCGTCGGCGGCGCCACCAATTCCGTGGTCAACGACGCGGAGGGCGATCTCGAGGACCCGGCCACGCTCGTCACGCTCGGCGGCATCGCCGACACGGTCATCTCCGGCACCAGCGGCAATGATTCGATCGAGAACCGCAATGGCGGCCTGATCGTCGGCAGTATCTGGCTCGGCAGCGGCACCAACGCGCTGCTGAACGGCGCCGGATCGACCTATGATTCGGGTAAGACAGTCTATCTCGGCAGCGGCAATCTCTTCACCAACAACGGCTATTTTTCGCCGGGCGGGGTCGATTCGGTGATGTCCGCGAGCAATGCGAACGGGCTCACCACGATCACCGGCAATTATCTGCAGAACGCCGACGCGCAACTCGTCGTCGACATCGCCTTCCAGACCGGCGCGCCGGCGCTCGACTACACCGACTTCGTCGCGGTGACCGGCACGGCGCAGCTCGACGGCTATGTGACGCTCAACCCGGCGACCGGCGCCGGCAAACCGGGCACTTTCCACATCCCGATCCTGTCGGCCGCCGGCGGCCTCACCGATGACGGGCTCTCCATCTATCCGACCTTCAGCACCGGCACGCCCTCGACCACCGCGGTGTTCCAGGCGTCGCTCGATTTCGAGGACGGTTCGCCCGACACGCTCTATCTCGACTACGACGTCGACTACGCCCCGGACGGGCTGACCCCCAACGCCAACCGCTATGGCGAGGCGGTCAACGCCATCCAGTCCTTCGGCGTGCCGGCCTATCAGGTGATCGCTGACGAGCTCTTGCAGATTCCGACCCTGCCGGAATTGCAGGCGGCCTATGATTCACTCGACGGCGAGGCGCTCAACGCCGTGCCGGGGGCGACCTTCGCGGCGCGCGCCGCCTTCGCCTCGGCGATGCTCGGCCAGGCCGACGGCGCCATCGGCTGCCGTTTCGATCCGCAGCGGCCGCTGCCCGAGTGCGCCGAGGAGAGCGAGGCCTGGTTCGGGGCGACCCGGCTCGAGGGCGACCGCGACGGCAATCCGAACACGGCGACCACCGAGCAGACGGTCAACGACCTGTCGGGCGGCTATCAGCGGCGTCTGTCTCCGAACGCGCTCGTCGGCGTCGCCTTCTCGATGGGCGATGCGCCCTTCTCCGTGCCGGACCGCTGGTCGAGCGGATCGGTGGTGAGCCAGACGCTCGGTCTCTATGCCGCCGCCTGGTCCGACGCGGGACCCTATGTGAAGGGCCTCGTCACCGGCGGGCGGACCGAAAACGGCATCAGCCGGCTGGCGCTCGGCCGCCTGGTGACCGGCAGTTTCGACGCCGCCGCGCTCGGCATGGCGGCGGAGGTCGGCGTGCGCCACCAGTTCGGCGGGCTCGCGATCTCGCCCTTCGTGCTCGCTCAGCTCGACTGGCTGAAGCAACCGAGCTGGTCGGAGGACGAACCGATCTATGGCAACCACTATGACGGCTCGGATGTCTATTCCCGAATTGTCTCGGCCGGCGCCCGCTTCGACCTGCTCGGCCCGGTCGGCGAGAACCTCCTGTTCGGCGCGACGGGGCGGGTCGCCTATGCGCATCAGTTCGACACGGATCGGTCGCTGACCGCCTATTCGCTCGCCGCGCCCGGGTTCCGCTGGATGGTCGAGGGTCTGTCCTCTCCGGCCGACATCGTCGAGGCCGATCTCGGCCTGACCCTGCGCGACATCGAGGGCTTCCTCGACCTGACCGGCAAGGGCCTGGTGCGCGCCTATTCCGGCGGCTGGGCGACCGGCGCGCAATTCTCGCTGGCGCATCATTTCTGAGGCGGTGGCCCGAGCGGGTCTCGGGTCCGGTCTGGCATGCCGACGTGAGGGCGGCCTCGGTTCTCTCCTCTCGGGAGAGGAACGGGGGCGCTCCCGCCACGCCCGTTGCCCGATGAGACGGGTCCGGGATCCTCGGGTCTCGCCTCGCCGGGGATGACGGCCTGTGGCGGCGTACGTTTTTGCCGCGCCACGATCATGGACCTCGGCTGCGCCGCGCCCGGGCGGCGCGGCGGGTGGCGGTGTCCCCTCGCCCGGCGTCACGAGTATGGACCCCGGCACGGAGGCCGGGGTGACGGGTGCTTCGGGTGCTCTCGGGTGGTGAGGGGGCTCGGCGGCCCCGACGGTCTCGGCGTTCAGCGGCCCGATGGCGCCTTCTCGCATCCGTGAACGGTTTTCGAACAGCCCTCACCATCCGTCATGCCGGCCTCCGTGCCGGCATCCATAATCGTGCGGCAAGGCGTTGTCGTGCCGCCCCTGAGGCATTGCTCGGCTTGATGAATCCCGGGGTTGGCTTCGCCTCGAGATGCCGGGGGTGGCGGTGGCGCACGGGTGGCCCGGCGTCACGAGTATGGACTCCCGGCACGGAGGCCGGGGTGACGGGTGCTCTCGGGTGGTGAGGGGGTTCTCCGGTCCCGACGGTCTCCGGCTTCAGCGGCTCGATGGCGCCTTCTCGCATCCGTGAACGGTTTTCGAACAGCCCTCACCATCCGTCATGCCGGCCTCCGTGCCGGCATCCATAATCGTCCGGCCGGGTGGTGTGAGGGTCGTCCCCATGTGTCATCCCCGCGAAAGCCGGGACCCATCACGCCGCGCGACGGTCGCCCCGATCGGACCCGGCCCGAACTCTGCGCGATGAATCCCGGGTCCCGGCTTCGCCTCGCCCGGGATGCCGGGGGTGGAGGGGGCGCGCGGGCGGCGCGGCGTCACGAGTATGGACTCCCGGCACGGAGGCCGGGGTGACGGGTGCTTCGGGCCGGTGAGGGGGCTCTCCGGTCCCGACGGTCTCGGCCTTCAGCGGCTCGATGGCGCCTTCTCGCATCCGTGAACGGTTTTCGAACAGCCCTCACCATCCGTCATGCCGGCCTCCGTGCCGGCCTCCATAATCGTGAGGGTGGGTGGTGTGAGGGTCGTCCCCATCCGTCATCCGGGCGAAAGCCGGGACCCATCACGCCGCGCGACGGTCGCCCCGATCGGACCCGGCCCGAGCTCTGCGCGATGGGTCCCGGGGCTGGCTTCGCCTCGTTCCGGATGCCGGGGGTGGAGGGGGCGCACGGGCGGCCCGGCGGGTGGCGGTGTCCCCTCGCCCGGCGTCACGAGTATGGACCCCGGCACGGAGGCCGGGGTGACGGGTGCTTCGGGTGCTTCGGGTGGTGAGGGGGCTCGGCGGCCCCGACGGTCTCGGCCTTCAGCGGCTCGATGGCGCCTTCTCGCATCCGTGAACGGTTTTCGAACGGCCCTCACTATCCGTCATGCCGGCCTCCGTGCCGGCCTCCATAATCGTGCGGCAAGGCGTTGTCGTGCCGCCCCTGATGCATTGCTCGGCTTGATGAATCCCGGGGCTGGCTTCGCCTCGTCCAGGATGCCGGGGGTGGAGGTGGCGCGCGGGCGGCTCGGCGTCACGAGTATGGACCCCGGCACGGAGGCCGGGGTGACGGGTGCTTCGGGTGCTCTCGGGTGGTGAGGGGGCTCGGCGGCCCCGACGGTCTCGGCGTTCAGCGGCCCGATGGCGCCTTCTCGCATCCGTGAGAGGTTTTCGAACAGCCCTCACCATCCGTCATGCCGGCCTCCGCGCCGGCATCCCCAATCGTGCGGGTGGGCGGTGTGAGGGTCGTCCCCATCCGTCATCCCGGCGAAAGCCGGGACCCATCAGGCCGCGCGACGGTCGCCCCGATCGGACCCGGCCCGAGCTCCGCGCGATGGGTCCCGCGTCTCGGCTTCGCCTCGCCCGGGATGCCGGGGGTGGAGGTGGCGCGCGGGCGGCGCAGCGGGTGGCGGTACCCCCTCGCCCGGCGTCACGAGTATGGACCCCGGCACGGAGGCCGGGGTGACGGGTGCTCTCGGGGGCGGTGGCGAGCCTCCGTCTTCGGCGCAATCACCTCAACCCCGGCCCTCCCCGACACGGGGGGAGGGAGGGGGCCGACCGGCTGGCGGGGCTGCGGCCGTTCGCGCCTTGCTCCGGGCCGGGCGGGGCGGCATGATCCTTGCCCTTGCCCTTGCCCTTGCCCTTGCCCTTGCCCTTTTCCGCAGTCCGGAGCGCGATGTGAGCGACAGCCTGATCGAGGCGTGCGACCAGCCGACGCCGATCCATGTCGTCGATCCGGACGGGCTCGGCGCCCTCTTCGAGACGCTCTCCGAATCCGAGGCGGCCTGGGCCAGGGCGAGCCGGTTCGACGCCGGCGCCGGCATGGTGGCGCTGCTGCCGACCGCGCTCGGCACGCTCGGCAAGGTGCTGTTCGGCGTCGGCGGCAACGGCGCGGCGCGGAACCCCCTGATGGCGGGCAGCCTGCCCGGCCTGCTGCCGCAGGGCGACTATGATTTCGTCGGTGCGCTGCCCGATCCGCTCCATGCCGCGATCGGCTGGGCGCTCGGCAATTACCGCTTCTCTCGCTATCGGGCCGCCAGCGGACCGGTGCCGCGGCTCCTGCTGCCGAAGGGCGTCGCGCCGCACCGCGCCCGCACCATCGCACGCGCCGTCGCGCTGGTGCGCGACCTCGTCAATACGCCGGCGAACGATCTCGGCCCGGCCGAACTCGCCGAGGCGATCCGCGCCGCGGCGCTTCGCCATGGCGCGGCCGTCGAGGAGGTGGTCGGCGACCGTCTGCTCGCCGCCGGCTTCCCGATGGTGCACGCGGTCGGCCGCGCGGCATCGCCGGCTCGCGCGCCGCGCCTCGTCGATCTCACCTGGGGCGAGGCCGATCATCCGAAAGTGACGCTGGTCGGCAAGGGTGTGGTGTTCGACACCGGCGGGCTCGATATCAAGCCCTCCTCCGGCATGCTCCTGATGAAGAAGGACATGGGCGGCGCGGCGAACGCGCTCGGCCTCGCCGAGATGATCATGGCGATGAACCTGCCGGTGCGGCTGCGGCTGATCGTGCCGGCGGTCGAGAACGCGATCTCGGGCGATGCCTTCCGCCCCGGCGACATCCTGCGCTCGCGCGCCGGGCTTTCGGTCGAGATCGGCAACACCGACGCCGAGGGCCGGCTCGTGCTCGCCGACGCGCTCGCCCTTGCCGCGGAAGAGACGCCCGATTTGCTGATCGACCTCGCGACGCTGACCGGCGCGGCGCGGGTGGCGCTCGGGCCGGAGGTGCCGCCCTTCTTCACCCGCGACGACGCCCTCGCCGCCGCGCTTTCCGGGCACGCCGAGCGGGTCGGCGACCCGCTGTGGCGGCTGCCGCTCTGGCGGCCCTATGCGGCGATGCTCGATTCGAAGATGGCCGACATCAACAATGCCGGCTCGGGCGGCATGGCCGGCTCGATCACCGCGGCACTCTTCCTCGCCCGCTTCGTGCCCGAGGCGATCCCCTGGATCCATGCCGACATCTATGCCTGGAACCCGTCCTCGCGGCCGGCCCGGCCGGAGGGCGGCGAGGCGCAGGCGATCCGCGCGCTCTTTTCCCTCATCGAGGCGCGCTACGGCCGGCCGGCTTGAAGGACGGCGCGCGCCCGGCTAAACGGAACGCCTCCGAAACGATCGGAGCGGGTCGCGAGGTCGAGCCATGCCGGTTGAGCTGAGGCCGAGCCAGGCGCTGCGCCTGTGGCACGACGTGATGTTCGACATCGTGCGGGACGGCGAGCCGGACCTCTCGGCCCGCCAGATGGCGGTGCTCCTCACCGTCTATCTCGAGCCGCCGCCCCACACCGTGCGCGGGCTCGCGGCGAAGCTCAAGGTGACGAAGCCGGCGATCACAAGGGCGCTCGACACGATGGGCAAGCTGAAACTGCTCGATCGCCGCCGCGACGCCGCCGACCGGCGCAATGTCGTCGTGCAGCGCACGGTCGAGGGCGCGCTCGCCGTCGAGCGGCTCGGCGACATGATCGTCGCCCGCACCCGGGAGCTGCCGCTTTGACCGCGCCGCCCGACCGCCGCATCGCCGCCCATCGCCCCGATCTCGCCGACCGCCGGCTCGAGGGTCTCGTCGCCGCCGGGCAGTTCGTCGAGGGCGAACGGTGGCGGATCGCGCTCGCCTCCGTGCCGCTGCGCGCCGCGCCGCGGCCGGACCTTCCCTTCGAGACCGAAGCGCTCCGCGGCGAGGTGGTGCGGGTGTTCGAGGAGACGATCGAGGGCTGGGCCTGGGGCCAGATCGAGACCGACGGCTATGTCGGCTATTTCTCCGCTGATGCACTCGGGCCCCTCGCGCCCGAGCCGACGCACCGGGTGATCGTGCCGCGCACCTTCCTCTATCCGGCGCCGGACTTGAGGCGCCCGCCGCGCGAGGCGCTGTCGCTCGGCGCGACGCTGGCGCTCGGCGAGGCGGTCGAGACCCGCGGCACGCTCTACCGGATGACCGCGGACGGCGCCGCGGCGGTGGTCGACCGTCATGTCGCGCCGCTCGACGCGCCGCATGCGGACGACTGGGTGGCGGTGGCGGAAGGGTTTCTCGGCGCGCCCTATCTCTGGGGCGGCCGCACCAGCCTGGGGCTCGACTGCTCCGCCCTCGTGCAGCTGTCGCTCGCGGCTTGCGGCATCGCCGCGCCGCGCGACAGCGACCTGCAGGAGAGCGCCGTGGGCCGCCCGGCGGAGGGGCCGCCGCGGCGGGGCGATCTGGTCTTCTGGCCGGGCCATGTCGGGCTCGTCGCGGCGGACGAGACGCTGCTGCACGCGAGCGGCTTCCAGATGCAGGTGGTGAGGGAGCCGCTCGCCGGGGCGATCGCCCGGATCGGCGCCCCGCGCAGCATCCGGCGGCTCTGAGGCGGCGGCCGGTCAGACGGTGCACGGACGGTGCGGCGGGAACGGCCGCGAGCGCCGCCGGCAGAGTCGGAACGACCCTGGCGGGTGCAGGCAGAACGGTTGCCCGTCCGATTTGACATCCCGGAATTATGCCCCGAGCCCGATCCCCGGTCGTGGCGGCGCCTGAGGCGGTTGCGGCCGACGCCGGGGAGCGCGCTGGAACCGTATATTGGCGAGATCAGAGCCTTCGCGTTCGGCGCGGTGCCGGCGGGCTGGCTGCCCTGCGAGGGGCAGAGTCTACCGGTCCGGGAATACCAGGGTCTCTACCAGGTCATCCGTAACATCTATGGGGGAAGGAGCCGGAGACCCTTGCCCTGCCCGATCTCCGCGGGCGGGTGCCAGTCGGCAGCGGCGGGGATGGCGACTCTGTGCTCGGCAAGAAGGGAGGCGCGGCGTCGGTCGCTCTCGGGCCGGAAAACATGCCCTCGCATCGTCATACGCTGCAGGTGGCGGCCGCGGCGTCGAAGAGCACCGTTGCCGACAACATCTATGCGTCCACGCCCGGCTATCCGCTCTATGCGGCGTTCGGCGCGACGGTGTTCGCAATCGATTCCGAGATGATCGGGGAGATCGGCGAAGGTGAGGCGCACTCCAACATTCAGCCTTCGTTGGCGAGATTAGACTCTTTACCAGGCCTTACGACACTCCGGGTTGACTCCCCTGCGATGGCACGACGCGCCAGACAACGAGCTACCCGGCTCTCTACGCTGTGATCGGGAATACGTATGGAGGCAATGCAAAGCTCTTTGAGTTCGCGCTTCCAAACCTCACCGGGCGCGCGGCGGTCGGAAGCAATCAGACATTCCTGTTCTCCACGCCCGGCGGCGCGGAGAAGATCGGTCTGACGGCGGGAAACCTCCCCGGGCATCGCCATGGGATGAGCCGGAAGAGCCCGGCCTCGTCGACGTCGAAGAGTAACCTCCCCTCAGCCTCCGCGGACATCGGTGTGCTGGCCCAGCCGTCGGCCAATACGCCCCTGATGATGGCGGAGGGCGATGCGGCGGTGTTGACGCTCGACGAGCGCACCATCGGGTTGACCTCGAACGGCATGGCCGCCCACGAGAACCGCCGGCCGTTTCTCGCGCTCCGCCATCTCATCGCCTGTGAGGGCATCATCCCGGACTCCTCGCCGGGGCCGACGACCGAATGCGCCGATCCCTCCGGGGCAGCGGAGGCGTAATGCGCGGCGCACCAGGGTGACCTTCCCGGTTGCAGAGGGGTTGTCCGGATAGAGGTTGGAACGCGGTTTGTGGGGCGGGGATGGAGCCTTATATCGGGGAGATCAGGCCGTTCTCGTTCGGATCGATCCCGAACGGATGGCTCGCCTGCGACGGCGCGGTGCTGCGCATCATCGAGCCCTACAAGGCGCTGTTCGCGCTGCTCGGCAATCGCTATGGCGGGGACGGCGTCACGACCTTCGGCCTTCCCGATCTGCGCGGGCGCGTGCCCGTCGGCGCGTCGACGACCCGCGACTATTCTTTGGCGGCGGTCGGCGGCGCGGCGGATGTGACCCTCGCCATCGACCAGCTGCCGTCGCATGATCATGCCTTGCAGGTCTCCATGGGGCTGGGCAATTCGGCGAGCGTCCGCGGGACGCTCTATGCCGCCGTGCCGGACCAGCTGGGCAAGCTCTACGCCCCGTTCGGCGACAAGCCTTTTCCGATCGACTCCGACATGCTCGCCCCGGCCGGTGGGGGCGGCCCGCATTCCAATATGCAGCCCTATCTGGCGATCAGTTTCTGCATCGCCTTCACGGGCGACTATCCGTCGCCGGATCGCGGCGAAGCGGGTGCCGTGGAGGCGCGCGACGTCTCCGGCGGCGGCCATCGGCCCGGCACGGCGGCGGTCATCGGCTTCGCGGGAGAGATCCGCCTGTTCGCCCGCGGCTACGCTCCGCAGGGATGGCTGTCCTGTGACGGCCGGCTTCTCGACACGGCCCGCTATGCGCAGCTCTTCGCGCTGATCGGCTACACCTATGGCAGCGCCCCGGACACGACGAGCTTCAGGATCCCGGACCTTGCGGCCCGCGTCGCCCTCGGTCATGGCCGGCAGGGGCTCAACGACTATCCTCTCGGTGCGGCGGAGGGCAGCCCGAGCATCGTGCTGGGCTCGTCGGGCATGCCGCGGCACGGCCACCCCTTCAACGTCACCCACCAGCCGGCGACGTCCTCGTTCCCCGACCCCGATGTGGGCTTCGGCGATGTGGAGGACGGCTATTCCTTCTACATCGATACCGCCAAACCGACCTCCGGGAGCCTCGACTTCAGCTCGCTCGCGGTCAAGTCCTCCGGCGGGGACGTGCCACATCCGAACATGATGCCGTTTCTCTGCCTGAAGGCCATCCTCTGTCCGAACGGCCTCAGTCCCGACGCGCCTCCCGAAGCGGAGGATGCGGCGCCGCGCCAACCGCGTCCCCGGGACCCGGTAGACGACCAGTATATCGGCGAGATCCGGTTGTTCGCCACCAGCTTCCTGCCTTACGGCTGGCTCCCCTGCAACGGGAATGAGTTTGCGGTGAACAGCTATCAGGCGCTCTTCGCGCTGATCGGCTATATTTTCGGAGGGCGTGAGGGGGCTTTCTGTACGCCGATGCTCAACGGCCGCGTCGCCCTCTCGGAAGGCCGGCTCGTGGACTCGGCCGAGGTCTTCAGGGTCGGCGACAGGGGCGGAACGGAGAGCGTCGTCCTGACGGAGGTGCAGATGCCGGCGCACACCCATCAGATGCGCCGCAAGAGCCCGGTCGCGCCCACGTCGAAGACGGCCAACCCGACCGAGGCGTCCGATATCGGTGTTCTCGCACTGGCGGCAACGAACCTCGCCCTGCCCATGATGAGGTCCGGTGGCTTTCCGGACAGCGCGCTCGATCCGGCGACCATCGGCTTCGCCGGGGGATCTCCCAGCGGCACGAAACCGCACGAGAACCGCCAGCCCTATCTCGCGCTCACCTATGGCATCGCCTTCCAAGGCCAATGGCCGTCGCAGCCATGAGGGGCGGCGTGGGCCGACATCGGCCGGGTCCGGCCGCGCGGTGTCCTTGCGCCTCGGTCCGGCGGTATGCGGCGGAGGGCGGCGCGCTCCTGCCGTCGGTTCGCCCGTGCTGACCGGCGTCCAGACGGCCGGCCTCGCGGGGGAGGTCCTGATCCTCAACGACACCGCGCGGCAATACCATTTCGGCTGTTTCGCGACCTCGTCGGCGCTGCACAATCTGCTGCTCGATGACGGCTACAGCGTCGCGACCCTGCCGGTGACGCTGACCCATGCCCTCGCTCTGCCACCGACCCTTGCCGGGCTCGATCCGGGCGCCATGCGGGACGCCGTGCAGGCCGCGGCTCCGGCCGTCGCCGCGGCCCTCGACCAGGCCGATCTGGTGGTCGTTAATGGCGAGGGAACGCTGCACGGTCTCAACCGCGCCCCGCGCAACCTGCTCGGGCTGATGCACGCCGCGAAGGTGGCTTTCGGCAAGCGCACCTATCTCGTCAATCATTCGCTCTTCCCGGCCGACAAGGCGCAGGACCTCGAAGCCGAGCCCATCGCGACCTACCGGCCGGCGCTCGAGGGGCTCGACGGGATCGCGGCGCGCGAGCCGCTCTCGGCCGGACACTATGAGGCGCTGGGACTTTCGGCGGTGCCGTCCTTCGACTTGCTGCCGGCATTCGCCGACCGGATCGGCGCGGTCCACCCGGATGAGGTCCGGGATCCGGACCTCGTCGTGGTCGGCGTCGGGGTCAACTGGCCGGCGGACCGGCTGCGCGGCTTCGCCGAGACGGTCCGGCGCAGCGTGCCGCCCTCGAAGCGGATCGTCTTCCTCGATGGCGCGCCGCGGCGGGAGCCCTTGCAGGAGCGCCTGTTCGCCGAATTGATCGAGGCCGGCGGCACGGGCATCGAGCGCGCCGCGATCATCGGCGATCGCACGCGTCCCGACGGCGTACGGGCGCGGGCCTGGCTGCGTCTGATCGCGCGGGCGGGCCTCGTCGTCACCGGACGCTACCACCATGTCGTCGCCGCCTTCGCCTTCGGCACGCCGGTGGTCGCCCTGCGCTGGATGGAGCGGGCGGGCGTCATCGACCGGCTTCGCGTCGCGCTGCCGCCGCTCGCGCTGTTCGACGCCTTCTGCGCGCGGCTCGAGCCGGAGGACCTCGCGATCCTCTTCGCGATCGCGCCGCCGCGGCGCAACCTCGTCGGCCTGCCGCGGATCGAGCGGCTGATGACCGGAACCCGGATCCTGCTCCTGCTCGAACTGTCCGGCGTGAGCGAGATCGGCCTGTTCGGGACCGATCTCTTCGTCGACACGGCCGACCCGCTCTGGTTCGGCCATGATCCGGCGATCGATCTGATGGTGATCGCGGCCCTCAAGCGGCGGCTCCTGGCGCGGGGCGGAACATTCTTCTGGAACGAGGAGAGCGCCGCCGTCGCGGCGCTCGGGCAACGCCGGGTCGCCGGCGGAGGATGATCCGAGCAGCCGGCGGCATGGGAGCGGCGGTGTCCCGGCGGAGGGAGGGCGAGACGATGCGGGCGGCAGCGGTGGTCGGAGCGCGCAACGAGGAGATCTATATCCGGTCCTGCCTTCGCGGCCTGATCGGCGAGGGGCTCGGCGTCGTGCTGATCGACCATGGCTCCGAGGATGCGACGGTGCGCATCGCCCGCGAGTTTCTCGGCCGCGGCCTGCTCGACATCGTGCCGATGCCCTGGCGGGGCACGTTCTCGATGCAGGCGCTGCTGCGGCTGAAGGAAGAGGTGATCGCCGGGCTCGATCACGACTGGGTGCTGCACATCGATGCCGACGAATGGCCGATGACGCCCGACGCCGGCGAGAGCCTGCTCGACTTCATCGCGGCGGCCGATCGCGACGGCTATAACTGTGTCAATTTCGACGAGTTCTGCTTTCTTCCTCTGGCCGGGGACTGCTATCGGGAAGACCACAAGGACCGGATGCGCGATTATTACTTCTTCGAGCCGCAGTGGCCCCGACTGATGCGCGGCTGGAAAAGGGGGACGGGCCTCTCGCCTGTGGCGAGTGGCGGGCATGTCCTGCGCGGCGGCGATGTCCGCCGCTGTCCGGAATCCCTCGTCCTGCGGCACTATCTCGTGCTCAGCGACGATCATGCCGTGCGGAAATATGTCGGCCGGCGTTTCGCGCAGGACGAGCTCGACAGGGGCCACCACCATAGCCGCACGATGATCACCGCGACGAACTGCCGGGTGCGCGGCTCGGAAGCGATGCGTCGGTTGCCCGAGCCATCGGCGCGCACCTTCGACCGGAGCGCTCCGGTCGCCCGGCACTACTGGGAATGGCCGCTCGCCTGAGCCCGGGCCGCATCAGGTCGCGGTGGCGGGCGGCTTCGCCGATGTCGCACGGGCGGTGAGGTGGGTCGCGAGATTGCCGCGATAGGTGTACTGGCCGAGATGCTCGAGCTGCGCGTGCGGATCGACGAAGATTCGCCCGCCCATGTCGCGCCAGCGGCGGCAGAAGGCGTAGTCTTCGGAGAGATAGCGGCCGGAATCGGGATCCACCATGCAATCGAAGAACAGCCAGTGCAGCGGTGCCCTCGGATTGTCGGGCGGCCCGTCCGGAACGTAGTTGAGGTTCGGATAATGCTGCATCATGCGGAGGAAGACGTTGCGCTTGATGCACATGAAGCCGGTCGGTGCTTCGGCGACCTGGATCAGGCCATCCGGATCGTCGCCGACGACGGGGTCTCCCTTCGCATCGAGGAACGGATTGAACGGAAACTCGGTGTATCGGGTCTCGAACTGTTCGCGCGTCATGCCGGCCGGCGCGCCCTCCGCCGGCCAGTTGAACGCCTTCATCGGGTAGACGCCGGCGACCACGTCGCGATCGGCGAGCAGCAGCCGGAACACCGATTGCGGCGTGAAGGTGATATCGGAATCGATCCAGAACAGATGGGTGAGCGAGGGGTCTTCCAGAAAGGGAATGACGATCCTGTTGCGCGCGCGGGTGATCAGGCTCTCCGAATGCATGTGCAGGATGCAGTCGAGGCCGAAATGCTGGCAATGGAAGGTGAGGTTGAAGACGCTGACCACGTAGTTCATGCTGACCGCCGAGATGTAGCACGGGGTCGCGAACATCACGCGCATCGAGCGAAGGGCAATATCGGGCAGCATGTGGCCGTCCTGTTGGAAACCTGCGTCAGCGCTCGGCGGGGGGTCTCGGCGGCTTGGGCGGCCGCGCCTTCCGCGGCTGCTCGGCGGCCGGCGCCGCGGGGACGTCCGAGACGGCCGGCGGCGGCACCGGGGCCGAGGAACCGAGCGCCACCGACAGGCCGAACAGGCGCCACTGACCATTGACCGGCACATAGCCGAGCTCGAAGTTCACCTGCCGGCCGACCGAGGGAAAGAAGCCGGCCATGCGCATCATGCCACTCGCCTCGATCTGCGGCAGCACCGTCAACTGCGGCTCGAGCACCGCGACGGCGGAGAGATCGAGCCCGTCCTTACGCTGCGCGGCGAAGATCTCGGCGAGGTCGGCCGCGGTATTGGCGCGGAACTCGGGCGAGCCGAGATCGCGCAGCACGGTATAATTGCCGGTCTTGTTGGCGGCGTCGAGCGCCAGCAGGGCGGTGCGGATGAGCGTCAGAACGCCGTTGCGGTCGATCTGCGCCGGGACCGCCTCCGCCTGCTGGGCGAGGGCGGCCGGAACCGCCGCCGGCAGCACGCCCGACGCGAGGTGCAGAAGGGCGGCAGCGGCGGCGAGACGCAGCCCGGCGCGGCCGAAACGGCGCAAGGTCCGCTCCGGACCGCGCGCGGCATGCAGACCCGCGAGGGGGCCGTCGAGATCGGAAGAAAGCGCGCCGGGTCCGCTCGCGCAGCCGGCGACGCGGCGGGAAGCCGCCGCTCTCTCTCTCTCCCGACCCCTCGTCACCATGCGAGCGTCAGGCCGAGCCGTGTGCCGGTGCCGCCATCGCTCAGGCCGGCGCCGATGCCGCCATTGAGCACCGCATACTCGTTGAGGCGGGCCTGGGCCGAGACGGCGAGGGCGCTCTGCCCGTCATAATTGCCGAAATTCGTCGAGATGGCGAAGTTCTTGTCCGACGGCAGAGCGGCTCCACCCATCGCGATGGCGATCGCCGTGCCCTGGGAGGCGCTGCGGGCATTGTCGTCGATCTGCTTCTGCAGCCCGGAGATATCCGATGCCATCGATTCGATGGCCTGGGTGCTCAAGCTCGACGCGGCGAGATTGCCGTTGGCATCCGTTGTGACGAAATAGGTCGTTCCGGTCTGCGCCGCGAGGCTCGCATTGGAGGTGATGCCGGCCGCGGTGTAGGTCGACGTCGAGGTGCCGATCGCGACCTGGTCGGCGCGCGTCGTCGTGGCGCCGGCGCCGATGGCGGTCGAGTTCGCATAGGCAGCCGATGAACCGGTGCCGAAGGCCGAAGCGCCGTTCGCCGTCGCGGACGAGCCGGTGCCGACCGCGAGCGCCGTGTCGCCGGTCGCGACGCTGTCGGCGCCGATCGCCATGGCGGAGGCACCGGTGGCATTGGCCGACCGGCCGAAAGCCGAGGCATACTGGCCGTTGGCGATGCTGTTGGCGCCGATCGCCGAGGCACTGGCGCCGTTGGCGACGCTGTTGAAGCCGCTCGCGAGCGCGTAGTTGCCGGTGGCGTTGGCGCCGCGGCCGACCGCGGTGGCCGCCGTGCCGTTCGCGAGCGACGCCTGGCCGAGCGCGGTGGCGTCGGAGCCGGTGGCGTTGGCCTGCTGGCCGAAGGCCGAAGCGCGGATGCCGCTCGCCACCGAGGCCGAGCCGGTCGCCGTCGCGAGATTGCCGGTGGCGTTCGCGGAATAGCCGCTCGCGGTCGCCTGATTGCCGTTCGCGACGGCGCTGGTGCCATAGGCCGTCGCGCTGGTGCCGTTGGCGATCGAATTGCCGCCGGTCGCGGTCGCATTGTTGCCGTTCGCATTGGCGTTGCGGCCGACCGCGGTGGCGATGGTGCCGTTCGCCTTGCTGTTGTTGCCGAGCGCGGTCGCCGATTCGCCGGTGGCGTTGGCGCCCTGGCCGACCGCCGCCGCCCAGCTGCCGTTCGCGACCGTGCCGTCGCCGAGCGCGGTGGCGCTCACGCCGTTCGCGGTCGCCGAGCCACCGAGCGCCGTGGCGTGCTCGCCCGTCGCGTTGGAGAGCACGCCGACGGCGGTGGCGATGGCGCCGTTCGCCACCGAGCGGTTGCCGACCGCGACCGCCGATTCGCCGTTCGCATTGCTGTTCTGGCCGACCGCCGAGGCATAGGTGCCGTTGGCGATCGCCGCGTCGCCGACCGCCGTGGCGCTCGACCCGGTGGCGTTCGCCCGGGCGCCGACCGCGGTGGCGTCCGCGCCGTTCGCAACCGCGGTGTCGCCGACGGCGGTCGCATTGGCGCCGGTGGCGGTCGCTGTGCCGGGCTCGTCATAAGAGCCCGCGGCGGCGAGGTGGGGTGTCACCAGCGAGATCAGCGAAACGCCGACGATCAGGGAGTGGCGCCGGAGATTCCGGGCGGACGAACGGTACTTCTCGACTGTCAATGCAACCCCCCGATTGCGGCTTTCACAGCCACCGAATCTATCGTTATATAAGGGACTTGCCTTTCGCAAGGTCAGGCGTCGGCGACGGAGGCCGCGTCGGCCGGCCGCAGGGTCCACCGCCATGGCGGGGCCGTTCAGACGGCGGCGGCGCGGCGGGCCTCGACCATGCGCTCCAGCTTGCCGAGCGTCTGCAGGCCCAGTTCGAGCGCGCCGAATCCCTTCGCCGCCTCATATTCGGCGCGGCTGCTCATCACCATGCCGAGCGTCACCCGCGTGCCCTCCGCATGATCCTCGAAGGCGACCCAGGCATCGGCGTGCTTCGGGCCATTCTCGCCCCAGAGCAGGGTATAGGCGAGCCGCTCGCCGGGCTGGATCTCGCCATAGCGATGATGGTTCGGATAGACCGTGCCGTCGGGGCCGATCATCTCGAACACCCATTCGCCACCCGGTTCGAGGGCGATGCGCCGGGTGCGGCAGGAATAGCCGTCCGGCCCCCACCATTGCGGCAGCGCCTCCTCGTTCATCCAGGCGTCCCACACGGCGGCGCGGGGCGCGCGCAGGACGCGCTCGATGAGGAGCGTGCGCTCGGCCGCCGCGGCGAGACGATCGAGCGCCGCCGCGAAATCCTCACGCGCGGCCGCTGCGCCGGAGCCTCCGGCGAGCGCGGCGCGCTGCACCGTCGCGACGAGCCGGCTCGTTTCTCCTGTATCGGCGAACTCCGCCGTCACCAGAGCCGCCGCCTCGGCCGCGCCGTCCGGCGCGACGCATTCATAGCCGATGCTGCCGAGCCCGGGCTGCAGCACCAGCCAGCCGGAATCCCGCGCCGCCTCCCTCTCTGCCGCCGGAAGCCAGACCGCCCGCGCGGCGGGTGCCGTCCAGACCTGCCAGAGCACCGCGAGCGGCGCGGCGACCGCGCGCTCCAGCACGAAGGTCGCGAAGCGGCCTTCGCCGCGCCCGCCGGAGGTATCCCGTTCGTCGTTCGGCATCATCGGTCCTGCTCCTTCATCGTCCTCATGGCGAAGGCCTCCAGCCGGTCGAGCCGGGCGTTCCAGACGGCCCTCTGTTCGTCGAGCCAGGCCCGGACCGGATCGAACGCCTCGGGCACCAGCGCACAGGTGCGCACCCGGCCGTCCTTGGCGGTGGCGATCAGCCCCGCCTCCTCGAGCACGGCGAGGTGCCGCATCACCGTCGGCAGGCGCAGCCCGGTCGGGCCCGACAGGTCCGTCACCCGCATCGGCCCCTGTGCGAGCCGGCCGAGCATCGACCGGCGGGTCGGGTCGGCGAGGGCATGGAAGAGGCGGGAGAGGGTGGGATCATGGTTAGTCATGAGGCTAACTATCATCGCTACGGCCGCGCGGCAAGCCAAAGTTCGATGAACGGCTAACCATCGGCGGCGGGCCGGCGGCGAAGGGCGGGTCGGTCTCGCCCGAACGCCGCACCGGCGCGGCGCGCGGCCTCCGGGCGGACCCGGGCGGGGCGAAGCTTGGGGCCGGGCGCCCCCGATCCGGCGGAGGACCGTCTCTTCCACGGGTGCGGCCACAGCCTGATGCAAGCTTCGGCTGCCTAGGTCGGCGGGTCTTGTCGGCAGAAGTCCGCGGCCCTTCGGGGATCGCTCCCCGGGATGAGGAGCGGGCGGGATTCGGCCGAATCGAACGCGAATTCACCCGTCTGTTGCGATCGCCGGCGTCACGGATCCTGCCGGTCGCCGCGCAGAATCCAGGGATCCCGAGGATCGGAAAGAATATGAAGAACCTGCTCGTCCGAACGAAGATCATGATCATGTTCGGGCTCGTGCTCGTCGCGAGCCTGGTGACCGGAGGCGTCATCATGCTCGCCCAGTCCACCGTGTCGCAGAATGTCGACTGGACGGTCCACACCTATGAGGTGCTCGACAAGGTCGACGGCCTGATGGCGGCGCTCGTCGACCAGGAGACGGGTCTGCGCGGCTTCCTGATCACAGGGCGGGAGGGCAGCCTCGATCCGCTGCGCGCCGGCGAGAAGGCGTTCGAGGAGAACTGGTCGGCGGCGAAGTCCCTGACGAGCGACAATCCCGCCCAGCAGGCGCGGCTCGCCGCGGTCCGCCAGGAGGTGGACGAGTGGCAGCGCAACGTGTCGCATTACGCCATCGATCTGATGGCGAAGCCGGGCTCGCAGGACCTCGCCCGCGACGTCGAGCGCGCCGGCAAGGGCAAGGCCTATTTCGACAAGATCCGCGCGCATGTGGCGGAGCTCAAGGAGGCGGAGGCCTCCCTGCTCGGCGTCCGCAACGCCGCGATGCGATCGGCTGAAGCCATGATCTGGTTCGCCGTCGCCCTGTCGGTGGCCTCGGTGCTGGTGATCGGCCTCATCGCCGCCTTCGTGCTCAACAAGCTGATCGCCGTTCCGCTGCGCGCCACGGCGGCGGGCATGGACCGCATCCGCGGCGGCGACTTCGCGACGCCGGTCGCCCATACCGAGCGCAGGGACGAGATCGGCGCGATCAGCACCGCTCTCCTCTCCTTCCGCGACGATCTCGCTGCCGCCGAGGCGGCGCGCCGGGAAGCCGCCGCCCGCGAGGAGCGCGAGCGCGCGCAGATGGCGCGGCGCGACGAACTCGCCCGCACCTTCGTCCAGAACATGCAGACGATCGTCGGCCAGTTCGCGTCCTCCTCCAACGAGGTCGCGGTCGCGGCCCGCAATCTTTCCGCCACCGCCGAGGAGACCTCGCGCCAGGCGGTCGCCGTCACCGATGCCGCCTCTGAGGCCTCGACCAATGTGCAGACCGTCGCCGGCGCGACGGAGGAGATGAGCTCCTCGATCCGCGAGATCGGTTCGCAGGTCACCCAGGCCGCGGAGATCGCGAGCGCCGGCTCGCAGGAAGTCACCCGCGCCGCGAGCGAGATCCGCGAACTCTCCGAGGCGGCGACCAAGATCGGCGAGGTGGTCAGCCTGATCACCGACATCGCCGGCCAGACCAACCTCCTCGCGCTCAACGCCACCATCGAGGCGGCGCGCGCCGGCGAGGCGGGCAAGGGCTTCGCGGTCGTCGCCCAGGAGGTCAAGCAGCTCGCCGAACAGACGGCGCGCGCGACGCAGGAGATCGGCGTGAAGGTGCAGGGCATCCAGCAGTCGACGAGCCGGACCGTCGCCTCGATCGAGAAGATCGTCGGCACCATCACGCAGATCCGCGACGTCACCTCGATGATCGCCTCGGCGGTCGAGGAGCAGACCGCGGCGACGCAGGAGATCGCCAGCAACACCCATATGGCGGCGAACGGCACCGGCGCGGTGAACGACAACATCGCCGGGGTCGGCCGCTCGGCGGAGATGACCGGCGCCGCCTCGACGCAGCTCTCCTCGCTGTCGACCCAGCTCTCCTCGCAGGCGGGCGAGCTGGAGCGGGAAGTGGCGGATTTCGTGAAGAACCTGCGCGCCGGCTGACGGCTGCGCGCGGGTCGAAAGCGAGGGGTCGCGGCGCACCGGCGCCGCGGCCCCTTCTGCCGTTCAGGCGATCGGGATCGTCCCGTCAGACCGTCGGGATCGTGCCGCCATCGATCACATGTTCCGTGCCGGTGATCGCCGCGGCGCGGTCCGAGGCGAGGAAGGCGATCAGATCGGCGACCTCGGCCGGACGCGCCGGCCGGCCGAGCGGGATGCCGCCGAGCGCCTGCATGATGATCCTCCTGCCGCCCTCGACATCGGTGCCGGCCTGCTGCGCGAGGCGCTGCGCCAGTTCGACGGAGGCCTCGGTCTCGATCCAGCCCGGCGCCACCCGGACGACGCGCACGCCCTTGCCCGAGACCTCCTTCGAAAGGCTCTTGCTGTAGGCCGAAAGCGCCGCCTTCGCTGCGGCATAGGCGGTGGTCGCCTCCGGCAGCGGCAGCCGGCCCTGGATCGAGGTGACGTGGATCACCACGCCGCCGCCCTGCGCGACCATCGCCGGCACGAGCGCCCGGTCGAGCCGCACAGCCGGGAAGAGGTTGAGATCGAGCTCGCGGCGCCAGTCCGCCTCGCCGAGCGCGGCGAAGCCGCCGGCCGGGGCCGACGAGCCGCCGAGCATATGGACGAGGATGTCGACGCCGCCGAGCCGCTCGCCGACGGCGCGGGCGAGGGCGGCACAGCCCTCCTCCGTGGTCAGATCGGCGGCGACGAACATCGCCTCCGCCATCGCCTCCGGCCTGTGGCGGGCGGTGGTCAGCACGCGGGCGCCGAGCGCCTCGAACAGCGCCACCGTCGCCGCGCCGGCGCCGCGCGTGCCCGATGTGACGAGGGCGCGCCGGCCTTCGAGCGAGAGGAAGCCGGTCATGCGCGGGGCTCCGCCGCGCCGATGTCGAGCGCCGCGATCGCCGCGCCGTCGAGCCGGAAGGAGAAGGCGAGCGTCACCGGGCTGCCGGGAAAGCGGCCACTGACGCGGGCCTCGACGCGCACGCCTTCGGCCGTCGCGGCCTGCGCCACCGGCACGGCGACCGCGCCATACTTCGCCTTCGCCGCGCGCCACCAGGCGCCGATCGCCGCGCGGCCGTGCATCGTCGCGCCTTCGTCGGCGACGACGGCCCGTTCGGCGAAGGCCGCAATCAGCGCCGCCTCGTCCGCGCGGCCATCGGCCTCGAAATAGGCCGCAACAGGGGCAGGAAGGTTCATCGCCATCACTCCAGGAGGGTTTCGTTCTGAGGGGTTCGTTCGCCCCTTCCATCTGGCGATGCGGGATTGTACGGATAAGACGCACAACACGGCATGCGGTATCCGGAAAAACGGGACAATGATCCGCCCGACGCTCGCCGATCTCGACGCGGTGATGGCGATCGCGCGGCGCGGCTCGTTCCGCGCCGCCGCGATCGAACTCGGCCTGTCGGCGACCGCGCTCAGCCAGGCGATCGGCCGGCTCGAAACCGGGCTCGGCGTCCGGCTCTTCAACCGCACGACGCGCAGCGTCTCGCTCACCGAGGCGGGCCGGCTGTTCGTCGCGGAGGTCGGCCCGGCGCTCGGCGACGTGCACGGCGCGCTCGAGCGGGTGACGGCGCAGCGCGCGACGCCCTCGGGCAGGCTGCGCATCAATGCCGCGCCCTTCGCCGCGCGCGAGATCATGGCACCGCTCGTCCTGCCCTTCCTGCGCCGCTATCCGGACGTGCATGTCGATCTCGTCACCGAAGGGCGGCTCGTCGACATCGTCGCGGAGGGCTTCGATCTCGGCGTGCGGGTCGCCCATCTGGTGCCGAGCGACATGATCGCCGTCTCGCTCGGCCGGCCGCAGCGCCATGCGGTGGTCGCGGCGCCCGCCTATCTGGCGGCGCACGGCGCGCCCGCGGTGCCCGCCGATCTCCCCGCCCATCGCGCGGTCGCGGTGCGGCTGCCGAACGGCGCGCTCTATCGCTGGCGCTTCGAGAAGGCGGGCGAGACCCTCTCGATCGAGGTGCGCGGGCCGATCACCCTCGACGAAGGCACGGTCGCCCGCGCCGCCGTGCTCGACGGGGTGGGGATCGGCTATTTCTTCGAGCAGGAGGTCGACGCCGACATCGCGGCCGGCCGTCTCGTCCGCCTGCTCGAGGACTGGACGCCGCCCTTTCCGGGCCTCTGCCTCTATTACCCCGGCCGCCGCAACCCCTCGGCCGCGCTGCGGGCCTTCGTCACGATGGCGCAGGCCCTCGCCGCCGGGCGGGACCTGGCGTGAGGGACGGGCGGCGTTCCGTCCGGTGCCCGGCCGCGCCGGGCAAGGCGTCAATCGGACCGGCGGCGTTCCGCGGCCTTGTAGACTTCGTTCCGCTCTCGCCTGCCGACCGCGACGACGACGACCAGCAATTCCCGATCCTTCACCTGATAGACAAGGCGGTAGCCGGCGTTACGCAGCTTGATCTTGTAGCGTTCCTTGATGCCATGCAGACGCGCAGACGGGACTTTCGGATTCTGCAGACGCTCCGCGAGCTTGGCCTTGAACTGCTCGCGCGTCGCGCTGTCGAGCTTGCGCCATTCCTTCAGGGCCTCATCCAGAAAGGCGAGCTCATAGGTCATCCAGCGTGACCTTGTGGACGGCCTGGCCCTCCCGGGCATCCGCGATGGCGTTCAGTTCCAGATCCTCGATCTGGTCCAGCATCGCCTCGTAGGCTTTGGCCGGCACGCAATAGAAGGCCGGCTCGTTCCGGTTGAGGATCGCAACGGCGAACCCCTCGCCCGCCGCGACAGTGCCCATCGGGTTCTTCTTCAGTTCAGACACGCTGGCCGTGGTCGCCGCGAGAATCCGGTGCGCCATGTGGAGCCTCCTTGAGAGTACGAAATATGGCACTCTAAACAGGTCCTTTCAAGCGGTCCCTTTGGCGCTCGGGGGAGCAGAGACGCCGCCGAAAA
Organism: Prosthecomicrobium pneumaticum; assembly: GCF_014199915.1. Classification (GTDB taxonomy): domain Bacteria; phylum Pseudomonadota; class Alphaproteobacteria; order Rhizobiales; family Kaistiaceae; genus Prosthecomicrobium; species Prosthecomicrobium pneumaticum. The sequence goes on along the minus strand of NZ_JACHOO010000006.1, from coordinate 127,128 downwards.
GGCCGCCACGGCCTGCGTGACAGACGCGGGGGCAGGACACGCGGCCAGCGGCCAGAGCCGGCGTAGGGCTGGAGTGAGAGAGTTCCGATCTTCGCCTGCCCGAAGGCGGTTCGCAGGATCGTCCGAGCTACATCGGGGGAGGCGATCGCGGAGACCGCGACGCTGGCCCGCCTCCGGTGCCAGTTTGGGGACACCGAGGTAGGTTAACTAAAAGCGACCACGAACCGAAGTTGCCCAAGATCCGAAGCATTAATGCCATTCGCGCCAGCGCCGTGCATGATTTCCATATGCCGAGGCGACGCCCAGCCTTCTTATTGCCCGCCAGACCAGAACCTTGTCTCAGGCACCGGAGTCCGTTTCCCGTCGGGCAGGTCGTAACGCAGCAAGCCAGCCTTCCGGCATGCCGCTGCGATCTTGTTCAGATGGGTCGTGCGCACCGGAACCTGCTCCATGACCTGGCTGGCGACTGCTCCGAACGCGATCCCTGGCCTCTCTGACACCGCTCGCCGCAACAGTTCCTTGGCCCAGTCGACATGGGCCCAACAGCCCACCCCGTCGCGATCAGTCTCGAAAGCAATGATCTGATCCTCAGGAAAGAGCTGGGGCTGCCCGCTTTCCTCGGTCCGAATGTTGTGACGGGTGCGAACCGCCTCCTTTTCCACCTTCTCTTGAACGGTCCGGAACACCTCAACACCAAAACCGCTGTGGGTGCCGAGGATCAGACGCATCTTGATCCGATCTTCGCGAGGTTTCCGGATGGCCATATCCGGGAGATAAGTCGCGACCCTTGCTTCCTTCATCTTTGCTTTCAAAAGCTGCAGGATCTTCGTCTCATTTGATCCTTCGGTCATCGCCTCAAATGACGTCTTCCAGGCTGGGTCGGCCAAGAACCGGCCGACAGACTCGGCAACACCATCCCAACCGGCATGGCGGTTCACTTCCTCGGCCATGAAGTTGAACAGAAACTCGCCACTCAAGGCTCTGAGGAAATCGAAAACCTTGCTGGACTCAACATTCCATCCGGTCGGGTCGATGAACGTGAACGTGAAGCCATCGCGACAGGTTGACCGGATGCCATCAAGGTTGTCCTCGAAGGCGCCCGAAAAGACCTGGATGTCGAATTCTGGCTTCTGGGCCGCGAACGTTTTCAGCTTGGCGACCGAAGCCGGGTTCCGCTCACAGAAGCGGAACCGCACCTTGAGACCGGTGCGACCCATGCCAATGAGCGAGCTGCGTACAGTTTCGAGTGTTTCGATCGCCTGTGAAAACGAGGCATCGGAGTACATGTTGGTGTCCGATACCCGCCAAGGGCCTGCAAATGCGTCGACGAAGTTGAAGACCGGCGATCTGCCTTGGAAAAGCTTGTAGGCCGCGGCCTCAAGATATTTGTTAAGAAACAGATGCTTGATAAAGGACTGCTCGCGTCCCCGGTAGTCTCCGATCCGAGGCGGCATCAAGCATCCTTGGGCTGCAAAGCGCGCATGATTGGCTCAGGCACGATCTGCCACGGAAAGCCGTTCCATTCCTCCCCATCGAGCAGCCGCCCGCCCGACTTCGGACGTGCACCACCCCATTGCTTGAAGAAGAAGGCTACCTCGTCACGGTCGCAGATGTCCCGGATCTGTCTTGCCCAGCTTTCGTCCATGGGGCGAGCCCGCGGCCCGCTCTCGCCGCCAACGATGGCCCATGCGATGCCACGTAGATCGACTTCGCCGATCGGTCCCAGGAGTGGCTCGAACGAAATGAAGCGTGCATCGGAGTTAATCTGCTTCAGATGCCCGATCCGGCTCGTGTGAGCGGCGTCCTCAACCGATACGCCAAGCCATATATGGCGCGGAACCGGTCTGCCATCATACCGCTTCCGGACATAGTTGCGCATAAGCGAGCTGCGCTTGGTCAGCACCTGATAGACATGCCAGTTCGCCTGCTCCATGGCATCGAACACTTTGTCGATGAACGTGCGGTCTATGTCCTTGTGGAAGAGGTCACTCATCGAGTTCACGAAGATCATCCGCGGCTTTTTCCACTGCGCGGGCTGCATCAGCCGTGATGGCCAGAGCGTCAGGTCGAAGCCTTGTTCGTAGGGGTGTCCAGCAACCCCCCGCCAACGTTCGGCAAAGCGTTCCGCGTAGCAGTTGTCGCAGCCGGGACCGACCTTGATGCAGCCCGTCACCGGGTTCCAGGTTGCGTCAGTCCATTCGATTTCCGACGTTTGCGCCACGGAGCTGCCTCGTTATTGGACTTCACCCTATCCTAGGCTCATCTCAGAACATAGAAGGAACGCGCGGTCTTCAAACAGGAAAATGCTGCTTCGATTGAACAGCCTATTTGGGAGCGATTGGGGCTTCGTTAGCCGAAAAAATTCGAAATTCCGAACCGGTCGGATCGTCTAACCGCATGAAGAGGCGAAGCTTTCTGTTCGTATGGGACTGGCGATTCGGAGAATGCGACCCAGAGTTAGCGGGCTGCGCTGTGCAGAGGCCGCACCAGCAAAGCCTTTGAAAGGTGGCGCGATCTGTTGCCGCGCAGCGTTCGGGGAGACGCTTCAATTGAACGCAATGGCGGAGGGAGCGGGATTCGAACCCGCGATACGGTTTCCCGTATACACACTTTCCAGGCGTGCGCCTTCAACCACTCGGCCACCCCTCCGTCCCGGTGCAGGCCCTGCTGCGGCGGGCCGCAGCGGTTCGGGCGATGCCTCGCCTGCCGGAGCGGGCGCACTATCACGAAGAGCGGGCGCGACGCAAGACGATCCGCTGTGCCGGCGAGGACGATCCGCTGTGCGGTAGTGTCCTACTAGGACACTACCCGCTGTGCCGGCGTTGCGTCTTCACGCCGCCCGCGGCCCAGCCGCCCGAGGATGTCGGGCGCGGCGCCCGGCGCGCCGCCGTCTCCCTGTCCGGCGCGGCGTTGCCGCGCGGGGCGGGGCGCATTATCTAGGAGCGGTCGCGGGCTTGCCGCCCGGTGTCGCGAGCGCGGGCCGTCCATGTTCTCCTTCCTGTCGCGTCTCCTCGGCCTCTTCGCGCTGTCGATCGGCGTGGTCGCCCTCGTCGTCGACGGCACGCGCTCGATCGCAACCTCGAGCCTGACGCTCGCCTCGCTCGGCCAGACCTGGTTCTCGCTGTCGCGCGACAGCCTCGCCGCGGCGCAGGGCTTCGTCGCGGGCCATGTCGAGCCGCATGTCGGCGCCTGGGTGTGGGACCCGGTCGTCCAGTTTCTTCTGACCCTGCCGACCTTCGCGGTGTTCGCCGCGCTCGGCGCGCTGCTGATCCTCGCCGGGCGCCGCCGCCGGCGCGCCGCCTTCGCCTGAGGAGGACGCCCGCGCGACGGGGCCGCCCCGGCACCATGGCACGGGTTTCGCCGCAGCTCTGCCGGCCGCCCCGCGGCACGATGATGGACCCCGGCACGGAGGCCGGGGTGACGGGTGTCCTCCGGGAGGCCGCGCCCGCCCGTCCTCGACCCCGCTTTGCGGGGCACGGCTCCGAACCGCCCCGCCTTGCGGGGCATGATCCGACCGCCCCCGCTTTGCGGGGTATGACCCAAGGAGGGTTTCCGATGTTCCTTCTCGACCTCCTCGCCCGCAAGACCCGCCTGCCCGCGGCGGGCGAGGCGCTTCCCGGACGGCCGATGCCGATCACCGTGCCCGGCACGCACGCCGTCTCGGGCCGGCCGCTCGCCGGACCCTATCCGGAGGGCATCCGCACCGCGCTGTTCGGCCTCGGCTGCTTCTGGGGCGCCGAGCGCGCCTTCTGGCGACGCGACGGCGTCTTCGTCACCGCGGTCGGCTATGCCGGCGGGGCGACGCCCAACCCGACCTATGAGGAGGTCTGCTCCGGCATGACCGGCCATAACGAGGTCGTGCTCGTCGCCTATGACCCGGCGGTGGTCTCCTTCGCCGAGCTCGTCCGGCTGTTCTTCGAGAGCCACGATCCGACCCAGGGCATGCGGCAGGGCAATGATGTCGGCACGCAGTATCGCTCCGGCATCTATGTCGGCGATGCGGCCGAGCGGGCGACGGCCGAGGCGGTGCGCGACGCCTATCAGGCGGCGCTGAGCGAGAAGGGGTTCGGCCGCATCACCACGGAGATCGTCGACCGGCCGGCCTTCTACTTCGCCGAGGACTATCACCAGCAATATCTCGCCAAGGTGCCGAACGGCTATTGCGGCCTCGGCGGCACCGGCGTCGCCTGCCCGGTCGGCACCGGCGTCGCGGCCGCCTGAGCCGCCGCCCCGGCGCGGCACGCCGGATCACGATTGCGAAGACGGGGCCGCCGCTTATATTTCGGCGGCCTTACTTTTTTCCCGCACGCCGCCGCCGGCCCGCTCTCCCTCTTTTCCCGAGGTCCTCCATGGCTGCCACGCTCTTCTCGCCGCTCGCGCTCGGCCCGTTCACCCTGCCGAACCGCATCGCGATCGCGCCGATGTGCATGTATTCCGCGCTCGACGGCACGCCGGGCGACTGGCACCTCGCCCATTGGACGAGCCTCGCCGTTTCCGGCGCCGCGATGATCACCGTCGAGGCGACCGGCGTCGAGGCGCGCGGCCGCATCACGCCGTCCTGCCTCGGCCTCTATTCGGACGAGAACGAGGCGGCGATCCGCGACCGGCTGGCTTCGGCGCGCGCCGTCGCGGCCGAGGGCGCGGTGTTCGGCATCCAGCTCGCCCATGCCGGCCGCAAGGCCTCGACCAACGTGCCCTGGCAGGGCGGCGGGCCGCTCGCCGCCGCGGACGGCGCCTGGCAGACGGTGGCGCCCTCGGCCGTGCCCTTCGCGCCCGGCTGGCACGTGCCGCACGCGCTCGAAGCGGACGAGATCGAGGGCATCGTCGAGGCCTTCGTCGCGGCGGGCCTGCGGGCCGAGCGGGCGGGCTTCGACTTCGTCGAGATCCACGGCGCGCACGGCTATCTGCTGCACCAGTTCCTGTCGCCCTTCTCGAACCGGCGGACGGACGAATGGGGCGGTCCGCTCGAGAACCGGATGCGGCTGATCCTCGCGATCGCCGAGCGGCTGCGCGCCGCGCTCCCCGAACGGATGGTGGTCGGCGTCCGCCTGTCGGCGAGCGAATGGGTCGAGGGCGGCTTCGATCCGGACGAGACGGTCGCCGTCGTGAAGGCGCTGAAGGCGCGCGGCGTCGCCTATGCCTGCATCTCCTCGGGCGGCAACCTGCCGAAGGCGCCGGTGCCGAACGCGCCGCTCTATCAGGTGCCCTTTGCCGAGAAGGTCAGGCGCGAGACCGGCATGATCACCCGCGCCGTCGGCCTGATCGACCGGCCCGAGCAGGCCGAGGCGATCGTCGCCGAGGGCCGGGCGGATCTCGTCGCCTTCGCGCGCGCCGTGCTCGCCGATCCACGCTGGCCGTGGCGCGCCGCGGCCGAACTCGGCGCCGCGCTCGAGGTGGTGCCGCAATACCGCCGCAGCCTGCCGGTGATGGCGGGCTGGGCGCAGCGCGGCTGAGGCCGGCGGAAGGACGGGCGTGCCGCCCGGGGCGTCGCCGCGGGCGGCGTCTCAGCGGTGCAGGCGGCCGGCGCCGTAGAACATCCGCTCCCAGGCCTTCTGGGCCTTGTAGCCCTCGCGGATGAAGGGCGTGAAGACGGCGAGCCGCAGCACGGCGCGGTTGACGAGGCGGGCGGGAAAGCGGGTCGGCTTCTCGAAATCGACGAACAGCACCACCCGCACCCGGTCGGAATGGTTCCACGCCTCGTGCTCATAGGCGTCGTCGAAGATCAGCGCCTCGCCCTCGCGCCAGTGGCACACCCGGTCGGCGACGCGGATGCCGATCTTGTCGGGCTCGTCCGGCACGATCAGGCCGAGATGGAAGCGCAGCACGCCGTTATAGGGGCCGCGATGCGGCGGCAGGTGCTTGCCCGGCTCGAAGATCGAGAACATCGCCGATTTGAGGCCGGGAATGCCCTGGAGAATCCGCCAGGTCTCCGGGCACTGGCGGATCGCCTCCTCCGAGCGGATGCCGTAGCCATAGAGGAGGAAGGTCTTCCAGTTGCGGTCGGCGGAGATCGAGCGGACCTCGGACGCGATCTCGTGGAAGGCCGGCAGGTCGCCCTTGCGCACCAGAACGCGGTCGAGCTCGGCGCGGATCAGCCGCCACTCCGCCTCGATCGCCTTCGCCCAGGGAAAGGCCTCGGTCGGGAAGACGGGTGGATTGCCGACCGCGGAATGGCGCAGATTGAGCGCCTCGGCGGCATCGACCAGACGCTGGACGAGCCGCGCGGCGAGGCCCGGCCGGCTCATCGTGTCCTCGAGACCCGCGGTCTTCGCCTTCTGCCGGCTCGAGTCCTCTTTCACCTGTCGCTCGTCCGTCGCCTCGTCCGCGGTCCGCCGGTGCGTTTGGCACGTGGGGCGGAGAGGGGGAAACTAGCGCGCTTCGGCGGCGCCCGAAAGGGATCCGCCGCGCCCGCCGCCGCGACATGGTTGCCGCGGTGCTTCCGCTCCGCTACCACCGGGAGCTTCCGCCGTCCGGGGACCCGAGCATGACCATCCGCCTGCATCGCGGCGATCTCGCCGATCTCTCGCCCTATGGCGACGTCGTGGCGATCGACACCGAGACCCTCGGCCTCAACCCGCATCGCGACCGGCTCTGCGTCGTCCAGCTCTCGCCCGGCGACGGCAGTGCCGATGTCGTGCAGATCGAGCCGGGGCAGACGGCGGCGCCCAATCTGGTGCGGCTCCTCACCGATACCCGGCGCGTCAAGGTGTTCCACTACGCCCGCTTCGACATCGCCGTGCTCGGGCACGCCTTCGGCATCACGGTGGCGCCGCTCTTCTGCACCAAGATCGCCTCGCGGCTCACCCGCACCTATACCGACCGGCACGGGCTCAAGGATCTCGTCAAGGATCTGCTCGACATCGACCTGTCGAAGCACCAGCAGAGCTCGGACTGGGCGGCCGAGACGCTGACCGACGCGCAGCTCGCCTATGCGGCGTCGGACGTGCTGCACCTCCATGCGCTGAAGACGAAGCTCGAGCAGCGGCTGGCGCGCGAGGGGCGCACCGCGCTCGCCCGCGCCTGTTTCGACTTCCTGCCGACCCGCGCGGCGCTCGATCTCGCCGGCTGGCCGGAGGAGGATATCTTCGCGCATTCCTGAGCACCGCGGCATTCCGCGCCCTGCTATGCCGCGCCGCAGAAATTACATATTGATAAGGAGAGTGAGCCTCTTCATTCTGCAGCGGCGTCGGGTGCGGCGCAACTTGGAGACGAGATGGCATCCGTGAGCGACCGGGTGGCCGACAGCGGGGCGCACCGCTTCGTCGGAGAGCGGCGGGCGGGCGTCGAGGAGCGCTATCGCGCGGCCCGCCGGCACTCGACCTTCGTCCGGCTGCTGAAGGTGATGCTGCCGGCGGCCGGCCTCGTCGGCACCGCGGTGTTCGTCGCCTATGCCTATCTCCTGCCCGGCCTGCCGAACGGCATCTCGGTCGATTCCTACGACGTGCGCTCGGACGCCATCGTGATGGAGAACCCGAAGGTCTCCGGCTTCCAGAGCGGCGGCCGCTCCTATTCGCTGCATGCCGCGCGCGCCATCCAGTCGCTCAAGGACACCAAGCTCGTGACGCTCGAGGAGCTGTCGGCGACGGTGGGGCTCGGCGGCGACGGCCAGGCGATGATCACCGCGCAGCGCGGCATCTATAACGGCAACCAACAGACGCTCGATCTGCGCGACAGCGTCACGCTCGAGACGACCATGGGCTATTCCGGCAAGGCCTCGGCGGTGATGATCGATCTGCGCGGCGGCGGCGCCTCCACCAACAGCCCGGTGGAGCTGCGCTCCTCCGACGGCGTGCTCCATGCGAAACGGATGGTCGTCGCCGAAGGTGGGCAGCGCATCCGGTTCACAAATGGGGTAAAGATGAGCTTCGTCCTGCCGGACGATCCCGGAACCAGCGTCGCCGCACCCGCCGTGAGAGAATGATGTCCCCGATCCTGCGCCGCTTCGTCCTCGTCACCGCCCTCGTGATCGGCGCCGCATCGGCCGCCGGGGCACAGCAGCCCGCACCGAAGCTTTTCGGCGGGCTCTCCTCGAATTCCGAAGGCCCTGTCAATGTCGAGGCGGACGCGCTCGACGTGGTCGAGCAGGACGGCCAGCGGATCTCGACCTTCAGCGGCAATGTGACGGTGACGCGCGGCGACACGGTGCTGAAGGCCGGCAAGATCGTCATCTACTCGACCGGCGACGCCAAGCCGGCGGCCGACGCCGCGACCGGTGATGCGAAGCCCGCCGAGGCGAATGCCGCCGCGGCGCCGGCGGTGCCGGGCGGCGGCGATTTCAGCCGCATCGTGGCGTCGGGCAAGGTCTACATCAATTCGAAGGACCAGACCGCGACCGGCGACGAGGGCAGCGTCGACCTGAAGACCCGGCTGATCACGCTGACCGGCAATGTCACGCTCAGCCAGGGCAAGAACGTCATCACCGGCCAGCAGCTCGTCTACGACATGAACACCGGCCGGGCGCGGATCGAGCAGGCGGCGGGCAACCGAATCCGCGGCGTCTTCACGCCCGGCAGCGGCTCCGGCCGGTAACTCCGTCCGCCCGCCGTCCGGAAACCCGCTTGTCCCTCTTCTCCCGCACCCGCCCGAGCGCCGGCTCCAGGCCGGCCCGTCCACATGTCGCGCGCATGGCCTCCGGCATTGGCGGGCCGGGCTGGCTCGTCGCCCGCGGCCTCGGCAAGACCTATCGACGGCGCCATGTCGTCCACTCGGCGAGCCTCGCGGTCGCGCGCGGCGAGGCGATCGGCCTGCTCGGCCCGAACGGCGCCGGCAAGACGACCATCTTCTACATGATCACCGGCCTCGTTCGCGCCGACGAGGGCACGATCGAGCTCGACGGCCATGACGTCACCCGCCTGCCGATGTATCGGCGGGCGCGGCTCGGCATCGGCTATCTGCCGCAGGAAGCCTCGATCTTCCGCGGCCTGACCGTCGAGCAGAACATCCGCGCGGTGCTCGAAGTGGTCGAGCCGAGCCGGCGGAAGCGCGAGGCGGAGCTCGATTCGCTGCTCGCCGAATTCCACATCGAGCATCTGCGCAAATCGCCCGCGATCGCGCTGTCGGGCGGCGAGCGGCGGCGCTGCGAGATCGCCCGTGCGCTCGCCTCGCGGCCGGCCTTCATGCTGCTCGACGAGCCCTTCGCCGGCATCGACCCGATCGCCATCGGCGACATCCAGATGCTCGTCCGCCACCTGACGGCGCGCGGCATCGGCGTGCTGATCACCGACCACAATGTGCGCGAGACGCTCGGCCTGATCGACCGCGCCTATATCATCCATGCCGGCGAGGTGCTGATGGAAGGCCGGCCGGAGGACATCGTCGCCAGCGCCGATGTGCGACGGATCTATCTGGGAGAACAGTTTACCCTTTGACGCGGCCGGCATATCGGCTACCAAATCAGGGTCAAGCAATTTTTAGACCACTGTTCCCCGCGTCGCCGAGCATCCATGGCCCTCTCTCCGAAACTCGAGCTGCGGCAGAGCCAGTCCCTGGTGATGACGCCGCAGCTGATGCAGGCCATCAAGCTGCTCCAGCTCTCCAATCTCGACCTCGTCGCCTATGTCGACGCCGAGCTCGAACGCAATCCGCTGCTCGAACGCGACGACCGTGACGAGAACGGCGACGCGCCGCTCGCCGCGCCGGAGCCCGACCGGGACGGCGAGGGGGCGGAGGGCGGCGGCGCGGCCGAGGGCGACCAGCCGGACTGGCTGGAGACCAGGCTCGAGACGAGCCCCGATGCGATCGCCGCGCGGCTCGACACCGATCTCGCCAATGTCTTCCCCGACGATCACGGCGCGGCGGCCGGCGAAGCGGCGCCCGCCCCGCCGCTCGACCCCTGGAACAGCACGCCGACCCGGCAGGCGCTCTCCACCGAGGATTACAATCTCGAGGCCTTCGTCGCCGAGACGCGCTCGCTCGCCGACCATCTCACCGACCAGCTCGGCCTCGCCGTCGACGATCCGACCCGCCGGCTCGTCGGCCTGGCGCTGATCGACGAGGTCGACGAGGCGGGCTATCTGCGCGCCGATCTCGATGCGCTCGCCGACCGGCTCGGCGCCTCGCGCGGCCTCGTCGCGGAGGTGCTCGACCTCCTGCAGAGCTTCGACCCGGCCGGCGTCTGCGCCCGCGATCTCGCCGAATGCCTCGCCCTGCAGCTGAAGGAGCGCGACCGCTACGATCCGGCGATGGCGGCGCTGCTCGGCCGGCTCGATCTCGTCGCGCGGCGCGATTATGCGCAGCTCCGCCGGATCTGCGGCGTCGACGACGAGGATCTCGCCGAGATGCTCGCCGAGCTGAAGGCGCTCAACCCCAAGCCCGGCAGCGCCTTCGATTCCGCCCCCGTCCAGCCGGTGGTGCCGGATGTGATGGTGCGCGCGGCGCCGGACGGCAGCTGGCTGATCGAGCTCAATTCCGAGACGCTGCCGCGCGTGCTCGTCAACCAGAGCTATTACGCCTCGGTGGCGCGCGGCTCGAAGCGGGACGGCGACCGCGCCTATCTCGCCGAATGCCTGCAGACCGCCAACTGGCTGGTCAAGAGCCTCGACCAGCGGGCGAAGACGATCCTCAAGGTGTCGACCGAGATCGTCCGCCAGCAGGACGCCTTCCTGGCGCTCGGCGTCGAGCATCTGCGGCCGCTCAACCTGAAGACCGTCGCCGAGGCGATCGGCATGCACGAATCGACCGTGTCGCGCGTCACCTCGAACAAGTACATGGCGACGCCGCGCGGCATCTTCGAGCTGAAATACTTCTTCACCTCGGCGATCGCCTCCTCCGAGGGCGGCGAGGCGCATTCCGCCGAGGCGGTGCGCCACCGCATCAAGACGATGATCGACGCCGAGCCGGTCGATGCGGTGCTGTCCGACGACACGATCGTCAAGATGCTGCGCGATTCCGGCGTCGACATCGCCCGCCGGACGGTGGCGAAATATCGCGAGGCGCTGCGCATTCCGTCCTCCGTGCAGCGCCGGCGCGAGAAACAGGCGATGTCGATCACCTCCGAGCGGATCTGAGGGCGCCAGCGCCCGCCGGCCGGGCGCGCCTTCCCCCTCAGTCGGCCGGCTTCTTGCGCGGCAGCGGGCCTGCGGCCCCGGCCTCGACCGGCGGCGCGCCGGGCGCGGTCGCCCTCGCATCCGCCTCTCCGGCGAGGAGCACGGTGCGGCAGGCGGCCGGCAGATCGGCGAGCGTCACCGGCCGCGGCGGCCGCACGACGGGGGGCTTCGCGCCCGGCTTCGGCGGCTTGGGCGGGGCGAGCCAGCTGTCGAGCTCGGCGCCGCAGCCGTCGCCCGGCTCCGGCGCCTTCTGCGGCACACAGCCGGTCCAGCCGCGCGGGCAATCGAGCCGGACGTGGAAATGGAAGTCGTGGCCCCACCAGGGCCGCACCTTGGAGAGCCAGGCGCGGTCGGCGCCCGCCTCGGCGCAGAGCTGCTTCTTGATCGCCGGATTGACGAAGATGCGGCTGACGCGCGGGTCGAGCGCGGCGCGGCGGATGATCCGGGTGCGGGCCGGCGTCCAGACGCTCGGATCGACGCGGCGGCGCCTGGCGTCGACCATCGAGACGGCGGAAAGGTCCTCGCGCTCCTTGGCCGACAAACGGCGGTCGGGCATCGGCGTCAGCCAGATGTCGGCGTCGAGGCCGATCTGGTGGCTGGCATGACCGGTCAGCATCGGCCCGCCGCGCGGCTGCGCCATGTCGCCGACGAGAAGGCCGGGCCAGCCGTCCTTCTTCGCGCCGTCGGCGGCGAGCTTCTCGAGGAAGTCGACGAGGAGGGGCGTGCCCCAGTTGCGGTTGCGCGACAGGCGCATCGCCTGCCAGTAGGGGCCGTCGACGGGGAGGGCGACCGCGCCGGCCATGCAGCCCTTGGCATAGGAGCCGATCGACCGCGCCTCGAGCGGCGCGGGCTCCCGCGCCGCGCCGAACAGGATCTTGGCCGGCGTCTCCTCGAGCGCGTCGCGCGCCAGGGCCGGCAGGGAAGCGACGGCGAGGAGGAGGGCGAGGAGGATCCGAACGGCCGGCATGAAGGACACCCGATGACACTGCGCGGCCGCCGCCCGCCCCGCCCGGCGCCGCTTCGGACGCCATGATGCCGGCCCGCCGGACCCGGCGCAATCTCCGTTCCGTGCCACGCCGCTGCAGCGGAAAACCATGCTCGGAACGGCCGGAAAGCCGCGATTGACCCGGCCGCCGCGAGTGCCGATAGTGCCGCCGACCGCCGGAAAACGGCGCGAGACGGCCGCATGGCCGCATCAGGACGAGAGGATTTCGCGATGGCGCTCAATCTCGGCGACACGGTTCCCGACTTCACCGCCGACACCACCGAGGGCAAGGTGTCGTTTCACGAATGGCTCGGCGACAGCTGGGGCGTTCTGTTCTCCCACCCGAAGAACTTCACCCCGGTCTGCACCACCGAGCTCGGCTCGGTGGCGAAGCTGAAGCCGGAATTCGACAAGCGGAACGTCAAGGTGATCGGCCTTTCGGTCGACCCGCTCGAGGCGCATGAGCGCTGGTCGGCGGACATCGCCGAGACGCAGGGCGCGGAGCTCAACTTCCCGCTGATCGCCGACCAGGACAAGACGGTCGCCGATCTCTACGGCATGATCCACCCGAACGCCTCCGACACCACGACGGTGCGCTCGGTCTTCGTCATCGGGCCGGACAAGAAGCTCAAGCTCTCGCTCACCTATCCGGCCTCGACCGGCCGGAACTTCGACGAGATCCTGCGGGTGATCGACAGCCTGCAGCTGACCGCCAAGTTCTCGGTGGCGACGCCGGCGAACTGGAAGGACGGCGAGGACGTGATCATCGTCCCCTCGGTGTCCGACGAGGCGGCGAAGGCGAAATTCCCCGGCGGCTGGAAGACGCTGAAGCCTTATCTGCGCGTCGTGCCGCAGCCGGGCAAGGCGGCCTGAGCCGGGCCGAGCCGCGAACACCCGGTGCGCCCGTTTTCGGGGTGAGATGCCCGCGCCGCACGGTTCCTGCCGGCGGCGCGGCCGACCGGTGCCGTCATGAAGCGGACGGCGCCGCGAACCGGTCGCGCAGGAAGCGGCGCAGGATGCGCTCGAGCTTCGCCGCGCCGCGCGGCGCGACCTCCTTCGTCTCGTCGTGCGACAGCTCGCCCACCCGCATGCCGGCGCCGTAATTCGTCAGGATCGAGACGGCCGCGACCTTCAGGCCGAAGAAGCGGGCGAGGATCACCTCCGGGACGGTCGACATGCCGACCGCATCGGCCCCGAGCAGCCGCGCCATGCGGATCTCGGCCGGCGTCTCGAAGGAGGGGCCGGAGAACCACATATAGACGCCCTCGCCGAGCGGCTCGCCCTCCGCTGCAGCGGCGCCGGCGAGGCCGCTCCGCCAGCCCGCGTCATAGGCCGCCGACAGGCCGACGAAGCGGGCGTCGGTCTCCTCGCCGATCAGCGGGTTGCGCCCCGACAGCGCGATGTGGTCGGTGACGAGCATCGGCGTCGCCGGCGGCAGGTCCTCGCGCAGCGACCCCGCCGCATTGGTGAGCACCACGCCCTCGCAGCCGAGCGCCTTCAGCATGCCGATCGCGTCGCGCATCACGGCGGCGTCGCCGCTCTCATAGTAATGCGCCCGGCCGGCGAGCACGACGACCGGCACGCCCTCGAGCCGGCCGGCGACCACCGCGCCGCGATGCGAGGAGACGCGCGACACCGGCATGCCGGGCAGCGTCTCATAGGGCAGCACCGCGGCATCCTCCACCGCATCGGCGAGACCGCCGAGGCCGGAGCCGAGCACGAGACCGAGCCGGAAGGGGAGATCCTTGCGGGAACGCACGAGCGCGGCCGCGGTGCGGCCGTCGTCGCGCGTCATCAGAACCGCTCGACCGCGAAGGCGGCGGGCAGCAATTCGCCGAGGGTGAAGCTCTCGCCCTTGCCCTCCGGGTCCATGCAGTGGACGACGAGGTCCGGCCCTGCGAACTCCTTCAGCCGCTGCCGGCAGCCGCCGCAGGGCGTGCAGACGATCCCGCCATCGACCCGGTCGGCGACGACGCAGACCATGGCGATCCGCCGGCCGGGCGCACTGCTCGCCCCGGCGATCATCTGGGCGATCGCCGAGGTCTCGGCGCACCAGCCGTTCGGGAAGGCGACGTTCTCGACATTGGCGCCGAAATAGACCTCGCCGCTTTCGGTGCGGAGCGCCGCACCGACCTTGAAGCCCGAATAGGGGGCATGGGCCCGCTCGCGCGCGACGAGCGCACGGTCGAAGAGAAGCTCGTTCATCACCGCTCCTTCACATAGGGCACGCCGCCGGCCTTCGGCGGAATCGCCTTGCCGATGAACCCGGCGAGCAGGATCACCGTCAGCACATAGGGAAGCGCCTGGATGAACTGCACCGGAACCTCGCCGATCACCGGCAGGCGCTTGCCCTGCATCTGGATCGACACCGCGTCGAGGAGACCGAAGAGCAGGCAGGCGCCGAGCACGTTGACCGGCTTCCATTTCGCAAAGACGAGCGCGGCGAGCGCGATATAGCCCTTGCCGGCCGACATCTCGCGGATGAAGGCGGCCGACTGGGCGATCGACAGATAGGTGCCGGCGAAGCCGCCCAAGATGCCGCCGCAGATCAGCGCACGATAGCGCAGCCAGGCGACCGAGACACCGGCGGTATCGACCGCGCCGGGATTCTCGCCGACGGCGCGCAGCCGGAGGCCGAAGCGGGTGCGGAAGAGCACCCACCAGGTGAAGGGTACGGCGAGCAGCGCCAGATAGACGAGCAGATTGTGGCCCGAGATCACCGAGGCATAGATCGGCCCGATCACCGGGATCGGCCGGATCTGATCGACGAAGGGCAGCGTGATCTCGGTGAAGCGCGCGGTGTTCGGCAGTTGCGGCGTGCGGCCGCCTTGGCCGAACCAGGCATTGCCGAGCAGCACGGTGAGGCCGGAGGCGATGAAATTGATCGCGACGCCCGAGATGATCTGGTTGCCGCGCTGGGTGATCGAGGCGAAGCCGTGCAAGAGGCTGATCAGGACCGAGGTGAGGATCGCCGCGCCGAGCCCGGCCCAGGCCGAGCCGGTATAGGCGGCAGCCGTCGCGGCGGCGAAGGCGCCGAACAGCATCTTGCCCTCGAGGCCGATGTCGAACACGCCGGACCGTTCGGCATAGAGGCCGGCGAGCGCTGTGAAGATCAGCGGCACGGAGAGCCTGAGCGTCGAGGCGAGGACCGGGATGAGGAGGGTGTCGAAAAGGTCCATGTCCGCCCCTCACGCCGGCCGCAGCACGGCGGCGCCGCGCGGGGCGAACAGACGGACGAGCGCCGGCCGGAACATGTATTCGAGCGCCCCGGCGAAGAGGATGACGAGGCCCTGGATCAGCACGATCATCTCGCGGGTGATGTTGGGCACCCAGAAGGCGAGCTCGGCACCGCCCTGATAGAGAATGCCGAAGAGGATCGCCGCCAGCACGATGCCGACCGGATGCGACCGGCCCATCAGTGCGACGGCGATGCCGACGAAGCCGGCACCGGACGGGAATTCGATCTGCAGCTTGCCATGGTCGCCGAGCAGCACGTTGAGCGCCATCAGTCCGGCGAGGCCGCCGGAGATCAGCATGGTGATGACGACGGTGCGGCCATAACGGATGCCGGCATAGGCGGCGGCGGTCGGATTGGCGCCGATGGTGCGGATCTCGTAGCCGAAGCGGGTGCGCCAGACGAGCACCCAGACGAGAAAGCCGCTCGCGAGCGCGAGGAAGAAGGAGACGTTGAGCGGCGCCGTGCCGAGATCGAGACCGAGGGGCGAGAATAGGAAGCCGAGCCGCGGCAGGAGCGCGCCCGACTCGAAGAGGCGGGTCTGCGGCGACATCGAGCCCGGCTGCTTCATCACATTGACGAGCAGGTAGACCATCAGCGACGCGGCGATGAAATTGAACATGATCGTCGTGATGACGATGTGGCTGCCGCGCTTCGCCTGCAGCCAGGCCGGCACGAGCGCCCAGGCGGCACCGAAGGCGAAGCCCGCCGCGGCGGCGAGCGGCGCCGTCACATACCAGGGCATGATCCGGTCGAGCGCCAGCGCGACGAGCGCGACGCCGAGCCCGCCGACATAGACCTGGCCCTCGCCGCCGATGTTGAAGAGGCCGCAATGGAAGGCGACGGCGACCGAGAGGCCGGTGAAGATGAAGCTCGTCGCATAATAGAGGGTGAAGCCGAGGCCTTCGCCCGAGCCGAGCGCGCCGGTGACCATATAGTTGATCGCCTCGAGCGGGCTCGCCCCGATGAACAGCACGACGAGGCCGGAGACGAGGAAGGCGACGACGAGATTGATGAAGGGCAGCAGGCCGTAATCGACCCAGCGCGGCAGCTGCCCGAACGGCGCGCTCATTCGGCCGCCTCCCTCGCCTCGATGCCGGCCATCATCAGGCCGATCTCCTGCTCGTCGGCATCGGCCGGCGGCGTGCCGACGATGCGGCCGGCGAACATCACGAGGATGCGGTCGGCGAGCGAACGGATCTCGTCGAGCTCGACGGAGACGAGGAGGATCGCCTTGCCGGCATCGCGCAGCGCGACGAGCCGCTTGTGGATGAACTCGATCGCGCCGATGTCGACGCCGCGCGTCGGCTGACCGACGAGAAGCACGGCCGGATCACGCTCGATCTCGCGCGACAGCACGATCTTCTGCTGGTTGCCGCCCGAGAAATTCGCCGTGCGCAGCCGGCAGTCGGGCGGACGGATATCATAGCGCTCGATCTTCGCCCTGGCGTCGGCGCGGATCGCGTCGATGTCGAGCAGCGGGCCCTTCAGATATTTCGGGTCGGTCTGATAGCCGAGAATGGCGTTCTCGTTCTCCTCGAAGGAGAGCACGAGGCCCATATGGTGGCGATCCTCCGGCACATGGGCGAGGCCGCTCGCCCGCACCCGCGCCGGATCGAGCCGGCCGTCGGCGCCGAGCGCCTCGCCATTGACCCGGATCGTGCCGGCGGACGGCCGCCTGATGCCGGCGATCGCCTCGAGCAGCTCGGACTGGCCGTTGCCGGCGACGCCGGCGATGCCGACGATCTCGCCCGCCCGCACGTCGAAGGAGACGCCGTCGACCATGGTGACGCCGCGGGCATCGCGCACCGTCAGCTTCTCGACGGAAAGGACCACGGGTCCCGGATGGGCCGGCCCCTTCTCGACATGGAGGAGCACACGGCGGCCGACCATCAGCTCGGCGAGCTCCTCGGCGCTCGTCTCCGCCGTCTTGCGGGTCGCCACCATCTCGCCGCGGCGCATCACCGAGACATTGTCGGTGACGGCGAGGATCTCGCGCAGCTTGTGAGTGATCAGGACGATGGTCTTCCCCTGCGCCCGCAACTGGCCGAGGATCTTGAAGAGATGGTCCGCCTCGGCCGGGGTGAGCACGCCCGTCGGCTCGTCGAGGATCAGGATCTCGGCGCCGCGATAGAGCGCCTTCAGGATTTCGACGCGCTGCTGCAGGCCGACCGGGAGCTCTTCGACGACCGCGTCGGGGTCGATGTCGAGGCCGTATTCGCGCTCGATCCGCTTCAGCTCCGCCCGCGCCGCCGCCGTGCCGCGGCGGAGCAGCACGCCGCCCTCGGCACCGAGCATGACGTTCTCGAGCACCGTGAAATTCTCGACCAGCATGAAGTGCTGATGGACCATGCCGATGCCGGCGCGGATCGCCGCCTGGCTGTCGGTGATCGCGACCGGCGCGCCGCCGACACGGATCTCGCCGGCATCGGCCTGATAGAAGCCGTAGAGGATCGACATCAGCGTCGACTTGCCGGCGCCGTTCTCGCCGACGATGCCGTGGATCGTGCCGCGGGCGATCGAGAGGTCGATCGACTTGTTGGCGTGCACCGCCCCGAAACGCTTGTCGATGCCGACGAGCTCGATGGCCGGCGGCGTGGTGGGCGACGTCATGCCTCAAGGATCCCCGAACGCGGCCGCGCCCGCCGGTTTTCCGGTATCGGGTCGAGGCCGCTCATCCGAACCCGGCCGGCGGGACACCGCCGGCCGTCATCGGGCACCCGGCCGCACGCGGGCGGCCGGGCCTGCGCGCCGGTCATTCGACCGGGCAGGTCTCGTCCGACATGTAGTCGTGCACCGTGACGGTGCCGGCGATGATGTCGGCCTTCGCCTTCTCGACGGCCGCCTTCATCTCGGGCGTGACGAGCGGGCCGTTATTGTCGTCGAGCGCCCAGTCGACGCCGCCTTCCTTGAGGCCGAGGGCCTGGACGCCGGCGGTGAACTGGCCGGCCTTGGCGTCGGCATAGGCGTTGTAGACCGCGACATCGACCTTCTTGACCATCGAGGTCAGGATCTTGCCCGGATGGAGGTAGTTCTGGTTCGAATCGACGCCGATGCCGAGCTTGCCGTTGTCGACGGCGGTCTGCAGCACGCCGAGGCCGGTCGCGCCCGCCGCGGCGTAGATGACGTCCGCGCCCTGGTCGATCTGCGACTTGGCGAGCTCGCCGCCGCGCACCGGATCGTTCCAGGCGGCGCCGGTGGTGCCCGTCATGTTCTGGAAGAACTGCGTCGCGCCGCCGGCCTTCGCACCCTGGACATAGCCGCAGCCGAACTTGCGGATCAGCGGAATGTCCATGCCGCCGACGAAGCCGACCTTCTTCGTCTCCGATTTCAGTCCGGCGAGCAGGCCGACGAGATAGGAGCCCTCGTCTTCCTTGAACACGACGGAGCGGACGTTCGGGGCGTCGACGACGGAATCGACGAGCACGAATTTCGTCTCGGGGAATTCCTTCGACACCTTGGCGACCGCATCGGTCCAGGCGAAGGAGAGCGCGACCACCGGGTTGAAGCCCTCGCTCGCGAATTTGCGGATCGCCTGCTCGCCCTGCGTATCGTTCTGCGGCTCGAAATCGCGGTAGGCGATGCCGGTGTCGGTCTTGTACTTCTCGGCGCCGTTATAGCCGGCCTCGTTGAACGACTTGTCGAACTTTCCGCCGGTGCCGTAGACGAGCGCGGGCTTGATGTCCTGCGCGAGCGCCGGCTGAGCGGCGATGAGCGCGAAGACCGCCGCCCCGAAAAGCTTCCGAATCATGATTGTGCCCTGCTCCTCTCGAGAGTTGGTGCTTTCATCCGGCCTGCCCCGAAAAGGCCGGTGGCGGGGGCACGATCGCATCGTTACCCCTCCCGTCGGGGTAGATTTGCACGCGCCCGGCGAAAATTCATGCGATTTCTTTGCCCAGCGGGCGTCCGCGCCGGCGTGCCGGAATCCGCGGCGCGCCGCGGTCCAGGCGGGCGGAGGGCCGGGCTGCGCCGCAATTGTAGAACGATTGGTCAAAAAACAGGCGCCGCGCGGCGGCCGCCGCGCGGCCGCCACTTTCGGCTTTTCTTAGGGTTCCGATCTTTCTAAGACTGGCGCGGAATTGGGCGATCCGCCGCGGGCGGCGGCAACAGGCGGGGAAGACGATGGCGCTCGCGCTCGTCGCGCACGATCAGAAGAAGGCCGAGATGGTGACCTTCTGCCGGGAGCACGCCGCGACGCTGGAGCGGTTCCCGCTCTATGCGACCGGCACCACCGGCGGCATGATCCTCGAGGTCCTGCCGCAGCTCGCCCTGACCCGGCTGAAGAGCGGACCGCTCGGCGGCGACCAGCAGATCGGCGGGCTGATCGCGGACGGGCGCATCGACGCGCTGATCTTCTTCGTCGATCCGCTGACGCCGATGCCGCACGATGTCGACGTCAAGGCGTTGACCCGGCTGGCGCTCGTCTACGACATCCCGATGGCGCTCAACCGGCGCACCGCCGAGCTTCTGCTCGCCGATCCCGGCCGGCTCATCCTTCCCGAGGTTTCCGTGGACGAGGCCTGACGATGACGATCGGTTCCGAACACGCCTTCGTCCCCTATCCGGTGCTGATCGGCGACATCGGCGGCACCAATGCGCGCTTCGCCCTCGTCCCCGACGCCACCGGCCCGGTGCACCGGTTCCCGGATGCGAAGACCGCCGACCACGCGACGATCGACGACGCGATCGAGGCGACGGTGTTCGGCGGATCGGCGCTGCGGCCGCGCTCGGCCGTGCTCGCGCTCGCCGGGCCTGTGCAGGGCGACAAGGTGCCGCTCACCAATTGCCCGTGGGTGGTCGAGCCGCGCCGGATGATCGCCCGGCTCGGCCTCGAGCACGTCGTGCTGCTCAACGATTTCGAGGCGCTGTCCCTGTCGCTGCCCTCGCTCGAGGCCGACGATCTCGTGCCGATCGGCGGCGGCGCGGCACTGCCGCAGGCGGCGCGCGTCGTGGTCGGGCCGGGCACCGGCCTCGGCGCGGCGGCGCTCGTCCACGCCCGCGGCAGCTGGATCCCGGTGCCCGGCGAAGGCGGCCATGTCGACCTCGCGCCGGTGTCGGCGCGCGACATGGCGGTGTGGCCGAACATCGACGAGCCGTTCGGCAGCGGCCGCTACCGGCGGATCGCCGGCGAGACGCTGCTTTGCGGGTCGGGCCTCGTCCGGCTCTACAGGGCGATCGTCGCCACCGACGGCGCGGCGGCGCGCTTCGACGACCCCTCCGAGATCACCGCGGCGGCGCTCGCCGCCTCGGACGGCCATGCCGAAGAGGCGCTGTCGCTGTTCTGCGTCCATCTGGGGCGCCTCGCCGGCAATCTGGCGCTCGCCTTCATGGCGCGCGGCGGCGTCTTCCTCGCCGGCGGCATCGCGGCGCGGATCGCCCCCTTCCTCGCCGGGAGCGGCTTCCGCGAGGCCTTCATCGACAAGGCGCCGCACCGCGCGCTGATGGACCGGATGCCGACCTCGGTGGTCGTCCATCCGGCTCCGGCGCTCGCCGGGATCACCGCCTATGCCCGTGCGCCGGAGCGCTTCGGCGTCGAGACGGAGGGCCGCCACTGGCGCCGGTGAGGCGGGCTCAGCGCGGCGGCGTGCCGTTCTGCGCGAGCACCGTGCCGGCGAGATAGAGCGAGCCGCAAATGAGCACGCGCGGCGCCGTGCCGTCTCCGGCCGCGGCGCGCACCCGGTCGATCGCCGCGGCGACGTCCTCGACCGGCTCGGCCGGCAGGCCGGCAGCCCGCGCGGCTTCGGCGAGCTCGGCGGGATCGCGGCCGGCGTCCGAGCCCTCGACCGGGACCGTGTAGACCCGCCCGGCGAGGCCGGCGAAGGGCCGGAAGAAGCCGACCGGATCCTTCGTCACCAGCATGCCGGCGATGAGCACCAGCGGCCGCGGCACGCGCTCCTCGAGATCGGCCATCGCCTCGGCGATCACCGCGCCGGCGCCCGGATTGTGGCCGCCGTCGAGCCACAGCTCGATCGGCCCGGCCCGCTCGGCGAGCCGGCCGGTGGAGAGCCGCTGCATGCGCGCCGGCCATTCGACGGCGACGAGGCCCGTCTCGACCGCTTCCGCCGGAAGGCCGAGGCCGGCATGACGCAGGGCCGCCACCGCCGTTCCTGCATTGGTGAACTGGTGCCGCCCGATAAGCCGCGGCGGCGGCAGGTCGAGCAGCCCCTGCTCGTCCTGGTAGACGAGCCGGCCGCGCTCGGCATGGGCGACGAAATCGCGATTGCCGAGGATCAGCGGGGCGCCGAGCCGCGCGGCGCGCGCCTCGATCACGGCCGCGACCGCCTCCGGCTGTGGTGCCGATACGACGGGGCGGCCGCGCTTGACGATGCCCGCCTTCTCGGCGGCGATCTCGGGCAGCGTCGCGCCGAGGAATTTCTCGTGATCGAACGAGATCGGCGTGATCACCGAGGCGAGCGGCGCGTCGATCACATTGGTGGCGTCGAGCCGCCCGCCGAGGCCGACCTCGATCAGCGCCACATCGGCGGGATGATCGGCGAAGAGGCGGAGCGCCGCGGCGGTGGTGATCTCGAACTGGGTGATCGGCGCGCCGGCATTGATCCGCTCGACGTCGAGGAGCGCCTCGGCGAGCGCATCCTCGTCGACGAAGCGGCCGCCGCCCGCCGCACCGAGGCGGATCCGCTCGTGGAAGCGGACGAGATGCGGCGAGGTGTAGACGTGCACGCTGCGGCCCGCGGCTTCGAGCATCGCCCGCATGAAGGCGGTGGTCGAGCCCTTGCCATTGGTGCCGGCGATGTGGATGACCGGGGGGAGCCGGCGCTCGGGATGGCCGAGCGCCGCCATCAGCCGCTCGACGCGTTCGAGCGACAGGTCGATCGTCTTCGGATGGAGCGTCAGAAGCCGCTCGAGAATGGCCGTGCTGCGTTCCATGACGCTCCTTGCCGTTCCGCCTGCCCCCGTTCTCGCCGCAAGCCCTCGCCTTTTTCGGCGCCGATCGCAAGAGGACGAACAAGAGGACGAAGAGGCGTGCGGCGCGCGCGGCGCCGTCGACAAGCGCCTCCGCCCCGGCTAGACGGGCGGCAGGAGCCGGATCGAACCGTGGGACGAGAACCGATGACCGCCGCCGACCGCCGAGCCGTCGAGACGCTCGTCACGCTGCGCGATGTGCTGCGCTATGCCGTCAGCCGCTTCCGCGCCGCCGGCCTCGCGCATGGCCATGGCGCCTCGGACGCCTATGACGACGCGGCCTTCCTGGTGCTCGAGGGGCTCGATCTGCCGATCGACCGGCTCGAGCCCTTCCTCGACGCCCGCCTGCTGCCCGAGGAGCGGGAGAAGCTCGTCGGTCTCGTCGCCGCCCGGGTCGAGACCCGCAAGCCGCTGCCCTATCTGCTCGGCCGCGCCTATATCCAGGGCTTCCGCTTCCGCGTCGACGAGCGGGTCATCGTGCCGCGCTCCTTCATCGGCGAGATCCTGTTCTCGGACGGTTTCGCCGGCGACGAGACCGGGCTGGTGCCGGACCGCGAGGCCGTCGAGACCGTGCTCGACCTCTGCACGGGCTCGGGCGCGCTCGCCATTCTCGCCGCGCATCTCTTCCCGAACGCGACCGTCGACGCGGTCGACCTGTCGCAGGACGCGCTCGCGGTGGCGGCCCTCAACGTCGCCGAGCATGGGCTCGCGGACCGCGTGTCGCTCCATCGCGGCGACCTCTTCGCGCCGCTCGCCGGCCGGCGCTACGACCTGATCCTCACCAACCCGCCCTATGTCGACGCCGAAGCGATGGCCGCGCTGCCAGCGGAATACCGGCACGAGCCGGTGATGGCGCTCGCCGGCGGCGAGGACGGGCTCGACATCGTGCGGCGCATCCTCGACGCGGCGCCGGACCATCTGACGGAGACCGGCGGCCTCCTCTGCGAGATCGGCACCGGCCGCGAGATCCTCGAGGCCGACTATCCCGACCTGCCCTTCCTCTGGATCGACACGGAAGAAAGCGAGGGCGAGGTGTTCTGGCTCGCGGCGGCGGATTTCGAGCCGCGCTGAGGCGGCCGGCTACTCCCGAACGGTCAGCCCGAGCGGGCAGCGGGTCCACGCCTCGCCCTTCCGGCTCAGGATTTCGAGCGAGGCGAGCGGCCCGAACGAGCCCGTCGCGATCCGCGCGTTGAAGCCGAAAGCCTCCTGACCGGCGAGGCCGAAATGGCTGCCGACATCGGGCCGGGCCGCCGGCTGCGTGGCGAACATCGTACGGCGTCCGTCCCGCCCTGTGACGAGGACATAGATCGCGTCGGGGGTCGCCGCGGCATCGTCGGCGAGCCGTGCCCAGCCGACGATATCGAACCGGCCCCTCCTGATCGACACCGTTCCGTCCCTTGGCGGCGCACCGTCGAGCGCGTCGACGACGCACGCCCCGCCGACCGGCGGATCCGAGGGCGGAGTGGTCGACGGCGTCGGCTCCGGAGGGGGCGGTGGCGCGCCGGCGGGGCTGATCGAGAGCGCGCTCATCCGTGCGACGACCGTCCGCCGCCACGCCCATTCGAGGCCGGCGGGCGCGGTCAGCCGCATCGCCGTGACCCGGGGAAGCGGGGCGGCGTCGCCCCGCGTGGCGAGCTCCGCGACATCGAACGCATCGCTGAAGATCGGCGAGAGCAGGAAGCCGCCGCGTCCGATCGCCGCGACATGGCGATAAGATCGCCAGCCATTTCCGTCGGTCCGCACTTCGAGCCTCAGCGGCCGGATCTTGTAGAAGAGGTCGAGCAGCCGGCCGGCGAGCGTCGGCCGGCTGTCGATTTCGACCCAGACCGGGCCGGCATCCGACGGCACCGCGATCTCTTCGCCGAGCGCCGCGCTGACTTCACCGAGCGGGATGTAGCGGGTGGCCGTGGGGTCCGGCCGCTTCCCGAAGACCGCGAAGTCCCCTTCCATGCGTTCAAAGCGGTAGCGGTCGAAGATCACCGGCCAGCTCCGCGCATCCTCGAGCGAGGGCAACCGGCCGTCGATCACCTTGAGGCGGACATAGAGCCGATCCGGGGCCGACGGGCCGGCGAGATGCTGCGCATTCCGTGCGGCGAGATCCACCGTGTAGGCCGAGTAACTCTGGATCACCGGGCGGGGCGACCAGTCGATCCCGTTCGCGATGAGGGCCGCGATCTCGACCGTCAGGACGTCCGCCGTCCCCTGTTGCTGCCGGAGCGATTCGGCGGCGCGAATGGCGGCGAGGGCGGCCTCGTAGTGCGGTGCATAGCCCTCCCCGAAACGGGTCGCGAGACCGGAAACGCTGTTCCGCGCCGTGCTCTGCAGCCGGGCCGCCATCGATCCGGGTGACGGGTCGACGACCTCGGAGACGATCGCGAGGAAGCCGGCGGCCGCCACGCCGACAAGGGGGAGCGCCACGATCGGCCGCATCCCCGCCGACAGGGCGAGGGCGGCGAACAACAGGTAGCCGCCGCAGATCGGCGCATGGCCCGGATGGCGGATGAAGCCGGCCTTGAAGGCGATGAAGAAGCCGCCGGCGACGCCGAGCGCGAGCAGCGCGTTCGGCAGAGCGGCGATCCGCCGGCCGAAGCCGGCCACCACCGCGATGACGATGAGGAGGGCGATCGCGCCATAGAGCGCCACGTGCCAGGCCGGGCCGTCTATGCCCATGGCCGGGCCGTAGCCGGAGATGATCGGGGCGAGGCCCGCGAAATAGCCGGGCAGGGCTTCGAGCGGCTGTCGTGCGCAGAGCCAGAACACCACCAGCGCGGCGAGCGCCGCGGTGAGGCCGAGGAGGGCGCGGCGCGGCGCCCGGTCGAGGGCCGCGACGAAGGCGAGCCCGCCGAGCAGCACGGCCGCCATTCCGAACGTGCCCTTGACGAGCGTGAGGAGTGCCGTCGCCGGGATCAGGAGCGCGATCGCCAGAGCCGCCAGCCGGCGTTCGCCCCGACCGGCCGCCGCGACAGGGCGGCAGACGAGCACCAGCAGCAGGAGCGGCACGCAGAGCAGATAGGCGTCATTGCGCAAGGCGAAGGGGAGGGCGAGACCGGCCAGGGCGACCCTTGCCCAGCCCCATCGTGTCCCGAGCGCCAGCAGACCCAGCCCGAAGGCGACGGCGAGGAGGGCCGTGCCGGCGAGCATCATCGTGTCGGTGGCCGGGTGGTAGACCTGTGTGTAGATCGATCCATAAGGGCCGAAGGTGAAGAGCACGTCGCGGCCGAAGACGAGACCGCGGGCGACCGCCTCGTTGATCGCGATCCGCCAGGACGGGTCGAGGCCGGCAGAGGGCATGGTCGGCGCGAGCGGGAGCGTTCCGGCGAGGACCAGCACGAGGCCGGCGATCGAGAGGGCCGCGCGGAACGCGAAGAGGAGCGCCGCCGCCGTTCCGGCGTGCGCCGCGTCGGCCACACCCCTCCTTGCCCTTGCCGTCATGACGCTCCCCCGATCTGCGGAGCGCGACCCTAGGGGCCGGGGGGAACCAGCGCAATCGCGCCGCGCCGCGAAGGGCTGATTTCCGCCGCTTCTTGTGCTAGAGGGAGGCGAGACCCCATGTGTGTCGCCGCGCGCCCTCGACCGCGGCCCCGTTCCGGATCAGCATGACCGCACTCGCTTCGCCTCCGGCGGCATCGGCCGCCATCGAACGTCCGTCGCTCGTCGGCCTCTCGCGCGAGGGCATCGGCGCCGAGCTCGCCGCGATCGGCGTCGAGCCGCGCCAGATCCGCATGCGCACGGCGCAATTGTGGAGCTGGATCTACCAGCGCGGCGTCACCGATTTCGCCGCGATGACCAACATCTCGAAGGACCTGCGGGCGAAGCTCGCCGATCATCTGATCGTCTCGCGGCCGGAGATCGTCACCGAGCAGATCTCGGAGGACGGCACCCGCAAATGGCTGTTCCGCTTTCCCCCGCGCGGCGCCGGCCGGCCGGTCGAGGTCGAGACGGTCTATATCCCGGAGGTCGGCCGCGGTACGCTCTGCCTCTCCTCGCAGGTCGGCTGCACGCTCACCTGCTCGTTCTGTCACACCGGCACGCAGCGCATGGTGCGCAATCTGACGGCCGAGGAGATCGTCGGCCAGATCCTGATGGCGCGCGAGCGGCTCGGCGATTTCCCCGATGCGACGACGCCGGTCGGCGCCGCCGTGCCGGCGGAAGGCCGCCTCGTCTCGAACATCGTGATGATGGGGATGGGCGAGCCGCTCTATAATTTCGAGCACGTCCGCGATGCGTTGCTGATCGCCTCGGACGGCGACGGCATCGCGCTGTCGAAGCGTCGGATCACGCTGTCGACCTCGGGCGTCGTGCCGATGATCGCGCGGGCCGGGGCGGAGATCGGCGTGATGCTCGCCATCTCGCTGCACGCGGTGCGCGACGATCTGCGCGACGTGCTGGTGCCGCTCAACAAGAAACACAAGATCGCCGAACTGCTCGACGCCTGCCGGGCCTATCCGGGCCTCTCCAACGCGCGGCGCATCACCTTCGAATATGTGATGCTGAAGGGCGTCAACGACAGCCCGGCCGATGCGCGGGAACTGGTGCGGCTGCTGAAGGGCATTCCGGCGAAGATCAATCTGATCCCGTTCAACCCTTGGCCGGGCACCGACTATGCCTGTTCGGACTGGGAGACGATCGAGACCTTCGCCGAGATCGTCAACCGCGCCGGCTACGCCTCGCCGATCCGCACGCCGCGCGGCCGCGACATCCTCGCCGCCTGCGGCCAGCTGAAGAGCGAGAGCGAGCGGATGCGGGCGCGCGAGCGGCTGGCGCTCGAGGCGATGGTCGCCGACGCCGCGGAATGAGCGCTCAGCGGCGCGACGGTTCGGTCGTGCCCTGGCTCGCCTTGCCGTTCTCGCGACAATAGCAGCTCCGGCCGATGATCTCGACGCGGCCGCGGCAGCTGGCGCCGAGCGTCGTGCGGCAGGTCGCCGGCCCCATTTGCGGCAGCTCCACCCCGGGCGTGACGATGCGCGGCCGGAGCGGGTCGGGCGACGGCGCGGGGTGCCGCGTCACCGAGGGCAGGTTGCGGCCGACCGGCGGGTCGAAGGATTGCGCAGCCGCCGCCGCGCCGAGCAGGGCGGCGCAGGCAAAGGCGAAAAGGCCGGCGGCGGTTCTCGTCATGACGGTTCTCCAACGGCTGCGCGGCGGGGCCGTTCCGCCCTTGCGCGGCGCGACCGAGGATGGCCGACGATGCCGCGCAGGGCGGCCCGATGGGAACAGATAGGGCCGCTCCGGGCCTGCCGAAAGGGGCGTCCGGCGGGACCGCGCCGCAGCGACGATGGCGGATCACGCGGTCTTTCGGGCGTTGGTATGCTGTGTTAGGAGTGGCCGCTCCGCCGCGCCGGTTTCGCGCGGCGGCCGTCGGACACGCCCGCCGCACGCGGTGGTTCGGGCGCTCACGAAAGGTATGACCGGGGAATGGCTGACCGCCCGTCCAGTTACGACTATGAAGCGCTGCTCGCCTGCGGCCGCGGCGAGCTTTTCGGACCGGGCAACGCCCAGCTGCCGCTGCCGCCGATGCTGATGTTCGACCGCATCACCTCGATCTCGGAGGAAGGCGGCGAATATGGCAAGGGCCATATCCGGGCCGAGCTCGACGTCAAGCCGGACCTCTGGTTCTTCGCCTGCCACTTCAAGGGCGACCCGGTGATGCCGGGCTGCCTCGGCCTCGACGCGATGTGGCAGATGCTCGGCTTCTTCCTCGGCTGGCTCGGTGCACCCGGCCGCGGCCGCGCGCTGTCGACCGGCGAGCTGAAGTTCTCGGGCATGGTGCTGCCGAAGGTGAAGCTCGTCGAATACGGCGTCGACCTGAAGCGGGTGCTGCGCTCGAAACTGGTGCTCGGCATCGGCGATGGCTGGCTGAAAGCGGATGGCGAGACCATCTATCGCGCCAAGGACCTGCGCGTCGGCCTGTTCCAGGGCGAGGCGCAGCCTTCCGCGGCCTGACGCCGCGGCGGATCGTGACGGCCGACGGCGCGCGGGACGCGCCGTTCCGGCCAGGACGAGAGGACAGGAACGGATGAAGCGGGTCGTCGTCACCGGGATGGGGATCGTCTCCTCCATCGGCAACAACACCCAGGAAGTGCTCGATTCGCTCTATTCGGCGAAGCCGGGCATCAGCCGCGCCGAGGATTATGCGAAGCTCGGCTTCCGCTGCCAGGTGCACGGCGCCCCCTCGCTCGACGCGTCGAGCGTGGTCGACCGCCGCGCCATGCGCTTCCACGGCGGCGGCACCGCCTGGAACCATGTCGCGATGGAGCAGGCGATCCGCGATTCCGGGCTCGAGCCGGACGAGGTGTCGAACGAGCGCACCGGCATGATCATGGGCTCGGGCGGCCCCTCGACGCGCACCCTCGTCGAAGCGGCCGACATCGCCCGGGAGAAGGGGCCGAAGCGGGTCGGCCCGTTCGCGGTGCCGAAGGCGATGTCGTCGACCGCCTCGGCGACGCTCGCCACCTGGTTCAAGATCAAGGGCCATAACTATTCGATCTCGTCGGCCTGCGCGACGTCCAACCACTGCATCGGCAACGCCTATGAGGCGATCCAGATGGGCAAGCAGGACGTCATGTTCGCCGGCGGCTGCGAGGAGCTCGACTGGACGCTGTCGGTGCTGTTCGACGCCATGGGCGCGATGTCGACCGGCTACAACGACACGCCGCAGAAGGCCTCGCGCGCCTATGACCGGAACCGCGACGGCTTCGTGATCGCCGGCGGCGCCGGCGTCGTCGTGCTCGAGGCGCTCGACCGGGCGAAGGCGCGCGGCGCCAAGATCTATGGCGAGGTGGTCGGCTATGGCGCGACCTCCGACGGCTACGACATGGTGCAGCCCTCCGGCGAGGGTGCGCAGCGCTGCATGCGGCTGGCGCTCGCCGGCGTCGGCGAGAAGGTCGACTACATCAACCCGCACGCCACCTCGACCGGGGTCGGCGACCTGCGCGAGATCGAGGCGATCCGTGCGGTGTTCGGCTCGGGCGACAAATGCCCCCCGATCGCCGCCACCAAGTCGCTGACCGGCCATTCGCTCGGCGCGACCGGCGTGCAGGAGGCGATCTATTCGCTTCTGATGATGCAGAACGGCTTCATCGTCGAAAGCGCCAATATCGACGAGCTCGATCCGGCCTTCGAGGACATGCCGATCGTCCGCAAGCGGATCGACGATGCGCGGATCGACGTCGTGCTGTCGAACTCCTTCGGCTTCGGCGGCACCAACAGCTGCCTCGTCTTCCAGCGTTACGCCGGCTGAGTGCGGCAGGGTAAGGAACCGGTCATGACGACGGTAGCGGGACTGATGACCGGCAAGCGCGGCCTCGTGATGGGGGTCGCCAACGATCATTCGATCGCCTGGGGCATCGCCAAGACGCTGCGTGCGCACGGCGCCGAACTCGCCTTCACCTATCAGGGCGAGGCCTTCGGCCGACGCGTCCGGCCGCTCGCCGACCAGGTCGGCGCCCGCCTGCTGATCCCCTGCGACGTCGAGGACATCGCCTCGGTCGACCAGGTGTTCGAGACGCTGAAGACGGAATGGGGCGGCATCGACTTCCTCGTCCATGCGATCGGCTTCTCCGACAAGAACGAGCTGAAGGGCCGCTACGCCGACACCACCCGCGCCAATTTCGTGCGCACCATGGTGATCTCCTGCTTCTCCTTCACCGAGATCGCCAAGCGCGCCGCGCCGCTGATGAATGGCGGCGGCAGCATGGTCACGCTCACCTATGGCGGGGCGACGCGGGTGATGCCGAACTACAATGTGATGGGAGTCGCCAAGGCGGCGCTCGAATCCTCGGTCCGCTATCTCGCCGCGGATTATGGCGGCGACGGCATCCGGGTGAACGCCATCTCGGCCGGCCCGGTGCGCACGCTCGCGGGCTCCGGCGTCGCCGATGCGCGGCTGATGTTCAACTACCAGAAGAAGAACGCGCCGCTCCGTCGCACCGTGTCGATCGAGGAAGTCGGCGGCAGCGCGCTCTATCTCCTCTCCGACCTTTCGGCCGGCGTCACCGGCGAGGTGCATTTCGTCGATTGCGGCTACAACATCGTCTCGATGCCCCGCCTCGACGAACTGAAGGTGCAGGACGCCCGCGCCGAACTCGCCGCCGAACCGGCGCAGTAGCGCTGGCGTCGGGCGGGGTGCGGTGCAAATATGCGCCTCCGATGAAGGTCTATTCGTGAGAGCGTGATGCCGCTCTATATCCGGGACGACACCGTCGCGACGCTGGCGCGCGAGGTCCAGAGGCTGACCAAAGCCGAGACGATGACGGACGCCGTCCGTCTCGCTCTGGTGAACGAGATCGAGCGCATCCACAGGCAAAGGCCCGCCGCCGAACAGATCGCGAAGGCCCTCGCCATGGCCGACGCCATGGGGGAGAATGCCCCCGATTTCGACTTCCGGACCTTTTCGGACGAACTCTGGGAGCGCTGATGTTCCTCGACGCATCCGCGATCGTCGCGATCCTCGCGCGCGAGGTGGATGCGGGCGCGCTCCTCGAACGCATCGAGGCGGCTCCGCCGCCGCTCTACGTATCTCCGCTCGCTCGGTTCGAAGCCGTATTCGGGCTCGCCCGTGCCAAGGCGAAGGCGCGCGCCGATCGGCCGGACCTGCAGATTGCGAACGCCGCGGCCGTCGTCGAGGCGGTTCTCTCGGCGCTTGGCGCCGTCGAGGTGCCGATCACGGACGAGATCGGCGCGGCCGCCATCGAGGCGGGCCGGCGATATGGCCGCGCGGTCGGCAGTGCTGCCGACCTCAATTTCGGAGACTGCTTCGCCTATGCCTGCGCCAGGCAACTCGGCGTTCCCCTGCTCTACAAGGGGCAGGACTTCGCGCAGACCGATCTGCGCTGACGCGTCCGCTATTGCGCGCCGCGTTGCTTCAGCCAGGCGCGCATCTCGGCGATCTCCTTCTCCTGCGCGGCGATGATCGCCTCGGCGAGCGCGCGGACCTTGGGGTCCTTGCCGTGCTCGAGCTCGATCCGCGCCATGTCGATGGCGCCCTGGTGGTGCGGGATCATCGCCTTCAGGAAATCGGTGTCGGCGTCGCCCGTGTAGTCGATCGCCATGTCGGCGTGCATGCGGGCGTTCGCCGCTTCGAAGGCGGCCGTCGCCGGATTGTTGCCGGCCGGGGGCATCGCCGGCATGGCGGCGTCTCCGTCCTCGGCCGGCATGGCATGGCCGGCGTGACCGCTGTGGGCCTCCTCCGCCGGGACGGCGACGGGGGCCGCGAAGAGGGCGAGGCTGGCGAAGAGCGCGAGGGACGGGCGATGCATGGCGGTTCTCCGGTTCTCGATCTCTTCTGGGAAGCCGATCGGGGCGCTCCGGTCAAAGCGAAAAATCGTGAGCTGCGGTGATCAACGGCTCCGCCGCGCTTTCGCCGTCATGCCCGCCTGCTCTATGATCCTGGATCACGGAGACGATCGGCGATGACTGGAAGAGGCGACGGCGCCAACCGGCGGACGGCGTTGCGGCTCGGCCTTCTCGGCGCGGCGGGAGCCCTCGCGGCCCCGGCGGTGGTGCGCGCGGATACGCCGGTGATCTGGCGCATGGCGACCGCCTGGCCGGCGGATGCGCCCGGGCTCGGCACCGCCGCCGCATCGATCGCGCAGACGATCGGCGTGCTGTCGGGCGGCCGGCTGAAGGTCGAGGTGCATCCCGCCGGCGTGCTCGGTCCGGCGATGCAGGTGTTCGACCTCGTCTCCTCGGGCGCCGCCGAACTCGGCCACGGCTCGCCCTATTACTGGCAGGCGCGCGACCCGGCCTTCAACTTCTTCACCGGCGTGCCCTTCGGCCTGACGGCGACGGAGCATGCCGGCTGGCTCGCGGTCGGCGGCGGTCAGGCGCTGTGGGAAAAGGCCTACGAGCCCTTCGGCGTGGTGCCCTTCTATGCCGGCAATAGCGGCGTGCAGGCGGCCGGCTGGTTCCGCCGCGAGATCCGCACCCCCGACGATCTGCGCGGCCTCGTCATCCGCATTTCCGGCCTCGGCGGCGAGGTGATGAAGCGGCTCGGCGCGACGCCGGTGCTGCTCGGCTCGACGGAGCTCTATGCCGCGCTCGATTCCGGCACGATCGACGCCGCCGAATGGATCGGCCCGTGGAACGATCTCGATCTGCGCCTCGCCCGGGTCGCGCCCTTCTACTACATGCCCTCCTTCCACGAGATCGGCGCGGCGCTCGAGCTGATCGTCGGTCGCAAGGCGCTCGACGGCCTGCCCGACGATCTGCGGCAGGTGATCGCGACCGCCACGCAGGCCGGCGCCGCGGCGACCACGGCGGCCTTCGCCGGCGGCAACATTCTCGCCTTCGACCGGCTGGCGCGGGAGAATGTCCGCGTCGCGCGTTTCCCCGAAGGCGTCGTGACGGCACTCGCGGAAGCCTCCGCCGCCGTGCTCGCCGACCTCGCGAAAGCGAGCCCGATGGCGACCGAGGTGCACGACGCCTTCATCGCCTTCCGGGCGCAGGCGAGCGCCTATGCCGCGGCATCGGAAGGCCCGGCGCTCGCCTGGCGCGAGGCGGCGATCCGCCGGTAGACGCCTCACATCCATCCGTCTCTTTCGTGCGGCGCGGCCAATGCCGCGCTGCGGGCATCTGCGGCGATCTCGCCCGGTTCTTCTCCCGCAAGCTCCGCGGGGGAGGGAAAAGCGGCGCCGGCTGTGCGGAACGGTGGCCGACGACGGACCGATCGGCCGAACGGACACGCATGAGCGCGTCGGCCGGGGACCCCCTCTCCCGCCGGCGAAGTCGGCTGTTGCCGACTTCGCCTCTCCCGCGCTCGGCTCGGCAACAGCCGGACCGAGTGGGGAGAGGCCGGGGTGAGGACCTCTTCTTTGGTTGATGAAGGGACGCACCGTTACCCTTCCGGCCTACGCGTCTCGGTCGCTGTCGCGCCGAAGCGGCGACGCGCCGGACCTCGTCTCGCCGTGCGACCGGCCGGGTCTTCGGGCGGCGCCAACGGCTGGTTTTCGCGCCGCCAGGCGGCAGCGCGACCCCCGGGCCACCGGCCCAACCCGGCCGCGCCGCGCGTGTCCGAAGCGCTCGTCCCGGCGACGGGCATCTCTCTGCGCCGTCTCCCGCCGTCCCCGGGCCGGCGGCGCTTCAGGACGTCTCGGTGCGCGTCCTCACGCCGCCTGCAGCAGACGTTCGCCGGCGACGCGCCAGGACAGCGCCTCGGCGAGGTGGAGGCGGCCGACCAGGTCGGCGCCGTCGAGGTCGGCAAGGGTGCGGGCGACCTTGAGCACCCGGTGATAGCCGCGCGCCGACAGCTTCATCGCCTCGGCCGCCTCCGACAGCAGCCGCCGCCCGGCGGCGTCGGGTTCTGCCACCGTCTCGATCAGCGCCGCCGAACATTGCGCATTGGTCGCGATCTCCGGCCGGCCGAGCGCTGCGAAACGGTCGCGCTGGATCGACCGGGCCGCCGCCACCCGGTCGGCGACCCGCGCGCTCGGCTCGCCGGGACGCGGCAGGATCAGGTCCGCCGCGGTCACCGCCGGCACCTCGATCCGCAGGTCGATGCGGTCGACCAGCGGGCCGGACAGCCGCGCCTGGTAATCGGCGGCGCAGCGTTCGCCGCGGCGACATGCGGCCCCCGGCTCACCCGCAAGGCCGCAACGGCAAGGGTTCATCGCCGCGACGAGCTGGAAACGTGCCGGATAGCTGACCCGGTGGTTGGCCCGGGCGATCACCGCCTCGCCCATCTCGAGCGGCTGGCGGAGCGAATCGAGCACCTGCGGGGCGAATTCCGGCAGCTCGTCGAGGAAGAGCACGCCATGATGGGCGAGCGACACCTCGCCCGGGCGGGCGCGCAGGCCCCCGCCGACGAGCGCGGCCATGGTGGCCGAGTGGTGCGGCGCGCGGAAGGGCCGCCGGTCGGTCAGCCGGCCGCCCGGAAGCGCGCCGGCGACCGAGGCGATCATCGACACTTCGAGCAGCTCGCGCGGGGAGAGCGGCGGCAGGATCGAGGGAAGCCGGCTCGCCAGCATCGACTTGCCGGCGCCGGGCGGACCGACCATCAGCAGATTGTGGCCGCCCGCCGCCGCGACCTCGAGCGCCCGCTTCGCCAGCTCCTGGCCCTTGATCTCGGCGAGATCGGGCAGCGGGGCGCCCTCGCGGGCGAGCGCCGGCTCCGGCCGGCCGAGCACCTGCGTGCCCTTGAAATGGTTGGCGACGGCGATCAGGCTGCGCGGCGCCAGAATGTCCATCTCCCGGCTCGCCCAGGCGGCCTCCGGCCCGCAGGCGGCCGGGCATATCAGTCCCTTGTCGAGCGCGTTCGCCCCGATCGCCGCCGGCAGCGCGCCGGCGATCGGCGCGATCGTGCCGTCGAGCGACAGCTCCCCGACGACGACATAGCCGGCCAGCTGGTCGCCCGGCACGGCGCCGAGCGCCGCCATCAGGCCGAGCGCGATCGGCAGATCGTAATGCGAGCCCTCCTTCGGCAGGTCGGCCGGGGCGAGATTGACGATGATCCGCTTCGGCGGCAAAGCGAGGCCCGAGGCATGCAGCGCGGCACGCACCCGCTCGCGGCTTTCGGCGACTGCCTTGTCCGGCAGGCCGACCACGGCGAAGACCGGCTGGCCGGGCTGGATCTGCACCTGGACGTCGACCGGAACCGCCTCGATGCCCTGGAAGGCGACGGTTGCGACATGCGCGACCATGGTTCGTTCCCCCGCATGTCCTTACGGTATCGCAACCCAGAGGCGAGCGCAAGAACAGGAGGGGAACAAAAGACGGCGGACGACGGCTCCCGAAGTCGGCGGCTCAGCGGCGCGCCTCGATCGCGTCCCAGACGAGGGCGGCGATGTCGGCACCGCCGAAGCGCTCGACCTCGCGGATGCCGGTCGGCGAGGTGACGTTGATCTCCGTCAGATAACGCCCGATCACGTCGATGCCGACGAAGATCATGCCGCGGCGCTTCAGCTCCGGCCCGATCGCCTCGCAGATCTCGCGGTCGCGCGCGGTCAGTTCGACCGGCTCCGGCCGGCCGCCGACATGCATGTTGGAGCGGGCCTCGCCGGCCGCCGGGACGCGGTTGATCGCGCCGACCGCGACGCCGTCGACGAGGATGATCCGCTTGTCGCCGGCCCGCACCTCGGGAAGGTAGCGCTGCACGACATAGGGCTCGCCCCTGAAGGCGGTGGCGAAGATCTCGAGCAGCGAGCCGAGATTCTCGTCGCCCTCGCCGATCCGGAACACGCCGGCGCCACCATTGCCGTAGAGCGGCTTGATGATGATGTCGCCGTGCTCGGCGCGGAAGCGGCGGATCTCGTCCGGATCGCGCGACAGGAGTGTCGGCGGCATCAGGTCCGGAAAGCGGGTGACGAAGACCTTTTCCGGCGCGTTGCGGACCTCGGCCGGATCGTTGACGACGAGCGTCTTCGGATGCACCACCTCGAGGAGGTGGGTGGCGGTGATGTAGCCCATGTCGAAGGGCGGGTCCTGCCGCATCAGCACCACGTCCACCGTCGAGAGATCGGTGCGGACCGCGGGCTCGAGGGTGAAATGGTCGCCCTGGACGTCGCGGACCGCGACCTTCTCGATCCGTGCCTCCAGCCTTCCGTCGACCAGCGACAGCCGCTCGGGCGTGTAATGGTGGAGCGTATGGCCGCGGCGCTGCGCCTCGAGCATGAGGGCGAAGGTCGAATCGCCACGGATGGCGATCTTCGCGATGTGGTCCATCTGGACGGCGACGGAAAGCGACATGGGATCCCCCGAAACGGACGCCGGCTCTTATCGCGCCAATCGGGCCGCTTCTCAATCGTCGGCGCGGAAAGCGTTGGCGAGATGGATGGGCAGCCGGCGCCGGCGCACGATCACGAGGTCGTAGCGCAGGGTGAGCCCGGCAAGGGCCGGCCGGCGGGCGAGGAAGGCGTCGGCCGCCCGCACGATCCGGCGCCGCGCGGCGAAGGTGACGGCGAGGCGGGCGTCGTCCGCATCGGCCCGGCGCTTCACCTCGACGAAGGCGAGGACGCCGCCGCGCCGCGCCACGATGTCGATCTCGCCGGCCGGCACGCGAAAGCGGCGCGCGAGGATGCGATAGCCCTTCAGCATCAGGAGGAGCGCCGCGACGCCTTCCGCCCGCCTGCCGCTCCGCTCCGCCGCCTGCCGCTCAGGCGTCGTCCGCATCGTCCCCTCCATCCTTGAGCGCCAGCGCCCGGCGATAGAGGTCGCGGCGCGGCAGGCCGGTGCGCGCCGCCGCCTCGGCGGCTGCCTCCTTGAGCGAGAGCGTGCCCATCAGGCGGACGAGGAGCGCATCGACATCCTCCGCCTCCGGGGCCGCCTCGACCGGCGGGCCGATCAGGATGACGATCTCGCCCTTCGGCGCCGGCTCGCCGGCGAAACGCGCGGCGAGCGCGGCGAGCGTGTCGCGCCGCACGGTCTCGAAGGCCTTGGTGAGTTCGCGCGCCACTGCCGCGCGGCGTTCCCCGCCGAGCACCGCCGCCATGTCGGCGAGCGCGTCGGCGGTGCGGTGCGGGCTCTCGTAGAAGACGAGCGTCGCCGGGACGGAGGCGAGCGCGCCGAGGCGCTTGCGGCGGGCTGCGGTCTTCTGCGGCAGGAAGCCGGCGAAGAGGAAGGTGTCGGTCGGCAGCCCGGCGGCGACGAGCGCGGCGAGCAGCGCCGAGGCGCCGGGCACCGGCACCACGGCATGGCCGGCCTCGAGCACCGCCTCGACGAGGCGATAGCCGGGATCGGACAGCAGCGGCGTTCCGGCGTCGGAAACGAGCGCGACGGCCTTTCCTTCGGCGAGCGCGGCGAGGATCTTCGGCCGCGCGGCCTCGGCATTGTGCTCGTGATACGCGGTGAGCGGCGTTTCGATTCCGTAGCGGCCGGTCAGGATGCGCGTGACGCGGGTGTCCTCCGCGGCGATCAGATCGGCGGCGGCAAGCGTGGCGAGCGCCCGCAGCGTGACGTCGCCGAGATGGCCGATCGGTGTCGCGACGATGTGGAGGCCGGGGGCGAGCGGCGGCGCCTCGAAGGCCGCGGCGTCGATCCGGTAACCGCGCATGGCTCTCGTTTCCCCGCGCTCGGCGGCGTTGTAGGGATGTGACACCGGAACGCGAATAGCCGCACCGCGCGCCGATTCGCCCTGATTTAGACCGAAGCCTCCGGTAGTGTTAGCGCCATGGGGGCGGAAGAGGGAAGGACGAGGGTGTTGCGACTGATCCGATCCGTGACGGGTTTGCGGCCGATCGTCCGCGCGTCGGCGCTTGTGGCGGGGCTCGTCGCGCTCGCCGCCTGTTCGTCGAGCCTGCAGGAGAGCGGGCCGGCGCCGGTCGCCCAGGCGTCCGGGCCGCAGCCGGTGACGGGCGAGGTGCTCGGCTCGGGCAGCGTGCGGGTCGCGCTCCTGGTGCCGCAATCGGCGACCGGCAATGCCGGCCAGATCGGTCTCGCGCTCAAGAACGCCGCCGATCTGGCGCTGCGGGAATTCTCCGGCGCCAACATCCAGATCATGGTCAAGGACGACCGCGGCACGCCGGACGGCGCCCGCGCCGCGACGAGCGAGGCGATCGCGCAAGGGGCGGAGGTGATCCTCGGACCGCTCTTCGCCCAGTCGGTGACGGCGGCCGCCTCGATCGCCAAGCCGGCCGGCGTGCCGGTGATCGCCTTCTCGACCGATACGAGTGCCGCCTCGCGCGGCGTCTATCTGCTCTCCTTCCTGCCGCAGACCGATGTCGACCGGATCATCGGCTATGCCGCGACCCAGGGGCGGCGCTCCTATGTCGCCCTCCTGCCGGCGAACGGCTACGGAACGGTCGTCGAGGCGGCGCTGCAGAAGGCGGTGTCGGTCAATGGCGGCCGGGTGGTCGGCATCCAGCGCTATCAGCTCGACCGCACCGACATGCAGGGGAAGGCGGAGGCGGCGGCCGAGGTGATCCTCGCCGGCCAGGCCGACGCGGTGTTCATGCCCGATGCCGGCGATGCGGCGCCCTTCCTCGCGCAGGTGCTCGCGGCGAAGGGCGTGCGCGGCGACGCGGTGAAGTTCCTCGGCTCGGGCCAGTGGGACGATCCGCGCATCGCGGCCGAGCCGTCGCTGCGCGGTGCGTGGTATCCGGCGCCGGACAAAGCGGGATTCCAGGGCTTCGCCGCCCGCTATCAGGCGGCCTTCGGCCAGCCGCCGCAGCGCGCCGCCTCGCTCGCCTATGACGCGGTGAGCCTCGCCGCCGGCCTCGCCGCGCGCTTCGGCGAGCAGCGCTTCGCGCCCGACACGATCGCCAATCCGAGCGGCTTCCTCGGTATTGACGGCGCCTTCCGCTTCCTCCCCGACGGCACCAACCAGCGCGGCCTCGCGGTCTACGAACTCGGTACCGGCGCGCCGACGCTCCTCGATCCGGCGCCGCGCAGTTTCTCGCGCGCGGGCTTCTGAAAAACGAAACGGGCGGCCCGAAGGCCGCCCGCTGCCGATCCTCGTCCGGACCCGCTCGGCTCTCGCCGTCAGAGGTCGACGACGTCGTCGTTCTTCGCCGGGCGCTGCGTGTGGCGTTCGGCGCGGAAGCGGTCGAACTCCTCCTGGTCGCGGGCACGGCGCAGATTGCGCACATAGGCTTCGAAAGCCGCGCGCTCCTCGTCGAGGCGGCGGCGTTCTTCGTCGAGCCGCTTCAGCTCGGCGGCGCGATAGTCGTCGAAGGCGGCGTTGCCGCTCGAGGCGAAGCCGCCATAGGACCGGCGGCTGCCGCAGCCGAAGGAGCGCTTGAAATCGGCGCCGGCTTCACGGGCCTGGCGGCGGAATTCCGGCAGCCGGTCGCCCCACAGGATATAGGCGAGCATGGCGAGGCCGAGCGGCCAGAAGACGATGAAGCCGAGCACCATCAGCGCGATGGAGAGCGGCGTCCAGCCCGGACGCAGGGCCTGAGTATTCGTCATTTCTCCTACCTTTCGAGGGGGATGCCCCAGCGATAAGGGAGGTGGGAAGGACGAAACCCCGATTCAAGCGAAATCGGACGACCGGAGGTCGGAATCGGACCGGAATGGCACGCCGGGGCTGCGATGGCCCCGGCGGGCGTGACCGGAGGGAACGGGTCGGCAGCTCTGCGGGAGCACCGCAGATCGCACCGGCTCAGCCGCCGACCGCCTCTTTCGCGAGACGCTGCGCCTGTTCCACCCACCGGTCGCGCCCGATTCGGCCCTTGAAGGCGAGCCGGTCGTCGAGCTCCGCGATCTGCGCCTCCGAAAGGCCGGCCACCTGCCAGAAATGGAAGATGCCGAGGGCGTTGAGCGTCTGCTCGAGCTTCGGCCCGATGCCGGAGATGAGCTTCAGATCGTCGGCCGCGCCGGACGGGGCGGCGAGCAGCACCGCCTCGAGCCCGCCGATCGCCGGCTCGGCTTCGACCGGCTGGACCGGCGCCGGCTCGGCCTTGTGCGGCCGCCCGGTCGCGACGGGAGGTTTCGGCCGGCCGTGCGTCAGCACGAAATCGGAGATGCGCGGCGCGATCTCGGAACGGAAGCGCGAGCCGTTGAACACGCCGTAATGGCCGACCTGCGGCTGCACGTAATGGGCCCGCATGTCTTCGGGGATGTTGACGCAGAGATGCTGCGCCGCCTCGGTCTGGCCGACGCCGGAGATGTCGTCGTTCTCGCCCTCGACGGTCAGCAGCGCGACATTGCGGATCGCCGACAGGTCGACCGGCTTGCCGCGATGCATCATCTCGCCCTTCGGCAGAGCGTGGCGGATGAAGACGGTGTCGACCGTCTGCAGGTAGAATTCCGCGGTCAGATCCATCACCGCCAGATATTCGTCGTAGAAATCGCGGTGCTTGCCCGCCGAATCGCCGTCGCCCTTGACGAGATGGGAGAAGAACTCCTTGTGGGCGTTGACGTGGCGGTCGAGATTCATGCTCATGAAGCCGGAGAGCTGCAGGAACCCGGGATAGACGTTCCGCATGAAGCCGGCATGCGGGAAGGGTACCTGCATGATGACGTTGCGGCGGAACCAGTCGAGGTCCCGCCCCTCCGCCATCTTGTTCACCGCGGTCGGATTGATCCGGGTGTCGATCGGACCGCCCATCAGCGTCATCGAGCGCGGCGCATAGGGGTCGTCGGCCGCCTCCATCACCGCCGCGGCGGCGATCACCGGCACCGCCGGCTGACAGACCGCCACGACATGCGTGTCGCCGCCGAGGAAATGCAGCATCGAGATGACGTAATCGATATAGTCGTCGAGATCGAACACGCCCTCCGACAGCGGCACCATGCGGGCGTCGATCCAGTCGGTGATGTAGACGTCGTGGCGCGGCAGCATCGCCTCGACCGTGCCGCGCAGCAGCGTCGCGTAATGGCCCGACATCGGCGCGACGATGAGGAGCTTGGGATCGCGGCGCGTCGTCATGCGCTCGAAATGGATCAGCCGGCAGAACGGCCGCTGCCAGACGACATGCTCGGTGACGCCGACCCGCACGCCGCCGACATCGGTGGTCGGCAGGCCGAACTCCGGCTTCCCGTAGCGCCGCGTCATGCGCTCGAACACCTCGAAGCCGGCCGTCATGATCCGGCCGAACGGCGTCTGGCCGAACGGGTTGAGCGGGTTCTGCAGGGCGAGCCGCGACATGTCGGCGGCCGCCCGGAGCGGGCTCAGCGCGGCGTGATTCAACTCATAGATCTGGTAAGTGGACAAAGGACCCATCGACCTGAGCTCTCCATGCTCTCGGCGCTCGCGGTCGGATCCGTCGGTGTGCGGCGGCTTCCGGCCCTTTCGCAACGCAGTATGATATGAACGTTTCGGGTATCGCCGCAAGGCCGCCCGATGGCACGGCGGCAGGTGGTATCGTCGCGCCGTTTCGCGCGTTCGCCGGCCGCGGCCGTGCGGGACGAGACGAGAAGCCGGCCGAAGAGGAGGCGATCATGGCAGGACCCCCGCGCGCCGCCGACTTCGCAGCGCGTCGGCTGAAGCTCGACACGCTGGTGCGCCTGCGCTGGCTCGCGGTCGCCGGACAGACGATCACCGTTCTGATCGTCGCCTATATGCTGCGCTTCCCGCTGCCGATCGGTCTGTGCTTCGGCCTGATCGCACTGTCGGCCTGGCTGAATCTCTTCCTCAAGATCCGCTATCCGTCGAGCCTGCGCCTGCACGGCGGCACGGCGATCCTCTTGCTCGCCTATGACGTCGTTCAGCTCGGCGGCCTGCTCTATCTGACGGGCGGGCTGCAGAACCCCTTCGCGATCCTGATGCTCGTGCCGGTGATGGTGTCGGCGACGACGCTCGCGCCTCGCCTGACGATCACGCTCGGCGCGCTGGTGCTCGCGCTCGTCAGCCTGCTCGCCTTCGTCCACATGCCGTTGCCCTGGCACGTCGGCGAGCGGCTCGACCTGCCGCTCCTTTATGTCGGCGGCGTCTGGATGGCGCTCGCCTCGGCGGTCGTCTTCATGGGTGTCTATGCCTTCCGGGTCGCCGAAGAGGCGCGCCAGCTCGCCGACGCGCTGACCGCGACGGAACTGGTGCTCGCCCGCGAGCAGCACCTCTCGGCGCTCGACGGCCTCGCCGCGGCCGCGGCGCACGAACTCGGCACGCCGCTCGCGACCATTGCGCTGGTCGCCAAGGAACTGCAGCACACGCTCGCCGCCGGCAGCCCGCTCGCCGAGGACATCGCGCTGCTGCGCAGCCAGACGCAACGCTGCCGAGACATTCTCGGCAAGCTCACCTCCCTCTCGGAGGGGGGCGACCAGCTGCTCGACCGTGTGCCGCTCAGCCTGCTGATCGAGGAAGTGGTGGCGCCGCATCGCGAGGTCGGCGTGCCGATCGAGGTTTCGCTGTCGGGCGAGGGCGGTGCCGAGCCCGTCGGCCGACGCAACCCGGCGATCCATTACGGCCTCGGCAATCTGGTCGAGAACGCGGTCGATTTCGCCGAGGAGAAGGTGACCGTCGAGGCGGTCTGGTCGGCCGAGGCGCTCACCCTCACCATCATGGACGACGGCCCCGGCTTCGCACCGGAAGTGATCGACCATATCGGCGAGCCCTATGTGACGACCCGGGCGCCCTCCTCCGGCGACGCCGAGGCCGGCGGGCTCGGCCTCGGCTTCTTCATCGCCAAGACGCTGCTGGAGCGCAACGGCGGCACGCTCACCCTCTCCAACCGGACGCCGCCGGCGCATGGCGCCGTGGTGCGCATCGTCTGGCCGCGCGCCGCGATGGACGACGCCGCCAAGGCTGTCCGCGCCCCGGCAAAGGCGGCATGATCGCCCGTTCCCGCTTTGGAATGCGTCGCCCTCGCCCTATCTAGCAGATTACGCCGGTTAAACTTGGCGTTCACCGGGCGCAGGCCTATAAACCGAGCAGTCGATCGCGGGGAGCGGAGAACAACGAAATGACCGAGACCGCCGGTCCGCCCGGACCCGACCCGAGCCTGATCATCGTCGACGACGACAAGCCCTTCCTGCAGCGCCTCGCCCGCGCCATGGAGTTGCGCGGCTTCGCCGTCGAGACGGCCGACACGGTCGCCGAAGGCATGCGCAAGGTGGCCGAGCGGCCGCCGGCCTATGCCGTCGTCGACATGCGGCTCGAGGACGGCAACGGGCTCGACGTGATCGAGCAGATCCGTCGCCGCCGCCCGGATTCGCGCACCATCGTCCTGACCGGCTACGGCAACATCGCCACGGCCGTCACCGCCGTGAAGCTCGGCGCGGTCGACTATCTGGCGAAGCCGGCGGATGCGGACGAGGTGTTCGCCGCGCTCACCCGCGACCCGACCGAGAAGGCGGTGCCGCCGGAGAACCCGATGTCGGCCGACCGGGTGCGCTGGGAGCACATCCAGCGGGTTTATGAGCTGTGCGAGCGCAACGTCTCCGAGACGGCGCGCCGGCTCAACATGCACCGCCGCACGCTGCAGCGCATCCTCGCCAAGCGCGCGCCGCGCTGAGGCGGCAGCGTCGCCGCCCGCCAGCGATGGCGGCCCGCTTCCGATCGCCGCCTCGGTCGAACGGCATGCCGGGTCCGGGCGGCCGGAGCCGGTTCAGAAGACACCGGCCTCGGGATCGAAGAGCCCGTGCAGCCGGAAGGCCGCGGCCTGCGCGAAGCGCAGCATCATCGCTTTCCGCCGCGCTGCGGAGAGCGGATTCGCGGGTGCCTCGCGCAGGATCTCGGCGCCGAAACCGTCGGCGAGGATCAGCCCGGCTTCCTGCGGGAAGATCTCGGACGGCACCCCGGCATGGCTCGCGAAATAGAGCCGGTCGCAGAACGGCGCGTAGTCCGGCCATTTCCCGTCGGCCCGGAAGTCGGCGATCGACGATTTGATCTCCACCGCGACGATCTCCGCCGAGGGGCCGAGCGCGATCACGTCAGCGCGGCGGCCGCTCGCGAGCGTCAGCTCGGTGACGATCGCGAAGCCGCGGGCGCGGAACAACCGGCCGACGCCGCGCTGGATGGCGAGCGCCTGCTCGGACTGCCGTCCGTCCCGGGGCGGAGCGAGGGGAGCGCGGGAATGAAACATGAACGTCATCATGCCACGCGGCCGACGCGCCGAAAAGGCCCGCCGAGGCTCAGAGCGGGCGGACCGCGCCCGGCGCGACGAGGAAGGTCTCCGACCCGGCCGGCAGGTCGGCGAACAGAGCGGGGTCGGCCCCGGTCATGAACACCTGGCTGCCGAGACCGGAAAGCGCGGTGTAGAGCGCGGCGCGGCGGCGGGGATCGAGATGGGCGGCGATCTCGTCGAGCAGCACGAAGGGGGCGATGCCGCTCGCCTCGGCGACGAGCCGGGCATGGGCGAGCACGAGGCCGATGAGCAGCGCCTTCTGTTCGCCGGTCGATGCGCGTTCGGCCGGGACGTCCTTCGGGCCGTGCCAGACGAGGAGATCGCTCGCCTGTGGCCCCGCGAGCGCCCGGCCGG
Organism: Prosthecomicrobium pneumaticum; assembly: GCF_014199915.1. Lineage (GTDB taxonomy): Bacteria > Pseudomonadota > Alphaproteobacteria > Rhizobiales > Kaistiaceae > Prosthecomicrobium > Prosthecomicrobium pneumaticum. The sequence continues at coordinate 83,151 of NZ_JACHOO010000006.1, read as the reverse complement.
CGGCGGCGTCGCGGCCGCGTCCCTCGCGCAGCAGGGCGCGGTAGCGGGTCTCGGCCTCGACCTCCGGCAGCGTCGTCAGCATCTCCTCGATCGTGCCCTCGAGCACGACGCCGGCCCAGGGGAAAGCGGAGGCGTCGTCGCGATGGGCGGCGATCACCCGGGCGAGGCGGTCGACGGTGGCGCGCCGTGCCGCGGCGACGGCGACGGCGAGCGGTGCGATCTCGGCCTCGATGCCGTCGAGCCAGGCGCGATCCGGCGCCGGCTCGGCGAGCAGCCGGTTGCGGCCGCGCAGCGCCCGCTCGAAGGCGTTCACCCGTGCACCATGGCGGGCGTCGATCCCGAGCACCATGCGGTCGAGGAAGCGGCGCCTTTCGCCGGCGGAGCCCGCGAACAGCCCGTCCATCGCCGGCGTCAGCCAGACGAGCCGGACGTGCTCGGCGAAGGCGGCGGGCGAGCCGACCGGCACGCCGTCGATCCGCGAGCGGCGCACCGCGGGCTCGCCCGGCCGCGGCTCGAGCCCGGTGCCGAGACGGAGCGGCGCGCCCTCCTCCGACAGCGCGATCGCCACCGCGAACCCCCCTTCGCCGCCGATCCGCGCCATTTCGGCGAGCTCCGCCCGCCGCAGTCCCCGGCCGGGCGTGAACAGCGACAGCGCTTCGAGGATATTGGTCTTGCCGGCGCCGTTCTCCCCGGCGAGCGCCACGAGCGGCGCCGAGAGGGACAGGTCGAGGGCGGCATAGGATCGGAAATCGGCGAGCGTCAGCCGGCCGAGGCGCGGAAAGGCGATCGCGGCAGCGCCGGTCACACGCGCATCGGCATCAGGACATAGAGGGCGTCGTCGTCGCCCTCGTCCTGGATCAGCGTCGGCGAGCCGGGATCGGCGAGCCGGAACAGCGCGCTGCCGGTCTTCAGCTGCGCCGCGATGTCGAGCAGATAGCGGGCGTTGAAGCCGATATCGAGCGGATCGGCGTCATAGCCGACATCGAGCTCCTCGGTCGCGGAGCCGGAATCCGGATTGTTGACGGTGAGCGCCATCCGGCCGTCCGAGGTGAGGGCGAGCTTGACGGCACGGCCGCGCTCGCTCGCGATCGTCGAGACGCGGTCGACCGCTTCGGCAAAGGCGGCGCGATCGACCTTGAGCGCCTTGTCGTTGTTCTGCGGGATGACGCGGGCATAATCGGGGAAGGTGCCGTCGATCAGCTTCGAGGTCAGCACGACGGCGCCGACCGTGACGCGGATCTTGGTCTCGGACACCTCGACCGTCACCGTCTCGTCGGGCGTATCGAGCAGCTTCTGCAGCTCGCCCACCGTCTTGCGCGGCACGATGATGCCGGGCATCGCCTCGGCGCCCTCGGGGGCCGCGACCTGGGCGCGGGCGAGCCGGTGTCCATCCGTCGCCACTGCCCGCAGCACCGGCCGGCCTTCGGCCGTCGGGGTGTGGAAATAGATGCCGTTCAGGTAATAGCGTGTCTCCTCGGTCGAGATCGCGAACTGGGTCCGGTCGATCAGCCCCTTGAAGGCTGCTGCGGGCACCTCGAAGCGGACCGGGAAATCGCCGGTCGTCAGGTCCGGAAAGTCGGATTCCGGCAACATCTGCAGGGCGAAATTCGAGCGGCCGGAGCGCACGATCAGGGTCTGCCCGTCGGCCGAGGTTTCGAGCGCGACCTCGGCGCCGTCCGGCAGTTTGCGGACGATGTCGTAGAGCATGTGCGCCGGCACGGTGGTTCCACCCGCCCGGCCGATCTCGGCCGGCACGGTCTCGGTCACTTCGAGGTCGAGATCGGTCGCCTTCAGGGTGAGCGTCGATCCGGCGGCCTTCAGCAGCACGTTGGACAGGATCGGGATCGTGTTGCGGCGTTCCACGACGCGATGCACGTGGTTGAGGGACTTCAGGAGATTGGATCGCTCGAGGGTCGCGCGCATGGAACGGTCCGGAACCTTTGACGGCGCGCCGGAAAGGGGGCGCGACAGAGGGGGCCGTCGGGCAATGCCCGGCGGCACGGACTGAGGAAATTCGCCTTTCCGGCCCGAAAGTGCAAGGGGCCGGCCGACCGGCGAGCGACTGGCGACCGATTCTTGCCGCGCTGCGAAAGGCGATTGCCTTTTGCCGGCGATCAGTCCATATAACGGACGACGATCTTTCGTGATCGCGCTGATCCGGCCGCCTTGGCGCCGGATATCCCGCTTCGGGCGGGACACGGTACCGTCCTCTGATCCCTTTCGCGCGTGGGTCACGACACTCGGCAGGCGCTGACGCGCCGCCCAATTCAGGCTTTCTTTTGGATTCCTCCCTTCGTTTCGCGGACCTCGGCCTCGCCGAGAATCTCGTCCGCACCCTCGCCTCTGCCGGCTTCGTCACTCCGACGCCGATCCAGACCCAGGCGATCCCCCATCTTCTGGCCGGGCGCGACGTGCTCGGCATCGCCCAGACGGGCACCGGAAAGACCGCGGCCTTCGGACTGCCGATCGTCGAGCAGCTCGCCGCGATGCCGTCGCGGCCCGGCCCGCACAGCGTCCGGGCACTGATCCTCGCTCCGACCCGCGAACTCGCCGTCCAGATCGACGAGCAGCTGAAACGGTTCTCCGCCGGCCTGCCGCTGCGGCGCGCCGTCGTGCTCGGCGGCGTCGGCATGGAGCCACAGTCCCGGGCGCTCGCCCGCGGCGTCGACATCCTCGTCGCGACACCCGGCCGCCTGCTCGATCACATCGAGCGCCGCTCGGTCCGGCTCGACCTCGTCAGCCATTTCGTGCTCGATGAAGCCGACCGGATGCTCGACATGGGCTTCATCCGGGACGTCAAGCGGATCGTCGCCATGCTGCCGAAGCAGCGGCAGTCGCTGCTCTTCTCGGCGACCATGCCGGACGATGTCGCCAAGCTCGCCGCCGGCCTGCTCAACAAGCCGGTCCGCGTCGAGGTGACGCCGGAAGTGGTGACGGTCGAGCGGATCGAGCAGCAGCTCTACCGCGTGCCGGCCGCCGACAAGCGCCGCCTGCTCCTTCGCCTTCTCGACGATCCGGAAATGCGCCGCGTCGTCGTTTTCACCCGCACCAAGCACGGCGCCAATCGCGTCGCCGAGCATCTGGAGAAAGCGGGCATCGGGGTCGCCGCCCTGCACGGCAACAAGTCCCAGGGCGCGCGGCAGCGGGCGCTCGGCGGCTTCAAGGACGGCTCGGTGCGCGTTCTGGTGGCGACCGACATCGCCGCCCGCGGCATCGACGTGGCCGAGATCAGCCACGTCGTCAATTATGAGCTGCCGGCCGAGCCGGAGACCTATGTCCACCGCATCGGCCGCACCGCGCGCGCCGGCCGCGGCGGCATGGCGCTGTCGCTCGTCGAGCCGGCGGAGGCGCGTCTGCTCGCCGCCATCACCAAGCTGATTCGCCGGGCGATCCCCGAGACGCCGCTGCCCGCGGGGATGCCCGCGCCCCAGCCGCGCAGTGCCGAGGACAAGCCCGCCACCGCCGACCGTCGGGGCCGCGAGGAGCGGCGCCCGGTGGCCGCGGAACAGAAGCCTGCGCGCCGGCCGCGCCGTCGCCGGCGTCCCGGTCCGACCGCGCGCAGCGCGGCGGCTTGACGCGCCCGCGCCGCGTCAGCAATGTGCAACCCCGCCAGAGACAGGAGAGCGACATGGCGACGGGTACCGTCAAATGGTTCAACGCCACCAAGGGTTACGGCTTCATTCAGCCGGACCAGGGTGGAGCGGACGTTTTCGTCCATATCAGCGCGGTCGAGCGCGCGGGGCTGACCTCGCTGCGTGACGGCGCCAAGATCAGCTACGAGCTCGAGACCGACCGGCGCGGCCGCTCCTCGGCGGGGCAGCTGCGCGTTCTCTGACGGAGGTCCAGTTGGCGAAGGAAGAAGCGCTCGAGTTCGAGGGTACCGTTATCGAGGTCCTCCCGGATGCCAAGTTCCGGGTGGAACTCGAGAACGGACATGTGGTCATCGCCTATACGGCAGGCCGCATGAAGAAGAACCGCATCAAGACGCTGGCGGGCGACCGCGTCACGGTCGAGATGACACCCTACGACCTCGACCGGGCGCGCCTGGTCTTTCGTCACAAGGGCGAGCCGATGCCGTCGGGCGGTCCAGGCCGCCCGCCGCAGCGCGGCGGTCCGCGCCGTCGCTGAGAGCAATTCGGTGGCTGGCGACCGTCACCGAATTTTCGCTTGCACGAGGGCGCGTCTCTGGCTAAGGTTCAAATCGTGAGGCGAAGGGGGCTACCTCTCCTTACACATGAAATGTACTAAAGCTCTGATGTAGGACTGTTAAAGGTTCTGGTGTAGCGTAGTTGTGTTTAGAATTGGTGAGCTTGGGTTTATTTTGGTCCAAGCAAAATATCTGGGTTTACAATATTGATGGAAACGCCGGTCCTTGTGGCCGGCGTTTCGCTTTTGGGGCTGCGCGCGGAGCGCCGCATCGGGCGCCTCGGCGTGCGGTACGGCGGATGGCGCGACGGTAAGAACCGCGCGCACGGAGGATTGGCGCCCGGAGGGCCGCTGCCGACCCGAAGCACCCGTCACCCCGGCCTCCGCGCCTGGGAACCCCGACCGGGCCGCCCGAGCGCCGCCGCCACCCTGCGCACAGGTCGCCCTCGTGAAGGCGAGAATTCATCACGCCGCGCCGTCCGCTGCTGCGTGGATTCGCGCCTTCGCGGGAATGACGCGCCGGGAGGTCGTGTCCCGACGCCGCACCGGACGGCCCGGCGCGACGAATTCCGGCTTTCGCCGCGGTAACGGATGAAGAGGCCGGCCCCTGGAGCACCCACGGGCACGATTATAGATGCCGGCACGGAGGCCGGCATGACGGGCGGTGGGGGCTGTTCCGAGAGCGGCGGGCCGGCGTGCCCGCGAAGGCCGGCATGATGGGGGGGGCTGTGCCCGCACATCGAGAGGCACGATAGGCGACCCGTGCGGCCGGCGGAGGCCGGCATGACGGGCCGGGCGGGTACCCCCGGCGGCCGGGATCGGAGAGCGGTGCTCGCCATCGAGACCACCCGCCACCCCGGCCTCCGTGCCGGGTTCCGTCGTCGTGACGCCGGGCGGACGGGGCGTCGTCAACCCCCCTGTTCGACCGCCCGAGGCGAAGCGGGGCGCGGCACCTGTCGGGCGGATGGGCGGCCATGCCACCATCCCGCGCCCCGTCATCCTCGCGAAGGCGAGGATCGACCCGCCGCACCGTCCGCTGTCGCATGGATTCGCTCGGTTCACGCTCGAAGAGCAACGCCTGCGAAGGTGGCGCGGCGCGGCCTCCCGGGCGCCCGCAGCCCGATCACCCGCCAGGCCGGTCACAAGGCGGCGAGGGGCCTTGAAGATGGGCGGCCGCGGTGCGAGCTAGAGGCGATGTGCGGACGCCGCCACGGCAGCCCCGTTTCCGAAAGGACCACCATGCTCCGAGCGATCCGCGATCTTCTGGCCGAGCTGTCCGGCGAGCGTTCGGCCGCCCGCCTTCCGGAGGACCGGCAGAGGCTGGCCGCCGCGGCGCTCCTGCATCACGCGATCGCGGTCGACGGCATGGTGACCGAGGCGGAACGGACGCGGCTGCACCAGTTGCTCGTCGTTCATTTCGGCCTCGGCGAGCGGGAAGCCGACGATCTCTATGCCGCCGCCGAGGCGGCCGACAATGAGGCGGTCGACCTGTTCGGCTTCACCAATGTGCTGAAGCAGGCGCTCTCCGAGGAGGAGCGGGGCCAGATCGTCGAGATGATGTGGGAGCTCACCTTCTCCGATGGTGCGCTGCACGAGTTCGAGGACAATCTGATCTGGCGCGTCTCGGAACTCCTCGGCATATCGAGCCGCGAGCGGATCCGGCTGAAGCACGTCGCGCTGCGCGGCGGAGCGGCGTCGAACTGAGGTTCTCGGCCGGCTTCTTGCTTCCCTCCCACGGCGGCGGTGGTTACACTGCCGCACAATGGACCACGCCTCTTCTTTCGGCATGAAACGCCCGATCCTCGTCGTCCTGCATCAGGAGACCTCGACGCCCGGCCGTGTCGGACAGCGCCTCGCGGCGCGCGGCCACAGGCTCGACATACGCCGGCCGCGCTTCGGGGACCCTCTGCCCGAAACGCTCGCCGAGCACGACGGAGCGATCGTCTTCGGCGGCCCGATGAGCGCCAACGATCCCGACGACTACATTCGCCGCGAGATCGATTGGCTCGCGGTGCCGCTCGCCGAGGGCGCGCCCTTTCTCGGCATCTGCCTCGGCGCGCAGATGCTGGCACGTCAGCTCGGCGCGCCGGTCTCGGGCCGCGAGGACGGTCATGTCGAGATCGGCTATTATCCGCTCGCCGCGACCGAGGCCGGGCGTGCGCTCTGCGCCTGGCCCGACACCGTCTATCAATGGCATCGTGAGGGCTTCCGCCTTCCGGCGGGGGCGACTTGCCTCGCCACCGGCGAACTGTTCGAGTGCCAGGCCTTCGCCTATGGCGAGGCGGCCTTCGCCTTCCAGTTCCACATCGAGCTGACGCTCGCCATGATGCACCGCTGGACGGTGCGCGGCGCCGAGCGCTTCACCCTTCCGGGCGCGCAGCACGGCCGGCTGCATCTCGATGCCCGGGCGCTCCATGATGCGGCGACCTCGCGCTTCCTCGACGATTTTCTCGATCTCTGGCTCGCCCGCCGCACGGCTCCGGCGCTCGCCCGCACCGGCTGACACCGCGCGTCGCAAATTGCGAGGCTTGTCGCATTCTGCGAGGCCCGCTTCGTGAAGGCGGTGTTAACCTTACCCAGATGTCGACAACTCGAGTTAAATTGACCCTATATCTGGTAGTGCGCCGCGTGCCGCGCGGTGGCCACGTCCTTGCGAAAGGATTTGCGAGCCGGTCTTCAGGTTCTGCGTAACCGGCTGACCGAACGGAGAAGGTGCGGCACGATAGCCCCCGCCGCCCTTCTCTCGTTCGTGCCTCGCGGGGCGATCCGCGTCATCCACCCGCATTCTTCGGAACCCCCTCCGGCCTTTCGACGTTGTCCTCGGTCGCGCCGCCGCGACACGACCGATCACGAAAGAGCTGGGGATACATGACAGCCATTCACGGCGACCATAACGCGCCGCGCATCGCCCTCGTTTCCACCCATGGCTATGTGGCCGCCCATCCGCCGCTCGGCGCCGCGGATACCGGTGGCCAGGTCGTCTATGTGCTCGAACTCGCGAAGAAGCTCGCCCAGCTGGGCTACCGGGTCGATATCTGGACCCGCCGCTTCGAGGACCAGCCGGAGATGGAAGAGGTCAATGAGCGCGTCCGCGTCGTGCGGGCCCGCTGCGGCGGCCGCGATTTCATCCCGAAGGAGTATCTCCACCGCGAATTGATGGAGTTCTGCGAGAACGCGCTCCGCTTCATCCGTCGCGAAGGCCTCACCTACGACTTCGTCAACAGCCATTACTGGGATGGCGGTGTCGCCGGCCAACGCATGTCCGAGGCGCTCGGCGTGCCCCATGTCCATACGCCGCATTCGCTCGGCATCTGGAAGAAGCGCCAGATGGAGACCGATTATCCCGAGCGGGCCGATACGTTCGAGGCCGAGTTCAATTTCCGCGAGCGAATCCACCACGAGACGATCATCTTCCGCTCCGCCTCGATCGTCATCGCCACGACACCGCCCCAGCTCGACATGCTGATCGAGGATTACGGTGTCCGGCGCGACCGGGCCTACATGATCCCGCCCGGCTATGACGACAACCGTTTCTTCCCCGTCAGCGAGGCCTCGCGCCAGATGATCCGGCAGCGCCTCGGCTTCGACCGGCCGACCGTGCTTGCCATCGGCAGGCTCGCCACCAACAAGGGCTATGATCTGCTGATCGACGCCTTCGCGGTGCTCGCCGAGCGGATCCCGGAGGTCGAGCTCCACCTCGCCGTCGGCGGCGAGACGCTCGACGAGTTCGAGCAGAAGCTGCTCGCCGAGCTGAAGGCGCGTGCCGAAGGGCTCGGCCTCACCGATCGCGTGCGCTTTTCGGGCTTCGTTCCGGACGAGGAACTGCCCGACTGGTACCGCGCCGCCGATCTCTTCGCGCTCTCGTCACGCTACGAGCCGTTCGGCATGACCGCGATCGAGGCGATGGCGAGCGGCACGGCGACCGTCGTCACCATCCATGGCGGGCTCTTCCGGGCCGTCACCTATGGCCGGCACGCGCTCTATGGCGATCCGTTCGACGCGGCGGACTTCGGCATCACGATGATGAAGCCGCTCCGCCATCCACGATTGAAGAACCGGCTGTCGCGGATGGGCGCCCACAAGGCGCGCAGTCTCTTCACCTGGACCGGCATCGCCCAGCAGCTGGTCGCGCTGGTCGAGGGCCGCCCGGTTCTGAAGGCGCTCGAGGACACCGAGTGGGACGAGCCCTGGAACGACGGCGACTGATGACGATCCGCCTGTTCTCCTCCGACCTCGACGGCACGCTGGTCGGTGTGCCCGACGCGACGGCCCGCTTCTTCGCCGCCTGGGAGGCGATCCCGCGCGCAGGCCGGCCGCTCCTCGTCTACAACACCGGCCGGCTGCTCGACGACGTCCACGCGCTCGTTTCGGCCGCCGGCCTGCCCGAGCCCGACCTGATCGTCGCCGGGGTCGGCACCATGGTCTATGACCGGGGGGGCGGTACGGCGCACGAGGCCTTCACCGCCGAACTCGCCCGCGGCTGGGACATCGCGGTGGTGCGGCGCATCGCCGGCGCGGTCGAGGGCATCCGGCCGCAGGACGAGGCCTATCAGCACGGCTTCAAGTCGAGCTGGTTCCTCGACGATGCCGATCCGCAGACGCTCGACCGACTCGCCGCGGCGCTCGCCGCGGCGGGGGTCGACGCGCAGATCGTCTATTCGAGCCGCCGCGATCTCGACGTGCTGCCGCGCGCCGGCCACAAGGGCAACGCGCTCCGCTTTCTGATCGGCGAGACGGGCATCCCCCCGGAAGAGGTGCTGGTCGCCGGCGACACGGGCAATGACGCGGCGATGTTCGCCCTGCCCGGCGTGCGCGGCATCCTGCCCGGAAACGCCCTGCCGGAGCTGCGCGCCGCGGCGCGGGGCGAAATCTATACCGCGACGGCCGAGAACGCCGACGGCGTGCTCGAGGGGCTGCGCCATTTCGGGGTGATCTGAGCGGGCCCGCTGCCGCGGCGGCCCCTCAAGGGGCGATCTGGGCGATCTCGGCCCGCAACAGATCGATGCCTTCGCCGGTCTCCGACGAAGTGGCGAGCACGACCGGATGCGCCGCCGGGCGGCGCGCGACGGCCTTGAGCGTCTCCGCGACCCGGCGGTCGATCTCGCCCGGCTTCAGCTTGTCGGCCTTGGTCAGCACGATCTGATAGGAGACGGCCGTCTTGTCGAGCCGGTCGAGCGTCTCGAGATCGTTCGCCTTGAGGCCGTGCCGGCTGTCGATCAGCACATAGACCCGCCTGAGGCTGACCCGGCCGCGCAGATAATCCTCGATCAGCCGGTTCCAGCGGGCGACCAGCGCCTTCGGCGCCTCGGCATAGCCATAGCCCGGCATGTCGACGATCGACAGCGTGTCGTCCGGCGCGAAGAAGTTGAGCTCCTGCGTGCGGCCCGGCGTGTTCGAGGTGCGGGCGATGCCGCGCTGGCCGAGCACGGCATTGATCAGCGACGACTTGCCGACATTCGAACGGCCGGCAAAGGCGATCTCGAGCGGACCGATCGGCGGCAGGAATTCGAGCGACGGCACGCTCATGCGGAACGTCCACGGCCGGGCGAACAGCGCCCGGCCCTTTTCGATCGCGGCGAGCAGAGCGGCGTCCGCCTCGGCCAAGGACCCGCCCGCCTCAGCTCTTGGCCTTGCCCGGCGCCGGCTTCGCCGGTGCGGGTTTGGCGAGAGCCGGCTTGGACTTTGCCGGCGCCTTCGAATCGTTCGCGGGCTTCGGCGGCGCCGGACCGTCGCCGGCCTTCGGCTTCCGCTTGAAGCTCGAGGTGATGTTGCCGAGGAAGTTCACCTCGACGCCCTGCCGCCGCATGATCGTGTACTGCTGAAGGATCGACAGCGTGTTGTTCCAGGCCCAGTAGATGACGAGGCCGGCCGGGAACGACGCCAGCATGAAGGTGAAGATCACCGGCATCCAGTTGAAGATCATCTGCTGCGCCGGGTCGGCGGGAGCCGGATTGAGGCGCATCTGCAGCCACATCGTCACGCCCATGATCAAGGGCCAGATGCCGAGCATCAGGATGTGCGGCGGCGTCCAGGGGATCAGGCCGAACAGGTTGAAGATGGTCGTCGGATCGGGCGCCGAGAGGTCCTGGATCCAGCCGAAGAACGGCGCATGCCGCATCTCGATGGTGACGAACAGCACCTTGTAGAGCGAGAAGAACACCGGGATCTGGACGAGCACCGGCCAGCAGCCGGCGAGCGGATTGATCTTTTCGCGCTTGTAGAGCGCCATCAGCTCCTGCTGCTGCTTCACCTTGTCGTCGGCGAAGCGCTCGCGCAGCTCCTGCATCTGCGGCTGCACCTTCTTCATCGCGCTCATCGACTTGTAGGACTTGTTGGCGAGCGGGAAGAAGATGCCCTTCACGATGACGGTGATGAGCAGGATGGCGACGCCGAAATTGCCGAACAGGCGGAACAGCCAGTCGATCGCATAGAACATCGGCTGGGTCAGGAACCAGAACCAGCCCCAGTCGATCATCAGGTTGAAATCCTTGATGCCGAGCGTATGCCGATACTGGTCGATGATCTCGACCCGCTTGGCGCCGGCGAAGAGCCGGCTCTCCGAACTGCCGGTCTCGCCCGGCGCGACGGTGACCGGCGCCGCACGGTAATCGGCCTGGTAGAGGCCCTGGCCGGCATCGGCATGGCTGAAGCGCGCGTCGAACGGCCCCTTGCCGGGAACGAGCGCCGTCGCCCAATACTTGTCGGTGATGCCGAGCCAGCCCTCGTTGGCGCCCGTCCAGCGCTGCTCGCCGTCGCCCTTGATCGTCTTGTAGGACGTCTCGTGCAGGCCTTCCGCGCCGATCACGCCGAGCAGGCCCTCGTGCAGGATGTAATAGCCGGCGACATGCGGCTCGCCGAGCCGCGCGATCCGGCCATAGGGCGTGAGGGTGGCGGCCGCCGTTCCGGTGTTCTCGATCCGCTCCGTGACGGTGAACATGTAATGCTCGTCGATCGCGATCGTGCGGTGGAAGACGAGGCCGGCGCCGTTGTCATAGCGCAGCGTCACCGGATTGCCCGTCGACAGCGTCGTTCCCGCCTCGAGCGTCCAGACCGTGTCCGGACCGGGCACGGGCGGTCCACCCGCTCCGCCGATCCAGCCGAACTCCGCGAAATAGCCGTTCGGACCGGCGGCCGGCGAGAGCAGCACGATGGCCGGGCTGTTGGGGTCCACCGTCTCGCGATAATGGTCGAGCCGCAGATCGTCGATGCGGCCGCCGACGAGATTGATCGAGCCGGTGAGTTCCGCCGTCTCGATCGGCACACGCGGCGTCGCGGCGAGCGCGGCGTCGCGGCTCTCGACCGTCACGCCGGCGGCGCCGCCCGAAGGAGCGGCCGCCTTCGGCGCGCCTTCTCCGGGAGCGGCCGGAACGGTGGCCGGGTTCTGCGCCTCGGCGATCGCGGCCTGCTGGCGCGCCCGCTCGAGCTGTGGTCCCGCGACGAGATACTGCCAGCCGATCAGCACCGCGATCGACAGGGCGATCGCGATGATCAGGTTACGGTTTTCGGTCATCGCTCGATCCTTCGCGGGAGGGGCGGTGCGCTCGGGCGGAGCGGGGTCTCGGCGGACCGGGCCGCGCGTCCGTTTCGGGCCTCGGCCGCGCGAGCGCGTCGAGGCCGGTCGAAAGGTCGGCGACGAGCGCGGCAAAGGCCTGGTCGAGCGCCGCGCGCCGGCCGACCAGCACATAATCGGTTGCGGGACGGGCGTGAAGGGGTGCGGCGATCCGCACCGCCTCGCGCAGCCGGCGGCGGATGCGGTTGCGCACCACGGCGTTGCCGATCTTCTTCGTCACCGTGAAGCCGAAACGGGGCGGCCGGTCGGGCGCCCCGTGCTCCCGCTTCTGCAGCACAAAACCGCGCCGGGAGACACGCGGTCCACCGGCGACGGCGAGGAATTCGGGTCGTTTGCGCAGACGATCCATCGGGAAAGGCCTTCGGCCCTCGGCATCCAATCGGCACCGCGCCTCCCGGCGCGGCGCCGGCCGGTCGACGGATCGGCCGGCCTCAGGCCGAGAGACGCTTCCGGCCGCGGGCGCGGCGGGCGGCGATCACCTTGCGGCCGCCGACGGTCGCCATGCGGGAACGGAAGCCGTGACGGCGCTTGCGCACCAGCTTGGAGGGTTGATACGTCCGCTTCATCGGTCTCGCCGCCCGAAGGCGGCCCTCGTCTCGTCGTCTCGGGGAAGCGCCGAACGCCGCCGATCCCGCTTCGGCACGCTGCGCCGAGAGGATCGCCGCGCATGCGCCTTGATCGAGCGGGGCTTATAAGGAGCACACCCGCCCAAGTCAACGCATCGGCATCGCGCCGGGGGGCGGTCGAGACATCCGGCGGCGGCGAAGGGCCGGTGTCGAAGCGCGCCGGGCGGTGGACGGCGAGCGCGCGGAAGCCCGGCGGTTTGACGCCGCGGTCCGCCCGCCCCATCTTCGCGCGAGCGTACGCCGCCGGCGGACGCGCCCGTCGCGGCGACGGACGGAGAGGCAGGGAAGGCGTTCATGACCGACGATCCCGCTCCGGATCGGGAGAAGCGGCCGCCGCGGCGCCGGATCAGCCTCTCCCACAAGCTGCTCTTCCACACCGTCCTCTTCGTGATGGTGACGCAGCTCGCCTTTCTCGTCCCCTCGATCGCCAAGTTCCGGCTGCAATTCCTCGAGGACCGGCTCGCCACCGCCCGCGCCGCCACCGTGCTGCTCGATTCGAGCGCCTGGGCGATCGTGCCGCAATCGGCGCAGGACGCGCTGCTGCGGCAGGTCGACGCGATGGCGATCGTCTTGAAGACCGGCGATGCGAGCCGGCTGCTCGCCGCGGTCGCCATGCCGCCCCATGTCGATACCGTCGTCGATCTGCGCGAGGCGGCGCCCCTCACCGCGACGCGTCAGGCGGTCGCCACCCTCCTCGCCTTCGAGCCGCGCGTGTTGCGGATCGTCGGCGCGACGGAGGACGGGCGGGCGCTCGAGATCGTCGTCTCCGACCGGCACCTGCGCGCCGCGATGCTCACCTTCTCGATCTATGTGCTCGGCGTCTCGCTGGCGATCTCGGTGTTCGCCGGCGGCTTCGTCTATTTCATGCTCAACCGGTTGTTCGTGCGGCCGATGCGGCGGCTGTCGGAGGCGATGGTCGGCTTCTCGGCGGCGCCGGAGGATACGACGCGGATCATCCGGCCGAGCGACCGGCGCGACGAGATCGGTGTCGCCGAGACCGAACTCGCCGCGATGCAGACGGCGCTCGCCGAGCAGCTGAAGCAGAGCCGCCACCTCGCCGATCTCGGCCTCGCCGTCTCGAAGATCAATCACGACCTCAGGAACCTCCTCGCCTCGGCGCAGCTCTTCTCCGACCGCATCGGCACGGTTGCCGATCCGATGGTGCAGCGCTTCGCGCCGAAGCTGATCGCGACGCTCGACCGGGCGATCGATTATGCGCAGGCGACGCTCGCCTATGGCCGCGCCCGCGAGCCGGAGCCGAACCGCCGCCTCGTCGCGCTCGCCCCGCTCGCCGAGGAGGTGGTGCAGTCGCTCGGCCTCGACGCCCATCCGAGCGTGCGCCACGAACTGCGCCTGCCCGCCGATCTCGAGGTCGACGCCGATTCGGACCAGCTCTTCCGCGTCCTCCTCAATCTCTGCCGGAATGCCGTGCAGGCGATGGACGGCGTCGACGACCCGGCAATCGTGCGGCGGCTGGCGATCGAGGGCGACCGGCAGGGGACGGTGGTCGCGATCCGCATCCGCGACACCGGCCCCGGCGTGCCCGAGCGCGCCCGCCAGCGCCTCTTCCAGGCCTTTCAGGGCTCGGGCCGGCCGGGCGGCACGGGCCTCGGCCTCGCCATCGCCGCCGAGATCGTGCGCGCCCATGGCGGCACGATCGTGCTGCTCGACGAGCCGGGTCCCGGCGCCCATTTCGAGATCGTCCTGCCCGACCGCCCGGCCTCCTTCGACCGCGCCATCCGCCAGCGGGCGGGCTGAGCGGCCGCGGGCGGGCTCCGCGAACCTCCCGCCGGCGCATCGGGCATGTTCGGGCCGGCGCGGGGGGGCCAGCGGCGATGGATGGACGGTTCGGACGGGCGGTGCGAACGGGCGTGGAGGCCGGTTCCAGCATGGGGCAGGGGCGAAGGGCCGGCTCGAACGGAGCGCGAGGCCGGTTCGAACGGAGCGCGAGGCCGGTTCGAACAGGGCGTTCGAACGCTGGGGCGGCTCGAGCGCGGCACGGGGCGGGTGCGGGTGGGCGATGGAGTCCGGCTCGAACGGGGCTTGCATTCGGAACGCACTGCCGCTAGCTATACGCGCCGCCGACGAAATGGTCGGCCCGGACCGCGCCGAGGCACGATCCGCGACAAGGCAGGCGCCCGTAGCTCAGCTGGATAGAGCACCAGACTACGAATCTGGGGGTCAGGAGTTCGAATCTCTTCGGGCGCGCCATTTCGGTTCAAAGGCACGAACGCCTAGCACCGCCGCCTCTACGCCAGAGGCGGCGGTTAGCGTTCGGAGCAGTTCGCTCCGCAGCCCACGGATGCGGACCTCCTTTCGGCTCACCACTTCAACCCGCTGCGCGACCGCGCGAATCTGATCGCGGGCGAACGTCCCATCGCCGTTCCGCAGCTTCTTGCGCAGGGCCGCCGCAAACGCCCGGAGGGTTTCCGGCGTGATCGCTGGGCCGATCTTTACGATATGCGCCAAGGCGCGTTCGGAATCGCCCTTAGCCTGGTCGCGCGTCGCGGTCAGCTCGGTGATGCGATCCTTGAGCGACGGGTCGTTCACGTCGATCACGCCATTCTCGATCGCGTCATAGAGGCGCTTGAGCTTCGCTTCGGCCTCGGTCGCGCGCCGTTCAAGATCGGCGACATGCTCGCGGCGCTGGTTCACCCACTCGTCGCGCCGTTCGAGGATCTGATCCATCAGAGCTTCGAGCCGCGCCGGGTCGAGCAACCGGGCTTCGAGATGATCGACCACGGCCTCATTGAGCCGATCCATCGGCACGGTGATGCCGGGACAGCCGGTCGCTCCCTGCCGCGCCTTCGTCGAACAGGTGTAGTAGCGGTATTCCCGCCCGACGCTGCTGGTGCCGGTGCGCAGCGTCATCGCGCCGCCGCAGCACGCGCAGAAGCAGATGCCGGTGAGCAGCGTCGGGCCGCCCACCGCCATCGGCGGCATCATCTTCGGGCTGCGCGCCTTGAGCGACCGCTGGACAGCCTCGAACTCCGCTTCCGAGACAATCGCCGGCACTTCCATGACGGCATGTTCGCTCTCCGGCTTCGGCGTCTTCGTCTTGTGATCGCGGGTATTGAAGCGGTGCTGGCCGATATAGGTCGTCCGGGTGAGCACCTGATGCACCGCACCCAAGCCCCAGCGCCCGCCGTCGCGGGTGCGGATGTTGTTTTCATTGAGCCATGTGGCGATCGACTTGAGACCCATCGGCCCTTTGTTATCGACGCCGTTCAATGCCATGCGATAGATGCGCCGCACCGTCTCGGCCTGGATTGGGTCGATCTCCAGCTTCTTCTTGATCTTCGCTCCGCGCTCTCCGGCCGCGACCACGCGATAGCCGATCGGCGCACGCGCGCCGTTCCAGAAGCCTTGCCGCGCGTTCTCCTTCATCGCCCGCAACGTGTGCTTGCCGTTCTCCTTCGACTGATACTCGTCGAACAGCGTCATGATCTGGCGCATCATCACGCTCATGGGATCGTCGCCCAGGTCTTGCGTGATCGAGATGAGCTTCACCCCGTTCTTTGCCAGCTTGCGAACGTAGAACTCGAACTGGAACTGGTCGCGGAAGAACCGCGAGAAGCTGTGGACGAGGATGATGTTGAACGGCGACGGCTTTTGCATCGCCGCGTCGATCATCGCCTGGAAAGCGGGGCGACGATCGTCGGTCGCCGTGTTGCCCGGCTCGACGAACTCGGCCGTGACCTCCCAGCCGCGAGACAGGCAATAGCCCTCGATCTGGCGGCGCTGGTCCGGGATCGACAGATCGCTATCGGCTTGGCGGCCGGTCGAAACGCGCAGGTAGAGCGCCGCGCGGGCGGTCGCCACAACCGGTGCCCCATCCTCATCTCGTCGCAGGGCGGCGCTGGTCATGACGCTTCACTCCTCACTTCACGGCAGCGGTCCGAACAGCTTGTCCAGCGCTTGCCGCATGTGGCCTTCAATCGCGCGCAACTCGGCGTCGCCGATCGGAACTTGCTCCGGCCAGTCATCGGTGACGACGACCGGCCCATCATCTTCGCGCAACCGACGCGAAGCGCGGCGGGGTGCAAGCTGACTTGTGTAGTCGTGTAGGTCATCCGGGCACTCGGCCCAGCGACGAGGCGTGCGGCGGCGGAGCTTGCGAGGAAGGGCCATTCCAACAGGCTGCCTCGCACCCGCGCCTTGCACAAAGTTTCTGTCGCGTCGTAGCGCAGATAAGGGCGTGCTGCGGCGGACGTCATGCTTCCCCCCAAGGATCGACAACGGTGATGCCGCAGTCGGTGAAATCGCGGACATTGCGAGTCGCCAATCGTGCGCCGCGCGAGCGCACGATGGCGGCGATTTGCGCATCAATCTGGCTGATCGGCTTGCCGCCCTGTTTCCGCCCGGCGGCGATCTCTGGATAGGCGCCGGCCGCGTCGGTATCGAACGGCAGCACGCGTCCGGCAAGATCGACATCGAACATGGGGCGCGCCGCTGCCAGCAGGTCATCGCGGCGGCGTCCCTCGGGAAGCAGCGCCAGACCGTAGAAGATTTCCGCCTGCGTCAGCGTCGTCGTGAACACGCCTGCCATCGGCTGCTCGGCGATCCACGCCATGACCCTCGGGTCAGGCTCGCGCCGCATCAACTCGGAAATGACGTTGGTGTCGAGAACGATCATTCGCCGAAGTCCACCGCCCGGATCGGCTCGCGGGGCCGGTCAGGCAGATCGACGCCGCCCAGCGCGCCAAAGCGTTCATGGATCGCCTGGCCCAGATTGCGAGGCCGCGGGATTTCGGTCGAGAGCGCCGAACGCAGGATGTCACGGGCCTCATCTTCCATCGACCGGCCGTGCATCGCCGCGCGCAGGCGCAGGCGATTTTTGATCGCGTCGTCGATGTTTCGGATCGTCATGACCGCCATTACGCACCTCCATAAGTCATTGACTGCATGTTAGTCGATGAAGTGGGAAATTGCAAGGTTAGGGTTGGCGCCTCCCTACGGGACCGCCGCTCTATCTTCGCTTCGCTCCGACCGAGCCCCTGACGGGTCTCGTCCCTGCCGGGTGACGATCAGCATGGCGGAGCGGCGCTGGCGCGCCGGTCGGTCAATCCGCCCTGCGGATTGCGGGGTCGTTCGAGCTGCGGAGATCGGGCCAGGGCTGCGCCGGCCCGATCGCATTGTTTGTAGCTCTCCCCGTCGGTGGGGTGGGCGACGCTTCCCTCTAGGCCCGCCGCGCCGGGCCGCAACGCGCGTACCGCGCTTACCTCCTCTGCGTTCCGGCCCTGCGGGTGCTGCCCGGCTCCGCCGGCGGGCCTGCCGGTCCGCTCCTTCGCCGCCCACCCCATTCCGGGGTGAGTGCGGTTTGAAGGAGAAGTGTGATGAACGCTGTTACCGAAACCGTTGCCGCCGAGCCTGTGTCGGGCGTCGAGCTTTCCGTGCCTCTCGCTAAGCTCAAGAAGTCCCCCCGCAATGCCCGCAAGGTGCCGCATGGGGAGGCCGCTATCGAGGCGCTGGCCGCTTCGATCCAGCACAAGGGGCTGATCCAGAACCTTGTCGTGGAGCCGGAAACCAAGGAGGACGGAACCCCGACCGGCTATTATCTCGTCACCGCTGGCGAGGGCCGCAGGCTGGCGATGCTGCTGCGCGCCAAGCGCAAGCAGATCAAGAAATCGGAGCCCGTGCGCTGCTGGCTCGATACGGCGAACGACCCGTCCGAGATCAGTTTGGACGAGAACGTGACCCGGACCCCGATGCACCCCGCCGATCAGTTCGAGCGGTTCCGCGAGCTTGCGGACGGCAAGGGCTGGGGCGCGGAGGAAATCGGCGCGCGGTTCGGCGTGTCGGCTTCCGTGGTGAAGCAGCGGCTTCGCCTTGGCGCGGTCAGCCCCAAGCTGTTGCAGGTCTATCGGGAGGACGGCCTTACGCTCGATCAGCTTATGGCCTTCGCCATCACTGAGGACCATGCTCGGCAGGAGCAGGTTTTCGAGGGTCTGCATCACAACCGCGAACCGTGGATCATCCGGCGCGACATGACCGCTGCCAACGTCCCGGCGACCGACCGGCGCGCGGTGTTCGTCGGAGCCGACGCCTATGTGGAGGCGGGCGGCAGCATCATCCGCGACCTGTTCAGCGAGGACCGGGGCGGGTTCTTCGAGGATGCGGGCTTGCTCGATACGCTAACCACCGAGAAGCTGCGGGAGGTTGCCGAGCAGGTGCAAGCCGAGGGCTGGAAATGGGCCGAGGCGCATATCGACTATCCCCACGCCCACGGGATGCGCCGGTTCTATCCGCAGTCGGTTCCGCTGTCCGACGAGGACGAGGCGCGGCTGGAGGCGCTGTCCACCGAGCATGACGAGCTTGCCGAAGGCTATTCGTCCTATGACGATATGCCCGAGGACGTGGCGACGAAGCTGGAGGCGGTGTCCGACGAGATCGACGCCATTTCCGAGAAGCGCCATGCCTACGACGCCAACGTGGTCGCGTATGGCGGCGCGTTCGTGGTGCTTCACTATGACGGCAGTGTCAGGGTCGAGCGCGGTTTCGTCCGTCTTGAGGACGAGGCGCTGGCGGACCCGCAGCCCGAACCGGAAGCCAAAGGCGATGCGCCCGAACCGCAGGCCGGGGAGGACGAGCAGCCGGAGGACGGCGACGAGGACGTGCGGGAAATCGAGGAGGAGGACGAGGAACCGGGCAAGCCCATTTCCGACAGCCTCACCCGCGACCTGTCCGCCTATCGGACGCTGGCGCTTCGCGTGGCGTTGGCCGACCAGCCGGACACGGCGTTGGTCGCGCTGACCCACACGCTCACCGCGCAACTGTTCTACAGCTATGCGGAGGCGGGTTGCCTTGAGGTCCGTCCGACCGTGACCCCCTTGGGGAGCCACGCGGACGGGATCGAGGATACGCCCTTGGCGGCGCGGTCGAGCGAGCAGCACGAGGCTTGGGCCGAGCGGATGCCGCGTGACATCGCGGGCCTGTGGGACTTCATCGTCGGACTGGACGAGGCGAAGCGGCTGGCGTTGCTGGCGCATTGCGCGGCTCGCACCGTCAACGCCCTGCGGCTGCCGTGGGACCGCAAGCCCCGGACGCTACAAACCGCCGACCGGCTGGCAAGCGCGCTGGCGCTGGACGTGGCGAAGGACTGGACGCCTACCGTGGACAGCTACCTTGGCCGCGTTACCAAGGCGCACATCGTCGAGGCCGTGACCGAAGGCGTGTCCGAGGATGCCGCCCGCCGTATCGCGGACATGAAGAAGCCGGACATGGCGCAAGCCGCCGAGCAGCTTCTGGCCGGGACCGGCTGGCTGCCTGCCGTGCTGCGGACGCCAACGCCGGAGGCCGAGCAGCCCGCGACCATCGAGGTCGACGACACCGAGGCCGTGGAGCAGCCGTCCGAAACGGAGGACGGCGAAGCGTTCTACGCCGTCGCCGCCGAGTAGCGGCACCGGGCCGGGGCCGCGCGAGCGGTCCCGGCCTTGCTCTCACCCTAAAAAAATCGGCCGCGCGCGGGCGCGCGGCCGACCTTGTTGCGTGTCGCCTTGCGTCGAACCATCCTCGCCGATAGCCAGCTTGGCAGGCGGAACGGGGATACGGGGTAGCAGTGGCAAAGGCGATCGATCTGTCGAACGGCAGAGCATGGAAGACCCAAAGCGCCGCCTTGGCTCATTTCAAGGATATGCTCGCCCGCTATTCCGATGAGGACGTGGTCGAAGACCGTGCCGACCATGACGACCTGATTGCCCTTCTCGAACGCTATGATGCCGTGATCGTCGATGGCCCCTCGAAGATCGGCGACGGGGTGGACTCCTTTTTCCGGCGCCGGAACACCGGCGACGGCTACTCGACGCCCGGTTTCTGGGTGCGGCGCGTTGACGGGAGTGAGACGGATTTCAGCTATCTGGCGGCCGTTCGGGGAGCCCCGAAATCAAACGCCCAGGAGTTCTATGACGCCTGCCGGGCGGCGGTGGCCGCAGATTTGAAAGCCGCCAAAGCCCGGCACTTCAAGACCTACGGCGACGAACTCGGCCGCGTTCCCTGCGAGCTGACCGATGAGCTTATCACCATCGACGCGGCTCATATCGACCACGCCTATCCGACATTCGGCCAACTGGTCCTGAGCTTTCGCGCCGCGCGGGGATGGCAGCACGAAGTGCCCCCCGGCACCGTCACCGTCCCGGCAGACAGCCAAACCACGACGACATTCGTCGATCCGGCCGTTGTCGCCGCGTTCCGGCAATTCCATCATGGCGCCGCCATTCTGAGAATCGTGGCCCGGACCCGCAATCTGGCGATGTCGGCCGGGCAGCGCAGGCCAAAGGTTCGCAGGCCGGTGGTTTTGACCTGAATCATCGCTGACCCTCGCGACGGAGAGCTTATGGTTGTGCCATCCATAGTATAGTGGCGGACCAAGGGGGGATTCGGCGTGGTCCAGGCAATTCAACTACTGCGGAATATTGGCCAGTTCGATTCGGTGAACGCTGGCGCTCAGATTCCGTTCGCGAAGCTCACGGTTGTCTATGGCGAGAATGGGCGCGGGAAGACGACGCTCACCGCCATCCTGCGCTCCCTCGCAACGGGGGCCGCCGCGCCGATCAGCGATCGGCATCGTCTCGGCGCCGCCAATCCCCCGCATGTGGTGATCGGCTTGGCCGCCGGAGCGCCCGCCGTCTTCGAAAACGGCGCCTGGTCCCGAACCGAGCCCAATGTCGCCGTTTTCGACGATGAGTTCGTTGCGCAGAACGTGTGCTCGGGCATTGAGGTTATTCCCGGCAATCGCCAGAACCTGCATGAGTTGATCGTCGGGAGCCAGGGTGTCGCGCTGAACGCCGCCGTGCAAACGCATGTCGATCGGATCGAGCAGCACAACCGTGATCTCCGCGCCAAGGCCGATGCGATTCCCGCCGCGCGGCGCGGCGGGCTCGACGCCGAGGCATTCTGCGCGCTGCAACCGATCCCCGACCTCGACCGGGAATTGGCCGACGCAGAAAAGCGCCTGGCCGCAGCGCGGTCGTCGGAGGTGGTCGCGACGGCAGCGATATTTCCAGCGCTCTCCCTGCCAGCCTTCGACCTCGACGCCTTGGACGGGCTTCTCGGCCGAGATTTGCCGGGTCTGGAAGAGGCGGCGGCCGAGCGGGTGCAGGCCCATATCGCGCTGCTTGCCCGTGGCGGTGAGCGCTGGATTGGCGAAGGGCTGACGCACGCCGACCATGCCGCGGCGGCAGGCCCGGCCATCTGTCCGTTCTGCGCCCAGGATCTCGCCGGCTCTTCCGTGATCGGGCACTACCGCGCCTATTTCGGTGACGCCTACAACGACTTGAAGCGCGACATCGCCAACGCGATCCAAGCCCTCACGACCACCCATGCCGGCGACG
This sequence comes from Prosthecomicrobium pneumaticum, assembly GCF_014199915.1. Lineage (GTDB taxonomy): Bacteria > Pseudomonadota > Alphaproteobacteria > Rhizobiales > Kaistiaceae > Prosthecomicrobium > Prosthecomicrobium pneumaticum. Next base: position 61,480 of record NZ_JACHOO010000006.1, on the reverse strand, counting down.
TGCCGGCCGCCTTCGAGCGCACCGTGCGCGAAGCGATCGAGCGCCGCGAATTTTGGCAGGCTTTCACGGAAGTCCCCGCCATCCAGATCGACACCGCGGAAATTGCGCGCGCCTGGAAAGCCGCCCGCGACGGCATCATGGAGCGTTTGAAAGCCAAGCAGGCCGCCCCGCTGGAGCCCTTGGCGCTAGGCGACGACGTGCGCGCCGCCGTCGCGACCTATGAGGAACAGCGGGTGGGCCTTGATCGGGTTGCTGCGGTCTTGGTGCAGGCGAATGAGGCTCTGGCACTCGTCAAGGAAGAAGCGCGCGCGGCCAACGTCGCCGCGCTTGCCGCCGATCTGACGCGGCTTCGCGCTGTCGAGGCCCGACATCAGCCGGACATGGCCGCGCTCTGCACCGCCTATGTTGACGAGCGCGATGAGAAGGGCCGGACCGAGACCGCGCGGGACCAAGCCCGCGAGGCGCTGAACCAATATCGTCAGAACGTCTTCCCGGCCTACCAAGACGCGGTGAACGACTATCTGCGTCGTTTCAACGCCGGCTTTCGCTTGGGCAACGTCGCCCCCGTGAACAATCGCGGCGGATCGGCCGCCAACTACAATGTGCTCATCAACAATATCGCCGTGGGGCTCAACGCTGCCGAGGGACCGTGTTTCCGGACCGCGCTGAGTGCTGGCGACCGCAACACCTTGGCGCTCGCCTTCTTTTTCGCCACGCTCGAACGTGACCAGGCGCTCGCGCAGAAGATTGTCGTGATCGACGATCCTATGAGCAGCCTTGATGAGCACCGCACCCTGCACACCGTGCAAGAGATTCACCGTCTCGCGGGCGCCGTGGGGCAGGTCATCGTCCTCTCGCACTCGAAGCCGTTCATCCTCAATGTCTGGGAAAAGTGCGGCGCGCTCCCGCGCGCCTCGCTCCAGGTTGTGCGCGCGCAGCAGGGCTCGACGCTGGTGGCCTGGGACGTCACCGGCGACATGATTACGCTGCACGACAAGAGACACGCCGATGCGCTCGCCTATCTCCAAGCGGCGGACCCGGCCGTCGAGCGCAAGATCGCGGAGTCGCTTCGCCCGATGCTCGAAACCTTTGTCCGCGTCGCCTTCCCCGCGCAGTTCAGGCCCGGCGGTAAGCTCGGTCAGTTCGCAGATATTTGCCGTCAACGGCTCGGAACGGCCGACGAGATACTGGGGCCAAACGACACCGCCGAGCTACGGGCGCTTCTCGACTTCGGCAACCGCTATCACCACGATGAGAACCCGGCTTACCAAACCGAGGCGATTAACGATCGCGAGCTGGCCGACTTCACGAGGCGAACGCTCGCCTTCGCTTCACGTCCTCGGCAGTGATGATCGCCCGGCCAAGCGGGGGACCGGCTAACGCCCGCTGATGCTCTTGGCCCGCGTGAGGCATGGCGCCGTCGATGCCATGTTCCGCCCCGATATTTGCCGACCACCCCGCACAGCCTCGTAATGGCCTGATCTGATCGGAGGACGCCTCCGTCTCGATCGTCTTGGCGCAACGGCGTCGCACGGCTTTTTTCCGCCGCCTCCGGCTTTGCATCGCGATCCAAAAAAGCCGCCCGCCGCCGTCCTGCACTTCGTTCCGGCCGCCCACGGTGCGCAGCCGCTCGCCACCGATCCGTCGATCGCCATCGAGGCCGCGATGGGCGTGGCTCGAGCAAATGGAGATTACGACATGGCTACGATCGGCACCTTCACCGCCAATGACAAGGGCGAGTTCAACGGCGTCATCAAGACGCTCACCCTCAACACCAAGGCCGTCTTCCGCCCGATTGAGAGGAATGGCGACAAGTCTCCCGACTTCCGCGTCACCGTCGGCAACCTCGACATTGGGGCCGCCTGGAAGAAGACCAGCCGCGAGGATCGCGCCTACTTCTCGGTCAAGCTCGACGATCCGACCTTCCCGGCACCGATCTACGCCACCCTCTCAGAGACCGATACCGCCGGCGAGTACGCGCTGATCTGGTCTCGCTGATCCGCCGCAGCGCCCCGCTCCACGGAGCGGGGCGCCTCTTGTCGGGAAAAGTTGGCTAGCCGGGCAGCGAATCGAACAGCGGAAGCGGCATCGGTGCGCGCTCCGGCAGCGCGCCGGCATCGTAGGGCGCAATCGCCACCCATTCGACAGCCCAGTCCAGCGTCAGCTTGCCGGGGCCGATGCGCGAGAAACCGGCACCGTCCACCACGACTCGGAAATCGAAGCGATCCTCCTCGGCTTCGAGGCGACCTTCGATCAGCGAACCGTCGCTTGCCGCCAGCAGGAAACGCTCCTCAACCGCGTCATAGGGCACGCGTAGCGTCTTGGTGATGTCGCCCGCGACCGCGATGCGCCGGCCGGGCTGTCCCGTGATCGTGATGCTCATACCGACTCCTTGCCGCCGGTTTGGATCAAAACAGGAACAAATGGCAAGGGCTGTTTGCTGGCGCCGCAGAGCGGCGCGGTGCTTGGGGCTCTGCCCCCGGCGCACTGCAAGCGGCTTCCGCCCAGCTTCCCTCGCTTCGCTCAGTGCAGCCGGTTCCCCGCGAAGCCGCCTTCCGTTTGCACCCCCGGTCTCGCCGACGGGCAGGGTTTCAGCGCGGCGCTCCGCTGCGCGGAAACCCAAGCTCAAGGAGTTCAGCCATGTATCATCAACTTGCCACGCGGTTTGGCCGGAACGCCCATCAGATCAGCGGTCGGGAGCCGCTCGACAACGAGGCGCTTTATCGGCACGTCCCGTCCATCTTCGCCCGTGAGGCGCACGACAGCCGTTCGGAGCGGTATGTTTATGTGCCCACTATCGACATTGTGGAGGGACTGCGCCGTGAAGGATGGTTCCCCTTCTTCGCTGTCCAGTCGGTGCCGCGTGATGGAAGCCGCCACGGCCACGCCAAGCATATGCTGCGCCTGCGCCGGGACGAGGGCATCGGCAAGGCCGAGGCCGCCGAAGTCATCATCGTGAACAGCCATGACGGGACCAGCGCCTATCAGATGTTCGCCGGGATGCTGCGGTTCGTTTGCACCAACAGCATGATCGCGGGCGAGCGGTTCGAGGAGGTCCGCGTTCCGCACAAGGGCAACATCGAGCACGACATTATCGAGGGCGTCTATGCCGTCGCCGAGGACTTCCCCCGGCTGATCGACGCCAGCGAGTCGATGAAGTCCATCCAGCTTTCCGAGGACGAGCGGCGGTTGCTCGGCGAGGTTAGCCTTGTCGCTCGCTACGGAGAGGATGAAAGCCCGCTGCGGCCCGAGCAGATCATCGAGCCGCGCCGGCGCGAGGATGTGGACCGCAGCTTGTGGACCACATTCAATGTCATTCAGGAGAATGTCATTCGGGGCGGATTGCAGGGCCGCAAGCGCAACGCCGAGGGCCGTATCCGCCGCGCACAGACTCGCGCGATCAACGGCATCGACCAGAATGTGACGCTGAACCGCGCGCTCTGGACGCTCGCCGAGGGAATGCAGCGCCTCAAGGCAGCCTAAGGTTCGCCGCCGCAGGGTCGAAGTTCCGGCCCTGCGGCTTCCGCGATTTCGCGCCGATCCGCTTCACCGGATCGGCGGCAGGCGCGCGCCCCATAGGTCCGCGCGACTGCAATGGCGCGCTCGCCGGGCTGGCGCCCGGCTCGCGCTGGGTAGTGGTAAAATCCCTGCCGCTGTCCTAAAAGGACAGCGGGCCGCTACGCGGCGGCCTGGGGTTGGTAGCCCCACGTTTAGCGGTTTGGTGTCGGCCGAAACGACGCCGCGAATCCTTGACCATGCGGTCGGGGAGCCTGCGACGTATGTCCAGGCGCTCCGGTGCTAAAGGTCGTAGGGCCGACTAAACGCGGTTTACCACTCCCCGATCACGGGTTCAGGAGCTGTTTGCGGGGGCGCACCGCAAACCAGCAGCTCCGTGAGTGATTGTCGAGCAATGCGGATTGCGCACCTAGTTATGCTGAGCAAGCGCATCGAAAATGCTTCGCCGAGGGTCTATTGGTTAACGCGGGCCAAGACGTGAGGGCATGATGGGCAACAACCATTTTCATGACCGAGCGCCTGATTCGCCGCAACTCACCGAGTACGACGAAGGCCATTTGACCGCTTATCTTCGCCTGCTCGATGCTGACGCAGAAGGGACCGACTGGCGGGAGATTGCCGCCGCTATTTTCGGCATCGACGTGGGCGCGGAACCCCATCGCGCCAAGGCGATGCACGAGAGTCATCTTGCCCGCGCGCGGTGGATGACAGAGATTGGATATGCGCATCTGCTCGGCTGCAACCGGCCGCTAAATCGTTAAGATTGAACCCCAAATTGGAAGTATTCGCGCCGCCTTCGCCGCACGGTTGATCGCTATCTTTGCGCTATAATAGCCAGGACAACCGGAAGATGTTGCGCTCCTGACGCGCGCTAAGCGCGGTTGGGAGGATGCAATGCCGACGCCGCCAAGGCGTCGCCAGCGGCGCGCCGACGGACTGTCCGGCGCCCTCGGGCGCGCCGATTTCGCCGCTGAGTTTCTACGCCGAAACCGCACCTATCGCGCCGAACACAAGCAGATGCAGCAGCGCATCGCAAGCGGCGCCGTCGCGCAAAGTGCCGCCGAGATGGCCTTCGCGCGGCGATGGGGGTTGTCCTTTCGCTACGGCGCCGGATGACCTCTCAGAGCCGGTCCCCTGGCGCCCGGAACTGACCGCCGTCACGGTCATCCTCGACGCAGCGCCGGAAGGATTCGACAGCGCTTCGCCGGTCGATCCTCGCGCACTCGGCGGGCTGCTCGCCGACCTAGCCGGCATCGACGGACGCCATGTCATCGTCGCCGACGCGGCGGGTGAGCATCGGCTGTGGCTGCGCGATCCGCAGCCCGGCCGGCCGCTCGCTGCCGTCATCCCGCTCGACAAGGATTTTGTCACCCGCATCGCCAGCTTGCTGCGCTTCCATCGCCGCCTGCTCGGCCGCGCCGCCGGGCCGCTGCCGCGCGGCTGGCCGCTGACCGCCTATCGGCTCGCCCGGCTCGACCTGATGCTCCGCGCGCTCGACCTGCGCGACGGCGGCGCGACCTATCGCGAGATCGCGGTGGCGCTCGGGCGCGACGAGGCGGCGCGGCTGTCCGCGAGCGATTGGAAGATGTCCGCCGCGCGGTCGTTCGTCGTCCGGCTGGTCCGCGACGGCATCGCCATGATGAACGGCGACTACCGCAAGCTGCTCCGCATCCGCTGATCCGCTCCCCGCTGCCACCCCGCGCGGGGGGGGGCACATCCGTGCAGCCGCACATCTTCATACCCCACCCGGCCGCCTCCCTTCTGACAATTACGCCTCCTGCCGCCACCGCCCGCAGGAGCCGTCACTTGTCCGATACGCCCACCAACCTGCCGCCCCGCTTTCTGCGCACGCCGGAAGCCGCGCGCTTTCTCGGCCTCTCCGGCCGCACCCTTGAGAAGCACCGCTATTTTGGGACCGGGCCGGCCTACCGCCGCATCGGCGGCCGGGTGGTTTATTCGGTCGATGACCTGCGCGCCTGGGCCGACATCGGCATCAAGCATTCGACCTCCGATCCGGGACAGGACGACCTCATGCCGCGCGCGGACTCGGCCATCGCCCGGAGCCGGCGATGACCGTCCCCCTGTCCCCGATGCGTCATCGCCAGCCGTCCGACGACGGTATGACTCGCGTCGAGTTGACCTGGATCGAGAAGCGGATTGAGCACTGGATCAGGTTCGGGCGCGTCGCCGTTGACGAGATCGTCGACCGCCGCCGCCGCATCGTCCGCTTCCGTCCCGGCGCCATCTTCGCGTTCGTCCGCTGGGCCGCCAACGACTACGGCACGGTCAGCTCGCGCATCGACATCGTGCGCGCGGTCGGCGTGGGCGAGCCGTTCACGACGCTGCCGTTCGTGCGGCCCGGCGGCGACATCCTGCTCAAGATCGAGGGCTGGCCGAAGGTCAGCCAAGTGCTCGCCGCAATCGACGCGGCCGAGGCCGCGGGCGTCGATCCCTGCGATGCCGCGCCCGATCATTGGCGACACGTCGCCAACCGCATCGCCGCCGGACATCAGCCGCGCCCCTATACGCTGGAGCGTCATCGCGCCTGGCTCAAGCGCCGGGAGATCGAAGGATGACGCGCCGTGGATGGACCATCGCGACGGCTTCCGCCGCGTCGCTGTTCGCCGTGTCGTTCACCGCCGTCGCGGTATTCGACCCGCTGCCGCGCGTCATCTGGAACGCCAGCGCGAGCGCGCCGCTCGGCCTCTACCGCATCGAGCCCGACCGCGATCCCGCTATCGGCGCGCTGGTCGCCGTGACGCCGCCCGCGCCGCTGGCGCGGTGGCTGGCCGAGCGCGGCTATCTCGGCGAGCGCGTGCCGCTGTTGAAGCATGTCGCGGCTAAGGCCGGGCAGCGCGTGTGCCGGATCGGCGCCGTGGTGAGCGTCGATGCACGGCCGGTCGTCGTCGCCTTGGCGCGTGATGGACGAGGCCGGTCGCTGCCTGTCTGGCAGGGCTGCCGCACGCTGCGCGCCGGCGAGCTGCTGATGCTCAATCCCGATCACGCCGACAGCATGGACGGCCGCTATTTCGGGCCGCTGCCGGCCTCGACCGTGCTCGGCCGCGCCATGCCCGTGCTCACCCGCGACACCCCGAACGCGCCGCTCGCGTGGCGCTGAACCCGCTTGTCCCTGCCAACCCTAAGGAGAGTCCCATGCAGATCGGCAGCTTTTTCCGTACCGCCAGCGGCTACGAAGGCATCATCGAGACGGCGACGCTCGACATCCGCATCTCGATCGTCCCGGCCGAGGCGAGCGACGCCGACAAGGCGCCGGACTGGCGCGTTCATCGCGGCGACGGCGGCGAAGGGCCAGAGATCGGCGCGGGCTGGAACGAGACCGGCGAACGCGCCGGGGACTACGTCTCGCTGCGCATCGACGATCCCGCCTTCGCGCAGCCGCTCCGCGCCGCGCTGTTCCAGAACACCGGCGACAAGTCGGCCTGGTCGCTGCGCTGGAACCGCCAGCCGAAGTCGCGCGAGCAGGACTGATCCGGTGCGCTTGTCCATCATCCCTTTGTTCGCGGGAAAGCCGTCTCATCCCTCCGTCCCGCTCGGTCGCAGGCCGGCCGGGGCGCGCAGCGAAGGTCAAGGGCGGCCGCAGGCCGGCGCAGCGCGCGCACCCTTGAGCGTAGCGAGCACGCTGGCAGGCTGGCGGCGGAGTGGAGTCGGATCGGCGTTGGCATTGGCCGTCGCGCTGCTGTCCGGCGGGGCTGCGCCGGTCGCGGCGACGGCGCAGGATTTGCCGGCCGCGCGATCGGCGGCGGTTCATCCCTACGCCGGCCACGTCGCCGATGCCGCGCGGCGGTTCGGCATCCCCGAGGCATGGATATGGGCGGTGATGCGCGTCGAGAGCGGCGGCAACTCGCGCGCCGTCTCGCGCGCGGGTGCGATGGGATTGATGCAGATCATGCCCGCGACCTGGACCGATCTTCGCGCGCGATATGGCCTCGGCGCTGACCCGTTCGACGTGCGCGACAACATCATGGCGGGCGCGGCCTATCTGCGCGCGATGCACGACCGATACGGCAACGCGAGCGCGATGCTGGCGGCCTATAATGCGGGACCGGGCCGCTACGACGACTTCGTGTCGCACGGCCGCCCGCTGCCGCCCGAGACGGTCGGCTACCTCGCCCAGCTCACCGCCGCCATCGGCACGTCGGGCGCTGCGGAGGTGGCGGTTAGCGCGCCGCCCGATCCGTTCGCCTGGCGACGTGCCGCACTGTTCGTCCGCACCGCGAGCGCCGCGTCCGAGGGCGTCTCCGTGCAGTCGGACGATGAAGAACCCGCGCCCGAACTGCCGACCGATGGGGCGACATCCGGCGACGTTAGCGCCGTCGCTCTTCCTGCCAGCGAGCCGGCGGACACGCTGTTCGTCCCCCGCGCCCGCGCGGGCCGACCGCAATGATCCGCGCGTCATCCCCATCATCCGTCCCGAGCAGGAAAGTGGCTGGGGAGGGAGAAAACGGCAGGGACAGACGAGGGCAAGATATAAGCCGCACCCCGTTTCGCCGAAAAGCCAAGGCTTTTCCGTGGCTTCATGCGGGGGCGTCGGTCGGCGCGCGTGCCGCGCGGAAGGGAAAAGCAAGCAAAATCAACGTCTCGAATGGCACCACGGGCCATTTACGGCCGAAAGCGGCCCGGCCGTGAGCGAGGACAGTGAGTTCCGCGTTCGGCCGGGCAAGGCCAAGCGCAGCAAGGCGCAGGGCCGCAATGCGCGCGGCCTGGTGGCCGAGGTGCTGCGCGTGGCCGCGATCCACAGCGGAGGCCGGCGCACCGGGGGCGGCTCGCGCCGAGGTCGCCAATCCAGTTTCGGGCGGGGACGAACAGCATTTGCCCGCAGCCGGTTATTCGGATCGGGCCGTCGAGTGATGGTGAAGGCGCTACCCGTGAACCATCGCAGTCGCGGGGGCCGACGCATGGCGCCGCTGTCCGCGCACGTCGCCTATTTGAAGCGCGAAGGCGTCACCCGTGACCGTTCCCCGACGCGCATGTTCGACGCGGCCGGAGACAATGCCGACGATCGCGCATTCACCGAGCGGTGCAAGGATGACCGGCATCATTTCCGCATCATCGTCTCGCCGGAGGATGCGGCCGAGCTGACCGACCTACGCGAATACACCCGCGATCTCGTGCGGCAGATGGAAACGGATTTGGGGACGCGGCTCGATTGGGTCGCGGTCGATCATTGGAACACCGACAACCCGCACGTTCATATGCTCGTGCGCGGTGTCACCGACACCGGCACCGATCTCGTCATGGCGCGGGACTATATCAGCCACAACCTGCGCTCCCACGCCGAGGAGCTGGCGCAGGCCGAACTTGGGCCGAAGCCTGAGCATGAAGTGCAGCGCGCGCTCGACCGAGAAGTGACGGCCGAGCGCTGGACGCGGCTCGATACCGAGATCGGCCGCGCGGCCGACGAACTGGGGGTCATCGACCTGCGCCCCGAGCGGCCCGGTCCGGCCGATCCGCGCCTCCGCCGGTTAATGGTCGGCCGCTTGCAGCATCTGGAGACGATGGGGCTCGCCGCTGAGGGTGAGCCCGGACAGTGGGCGGTTGCCGAAGGCGCGCAAGGCAAGCTGCGCGAGCTGGCCGCGCGCGGCGACATTATCCGCACCATCGGACAGGCTCTGAAAGATCACGGGCAGGACCGGCCGCTGGAAAGCTACGCGGTTGTGAGCGGCGCGCCGGAAAAGCCAATCGTCGGCCGGCTGATCGACAAGGGGTTGCACGACGAGCTGTATGGCGCGGCCTATGCCGTGATCGACGGCACGGACGGCCGCACCCATCATGTGCGGCTGCCCGGAATTGAAGCGCTGGAGCAAAGCCCGACGCTCGGCGGGATCGTCGAGCTGCGCGCTATAGGCAAGCCGGGCGAGCCGAAGCCCACCCTGATCCTCGCCACGCGATCGGACCTCGACCTCGCCGCGCAGGTGAAGGCGCCCGGCGCGACCTGGCTTGACCATCGGCTGATCGAGCGCGGCACGGGTGTCGCGGATGGCGGGTTCGGTGCGGAGGTGTGCCGTGCGATGGACGCGCGCACCGATCATCTTGTCCGCGAGGGGCTGGCGCGCCGCTATGGCCAACGCGCGGTGTTCGAGCGCGGCTTGCTCGACACGCTGCGCAAGCGCGAGCTGGACGCCGTTGGCGCGAAGATCGCGGGCGAAACGGGCCTTGCGTATCGCCCGACCACCTCCGGCGAGAAGATTGCCGGCGTAGTCCGCCAGCGCCTCGCACTCGCCTCCGGTCGCTTCGCCATGATCGACGACGGGCTCGGCTTCCGTCTCGTGCCCTGGGCCAGCGCGCTCGAACAGCAGCTCGGTCGCCAAGTGTCCGGTGTCGTTCGCGCTGGTGGCGGCATCGACCTAGCGCTCGGCCGCAAGCGCGGCCTCGGCCTCTGACAAGGAAACAGCCATGTCCGCGACGAAAATCCTGTGGGGCCAGATCATCGCTGTCTTTCTGATCGTGCTCGCAGGTGTGTGGGGCGCGACGCAATGGACCGCCGCGGCCTTGGCCTATCAACCCGAGCTGGGGCCGCCCTGGTTCATCGTCGGCGGCTGGCGTGTCTATCCGCCGCCGGCCTTCTTTTGGTGGTGGTTCTCGTTCGACGCATACGCGCCAGCCATCTTCAAGACCGGCGCATTCATCGCCGCGTCGGGCGGGTTCGTGTCAATCGCCGTCGCCATTGGAATGTCTGTGTGGCGTGCGCGCGAGTTGAAGAACGCCGAGACCTACGGCTCGGCACGCTGGGCGACAACGCGCGAGGTTCGGGCGGCCGGGCTGCTGGGCGCGAACGGCGTCGTGCTCGGCAGACTCGACCGGGACTATCTGCGCCACGATGGCCCCGAGCATGTGCTGTGCTTCGCTCCGACGCGGAGCGGCAAGGGCGTCGGGTTGGTTGTGCCGTCGCTACTCACCTGGCCGGCCTCCGCGATCGTCCACGACATAAAAGGCGAGAACTGGTCGCTGACCTCGGGCTTCCGCGCGCGACACGGCCGCGTGCTGCTGTTCGATCCGACCAATGCCGCATCGGCTGCCTACAACCCGTTGCTGGAAGTGCGGCGCGGCCAATGGGAGGTGCGCGATGTGCAGAATGTGGCGGACGTGCTGGTCGATCCCGAAGGCAGCCTGGAGCGCCGGAACCATTGGGAAAAAACGTCGCACTCGCTGCTGGTCGGCGCGATCCTTCACGTCCTCTATGCCGAGCCGGACAAGACGTTGGCCGGCGTCGCGTCGTACCTCTCCGATCCATCTCGCACGATCGAGCAGACGCTGGCCGCGATGATGGCGACGCCGCACCTTGGCGAAGCCGGCGTTCATCCCGTCGTCGCCAGCGCGGCGCGAGAGCTGCTGAACAAGTCGGATAACGAGCGGTCGGGCGTGCTCAGCACGGCCATGTCGTTCCTCGGTCTCTACCGCGATCCTGTTGTGGCGCAGGTCACGCGGGCCTGCCAGTGGCGCATATCGGATCTGGTGGGGGGCGAACGGCCGGCGACGCTCTATCTGGTCGTGCCGCCCAGCGACATATCGCGCACCAAGCCACTCATCCGCCTCATCCTCAACCAGATCGGGCGCCGTTTGACCGAGGAGCTGACCCCGAAGGGCAACCGCCACCGCGTGCTCCTGATGCTCGACGAGTTTCCCGCCTTAGGCCGGCTCGACTTCTTCGAGTCTGCCTTGGCGTTCATGGCCGGCTACGGGCTCAAGGCGTTCCTGATCGCGCAGAGCCTCAATCAGATCGAGAAGGCTTACGGCCCGAACAACGCGATCCTCGACAACTGCCACGTCCGCGTGAGCTTCGCCACCAACGATGAGCGGACCGCCAAGCGCGTCTCGGACGCGCTCGGCACCGCGACCGAGATGCGGGCGATGAAGAACTATGCGGGTCACAGGCTTTCGCCCTGGCTCGGGCATCTGATGGTGTCGCGGTCAGAGACCGCTCGCCAGCTCCTCACGCCGGGCGAGGTGATGCAGCTGCCGCCCGATGACGAGATCGTCATGGTGGCGGGCGTCCATCCGATCCGGGCGAAGAAGGCCCGCTACTACCGCGACGCACGGTTCGCCGAACGTATCATGTCCGCGCCCACCCCTGACGCCGCCCAGGTCCGGCGCGATGACTGGACGGGCCGCGCCGTCATCGCCGATCCCGCCGCCGTGGCGCAGATCGTCCGTTCGGCGGAGGACGCGGCGAACGGCGGATTGCGCCGCGAACCCGAACTGCCGGAGCATGTCGCCATCGCGCCCGAGACCTCGCCACCGCCCGCGCAGGAGTTTGCGATCATGGACGACGAACCCGACGACGCCGCGCGGCAGGCGGCGGTGCGGCGCCGGATGCAGGGGCTCGCGCGGCAAGCGTCGCTCGACCCCGGCGATGGTATCGAGCTGTAGGCGGCGATCATGCGCGTCCGGCTCAATGTCTATTTTCCGCCAGCGCTCGCCAAGCAGGTTGACGAGCTGGCGATCCGCCGCCGCATCTCTCGCTCGGCAATCGTGGAGGCGGCGGTCGCCTCCTACCTCTCGCCGGACGGCGCCGACCGGATGGAGGCGGCGTTCGCTCGACGGCTCGATCGCTTGTCGCGTCAGGTCCAGCGGCTTGAGCGCGACACCGGACTCACGATTGAGGCACTGACGTTGTTTGTGCGGTTCTGGCTGACGGTGACGCCGCCATTGCCCGACGAGGATCAAGCGGCCGCGCAGGTGAAGGGACGCAAGCGCTACGAGGGTTTCGTCGAGACGCTCGGCCGGCGCTTCGCCAGCGGCAAGAGCTTGAGGGACGAGATACCGGAAGATGTCTGGCCGCGCTCCACTTCGACTGAGTCGGACTGAATAGACACGCCAACCACCGCGTAGTCGAAAAGCAATTCCGCCGCCGACCACGTATCTGCCGCCCCCTCTACTACGCCAGCAAGTAGCTGTTGCGGCAGAAGTATTTATGCGTCTCTTGCTGTGCCCCGACAGCCGGGCGGCGGTTCGCCCGGCCCTTCGCAGGGCCAGTTCCTTGACCGTTCATCCGATCCGATCCGAGGCCAAGACGCGCGGCGCGCGGATGCTGCGCACCGCGCTCGGGCCGTCGATCTCGGCATGGCTGGACGACCCGACCGTGATCGAGGTGATGCTAAACCCGGACGGGAGGTTGTGGCTCGATCGGCTCGGCGAAGGCGTTAGCGATACCGGCGAGACGCTGACCGCCGCCGATGGCGAACGCATCGTGCGCCTGGTCGCTCATCATGTCGGCGTCGAGGTTCATGCGCGCAGTCCCCGCGTGTCGGCAGAACTGCCCGAGGGCGGCGAACGATTCGAGGGCTTGCTGCCGCCTGTCGTAGCGGCTCCCGCCTTCGCTATCCGCAAGCCCGCCGTCGCGGTGTTCACGCTTGACGACTACGCCACCGCCGGGATCATGTCGGCCGACGCGGCGACGGCGCTGCGCGAAGGCGTATCGGCTCGCGCCAACATTCTCGTCGCCGGCGGCACCGGCAGCGGCAAGACCACGCTGGTCAACGCGCTCTTGGCCGAAGTCGCCAAGACGACCGACCGCATCGTTCTGATCGAAGACACGCGCGAGCTGCAATGCGCTGCGCCCAACCTCGTCGCCATGCGGACGAAGGACGGCGTGGTGTCGCTGTCCGAGCTGGTCCGTTCGTCGTTACGGCTTAGGCCGGATCGCATCCCGATCGGAGAGGTGCGCGGCGCCGAGGCGCTCGACCTCATCAAAGCCTGGGGCACCGGCCATCCGGGCGGCATCGGAACCATTCACGCCGGCACCGCACTTGGCGCGCTCCGCCGCATGGAGCAACTCGTTCAAGAGGCGGTCGTGACAGTCCCTCGCGCGCTGATCGCCGAGACCATCGACCTGATCGCCGTGCTGGTCCGTGACGCGCACGGCCGGCGTCTCGCCGAGCTGGCCCGCGTCGAAGGACTCGACGCCGCGACCGGCGACTACCGCCTTACCCTGCTTCCCAAACCCCAGCCCGGAGACCTGCCATGATCCATGCCATTCGGCATGGCGCGCGTCGCGCCATGCTCGCCACCACCGCCAGCGTCGTCGCGCTGACCTTTGCCGTTCCGGCCCACGCGGGCGGATCGTCGATGCCGTGGGAAGCGCCGCTGCAAAGCATCCTCGAAAGCATCGAGGGGCCGGTGGCGAAAATCGTCGCGGTCATCATCATCATCGTGACCGGCCTGACGCTGGCTTTCGGCGATACTTCCGGCGGCTTCCGCCGGCTGATCCAGATCGTGTTCGGTCTCAGCATCGCCTTTGCCGCGTCGAGCTTCTTCCTGTCGTTCTTCTCGTTCGGCGGCGGGGCGCTCGTCTGATGCAGGACGCAGCCGAACCGATCGCGGGCTTCTATGCCCCCGTCCACCGGGCGCTGACCGAGCCGATTTTGCTCGGCGGCGCGCCGCGGTCGCTCGCCATCGTCAACGGGACGCTGGCCGGCGCGATCGGGCTCGGCCTGCGTCTCTGGATCGCCGGCCTGGTCATCTGGGCGATCGGCCACGCGCTTTCCGTATGGGTTGCACGACGCGATCCGCAGTTCGTGGACGTGGCCCGGCGCCATCTCCGCTTCCCGACATGGATGCAGCCATGATGAGCTTGCGCGAATATCGCAGCAAGGCCGCGTACCTTGCGGACTTCCTGCCTTGGGCCGCGTTGGTCGGCGAAGGTGTCGTGCTCAACAAGGACGGTTCGTTCCAGCGCACCGCACGCTTCCGCGGCCCTGATCTCGACAGTGCGACGCCGGCCGAGCTGGTCGCCACCACGGCACGCTTGAACAGTTCACTCCGGCGCCTGGGCTCCGGTTGGGCGATCTTCGTGGAGGCGCAGCGCAGTCCCGCGCTCGATTACCCCGAGTCCGAGTTTCCCGATCCCGTTTCTGCGCTGGTCGATATGGAGCGCCGCGAACAGTTCCGTGAGGAAGGCGCGCATTTCGAGAGCGCCTATTTCCTGACGTTGCTGTGGATGCCGCCGGCCGAGGACGCCGCGCGGGCCGAAGGCTGGCTTTACGAGGGCCGGTCCACCACCGGCGTCGATCCGTGGGAGCTGCTCAAAGGCTTCACCGATCGTAGCGACCGCGTGCTCAATTTGGTCGAGGGTTTCGTGCCCGAGGTCCGCTGGCTCGATGACGGCGAGACGCTGACCTACCTCCACTCGACGATCTCGACGCGGCGACAGCGTGTGCGCGTGCCGGAAACCCCGATGCACCTCGACGCGCTGCTCGCCGATGAGCCGTTGACCGGCGGGCTGGAACCTTGCCTGGGCGACCATCATCTCCGCATCCTCACCATTACCGGCTTTCCCAGCTCGACGTTTCCGGGGCTGCTCGACGAGCTGAACCGACTGGCGTTCGGCTATCGCTGGTCCACCCGCGCGATCATGCTCGACAAGACCGACGCGACGAAGCTGCTTACCCGCATCCGTCGCCAGTGGTTCGCCAAGCGCAAATCCGTCGCCGCCATCTTGAAGGAGGTGATGACCAACGAGGCGAGCACGCTGCTCGACAGCGACGCCTCGAACAAGGCCGCCGACGCCGACACCGCCTTGCAGGAGCTGGGCGCCGACTATGCCGGCATGGCCTATGTCACCGCCACGGTGACGGTGTGGGACCGCGATCCCGCCATCGCGGCCGAGAAGCTGAGGCTCGTCGAGAAGGTTATTCAGGGCCGCGATTTCACCGTCATTCCCGAGGGCATGAACGCGATCGAGGCGTGGCTGGGCAGCCTTCCCGGCCACACCTACGCCAATGTTCGCCAGCCCCCGATTTCCACCATCAATCTCGCCCACCTGATCCCCCTGTCAGCAGTATGGGCGGGGCCGGAACGGGACGAGCATTTCGGTGCAGCCCCCTTGCTCTACGCAAGAACCGAAGGCTCGACCCCGTTCCGGTTTTCCCTTCACGTCGGCGATGTCGGCCACACGCTGATTGTCGGCCCGACCGGCGCCGGCAAATCGGTCCTGCTCGCGCTGATGGCGATGCAGTTCCGCCGTTACGAGAACAGCCAGGTCTTTGCCTTCGACTTCGGCGGCAGCATCCGCGCCGCCTCGATCGGCATGGGCGGCGACTGGCAGGATCTCGGCGGAATGCTTGCCGACGAAACCGGCGACGGGGTGCAGCTCCAACCGCTCGCCCGCATCGACGATCCGGCCGAGCGAGCGTGGGCGGCGGAATGGCTGGCGGCGATCCTCGCGTCCGAAGGCGTCGCGGTCGATCCGCAGGCTAAGGAGCATATCTGGTCGGCGCTCAACTCCCTGGCGTCGGCGCCGGTTAGCGAACGCACGCTGACCGGCCTTGCCGTGCTGTTGCAGAACCAGCAGCTCAAACAGGCGCTCGCCTCGTATTGCATCGGCGGGCCGTGGGGCCGGCTTCTCGACGCCGAGGACGAGCGCTTGGGCGAAGCCGCCGTGCAGGCGTTCGAGACCGAAGGACTGGTCGGCGCCGGCTCCGCCGCCGCCGTTTTGTCCTACCTGTTCCACCGGATCGGCGGGCGGCTGGACGGCTCGCCCACACTCATCATCATCGACGAGGGCTGGCTGGTTCTCGACAGCCCGGACTTCGCAGCGCAGCTCCGCGAGTGGCTGAAGACCCTTCGCAAGAAGAACGCCAGCGTCGTCTTTGCCACGCAGAGCCTTGCGGACATCGAAACGTCGAGCATCGCCCCGGCCATCATCGAAAGCTGCCCGACGCGCATCTTCCTGCCGAACGAGCGCGCCGCCGAGCCGCAGATCGCCGCCATCTACGAGCGGTTCGGGCTTAACGCCCGCCAGATCGAAATCCTCAGCCGGGCGATACCCAAGCGCGACTATTATTGCCAGTCGCGGCGCGGCAACCGGCTGTTCGAGCTGGGGCTGGGCGAGGTCGCGCTGGCCTTCGCCGCCGCGTCGGCCAAGGCCGATCAGCTCCGCATCGCCGACATCATCGAGACTCACGGCCAAACCGCATTCGCGGCCGAATGGCTGCGCCATCGCGGCTGCGCCTGGGCGATCGAGCTTCTTCCCCCCCGCCAGCAGGAGTTACCGCTATGACCCGACTTCCCCTGCGCCGCGCCATTCTGGCCGGCGTCCTCGCCACCGCGACCATCGCGCCGATCGCGGCGCCCGTGCCGGCCTACGCGCAGTTCGGCGGGATCGTCTATGACCCGACCAACTATGCGCAGAACGTGCTGACCGCCGCGCGCACGCTGGAGCAGATCAACAATCAGATTCGCCAGATACAGAATCAGGCGACTTCGTTGCTCAACGAGGCCCGCAATCTGGCGAGCCTCCCGCAATCCTCGCTCGCCGAGTTGCAGGGCCAGGTGCGCCAGACCCAGCAGTTGCTCGGCCAGGCGCAGCGCATCGCCTATGACTTGGGCCAGATCGACCAGGCTTTCACCAGCCGATACACAGCCGGCGCCATGTCGGTCCCGCAACGGCAGCTCGTCGCAAATGCGCGCGAGCGGTGGGAGACCAGCGTAGGCGCGTTTCAGGACGCGCTCCGCGTTCAGGCCGGCGTCGTTGGAAATATCGACGGCTCGCGCGCGACGATGAACCGCCTCGTGTCGGCGAGCCAATCATCTCAAGGCGCGCTCCAAGCGGCTCAGGCCGGCAACCAGCTTCTCGCGCTGCAATCGCAGCAGCTCGCCGACATCGCGGCGTTGCTGGCCGCTCAAGGCCGAGCGCAATCGCTGGAGGCGGCGCGAAATGCAGCCGCCGAAGCCGAGGGGCGCGAGCGCCTCCGCCGCTTCCTCGGCAACTGAGCCGATGTCGGCAGCCGTCAAGATCGCCGGCGTCGCCACGCTGGCAGGGCTCATGATGACGGTGGCGGTGATCGCCGCCGTCACCGAGCCGCGCGTGCCGGAGGCGGCCAACGCCGTGGCGGCACGCGCCGAGCGCGATCCCTTAGCGGCGGAACTCGCGCGTTGCCGCGCGCTCACCATGCCGGATTCCGGCTGCGAGGCGGCATGGGCGGCGCATCAACGCCGGTTCTTCGGCAGGGAAGGCAATCAGCGGTGAACGACACCGGCATCATCGACAACTTCCTACAGGTTTTCACGACCTACATCGACAGCGGGTTCGGACTGCTCGGCGGCGAGATCGCGTTCCTTTCGACCACGCTGATCGCCATCGACCTGACGATTGCCGGTCTGTTCTGGGCATGGGGCGCCGACGAGGACGTGCTTCAGCGCCTCATCAAAAAGACGCTCTACATCGGCGTCTTTGCCTTCATCATCGGCAATTTCTCGACACTGGCGACGATCGTGTTCCAGTCTTTCGCCGGGCTGGGCTTGAAGGCGACGGGCGATGCCATGAGCATCGCCGACTTCATGCGCCCCGGCTTCATCGCCGCGACCGGCTTGGATGCGGGTGAGCCGCTGGTCGTTGCTGCGGGCGAGCTGGTCGGTCCAATCTCATTCTTCACCAACTTCGTTCAGATCGTCGTGTTGCTGCTCGCTTGGGCGCTTGTCGTCATCGCCTTCTTCATCCTGGCGATCCAGATTTTCGTGACGCTGATCGAGTTCAAGCTGGTGACGCTCGCCGGCTTCGTGCTGTTGCCGTTCGCCTTCTTCAGCAAGACCGCCTTCATGGCCGAGAAGGTGTTGGGCCATGTCGTCTCCACCGGCATCAAAGTTCTCGTGCTCGCCGTCATCACCGGCATCGGCACGACGTTGTTCAGTCAATTCACCGCCGCCGCTGGCCCAGAGCCCACGCTGGAGCAAGCGATGTCGATCGCGCTCGGCGCGCTGTCGCTGCTTGGCTTGGCGATCTTCGGCCCCGGCGTAGCGAACGGCATCGTCTCAGGCGGGCCGGCCCTCGGCGCGGGCGCAGCCGCCGGGACCGCGCTGGCCGCAAGCGGCGCGCTGGTTGGCGGTGCAGCCGCCGCACGCCTCGGCGCCGGCGCGGCTGCAAGCGCGATCGGCGGCGCGGCACGAGGGAGCGCCTTTGCTTCCGGCGCCGCCAGCAGCGCCTATGCGCTCGGCTCGGCAGGCAAGACCGGCGCAGCCGCCGTCGCGGGTGGCGCGGCCGGTGTCGGCCAAGCGGCGGCGGGTGCGGCGATTTCCCCGCTACGGAAAGCCGCCGCGTCCCTGAAAGACAGCTATCGCGCCGGCGGTCGCGCAGCAGTCACCGCGACGCGAGGCACGATTTCAGGAGGTGCTTCGCCATCGGCACCAGCCTCCGACGACAGGCCCGCTTGGGCATCGGCCATGAAGCGCCGCCAGACCATGACCCACGGCGCGACGATCGCCGCCCACACCCTACGTTCCGGCGACGGCGGGGGAAGCGGCTCGTCCGTCGATCTCCATCAGAAGGACTAGCTGCCATGTTCCGACGACCGACCATCCGCTACGGCCAGACCCCCGAACCGACCACGCCCTATCAGCGCGCCGCCCAAGCCTGGGACGACAGGATCGGTTCGGCGCGCGTGCAGGCGAAGAACTGGCGTCTCGCATTTTTCGGCACGCTCGCCCTTTCGGGCGGCCTGGCTGGCGGCCTCGTCTGGCAATCGGCCCGTGGCCATATCGTCCCTTGGGTGGTGCAGGTCGATCGGCTCGGCGAGGCGCAGGCGGTCGCGCCGGCCGAGGCCGGCTATCGCCCGACCGATCCGCAGATCGCGTTCCATCTCGCCCGCTTCATCGAGCAAGTCAGGAGCGTGCCGGCCGATCCGGTCATCGTTCGTCAGAACTGGCTTCGCGCCTATGACTTCACCACCGATCGGGGCGCGGTCGCGCTCAACGATTACGCTCGCGCCAACGACCCGTTCGCCAACGTCGGGCGGGTGCAGGTGGCGGTGGACGTATCAAGCGTCATCCGCGCGTCACCGGACAGCTTCCGCGTCGCCTGGACGGAGCGACGCTATCAGGACGGCAGCCTCGCCGCCACCGAACGCTGGTCGGCGATCCTCACCATCGTCGTGCAGCCGCCTCGCACGCCGGACGCACTCCGCAAGAATCCGCTCGGTGTGTTCGTCAATGCCCTCAACTGGTCAAAGGAGCTGTCGCAATGATCGGCATTCCCTTCCGGCGCGCCGTCACCGCCGCGCTGCTCGTTTCCGCCTCCGCGCTCGCCGGCTGTGCCACTACTTCCGCTCGGCCGCCCGCTATCGCATATGACGATCCACCGCGCGAAGTCGCCGCGACGCCGGCCGCCGAGCCGCCGCGCCCGGTGGAGATCGTTACGATTCCTGAACCGTTGCCGCTTCCCGGTCAGCTCAAGCCATTGCCGGATGCCCCTCGCGTGTCAGAGCCTGCCGATCCCCGTAGGCGCGTCGGCGATGCAAACGCCGCCGCGCGGGTGCAGCCGGCCCGTGACGGCTTCCTCAACGCCATCCAGCAATATCCCTGGACGGACGGCGCGCTCTATCAGATCTATACCGCGCCCGGCCAAGTGACGGACATCGCCTTACAGGAGGGCGAGCAGCTCGTTGGGCCGGGGCCGGTAGCAGCCGGCGACACCGTGCGCTGGATCATCGGCGATACTATCAGCGGCGGCGGGCCGGCAGCGCGAGTGCATATCCTCGTCAAACCGACGAGGCCGGACCTCGCCACCAACCTCGTCATCAACACCGATCGGCGCACCTATCATCTGGAGCTGCGCGCGACACCTGCGACCTACATGGCCTCAGTGTCGTGGACCTACCCGCAAGATCAGCTCATCGCGCTACGCGGCGGCAACATCGCCGCTGCGACGGTCGCGCCGGCCGCGACCGGCGTGGATGTGACTTCGCTCAATTTCCGTTATCGCATCGAGGGCGACCGCGCCCCGTGGCGTCCCATTCGTGCGTTCGACGACTCCCGGCAGGTGTTCATCGAGTTTCCGGCGGGGATCTCGCAGGGCGAGATGCCGCCGCTGTTCGTTACCGGCGCGGCCGGGGACGCCGAGCTAGTCAATTATCGCGTGCAGGGCCGCTACATGGTGGTGGACCGGCTGTTCGCCGCCGCCGAACTGCGCCTGGGCGATCGGCGCAATGAACAGCGCGTCCGCATCGTGCGCGACGACGGACGGGAGCGGCGGCCGTGAACGATCGCACCGACATTCCCTCCGCCGAGCCGGCCGCGCCGCAGCCCCTTCCCGCCGATCCAAAGCCATTCCAGCTTCGACGCGATCCGCCCCGCGTCATGCGTCTGTCCCGCAAGGCGCTGACAGTCATAGGCGTGGCCGCCGGCCTCGGTATCGGCGGCTCGCTGATCTACGCGCTCAAACCGGCTGGTGAACGGCAGGCGGAAGAACTCTACAACACCGAGAGCCGCGCCACGGCCGAGACCATCACCTCGGGACCGAGGGACTATGCTCAAGCGCCGCGCCTTGGGCCACCACTTCCCGGCGACCTCGGCGGCCCGATCGTGTCCGCCCAGCAGCGCGGCGAGAACGTGCCCGTGCCGCCGATCGGCACGCAGCCGGCCCAACCCGATCCGCGCGCGCAGGCCGAGGAGGCTGCGCGCCAGCGCGCCCAGCAGGAACGTGACGCTGCCCGAATGAGTGGCGTATTCCTCGGCGGCAACGCGGGCAACGCCGGAACGGCGCCGGCCCCGTCGCTGATCTTGCCCGACCAAGCCGCGCAGCTAACGCAGCAGGCGAGCGCAGCGCAGGGCGATCAAGCTGGCCGGCGCGCTTTCATGGCGCAAGCCTCGAACCAGCGAACGGTGAGCGCGGAGCGGCTGATCGCACCCCCGTCGCCCAACATCGTGCAGGCCGGAAGCATCATCCCGGCCGCGCTCATCACCGGGATCAGGTCCGATCTTCCCGGCCAGATAACGGCGCAGGTTACGCAGAACGTCTATGACAGCCCGACAGGCCGCATCTTGCTCATCCCGCAAGGTGCCCGGCTGATCGGCGAATACGACAGCGAGATCACCGCCGGGCAGACCCGTGTTCTCCTCGCCTGGGACCGGCTCATCATGCCGGACGGGCGCTCGATCGTTCTCGAGCGCCAGCCAGGCGCGGACGGCGCTGGGTTCGCCGGCCTACAGGATCGCGTGAATCAGCATTGGGGCAATCTGCTCAGGGCGGCGGCCGTCTCGACTCTGCTCGGCGTCGGCGCCGAGTTGGGCGCGGACAGCGAGGATGACTTGACCCGCGCGTTACGGCGCGGCTCGCAGGACACGATCAATCAGACCGGCCAGCAGATCGTTCGGCGGCAGCTCAACGTGCAGCCGACCCTTACCATCCGGCCGGGCCATCCGCTGCGCGTGGTCATCACCCGCGACCTAGTGCTCGAACCTTTGGGAGCGTCACGATGACGAAATTGAAGCTGGGGCCATTGGTGGACGATCGGCCTGTCAAACTGACGGTGGAGCTACCCGCCGGGGTCCACCGCGATCTTGTAGCCTACGCCGCCGCGCTCGCGGCGGAGACCGGCCAGCAACCTATGCCGCCTGAAAAGCTGGTGGCGCCTATGCTTGCGCGCTTCATGGACACCGACCGCGGCTTTCGTCGCCACCGCGCGCAAGGCAGTTAAGGGGTTCCCGGCTTCTCAGTTGCCGGTGAAACGCTTGAAGCGATCGCGGCTATCGGCCTCGATAACTGCCTGCTCGGCGTTGGCGCATTCATCACCGCGCACCGAACCGTCTCGACACGCTGCTACGATCTGCCGAGCCTCGTCGATATTGGCCGCAAAATACTGCGTCCCGCGCGCTGCGGTCGGCTGCGGCGCGGCCGGGGCCGGACTGACGGCGACGGCTGTTTGGCTAAGGGGGGCGATGACCGGCCGCAAGACAAAGCCGCCTGCGAAGCCGATGACCAAAGTGACAAGCACGATGATGATGGTCCTGCCTTGCGACATCAAAAATTTACTCCACCGACTGGCCGCCTAATTTACTGGAATCTTGGCGAGAAATCAAAAGAGAGCGCATAGCGGGCCTTGATAAATCCAAGAAAGCGCCGCAACGCTGGATTGCGATTGTCGTCTCGCCAGCAACCCGAGTATCCGGTCAGTGCCGGTCCTTGTTCGCCATGAATCGGCCGATAGACGACACTAGGATAGGTCGCTCCGGTCGATCCCTCGCAGACAATGGTAACACCCGAGTTGACGCCGAGGATGCTCAGCACGGTCTCACGGCTCGCCCGCGACATTCGGATGTCAGGCTTACCGCCCGAGATTGGAAGTCTGCCAAGCAACATGTCGCGGATTTCAGGGCCGGGATCGGCCGCGGGCAGAAGGAAGTGCTCGCCCCGAAGATCCGTCCAGTGAATTATGTCCCGTCTAGCCAACGGATGCGAGGCGGGCAACGCGGCTAGCATCCGCTCGCTCCATAGCGGCTCGCAGCGAAATCCGTTGTGGCTGGGCGTCCCCATCAGGATCGCTACGTCGATTTCGCCCGTGTCGAGCCCAGCGAGCAGAACGCTGCGATCAGCCTCGACGCATTCCAGTTCGACGTCAGGATGCGCCTCGCGCCAGCTAATGAGGGTCGCCCGGAGATTGCCGGCGGAGACCGAGCTATTGTACCCGAGCAATAGACCGCCAGCGCGGCCCTGGCCGGCTGCGAGCATCATGGTGACTAGCTTATCTGCCGTTGCCACCATTGGTCGCGCGCCACGAATGAACGCGGCTCCGGCCAGCGTCGTTTTGACCCCAGCCCGCGACCGCTCGAAGATAGACATTCCGATCGAGCGCTCCAACTTCGAGATGGAGCGACTGAGGGTCGATTGTTCAATATCAAGTGCCCGGGCGGCTCTGTAAAAACTACCATGGTCCGCCGCGGCGATAGCATAACAAAGCTGGCGGATTTCAAATGGCAAGCAGAACTCCTTACTCCGTTCGGTGATACCAGCTACCTGCCAGAAACAATTCCTATCTGAGCGCCGCTGTGGAGCGATTGGGATGATGCAACTTCTTCCTATCGTCGCGGCGCGCAAGGCCAAGCTTCAGCCAATGCTTGTTCGGCGCCAGCAACCATGTGAACGTCCATGAAGTAGCTGTTGTCTTCTGCCCAGCGCAGATAGGCTGAACGCAATCTATTCCGATCGTAACGCGGCGCCCCACACTCGCTACCCCGCGCCACTATCATCATGTCCAGCACGCCTTGAAGGTATGCGCCGCACGCTGGGTTGTTGGCGCGACAGCTTGCAACGAGTTCAGAGCCGTTTGTGTGAATCGGTTGTTCTTGCGCATAACTCGAAGCAGCGAGCACGACGGATGATACACACGCTCCGATGCAATAACCGACAGTCCTAAACATATTTGATCCTCGGATGGTGTTTTCAAAGAATGGGCCTTACCCCCATTCAGGCCCATTCAGACGACTGAGAGTTCAGTCGCCATCCTCATCGCTGTCGTTTTCATTCCCGAGGATTTGGCCTGTCGGCGTAACGAACAGCTCCACGTTCTTGCCAGCCTGATCCTTGCCTTCGATCTCGTAGAGCGTGCTGCCGTCCGCCTTTCTGGTTACCAGCTCGGCTTCGCGGACAGACGCGAGTCGTGTGCGCGCGGCGTTCATCGCGGCCACCGGCACCTGGTCGAGTGCGACTTCCTTCTCGCTATGCTCGCCGATAATGCGGTTCTCGTTCGCCTCATGGTTCTGCTGCGCCGCGAGCGCCACGCCTGCCACCGTCAACACAGCAGCGCTGGCTCCGATGACGAGAGTTCGTTTGCTAGCCATGTTCCGTTCCACTTCCTTCGGGGCCGGGGGATGAACGGGCGGCGGTCGCGGCCCGACTGGCCGTCGTCCGATTCTTAGTTTTTTCGATTGTTCATTGTGTCGAGTGCCGAGCGGAGACCGCGCGCCAGCTTTGCCGCGTCGTCATTGGCCCAGAAGTGCAGGAAGAACAGGCGCGGCTCGTCGTTCAACATATGGTTGTGAAGCGCTGTGACTTCGATGTCGTTCGCTCGAAGCGCTCGAAGGACGCGGTCTACTTCGCTCGCGATGAGGACGAAATCGCCCGTGATCGCCGCCTTGCCGCCGCCGGTGGGCTGAAAATTGATTGCGGTCGCAGTTCCCATTGATTGAGGCGTCACCATGCCGCCATCCATGAGCCGCTCCGCACGGGGAATACTGTATTGCAGAACGCCACCATTGACCCTGCCTTCGGCTCCCATCAGCTCGTCCAGAGCATCGGAGTTTAGATTGAGGCGAGACGGTGCTCCCGCTCCAAGAGACGGTGGAGAGATCGGTGTGCGGCTTGCGGAAATGGCTTGGCGCAGCGCCGCCGCCAGCCTTACCGGATCGCCATGCGCAGCTATGTGCATGTACATGGTGCCGGGCGCGGACCGCAGCAGGTGATTGTGGAGCGCGGTGATGGTGTATCCACCTTGCAAAAGGCGCGTCATCACAGGGTTCACTTCCTCGTGCGTGAGCACAAGATCGCCCATTACCATCACTTCGTCCCCCATAGGCTGAAACGCGGCCCAGGAGCCGAGCGCCAGCGAAGGCTCTATCGATACGCCATCCAGAACAACGCGCAGGTCGGAGCGAGGAAATCCGTAGCGACGAACTCCGTCCGGCTGCTCGACGCCGGGGCGTCCCAGCGCGGCGTCAACCTTCGCCCAGTCCGGTGCCGCCCAAGCAGGTGCGGCTAGTAGCAGCGTGGCCAACCCCGATAACAGCACCGTCCGCATAGTTTTGCTTCAACTCCTGATGCATAATGAGATCATGGTCGATGCCTCCTCGGGCACGCCAAAGCTGCGACACTCATGCATCGGCGCCGACCGCAAGGCACCTTGTAGATTCACAAGGTCCGCTGGCGGCATTCTGCACTAGAAGGCGATCGAACTCTTGTGCGAACGCAGCCGTCGGCAAACGACATTGGCGCACTGTCGGCACTGCTCGCACGCGGCTATGGTCGGCGCAAACAACAGAGGAGATGCCTCGGGCATTATGCGCCTACTACTGATCGAGGACGACGAGGACACGGGGAGCGCCGTTGTTGAAGCGCTGCGTGCTCGCGGTCACGCCGTCGATTGGGAGGACGACGGAAAAAGCGGACTTGATCGCGCCGTGAGCGGTGCTCACGCGTTGCTGATCGTTGACCGAATGCTGCCAGAGATGGATGGGCTATCGGTTGTCACCGAGCTGCGCCGTCGCCAAGTCGTAGCACCCGTGCTGATGCTCACGGCGCTAGGCTCCGTGGGCCAACGAGTCGAAGGTCTTGAAGGTGGAGCCGACGACTATCTTGTCAAACCGTTCGCGATCGCCGAACTGGTCGCGCGCGTTGAAGCGCTGCAGCGCCGGGCGGCCGGCCCGCCCAGCATCCTCTCGCTGGGCGATCTGACACTCGACCGTCTCGCTCGGACGGTGCGGAGAGGCAACACGCCCATCGAACTAATCCCACGCGAGTTCCAGCTTCTCGAACTACTGATGCTGAACTCGCCGGCCGTGCTTACGCGGTTGATGCTGCTGGAGACCGTGTGGAAGTTCCGTTTCGATCCTGGCAGGAACCTCGTCGAAAGCCACATCAGTCGGCTGCGGGCAAAGATCGATCGCGGTGACGATCCCCCCCTGATCCATACCGTGCGTGGGGAAGGCTATGCCGCTTGGAGTGATTAGCCGGCTGTTGCGCTCGACGGTGTCCCGTCTTGTTGCGCTCAACGCGCTGCTGCTCGTCATCAGCATGGTCGCCGGCGCGCTCGGCGGCTGGATCGCAACGCGCGGGGTGGTTGAGCGCGAGGCTCGAAATCGCATCGAGCTGGAGTCGCACGTGATCGCCCTCGAAGCGCAACGGGGAGGCCTTGATCGCGCACTGGAAATAATTCGAGCGAAGGCCGAGCGGCCGGGGTCGCCCGAGTATTATTTAGTTGGGCCAGATGGACGCACGCTGATCGGCGACATCCAAATTGTACCGCGAAAGGTCGGTTGGCACTTTATCGACCAGCCTCCGCCGCAACCCGGCGTCGAGGGCGTCCATCTGCTGGCGATGACGCGACGCCTTCCCGATGGATCCCTTCTCATCGTTGGAGAGGATATGGAGCGAAGCGAAGCAATCCGCGACGCTGTTTTCGGGGCCATTCTGACCGCTGGCGGAATCGCGTTGGTGTTCGGCATCATCGCAGGCCTCTTCGCCACGCGGCAGACGCTGCGCCAGATGAAGCGGATCAACGTTACCGTCCGAGCAGTCGAGCGTGGCGATCTCTCGGCGCGGACCGGCGCTCCGGTCGATGCGCGCACCGATCTTGATCAACTCGCGTTGGCCATCGACCGTATGCTCGATCGGATTGACACGCTGGTAGCCACGATCCGTCGCGTGTCGGCGGAGGTCGCCCACGACCTGCGCACGCCGCTCACGCGGGTGAGGCACTCTGTTGAATTGGCGTTGGCACAGCACGATGAAGAGCTCAGGTCTGCGGCGCTGGGTGAGGCGTTGGCCGGGCTGGACGAGGCGCTTCGGCTGTTCAGTGCGGTGCTGGATCTAGCGGAGATTGATGCCGGTAACGCGCGCGCGCGATTTCAGCCTATCGACCTGGCAGAGATCGTTGACCGGGTGGTGGATGCCTATCGTGCAGAGATCGAGGCTTCCGGCCGCAACATCTCTGTGAGCTTAGCGCGAGAAGCGCTGGTCGCCGGTGACGCCGACCTGCTGGCGCGTGCGCTCGCCAACCTGATTGAGAACGCGCTCAAATACTCCGGTGAGCACGCTCGTATCGATGTTTCGGTCACCGAGCAGGCCGACACGTTGACGATGGCGGTCGCCGACGACGGTCCCGGCGTATCCGATTGCGAGGTCTCCGAGATGCTGCGCCCGTTCGGGCGCTTGGACCGAGCGCGGCGTGCATCCGGCAACGGCCTTGGCCTCGCCATCGCCGACGCCGTTGCCCGACTGCACCGTGGAGCGCTGGCCTTTGCGCGGCTCCAGCCAGGGCTGGCGGTCGAAATCAGATTGCCGCGGGCACCGGCGGTGACGGCGGCTCGAATACTGGATCAAGTTGACTGAGCGTGACGAAAGGCGCTTCGCTGGTCCAGCGACCGACTAACGTATCCCGGAACGTGCGAACGTTTATGCCGGCGAAGCCGTGGTTCCTCGGCCGGCGACACGGCGTTCGTGCGCCGCGACCGCGCGACGGTATGCGGCATCCGCCACCTGTCGCACGGCGCTGGGCGGAAACGGCGCGACCGAACTGACGTTGATCTCGCACAAGACATAGCTGTCCGAGCCGCGATCGTCTTTCGGCCCGTAGAGGAAGTCCGCGTCCCACAGGAGCGGCAGCTCGTCATGCTCGATGGCGAGGATGTGCTGCAACCCGGGAATCCACGACTGTTCCATATCGTCTCTGAGCGACTGGAAAGCGCCGGCGTCGGCAGGCTGCATGACCCGCGGCCCCGGCTGCGCCTTCGGAGAATCGACCCCTTCCGCGGGTAGCGGCAATAGCGCGCGGATCAGTTGGTGGCCGAAACCGACGACCGTGCCCTCGCTCACATAGCAGCGGATCATGCCGTCCCCGAGCCGCGGTTGGAACGGTTGGTCGATGAGGCATTCGCCGCGCTCAAAATAGGGTGCGAACCGAGCGATCAGGGCATCGAGGGGGATCTTGAACGGAACGCTGTCCCGCGCGGCGTGAAGGACCGAAACGATCGGTTGGGCGCCACCCCCCCGGTCAGCAACTTCGACCCGCCACACGCCCCGGCCGCCATTGCTCCGATTTTCCTTGAGCACACGCGGCCCGGAAGCCAGGCGTTCAAGAAGCAGCGCGCGCAGTTCCTCCAGATCGGCGTAGCGGTGTGTGTCGGTGCCCCAACCCAGCGCCCGCGTGGCGTGAAGCACGCTTTTCACGCCCATTTTCGCGATGATATCGGGATGCGCGCTGATCGAGACGCCCGCCGCCGCGGCCTCGCGCAAAATCGGATCGAGCCTTGAGCGGTCACCGGCGTCGCTGATCGGGTCGGCCCAGACCATCACGCCATCGCACGTCAGCAGACGGTCGCGCGTTGTACCAGCCGTCTCGTCGGCATATCCAATCGCCTCGACCTCACCGCCCAACTCACGCAGCGCTGCCATGATCGGCCACTGGCGCGCGCTTTGCACGTCCAGAGGGCTGGTGGGGAGGTCGGTTCGCCACAACAGGCCGATCTTGGGGCAAGTGGTCAAGGCCGACTTCACTCGCCTCCCGTTCATCGCCGCTCTCCAACTCAGGCGCTGGCGGTGGCGATCGCCTGCGCATAACGGCGGTCGGTCGCTTCCCAGTCGAGGTTCTTGAACCACGCGTCGATATACCTGGCGGCTTGGGTGCCGTAATCCATGTGAAAGCTGTGTTCATACATATCGAGCGCGAGCAGCGGTATGCCGGCCGCAGCGCCGTGCATGTGATCCCAAGCCCAATGATTGTTGAGCGAGCGCGTGTGGACGTTGTAAGCGAGGATTGTCCAGCCAGAGCCGCCCGCAAGGCTCATGCCGGTGCGGCGGAATTCCGCCTCCCATGTCGCGAACGAGCCGAAGGCGGCGTCAATGGCGTCGCGGACCGAACCGGCCGCCCGGCCGTCGCCGCCCAACCCGTCGAAGTAGATTTCATGCAGCACCACCGAGCCGGTACGGTGCAGTTCCTCGCGTTTGAGGCCGCCGTAGATGGCAGGCGGCGCTTCGGTATCGGCGAGCGCGGCGGCCAGCCGTGGCCGCAATGCGTTCAGCGTCTTGACCGAGCCGGCATAGTTGTTCTCGTGGTGCGACGTGATCAATCGCTCGGACAAGCCCTCAAGCCTGGCCGGATCGAACTTGAGCGGCTTGATTTGATGGTTGCCGGCAAAGGCGGGGACGGTCGACGGCGTGGCGACCGGCGTCCGGGCGGAGGCTTCGTTGATCGTCATGGCGGCGGCTCCTATGCCTAGGGTTGCGATTGCACTGCGTCGGGAGAGATTGTCGATCGTCACATTCGGTCCTTTCCAATATGATTGATTAGGCTGCGTAAGAGTGACGGTGCGTCGCGATCATCCGAACAGGACGAGGCCCGCCCCCGCCGCGGCGAGAACAACCCACAGGATCGTCGTTTTGGCCTTGAACACGTAAAGGAGCGCGAGGGCGACGGCGAAGATCGCGAGCGGGATCACCACGCCGGGCACGTTCACGAGAGTCTTTTGCCCTAGTTCCAGCGTCGTGGCGGCGATCAGCCCGACGACCGCTGCTGATATTCCCTCTAGGAAGGTCTTGATCTTTTCGTTGTCCACCAGCCGTTCAAGCTGGTCATGAAAGAACAGAGAAAAGCTGAATGCCGGCAGGAAGATGCCGATCGTCATCACGATCGCTCCGAGTGGGCCGCCGCCGAAATATCCGATGAACGTCGAGAAGATGATCAGGGGTGCCGGCAGAATCCCCGATAGGGCGAGCCCGTCGAGGAACTGCGCATCCGTCATCCATCCATTGCCAACCGCATCGGCACGCAGGAACGGGATGACTGTGTAGGCCCCGCCAAAGGTGAGGAGCCCGGCCTTGAGGCCCGAGATGAAAAGATCCAGCAGCGACGGTTCTTGGTTTGCGACGGGTTGCGCCGAGACCGCATCTCCACCAACCGGACCGGCGAAAGTGACCCAGGCGAAGTAGAGCCCGAGCCCGACGAGCACGGCCATGAGCAGGCCGGCCGTCACCCGCTGACGGCGCGTCGCGAACATATAGACGAGGCCCGCGATCGGCAGGGTGAGCCAGAACGGCGTGCCGACGAGGGCCGCTAGGCCGGCGACGCCCGCGATACCCCAAAGCCAGCGGTCGAGCAGGATGTGACCGCCAATCCGGTGCACGGCGCGCACGATCAGGGCGATGACGGCCGGTTGCACTCCGAGAAATGCCGCGGTTGCGGCGGCAGTCTGCATGATCCCGGTGGAGAGATACAGCCAGGACAGCGCGAACATTAGGACAAAGCCCGGCATCATGAATCCCAGGCCTGCAAGAAGACCGCCGAGCTTTCCTTTAGGAAGCGTGCCGAAGAAGACGCATAGCTCGTGAGCCTCCGGACCGGGGAGCACCTGATACACGGCTAGGATGCGGTTGAACCTGGCACTTGAGACCCAGTGTTCCTCGTCGACCAACTCGCGGCGGATCATGGCGATTTGGGCGATCGGGCCACCCCATGCCAGGAAACCGAACCGCAAGAACTTGGCGAAGATCTGTGCATACGAAAGCTGCGGCAAAATGCCTTGACCTTCCGCAGAACCTACAGCCTCGCTCGGTACATTTGTCTGCATTCACCACGTTCCTCAAGCTATAACAGTCATCTCTCGGCCGAGGGCCGAGTGCCTTGCGCTGACTCCCGACTTCACGGGTTTTGCCGGGTGAAGTAGGCGTAGAAGCCATCGAGCGCGTCGCCGGCACCGGCGATGCGCTGGAGATCGTCATCGAACGTCGCGCACACGCCTGACAGCATCGCGCTGAGTCCCGGCGTTTCCGGCCGCTCAAACTTGTCGTCGCCGATGTCGAGGTCGTGGATGATCTCCCCGATCGCGGCTAATCCCGGATCGCCGTCCAGCTCGGCGCGTAGCAGCAGGGTCTCGAAGCTGCACCGATCGCCCTCATGGGTGAACTCGGCATCGGTCATATCGAAGCGCAGCTCGCCGGCATCGGACGTGTAGCTCCTGCCATCGACGAACTTGAAGCTCGCGTGGGGGTCGATGAATCGTCGGATCAGCCAAGCGCAGGCGATGCGATCGACGTGGACGCCGCGCCGCGTCACCCAGACGCGATGCTTGAGGTCAGCGGGCGACACCGCAGCCGCTTCGCCTGTGCGGCCGACGTCGGGATGGGCGTAACGCTTCTCGTCCAAATCCCGCAGCGCCGCCTCGGCACCTTGACGACCGTGCGCGCCAAAGAAGTCGAGCCGGACAATCTCAGAAAGCCGTCGCTGGAGTTTTGAGATCTCGGTCCCCGACGCCGGCCCAGTGTCGAGCAACTGCCGTGCGGCTTGGGCCAGCTCGTCATAATCGGCATCCCGCGCAGCGTCGAAAAGCTGGCGGAGCTCAACGTCGCTCTGGCCTTCGATCATCTGCGCGTCGATCAGCACCGCCTCGCCGCCGCTGGTCGTGATCTCTGCCAGCAGGTCGCGAAATGCGGTTTCGTTCTCCTCGCGACGGGGGAGCACATGAACAGCGTTCTTGAGCGGCACTGCGCCAATCGCCTGCAAGCGGCGCCAGATTTTCACACGCAGATAGGGCGGCTTCGCAGGGATTTGGTGCAGCAATGCTAGCCAATGCTCGGAGTCTTGCGAAGCGTCCATAACGCATATGTATCATTTCCGATGTTGAAATGAAACACGTATATCTCCATCCTGCAACGGTTCAGGAAGGGTGCGGATTGCGGGCGAAGCGCAAGCGACGTTCGACGGCGACGATCGCTGGCTCGTTTCGGTGTTTGGCGGCGCTACGGTAGTAGGAACAACGGGATGTATTCGTTATGTTTATCCTGCACGGGGCACCAAATTCCGCCGCCGGCCGCCGTTTGTGCGCGTCAGCCGCACAGGCTACGATCAGCGAAAACTCAGTGTTAACACGATCGTAGGCACGGCGGCCATCGACGGCAAAAAGTTCGAATCCTGTGGGTGCAACGAACTTTCACTACATGAAGAATCGGAATTGGTAGGGTGTGCTGCCTAGATTCGTCATGCGCTTGAGGACGCGCGCCAGCACCTTCGCATAACTCATCGTTACGGGTAGCGGATCATACAGCCCGTCATTGTTCCAGTTCATCTTCGACAAGGCGAGCGCCGCGCGGGCGCTGTCGTCCCACGTGCCGTGCCCGGCATGGCGGACAAGTCGGATCGGACGCGGCGTGCCGCGCTGACCCTGAAAATAGGTTTTCGGTCCCAAAGTCTCCACGGCACCGTGCATCCACAGTAGTGCCTCGCGCTCGCC
Organism: Prosthecomicrobium pneumaticum; assembly: GCF_014199915.1. Taxonomy (GTDB): domain Bacteria; phylum Pseudomonadota; class Alphaproteobacteria; order Rhizobiales; family Kaistiaceae; genus Prosthecomicrobium; species Prosthecomicrobium pneumaticum. Next base: position 29,239 of record NZ_JACHOO010000006.1, on the reverse strand, counting down.
AAGCCCGATCAGTGAGCCACGCTTAATTGGAAACGCCGCCGCCTTACCTCCCGAATTGGCTTGGTCGCGTTCCCAACGCGCGCCGCGCCAGCCCACATCCTCGACCACCTGAATCAAATCGACCGCCTCGCACAGCGGTAGTGCCTCGAAGCAGCCGAGCACTTCTGCGTCTTTGAACTCGGTCGATTTGTGGACCATGACCCGGCGCGGCGAGCGTCCGCCATGCCGGTGACGATACAGCGTCATCGACCGCGTGATGACACGGAACATCTCAGCCTGCGATAAAAAGGGATTATCGCGTTGCACCTGCACGTCGGCGGTATCGTAGGCGATAAACTCCAAGCCGGCGCCCTCCGCGTCGAACACCTGGCTGCAACAAGTCACAAATCGCGGTTTGTCGGCACCGTTCGACCGCACCGCATAGGAAATGCCGACATAGGCTGTTTCTGGGTCCACGTCGGCTAGCTTCCAGGGAACGCCGCCGGCCTTGGCATACAGCGCCAGCCCGACTCGCCACATCACGCTCGCACGGCAGCGATAAGCGAGCGCCTTGTCTTCGCGCACGATCTGGATCGGCATCCCGCGCGCGGCCGTATAGGCTTTGAGATGATCGTGGAGATCGAAATCGTCCCCCGCGCCGTAGAAGCCACGCTCCCACCGCTGCGGTAGGTAGATGAACAAGACATCGAAGTCGCTGCGGAACGCCTCAAGGGGCTGGATCGCACGAACGAGCTGTTCGGCGAGCAACACGTGCGGCATCGCCGATTGTGCCATCTCGCTCTCAAACGATCCGTCCAGCTCGACACGGCATTTCTTGGTTGCCGCCGTCACGCGCATGTCGAACACGGTATTGAAGCCCGGCCAATCCGGCAGATAGTCGGTTCGCTCGACCGGGCGCACGCTCTGGCTCAGCTCACGCATGAATGCGAACAGTCGCTCGGACTCGCCCTTCGGGGCCAGCGTCGCTACCCGGATCGGCGATTGCACCAATCCGCGCGAATGGGGGCCGAACCGCTTGAGCCCGCGCAGCGGATGAATGTCCCGCTCGCTCGTTCGCTCGGGATGGAACACCAGCTCGGGTTCGGGATACCATATGGTCGGGGCGATCTCGCTCGTCATGGCTGCACCAGCTTGGAGAAGGCCGTGTTCTTCCCGACTGCGAAGCGAGCATCGATCCCGTCGCCAATCGACAGCGCCAGAAGCGCTTCGCCGGCAAGGCGCTTTGCCCAAAAATCGATAAGCCGATCGAGATCACGATTATAGCGCTTCACCGTCCGTTCGCGCGCGAAGTCGGCGGTGATCGCTTTGGTCGCGTCCGTGACACCCTCAAACACGATCTTTGGATCAAGCAGCAGCCAAAGACCGTCGTCTGCCCAGTCAAGCCGGACCCCGACCCCCTCGTGCCATTTCAGGTCCGGGTGTTTGGGCACGGTGCCAGTCGTCTGATGAGTTATCGCGCGAAGCCCATCCCATGCGCTGTCGGCGGGATCTACTGGCACGAGCAAATCAGCGCTGCGGCGGCGGATCGCACGAACATTCTTGGCGGCACACAGCGCCTCTACCAAGGCATCGCGTAGCAGGCCGCGTTCGCCGGACTCATAGCGCAGGCGCCGCTTCTCGAAGGTGGCCAGATCGAACGCAGTGATTCCGAACGGGTCGAACACTCGACGGAACTCGGCATCGCTGCCGAAACCGAGCACGCCCGCTTGCGTGCGCGTCACGATCAGGCGCGCGTTCGCCTCGGCGACCGCCGAACGCGCCGCTGCGACACCCTCGATCGTGCATACCAGCTTGCGGCAATTGGCCGGGATGGTGACGGCAAGCCCGTTGAGCCGAATGAGGGGCCAGCCCCGCTGGCCCGAGGGCTCGGGAGCGCCCGACACGCGCGACCGTCCTGTTGCCAGCGCGTTGAGAGCGGATGTGTCGAGCGCGGGCAGCAGCCGCACGAGATCACGTAATATCTCATCGAAGCTCTCAATCCGCACCAGCCCGCACTCAACGCCCGCGTCGCTGGCGCGCTGGAGAAGTCGGATGACCCGCCCGAGCGGTGGATCGCTACCGCGATGCAGCCAGAACAGTCCGCCAGGATAACCGCCCGGCTGATTGAGCGCCGTTTCAAGCGCGTCCATCACTGAATCGTCGCGTCCGCTGTAGCCGGCGACTACGAGGCCGGATCGTCGGCAGGCATCCACGAGCTGCTGACGAAGCGCCGCATCCTGCTGGCGCAGCTCATCGGTCGTGTTCTTAAGCCGACGCGAGCGGAAATCGCCGTGCAGCTTCACTGCGATGGGCCATTTTTGCGCGCCGATCAATTGCCCCGCCAGTTCCGGAGCGTCGAGTGCAACGACGCTCAACGTGCCCGTTGTGCCATACGTTCTCGCGCAGGCATCTTCGATCAAGTGGTCGAAATTGGTCGTCCAGACGAGCTGAGTGTGGCCCGCTTTTAGAAGCGAGGCGAGGGCAAGATGGCCATAGGCCAGCTTCGCGCCGCTAATCATGCCTTGAATAAAAGTCGTGCGATCGCGCTCCACCGGGTAGGTTGCTTCGAAGAGCGCCGCGTATTCATCCGGTGAACCCGGCGACGGTAGTCGCTCGGAACTCGCAATGTGCGAGTCTAACAGCGCGCGGATCGCAGGATTACCGAGATCGGCGACACTCTGCGGCGACGCCTTGCGTTGGGCAACGAACAACGTTTGCTTGAATTGCCAGATCATATCCCAAGCGCTGGGGATGCCGGCTGAAACCGACGCACCCGCGCCAAGGAGCCACATTAATTGGCCGGGGCGCAGCGCGAAGCGCCGCACAAAGTCATCGCTCGATAGCTCGCTCGGGCTCGTTATGCTCTCCATCCGCCCATGCCTAACCGATCCACAAGCCTTCGCCAGCAGATTTTGTTCTCTAATGGTTCTCTAGGCTCAACCTTGTGATCGGCAGGTGCGGGAAGCGACGCCACCGTTGTAAGCGCCTGGGCTTCCGAGCAGCCGTAGCGCAGGTCATTCGGGGGGTGGTGGCAGCAGAGGCGGCGCCTCGTAGGCTTCTAGCTGCCACGGCCCCTGGTAGTTCTCAATGATGCCTTCGGTCGGCACGGGCATGCCGGCAATGAGCGCGATCTGCCCGAGACACCGGCTCAGGTGTCCGCGTAAGATTTCGAGGCCGTCGAAATAGGCTTGGCGCACGTCCGGCGGTCGATGAAACTCGCCGAAACGTGGATGCGGGGGCGCATCCTTGTCGCGCCGCAACAGCTCCTCGTAAGTCATAAACTGTCGAATACCAGTCGCCATCGCATCGAGCAGAAGGAACAGCGGTCCGTCCTGCAACTCGGCGAGTTCCACCTCTTTGTCGACGATCAACTGGCGGATTTCCTTGAGCGAAGTGAGAGCTCTCTCGATGCAATCGTCGCAACATTCCCACGCAGATAGGACGCGCCGATCGCGCAAACGGAGGACGATCTCGCGCGCCACACGGCGCTCGCGATCTTTAGGGCTGACCGCAATGCTGATGAAAGGCAAGTTCAAGGTGACGTCACCTATCCGGCCAGCGACTTGGCGGCGAGCGCGGGCGAGGAGATCGGTCAGATCGAACTTGAAGGGGATATCGCCACTTCGCACGGCTCAGGCCTCGCCCGGCAGGGTAATTGATGCAGCGAGAGCCGCCCCAATGGGCCCCGATCGGCGTTCGAGGAAATAGCGGACGCGATCGTCATTGCTGTCATCGAACTGCTGTCCAACCTGACAGGTCAGCAGCAGATCGGCAGCCCAGGTTTCGAGCGGCCAATCCCGCCCGACGCAGGCGGATTTCAGCAGGCTGAAGGTGGGAGATTGGCCGTCATTGAGTTCGACAAGAGCGCGGTGGAGGTTGTCGGCATCGACCACCCGATTTCCGACCGGCATGTCGCCAACGCGGATTCGTTTTCGCAGGGGGTAGGTAACTGCGTAGGGAAGCTCAGGCGGTGCGTAGAGCAGGTAGAAGACGGCCTTGCCGAAATCCCGATTGAGCGTGTCGATCAGTTCGACCTGTCGGTGTCCAGCCTGAATTGCGGCGAAGGTGCAGGTTTCGTCGAAGCTGTAGGTTCGGTGGAGTGCGGCGGCTGCTTGCTGCCCATCGCGGCGGATGAACGCATTCATGCCATGAAGGAAACCAATTTCATCTTCGTCTTCGACATCATGGTTAGTCGGAAAGAGACGTTTGGATTGGAGCAGGCCAATCTTCTTCGCCACCAGCTTGTCTTGTCGATAGACGAAGACGAGGATCGCAATATCCGCCGTTTCCCAACGCCGGCGTTGCGGAAAATCCCAATCCCAATGGGGAGCGCCTAGGCGCCGCAAACCACCGATGTTGTGAGTATCCATGCGGATGATCGCGCCCGAAGGCAGGAGCGTCGGCGCACTGTTGGGGATCAGCGCTTCAATCAATCCGTCATCGAGCGATGTCTCGCGGATATTGGGGAGATTGGCCAGGCGCTCACATACGTGGCGGTTTGCGTCCGCGAAGACGCCACGGAACCAGGCAACAACGTCGGCGGGTATCACTGGCCAAGGATTCAATCGCGTTCCCCTCATCTGCCGAGGTAATTGCACTACGCAATCCGACCAAGCGGTATCTACGGCGGCGGCAGAGGCAACTTGCCATCGGGAGGCTCGAAAGTGTGGGCCGTTGATCCTACCCCCGATGCTTCTCGAATAATCAGCGGCGTCGCACTACGCCATAGGGCGGCTACAGGCGCGCGGCGGCGGTTCTATAGGAGTGCAAACGGCGATGTGTATTCGTTATGTTTATCCAGGGCGGGGCGCCATTTTCTTTGATGGAATCGGTTGTTTAAGGTGCCTCATCGCTCAAGTGAGCGTCGGCGCCAAGTGCAAATGCTCCAAAGTCTGGTGAGGCGCCTGTAAAACTTATTACGGTGTCCCTGGTGCCAGCAGTCGTAGGTCGCCGAGGAAGCTTTCAAGCGTCACAATGTCAGTTCGGATGCTGGCTGGGAACTTCTCGATCAGCGGTTCCGGGACGATAAGCTGTACATTTGCCTGCGTCATCTCGCGGAACTGGGCCTCGGACACGCCCTCTTGCAGGGTTAGCAGGTGCTTCACCGAGATGCGGTCTGCCTGGTTGATAACCTGCCGCCAACGGTCGCGGCACGTGGTTTTGGTCGCGAGCATTCGAAGCCGGGTCGTCGGAAAAGCCGGATCGCGATAGGCAGCCTCTGAAGGGAATAGGAAGTCCGGCCGCTTGCCGGGTTCAGACTGCGGACCGTGCTGAAAATCCGCTCCCTCGCGGAAGCCCTCCTCAATCAGGATTTCCCGGGTGTGGAGTTCCAGAGATCGCCCTGAGCGCGCCTTGCGCCGCTGCAGCACGGCCTGTGCCCGCGAGATGAATTCCCTCAACTCTGTAAATCCTGCGCGGATGGCGGGAAGCTCTACCGCCTCCTCCACGCTGCGGAAGATTTCAAACTCGCATTCGCGTCGACGCAGAAGCCGCTTGTCGGGCGGCGTGCCAAGCTCGGGTCGAAGCTCCACGGTTTTGCGCACGATGGCAGCACCGGTCGGGAATTGCGCCCGCCATGCGGATGGAATCTCGGCTGGCTCAAACCAACACCGTGCGGGACCGGCCGCGAACGGCGGAAACAGCCCGGGTTGGACGATGATGAGGGCGTCGCGGGCGAGGCCGCCGCACTGGCGCTGTCGGCCGATGGCGGGTCGCGCCTCGGGCCGCGCGGGGCGGATGCGGCAGGGGCGACATGGATCGCTCGGCCGCTCGACCCGTCGGTCGAGCGGAACGGCAGTCCCGTCACCGGCTCGCGGCCCGCGGGCGCCCGAACAGCCGCCCGGAACGCTTCCGGCGGCGATTTCACTGGGAACTCCGGGAGTCCGCTCACCCTGCTCAGACCCGAATCACACCCTGAGGATGCCGATCCGGCGAATATCTCGCCCGGCTGCAGCGGGAAGGTTGGTGGAGCCAAGGGGAGTCGAACCCCTGACCTCTTGAATGCCATTCAAGCGCTCTCCCAACTGAGCTATGGCCCCGACCTTCGTGTCGGACCGGTTTGGGGACCGGTCCGGAGCGGCGCGGAACCTAGGCCGCGCCTTTTTGTAAATCAAGCCCCTTTCGGAGGGATCAGGGCTCTTCTTCGTCGACGCCGCCGATGATGTCGGTGACGTCGTCGCCCTCCTCCTCGTCCTCCTCGAGGAAGGTGGCGTCGTCGTCCTCGGCGAGGTCGATCTCGGCCTCGTCCTCGCTGTCGGCATCCTCGGTCGCGCCGGGACCGGCGCTCTCGTCGTCCGCCTCCTCGAGGGAGATGAACTCGGCGCCCTCGGCCGCCTCCTCGTCCTCGGCCTCCTCCTCCTCCGGCTCGACCGCGGCCTGCGGCCGCGCCTTCGCCGTCGTCGCCTCGAAGAACGAGCGCGGATAGGAGATGCCGGTATAGGGCGAGACGATCGGGTCCTTGTTGAGGTCGTAGAACTTACGCCCCGTCTCGGGATCGATACGCTTGGTGCCGAGTTCCGGTTTCGCCACGGTGAAAGCCTCGTCTCCAGAAGAAGCGGCCTCCCATAATCGCTGCAGGGGGGACGCGCAACACAAGAATTCCGGCGGGCGCGACCCCCGCGTGACGATCGGTCGGCGCCATGCTATCCGAGCCCCGCTTTCGCGACCGCCCGGAACGCGCCCTGCGCCCAACCGACCGGGAAACTTCCAAGGGAGACCGCCGGACATGTCGACCCCCAACGCCGGCCCGGAACCGCTCGCCGCCGCCGCATCGCGCCCGCTCACCGGCCGCATCCGGGTTCCCGGCGACAAGTCGATCTCGCACCGGGCGCTGATGTTCGGCGCGCTGGCGCTCGGCGAGACGGCGATCGAGGGCCTGCTCGAAGGCGAGGACGTGCTCGGCACCGCCTCGGCGATGCGCGCCTTCGGTGCGAGCGTCACGCGGACGGGCGCCGGGGCCTGGCGCGTCTCGGGCGTCGGCGTCGGCGGCCTGCTCGAGCCGGAGGGGGTGATCGACTACGGCAATGCCGGCACGGGCGTGCGCCTCGCCATGGGCCTCGCCGGCAGCCACGCCTTCGCCACCACCTTCACCGGCGACGCCTCGCTCTGCCGCCGGCCGATGGGCCGCGTGCTCGACCCGCTGCGGCGGATGGGCGTCCAGGTGCTCGCCCGCTCGCGCGACCGGCTGCCCCTGACGATCAAGGGTCCCTCCGTGCCGCTGCCGATCGAATACCGCGTGCCGGTGCCCTCGGCGCAGGTGAAGTCCGCCGTGCTCCTCGCCGCGCTCAACACGCCGGGCGTCACCACGGTGATCGAGCCGGTGATGACCCGCGACCACACCGAGCGGATGCTGAAGGCGTTCGGTGCGGCGATCGAGATCGAGACCGGCGAGGACGGCGCCCGGATCATCCGGCTCGAGGGCCAGCGCGACCTGAAGCCCCAGCCGATCGTCGTGCCGGGCGATCCCTCCTCGGCCGCCTTTCCGATGGTCGCCGCGCTGATCGTGCCGGGCTCCGACGTGACGATCGAGAACGTGCTCCTCAATCCGATGCGCACCGGCCTCATCGAGACGCTGATCGAAATGGGCGGCGACATCACGATCGAGAACCGCCGCGACGTCGGCGGCGAGACCGTCGGCGACATCCGCGTCCGGTCGAGCCGGCTGAAGGGCGTCGTCGTGCCGCCGGAGCGGGCCCCCTCGATGATCGACGAATATCCCGTGCTCGCCGTCGCCGCCGCCCATGCCGAGGGCAGGACAGTGATGGAGGGGCTCGGCGAACTCCGCGTCAAGGAGAGCGACCGGATCGCCGCGGTCGCCGCCGGTCTCGCGGCGAACGGCGTCGCCGTCGAGGAAGGGCCGGAATCGCTCACCGTCACCGGTCCGACCGCGAAGCTCGGCGGCGGCACGGTGAAGACCCATCTCGACCATCGCATCGCGATGAGCTTCCTCGTGCTCGGCCTCTCCTCCGAGGTCGCCGTGGCGGTCGACGATGCCGGTCCGATCGCGACGAGCTTCCCGGAATTCCGCACGCTGATGACGGCGCTCGGCGCCTCCTTCGGCGCGCCGGAGACGGGCGCTTGATCATCGCCATCGACGGACCGGCGGCCGCCGGCAAGGGCACGCTCGCCGAGCGGCTCGCCGCGCATTACGGCCTCGCCTATCTCGACACCGGCCTGCTCTACCGGGCGGTCGGCCGGGCGATGGCCGAGGCCGGGCTCGATCCCGACGACGCCGCGGCGGCGGCCCGCGTCGCCGCCGCGCTCGATCCGGCGCGGCTCGCCGATCCGCATCTGCGCGGCCGCGAGGCGGGCGAACTCGCCTCGCGCGTCGCGGTGCACCCCGCGGTGCGCGCCGCGCTCCTCGATCTGCAGCGCGGCTTCGCCCGCCGGCCGGAAGGCGCCGTGCTCGACGGACGCGACATCGGCACGGCGATCTGCCCGGATGCCGACGTCAAGATCTTCGTCACCGCGGCGCCCGAGGTGCGGGCCCGCCGGCGCACCGACGAACTGGCGGCGAAGGGCCGCGACGTGCCCTATGAGCGCATCCTCGCCGAGATCCTCGAGCGCGACGCGCGCGATTCGGGCCGGGCGAGCGCGCCGCTCCGTCGCGCCGAGGATGCCGTCCTCCTCGACACCAGCGCGCTCGATCGCGAGGCCGCGCTCGCTGCGGCGATCGCCATCGTCGAGGCGGCGCGGGCGGGCTGACCGGGCGAGGCGGCGGTCCGGCACGATTCCGGCTTGTGGCCGGAGCCGTCCCTCGCTATATGCGAGCCGTCGTCCGTGCCCGGTCCGGCTCTTCGAGCCTGCCGGGCCTTTGCACATGCTCTCCGGGCATGTGGCGGCCCGATGTCCATGCTGCGCCCCGACCTGTGAGCGCCGGTCCGCCATGAGCGGAAGCCCCGATCAGCCGTCGGGGCCGGGTCGGTCGCAGCATCCCGCAACGCGAACCGCCGGCGCGATCAAGGCACCAGGAGTTTTCATGGCAAGCAACAATCCGTCGCGCGAGGACTTCGCCGCGCTTCTCGACGAATCCTTCGGATCCGAGAGCGATGTTTTCGAGGGCAGCGTCGTCAAGGGCCGCGTGGTCGCGATCGAGAAGGATCTCGCGGTCATCGACGTCGGTCTGAAGACCGAAGGCCGCGTCGCCCTCAAGGAGTTCGGCGCGAACGGCAAGGAAGGCGGCATCCAGGTCGGCGATACCGTCGAGGTCTATCTTGAGCGCATCGAGAATGCCGTCGGTGAAGCGATCCTGTCGCGCGACAAGGCGCGCCGCGAGGAGAGCTGGGTCCGCCTCGAGGAGATGTTCAACAAGGGCGAGAAGGTCACCGGCGTGATCTTCAACCAGGTCAAGGGCGGCTTCACCGTCGATCTCGACGGCGCCGTGGCCTTCCTGCCGCGCTCGCAGGTCGATATCCGCCCGGTGCGCGACGTCGGCCCGCTGATGCACACGCCGCAGCCCTTCCAGATCCTCAAGATGGACAAGCGCCGCGGCAACATCGTCGTGTCGCGCCGCACCGTGCTCGAGGAGACCCGGGCGGAGCAGCGCTCCGAACTGGTCCAGAGCCTCGAGGAAGGCCAGATCATCGACGGCGTCGTCAAGAACATCACCGATTACGGTGCGTTCGTCGACCTCGGCGGCATTGACGGCCTGCTGCACGTCACCGACATCGCGTGGCGCCGCATCAACCATCCGACCGAGGTGCTGTCGATCGGCCAGACCGTCCGGGTGCAGATCATCCGCGTCAATCACGAGACGCACCGCATCTCGCTCGGCATGAAGCAGCTCGAGGCCGACCCGTGGTCGGGCATCGAACTCAAGTATCCGGTCGGCGCCAAGTTCACCGGCCGCGTCACCAACATCACCGACTACGGCGCCTTCGTGGAGCTGGAGCCGGGGATCGAGGGCCTGATCCACGTCTCCGAAATGTCGTGGACCAAGAAGAACGTCCATCCGGGCAAGATCGTCTCCACCTCCCAGGAGGTCGAGGTGATGATCCTCGAGGTCGACCCGGTGAAGCGCCGCATCTCGCTCGGCCTGAAGCAGACGCTGCAGAACCCGTGGGAAGCCTTCGCGGAGCGTCATCCGAAGGGCACGATCGTCGAGGGCGAGGTCAAGAACAAGACCGAGTTCGGCCTGTTCCTGGGCCTCGACGGCGATGTCGACGGCATGGTCCATCTCTCCGATCTCGACTGGTCTCGTCCCGGCGAGCAGGTCATCGACGAGTACAGCCGCGGCGACATCGTCCGCGCCCAGGTGCTCGACGTCGACATCGAGAAGGAGCGCATCTCGCTCGGCATCAAGCAGATCGGCAGCGAGGCGGTCGTCGACACCGGCGGCAGCGGCGAGATCCGCAAGGGCTCGGTCGTCACCTGCGAAGTGCTCGACGTCAAGGATGGCGGCATCGAGGTCCGGATCGCCGATTCCGATCTGACGGCCTTCATCCGTCGCGCCGATCTGTCGCGCGACCGTTCCGAGCAGCGGCCCGACCGTTTCGCCCGGGGCGAGAAGGTCGATGCGCGCGTGCTCTCCTATGACAAGAAGGCGCGCAAGATCCAGGTCTCGATCAAGGCTCTCGAGATCGCCGAGGAGAAGGAGGCGGTGGCCCAGTACGGCTCGTCCGACTCCGGCGCGTCGCTCGGCGACATTCTCGGTGCTGCGCTCAAGGCCCGTCAGTCCGACGAGGATTGATCGGGCGCGCCGCACCGGCGCCCGCAACCGACACGACACGCGCCCCGGCCATCGGCCGGGGCGTTTTCTTTTGCCCGCCGGCCGGCCCCGCCGGGCGCCGTTTGCTTTTGCCGAGCGATCCCGCTAACCCCTTATGGGGGGCGAAGAAACGGAGACGCGGCATGGCGATGGACGCGGAGCAGATCGTCGACCGGCGACGGCTGAGACGAAAGCTCTCCTTCTGGCGGGTGGCGGCCTTCCTCCTCCTCGCCATCGCGGTCGCCGCCGCCGTCGTCGCGCTCGCCGGGCCGGACGCCTTCGGTCAGCGCAGCCGGCCGCACATTGCACGCATCACCATCAGCGGCTTCATCTCCGACGACCGCGATCTCGTCGAGATGATCGACAGCGTCGCGAAGAGCGATGCGGTCCGCGGTGCCGTGGTGGCGATCGATTCGACCGGCGGTTCGACCGCCGGCGGCGAGGCGCTCTACGATGCGCTGCGCCGGCTTTCCGAGGCGAAGCCCACCGTCGCCTCGATGCGCAGCGTCGGCGCCTCGGCCGCCTATATGGCGGCGATCGCCACCGACCATATCGTCGCCCGCCGCTCGACCATCACCGGCTCGATCGGCGTGATCTTCCAGTATCCGGAGGTCAGCCAGGCGCTCGACCATCTCGGCATCAAGGTCGAGTCGATCAAGTCGGCGCCCCTGAAGGCGGAGCCCTCGCCCTTCGAGCCGACCACGCCCGAGGCGCGCGCGGTGATCGAGGCGCTGATCCGCGACACCTTCGACTGGTTCGTCGACATCGTCGCCGAGCGGCGAGGCCTCGACCGGGCGACGACGCTGCGGCTCGCCGACGGCCGGGTCTATTCCGGCCGGCAGGCGCTCGATGCGAAGCTCGTCGACGCGATCGGCGGCGAGGACACGGCGATCGCCTGGCTCGCCGACGAGAAGGACGTCGATCCGGCCCTGCCGGTCGTCGACTGGAAGCCGGTCGACCGGACCGGCGGTCCGTTCTCGCTGTCGAAGGCCGCGGTCGTCTGGCTCGCCGAGCAGGCCGGCCTCCCGCCGGCGCTGCTGCGCGTCCTCGGCGCCGAGCGGCTGATCCCCTCTTCCCCCCTCGTCCTTGACGGTCTCCTGTCGGTTTGGCACGCTCCGGCCGGTCTGTCCGACGCTGAGGGGGCGCCGCGATGATCAAATCGGAGCTTGTGCAGCGGATCGCGGAGCAGAATCCGCATCTCTACCAGCGCGACGTCGAGAACATCGTCAACGCCATCCTCGACGAGATCGTCGCCGCCATGGCGCGCGGCGACCGGGTCGAGCTGCGCGGCTTCGGCGCCTTCTCGGTCAAGAACCGGCCGGCGCGGCAGGGGCGCAACCCGCGCACCGGCACGAAAGTTGAGGTCACCGAGAAATACGTGCCCTTCTTCAAGACCGGCAAGGAAATGCGCGAGCGTCTCAACGACGTCTGACGCGCACCGCCCCCCTCGGAAAGGAGAGCCGATGCGGCGCCTGATCACCGTTGCCGTCGTGCTGCCCGTGGCGATCCTCGTCATCGCCCTTTCGGTTGCCAACCGGACGCCCGTTCGGGTCTCGCTCGACCCGTTCAACCCGGCGGACCCCGTCATCGCTTTCGAGGTGCCGCTGTTCTGGCTCCTCTTCGCCGCGGTCGCCCTCGGCGCGGTGCTCGGCGGCGTCGCCGCCTGGCTGAGGCAGGGTCGCTGGCGCCGCACCGCCCGCCGGCTCCGGGCCGAGATGGCGCGCAAGGAGCGCGGCGCGGCGCCGCCCTCCGTGGCGCTCACCATCCCGCCGCGCCGGAACGCCGCCTGATGCGCATCGTCGACGCCGCGGCGATCGACCGGGTGCTCGACCGCAACGGGCTCGTCGAGGCGCTCCGCGCCGCCTTCCGCGACGAGGTGACGGTTCCCGTCCGGCACCACCACGCCATTCCCCGGCCCGATGCCGGCGATGCCATGCTGCTCCTGATGCCGGCCTGGCAGAGCCGGGCGGGCGAGGGCGGCTTCGGCCATCTCGGCGTCAAGCTCGTCAGCGTCTTTCCCGGCAATGCCGGGAAGGGCGTCGCGACGGTGCAGGGGTCCTATCTCTTGATGTCGGGGGAGACCGGTGCGCCGGTCGCCCTTCTCGACGGGCCCCGGCTGACCCTCTGGCGCACCGCGGCGGCTTCCGCGCTCGCCGCGGATTATCTCGCCCGGCCGGATGCCCGCCGCCTGCTGATGATCGGCGCGGGCGCCCTCGCCGCCCATCTCATCGCCGCCCATGCCGCGATCCGGCCGCTCGAGGAGGTCGCCGTCTGGAACCGGACGCCGGAGCGTGCCGCCGAACTCGCGGCCCGACTCGACCGGCCCGGCCTCTGCGTGCGGGCGGTCGCCGACCTTCCCGCGGCGCTCGGCGCGGCCGACATCGTCTCCTCCGCGACGCTCTCCGCCGTCCCGCTCGTCACCGGCGCGCATCTCTCGCCCGGCGCCCATGTCGATCTCGTCGGCGGCTTCACCCCCGCGATGCGCGAGGCGGACGACGCGGCGGTGCGGCGCGCGCGGGTCTATGTCGACACCCGCGCCGGGGCGAGCGCCGAGGCGGGCGACATCGTGCAGCCGCTCGCCTCCGGTGCGCTCGCCGCGATCGAGGGCGATCTTTTCGACCTCTGCCGCGGCACGGCGCCCGGGCGCAGGAGCGCCGAGGAGATCACCCTCTTCAAATCGGTCGGCACGGCGATCGAGGATCTCGCCGCCGCCGTGCACGTGATCGGCCGGCTCGGCGCGCTCTGAGCCGCGGCGGCACGCGAGGGGTTGGACTCGCGCGCCGCTTCGTGCCACATGCATGCTCCATGCGGACGATCGTGAAGATTTGCGGCCTTTCGACCGAGGAGACGCTCGACGCGGCGATCGCGGCGGGCGCCGACATGGTCGGTCTCAACTTCTATCCGAAGAGCCCCCGCTTCGTGACGCCCGAGCGGGCCGCGGTGCTCGCCGCGCGCGCCCGCGGCAAGCTGGCGGTCGTCGCGCTGACCGTCGACGTGCCCTTGCCGGCGCTCGGCGATCTCGTCGCCGCCGTCGATCCCGACTGGCTGCAACTGCACGGCACCGAGGACGAGGACACGATCCGCGCCGCCCGGCGGACATTCGGCCGCCCGGTGATGCGGGCGGTCGGCGTCTCGGCGACCGGCGATCTCGCCGCCGCGGCGCGCTTCGCGGCCGTCGCCGACCGCGTGCTGCTCGACGCCAAGCCGCCCAAGGGACCGGGCGCCCTGCCGGGCGGCAACGGCATCGCCTTCGACTGGGACCTCCTCGCCGGCCTCGAAGCCGGACCCTATATGCTGTCGGGCGGGCTGTCGGTCGGCAATGTCGCCGCCGCGCTCGCCGCCGCACCGGTCATCGGCGTCGACGTCTCCTCCGGGGTGGAGCGGGCGCCCGGCGTCAAGGACCCCGACCTGATCCACGCCTTCGTTTCGGCCGTAAGGGCCGTTGGGCCGATCGCCGCCCGCAGCCAGCTCGAGAGTATCGCCCCGTGACCGCTCCGACCCTTCCGAACTCGTTCCGCACCGGCCCCGACGGCCAGGGCCATTTCGGCCTCTATGGCGGCCGCTTCGTCGCCGAGACGCTGATGCCGCTGATCCTCGATCTCGAGGCGGCGTGGACCGCGGCGAAGGAGGATCCGGCCTATCGCGAGGAACTGGCTTCCCTGTCCACGCACTATGCCGGCCGGCCGTCCAAGCTCTATCTGGCGGAGGGGCTGACGAAACATCTCGGCGGCGCCAAGATCTACTTCAAGCGCGAGGACCTCAATCACACCGGCAGCCACAAGATCAACAACTGCCTCGGCCAGATCCTGCTCGCCCGGCGGATGGGCAAGACCCGGATCATCGCCGAGACCGGCGCCGGCCAGCACGGCGTCGCGACCGCCACGGTCGCCGCCCGCTTCGGCTTCCCGGCGGTGGTCTATATGGGCGCCACCGATGTCGAGCGGCAGAAGCCGAACGTTTTCCGCATGCGCCTGCTCGGCGCCGAGGTGAAGCCGGTCACCTCCGGCAGCGGCACGCTGAAGGACGCCATGAACGAGGCGCTGCGCGACTGGGTGACCAATGTCGAATCGACCTATTATCTGATCGGCACGGCCGCCGGACCGCATCCCTATCCGGAGATGGTGCGCGACCTGCAGTCGGTGATCGGCCGCGAGGCGCGCGAGCAGATGATCGAGCGCGAGGGGCGCCTGCCCGATGCCGTGCTCGCCTGCGTCGGCGGCGGCTCGAACGCCATCGGCACCTTCCATGCCTTCCTCGACGACCCTTCCGTCGCGATCTACGGCATCGAGGCGGGCGGCCACGGCCTCGACGGCGCGGAGCACTGCGCCTCGCTGAATGCCGGCCGGCCGGGCGTGCTGCACGGCAACCGCACCTATCTGCTGCAGGACGCCGACGGCCAGATCCTCGAGGGCCATTCGATCTCGGCCGGCCTCGATTATCCCGGCGTCGGGCCGGAGCATTCCTGGCTGCGCGACACCGGCCGGGTCAAATATGTGCCGGTGCTCGATGACGAGGCGCTCGAGGCGTTCCAGCTGACGACGAAGCTCGAGGGCATCATCCCGGCGCTCGAATCGGCGCACGCCATCGCCCAGGCGATGAAGCTCGCGCCGCAGATGGGCAAGGACGAGACGATGATCGTCTGCCTCTCCGGCCGCGGCGACAAGGACGTCCACACCGTCGCGAAGCTGATGGGGATGGAGATTTGAGGCGGCGCACCCGGCGCGCATCGGCCCTCTTCCCCTCTCCCGCAGGCGGGAGAGGGGCTTCTCCTCTGCGCCCCCATGCTCGTCCTCAAATAATGGATCCGGGCCGCCGAGTTCAGTCGGTATTCAGACCGAGCGCCGACGCCGCGCCCCCTCTCCCGCGCGCGGGAGAGGGCTTCGCTTCCTGGCGAGCGAAGCGAACCTGGACGCGAAGGGTGAGGGCCTTTTCTTCGCCACGCCGGGGACCTCGCTCACCCTCCCTTCTGCTGCAAGCCGGAGAGGGGGTTCCCCTTCCGCGCCGCACCGCTTCTCTCATGGGTAGCCTCGCATGACCTCCACCCGCATCGACGCCCGCTTCGCCGCGCTCGCCGCCGAGGGCCGGCCGGCGCTCGTCACTTTCGTCACCGCCGGCGATCCCGACCCCGACACCTCGCTCGCCCTCGTCAAGGCGCTGCCGGCGGCCGGCGCCGACGTGATCGAGCTCGGCATGCCCTTTTCCGATCCGATGGCCGACGGTCCGGCGATCCAGGCCGCCGGGCTTCGCGCGCTGAAGGCCGGCCAGACGCTCGCCAAGACGCTCGCGCTGGTGCGCGCCTTCCGCGAAGGCGACGACACGACGCCGCTCGTCCTGATGGGCTATTACAACCCGATCTACAACTATGGCGTCGAGCGCTTCGTCGCCGAGGCGAAGGAATCGGGCGTCGACGGGCTGATCGTCGTCGACCTGCCACCCGAGGAGGACGAGGAGCTCTGCCTGCCGGCGCTGCGCGGCGGGCTCAATTTCGTCCGGCTCGCCACCCCGACGACCGACGAGAAGCGGCTGCCGGCCGTGCTCGCCAACACATCGGGCTTCGTCTACTACGTCTCCGTCAACGGCATCACCGGCACGGCGGCGCCGGACACGGCGCGGGTCGCCGAGGCGGTCGGCCGGATCAAGCGCCACACGGCGCTTCCCGTCGCGGTCGGCTTCGGCGTCAGGACGGCCGAACAGGCGGCGGCGATCGGGGAGAATGCGGACGGCGTCGTCGTCGGCTCGGCGATCGTCGCGGCGATCGCCGGTTCGCTCGACGCTGAAGACCGCGCCACGGAACGGACGCTCTCCGCTGTCACGAGCCTCGTCACCGCGCTCGCGCGCGGCGTGCGCGAGGCCCGGCGCGACGCGGCCGCCTGAGGGATCAGCCGATGAACTGGATCAACGACGTCGTCCGTCCGAAGATCAAGAGCCTGCTCAACAAGCGGGAAGTGCCGGAGAATCTCTGGGTCAAGTGCCCCGAGACCGGCGAGATGGTGTTCCATCGCGATCTCGAGGCGAACCATTATGTGATGCCGAATTCCGGCTATCACATGCGGATGGGGGCGAAGAAGCGGCTCGGCCATTTCTTCGACGGCGGCGAATACGAGGCGATCCCGCTGCCCGAGGCGGCGGCGGATCCGCTGCGCTTCCGCGACGAGCGCCGCTATACCGACCGGCTGAAGGACGCCCGCACCAAGACCGGGCTGCAGGACGCGATCCTCGTCGGCGCCGGCGCGGTCGAGGGCGTTGCCGTGGTCGCCGCGGTGCAGGATTTCGATTTCATGGGCGGCTCGCTCGGCATGGCGGCGGGCGAGGCGGTGATCGCCGGCGCCGAGGCCGCGGTCGCCCGCGGCGTGCCCTTCGTGATGTTCGCCGCCTCGGGCGGCGCGCGCATGCAGGAGGGCATTCTCTCGCTGATGCAGCTGCCGCGCACCACGGTCGCGACCCTGTCGCTGCGCGAGGCGGGCCTGCCCTATATCGTCGTGCTGACCAATCCGACGACCGGCGGCGTCACCGCCTCCTATGCGATGCTCGGCGACATCCAGATCGCCGAGCCGGGCGCGCTGATCGGCTTCGCCGGGCCGCGCGTCATCGAGCAGACGATCCGCGAGAAGCTGCCCGAGGGTTTCCAGCGCTCGGAATATCTGCGCGATCACGGCATGGTCGACATGGTCGTCCACCGCCACCAGCTGCGCCCGACGATCGCGCGGCTCTGCCGCTTCTTCCGCCCGCAGGCCGCGACCCCGGCCCTCGCCGCCCCGGAATCGCTGCCGGCCCCGCTCGAGGAGGCCGCCGCGGCGGAGTGAGGGTGGCGGCTGGCGCGGCCGAGGGTCGGGCGAGCTCGGGTTGAATGACGCGGACGGGACCTCCGCCACTCCGGCCGATCGCTCGCGCTGCGCCGCCCGGCCGTCGCGCCCCGGCAGTGCGTGCCCGGGGCCGACACGACAACGCCGGCATCGCCCATTGAACGCGCGCCCCGCTTCGGCTAAGGAGACGGGGTCGCGACGCGACCCGGCTCGCACCCGTAGCTCAGCTGGATAGAGTGCTGCCCTCCGAAGGCAGAGGTCACAGGTTCGAATCCTGTCGGGTGCGCCAACCACCGATTTTCACCGGAAATTTGACCTAAGACCTTGAAAGGCAAGGTCAGATTTGGGGTTCTAAGTCCCTCATTCCTTACGTATTCGAGGCGAGCCCCGAACACGAGCTTGAGCACTGTTTTTCGGTCTTCGCGCCTCTCGCTACTCCAGAGATTCCAAGGACTTGAGAGGAACGCGAGAGCGGTTCTAAGTGCGCGGTCGCGATTTCCCTTCGGAGCGCCTGCGCTCTCCACCTTCTCACGTATCACGATCTTCTCTTTTTCGAGTTGCGCGATGCGCTGCTCGTAGGTGCTGATCACGCTCGGCAGGCTCGCGTCGAGAATACGCTCCAGCAGCTGCGACACCTGCCGGTCAATCCGGACCAGCTCTGTATTGAGCGCTTTCACCTGCTCCTGTGCGCGTTCAAGGCGGCGCTTCCACAGCTCCTCGAACATGCGCGTCGCGATGCCGAACATCGTTTCGTTGGGCGTCAATGACCGCAGCAGCTTCTCGAAGTCCGCGTGCAGAACGTCACGGCGGATCGACTTGCCGTAGTCAGGGCACCCGCCACGCTTGTTAGGGCAAAGATAGTACGGGTGCCTGCTCATGCGACCTTTCGACCAACAGGCCGTCAAAGGGGTGCCGCAGTGACAGTTCACGAACCCACGTAGCGGGAAGTCGTCGTTATGGTCCTTGCGCGGTTTGGGCGCCGCGCCGCTCAGGCGGTCCTGAATTCTCTGGAAGGTCTCGAAGCTGATAAGCGCCTCATGGTGGCCCTTCGTCAGCGGGACACCCCATCTCGGTGCCTCGACGTAGCCAGCGTAGACCGGGCTGCGCAAGAGGTGACTGACCCATTGCTGGCGAACGATCCCTGACTTCCCCTTGGGGAATAGCGGATTGTTCTGGAGCCACTCGACGACGGCGGCCTGGTTGGTGAAATGGCCGTCAGCGTATCCCTGCATCGCTTCACGGATGACGGAGGCAACCGGCTCCACGGGGCGCAGCATCTGCCCCTGGCCGACGACCCTGTGGTACTCATAGCCAAGCGGCGCATGGAAAACGAAATATCCGCCCATGACGCGCGCCTTCATGCGCCGCAGCGTCTGCTCCGCATTCTTCTGACGGAAGTGCTGGGCGAAAGTCGCGTGGATGTTCTCCACCATCACGGAGTCCGCGTCGTCCTTGAACTCCATCTTGGGACTGACGAGCTTGCCGCCCGCTTCGCGAAGCAGGTCGCGCAAATCCCAGTGGCCCCGCACGTCGCGCGCGAAACGATCGATTGAATCGATGATGACGGTGTACTCGGCAGAACGATGTTTCTTGAGAAACTTCAGCATGGAATCCATGCCGGGCCGCTTCATCACCTCGCCTGTGATGTCATCGGAAAACACCGCATCGACACTGTAGCCCGCGTAGCGTGCGAAGTCGCGGCATGTGGTTTCCTGCGAGCGCAAGCCATCGCCGCGCTTTCCGGCTTTGCCGTCGCTCACCCGCACATAAATGATTGCGGGCTTTTGTCTCTCATTCGTCATCGTCTATCTCCAGGAGCGTCCTCGCTGCTGATTGAATCTGTTGTCTGTGTCGGTGGGCGTAAGTTTACGCCGCTGTGCCCGCTCAACGCGGCCTTTTCGAAGTCTTCTAGGAGTTGCCCACAAGGTTCGAGCGAGAAACCCATCTCGACGAAGCGCGCCATGATCGACCACATCGTCGAGAGGAACTCGAACGCCTGCTCATCGGAAATCTCAAGGTCTTCGAGAAGCGGCTTGTACCGCTCGGCATCGGCAGCCGTGAACTCGACAGCGAAAGGCTGCACTTCACTTCCGGAAGCGTGAGGTTTGTCATTGGCCATGACACACCTCCTTCCGGTCACCTGACAAAACAGTCAGCACAAGATATAGAACAAACAAAGAACAGTCAAGGAAATTATTCCTATTTCGACTGTTATGACTGTTTTGTTCGACGGTCTGTAAGAGGCTATGCAAAATGAGCATTCTTCGAACTCCCTGACGGATTCCCGCTTTGAAAAAAGCGAGAAGAAGAGGTGTTCGAAGGGGCTGATGAAGAGTGGCACCGGGCAAGCCGCAGCGCAAGTTTTCCCTGACGGTGCTTGAACGGCTCAGCGCGAAAAACTCTGACGGGGCGGGGACATAGATGGCGACAGACTCAAGCGAGCGAACGCCGCCGGCAAGCGTATCGGCCTACCAGCGGAACAAGATCATCGACGCGTTCGCGAGCGGCGAGAGCGCGCTCGCCGCCGCGTCAGGCACGAGGCTGCCCTATCACACCGTGCGCCGCCTCTATGAGCTCATCCGGCGCCGGCTGATCGAGATCGGTTACATCTCCTCCCTGGAGAAGCACCTTTCGCAGGCCTTTGCCGACGACGAGGAGGACAGGCTCGACCGGCGTATCGCGGCGCTCCAGCCCGCGCTGAAAAAGCGGCGGGGCGTGACGGAGCGCACTCGCGATGAGCACATCGCCGAACTGCTCTACCGGCAGGAGGAGGCGTGGCGGGTGCCCGCAAACGTGTCGCCCCCCGACCGCTCGCGCGACATTCGCTATATCCTGCGGATGAGCGGCCCGCTCGACCGGCCGCTATCACCGTTCCTCAAGCGCAAGGTCAGCCTGTTCCTTCTTCAGCGCCAGCTCGACACGGCGATGGCCGACATCGAGGCGGCTTATGCCGCCGGCCTCGATGCGTTTGCCCGCGACACGGCGAATACGCTGCCGCCGCGCTTCAGGCCGGCGATACGCGCCGCCGTGAAGGACCAGATGGCGAAGTCTATTTCTTCTTTCCGCCAGCGGATGCGATCGCTTCGTTCTTCCAGGCGGGATTCTGGGAGTTGACCTTCGGCGGATTGGCCGAATTGCGCACCTGATGCTGGATACCGGCGCGGGTGTCTTGATTGGACATGGCATTCTCCATCGGTTGGGAGGACGGTAGTACCGAGAGCGGTACTACCGGGCGGCGCTGCCGGTACTACCGGCGCGTTTCGAGATGACGAGAGCGGCGATGCTGAAGCCGCCGACAAGAAGCGCGATGCCGTAGGAGCCGTAGACCATCGGCCAGTTCACCGCGCTCGTGCGGCAGGCGGCTGCTGACGCGCCGCCCTGCACGCAGCTTTCGATCATGCCGGTGACGACATTCGAGGTGAGGCCGGCCCAGACGAGAGCGCCGACAACACCGAAAATGTTGGTGGCAACGCCGCCCTTCGAGAGCTTGAGCGAGGGCATCGCGGCCGGCGCGGCACTACCGCCGCCATTGCCCAGACGCGCGGCGAGCGCCTCATGTTCCTGCGCGGTGATCTCCCCGCGCGCCAGTCTTTCGTCGAGTATGTCCCTTGCTGTCGGCATGGCTGGTCTTCCCCTTGGGTCGTTTGCTGTTCACGGCGCGCTGGAGCGTCCAGGGATGGACGCCGTAGCGGGTTGCGATCTCGCGCACAGTCTCTCGCTTCTCGCGCAGCAGGCGCGCGGCGCGCTCGACCTGGCGCGGTGAAAGCTTGGGCGGACGGCCGAGCCGCTTGCCACGCTTCCGCGCGGCGGCAAGGCCCTCGCGCGTGCGCTGGGAGAGCAGGCGCCGCTCGAATTCGGCGAGCGCGCTGACAACGGTGAAGAGGAGCGTGCCGTAAGGCGTGGTCGTATCGAGGCCGAGATTGGCGATGTGGATCGAGATGCCGCGCGTGCGCAGGCGGTCGAGTTCGTTGAGCGCATCCTTGGCGGAGCGGAACGCGCGGTCGAGGTCCCAGATGACGAACACGTCGCCGCTGCCGAGCTGCGCGAGGATGCCCTCATAGACGGGACGCACACGCGCCAGCGCGGAGAGCTTTTCGATATGGAGCGCGTCGCAGACATGCCTGAGCCCGTCGATCTGGCGATCGGGTCGCTGCTCGGCCGTGGAGACGCGCAGATATCCGATCCTTCTCACCATCGGGCGCCTGCCTCCTGCACGCCCCGCTGGCCTGCGCAATAAGGACCGTTTTCGCGCCGACGTTCCCAACCCTTTCGAACACGACGAAAATCGAAGGACTGCCTGTTGTTGCGGATGATCGAGTGCATGCCTTGATTTGACCACAAAAACGGTCGTTTCCGCGCAGCGGTGCAAAGATGCCTTGAAGTTATCCGGATGAATTTCCTCTTCCTTCCTCTTCCGGGCACTGGACGCACCAGCCAGTTGATGCGCGAGGATGGCAGGCCGCGCCTGACGCTTCGCTCGCGTCAATGGCCAGCCCGCTCCGTTCGCTGACGCTCCCGTGTCGGCCATGACACGCAAGGCTCAATCGGCCCGCCCCTTTCGACGCATCGGCTGGATCGTCCAGCCCATCAACGAAAGGAAACTCAAATGTCCAACTTCAACAATCGCAACCGCGCTCCCGCGCAAAATCCGCCGCCTTCGGGCAATCCGCCTACGCATGTCGCGAAAATCCGCACCGGCCAGGGCGAGAATGCCAGCTTCGAGCGCATCGGGGTTGCCTGGGCCAGGGAAGACGGCTCGCTCTTCGTCCGGCTTAGCGGCACGCAGATCGTCTCGGAGGGCTTCGCCCTTTATCCGCTGGAAGAGGGAGGTGCGCGATGAGCGCGCCTCTATCCATCGCCGATCTCAACGATGTCCTGCGCATGACCTTCATCGGCGGACGCGTGATGATCACATCGGGCATCGATGCCCTGCCGTTCCCGGTGCGTGAGAGCATCGTCGCGAAGGTGCGCACGTTCGATGCCTTCACGCCGGACAACGACCCTTACGGCGAGCACGATTTCGGCTCGTTCCGGCAGGACGGCGCCGGCACCATCTTCTGGAAGATCGACTATTACGATCCGACGCTGACCGGCGGCAGCGAAGACCCGGCCGATCCGAAGAAGACGGCCCGTGTCCTCACCATCATGCTGGCGAGGGAGTACTGATGCGCTCCTTCGCCGACATCGCGGGCGACGATACCGCCGCCCGTTACACCGCCGAGCTGGAGTCTGCGCTTCTTGCGCAGGCTCTGGCCGATACCGGCGGGCTCGGTGACGAGCGCACCAAGGCGCTGCTGCGTCACTGGATCGCCGGTGTCTTCAACGCCAATGCGGCGGCCTTGGCGAGCCTCGCCGATGGCCGCGGCGCTCTGGCGTGGGAGCCGGACGGGAGCGGATACCGGCTGATCTGGTATGCGCCCACCGGCATGGCGTGTCCGCTCGCCCGGCTCTACGCCCAGGAGAATGGGACGTGGGCTGCGCTCATCGTGGCTGGCGTCCGTGACGATCTCATCGAAGCGATGGCGGCGGCCGAATGGGGTGTTTCCCGTCTGACATCGCCGTGACGAACCGGCCGGGGCACGACCCCGGCCGACTTCGTTTGCCCCTGGCGCGGGAGCGGTCCCGCGCCAGCCCCAAACCCCGCCCGACGGTGGGTAGGCACACTACAAAACTTGACCTTCAAGGGCCGAAAGATAATGCTTACAGAGCGCGAGGGCGGACTGTGAGCATATATACAGCAAGAGACTTTATTGATGAGGGGAAGAAGCATCCCGAGAACCTTTATCTGATACATTATTCGTGTCAGAGCCTCTACGACGACAACGAGGCGCTCTCCCCCCGCATCACCTCGATCGGGATTACGCACTATGCGACGGAGCAGACTGTCAGCTTCTCGACGCATGCGATTGCGGAAGAGCTTCACATTCCACGTGAGCTTGTCATCGAACGTTTCGACGAAGTCGAGCGCCGCCTTCTCCAGGACTTCTACACCTTCGTGCGGGACAGGCGCGACAAGTACTGGGTCCACTGGAACATGCGGAATCTCACGTACGGCTTCGAACATCTTGAGCACCGATATCGCGTTCTCGGGGGCAATGATGCGCCAGTTATTCCAGTAGAAAGGCGGCTGAACCTTAACGATCTCCTAGCGGACAGATATGGCGGCGACTATGCGGCGCATCCTAAGATGACGTCGCTCATGGAACTTAACGGCGGGCGCCACAGGCACTTTCTCACCGGCGAGGAGGAAGTGCAGGCCTTCCGCAACAACGAATTTATCAGGATGCACAACTCCACTCTCTGCAAAGTGGGCTTCCTGCATTCTGTCGTCCGCAAGCTGCTTGCGGGCAAGCTAAAGACGGCATCGCGCGGATACGGCATTGCACTGGACAGGCTTTTCGAAAGCCGGGGCATGAAGAGCGTCGGACTCGTCGCGACGCTGGTGACCATCGGAGTGGGGATATGGCAAATACTCTTGTGGGCAGGATGGAGATAGAATTGATCGCAAGATGTGCGGGGTAGTACCCCGCATCTTGGCAAGGGGGCCGCTGCGCGCCCCCGTTGCATCCCCCAGGCCGTGGCGCTCAAAGGGCATCGAGCCTCATTCGCGCCAATAGACCAGCATTGCGTGCACAGTGTCCGTATACGGAAAATACTCGACAGTGGAAGTGTTTGAGCCTCTAGACTAATATAAGCGGTCTCAACTTAATAACGACGATCCAAACGAGCGATGCGATGAGCGGGCCGGAGCAAGTGACAGTTAATCAGGCGGGGCGGCAGCAGCGCGCCCTCCATCTGCACACGCTCGACAGTCTCTTTTCGGACCTCATTAGCGGCCAGCCGGTTATCGTCGATAGTGGAAGCTTTGAGCTTTCGTCCGGTAACGCCAAATCGATCCTCAACTGGTATCGCGTCAATCGTACCAAATGGCAGGGACGGATGAGCGAAGCGGACGCGGAAGCTATTGTCGAGTGCGTCGGAAAGCCAGTTCCTTCTTTGCCCGTGCCGTCGATCGCGATTGCCAATGCCAATCATCGCCTGAGACTGGTCAGCGTGCGCGCGCATCGTTTCGGTGGACTTCACGCATATGGTTCGGAGTCAGAGGCGCCGCCTGATTTTATTTTTCAACCAAGCGACTCCCTGACCCTGCTCGAAGGCTGGAACGGTTCGGGCAAGACTTCCTTGTTGAATGCGATTGTGTGGTGCCTTACCGGGATGGTTCTCCGCCCGCAGAGAACGCCAGCCAATGGTGCCGAAGAGTTCGACAGCCTTGTCGAACGTGAAGGTGATGAGGGGCCAACTTTCACCGCTCATACGCTGACTCCCGTAACGCCGCTACCCTCGCTGTCTGGTTTCATGCCCGCGCCTGACCAGAAAATCCCTGTTGATACTTGGGTCGAACTTACATTTGCAGACGAAGAAGGCGTTCTACTACCGCCCATACGACGAACTCAGACCCGTACGCAGCGCGGCAAGCTCTCGGAGCAGCCGCCTAACCTCACCTCGCTCGGCGTCGACCCCGTGGCGTTCACCATCAGCACCACCATGCCGGCAGTACTCCAACATCTGCAGTTGGGCGAGGCGTCGGATTTAGGGCGAGCCGTCTCACAGCTTACGGGACTCTCCGAGCTCACCACCCTACAGCGTCATGCTGAACGGGCGTCGACCTACATCAAGGACAAACTGCGCAAACGCGCGGAAGATCGCATTGTTGATGCGGACAACAGGTTCAATGAGGCGGTTCACGATCTGAGGGGAAGGATAGAGGAGTTTCCCGCCATGGCACCGGAGGGTGCATTGCCGGTTCCCACGGCCGACGGGAGGGCCGAAATCGAGGTTGCGCAGCTGCAATCGCACTTCGTCAGTAGAAAGGCCGCCGCCCTGCAGGCCGCGAGGCAGATCATCGGCGGCACGTTTGATCCCGACGACGCTGCTGCGCGTGCAAATCTTGAAGAGAGTATCCCGTTCGCGAGGGCGGAACTCCAGCGTCTTGGCCAACTCGAAAGTGCGGCAAGGCTGGGAGGCCTTGGAAAGCTCTCGGACGACGAGATGAAAGACGCGAATGCTCTCCTCGACGCCATCTTCTCCCAAGCCGCGACCTTGGGAGCGCTAATTTCCGACCCTCCGCTTGCCGCCCGCAAGCATCTCTATGCTTCGGTTGCCTCGTGGGCCTTGGCGAATGGCGTTGCGACCGATGTGCATTGCCACATATGCAACAGCCCGCTGGTTGATCAGATTGACGCCGCCACGGGAAAGCTGGTGCGCGTACATCTGGAGGAGGCTCGCCATGAAGAGCCTGAGCTTTTGTCCCAGACTATCCAGAGCTGGGCGCAACGCTGCAACGCGCTGCTTGCTGACAAACTGCCAGCAGCGCTCCGGGACGAGCGCAGCAAGGATTTGCCTGAGTCCCCTGTCGTGCTGCTCCGTCAAGCAGTATGCGAGGAATTGTTCAGCGCCAAACCCTTCGTCGGAGCGCTATCCGCCTTGCAGGTGGAGACAAGAGCGAACTTCGAAGAACAGGCAAGTCTGCTTCTCGACTATCGGGAGCCTAAACTCTGGAGCGCACCGGAAGGCCTCGGAAGCGATGTCGCTGTGCTGGAGAAGGCTGTCGGGCGGATTCAGCGCGCGATCTCCTTCGCCGCCTGGCGGAGACAGGCGAAGGAGGCACTCGGTACCCTGTTCTCCGCTGTTGTCGGCCGAGATGCCGGGCCCGATCCGGCGACGCAGATGGATACTCAGTCGCCGCTCAGCAGCAAATTAGGTGCCCTTCAGTCGATTGTAGACGGTGCTTCCCCTATTACCGATGCAATCGAGTATTGCGAACGCATGAGCAAGGCGCTTACCGAACGTCGCAAGGCAGAATCTACTATCAAGGCCTGTGACGAGGCCCGGACGGCACTTGCCGAGCTGGAACGCCTTGGCACACTGGCTTCCGCTCAAATCGAGGCTCTTCAGAGGAACCTTGAAAGCAGCGCCGCGCGCTGGCGTGCCAAGATATACATGGCACCCGTTTCCGGCCCGTTCATCAAACGAACGGCCATGAGTGCATCAGGCGTCATCGAGTTTCAGGCGGGAAATGGCAAGATTTCCGCGCCGGCCCAGCATATCTCCAACGCTTCTGCCCTAAGGGCGAGCCTCATTGCGTTTTTTCTGGCGTTCAGGGAGCACGTGCTTCGCGTCAGAGGTGGCCTTGAGCTTCTTCTTCTCGATGATCCGCAAGAGCTCCTCGACGAGCACAACCGTAGCCGGATGGCTGATGTGATTGTGGAGCTCGCCGCGGGTACTGCCCAGCCGATCATTACTACTTACGATCGCAATTTCGCGATGATGATCGCCTCGGAAGCCACGACAAAATGCGCCTTCACCCATCAGAGCATTCATGGGGTCAATGCAAGGCGCGATACGATTGCGCTCGGTCCCGCCAGAAGGCAACTGGATGAGGACAGGCAGGCTTTTGAGCAGAACATCGACGATCATCCGGCTGCCCTGCGATATGCCACGACGACGAGAACCTATATCGAGACGCGTCTGCGCGACCTCTTCGATGATCCAGCCTATCCAGCTTACGCCAGCCCCGCCATGAAGCCCACGCTGGGGGATCATCTGAATTATCTTCGCTCACTCGTCGCGACACCGCCAAGCGCTTTATTCTCTCACGCGTCCGTTACTAAGTTTGCGCGCCATCCCGGATTGGCGGCCGACAGCGAGTGCTACGCGGTCCTCAATGATGCGCATCATACGCCGGGCGCCGTTAGCTACGGCCGAGTGACGGCGGTCGCATCCCACTTGCGAACGATCGCGTCAGGCATAGAAGATCTTCACCGCGCATTCCGGGACTGGCGATCGAACAACCGCCTGCCGCAAGCCCCGGCTAACGACAATCTGCTTCCGCTTACGTCTATTGCGGCCAGCGACAGGCGATTTGTGGTGCATCCAAATCTGGCGGCGTTCAGCGGGCCGGGAACTATCGAAGGGTCGCAGGAGGAGGCAACGGACGCGTTCTCGTCGTCTTGGTTTGATGACAAGTCGCTTTTCTACATCCGCGCGGACAATTTTGGCTTCGCAATTCCGAAAGGATACATTGCGATCGTCGAAGCCACGCCTGCAGCGGGACGCGACCGCAATCTTGTGATTGCACGGAGGAAGGGCGAAACCTTGGCGCGCCGGCTCTTCCGTCAAGGCGATGGTTACGCGCTCGCCGCGGAAACGCCGGACCCGCGTGAAAGTCCGCCGACGAAGATGGTCCGCGGGGAGGATTATGCGCTGCACCGGGTTGTAGGCTGCCTACTCGTTGAGAGCGTGCCACCGGTCAGCGGACGTGAAGCCGTTCAGGTCGATCGCGATAAAATCGTAGATGAGATCAAAGCGGTCTACCGGCTAAACCAGGAAAGTGCTGTGCCGCTCGCGCTACCTGGACAGCTCCTGCTGGGCGGCGAGCATGTGCTCCCCGCGGAACTCGGGCAACACGAAGCGAAGCTTGCGGCGATAACCCTGAAGGATGGCAGCGAATTGCTGAAACGAATTGGTGCCCCGGTCTCTGCCAAATTCCCTTACCTGAGGCATTTTGAGACGATCGGTGGCTTAGGACAATCCATCGTTCTGCAAACTGAAGAGCTGGAAGATGGCATGTGGGACGGCCCCATTGTCGACTATGTTCGCCTTGTCATTGGCGTACTGTACGAAGACTAAAGTATTCTTCACCTGAAAGGAGCTAGCGGGGCATAACGCGCATACGTTTTGCGTTAGTCTCGCTTCTCAGGAAATAGTCCCGGCATCCAGCGCTCGGCGAATTTCGCCGGGAAGGCAAGATGGAGCGGCGCCCGCGTACTTTCGGAAGTGAGCGCGCCAATATCGAGAAGGGCGGAGGTGACGCGCCGGGCGGCGCGTTCGCTTAATCCCAAGAGCGCGACAGCTTCGGCGCGCTGGAGTTCGCCCTGGTAAAGGACGGCCTTGAGGATGAGGTCTGACTTGGAGGGAAGCTCGCCGGCGCGGATGAGTTCTTCGGCCCAGATCATCACGCGGTCGCGCAGGCGATCCGGCTTCATCAGGCTTTCCATGAAGGTGACCTGATCGATGCAGGTTTCCAGAAAGAAGCGGGTGAACTTTGCGAGCTCTTCCTCGCTCAGATTGCCACGGCCGTCGAGGTCGTTGCGGCGGGTCATGTCGCAAGCAGCGAGGTGGTGCTTGTATTTCCTCTCATCGCGGGCAAGGCCGCGCGCGACGGACCAAAGCCCCTTCGTGTCGAGGGCATCTTTGAGCATGGCGTACGACATAAGTCGCGCGACCCGGCCGTTGCCGTCGGCGAAGGGGTGGACCCACAAGAGACGGTGGTGGGCCGCGGCGGCGGCCAAGATAGAATCGATGCGCCCGAGCCTGCGATAGGCGCCATGGAAGCGTTCGAGGAAGCGCGGAACCGCGCCAGGGCTGATCGCAATGTGCCGCCCTACCTGCACGTCGTCTTCACGCAGCGCGCCGGGGATGACCGGTATCTCTCGCCCTGTTGCAGGATCGCTGACGACAAGCAGTTCGGGTGGGAGCAGCTCGCAAAAGCGCCGATGGAGTTCGCGCAGCGCGTCTGGAGATGTGGGAGCCGTAAGCCCGCCCTCATCGATCCATTTCTGGACTGTGATGTGAGCTTTGGCTTCGAGCTGGAGATTTGGCCTGCTGCCGGTTTCGTGGACGCGCAGTTAAGCTAATCCTACCTTCCGCTCGAACTCCATCGGGCTGACGTAGCCGATGGTCGAGTGCCTGC
>NZ_JACHOO010000005.1:201026-394850 GCF_014199915.1 Prosthecomicrobium pneumaticum | reverse complement strand
TATACAAGAGCCGCCGCCGCGCAAGGCCATTCTCAACGCAATGCATACAACACACGGCCCAAACCGAAGGCACGGGCACACAACGGGCAACACCCCCCGCCCCCGCCCCGACACCCGCCCCGCCGATACCCGCCCCGCCGCACGGGAAGCCGCGCCCGCCCAGAGCACCGGGAAGCCGAAGCCGGGCCGCCGCCCCGACACGCGCCCGGTCCCGCCCATCGGCGCGGCCCGCACGCGAAGCTCTTGCCAGCGGACCACGGCGCACCGCTATGATGCAGCGCGGGCGGCAGGCGGCGCCCGGCGCGTCCCGGGCGGGTCGCATGCGGACGAAGGGGCACGAAGAACGCGATGGCGGCGAATGACGGGCGGCTCGACGAGGCGGCGCGGGCCGGCTGGCTCTATTACGTCGCCGGCAACACGCAGGACCAGATCGCCGCCAAGCTCGGCGTGTCGCGCCAGTCGGCGCAGCGCCTCGTCTCGCTCGCCGTCTCCGAAGGCCTCGTCAAGGTCCGCATCGACCATCCGATCGCCGCCTGCCTCGATCTCGGCCGCCGCCTCGTCGAGCGGTTCGGCCTCGCGCTGTGCGAGGTGGTGCCGACCGATCCCGGCTCGACCTCGACGACGCTCGGCGTCGCGCAGGCCGCGGCCGTCGAGATCGAGAAGCGGCTGCGCCGGCCGGAGCCCGCGATCATGGCGCTCGGCACCGGCCGCACGCTGAAGGCCGTCGTCGAATCCCTGCCGCGCATCGACTGCCCGCAGCACCGCGTGGTGTCGCTCACCGGCAACATCGCGCCGGACGGCTCGGCCGCCTATTACAACGTCGTCTTCACCCTCGCCGACCATGTCACGGCGCGCTCCTTCCCGATGCCGCTGCCGGTGATCGCCACCTCGCCCGAGGAGCGGGCGATGCTGCACGCCCAGGCGATGATCCGCCCGACCCTCGAGCTCGCGGCGCGCGCCGACATCACCTTCGTCGGCATCGGCGATCTCGGTCCCGAGGCCCCGCTTTTTCTCGACGGCTTCATCCGGCGCGACGAGCTCGCCGCGCTGCAGGCGGCCGGCGCGGTCGGCGAGATCGTCGGCTGGGCCTTCGACCGTGACGGCGCACTGATCGAGGGGCTCACCAATCCCCGCGTCGCGAGCGCGCCGATTCCCTCACGCGCCCGCTCGCTCGTCGTCGCCCTCGCCAAGGGCGAGCGCAAGCTCCCCGGCATCCGGGCGGCGATCCGCGGCGGCCTCGTCAATGGCCTCGTCACCGACGAAGCGACCGCGCGGACCTTGCTCTCCTGAAGCGCCCCGGGCGCAACGGCCGCCGGCGAGCCGTCGGCGCGACCGGCCAGACCATGGATTGCCGCGCGATTCCAACGTCTCGATGCCCCGCGACAGGCCTTGCTTGTGCGCCGCAGCGACGATTCCGGATTGACGGCGGCGCGCGCTGGTATGAGTAATTGCTCACGGGCGAAGCATTTGCTCATGGCTCGCCCATTGACGACACCGGGAGGATTTCATGTCGATCAAGGCACTTCTCGCAGGGGCCTGCTCGCTTTTCGCGCTTTCCGTCGCCGGCGCTTCCGCCGAGACGCTCACCATCGCCACCGTCAACAATGGCGACATGATCCGCATGCAGGGCCTGACGGAGGACTTCACCAAGGCCAATCCGGACATCACGCTGCAGTGGGTGACGCTCGAGGAGAACGTGCTGCGCCAGCGCGTGACGACCGACATCGCCACCAAGGGCGGCCAGTTCGACGTGCTGACGATCGGCACCTATGAAGTGCCGATCTGGGCGAAGCAGGGCTGGCTGGTCGCGCTCGACCATCTCGGCGCCGATTACGATGTCGACGACCTGCTGCCGGCGATCCGCTCCGGCATCTCGCAGGACGGCAAGCTCTACGCCGCGCCCTTCTATGGCGAGAGCTCGATGATCATGTATCGCAAGGACCTGTTCGAGAAGGCCGGCATCACCATGCCGGAGAGCCCGACCTGGGACTTCGTCGCCGACGCGGCGAGGAAGCTCACCGACAAGGCGAGCGAGACCTACGGCATCTGCCTGCGCGGCAAGGCCGGCTGGGGCGAGAACATGGCCTTCCTCACCGCCATGTCGAACTCCTTCGGCGCGCGCTGGTTCGACGAGAGCTGGAAGGCGCAGTTCGACCAGCCGGCCTGGAAGGCGACGCTCGACTTCTACGTCGATCTGATGAAGGACGCCGGACCTCCGGGCGCCTCCTCGAACGGCTTCAACGAGAACCTCGCCCTCTTCAACGCCGGCAAGTGCGGCATGTGGATCGACGCCACGGTCGCCGCCTCCTTCGTCACCAATCCGAAGGAATCGACGGTGGCCGACAAGGTCGGCTTCGCGCTCGCGCCGAACACCGGCAAGGGCAAGAACGCCAACTGGCTGTGGGCCTGGAACCTCGCCATCCCGGCCGGCTCGCAGAAGGTCGAGGCGGCCGAGAAGTTCATCTCCTGGGCGACCTCGAAGCACTATACCGAGCTCGTCGCATCGAAGGAGGGCTGGGCCAACGTGCCGCCGGGCACCCGCACCTCGCTCTACAACAATCCGGAATACCAGAAGGCGGCCCCCTTCGCGGCGCTCACCCTCGCCTCGATCAACTCGGCCGACCCGACCCATCCGACGGTCGACCCGGTTCCCTATGTCGGCGTGCAGTTCGTCGCCATCCCCGAATTCCAGGGCATCGGCACCACGGTCGGCCAGTATTTCTCGGCCGCTCTCGCCGGCCAGAGCACGGTCGAC
Organism: Prosthecomicrobium pneumaticum; assembly: GCF_014199915.1. Taxonomy (GTDB): domain Bacteria; phylum Pseudomonadota; class Alphaproteobacteria; order Rhizobiales; family Kaistiaceae; genus Prosthecomicrobium; species Prosthecomicrobium pneumaticum. The sequence goes on along the minus strand of NZ_JACHOO010000005.1, from coordinate 392,095 downwards.
GAGGCTCTCGCGCAGGCGCAGCAGTACACGACCGACGAGATGACCGCGGCCGGCTACATCAAGTAGAGGCCCACCTCGCCCTCTCCCGCCCCGGCGGGAGAGGGTCTTTGCACCGGCGACGGCTGGAAGTCCCCTCGCCCGCTTGCGGGAGAGGGTTAGGGTGAGGGTCTTCCCTTTCCCGCCCGGTTAGAAGAGCCCTCACCCTTCGCATCCAAGCTCGCTTCGCTCGCTAAGAAGCGAAGCCCTCTCCCGCGAGCGGGCGAGGGGAGAACCCGCGGGCCGAGGAGGATCCCCATGGCGACCAAGAAGTCGACGCGCATCGGCCGCATCGCGGTGGCGCCGTCGGTCATCCTGCTCTTTCTCTGGATGATCGTGCCGCTCGGCATGACGCTCTATTTCTCGACCCAGCGCTACAACCTGCTCAATCCGGATCGCAGCGGCTTCGTCGGCTGGCTCAACTACCGCGCCTTTCTCACCAATCCGGGCTTCACGACGGCGCTCGTCAACACGCTGATCCTCGTCGGCGCGGTGCTCCTCATCACCGTCGTCCTCGGCATCCTGATCGCCGTTCTGCTCGACCAGCCGATCAAGGGCCGCGGCTTCGTCCGGCTGATGGTGATCGCGCCCTTCTTCATCATGCCGACGGTCTCCGCGCTCGTCTGGAAGAACCTTCTGATGCATCCGGTCTCGGGCTTCTTCGCCTGGATCATGCGTTCGCTCGGCCTCACCCCGGTCGACTGGTTCACCCACCATCCGCTGCTGTCGATCATCCTGATCGTCGCCTGGCAGTGGCTTCCGTTTGCGACGCTGATCCTCTTCACCGCGCTGCAATCGCTCGATCTCGAGCAGAAGGAAGCCGCGGAAATGGATGGCGCCGGGCCGTTCTCCTATTTCTTCGAGATGGTCCTGCCGCATCTCGCCCGGCCGATCACCGTCGTCATCATGATGGAGACGATCTTCCTGCTCTCGGTCTTCGCCGAGATCCTCGTCACCACGCAGGGCGGACCCGGCCAGCAGACCACCAACATCGCCTTCCTCGTCTATGCCCAGGCGCTGCTCAACTACAATGTCGGCGGCGCCTCGGCGGGCGGCATCGTGGCGGTCGTGCTCGCCAACATCGTCGCCTTCTTCCTCGTCCGCCTCGTCGGCAAGAATCTGGAGGCCTGACCCATGGCACGCCGGACCTCGCCCGCCCGTGTCGCCGTCTTCACCGCCCTCGGCTGGGCCGTCGGCTTCGTCGTCTTCTTCCCGATCCTGTGGATGGTGCTGACGAGCTTCAAGACGGAGCTGGAGGCGTTCAGGACGCCGCCCTCCTTCCTGTTCTTCGACTGGACGCTCGAGAACTATGCGATCGTCCAGGCGCGCAGCGACTATCTGCGCTATGCGATGAACTCGATCGTGCTCGCCGGCGGCTCGACGCTCGCCGCGCTCGTCTTCGCCATTCCCGCCGCCTGGGCGATGGCGTTCTCGCCGACCGAGCGGACCCGCGGCACGCTGTTGTGGATGCTCTCCACCAAGATGATGCCGCCGGTCGGCGTGCTCGTGCCGATGTATCTCCTCTTCCGCGACTTCTCGCTCCTCGACACGCATGTCGGGCTGATCGCGGTGCTCGCGCTCGGCAACCTGCCGATCGTGATCTGGATGCTCTACACCTATTTCAAGGAAATCCCGCGGGACATCCTCGAAGCCTCGCGCATGGACGGCGCGTCGAGCTGGAAGGAGATCGTCTTCGTGCTGACGCCGATGGCGGTGCCGGGCATCGCCTCGACGATCCTCCTCAACGTCATCCTCGCCTGGAACGAGGCGTTCTGGACGCTCAACCTGTCGACCATCAAGGCGGCGCCGCTGACCGCCTTCATCGCCTCCTATTCGAGCCCCGAGGGCCTCTTCTGGGCCAAGCTCTCGGCCGCGTCGACGCTCGCCATCGCGCCGATCCTGGTGCTCGGCTGGTTCTCGCAGCGGCAGCTCGTCCGCGGCCTCACCTTCGGCGCCGTCAAGTGATCGGAGAACGACCATGGGCAGCATAAGGCTCGAAAACGTCTCGAAGTCCTTCGGCGAGACGGCGGTGATCCCCTCGATCGATCTCGACATCGAGGACGGCGAGTTCGTCGTCTTCGTCGGCCCCTCGGGCTGCGGGAAGTCGACCCTGCTGCGCCTCGTCGCCGGGCTCGAGGATACGACCGGCGGCCGGATCCTGATCGACGGCAAGGACATGACCGACACGCCGCCCTCGAAGCGCGGCCTCGCCATGGTGTTCCAGTCCTATGCGCTCTACCCGCACATGTCGGTCTACCGGAACATCGCCTTCCCGCTCCGCATGGCCGGCGTCGACAAGGCCGAGATCGACCGCAAGGTGCGCGAGGCGGCGCGCGTCCTCAATCTGACCGACTATCTCGACCGCCGGCCCGGCCAGCTCTCGGGCGGCCAGCGCCAGCGCGTGGCGATCGGCCGGGCGATCGTGCGGGCACCGACCGCCTTCCTGTTCGACGAGCCGCTCTCCAATCTCGATGCGGCGCTGCGCGTCGGCATGCGGCTCGAGATCAGCGAGCTGCACCAGTCGCTCGGCACGACGATGATCTATGTCACGCACGACCAGGTCGAGGCGATGACCATGGCCGACAAGATCGTCGTGCTGAACAAGGGCCGGATCGAACAGGTCGGGTCGCCGCTCACCCTCTACCGCAACCCGAAGAACCTCTTCGTCGCCGGCTTCATCGGCTCGCCGAAGATGAACTTCGTCACCGGCGAAGAGGCGGCGAAGCGCGGCGCCGCAACGATCGGCATTCGCGCCGAGCACATCGCGCTCGCCCCCGAGGCCGGCCCCTGGCACGGCACGATCGGCGTCGTCGAGCATCTCGGCTCCGACACCTTCTTCCACGTCACGGTCGACGGGGTCGGTCCGCTCACGGTACGGGCCGGTGGCGAGGCGGCCTATGGCCATGGCGCGCGGGTCTTCCTGCGCCCCGACGAGAGCAAGATCCATCGCTTCGACGCTGCCGGCCAGGCGCTCTGAGGCCGGCGGACAGAAGCAGAGACCCGAAACGGAACGATCACGATGACCATCAGGCTCTCGGCCGCAGCGCTCGACCGGATCGCCCGCACCGCCGCCGTGCCGGCCTATGACCGCGCGGCGATGCGCGCCGGCATCCTGCATTTCGGCGTCGGCAATTTCCACCGGGCGCATCAGGCCGTCTATCTCGACGATCTGTTCGCGACCGGGCGCGACCTCGATTTCGGCATTGTCGGCACCGGCGTGATGCCGGGCGACGCGGCGATGATCGACACGCTCGCCGCGCAGGACTTCCTCACCACCGTGGTCGAGCAGGAGGCGGACCGGTCGGTCGCCCGCGTCACCGGTCCGATGATCGGCGCGATCGCGCCCGGCGACCGCGCGGCGATCGTCGCGCGCCTCGCCGATCCGGCGATCCGCATCGTCTCGATGACGATCACCGAGGGCGGCTACTACATCGACCCGGCGACCGGCCTCTTCAATGCCGGCCATCCCGACATCGTCGCGGACAGCCTGTCGCCGGCCGGGCCGCGCACCGTGTTCGGCCTGATCGCCGCCGGGCTGCGGCGCCGGCGCGAGGCGGGCATCGCGCCCTTCACCGTGATGTCCTGCGACAACATCCCCCATAACGGCGTCGTCGCGCGGAACGCCGTCGCCGGCCTCGCGGCGCTGACCGATCCGGGCCTCGCCGCCTGGATCCGCGACACCGTCGCCTTCCCGAACGGCATGGTCGACCGCATCACCCCGGCGACCGGCGCGCGGGAGCGGCAGATGCTCGCCGAGGATTTCGGCATCGAGGATGGCTGGCCGGTGTTCTGCGAGGGATTCCGGCAATGGGTGCTCGAGGATCATTTCCCGGCCGGCCGGCCGGCGCTCGAGACGGTCGGCGTACAATTCGTGCCGGACGTGTCCCCCTATGAGCTGATGAAGATCCGCATTCTCAATGGCGGCCACGCGACGATCGCCTATCCCGCCGGCCTCCTCGACATCCATTTCGTGCACGAGGCGATGGCGCATCCGCTCGTCGCGGGCTTCCTCGACCGGCTCGAGCGCGAGGAGATCATTCCGGTCGTGCCACCCGTGCCCGACACCGACCTCGCCGCCTATTTCGACCTGACGAAGCGGCGCTTCGCCAATCCCAAGATCGGCGACACGATCCGCCGGCTCTGCCTCGACGGCTCGAACCGGCAGCCGAAATTCATCATCCCGACCATCGCCGACCGGCTCGCCCGCGGCCAGGCCGTCGACGGTCTCGCGCTCGAATCGGCGCTCTGGTGCCGCTATTGCTTCGGCACCACCGAGAGCGGTGCGGCGATCGCCCCGAACGACCCGAACTGGGACCGGCTGACCGAAACCGCGCGGCGCGCCAAGGACGATCCCGCGCAGTGGCTCGCCATGGACGACATCTATGGCGAGGTCGGCCGCGCCGCGCCGTTCCGCCTCGCCTTCGCGGCCGCGCTGCGGGCGCTGTGGTCCGAGGGCGTCGCTGCGACGCTGTCGCGCTATGGCGCCGGCGGCACGGCCGGGCCGTAAGGGCGCCGTGAGGCGCTGATGACCCCACCGGGCGAGGCGCCGACGAACGGTCTCGTCATCTTCGACTGCGACGGCGTGCTGGTCGACAGCGAGCCGATCGCGATCGCGGTGCTGCGCGAGACGATCGCGGAGGCGGGCGGCTCGATCGGCGAGGCGGAGGCCTATCGCCGCTTCCTCGGCCGCAGCATGGCGGCGATCGCGGCCGATCTCGCGGCCGAGGGCGTCGTGCTGTCCGAGACGGCGCTCGCGACCATGCGGGGCAGGCTCTATCGCCGCTTCGAGGCGGCGCTCGCGCCGGTCGAAGGCATCGCCGAGGCGCTCGACCGGCTCCGCCGGCCGTTCTGTGTCGCCTCCTCGAGCCAGCCGGAGCGCATCCGCCTCACGCTTCGCGTCACCGGGCTTCTGGAAAGGTTCGAGCCACACATATACAGTTCGACCATGGTGGATCACGGCAAGCCGGCCCCCGATCTCTTCCTCCTCGCCGCGCGCAGCCGCGGCGCGGCGCCGTCCGCCTGCACCGTGATCGAGGACAGCCCCGCCGGCATCGAGGCGGCGAAGCGCGCCGGCATGCGCGTGTTCTGCTTTCTCGGCGGCAGCCATGCCGGCCCCGCCGGGCTCGCAGACCTCGTCGCGGCCGCCCGTCCCGACCGCGTCTTCGACGACATGCGCCTCCTGCCCGATCTGATCGACGGCGGCGGCCCCGCCGCGAAGACCGGCTGATGGGCGATCTCGTCTGCGCGGTCGACGCCGGCACCGGCAGTGTCCGCGCCGGCCTCTACGATCGCAAGGGCGCCTTGCGGGCGCGCGCCACGCGGCCGATCGGCATGAGCCGGCCGGTGCCGGGCTGGGCCGAGCAGGATTCGGAGGCGATCTGGCGGGCGGCGGCGGTCGCGGTCCGCACCGCGCTCGCCGAGGCGGCGGCGAGCGCCGACGATGTCGCCGCGCTCGGCTTCGACGCGACCTGTTCCCTCGTGCTGCGCGCCGCGGACGGCACGCCGCTCGATCTCGGCGGGGCGGGCGAGGGCGGCCGGTTCGACACCATCGCCTGGCTCGATCACCGCGCCGCCGCCGAGGCCGCGCTCTGCGACGCCACCGGCCATGCCGTGCTCGCTTATTCCGGCGGCCGGATCTCGCCGGAGATGCAGATCCCGAAGCTCGTCTGGCTGAAGCGGCAGCGGCCCGATCTCTGGCGCCGGCTCGGCCTCGCTTTCGATCTCGCCGATTTCCTCACCTGGCGGGCGACCGGCGCGGCCGCCCGGTCGCAGTCGACGCTCGCCTGCAAATGGACCTATCTGCCGCAGCGCGGCGGCTGGCAGAGGGATTTCCTCGACGGCGTCGGGCTCGGCGACCTCATGGACCGCGCCGGCCTGCCGGAGCGGGCGACCCCGGTCGGCGGCGTCGTCGGCACGCTCTCGCCCGCTGCGGCGGGCGAGCTCGGCCTCGCCGCCGGCATCCCGGTGGCGAGCGGGTTGATCGACGCCTATGCCGGCGCGCTCGGCACGATCGGCGGCCATGACGCGGCCGAGCGGCACGAGCACTTCGCGCTGATCGCCGGTACGTCGAGCTGCGTGATGGGCTTCTCCGCCGATCCGCGGCCGGCGACCGCCGTCTGGGGCCCCTATCTCGGCGCGGCGCTGCCCGATCTGTGGATCGCCGAGGCCGGCCAGTCGGCGAGCGGGGCGCTGCTCGACCATCTCGTCCGCGCGCACGGGACGACGCCCGATGGGGCGACGCATGGCGCGATCGCCACCCGGATCGAGGCGCTGCGCGCCGAGGCGGGCGGCGATCTCGCCGCCGAACTGCACGTGCTGCCCGATTTCCACGGCAACCGCACGCCCTTCGCCGATCCGCGGCCGCGCGGCGTGCTGAGCGGGCTGGCGCTCGATTCTTCCTTCGACGGGCTGTGCCGGCTCTATTGGCGCACCGCGGTGGCGATCGCGCTCGGCCTGCGCCAGGTCGTCGAACATCTCGAGGCGCAGGGCTACAGCCCCCGCCATCTGCACGCCGCGGGCGGCCATGCGCGCAGCCCGCTGCTGATGCAGCTCTATGCCGATGCGCTCGGCCGGCCGGTGACCCGCAGCGGCGGCGAGGACGCGGTGCTGCTCGGCACGGCGTCGACCGCGGCCGCCGCGGCCGGCTGGCACGACAGCGTCGCCGCGGCCTGCGCCGCCATGCGGCAGGACGGCCGCAGCTTCCTGCCCGATCCGCGGGCGGCGCGGGCGCATGCGCGCGACTACCGGATCCTGCGGCGGATGCAGGCCCATCGCCTCGAGATCGAGGCGATGGCGGCCGATGCGATCGTCCCGCCACCGCTTCCGGAGCGAACCGCCCCCTGATCCGGCGTCGGGCGCTCTTCGTCAGTAGCCCTGGCGGCGGCGGAACTCGGCGGCGGTGGCGGCGGCCTGGCTCTGCGCGACGAGGACATAGCCGCGCGCCGACATGCAGCTCTCGGCCGCCCGCAGCGCCGCATTGTCGGCCGGCGGCGCGACGCAGGCCGCGCGGTCGGCGGCGAACTGGTCGAGCAGCGCCGGATTGGCGCGGCCGCTCTGCCCGTCGGTGCGGACCCAGGTGAGGCCCTCCTCCGGCGCGATCGACGCCATCCGGACGGGACGGGAGGATTCGAGAGAGGTGCAGCCGGAGAGGCCGATCACGGCGAGCGCCGCGAGAAGTCGGTAATTCATCTGAAAGGCCTGGTTCTCGTCTTCTTCTTGACGCGGTGGGTGGGTCGAACGCGATTCCTGCCCGTACTCGACCCTAGCACGGGCGGGGCCTGCGGCAAAACGCGGCTGCCGCCGTCACGGTTCCGCCCTGCGGGCGTCTGCGCCGCATTGCCGTCGGCGCCGCACTCTTCTAAATCGTCGCCATGGCCGTCGCCACCCTCGCCAATCCGACCCGCTTCTCCGCCCTCGCCGGGCGGCTGCTGCCGTTCGTCCTCGCGGCCGCGCTGATCACGCTCGCGGTGGGCCTCTATCTGTCCCTGTTCGTCGCGCCGGCCGATTATCAGCAGGGCGAGACGGTCCGCATCATGTTCATCCACGTGCCGGCCGCCTGGCTGTCGATGTTCGGTTACGGCCTGATGGCGGTCGCCGCGCTCGGCACGCTCGTCTGGCGGCATCCGCTCGCCGATGTCGCGGCGAAGGCGACCGCGCCGATCGGGGCGGCCTTCACCTTCATCGCGCTCGCCACCGGCTCGCTGTGGGGCAAGCCGATGTGGGGCACGTGGTGGCAATGGGACGCGCGGCTCACCTCGGTTCTCGTGCTCTTTCTCATGTATCTCGGCCTGATCGCGCTGTGGCGCGCGGTCGAGGACCCCGCCCGGGCGGCCCGCGCCGCCGCGGTGCTGATCCTCGTCGGCTCGGTCAACCTGCCGATCATCAAGTTCTCGGTCGACTGGTGGTGGACGCTGCACCAGCCGGCGAGCGTCTTCCGCATGGGCGGCCCCACCATCCATCCGAGCCTGCTGGTGCCGCTCCTCGTCATGGCGGGCGGCGCGACGCTGCTCTTCCTCGCCCTCGTGCTGATCGGCATGCGGAACGAGCTGATGCGCCGGCGCATCCGGGCGCTCGGGCTGCGCGCCGCGGCGGCGCGGTAGGGAGGCGGCGATGGATCTCGGACCCCATGCCGGCTTCATCATCGGCGCCTATCTCGTCACCGCGGCGGTCGTCGCCGGGCTGGTCGCCTGGCTGCTCGTCGACCGCGCCCGGCTGTCGGCGCAGCTGAAGCGGCTCGAAAAGGCGCAGAAGCGATGAGCGGGGCCGCGCAGCGGCCGCCGCGCTCGCTCGGCCGCGTCCTCCTCGTCGTCCTGCCGCTCCTCGTCTTCGCCGCGCTCGCCGTGCTCTTCCTCGTCCGGCTCGAACAGGGCGGCGATCCCTCGGCGATCCCCTCCGCGCTGATCGGCCGGCCGGCGCCGGCGACCGAACTGCCGCCGGTCGAGGGAACCGGCCGGCCCGGCCTTTCGGCGGCCGATCTGCGCGGCACGGTGACCCTCGTCAATGTCTGGGCGTCCTGGTGCGCGCCCTGCCGGATCGAGCACCCGATGCTGATGCGGCTCGCGGCGGATTCCCGCATCCGCCTCGTCGGGATCAACCAGAAGGACCAGCCCGAAAACGCCGCCGCCTTCCTCGCCGATCTCGGCAACCCGTTCGCGGCGATCGGCGCCGACCGGAACGGCCGCGCCTCGATCGACTGGGGCGTCTATGGCGTGCCGGAGACCTTCCTCCTCGGCCGCGACGGCACCATCCGCTACAAGCAGATCGGGCCGATCAGCGAGGACAATCTCCCCGGCCTCACCGCGGCGATCGAGGCGGCGCTCGCGCCCTAATCGGCCTCGCGCCGGATCGGCCGCGTCATCAGCGCGTCGACCGCGGCGTCGATGCCGATCTCCCCTTCGAGGATCGCCGCCACCGCCTCGGTGATCGGCATGGCGACGCCGAGCCGGCGGGCGAGATCGCGCGCCACCGGCGCGGTCGCCGCCCCCTCGGCGAGCGCCGTTCCCGCCGTGCCGCCGCGCCCCAGCGCCTCGCCATAGGCGAAATTGCGCGACTGGCCGGACGAGCAGGTGAGCACCAGATCGCCGAGGCCGGAGAGGCCCATCAGCGTCTCCGGCCGGGCGCCCAGCCGCTCGCCGAGCCGGCGCAGCTCCGCGAAGCCGCGCGCGGTGAGCGCGGCAGCGGCGCTCGCGCCGAGCCGGCGCCCGGCGACGATGCCGGCGGCGATGGCGAGCACGTTCTTGAGCGCCCCGCCGATCTCGACGCCGACGAGATCGGTCTCGCCATAGGGCCGGAAGGTCGGCGAGGAGAGCGCCTGCGCGAGCGCGAGGGCGAGCGTCTCGTCGGCTGCGGCGATCGTCACCGCGGTCGGCAGGCCGCGGGCGACATCGATCGCGAAGCTCGGGCCCGAGAGGACGGCGGGCACCGCGTCCGGCAAGGCCTCGGCGAGCACTTCGGTGAGCCGCTTGGCGCTGCCGCGCTCGAGACCCTTGGCGCAGAGTACGACCGGCGTGCCGGGCGCGACGACGTCCGAAAGCCCGGCCGCCGCGCTCCGCACCGCCTGCGCCGGCACGACGAGGAGCACGAGATCGGCGCCGCGCGCCGCCTCCGGGTTCGCGGCGAGCGCGAGATCGGCCGGCAGCGCGATGCCCGGCAGATGGCGGCCGCTCGTCCGCGCCTGCGCCATGGCGGCGATCGTCGCGGCGTCGCGGCCGATCAGCACCGTCTCGCGGCCCGCCCGCAGCGCGGCGAGGGCGAGCGCCGTGCCCCAGGCGCCGGCGCCGACCACCGCGACGGACCGCCACGGGTTCGTCGCGCCGCGTCCCGTCGCGCCGTCATCCTTCATGCCGCGACGCCCCCGTGTCTTGGCGCCCTCGTGTTTGGCGCCCTTGTCTCTTGGCGCCCTCGTGCCTTGGCGTCACGCTTTGGCCCCCTTGCGTCCGGCGCCATAGGCGGGCTCGGACAGGGCGTCGAGCGGCCAGCGCGGCCGGGCCGGCGCGTCGAGCCCGTCCGCGAGCCCCTGCGACAGCCGCTCGATGCCGGCCCAGGCGATCATCGCGCCATTGTCGGTGCAGAGATTTCCCGGCGGCGCGACGAGACGGAAGCCGCGCTTCTGCGCCTCTTCGGCGAGGCCCGTCCGGATCGCCCGGTTCGCCGCGACGCCGCCGGCGAGCACCAGCGCCGGCGCGTCGACCCCCGGAAACTCCGCCGCGAAGCCCGCCATGGCGCGGCCGACCCGGTCGCGCACCACATCGGTCACAGCCGCCTGGAAACCGGCACAGAGATCGGCGACATCCGCCTCCGACAAGGGCGCCGCGGCCTCCGCCTCGACGCGGAGGGCGGTCTTCAGGCCGGAAAAGGAGAAATCGCAGCCCGGCCGGCCGAGCATCGGCCGCGGCAGGGCGAAGCGCGCCGGATCGCCCGAGGCCGCCGCCCGCTCGACCGCCGGCCCGCCGGGATAGGCGAGCGAGAGCAGCTTCGCCGTCTTGTCGAAGGCCTCGCCGAGCGCGTCGTCGATCGTCGTGCCGAGCCGGCGATAGTCGCCGACGCCGGCGACGAGCAGGATCTGGCTGTGGCCGCCGGAAACGAGGAGCAGGAGATAGGGAAAGGCGAGTCCGTCGGTGAGACGCGCGGTGAGCGCATGGCCCTCCAGATGATTGACGGCGACGAGCGGCTTGCCGGCCGCGAAGGCGATCGCCTTGGCGGTCGAGAGCCCGACGATCAGCCCGCCGATCAGGCCGGGACCGGCGGTGCCGGCGACCGCGTCGAGATCGCCGAAGCCGACATCCGCTTCCGCCATCGCCGCAGCGACGATGCCGTCGAGCGCGGCCACGTGGGCGCGCGCCGCGATCTCCGGCACCACGCCGCCGAAGGCCGCGTGCTCGGCGATCTGGCTGAGCACGACGTTCGACAGGATCGTGCCGCGGCCGTCCGGCTCCCGCCGGACGACGGCCGCCGCGGTCTCGTCGCAGCTCGTCTCGATGCCGAGGACGATCATCGGGGCCTTTCGACGCGTTCGGAATGGTTGCGGCGGGCTGCGCCAGGGTCCAAAAGGGCGGAAACGCCCGTCACCTAGCACCGGGACCCGAGGCCGTGCAATCGACCGCTCCGTTCCTCCGTATCGGCACGCGCGGCAGCCCGCTCGCGCTCGCCCAGGCGCACACGGTGCGCGGCCGGCTCGCCGCCGCGCACGGGGTCGTCGAAGAGACGATCGAGATCGTCGTCATCCGCACTTCGGGCGACCGCATCCAGGACCGGCCGCTTTCGGAGGTCGGCGGCAAGGGCCTGTTCACCAAGGAGATCGAGGAGGCGCTGCTCGATCGCCGCATCGACCTCGCCGTGCATTCCTCGAAGGACATGCCGACCGTGCTGCCGGACGGGCTCGCGCTCTCCGCCTTCCTGCCGCGCGAGGACGTGCGCGACGCTTTCCTGTCGGTCCGTTACGCCTCCTTCGACGCGCTGCCGGAAGGCGCCGTGCTCGGCACCTCGTCGCTGCGTCGCAAGGCGATGGCGCTGCGGCTGCGGCCGGACCTCGAGGTGGTGGAGTTCCGCGGCAATGTCGAGACGCGGCTGAAGAAGCTCGCCGACGGCGTCGCCGACGGCACGCTGCTCGCGATGGCTGGCCTCAACCGGCTCGGCCTGACGGCTCATGTCCGCGAGCCGCTCGACACCGGCCGCTTCCTCCCCGCCGCCGGCCAGGGTGCCGTCGTCATCGAGACGCGGGCCGACGACGCGCGTTCGCTCGGCCTCGTCGGGGCGATCGACGACGCCGAGACGACGCTCTGCCTGCTCGCCGAGCGGGCCTTTCTCGGCCGGCTCGACGGCTCCTGCCGCACGCCGATCGGCGGTCTGGCACTGCGCGACGGCGAGCGGCTCACCTTCCGCGGCACCGTGCTGTCGCCCGACGGCCGGGCGTCTTGCGAGACCGTGCAGGACGGCCCGATCAGCGAGCCGACGGCGCTCGGCCTTGCCGCCGCCGAGGCCCTCCTCGCCGCCGGCGCGGCGACGCTGATGCCCGGCTGAGCCCGATGCGGCTCCTGGTGACGCGCCCGGCGGAGGATGCGGCGCGCACGGCCGCCCGGCTCGAGGCGCTCGGCCACACGGCGATCCTCGCCCCGCTCGCCGAGCCTCTGATCCTGCCGCCGCCCGATCTCTCCGAGCCGCCCTCGGCCCTCCTGCTGACGAGCGCCAATGCGGTGCGGGCGCTCGCCGCATGGGACCGCGTCGCCGCATGGCGCGCGCTGCCCGTGCTCACGGTCGGCGACCGCACCGCGGAGGCCGCGCGCGAGGCCGGCTTCTCCGATGTCGAATCGGCGGCCGGCGACGCCGCGGCGCTGATCGCACGCGCGGAACGCCGGCTCGCCGGCCGCCCCGGCGTCGCGCTGTGGCCGGCCGCCGAGGAGCCGGCGGCCGATCTCGTCGCGCCGCTCGGGGCCGCCGGCATCCCGGTCCGCCGCGTGCCGGCCTATCGCATGGCGGCGGCCGACATCCTGCCGGCGGCGATCGCCGACCTCTGGCGGGCCGGCGCGCTCGACGGCGTGCTCCTCTATTCCCCGGCGAGCGCCGCCCGGTTCGGCGCGCTTCTCGCCGCCGCCGGTCTCGCCTTTCCCCCGGTCGCCGCCTATGTCCTGTCGGAGGCGGTCGGGGCCGCCGCGCGCGGGGCGGGCGCGAAAACCGTTCATGTCGCCGCAGCGGCGAACGAAGCGGCGCTTCTGGCGTTGCTCCCCCGAACCGCGCCGTCTTGAAGCGGCCATGCTCGCTTTGCTCTATAGTCGGGCTTCGAGCGGAGTGGATGATGAGCGACAGCGACAACGAGGCGCACAAGGCCGAGACGCACAAGGCGCGGCCTCCGAGGACGCCGGCGCGGCCCGCGCCGACGATCGACCTCGGGCAGCGCGATTTCAGCCGCGAATCGGTCGACCCGCCGGAGTCCGAGCGGACCGCCGGCTCCGCGACCGGCGCCGGCGGCACGGCGGAAGAGCCTCCGGCCGACGCCGCGCCGCCGCGGCGCGCCGTCCCCGCCTTTGTTCCCCTCCTTGCGGCCGGCCTCGTCGGCGGCGTGGTCGGTGCGCTCGTCACCGTCTTCATCGCCGCGCCGGGCGAGGATCCGGTCGTCCAGGCGAGCGTCGACAGCCGGCTCGCGGCGCTCGCAACCCGGGTCGACGGCCTCGGCGCGAGCCTCACCGAGGCCACCAGGCGGATCGATGCGACGCCGGCCGGCGCCGATCCCGCGGCACTCGCCGCGCTCGACCAGCGCATCGCTGCGCTCGAGGGCACGCCGCCGCCGGCCGATCTCGGTCCGCTCGAGGATCGGCTCGCCGCGCTCGAGAACCGCGCCACGGAGACCTCGGTGCGCGAGGCCGTGCCGAGCGGCGAACTCGCCGCACTGGGCGGCCGGATCGATGCGCTCGCCGCACGGGTCGACCGTCTCGTCAGCGCGCCGCCCAAGGACCCCCAGACCGAGGCCGCCGCCCGCACCATCGCCTTGACCGCGCTGGTCGAGGCGGCCGGCCGTGGACAGCCCTTCCAGGTCGAGCTCGGCCAGTTCCGCGCCATCATCGGCGACGATCCGGCGCTCGCGGCGCTCGGACCGGCCGCCGAGCGCGGCGTGCCCTCGAAGGCCTATCTCGCCGAGCGCTTCGCCCCGGTCGCCGAGGCGGTCCGCCGCGCCGCCGCCCGGCCCGACCCGGAAGCCGGCCTGCTCGACCGGCTCGGCGCCTCGGCCCGCTCGCTCGTCTCGGTGCGGCCGGTCGGCGCGATCTCGGGCGAATCGACCAGCGCGATCGTCTCCCGCATGGAGGCGGCCGTCGCCGCCGGCGATCTTCAGACCGCGCTCGCCGAGCGCGAGACGCTCGGGCCGGCCGGCCAGGCCGCTTCCGCCGATTGGGCGGCGCAGGCGAACACGCGCATCGCGCTCGACCGCGACGTCGCCGCCCTGCGCCAGAAATTCTCCGGCCGCTGAGGACCCATGCTGCGCCTGCTCGCCACCCTCGCGATCGTCTTCGTCGCCGCCGCCGGCTTCGCCTGGCTCGCCGACAATCCGGGCGACGTCACGCTCGTCTGGCAGGGGCGCGAGTTCCGCACCACGCTGATGGTGGCGGCCGTGGCGCTCGCCGCGCTGTTCGTCGCGCTCGCGCTTCTCTGGGCGCTCGTCTCCGGCATTTTCCGCACGCCGCGCCTGATCGGGCGCTTCTTCTCGGGCCGCAAGCGGGATCGCGGCTATCGCGCCCTGTCGCGCGGCATGATCGCGGTCGGCGCCGGCGACACCCGGCTCGCCCGGCGGCTCTCGGTCGAGGCGCGCCGGATCCTCGGCGAGGAGCCGCTCGCCCTGCTCCTCGCGGCACAGTCCGCCCAGCTCGCCGGCGACACGGCCGGCGCGCGCGCCGCCTTCGAGGCGATGCGGGCCGACCCCGAGACGCGGCTGCTCGGCCTGCACGGCCTGTTCGTCGAGGCGCAGCGGCGCGGCGAACACGAGGCGGCGCGGCAGTTCGCCGAGGAGGCGGCCGCGCTCGCCCCGACGCTGCGCTGGGCCGGCACGGCGCTCTTCGATTATCGGGCGGCGGCCGGCGACTGGCGCGGTGCGCTGCTCACCCTCGCCACCAATCTCAATGCGAAGCTGATCGACCGGCAGCGGGCGCATCGCTATCGCGCGGTGCTCCTGACCGCGCAGGGCCTCGCCGCCGAGCAGGGCGGCCCGAGCGAGGCGAAGGCGCTCGCCCTCGATGCGGTGCGGCTCGCGCCCGACCTCGTGCCGGCCGCCACCCTCGCCGCCCGCATTCTCACCCGGCTCGGCGAGACCCGCCGCGCCGCGCGCATCCTCGAAGCCGCCTGGCGCCGCGGGCCGCATCCCGAACTCGCCGACGCCTATGCCGAACTGCGGCCCGGCGATGCGGCGCGCGACCGCCGCAAGCGGATGGAGAAGCTCGCCGCGCTCGTGCCGGGCCATGTCGAAGGACGGCTCGCCCTCGCCAGGGCGGCGCTCGAAGAGCGCGACTTCGGCGAGGCGCGGCGGCTCGCCACCGAGGTCGCGCGCGAGGCGCCGAGCGAGCGCGTGTTCCTGCTGCTCGCCGATATCGAGGAGGAGGCCGGCGATCTCGGCCGCGCCCGCGAACTGCTCGGCCGCGCCGTGCGGGCGCCGCGCGATCCGGCCTGGATCGCGGATGGCATCGCCGCCGCCCGCTGGGCGCCGATCTCGCCGGTCACCGGCCGGCTCGACGCCTTCGAATGGAAGGCTCCTGCCGCGCTGATCGGCGCGCCGGAGCCGCTCGATCTCGCCACCGGCGCGGAGCCCGCCGCGCTCGAGGCGCCCGCGGTGGCCGAACCCGCTGACACCGTCGCCCGCGCCGCCGAGCCGGCACTCCCGGCGCGCCCCCCGTCCGCCCCGACGCAGCCCGCTCCGCGGACGGCAGCGGCGCTCGCCGCGCCGCAGATCGCCGCCCGCCCCGTGCAGCCCGATGCGACCGCGCCCGTGACGCCGCCGATTCGACCGGCGACGCGCACCGCGGCGTCGGCCGAGGCGGAGCCCGCTGCCGCACCAGCCGTCCGGCCCGCGGCGTCCGCATCGCTCGCCGCGGCTGCCGATGGCGGCGCGGCGGCATCGACGCCGATCCCGGCTCCGGCGGCAAAGCCCGCGGTCGCAGCCGTCCCGGCGTCGCCCGCCACGGCTCCGGTGGTGCCGCGGGTGGAGGGCGCGAAGCCCTCGGCCGCCCGGCGCCGCAAGGACGAGGTGATGCCGCCCCCGCCGCCCGACGATCCCGGACCGGAAGGCGACCTCGTCGAGCCCCGCCCGGGGATCGACCGCTTGCACCTCGTTTGAGCGATGGCCGTGCCGCCAGCGGCCTCGCCGGCGCGCCCCGCTCGCGCAGCGCCTGCATCGTGTTTGAGCGGACGCGCTTGAAACGCCGCCGCATTCCGGCTATCTAGCGCCCCGACGCCGCAATAGCTCAGCTGGTAGAGCACGTCATTCGTAATGACGGGGTCGGGGGTTCGAATCCCTCTTGCGGCACCATCTCCTCGCAGCCTCTGAACATCCATCGCCCCGACACCGCCGGGTCGGACCGACGATCCTTGCGCCGGGCGGACCGCGCAACGATACCCGGTCGGTCGGCCGACTCCCGGATACACCCGCAACGCCGGCGGGAAGGGACGCGCCGGATACCCGGCGCACGGCCTCCCGCAGGACCGCCGGCCATGGACGGGCGCGCGGCGACGGGATATATGCGGTAGCAGCCTCCTATTTGTCGCCGCGCCGAGAGGATTCCCATGACCCCGCATCCGACGATCCCGCCCGAGGGCGTGCGGGCCGACCATGCCATCGTCGCGACCGGCAGCCCGCTCGCCGCGGAGGCGGCGCGCGCCGTGCTCGCCGAGGGCGGCAGCGCGATCGACGCGGCGATCGCGGCGGATGCCGTGCTCGGCGTCGTCGAGCCGATGGCGACCGGCATCGGCGGCGACATGCTCGCCATGATCGTGCCGCCCGACGCCGCGCCGCTCACCTATAACGGCACCGGCCGGGCGCCCGCCGCGCTCACCGCCGATCTCGTCGAGGCGCTGCCCGCCCGGCGCATTCCCGACCGCCATCCGCTGTCGCTCACCGTGCCGGGCGCCGTCGCCGGCTGGTTCGACCTCCATGCCCGCTTCGGCCGGCTGCCGATCGCCCGCCTCCTCGCGCCGGCGATCGCGCTCGCCCGGGACGGCTTCGTCGTCGGACCGATCTGCGGCCGCGAATGGAGCGTGTTCGAGGGCGTCATTGCGAGGGATCCTGTCGCGGCCGCGCTCTATCGCGCGGGCGCCGTGCCGAAGGCGGGCGAGACCTTCGCCAATCCCGGGCTCGCCGCCGTGCTCGAGGCGATCGTCGCCGAAGGACCCTCCGCCTTCTACGAAGGCGAGCCGGCGCGGGCCGCCGAGCGGGCGGCGCGGAGCCATGGCGGCGTGCTCGCCGCGGCCGATTTCGCCGCCCATCGCGGCGATTTCGACGTGCCGCTCGCGACCCGTTTCCGCGGCCTCGACGTGCTCGAATGCCCGCCCAACACGCATGGTCTCGCCGTCATCGAGGCGCTCGGGGCGCTCGAGCCGCTGCCGCTCGAGCGCGACGACCCGGCGACGATGATCGCCGCCGTGAAGGCGATGGCGAAGGGATTCGAAACGGCGAAGAAGACGGTCGCCGACCCGGCCGGGAATACCGTTGCGACCGTCGTCGTCGACCGGGACGGCCTCGCCATCACCCTGATGACGAGCGTCTTCAAGCGCTTCGGGTCGGGCATCGGTGTGCCGGGCTGCGGCTTCGTGCTGCAGAACCGCGGCTCGGGCTTCTCCGAGCCGGGCCATGTCAACGGTCCGGGGCCGGGGAAGCGCCCCTATCACACCGTCATCCCGGCTGCGGCGCTGAAGGACGGCCGCTTCCATGCCGGCTTCGGTGTGGTCGGCGGCGCGATGCAGCCACAGGGCCATGTGCAATTGCTGATCCGCATCGCCGCCTGGGGCGAGCCGCTGCAGGCCGCGCTCGACGCGCCGCGCTGGCGGTTCGAGAGCGGCATGGAGCTGGCGGTCGAGCCGGGCACGCCCGCGCCGCTCGTCGCCGCCTTCGCGGCGGCCGGCTATGTCGAGCCGACCGGCGGCGAGATCGCCGGACGGTCCGATTTCGGCGGTGCGCAGTTCGTCATGCGGACGCCCGATGGCGGCCTCGTCGGCGCCTCGGACCGGCGCAAGGACGGCACGGTCCTCGGTCTCTGAGCCGCGTCGCCACACCCATGAGAAAAGGCGCCGGAGACGGCGCCTTTTTCATTTTCGTCGTTCGCCGTCTTCAGCGGTGCCAGCAGGCGACCTGGTGGTCGGGGGCCTTGCGCACCAGCGGCGGCACCTGCAGGGAGCAGCGCTCGGTCGCGTGCGGGCAGCGGGCGTGGAAATGGCAGCCCGTCGGCCAATGCGCGACGTCGGGGATGTCGCCCTTGTAGATCAGGCGCTTGCGTGCCCTCTGGGTGCGCGGATGAGGCACCGGCACGGCCGAGAGCAGCGCCTCGGTATAGGGGTGCAGTGGATTCTCGTAGAGCGTGTCGCGATCGGCGATCTCGACCAGCCGGCCGGAATGGAGGATCGCCACCCGGTGCGAGATGTGGCGCACCACCGACAGGTCGTGGGCGATGAAGAGATAGGCGAGACCGAGCTCCTTCTGCAAATCCTGCAGCAGGTTGACGACCTGGGCGCGGACCGAGACGTCGAGCGCGGAGACCGGCTCGTCGGCGACGATGAATTCCGGCTTCAGGGCGAGCGCGCGGGCAATCCCGATGCGCTGCCGCTGGCCGCCGGAAAAGGCGTGCGGGAAGCGGTCGTGCGCATCGCGCGGCAGGCCGGTCAGGCGCAGCAGCTCGCCGATCTGGTCGCGCGCCTCCTCGGCGGACCGGACGATGCCGTGCACGATGAGCGGCTCGGCGACGATGTCGAGCACGCGCATGCGCGGGTTGAGGCTCGCATAGGGGTCCTGGAAGACCAGCTGCATGTGGCGGCGCAGCTTTCTGAGCGCCTCGCCGCGGACATTGGTGATGTCCTGGCCCTTGAAGAGGATGCGGCCGTCGGACGTGTCGATCCGGCGCAGCACCGCGCGGCCGATCGTCGTCTTGCCGGAACCCGATTCGCCGACGAGGCCGAGCGTCTCGCCGGGGCGGATGTCGAAGGATATGTCGCGCAGCGCCTGGACGCGGGTCGGCTTCGACCAGAAGCCGGGACGGCTCGCTTCATATTCGACGGACAGGCCGCGCACGCTCAGGATCGGATCGGCGGCGGTCGCGAGGCCGGGGGTCGCGGGAGCGGTGGTCATGGAGAGGGCTGCGGACATCCGGTCCTCACGAAACGGGGGCGGGTTCGGCGCTCGCCGGCACGTCCCGCCAGGCGGGCTGCGACGGCTTCCAGCAGGCCGCCGACGCGCCGGCATGGACGATCGCGAGCGGCGGTTCGGTGCCGCAGCGCGCCTCGGCGATCGGGCAGCGCGGCTCGAAGGCGCAGCCGCGCGGCGGCGCGAGCAGGCTCGGCGGCGCGCCCTCGATCGACACCAGCCGTTCGAGCCGGTCGTCGAGCCGCGGCGTCGAGCGGATCAGGCCCTGCGTATAGGGATGCGAGGGCCGCTCGAAGAGATCGTCGGCGAGGCCGGTCTCGACGATCCGGCCGGCATACATCACCGCGACGCGCTGGCAGAGCCCGGCGACGACGCCGAGATCGTGGGTGATCAGGATGACGGAGAGCTTCAGCGTCTCCTGCAGGCCCGCGATCAGCTCGAGCACCTGCGCCTGGATCGTCACGTCGAGCGCCGTGGTCGGTTCGTCGGCGATCAGCAATTGCGGCTCGCAGGCGATCGCCATGGCGATCATCACGCGCTGGCGCATGCCGCCGGACAGCTCGTGCGGATATTGCGCGGCGCGGCGCGGCGGGGCCGGGATGCCGACCGCCTCGAGCAGTTCCAGCACGCGGATGCGGGCCTGCGCCTTGGTCATGCCGAGATGGCGCTGCAGCACCTCGCCGATCTGCGCCCCGATGGTGATGAGCGGGTTGAGCGAGGTCATCGGGTCCTGGAAGATCAGCGCGACCTCCTTGCCCCGAATGTCCTTCGCCCGGCGCGGGCCGTCGCCCTTCAGCAGCGACTGGCCCTTCCAGCGGATGTCGCCGCCGGCGATGCGGCCGGGCACGTCGATCAGTCCCATCACCGCCTGGGCGGTGACGCTCTTGCCGGAGCCCGATTCGCCGACGAGGGCGAGCGTCTCGCCGCGCCGGATGGAGAGATCGACCCCGCGCAGGCCGTGCACGATGCCGGCGCGCGTGTCGAACTCGACCTGCAGCCGCTCGACCTCGAGCAGCGGCATTTCGCTGATGGCGTCCATAGGGGTCATGCCTCGACCGGGGTTGGCGCGGTCCGTCCGGCGCGCCGGCGCTCGGCGGCCTTCGCCCGGGCGAAGCGCTTCTCGCGCTCCTGCGGGTCGGTGGTGACGCGGAGCCAGTTGGCGAAGAGGTTGATCGCCAGCACCGTCACGGAGATCGACAGGCCGGGGAAGGTGATCAGCCACCAGGCGACGAAGATGTAGTCCTTGCCGTTGGCGACGTCCAAGCCCCAGCTCGTCGCCGGCGGCTGTACGCCGAGGCCGAGGAAGGACATCGCCGCTTCGGCGAGCACGATGTTGGTGAACTCGAGAATGCCGAGGGTGAGCAGCGGCGAGGTGAGGTTCGGCAGGATGTGCTTGAAGATGACGCGGGCCGGCTTGCAGCCGATCACCTCGGCCGCCTCGACATAGGGCGTCTGGCGGACCGACAGCACGATGCCGCGCACCACGCGGGCATAGATCATCCAGTTGGTGATCGCGAGCACGACGATCATCGTCGTCATGCTGGGGCCGATCACCGATACGATCAGCAGGATCATCAGGAGGCCGGGGAAGGCGACCTGGATATCGACGAGGCGCATCAACACCGCGTCGGTGCGGCCGCCCTTGAAGCCGGCGAAGAGGCCGACCAGCACGCCGAACGAGCCGGCGAGCAGCACGACCGACACCCCGACGATCAGCGAGGTGCGGGCGCCCGCCATGACGCGGGAGAGCACGTCGCGGCCGAGATGGTCGGTGCCCAGAAGGTGTTCCCAGGAGCCCTTCGCCATCCAGACGGGCGGCTTCAGGCGCGCCGCCACCGATTGCAGCGCCGGATCATAGGGCGTGATCAAGGGCGCGATGAAGGCGAGCACGATGAGCAGCACGATGATCGCGAAGCCGAACAGGCCCGCCTTGTCGTGCCACAGCTCGGCGGCGAGGGCGGAAAACGAGCCGGCGCGGGGCTTGGCCGCGGCGGTCGGCACGGCGGGAGAGATGACAGCCATGTCAGGCCAGCTTTATCCGGGGGTCGATGAGCTTGTAGATGACGTCGAGCACGATGTTCACGAGCACGATGCCGATCGCCACGGTGAAGACGATCGCCTGCAGCAGGAACAGATCGCTGAACTTGATCGCCTGCATGGCGGTCAGCCCGAGGCCCGGCCAGGCGAAGACGGTCTCGACGACGACGGTGTAGCCGGCGAGCGCGCTGATGAACTCCCAGCCGGCGAGCGTGATGAAGGGGACGAGCGCGTTCCTGAGCGCATGGCCGAACAGCACCTGCGGGAAGCGCAGGCCCTTCGCCCGGGCGGTGCGGACATATTGCTGGTTCAGCTCGTCGATGACGGAGGAGCGGACGAGCATCATCAGCCGGGCGGCGGCCGGCAATGCGAGCGTCACCGCGGGCAGGATGAAATGGGTCCAGCCGCCATAGCCCGATGTCGGCAGCACCTTGAAGGTGACGGCGAACACCATGATCAGGAGAAGGCCGAGCCAGAACTGCGGCAGGGAGAGGCCGAACAGGCCGAGAAAGACGGTGATCCGGTCGGCGAAGCCGCCGGGCCGGATCGCCGCCAATGCACCGAGCGGCAGAGCGAGCACGATCGCGAGACCGAGCCCGGCGGCGATCAGCTTCAGCGTGTTGGGCAGGCGTCCCGCGATGACGTCCATCGCCGGGCGCCGCTGCCACATGCTCTCGCCGAAGTCGAAGGTGGCGAGATCGCCGATGAAATCGACGAACTGCTCCGCCATCGGCCGGTCGAGCCCGAATTTGTGCTCGAAGGCCGCGCGTTGCTCCGCGGTCGCGGAGAGGGGCAGCATGACCTGCGCCGGGTCACCGACCATGCGGGTCGCCACGAAAACGACCAGCGTTACGCCGAGCACGACCAGGAACCCCTGGAAGAGCCGACGCAGGATGAAAAGGCCCATGCTGCACCCTCAGTTCGACGTTACCGGAAGGTCACCGATCACTCGGTGACCTTCATCTCCTTGGCGAGCAGCTTCGCATCGACGCGCGGCTGCCATTCGAGCCGGGCCGAGAAGCCGTAGACGTCCTGCATGTTGAGGAGCGGCACGAGATAGTAGTGGTCGTGCGCCTTCTGGGTCGCCTGGGCGTAGATGCCCTTGCGCTTCTCGACATCGGTCTCGACGCGGGCGGCCGGAACCCAGGCGGCGAGGTCGGGATCGTTGTTCGAGGAGGCGGTGCCGTTCGGCATATAGGCGAAGCTCATCTCGCGGTCGGCGTCGAGCAGCTCGTTCGAGTTGACCACGAACACCGCGTCCGGGCGCTTCTTGCGGTCGAAGAGCTGGTTCAGATACTCGCCGAATTCCTCGATCCGGTAGTCGACCTTGACGCCGGCCTCTTCCCAGTAATTGCCGACGGCCTCGATCAGCTCGCGGTCCTTGAGCCAGCGGCCGGCTTCGCCGACCAGCGTGACGGTCTTGCCCTCGGCGCCGGCTTCCTTGATCAGGGCCTTGGCCTGCTCCGGATCATAGGGATAGGGCTGGAGCGCGGTGTTGAAGCCGAAGGCGCGCGGGTTGACGAGCTGACCCTTGGTCGGCAGCGCGAAGCCCGAATAGAGGCTGTCGGCGAGCGCCTGGCGGTCGATGGCGAGATTGAGCGCCTTGCGGACGCGCTCGTCCTTGGTCGCCTCGTTCTCGGTCGAGAGAATGATGACCGAGGTCTCGACGCCCTGGACGGCGGCCGACTTCGGCACGCTCTCGACGAATTCCGGCAGCAGGTTGGTGATGACGTCGAGTTCGCCCGCCATCAGGCCGGCCATGCGGGTGCCCGACTCGCCGATGAAGCGGAAGCGGACGGTGTCGATCGACGGCGCGTCGCCCCAATAGTCGGGGTTCTTCTCGAGCACCACTTCCTGGCCGCGGGTCCAGGTCGAGAGCTTGTAGGGGCCGGTGCCGGCCGGCTCGGTCTGGAAGGCCGGATCGTCGGAATAGGTCGCCGGCACCATCTTCATCCAGTACATGCGCGAAGGCAGGATCGGATCGGGGCCGGTGGTCACGACGCGCACGGTCAGGTCGTCGACCTTCTCCGCCTTGGCGATCGTGCCGAAATAGGACATCTGCTCGGAGGCGAAGTTCGGATCGATGATGCGCGCGACGCTCTTCACGACGGCGTCGGCATTGAAGGCCTCGCCATTGGTGAACTTGATGTTCGGCCGCAGCTTGAATTCCCAGGTGAGCGGATCGACCTGGGTCGGCAGCGCCTCGGCGAGGCCGGGCACCAGCTCGCCGGCGGGCGTGCGGGCGAGCAGCGTCTCATAGATATTGTCGTTGATGGCGCGCTCGCCGCCGTCGTCGCGCTTCTGCGGATCGAGGGTGGAGGCCTCCGAGCCGACGGCGATCGTGATCTCCGCCGCCTGCGCCGCGGTCATCGCGGGCAATGCCACCATGGCTGCGAGAGCCGCTCTGGAAAGCAGTTTTGTTATCGAGTTCATCATCCGCTCCGTTGCTCCACGGCAAGGTTGTGGACGCAGCCCTGCGCTGCCCCACTGCGGATCGTCGGCATTCCCCGGGCGCGGAGATTGGAGCCTCTCTAAAGGTCTGTCAAGCGATCAGTATACAACGCATTGATCTTGATCAGTGTGACGGCAGAGCGGGCAGCGCGCGACGCGGATTCGGCCCGGCGAAAAGCCGTTCGGGGCCGCATGCGGCCTTGCGTCGAGGCGTGCGCCAGACCTGCGCCCTGCGTCGCGCCGACATGCTGAAATCGAGGATTTCCGCGGCTCTCCCCGTCTGCCGTCATGCGCCGCCCGCTGCGAGGAGGGGCGGCGTGCCGTTCGGACCGCCTCTTTTCCGGACGGGCCTGCGGAAAATCGGCGCGTGATCAAAATTTCGGCTATCGGCCGGCCATTGTATACGCCATACTGCATACAATGGATCGCGGCATTCCCCATACCGCTTTCCCGACCTTCGCCGATCGCCGGACGGACGCGCAGCCGCGCGGGCCGGGCGCCCGGCCGTATCCGCCCCGCGCTCAATCGTCCATCTTCGCCGTGCCGAGCGCCGCCCGTCCGAACCGGTTGTTGGCGTCGACGAGGCGCATCAGGGTCTCGAGGAAGCGCTCGCGCTCGTCCGGCGCGAGCGTCTCGAGCAGGCGCTCCTGCGCCCGGGCCATCGCCGGATGCATGCTCTCCACGAGCCGCTCGCCTTCCGGCGTCAACCGGGCGAGCACCATGCGCCGGTCGGAGCGGCTGCGCGTCCTCGCCACCAGGCCGCGCTGCTCGAGCCGGGCGAGGACATCGGCGACATTGGTTCGGTCGATGCCGAGCGCGTTGGCGAGTGTGATCTGGTCGGTATCGGGCTGCGTCGAGAGGATGGTGAGCAGCCCGTACTGCACCGGCGTGATCCCGAAGCCGGCGCATTCCTCGAAGAACAGCGCGTAATGCACCTGGTGCAGGCGCCGGACGAGATAGCCCGGCCGCTTCCACAGCGGCAGCTTCTCGGCGAGCACCCGAAGCGCCGGATTGGCTTCCGGCTGCGGCGGCGAGACGGATTCCGGTCGTCCGGCCTGTCCCTTGTCCCGATACGATCGCATCGGCTCTAGCGGTTCCTCATCCGGCGACTGTCCCTTCGTGTCTTCGGCGGCCGGGGCGACATCCCGACTCGCCGATCCTGCCCTACGCCACCATAGCCGGAAATCCGGAATGCGCATTCATCCGATGGATGCGGAATGGCGCGCCGCCTCGGCGGCCGGCACGGAGAGGCTTGCCGCAGGGAAGAAGAGCGGTATACTGATGATTATGCGGTCGCCGCATTCCCCGCCTCGGCGCCGTGCCGATCCGCCACTTCCACCGACAAGGAGAGAGACGATGGCCCAGGAGCCGCTCGCCACGAAGGGCAACTTCCTTCACATCTACGACTTCATCGTCGAGAAGGGGCGCGAGGACGAATTCATCAAGCTGTTCGAAGAATTCGACTATTCGGACGGCAATCCGATGCACAAGTCGTGGGCGCAGGTGAAGGACGGCGTGCTCTGCCGCGACACGGAGAACCCGCAGCGCTTCTTCCTCATCGCGGAATGGTCGGACATCGTCGAGCACGCCAAGATCCGCAAGGTGCTCGCCGAGGAGATCAAGCCGGCATTCGTCGGCCTGATCGAGGGCCGCAAGTTCGTGCCGAAATATGTCGAGGTGGTTTCCTCCACGCCGGACGAGATCCTCGAGAAGGCTGCCGAAGGCTGAGCAGGGGAGACCGGGGGTGCGCGCGCTCTACACCTTCTTCCGCTCGTCGACCTCGTACCGCGTGCGCATCGCGCTCGCGGTCAAGGGGCTCGACTGGGAGCCGCGCTACATCTCGCTGCCGAAGATGGAGCACAAGACGCCGGACTATCTCGGCGTCAATCCGCAAGGTCTCGTGCCCGCCCTCGTCGAGGACGGCCACACCATCGCGCAGAGCCTCGCCATCCTCGACTATCTCGAGGAGGTCCATCCCGAGCCGCCCCTCCTGCCGCGCGATCCGCTCGAGCGGGCCTATGTGCGGGGCCTCGCGCAGATCATCGGCTGCGACATCCACCCGCTCAACAATGTCCGGGTGCTCAAATATCTGAAAGGCCGCTGGGGCCTTTCGGACGCGGAGCGCGACGAGTGGTATGCGCACTGGGTGGCCGAGGGCTTCGCCGCCTTCGAGGCGACGCTGCTCCACGAGGGCCGGTCGGGCACCTATTGCCTCGGCGAGATGCTGACCATCGCCGATGTCTGCCTCGTGCCGCAGGTCGCCAATGCCCGGCGCTTCAACTGCGATCTCGCGCCCTATCCTGTGACGGTGGCGATTGCCGACCGCGTCGCCGCCCTGCCGGCGGTGGAGAGGGTCGCGCCCCAGACCCAGGCCGACGCGTTCTAACGAGGCCGGGCCGCCTTCGAACGAATCGGCGGCCTCCCCGCCGGCGGCCCTCCGCTCTTCTTTCCGCGGCCGGTTTCTGGCGGTCGGGCGAGACGGGCAGGGAAGAGCACGCTCCCCCGCCCGCCGCTCAGGCGTGAAGGCCGTTTTCCGGCCGGCTCGTCAGGGGCGCTGGGCGCCGACCCGGTTCGTCTCGATCGCGTAGACCGAGCTCGTCGCGGTGATGAAGAGGCGCGAGCGGCCCGGGCCGCCGAAGGTCAGGTTGGCGACCACTTCGGGCACCAGCACGCGGCCGAGCCGCTTGCCGTCCGGCCGGTAGCAGTGGATGCCGTCGCCCGCCGAGATCCAGACATGGCCTTCGGTGTCGACGCGCAGGCCGTCCGGCACCGCCGGCCTGATCTCCGCGAACACCCGGCTGTTCGAAAGCGTCTTGCCGTCGATCACGTCGAAGGCGCGGACATGGCGCGGCCGGCCCTCCTCCTCGCCATGGCCGTGGCCGCGGGCATAGCCCGAATCGGCGATGTAGAGCGTCGTCTCGTCGGGCGAGAAGGCGAGGCCGTTCGGCCGGTCGAAATCGGTCGCCACCGCATCGAGCGTGCCGGTCTGCGGATCGAAGCGGTAGACCTGATTGTTGCCGATCGCGCTCTCCGCGGCGATGCCCTCATGGTCGGAGACGATGCCGTAGGGCGGGTCGGTGAACCAGATCGTGCCGTCGGACTTCACGACGACGTCGTTCGGCGAGTTGAGCCGCTTGCCCTGCCAGTGGGTGACGAGCGTCTCGTAGCTGCCGTCGAGCCGGGTGCGCGAGACGCAGCGGCCGCCGTGCTCGCACGAGATCATGTTGCCTTCGCGGTCGCGGGTGTGGCCGTTGGTGCGCTGAGCGGGCTGGCGGAACACCGAGAGCCCGGCGGTCGGCGACCAGCGCATGATCCGGTTGTTCGGGATGTCGGAGAAGCGCAGCTCGTTCAGCTCGCCGAACCACACCGGCCCCTCGGCCCAGATGAAGCCGGTGGCGATCCGCGTCAGCGTCGCCCCGGCCGGAAACAAGGAAAGGAATTCGGGCTCGTCCGCCGCGATCGCATTGATGAGTTGGCCGTCCATGGTCTCCCCCGTCTCGGGCGTCACACGGGGTCCCTTGCCGGGCCCCTTCTTGGCGCGGCGATCCTAGGCGAAGCCGCCGCGGACGGCCAGCCCGTCAGGACCGGCCGCCGCGCCCTTACCGGCCCGGATCGGCGTAGCGGTTGCCCGGCACGACGGCATACCAGTCCGGCCGGGTCGGATCGCGGTCATAGGTGTAGCCGCCGACCTCGCGATAACACTCGGCATACTGCGCGAGCTTGTCGCGATCGAGCGTGACGCCGAGGCCCGGCCCCTGCGGCACGGCGATGGCGCCGTCGCGATAGGCCATCTTGCCGCCGACGATCACGTCGTCGACGAGGTGGTGGTAGTGCGCGTCCGCCGCGAAGGCGAGATTGGGCAGCGCGGCGCCGAGATGCAGCATCGAGGCGAGCTGGATGCCGAGTTCGCCGGAGGAATGCACCGAGGCGCCGTACTGGAAGGTCTCGAGCACGGTGCCGGCCTTGTGCGCCTGCCGCAGCCCACCCCAGAAGGTGGTGTCGAGCAGCACCACGTCGACCGCCTCCTGGCGGATATTGGCGGCGAGCTGCTCGAAATTGACCACCACCGTGTTGGTGGCGGTCGGGATGCGGACGAAATGCCGGACGCGCCGCATGCCTTCGAGGCCCCAGGTCGGATCCTCGAAATAGTCGTTTCTGAGATCCTCGATCGCCCGGCCGACGCGGATCGCCTCCTCGACCGACCACACCGCATTGGGATCGAGCCGCAGCCCGTCCTCGGGGAAGGCGGCGCCGAGCGCGCGGGTCACCGCGATGTCGTGGTCGGGCGGGAAGACGCCGCCCTTCAGCTTGTGCGCCCTGAAGCCGTAGCGGGCCTTGAGGTCGCGGGCGTGCGCGACGATCTCCTCGGCGCTCGTCTCGCCGCCGCGGCCGCTCGCCGGGTCGGGCAGGCGGTAGAAGACATAGGCCGCGAAGGGAACGGTCTCGCGCAGCGCCCCGCCGATCAGGTCGCAGGCGCGGATGCCGAGCGCCTTGCCGGCGGCGTCCATGCAGGCCATTTCGAGCGCGGCATGGATCTGCATCCGGTTGTTGTAGAGCGAG
Source organism: Prosthecomicrobium pneumaticum (assembly GCF_014199915.1). GTDB lineage: Bacteria > Pseudomonadota > Alphaproteobacteria > Rhizobiales > Kaistiaceae > Prosthecomicrobium > Prosthecomicrobium pneumaticum. The sequence continues at coordinate 364,188 of NZ_JACHOO010000005.1, read as the reverse complement.
GCGGTGGGATTCATGATCTTCCAGCGCAGCTGTTCGAGCTGCAGCGGATCATGGCCCTTCAGATAGGGCAGCATGCCGCGCACCGCCGCTTCGGCCGATTCCCCCCCGCCGCCCAGCTCGCCGAGACCGACGACGCCCTCGTCGGTGATCACCTCGACGATGGTGCGGATGAAGCGGCCCCAATGGGCGCCGCTCGCATGGCGCAGCGGCGCCTCGAGCGGCACGGCGACGGTGGTCGCGCGGATGTCGACGATCTTCACGGCACTTCCCTTCAGCGCGCGGTTTCGGAGGGCTTCGGCGCACCGCCGAGCGGGATGGTGAGGCCGCCATCGGCGACATAGACCGCGCCGGTGACGAAGGAGGCGCGATCGGAGGCGAGGAAGGCGACCACTTCCGCGATCTCGCGGGTCCGCGCCCGCCGGCCGAGCGGATGCATCGCGTCGATCGCCGCGTCGAGGGCGGCCGGATCGTCGGCGAGCGACACCGCCCAGCGCAGCATCGGCGTGTCGACCGAGCCCGGCGCGACCGCGTTCACCCGCACCCCGAACGGGGCGAGATCGACCGCCGCCGCGCGGGTGAGTCCGATCACGGCGTGTTTCGAGGCGGTATAGGCGACGACATTCGCCTGCGAGGCGAGGCCCTGGACCGAGGCCATGTTGACGATCGCGCCGCGGCTCGCCTTGAGATGCGGCACGACGCGCTGCGCGAGCCGGAACATCGGCTTCAGATTGATGTCGAACACCTCGTCCCAGACCGCATCGGTCGTCGTTTCGAGCGTGCCGTAGCGCTGGATGCCGGCATTGTTCGACAGGATGTCGAGGCCGCCGAAGCGGTCGAGCGCGGTCGCGACCGTCCGGTCGAGCACGGCCGGATCGGTCAGGTCGCCGATGACCGCGGCGGCGCCGAGCCGCTCGGCGAGGCCGCCGAGTTCGGGCGACCGGTCGATGAGAACGAGCCGCGCGCCGCGCTCGGCGAAGAGCTCCGCGACCGCGGCGCCGATCCCCATCGCCGCGCCGGTGACGAGCGCCACCTTGCCGTCGAGTTCCCCACCGTCGCTCATGCGTCCTCCCTGCCGGCATCGTCCCTGCCGGTCCGTTGTCCGGCGGGATCGTCCGCCCGCCTGGTGATCACGTCGAGCGCGGCGAGGATGGCGCGCAGATGGACGCGCATCGCGGCTTCCGCCGCCGCCGCGTCGCGCGCCTTCAGCGCCGCCATGATCTCGGCGTGCTCGGCGACGATGAAGCCGGCGCTGCGCGGCCAATCGACCGAGACATAGCGCAGCCGGTTGAGGTGCACCTTGACGTCCTCGAGCTCGTCGGCGACCGCGGCGAGGCCGGCGGCGGCGAAGATCGCCCGGTGGAAGGCCTCGTCGAGCTCGAACAGCCGCCTGATGTCGCCCCGTTCGGCGGCCACCGTCTGGTCCTCGATCAGCCCCTCGAGGCCGGCGAGCGCCGCGGCGTCCATCGCACCGGCGGCGCGGCGCACCACCTCGACCTCGACCGCCTCGCGGATCAGCTGCGCGGCGCGGACCTTTTCGAGCCGGATCGGCGCCACCCGCGTGGCGCTCTGCGGGTAGATGTCGACGAGACCGAGATCGGCGAGCCGCAGCAACGCCTCGCGCACCGGCGTGCGCGACACGCCGAGCCGCTCGGCGATGAGGGCCTCGCGGATCGGCTCGCGCGGCTTCAGCGCGTTCATGACGATCTCCGCCCGCAGCATCTCGTAGACGTGCTGGGCGGTCGATCGGGTCCGCGGCGGGGCCGCCGGCTCGAGCGCGAACATCGGGCCTCCTGTTGTCGATCGAGACTTAACGGGCTGGACGGCAGTCGTCCACTAATATATTAGTCGACACCACCGAACGATCCGCTCCGTTGCGGCGCGGAAAGCTGAGACTTGCCGTCCGCCAGGTTCTGGCACAGAAAAAAGTCGTTTGCACATTTGAAAACGGTACACTAGCGTCCGGGACGAGCCCGGGAGGAAGACGGGCGGGGAGGAACGATCGAATGGGGACGCTGCTGCGCGGGCTCGCCTGGGATCACAGGCGCTGCTGGGGGCCGCTCGACGCCAGCGTCGCGCCCTATCGTGCCGCGCATCCCGACGTCGAGATCGTCTGGGACCGCCGCAGCCTCTACGAGTTCGGCGAGGGCCGGATCGAGGATGTGCTCGCCCGCTACGATCTCGTCGTCTTCGACCATCCCTTTGTCGGCGACGTTGCGGCGCGCGGCCTGATGCTGCCCTTCGATCCCTATCTCCCGGACGAGGAACGGCGCCGGTTCGAGGCCGACAGCGTCGGCGGCTCCTGGCCCTCCTATGCGGCGCACGGCAAGCAATGGGCGCTGCCGATCGACGCCGCGGCGCAGGTCGCCTCCTGCCGGCCGGACCTCTTCTCCGCCTATGCCGACCGTTTCCCGACGAGTCATGACGAGGTGGTGGCGCTCGGCCGGCGGCTGCGTGCCGACGGCAAATGGATCGGCCTGCCGATGGTGCCGACCGACGCGATGTGCCTCGTGCTGACGCTCGCCGCCGGGGCCGGCGACCCGATCGGCGAGGGGGGCCGCTTCCTCGCCCGCGCGGCGGTCGAGCGGATCGTCGCGCAGTTGCGCGAGCTCGCCGCGCTTTCCCATCCGCGCTCGGCGGAATGGAACCCGATCCGCTGCTACGACCACATGGTGGCGACCGACGAGGTGGTCTACGTCCCCTACGCCTTCGGCTATGTGAACTACGCCGCCCGCGCGGAGGCGCCGCATCTGCGCTTCGGCGACATCCCGCATCCCGAGGCGCGCGGCGCCCTGCTCGGCGGCGCCGGTATCGGCATCTCGGCCTTCTCGGCGGCGCCGCGGGCGGCTGCCGAATACGCGCTCTTCCTCTGCTCGGCCGATTACCAGCGCGGCGACTACGTCATCCATGGCGGCCAGCCGGGCTCGCGCGCCGCCTGGACCGACGCGGCCGCCAACGCGGCGACGCGGAATTTCTTCCGCGACACGCTCGCGACGCTCGACCGTTCCTATCTGCGGCCGACCCATGCCGGCTTCATCGATTTCTTCCGCGATGCGACCCACCGCGCCGCGGCGGCGATCGCCGGCGAACTCGCGCCCGCCGCCTTCGCCGACTGGCTCGACGCACGCTATCGGGTCTCGCTCGTCCCCGCCGAACCGGCGGAGAGCCCGGCATGAGCCGCGCCGAGACCGCCCCGCCCGCCGCCGAGGATGCCGAGGCCGAATCCGGCCGGCGCGACTACAAGGTGCCGGCCGCCGAGAAGGCGCTCGACATTCTCGAATTCATGGCCGGCTGCCGCGAGGACGTCACCCAGACCGAGATCTCCGCCGCGCTCGGCCGGTCGATCCACGAGGTCTACCGGATCATCCAGCTCCTTGAGGGCCGCGGCTATCTGACCCGCACCAAGTCGGACCGCTACCGCCTGTCCCTCAAGCTCTTCGAGCTCGCCCACATGCATCCGCCGGTCAACCGGCTGATCGACACCGCGCTGCCGGTGATGCGGGCGCTCGCCGGCCGGACCGACCAGAGCTGCCATCTCGTGGTGCTGCGCGGCTCGACCGTGCTGATCGTGCTGCAGGTCGAATCGCCGCTGCCGATGCGTTATTCCGTGGCGCTCGGCTCGCATTTCCCGATCCTCGAGACGAGTTCGGGCGCCGTCCTCCTCGCTTTCATGCCGCCCGACGAGCGCGACGCGCTGCTCGACCGGCTGCTCGCCGAGGGCGAGGCGGGTGTCGAGCGGGCGGCCGTCGAGGAGCGGCTTTCCGCCATCCTCGACAAGGGCTTCGAGATGCGCGCCTCGCTCGCCGTCGACGGCTGTACCAACATCACCCTGCCGATCCGGGATCACATGGGCGCGACGATCGCCGCCCTGACCGTCCCCTATCTGCCGCAGAAGCAGGCGCGCCTGTCGCGCGCCGCGGTGTTCGAGGAGGCGCGCGCCGCGGCTCTCGAGATTTCCCGCGGGCTCGGCGCCGCCGAAGCCCCCGCCCGCAACCGTGCCGTGCGGGTCGAGGAGCCCGCCCGGCCGCGTCGCAGGGGTTCGCCCTGAGCCCCTGACAGAAACCATCGGAAGGCCCGCCGCACGGGCCGTCGAAAGGGAGGAGAAGACATGACGAAACTGATGAAGACGCTCTTCGCGGCGTCGGTCGCGCTCGGTGCGCTCGCCGGAGCCGCGGCCGCCGAGAACATGCCGAAGAAGATCGGCTATGTCGTCAACTACGCCACCCATGAGTGGTACCAGAACGTCATCAAGGGCATGAAGGACCGCGCCGCGCAGCTCGGCATCGAGCTCGAGGTGAAGGACGCCAATCTCGACGTGGCGAAGCAGGTCGCCGGTGCCGAGGACTTCATGGCCCAGGGCGTCGACGTGCTGATCATCACGCCGGTCAACGAGGAAGGCGTCGTGCCGCTGCTCCGCCGCGCCAAGGCCGAGAACATGCCGCTGGTGCTCGAAGGCAACCCGGTCAAGGGCATGACCACCATGGTCGCGATCTGCGACTACGACACCGGCTATCACGCGGGCGTCGCCGCCGGCCAGTACGCCAAGGAGCATCTCGGCGGCGTCGCCAAGGTGATGAATGTCGGCCTGCCGCTGCTGTCGGCCACCGTCTTGCGCTCGAACGGCTTCATGGACGGCATCAAGACCGAGATTCCGGAAGCCACCCTGGTCCACGACCTCGACGGCGGCGGCAATCCGGACCGTGCCCTCGAAGTGTCCTCGGCGGCGCTCGCCCAGAACGCCGACGTGAACATCATCTACGGCATCAACGACAATTCCTCGCTCGGCGGCCTGCAGGCCTGGAAGGCGGCCGGCAAGTCGCAGGACGGCCTGCTCGTCGTCGGCACCGGCGGCGAGGGCCTCGCCTTCATCAACGCGATGGAGACCGAGCCCTCCTACAAGATCGAAGCCGCGATGTTCCCCGAGAAGGTCGGCTTCACCGCCGTCGACGCCGCGGTCAAGGTGTTCAACGGCGAGGCCGTTCCCGAGCACATCGTGTCGCCGACCACGCCGATGATCGGCGCCGACTGGAAGAAGTACTATTCGGTCGAAGGCACCACCCGGTCGATCAACTGGGATGCCGTCAACGGCGTCAAGCCGGCCGACAAGTGCATGAAGACGGCGGCCGACCTCAAGTAACCGCCCCGACGCGCTCCGTCATCCCGGCCGCAGAGGCGCGCCGGGATGACGGCACGACACCGCACGCCCTTCGCTGCCCGCCCGACCGGGCGCAGCGCAGCGGAGAGCCGGGACCCATCGCGCAGAGCGCCGTCCGGCGGCTCGGCCGAAGGGGGTCCGGCTCCGCCGGAATGACGGGGCGATGGTCGTCCGACGCCTTTCGAGAGCAACGAGCCGAAGCATGTCGACCGAAACATTGCCCGCGCGAAAGCCGGGGGCGGGCATGAGCCTCGTCTCCGACCGCAGCCAGATCGTGCTCCTCGGCATACTGGCGCTGCTGTGCATCGCCATCTCGCTCGCCGCGCCGCAATTCTACACCGGCGCCAATGTCATCGCGATCCTGCGCCAATGCGCGCTCGTGCTGATCGTCGCCACCGGCATGACGATGCTGCTCGTCGCGGCGGAGGTCGATCTCTCGGTCGGCGCCTCGCTCGCCTTCACCGGCTGCGTCGGCATGGACGTCACCAACCGCACCGGCAGCCTCGTGCTCGGCACGCTCGCCGCGCTCGCTTTCGCCGGCGGCGTCGGCCTCTTCAACGGCCTCGTCGTCACCCGGCTCAAGGTCAATTCGCTGATCGCCACCATCGCGACGATGATGATGCTGCAGGGCGGCGTCTATCTCTACACCCGCGAGGCGGTGCAGAACCTCCACCAGATCCGCGCCTTCACCGAACTCGGCGCGGGCTATGTCGGCGGCCTGCCGATCCCGGTGCTGATCGCCGCCCTCATCTTCATCGCCGGCTTTGTGGCGCTCCGCTTCACCACCTTCGGCCGCTATCTCTATGCGGTCGGCGCGAACGGCAAGGCGGCGCGGCTCTCGGGGCTGCGGGCCGAGCGCCTCAAGCTCGTCGCCTTCCTCGCGACCGGCCTGCTCGTCGGCGTCGCCGGGCTGATCCTCGCCTCGCTGATGAATGCCGGCCAGCCGACCGCCGGCCGCGGCTTCGAACTGACCGTGATCGCCGCCGTCATCCTCGGCGGAACGAGCCTGTCGGGCGGCCGCGGCACGCTCGTCGGCACGCTGCTCGGCGTGCTCGTCCTCAAGGTGATCGACAACGGCATCATCATCCTGCGCTGGAACCAGGACCTGCAGATGGTGGTGCCCGGCGTGGTGATCATCCTCGCCACCTGGCTCGACCTCGTGCGGAGGCGCCGCGATGCCCGCTGATCCTGCCCTCCGCCCCGCCGCGGAGGCGGCCGCCGCGCCGGCGCTCGAAATGCGCGGCATCGGCAAGCGCTTCCCCGGCGTCATCGCGCTCGAAGACGTCGATCTCGTGCTCGCCCCCGGCAAGGTGCACGCCCTGATGGGCGAGAACGGCGCCGGCAAGTCGACCCTGATCAAGATCATGGCCGGGGTCTACGGCAAGGATGCCGGGTCGATCCGCATCGGCGGCCGCGAGACGGAACTGCGCACCCCGCGCGACGCGCTCGCGCAGGGGCTGAAGGTGGTGTTCCAGGAGATCGCCCTGATCGGCGAGTTCACCGTCGCGGAAAACATCTTCCTCGAGCAGTATCCGGTCGGCCGCGCCGGCTCGATCGACTGGAAGCGCATCCGCGGCGAGGCGGCGGCGCTGTTCGCCCGCATCGGCTTCGACGTCGATCCCGCAGCCAAGACCGGCGACCTGCCGATCAGCCAGCAGCAGATGGTCGAGATCGCCCGCGCCCTCGCCCACGAGGCCCGCATCGTGGTGATGGACGAGCCGACCTCCTCGCTCACCCCGAGCGAGGTGGCGCTGCTCTTCGCGGTGATCCGGCGCCTCACCGCGCTCGGCATCGCCGTCGTCTATGTCAGCCACAAACTCGACGAGGTGTTCGAGATCGCCGACGAGGTGACGGTGCTGCGCGACGGGCGCCACATCTCCACCAAGCCGATCGGTGCGCACGATCACGACAGCCTGATCCACGACATGATCGGCCGGCGGATCGAGAACCTCTTCCCCCGCTCGCGCGGCCATCACAAGGGCGAGGTGGTCCTCTCCGTCTCCAACCTCTCGACCGACGCCAAGCTGAAGGACGTCGCCTTCGAGGCCCGGGCCGGCGAGGTGCTCGGCTTCTTCGGCCTGATGGGCGCCGGCCGCACCGAACTCGCCAAGGCGATCGTCGGCTTCGACCCGATCCGCACCGGCACGATCGCGATCGGCGGCCGGCCGCTGAAGCCGCACGACACCCGAACGGGCGTCTCGCTCGGCATCGGCCTGCTCTCGGAGGACCGCAAGGGCGAGGGCCTGATGCTCGAACTGCCGGTGCAGCAGAATATGAGCCTCGCCGCGCTCGAGAACTTCAGCCGCGCCGGCTTCGTCGAGGAAGGCCGCGAGCGCAGCGCCGTGCAGAGCTTCGTCGACCGCTTCCGGGTCAAGACACCCTCGCTCGCCCAGCCGATCAAGAACCTCTCCGGCGGCAACCAGCAGAAGGTGCTGATCGCCCGCTGGCTGATGCGCGGCCTCAAGGTGATCGTCGTCGACGAGCCGACCCGCGGCATCGATGTCGGCGCCAAGTCGGAGATCTTCGCCCTGCTCGACCGGCTCGCCGGCGAGGGGCTCGCCGTCGTGATGATGACCTCGGAAATGCCGGAGCTGCTCGGCCTTTCCGACCGCATCCTCGTCATGGCGGGCGGCCGGATCACCGCCGGCTTCGAGCGGGACGCCGCGACGCAGGAGAAAATCCTCAATGCCGCAATCGGTTAGCTCCCTTGCCGCGGCGCCGGCCGGTCCCTCCTTGCTGCGCCGCCTCGCGCGGCGGAACGAGATCGCGCTCCTCCTGTCGCTCCTCGCGGTGATCGCCTTCTTCGCGCTCGCCTCGGACACCTTCCTGACGACGCGCAACCTCACCAATGTGCTCGGCCAGGCGGCGCTGCCGCTCGTCGCCGGCATCGGGGTGGCGATCGTCTTCATTTCCGGCGAGGTCGACGTGTCGATCGGCTCGCTCGTCGCGGCGATCGCCATTCCGCTGATCACCATCATGAACGCGACCGAATCCTTCGCCCTCGGCGTCGCCGGCGCGCTGGCGCTCGGCCTCGCGGTCGGCGTGGTGAACGGCTATCTCGCCGCCTATCTCGGCATCAACTCGCTGATCGTGACGCTCGGCACGCTCTTCATCCTGCGCGGCGGGGTCTATCTCTACACCGGCCAGCGGGCGATCCCCGACGACGTGATGCTCGAGAGCTTCTTCCAGCTCGGCAATGGCCGGCTCTTCGGGGTCGTGCCCCATCCGGCGGTGATCGCCGTCATCCTCCTGATCGCGTTTGCCTATTTCCTGCGGCACCGGCCGTTCGGGCGGCAGCTCTACGCCGTCGGCGGCAATCCGGAGGTGGCCCGGCTCGCCGGCTACAATGTCCGCCGGGTGAAGTTCGTCGCCTTCGTGATCAGCGCGCTGCTCGCCACCATCGCCGGCATCCTGCTCGCCTCGCGGCTCGGCTCGGCGGTGCACGTCGCCGGGCTCGGCTTCGAATTCCAGGTCGTCGCCGCGGTGGTGCTCGGCGGCGTCAGCCTGTCGGGCGGGGTCGGCAGCCTCGCCGGCATGGCGCTCGGCGTGCTCATCCTGCAATTCGTCTCGAACGGCCTCGGCATGCTCAACATCGCGACCGAGTGGCAACTCGTCATCACCGGCGGCATCATCATCGCGGCCGTCGCCTTCGACGAATTGAAGCGGCGACGCGCCTGAAGGAGCAGAACATGGGTCGTCTCGAAGGAAAGATCGCCGTCGTCACCGGAGCCGCCGACGGCATCGGTCACGCCATCGCGGAAGGGTTCGCGCGCGAGGGGGCGCATGTCTTCGCCGGCGACATCGACGATGCGAAGGGCGAGGCCGTCGTCGCCGCGCTGAAGGCCGAGGGCCTGGCGGCCGATTATCTCCACTGCGACGTGTCGGTCGCCGCCGATGTCGCCCGGCTCGTCGACACCGCGGCGGAGACCGGCGGCCGGCTCGACGTGCTCGTCAACAATGCGGCGATCGCGATCGGCGGCATGCCGCTGCACGAGATGACGGAAGCGCAGTGGAACCGCCTGATCGCGGTCAATCTGACGAGCGTCTTCCTCGGCTGCAAGGCGGCGCTGCCGCACATGATCCGCCAGAAATCCGGCGCCATCATCAACATGGCCTCGGCGCAGGGCCATGTCGGCCTCGACGGCTGGACCGCCTATGCCGGCGCGAAGGGCGCGGTGATGTCGATGAGCCGGCAGATGGCGGTCGAGTTCGGCCCCTTGAACATCCGCGTCAACTCGATCTCGCCCGGCACGATCGCCACGCCGATGAACGAGAAGATCGTCGCCGAGCAGGGCGACCACATCGCCCGTGCCTGGCTGAAGATGCATCCGATCGGCCGGATCGGGAAGCCGTCGGAGATCGCGGAAGCGGCGATCTATCTGGCGAGCGACGCCGCCGGCTTCACCACCGGCATCGACCTGCGCGTCGACGGCGGCCTGACCGCCGCGCCGCGCTTCGTGCCCGATCTCGTCTGACGGCACATTTCCGAGAGAAGCACCATGGACAAGGCCCTTTCCGGCGTCACCATCCTCGATTTCAGCCATCTCCTGCAGGGGCCGTTCGCGACCCAGCTGCTCGCCGACATGGGGGCGGAGGTGATCAAGATCGAGCGCGCCGGATCGGGCGACATGTTCCGCGGCATGACCTTCTTCGCGAAATGGGTCGGCGGATCGGAAAGCCCGAACTTCCTCGCCTGGAACCGCAACAAGAGATCGATCGCGCTCAACCTGAAGAGCCGCAGGGTCCACGGCCTGATCATGGAGATGGCGAAGAAGGCCGATATCGTCGTGCAGAACTTCCGCCCGGGCGTGCTCGCCAAGCTCGGCTATGGCTATGAGGACTTCAGGGCCGTCAACCCGCGGATCATCTATTGTTCGGGCTCGGGCTATGGCGAGGACGGACCCTATGTCGAGCGGCCCGGGCAGGACATGCTGATCCAGGGGCTCGCCGGGCTGCTCGCCAATACCGGGCGGGGCGACATGCCGCCGGTGCCGGCCGGCTCCGGCATGGCCGACCAGATCGGCGCCATGAACATGGTCTATGGCATACTCTCCGCCCTCTACTACCGCGAAAAGACCGGAAAGGGGCAGAAGATCGAGGTCAATCTCCTCGCCGGCATGCTCGCCCATCTGGCGCAGGAATATGTCGGCGTGCTCAATCTCGGCGAGGACTTCGTGCGCCCCAATTCCGGCATCGGCCATCCCGGAATGCAAGCGCCCTTCGGCGTTTACGAGACGAAGGACGGCGGCTACGTCACCATCGCGATGAGCCCGTTCAGGACGCTCTACGAGACGCTCGACGCGCCGCATCTTGCTCCTTACGACGACCTTGCCACCCTGTTTTCGCAGCGCGATGCGGTGTGGCAGAAGGTCAATGAGGAGACGAAGAAGTTCGACCGCGACGACCTCCTCGAGCGGATGCTCGATGCCGACATCTGGTGCGCGCCGGTCAACGACATCCGCCGCGCCGCCGAGGACCCGCAGGTCACCCATATGGGCATGATCGCGAGCTACGAGCATCCGAAGGCCGGGACGGTGAAGGTGATCGCGCCGGCGGTGCGGATGAGCGAGACGCCGCCCGCGATCGAGCGGCCGGCGCCGCTCGTCGGCGAGCACGGCCGCGAGATCCTGAAGGAGTTCGGCGTCTCCGACGACGAGATCGCCGCGCTCGAGGCGGCCGGCGACATGACGGTCGAGGAGGCCCGATGATGGCCGGACTCGAGGGCAGGGACTACGAGACGCTCGCGGTCGCGCGGCAGGGCCGCGTCGCGATCGTCACCTTCCGCCGCGGCGAGCAGCTCAACGCCATGAACAGGCGGATGCAGGGCGAGATCACCGCCGCCTTCACCGTGCTGTCGGAGGACGAGGGCGTCGGCGCGATCGTCGTCACGGGGGAAGGCCGCGGCTTCATGGCCGGGGCCGACATCAAGGACTATGCCGACCAGACCGGCCCCGAATTCGACGCCTTCCAGAAGGCCGGCGGGGCGATGTATGCGGCGATCGAGGACAACCGGAAGCCGGTCATCGCGGCGGTCAACGGCTTCGCGCTCGGCGGCGGCTTCGAGCTCGTGCTCTGCTGCGACATCGTGATCGCCGCCGACACCGCGAAGATGGGCCTGCCCGAGATCAAGCTCGGCCTCGTGCCCGGCGGCGGCGGCACGCAGCGGAGCGTCGCCAAGCTCGGCCGCAACCGGGCGAACCTTCTCCTGATGACCGGGGCGATCGTGCCCGCCGCCGATTTCGTCGCGGCCGGCCTCGTCGCCGAGATCGTGCCGGCGGAGGCGCTGATGCCGCGGGCGCTCGCTCTCGCGGCGATGATCGCCGACGAGCCGGCGGAGGCGATCGAAGGGCTGAAGCGCTTGACGGCGGTCGCCGCGAAGGGCGATCTCGACGCCGGCCTCGAAGCGGAGCGGGCGCTCGTCTGCGCCCTCTACCGGACGGAGACCGGAGAGCGCCGGGTCCGGGAGTTCGCGGCGAAGAGTGCGGCACGGGCCGCGGAAAAGGCGGCACAGAAGGCCGCCGGCCGACGGGAGGACGGGTGATGGGCACGACGCCAAGTACGGCGCCAGGCACGACGGACGAGTATCGCGGTCTGGGCTGGGAATTCGGCAGCCTCACCGTGCAGCGCCATGCGGCGATGCTGGCGCCGGTCACCTTCGTGCTCGCCGACGGCCGGCAGGCGGCGCCGATGCAGATCGCCCCCTGGGCCTATGAGCCGGGCGCCGAGCGAATCGCCGCGGTCGAGCGGAAGCTGCGCGGCGACTGGCCCTGCCTGCCCTTCGGCTATGCCGCGGCGCCCGAAGGCTTCCCGGCCGAATGGGCCGCGCTGATGCAGCCGGCCGAGGCGCACGACCTGCCGCACGGCTATGCCTCGAACCATGGCTGGACCTGGCAGGAGGCGCCCGCCGGCAGCCTCGCCCTCGCGATCGACATCCCGGACCCCGACCCGATCCGCCGCATGGAGCGGACCGTCACGCCCGATCCCTCCGCCCCGGCGGTCGACATCACGCTGACGGTCCATGCCCGCCGGCCCTGCCGGCTGCCGCTCGGCCTCCACCCGACCTTCCGCCTGCCGGCCCGGCCGGGCGGCGCCCGCATCGAGCCGGGCGCCTTCGATCACGGCCTCACCTATCTGCGCAGCGTCGACGATGCGACGCCCGTCTTCGCCGCCAACCAGCGCTTCACCGATCTCTCCGCCGTGCCGGGGATCGACGGCGGCACGGTCGACGCCGCCGCCGTGCCGCTCGCCGCACCGACCGAGGAATTGCTGCAGCTGAACGGCATCGACGGCAGCGTCGCGCTCGCCTATCCGGACGAGGGGTTTCGCGTCCGCCTCAGCTGGCAGAAGGAGCACCTGCCGAGCCTTCTCCTGTGGATGAGCAATCGCGGCCGCAAGTTCCATCCCTGGAACGGCCGCCATGTCGCGCTCGGCATCGAGCCGATCTGCTCGCCCTTCGGCCTCGGCCCGGCGGTCGCCGCCGCCGACAATCCGATCGCCCGCTCCGGCACGCCGACGGCGATCGCCTTCGACCCCGACACGCCCTTCGTCACCCGCTACCGGATCGCCGCCGAGCCGCTGTGAGGCGGCTGACGGGGGCGCCTGCCGCCCGGCGGCACGATTATGGATGCCGGCACGGAAGCCGGCATGACGGGTGGAGAGGGATGTGCCCGGAGGACGGGTGGTGCGGCGGCGGCGGGGGGACGGATGGGACGGGTGGTCGGAGGGTCGGAACGGGATTCGCCATCCCCGAACACCCGTCACCCCGGCCTCCGGGCCGGGGTCCATATGCCGGACGCCGGGTGGCCCGGCGTCGCGTTCCGCGTCCGTCCGCGCGGGCGAGGCAAGGCCGGAGCGATGTCGCCGGGCCGGGCTCGGTCGTATGGATCCCCGCCTTCGCGGGGATGACGGGTGGGGGGATGTTCGCAGGGCGGGCGGCATGGTGCGGGAACGGCTTCCCTCCCCCCTTGTGGGGGAGGGTCGGGGTGGGGGGTGAATACGCCGAGGCCGGCGGCCGTTTCCCGGGACGGCGGGGAGCCGGCAAGACCGGCGAGGGCGTTCCATCCCGCTTCCCCCCACCCTGCCCCTCCCCCGCAAGGGGGGAGGGAAACCGCGCCCGACATGCGGCGTCGTCCGCGCCAAGCCGGGCGCGACGGGGGGAAGCGGGGGCGCCCGCCGGGCGGCGGCACGATTATGGATGCCGGCACGGAGGCCGGCATGACGGGTGGAGAGGGATGTGCCCGGAGGACGGGCGGTGCGGCGGCGGCGGCGGGACGGATGGGACGGGTGGAGGAGAGGGCGAGGGTCATGGTGACGAGTCTCGTCAAGCCGAACCGGCCGGTGTTCACCGATCTCGACGGGCTGGCGGCGCGGGTCGGCGCGGGTGGGCGGTTCGGGGTCGGCGGGCATCATTTCGCGCGGCTGCCGATCGCGCTGCTGCGCGCCGTCGCGGCGCGCGGGGTGACGGGGCTCCGCTACACGGCCTGGGCCGGCGGCCTGCCGCTCGAGATCCTGCTCGAGGCGGAGGCCGTCGCCTCGGCCGATCTCTGCTTTTCGAGCCTCGACATCTTCGGCCTGCCGCCACGCTTCCGCGCCGCGGTCGAGAGCGGCGCGCTGCCGCTCGAGGACTGGACCGCGCTCGCCATGATCGAGGCGCTGCGGGCGGCGGCGACCAACATGCCGAGCCGCAGCTTCCAGCTTCCGGCGGGCTCGGCGATGATGGAGCGGATGCCGACGGCGCGCAGGGTCGCCGATCCGCTGACCGGCGCGCCGGTCGGCGCCGTGCCGCCGCTCGTGCTCGACACGCTGGTGCTGCACGCGCCGCGGGCGGATGAGAGCGGCAATGTCGAGATCTACGGCGCCCGCGCGCTCGACCTCGCCATGGTCGGCGCGGCGCGCACCGTGCTCGTCACCGTCGACGCGATCGTGCCGACCGGCACGCTCGGCGCGAGAGGGCGGCAGACCGTCATCCTGCGCAACCAGGTGACGGCGATCGCGCAGCACGACGGCGCCGCCTGGCCGACCTCGTCCCTGCCGCATTACGTCACCGACTATGCCGCGCTCGCCGCCGCCTTTTCGGGCGCCGCGCCGCTCGCCGACAGCCTCGCGCTGCCGGAGGGCGGCGTGCCGGCCCATCTCGTCGCTGCGGCGGCGATCCCGCCGGAGGCGGCCGCCATTGCGGGCGCGCTCCGCCCCGGCGCGGACGGCCTCGCCGCGCCGGCGATCGTCCCGGCAGCCGCGCCGGCGAGCCTCGACGAGATCATGGTCTGCCGCGTCGCCGCCGAGCTCGACGACGACAGCTTTGCGAGCGCCGGCGCGGTGTCGCCGCTCGCCAATGTCGCCTACCGCCTCGCCAAGGCGACGCACGCGCCGGGCATGATCGTCGCCACGCTCTCCTGCGGCCATCTCGACATCGCGCCCTCGCCGATGGTGCTGTCGCTGATCGAGGGGTTCGACGCGGCGACGGCGGCGGCCCATGCCGGCGGCGACGACACCTATGCGGCGCTCTACCAGGCCGGCGCGGTGACGCACGAGATCGTCGGCGCGGCGCAGGTCGACCGGTTCGGCCGGGTCAACACGCTGTCGATCCGCAAGAAGAACGGCGGGCAGATCCGCCTGCCCGGCCAGGGCGGCATGGCCGACGTCGCCAACATGCACCGCGATTACGGGCTCTACGTCACCCGGCATTCGCCGCTCTCGCTCGTCGCCGAGGTCGACATCGCGAGCTCCGCCCGCGGCCTGATCCGGCCGGAGGAGCGCGCCGCGGCCGGCTATCGCACCGGACGCGCACTCGTCTTCACCGACCTCGCCGTGTTCAGGCTCGACGCCGGGACCGGGCTGCTCGTCGTCGCTGAACTGATGCCCGGCACGACGCGCGAGGCGCTCGCCGCGGCGACCGGCTTCCCGCTGATCTTCGATGAGGACGTCCGTCCGGTCGCCCTGCCCGAGCCCGGTACGCTCGAGACGCTCCGCCATACCATCGATCCGCTCGGGCTCAGGCGGCTCGAATTCGTCGCGGCGCGTGACCGCGGCGCGCTGATCGGCGCGATTCTGGCCGCCGACCGCGCGCTCGTCGACCGGCTCGCCGCCGGGCCGCCTCACGCGCAGACCTGATCCGGCTTTGGGAGGAGCCGCCGATGACCCATCTCACCCCGCTGCTCGACATCTCCGCCGCCCGAGTCTTCATCGACGGGGTGTTCACCAACCCGCGCATCGCCCATCCCGAGGGCGTCGCGATCCATGCCGACGGGTCGGTCTGGTGCGGCACCGAGACGGGCGATCTCCTGCGCATCGCGCCGGACGGATCCACGGTCGAGCGGATGGCCGGGACGGACGGCTTCCTGCTCGGCATCGCCTTCGATCCGGCCGGCCATCTCTTCGCCTGCGACCTCAAACACGCCGCGATCTTCCGCTTCGACGCGGCGAGCCGGCGGATGGAGAAATTCGCCGCGTCGGGCATCCGCGTGCCGAACTATCCGGTGGTCGACGCGGCGCGCGGCCATCTCTACGTGTCGGACAGCCGCGGCAACGGCAATCCGGGGCCCGGCGTCTTCCGTTACGATCTCGCGACCGGCGAGGGCGGCGTGTGGTCGACCGCACCGATGGATTTCGCGAACGGCATGGCGATGGCGCCCGATGGAAGCGGGCTCTATGTGGTCGAGAGCGACGTGCCCTGCGTCAGCTTCGTGCCGATCGGGGCGGACGGTGCCGCCGGCCCGGTGTCGCGCGTCACGGGGGAGGTCGCGGTGGTGCCGGACGGCCTCGCCTTCGCGCCCGACGGCACGCTCTACATCTCCTGCTACGAGCCGAGCCGCATCTACCGCCTGTCGCCCTCCGGGCGGCTCGAACTGCTGATCGAGGACAGGATGGCGACGACGATCGCCCATCCGACCAACATCGCGCTGAAGGGCGACAGGCTCTACACCGCCAATCTCGGCCGCTGGCACATCACCGAGATCGACCTGTCGAGCCTGTAGCGCGGCGGGTACGGAACCGGCCGAAACGGGGCACCTCGTGGGAAAAAGGCCATCGTCCGGGGACGGCGGCCTTTTTCATTGCGGCCTTGCGGCGGGGTCAGGCGACCCGCTTCGCCGCCAGCGTCTGCTTGTCGTAGCCGGCGACCTTCTTGTAGCTGTTGGTGATCGCGGCGAGCTCCTCGGCCGAGATGACGTCCTCGATGCGGTCGAACGGCTTGTCGCCGCTCCTGAGCCAGACCTCGCGCAGGATCGCGTCGGGCGGGGTGGTGCGGTTGGTGCGCACGACCTTCGCCGTCGCCGGCAGGCGCTCCGCCTCATAGGCGGCGAGCGCCCGCTCGGCATCCGGCTCGGCGGCGAGCGCGTCGGCGAGCGCGCGCGCGTCGAGGATCGCCTGGCCGGCGCCGTTCGAGCCGCGCGGATACATCGGATGCGCCGCGTCGCCGAGCAGGGTGATCCGGCCGAAGCTCCAGCGGTCGAGCGGATCCTTGTCGACCATCGGGTATTCGAGGATCATGTCGGCGGCGCGGATCATCGCCGGCACGTCGAGGAAGTCGAAGTGCCAGTCCTCGAAATAATGGATGAAGTCCTCGAGCCGGCCCTGCTTGTTCCAGTCCTGCTTGTCGTGCTGCGGGGTCTCGACCTCGGCGACCCAGTTGATCAGCTGGTTGCCGTCCGAATCGAGCGCATTGCGGATCGGATAGATGACCATCTTGCCGTGCGAGAGCCAGCCGGCGCGGACATAGGACGCGCCGGTGAGATAGGGCTTCCAGCGGGTGACGCCGCGCCACATGTTGACGCCGGAATAGATCGGCCCGCCATCCTCGGGATGGAGCTGCTTGCGGACCACCGAATGGATGCCGTCGGCGCCGATCACCGCGGCGCCCTCGACCGTCTCGGTCTCGCCCTCGTGGCCGGCGACCGCGAAGGTGGCGGTCGCCTTGCCCTCGCCCTGGTCGACGCGCAGGCAGCGGCGGCCGGTGATCACCCGGTCGGCGCCGGCTTCGGCGATATAGGCCCGGTAGAGGATCTGCTGCAGGTCGCCGCGGTGGATCTGGAACTGCGGCCACTCATAGCCGGCATAGGTGCCGACCGGCTCCTTGTAGACGAACTGGCCGAAGCGGTTGAAGAAGCAGGATTCCTGCGCCGTCACGGCGACCGCGGCGAGGGCGTCCCTGAGGCCCAGTTCGCAGAGCTCGCGGCTCGCATGCGGCAGGATCGAGATGCCGACGCCGATCGGGCGGATTTCCGACGCGCCCTCATAGACGCGGGTCGGGATGCCCTTCCGGTGCAGCATCAGGGCGAGTGTCAGGCCGCCAATGCCGGCGCCGACGATGATGACGTCCATGGCCTTCATCCCTCGGATGGTGTCTGTCGCTTTGTCCCATTAGGACCGAGCCGCGCCGGCCTGTCAATTAAAAGGGGGTATACTGACGGAATTTTGTATACCGAAGTGCGCGGACTGCCGCTAGGATCGCCGCCGGCCGGCCCGCCGCGCCTTTCATCGTCAGTCTAAAAGAACGGAGAGCAGCGTGACCGCAGCATTCGAGCGCGTCGTCCTCGTCACCGGAGCCGCGAGCGGCATCGGCGCGGAAACGGCGAGAACCCTTGCCGCGGGCGGCACCGCCCTCCTCCTCCACACCCGCAAGAACGCCGCCGGCCTCGCCGAGGTCGCCGAGGCCTGCCGCGCCCGCGGCGCCGCCGTCGAGACCGCGACCGGCGATCTCGGCGATCCGGACGTGCCGGCGGCGCTCGTCGGCGCGGCGCGCGCCGCCTTCGGCCGGGTCGACCAGATCGTCTCCAATGCCGGCCAGGCGGCGCGGTCGAGGATCGGCGACCTGACGCCGGCCGAGCTCGAGGCGGCTTTTGCCGCCATGCCGGTCGCCTTCCTGCGCATGGTCACGGCGGCGCTGCCCGATCTCGAGCGGTCGTCCTGCGGCCGGGTGGTCGCGATCTCCTCCTTCGTCGCGCACATTTTCGGCACGGCCGGGCTCAACTTCCCCGCCACCTCGGCCGCCAAGGCGGCGCTCGAGGCGCTCGTCAAGGTGATGGCGATGCAGTTCGCGCCGCAGGGCATCACGGTCAACGCGATCGTCCCCGGCTTCACCCGCAAACAGGGCGGCGGCCATCTCGCCGCGACGCCCGATTCGCTGAAGACCGCGGTGTCGGTGACGCCGACCGGCCGGCTGACCGAGCCCGCCGACATCGCCGCGACGGTCGCCTTCCTGCTCTCGCCCGGCGCGGTGCAGATCACCGGCCAGGCGATCCATGTGAATGGCGGCCTGAACCTGCCGTAGCAAGGAGCTCAGGCGCCGAAGCGGCGCGGGCTGAAGGCTCCGATCGGGATCGGGGCGGCCTCTCCCGCGACGAGCGCGGCGACGATGCGGCCGGTGAGCGGGCCGTTCGCGAAGCCGATATGGCCGTGGCCGAAGGCGAAGATCAGCCGGCTGCGGCGCTTCGAGACGCCGATCACCGGCAGGCCGTCCGGCGTCGAGGGGCGGCTCCCCATCCAGGGCGCCGGCTCGACGGCATCGCCGAGCGCGATCGTGTTCGCCGCATCGGCCGTCACCGCGGCGATCTGGCGATGGTCGGGCGGGTCGTCCGGCCGGGCGAGCTCGACGCCGGAGAGCACCCGCACCCGGCCGTTCATCGGCGACATCACATAGCCGCCGGCCGCATCGTGCACCGGCCGGCGCAGTTCCGCGCCTTCGGCGAGGCGGAAATGGCGGTGATAGCCACGCTCGGCGGCGAGCGGGAAGCGGTCGCCGAGCGTGCGCGCGAGTTGTCCCGACCAGGCGCCCGCGGCGAGCACGGCGAAGCGGCCGCGGATCGTCGTCGGCCCGCCCGTCACCGCGATGCCGTCGGCATCCTCTTCGATGCGCTCGGCGAGCGCCTCGACGAAGCGGCCGCCCTGCGCCGCCACCGCGGCGCGATAGAGCCGGACGAGCGCGCCGGGGCTCTCGACCGCGCCGCTGTCGGTGAAGAGGATGGCGCGCGCGAAACGGCGGGCGAGATGCGGCTCGAGCTGGACGATGTCCTGCTGCTCGAGGCATTCCATGCCGACGCCGTATTCCGCGAGCACCGCCCGCTCGCGGGCCGAGGCCTCGAAGGCCGCGGCGCTCCGGTAGAGCCGCATCCAGCCGTTCCGCCGGATCAGGCTTCGGCCGCCGACGCGGTCGGCGAGATGGAGATGCTCGTCATAGGCGCGGGAGACGAGCGGATCGAGCGCCGCCGCCGCGGCGCGCCAGCGCCGCTCGTCCGCCGCCGCGACGAAGCGGGTGAGCCAGGGAAGGAGGAACGGGACGGAGGCGAGCCGGGCGCGCACCGCGACGTCGCGGCCGAGCGCATAGCGCGGCAGGCGGCTCCGCAGGCCGGGCGCGGCGACCGGGAAGATCGAGTTGCGCGACAGCACGCCGGCATTGCCGAACGAGGCGCGGCCTTCCTCGCGGCCGGGATCGAAGAGCGCGACGGTGAGGCCGCGCTCCTGCAGATGGAGCGCCGAGGAGAGGCCGACCATGCCGGCCCCGATGATCACGACGTCCACCCCGGTGTTCATGCCCGTTCCGCTCGCCTCGGCCGCCCGGCCCCGGATGCCCGAGGATGGCGGCCGCCGCAAGCGGTTTCGGGGCCGGTCAGCGGCCCGCGCGGTCGAGCGCGGCGAAGTCCTCGTCGGAGAGCACGATGTCGGCCGCCGCGACATTCTCCTCGAGATGCTCCACCTTCGACGTGCCGGGGATCGGCAGCATCACCGGGCTCCGCTTCAGCACCCAGGCGAGCGCGATCTGGCTCGGCGCGGCGCCGTGCTTCTTCGCGATCGTGTCCAGGATCGAGCCGGGCTTCGCGAGGTCGCCCGCGGCGAGCGGATACCACGGGATGAAGCCGATGCCGTTCGCGGCGCAGTAGTCGAGCACCGCCTCGCTCTGCCGGTCGACCAGATTGTAGCGGTTCTGCACGGTGGCGACGGGGAAGACCTTCTGCGCCGCCTCGATCTCGGCGACCGAGACCTCGGAAAGCCCGGCATGGCGGATCACGCCGTCGTCGATGAGCGACCGGATCGCGTCGAACTGCTCGTCGCGCGGCACCTTGGGGTCGATGCGGTGGAGCTGCCAGAGGTCGATCCGCTCGACGCCGAGCCGCCAGCGGCTCGTATGCGCCTGCTGGATCAGATATTCCGGCCGGCCGAGCGGGATCCAGCGGTCGACGCCGGTGCGGGCGAGGCCGCCCTTGGTCGCGACGACGGTGCCCTCATAGGGCGCGAGCGCGTCGCGGATCAGCTCCTCGGACCAGTTCGGCCCATAGGAGTCGGCGGTGTCGATGAAGTCGACGCCGAGCTCCGGCAGCCGCTTCAGGGTGGCGATCGCCGCGCCGCGGTCGAGCGGCGGGCCCCAGATGCCGGGGCCGGTGATGCGCATCGCGCCGAAGCCGAGGCGGGTGACGGGACGATCGCCGCCGATCGAGAACGTGCCGGAGCCGGCCGCAGAGACCGTTGCCATGGGAGGATCCTTTCGTGCGAGACGGGTTCGAGAGCGGGTTCGCGGTGCGATGCGCGGGCCTCGAGGCCGTGACCGGCGGCGCCCGGGGGGGAGGGGAGCGCGCCGTGTCGGCAAGGAGATGGACGCGGCGGCACGGCTTTCCAAGGCCCGGGCCGAAGATGCCCTACGGCGAAAAGCTGAATTGCCGGCGCCGCACTGGTCGGCGCCCGGGGCGCGGCCTAGCTTCTCAGCGCGGCCCGGGGTGATCGGCAGGAGAGCGCTCATGGACTATGTACGCTTCGGCAAGACCGGGCTCGAAGTGTCGCGGCTCTGTCTCGGCTGCATGACCTATGGCGTGCCCGAGCGCGGCAGCCACGCCTGGACGCTCGACGAGGAGAAGAGCCGGCCGCTGATCCGCAAGGCGCTCGAACTCGGCATCAACTTCCTCGACACCGCGAACGTCTATTCCGACGGCACCTCGGAGGAGATCGTCGGCCGGGCGATCCGGGATTTCGCCCGGCGCGACGAGATCGTGCTCGCGACGAAGGTGCACGGCCGCATGCGGCCCGGCCCGAACGGCGCCGGCCTGTCGCGGAAGGCGATCCTGTCGGAGATCGACG
Source organism: Prosthecomicrobium pneumaticum (assembly GCF_014199915.1). Lineage (GTDB taxonomy): Bacteria > Pseudomonadota > Alphaproteobacteria > Rhizobiales > Kaistiaceae > Prosthecomicrobium > Prosthecomicrobium pneumaticum. Next base: position 342,974 of record NZ_JACHOO010000005.1, on the reverse strand, counting down.
CCAGCCTGCGCCGGCTCGGCACCGACTATGTCGATCTCTACCAGATCCACCGCTGGGACTATGAGACGCCGATCGAGGAGACGCTCGAGGCGCTCGACGACGTCGTGCGGGCCGGCAAGGCGCGCTATATCGGCGCCTCGTCGATGTATGCCTGGCAGCTCGCCCAGGCGCTCTACACGTCGCGGCTCAACGGCTTCGCCGAATTCGTCAGCATGCAGAACCATCTGAACCTCCTCTACCGCGAGGAGGAGCGCGAGATGCTGCCCTTCTGCGCCGATGAGGGGCTCGCCGTGATCCCCTGGAGCCCGCTCGCCCGCGGCCGGCTCACCCGCGCCTGGGACGACAGGACGGAGCGCGCCGAGACCGACGAGTTCGGCAAGACGCTCTATGTCGAATCCGACCGGCAGATCGTCGATGCCGTGGCGGCGATCGCCTCCGCGCGCGGCGTGCCGCGGGCGCAGGTGGCGCTCGCCTGGCTGCTGCAGAAGGACGAGGTGACCGCCCCGATCGTCGGCGCCTCGAAGCCGCAGCATCTCGACGACGCCGTCGCCGCTCTTTCGCTCGATCTCGACGAGGCCGAGATCGCCGCTCTCGAGGCGCCCTATCAGCCGCACCGGGTGGCGGGCTTCCGCTGAGCCGGCCGGGCCGTTAGGGTGCCGCCCGACCCGGTCACGCCAAGGACCGGCATGCGGAGGAGATGACCGATGGACCGGATCGCGGCGATCGCCGATGCCTTCATTGCGGCCCGGGCGGCCGGCACGGCGCTCGACGCCTTTCCGCTCTCCCAGCCGGAGACGCTCGACGAGGCGTACCGGATCCAGGACCGCGAGGTGGACGAGATCGGGGCCGCGCTGCCGGGCTGGAAGATCGCCGGCGTGCGGCCGGACCTGCGCGCCGCGCTCGGCGCCGAGCGCGTCGCGGGGCCGATCACCCGTCTCGTCGACGCCCGCCGCGCGGACGGGGCGGTCGAGGTGCCGGTGGTGGCGGGCGGCTTCGCGGCCGCCGAGGCGGAGTTCGTGCTGTTGCTCGGCCGCGATCTGCCGCCGCGCGCCGAGGGCTATGCGGCCGAGGACCTCGCCGCGGCGGTCGCCGCCGTCCACATCGGTGCGGAGATCGCCGGCAGTCCGCTCGCGACCCTGAACGATCTCGGCCCGACGGCGGTCGTCTCCGACCACGGCAACAATGCGGCGATCGTCATCGGCCCGGCGATCGGCGACTGGCGCGCCCGGCCGCTCGAGAGCCTGACGAGCCGGGTGGCGATCGACGGCGCGACGATCGGCGAGGGCGACGCGGCGCGTGTCGCCGGCGGGCCGCTCGCGGCCTTCGCCTTTCTCGTCGCCAATCTCGCCCGACGCGGCCGCGGCCTCAGGGCCGGCGACTGGATCTCGACCGGCGCGACCACCGGCGTCCACGTCATCACGCCCGGTTCCGTTGCCACCTTCGACTTCGGGGCGGCGGGCGCCTTCGAGGTGCGCATCGTGGCGCAGCCGCGGGGCGCCTGAACGGAGGCGCTCGCGCCGGCGCCGCCGATAGAGGAAGCGCTTGACGAAAGCCTCGCATCGGGGCAATCCGGACGGGCGCAACCGGCCGCTGCACTGGGGGGTGCCGGCCATCCGGGAGGGACGCGATGACGTCTCGGACAGGTGTCAAGGATCCCCAGTCCGTCCGGCCGGACGGCAGCCGCGCGACGCCCTTCGCGATCGCCGGCGTGCGGACGATTGCGCTGCACAATGTGCTGACGCGCAGCGGCGTGCTGACCGAGATCCTCCGCACCGACTGGCCGGAGCTTTCGATCGCGCCGCGCCATGTCATCCTGGCGACGATGAACCCCGGCGGCATCACCGACTGGCATCGCCACCGGATGCAGACCGACCATCTCGTCGCGATCGGCGGCACGATCAAGCTCGTGCTGTGGGACGGGCGGGAGGATTCGCCGACGCACGGCGCGGCGGACGTGATCCGCATGGGCGTGATGCGGCCGCTGATCGCCATCGTTCCGCCCGGCGTCTGGCACGGGCTGCGCAACGAAAGCGGCGTTCCGGCGAGCTATCTCAACATCAACGACGTGCCCTACGACCACGCCGACCCCGACAATCATCGTCTGCCGGCCGACTCGCCCCTGCCGCCGATCGCGCTATGACGCCGGACGCGGCGGCGCGGTTCGCGGCGTCCTTCCGGCTCACCCTGCTCACCGCCGACCCGGCGCGCGCCGCGGAAGCGGAGGCGGCCGGCATCGACCGCATCGGCATCGACATCGAGCGTAACGGCAAGGTCGACCGGCAGGCCGGGCACGACACCCGCATCTCCGATCACGATTTCGACGATCTCGCCCGCATCCGCGCGGCGGTCGGCCGCGCCGACGTCTTCATCCGCATCAACCCGCCGCACGCGGCGACAGCCGAGGAGGTCGAGCGGGCGCTCGATCTCGGCGCGACGGTGATCATGCTGCCCTATTTCCACGACGAGGCCGAGGTCGCCGCCTTCGCCGCGGCGGTGCGCGGCCGCGCCCATGCGATGCTGCTGCTCGAGACGCCGCGCGCCCTCGTCCGGCTGCGCGAGATCCTCGCCGTGCCGGGCATCGACGAGGTGATGGTCGGGCTCAACGACCTGCGGCTGGAGATGCGGCTCGACGGCATGGAGTTCGTCGGCTCGGTGGTGATGGAGACGATCGCGCAGGCGGTGCGCGGCGCCGGCCTCGCCTTCTCCTTCGGCGGGCTCGGCCGTTACGACCAGACCGGCCTGCCGGTCGCGCCCGACCTCCTCTACGCGCAATATCCCCGGCTCGGCGCCGGCGGCGCCTGGCTCGCCCGCTCCTTTTTTCGCGACCCGCCGCCGAACTGGACGCTCGCGGACGGCGTCGCGGCGCTGCGCGGCCGGCTCGCCCATTGGGCGTCGTGCGATCCGCCGGCGCTCGAGGCGGCGCGCGGCGCGCTCGTCGCGGCGCGGCGCGATCACCGCCGATAGGGTGGAAAGAGCCGCCGCAGCGCGCCGACCAGACCACCGCCGCCGCCGTCCGGGCCGACGGCGACACGCGCCGCCCGCGCCTTCAGCTTACGGCCGGGATGTGCGGCGAGCGGCATCGCCCGGGCGTCGACGGCACCGTTCTCGGCGGCGCGCCAATCCCGTTCGAAGGCGGCCTCGTCCAGGTCGTAATGCGCGCCCCAGCGCCGGGCGATGTCGCCCGCCCGCTGGCGGCTCCTGAACAGACGGTGGCGGGCGGCGACCCGCTCATAGCCCACCCAGTGGAAATGCAGCAGCCGGATCTCGTCCCGCATCGGCAGGACGAGGCGGCCCTGCGGCGCCGCGTCGTGCCGGCCGACGGCGAAGTTCGTCTCGGCGAGCGCGGCGGGATCGAAGATGCCGAGCTTGCTCTCGTGGCGATGCGGCATGCCCATCGGCACGGCCTCGGCGAGCGTCGCGTCCGCGGGCGGAAAGTCCCGCGCCACCATCCGGAAGCCGAGGGCCGGCAGCAGGGTCACGCCGGCGCGTCGGCAGGCCGCGAGATAGGCCGCCATGTCGGGATGATCGAGGTGCTCGTCGATATCGGTGACCACCACCCAGTCGGCGGCGCCGCGGCTCTCCTTCCAGAATTCGTTCTGCAGCCGGCGGTGCGATTCGACGCGGGAGGTCGGGTCGGCGGGCGGCGGCATCGGCCGGACCTCGACCTTCGCATGGCCGTTGAGGAGGTCGAGCGAGCCGTCGGTCGAGCCGTCGTCATAGACGACATAGCGGTCGACCCAGGGGTCGTAGTGCCGGAAGAAGAAGGGCAGCATGGCCCCGTCGTTCCAGCACCGCGTGTAGAGATGGACGCTCATCCGCCGCGCTCCCCCGGCCGCGTCCGCCGCGCCCGGCCCGCTTCGCCCTAGCACGGGCGAGGCCGGCGCCCAAGGCGCGCGCGGCCGCGCGGCGCCCGACGCCGCCGCGGGCGGCGGCTCAGCCGGCGAGGGCGAAGCGGCTGCCGCTGCCGTCGCGCGCCGCCGGGCCGGCGGAGAGGCGGCGGGTCGGCCCGCTGCCGCCGGCCGGCAGGTCGAGCGGGCTCGCGAGCCCCGGCGGCAGGGCGCCGAGGGCGCGGGCGGCATGGAGCATCATCGCCGCGGCACCGGGCACCGGCGGGGCGGCGGGTGCGATGTCGAGGGCGAGCGTCCGGCTCCCCTCGATGCGCACCGCCTCGCGCGGGGTGCGGCCGTAGAACTCCGGATCGAGATGCATTTCGAGCGTCATGGTGATCACCGCCGCGCCGGCCCTGAAGCCGGTCGCCACCTGGGTGATCGCCACCGCCTCGCCCTCCGCCACGGTGCGGTGGGCGAGCGTCACCGGCCGCCGCGCCGGCAGCGCGGCGAGCCGGTCCTCGATCGCGTCGATCGCGACGCCGGTGCATTCGGCGAGCGCGGCGACCGATTCCGGAAAGCCCATATGGCCCTCGATGGCGCCGTCCGCGACGCGGGCGCGGAAGGTCGCCTCGTCGAGGCCGAAGCCGAGATGAGCGAAATCGGACGGGCCGACGCCCGAGACGTTCGAGATGCGCAGGATGTCGAAGCGGTCGACCCGCGCGAGGGTGCGCGCGGCGAGGATCGGCAGCGCCTCGAAGCAGAAGCCGGGATTGATGCCGCAGCCGAGCGCGGCCCGGCCGGCGGCACGCGCCGCCCGGTCGATCGCCTCCGCCGCGCGGGGAAAACGCAGCCAGGGATGGAACAGCCACTCGGCCGCCGAGACGACGGCATAGCCCGCCTCGAGCGCGGCGACGATTTCGGCCGTGGCGCGCTCGGGATCCGAGGTGGTGGCATGGAAGAGCACGGTCGGCGCCGCCGCGGGGGGAAGGCGGGGTGCGACCGTGAGGCTGCCGGCCGGACCTTCCACGGCGGTGCCGGCGAGGCCGGGGGCGTGGTCGACGATCGTCGCGACGGTGACGTCGGGCATCGCCGCGGCGGCGGCGAGGAGGGCGCGGCCGAGGCTGCCGAAGCCGAAGAGCGCGATCCGCATCAGAAGCGTTCCTTGAAGGGCTCGAACTCCGGGGCGTGGCGGGTCGGCTCGAGTTCGGTGATCGTGTGATCGAGGAGATCGGCGATGCGGAACGGATCGGTGGCGAGGAGCGCCTCGAGTTCCGCCCGGCCGATGCCGATCGCGAGCATGAAGCCGCCGGAGGGCGGCACCAGCCGGCCGGACAGGACGAACACGCCGCCCGCATAGAGCGCGTCGATCCAGGCCCGGTGCGCCGGCAGCGCCGCGGCGATCGCAGGCTGCGGCGCGCGATAGGTGCTCGTGATCATGAACATGGCCGCCGGCCTCCGTTTCGGGCTGTTCCCCGAACCATAGATATATCACTTGACACTTCAAGTGATATTGTCGGATCGTTGCATCGTCCCGGAGGTGCAGAGCGGCTCGTCAGAAGACGCGAACACCGGGCATTGGGGGGAGCCGAAGACGCCGCAACAAGCGTCCGGCACGGTCCGGCACACCTTTCAGGGAACAGGTTCCATGACTCCGATCTGCAAGACTCTCGCCGCCGCGGCGCTGATCGCCGTCGCCGGAGCGGCGCCGGCCCTCGCCGACGATCTCGCCAAGATCAAGTCGGAGGGCGTGATGCACGCGCTCACCACCGGCAACGACCGGCCGAACGTCATGATGGACGCGTCCGGCAAGCCGGTCGGCTACGAGGTCGACATGTGCAACCTCATCGCCGACAAGCTCGGCGTGAAGCTCGATCTCGGCGTGCTCGCCTGGGAAGGCCTGCTGCCCTCGATCACTTCGGGCCGCACGCAGATGATCTGCTCGGGCGTCAACATCACGCCGGCGCGGCAGGAAGTGTTCGACTTCTCCGTGCCCTATTCCCGCACCGCGATCGTCGCCATGGTGCCGGAGACGAACACCGACGTGTCCGGCCCGACCGACATCGCCGGCAAGATCGTCGGCGCGCCGATCGGCGCGGACGGCGACGACGTTGTGCGCGAGATCGGCGGCTACAAGGAGCTGAAGGTCTATCCCGGCGTCGCCGAGCAGTTCGCCGATTTCGTCGCCGGCCGCATCGAAGTGGCGATCGTCGGCGACAAGCAGGCGGCCGAATTCATGAAGAGCCGGCCCGGCATCGCCAAGATCGTCGGCAAGCCCTACAAGGTCAATCTGGTCGGCTATCCGCTGCCGAAGGGCTCGACCGAGATGAAGGCGGCGCTCGACAAGATCATCTCGGACGCCCGCAGCGACGGCACGCTGAACGCGATGGCGAAGACGAGCTTCAATCTCGACGATTACGACGCCGCCCTGCCGCCGATCGGCGAAGACGCGCCGCTGAAGAAATAGGCGGAGCGCCCGCCGTTCTGCCCCGCATCCGGTGCCACACCGGATGCGGCGGCTCTCGTGCCGCGCTCGCCCGGGCGCCGCTCTGCGGCGCGGCACGGCCGTTGCTTCGGCGTCCGGAGCGGGCCGCACCCCGCTCGCGGGCGGCGAGGCCGTTCAGACCGCCGCCGACACCGGATTGCGATGACCCTCGACTTCACCTCGATCCTTCCCTACGCGCCGCTGCTCGCGACGGCGACGCTGATGACGATCTTCCTCGCCGTCACGTCGCAGATCATCGGCACGCTGTGCGGCTTCCTGCTGGCGCTCGCGCGGATGTCGCCGCTCAAGATCCTCAGCGTGCCGGCCTTCCTCTACATCTGGATCGCCCGCGGCACGCCACCGCTGATCCATCTCTTTCTGATCTATTTCGGCCTGCCGACCATCGGCATCACGCTCGAGCCGTTGCCGGCGGCGATCATCGCCTTCGCCATCACCTCGGCGGCCTATAATGCGGAGGTGCTGCGCGCCGGCCTGCAATCGATCCAGCCGGGCCAGGTCGAGGCGGCCCGCGCCGTCGGCATGAGCTATCCGACCATTCTGTGGCGGATCATCCTGCCGCAGGCGATCCAGGTCGTCACGCCGCCCTATATGAGCAACTTCATCAGTCACGTGAAGAGCACCTCGCTCGCTTCCGTCGTGACGGTGCGCGAACTGCTTCTGACGACGACCTTCATCTATTCGAACACCTTCCGGGCGCTGGAAGCGCTGATCGTCGCGGGGGCGATCTACCTGTTCCTGACGTCCTTCCTCGCCTTCGGCCAGCTCCTCCTCGAGCATTACCTCGCCTTCGACAAGCGGCCGCCGTCGCGCCGCCGGCTCACCCGGCTCGGCCTCGGCGGCGATGCGGCCTCCGTGCCGGCCGCGGCGCCGGCGCTCGTCGAGGGCCCCGCCGAGGAGGGCCGGCGGGTGCTCGAGATCGCCGGCCTCGAAAAGCGCTTCGGCGCGACGACGGCGCTCGCCCGGGTCAATCTCAGCGTGCGGGCCGGCGAGGTGGTCTGCGTGCTCGGGCCGAGCGGCTCGGGCAAGAGCACGCTGCTGCGCTGCATCAACCTGCTCGAACGGCCGGATGGCGGCCAGATCGCCATCGATGCCGGCAGCGCCCGTTTCGACCTCGCCTTCGGACCGACGGCGCGGGCGGTGTCGGGGCGCGAGATGACGCGGCTGCGCGGCCATGTCGGCATGGTGTTCCAGCACTTCAATCTGTGGCCGCACAAGCTGGCGGTCGAGAACGTCACGGAAGGCCTCTTGCGGGTGCGCCGGATGGCGGGACCGGAGGCCGGACGCATCGCCGCCGGCCTGCTCGCCCGGGTCGGCCTCGGGGGCAAGCTCACCGCCTTTCCGAGCCAGCTCTCCGGCGGCCAGCGCCAGCGCGTCGCGATCGCCCGTGCCCTCGCCATGCGGCCGGACGTGATGCTGTTCGATGAGCCGACCTCGGCGCTCGATCCGGAGCTCGTCGGCGAGGTGCTGCAGGTGCTCGAGGACGTCGCGGCGAGCGGCATGACGATGCTCGTCGCCACCCATGAGATGGGCTTTGCCCGCCGCGTCGCGGACCGGGTGGTGTTCATGGATGGCGGGCAGATCGTCGAGGTCGCGTCGGCCGAGGATTTCTTCGAGCGGCCGCAGCACGAGCGGACCATCCGCTTCCTCGAGGCCGTGCTCAAGTAGGCGGGCCGGGTCCGGGGCGGCGCGCCGCCCCGGAGAGAGCGCTCAGTCGCCCGGCCGCCAGAGCCGGCCGGCGAGCGGGGCGGGGTCGGTGTCGATCTCGGCCCACGCCCGGGTCCGCTCATAGTGGACCGGCTCGTCCTCGATCCAGAGCTTGTAGGTGAGGCCGTGGATGAGCGGCTCGATGCCGTAGCGGATGCCGGACAGCGAGGCGCCGGAATGGGCGTTGGTGACGGTCGCGCCGTAGTTGAAGCAGTGGATGTTGGCGAGCACCGGCGTCCGCCCGGGCTCCCTCTCGACGAAGGCGAGATCGCGGTCGAGATAGGGATAGGTGATCAGCCAGTTGTCCTCCTGGCCCGACGGCGGGGTGTGCACGTCGGCCCAGGTGAGGATGTTGTCGGCGAGCGGGGCGAGCTCCGGCCGGTTGTGCGGATCCATCGAGAAGCCGCAGCCGATGAAGAGATGGTCGAAATGGTCGACCGAGCCGTCCGTGCCGGTGACGCGAACCCGGCCCTCTTCGAGCGCCACGTCGGCGAAGGAGGCGCCGGCATGAAGGCGGAAGGTGTCGAAGGCGGCGCAGCGGTCGACGCCGTCCTGCGTCGGCGGCTGGCCGAAGCGGAACATCGCCTGGATCCAGCGCCATTTGTCGGCATCGCCCATCGAGGCGAAGTGGCGCAGGAAGCCCGCCTTCTCGAGATAGCGGAACGGGTTGGCGGTGAGGATCTGCGGCCGCCTCATATAGAGGGTGAGGCGCGCCGCGCCGAGTTCGAGGAGGTCGGCGGCACGGTCCCAGGCCGTCGCGCCGGCGCCGAGCACGGCGATCCGCCTGCCCTTCCAGTCGAGGCTGTCGACATCGTCGGTGGCGAGCGTCCAGCGATCGGCCGGCAGCTTGTCGCGTACGAAGGGCGGCACGTACCAGTCGCCGATGCCCTCGAGCCCGGTGGCGAGCACGACCTTGCGGGCATAGACCGGTTCGCCGCCGCGGATCGCGAGCCGGACGAGCCCGGCCTCGTCCTCGAAGGCCGTCACCTCGGCGTCGTTGCGCACCGGCAGGGCGAGCGCCTCGCGATACCAGTCGAGATAGGCCTGCCAGGCCTGGCGGGGCCATTTGCCGAGCTTCTCCCAGCCGTCCTCGCCGAACACGGCCTCGAACCAGGAGCGCGGCGCGAGCGAGGGGATGCCGAGATCGGGTCCGGTGACGTGCTTGGGCGAGCGCAGCGTCCACATCCGCGAATAGGTGATCCACGGCCCCTCGCGGCCCTTCGGCGCGCGGTCGAGCACGACGACATTGGTCACCCGGTCGCGCATCAGGCCGAAGGCGACCGCCATGCCGCACTGCCCGCCGCCGACGATCGCGACGTCGTAGACATGGTGGCCGTCGGGATGGCGGCGCGGCAGGACCCAGTCGTCCTTCGGATAGGAGAGCACGGCGAGATCGTGCCGCACCCGCGCCGTCAGCGCGGCGAGCCGGCGGCCGGCGTCGGGCCGCGGCGGCGGGCAGGAGGGCGGCGCGAGGCCGCCGCGCAGCTCGGCATGATCGAGCGCCAGCATCGCGGCGATCTCCTGCGCATAGCCATCGGCCTCGGTCGCGATCGCCGCGCCATCCGCCCCGTCCATTCTGCCTCTCCCGGTTCCCGTTTGCACTGCAACACGAGGTCTAGCGTATCATTGATATTTCGTCAAAAATATCTGATGCTGTCTCCCGGGCGGTGGCACGTGCCGGTGAGCCTCGTCTCTTGATATGCGGGCTGATATGATCGCCGATGCGGAGTCGGCAGGTTCGAACCGGAAAGCGCGGAACGGAACGATGGCAGCGGGCAGCGACGAGAACGGCGTGAGGGCCGAGGGCGAGACGCCGGCGAGGGACGTGCCGGTGCGCCGCCCCGCCCCGCCGGCGCGATCGCGGGCACCGAAGAAGGGCGGGCGGGAATCGCTGACCGACCGCGTCTATCAATTGCTGCGCAACGACATCCTGACCTGCGCGCTGGAGCCCGGGCGCGAGCTCTCCGAGGCGGAACTCGCGCAGCGCTTCGACGTCTCGAAGACGCCGGTGCGCGAGGCGCTCGCGACGCTGCGCCAGGAGGGCTTCGTGCGCACCTTTCCGCGCCGCGGCTATCAGGTCGTGCCGATCACCTTCGGCGACATGAGCGAGCTGTTCGACCTGCGCACCATTCTCGAGGCGGGCGCCGCCGAACTCGCCTGCGCGCGGATCACCGATGCCGAGCTCGACCGGCTGCAGAAGCTCGCCGACGTCGTCTACGACCGCGCCGAGCAGCCGAGCCTGCAGCGCTTCATCAAGGCCAATCGCGATTTCCACGCCGCGATCGCCAATGCCTCCGGCAATGTCCGGCTCGAAACGCTGATCACCCGCCAGATCGACGAGCTGGAGCGCTTCTTCTATCTCGGCGCGCGGCTGCGCGACGTCAACAGCGAGACGGTCGACGACCATCACGCCATCGTCGAGGTGCTGCGCCGGCGCGATCCGGCGGCGGCGCGCGCGATCATGATCAGGCACAACGACCTGACCCGCGAGGGCCTGTTCAAGGCGCTCGCCACCTCGCGCAGCTTCGCCCAGATCAGTCTCTGACGCCGCCTGCGGGGCGCCGCGGACACGCCGCGGCATCGACACGCCATGTTAACTGAAATATCACGACACATCTCAAACGATGGGGACGCGCCGATGGGCGACAAGATCATGTGGGCCCGCCAGGAGGGCACGACGAAGACCTGGATCCACGAGGGACAGGAGTTCAGCCATCGGCTGATCACCAACAAGAAGCAGGGCTCCTCGATCTCCTTCCACATCACGACCTACATGCCGCATTTCGACGTGATGGTCGAAGGCGACGGCAAGCACGAGGTGATCCTCTACTGCCTGCAGGGCTGGTCGCGGCAGATCGTCGAGGCGACGGGCGAGGAGCGGATCTTCCGCCAGGGCGACGCGATGTATCTGCCGAAGGTCTATCGCTACCGCCACATCATCGGCGATGCCGGGCTCGTCATCGCGGTCTGCGCCAATCCGAGCAAGGAAGACGGCGACATGTGACCGGACGGCCGGAGCGCCGCGAGCGCCCCGGCCCTTGCCGCCTCTCAGGAGGCGGCGACCCGGACGAGCGGCACGACGCCCGGCCGCAGCGCCGTGTCGGGATCGAGGCGGTAGCGGAAGCCGCCCCGCCGCGCGCCGGCGAGCGGCGCTTCGAGCACGTCGAAGAGGCCGGGCGGCGCCGCCCGCACATCGGCGGTCGCATTGACGAGGACATTCGCCGCGCCGAGCAGCGACAGCGCCGCCGGCTCGACGCGCGCCCGCACGTGATGGTCGCCCTCGATGTCGATCGTATCGGCGACGGCGATGCCGAACCGCTCCGGGTCGTAATACATGATCAGGCTCATCCGGATCACCGCCTCGGCGCCGGCGAGGCCGATCCCGGTCTGGGTGATGCCGATCACCCGCCCCGGCTCGATCATGCCGAGGCTCGGCGTGCCGGAATCGACCGGAAAATCGGCGGTCGCCGTCTCCCAGCGCTCCTCGACCCGGTCGATCGCGATGCCGAGCCGCTCGGCAAGGACGGCGATCGATTCCGGCATGCCCATATGGCCGACGATCCGGCCGGCGGCGATCTTCTCGTCGAACTCGTCGGGCCACAGCGCATAGCCGACATGGTCGATGTCGCCCGGCCCGGTGCCGGTCACGTCGATCGCCCGCGTGATCGTCACGCGGCGGATGCCCGAACTCGCCCGGGCGAGCACGAGCGGCAGGCTGTCGAAGGAGAAGCCCGGATTGATGCCGGTGCCGGAGACCGTCACGCCCGCCGCCTTCGCCGCGCGATCGAGCCGGTCCGCGAAGCCGGCATGGCGCAGGCCCGGATGGAACATCGCCTCCGAGGCGGAGAGCACGTCGAGCCCGGCGGCGAGCGCCGCGAGCAACTGGCCCTCGATCCGTTCCGGCGCCGATTCGGTGAGGTGGTAGAGGAGCTCCGGCCGCTCCGCCGCACCGGCGAGCGCGGTCGCGAGATCGGCCGCGACGACCACATCGCCGGCGCCGGCGAAATCGGGAAAGAGGTCGGCGAGGCGCCGGCCGGCCTTCTGCGGATCGTGGTCGACCGCGGCGACGACGCGGATCATCGGATAGCCGGTGGCGAGCAGCGGATCACCAGCGCGCCGAGGGCGCCGAGGCCGAACAGGACGACGGGGATGGGACGCGGGGAGCCGGCCGGCATGAGCGAAGCCTTTCGAAGGACCATTGATACGCCGAGTGATATCTCAATTCGCTGCGTCTTAAAATGCCGCCGACACGCGGCATTCCGCCCGTTCCGGGCTTCCGAAGAGGACGGCTGAGCCGGCCGTCGGCGCCGATTGACATGACAGCAGATATATTAGATCAAGCGACCGGCCCGACACCTGCGAAGCGAGGATTCCCGATGCGTCTCGATGAAAGCGCGAGCGGCGTTTTCCCGATCTCCGCCACCCCCTTCTCCGACGACGGCCGGCTCGATCTCGCGAGCGCCGAGCGGCTGACCGATTTCTATGCCGGCCACGGCGCCACCGGCCTCACCATTCTCGGCATGATGGGCGAGGCGCCGAAGCTCTCGCCGCAGGAGAGCTCGGACTTCCTGAAGGTCGTGCTCGGCCGCGTCGCCGGGCGGTTCCCGGTGGTGGTCGGCGTTTCGAGCCCGGGCATGGCGGCGCTCGTCGCGCTGGCGCACGAGGCGATCGAGGCCGGCGCGGCGGGCGTGATGGTGGCGCCGCTGCCGAGCCAGAAGACCGAGGAGCAGCTGATCGGCTATTACGCCGCCGTCTGCGCCGCGCTCGGGCCGGACGTGCCGGTGGTGCTGCAGGACTTCCCCCTCACTCTCGGCGTCAACTTCTCCGTTCCGACCCTCGAGGCGATCTTCGCCGCCAATCCGCAGATCGTGATGCTGAAGCACGAGGACTGGCCGGGCCTTTCGAAGCTGTCGCGACTGCGCCGCAACGCCGCCGAGCGGGGCTCGCGGCGGGTCTCGATCCTCGTCGGCAATGGCGGCCTGTTCCTGCCGCAGGAGCTCGCCCGCGGCGCCGACGGCGCGATGACGGGCTATGCCTATCCGGAGATGCTCGCCGATGTGGTGACGCGGATGCGGGCGGGCGATGAGGAGGGCGCGGAGGACGTCTTCGACGCGCATCTGCCGCTGATCCGGCACGAGACGCAGCCCGGCCTCGGCCTCGCGATCCGCAAGGAGATCCTGCGCCGCCGCGGTGCGATCGCCTCGGCGCATGTGCGCGCGCCCGGTCCGAAGCTCGACGCGATCGACCAGGCCGAGCTGACCCGGCTGATGGACCGGCTCGAAAGGCGGCTCGCGCAGCGCGGCTGAGCCGCGCCATCGTCGCGTTCCGCCGCGGAGCCCGTCTATCGCCAGACGTCACGGCGGCGCCGCCGCCGCACGGGCCGCCGGCCTCATCGTCCGGCGGCGCTCTCGCGGTCGTCGCGCCAATTGCTCCAGGGCAGCCACAGCGCCGGCCCGTGCCGCGCCATGAAATGGCCGGGCACCTTTTCCGGCCGGCCGTGCGGCAGGGGGAAGTCGGCGGCGGCGATGCGGCCGGCATAGAGGCCGGCGATCTCCCGCCCGAGTGCGGTGGTGAGCGCGACGCCGCGGCCGTTGCAGCCGATCGCCGCGTCGAGGCCGGGCGCGAGATCGACGAAGCGCGGCATCTGGTCGAGCGTCGCCGCGATCACCCCGTTCCAGACGAAGTCCGCCCGCACCGGGCCGAGCCCCGGCACGAAGCGGCGCAGCCGGGCGAGGAAGCCGCGCTCCGCCCGGCCGAGCGCGCCCGGTCCCGGCATCACCATGCCGCCCGTCACGAGCCGGCCGTCCGGCGACCAGCGGAGCGCGAAGGTGTGGCGGCGGGTGTCGGCGAGCGGCGAACGGCCGACGAGCAGGCGGTCGGCGAAGGCTTCGGCGAGCGGCTCGGTGGCGATCTGGTGCACCCGGACGGGGATGATCGAGGCGGCCATCGACGGCTCGAGCGCATCGACGAGCGCATTGGTGGTGAGGAGCACGCGATCGGCCCGCACCGCGCCGCGCGCGGTCCGCACCAGCCAGCCGCCATCCGCCCGGTCGAGCGCCGCGACCCGGCTCGCGGCATGGATCCGCGCCCCCGCGCCGATCGCCGCGGCGGCGAGGCCGCGGGCATAGGCGAGCGGGTTGATCTGGCCGCCCGTCGGGTCGACGAGCGCGCCGTGATAGAAGGCGATGCCGGCGCGCCGTGCCGTCTCGGCCGCGTCGAGGATCGTGACGGTGCGGCCGCGCGCCGCCCAGTCGCGCTGGCGGGTTTCGAGCGTGCGCATCATCGCCGCGCTGTGCGCCGGCTGCATCCAGCCGGTCTGTTCGGCGGCGCAGGCGATGCCGAGGCGGCGGATCAGCCCGAAGACGATGGTGCCCGACTGGCCGACCAGCCGGGTCAGCGGCTCGCCATGGGCGCCGAGCCGGGCCGTCACGTCGCCCGGGCCGAGCGAGGTCCGAAGGCTCGGCACGACGAAGCCGGTGTTGCGCCCGGAAGCGCCGAAGCCCGGCTCCGCCGCCTCGAGCACGGCGACGTCGACGCCCGTCTCGGCGAGATGCAGCGCCGCCGACAGGCCGAGCAGGCCGGCGCCGACGATCACCACGTCCGCCCGCGCCATGCCGTCGAGCGGCGGGGTGGGCGGGGCGGCGGGGGCGAGCGCCGACCACAGCGTGCGATGGAACGTCTCGACGGCCAAGTCAGCCCCTCCGCGGCACGAACCGGCCGCCCGCCGCGCCGAGCACGGACGTGCCGTCCCACACCTTGCGGCCGCGCAGATAGGTGGCGGCGACGCGCGCGGCGAAGGTCTCGCCGTCATAGGGGCTCCAGTTGAGCCCGTCCCGTGTCGTCGAGGCGTCGAAACGCCAGGCGCCCGGCGCGAGCACGGCGACATCGGCGTCGAAGCCGGGTTCGAGCGCGCCCTTCACGCCCCACAGGCCGAACAGCCGGGCGGGCTTCTCCGCCACTTCGAGCGCCAGCCGCTCGGCCGGCCGGTCGGTGCGGGCGAGGAGGTCGGTGTAGAAGGAGGGCACCAGCGTCTCGAGCCCCGGAATGCCGGCGCCGGCGTCGAAGATCGACGGGACGAGCTTGTTGTCGACCGGCCAGCTCGAATGATCGGACGAGACGAGCGCGAAGCGGTCGGCCGCGAGGCTCCGCCACAGCGCGTCGACGACGCCCGCGCGGATCGGCGGGCTCACCTTCATGCGGGCGCCGAGCCGGGCCGTGTCGCGCGCCGCGTCGAAATGCAGATAGTGGACGCACATCTCGCCGGTCGCCCGCACGCCCTCCTCGCGATAGCGCGCGACGAGCTCGTAGCCGAGCGGATGGGAGAGATGGACGATGTGGACATGCGCGCCGGTCGCCCGGCCGAGCTCGAGGAAATGCGCGGTCGCGGCGAGCTCGGCGGCGAGCGGCCGGCTCGGCTCGTGCCATTCGGGCGTCGTCTTCCCCGCCGCCTTCAGGGCCGCGATCGCGCCGCGGACGATCTCCTGATCCTCATTGTGCAGCCCGACCGGCAGGCCGGTCGGCACCGAGGCGGCGAGGATGGCGCGCGTCTCGTCGGCCGGCAGGCGCGGAAAGCGCACCGGATGGCTCTCGAAGCTCGAGATCTTGAAGGCGCAGACGCCGGCCGCGGCGAGCGCCGCCATCTCGCCCGTGCCCTGGCCGGGCGCGACCGTCGCATAGAGCGCGACGTCGCAGGCCGACAGGCTCTCGACCGCCGCGACCTTCGCCTCCAGCCTCGCGACCGTGTCGAGCGGGTCGGGATTGTCATAGGGCATGTCGACCATCGTGGTCACCCCGCCGGCGAGCGCCGAGCGGCTCGTCGCCGCGAAGCCGGACAGGCCGCGATAGCTCGTCGCATGGGTCTGGCCGTCGACGAAGCCGGGGAAGAGGAGGGCGTCGCCGAAATCCTCTTCGGCCCTTGCCGGCGGCGGAGCGCCGGCGCCGATCGCGGCGATCCGCTCGCCCGACACGGCGATCCAGCCGCCGGGCGTCGGGCCGGCGGGGCGGACGAGCGTGCCCCTGAGCACGAGATCGAAGGCCATTCCCGTCACGCCGCCCTGCCGTAGCCGAGGGCGAGGAAGCCGAGCGCGCGCGCCACCGCCGCCTGGGTCGGGTCGATCACCGGCAGGCCGAGCGCGGCCTCGATCGCCGCGCGGTGCCCGCCCATGCTGGCGCAGCCGAGGATCAGCACGTCGGCACCGTCCTCGTCGCGGAGCCGCGTGCCGACCGCGACGATGCGCTCGACGACGCCCGCCCCCGCCATCTCGGTGACGCCGACGCCGAGCGGCCGGTCGCCGGCGAGCCGGTCGGCGAGGCCGAGGCTGCGGACATGGCGCATGTGGCGCGGGATCGAGCCGGCCTTGATCGCCACGATGCCGAAGCGCCGGCCGAGGCCGAGGGCGAGATGGAAGGCCGATTCGGCGATGCCGAACACCGGCCTGGAGAGGTTTTCGCGGGCGAGCGCGAGGCCCGGATCGGAGAAGCAGCCGATCACATAGGCGTCGGCCGGCTCCGCCTCGAAGCGGCGGGCGATCGGCAGCACGACGCGCTCGACGTGCTCCTGCGTCTCGATGCCGGGCGGGCCTTCGGCGAGCGTGCCACAGACGATCTCCGGCCCGCCGGCCGTACGCAGCCGGTCGAGCGCGGCGTCCATCTCGGCGGTGACGCCGATCGAGCTGTTCGGATTGAGAACGAAGATGCGCGCCATCGCTCGGAGACCCTTTTCTTGATGATCGACGCGGCCGGCGTCAGACGGTCCGGGCCATGCCGGCAAAGGCCTGGGCGACGACGAGACGGCTGCGCAGGAGCACCATCTGCCGCCAGTCCGGCGTGTCGGGGTGATAGAAGCGGCGGAGCGCCGCCTTGATCCGCCGCGTCTCCTCGGACGCCCAGTCGGGCGTGCCATGGGCGTGCAGCCAGTGATCGGCGCGCAGCGCCGCCATGCCCTCGTCGGGCGGATAGGTGCCGAATTCGAGCGCCACGAAGCTCAGCCGCTCGGCGCCGATCGCCGCCGCCCAGGCATATTGGCTGAGGCCGGCGATCGGCAGCGAGGCGGAGCGGCCGAGCATCGGCTCGCCGAGGCTGTCGCCATACCAGGCGCGGCAGCGCGCCTGGCCGCTCTCGCCCGGGCGATGGCCGCAGATCGGCTCGCCATAGCCGAACGGGCCGAGCCCGGTGTGGAAATCGATCACCGCGACGTTGCGGCGGCCGGCGAGGCGGAAATCGGCGGCGATCCGCCCGATCGTGCGGCGCGACCAGGTCGGCGCCGTGCCGCCGTAGAAAATGCCTTCCGGATGGCTGTACTGGCCGCTCGACCGCGCCTCCTCGAGGCGCACCGGGCCATGCTCGGCGCGGTAGGCCTCGATCCGCCGGTCGGCCGCGGCGAGCGTCGCCGCGTCGAGCGTTTCGGGCACGAAGGCGGTGGCGAGCGCGTCATAGCCGGGATTGGCGGGGAGCGGCGCCGCGAAATCGATGCAGTTGCGGTTGAGGTCGACGCCCTCCTCGGTGGTGCGCCGCAGCCAGGCGAAGCCGTGCGGATTGAGGGCGTGGACGATCAGCACCGCGGTGTCGGGGGGAAGCCGTGCCGGTCCGCCGGTCAGGAGCCAGTCGGCCTGCGCCCCCGAGCCGCAAAAACCCTCGACGCCGTGCGTCGCCGAGACGAGCACGAGCACGTCGGCCGCCGCCTCGGGCCCGAACCAGTGGGCCTCGGTGGCGAGCCGCTCGCCCTGCGGCCCCTCGTGCGGATTGTCGTAGCGGATCGCGGTCGACGGCCACAGCCCGGCGAGCGCGGCGATCTTCGTCCGCGCGCTCGCATAGTCGGGCGAAAACGCCGCCCCGTCCTCGAGAATCACGCCGGCGATCACGGCTCTCTCCATCACGCCCGAGCCGTGGACCGACGCCCTCGAAACATCACTCGGATGAACGGAGAAATATCACATCATATAAATGTCGCAAGCGGGGGGATGGAGCGGGCGAGAGCCTTGTTCACCTTGGGAGGAAAGAGCTGTGGTGCGCGCGAGGTCGCCCCGGCGAACGGGCCTTGCACAGCGTTTGACCGGACTCGAAACAAAAAAGCCGCCTCGCGGCGGCTTCTTTGTCAATCCCTCGATTCATCGAGAGAATTTGGAGCGGGCGATGGGATTCGAACCCACGACCCCAACCTTGGCAAAATTGGGGACAGGGTTTTCTGGGGTTTTCCTCAGTTGGACTGACTTGTAAAAGTCAATATTATTCAGTGAGTTATTGATACTCGCCTTTCTGACATGGTATGAGATTTTCCGTCAAGGTGGTCACCAGGTGGTCACCAATTTCGATGGTGTCGGCCGATCGAAAGGCACGGAAATGACGAAGGAAAATGCCGTAAGGCTTACAAAAAAGGTAGTCGATGGCATCGTCTCGAACGATGAGCGTCGTTTCGTTTGGGATAGTGAGCTATCCGGGTTTGGTGTCCGAGCAGACCCCAGCGGATCAAAGACGTTCATCATCAGATACCGCGCCAATGGCGGCGGGCGGAACGCTCCCAAGCGGTTTCAGACGGTCGGCCGCTATGGAAATTTGACCGTCGACGAGGCACGCAAGAAGGCGAAGATTCTGCTCGGCGCAGCCGCGAAAGGTGAGGATCCTGCCGGCGAGCTTCAGACAAAGCGTCGCGAAATGCTGATGGCCGAGCTGGTCGACCTTTATGACGAAGAAGGCTGCTTCGTTCAGCGCGGCATTCGGCAGGGCGAGCCCATGAAGCCCCGCACCAAGGCTTACACGATCGCGCGTCTACGACACCATGTTGTGCCGCTGCTCGGACGAAAGCGTGTGTCGGAGGTTGGCGCGGGCGAGATCGAACGCTTCGTGCGGGATGTGACCAACGGCAAGACCGCCAAGGATGAGAAAATCGGGTTCCGCAAACGCATCATCGTTCGCGGCGGCGAGGGAGCCGCACGGAAGGTCGTAAAGGATCTCTCCGCCGTTTTTAGCTTTGCTGTGCGGCGCAAGATCGTGTCTTCCAATCCTTGCGACATCGCTGCTGTGAAAAAAACCGACAACAGGCGCGATAGGTATTTGACGCTCGAGGAGATCGGCCGTCTCGGCAGGGCATTCGACGCGCTGGAACAGGAGGGCGTCAACGCCAAAGCATTGAACATTGCACGCCTGTGGGCATTGACCGGCTGTCGTCGCGACGAGATTGCCGCGCTGCGATGGAATGAGGTGAGTTTCGAGCACGGCCTTCTCGTTTTGGACGACAGCAAGACTGGAAAGTCCATTCGGCCGCTTGGCGCGGCTGCAATCGTGCTGCTGCGTGGCATGACAAGGAAGCCGGGTTCCGACTTCGTATTCCCGGCGGAACGGGGAGATGGCCATTTTCAGGGAACAAAGGGCGTTTGGACTAAGGTTGTCGCGAAAGCGGAACTACCTGGCGTTACCCCCCATACGCTGAGGCATACGATGGGGTCCACCGCCGTCTCCTATGGCGAGGGTTTGCCCCTGACAGGAGCCATCCTTGGCCATGCTAATGCACGCTCGACGGCTATCTACGCGCATGTGCAACATGATCCTTCGCGTCGTGCGGCTACTCGGATTTCGGGAAAGATTGCTGAGGCACTGGCGGGAAAGAACGAGACACCGGCTCAGAGCGGGCAATCGGGTGCATATGAACACCAGACCATAGAAAGTGAAGTTGCCTAGCCTGGTTGTCATGGCGCTTCTCCTTTCGCTGGCTGTTTCCTCGCGTCCAGCTTCCGATCGAAGCTGCGCATGACGCTCCTCACCGAAAGAAGACGTATTTCGTGAGGGCAGCGATCACCAGCACCAAGACGAGGATGCCGATCAGGCCGGCAAGGCCCATGCCCCATCCCATGGATCCCATCATGTCGTGCATCATTGGAACCTCCTCTCATTTGGCGGCAGCCTTGAGGCCGGCTGGCCCCTGTTCGATTGCCCTCTCGTCGGCGGTGACGGTCCGCGGCAACCGCCAGCCTTTGATCAGTCCATAGACAGCGGGGATCACGACCAGCGTCAGCACCGTCGACGACACCATGCCGCCTATCATCGGCACCGCAATGCGTTGCATCACTTCCGAGCCCGTGCCGGTGCTCCACAGGATCGGGACGAGCCCGGCCGTAATGGCGATGACCGTCATCATCTTCGGCCGGACGCGCTCTACAGCTCCGAGCATGATCGCCTGGTAGAGGTCGGTCCGGGTGAAAGGCCGCCCTTCCGCCACCCGCTCGGCCTTCAGCTCCGCCATCGCCTGTTCGAGATAGATCAGCATGATGACGCCGGTCTCGGCGGCGACGCCGGCAAGCGCGATGAAGCCGACCGCCACGGCAACAGACATGTTGAAGCCGAGCCACCACATCAGCCAGATGCCGCCGACCAGCGCGAAGGGCAGCGATAGCATGACGATGAGCGTTTCCGTCAGGGCCCGGAAGTTGAGGTAAAGCAGCAGGAAAATGACCAGCAGCG
The DNA here is from genome assembly GCF_014199915.1 of Prosthecomicrobium pneumaticum. GTDB lineage: Bacteria > Pseudomonadota > Alphaproteobacteria > Rhizobiales > Kaistiaceae > Prosthecomicrobium > Prosthecomicrobium pneumaticum. The sequence goes on along the minus strand of NZ_JACHOO010000005.1, from coordinate 322,484 downwards.
TCACCGGCACGACGATCTTCAGCCGCGCTTCGGCGCGCTGCAGATATTCGAACTGGCCGCTCCACGAGACGTAGGTTCCGGGCGGCAGCTTGACCTCGTTCGCCACCGCCGCTTGAGCCTCCGCGACATAGCCGCCAAGGTCGCGGCCGGCGATATCGACGAAGACATAGACCGCGAGCTGGCCGTTCTCGGTGCGGATCGAGGTCGCGCCGCGCGTCAGCTCGACCTTGGCGACTTCGCCGAGCGGCACCGTGCCGCCGCCCGGCAGCGGCACCTGCACGTCGCGGGCGATCGATTGCGGATCGCTCCGGAAGTCGCGCGGATAGCGGATGGTCACGCCATAGCGCTCGCGCCCCTCCACCGTGGTCGTCACCGTCTCGGCCCCGAGCGCGGTCGCGATCACGCTCTGGACGTCGCCGACGGCCAGGCCGTAGCGGCCGAGCGTTTCCCGGTCCGGCACGATGTCGAGATAGTAGCCGCCGATCACCCGCTCGGCATAGGCGCTGGACGTGCCCCGCACGGACCGCAGCACCCGCTCGATCTCGCGGGCACTCTGTTCCATCTGGCTGAGATCGGTGCCGAACACCTTGACGCCGACCGGCGTACGAATGCCGGTGGCAAGCATGTCGATGCGAGCGCGGATCGGCATCGTCCAGGCATTGGAGACACCTGGGAACTGCAACGCCTGGTCCATCTCGGCCTTCAGGCTGTCGATGGTGACGCCGGGCCGCCATTCGCTCTTCGGCTTCAGATTGATGATGGTCTCGAACATCTCGGTCGGGGCCGGATCGGTCGCGGTCAATGCTCGCCCCGCTTTGCCATAGACCGAGGCCACCTCCGGGAAGCTCTTGATGATCCGGTCCTGCACCTGCAGTAGCTCGGCGGCCTTGGTGATGGAGATACCCGGCAAGGTGGTCGGCATATACATCAACGTGCCTTCGTCGAGATTCGGCATGAACTCCGAACCGAGCTGGCGCGCCGGCCAGAGCGTCACCCCGAGCACGATGAGGGCGATGAGGATGGTGAGCGTCTTCGCCTTGAGCACGCCGCTTATGACCGGCCGGTAGACCCAGATCAGGAAGCGGTTGATCGGGTTCCTGTGCTCCGGGATGATCCGGCCGCGCACGAAGACGACCATCAAAGCCGGCACCAGCGTCACCGACAGAAGGGCCGAGGCTGCCATGGCGAAGGTCTTGGTGAAGGCGAGCGGGCCGAACATCCGGCCTTCCTGCGATTCCAGCGTGAAGATCGGCAGGAAGGAGACGGTGATGACGAGCAGGCTGAAGAACAGCGCCGGACCGACCTGGCTCGCCGCCTCGATCAGGATCTCGACCCGCGGCTTGTCCGGTGACGCGCGCTCCAGATGCTTGTGGGCGTTCTCGATCATCACGATGGCGGCGTCGATCATGGCGCCCACCGCGATGGCGATGCCGCCCAGGCTCATGATGTTGGAGCCGAGCCCGATCGCCTTCATCGCCGCGAACGCCATCAATATGCCGACCGGCAGCATCAGGATCGCGACCAACGCGCTGCGCAGATGCAGCAGGAACACCACGCAGACCAGCGCGACGATGATGCTCTCCTCGATCAGCGTCCCCTTCAGCGTCTCGATCGCCCGGTCGATCAATCCGGAGCGATCATAGACCGGGACGATCTCGGCGCCTTTCGGCAGGCTGGAGGCGATCTCGGCGAGCCGTGCCTTGACGTTCTCGATCACCGTCAACGCATTGGCGCCGAAGCGCTGCAGCACGATGCCGCTGGCGACTTCGCCCTCGCCATTGAGCTCGGTGATGCCGCGCCGCTCGTCCGGTCCGATCTCGACGCGGGCGACATCCTTCACCCGCAGCGACACGCCGCGGTCGGTCTTCAGCACCACGTTCTCGATATCGGCGACGCTGCGGAGATAGCCCCTGCCGCGCACCATGAACTCGAACTCGGAGAGCTCGACGGTGCGCCCGCCGACATCGGTGTTGCTCGCCTTTACGGCGTCGCGCACCTTGTCGAGCGGGATGCCCAGCGCCCGCAGCCGGTTCGGATCGACCACGATCGAATATTGCTTCACGAAGCCGCCGACGCTGGCGACCTCGGCAACGCCCTCCGCCTTGGAGGCGCCGAAGCGGATCACCCAATCCTGCAGCGAGCGCAGCTCGGCAAGCGTCATCTCCTTGGCGACGACGGCGTATTGGTAGATCCAGCCGACACCGGTCGCATCCGGCCCGAGGGTCGGGGTGACGCCCGCCGGCAGGCGCTGCGCGGCGGCGTTGAGATATTCCAGCACGCGGCTCCGTGCCCAATAAGGATCGGTGCCATCCTCGAAGATCACATAGACGAAGGAGACGCCGAAGAAGGAGAAGCCGCGCACCACCTTCGATTTCGGCACTGTCAGCATGGACGTGGTGAGCGGATAGGTGACCTGGTCCTCGACCACCTGCGGGGCCTGGCCGGGATAGTCGGTGTAGACGATCACCTGCACGTCGGAGAGGTCGGGGATGGCGTCGAGCGGCAGCGTCTTCAGTGCATAAAGCCCGGCAGCGACGGCGAAGGCCGTACCGACAAAAACCAGCACGAGGTTGCGGGCGGACCAGCCGATGAGGCGGGCGATCATGGCTGTGCCTTCGCAGGTGTCAGGCCGCGCAGCGCCGCCTTCAGATTACTCTCGGCGTCGATCAGGAAATTAGCCGCGACCACGACTCGGTCGCCCTCGGCGAGGCCGTCGCGGATCTCGGTGAAGCCTTCGCCGCGCAAGCCGATCTTCACCGCGCGCGGCTCGAACCGGCCTTCGCCGCGGTCGAGGATCACCACTTGCCTTGTGCCGGTGTCGATGACGGCGTCGTCCGGCACGGCGACGACTGGAGCGGCAGCGCCGGTGCCGATCTCTACCTCGGCGTACATGTTGGGCAGCAGCGCGCCGTCGGGATTGGCGATCTCGATCCGCACTTTTGTGGCCCGCGTGGCTTCGCCGACCTGCGGGTAGATCAGCGACACGCGGCCACTGAGGCTGCGTCCCGGTAGGCTCCGCACCCCTATCGTGACCGGCGCGCCAAGCCGAACGGCCCCAAGATCGAACTCCGGCACATCCGCCAGCACCCAAATGGTCGAGATGTCGGCAAGGCGGAACAGCACATCGCCCGGCGCCGCTTTCATACCGTCGACGACATTGCGTTCGAGCACGATGCCATCGCTCGGCGCCCGCCAGATCATCGACAGCGGCACCTTGCGGGTGCGCTCAATGTCGGCGATCGCCTCGGGCGGGAGGCCGAGATTCTCCAGGCGTTGGCGGGCGCCTCCGAGAGCGCTATCGCGGCCGCCGCTATTGAGATCGGTGAGGAGTTGGGCGCCGGCGGTGGCGATATCCGGCGCATAGATCCGGAGCAGCATCTGGCCCTTCGTCACCCGGTCGCCCGTGGTGACGTCCGCCACCTCGTTGATGAAAGCGTCGCTCCGCGTTGCAACCACGGAGACGCGCCGCTCGTCGAGCTGGACCATTCCCGGCACCCGCACCAGCCTGCCGACGACACGCCGCCCGACCAGCTCCGAACGCACGCCCGTCCGCTGCAGCTTGCCGAGCGAGACCTTCACGACCGTACCGTCGTCGTCCTCGCCCTCGTGGACGGGGATGTAGTCCATCCCCATCGAGTCCTTCTTCGGCACCGGCGAGGTATCCGGCAGACCCATTGGATTGCGGTAGTAGAGGACGCGCCGCGGGCTCGCCACCTCGGCCATCACTGGCGGCTTGTCCTCGAAGCTCACGTCCTCGCCGGCGCGAACGGCGCGGAATGCCCGGCCGTCCTCGGTCTGGCGCGGGGTCGCCGAATAGGCGGGCTTGCCGTCGGGATCCTGATAATAGATCACGGTTCCCGTGCCGGTCGGTTCGGCCACCGCCGGAATGCCTGCGGCATCGAACAACTCGCGAAGGCCGGGCGCGGGTAGACCCCGAACGCCGGCCCAATAGCCTCCGACCCCCGCCGCCGATATGGCGGCGAGGGCGAGGCCCGTAAGGGCGATCCGTTTCATGGCGTGGCCTTGAGGACCAGCTTGTTCTCGATCGTGCCGGTCTCACCCTGGATCTTGGCGCCGAGCGAAAGGCGCCAGCCGCCAGCCATCATCAGATTGGCCTTGAAGCGATAGACACCCGGCTCGGTCGACGGGAGAGCCTCGATCGGCGCTACCATCGTCTCCATGCCGTCAGGCGCCATGTCGATTCGGGTCGCGAAGATCACCGCGTCGGGAACCGCCTTGCCGGATCGTTTGTCGACGAGCCGGACAGCGACGATGGCGCCGTTGCCCTGCTTGATGTCCGTCTGAACGAGCCGGAACTCGTAGTCCGTGATGTCGGCACGCGCCGTCGAGAGGGCCGCCACGGAAAGCGCGGCCGCGAGCGCCGCCACAGCGGCGCGCTTCATAGAAGAAGTTGTCATGGTCTGAAAATCCCAGATTGATCGGAGCACCGTGCGCATGGCCCGGCGTTGCGCGGCCTACGGCCACGCGCTCTCGGCCGCCCGAGTCTCGCTGGGGCGGCACGAACCGGCGCGCAAACGCCGGCGATGTTCTAGGTTCGCGGAGGTCGAGCCGGAGGCTCTATCGAGAGTGCATCGCCCATGGCGTCACTGCCGGGGCGGATGGCATCGCCCTCGGCCCGCAGAACGAAAGCCAGGCTTGAGAGCATCGGCCCGACCGAGAAGCACTTGGCCATGCACAATGCCATCAATGGGCAGGTCTTCTGGCAGTCCGGAACGGCCGGCTTGTCTGGGCAGCATGGCATGTCGTCCGGCATCGCGGACATGGACATATCGGAGGCCGCCGCCATCGCGGGGCCGCTCACCGGCGCGGTGAACGGTCCGGCAATGAGCCCCACGATCGCAAGGATCGGGAGCAACCTGCGTAGCCAAGGGGCGACCTTCATGCAGCGCAACATGTCATAGGCGACGCATTTTGGGAACGCGAGCAGCGGTACGGAGTTGTCACAGGTTCGTGGCAGATGGACGTCACTGCCATTCTCAGGATGAGGACGTGCATCGCGAACGCACGCGGCCGGCGAAGAAAAGGCATCGGAACCGCCGTCGCCGGATCACATGTCGGGGATGGTCACACGGAGCGAAGCAGGATCCCCACCAGCGGTAGCCGCAAGCGCAAAGAGACCATGCCATACGAAGAGAGCTGGGAGCGTGGCCGCTCGACGGAATCCGCAACAGGTTCTTCGGCGAAGCGCCGCAACGGCGAAGCTACCGGGCTCAATCACGGAACTAGCCGGAGAGACGAACCACCGACGGATGGCGGATTCACATCGCCGGTAAGCCCAAACAGTAGATTGTCGAGTTCTGCCTCAGGGATATCCAAGCGGGCCGCAACGTGCCGGCGCGTCACGCCTTCCCGCCAAAGTTCGGTAAGGACACGCTGCCATATTGCAGATCGCTCCGGTGGAAGGCCGTCAGGCTCGTTGACGCCGAACCGCTTGTTTATCTGGATGCAGAATGTCCGGTAGTTCCAATCGGAGATCCGGCCGATCCGGTGGAGGCGATGCGCAAGCGCAGCGACGGATACGCCCCACCGCCTCTTTGCGAGCACCAATTGATCGAGGCTTCGGACGAATGGGATCGTCGCCACGACGTCGTCGTGAGGCATCAGGAACGACGATGCAAACGCATGTGCCTCGAGTTCGGCAGCGCGCCCTTGATTGGGACCACCATGCTTGTGCAAGACAAGGTGCGCCAGCTCATGAGCAGCGTCGAACCGACTGCGCTCCGTGGTCTTGAAGGTGTTGAGGAAGACATACGGCTCGCCATCGTGCCAACAGGAAAAGGCATCCACATTCTTCGTGTTCTCGGCCAGCGAGAAGACGCGGACGCCCTTCGTCTCAAGCAGCTTGATCATATGCGAGATCGGCCGTTCGCCGATCGCCCAATGCTGGCGCAGCGCACGTGCGGCTCCAGCGGGATCGCGTTCATGGCTGAGGTCGAGCAGGTCTGGCTGCGGCAGAACGAACCGTTCCCGCACCCAGGCTGACATCTCGAAGGCCAGTGAGCCAGCCGCGAGCGCCGCATCGCGCTCTCGCGCCGACATCGCCGTGAGGCTCCGGAAGCTGGCGGCATCAGCGCTGATCGGTGCCGCGTCGTCCCGGAAGAAGAACTCCCGCGGGAATCCCAGCGCGCGCACCAAGCCGTCGACCGTGTCTTCATCCGGAACCTGCTGCCCGTTGACGACACGCGACAGGGTGACCGGCGATATGCCGGCTTGCTCGGCGAGGGCCTTGGCGGTCAACCGCTGCCGCTTCCGCGCGAGCTCCATTCTGCCAATGTTGAACATGGCCTAGCGACGCAGAACAGCAGGCTCGAACTCGATGCCATCCGGACGATCGCTATCAAGGATGGCATCCGCCGGCCATTCACCACCACCGAGGATGAAGATGCGCTCGATAAAGCCCTCGAAATTGCCGCCGGAAATACCTGAAGGCAGCGACAGCTCGGCGCGGACATCATCACCTTGAACCGACACGCAGAAGAACCATACGCCGGTCCGGAGTTCCGCCAGCCCCTGATCCCGCACCGCTGACATCTCTTCCTCGGGGAACAGCCCGGCCTGTCCCACCGCAATGATACGGTCGGCGCCGGAGCCTTTCCCGGAAACCGCTTGCGGCTTGTGCAACTTGTCGGCGGCAAGGTCGACACTTTGATAGACCACCTTGAGGGGGCTATCCGGATGCTTGACGGATTCGACGTTGTTCTCGCGATAATTGACCCAGCCGATTGCCCGGAAAAGTTGCCGCACATATCGGGTGCCGTAGATGTAGGCGAGCAGCCCCTCCGCAGAAGCGGGATCATCGGCGATCGCGTCGGCACGCGCAGCGACCACGCCGCGCACGACCTCAAGCAGCGCCTGGCGCGTGACACCGAACTCGGCGAGGCGAGCATCGACTTCAGGATGATCGGCAAGCACACGAACCGCAGCCATCGAATCACTCCCACGATAATTTTCATCGCCTCATTTGTGGAGGAAAAAATTATCGCGCGCAACTGTCTTAGTTGGGTGGTTGGACCCGGGGGATGGCCGAAAGAGGGAGGCCGTCGAGAATATCATAATACCAGGCAGTCCTGGCTACAGCCGACGCCGATGCACGCGTTGAGCTGGTCGTTCACGAAAGATAGCGGCTTCAGGTACCGGCCCTCGCTGCACCACCTCCCGATGGGGGTGCAGCGGAGCGCGTTCGATCGCGGAGATCATCCCCGCGAAGGAGAGGGCGGCTAATGATCGTGATGATCGCGCCGGTGAACGGCTTCCCGGTTTCAGCCGACGCCCTCATAAGCGACGAACGTCATCATGCCGGTCGCCATGTGGTACAGGTGGTGGCAGTGGAGTGGCCAGCGTCCGGGATTGTCCGCGTCGAAGGCAACGGTCACGCGAGCCATCGGCGGGAGGAGAATAGTGTCGCGCAGCGCACCGCCGAGCGTCTTGCCGTTAACGCCGACCACCTGGAATGCGTGGCCGTGCAGATGCATCGGGTGAGCCATCATCGACATGTTCGTCAATGCGAGCTCAACGCGCTCTCCCCGCTTGATCCGTAGCGCGTCGCCTCCTCCGATACCCCAGCTATAGTCCGCCATATTGCCGGTGAGGGTGAGCGCGAAGCGGCGGTCGGCGGGACGCTGCGCGAGCGGTTCTATGGCGCGCAGCCTCTGCTCGAGGCCGAGCCCGAGCACGGGTCCCTTGGCCTCTCCGAGCTCCGGAATCTTGCCGACGACCGCGCCGGCGGATGCCAGGATGATTCCCGCTCGTTCGGCGCCACCCTCCCGAAGGGCGAGGATCGGATGCGACCCGCCCGCCTTCGGCAGCGCCAACCGGATATCCAAGCGCTGGCCCATGGAAATCGGGAAGGACCGGCCGGCGACCGGCTGAACGGCTTGGCCGTCGACCGCGATGAGTTCACCATCCAGACTTCCGGTATTGATGGTGAAGGCGGTCGCCGTCGCGCCATTTATGATCCGCAGGCGCACCCGGCCGCCCTTGTCGACGGCGACGACCTCGGGGTCGTCCAGCGTGCGGTCATTGGCGAGGTAGGCATCATAGTCGATATCGTTGAGGTCCATCGCCATGCCCGGCATGCTTTGCATCTGGCCCATCGCGCCGGAGGCCATCATGCCCGCCATTCCCTTCATCGCGTCGCTTTGGCCCATCGCGCCGTGATCCATCGGCATGGCGCCGGCGGAGCTTGCCTTGAGCTTGGCGAGCAGCTCCTCCGCGGGCGTGAACGAGAAATCATGCAGCAGGATCACCACCTCCTGCTCGTCCCGCTGCCGGTCGGCGGCGGTCCGCACGATCAGCGGCGCCGCCAGCAGATTCTGCTCCTGCAGCGTATGAGCGTGCATCCAGTGGGTGCCTCCGGTGCCGACCGGGAAGGTGTAGCGGCGCGTTTCGGAGGGTCCCAGAAGCGCAGCGGGATTGTCCGGCACGCCGTCCATCGTCCAGGGCGGTGTCAGGCCATGCCAATGGATCAGGGTCGGCTCACCAATCCGGTTGGAGAGCGCGACGTCGAAGCTGCTCCCGGCATCCAGCGCCAGGCCCAATGTGCCGTCGGTCTGGGCAAGCCCGAACACGCGCGCTGCCTTGCCATTGACCTCGATGGTCCGACTGACCACGCCGAGCGGGCGCGGTATGGCGTTTGACGCGGGCGGAGTGGCGTCGGGTGCCGTCTGCGCCCAGGCGTTGATTGGATGAAAGGCAGCTGAGGTGCCGAATACGGCCGCTCCGGCCATCATCCGGTTGAGAAAATGACGACGATTCATGGTGTGGGTCCTTGTTCCCTTGCCGGTAGCAGGCCGGCTGACTGATCATGCGAATGCGCATTGAGCGACCTGATGCCCACGGAGCATCAGGTCAGGTCCGATCAGGCACGGGTTCGGGGAGGACCGAGGGTGGGTGGAAACGCCACGCCGGTGACGATCTCGTCACGCTGTGCGTAACGCGCAGTGAGCACGATGCGCTGCGGGACAGTCGCATCTGGCGCGGCAAGGGCCACAACACAGGATGCGCATACGCTGCTGCAACAGAGCGCATGGTCGACGGCGTGAAAATGACCTTGGAGACCATCGCCGCTGATGACGGCCCGAAGCTGCCCGCTTTCCACGACGGTTGTTTGCTCGTGGCGAACAAGGTCATGACACGGCATGGCCTGTGCGCTGGCGACAGGGGCAACGAGCAGCGCGATCGCGACCAGAAAGGCCAGCAACGCTCTCATCCATCCGATCGTCTGCAACCCGACGCTCATGCCTGACCCCTGCCTCCTCAAGAAGGCACCCTCCGCACAATTCCACCTTGATCCACATCAATGGCCTCTGTGAGGTGTTCTCGCGTCACGAGAACGTGTCCCTTCGCGAGGCCTTTGGGCTGGGGCCGCCGATTCTGTCCCGGCGCATGTCTCATTCGGCCGCGAGTTGGCCGGCAACAGACTCCGACCTCACCGCCGCAGCGTTCGACGCCAGCCCCCATCCCTTGACTAGGCCGTAGATCGCCGGAATGACGATCAGCGTCAGCAGGGTCGAGAAACCATGCCGCGGATCATCGGCACGGCGATCCGCTGCATGATCTCGGAGCCGGCTCCTGTGCTCCACAGGATCGGGATCAGGCCCGCCATGATGGCAACCACGGTCATCATCTTGGGCCGCACGCGCTCGACGGCGCCCTCCATGATGGCGTGATGGAGGTCGGCGCGCGTCAGGCTCCGGCCTGTTGCCGTGATCTTCGTGCCAACTTCGTTCCAAACGCGGTCGAGGTAGATCAGCATGACCCCGCTGGTTTCCGCCGTCATACCCCCGTTGTTATGTCGCTACCGGCAGGTGCGGCGACGGGGCGGCGATCGCCAGGATTGAGAGCAGTCGAAAAAGCCAAGACTGGATCGTCATATCCTAAATCTCACAATATCTTGATCGGTGGAAGAGCATCGCGTTCACGTTCTTGGCAGAGTCGGCAGCAATGACGGCCGTCGTCACGTCAAAGTCACGTGGAAAGTTGTTTCTTCATCCTGAGCCGTCTAACACGTCGTATTCACGGGCTGACGTTCCACAGCGGAAGCCTTGCGGGGAAAATTGGTGCGACTGCCGAACACCAGCCTCGGGGTTTTTTCATATGAGGCCAAATTGGTCCTTGCCATTTCGCGGCGTCACCCGTAGTTTGCAATGCGATATGATGCCTTCGCTTCGCTCATTCGTGATTCTTCTGACCGTGCTCGCCTTTTCGGTGGCAAGCACGGGTTGGGGCATTGCGAGCGGCTTGATGGCGTCGAGCGGTGGGAAAGGGCACCACGCGCCGATCGAAGCCAGCCATTCTAGCGGATCGCATGAGCACGGCGACAGCGACTTGGCCCAGAATTCCGCTTGTCTGGAAGCGGACGGCCCAGCCTGCGCTGCTAAGCATCAACACAGCGACACATCGAGTTCCTGCTGCGCTATGGCCTGCCACACTGCAATTCCGGCTAGCGCATGCGCCATGGTCGTTATCGCCTTCGAGCGGACCATCGATCATCCGTCGCTTGAGGCGGGTGTAAAGGGATCGTCCGCGACGCGCCTTGAACGCCCGCCGAGATCCGCCGACGTCTGATCGTCGGCCGACTCCCTTCACGACCTCTGATCGCTGACGGACAAGATCCGTCTCCGTTTCTGTCTTCGGGTTTCTGCCGACGGCTTTTGCTGCTGCGTCTCCGCAGCCGCTGAAGATCGCTGTTCGATGCCGCGCGGCCATGCCGCTCGGGCCGACTGGGCCGATTCCGAGGATCTCCATGAAACCTGTCTTCCTGACGGCCTTCGCCGTCGTCCTGTCCGCATGTTCCGGACCACCTTTGATTGAGGTGGGTCCCAGCCCGTCCGACGCGAGTTCGAGCGTGAAGCCATTGCGCTACGCGCCCGTCACCGCGGGAACGGTCGACTACCGTCCGGTCGATCCGAAACCCTGGATTGAACGCAATGAGCGCGTCGCTCCCAAGACGGGGGGCGAATGATGGTGCTCACAATCGACAGCCAGGCGAAGCCTCTTCCTGCACCGCCTTGGAGGCGGCTCGTCGCGATCGGCGCCGTCGCCGCGACGCTGGGTGGCTGCGTAACATTCACGCCGGATGGTGGCATGAGCCCGGTGTCGGCGGAGGTCTCGGCCGCGATCGGCAAGGACACCGTGAAGATCGCATCATCGGCCGAGGCGTCAGCGGTCCAAAGCCGCGTCAATGCGCTCTTGACCAAACCCCTGACCGCGGACGGCGCCGTTCAGCTCGCGCTCATCAACAACCGGGGTCTTCAGGCCGAGTACAATGCGCTCGGCATTTCCGAGGCCGCCTTCGTCGAGGCCAGCCTGCCGCCCAATCCGGTCATCGGGGTCGAGCGACTCTCCACCGGCGGCTCGCTGGATATCGAACGTCGCGTGATCGCCAATATCCTGGCGCTCCTGACACTTCCGGCCCGCAGCGATATCGCCAGGACGCAGTTCGAAGCCGCTCGACAGAAGGCGATCGAGGCAACCTTCCGCACCGCCGCGGAGACACGCCGTGCCTACTACCGCGCCGTGGCTTCGCGGCAGACGGCGTCGTTCCTCGAACAGGCGCGGGTCTCGGCCGACGCAGCCGCCGACCTCACGCGCAAGCTCGGAGAGACCGGCGCCGCGAAGAAACTCGACCAGGCCCGAGCAAGTGCCTTCTACGCCGAGGTGTCCAACGAGCTTGCCCAGGCTCGATTGAGGGTCGGCACGGATCGCGAGGCGCTGACCCGCATGCTCGGCCTGTGGGGGCCCGACGTCGACTACAGATTGCCGGGGCAACTCCCGGGCATGCCCCGCATCCAGACGGCACAACAGGTCGAAGTCGATGCCATTCGAAAGCGGGTCGATCTCATCGCGGCACGCCTCGAGCTCGACGCCATGGCCAAGACCCTTGGGCTGACCGAGGCGACGCGGTTCATCTCCATGCTCGATGGTGGCTGGCGCGGCAACTACGAGCGATCAACCGTGGACGGCGTGCGGGAGAGCTCGTCCCCGCGCGGCTTCGAACTTGAAATCCAGATCCCGATCTTCGACGGCGGCGAAGTCAATGTGCGCCGATCGCAGGAGACTTACATGCAGGCGGTCAACCGCCTGATGGAGAAAGCAGTGAACGTGCGCTCGGAAGCGCGCGCGGCCTATCTCACCTATCGCGGCAGCTACGACATTGCCCGCCAGTATCAGAACAGCATTCTGCCGCTGCGCCGGACGATCAACGAGCAGGCCCTGCTCGAATACAACGGCATGCTGATCGACGTCTTCGAGCTTCTGACGACGGCGCGGGAAAGCATCGCCACCAACGTCGCGGCAATCGCCGCCAAGCGCGACTTCTTCATCGCCACCGTGGACTTCGAGACCGCGATCATCGGCGGAGGCAGCTCAGCCGGTTCGGCCGAGGGCTCCGTCGTAACCGCGGCCGCCGAAGGCGGGAACTGACCGGAAAAGGGAGACCATCATGACGATCTCACGTCGAAATTTCCTCGGCGCCTCCGGTGGCATGGCGCTGATCAGCGCAAGCGCGGTCTCAGGCCGCGCCCAGGCGGCTGCGATCCCCGAAGCCGCAACCATGAAGGAATCGGTCATGCAGCCACCGCTCGTTCCGACGAGCGGGCCGGACTATCAGCCCGTCGTCACGCTCAACGGCTGGACCCTGCCGTGGCGCATGAACGGCGACTGGAAGGAATTCCATCTCGTCGCCGAGCCGGTGGTGCGCGAGTTCTCGCCCGGCATGGTCGGCCACCTGTGGGGCTATAACGGCCAGTCGCCAGGACCGACCATCGAGGCGGTCGAGGGCGACAAGGTCCGCATCTTCGTCACCAACAAGCTGCCGGAGCACACCACCATCCATTGGCACGGGCAGTTGCTGCCCTGCGGCATGGACGGGGTCGGCGGGCTGACCCAACCGCACATCAGGCCAGGCAAGACCTTCGTCTACGAATTCCAGCTCCAGAAGAGCGGCACGTTCATGTACCACCCCCATGCCGACGAGATGGTCCAGATGGCCATGGGCATGATGGGCTTCTTTGTGGTGCATCCGAAGGACCCCGCCTTCCGGCGCGTCGACCGCGACTTCGTGTTCCTGATGGCGGCCTACGACATCGATCCCGGCACCTATGTGCCGAAGGTCGCCGAGATGACCGACTTCAACATGTGGACCTGGAACAGCCGGGTTTTCCCCGGCATCGACCACATCGTCGCCGGCAAAGGTGAGAAAGTCCGCATCCGGTTCGGTAATCTCACCATGACGAACCACCCCATCCACATGCACGGCTACGACTTCAAGGTGTCGTGCACGGACGGCGGCTGGGTGCCGGAGGCGGCGGCCTGGCCGGAGGTCACCATCGATTGCGCCGTCGGACAGATGCGCGCTTTCGATTTCGTCGCCGACAAGCCCGGCGATTGGGCGATCCACTGCCACAAGTCGCACCACACCATGAACGCCATGGGTCACGACGTGCGCAACTTCATCGGCGTCGACAAGAAGGAGTTTGCCAAGAAGGTCCGCAAGCTGGTGCCGGACTACATGCCGATGGGCACCGCCGGCATGGCCGACATGGGCGAGATGGAAATGCCGCTGCCCGACAACACCCTGCCGATGATGACGGGCTTCGCCCAGTTCGGGGCGGTCGAGATGGGCGGCATGTTCTCGGTCGTCAAGGTGCGCGAGGGGCTCGCATCCGGCGACTACAAGGATCCGGGCTGGTTCAAGCACCCGGAAGGGACGGTCGCCTTCGAGTGGAAGGGCGAACCGAAAAAAGCCGAACGCAAGCCTCCCGCCGCGTTCGACAAGACGAAAACTGCCGAGTTCACCGTCGTGAAACCCGGCAAAAAATCCCCCCATGGCAATCATTGAGAAGGATTTCTACGTGCAACCACGATTCCTGATCGCCGCGCTTGCGGCCCTTACTCTGTCGACCGCAGCGCTGGCCGACGCTGGTCATTCCCACGGGGATGACCGGGCCTATGGCGAACCCGGAGATCCCAAGAAACCAGCACGCACCATCCAAATCACCATGCGCGAAGCGGACGGGAAGATGGTGTTCATCCCGAACAAGATCGACATCCGCAAGGGCGAGCAGGTCAAGTTCGCCATCCGCAACAATGGTGAGCTCGATCACGAGATCGTCGTCGGCACGCTCGACGAAAACCTCAAGCACATGGCCGAGATGATGAAGAACCCGGACATGGAGCATGACGATCCCAACGCCAAGCGCCTGGCCCCGAAGAAGACCGGCGACATCGTCTGGAAATTCACCAAGGCCGGGGAGTTCGACTTCTCCTGCCTCATCCCCGGTCATCGGGAAGCCGGGATGTCCGGCACCATCATCGTCAAGTAGTTGCACCGAACAAAGGAGCATAGACATGCGCAAACTGATGATAGCAGCAGCGATCTCCGCGTTCTCGACCGTCGCCTTGGCGCAAACCGCGCCGGTCGACGGGCAGATCACCAAGATCGACCAGGCCCAAGGCAAGGTCACGCTCAAGCATGGGCCGATCAAGAACCTCGACATGGACGGCATGACGATGGTGTTCGCCGTCGCCGACCCGGCCATGCTGAAAGCGGTCAAGGTGGGCGACAAGGTGAAGTTCGAGGCCGATCGGGTGAGCGGCCGACTGACGGTCACCAAGATCGACAAGTCGAAGTAACATCTCGTTGTCTCGGGGAGCGCCGCAGCGCTCCCCGTCCGCCGGAGGATTGCCCGATGAACATGGACCGCAGACGCATGCTCCTGCTCGCGGGCGCGACACTGTTCGCGCCGGCGGCTGCCAGGGCCGCTGGCCAACCTCTGGTCACGGTCTACAAGGACCCGTCCTGCAGCTGCTGCAGCGCTTGGGCCGACCACATCGCGAAGGCCGGCTTTCCCACGAAGATCGTCGAGGAGCCGAGGATCAACGCGATCAAAGTTCGCTTTGGGATTCCGTCGGCGCTCTGGTCCTGCCACACGGCCGAGGTCGAGAACTTCCTTCTCGAGGGCCACGTTCCGGCCGCGGCTTTGGCCCGGCTCTTGGCTGCCCGGCCGTCCGTGCGCGGAGTTGCTGTTGCCGGCATGCCGGTGGGATCACCCGGCATGGACGTCGCCGGAATGGAACCCGAGACCTACGACGTGATGGCTTTTGGTTCCGAACCGCCGAGCGTGTTCATGCGCTTCCGCGGCGCCAGCCCGATTCCAAGTTGAGCGCACAGCCATGGACGAACGATCGGAGAGCATTCGGAAGGCGCTGCCGATTAGTGGCATTGTCGCGATGTATGTGGACAGCACGGCCTTCGCCCCAATCCATTGAGTTCTCACATGGCTGCTGCTCGCCGTCACGGTCGTTCATGTGAGCGCTGCCCTCTGGCATCATTTCGTCCAGCGCGACGAGGTTCTTCGTCGAATGGTCGTCGGCATGAAAAGAACGTGACCAGACGAATTTGCCTAGCGCACGCATGGAAGCGTGGGGCGAACTCTCTGTCCGAGAGCCGGCTTGTCTTCCCGAAATCGCTGGCCGCACGAGCTTTCACGATTCGGCCCGGCAAGCCGTGCCTGCTCGGCCGTTGGTGCACGACGCCAAATTGAGCTTCATCCATGACCTCTTGGCCCATCGGCGAACTTAACCTCGATCAAAGACATGCCTTGAGCAACCGGCGACCAAACAGGCGCGGCATGAAAGTGCGCCCACGTTGGGGGTGCGCAGGCCGAACTTCATCGATTCCGTAAGCACCACAATCTCCCGAAGGCCGCAACAAACAGCAGGATTGCGTAGAATGACCTCCGACCGGCCACATGCCCACGATCACAACGGTCATGCCGATCATGCTGGCAGCCTGCGGCAGGATGATCGTCACACCGATCCCACGATCGTGGCGGCAGCCGGTTCCAGTCATTCCGAGCATGCCGGGCATGATCATGGCGCGATGGTCGCCGACTTTCGGCGCCGTTTCTGGGTCACGCTCGTTCTCACGCCTCCGGTCTTGCTTCTGTCGCCGATGATCCAGCATTGGTTTGGCATCGCCGAGAAAATGGCATTTCCGGGCGACAGCATCGTCCTATTCGCGCTCTCGACCATCGCCTACGTCTATGGCGGGTGGCCATTCCTCACCGGTTTCACGTCCGAGCTGCGCAAGGGGCAGCCCGGGATGATGACCCTGATCGCCCTGGCGATCTCGGCGGCCTACTTCTTCTCGGCCGCCACCACTTTCGGCTTTCCGGGAGAGCCGTTCTATTGGGAACTCGTGACCTTGGTCGCGATCATGCTTCTCGGCCACTGGGTCGAGATGCGCTCCGTGATGGGTGCCTCGCGGGCGCTCGAGGAACTGGTCCGGCTGCTGCCCGATAGCGCTACGAAGATCGGCGCCGACGGCTCGATGCAAGAGGTTCCCATCTTCGCATTGCAGCCGGGGGATCGGGTTCTCGTACGCCCGGGCGCCAAGGTGCCCGTGGACGGGAAGATCATTGAGGGGTCATCCGGCTTCAACGAGGCGATGTTGACCGGCGAATCCCGCCCGGTTTCCAAGACGGTCGGCGCCACCGCCATTGGCGGCGCGATCAACGGCGCCAATGCCGTGACCATCGAGGTGACCGCTACGGGCGACGCTACCTATCTCGCCCAAGTCATCGATCTCGTGAAGAAGGCGCAGGCGACGCGCTCCAGAACGCAGGACATCGCCAACCGCGCCGCCTCATGGCTCACCTATATCGCTCTCGCCGTCGGCTTCGGCACGCTCTTCGTCTGGTGGCTGGTTCTCGGAGAGTCGCTCGAGTTCGCGCTTGAGCGCATGGTGACGGTTATGGTGGTCGCGTGCCCACATGCGCTCGGGCTTGCCGTTCCGCTCGTCGTCGCCGTCAGCACCTCGCTCAGCGCTGGGAACGGACTTCTGATCCGTGACCGCGCGGCCTTCGAACGCGCGCGCAATCTGAACGCTGTGGTCTTCGACAAGACCGGCACGTTGACGGAAGGCCGGTTTGGCGTCAGCGACATCGTGCTGCTCGCCGGCGGTGACGAGAACGAGGAACTCGCCCTCGCCGCAGCGGCCGAGAGCCAGTCCGAGCATCCGATCGCCCACGGCATCGTAGCCGAGGCGAGAGTTCGCAACTTGACCATCCCGAAGGCCAGCGAGGTCAGCAACATCACCGGCGAGGGCATCGTCGCAAAGGTCGATGGCGCCGACATCCGTATCGTGAGCCCCGGCCATCTCGCAAGGCAGGGCAAGGCGATCGGCCGCGATCGGCTCGACCAACTGGAAGCTCAGGGCAAGACGGTGGTCATCCTCGTCCGCGATGGCGAGCCGCGCGCCCTGTTCGCGCTGGCCGACATCGTCCGGCCGGAATCGAAGGCGGCCATCGCCGAACTGAAGTCGCTCGGCATCGACTCCGTGATGCTCACCGGCGACGCCACGGGGGTCGCGCAAGCGGTGTCGGAGGAACTTGGCATAGCCGAGTATTTCGCCGAGGTGCTGCCGAATCAGAAATCCGAGAAGATCGTGGAGTTGCAGGCGCGCGGACTGCAGGTTGCCATGGTTGGCGACGGCGTGAATGACGCGCCAGCGCTGGTTGTGGCCGATCTCGGGATCGCCATTGGCGCCGGCACCGACGTCGCGGTGGAATCCGCCGATGTCGTCTTGGTCAGGAGCGACCCGCGCGATGTAGCCGCGATCCTCGGCCTGTCACGCGCTACCTATCGCAAGATGGTGCAGAACCTGATCTGGGCGACCGGCTACAATGCAATCGCCATCCCGATGGCGGCTGGCATCACCTTCGGAACGGGCTTCCTGATGACCCCGGCCGTCGCCGCTGTCTTCATGTCCGCCAGCACCGTTATCGTCGCCATCAACGCGCAGTTCCTGCGTTTCTACAGGCGGCACAAATGAGGATGCGGCGCGGGATGTTTCGCTCGCTGCGGCGTGTATCTCCAAGGTTCCTATCGCCTCTACGCAGTCATTGGCACCGCCGCGACCAAGCTGAAATTCAGCTTTGCTACGCTCCCTAGCGTGTTGAACGCAATGTGCAGGGCCACGGATTCTCACGTGGATCGCGGCAGCGCTTTGGCATTCATTCCATCGGTGCGACAAGCTACTGCTCCGGATGAACGGGCAGAAATCCTGATCAGCTATGCAGATCGGGTGACTTATCCATCATGGACCAAGCCATGGACGTCTTGATCTTGCAACTCGGCCTGTCGCTTGCCATCGGCTTGCTCGTCGGCCTGGAGCGTGGATGGCGTGAGCGCGACACACCGGAGGGCGGGCGCGCGGCGGGCATCCGGACATACGGCATTTCCGGACTGCTCGGCGGCGCGACGGCAGCTCTCGGCGTCCGCCTCGACGCCCCCTCCATCCTGATCGCCGGCTTCCTCGCCTTCACCGCGGTCTTCGCCTGGTACAAGGCGCGCGAATCCCTCCACGACGAGGATTACAGCGTGACCGGCACCATCGCCGCGCTGGGTGTGTTCGCCCTGGGTGCGCTTGCCGTCGTCGGGGATCAACGCGCCGCCGCCGCCGGCGGGGCCGCGCTCGCCGCCGTTCTCGCCAGTCGCGAGCTTCTGCACGGGCTTCTCAGGCGAATTTCCTGGATCGAGCTTCGTTCGGCTCTGGTGCTCGCGGTGATGACGGCGATCATCCTGCCGCTGCTGCCCGATCGAGCGGTCGATCCCTGGGGCGGCTTCAATCCCCGGCAGGTATGGTTCTTCACCGTGCTGACGGCGGCGATCTCCTTCCTCGGCTACATCGCGGTGCGGGTTCTCGGCACCACCCGGGGTGTTCTGGTCAGCGGTCTTGCCGGGGCCGTCATCTCGTCCACCGCGGTAACCCTGTCGCTGGCGCGGACCGCCAGGACGGGAGGGGATCCCTGGCCGTTGGCGGGTGCCGCGATCCTTGCGGCGGGCGTATCCGCGATCCGGGTTACCGCAATCGTCGCCATCATCGCGCCGGCGGTGCTGGGCGTCGCGGGTCTGGCCATCCTGGCCGCATTCGCCGGCTTTGCGGCCTGCGGCAGTCTCATCCTGCTGTCGCGCCACACCGTCTCGGGTGAAGATGCGCAATCGCCGCGCAACCCCTTCGAGGTGGGGCCGCTGATCCTGTTCGCGGTGCTCTTCGCAGTCGTCTCCACCGTGAGCGCCGCCCTTTCGGTCGGAAGCAGCGGCGGGATGGTGGCGACCTCTGCCATCTCGGGACTATTCGACGTCGACATCGCGGTGCTCAGCGCGCTGCGGTTGCTCGGGCAGTCGGCAACCGTTGAGGCGGTCGGACATGCCGTCCTTCTGGCGCTCGCCACGAATGCCATTGGCCGCCTGTCCATCGCTGCCGCCGCGGGACCGGTTCGTTTCTGGCTCCCGCTGGCGGGCGCCACGGTGGCGGCAATAGCGCTCGGCTATGCCGCCTTTGCGACGCTGCCGCATTTTGAGTGGCCGGTTCCGTGAGCCCAGGTCGAGTCTTGATCCGAGCGACATAGCCCGGCGCCAGAGGGTTTCCCTGTTCCAACCGCCGCGTATCGCAGCGATGCAAGTCGAAATGCGGCCAAGTGAGACAACCGGAATGTTGAGTCCAAGGGGGAGCATCTAGTACGACAACAATGGGCGCCCCAATGACGACGGACCTTAATCGAGGTTAAAGATGCCTGCCCGGACCAGCGCCTACTCTGGAAAATGACGAAATGGGAGGGCATGGGCGGCATAGGGTGAAAGCGCCCGCAAAGCCGCCCTCGATCGTCATGCCCCGAAAGCTGGAGTCATCGGAATGAGCAACACCTCCGTCCACCACACCAAGGCGACCCCTGAGCCTTCGGTTTCGAATGCGTCGTCCTGCTGTGGCGGGGACCATACCGGCACGGAAGCCTCGGAGAAGGCGAATGCCCCTGGCTCCCGCGGGAATCACGGAAGCGCGGCGGCGCCCGACACCGCCGTGCCTGCCAGCGATCAGGACCAACCGGTCTCCAGTGCTGGTCATCACCCGAAGAAATCCGGTTGCTGTGGTGGTGGCTGACGCCGCGATCCGGGCCCAGGTAGACGGTGCCGCGTGAGCGCCCGATGCTGCTCAATCCGGAAATCGCCGCTCTCGCTATCTCCAGCCGTTCGGTACTGGTGGCGATCAACGTCCTGATGCTCAACCGCCCGTGGCGGGCCGGCATTACGCGCGGCAGCAGAATCCAAAGCGGACCAACGGAAGCCGCGGCCGAGGCGGCGACGTGATTGGGGCAACCGCCTTCCAGCCACTGCGATGGTGGATGGCATTGTCATTGCTGCTCGCAATGTTCACGATTTCCGTGGGCTATGGGTTCCTTCTGCCGATACTTCCGCTTGCGATCGAACGGCTCGCAGGAACGACGGATCCCATTGTTGTGTCGCGGCACACCGGCATGTTGACTGGCACCTACACCCTCGCGCTGTTTCTGTTCGCACCTCTATGGGGCCGCCTTGCGGATCGGCATGGCCGCCGCCCCGTGCTGCTCGCGGGACTGGTTGGATTCTCCTTGACCCTGGCACTGTTTGCGGTTGCCGATGGCCTCCCGCTGCTCTATCTCGGCCGCTTCCTGAATGGGCTGTTCGCCGCTTCCATTGTGCCGGCGGCCTATGCTCTTGTCGGCGACTATGCTCGGTCCAGGGAATGGCGCGCGCGCCGCTTTGCTCTGCTCAACATTGCCGGCGCCATCGGCTTTCTGGTCGGACCGATGCTGGGAAGCTTCACCGTAGTTGTTACCGCTGCCCTCGTTCCAGGCTCGGGCGAGGTTGCGGCCTCTCGTTCGCCCTACTTTGCCATATCGGGCTTTTCGCTCGTTGTGGCGCTGGCAATATGGATCTTCGTGCCCGGCTCTGTTCAGCGCAGCCCTGGCGAGGGGGGGACTGCAAGCGGGCCTGAGGCCGGTGCTGCGTTGCCACGCTTGCTTATTATCTCATTCGCAACCGCCGCGGCTCTGGGAGCCTTCGAAGTCAGCCTGGCGCTTCGCGGAACGCAAATTCTCAACATGAGCACTTACCAGATCGGGCTCATGTTCAGCGTGTGCAGCCTCGTCATGTTGGTCGCCCAAACGGTAGTCTTCTCGCCGCTCGTGAAGCCAGAGGTCACACGCTGGTTTCTCACGCCCGCCCTCGCTGTCTTGGCGGTGAGCGTCGCGGCCGTGCCATTCGCGGAAGCGACCATGTCCACCGCCGTCGTCGTGGCGGCGATCGCGGCCAGCGCGGGTATCCTTTCCCCCATCGCGACCTATTGGATTTCGCTCAATGCCGATGAGCGGCAAGGGATCGAGTTGGGCAGACAGACCGCGGCAGCAAGTCTGGGCCAGGCTAGCGGATCGGCCGCCGGAGGTCTGTTGTTCGGCCTCGCCTTCTTGCCGAACGCACCCTTCATGCTCGCGGCCGTCGTCGTCGTGGGAGGTCTCGTCGCAAGCATCGGCATTTCGAGGCTTCTGGTACATGGCCGCTGCCGCGGGCTGCTCGAAACGACGCCATGATCGAATTCGCTCGCTAAGTCTGGATCGCCTCAGCGAGGAACCAGCATCAAAAGCGCGCATACCAGCAGGAGTTCCAAATGGGCGAAAAACAGAAGCGTGCGGCGGCCAAGGAGGCACTTCATGACCTTCAAGTAGACTTGGCGCGTCTCCAGAAGTACCTCATCAGTTCTGACAAAAAGGTGCTTGTGATCTTCGAGGGGCGCGACACTTCCGGCAAGGATGGAACAATCAAGCGAATCATCGAGCATCTCAGCCCACGGGAGACCCGCGTGGTCGCCCTGGGTAAACCATCCGATCGCGATCAGAAGTCGTGGTATTTTCAGCGGTGGGTGCCGCACCTACCGGCAGGCGGGGAAATCGTGTTGTTCAACCGCAGTTGGTACAATCGCGCCGGTGTCGAGCGGGTGATGGGATTCTGCACCAACGAGGAATATGACGAGTTCCTCATGACGGCTCCGTTGTTCGAGCAATTGCTCGCTCACTGTGGTGTCACCATCCTCAAATACTATCTGGATATTTCACGAACCGAACAGAAGCGCCGGCTGAAGGATCGCCGCGACGATCCGCTCAAGCAATGGAAGCTCAGCCCCATCGACGATGCGGCGGCGAAGCACTGGAACGATTACAGTGCTGCGCGGAACGAGATGTTGGCGCGCACGCACACGCCATTTGCGCCGTGGACGGTTGTGCGTGCTGATGACAAGCCGAACGCGCGGCTCAATGTCATCCGAGATCTCCTGACCCGCTTTGACTTCGAGGGCAAAGACCGAGCTCGCGACCTTCCCGATCCCAACATCGTATTCCTGTACGACAAAGCGGCGATCACAAATGGCTTGGTCGCGGAGTAGCTGCTGTGTCGCGCCGCCTCATAGAGAAATGTAGCAAAACGCGTGGACGGGTTCGACGTACTAGCCGCAAGCTGCCCTGCAGGGACTAGGGCGTAATGGCAATCTTCAACACCCTGTCACGCTGATTGGAGAAAAGCTCATGGGCACTCTCGATGTCGTTGAGCTTGTAGCGGTGAGTGACGAGCGGCGTCAGATCGATCCTGCCGGAAGCGATCACGTCCATGAGCCGCCGCATCCGCTCCCTGCCGCCCGGACACAGCGCCGTGACGATCTTGTGGTCCCCCAGCCCTGCGGCGAACGCCGCGAGCGGAATCCGAAGATTGGTCGAGTAGACGCCGAGGCTCGACAGCGTGCCGCCCGGCCGAAGCACGCCCAACGCAGCCTCGAAGGTTGTATGCGTCCCCAGCGCTTCGATCGCGACGTCGACCCCGCGGCCATCCGTGATCCTCATGATCTCCTCGACGGGGTCGGCATTCTTGAAATCGACGACGAAGTCCGCGCCGAGCATGTGCGACACGGCCATTCGTTCGGCGATTGCATCGACGGCGATGATAATCGTGGCGCCTCTCAATTTGGCGCCGGCGGTGGTACAAAGCCCGATCGGCCCTTGAGCGAAAACCACGACGCTATCGCCGATGCGGATGTCTCCATTCTCTGCACCGACGAAGCCTGCCGACATGATGTCCGGCACATCAGCACCTGTTCGTCGGTCAAACCGTCCGGTACGGGACTCAAATTGACCATGGCGTCGGGGACGCACACGAACTCGGCCTGACAGCCATCGATCGTATTGCCGAATTTCCAGCCGCCCGCCGGTTTCCAGCCGTGCCTGGTGCCCGCGCCGTCCTGCGAGTGATAGCCGCAAAGACATGCATTGCTGTGACCGCTTAGTGTGATCGCGCCGGCGATGACACGCTGGCCCTCGTGAAAGCCGGAAACGGCAGAACCGAGCTTCTCGATCACTCCGACCGGCTCGTGACCAATGGTCAGGCCTTTTTCCATCGGATACTCGCCCCTGAAAATATGCACGTCAGTTCCACAGATCGTCGTGGCCGCAATCCTGATGAGCGCGTCGAGCGGACCAATCTCTGGAATCGCCTTTTCATCAAGGACAATGCGACCAGGCTCGACAAAACGGCTGCTCTCATCAATGCCATTGAAGATCTCCTTGGGTCGATCGTGCATTCACGGGGCACCCGAGCCGTCGTCGCGGCCGCTCTCATCGGCGATCGATTGAAGCCATCATCGAATACCGATGTTTAACTCCAATCAAAGAACGCGCCCGCCCTGCAGGGTTGATTGGCAGCCAACCGTCGTCAGCGTGGGTCCGAGAATGAGCATCCCATCCGATCCTTCGTCTGCTTCCGCCGTTTCTGAGAGGCACCAATCGATTGATATCGAAGTGAGCCGATCAAGCCCAATTCGGTCGCTCAAAAACGTGAGCACGAATGCGACAATGCTCCTGTTGCGGAAGATGCTCGGGCAGATCATCCACGACGGTAGATTGACTGTGATCGCTCCGAACGGAGGCATCCATCACATCGGCAATGGCACACCGTCGATTACGATTCGTATTGTGGATCCAGCTGTGATTCCGCGCCTGCTCCTCAATCCAGATCTTGCCCTCGGCGAGGCCTACATGGATGGCGCGCTATTGGTGGATGACGGGGATATTTACGGTTTTCTGGATATCTGCTTTTCAAACATCGGCTCGAGTTCTGGCCAAGGGGTAAGGCGCGCGCGTGCATCCCTGAGTCGCCTCGTCCGACGCTTTGTTCAGCACAATCCCATCCCAGTCGCACGTGCGAACGTCGCGCACCACTACGACCTCTCGGACACACTCTATGAGCAATTTCTAGACGCAGACCGTCAGTATTCCTGTGCGTACTACAATTCTAGCGACGACACCCTTGAGCGCGCGCAAGAACAAAAGAAGCGGCACCTGGCGGCTAAGTTGCTACTGAGCTCAGGACAGCGGATTCTCGACATCGGATCGGGGTGGGGTGGGCTCAGCCTTTATCTTGCCCAGATCGCCGCTGTTGACGTGACAGGCCTGACACTTTCGACCGAGCAACACGCATACTCCGAACGCCGCGCTGCCGAGACCGGCTTGGGGGACCGGGTGAGATTCCTACTGAAAGACTATCGCCAAGAAGAAGGCCGGTACGACCGCATCGTCTCGGTCGGCATGTTCGAGCATGTCGGGGTGGGACATTACCGCGAATACTTCAAGAAGGTCAGGAGCCTCCTGACGAACGACGGGGTCGCAATGATCCATACGATTGGGCGCGCCGATGGTCCGGGCGCGGCCAACGCCTGGATCAACAAGTACATCTTTCCGGGTGGGTACGTCCCGGCGCTGTCAGAGATTCTGCCCGCCATCGAGCAGGCGGGGCTGTACGTCACCGACATCGAGATACTGCGGCTGCACTATGCAGAAACGCTGAAGGCGTGGCGGCAACGCTTCATCGCAAACCGTGGGCGCGTCGCGGAAATCTATGACCAGCGGTTCTGTCTCATGTGGGAATTCTACCTGGCCAGTTGCGAAGCAGCCTTTCGTCACGGTGGCCTGATCAATTTCCAGATTCAGGTGAGTAAGCGTGTCAATGCCGCGCCGTTGACCCGCGATTACATCCAGAACTGGGAGCGATTACACAAGATTGATGCGGCGGATGTCGATGTGCCCGCTCACTCTGTTTCCCATCCAGCGAAAAGCGGAGGCTTTGCACAGTGACCCAACGATATGGAATTCCCCGCGGGTGGCGGGCTGCCCGCTATGCATGGAATTCTCCGTGTGGCCTTGCGGATGACCGCGGATCAATTCCGACAGCAGGATTCCCATATAGATCTGGACATCGCTGACGACCCTGCTGTCGCCGCTAGGGGCCGCTGCCGTGGTGTGGGCCAATCCAGAAAGCAGAAGCAAGCTCAGCGCCACTCCGACACTCCTTGCTCGCATGGTCGTAAGCCCTCCCACCTCTGGCCAAAGCTCTACGGCGGCGTGCGAAGCACCGGCGGGGGGCGCTCCGTTCCGAACCCGCCGCGATAGCAGCCCGCCGCAGCCAGAAAGGCAGATATCCAAGAGGAATTCATAACGAGGGTTGGCAGAGGAAAGCTTGATCTGCGTTAAAGAACGTGGGTGGGTGCGGTCGTAACGTCAAATTCTGTCTGGTTCTGATAGGGACAGTTTAAGAATACGTCTCAACCATTCAAAGATTTGGCTGGACGATGACCAATAGGCATGAAGAGGATGTCCGGCATTCGGAAGGTGATGCGGAAGGACAGGAAGCCGCGAAGCCGGCGGACGCGGCTGTACGACGAGCGCTTGTCGAGGCACGCGAAGAATTTCTGGTCTTTCTGCATCATCGGGTAGGCAGCCGGGACGAGGCCGAAGAGTTGTTGCAGCAGTTCTCGCTTCGGGCGCTCGAGCGCGCCTGGCAGTTGCGGGACGTCCGCACGGTTCGCGGTTGGCTCGGGCGCATTCTGGCGACCACCCTCGTCGATCACCAGCGACGCGCCATCAGACGCCGTCGCCAGGAGGTCGACATGGACCAGTCGGATGTGGAGAGCCTGCCGATCGAGCCGGATCGAGAAACCGACGAGGCCGTCTGTAACTGCCTGCATAAGCTGCTACCGACGCTCAAGCCCGAATATGCCGACGTCGTCTGGCGCTCTGACATTCTTGGCGAGCCGCGTGATCGGATCGCCGCCAGCCTCGGCACCACGCTCAACAACATCGCGGTCAGGCTCCACAGGGGGCGCCAGGCGCTCCGCAAGAGGCTCGAGGAAATGTGCCTGACCTGTCCGGTCCACGGCTTTCTCGATTGCCGGTGCGATGAGGCCGAGCGCATTCGCCAACGAGCTCGCGGTCTCGCCGACGAAACCAAGTCGCCGCCCCAGGACGGATGAATGCAATGAACACAGATGAATGTTGTCGCGCCCGGCTACATCGCAACGGACACGCTTGATGCCATGTCTGAAGATACTCTTGCAAAAATCGAGGGGCAAATCCCTGTCGGGTGGCTGGGCAATGCCGACGAGGTCGCACGCATCGTCCGGTTCTTGGTGAGCGGGGAGGCAACGTTCGTCACGGGCTCGAAGGTCACCGCCAATGGCGGCCTGTTCATGGCATGGCGCCCCCCGGAAATAGAAAGGACATCCACATGGCACAGTCGAACGTCGTGCTCTGCGCCCCGGTGCGGACAGCCATCGGCACGTATGGCGGAACGCTGAAGGACATAGCGGCACCCGATCTCGGGGCGGTGGTGATCAGGGAAATATTGTCGCGCGCGAAGATCGCAGACGGCGCGATCGGCACCGTGGTGATGGGGCAGGTCGTCCAGGCCGGCGCCAAGATGAACCCAGCGCGGCAGGCGGCGATCACGGCCGGCATTCCGGTCGGCGTTCCAGCGATGACCATAAACCGGGTATGTGGCTCGGGTGCACAAGCGATCGCGACCGCCGCGCAGGAGATCATGCTCGGCCTCGCCGAGAGCGCCATCGCCGGCGGCATG
Source organism: Prosthecomicrobium pneumaticum (assembly GCF_014199915.1). GTDB lineage: Bacteria > Pseudomonadota > Alphaproteobacteria > Rhizobiales > Kaistiaceae > Prosthecomicrobium > Prosthecomicrobium pneumaticum. The sequence goes on along the minus strand of NZ_JACHOO010000005.1, from coordinate 295,691 downwards.
GAGAACATGGACCAATCGCCCTACCTGATGTCTGGCGGACGGTGGGGCTACCGCATGGGCGATGCCCAAATCTACGACAGCATGCTGCGCGACGGCCTCAACGACGCCTTCTCCGATCACCACTCGGGCTTGGTGACCGAGGACCTCGTCAGCAAGTTTCAGGTGACGCGCGAGGCGCAGGACCGCTGGGCGGAGCGGACGCAGCAGCGCTTTGGCGCGGCGCAGGCGGCCGGCATGTTCAATGCCGAGATCGCGCCGATCGAAATCCCCGGTCGCAAGGGGCCGACGATCTTCGACAAGGATGAGCACAACCGCCCGGACGCAACGCTGGAGTCGCTGGCCAAGCTGAAGCCGGCTTTCCGCAAGGATGGAACCATTACCGCCGGCAATGCACCGGGCCTCAACAGCGGCGCCGCGGGCATGATCGTTGCGGATGCCCGCTGGGCCGAGAAGCATGGCCTGACGCCGATGGCCCGTCTTGTGGCCTTCGGGGTCGGCGCGGTCGAACCCGGCCTGTTCGGTCTCGGGCCTGTTCCCGCGGTGCGGCAGGCCTTGGATCGCGCTGGTTGGACGCTCGGCGACGTCGAGCGCGTGGAGATCAACGAGGCCTTCGCGGCGATCGTCTTGGCGCTCATCGGGGAACTCGGGCTCCCCGAGGACATCGTCAATGTCGAGGGCGGCGCCATCGCACATGGCCATCCGATCGGTGCGACAGGAGCCGTGCTGACGACCCGCCTCCTTCACGCGATGCACCGAGACGGTATCCGGCGCGGATTGGTGACGCTGTGCATCGGCGGCGGTCAGGGGGTCGCGTTGGCGCTTGAGGCTCTCCACTGACCGCGAGAGCGAAAAAAGCGACCCGTGACAATAAACCGAACGTCGAATTCCTGAAGCCGCAACCAAATAATGAAGGAGAGAACAATGGCTACGAAGAGTGAAGCGCCCGTTGGTTTCGATCGCGTGAACGCTGTATTCACATGGTGGGGACTGTCGGGCGTCGACAATACCGGCAAGCTCGACGGCCAGTTCAAACGGTTCCAGGCATTCACGACCGATCTGCAGAAGGCCTATGGCGAGACATACAGCGCTCAGATGAGCACTCTCCTCGGCGCCAACGAGCGTATCGGACGCTCGCTTCTGGAATTCGTCCAGTGCCGGCGACCGCAGGACGTGGTCGCCGCAGAATCGGGCGTCATGGCGGCCATCCTGGAAGAGACGTCGCTGCAGACGAAGACCTGGCTCGAGCTCTCGCAGAAGGTCCAGCAATACTGCGCGAACATGGCACGGGAGACCGCAGGTGAGATTCGTCAGCAAGCAACTGAAACCCCTGACGCCAGAAGCAGCGTCAAGGCATCTTAGCCGCACGCTGGGTTGAAGAGCGTTCGGCGGGGTCTTGTCGAGACCTTGGTATATGGCTGACACAGCATCCTGACTTCTGGCCGCTGTTCAACGTCCTCGCCCTAAAGATCGGATGATGGAGATGGTGATGCCCGAAGCAAGATCGGATTCCGCGCTGATTGACCAGCCGAAGGCGTCGCCGGGTCGGCAATTGGCTGTTCGGCGGGATATCGCAGCGGCCGCCGCGCTGAAGAGCCCGGAACCGGCCGTCGCGGCGAATCCAGCCGGACCGCCGATCAACATCGATGATCCGTTCGCCTATCAGCGGGATTTCTTCGAACGGTCGATTCTGTTCTGGGATACGCTGCGCCAGCGCGCCAACAACATGATCGCGCATGAGCGGGCCGGCAAGCCGCCGCTTCTCGACTTCGATTATGAGACGCTGGTCGATGCCCGCCGCTTCGAGCGACCCGTCAACTACGCCCTCCTGCGGATTACCCGGATCGGCGACGATTGCATTGAGGATTGTGTCGATCCGGCGAAGCCGCCCGTCGTTGTCCTCGACCCTCGAGCCGGCCATGGGCCCGGCATCGGCGGCTTCAAGCGCGACTCCGAGGTTGGGATCGCCATGCACGAGGGCTATCCGGTCTATTTCGTTTCCTTCTTTCCTGAACCCTGCGCGGGCCAAACCCTAGCCGATGTGCTGCACACGCTCCGGCGCTTCGTCGAGGACGTGGTCAAACGCCACCCCGGCAAGCCTCCGGTGCTCTATGGCAACTGTCAGGCCGGCTGGGCGATCACCTTGCTCTCGGCGGATTGCGAAGGCTTGGTCGGCCCGGCCGTGCTCAACGGCTCTCCGCTCTCCTATTGGGCGGGAGAATCAGGCGTCAATCCGATGCGGATCGCCGGCGGGCTGCTTGGCGGCGTCTGGGCTACCCATCTTCTCGCCGATCTCAACGACGGCCGCCTGGACGGTGCGTGGCTCGCCTTCAATTTCGAGAATCTTCAGCCCGAAGCCGTCTGGGAAAAATACGCCAACCTGTTCACGCATGTCGACACGGAACGGGAGCGCTTCCTGGAGTTCGAGCGGTGGTGGAATGGCTTCTATTTGCTCAGCCGGGAAGAGATCGTCGCCATCGTCGAGAACCTCTTCATCGGCAATCGCCTCGAGGAGGGAAAGATGCGGATCTGCGAAGGGTGCGTCGCCGACCTTCGGCGCATTCGCAATCCGCTGGTGATCTTCGCCTCCTATGGCGACAACATCACCCCGCCGCACCAGGCGCTCGGTTGGATCCCGGTGGTGTACAAAGATACCGACGATCTCAAGGCCGCTGGTCAGCGCATCATCTACCTGACGAACCCCCATGCCGGCCATCTCGGCATTTTCGTGTCAGCCAAGGTGGCGAGGTTCGAACATCGCGCAATCCTCGAAAGCCTCGGCGAGATCGAGACCCTCGCTCCCGGTCTCTACGAGATGAAGATCGACAATCCGACCGGCGATCCGGACTGCCGCAAGCCGGAATACTCGGTCCGGTTCGACGAGCGGGCCGTCGAGGATCTGCGGTTCGAGACGCCCCGGGCAGCATTCGAGCAGGTTCGCCATCGCTCAGAGGTGAACGAGCAGTTCTACAAGACCATGGTCAGCCCATTCGTGCGTATGGCCTCCAATCCCTGGACCGCGGCAACGCTCGAATGGCTCCATCCCATGCGCACGAGCCGCTACCTGATGTCGGAATCCTTCAGTCCATGGATGCATGGCGTCGCTGCACTCGCGCGCCTGATCGAGAAACGCCGGCAGCCACTGCCGGAGGACGATGGCAATCTGCGTCGTGAGCGGGAGGCGATTGACCGTGTCTCCGAGGCTATCGAAAACGGCCGCAAGCAGCGCGACACGGCGGAGGAGCGGGTCTTCCAGGCGCTTTACGATCTTCCCGCCTCAGCACGGCCAGCAACGCCACCGGCGGTATAGGCTCGACACCATCGTCGTTCGCCATGGCAAGTTGGTACGATTGAGCTTTCGGCGGAAGGAGTTGGTGTCCGGCTCCGAAAGGGTCATTTTCGCTGACGTCAACAAGCGCCAGGACCTGCCGACCGGAGAGATGGTTTGCGTCGAGATCATGCCGGACAAACCCGGCAAGTTCGGCGGCCCGATGGGGATGTTCGAGGTAGCCTCGTCGTGGTGTGAGATCGCATCTTGGGCGCAGACGCGACGGGCGACGCCGCGACGCAAGGGTCGGTGGCGACGGAAAATCAGCAGTTGTGTTTGTGCGACAATGGAGCCGAAGGAGCGGGACGCGCCAGCACGAAGCAGCGCTTGGATCGGACACTCCGCGCGCTCCATTCCATATTGTCCCGGCCGATCATTCATCAGCGAATCCAGGACATGACGAGTTGCGGGTCAAGACCTGCAACGTCGACGAGTTTGTCCGGATCGAGGATTCGGAGCCGTCGATAGTGGAATTCTAGGATCCTATCCTTTCGCAGATCCCTCAGCACCCGGTTGACATGGACGAAGGTCAGACCCGTTGCATCTCCAATATCTTCTTGGGTCAGCGGAAGATTCATCTCCTCGATATGACTGCCCGGCCATTGCGCGCGGCAGCGGACGAACAGCTTGAGCAGCAGGTGCGCAACGCGCTCCCGCGCTGAATGCCGGCCAATGCTGGTAAGGCGATCGTAGGCCAAGGTGCAATCCCGCGCGACCAGCCAGGCAAGCCGCAGACCGAACTCGGGCTGCTGGCTGACAATCGGCTGTAGAGCCTTGTGCGGAATTGTGCTGACGACGATGTCAGTCAGAGCTTGCGCGCCATATGTCATCATCGCGCCGCCGCCGGGATGGAATCCGAGCACAGCGCCCGGCAAAGCGAAGTGCAAAATCTGTCGCCGACCGTCATCCAATATATTGTAAAGAATAACCCAACCTTCGAGGAGATTGAATATTGAGTCACACGGTTCGCCCAGGCTGAAGAGATCCTGGCCGACCTTGTATTCCCGATCAGCAGTTTTATAACTCGCGACCGCACATGGAGATCCCGGCTGGCAATCCCCGCACAAACCCCGGTTAACCCGGGCGAAGCAAGCCTCACAACCCGGTAGCTGCTTTGTCGTGCCATTCCCCGGCATCGGCATACGGGCGTTCCTTTCCGCATCACTGATTGTGTTTGCGGCTCCCCGGGGAACTGGGGACCGGAGCACGCCGGGTTGCAGACCTTCGTATCGGCCATGGGCGTGATCCCGCGACGCTCGGATAGTGCTCTCCAAATAAGACGCTTGGCTCGGAGTCATATTACAGTCCTCGATCTGGTCGGTTTCACCTGGAAGGTTGAATCCATCTGACCAGGTCGCCCGGCTCAGCCGGCCGCCTTGGCGGCGCGACGCCAGCGGAGATTGGTCAATCCAGCCGCCATCCCGGTCCACGCGAGGCGTGAACCGTTGGAAGCTGGATCGCCTTCCGCTGGGCCGATCGACCCGCTAGGTCGAGCGCCGAGGAACTGGGGGGTCGAGTCCGGGGACGACTGAGTTTGGATCGGCTTCTTCGGGCCGCATCCCCGCTGAAGAGCGGTGGAACGCATGGGCCGGGAGGTTGCCAGGCAGGGGCGCTAAAGTCGTTGAGCAGGCCGCCGGGCAGGAGCAGCTACTCATCGGACAGGAGGTCTTGTCCGAATTCGGACACTCCGGGCAATCATCGCATTCGTCAATATGGGGCCGAAAGTCAGAAGCGCTTACGACCACCATAGTCGCGTCGGCGCTGATCGCTACAGTCCCGGCCATACTCCGCCCGCTCAGCGTCGTGAAGATCGCCGTGGCAAAGATCAATATGGCGAGCAACCGTAGCATCCGCCTCTTTCCAAGAAGGCCTGAGCCGCAAGTTACCACACGGCCCCGCAGCTACCAATTAGCCCGGCGGAAACCTATACGGGGAAAGGCTCGACGAGATTGATTGAAATCAAGTGGCGGTCGGTGCGCACCGACCGCCCGGAACCCTGCGCGCGTGGCGCCTTCCCGCTGTCCGCCGGACACCTTGCAGATTGTGAGGTGCCGCCCCGCCCACGCGAATGTTTGATCGAGTTTAAAGTCCGATATGTTAGCCGGTCATATAATTCGCTCGCTTTGCTGGTGTTCAAACGAGGAGCCGATGGCTAGGTCCGCCTGCGTACCACCCCCGCCGGCAAATCGCATTGCGGTCATCGTGATGAAAACCGACGCGGGCCCAGCACTATGCCCCTTCTTCGGCAAGTGCGATGGAATATGGATCGTCGATACGCTTACGGGCGCGACAGAGTTCCACGCCAATCCCCAGCGCACGTCCGCCGCGCTATGCGATCTCATTGTCGCGGCCAGACCGGGTCGCCTGGTTTGCGGTTTTATCGGCGAGCCAGAGAAACAGAGACTTTGTGCTGCCGGGATCGATGTGAGGCTCGGGCCATGCGTGAGGACGATCCAGGAGCTCGTGGCCTGCTTTCCCGCTCTCGTTGCCGCATGACGCCGGCTGCCGCGGGGCGGGACAGGCGGAACATCTGATCGATCCTGCTGCTTCGGCCCATACCCGGCACAAGTTTAACCGGGATCAAAGATTCAGAACAGATGGCCGGCCATGGTTCGAGCGCTGTCGTGTCGCTCGGAGGATGGCGCCAGGTCGATGCCAGCCTGCATCGTCTAGCGAGCTCTAGACGATTGCAGGGCGTGCCGGTGCGTCCCGGTCTGATGTGGGTGGAGTCTCCATGGAACATGACGGTCATGGTAGTGAGGGTGGCTTCTTTCGCTCCCGCGCAAATTGGGTCCTGATCGGCTATCTCGCGATCGGCGCCTTCTATCTTCTGACCGAGCACCGCGCGCATCTCATCCCGTATCTGGGGTATTTGCCGTTCCTGCTGATCCTCGCCTGCCCGTTGATGCATGTTTTCATGCATGGCGGCCACGGCGGACATGGGCGCAGAGACGATAGCGGAAGCGGATCAGCGGACGTTCGCAAGAACCAGCCCCACAATCACTGAGCCGCGATCAACGGTCCGGAGGTCGACCATGCACGACGACGTTCCTGCCTATGGCCTCTGGTCACTGGTGATTATCAATTCGGCGATCTTCATCTTCTTCGCCTTCAGTTTCTTCAAGCCGCAGACCAAGCGCGACTGGCGGTCCTTCGGCGCCTTCAGCGCCTTTCTGGTCGCGCTGTTCACCGAGATGTATGGGTTCCCGCTCACGATCTATCTGCTCTCGGGCTGGCTGCAGAGCCGCTTTCCGGGTGTCGATTGGTTTTCCCATGACGCCGGGCATCTTCTCGAGGAGATGTTCGGCTGGAGAGCCAATCCGCATTTCGGGCCGTTTCACCTGCTGAGCTTCGTGTTCATCGGCGGCGGCTTTATCCTCATCTCGGCCGGCTGGAAGGTGTTGTATCAAGCACAACGCCATCGCACGCTCGCCACCGGCGGTGTCTACGCCTATGTGCGGCATCCGCAATATGTCGGCTTCGTGCTGGTGATGTTCGGCTTCCTGCTGCAATGGCCGACCTTGCTGACACTCGCGATGTTCCCGGTGCTGGTGTTCATGTACGTGCGCCTCGCGCGCGCCGAAGAACGCGAGTCCTTGGCCGAATTCGGCTCTGACTATGAACGATACATGCAGGACGTTCCGGGCTTCATTCCACGGCTCAGCGGTCCGAAACATAGCCAAGCCGGAGAGGGCTAAGGGCATGCGACTCGGCCTCGCGGATTAAACACGACGGACTGATGACGGTTCCAGCAGGCAATGCATCACATCAACATGGAGTCGGCTTGGATGATCAAGATAAGCTCACATCTTCTTTTCGGCGCCATGCTCTTGGTTGGCGCTCCTGCGTTGGCGGCCGATGAACATCATCCGGCTGACGGCGCTGCGGCTCCTTCCCAATCGATAAATGTGCCCGGACCTCCGATGCCGTCGGGTGGCATGATGTCGATGATGGGTAGCGGCGCCATGCCCATGATGGGAATGATGACGGACCACATCGAGGGTCGGCTGGCGTTTTTGAAGGCAGAACTCAAGATCACGGCAGCGCAGGAGACCCAGTGGAGCACGTTCGCGGAGACCGCGCGGGCCAGTGCGACGGCAATGATGGGGATGCGCGAGAGCATGATGAATGCGCGCGGCGGATCTCTGCCGGCACGCATCGACGAGACCGAGAAGGCGCTCACCGTCTGCCTCCGAACGATCGAGAAGATCAAAGCAGCGGTGGCGCCGCTTTATGCGGGCTTCAGCGATGAGCAGAAGCGCGCGGCTGATCAACTGATGACGAGCCCAATGGGACCGATGGGTATGATGCAGTGACGGGGCAGGCTGGGAGGCCTCCCAAACATCCGCGGGAGGATAGCGCCTGACAATAAGGTCGATCCAGGGTCCGGTTCATAAGCAGTAACTGACAGTCGCGGCGATGCAGACCGCGGTCAGGAAGTTGGCGGCGAGGCGGTCATATCGCATGGCGACACGTCGGAACTCCCGGAGGCGGCAGAACATGCGGTCGATTGCGTTGTGGTCTCGGTAGAGCGCCGGCGAAAAGCAGTTCTTCCAGCGTTGGGAGGTCCGCGTGTGGATCTTGGTCGTGCGCCCGCCACGTGAGCGGCCGATTGCTTGACTGGGCTCTCCCCCTTTCCGCCGGAGGCCGAGCAGTGCGCTTTCACAGCAGAACGGTCGAGATGAGCACTTGGGCCTGAGGACCGCCTGCGCTCGCAAGAGCATGGAAGAGATCGATCCCGCCCCTCGTTGGCCCACCGGATATACCGGTTTTAGAGCGTTTTGCGCGGCTCGTAGTTGGGCAATCCGTCAATCCAGCGGCCACCGGACTTCAACATGAACGATGTCGCTGGCTACCCGGCGGTCATCGACACGCGGCTTGCTTCGCGTGTCTCTCTGAAAATGAGGTTCAATGCGTGAGACTGCGCGTTTGCCGGGCAAAAACGATCCCGATCCATCGCGACTTCCTCTCCGAAGCAGTGAATTGCACGTCGCTGAAAACGCCAAACAATTCATGGGTTCGGACGCTAACCTTTTGATATCAACGGGAGCGGGAATGGAGCTTCGTCATCTTCGGCATTTCGTGGCGGTCGCAGAAGAGCTCCATTTTACACGTGGCGCGCAACGCGCCGGCATCGAGCAATCCCCATTGTCTCGATCAATCAAGACTCTCGAACGGCGCCTTGGCGTGGTATTATTCGAGCGTACACGGCGATCCACGAAGCTAACGCCGGCCGGTGAACGTCTTCTCGTCCATGCGCGTGCGCTCCTCGCATCCGCCGACGAAGCGCGCATAGACGTTCGCACGGCAGCAACGACGGGAGACACAATCAGCCATTTGCACATCGGCATTTGCGACGGTGTACCACTAGCACGCCTCGCACGGCTGATTTACGAAGTAAAACAGGAAAGTCAACAAGTCGTCGTGTATATCCATGAAGCGTCAGTGACGCAGAATATCGAAGGCTTGCGAAGCGGCTTTCTTGATGCGGCGCTCACGCCAGAGAGCGGATACGGCAAGGGGATTTTGTCCGAAGCAGTCTGGCGAGACCCGCCGATCGCTTTGATGCCGAGTGGTCATCCCCTGGCCGGAAAGAAGCGGATCAAACTGTCTGGGATTGTTAAAGAGCCTCTCATTCTAAGTAGACCCGACACGGGTCTTAGCCAACAATCCCAGATCGAACAGTTCGTTCGAAGCGCAAGCTCGACCCCCAATATTGTTAGTCGCACCACGACGCTTCCGATGTTGGTTACGCTGGTTCTTGCGGGCTATGGCATCGGAATAGCGACCGCCGCTCAACTCGAGGCGGTCGAGGTGGATGGCATTGCCCTCCGGCCCCTGAGCGATGCGCCCGCTGATCTGAAGACTTGGTTGATGGTGCGTGAGGGGACACTCAACGAGCCACTATCTCGTTTCATCGAGCGAGCCCGGGCCATTATTTAAAGCGCCTCTACGGCAAGGCCGCGCGGCACGGAATCCCTTGTCACGAGCAATAAAGGTTTCGAGCATGAGTGGGGCCAACGTCAAAGCATCGACAACCGTGCCGTGAAGCTCGGAATGAAGAGCGGCATATCGATCGAGGTCGGCTCGAAGTTGCACCGTCATGGTGATGGTGAGTTTGACGGTTTCAGCTTTCGGCACCGGTCCGAGGCTAAGTTTTCTGGTCAATCATCCCTCCTGATGTCAGCCGTCATCGGGGCGGCGCGATAGGGTCGCAAGACGAGATCCTTATTGACGATGACGCGGACCGGAAAGCCCGGCCGCACCTTCAAGGTCGGCTGGATATTGAGATTTCGCCGTGTGATCTGCTGGCCGACATCGTTGATGGTGTCCTGGGCACCATCCCGGGTCGCGATGATGACCTGATCGCCGTTCGTTCCCTGATTTTGAGGGGCTGCCAGTTCGGCGCCAATGCCGAGCAGCGAGGAGAGGACCGCGCCTCCGATCAGGCGGAGCCAGTGATTGTCGACCTCATCTTCAAGGCCCGAATAGCCGGCGGTATCGACGCCGGAGAGACGATCCAGCACGATGGAGGAGCCGTCCGGCATGATGAGGCGATTCCAGACCAGGAGCACACGGCTCTGGCCGAAGGTGACGCCGGAATCGTACTGGCCCATCAGGCGGGTGCCCTGGGGGATCAAGAGATGCCTGCCCGTAGCCGTGTCGTAGACATTCTCGGTGACGGTACCGATGATCTGGCCCGGCAGATCGGAATTGATCCCCGTCACCAAGGCGGCCGGAATGATGGTGCCGGCCATTACCTGATAGGGCGAGCGTGGCGTTTGGAGAGTTCCAGATCCGTAAATCTTCTGGTCGGCTTCGCGGCTTGCGAACGCCTGCTTGCGATCCTGCATATTCTGCGTGGTCATTTCATCGACGGGCGGAGCAACGGTAGATTCCGCACCGGTAGCGCGTATGGCGGTGAGATCGAGCCGGTTTGGCTCCGGCGAGGCGGCCGCGGTTGCCGATACCTCCTGCTTCGGGCGTGTCGTCTGAAAGAACACGGCTGCTTTCGCTGCGGCTTCCGCTTCCTGCTGGGCACGAAGGCGCGCCGCGCGTTTGGCATCCTCTTCCGGATCAGCCCTGAAACTCGGCCGCTCGGGCATGGGCGGAATGCCCGCCTCCCGTTCGGTGCGCACGACTGGCCCACCGAGCTCACCGGGCAAGGGGGCACCGAGCTTCGGTGGTTGAACCTGCGTATAGTCGCGCGGTAACGTTTGCAGCCCCTCCGCCGGGTTGACGCGATCGGTGTTGTAGAGCTCCTCATCGGTCCGGGCTGATCTGTCCCGGCTTTGCAACGCCCAAATCATCGCGCCAAGCACTGCGGTAGAGACGGCGCCGGCGAGCACCATCAAGGTCCAGCGATTGAGACGGGTCACGGGACGCGGCTTGGCGCGAATGGCGAGATCGGGTGGCGGGGATTTGGGTGGCACGGTCATAGCCCGAAGATCCCCAGCCGGTTGCCATCGGTGCGCGAGATACGCACGATCTGCTGCTTCTCGCCGCCGAGACGAAGCTCCGCCGCACCGAACAGGCGATCGACGATGTAATAAGGCGGCTTTGCGCGGTAGTTGACGAGCTGGTTCTCCCCAGTGGGGCCGACAACGAACAGCGGCGGCAACTCGCCCTGGGCGATACCGGCGGGAAACTGGATATAGACCTTCTCACCGTCATCGAAGACGCGGGTCGGCCGCCACGATGGATTGTCGCCTGTGATCTCATAGCGGAACTGGACTCGCTCGAGCGCGACGGCATTTGCGACCGGCGTGGCAGTCCCCGCACGATCATTCTGACGTTGCAGCGCGAGAAGACGGTCGTGTGGATAGTCCCAGGAAACCGATGCCATCCAGGTCTGGGGCGTCGATGTGAGTTCGAGGAGGTAGGTCCGGCGGTTGGTGTTGACCACCAGATTGGTCTTCAGATCCGGCCGCGTGGGTTTCACCAGGATGTGGGTCTGCTGGCTTCCGCCCCCACCGCTGGTCGTGTCGCCGATCACCCATCGCACGGTGTCGCCGGCCGAGACGGAGATCAGCTCTTCGCCGCTCTGCAGGGCGATGTCCGTTACTTTTTCAGGCGCCGCATAAATCTGATAGAGCGCGCCAGCCATGTAGGGCCAGACCTGCGTTGCATTGACATAGCCGGTGCGGGTCGGTTGCACGCGGGCCGCATCATTGGCCGTCGTGACGCGTAGCTTCGGATCGGCAGGTTCAACTGTTCCGCCCTTGACTGGCATCGGCTTTAACTGGCCGGGCAGTGGCAATGGCTTCGGCAGCTCGACTATCTCGACGGGACCAGCCGGCTCGACGATCCGGCTCGCCTCGTAGGGTTCATCCAGGGAGATTTCCGGCGGCGGTGTTTTCCCGGCGCAACCCGCCAGCAACGTGACGGACGAGAGGAGGAGAATGCGGAATGGCAGCATGCGGGTCATGATCCTTTTCTCCTTCACGACCCGCCGGCGCCGAGTTCACGGCTCCAGTTGATGCCGTTGACGAAAATGCCGAGAGGATTCTTACGCAGCCGGTCCTCGGTGCGCGGTGGTTGCATGATGATGGTGAGGATGCCGGTCCAGCGATCCGTGCCGGCAAGCTGATTGTTCTCATAGCGCCGCTCGATCCAGCGGATCTGGAAGGAGCTGTCCGATGCGCGCACGACGCTGGTGACCTCGACGGCGACCGACATTTTGCCGACCTTGCCGAACGGATCGTTGGCGCGCGCATAGTCATTCAACCCGGCGCTGCCGCGATCGGTGGTGAAGTCGTAAGCCTCGAGCCAGTTCTGCCGCACCACGATGGGATCGGTGGGCAGTGCGCGCACATTCTGTATGAACCGGGCGAGCGCGTAGGCAATCTGGGCGTCGGTCGGCCGATAAGCTTCCACGGCCGGGCCAACGGTCTTGACTTGACCGAGCTGATCGACCTCGACCACATAGGGCGTGACGGTGGAGCGGCCAGCCTGCCACAGCAGACCGCCAGCCATGCCCACGGCAAGTGTCAGGCAGCCGAAGGACATGAGCCGCCAATTGCGTGCTTGAACGCGGGCGGAGCCTAGGCGTTCATCCCACAACTGGCCGGCGGCCTGATAGGGCGTGGCGGGTTCCGACGTTTGCGAATAGCGCACGCCAGCGCGTTTGAAGCGCATTGTTCAATCCTCCTGTCGCAGGGATGGGTTGGCTCCCGAGCCGCCATGATCCCCCGAGCGAAGGGCGTGAGCCGCAGTGGTTGCTCCGTGGGAGACGCGCGAGTTGCGCGGTCCATGTCTCACGCGATTGGCCCATGCGGGAGCACCGCCGGCACCGGCGAACGACGCATCGTTCCCAGCCCCACCCATCGCTCCCATGGGCTTGCCGCCGGTAGCCGTCCAAGCGCTATGGGCGCCGGCGGAAGCACGGGCGCCGACCGTGCCCGCGACGCGTGACACGACACTGCGGCCCGCCTGCATGACGGCGCCACCACCCGCTTGCGCCACGCTGGCAAGACCAGCTCCGACCTCTCCCATGCCCGATGCACCGGACGTCGCCGCACCAAGCTCGAAGGCGGCACGCGCGCCGCCCGACATGGTGGATGCCGCCTTGACGCCGGAACCTATAGCGGCCCCGCCGAGCCGTGCCGCGCCGACAGCTCCGGCGCCTGCCGCGACCGCCATGCCGCCGGCGGCGAGCGCGGTGCCAGCGACTGCACCCGCGCCGAGCTGCGGGGCGCCGGAGACGAGACCCGTCGCGATCGACGGGCCGAAGATGCCCAGCCCAAGCATGGCGAGCGACGCCAGCATGATCGCCAGCGCGTGATCGATGGACGGCTCTGTTCCCGCCGAGGCACGAAATTCCGCGAAGAGGCCGTTGCCGATGCCAACGATAACGGCAAGGACCAGGATCTTGATCCCGGACGACACGACATTGCCGAGCACGCGTTCGGCCAGGAAAGCCGTCTTGTTCCAAAATGCGAAGGGCACCAGCACGAAGCCGGCCAACGTGGTCAGCTTGAACTCCAGCAACGTCACAAAGAGCTGCACCGCGAGCACGAAGAAGCTGACGATGACCACGAGCCAGGCGAGGAACAGGACGGCGATGGTGTCGATGTTGGAGAAGACGGAGGTGAAGCCGGACAAGTCGCCTATCTGCGCGAGGATCGGCCGGCCGGCGTCCATGCCGACAGAGGCGAGCTTACCGGGACGCAGGAAATCGTCCTGGGACAGGCCGGAGCCAGAGGCGGTCAGGCCGAGCCCGGCGAAAGATCTGAAGATGATGCCGGCCAGCGAATTGAAGTTTGTAATGATGTAGGCGAAGGCACCGACATAGAGGACCTTCTTGATGAGCTTCGCCAGAATCTCGTCATTGCCGGCTCCGAAGGCCCAGAACAGGCCGGCGAGCGTTATATCGATGGCGATGAGCGTCGCCGAAAGGTAAGTGATCTCACCGTGAAGCAGGCCAAACCCGCTGTCGATATACTGCGAGAAGGTGTCGGTGAAGCGGTCGATGACGGAGAGATCGTCCATGGACAATCACTCCGCGTCCGGCGCGATAGGGTCGGTTTTCTCCGGAGTTCCGCTCTTCTTCAGTGACGGGAATAGATCGACCGGATGTGGCGTGTACGGCGTTCTGCCTGAACCCATGAAGCGGCGCCGCTGCGCTTTGCTGGCCATGGTGCACAGCTCGTCGCCTGTCCCAACCCAGTCGTCCTTGCAAAGCTTTTGCACCTCACGGAGCCGTTGCGGATCGGCGGCGAGGCTGTCCACCGTGTCGGCCGCCCGCGCCGATTGGACGAGAAGTCCGGCGCCGGTGGCAACCGCGGCCACGACAGCGAGACGGATGATTTGTCTGAGCATGGCGGGTCCCTCAATCGCGGAACAACCGGACGGGTGCCGGCGTATAGCTGCTGCCATCACCCATGAATCGGCGGCGAACCTCACGCGCCCGCTCCTCCTCCGCGACGGCACGGGCCTGTTCCGCGGCGACGGCGCGGTCCTGAGAGAGCTTGAGCCGGGAGGCGTCGATCGCTTGCTTAGCCTGAAGGGCAAGGAGCTGGTTGGTCGCCTGCGTCGCGTCGAGATTCCCCGTTGCCGACTGGCTGCGAGTGACGAGATCGCCGAGAGTAGCCTCGTCGGAGGCGAGGTTTTCGGAGACCTGCGCCTGCATCTTCATGGCCGTTTCCAGAGCGGATCGAGACTGCTCCCAGCGCTTTCGCACATCGGCGAGGATCTGATCGCTCGATGCGGACGCCGCGTATTCCTTCGGGTAGAGCTGCTGGAATTGCCGTTCCATCGCCGATATGTCGAAGCTCAAGCCCTCGGCCTCGCTGATAAGGCGCTCCGTCTTGGCGACGGACTGTTTCAGATCGTTTAGTGCGGAGAAATCGAGGCTCGTCAGGTTCTTTGTTTGATTGAGGAGCGACTGAGCTTCGTTTTGCAGGCTCTTGATCTGGTTGTTGACCTGGTCCAGGGCTCGAACCGCCGACAGCACATTCTGGCTGTAGTTGTTCGGATCGAAAACGATCTGCGCCGCGACCGGCGGCGCGAGAGCGATGCCGAGCGCGCAGGCACCGGCAAGGCAAAGTGGTGTCCTCATGATGCGGTCTCCTGATTTTGCGGAAGCGGGAATTGGCGGATGAGGTCGGCTGCCCAATCGAGCCCGCGCACGTCGAGCCATGCTGCGGCAAAGGCATCGCGCCCATGGGACACGAGGACATCGTCCATCTGGCGATGATCCTCGGGGCGGCTGGCACCGGCGAAGGCGAACGCCACAGGTCCGAGATCGAGGTCGAACAGCCGATTGCCGAGACGGGATTGGTAGTAGTAATCCCGCTTCGGCTGAGCCCGCGTGATGATATCGATCTGGCGGCTGTTGAGGCCAAATCCTTCATAGATCGTGCGGAGCTGCGGTTCGCTCGCCTGCGGCGACGGCAGGAAGATCCGGCTCGGGCAGCTCTCGACGATGGCTGGCGCGATGGCAGAACGCTGGATGTCGGCAAGCGACTGGGTGGCGAAAACGACGGCGACGTTCTTCTTGCGCAGCACCTTCAACCATTCACGGATGCGCGCAGCGAAGATGGGATCGTCGAGAAACACCCAAGCCTCATCGAGCACGAGCAGCGTGGGCGATCCGTCGAAACGCTCATCGAGACGATGAAAAAGATAGGTGAGGACCGGCGTCACGGCGCTCGCCGTGTGCATCAGTTCCTCCATTTCGAAGCCCTGCACGTCGCCGAAGCCAAGCCGATCGGCATCGGCGTCCAGCAGCCGGCCATGTGGCCCCGACAGGGTGTAGGGTTGCAGCGCCTGGCGGAGCCGGTTCGATTGCAACAGCGTGGAAAAGCCGGTGAGCGTTCGCTCCTCACGTGGGGCGGATGCAAGGCTGGTCAGTGCCGACCAGACGGCGTCCTTCACATCGGGCACGATTTCGACGTGTTCATGCCCGAGCAAGCCGGCGATCCAATCGGCCGCCCACGAGCGGCTGTCGTCATCCTCAATGCGGGCGAGCGGCTGAAAGGCAATGGCGTCGGAGGATCCGAGATCGTAATACTCGCCGCCGAGGCCCAAGATGGTGGCGCGGGCCGAGCCACCCTTGTCGAAGATGAAGATGCGAGAGCCGGCATAGCGGCGGAATTGGAGCGCCAGCATTGCCAGCAGCACGGATTTGCCGGCACCGGTAGGGCCCACGATCAAAGTGTGGCCGACATCGTCGACATGAGTGACGAGCCGGAACGGCGTGCCGCCGGCCGTGCGGGTGACGATCAGCGGCGGAGCATCGAGATGGCCATTCTTCTCGGGGCCTGCCCAAACCGCCGAGACCGGCATCATGTGTGAGAGGTTCAGAGTCGAGATCAGCGGCTGGCGAACATTGGCGTAGGCATGTCCAGGGATCGAGGACAGCCATGCCTCCGTCGCGTTCAGCGTCTCCGGAATGGTGACGAAGCCACGCCCCTGGATGATCCGCTCGACGGCCTTCAGCTTCTCGTCAGCGAGATCCGGACTTTTGTCCATGACCGTAACGGTGGCCGTGACATAGCCATAGGCCACGGCATCTGAGCCCAGCTCCTGCAATGCTTCGTCCGCATCAGCGGATTTGTTGGCGGCGTCTGAATCGACTAGCGAAACTTCCTGCTGGAAGATCGTTTCGCGCAGCAGCGTGACGATACCCTTGCGTTTCGCGAACCATTGCCGCCGCACCTTGGTCAGCTCGCGTTCGGCTTCCGCCTTGTCGAGCGACAGGAAACGGGTCGACCAACGATAGGCGAAGCCGAGACGGTTGAGGTCGTCAAGGACGCCGGGCCAGGTCGAGGGCGGAAAGCCGCGAATGGTCAGCACGCGCATATGCTGGTCCCCCAGCATCGGCGCTAGTCCACCGGTGAAATCGCAGTCAGGCAACAGCGCGTCGAGATGGAACGGCACCTGGGGAACGGCGACAGGGTGCCGCTGCGTGGAGATGCAAGCGTGAAGGTAAGTCAGCGTTTCCTCATCGGAGAACCAGCGGATCTCCGGCATGACGCCGTCGAGCAAGGAGAGAAAGCGGTCGGTCTCGGAAATGAAGGCTGCGAGATGGTCGCGCCAATTCACGGTGCGCCGCTCGGTGCTCTCGTAGAGGAGCTGGCCGGCGCGGGCCTTGCTTTCGGACGGCGGCAGGAAGGCGAGCGTGATGTAGTAGGCGCTCTCGAAATGTGTGCCTGCTTCCTCGAACGCCGCGCGCCGCTCTTCCTCTACGAGCCACGACACCGCGTCGGGAAATTCCGAGATGGGATATCCGGCGGCGATGCGCCGTTCAGCTTCGACGAACAGCGCCCAGCCGGAGCCGAGGCGCTTCAGCGCGTTGTTGAGCCGGGCAGTGGTCGCCACCAGCTCGCTTTCCGTTGCGCTGTCGAGGTCGGGGCCACGAAACTGTGCGGTGCGTTGGAACGCACCGTCCTTGTTGAGCACGACGCCCGATGCGACGAGCCCGGCCCAAGGCAGATAATCCGCGAGGCTCGCGGGGTGCGTGCGATATTCGGCAAGGTTCATCATGAACTCACGCCTCCAGAAACGCGCGGTGCTTCAGGTGGCGGGCGAAGACCTCCATGAACTGGGGATCGGCCTTCGCCCCCCAGACGGCGAGCGCATGGCCCGCCATCCAGAGCACGATGCCGCCAATCCACAGATGCAGGCCGATGCCGATGGCGGCGGCGAGTGTCCCGTTGAGGATCGCCACCGATCGCGGGGCGCCGCCCAGCAGGACGGGCTCCGTCAGTGAGCGGTGCAGCGGCACTTCGAAGCCGTCGGCATGGACCGCCATTAGACCAGCGCTCCGCCGCCAAAGCTGAAGAAGCTGAGGAAGAAGGAACTGGCGGCGAAGGCGATGGAGAGGCCGAAGACGATCTGGACCAGCTTGCGGAAACCGCCGCCGGCATCACCGAACGCCAAGGTGAGCCCGGTCACGATGATGATGATCACGGCGATGATCTTGGCAACCGGCCCCTCGATCGATTCAAGGATGGATTGCAGGGGCGCTTCCCATGGCATGGACGAACCAGCGGCGTAAGCTGGGGAAACCAGAAAGGCGGACATCAGCAAAGCCGCCGTTCCGGAGATCCGGTTTCGAAACTTTCCTGCAACGCTCGAAAGCGGATTTGCTGAAATGGGTGTCTCCGGATTTACGGAAACGCTCGAATCCGCACTTGCGGATTTACGTTTCTGGTTTGTTCCAGCATTCAGGAAAAGCATGAATACGGACGTGATGGGCGGCATCCCTAATCTCCTGTGAAGTGCTCTATTGCGTAGGCATCGCCGTCGAGGCCCATGACGCGGATGATGTCCTCGACGCGGCGTTTGCTACCGCGCCCGGCGATGAAGACGATGATGTCCACGGCCTCCGCGATCAGCGCGCGCGGCACGGTGACGACGACTTCTTGTATGAGCTGCTCCAGCCGGGTGAGTGCTCCCCGCGCAGAGCCTGCATGCAATGTCGCGATGCCGCCGGGGTGCCCGGTTCCCCACGCCTTCAGGAGGTCCAACGCTTCAGCGCCGCGCACCTCGCCAACAACGATGCGATCCGGGCGAAGCCGCAAGGTGGAACGCACCAGATCGGCGGTGGAGACGGTATTAGCCTTTGTCCGGAGAGCCACATGATCGTCGGCTACACATTGCAGCTCGATCGTGTCTTCGAGCACCAGAACGCGATCGCCAGTGGCCGCGATCTCTTGGAGCAGGGCGTTGGCGAGGGTGGTCTTTCCCGTCGACGTTCCACCGGCAATGATGATGTTCCGTCGGTCGAGGACAGAGCTCCTCAGAAACTTTGCCTGCACCTCGGTCAAGATGCCGTTGGTGACATATCGGGCCAGCGGTATGACGCCGGCGGCGCGCTTGCGGATGGCGAAGATCGGTGCGACGGCGATGGGTGGCAGGACGCCTTCGAACCTTTCACCCGTTTCCGGCAACTCGGCGGAGAGAATCGGATGCTCGCGGTTGACCTCCAGGCCGACATGGTTCGCCACAACCTTGATGATGCGGGCGGCATCCTCCGGGGAGAGGATGGCGCCCGTGGGCTCGCGGCCCGAGCCGAGCCTGTCGATCCAAAGCTTTCCGTCGGGATTGAGCATGACTTCCACGACGTCCGGATCGTCGAGCGCGGCGATGATCGCCGGCCCCATGGCACTGCGCAGCATGCGGACCTGACGATCGCTGACGATCCGGGACGGGGAGCGCGGCCTATCCATCATGTGGCGCCGCCTCGGCATCGTGGTCTTCCGATCCAGCGGACCCCTGATCCTCGTTGTCGTCGGCCTGGCCGAAGAAGCAACCTTCATCAGGGAAGATCTCTTCATGGACCTGCCGAACGAGGCTGCCGCCACGCTGCAGGTGGCGGCCGAGTTGGTCGACGAATTGGTTGAAGCGTAGGCGCCCCTGCGCGCGAGCCGCCTTCTGATGCGCCTCCGGAAGAGGAGCTGAAACCGACAACGTGTAGCGGATGAATAGCGCCAGGGTCTCGATCAGGATGGTCTGGTCGCGTTCCAGCCGGCCGAACTGGTTCGACAGTCGGTCGAGGCGTGAGGCCAGCGCCGCCTCTCGCCGGTCGGCACCATCGGGAGAAAGATAGGAAGAGAGCGCAGCCGCGACGATCGCTGATTTCGTTTCACCTTTGAGGGCTGCAAGCTGACGCAGCCGCTTGGCATGGTCGGGCTCGATGAAGATGTTGAGACGGGTTTTGCTCATAGCGCGATCCCGTCATCGGGATCGAGCGAGGCCAGACGCGCCACGCGCCGGAACTGCCGGTCCGGTTTGGGAAGCTTACCGTCGCGTGTGACGGGGTTATCTGTCTCATCGTCGAGGACGGACAGATCGTCATCGCGACCATCAGGCAGACGTATGACTTCGGCTTTGTCGAACTCCGGGACGAGCTGATGTCCGCCTTCTACGGGCACGGCGGATGCCTGTGCGCCCGTAGAAGCGAGGATAGAAGATTTCGACCGCGGAAGGCCGGTCCAATCGTCCGTTCGCGCAGCCGGCCGATCAGCATATCCATCGTCTGAGAGAACCGGTGCTGGCAGCACGCGCGAAGTGAAATTGCTGTCGGTGAAATATCGGATCTTGGTGGCCTTGGCCGGTGGATGGCCGGAGACCATGATGACTTCTTGAGTGTCGGGAAGCTGCATGACCTCGCCGGGTGTCAGGAGCGGGCGGGCCGTCTCTTGCCGAGATACCATTAGGTGCCCCAGCCAGGGTGACAGGCGATGGCCGGCATAGTTGCGCTGGGCGCGAAGTTCCGTCGCCGTGCCGAGCGCGTCCGAAATGCGCTTGGCTGTGCGTTCGTCGTTGGTCGCGAAGGCGATTCGAACGTGGCAGTTGTCGAGGATGGAATTGTTCGGGCCGTAGGCCTTTTCTATTTGATTGAGGCTCTGCGCGATGAGGAAGGAGCGCAGGCCATAGCCGGCCATGAAGGCCAAGGCGCTCTCGAAGAAGTCCAGCCGGCCGAGCGCCGGAAACTCGTCGAGCATGAGAAGCAGCTTGTGCTTGCGGGCGATGCCGTCCGAGCCGTCGAGGCTTTCTGTCAGCCGGCGGCCGATCTGGTTGAGGATCAAGCGAATGAGCGGTTTGGTGCGCGAAATGTCCGAAGGCGGCACGACCAGATAAAGCGAGACCGGATGATCGGCGGCGATCAAGTCGGCGATGCGCCAATCGCAGCGCGATGTGACGGTCGCGACCGTCGGATCGCGATAGAGGCCGAGGAACGACATGGCGGTCGAGAGCACACCGGAGCGCTCGTTCTCGCTCTTGTTCAATACCTCGCGCGCGGCGCTGGCCACGACGGGATGCGGGCCAAGCGCCCCGAGATGCGCCGTGGTCATCATGGACCACAAGGCTTTCTCGAAGGGGTGGGCCGGATCGGAGAGAAAGTTGGCCACACCGCGGAGCGTTTTGTCCTCTTCGGCGTAGAGGACATGCAAGATCGCGCCGACTAGAAGCGAATGGCTGGTCTTTTCCCAGTGATTGCGCCGCTCCAACGCGCCTTCGGGATCCACCAATATGTCCGCAATGTTCTGGACGTCGCGGACCTCATGGACGCCTCTGCGGACTTCCAAGAGAGGATTATAGGCGGCGCTCCTCGGGTCGGTCGGGTTGAACAGGAGGCAATGGGAGAACTGCGCGCGCCAGCCGGCGGTCAGCGTCCAGTTTTCCCCCTTGATGTCATGGATCACGGCAGAGTACGGCCATGACAGCAGCGTTGGCACAACGAGCCCAACGCCCTTGCCGCTTCTCGTCGGTGCAAACGCCATGATGTGTTCGGGGCCGGCATGGCGCAGATAGGTGCTGGCCATGAGCCCGAGAAAGACGCCGGCCGGCTTCGTCAGGCCCGCCGCCGCGATGTCCGTCTTATCGGCCCAGCGGGCGGAACCATAGGTGGTGACGAGCTTCGATTGCCGGGCTCGCCAGACGGAACCGATGATGGCGGACAGAGCGGCAATGACGCCGCTGCCTCCAGCGACCGTACCCCCCGTTTGGAAAATGTCCGGAGCATAAGCATCATAAACATACCACCACTCGAACAACCGCCAAGGGTAGTAAATTGGTAAGTTATCGATTAAGAACCAGGGTTCTCCAAGGCGTCGCTGGAAGCCAAGCTCAAAGGCCACCCACTGCGTGGCGGCCCAGGTGCCGGCAAGCGCGATGCCGAACACCACCAGCATCTGACCGATCAACACCTTCGTCGGTGTCATTCCCGCTCCTGCAACAGCCGCAGTTTTCGGCCGTGCGAACGACCGACAAGGCATAAGGCTTGTTGCTTGAAGGGGTTAAGTCAAAGACCATTCTTGCGCGTAACAGCGGCAACTATGATCTAAGTACGATCCGACATTACTCCTTACTATTTATTACTACTGATGGCAATTTGGTATTGCGGCAATGAGTCACGTAAAGCGCCAGAAATATCTTGGGCACCAAGACGCGTCAGAGACAAGCAGCATACAGCCGCGCAATACAGTACCTGCATTCTACTTTTAGTATACGCGGAAGGCGTCTACCCCGATAACGATTTGTGCAACGCGCCAAAATGGGTGATGCAAGCGGGTATATACTCCGCTTAGCTTAGAAGCCATGTCGACATTCCCGACTTCGCATTGGCTCATGCGATCGATCACGGTCCCGCGCTTCCGATCGATGTCATTGGCATTTTCGGTAAGAATTGAAAGCGCCAATGACGATAAAGTTGAGCTGTTCTCAATTCCCCGCTTGGTTAGGCAGCCAACGCCAGCTTTGCCCCGTCGTTCGTCATCTTGGAGCTGATGTTGAACCACGCATTTGGAGAATCGGGATCGATCTGCTGGACCTTGAAACCAAGGGTTAAGGCGGCTGCGATCAGCATTCCATTCGCGACATAACCACGCGAATGCCGCGAATCCCCGAAACGCTCAGCCTGATGTTTCAGACCATAACTAGAAGATTTGCGGTTGATCGTCTTACGTTTGCTGAATTGCGATAGAAAACGGGATGCTTGGATGAACTCATCGGCGGCGTGATCGCCCAGCATTGACGCTCGGTCTGCCATGAACTCGGCCCGGCGCTCCTCAGGGGTCTTTGAACGGCCGCGATAAACATTGTAGCCGAATTGAGTGAGGAGCGGTTCCAGCGCCATCGCACGTCGAATGCCGACCTTGGCCAAAGTGCGTGCGATCCGTCCAGGTTCGGAATCGAAACCGTGCTCTTGGAGATAGCCCAGGAAGGCTCCTTCGTTGGTGGAAACCTCGGCTGAGCCATTCGCGAGGCTCGCCCTCATGGCGGCATTGGTGTTCCACCCGAGGCCCCGAGCAAGAGCCTCGATCCTATGCGACGATTTCACCTCCGGCAGAGTTGCACGCAGCTCTGCCTTCATGTCCTCGACATCGTTTGCGGTGATTTCCAATCTCATCATCAAGTCCTCGGTTGCGGGCTCGAGCAGTTCGCCGATTACGCAGCCAGCCCAATCCGCAAGGATCGATGAGAGGTGGCATGAAGATCAATATTTAGGCCGTTTGACCCGGCGATAGGTCGAAGGTGGCAAGCCCACGTCGAAGATGGTCGTCGCGTGGCTCGGCGTCAAGGTTGACGTCAAATTCCCAGACCCTTGTGCCGCCCGAATTCCCACGAGACGCTATTGCCACGAACAACCCCAGCGACCGTCTGGCCAAGGCGCTTTTGCAGCACCGGACGCCACGGCACGAGGCTGAATCCCACGCCGTCGTCCAGCATGGCAAAGCGACCACTGGCGAGCATGACGGAGCGGCGATAGATGCCACTGACGTGTTCTCCGTCGCGCACGGCACGATGATGCAGGCCGGTTTCCTCGACGATCTTTCTGGAAGCGGTTTCGACTTCCCGATCGCGCAGCGTGGCGAGCAGATTCCGGACGAGCAACACACGCTGCCCACGCCGCTCGGCCAGGCCCTGATCGACGAGGAAGTTCTCCCGCTCGCGCATGGCCTCTCGAACGCTGGCGCCGAATCCGGTCTGCGCGAGTGCGGAGGTGTCGCCAAAGCGCTGCCGATCGAGCCAAGTCGCACCAATCGCGCGCGTCTGTCGATCAAGCGGCAGATGTGATCGAAGCTCGACATCGACACCACCAAGGCCGCGGGCATCATGAGCTTTACCGCGCTCGGCGAGGTCGGCCGGCACGCGCCAGACGCCGTCTTCCGTACGGTCGACGATCCCGACCCGGCGAAGGGCTTCGAGTCGACGGACGTGTGCGGCGACGAAGCTCTCCGGATCGTATCCTGGCTTGGCTTCGGCGCGCTCCACCGCAAGATGGTGTTCGGCGCGGTAGACGCCGTCAACAGCGAGGCTGGCGATGGTCCTATCCGCCCCGCGTTCCACTACCGCGCGCGTCTCGACGATACCGCCGATCGGAAGGGCTTCGAGATCGGCGCTCCCCGAAAGCGGAACATAGTGTGCCCAGCCATCGATCCCGTCGACAACGAGATAGGCTCGATCATAGAGTTCGTCAGCCAGTCCCTTGTCGACGATGCGACCGATGACGGGCGTTTGTGATGACATCGCGTCAAGCACGACCAGCTCACGCTTCTCGCCGGACATGACGCGCTGCATGGTACGGATGATGTCGCCGCGCTCGCCCATGCCACGCAACGCGGTTTCGGCGTCGTCGTGCAGCGCCCAGATGCAACCGCCAGTGCGGTCGGCAAGGCCCATCTCGACGAGCCGCTGGAGCCGACCGATCATCACCGTGCGTCGGAAGCGAGCGTGGGCGTCGGCGGGTTCGCTAAGCAGGTCGATGACACCCGCCTCCGCCTCATGCTGGATCATTCGGTCGATGGCGGTCCAGCGCTCCTGCTCGACCTCGCGCAACATGGAGTTGTGGATTTCCATCTCAGTGCGGGGACCGAGCCATTCGGTTGCCAGTTCGCGGGCACGGTTGCGCATGCCGTCGGCGATGTAATCGCGGGCGATGACCAGATCCGATCCGTCGTCCTGGCGACCGCGCAGCACGATATGAGTGTGAGGATTGTCGGTGTTCCAGTGATCGACCGCCACCCAATCGAGCTTGGTTCCTAGATCGGCTTCCATGCGGCCCATGAGATCGCGAGTGAAGGCTTTCAGATCGCCAAGATCGGCCGCATCTTCCGGCGAGACAATGAAACGGAACTGATGTCGGTCCTCGCGGCCGCACTGTTCGAAAGCGGTGGTATCGGCCTTGTCCGTGCCGGGTCCATAGGCGTGGGCCTTGCTGCCATCCTTGGTCACGCCGTCGCGCTCGATATAGCGCAGATGGGTGATGGTCGAGCGCGTACCGGCCTTCTCCAACTTGACCAAGCGGGTCTTGATGACCACGCGGCGAGAACTGCCGCGCAGGGTCTGACCAGCGAACTTCGCGGCGACGTGGCCGCGGCCGAGACGGGCGCCGGAACGCACCCGCCCGGAACTGAACGACCGGCCGCTTGTCGAACCGGAATGGGAAACGGCCTTAAGAACGCGTGCGGTGAACTTAGGCGTCCTTGCTCGACCACGCGATTTTGGTGGCGAGGCCCTTGGCCGGAAGCGGTTGTCGTCACGATCTGGCATGACGGCGATCCTGCCAATCCTGTACAAGCCCATGCGATGAAGCACGCGAAAGCTCACGCATAAACAATGGCTTGATGATTCTATAGGCACGCGGGCTCATCCGCCGCGTGCCGCCCCAACCGACGTGCAGACAAGAACTTCGGGACAGGCGCGTGCCGTCCCCTTTTATCTTGCCCTGCGCCTTCAGCGCTCCGAATCCGTGCTTCATCGTGGCTATGGGATCACTTCTGCTGCACGTCGGAGCTGTCGCTGTCGTTTGGTTCGACGTATTCGACGCGTGGCTTGACGGTCACAAAGAGCGCGCCAGCAGATGGTCGAGAGGGGAGTGCACCGACGGTAGATTTCTTGCGCGCGTCGACCGCGAACAGTGGTGCTTCCGGACCGCGGTTTGTGTGCGTCTCCGAACCCGCGAAGAGGCTCGGAGTCGGGCTGCCGATGATCGATGCGAGCTTGTCGAGATAAGCACGCGTCTCATCAGGAAGCGGCACACCGAGGAGTTTGTGTTCCTCATAGCGCGCTGGCCCCGCATTGTAAGCGGCGAGGAATCCCGGCGCCCCGTAGCGATCGTACATCTCGCGCAGATAGGCAGCACCAGCGGTGATATTGTCATACGGATCGAAGGGATCGTCGCCGAGCCCGTATCGGCTGCGCATCGCCTCCCAGGTGGCGGGCATGATCTGCATCAGGCCGATCGCACCTTTCGCTGACACCACGCGGGTTTCGCCGTCACTTTCGACACCCATGACGGAGCGTATCCACTGCTCCGGAATGTCGAAACGTTGTGCCACTTCGGCGATCTGTGCAGCCCACGGATCGGCCGATAGTTGATGGTTCGTGGGCGCTTTCCCAGGCGGCGGTGAGGACGCAGGTTCCGCTCGGGCCACGGCGCCGGAAATCATCATCAGCGTACAGGTGATGATCGCTTGCATGACGCGCCGTAGAGGCGAGCGCGACGACGTTTTGCACCATGCTCCTTGTCCGAGCGCCGACAGCCTGCCACCGTCCTCGCTCCGGTCAAGGGCGAGGCGTTGCCGGCCGCAAAGCGACCGCCCCTGACCTTCACTGCGCGCGGTGGCTGTCTGGCCAGCGATCGGGTCGGAGGGATGATCCCGTTTCCCATCGATCAGAGGGATAAGGGTCAATCCCAGTTCGCGCGACCCACACATGACATCAGGTCCGCTCATCACGCTTCGATGGGCGTGTCCAGAGCAGGTTCCAAGTCGCGTTGTCGATTTCCGACTGGAACAGGTGAGCGCGGAGCGGCTGGGTGAAGGACGGATCGTCTATGGCGAGCGACAGGTAGTCTCCGGCTCTCTCGCCGGTGCGCTTCCAACCAGCACCGGTTTCGATATCGTCGGTGGTGAAGATGCGATAGTGCGGCGCATTTTCGGCGTCCGCATTTTCAGCCGACCTGATGACCAGCTCGGCGTCGAGCGTCAGCGTCCGGATACGGCCGGTGAAGCCGTCCTTCGTCTTCTTGAAAGTCCCGATCTGCGGCATGGCACACTCCTTCTGGGGTCGGACACGAGCCGCCTATGGCTCGTCGGGAACCGGCTCTGAAGCCGGATCAATGTCGCCGTCGTTGGTCCAGATCGGAACCGCGCGACCGACGATGGAAGAGAGGGGAAGCGGGCCAAAATACCGACTGTCGAATGAGTCCGGCGCATCCCAGTTCATGAGGAAAGCGGCGTCGCTCGGGACGACGCGGCAGCCCTGCCAGACAGGCAGTGGTCGGCCACGACTGTCACGCTCACGAGCCGCCCCGTAGCGCCAGCCGTAAGCGATAATGTCGAAGCCCTCACGGCAGACGGTTTGGCCTGCGAGCGCGAGCACGCGCTTCAAGAGCGGCACGCCGCGCGGAAGATAGCCGCGGGCATCGAGGAAACCGGCGAGCGGTTCCGGCGGCATGACAATGGCAAGGTCCGTGACCGCGATCCGGTCTGCCGGCTCGACGCGATAGAGGCCGACCGGCACACTTGCCGACGCATTCCAGATGAAGCGCGGCGCGTGCCCCGACCAGACGGGTGCTGCGATCAGCAGCACACCGCTGGCTGTCATCATCAAGAAGAGGCCACGTGCCGTCATGACAGCAGCTCCCGGCGACGGAGCCAGGCGTCATGCTGTTCTTGCGAATAGGTGCGTGGTGTCTCATGCACCCAGAGCCTGTTGTGGACCTGCTGCCAATATTCCGGCGCGGCGTCAGAGGGAGCCACGCCGAGGGCTTCGACGGTGTCGACCGCCTTCAAGGCGCGCTCGACCTGACCCCATCCGGCGACGAAGAGCAGTATTTTCGCGCCGGGACGCACATAAGGCCACATGCAGCACGTTTCACCCGGCGCAACCGCGCGCATGATGGCGAGATGGGAGAGGGTCGTGCCATAAGCGTTCGCCTCCCAGCGCAATAGCGCGAATGTGCTGCCCGGAGTGAACATCGCGAGGCGTCTGCGACGATCGATCTGACGCTCGCACACCGGCTTGCCGAAGCGCAGCCGGACATTGATGCGGTCGCGCTCAAAGACGGCCAGGACGCAAGTGTAGCGGCGCGTGGTCATGCGTCTGCTCCGCCCTCAGGAAAGCGCGTCTCGAGCAGCGCGCGGATCATCTCGGCGACCGTGACGCCTTGCCTGAAGGCGGCGACCTTGACGCGGCCGCGCAGTTCCGGCGTCACGTCGATGGTAAGGCGCGCGGTGTAGATCTCGGCCT
The DNA here is from genome assembly GCF_014199915.1 of Prosthecomicrobium pneumaticum. Classification (GTDB taxonomy): domain Bacteria; phylum Pseudomonadota; class Alphaproteobacteria; order Rhizobiales; family Kaistiaceae; genus Prosthecomicrobium; species Prosthecomicrobium pneumaticum. The sequence continues at coordinate 268,156 of NZ_JACHOO010000005.1, read as the reverse complement.
TCGCTGCCGAAGTCGGCGGTGTTGCCTGAACGGCCACCTCGACGCCGTTGCCCTGCTGCACCCAGGCATCGACTGTGGGTGCGGCGGGTTTCGCGCCGAAGGTGACGCGCTTGCCGCTCATGAGCTGCCTCCCATGATCTCGGCAGCGAGTGCGGTGATCTCCTGTGCGGCCGCGCCGCCGGGCTCCAGCTCGCTGGCCAGACGGCCAGTGGCGACGCTCTCGGCGAAGACGACGCGCTGGCCAATGTCGGCGGTGAGCGCGGGCAAGCCCTCCGGCAACGCGGCGCGCACGTCGCGGCCGATGATGGTGCCGACGATGCGGCGGTTGACGACGAAGGCGGCGCGGAGCTGCGGCTTGAACAGCCGCGCCTCGCCGATGAGCGCTACGATCTCGGCACTCGCCCAGACGTCATAGGGCGACGGCTGGACCGGGATCAGCACCAGGTCGGCGGCGAGGATCGAGGAACGCGCCAGCGCGGTTACGCGTGGCGGGCCGTCGATGACAACGTGATCAGCGCCGCGGGCGATGTCAGGAACTTCCGCATGCAGCGTCTCGCGGGGGAGCCCGAGAACGCCGAACAGGCGCGGCAGGCCGCTTTCCGCGCGCCGCTGCGACCAGTCAAGCGCCGAGCCTTGCGGATCGGCGTCGACGACGGCGACACGCGCGCCAGCGGCCGCCAGCTCACCGGCGAGATGGGTGGCGAGCGTCGTCTTGCCGACGCCGCCCTTCTGGTTGAGGAGCGCCACGATCATGACGCGCCCTCCAGGCTGGCACGGTCGTCATGTCCGGGTATCGGTCGCCCTTGGGGGCATGCTGGCGCGATAGGCAGCGCGACGATCGTATGGGATTGTTCATAAGCGTACTTATTCGTATAACTTAAGACATAATCGTCTTTTCTCAGTTTATATTGGTCATAGTTATCAACAATGTCGCCAGATAAATAAAGAGAGTTAGATTCCATATTAGAGAAGTTAGGGGATAATTTTTGCAAAGCGCCGCAATTGCTTAACGCGCATTCGCGCCTTTGATAGCACGATAGCCGTGCCCCCGATAGCACGAGTCCGAATGCCTTCGATAGCACGAGACTATTCACAGCCTTTCCACAGCCTCCCTTGAACGAGCGGACAGAAGCGGTGTGGCCGGCGCGAAGACGAGCAGTTCGCGGCCGTTGTCGAGCCGGTCGATGCGCAACCGATAGCCAGGCAAGGGCTGGCGGCGCACGATGTCGCGCAAATCGCAGGCGAAGTTCGAGAAGCGCGAGAGGCTGCCCGACTTGGCATGGAGATGATGAAAATCGAAGCTCCAGCCGCCGGGCTGGCGGCCGCCATGCTTGCGCACCAGCCGGTACAGCCAGCGTTCGATGCCACCGAACAGATCGAAATAGTTGCGGTCGATCGTCAGGACCAGGGCGTTGTTGAGAACGCCTTCGTAGAACCAGTCCGGCACGATCAGCTCGATGCCGAGCGGTCGGCCTTTGGCGTCGAGCCTTTCCTTCCATTCGTTGATCCAGGAAAAGCGATGCCGGCGCCTCTCGGAGGGCTGGCGGATCGACGTGGCGACGGTGGTGGCTTGCAGGCGGTCGAGCGCGGCCTTGAGGCGCTGATAGTCGCGGACGGAGGTGCCGCGGCCGATAAAGGTCAGGATTTCATAGGGTGTCGTCGCCATCAGCCGCGAGGTGCGCAGGCCGAGGTCACGAGCGTCGACGATCTGCGAAGCGGCCCAGATCAGGATGTCGGCGTCCCATATGGTGGCCAGGCCGAATTCGGCCGGGGCCTCGACATGGATGCGGACGTCGCCGGCCTCGAATTTAATCGGCTGGACGCGCTTCGACTTGGCGAGGGAGAAGAAGGGATAGGCCATGAGATCCTGCGAGTCGCGGGTCGCCATGTCGCCGGGGCGCGATCGGAACAGTTCGAGCTGGTCGCGCTCGGATATGTGTCTGCGCGCCGCCATGCGTTGCCGTCAGCGGGCTTGGGCGTAGCGGGGATCTGAGGTGGTGTTGCAAGCGCGCGCCTCGATCCAGGTTTCGAGGTCGTCGATCGCGTAGACGACGCGGGAGCCGAGCTTGCGGAACTTTGGTCCGCCGCCAATGACGCGCTTCTTGTTCAGCGTGTGCGGCGAGAGCTTGAGATAGGCGGCCGCTTCCTCATTGGTGAGGTAGCGGCTGGCCGGTTTGGATTCGGGACGATCCATGAAGCTGCCTCCGTCTCAGGCTGGCCGAGCGAAGCCCGGTCCAGCGGTTGGGAGGCAGCTTGGGGAAAGCCTGTCCTGCTGCGTATGGAGAATCCTGGCCGGTCGGCTTTCTCCCTCACGGGGCGGCGGCGGGCATGGGATACTCGCCGGCCCGACGCGCGGTCGCGCCCCACAGGAAACGGCGATAGCCGCCGTTCATGAGGGCGCGGCCACGGTGGACGAGATAGCGGACCCTGGCGCGCAGCTCGCTGTCACCATGCCATTTCTCCTCTACGAGGCGTGCGCCGAAGATCGCGATGGCGATCTCGCGCTCGCTGGCTCCGGCGAGATGACCGTCGAGGGCCTGCAAGGACTGCATGGTGATGATCGGCTCGGGCGAGCCGCGCCGGCCGGCAAGTCCGGCTGGGCGAGTGGCGATCACGGCCAGCAGTTCCTTGGCCTCGCGCAAGCGGGCATCGGCCCGGTCGTCCGGTGCGATCGCGAAGGTGAAGGGCATGGTGGCGTCAAGCGCGCCAGCGATATGGATATGCCAGGAGCGGCCGCGCCGGGTGAGCTTCAGCGCGAGGCGGCCGCCGTCATGGCCGATCGCCTTGCGGCCGGGAAAGGTCCAGAGGTCGAAGACCGGCGTACCAGCCTCCGGGTCTTCGTCCGGCACGATCGGCAGGGCGATGTCTGGATCAGGCCGCCAGAACGGCAGCGCGTCGCGCGCGTCGTGTTTGGGGTTCTCGAAGAAATCGTAACCCCCAATTCTGCGCATATGCGCTCAATGATGGACGCCGCTTCGTGCCAAAGCGGCGCCAGTCATTCCGATAGCCGGGATTGCGCCGCAGGTGCTCCCAGGCGACGGCCGGACGGTCGAGAAAGAGGATGTAGAGATAGGCGGCGTTGGCCATCCAGTCTTGCGTGTGGGGCATGTTTTCTCCATGTGTTTCGGAAAGCTTCTATTTTCAAGAGCACGCACCGTGTCCCCCAAAATGAGGCGGCTAAAGTTAAGGTGTCGTGCATCGTCGGGAGAGGGCGATTGCAGGCGGTATTTGTTCGGATAGTTGAGGCCGTACCAGCTATGACTTTGCGAGCCGGGCGGAGCCCGGCGAGCCGCGGCCGCGCCGCCGACCCGGATTTACGGATCGGCGGAAAATTTCCGGATATAGAAGGCCGCGCGGCATCTGCGGCTATGCGGCCTTCTCCAGCAGGGTCTTTGCTTTCGCTTCCAGTTCTAGCCGGCTATCCTGATGCGCCTTGGCGCGGGCGTGCGCCGTCATGCCCTGCACGAAATCGAAGATGCTTTCTGGCGGGCGGCCTTCCTCCTGCAAGACCGTCTCGATGATCTTGCCGGTCTCGGCCTTGCTGAAGCCGCGCTTGCGCATGAAGCTCTCGCGCTCCTCGTCGGTGCGGGCGACGATCTTTTCCCGGGCCGCCTTGATCCCGGCGATGAATGGCGCGGGCGAGGAATTGGCAAAGCTCGTCAGCGCGGGCGCCGCCTCATGGGCGAAGCGCTGGGCCGCGAACTTGCTGTGCCGGATGCTGATCTCCTCGAAACCTTCCACGCCCCAAAGGTTGCGGTTCATGCACACAGCGCGGAGATAGAAGCTCGCAATGCCGAGGGTCTTCGATCCGACTTCGCTGTTCCAGCAGTAGAAGCCCCGGAAATACAAATCCGGCTCGCCGTTCGGCAGGCGCCCTGCCTCGATGGGGTGGGTGTCGTCCACGAGGAACAGGAACACGTCGCGGTCGCTGGCATAGAGGGTGGTCGTATCCTTCGTGATGTCCACGAAGGGATTGTGCGTCATGGTCGCCCAGTCCAGCACGCCGGGCACCTTCCACATGGTGTCGCCAGTGCCGTTGCCGGCGATCTTCATGACGGCGGCGACAAGCTCGTGATCCCAGATGCGGCCATAGTCGGGGCCGGTCACGGCGCGAAGCTCAATGCGGCCGTCATCCGCCTCAAGCGTCTTCACAAGCTCGGCGCGGTGCGACAGCAAGCCGTGCTGCAGGTTGATGCCGGCGAGCGGCGCGGGAAGCTGGCGCATATAGGTGGCGGGCGCGCCGACAAGGCTGCACAACTGCCCGAAGCTCCAATGCGTCGGGGCGATGGGCGCATCCTGTCCGGGAACGATCAGCGAAAGCCGCTCCGCATCCTCCCGGCTTGCCTCCACGCGTACGGCGCGGCTCTCCACGGTGCGGGCCTTGGCGCGATCCGCCCGGGCCTTCACGGCATCGTAAAGCTCGGTGAGCGACAGGAAGCGTTCGTCGTCGGGGCGCGAGAACCACTCCGACGACACGCGGCCGATCCGCTCGCCACGTGAGATGTCCACGCGGAAGCCGCTTTCAACAGTCTGGCCATTCTGGCTGGTGCCGATGATGTTCATGGTCGTTGCTCCTTTTCCCGTAGATGCCGAAGGCATGTCCCCCGACATGCCTTCCGGGGGCGCGAGAGCGCGCGGGAATGGAGGGGGCACATGCCGGCGCGCGGAGCCGGACTGCCAGGCCGAGCGAGGTGGGTCCGATGATGGGAAGGATGACCGTCATGACCACCTTGCGAGGCGGCGGCCCTGCTCCGCAACAGGCGGCATTTGCGGGGAGCAAGGGGAAAGTCCCCCTTGGCTCCCCCGAGGATCGGCAAGGCTCCGGCCGCGGCCGATCGGGACAAAGGGAGCGCAGCTCGCCATACTCGATTCTGGCTGTGGGAACCTTCGTCAGCCCCGGCCGATGGTCGTCCGCCTCTCGCAATCGTTGCGGAGATGGGCTATATAGATCGAAATTCAATATCGAAATCTGACCTGATTTTGATGCCGTTATTCGAGGACGAGGCCATGCAGCGCGTGGAAGCCGAAATTGCCGTCAGCGTTTCCGACCTGAAGAAGAACCCGACTGCCATCGTCGACGGCGCGCGGGGCAGCGCGGTCGCGATCCTCAACCACAACCGGGTCATGGCCTATATGGTGCCGGCCGATACCTATGAGGCGATGATGGACGCGCTCGACGATCAGGTGCTCGTCGAGATCGCCAAGGCGCGCGCGAACGAGAAGGGCGTGCCGGTCAGCCTCGATGACCTATAGGCTGGAATTCCTGCCCTCCGCGCGCAAGGAATGGGACAAGCTCGGCGCGACGCTGCGCGAGCAGTTCAAGAAGAAGCTGGCGGAGCGCGTGAGCCAACCGCATGTGCAGGCCGACGCGCTGCGCGGCATGCCGGATCATTACAAGATCAAGCTGCGCTCGGCCGGTTATCGGTTGGTCTATCGCGTCGAGGATGAAAGGGTCATGGTCGTCGTCGTCGCCGTGGGGAAGCGCGAGCGTTCTGAGGTGTATGAGGCGGCGAAGAAGCGCCGTTAGGACGCTTTACAGCCGATCAGGGCAAAGGGAGCACGGCTCGCCGTATCTCCTTCGGGCGGCGGCGGACATGAACACGGCGAAGCCCCGCTTTCGCGGGGCTCCCCCTGTGGCGGCCGGTGTCACTCGGCGGCGCGGCGGGACCAGATAAGTGCGAACTCACCCTCAGTCTCCGTCTCGACCAGGCTCGCATAGATCGGAGCCGGGAATGACGGATCGTCCAGCTTGACGGAGTGGTAGTCGCGGCCCTCGCGCGAGGTCTTCTTCCACGCCGCTCCGAACTCGGTGGCACCGGAGAAGATGCGGAAGTCCGGCCCCTTCTCGTTGTCGCCTTCGGCGGGGACGAATTCGACCGCCTTGACGTTGAGGCTCAGGGTCTTGACCGCGCCCTTGAAGCCCTTGGCGGTGGCGGTGAAAGTGCCGATGGTGGCCATTGCGGTGGTTCCTTCTGCTGACCGGGCCGCGCCCATCGCGGCCTCGATGGGGGTCGGCAGACCGGGGACGATCGGCCCGCAACATCCGGCGAGGACTTTTTCGCTTCGCGGTGCAAAGCCGGCCCTGGCCGGCGGCGGGAAAAAGCCGCAGGCGGCGTGTTGCGGGTTCAAGATCGAGGTGACGCCCGCGTCGCCGGTCTTCGGTCAGACCCCTGCCTATCGAGGACGAGATGGACGTGGTTTGAGACAGGCGGACAGGAGGAACAGCCCGATAGCTGCAATCGGAACGACGCTTTCACTGCCACCGCCAAGGGCTTCTCTGAGAGGGCCGGACAGGCCCTCAGCCTCACCGGCGGGGGGAAGTGATCGGTTCTCCCTGACGATCGGCCGGCGACAATGAGAGGGGGCCGAACCCTCTCCGCGCCCTGCCTGCCACCGAGTTCGGAGCGGCGTGCAAGAAACGACATTGCTCCTGCGTGGGGCCGTGGCTGCCCCGCCTCCTCAAGCACAGGGACGATGCGGGCTTTCCCGATCCGTTCGATGCAATGCGGGCATGATCGAGACCGGCATCGGGAGGCAGGATCGTCCTCATCCCGTCCCGCCGCGCCGCCGAGTGACGCCGGCCGCCACAGGGAAACCCTGCGAAAGCGGAGGGCTTTATCGTGGGAATGCCCGCCGCCGTTGTCCCGCGCGTCAGATGGGATAATCGGACCACCTCGTCGAACTCCATCATGGAGCGCGGTTGCTGCGACTCCGAATAGAGGCATGATGCGGACTGACCGGCAGAGTGATCGTGACCCGTATGGGCCGAAACCGCTATGGCGGGTTCGGCCGTAGGCGGCATGCGGCCGGAGATAGAGTACGATCGCGCACAGCGCGTCTGCCCCAAGGGCACACCCGAAAGCCCCTAGAATACCAGTTTGATTCCGGAAACCAGCAAGAGCAACGCAAGGATTCCACGCAGCCAGCGGTCCGAGAGATATCGACTTCCGACGAAAGCTCCTATCGACCCACCTGCGGCGACAGCAACAAGCCACAACGGCAAGGAAGTAGGAACCTGATCCCAATAGAAATAGGCACCCAATAAGGCTGCGGCCGAGTTCATGAGATTGTAGACAGCCGTGGTCGCTGCGGTTTGATGTGCTGTTCCCCAGTTCATGGCGAGGATCGCTGGTGCGAGGAACACGCCGCCTCCGGTTCCCGTAGTTCCGGAGACGAAGCCAATGACCGCGCCGGTCGATAGCGCACCCCAGAACGGTGGCGCTGACGGTGAGGCTGCCCTTGTCCCGCCCTTCCTGATAGCAGATCGCGCCATCTGGAGCGACGACAGTATGAGGATTATCCCCACAACCGGATAATAGACCCCTTCGGGCAGATGGATGGCACCGCCAAGCAGAGAGAAGGGAAAACCGAGTACGGCAAAAGGATAGACGTTCCGCCAAGACAACCGCCGCGCCCGGATGAAATAGAAGGTGCCTATTGCTGCGACGAGGAGGTTTAGGGCAAGTGCTGTCGTTTTCATGACCAGTGGCGAAAAGCCGGCCAACGCCATCGCCGCGATGTAACCCGATGCTCCGGCCTGGCCTACCGCCGCATAGATCAGGGCGATAACGAGGAACGCCATCCCCAACCAGATTGCTTCATTCTCCAATGTTGGCAACGCCCCGTCTTCACATTCCTGCTTGGTTATGCCCGCAATAGCCAGTTCAACCAAGCGAAGGTTCGGGCCAGGTGCCTCTCTTCATTGACTGATTTGAACAAGGCGGTCGTGCCTTGATGTCCGAGGTCCGATTATAGAAGGGATTGTTACCGGAGGCGAAAACCCGGAAGGGGCTTCGGGAGCCACCGCAGGAGGCGTAGAGCCCGACCCGAAGGGCGATGCCTAGCATCTCAAAAATATAGGGGGTGAGAATTTGTCAGCGTTGGGATAATTGCACTGATGTTCGATCATCACGTCTTTCGCTTCGCTTTACGCTTCGTCGCAATTGCAGATACCTCGCGGATGACGTCATGGGGATCGAAGCCGATCGTTTCGGCCAACTCAAGGAACTCGACGACATCGATGCGACGGCCGCCGGATTCGATGGCGGCAACGACGGACTGGTATCGGCCGAGCGCTTCGGCCAGATCGGACTGGCTCATGCCGGCCTCCCGGCGCTTGTCGACGATGAGCTGAACCAGACGCATATGCCTTGGCGAGCGAAGCGTTTTTTGCATATGCCCTGCCGGTCATTGACGAAACCGGCAGATCAATTAAACCGAAATACAGATAACCAGAAAATCTGGTTAGCCTTGGCACGACGGATTCCGGCATGGATTCTCGATTGTTGGCGGACCGACATCCAGCGCTAGGTCAGCTTTATCGCGTCTGGCTTGCGCGCGGTGAAGGCGCAGCCATGCCGCTGGCTGGAAATATCACCGAGCGTCTGGCCGATCTGGATGATGTGATCGTCGTGATCCGGCGCCCGTCCGAATCGGATGAGCCGCTGAGGATCGAGCGCAGCGGCAAGGATGTCGACCGGCTCTATGGAGTTGCTTTGGCCGGCGAGCCGGTCGGCCGGCTCACGCCGTCGAGCGCGGATGCGGACAATGAGGCGGCCATCGTTCTCGCATCCGGGCGCACGCTGATGATGGAAGACCAGGCGCAGCTTCCGGGTGGGTCTGCCCGCATCGTCCGGCTCTATTTGCCGTTTGCCGACGAGGCCGGCGCTGTGGCGGGCGTTGTGGTCGGCATCGTCAAGGCCGCCTGAAATCCGCAAAAGCGGATTTCAGGAAACGGAGCGATCATCATTGCGATCGCTGCTCGATATAGCTTCTCATGGTTATGGTTCCTGCTCTCGCGCAGTCGAGGTCTCCGGCCGCGCCGTACCGGCGCGGCCGGAAAATTCTCGATGCTGTCGAGAGACTGGCCGGAACCGCCGAAGCGGCTCCGGCCGTTGGGCTCACTCGGCGGCGTGGTTGAAGGCTGCGCCGTCCTCGACCGTGCCGGTATCGTCGCGACTGGCTGCGGTCGGCGCATTTAGGACCGCGCCGGCTTCAGCCTCCGGGGCATCCAGCCATGCGGGCCGTTCGGTGCGCAGGAGTGCGGGGAGCCATCCGGTGGCGGCGACAAGCTGCTCGGCGGCTTCCGCCATGGGCTGCTTTTTCATGCCGGCGATCCGGTCGGCGGCCTCATCGCTGACGGCTTCCCGCACGGCGGCGGCGATGTGTGCCTTAGTCACTCGACTGAGGTAGGTCCGTGCCGTGGGCGTCCAGTGCGCCGTCATGTCGAGGGCAAGCGCGGTCGCTAGCCGATCCGCTGTCTCATGGACGCGGGGCTTGCGGTCCCAGGGCAGCCTCACCGCATTGACGGTGAGTGAAGCGCAATGGGCAAACAGCGCCAGCACGCTCGCCTGATCCAGCGCGGCGATGAAGCCCCACAGGTCAGCCACATCGCACGGCATATCCGCTGCCCATCCGGCATGACGATCCGCTAGTGCCTTCGCCGGCGCCGTGTCCTCGATGCCGTCCGCGTGCCCGGTGAGGGTGCTGCTCGTCGGCCGGATTTCGAGGCACGTCGCTTCCGCGCCGCGATAGAAGGTCTGCGCGGCGAGGGCATGGGTGACGACGACCAGCGCCATGTCCGGCTGCTCACCAAGGGCGAGGCGCAGGCCGAGCGTGCGGTGAGCGGTGAGGTCCCGCACGAGAAGGTCAGAGAGCGGCTTGCCCGCATCCTCGGTATCCTCGTCCTCGGCGTCGAGCGCGGAAACGGGGTTTCCATCCTTGTCATCCGTGCCGTCCTCGATGATCTCGCCATCCTCGGTGACGCGCATGTTCTCTGCGGTTTCTTCCGGCTCGGGCTTCTCGTCCCCGGCCCGGATGAAGCCGCGCTCGATGCGGGCAGTGCCGTCATGCGACAGCACGACCAACACGCCTCCGCGCGCGACGTCGTCCGGGTCATAGATGTGCCGGAGCGCGTCTATGCGCTCCATGTCCGCTTCAAGCACCCCGAACCGCTCGTCCGCCTCCGGGGGAAGCTCCTCTGCGCCGTCCCATTCCTCCGACAGCCGGTTGTATTCCTCCTGCGCGGCGGCATAGGCGGCGGCATCTTCCTCGGAAAGCTCCACCGGCTGCGGATAGGCGCGGCGCTGGCCGTGGGCATGGGGATAGTCGATGTGGACCGAGACCCACTTCCAGCCTTCCGCCTGAACCTCGGCGCCGATCCGCTCCAGCTTCCCGGTGACGAGCCGGTCCAGCAGCGCGGCATCCTCGTAGAAGCCGCCGCGATCCTCGGTGAATAGGTCGCGCAGGATGGTGCCGCCCGCCTCGGTGTATTCCTCCGGGCCGACGAAGATCGCCCGGCGATCCGTTGCCGGAATGTGTGCCTTGGTGAGGTCGCGGCGGATGATCCACGGCTCGCGGTTGTAGGAGAGGTTCGCAAAAACCTGCTCCTGCCGCCCGTGATCCTCGGTGAGGGCGAAGGCCATCAACTGGTCGAGGTTCAAGCCGCCGTCGCGGTACACCTGCAACAGCTTGGGGCTGACAGCGCCGAGCCGCAGGCGCTGGCGCACCACATGCGCCGTCACGCCGAAGCGGGCGGCGATCTCCTCCGCTCCCCACCCGCGATTTTCCGCAAGCTCGCGGAACGCCTCGAACTGGTCGGCCGGATGCATCGCCTCGCGGGTGACGTTCTCGTCAAGGCTGATCTCGTGCGGGTCATTCGCCGTGTCGATGACGCAGCGCACCGGCTCGGTCTTCCTGATCTCCTTGCGCTTCACGCGGAGAAGCTGGGCAAGCCTGCGGCCTTCGCCCACCGTCACGAAATAGCTGTCGGTGGGCTCTCCCGCTGCATCAAGCTCGGGCTCCACCACAAGGTTTTGCAGCATACCCTTGACGGCGATGCTGGCGGCCAGCGCCTCGATGGTCGCTTCGCTGTGCGGGGTCTTGCGGGCATTGCGCGGCGACTTCTTCAACTTGTTGAGCGGAATGAAATCCGCCGCGCCGCTCGCGGCCTCCGCCTCCGGTGCGGGCAGCGCGCCGACGATTTCTTTCGCCGTTTCCCCAATGCTACGGACTTCCGCATCCGCAACCTGATCCGCCATCGTCTCGGTGACGGCCCGTGCCTTCTTCGATGTTCTGGCCATTGTTCCGATCCTTTCTCCGTAAATGCCGAAGGCATGTCCTCCGACATGCCTTCCGGGGGCGCGTGAGCGCGCGGCAGAGAGGGGGGCGGCTGCCGGCGAGCAGGGCTGGGCTGCGCCGCGAGCGGGGTGGATCGGAACGGTTGGGACAATGGTAGCCATGCGCCGCCTTGCGAGCGCGCGGCCCCGCCCTCGCGCAGGCGGCGGTCGCGGGGGAGAGAGGGCTAAGACCATCTCTCCCCTTTCGGGATCGGCAAGGCTTCAGCCGCAGCCGATCAGGACAAAGCGAGCGCAGCTCGCGGTATGGTCTTGGGACGGTGCAGGCGGTGAGGAGCTCAGCCGTTCTCCGTCGGATCGACGCCTACGACCGGCTCTGATCGTTGCTGAGCGAATTTAAACCGATGATGTCAGCCAGCCCGGAGCGTATGAACTCGCCAGCCGTTACCTTCGAGCGCCGCGATCTCATTGGCCTCTAGGTGGTCGAGAGGCATCGCAAGACAGAGCAGTTGGGAAGGCCTAGTCATCCCCACGAAAACGAGGGTCAGTTGCCTGGCGACAGTCTGTCTCTCGCGCCGCCGTGCATCGCCCGTGCCTGTGAGCGGGCCGATGGCTTCCTTCAAATCGAACATCCTTCGGCTCGGCGTCGATAGAACGAGCGTAGCGCTGTGCGTCTCGCCCTTCACACCGTGAATAGTCGAAAGGGCTATCTCAACTGAGCGATCGTCACTGACGTGGCGCACGATGTTCTGCCGTGAGCGGCCGACGACCGCGGCGGCAGCGCCGTCGGGCACCCAAGCGAGGAAGTCGGCGAACGCTTGAGGAGGCGGGGCAAGCATCAAGAGCCTGAGCGCGTTTTCAATCTCCTGGGCGGTCTGCGGCCAAGCGTCTGCATCGCCCGAATCCACGCTGAAACACAGGCGGTGAGCCACCAAGCGTAATGCCAATCCGGCAGCCGGATCGGCGGCGTCAAGCGCGGCCAAAAGGCCCCGCTTCGTCAGTCTTGGTGTCCCGTGGGCAATGTTGCCGCGATGAGCGAGTGCCAACAGGCCGTCCCAGATCGCATCGGCCGCCGGCGCACAATCACAGGCCTCGGTGAGCAACATCTGCGCGCGGCGCGCATAGTCCGCGAGGTTCGAGAAGCTGGCCTGCGAGCCGGCGTGCCCGGCGGCGAAGGGCGGCCAGTAGTCGCCAAGGTGGCGCGGCATGTTCTGGCCCGCCCCAGTCTTGCGACCGGCAACAGCCTTGGCGACAAAGCCTCGGGGAAACCCATCGGGGTATTCTTCGAACAGAAGGTCGCCAAATGCAGGGAGGACCTGGCCGATCGCGCCCTGCTCGAAGGCGAAGATGGTGTGACGCTTCTCGGGCTCGCGGACGGTTCCCTGGATTTCCTGTGGTGCGCGCACGGTGATGGTCGAAGCCGCTCGTGCAATGTGCGTCCCAAAGCGCCGGCTCTGCACCAAGTCGATATAGCCCGCTCGAGGGAACCCAGTGACGGCATCGGCATCGACAACATCGTGGAAGATGGCTTGGTTCTGGTCACCGAAGCGCTGGACGACCGTCTCATCTCCAAAGATCGATGTGACAAATGCATGCTGCAGGGTATCCGTGTCCTGCATCTCGTCGATGAAGACACAGGGGAACCGATTTCGCACGACGTCGATCAGTCCGGGCACATCGCGGATGGCCCGGCTGGCATAGGCGAACATATCTTGGAACCGGAAATATCCATCGTCGGCCATAGCGGACTTGAGCGCCCGGAACGCCCGCCCGGTCGGCGTGCCGGCCTGCGGAAGAGTGGCCTCACAGCCGACAGTCAGGTCAGGTCCTTCGAAACGGAGGGTCGTCAGCAGTGTGTCGGCTGTGGCCGGATGGTTCTGGAGGTAATTGTTGATGTGCCAAGCCTTCGGCCGAGCCCGGATCGCTGCTGCGAAGTGCCCGTCGTCGATAAAGCGGGGCTCACGACCGGAACCGCGTAGAAAAGGGAGGGCAAGGTACTGATGCGCGAACGCTTGGAATGTGCCGATGAAATGAGGGTGACCTAGCAGACGACGACCATGGGCGTCCTTGGCGAGCCGGGCTTCGACTTCCTGCCGCGCGACGTTGGTGTGAGATAGAACACACACACCTTGTGACCGCGAGGTCCACTTTCGCGCGAGGATCGCGAGCTTGGCCACGAGCAAGGTCGTCTTGCCGCTACCTGGAGCCGCCTGGATGTCCACGCTATCCTCGTGGCACAGGGCTCTGAGTTGGGCGTCGGACCCAAAATCGCAACCGAGAAGGCTTTCGACCTCAGCCACGTCGCTGCGCTCGATGGGAAACGGTAAGGGCATCAGATGACGTCCTCAATCCGCTCGATGGGCTCGGTGACGTACTCTATCGCCTCCACCAAGTATCTCGGCAGCCTCCGTGCTAGATTCTCCGGCTCCCAATCCTGCTTGGGAATCTCGGCGGCCAAGTAGTGTGCCGCCTCAACTTTCGACGCCCGTTTATCAAAGAGCGACCGATAGATGCGCGCGGCGATCTCGTCACTGGCTAGCTCCTGCGCCTGCCAGCCCGCAAACTCCGCATCCGCCGTCTGAATCTGGTGGGCGATTTCCTGATCAGTCAGGACATCGTTCTTGTCCTTGGCCCGCCTCGCCATGCGGATCGCACGGTGACTGAGCTGGCCAAGTCCGGCCGCCGCAATGTCATGCTCCAGTGTCCAGCGCGGCGACACAAACGTCCGCACGGAACCGCCGTCACGCGCCTTAAGGCCAGCGACCGCGGCTTCCAGTTCCTCCACAGTGAAATCGTTCTCGAACTTTCTTCGGGCGGCCTCCCCCGGCCCTGGGGGGGCGGGAGGCGGCACATAAGCCGCGCTAGCCGCAGTCGGGAAATCCCGGTCGGTCAAGCAGGCGACCCGGATCGGGGAGGTCGTTCCGTCGGTGCGCTGGAAGATGCGCGCGTACCGGAAAAGCCCTCGATGTCCGACGTTGACGATCGATACGCCGTACTTTGCGAGCGGCCGCCCCAAACCTTCGGCGAGCGCCGGAAGCAGGATGTTCTCAGCATCACCTTCGACGATGATGACAGACCTGGCGAAGAACAGGTTGGCCTTGGTGACGTCGAGAAAACGTCGCAGGAACGCATAGTCTGCCTTCTCAAGCGCCGTGCTTTTGTGGTCGAGGGGGAAGGCCTTGTGATCGGCGAGCAAAGTGATCGCCTCAATATCGGCCTTGGCCGCCAGGGCAGGGCTGTGGGTTGTCGCAATGACCTGAACCCGACCGGGGCCGGGCTTGGACCGCAGCTCCAGCAGCTCCATCAACCGCAACTGCATTTGTGGGTGGAGATGAGCCTCCGGCTCTTCGATCAAGAGCAGAGGCATGCCCTCGGCGGCTCCAAGCAATAGGAGCTCCGTCGCCATGAACAACACGTTGTTCAGGCCCAAGCCCCGCCGCGTCGGCAATTGCACCCCGGCCCTCGATCCCAACGCGAGCTCGAGCTTTTCGAGAACCTGTTGCAGATCCGTACGCCTCGCGACGGAAATGGCCGCCGCCAAGGGGTCCGCAGCCAGGGAGAGGCTAGCGAGGAACTCGCGATTGATCGTGTCGCGGACACTGGTGACGACCGGGTTAGCCTGAATCAACGCCTCGGCCTGAGCCATGATACCGACGAGCGTCGCTGGCGGGGGCCCCCCGTCTTGGTAGTCGCTGACGTGCTGGCCCGCGAACTCGGGATGTGACGCCAGGATTTGAGAAAGGCGTGATCCTCGGCCTGCCGTGAGCTCTGCCTCTGCGTCTCGTAGTGGCCGAAGATATGTCGTACGTAGAAACTCGCGTATGGTGCCTTCGATCGGCGGACCAGAGCCCAGGGCGCCGGCGCGGAAGCTGACGGCGATTCTCCCCTTCGCGGCCGTTCCGCCGTCTAACCTGCTCGCGGTCAGGGAGACCGACAGGTGCGGCGTCTCGCCGGGGCTGGTGGTCAGGTACTCAAGGAACGTTGCCTGCTCGGGCGTCGTCAGGCCACGTAGGATCGCCGAGATTGAGAGAGTTTCGGCGCGCTCGGCGCCCGACACGTGGAAGTCGTCGACCGTCAAACGATGGTAGTCCTGGCTCGTGGTCCAAAGTAGATGACGCAGGGCGTCCACGACCGTTGTTTTGCCGGCGTCATTCTCGCCAACCAGCAGATTGAAGCCGGGCGAGAAGACAAACTCGACCGCGTGCTCGTTTTCCCCGAACTGCCGGAAATTCTCGATCTTGAGGCTGGCCACGTACATCTGGCTGGCGACTCCTGAAACGGCCAATAGCTCAGCTTTAGCGTGTGTCGTGCGGGCACGCCATTGATGCGGTCACGCCCTGCCTGGGGTCGCGTGTTGACTACCCGCGCGCCGCGTTGATTTTGGCGATGGCGCCGGCCAACTCCGCCTCAAAGTCGTAAGCACGCTCCGACGGTGGCGCTAGGCCAGCGATAAAACGGGCCACCTCAAGAGCGGCGAAGTCGTGGAAGGGATTGAGCCCGATGACGTTGCCCAAGGTCAGGTCATCTGGCGTCGCCGCGGCAATGATCTTGGCGAAGCGGCCGAGCGCCGCGTTTTCGTCCCAGTGGGAAACAAAGAGCAGCGTCGCGGTAAAGGCCAATAGAGCCTCCGGCGTATCGCCGTAGATGCTTCCAAGTGACCGTCGCCTGGTCAGCGACAGGTTTCCATAGGCCGCCATAAGCCCGGCCAGCCTGGCGGTCATCTCGTACCTCGACCGCAGGGGCTCCATGGCGATAAGCCGCTGCCCTTGATTGGCCATCAGAATGCGTTTCGTCCGATCGCGCACCGCCGCGTCGAAACCGATGCGAGGGATCCGCTTTACGAAGTCACGGTAGTAAAAGGCGAGGTCGCGAAGCGCCGCCCGACGCGTGTCGAAGCCCGGGAAGATGAGATGGAAGGGCTGGAACTCCAGGGCTTCGTATATCTGCAGTCGGTTGATGGACCACAGCCAGTCGGCCACGGCCGGGGTACCCTTGACCTCGAATGCGTCAGCGTCGCGCTGGGCTAGAAACCACGACCGCATCTCGAAAATCGCCGGCTTGCTCAGCTCACCGATTGCAATGGCCTTGCAGACCAACTCCCGGATAACCTTGGTGTCCTTGTCGTTCGCGGAGAACTGAACGTCGACGCCTCTCTGAACACCGGGCACGTCATCCATTGCGAAGAAATCACAGCCCAGCTTGTGGGCCGTGTGGCCCGAGGCGTCGATAAACCGGAAGTGCGCCTGTCGCGTGTTACGCCCAGTACCGTTTGCATCGGACCGGACCAAGCTCGCCCCGCCGCATCGACACGACGGGCACAGCAAGTCGCTACGCATCCAGTCTCGCTCGGCTTGGCTCAGGCCGTAGTCTACCTGCTCCAAGGATGCGGTGACGCCCCGGCGCTTCAGCAATTGCTTGAAGTCCAGCTCCTGGGCAAAATGCTGCGAATAGGCTGTGTGCGACACTGGTCTTAGCCGCCGTGCGTGGCGCAGTACCCGCCACGATCCTTCGCGGCTTTCCACGGTCCGATCGCCATCTGGCCGCTGAGGCCTTTGACCCCCGCCTTGCAAGGCGCGCCCTTCATGGTCACGCCGCTGCAGCGAACAAAGCCCTCCGTTGAAAGCCACTCGACGAACTCTTCCCGCGTCAAGCCGACCCGAGCGGCCATCGCGCCGGTCGCGTCTTCCAAATAGGTTCGCGCCTGGTCTGGTTGCAGATCCACCCTCAGCCTGCCCCAACCGAGGCCTCGGTCGACCCAGTACGGTTCGCCATGGGCGATGTGCGAGCTGATCACATCGCGCTCCAGTTGGTCCGGAGCCGGCCATTCTGACATCGGCTCCGGTATATGCATGCCAGCGTCGGACCCGTGGCCTTTGGGCTGGTATGATTTCCGGCCTGCGCGAACCAGGAACCTCGACTGCGCCTTCTTGCCCGGAAGACCCGTCGCAGCCTCCGCCAGAGCAAGACTAAGGCCGTGGCCGAACTCGCGATACGCAAAGATCGCTGCCTGCCAGCGCTGATCCTCATCCTCGATCTCAATGAGCGCCAGAGCCGCCTGCCGCCGCTGATCCTGTGCAAGTTCAAGTGCGCGCTGTGCGTTTTCAAGAGCTGTGTTGGCGTTCACGAGACGCTGTAAGGCAGGGTGCATGGCTGGAACCGAATCTCTGGTGAGCATCCAGAATAATCCAATCCGGCGCCGAGACGGCGCTCGAATCAGGAAATATGACACCCACCTCGAACGCGTAGCGTCCCGCGCCGAGCTCGATCGATCTAGGCTGCTGCATTGGATCTCAGCGCAGGCGGCGCTCTCTTCCGCACGAGCGATGGAAGGCGGGCAAGGTCCGAAAGGCTCGTTCGCCGTGCTGGACGTAATTCAACTGCGTACGGTGGCGAGCCGCCTCGTTCGAGAGAAGGCATGCGGTTTTCCACAAGGGGAGAGATGGCGGACGCTCTCGGCATCGGTGGTCACCAAGTGGTCACCATACCGAAAACGGCAAAACCGCCTCTCGGCGGTGTCGCTATAAGTTATTGATTATTTTGAGAATATTGGAGCGGGCGAAGGGATTCGAACCCTCGACCCCAACCTTGGCAAGGTTGTGCTCTACCCCTGAGCTACACCCGCATCCTGCCCGGGCACGCCGGACGGCGCCTATATGGCCGAACGGGTCGGGCTTTGCAACAGCAATTTGAAGCCCCTTTCGCGGGGCTGTGGACGGCCCGCCGGGCGGTCCCGGGCGGGCCGGTTTGTGCGGGATCGCGCGGCCGCGGGAGGGGCGCGGGTCGCCACGGCGGCGCGGGTTCGCCGCAATGGGTCGGCGCGGATCGCCGCGACGGGCCCGGATCGGCGCGGCGGCGGGACCCGGTGCCCGATAAGGAGCGCCGCGGCGCCGATCACCGCGGCCCGGGCCCGGCGGCGCCGGCCCGGCGCCGGCATGGGAGCGAGGCCTGCGGGGGTGGAGCGGGCGTTGCGACATTAATGCCGCGGTGCGGCGGAACCGGCCGCGGCGCGGCAACCTTTGCCCCTCCTCGCCGGTTCTCGGGCTCGTCAAGCCTCGCCGCCCATGCTACCTCTCTGGTCATAGGGGACATCTCGGGGGCTGATCAAAACGCGGAACATCCGTTTCGCGGGGTTCAATGGTTTCGTGAGGGTAACCCATGAAGAAGCTTCTCCTCGCCGGCGCCGCCTCGCTGGCGCTCACGGGCGCCGCGGCTGCCGCCGATCTCACCTATGAGGCGCCTCCCGCCGTCGCGCCGGCTCCGGTGATCTCGTCGTCCGTCTTCAACTGGTCGGGCTTCTACGCCGGCGTGCACGGCGGCTGGGGCTGGACCACGGCCGATGTCGACAGCTTCGGCGACGTCGACGGCGACGGCTTCCTGGTCGGCGTGCAGGGCGGCTACAACTGGCAGATGGACCAGTTCGTGTTCGGTCTCGAGACCGACTTCTCCTATGCCGACATCAGCGGCAGCGAAGCCGGCTTCGACGGCGACCTGAACTGGCTCGGCACGACCACGGGCCGCATCGGCTACGCGATGGACAACGTGCTCGTCTATGCCAAGGGCGGTGTCGCCTATGGCGAGGGCGAGGCCGACAGCGGCGTCGCCGACGAGAGCAACTGGCATGTCGGCTGGACCGCCGGCGCCGGTCTCGAATACGGCTTCACGCAGAACGTCACCGGCCGGCTCGAATACAGCTATGTCGATCTCGGCAGCGAGAACTATCTCGGCACCGACGTCGACTTCACCACCCACATCGTCAAGGCCGGCCTGAACTTCAAGTTCTGAGCCGTCCCGCACGATCTCGAAAGGCCCGGCCTCGGCCGGGCCTTTCTCGTTCCGGGGGGGCTCTCCCGCCCGAAGGCCCTGCGCGAACGGGAGGCCCGCCCTCGACTTGCGCGCCGCCGCGCTTCGGTGCTTTCTGCCGGCGCCCGCCCGAGGAGACGCCATGGCATCGCCCCGCGAAACCCTTCTTTCGCTGCTCGCCGAACTCGGCATCGCGACCGTCACCGCCGAGCACGCTCCGCTCCACACCGTCGAGCAGTCGCGGGCGCTGCGCGGCACGATCGCCGGCGGCCATTCGAAGAACCTCTTTCTCAAGGACAAGAAGGGCCGGCTGTTTCTCGTCGTCTGCGACGAGGAGGCGGCGCTCGACCTCAAGCGGCTGCACGAGACGATCGGCGCCTCGGGCCGGCTCTCCTTCGGTTCGGCCGAGCTGCTCGAGGCGGTGCTCGGCGTGAAGCCCGGCTCGGTGACCCCCTTCGCCGCGGTGAACGACCGCGAGGGCCGGGTGACGGTGGTGCTCGATTCGGGTCTGCTCGAAAAGGGCCCGGTCAACTTCCACCCGCTCGAGAACACCGCGACGACGACGATCGCCGCCGGGGATCTCCTCGCCTTCCTGCGCTCGACCGGCCATACGCCGCTCGTCGTTCCGCTCTCCGGTGCGGCGGCGTTGTAACCGGCGCGCGGGCGCGCCATCTTCTGCGGCAACGCGCCGGGTTCCGTCCCCGGCCTTCCAATCGATGGGGAAAATCGAGATGAGCACTCCGGCCGAGTTCCTGTCCGCCGCGCCCGCGACACCGGGCGGCGAGGCCCTCGTGATCGACGTGACGACCGCCAGCTTCACCAGGGACGTGCTCGAGGAATCGCGCCGCCGGCCGGTGCTGGTCGATTTCTGGGCGACCTGGTGCGGCCCGTGCAAGCAACTCGGCCCGGTGATCGAGAAGGTGGTGAAGGAGAAGCGCGGCGCCGTGCTCCTCGCCAAGATGGACATCGACAAGCATCCGCAGGTCGCCGGCCAGCTCGGCATCCAGTCGATTCCCGCGGTGATCGCCTTCGTCGACGGACGTCCCGTCGACGGCTTCATGGGCGCGCTGCCCGAGAGCCAGGTGCGCGCCTTCATCGACCGGATCGGCGCTGCCGCCGGCCCGACCGACGAGGCGGCGGCGATCGAGGAGGCGCTCGCCGAGGGCGAGGCGCTGATCGCCGAGGGCGCCGCGGAGGACGCGGCCGAGCTCTATGGCGCGATCCTCGCCCGCGTGCCGGAAGAGATCCGTGCGATCGCCGGCCTCGCCCGTGCCCACCTCGTGCTCGGCCGGCTCGACGAGGCGCGCGAGACGCTCGCCCTCGTGCCGGCGGAGAAGGAGAACGACGCCGCGGTCGCCGCGGTGCGGGCGCAGCTCGCTCTCGCCGAGCAGACCGCCGGGCTCGGCGAGGAGGGCGAACTGCGCGCCCGCATCGCCCGCGACCCGAAGGACCATCAGGCCCGCTTCGATCTCGCCCTCCTCCTCAACGCGAACGGCGACCGCGAGGGCGCGACGGACGCGCTCCTTGACATCTTCGCGGCGGACCGCATGTGGGAGGATGAGAAGGCGCGCAAGCAGCTGCTGCAATTCTTCGAAGCGTGGGGCCCGATGGACGAGGCGACCCGCTCCGGCCGGCGGCGGCTTTCCTCCCTTCTGTTCGCCTGAGAACGGTCGACGCGGCAGAGGCATGAAGCGATGAGGGCGGGCAACCGCGACTATGGCGGCCCGGCGGACATTCCCGCCGTGGTGCCGGTGTTTCCGCTCCCCTCGGCGCTGCTCCTGCCGCGCGGACAATTGCCGCTCAACATCTTCGAGCCGCGTTATGTCGCGATGATCGACGCCGCCATGGCGGGCGAGCGGGTGATCGGCATGGTGCAGCCCCTGCCGGGACGCGGCCTTTCCGACGACCCCGCCGAGCCGGACCCGCCGCTCTGCCGCATCGGCTGCCTCGGGCGGATCACGAGCTATGCCGAGACCGGCGACGGCCGCTATATGATCACCCTCACCGGCGTCGCCCGCTTCGATGTCGTCGAGGAGCTCGCGCCCGAGCGCGGCTTCCGGCGCTGCCGCATTTCGGCGGCGCCCTTTGCCGCGGATTTCGTGCAGGCCGCCGGCGAACGGGCGGTCGACCGCAAGGCGCTGATCGCCTGTTTCCGCGCCTATCTGGAGGCGAATCACCTGGAAGCGGACTGGGAGAGCATCGGCCAGGCGTCGAACGAGACGCTCGTCAATGCGCTGTCGATGATGTGCCCGTTCGGCCCGGCGGAGAAGCAGGCCCTCCTCGAGGCGCCGGATCTCAAGACCCGCGCCGAGACGCTGATCGCCATCACCGAAGTGTCGCTGGTGCGCGGACCGCAGGGCGGCTCCGCGGCGCCGCTGCAATGAGGAGCGCCGCCATGGCCGAGATCGACCGCCCGGCGAGCCGGATCGACCCCAAACTGCTCGAGATGCTGGTCTGCCCGCTGACCAAGACGACGCTCGACTACGACCCCGAGCGGCAGGAACTGGTCAGCCGGGCGGCGCGGCTCGCCTATCCGATCCGCGACGGCATCCCGATCATGCTGCCGGAAGAGGCGCGGCCGATCGAGGAGCCCTGAGATCGGGGCGATCCGCGCCGGCGGGCGGCGCGCTCAGAGCGCCTCGCCGCGCAGCAGGCGCGGGCCGTCGGCGCCCTCGTGCGCGGCGCGGCCGATGAAGGCCCGCTTCAGCCGCGGCAGCCGGTCGACGAGGCCGAGGCCGACATCGCGGATCAGGCGCACGGGCGCGAGATCGTTCGAGAACAGCCGGTTCAGCCCGTCCGTCACCATCGCCATCTCGACCGTGTCGTAGCGGCGCCAGCGCTCGTAGCGGCGCAGCAGATCGACCGCGCCGATGTCGAGCCCCAGCCGATGCGCCTCGACCACCGTCTCGGCGAGCGCGGCGACGTCGCGGAAGCCGAGATTGAGCCCCTGGCCGGCGATCGGGTGGATGCCGTGCGCGGCGTCGCCGCAGAGGGCGAAGCGCGGCGCGACGAAGGCACGGGCGACGGTGAGGCCGAGCGGGAAGGCCCGCCGCGGCCCGACCGGCCGCACCGCACCGAGCCGGTGGCCGAAGCGGCGCTCGAGCTCGAGGGCGAAGGTGAAATCGTCGAGCGCGACGAGGCGCTCGGCATCGGCCGTCCGCTCGGTCCAGACGAGCGAGGAGCGGTTGCCCGGCAGCGGCAGGATGGCGAAGGGGCCGGCGGGGAGGAAGTGCTCCTCCGCCCGGCCGCCGTGCGGCCGCTCGTGCTCGACGGTCGTGACGATGCCGGATTGGCCGTAGGACCAGCCGACGGTGCGGATGCCGGCGAGATCGCGCAGCCGCGAGCGGGCGCCGTCGGCGGCGACGAGCAGCCGGGCGGCGACGCGGCCGCCGCCGGCGCGCCGCGCCGTCACCGATCCCGGCGCGACCGCGAAATCGGCGATCGCTTCGGGAACGAACACCACCCCGGCGGCCTCGGCCCGCCGGCGCAGCGCTCCGACCATCACACCGTTCGGCACCATGTGGGCGAAGGGCTCGCCGGGCACCGCGCGGTCGCCGAAGGTGAGGAAGACCGGCCGCACCGGATCGGCGAGCCGGCTGTCGGTCACCACCATTTCGAGGATCGGCTCGCTCGCCGCGGCGATCTCCTCCCACACGCCGAGCGCCGCGAGCATGCGGCGCGCCGCGGCGGCGATCGCCGAGGCGCGGGCATCGGCCGCGGCGACGGCGGCTGGCACCGGATCGGCGACCGCGACGGCGAGCGTCGGATCGGCACTGCGCAGCGCGAGCGCGAGCGACAGGCCGACATAGCCCCCGCCGGCGATCAGCACGTCGGTGCGCAGGGCGCCGGGCTCCTCGACAGGCGTCATGTCAGCATGCGTCATGGCGGGCCTCTTCGGGCGGAGCGACCGGCCGGATGAGGCCGATGCGGGACGGGCCGGCGCGGGAGCGCGACCGGCAGAGGGGAATCTCGGGCGGAAGCCGGTTGGAGGCAAGCCGCGTCCGCGTCGCAGCGGTCGCCGGTCCCGCCGAAATGCGATTCAACATGCCTATTTTCTGTTCATTGCCCGGCAGCGCGGCGCCTTGGAAAAAGGCAGCATACCGCTGCTGCCGGTTTGTTGGGCGGGGAATGTGTCCGCTCTGCGACGGCGGCCTTTGCGTGCAGCCGAAAGTGGCGCTGCGGCAGGCGACGCCAAATCGCACCTCGCCTGTCGGGGGGAGCGTACTTGGCACGGAGTTTGATTGGAGGGCGTCGGCCGGTCCCGATGCATGTCGGGAAGCCGGCGCAGAATTCGGCCGGTGCGCCCGGTCGCAGCGAGGAACGCCCCGGCCGGCCGGGCAGCGACAGAGACGGGACCGACGCATGAAAATCGTGATGGCCATCATCAAGCCCTTCAAGCTCGACGAGGTGCGCGACGCGCTGACGGCGATCGGGGTGCAGGGGCTGACCGTGACCGAGGTCAAGGGTTACGGGCGGCAGAAGGGACATACCGAGATCTATCGCGGCACCGAATACGCCGTCAGCTTCCTGCCCAAGCTGAAGATCGAGATCGCTGTGGCGAGCGAGGCGGTCGACCGGGTCGTCGAGGCGATCTCGGCCGCGGCGAAGACGGGGCAGATCGGCGACGGCAAGATCTTCGTCTACTCGATCGACCAGGCGGTGCGCATCCGCACGGGCGAGACCGATACCGACGCGCTCTGAGCGGGGCACGGACGAACGATGCGTGAGTGGTTTTTGAAAGGCGATGCAGCCGACAGCCGGGCGAGGGGGCATGTCGTCCCGGCCGGCGACCGGTCGAGCGGCCGGTCCGACAGGAGAGGTGAAATGAACCATCGAACTGCACGATATTCGCTGCTGGGGGCCGCGGGGGCCCTTCTGGCGCTGACCGGGGCGGTGCTCGCCCAGGACGCGGCGCCCGCCGCGGCTCCGGCGGCTCCGGCCTTCGTCGTCGACAAGGGCGACACGGCCTGGATGCTCACCTCGACCGTGCTCGTGCTCCTGATGACGGTGCCCGGCCTCGCCCTGTTCTATGGCGGCCTTGTGCGCGCCAAGAACATGCTGTCGGTGCTAATGCAGGTCTTCATGATCACCGCGGTGACCATGCTGATCTGGGTGTTCTACGGCTACAGCCTCGCCTTCACCTCGGGCAACGCCTTCATCGGCGGCCTCTCCAAGGCCTTCCTCGCCGGCGTCACCACCGATAGCATCGCCGATACGTTCAGCGCCGGCTTCAAGATTCCGGAATACGTCTTCATCTGCTTCCAGATGACGTTCGCCGCGATCACGCCCGCTCTGATCGTCGGCGCCTTCGCCGAGCGCATGAAGTTCTCGGCAGTGATGCTGTTCTCCATCCTCTGGGTGACCTTCGTCTACTACCCCATCGCGCACATGGTGTGGTTCTCCGAGGGGTACCTGTTCGCTATGGGCGCGCTCGACTTCGCCGGCGGCACGGTCGTCCATATCAATGCGGGTATCGCGGGCCTCGTGGGCGCTCTTCTGCTCGGCAAGCGTACCGGCCTCGGCAAGGATCTGATGCCGCCGCATTCGCTGACCAATACGATGATCGGCGCCTCGCTGCTGTGGGTCGGCTGGTTCGGCTTCAACGCCGGCTCCAATCTCGAGGCGAATGGCGGCACCGCGCTCGCCATGATCAACACCTTCACCGCCACGGCCGGCGCCATTGTCGGCTGGTCGCTGATCGAGTGGATCGCCAAGGGCAAGCCCTCGATGCTCGGCGCGGTTTCGGGCGCCGTCGCCGGGCTCGTCGCCGTCACCCCGGCGGCGGGTCTCGCCGGTCCGGTCGGCGCGATCGTGCTCGGCTTCGTCGCGGCGATCGTCTGCTTCTTCTTCGTCACCACGGTGAAGAACGCGCTCGGCTATGACGACAGCCTCGACGTCTTCGGCGTCCACGGCATCGGCGGCATCATCGGCGCCGTCGGCACCGGCATCGTCGTCAGCCCGGCGCTCGGCGGTGTCGGCCTCAGCGAATACGACATGGCCACCCAGGTCGTGACGCAGCTGAAGGCCGTCGCGGTGACCATCGTGTGGTGCGGCATCGGCTCGGTGATCCTCTACAAGATCGTCGATGTGATCGTCGGCCTGCGCGTCCGTCCCGAGGTCGAGGCCGAGGGTCTCGACATCGTCGAGCACGGCGAGCGCGCCTATCACAGCTGAGACCTCTCGCCGCGGCCCTTTCCCGGGCCGCGGCGCTTTCTTCCGTGAACGTCCTCCCGTGAGACTTCGAGCCCCGGTCCCCGACCGGGGCTCTTTTCGTCGCGCCGCCTTCCGCCCGCCCGGATCGCGATGGTTAAAGTCGGCTTAACCAGCCGCCTGCTAGCCTCGCTCCCGAACAGACTGAAGGACATTGCGCATGCCCGGGCCCACCCCCGTGCGGACCACCGTCTCGCCGTTCCAGCGGCTGAACGATCTCGTCGCCGGGATCGCGCCGGGCCGCCCGGCGATCGATCTCGGTCTCGGCGAGCCGCGCCACGCCGTGCCGCCCTTCGTCGGCCCGGCGATCGCCGCGGCGAGCGAGGGCTTCGGCCGCTATCCGGCGATCCGCGGCACCGACGCCTTCCGCCGCACGGTGGCGGCGTGGCTCGACCGCCGCTACGGCCTCGCCGTGCCGGTCGATCCGCAGACCATGGTCCTGCCCTTGAACGGCTCGCGCGAGGGGCTGTTCTTCGCCGCGCTCGGCGCGCGGGAGCGGACGCCGGCGAAGGAGCGGCCGGTCATCCTCCTGCCGAACCCGTTCTACCAGGCCTATGCCGCCGGCGCCGAGGCGGCCGGGGCCGAGCCCGTGCTCCTGCCCGCCGCGCCGGGCGGCGGCGCGATGCCCGATCTCGGCGCGGTGCCCGCCGCCGTGCTCGACCGGGCGATCGCGCTCTATATGGCCTCGCCGAGCAATCCGCAGGGCGAGGTGCTGTCGCTCGCCGACTGGACGGCGCTGATCGAGACGGCACGCCGGCACGATTTCATGATCTTCGCCGACGAGTGCTATTCCGAGATCTATCGCGCCGTGCCGCCGGCCGGCGTGCTCGAGGCGGCCGACCGGCTCGGCGCCGGCTTCGACCATGTCGTCACCTTTCATTCGCTGTCGAAGCGCTCCAACCTGCCGGGCCTGCGCTGCGGTTTCGCGGCGGGCGACCCGGCCTTCCTGCGGCTCTGGCTGCGGCTGCGCAATCAGGCGGCGCCGCAGGTACCGGAGCCGATCCAGGCGGTCGCCGTCGCCGCCTTCTCCGACGAGGCGCATGTCGAGGAGAACCGGGCGCTCTATAACGCTAAATACCGGCTCGCCGAGGAGATTCTCGGCGCGCGCTTCCCCGGCCTCACCCCGCCCGGCGGCTTTTTCCTGTGGCTCGAAATCGGCGACAGCGTCGCCTTCGCGCAGCGGCTGTGGCGCGAGGAGGGGGTGCGCAGCGTGCCCGGCGCCTTCCTCGCCGCGGCGGGGCCGGACGGGGTCAATCCCGGCGCGCCCTATCTGCGCCTCGCCATGGTGCAGGATCTCGATCTCACCCGCACGGCGCTCACCCGCCTCGCCGCCCTTCTGCCGCAACCCTGAGCCCTGAGCGAGCGACCCGACGATGCGTCAGACCCGATCGGTTCCGATGATGCCCGCGAGCGAGGGCGGCGAGGCGCTGAAGCGCCTGCTCCGCCGCCATCTCGGCCTCGTGGTCGGCCTCGCGCTCCTCGTGGTCTGCGCCGGTCTCGCCACCGCCCTCGCCACCTGGGCGGTCGATGACCCGAGCCTCTCCTATGCGGTCGACAAGGTGCCCTCCAATGCGCTCGGCCTGCCGGGTGCCATCGTCGCCGACCTGCTGATGCAGTTCTTCGGCCTCGCCTCGGCGGCGCTGATCGCCCCGGCGGCGATCTGGGCCTGGCGCGGCCTGTTCGCGAAGCCGAGCCGCTTCGGCCTGCTGCGCGCCGCGAGCTGGCTCGGCGCGACGGCCGCCGCGGCGCTCGCCCTCGCCGTCCTGCCGGTGACGGCGCACTGGCCGCTGCCGGCCGGTCTCGGCGGGGTGACCGGCGATCTCGCGCTCCGCCTGCCGGCGCTCCTCATCGGCGGCGAACCGGAAGGTCTCGTCGCGGGGCTGATCGCGGCGGTCGCGGCCCTCGTTTCGGTCGCCCTCCTCGCCCATGCCGGGGGCTTCTTCGGCCGCGTCGAGATCGAGCGCCGCGAGCCCGTGCTCGCCGACCGCAAGGCGGAGGCGGCGCCGAAGGTCGTCGCCCGCCGCACCGTCGCATCCGTCGAGGAGGAGGACGAGGACGACGAGGGCGAGGACGACGAGGCGCCCGGCCGGCTGACCCTCGCTCTCGGCTGGACGACGCATTTCCTCTATTCGATCGCTACCGCGCTGCGCCGGCTGTGGGCGGCGCACGAGCGGATCGCGACGCGGCTCGAACCCGCCGATCCGCTCGAGCCGATGGCCCGGCGCGCCCCCTCCGAAGGGCGGATCGAGCCGCGGCTGCGGCCGAAGGCCGCCGCGCCGATGCCGGCGGCGCCACCCGCGGCGGAGGACGACTTCGACGCGGAGGACGACGACTTCGCCGCGCGGGCCTTCGCCGACGACGATTTCGCCGAGGAGCCGCCGCCCGCGCCCGTCGCCGCGCCCCGCGTCGAGCCGCCGGCGCCGCGGCCGAAGCCGGGCAAGCGGGCGATCCGCGAGGCGCAGCCTTCGCTGCTCGGCCGCGACACGTTCGAACTGCCGCCGCTCGCCATGCTCGCCGAGCCGAAGGCGACCGACCCGCGCGCCCGCGTCAATCTCGAGGCGCTCGAGCAGAACGCCCGCGTGCTCGAGGGCGTGCTCGACGATTTCGGCGTGCGCGGCGAGATCGTCAATGTCAGGCCCGGCCCGGTGGTCACGCTCTACGAGCTCGAGCCGGCGCCCGGCATCAAGTCCTCCCGCGTGATCGGCCTCGCCGACGACATCGCGCGCTCGATGAGCGCGGTCGCCGCCCGCGTCGCGGTCATCCCCGGCAAGAACGCGATCGGCATCGAACTGCCGAACGCCAAGCGCGAAATGGTCTATCTGCGCGAGCTGCTCGCCTCGGAGGATTTCGAGAAGACGAAGACCCGCCTCGCCATGTGCCTCGGCAAGACGATCGGCGGCGAGCCGGTGATCGCCGATCTCGCGCGCATGCCGCATCTGCTGGTTGCCGGGACCACCGGCTCGGGCAAGTCGGTGGCGATCAACACGATGATCCTGTCGATCCTCTACCGGCTGAAGCCGGAGGAGTGCCGGCTGATCATGATCGATCCGAAGATGCTCGAACTCTCCGTCTATGACGGCATCCCGCATCTCCTCACCCCGGTCGTCACCGATCCGAAGAAGGCGGTCGTCGCGCTCAAATGGACGGTGCGCGAGATGGAGGACCGTTACCGCAAGATGTCGAAGGTCGGTGTGCGCAACATCGACGGCTTCAACACCCGTGTCACCCAGGCGGCGGAGCGCGGCGAGACCATCACCCGCACCATCCAGACCGGCTTCGACAAGGAGACCGGCGAGGCGATCTACGAGCAGGAGGATCTCGATCTCGAGCCGCTGCCCTATATCGTCGTCATCATCGACGAGATGGCCGATCTGATGATCGTCGCCGGCAAGGACATCGAAGGTGCGGTGCAGCGCCTCGCCCAGATGGCGCGCGCCGCCGGCATCCATGTCGTGATGGCGACGCAGCGCCCCTCGGTCGACGTCATCACCGGCACGATCAAGGCGAACTTCCCGACCCGCATCTCCTTCCAGGTGACCTCGAAGATCGACAGCCGCACCATTCTCGGCGAGCAGGGCGCCGAGCAGCTGCTCGGCCAGGGCGACATGCTCTATATGGCCGGCGGCGGCCGCATCCAGCGCGTGCACGGCCCCTTCGTCTCCGACGACGAGGTCGAGAAGGTGGTGGCGCATCTGAAGCTGCAGGGCCGGCCGAACTATCTCGATTCGGTGACCGAGGACGAGGGCGAGGACGGCGAGGGCGGCGGCGGATCGGGTGGCGGCGGCGGCGGAAGCGGCGTCGATGCGCTCGAGGAATCGAACGATCTCTACGACAAGGCGGTCGCCGTCGTGCTGCGCGACCGCAAGGCCTCGACGAGCTACATCCAGCGGCGGCTGGCGATCGGCTACAACCGCGCCGCCTCGCTGATCGAGCGGATGGAGAAGGAGGGCCTCGTCGGCCCGGCCAACCATGCCGGCAAGCGCGAGATCCTGGTCGGCGGCGAGGAGGAGGAGCGCTTCTGATCGACGCGCGCCGGGCGACGCGGCGGCGTGGTCAGCGCCGCCGGTCGGCGACGAAGCGGGCCGCCTGGCGCAGCGTGTCGGCCGCCGGGCCGAAGGGGGCGAGGGCGGCTTCCGCCTGCGCCACCAGTGCGACCAGCATGCGGCGCGAGCGCTCGACGCCGTGGAGCGCGACGAGCGTCGCCTTGCCGCGCGCCGCGTCCTTGCCGGTGCGCTTGCCGGTCTCGGCGGCGGTCGCGGTGGCGTCGAGCAGGTCGTCGGCGAGCTGGAAGGCGGCGCCGGTCGCGGCGCCATAATGGAGCAGCGCCCGCCGCGCCTCGGCCGGCGCGCCGCCGAGGATCGCCCCCGCCTCGACCGAGAAGCGCAGCAGAGCGCCGGTCTTCATCGCCTGCAGGGTGCGCACGCCGGCTTCCGCCGGCGGCACGCTCTCCGCCTCGAGATCGAGCATCTGGCCGCCGACCATGCCGCCCGGTCCGCTCGCCCGGGCGAGGCCGAGCACGAGTGCGGCGCGCACCGCCGGGTCGGCATCGGTCGCCGGATCGGCGAGCACGTCGAAGGCGAGGGTGAGCAGGGCGTCGCCGGCGAGAATGGCGGTCGCCTCGTCATAGGCCTTGTGCACGGTCGGCCGGCCGCGGCGCAGATCGTCGTCGTCCATCGCCGGCAGGTCGTCATGGACGAGGCTGTAGCAGTGCAGGAGCTCGATCGCCGCGGCGGCGCGCAGCACGCCCTCGTCCTCGCGGCCGAACAGCGCCGCCGCCTCGACGACGAGGAAGGGCCGCAGCCGCTTGCCGCCGCCGAGCACGGCATGGCGCATCGCCGCCATCAGCCGCAGCGGCCGTTCGAGCTCGCCGAAGGCCGGCAGGTCGTCGAGAAGGCCCTCGAGCACGGGCTCGATCGCGGCGGCGCGGGCAACGAGACGATCTGTGAAAGCGTCCAAGGGGCGGGCTCCTGCGACGGCGCATCACAGGCGATGACGGCTTCACGGCCCGCCGTCAAGAGCGCGTGCGTCTTCGCTGCGATTCCCGTTGCCCGCAGCGCGCCGCGCGGCTATCGGGGGCGCCATGATCGGATTGGCGAAGGCGAGAGACGGCGGCACGGGAGCGGGCGGGCGATGAGCCTCGTGCGCGCCCTCATCGGCGGCCGCACGCGGCCGCGCCGCCGGGGCGCGCTCGCGGTGCTGGTGCGGCTCGCCGCCGTCCTCGTTGCGCTGCCGGTCGTGCTCGTGCCGATCTATCTCGTCGCGCCGCCGGTCTCGACGCTGATGCTCTGGTCGGCGGTCACGCTGCAAGGCATGGAGCGTCACTGGGTGTCGATCGACGATGTCGCGCCGGTGCTCGTCAATTCCGTCATCATGTCGGAGGACGGCCGTTTCTGCGAGCATGGCGGCGTCGACTGGCAGGCGCTCAATGCGGTGATCGACAATCCGAACGGCCCGTCGCGCGGCGCGAGCACGATCCCGATGCAGACGGTGAAAAACCTCTTCCTCTGGTCCTCGCGCAGCTATGTCCGCAAGGCCTTCGAGATCCCGCTCGCCACCTATGCCGATTTCGTCTGGCCGAAGCGCCGCACGATGGAGATCTATCTCAACGTCGCGCAATGGGGGCCGGGCCTGTTCGGCATCGAGGCGGCGGCACAGCATTATTTCAACCGGCCCGCGGCCCGCCTTACCGCCCGCCAGGCGGCGCTCCTCGCCACGGCGCTGCCCAATCCGGAAGTGCGCAATCCGGCGAAGCCGAGCCGCGGCCATTCCCGCCTCGCCCGCCTCGTCGAGGGCCGGGCGCGGGCGGCCGGCGCCTATGTCGGCTGCCTCGCCGACGACGCGCCGTGAACGCCCGCGTCTTCCGCTTCGCACCGAGCCCGAACGGTCCGCTCCATCTCGGCCACGCTCTCTCGGCGCTCCTCAACGCCGAGCGGGCGCGACAGGCCGGCGGCCGGCTGCTGCTGCGCATCGAGGACATCGACACGATCCGCTGCCGGCCGGAATACGAGGCGGCGATCCGGGACGATCTCGCCTGGCTCGGCATCGCCCACGAGACGCCGCCGCGGCGCCAGTCGGAGCATTTCGACGACTACCGTGCCGCGCTCGACCGGCTGACGGCGATGGGTCTCGTCTATCCGGCCTTCCTGTCGCGGGCGCAGACCAAGGCGCACGCCGCCGATCCGGCCTTTCCGCGCGATCCCGACGGCGCGCCGCTCTATCCCGGCACCGACCGCGACCTCGATGCCGCGGACGCTGCGGACCGGATCGCCGCCGGCCGGCCCTATGCGCTGCGGCTGAAGATGGCGGAGGCGGTGCGCCGCGCCGGTCCGCTCGACTGGAGCGAGCGGGAGGAGGGCCGCGTTCCGGCCGATCCGGCGCGCTGGGGCGACGTCGTGCTCGCCCGCAAGGAGACGCCGACGAGCTACCATCTCTCGGTCGTCGTCGACGATGCCCTGCAGGGCGTCACCGATATCGTGCGCGGCCGCGACCTCTATCACGCGACGAGCGTGCACCGGCTGTTGCAGACCCTGCTCGGCCTGCCGCAGCCGGCCTATGAGCATCACCGGCTGATCCTCGGCGCGGACGGCCGCAAGCTCTCGAAATCGGAAGGCGCGCGGGCGCTCGGCGCGCTGCGGGCGGAGGGCGCGACGCCCGAGGATATCCGCCGGCTGGTCGGACTCTGAGGCCGGCCGCCGGTTCAGCCCGCGCCGAGCAGATAGAGCCAGGTGGTGATGGTGACGAGGCTGATCACCGTCGAGAGCGACACCGCGCTCGCCGCGCCGGCGACGCCGGCCTTGTAGTGGTTGGCGAGCAGATAGGCGTTCACCCCGCAGGGCATGGCGGCGAAGACCACCGCGACGCCCGCCCAGACCGGCGGCATCGGCAGGAGGCGGGTGAGGCCGAGCACGAGGAGGGGATGGAGAACGAGCTTCAGCGCGCTCACCGTGAGGGAGAGCTCGAGGTCGCCGGCGAAGCCGTGCCGCCACAGGGCGAGGCCCATCGAGACGAGCGCGCAGGGCACCGCCGAGGCGGCGACCATGTCGACGATCGAGCCGACTGCGCCGGTCGCCTCGATGCCGAAGAGCTTCGCCGCGGCGCCGGCATAGATGCCGAACAGGATCGGATTGCGGGCGAGCGCCTTCGCGAGCCGCACCAGCGAGGCGCGCGACACGCCGTGATCGGCCCCTTCCGCGAAGATCGTCGCCACCGTCGTCATCACCGGCAGGTGGATGGCGATGAGGAGGAAGAGCGGCACCGCGCCCGCCGGGCCGAAGGCCGACAGGATGATCGGCACGCCGACGAAGACGGTGTTGGCCTGGCCGGTGGCGAAGCCGTGCATCACCGATTCGAGATGGCCGCGCCCGAAGATCTTGCGGGCCACCAGGAAGCCGATGCCGAACACGGTGAAGGCGCCGGTGAAATAGGCGATCCAGTAGCCCCAGGGCTGGCCGCCCTCGGGCAATTGCGCCGTCGACAGCGTCTTGAAGATCAGCACCGGAATGGCGAGGCCGAAGACATATTCCGACAGGCCGTCGGTCGCCCGTTCGCCGAGATGGCGGGTCCAGCCGGCGACATAGCCGATGCCGATCAGGCCGAAGATCGGCACGACGATGAGGGCGATCTCGGCGAGCCGGCTCACGGCGCGGCGCTCGCGCGGGAAGGGAGGAGGGACAAGGGTTTCGACCGGGAACGCGCGCGGCGGGGAGGGAGGGCGGACGATAGGCGCGGCGGCGGGCGCGGTCAAACCCCGATCGCGCACGAAAGCGGCGGACCGCGCCGATCCGACGCGGGCCGACGGCTCTCGGCGGCCGCTGACCGGCGTGCCGCGCCCGCCCTATCTATTGGCGGCGGACGGCGCTAAGCCGGGTGAGCGCAGAGGGACGAGGACGCGATGAGTTTCTGGCAGATCATCATACCGGTCGCGATGGCGGCGGTCGTCGTCGTATTGCTGCTCGGACTGTTCAACATGCTGCGCGGCGGCTCGCCGGAACGCTCGCAGAGCCTGATGCGCTGGCGGGTGCTCCTCCAGGCGCTGGCGCTCGGCCTGATGCTGCTCTTCCTGCTCGTCGCTGCCGGAGGCCGCTGATGGTCGCGCTCAACCGCATCTATACCCGCACCGGCGACGACGGCTCGTCCGGCCTGACGACGGGCGAACGGCGCGGCAAGGACGATCTCCGCTTCGAGGCGATCGGCACCGTCGACGAGACGAATGCCGCACTCGGCCTCGCCCGGCTCGCCGCCGCCGATCCGGTAATCGACGCCATCCTCGGCCGGATCCAGAACGACCTGTTCGATCTCGGCGCCGATCTCGCCACCCCGGAGGAGAGCCTCGAGGCGGACCGGACGGCGCTGCGCATCGTCGAAGCGCAGGTCGAGCGGCTGGAGCGCGAGATCGACATGCTCAACGAGGGGCTCTCGCCGCTCCGCTCCTTCGTGCTGCCCGGCGGCTCGCCGGCAGCGGCGCATCTCCACCTCGCCCGCACCATCACCCGCCGCGCCGAGCGGCTGATGGTGGCGCTCGGCCGCCGCGAGACCGTCTCGGGACCGGCGCTGCGCTATGTCAACCGGCTCTCCGACCTGCTCTTCGTCGCCGCCCGGCACGCCAATCAGCGCGGCGCGGCGGATGTCCTCTGGGTGCCCGGCGGGAACCGCTGAATGTTCGTCCCCTTTCACGACCGCAATCCGCTGCGCCACATCCGCCACGCCTATGTGACGCGCGCGATCGTGGTCGTGAACGTGCTGATCTTTCTTTTCTACCAGCATGCCGGGGCGGAGGACGCGACGCTCGCCTCGGTGGTCTCCTTCGGCCTCATCCCCTCGACGCTGACGGGCGTTCACATCCGGCCCGACACCGCCTTCGGCCTCGCCGAGCCGCTCACCCTCGTCACCTATTCCTTCCTGCACGCCGATTTCTGGCATCTCGCCGGCAACATGCTGTTCCTCTGGGTGCTCGGCGACAATGTCGAGGACGCGACCGGCCATCTGCGCTTCGTGCTCTTCTATCTCCTCTGCGTCGTCGGCGGCGGGCTCGCCCATGTCTTCGCCCTGCCCGGCTCCGACGCGGCGCTGATCGGCGCATCGGGGGGTGTCGCCGGCGTGATCGCGGCCTATCTGCTCCTCCATCCGCGGGTGCGCATCTGGGTGCTGCTGCTCTTCCGCTTCCCCCTGCCGCTGCCGACCTTCGTCGTGCTCGGCTTCTGGGTGCTGTGGCAGATCTGGATGATCGCCTTCGGCCCGGCGGACGACGTCTCCTGGGTCACGCATATGGGCGGTCTCGCCACCGGCGCGCTCGCCATCCTGGTGCTGAAGCGGCGCGGCGTGCCGCTGTTTGCCCGCGACGACGCGCTGGTCGTTCCGCCCGCGGTCGTTGACTAGATTTTGAGCGGCCTTTAGGGTCGCGCCGAGTTGTCTGACAAATCGCGCCCAGCCGGAAGTCCGATGCCGATCAAGATTCTCGTCGCCGTGAAGCGTGTCGTCGACACCAACGTCAAGGTCCGGGTCAAACCGGACGGCTCGGGTGTCGATCTCGCCAACGTCAAGATGTCGATGAACCCGTTCTGCGAGATCGCGGTCGAAGAGGCGCTGCGCCTGCGCGAGGCGGGCAAGGCCTCCGAGGTGGTGGTGGTCTCGATCGGTCCCGCCCAGGCGGCCGAGACGATCCGCACCGGGCTCGCCATGGGCGCCGATCGCGGCGTGCACGTGAAGGCCGAGGGGCGGATCGAGCCGCTCGCGGTGGCGAAGCTCCTGAAGGCGGTGATCGACAGGGAGGCGCCCGGCCTCGTCATCCTCGGCAAGCAGGCGATCGACGACGATTTGAACCAGACCGGCCAGATGCTCGCCGCCCTGCTCGACTGGCCGCAGGGCACCTTCGCCTCGAAGGTGGCGCTCGGCGACGCCGATGTCGACGTCACCCGCGAGGTCGATGGCGGGCTCGAGACGGTGCGCCTCGGCCTGCCCGCGGTGGTGACGACCGATCTCCGCCTCAACGAGCCGCGCTACGCCTCGCTGCCCAACATCATGAAGGCGAAGAAGAAGCCGATCGAGGAGATCGACGCGCAGACGCTCGGCATCGATCTCGCGCCGCGCCACACCGTGCTGAAGACGGCCGAGCCGGCGGCCCGCAAGGGCGGCGTGACGCTCGGCTCGCCGGCCGAGCTGGTCGGCAAGCTCAAGGAGACGGGAGTCCTCGCATGACCACGCTGCTCGTCGCCGAACATGACGGCCGCACGCTGAACGAGGCGACCGCCCGCGCGCTCGCCGCCGCGGCGAAGCTCGGTGCGCCGGTCGACATCCTGGTCGCCGGCGAAGGCGTCGGCGCGGTCGCCGAGGCGGCCGCTGCGCTCGCCGGCGTCGCGCGGGTGCGGGTCGCCGACGCGCCGGCGCTCGCGCATCTGCGCGCCGAGCCGCTGTCCGCCCTCCTCGTCGGGCTCGCCGCCGCCTACGACGCGATCGTCGCGCCCGCGACCTCGACGATGAAGAACGCGCTGCCGCGCGTCGCCGCCCTCCTCGACGTGATGCAGGTGTCGGAGGCGACCGCCATTCTCGGCCCCGACACCTTCGAGCGGCCGACCTATGCCGGCAATGCGATCGAGACGGTGAAGACGCGCGATCCGAAGCTCGTCATGACGATCCGCGCCTCGGCCTTCGCCCCGGTCGGCGCGGGCGGCGCCGCGCCGGTCGAGCCGGTCGCCCCGCCTGCCGATGCCGGACGCTCGGCCTTCGTCTCGGCCGAACTCTCGGCCTCGGAGCGGCCCGAACTCGCCTCGGCCCGGATCGTCGTCTCGGGCGGGCGGGCGCTCGGCTCGGCGGAGAATTTCCGCGCCCTGATCGAGCCGCTCGCCGATGCGCTCGGCGCGGCGGTCGGCGCCTCGCGTGCCGCGGTCGATGCCGGCTATGCGCCGAACGATTTCCAGGTCGGCCAGACCGGCAAGGTGGTGGCGCCCGATCTCTATGTCGCGGTCGGCATTTCCGGCGCCATCCAGCATCTCGCCGGCATGAAGGATTCGAAGGTGATCGTCGCGATCAACAAGGATCCCGAGGCGCCGATCATGCAGGTGGCCGATTATGCGCTGGTCGGCGACCTGTTCGAGCTCGTGCCCGCGCTGAAGGCGGCACTCTAGCCGTCAGGGCGATGGCGAACTCATGGTGCAGTGCGATATGATCGAGGCCGGGCAGGAGCATCGAGGCAGGCCATGGCGACGGACATGACGAAGATCGGCGTGATCGGCGCCGGGCAGATGGGCAGCGGCATCGCCCATGTCGCGGCGCTCGCGGGCTATGACGTGCTGCTGCACGACGTTTCGGCCGAGCGGATCGACAAGGGCATCGCGACGGTCGCCGGCACGCTCGCCCGCCAGGTCCATTCCGGCAAGATCGCCGAGGAGGCCCGCGCCGCCGCCGCCGCGCGGATCGGCGGGGCACGTGCGGTCGAGGATCTCGCCGCCTGCGACCTCGTCATCGAGGCGGCGACCGAGAACGAGGCGGTCAAGCGCAAGATCTTCGCTTCCGTCTGCCCGGTGCTGCGGCCGGACGCCATGCTCGGCACCAACACCTCGTCGATCTCGATCACCCGGCTCGCCGCGGCGACCGACCGGCCGGAGCGTTTCATCGGCATCCATTTCATGAATCCCGTGCCGGTGATGCAGCTCGTCGAGCTGATCCGCGGCATCGCGACCGAGGACGAGACCTTCGAGGCGGCGAAGGGCTTCGTCGCGAAGCTCGGCAAGACCATCGCGGTGTCGGAGGATTTCCCCGGCTTCATGGTCAACCGCATCCTGCTGCCGATGATCAACGAGGCGATCTACACGCTCTATGAGGGCGTCGGCTCGGTCGAGGGGATCGACACCGCGATGCGGCTCGGCGCCAACCATCCGATGGGGCCGCTGCAGCTCGCCGATTTCATCGGCCTCGACACCTGCCTGTCGATCATGCAGGTGCTCTATGAGGGCCTCGCCGACAGCAAATACCGGCCCTGCCCGCTGCTGGTGAAATATGTCGAGGCCGGCTGGCTCGGCCGCAAGACCGGCCGCGGCTTCTACGATTATCGCGGCGAGCGGCCGGTGCCGACCCGCTGACCCTCGGCGAGGGCGGGATGACCGGCCCGCCCGCCCCGGACCATACCGCCTTCATCCGCGCCCATACGGCGGTGCTTGCCGTGCCGCACGCGCCGGAGATCCGCCTCCATCTCGCCGACGAGGCGACGGCGCTGTGGCGGATGACG
This sequence comes from Prosthecomicrobium pneumaticum, assembly GCF_014199915.1. Classification (GTDB taxonomy): domain Bacteria; phylum Pseudomonadota; class Alphaproteobacteria; order Rhizobiales; family Kaistiaceae; genus Prosthecomicrobium; species Prosthecomicrobium pneumaticum. The sequence continues at coordinate 230,851 of NZ_JACHOO010000005.1, read as the reverse complement.
GAGGAGGAGCTCGCCGAGGCCGGCCTGCCGCCACCCTTCTGGGCCTTCGCCTGGGCCGGCGGACAGGGCCTCGCCCGCCACATCCTCGACCATCCGGATCTCGTGCGCGGCCGGCGCGTCTTCGATTTCGCTTCCGGCTCCGGCCTCGTCGCGATCGCCGCGGCGATGGCGGGCGCGGTGGCGGTGACGGCGAACGAGATCGACCCGTTCGGCCCGGCGGCGATCGCCCTCAACGCGGCGGAAAACGGCGTCGTGCTGTCGGTCCTCGCCGAGGACCGTGTCGGCGATCCGCTCGCGGGCTTCGACACGGTGCTCGCCGGCGACGTCTTCTACGACCGGGCCATGACCGAGCGGGCCTGGCCCTGGCTGAAGGCGCTCGCCGCCTCGGGCCGCACCGTGCTGGTCGGCGATCCCGGCCGCACCTACCGGCCGGCCGAAGGGCTCGATCTACTCGCCACCTATTCCGTCCCGGTCACGCGGGCGCTCGAGGACGGCGAGATCAAGCGGACGACGGTGCTCGCCGTCCGCGGCTGAGCGCGGCGCCAGGGCCGAACACCGGCCCGGCGGAGCGGCCTCAGAAGAGGCCCGCCGACTGCATATAGGGCCAGACCTCCTTCACGCCGCGATAGATCATGTCGAGCGCGACATAGAGGATGATCAGAAGGCCGACATAGGCGATCCAGCGCTGCCTGTTGAGCAGCCGGGCGATGAAGCTCGCCGCGATGCCCATCAGCGCGATCGAGAAGATGAGGCCGACGATGAGCACCCAGAGATGCTCGCGCGCCGCGCCGGCGACGGCGAGCACATTGTCGAGCGACATCGACACGTCGGCGACGACGATCTGCCAGGCGGCCTGGGCGAAGCTCTTGCGCGGCGCGCCGGCGGCGATCGCCTTGTCGCCGGTGACGTCCCGCTCCGTCAGCGCCTCTTCCGCCTCGAGTTCGGCGTGGTGCGGGGTGCGCAGTTCGCGCCACATCTTCCAGCAGACCCAGAGCAGCAGGATGCCGCCGGCGAGCAAAAGGCCGACGATGGCGAGCAGCTGCGTGGTGAGCGCGGCGAAGATGATGCGCAGCACCGTCGCCGCGGCGATGCCGATCAGGATCGCCTTCGCCCGCTGCTCCTTCGGCAGGCCGGCGGCGGCGAGGCCGATGACGATCGCATTGTCGCCGGCGAGAACGAGGTCGATCATAATCACCTGGCCGAGGGCCAGGAGCGATTGCGCCGAAAGGAATTCGAACAAGGGGCTCTCCTCGAGAGGAATGAGCCGCCCGCCTGCCGCTGATTACGGAAGTGCTCCGGGAGGGAGCCGAGGGGCCGCTCTCAATGTCTCCAGTCCGACATCGCGGCTCCGATCACGGAGACGCCAGAGGGGCCCGGCCTGGCAGCAGCGGTCTAGCGAAGCGCCCGCGCCGAATCAAGCGGCTGCAGCGCCGCGGCCCGGCCGTTAACCGTCCGGTAACCCTGCGGCGCTCTTCTCGTTCCCGAGGATCGTCCATGTCCGAGCCCGCCAGCCCGACCAAACGCCCCACTGCCCGTCCGGCGATGCGCCCCGACCCCCGTCCTGCGGCGAGCGGCTCCGTCGCCGCGCCGCCGGTGCGGCGCGCGGTCGCGTCGGCCGCACCGCTCGTCATCGCCGCGGCCGATACGATCGCCGCGCGCGACGCCTGGGAGGAGCATCTCGCCGGCGTGCGGCGGCTGTCGCCCAAGACGCTCGAGGCCTATGGCCGCGATCTCGACCAGTTCCTGTCTTTCCTTACCCTCCATCTCGGTGCGCCGCCGGCGATCGCCGATCTCGCGGCGCTGCGCACCGCCGATCTGCGCGGCTTCATGGCGAGCCGGCGGACCGCGGGGGCGGGCGCCCGCACGCTCGCCCGCGGGCTCGCCGGCATCCGCTCCTTCGTCCGCTTCCTCGAGAAGGAGGGGATGGCGAACGGCGCGGCGCTGCGCGCCATCCGTGCGCCGCGCCAGCCGAAATCGCTCCCCAAGCCGCTCGCGCCGGTGGCGGCGCGCCGCGTCGTCGACGCCGACGAATCGCTCGCCGCCGAGCCCTGGATCGCCGCCCGCGACGCCGCCGTTCTGGCGCTGCTCTACGGCTCGGGCCTGCGCATCTCCGAGGCGCTCGGCCTGCGTCGCGCCGAGGCGCCGGCGGCGGGCCTGTCGACGCTGCGCGTCACGGGCAAGGGCGGCAAGACCCGGCTGGTGCCCGTCCTGCCGGCGGTCGCCGAGGCGGTCGCCGCCTATCTCGCGCTCTGCCCCTATATGCTCAAGCCGGACGGCCCGCTCTTCCTCGGCGCCCGCGGCGGACCGTTGAAAGCGCGGCTCGTCCAGCTCGCCATGGCTCGGATGCGCGGCGCGCTCGGCCTGCCCGACACGGCGACGCCGCATGCGCTGCGCCATTCCTTCGCCACCCATCTCCTGTCCGCGGGCGGCGATCTGCGCGCCATCCAGGAACTGCTCGGCCATGCGAGCCTGTCGACGACCCAGATCTATACGGGCGTCGACGCCGAACGGCTGCTCGCCGTCTATGAGGCGGCGCATCCGCGCGCGCGGCGAGACGATAAGGCGGCCGAAGCATTTCCGCTTGGCCCGCCGCGGCGCAGCCGATAGGATCGTCAGTATACCGCACTTTTTTCGGCCCCCCGCGGCCGCGCAGAATCATGGCCGTCGAGATCGATTCCCCGCCCGTTTCCGTCACCGCCGCCGCCGAGGCCCGCCGCAATCAGCTGATCGGCTATGGCCTCGCCGCGCTCGGCGCGGTGCTGTTCTCCTCGAAGGCGATCTCCGCCAAGCTGATCTTCGAGCACGGCATCGACGTCGAGACGCTGATGGCGCTGCGCATGCTCCTGTCGCTGCCGATCTACCTCCTCATCGGCGCGATCTCGGTCCGCGAGCGGATCGCGACCGGGCGCGGCCTGCCCTCGGCCGGACTTCTCTGGAAGGCCTGTCTGATCGGCCTCGTCGGCTACTGGCTGTCGAGCTATCTCGATTTCTGGGGCCTGCAGACGATCAGCGCCCAGTTCGAGCGGCTGATCCTCTTCACCTATCCGGTGTTCGTCGTCATCTTCGGCGCGCTGTTCTTCGGCAACCGGTTCGAGAAGCGCGCCTTCCTCGCTTTCGGCGTCGCCTATTTCGGCCTCGCCATCATCTTCCTCGAGACGACGGCGCGGCTCGGCTCCGGCATCATCTTCGGCGCGGCCCTCGTCTTCGCCGCCGCGATGTCGTTCGCCTTCTACCAGCTCGTCGCGAAGACGCTGATCGGGGCGATCGGGCCGCGGCTCTTCACCTGCGTCGCCATGACGAGCGCCTCGGTGACGACGCTCGCCTTCTTCGCCGCCACCCGGCCGCTCTCCAATCTGATGGTCGACGGCACGGTCTTCCTGCACGCGCTCTATCTGGCGATCGGCGCCACCGTCGCGCCGAGCTTCCTGATGACGGCGGCGCTCAACCGCATCTCGGCGCAGTCGAACGCCACGATCGGGATCATCTCGCCGGTGATCACGCTCCTCTTCGCCGTCTCCTTCCTCGGCGAGCCGATCGGCTGGACCGACATCGTCGGAACGCTCCTCGTCATCGGCGGCATCGGCTGGTTCACGCTCGGCGGGAAGAAGGCCTAGCGGCGTCCGGGCCGAAGCGGCGGGCGGCATCGAGCGTCAGGCCGAGGCCGACCGAGCCGAACGTATCGCCCTCGACGGCCTTCGCCTTCGGCAGCGCGGCGAGGATCGCGGCGCGCACATGGGCGAGTTTCGTCGAGCCGCCGGTCAGGAACACCGCATCGATCCGCTCCGCGGCGAGGCCGGCGAGCGTCAGGCAGTGGCCGACCCGCGCGGCGATCCGCTCGGCGAGCGTCGCGGTGCCCTCGACGAGGCCCGGCCGGTCGAGCCGGGCGGCAAGGCCGGGCTCGACCCAGTCGAGGCCGATCGCCGTGTCGGGCATGTCGGACAGCGCGATCTTCGCCTCCTCGACGCCGATCGCCAGCCGGTGGCCGCCGCGCTCGTCGACGAGCCGGATCAGCCGGTCGATGCGCTCGGGCTCCGCCGCCTCGCGGCGCACCTCGCGGATCTCGCGCACCCGCTTGGTCTCGTAGAGCCGGTTGATCGTCGACCAGGTGGCGAGGTCGTGGAAATAGGCGGACGGCACCGGCAGGCCGGCCCGCTTCATCGCGCTGCCATAGCCGAACAGCGGCATCGCCGCGGCGAGATTGAGCTGGCGGTCGAAATCCGTGCCGCCGATCCGCACGCCGTCATTGGCGAGGATGTCGTCCGAGCGGTCCGCCCGGCCGATGCGCGCCGGCCCGATACGGACGATCGAGAAGTCCGACGTGCCGCCGCCGATATCGGCGATCAGCGCCAGCTCCTCGCGGTCGATCTGGGTCTCGTAGTCGAGCGCCGCGGCGATCGGCTCGTACTGGAAGACGATCTCGGCGAAGCCGGCCTCGCGGCCGATCTCGGCGAGCACCGCCTCGGCCCGCCGGTCGCCCTCGGGATCGCCGTCGACGAAATGCACCGGCCGGCCGTGCACGACGCGATCGAACGGCCGGCCGAGTTCCTCCTCGGCGCGCCGCTTCACAGCGCCGATGAAGCGGCCGATGACGGCGCGGAAGGGGATCCGTTCGCGGCCGACCTGCGTCGTCTCCTCGATCAGGCTGTTGCCGAGCGCCGATTTGATCGAGCGCATCAGCCGGCCGTCGGCGCCCTCGACATAGGCGCGCACCGCGGCACGGCCGATCGCGACGCCGCCGTCGCGGTGGAAGAACAGCGCGCTCGGCAGGGTGAGCGCGCCGTCCTCGAGCGGCACCAGCCGGGCGCCATCCGGCCCGGCGACGCCCAGCGTCGTGTTGGAGGTGCCGAAGTCGAGGCCACAGGCGGTCATGAGGTCGCTCCGGATGAGAGGGGCGGCCTCGTTACACGCTTCGCTGCGGTGCATCAAGCCGGGGCGGCGCATCGCTCCCCGGCCCGATCGTCACAGGTGGATCGGCTTCTGATAGGCGGCGAGCGCCGCTTCCTTGACCGATTCCGACATGGTCGGATGGGCGTGCGTCGAGCGGCCGAGATCCTCGGCCGAGCCCATGAACTCCATCAGCACGACGATCTCGTGGATCATCTCGCCGGCGCCCTTGCCGACGATGTGGCCGCCGAGAATGCGGTCGGTCTGTGCATCCGACAGGATCTTGACGAAGCCGTCGGTGGCGAGCATGGCGCGGGCGCGGCCATTCGCCGAGAACGGGAACTTGCCGACCTTGTAGTCGATGCCGGCCGCCTTCAGCTCTTCCTCGGTGCGGCCGACGCTCGCCACTTCCGGGCTCGTATAGACGACGCCCGGGATCGCGCCATAGTTCACGTGGCCCGCCTTGCCGGCGAGGATCTCGGCGACCGCGACGCCCTCGTCCTCGGCCTTGTGGGCGAGCATCGGCCCGGCGATCACGTCGCCGATCGCATAGATGCCCGGCACATTGGTCTGGTAGTGCGCGTCGACCTTGACGCGGCGCCGTTCGTCGAGCGCGACGCCCGCCGCCTCGAGGCCGAGGCCCTCGGTATAGGGCCGCCGGCCGATCGCCACCAGCACCACGTCGGCCTCGAGCGTCTCGGCCTCCGCCTCGCCGGCCTTGGCCGGCTCGACCGTCACCTTGAGCGTCGGTTCGGAGGAATCGACCGCCGCCACCTTGGCGCCGAGCCGGAAGACGAAGCCCTGCTTCTCGAGCAGGCGCTGGAACTGCTTCGCCACCTCGCCGTCCATGCCGGGCAGGATGCGGTCGAGGAACTCGACGACGGTCACCTCGGCGCCGAGCCGGCGCCACACCGAGCCGAGCTCGAGGCCGATCACGCCGGCACCGACGACGACGAGCTTCTTCGGCACGCGCGGCAGAGCGAGCGCGCCGGTCGAGGTGACGATCCGCTTCTCGTCGATCGCGACACCCGGCAGCGGGGTGGAATCCGAGCCGGTCGCGATGACGATCGCCTTCGTCTCCAGCGTCTCGCGGCTGCCGTCCTCCTTGGTCACGACGACCTTGCCCGGCGCCTCGATCGAGCCGGTGCCGCGATGGCCGTCGATCTTGTTCTTGCGGAACAGGAAGGCGACGCCGTCGACATTCGACTTCACCGTCGCGTCCTTGTGGGCGAGCATCGCCGGCAGGTCGAGCGCGGGCAGCGGCAGCTTGATGCCCAGGCGGCCGAGATGATGCGCCTCCTCGAACATCTCCGAGGCGTGCAGCAGCGCCTTCGAGGGGATGCAGCCGATATTGAGGCAGGTGCCGCCATAGGTCGGCGCCTTCTCGACGACGGCGACCTTGAGGCCGAGCTGGGCCGCCTTCACCGCGCAGACATAGCCGCCCGGACCGGAGCCGATGACGATGAGATCGTAGGACATGGCTTCAGAAACTCGGTTTCGCGAGGGGTTATTCGGCAGCGTGTTGCGTGTGGCGTTCGGCGAGAAGAGCGGTGGCGCGCGTCTCGATCGCCATCCGCGCCGCATCGGCGCAGAAATCGATCTCGCTGCCGACCGCGTCGAGAGTCCAGCCGAAGGACCGCCCGCGGGACCCGACCGAGACGGAGGCGAAATAGGACGCATCGCGCATGGGCGCGAGCAGCGGAGCGTCGGCGGCGTCGAGGCGGAGATCGTATTCCCCCGCCAGCCCGTCGTCGAACTCGATCCACACCACGCCCTGGCGGGACGGCGCGACGCGAACGATCCGTGCGGGGTTCACTTCCTCTCGATCGACCATGGTCGGCCTGCCCGTATCTCCTGCCAGCAGAAGGCGATCTCGCTGCGCCGCTCGGCCAGCCAATTCCGGACCGCCGTCAGCTTTGCCTGCGGCAGGTGACCGCCCAGCAGATCACCCGTCGCAATCGAGATCTTCGCTTCATAGTCCGCGAACGCCGTCGATGTGCGGCGGCGGACGGTCATTGATATAGACGACGATGCGGACCCCGTCGACGAGTCCGATCGTCGGCACCACCCGGGCTCAGAGATCGAGCACCAGGCGCTGCGGATCCTCGAGGGATTCCTTGACGCGGACGAGGAAGGTCACCGCCTCCTTGCCGTCGACGATGCGGTGATCGTAGGACAGCGCGAGATACATCATCGGCCGCACCTCGATCTTGCCGCCGACGACCATCGGCCGCTCCTGGATCTTGTGCATGCCGAGAATGCCGGACTGCGGCGCATTGAGGATCGGCGTCGACATCAGCGAGCCGTAGATGCCGCCATTGGTGATCGTGAAGGTGCCGCCCTGCATTTCCTCGATCTTCAGCTGCCCGTCGCGGGCGCGCTTGCCGAGGCCGGCAATGGTCTTCTCGATCCCGGCGAGCGACAGCCGGTCGGCATCGCGCACCACCGGTACGACGAGGCCCTTGTCGGTGCCGACGGCGATGCCGATGTGGTAATAGTTCTTGTAGACGAGGTCGGTGCCGTCGATCTCGGCATTGACCGCCGGGATCTCCTTCAGTGCCTGGATCACCGCCTTCGTGAAGAAGCTCATGAAGCCGAGCTTCACGCCGTGCTTCTTCTCGAACAGGTCCTTGTACTGATTGCGCAGCGCCATCACCGCGCCCATGTCGACCTCGTTGAACGTGGTCAGCATGGCGGCGGTGTTCTGCGCGTCCTTGAGACGGCGGGCGATCGTCTGGCGCAGCTTGGTCATCCGCACCCGCTCTTCCCGCGACGCATCGTCGGGCGCCGCGGGCGCGCGCGGCGCCGCAGGGGCGGGGGCGGCCGGAGCCACGGGCGCGACCGCCGCGACGGCGGCGGCCGGGGCAGCGGCCGGCGCCGGAGCGGCGGCCTGTGCACCGCCCGCGGCGACGGCGGCGAGCATGTCGCCCTTCGTCACCCGGCCGTCCTTGCCCGAGCCGGCGACGGCGGCCGGATCGATGCGGTTCTCGGCGGCGATGCGGTCGACCGCCGGGCCGTTGCCGCGCGGCTCGATCGCCTCGGGTCCGCCGATCACCTTGCCTTCCGCGCCGGCCGTTGCGGGCGCGCTCGTCGAGGCGCCGGCGCCGGAGGCCTGCGCCACCGACAGCTCGGGCTTCGCCGCCGTGTTGACATCGGCCTTCGCCGCGCCGGCACCGGCGGCGGCGATCGTGCCGAGCAGCGCGCCGACGCCGACCGTCTCGCCGTCCTTGGCGGCGATCGCCTCGATCGTGCCGGCGGCGGGCGCCGGAACCTCGATCGTGACCTTGTCGGTTTCGAGCTCGACCAGCGGCTCGTCGACCGCCACGGCCTCGCCGACCTTCTTGAACCAGCGGCCGATCGTGGCCTCGGTGACGGATTCGCCGAGCGTGGGGACGCGGATCTCGGTGGCCATCTTCTCGTCTCGTCTCGCTTTTCGGATCGGGCGCCGCCTTACGGGGCGAACGCCTCTTCGAGGAAGGCGTTCAGCTGCGCCAGGTGCTTCGACATCAGGCCGGTCGCCGTCGCCGCCGCGGCCGGGCGGCCGACATAGCGGGCGCGCGGATGGCGGGCGCCCAGCTGGGTCAGGACCCATTCGAGGTTCGGCTCGACGAAGAACCAGGAGCCCATGTTCTTCGGCTCCTCCTGGCACCACACGAACTCCGCCCGCTTGAAGCGGCCGAGCTCGTTGACGAGCGCCTTGTAGGGGAAGGGATAGAGCTGCTCGACACGCAGCAGATAGACATCGTCGACGCCGCGCTTCTCGCGCTCCTCGAAGAGGTCGTAATAGACCTTGCCCGTGCACAGCACGACGCGGCGGATCTTGTCGTCCTTGACGAGCTTGACGCCGTCGCCGGTATTGCCCTGCGCATCGTCCCACAAGAGCCGGTGGAAGGACGAGCCGGCCGCCATCTCGTCGAGCTTCGAGACCGCCCGCTTGTGGCGCAGCAGCGACTTCGGCGTCATCAGGATCAGCGGCTTGCGGAAATCGCGCTTCAGCTGCCGGCGCAGGATGTGGAAATAGTTCGCCGGGGTCGAGCAGTAGGCGACCTGCATGTTGTCTTCGGCGCAGAGCTGCAGGAAGCGCTCGAGCCGTGCGGAGGAATGCTCCGGCCCCTGGCCTTCATAGCCGTGCGGCAGCAGGCAGACGAGGCCGGACATGCGCAGCCACTTCTTCTCGCCCGAGGACAGGAACTGGTCGAACACCACCTGCGCGCCATTCGCGAAATCGCCGAACTGCGCCTCCCAGAGCGTCAGCGCGTTCGGCTCGGCGAGCGAATAGCCGTATTCGAAGCCGAGCACGGCCTCTTCCGAGAGCATCGAATTGATGACCTCGTAGCGGGCCTGGCCCTCGCGCAGATTGTTGAGCGGGATCAGCCGATCCTCGCTCTCCTGATCGTAGAGAACCGAATGGCGCTGCGAGAAGGTGCCGCGCTCGACGTCCTGGCCGGACAGGCGGACGGGATGGCCCTCGAGCGCGAGCGCACCGAACGCGAGCGCCTCGGCGGTCGCCCAGTCGATGCCCTCGCCGGTCTCGATCGCCTTGCGGCGCGCGTCGAGGAAGCGCTGGATCGTGCGGTGGACGCGGAAGCCCTGCGGCACCTCGGTCAGCTTGGCGCCGATCTCCTTCAGCGTTTCGCCGGCGACGCCGGTCGAGCCGCGGCGCTGCTCGTCGTCCGTCTCGGCCACCTTGAGGCCCGACCAGGCGCCGTCGAGCCAGTCGGCCTTGTTCGGCTTGTAGTGCTGGCCGGCCTCGAACTCCTCGTCGAGCTTCGCCCGCCAGGCGGCGCGCTGCTCGGCGATCTCGGCGGCCGTGACGAGCCCCTCGCGGACCAGCTTCTCGGCATAGATGTCGAGCGTCGAGGGGTGATTGCGGATCGCCCTGTACATCGCCGGCTGGGTGAAGCCCGGCTCGTCGCCCTCGTTATGGCCGAAGCGGCGATAGCAGAACATGTCGATCACGACCGGCTTGAAGAACTTCTGCCGGAACTCGGTCGCGATCTTGGCGGCGAAGACGACCGCCTCGGGATCGTCGCCGTTCACGTGGAAGATCGGCGCCTCGATCATCTTCGCCACATCGGAGGGATAGGGCGAGGAGCGGGACAGGCGCGGATTGGTCGTGAAGCCGATCTGGTTGTTGATGATGAAGTGGATCGAGCCGGCGGTGCGGTGGCCGCGCAGGCCCGACAGGCCGAAGCACTCCGCCACCACGCCCTGGCCGGCGAAGGCCGCATCGCCGTGCAGGAGGAGCGGCAGCACGCAGGCGCGTTCCTCCATCGGGATCAGGTCGCGATGCGCCTTGTCGCCGATCAGGTCCTGCTTCGCCCGCGCCTTGCCGAGCACCACCGGATCGACGATCTCGAGATGGGACGGGTTGGCGGTCAGCGACAGATGCACCTTGTTGCCGTCGAAGGAGCGGTCCGACGAGGCGCCGAGATGATACTTGACGTCGCCCGAGCCCTCGACGTCGTCGGGAGCATAGGAGCCGCCCTTGAACTCGTGGAAGAGCGCCCGGTGCGGCTTCGACAGCACCTGGGTGAGCACGTTCAGCCGGCCGCGATGGGCCATGCCGAGCACGATCTCGCGCACGCCGAGATTGCCGCCGCGCTTGATGATCTGCTCGAGGGCCGGAATGAGCGCCTCGCCGCCGTCGAGGCCGAAGCGCTTGGTGCCGGTGAACTTGACGTCGAGGAACTTCTCGAAGCCTTCCGACTCGATCAGCTTGTTGAGGATCGCCTTCTTGCCTTCCGGCGTGAAGGTGATGCCCTTGTCCGGACCCTCGATGCGCTCCTGGATCCAGGCCTTCTCGGCCGGATCGGAGATGTGCATGAACTCGACGCCGAGCGTCGAGCAATAGGTCCGCTTCAGGATCTCGAGCATTTGCGGGATGGTCGCAAATTCGAGCCCGAGCACGTTGTCGATGAAGATCTTGCGGCCGTAATCGGCTTCCGAGAAGCCGTAGGTGGACGGATGCAGTTCCTCGTGGTCGCCGACGGTGGCGATGCCGAGCGGATCGAGATTGGCGTGCAGATGGCCGCGCATGCGATAGGCGCGGATCATCATGATGGCACGGACCGAATCGCGCGTGGCGCGCTGGATCTCGGCCTCGGTGATCTCGACGCCCTTCGTCTGCGCCTTCTGCTTCACCTTGTCGGTGACGATCTTCTCGACCTGGCCCCAATTACCGTCGAGCGCCGAGACGAGTTCGCCATTGGCGGGGATCGGCCAGTCTTTCCGCTGCCAGGTGGCGCCGCGGGCTTCCGCCGCCACCTCTTCCTTGCCGTCCTTCAGCGCGCCGAAGAAGTCGCGCCACTCGGCATCGACCGAGGACGGATCCTTCTCATAGGCGGCGTAGAGATCTTCGATATAGGCGGCATTGCCGCCATAGAGGAAGGAAGTGAGCGCCAAAGCCTCGTTGGCCTGCTCGCGTGCCATTTGTGGTGTCGGGAGCTCGGCTCCCGGTCTCCCGGTTCCGCGCGGCCACCCGCCGCGCCCTTCTGCGCCCCGACATTCGACGACGAGCGGAATGTCGGTCCTCGACCCTAGCCCTTCAAGACCTCGACGAGAGTCTTTCCGAGCCGGGCGGGCGAGGGCGAAACACGAATTCCCGCCGATTCCATGGCGGCGATCTTGTCCTCGGCGCCGCCCTTGCCGCCGGAGATGATCGCACCGGCATGGCCCATGCGCCGGCCCGGAGGCGCGGTGCGGCCGGCGATGAAGCCGACCATCGGCTTCGCGCGGCCGCGCTTCGCCTCGTCCTTGATGAACTGCGCCGCGTCTTCCTCGGCCGAGCCGCCGATCTCGCCGATCATCACGATCGCCTCGGTCTCGCCGTCGGCGAGGAACATTTCGAGGATGTCGATGAATTCGGTGCCCTTGACCGGATCGCCGCCGATGCCGACCGCGCTCGTCTGGCCGAGGCCTTCCTGCGTCGTCTGGAACACCGCCTCATAGGTGAGCGTGCCCGAGCGCGACACGATGCCGACCTTGCCGCGGCGGAAGATGTTGCCCGGCATGATGCCGATCTTCGATTCGCCGGCGGTCACGATGCCGGGGCAGTTCGGCCCGATCAGGCGCGACTTCGAGCCGGCGAGCGAGCGCTTCACCTTCACCATGTCGAGGACGGGAATGCCCTCGGTGATGCAGACGATGAGCGGGATCTCGGCGTCGATCGCCTCGCAGATCGCGTCCGCCGCGCCCGGCGGCGGCACGTAGATCACCGAGGCGTCGGCCCCGGTCGCCTCGCGCGCCTCGGCGACGGTGTCGAACACCGGCAGGCCGAGATGGGTCTGGCCGCCCTTGCCGGGCGAGGTGCCGCCGACGACCTTGGTGCCGTAGGCGAGCGCCTGCTCGGAATGGAACGTGCCGTTCTTGCCCGTGAAGCCCTGGGTGATGACCTTGGTGGCGGCGTCGATCAGGATGGACATCAGGCGGCCTCGCGGTCAGTGGATCTTGAACGGATTGACGACTCGGACCGAGCCATAGGTCTGCCCGTCGTTGAGGTCTTCGGTGAACAGGGTCTTCGCGCCGATCTCCTCGGCCGCCCCGATCACCGCGGCGTCCCAGGAGGAGACCTTGTGGCGGATGCTGAGGCCGACGGCAGTGCGCACGAGATCGTGCGTCACCGGGACGACCGGAAATTCGGAGAGCCGCTCGATCCAGGCGAGCGCCTCATCGGCGGTGAGCGGCACGGCCGGCTTGCGGGTGACGTTGGTGTAGAACTCGGCGAGCACCTGGCCCGACGTGCCGAAATTCGCCGCCGCGATGCAGGCGAACGCCGCACGGCGCCGGCTCTCGTCGTCGCCACCGGCAGCGGCATAGATGAGCACATTGGTGTCGAGGAAGGCTTCAACGGCCATAGCTGTCCTCGCGCCGCCAGACATAGCCCGGCCCGAGGGCGGCGGGCGAGGTCTCGCTCAGCCGCTTCAGCTCGGCGACGACGTCCTTCAGGCGGTCCTCGGTGCGGGCGATCCCGTCGAGGTGCTCGCGAACGATCGCGTCGACGCTCGTTTCCCGGCGCGCCGCGTAGCGACGCACCTTGGCGAGCGTCTCCTCGTCGATCGCGAGCGTGATGTCCGCCATGCCCTCTCTCCCGTCACACCGATATGCGCAACCGAGCCGTCTCTCTCAAGCGCCCCTGACGGCGCCGACGATCTTCTGCGCGGCGTCGTCGAGATCGTCCGCCGGGATGACGTTGAGCCCGCTCTCGCGCAGGATCTGCTTGCCGAGCTCGACATTCGTGCCTTCGAGCCGGACGACGAGCGGCACCTGAAGGCCGACCGCCTTCACCGCGGCGAGCACGCCGCGGGCGATCACGTCGCACTTCATGATGCCGCCGAAGATGTTGACGAGAATGCCCTTCACGTTCGGATCGGCGGTGATGATCTTGAACGCCGCGGTGACCTTCTCCTCGCTCGCGCCGCCGCCGACATCGAGGAAATTGGCCGGGCTCTCGCCATAGAGCTTGATGATGTCGAGCGTCGCCATGGCGAGGCCGGCGCCGTTCACCATGCAGCCGATCGTGCCCTCGAGCGCGATATAGGCGAGATCGTATTTCGAGGCCTCGATCTCCTTCGCATCCTCCTCCGTCTCGTCGCGCAGCGCGACGATGTCGGGGTGGCGGTAGAGCGCGTTCGAATCGAACGACACCTTGGCGTCGAGGACCTTGAGGTCGCCGGTCTTGGTGAGGATCAGCGGGTTGACCTCGAGCATCGCCATGTCCTTGGCGACGAAGGCGGCATAGAGCTTGGCGACGACGTCGTTCGCCTGCTTGGCCGCGGCACCCGAAAGGCCGAGCGCCTTCGCGACGGTGAGGCCGTGATGCGGCATGATGCCGGTCGCCGGATCGACGGAGAAGGTCTTGATCTTCTCCGGCGTCGAATGGGCGACCTCCTCGATGTCCATGCCGCCCTCGGTCGAGACGACGAAGGCGACGCGCGAGGTCTCGCGGTCGACGAGGAGGGAGAGGTAGAACTCCTTCTCGATGTCGGAGCCGTCCTCGATATAGAGCCGGTTGACCTGCTTGCCGGCCGGGCCGGTCTGCACGGTGACGAGCGTGTTGCCGAGCATCTGCTCGGCAAAGGCCTTCACCTCGTCGATCGAGCGGGCGAGGCGCACGCCGCCCTTCTCGCCGGCGGCGGCTTCCTTGAACTTGCCCTTGCCGCGGCCGCCGGCATGGATCTGGCTCTTCACCACCCAGAGCGGGCCGCCGAGTTCGTTCGCCGCCGCCTCGGCCTCGCCGGCCGAGAAGATCGCGACACCGCGCGACACCGGGGCGCCGAACGCCTTCAGCACCGCCTTCGCCTGATATTCATGAATGTTCATCGGCTCGGCTCCCGTCCGGTCGGAATGGCGATCGTCAGTCGGCGAGCGCCGGGGCGATCTTGGTGCAGGCCTCGACGAGGCCCTCGACGGCGGCGACGGACTTGTCGAACATCGCCCGCTCGGCCTTGTCGAGATCGATCTCGATGATCCGCTCGACGCCGGCCGCGCCGATCACCACCGGCACGCCGACATAGCGGCCCTTGATCCCGTACTGGCCGTCGAGATAGGCGGCGCAGGGCAGCACCCGGCGCTTGTCGCGCAGATAGCTCTCCGCCATCGCGATCGCCGAAGCCGCCGGAGCGTAGAAGGCCGAGCCGGTCTTCAGGAGGTTGACGATCTCGGCGCCGCCGTCGCGGGTGCGCTGGACGATCTCCTCGAGCCGCGCCGCCTCGATCCAGCCCATCTTGACGAGATCGGTGAGCGGAATGCCGGCGACCGTCGAATAGCGGGTCAGCGGCACCATGGTGTCGCCATGGCCGCCGAGCACGAAGGCGGTGACGTCCTCGACCGAGACCTTGAACTCCTCGGCGAGGAAGTAGCGGAAGCGGGCGGAGTCGAGCACGCCGGCCATGCCGACGACCTTCGAGGCGGGCAGGCCGGAGAATTTCTGCAGCGCCCAGACCATCGCGTCGAGCGGATTGGTGATGCAGATGACGAAGGCGTTCGGCGCGTATTTCGCGATGCCGGCGCCGACCTGCTCCATCACCTTCAGATTGATGCCGAGCAGGTCGTCGCGGCTCATGCCGGGCTTGCGCGGCACGCCGGCGGTGACGATCACCACATCGGCGCCCTCGATCGAGGCGTAGGAGGAGGTGCCGGCGATCGCGGCGTCGAAGCCCTCGACCGGGGCGGCCTCGGCGATGTCGAGCGCCTTGCCCTGCGGGACACCGTCGACAATGTCAAAAAGAACAATGTCGCCCAGTTCCTTCAGACCCGCGAGAAGGGCGAGCGTGCCGCCGATCTGGCCGGCGCCGATCAGAGCGATCTTGCTGCGCGCCATCAGGAAATCCCCCGAAGTTGGTTTACGTGAACGTAAAGACCCGGCACGGGCCAGCTGAGGTGCGGTTCCCCTACTCCCATTGCCGGCCTCGCGCAAGCCGGAAGCGGCAGGATCGTATACAGACCTTCGTCCGGTGTCCGCAGTTTACGTAAACGTCATGTCTCGGCGATGAAGGCGCGGTGCGACCGGGCGAGATAGTCTTCGGAGCGCATCTCGACGAGCCGCGAGGCGGTCCGCGCGAACTCGAAAGCCTCGGTTCCGGCCTCGGCGCGATAGAGCCCGTCGGGCTCCGCAGCGGCCGAGCAGACCAGCTTGACGTGGCCGTCATAGAGCGCGTCGATGAGCGTGATGAAGCGCTTCGCCTCGTTCCGCTTCGCCTCGTCCATCACCGGGATGCGGTCGATCACGACCGTGTGGAAGGCGTGCGCGACGGCGAGATAGTCGCCGGGCCCGAGCGGCCGGGCGCAGAGCTCCTCGAAGCGGAAGCGGGCGACGCCCTTCTCCGCCTGGGGCACCGTGACCTCGCGGCCCTGCACGGCGAGCGTCGTCGGATTGCCGCGCGACACGCCGGTGAGCCGGGTCCAGGCGGCGTCCATCGCCGCGTCGGCGGCGGCCCCGAGCGGCGTCACATAGACCGGCGCGGTCGACAGCTTCTCGAGCCGGAAATCGGTCCGCGCGGCGAGCCGCACCACCTCGACATGCGCCTTGAGCAGCGCCACGAAGGGCAGGAAATGGCCGCGATTGATGCCGTCGCGATAGAGATCGTCGGGCGCGACATTGGACGTCGCGACGACCACGACGCCGCGCTCGAACAGCCGGGTGAACAGCCGGCCGAGGATCATCGCGTCGGCGATATCGGTGACGGCGAACTCGTCGAAGCAGAGCAGCCGTGTCTCGTCGGCGATCGCGTCGGCGACCGGCACGATCGGATCGTCGCCCTTGCGGGTGCCGTCCTGGATCGCCTGCCGCATCCGGTGGACGCGGGCATGGGTGTCGGCCATGAAGTCGTGAAAATGCGCCCGCCGCCGCTCGGCGATCGGGGCGAGACCGAAGAACAGGTCCATCAGCATGGTCTTGCCGCGGCCGACATCGCCATGGATGTAGAGGCCGCGCACCGGTTCCGCCGCCTTGCGGCCGAACATCCAGCCGAGCGCGCTGCCCTTGCGGGCGAGCCGGCTCTCGGCGAGGCGGGCGGCGAGGGCGTCGAGCCGCGCGACGAGGGCGCGCTGGGCGGGGTCGTCCTCGATCTCGCCGCGCGCGACGAGGCCGCGATAGGCGTCGGCGACGCCCCCGGCCGAACTCGGGCGTGCGTTCATCGCCGTGTCGTCGTCCTCGAAGGTCCGCCCGACCGCGATCAGCGGAAGAAGGTGATCGGCTGGCCGCCCTGTTCGGTCTGGCCGTCGAAGCGGTTGCCGCCGGCGCTGTGCAGCCGCGCCACCGGCGTGCCGCCCTCGCCCGACAGGACCACCTGGTTGCCGGCGAGGCTCCAGGCGGAGATCGATTTGAGCACGCCGTCCTGGCAGCCCCGGGTCGAAGCGCGATAGCCACCGGTCCAGCTCGTCAGCGTCATGAACAGCTGGCAGCTCTGGCCCGAGGAGGAGACCGTCCAGCCGCCGAGCAGGTCGGTGCGGCCGATCTCGGCGCCCGAGGGCGTCGCCGGCGCCGCAGCGGCGGCGGGCGGCAGGGCGGCGACATCGGGTGTTGCGGATGTCGTGCCGTCGAGCGGCGGCGGGGCGAGCGGATCGGCACTCGCCTGGGCGCCCGGAGGCGGCGGCAGGGGCGCCGCCTCGACCGGAGCGCTCTGCGTCGGGGCCATCGTGTCGGACTGCGCCTGGACGGGCCGCTTCGGCCGCTCATTGTCGAAGGAGCCGAGGCCGATGGCGCCGATCGAGCCGCATCCGGACAGGGCGAGCGCGAGGACGACGGGCGCGTGACGGCCGAGGCGCATGGAGGTCTCCTTGATCCGGACAGGCCCGAACCTCGGGATATCCCGGAAATCGAGCCGCTTTGAGGCAGGTGAAACCTTAACGGTTCCGGCCATACGGCATCTTCCCGCCGCCGACAAGCGGGAAAGCCGGCTCATTCCGGCCGGCGACGCGGCGCCCGACGGGCCGCCGCGCCGGGACGGACAGAACACCTCCGTAGAAGTGCGGAGGCAAGGGAGGCTGCGGAGGCAAGGCGGGCTGAGCGAAACGCCGCATGGTGCGCCGCCGCGGGCCGCCCCCGGTGTGGAGGCGTCCGCGCGGCGATCGCCGGCCCCTTCAGGCGCGCCCGCCGACCTCGAGCGCAAGCCCGAGCTCGGCCGCCTTCTGGCGCACCGCGGCGACCGGGCGCTGCAGGTTCTGGCTGATCAGCTCGGCCGGTACTTTCGCCACGGCCAGTTCGCGCAGCCGGTCGATCGCCTCGATCGTCCAGGGCCGCTCTGCGATGATGGTGTCCGTCATGATCGTTCCTCCAGTCGTCGAGCCCCCGCTCGCCGATTGAGGAAAGTCAACGGACGTCCTGATTGTCGGGTTCCATCTGATCGGCCTGAATCCAGCGCCGAAAGAAGTCGTCGGTCGAGCGCACGGCGTCTGCCAAGGGTCGCGGCGCTCCGCCGGACCATCGCTCGCGCCCACGCTCGAAAGCTCCATCAATGAAGCGCGCGATGGCCGTTGGCACCGGTCCGGTGCCAAGTTCGCGGGTCACGGCCTTGCGCGCCACAAGTTCCTCCGCTTCATCTCGGATGAGGACAGCCGACCCGGTCTCTCTGAGCAGCGTCGGAAAATGCATGGGCGCGACGGCGACACCGGGTCTTTCCGAGAGCCAGCACAGCGCGACGGCCGGCCGGAGGGCGTAGAAGACCCGCTTCAGCGGCATTGTCCCGTCTTTGCTTGGTCGCCAGATCGATTCGCCGAGGTGGAGATAGTGGCGAGCGGTCGCAGCCTGCGTGACGACCGATCGGGCGAGCTCCAGGGCCTCGGCACGAAAGCCGGGCTGGCCGCCATAGACGAAGGGTGCCATCAGCCACTCCACGGCGACAGCATTGCCTTTCAGCAGCAGCTTGAGAAATTTCGCGAGGTCCCATCCGTTGACGTCGAGCACCGCATCGAGCGGGGTCTCGATGACATCGCGCAGCGGATCGAGGCGCAGATAGTCCTTGAGCTCGCGTCGGTAGATGAAGCGGCAGTCGTAATCGCTATCGGGGGACGGAAACCCCCAGGCGCGACTGCCGCTTTCTATGGCGAGCAGGATGTCGACATTCTCCGCGTTCTCGATCCCGGCGAGCCGCTGATCGATACGCGCGACGACAGCAGGATCGAAAGAGGCATTGAGGGTCCGCATCGAACTCGCCCTCCACAGGGTCTCAGACGCGGCGCTCGACCATCATCTTCTTGATCTCGGCGATCGCCTTCGCCGGATTGAGACCCTTCGGGCAGGTCTGGGCGCAGTTCATGATGGTGTGGCAGCGATAGAGCCGGAACGGGTCCTCGAGATCGTCGAGCCGCTCGCCGGTCGCCTCGTCGCGGCTGTCGATCAGCCAGCGATAGGCCTGCAGCAGCACCGCCGGGCCGAGATAGCGGTCGCCGTTCCACCAATAGCTCGGGCAGGAGGTCGAGCAGCAGGCGCAGAGGATGCACTCATAGAGCCCGTCGAGCTTCTCGCGGTCGGCATGGCTCTGCCGCCACTCCTTCTCCGGCTCGGGCGTCGTCGTCTTCAGCCAGGGCTCGATCGAGCGGTGCTGCGCGTAGAAATTGGTGAGGTCGGGCACGAGGTCTTTGATCACCGGCATGTGCGGCAGCGGATAGATCTTCACCGGCCCGTCGACATCCTCGATGCCCTTCGTGCAGGCGAGCGTGTTCGAGCCGTCGATGTTCATCGCACAGGAGCCGCAAATGCCCTCGCGGCAGGAGCGGCGGAAGGTCAGCGTCGGATCGACCTCGTTCTTGATCTTGATGAGGGCGTCGAGCACCATCGGTCCGCAATCGTCCAGATCGACGAAATAGCTGTCGACGTGCGGATTGGCGCCGTCGTCCGGATTCCAGCGATAGATGCGGAATTCGCGCACATTGTTGGCGCCGGCCGGCCGCGCCCAGCTCTTGCCTTCGGTGATCGTCGAGTTCTTGGGGAGGGTCAGCTGGACCATGGTCATTCACCCTTTGCCGTCGCGGCGGCTAGTCCCCTCACGGGACCGAGGCCTGCGGCCACGCATTTTTCGCGGAACCGGTCGTCCGCAGTGACGAGCGTCGCGCCTTCCGACTGCGCCAACGCGAGGTAGAGGCAGTCATAGACTGCATGTCGAAGGTCGAAGGAGAGTCGCGCGGCACGGCCGAGGAGAGGCGTCACCGGCGGAAGGCGGTCGAACGACGCCGCGGCGGCATCGATGCCGAGCATGGCCTGTTCCTCGCCGATCTCCCCCCGTACCACCTTTCGGGCCAGCACGCTGGCGATCTCGACCAACGCGAAATCGGGCGCGATCAGGACTTCCTCGGAGGCGAGGAGGGCGAGCGCCTCGCTATGCCCCGGCTCGTCCACGAACCATTTCACCGCGACCGAGGCATCGACCACGCAGTTCACCGCCCGCGGTCCTCCCCGAGGAGCGTGACGGCGTCGGTCTGCACGACGCCGGACGGCGTCATAGCGGCGATGCGCACCGCCCGGGGGCCACGATTGATCCGGCGGAGCGCCTGTTCGAGGGCGGCGTGCAGCTCTTTCTCGACCAAGGCACGACTATCGGCCGGGAGCCGGTCGACCTCCTCGACCAACGCCTCGCTGACCCCCTCGATGGTCACGCTTCCCACCGCTCGCCTCCTCTTTGAAACGCTCAGTAAACCCGCGCCTTCGGCTCGATGTATTCGATGTCGTTCGACATGGTGTAGGTGTGCACCGGCCGGTCGTCGAGCCGCACCGACTTGGTGGCGTCGTCGACGAAGGCGAGGCTGTGCTTCATCCAGTTGACGTCGTCGCGGTCCGGAAAATCCTCGCGGGCATGGGCGCCGCGCGATTCCGTGCGGTTGAGCGCGGAATCCATGGTCGCGACCGCCTGCAGGATCAGGTTGTCGAACTCGAGCGTCTCGATCAGGTCGGAGTTCCACACGAGCGAGCGGTCGGTGACGCGCACATCGTCCGCGCCGCGCCACACTTCGTGGATCTTCGAATGCCCTTCTTCGAGCACCTCGCCGGTGCGGAACACGGCGCAGTTCGACTGCATCACCCGCTGCATCTCGCCGCGCAGCTTCGCCGTCGGCGAGCCGCCCGCGGCGTGCCGCAGCCGGTCGAGCCGGGCGATCGCGTCCTCGCCGGCGGTCTTCGCCAGCTCGCGCTGGTTCGCGCCCGCTTCCGTCGTCTCGGCGCAGCGCAGCGCCGCGGCGCGGCCGAACACGACGAGGTCGGTCAGCGAGTTTGAGCCGAGCCGGTTGGCGCCGTGCACCGAGACGCAGGCCGCCTCGCCGACCGCCATCAGGCCCGGCACCACCTTGTCGGGATCGCCGCCGGCCTTGGTCAGCACCTCGCCGTGATAGTTCGTCGGGATGCCGCCCATATTGTAATGGACGGTCGGCAGAACCGGGATCGGCTGCTTCGTCACGTCGACGCCGGCGAAGATCTTGGCGCTCTCCGAAATGCCGGGCAGCCGCTCGTGCAGCAGCGCCGGGTCGAGATGGTCGAGGTGGAGGAAGATGTGGTCCTTCGCCTTGCCGACGCCGCGGCCCTCGCGGATTTCCATCGTCATGGCGCGCGAGACGACGTCGCGCGAGGCGAGGTCCTTCGCCGAGGGCGCATAGCGCTCCATGAAGCGCTCACCCTCGGAATTGGTGAGGTAGCCGCCCTCGCCGCGGGCGCCCTCGGTGATCAGGCAGCCGGCGCCATAGATGCCGGTCGGATGGAACTGCACGAATTCCATGTCCTGCAGCGGCAGTCCGGCGCGCAGCACCATGCCGCCGCCGTCCCCCGTGCAGGTGTGCGCCGAGGTCGCCGAGAAATAGGCGCGGCCATAGCCGCCGGTGGCGAGAATCGTCTTCTGCGCCCGGAAGCGATGCAGCGTGCCGTCTTCCATCGAGAGGGCGACGATGCCGCGGCAGGCGCCGTCCTCCATGATCAGGTCGATCGCGAAATACTCGATGAAGAACTCGCAGGCATAGCGCAGCGACTGGCCATAGAGCGTGTGCAGGATGGCGTGGCCGGTGCGGTCGGCGGCGGCGCAGGTGCGCTGCGCCCGGCCCTTGCCGTAATTCGTCGTCATGCCGCCGAACGGACGCTGGTAGATCTTGCCTTCCTCGGTGCGCGAGAAGGGCACGCCGAAATGCTCGAGCTCGTAGACCGCGGCCGGCGCGTTGCGCACCAGATATTCGATCGCATCCTGGTCGCCGAGCCAGTCCGACCCCTTGACGGTGTCGTACATGTGAAAGCGCCAGTCGTCCTCGCCCATATTGCCGAGCGCCGCGGAGATGCCGCCCTGCGCCGCGACGGTGTGCGAGCGGGTCGGGAACACCTTGGAGACGCAGGCGGTCTTCAGGCCGGCCTGGGCGGTGCCGAGCGCGGCGCGCAGACCCGATCCGCCGGCGCCGACGACCACGACGTCGAAGGTGTGGTCGGTGAAGGAATAGGCGCGGCCATTGATGCCGGGGGCGCCGGCGCTGGTCTCTGCGGCCATGTCAGACTCCGAAGGAAATCTTCAGCAGCGCGAACAGCGTCGACGCGCCGACGAGAACGGCGAAGAAGGTGTTGGCGACGACGGCGAGCACCTTCGGCCCGCCATGCACGTAATCCTCGATGATCTCCTTCATGCCGATCCGCATATGGATCACGCCGGAGACGATGAGAATGCCGATCGGCAGTGCGACGAGCGGATGGCGGAGCGCGGCGATCACCTCGGCGTGCGGCCGGCCGGCGAGCGCGATCACGATGCCGAGGGTGATGACCACGAACACGGCGTTGAACACGCCGGTCAGGCGCTGCAGCCAGAAGGTATCGGTGCCGGATTTCGCCGAGCCGAGGCCACGGACGCGGCCGAGCGCGGTCTTCATCGAGGGTTGATGCGCCATCGCGGTCACCGGAAGAGGAGCACGGCGGCCCACAGAAGGACCGTCAGGACGATCGAGCCGAGAAGGTTCAGCCGGGCGAGATTGTCGCGCGCCGGCTTCGAGAAGCCCGCGCCGACATCCCAGACGAAATGGCGCAGTCCGCCGAGCAGGTGGTGGATCAGCACCCAGCTGTAACCGAACAGGACGAGGAGCCCGAACCACGACCCGTAGATCGCATTGACGATCTCGAAGGCGCGCGGCCCGCTCGCCGCGGCGATCAGCCAGGCGGCGAGCAGCAGCGTTCCGAAATAGAGCGCGCCGCCGGTGAAGCGGTGCAGGATCGACATCAGCATGGTCACCGGCCAGCGGTAAACCTGGAGATGCGGCGACAGCGGTCGGCTCGCCTTCGCCCCGGCATCGGCCATGAGGACTCCCCTGATTCTTACGTAAACGTCAACTGCGTCAGAACTTTAGACCG
The DNA here is from genome assembly GCF_014199915.1 of Prosthecomicrobium pneumaticum. Classification (GTDB taxonomy): domain Bacteria; phylum Pseudomonadota; class Alphaproteobacteria; order Rhizobiales; family Kaistiaceae; genus Prosthecomicrobium; species Prosthecomicrobium pneumaticum. The sequence continues at coordinate 208,167 of NZ_JACHOO010000005.1, read as the reverse complement.
GTTCTAGCGGTATCGGCGGGCGCGGTCAAAACCGTCTTTCGACAAAAGCGACCGCGCGCCGCCCAACCGCCTCCATAAACGGACGTTCCGGCGGTTCGGATTTGTCTTTATCCCCCTTCGGCCACCTTGTCGCGGCGAGAAAGGATCGCCCCCCGTAGTTCTGACGAGGAGACGCGGCGGGGCGGATGCCTTGTGGCCGAGCCGGCCGTTGCCGCGCCGCCGTGCCTGCGCTGCCGCTACCGGGGCGAACATGCCCCGCTTCGCCCCGCCGCACGATTATGGATGCCGGCACGGAGGCCGGCATGACGGGTGGAGGGGGCTGGTCGGCGGGCGAGAGGAGGCGCGGGCGGAGGCGGCTCGGCACGCTCGACAGCGAAAAGGTCATTGCCCCGAAAGCACCCGTCACCCCGGCCTCCGTGCCGGGGTCCATACGCGTGCCGCCCGCCCGAGCCGCACCGCCAACCCGCACCCCGTCATCCCGGGCGAGGCGCAGCCGGGACCCGGGACCCGTCGAGCCGCGCAAGTCTCGGAGAGCGCGAGGGAGATGCGGCCCGATGGGGCGCGGCTGTCGCCGGGTCACGGGGGGAGGACCGTCCCGGAACACCGAGCCGCACGATTATGGATGCCGGCACGGAGGCCGGCATGACGGGTGGAGGGGGCTGGTCGGCGGGCGAGAGGAGGCGCGGGCGGAGGCGGCTCGGCACGCTCGACATGGGAGAGCCGGCAGTCCCCGAGCGGCCGCACTGCCGGGGTGGCGGGCCTCAGGGACCGGATGGGCGCCAGTTGACCCCGAAGAGCAGACGATGCGTGTCGAGATCGAGGCGCCCGTCGTAACTCCCGCCGGTCGAGGTCCCGTCGATCGAGATCGCCTCGAAATCGGTGAAGCGGTATTCCGCCTTCACCGAGAGATTGGGCAGCACGATCGCCTCGATCCCGCCGCCAATGGTCCAGCCGTCGAGGCCGGCATCGCCGCGGCCGCTCGTCGCGCCGTCGAAGCGGGTGCGCCAGTCGACATCGGCATAGCCATAGCCGCCGAGAACGTAGACGAGCGCGCGGGGGTCGACGAGGAGGCCCGCACGCGCGACGAGGTCGAAGCCCCAGTTCTGCTCCGCGGACTGGGTGAGCGGGGTGTCGGGCGACGGAACGGCGGAGAGCGCCGATCCGTCGGCGTCGATCTGCGCGCCATAGGCGTCGGCGAGCACGCCGAGCACCAGGCCGGAGCGGAAGGCGACATCGCCGCCGAGCGACACGCCCGAGATCGCGCCGTCGCCAGAGGCGTCGATGCCGAGCGGCGCACCCGCGATCGCGCCGCTCGTGCCGACGAGCGAAGCCGCGGCATCGGACCAGCCATAGCCGCCGAAACCGCCGATCGAGACGCCGGTCCAGTCCGGCAGGAAGCCGCCTTCGGCCGCAGCCGGCTCCGGCACCCCGATCACGATCTCGGCCGCCGCGGCCGACTGCGAAACCATGCCGAGCGCCACAGCGGCGACGAGCAGACGATTCATGACGTGAGGCCCCCTCAACATGACGAATCCTACCCGTTCTTTCCGCGTACGTCAGTTGTATTCGTTCCATTTTGGAGCGAAAAATGCGCGCTATGCGGGAGGTGCTCGGCCCCCCCTTGCTGGCGCGCCCGTGCGCGCCTAGCCTTCGCCGGCCCGCGCCGCCTCTCGAGGCCCCTCGCGCGATCGAACGCCATTCCGAGGATTCCCATGCCCCGTCAGCTCGTTTCGACCGGCTCGCCCTTCGAGCGCGTCGCCGGTTATTCCCGCGCCGTGGTCGACGGGCCGTGGTGCTTCGTTTCGGGCACAACCGGCTATGACTATGCCAAAATGGAAATGCCCGAGGATGTCGCGGCGCAGACCCGCAATGCGCTGGCGACGATCGAGAAGGCGCTCGCGGAGGCCGGCTTCGCCCTCGCCGACGTCGTGCGCGTCCATTATTACGTCACCGAGGCCGCCCATGCCGACATCGTCTTCCCGATCGTCGGCACCGCCTTCGGCGAGATCCGGCCGGCCGCGACGATGCTCGTCTGCGGCATGATCAAGCCCGAGATGAAGATCGAGATCGAAGTCACCGCGCTGAAGCGGCAGTGAAGCGCGGCCTCAGAAGATCAGATATATATCTTTTCGACTATTCACCCCAATACGACGGAGAACCTCTATCTTTTGATCGACAGAAACCAATTCGTAAGGCGCGGGGACTTTTTCTTTAACGCTATCCACATAATCGAGCTTTTCTGCTTCAGATAAGGAATTCCAAGATGGAAGCTTGGCATATCCTTCTGGAGTAAGAGCAATGACCGCTATACCGATTTGGTACTTCTCCGCATATGCATAAAGTTCGACGTCCTCGTCCGCTAAATCCTCGGCGTCACTGGAAAATATGTAATATACCCTATTAGAGAATCTCTTGTGCGAAACGGCCTCAAATATATAGTGTCGCCAGTTGTCCTTTGAAATTTTAACTTCGCAACTGACAATATCAATATCAAAGAACCCTAGATCATCTATTACTCTAACGCCAAATACGTCGGGGTTACCCCATTTTCCTCCGGCCTTTTTATTGTAGATATCGTCTTTAGAACAATTTATTCCTTTCTTTGTTTTGAGCCACGCTGCTACAACAGGATAGAGATCGCGCTCCTTTTGCTTCGGAGGCTCAACCTCGGCCTCTTCGGTTTCCTGCTCTAAGGTCCGCAAATCCTGATCTGCTTGCTCCGTCGAGACGAGATAGTAGCCCTTCCACGGACCTCCGCTCCGGATACGAGAATTTCCCTTTTTGCTTGAATCCAATATCGTCCAATAGATGTGGGAGTCGGAGGGCTCGGGTCCGATCGAGGCTCGGATCGCCGGAATAAGTTCCTTCAACCTCATCCCGTTGCCAAGGGTGGCACCGTGCGCCTCCAGAATGCGTGTGGCTACGTCTATGATATCAGCTGTCCTATCCACTTGAGCCCCCATCGAGAAATGTCGTAATCGACCCAGCGCAATCTGTTCCGGCACGCTCGCGTATCCAATCACGCGACAACTTATAAGCGAAGTGAAAAATGGCGACGCACAAGCTCCTTCTGCTGCCCGGTGACGGCATCGGCCCGGAAATCATGACCGAGGTGAAGAAGGTCATCGGCTGGATCGAGAAGCGCGGCGTCGCCGCCTTTACGATCGAGGAGGATCTGGTCGGCGGCTGCGCCTATGACGCGCACGGCCGGGCGATTTCGGAAGGCGCGATGAAGAAGGCGCTCGCCGCCGATGCGGTGATCTTCGGCGCCGTCGGCGGGCCGAAATGGGACGGCGTGCCCTATGATGTGCGCCCCGAGGCCGGCCTGCTGCGGCTGCGCAAGGATCTCGGCCTGTTCGCCAATCTGCGGCCGGCGATCTGCTATCCGGCGCTCGCCGACTCCTCCTCGCTGAAGCGCGAGGTCGTCGAGGGGCTCGACATCCTGATCGTGCGCGAGCTCACCGGCGGCGTCTATTTCGGCGAGCCGAAGGAGATCGTGACGCTCGAGAACGGCGAGAAGCGCGCCGTCGACACCCAGCTCTACACCACATCGGAGATCGAACGGATCGCCCGCGTCGCTTTCGACCTCGCCCGCACCCGCGGCAACAAGGTCGCCTCGGCCGAGAAGCGCAACGTCATGAAGTCCGGCGTGCTGTGGAACCAGGTGGTGACCCGCATCGGGCGCGAGGATTATCCCGACGTGGCGCTCGAGCACGTGCTCGCCGACAATTGCGCCATGCAGCTCGTCCGCTGGCCGAAGCAGTTCGACGTGGTGGTCTGCGACAATCTCTTCGGCGACATCCTCTCCGATGTCGCGGCGATGCTGACCGGCTCGCTCGGCATGCTGCCCTCCGCCTCGCTCGGCGCGCCCGATCCCGCGACCGGCCAGCGTCGCGCGCTCTATGAACCGGTGCACGGCACGGCGCCCGACATCGCCGGCAAGGGTGTCGCCAATCCGATCGCGATGATCGCCTCGTTCGGCATGGCGCTGCGCTATTCCTTCGGCCTCGGCGGGGAGGCGGACCTTCTCGACCGGGCGATCGCCGCCGTTCTCGACGAGGGCCTGCGCACCCCCGACATCTATACCGAGGGCACGGTGAAGGTCGGCACGGTGGCGATGGGCGACGCGATCCTCGCCGCGCTCGACCGTCTGGCGGCCTGACCACGGTCGCGCGGCGTCCGCCGGCGGTTCAGCCGCCGGCGAAGGTATCGAACAGCAGCTTGATATTGAGCGCGACGAGCACGGCGGCGACCGCCCAGGCGGCGATCGCAACCGGCTTCGAGACGACGAAGCCGCCCATTTTCGACCGGTCGGTGACGAAGCGGACCAGCGGGATCACCGCGAAGGGCAGCTGCATCGACAGGACGACCTGGCTGAGCACGAGCAGCTTCGCCGTGCCGCTCTCGCCATAGAGCCAGGCGACCACCACGACGGGGATGATGGCGAGGCCGCGGGTGATCAGCCGGCGGGCGACCGGCGGCAGCCGCAGGCGCAGAAAGCCCTCCATCACGATCTGGCCGGCGAGCGTCGCGGTGATGGTCGAATTGATGCCGGAGGCGAGCAGGGCGATGCCGAACAGCGTCGAGGCGATGCCGAGCCCGATGAGCGGCGAGAGCAGCAGATAGGCCTGTTCGATCTCCTCGACATCGGTCCGGCCGGCGGCATGGAAGGTCGCCGCGGCGACGATCAGGATGGCGGCATTGACGAAGAGCGCGAGCATCAGCGCGATCGTGCTGTCGATCGTCGCGAAGCGGATCGCGGCGCGGCGGCCCTCGTCGTTGCGCTCATAGGCGCGGGTCTGCACGATCGAGGAGTGCAGGTAGAGATTGTGCGGCATCACCGTCGCGCCGATGATGCCCATGGCGATGTAGAGCATGTCGGGATTGGTGAGGATCTCGGGCGAGGGCACGAAGCCGGCGAGGATCGCCGCCACCGGCGGGGCCGCGGCGACGATCTGCACCCCGAAGCAGACCGCGATCACGGTCAGCAGCGCGATCACGAAGGCCTCCAGATAGCGGAAGCCGCGATGGATCAGCAGCAGGAGCAGGAAGGCGTCGAGCGCGGTGATCAGGACGCCGGCGAGGAGCGGGATGCCGAACAGCAGGTTGAGCGCGATCGCCGTGCCGATCACTTCGGCGAGGTCGCAGGCGATGATGGCGAGTTCGCAGGCGACATAGAGCGCCAGATTGACCGCCGGGCCGTAATGGGCACGGCAGGCCTGGGCGAGGTCGCGGCCGGTGGCGATACCGAGCCGGGCGGCGAGCGCCTGCAGGAGGATCGCCATCAGATTCGAGACGAGAATGACGGCGAGCAGCGTGTAGCCGAATTTCGAGCCGCCGGCGATGTCGGTCGCCCAGTTGCCGGGATCCATATAGCCGACCGAGATCATGTAGCCGGGGCCGACAAAGGCGAGCATCCGGCGCAGCCACGAGCCGTGCCGCGGCACGGCGATGGTGGCGTTCGCCTCGGGCAGGCTCGGCCGCCCCTCCGGCAGCCGCCAGCCGGCGCCGGTCGCCTCCGCCCGTTCCTTTTCGGTTCCGTCGAGGAGGCGCATCGGGAGTACCGCCGCATTGTCCGCCCGATGAGCAGGCATCGGACCGGAGGCCGCATCTGATAATGCGAATTATTCGCAATCTAGGCCGGCGGCTCGCCGAGTCAAGCCCGCTGCGCGTGCGGCGGGACGATCGGATGCGGGCTCCGATTGACATTGCGGCCGCTTTTCGCCAGAGAAGCGGGGCTTTCGTTCGGGCCGCCGGGACATGACCGCGCATCTCTTCGCCGTTTCGCTTCTGATCGACCTCGTGGCGCGTGCCGCGGGGACGACGGCGCGTCGCGTCGACACGACGCCGAAAGCCAAAACCACGACCGCCTGACCGCGCCTCCCTGCCCCGAATCCTCCCGCGGCACGGGGGATCGGAACCCCCCGCCCGAGCGGCGCGGGCGGATCGCGGGAGGACAGAAGGAGCGGAGCTTTTCCAATGGGTTACAAGATCGCCGTTGTGGGCGCCACGGGCAATGTGGGGCGCGAGATGCTCGCCATCCTCGACGAGCGCGGCTTCCCCGCGGACGAGGTGGTGGCGCTCGCCTCGCGCCGCAGCCAGGGCACGGAAGTGTCGTTCGGCGACCGGACGCTGAAGGTGAAGGCGCTCGAGAGCTATGATTTTTCCGATACCGACATCTGCCTGATGTCGGCCGGCGGCACGGTATCGAAGGAATGGTCGCCGAAGATCGGCGCCGCCGGCGCGGTGGTGATCGATAATTCGTCGGCCTGGCGCTATGATTCCGACGTGCCGCTGATCGTGCCGGAAGTGAACGCCGACGCGATCAAGGGCTTCTCCCGCCGCAACATCATCGCCAATCCGAACTGCTCGACCGCCCAGCTCGTCGTCGCGCTGAAGCCGCTGCACGATGTTGCGACGATCAGGCGCGTCGTCGTCGCCACCTATCAGTCGGTGTCGGGCGCCGGCAAGGACGGCATGGACGAGTTGTTCAACCAGACCCGCGCGGTCTTCGTCAACGATCCGGTCGAGAGCCACAAGTTCACCAAGCGGATCGCCTTCAACGTCATCCCCCATATCGACGTCTTCATGGAGGACGGTTCGACGAAGGAGGAGTGGAAGGTGATGGCGGAGACGAAGAAGATCCTCGATCCGAAGATCAAGGTCGCCTGCACGGCGGTGCGCGTGCCGGTCTTCGTGTCGCATTCGGAAGCGGTCAACATCGAATTCGAGAAGCCGATCACGGCGGACGAGGCGCGCGAGATTCTCCGCGAGGCGCCGGGCTGTCTCGTCGTCGACAAGCGCGAGGACGGCGGCTACGTGACGCCCTATGAGGCGACCGGCGAGGACGCCACCTACATCTCGCGCATCCGCGAGGACGCGACCGTCGAGAACGGCCTCGCCATGTGGGTGGTGTCGGACAATCTGCGCAAGGGCGCGGCGCTCAACGCGGTGCAGATCGCCGAAGTGCTCGTCAACCGCAAGCTGATCCAGCCGCGCAAGCAGGCCGCATAGGCCCGGCGCTCCTCCTCGGCGCAGCCCCCGGCCGGCCTTGGCGTCGCAGGGAGCGCAAGCGACCGAGACCCGTAGGCCGGAAGGGTGAGGGTGGCTCTTCTCGCCTGCCGAAGGAAGGCCCTCACCC
>NZ_JACHOO010000005.1:0-200928 GCF_014199915.1 Prosthecomicrobium pneumaticum | reverse complement strand
GGCGCTCTCATCCGGTTCCGTTCGCCGGTGCGGCCATCGTCGGCCACCGTTTCGGGCACGCGGTGGCGGCCCCCCTCTCCCGCTTGCGGGAGAGGGCTTCCGGCCTTGGCGTCGCAGGGAGCGCAAGCGACCGAGACCCGTAGGCCGGAAGGGTGAGGGTGGCTCTTCTCGCCTGCCGAAGGAAGGCCCTCACCCTGCCCTCTCCCGCGGGGCGGGAGAGGGGTAGCCCGGCGGCGCTCTCATCCGGTTCCGTTCGCCGGTGCGGCCATCGTCGGCCACCGTTTCGGGCACGCGGTGGCGGCCCCCCTCTCCCGCTTGCGGGAGAGGGGAAGCCGGGCGGCGCTCTCATCCGTTTCCGTTCGCCGATCCGGCCATCTTCGGCCGCCATTTCCACGCGACCGACGCCGCCTCCCTCTCCCGCGAGCGAAGTCGGCTGCTGCCGACTTCGCCTTTTCCACGCTCGGCTCGGCAACAGCCGAGCCGAGTGGGGAGAGGGCTTCCGGCCTATGCCGCGAAGACGATCAGCAGGTCCTTGGCGTCGATCGGGCTGCCGGCCTTGACCAGCACCTCGGCGATCGTGCCGTCCCGGTCGGCGTGGAGCGCCGTCTCCATCTTCATCGCCTCGATCGACAGGAGCACGTCGCCCGCCTTGACCGCCTGGCCGGCGGCGACGGCGAGCGTCGAGACGATGCCCGGCATCGGCGCGGCGACATGGTTCGCATTGCCGTCCTCGGCCTTGCGGCGCGCCGTGCTCGCGGCCGCCGAAGAACGGTTCGGCACCTTGATGACGCGGGGCTGCCCGTTCAGCTCGAAGAAGACCTTGATCTGGCCCTCGACATCCGTCTCGCTGATCGCCTGCGTGCGGACCACCATGGTCTTGCCGCGCTCCAGCTCGACCATGATCTCCTCGCCGACCGGCAGGCCGTAGAAATAGACCGGGGTCGGCAGTACGGAGACCGGGCCGTAGGTGTCGCTCGCCTTCGCAAAATCGGTCCACACCTTCGGATACATGAGGTAGGCGGCGAGGGCGAAGTCGTCGACGTCGCCATTGCCCGCCTTCTCCTTCGCGGCGCGGCGTTCCGCCTCGAGATCGGCGGCGGGGATCAGCGCGCCGGGCCGGGCGGTCGAGCCCGCCTCGCCCTTCAGCACCTTCGCCTGGATGTCCTTCGGCCAGCCGCCGGGGGGCTGGCCGAGATCGCCGCGCATCATCTGCACGACCGAATCCGGGAAGGCGATGTCCTTCTTCGGATCGAGCACGTCGGCGGTCGAAAGGCCCGAGGACACCATCAGGAGGGCCATGTCTCCGACCACCTTCGAGGACGGCGTCACCTTGACGATATCGCCGAACATCCGGTTCACGTCGGCATAGGTCTGCGCCACCTCGTGCCAGCGTGTGTCGAGACCGAGCGAGCGGGCCTGCTCCTTCAGATTGGTGAACTGGCCGCCCGGCATCTCGTGCAGATAGACTTCCGAAGCGCCGGCCTTCAGGTCGCTTTCGAAGGCCCGGTACTGGGCGCGTACCGCCTCCCAGTAGAAGGAGATCCTGCGGATGGCGAGGCTGTCGAGCCCGGTATCGCGCTCGGTCCGCTTGAGCGCCTCGACGATCGAGCCGAGGCAGGGCTGCGAGGTGAGGCCGGACAGCGCGTCCATCGCCGCATCGACCGCGTCGACGCCGGCATCGACCGCGGCGAGCACGGTGGCGGCGGCGATGCCCGAGGTGTCGTGGGTGTGGAAGTGGATCGGCAGGTCGGTCTCCTGCCGCAGCGCGCCGATCAGCGCCTTCGCCGCGGCGGGCTTCAGCAGGCCCGCCATGTCCTTGAGGCCGATGATGTGGGCCCCCGCCGCCTCCAGCTCCTTCGCCAGCGCGACATAGTATTTGAGATCGTATTTCGCCCGGTCGGGATCGAGGATGTCGCCGGTGTAACAGATCGCCGCCTCGAGGACCCTGCCCTCCTCGCGCACCGCGTCCATCGAGACGCGCATGTTTTCGACCCAGTTCAGGCAATCGAAGACGCGGAAGACGTCGATGCCGCCCTGCGCCGCCTGGCGGACGAAGAACTTGACGACATTGTCGGCGTAATTGGTGTAGCCGACGCCGTTCGCCCCGCGCAGCAGCATCTGCAGCAGGATGTTCGGCGCCTTTTCGCGCACCAGCGCCAGCCGCTCCCAGGGATCCTCGGTGAGGAAGCGCATCGCGACGTCGAAGGTCGCGCCGCCCCAGCATTCGAGGCTGAAGAGGCCCGGCAGGCCGCGCGCATAGGATTCGGCGATCGCGGCGATGTCGTGCGTGCGCATGCGGGTGGCGAGCAGCGACTGGTGTGCGTCGCGCATCGTCGTGTCGGTGACGAGCACGCGGGTCTCCGCCCGCATCCACTTCGCGAGCGCCTCGGCGCCGTGCGCCTCGAGATATTGCTTGGTGCCGGGCGCCGGCTCGGCCGGGAAGTTCGGCACGACGACGGCGAGCGCGTCCTTCGACGGCTTCTCGCGGCCGCGCGTCTCGGGATGGCCGTTCACCGTCACGTCGGCGATATAGGTGAGGAGCTTGGTCGCGCGGTCGCGGCGCTTGCCCTGGCCGAACAGTTCCGGCGTCTCGTCGATGAAGCGGGTGGTGTAGGAATTGTCGCGGAATTTCGGATGACCGACGATCGCCTCCAGGAAGGCGAGATTGGTCGCGACGCCGCGGATGCGGAATTCGCGCAGTGCCCGGTTCATCCGGCGGATCGTCTCCTCGGCGGTGGGCGCCCAGGCGGTGACCTTCTCGAGCAGCGGATCGTAGAAGCGGGTGACCACCGCGCCCGAATAGGCGGTGCCGCCGTCGACGCGGATGCCGAAACCGAAGGCGCCGCGATAGGCGGTGATGCGGCCGTAATCGGGGATGAAATTGTTGTCCGGATCCTCGGTGGTGATGCGGCACTGCAGCGCGTGGCCGTTGAGCCGGATGCTCTCCTGCGCCGGCACGCCACTCTGCGGCGTGCCGATCGCCGCGCCTTCGGCGATCGCGATCTGCGCCTTGACGATATCGATGCCGGTGACCTGTTCGGTCACCGTGTGCTCGACCTGGATGCGCGGATTGACCTCGATGAAATAGAAGGCGCCGGTGTCGGAATCCATCAGGAACTCGACCGTGCCGGCGCCGTAATAGTCGGCCGCCCGGGCGATCTGCACGCCATAGCCGGTGATCTCGTCGCGCTCGCCCTGCGAAAGATAGGGGGCGGGGGCGCGCTCGACGACCTTCTGGTGGCGGCGCTGCACCGAACAGTCGCGCTCGAAGAGGTGGACGATCGTGCCGTGCCGGTCGCCGAGGATCTGCACCTCGACATGGCGGGCGCGCTCGACGAGCTTTTCGAGATAGACCTCGTCCTTGCCGAAGGCGGCGCGCGCCTCGCGCTTGGCGGTCAGCACCTCGCGCAGCAGGGTCTCCTCGTCGCGGATGACGCGCATGCCGCGACCGCCGCCGCCCCAGGAGGCCTTCAGCATGACCGGATAGCCGATCCGCTTCGCCTCCGCCTTCACCGTCTCCATGTCGTCGGGGAGCGGATCGGTCGCCGGCATCACCGGCACGCCGGCGGCGATGGCGAGATTGCGGGCCGCGACCTTGTTGCCGAGCATGCGCATCGTCGCCGGGCTCGGCCCGATGAAGACGATGCCGGCCTCGGCGCAGGCCTCGGCGAATTCCGGGCTCTCCGACAAGAGGCCGTAGCCGGGATGGATGGCGTCGACCTTCGCCTCGCGGGCGACGCGGATGATGTCGGCGATGTCGAGATAGGCCTCGATCGGGCCCTTGCCCTTGCCGACCTGATAGGCCTCGTCCGCCTTGAAGCGGTGGAGGGCGAGCTTGTCCTCCTCCGCATAGATCGCCACGGTCCGGAGCCCGAGCTCGTTTGCGGCGCGGAAGACGCGAATCGCGATCTCCGAGCGATTGGCGACCAGAAGGCTGTTGATCTTCACCATGTTTCCCGTCGGCCCCCGATGGAAACCCGTTTCCGGATCGAACTTAGCGGCATTGTGCAGGCGCGAACAAGCGCGCGCGAAACGGCTCGTGCGATGCAAGCTTCACGCCGCGGGAAGCGCACCCAGCCGTTCGAGGAGAGCCGGGGTGGCGATCACCGTGGCGCGCTCTTCCCGGGAGAGGAAGGAGATCGCTTCGGGCAGCGAGGTCGCCTCGCCGATGCGGGCGATGGCGAGCGCCTCGACGGCATCGACGGCGCCGCGCTTGCGCGCCGGAAGGGCGTCGACGAGCGCCAGATGGGCGGCTCTCGCCTGCGGATCGGCGGCGATCGCGGCGAGATCGGGCTTCGCGGCGACGGCCGCCTCATAGGCCGGCCGGGCGACGAAGGCGGCGTCGAGGATCGGCGGCCGCGCCGCCTCCTCGGGCGTGCGCAGGATGCCGATGCCGCGGAAGAAGGCACCGATGCGACGCGATCCGGTCGCCGAGGAGATCGGCACGGCGAGCAGCAGGCCGAGGATCGCCGGCGACAGCCAGGCGACGAGGATGAGCGAATCGAGCCAGGCGGCGAAGAGCAGTGCGATGCCCGACAGGACATGCCAGCGATGGCGCATCAGCACCTCCGCGATCGGCACGCCGCCATCGTCGCGCCGCTGCGGCTTCCAGCCGGTGTCGCGGCCGGTGATGATCGAGACGATGCAGCCGGTGTGGACCAGCATCATGATCGGTGCGACGAGCGCCGAGAGGACCACTTCGAACAGCACGCTGCCGATCAGGCGGCCGGTGCCGACCGCGCGGCGCGCCGCGCGGTCGCGCAGGAACACGAGGACGCCGAGGATCTTCGGCGTGAAGAGGACGAGGAGGGTGAGGCCGAAGAGGCGCAGCGCCCGCTCCGCGTCGATCACCGGCCAGGTCGGGAAGAGCTGGAACTCGTCGGAGAAGTACTCCGGCCGGATGAAATGCGCCTGCAGGGCGAGCGCGAGGCCGGCGAGGATCAGGAGCAGCCAGAAGGGCGAGGCGACATAGGAGCCGATGCCCATCATCAGATGCAGCCGGCTGATCCAGTGCAGGCCGCGGGCCGGCACCACGAGCATGTGCTGCAGATTGCCCTGGCACCAGCGGCGGTCGCGGATGGCGAGGTCGATGATGGTCGGCGGGCACTCCTCATAGGAGCCGGGCAGGTCGTCGGCGATCCGCACCGTCCAGCCGGCACGGCGGATCAGCGCCGCCTCGACGAAATCGTGGCTGAGAATATGGCCGCCGAGCGGCGGCTTGCCGGGCAGATCGGGCAGGCCGGCCGCCTCGATGAAGGCGCGGGTGCGGATGATCGCGTTGTGGCCCCAGTAATTGCCCTCGGACTGCGTCCACCAGGCGAGGCCGGAGCCGACGACCGGACCGTAGATGCGGGTGGCGAAGGCCTGGATGCGGGCGATCAGCGTCGTTCCACCGACGAGCGCCGGAATGGTCTGGATGAGGCCGGCATCGGGGTCCTCCTCCATCCGCCGGGTCAGCTCGACGATCGTCTCGGGTGCCATCAGGCTGTCGGCGTCGAGGACGAGCATGTGGTCGTAGGCGCTCGCCCAGCGGCGGCAGAAATCGGCGACGTTGCCGGCCTTGCGGGCGACGTTGCGGCGGCGGCGGCGATAGAAGATCTCGGCCTTGCCGGCGAGCCGCTCGCGCGCCGCGGCGACGGCCGCCTCCTCGGCGAGGGCGACCTCCGGATCGGTGGTGTCGGACAGCACGAACCAGTCATAGGCGGGGCCCTGGCCAAGGGCGTCGACGCCGAGCGCCATCGCCTCGATGGCGGCGAAGATGCGCGAGGGATCCTCGTTATAGGTCGGCATCACCATGGCGGTGCGGGTGCCGAGCGGGCCGGCGGGGGTGCGCGCCGCGCGGCCGAGGCGGCGCACGATCGCGAGGTAGCCGGCGATGCCGCTCGTGCAGGCGAGCGCGATCCAGCCGAAATTGATCGCGAAGAGGACGAGGACCAGGACCTCCACCGGGGTCAGCCCGGCGACGGCGAGCACCTGCTCCATCTCGTAGACGGCGAGGCCGACGAGGAGCACGGCGCTGCCGAGCACGAGAAAGCGGCGCAGGAAGGAGGAGCGCGAGCGCGCCCGGTCGGCGAAGCGGCGCCGGCGCCGGCGCGAGAAGCGCCAGAGCGACTGCGCCGGCATGTCGGCGCGCTGCTCCGGCGGCATGCCCGGCCGCGGCGGGCCGGGAAGGCGGCCTTCCGCCGGCGAATCCTCCGCCTCGGGCGCCGCGACCGCTTCGCCCCTGACCGGCAATCCGCTCGGGAAAGCGATCACAGCGTCCATCGATAGACCCAGGTCTCCGCGGGCCGGTCGTCGGGGAAGGTCATCTCGTTGCGCAGCTCGATCAGATTGGCGTCTTCCGGATCGAGTTCGAAGCTGACCCGCCAGCCCTCGGTGATGGTCGGGTTGGGGATGACGACGACATTGGCGATCTTGCCCTTCGAGGCCGTCACCTTGGCGGTCGGCGGGGGCGCCGGCCGGCCGTCGAGCGGGGCGACACAGCGATAGTCGACGACGAAGCGGCGGCGCGGATCGTTGCCGTCGATCGCGACGCGCCCGATGCGGGTCTCGTCGACCACCATGCCGCCGGCCTCGAAGGCCGGATCCCCGCCCCAGGAGAGGCGATAGGCGAAGGAGAACTCGCCGCCCGCGGCGATCGGCTCGCTCGGCGCCCAATAGGCGACGATGTTGTCGTGGATCTCGGAGTTGGTCGGGATCTCGACCAGGGTGACGAAGCCGCGGCCCCAGTCGCCGACCGGCTCGACCCACAGGCTCGGCCGGCGCTCGTAACCCGCCTCGAGGTCCTGGTAGCTCGTATAGTCGCGGTCGCGCTGCAGGAGACCGAAGCCGCGCGGGCCGACATCGACGAAGGCGGAGATCTGCAGATCGGCCGGGTTGGCGAGCGGACGCCACAGCCGTTCGCCGCGGCCGTTCAACATCAGCAGGCCGTCGGAATCGTGCACCTCGGGCCGGAAGTCGTCAATGCCGGCGCGGTCGTTGGGGCCGAAATAGTACATGCTCGTGCCCGGTGCGAAGCCGATCTTGGTCAGATCCGCGCGGGCGAAAAGCGTCGTCTCGACATCGATCACCGTCGGCATGCCGGGCCGCACGGTGAAGCGATAGGCGCCGGAAACGCTCGGGCTGTCGAGGAGCGCATGGATGACGATGGTCTCGGAGGCGACGACCGGCGTCTCGACCCAGAAGGCGCGGAAGATCGGGAACTCCTCGCCCTGCGCATCGGCGGTCTTGAGCGCGAGGCCGCGGGCGGAGATGCCGTAGACCTGGCCGCGGCCGAGCGAGCGGAAATAGCTCGCGCCCTGGAAGACGAGCACCTCGTCGTAATAATCCGGCCGATTGATCGTGCCGTGCACGCGCAGGCCGGAGAAGCCCAGGTCGCTGTTCGGAATGCCCTTCGGCACCAGCGGGCCGAAATCGAACAGCTCGGTCGAATAGGGGAAGTGCCTCGCCTGGCCATCGGCGACGATGGCGATCTCGACCGGCTCCTTGAAATAGAAGCCCGGGTGGAAGAGCTGGAGCTGGAAGGGCAGCCGGTCGTTCCGCCAGATCGCCGCGTCCGGCTTGAAGCGGATGTCGCGATACTGGTCATAGGTGAGGTTCTGCAGCACGTCCGGCAGGCGCGATTCGGGCGCTGCGAACGGCTCGCGCGCCAGACGGCGGGCGATTTCGGTCACGGTCGAGCGGTTGAATGCTCCGTCCACCGCATATTGCGCCGCAGCAGGACGATCCTGCGCGGCCGCGAAGGGCACGGGGAAGCCGGCCGCTGCGAGCGTCGCCGCGGCGGCGGAGGACGCCAGGAGACGGCGGCGCGTGAGGCTGGTCGAGGGCGTTGTCATGTCTTCCGTGGCTTCGGCCTGAGCGCGGCGAACGTTCAATAAGCGATGGTGATGAAGGTTGCACCAACCGTGCCCACCTAGCCGATTTGACCGGGCGGGTCGACTGGCGGGCGCCCGTCCTCCGGCGGCGCAGCCCGGGCCGCCGCCCCCGGCGGGCAACTGGGCGGACAAAGCGATCGAGACGACGGAGAGTGTAGCGTCATTTTTGCGCTTGCGAAGTGGTCCCGGCGCGCGCCGCGGGCCATTTTCGTGTCCGCCGCCGCAGCATGACAAGCCGGATATCGGGCTTTAGGATGGCGCCGCTTCGGGAGGTCGCGGTGATCACGGTATTCGGCTCCATCAACATCGATCTGGTCTGTCGGGTCGAGGCGCTGCCGCGCCCCGGCGAGACCGTCAAGGGCTCGGACTATCGGCTGATCCCGGGCGGCAAGGGTGCCAACCAGGCGCTCGCGGCGCGCCGCGCCGGCGCGGCCGTGCGCATGGTCGGCGCGGTGGGCCGCGACGACATGGCGGCGGCCGCGCTCGCGGAACTGTCTGCGGCTGGCGTCGACCTTTCCGCGGTCGCCACCGAAGGCACGACGAGCGGCATGGCGATCATCACCGTCGACCGGCACGGCGAGAACACGATCGTCATCGCCCCCGGCAGCAATGCGCGGCTAACCGCCGCGGCGCTGCCGGAGGGCGCCTTCGCGCCCGGCGACACGCTGATGCTGCAGATGGAGGTGCCGTGGGCCGAGGCGGAGGCGGTCGCACGCCGCGCCAAGGCGGAAGGCGCGCGGGTGATGCTGTCGATCGCCCCCTTCACGCCGCTCGACCGCGACGCCTTCGCGGCGGTCGACATGATCCTCGTCAACGAGGGCGAGGCGGATGCGCTCGCCCGCCATCACGCCATTCCGGAAGCGGGGCTCGAGACGCGCATCCGGGCGCTCGCCGCCGAACTCGACCGCACCCTCGTCGTCACCCGCGGCGCCGAGGGCGCGCTCGCCGCGACCGCGGATGGCGGGTTCTGGAGCCTGCCCTCGATGCCGGTGACGCCGGTCGACACGACGGGCGCGGGCGATACCTTCGCCGGCGTGCTCGCCGCGCTGCTCGACGAGGGCGCCGATCTCGCGGCGGCGCTGCGCCATGCGGTGGTCGCGGGCGCGCTCGCCTGCACGAAGGAGGGTGCGCAGCCGAGCTTTCCGCAGCGCGCCGAGATCGAGATCGCGCTCGCCGGCATTGCGCCGGCGTCGTGACTTCACCATCATTCTAAGGTAACCGGGGGCGATCAGCCCGGTGCGCCGCTTGCCGTCGCGATCTGGTTCTTGTCGATAAAAAACAGACGATGGGTTTCGCCTCATGACCGACCTCGCCACCCCGCCGGCCGCCGCCCGGTCCTCGACCCCGCGCGTGCTGCGGCTCCATGCCGACGACAATGTGATCGTGGCGATCGACACCATCATGCCGGGCGGTGTCGCCGAGGGCGTGACCGCGTCGGAGCGCATTCCGAAGGGCCACAAGATGGCGGTGCGCGGCATCCCGGAAGGCGGGCCGGTGCTGAAGTTCGGCCAGATCATCGGCTTCGCGAAGGCGGGCATCGCACCCGGCGCCTGGATCCACGAGCACAATTGCGGCATGCACGATTTCGACCGCGACTACCGCTTCGCGGAAGGCGCGCGCGACGACGGCCTGGTTCCCGAGGCCGAGCGGCGCACCTTCGAGGGCTATCGCCGCTCGAACGGCAAGGTCGGCACGCGCAACTATATCGGCATCCTGACGAGCGTGAACTGCTCGGCGACCGTCGCCCGGTTCATCGCGGAACAGTTCAACACCCGCGGCCTGCTCGACGCCTTCCCCAATGTCGACGGCGTCGTCTCCTTCGTGCACGGCACGGGCTGCGGCATGGGCGGCTCGGGCGAGGGCTATGAGACGCTCGAGCGTACCCAGTGGGGCTATGCGAACCACCCCAACCTCGCCGGCGTGCTCGTCGTCGGGCTGGGCTGCGAGGTGTTCCAGATCCCCCGCCTCGTCAAGCAGTACGGCCTGTCGGAGCACGAGGGCTTCCGCACCATGACGATCCAGGAGACCGGCGGCACCCGCAAGACGGTCGAGCACGGCATCGCGATGATCAAGGAGATGCTGCCGGCGGCGAATGCGGCGCGGCGCACCAGCATTCCGGTCGCCGAGATCAAGCTCGGCCTGCAGTGCGGCGGCTCGGACGGCTATTCCGGCATCACCGCCAATCCGGCGCTCGGCCACGCCTCCGACCTGCTCGTCAGGGAGGGCGCGACCACCGTGCTCTCCGAGACGCCGGAGATCTACGGCGCCGAGCATCTGCTCACCCGCCGCGCGGCTGACCGGGCGGTCGGCGAGAAGCTCGTCGACCTGATCAAATGGTGGGAAGACTATACCGAGCGCAACCAGGGCGAGATGAACAACAACCCCTCGCCGGGCAACAAGGCGGGCGGCCTCACCACCATTCTCGAGAAGTCGCTCGGCGCGGCGGCGAAGGGCGGCACGGCGACGCTGCGCGGCGTCTACAAATATGCCGAGCCGATCACCACGCACGGCTTCGTCTATATGGACAGCCCCGGCTACGACCCGGCCTCGGTGACCGGTCAGATCGCCTCGGGCTGCAACATGATCGCCTTCACGACGGGCCGCGGCTCGGCGGCCGGCTACAAGCCGACCCCCTCGATCAAGCTCGCCACCAACAGCGACCTCTATGCCCGCATGACCGAGGACATGGACGTCAATTGCGGCGACATCCTCGACGGCGTCTCGATCGAGGCGAAGGGCCGCGAGATCTTCGAGAAGATCATCGCCGTCGCCTCGGGCGAGAAGTCGAAGTCGGAAGCGCTCGGCTATGGCGATGCGGAGTTCGTGCCCTGGCAGATCGGCGCGGTGATGTGACGACGGCGGGCGGCCCGGCCTCCTCTCCCGCCGTCGGGCCGCCCTCCGTGCCGGGGTGACGGATGCTCTGGCGGGGGCGCGCCTCCGGCTGCGGCGTCTTCACCCCCCACCCCGACCCTCCCCCACAAGGGGTGAGGGAGGCGGCCGCTCCCGGATCGCGTGCTGCCGTTCTTCGAGCATGCCCCTCCAACCGTCATGCCGGCCTTCGTGCCGGCATCCATAACCGTGCGGGTCGGCGGTGTGGGAGCGGTCCTCTCCACCCGTCACCCCGGCGGAAGCCGGAGTCCATCGCACCGGGCCGGCTCGCGCGTTCCGAGAGGGTTGCCCGACTTGACGGGTCCCGGGTCTCGCCTTCGCCTCGCCCGGGACGACGGGTGCGGAGTGGCGGCGGGCGCTCCGGTAGCCCGGCGTCACGATTATGGACCCCGGCACGGAGGCCGGGGTGACGGGGGTTCTCGGGGAGCCGGAGCTTCGCCTGCGGCGGTGTCACCCCCCAACCCCACGGCCCTCCCGGAAAAGGGGGAGGGAGGCTGCCGCTCCCGGATCGCGTGCTGCCGTTCCTCGAACAGCCCCCTCCGCCCGTCATGCCGGCCTTCGTGCCGGCATCCATAATCGTGCGGGTCGGCGCCTCTGGCAGGTCCGCCCCCTCCGTCATTCCCGCGGAGGCGGGGATCCCTGAAACAGAGGGCGGGTCGGCCTGAGGGATGCCCGCCGACGCGAGGACGACGGGCTGTGGGGCGGCGGTGGCGGTGTGCAGTTTCCCTCCCCCCTTGTGGGGGAGGGCCAGGGTGGGGGGTGGCTGGGAGCGGCGCTCGGGCCGCTGCCCCGCGTCACGATTATGGACCCCGGCACGGAGGCCGGGGTGACGGCCCTTGGTGAGAGGGCCGGGCCTCGGGCCGCCGCCGTCAGGGGAGAGGCGCCCGCCTTCACATGAAACTCTGCGGGTCGATGTCGACCTGGACACGGACGCCGCCGCGCGGCGGTTCGGCGCGGGCGAGCCAGGCGCGGATATAGCCCTGCAGGTCGGCGGCGCGCGGCGCCTGGACGAGCAGGCGGAAGCGGTGGCGGCCGCGCACCACGGCGAGCGGCGCCTCCGACGGGCCGAGCACCAGGATCGGCCCGCCCTCCTCCGCGGCACGGCGGAGCGCCGTCGCATAGCCATGGGCCGAGGCCCGGTCGTCGCCCGAGACGACGATGCCGGCGAGCCGGCCGAAAGGCGGCAATTGGGTGCGCCGCCGCTCGGCGATCTCGCGCGCATAGAACGCCTCGCGGTCGCCGGCGACGATCGCCGCGATCACCGGATGTTCGGGCGCATAGGTCTGGACGAGCGCCCGGCTCTCGCCGCCGGCGCGACCGGCACGGCCGGTCACCTGGGCGAGCAGCTGGAAGGTCCGCTCGGCGGCGCGCGGATCGCCATGGGCGAGGCCGATATCGGCATCGACGACGCCGACGAGCGACAGGAGCGGGAAATTGTGCCCCTTCGCGACGAGCTGCGTGCCGATCACGATGTCGACCCCGCCGGTGCGGATCGCCTCCAATTGCTGGCGCATCTCGCGGACGCCGAAGAGATCGCTCGACAGCACGGTGATCCGCGCCTCGGGCAGGAGCGCCGCCGCCTCCTCGGCGATCCGCTCGACGCCGGGGCCGCAGGCGACGAGGCTGTCTTCCGCGTCGCAGTTCGGGCAGCGGTCCGGCCGCCGCTCGCTGTGGCCGCAATGATGGCAGGCGAGCACGCCGCGGAAGCGGTGCTCGACGAGCCAGGTCGAGCAGTTCGGGCACTGGAAGCGGTGGCCGCAGGCGCGGCAGAGGGTCAGCGGGGCGTAGCCGCGGCGGTTGAGGAAGAGGAGGCTCTGCGCCTTCGCCGCCAGCGTCTCGGCGAGCGCCGTCGCGAGCACGGGCGAGAGGAAGCGGCCGCGCTCGGGCGAATCGCGCCGCATGTCGACGGCACGGATCTCGGGGAGCCGTGCGGCGGCGAAGCGGCCCTTCAGCTCGATCCGCGTGTAGCGGCCGGCGTCGGCGTTGACCCGGCTCTCGATCGAGGGGGTCGCCGAGGAGAGCACGACGGGGAAGCCGGCGATATGGCCGCGCACGATCGCCATGTCGCGGGCGTGATAGCTGACGCCCTCGTCCTGCTTGTAGACCGCGTCGTGCTCCTCGTCGACGACGATCAGGCCGAGCGCGGAGAAGGGCAGGAAGAGCGCCGAGCGGGCGCCGGCGACCGCCCGGATCGAGCCGTCGGCGACGCCGCGCCAGACCCGCTCGCGGCTCTTCGCGGGCACCTCGGAGTGCCATTCGGCCGGCCGCGCACCGAAGCGACGGGCGAAACGGTCGAGGAAATCGCCGGTGAGCGCGATCTCGGGCAGGAGGACGAGCGCCTGCCCTCCCTTGCGCAGCGTCGCCGCGATCGCCTCGAAATAGACCTCGGTCTTGCCCGAGCCGGTGACGCCGTCGACGAGGCTGACCGAATAGCCGCCGGTGCCGATCGCCGCCATCAGCGCATCGGCGGCGGCACGCTGCTCCGGGCCGAGCGGCCGGGCGCCGTGATCGGGATCGGGCGGGGCGACGGCGGGCGGCGGCTTCACGGCGACGAGGCCGAGCGTTCCCGCGGCGACGAGGCCGTCGACGACGCCGGGCGAAACGCCGGCGGCGGCGGCGAGCGCCGCCTTCGACCGGGGCGGGCCGGCGCCGAGCGCGGCGAGCACTTTTTCGCGCGCCGGCGTCAGCCGTTCCGGCGGCGGGCCGATGCGGGCGAGAAGCGCCAGCGCCCGCTCCGCCTCGAGCGCCTGGGGGCTGCGCAGCACCATGCGCAGCACCATGCCGCGCGGATTGAGCGTATAGGCGGCGACCCAGTCGACGAAGGCGCGCAGCGACCGCTCGAGCGGGGCGGCATCGTAGCGATGCGCCACCGGCCGCAGCCGGTTATGGCCGACCGAGCCATCGACCGGATCGTCCCACACGGCGCCGAGAACCGTGCGCGGGCCGAGCGGCACGGCGACGATATCGCCCGGCGCGAGCGCCATGCCCGGCGGGACGCGGTACGTGTAACAGGTGTCGACCGCGACCGGCACGAGCACCGAGACGGTCGGCACGTCCAAAGCCTGCTCCTCTTTCGCCCTTGATCCGGGCTGACGATGGCCCCCATTTCGGATAAAGGAAAGCCCGATAGGAAACGACCGGCCGCGCAGGCCCAAGGAGCACAAAATGAAGTTCTTCGTCGACACTGCGGAGATCAACGACATCGCCGAGCTGGCGGAGACCGGCCTGCTCGACGGCGTCACGACCAACCCGTCGCTCATCGCGAAGTCCGGCCGCAACTTCAAGGAAGTGATCGCCGAGATCTGCAAGATCGTCGAGGGCCCGGTTTCGGCCGAGGTCGCCGCGACGGATTACGAGGGCATGCTCGCCGAGGGCCGTGAGCTCGCGAGGATCGCCGAGAACGTGACGATCAAGGTGCCGCTCACCTGGGACGGGCTGAAGGCCTGCCGCACCTTCTCGGCCGAGGGCCGGATGGTCAATGTCACGCTCTGCTTCTCGGCCAACCAGGCGCTGCTCGCCGCGAAGGCCGGCGCGACCTTCATCTCCCCCTTCATCGGCCGGCTCGACGACATCCATCTCGACGGCATGGAGCTGATCCAGGAGATCCGGACGATCTACGACAACTACCCGGATTTCGGCACCGAGATCCTCGCCGCCTCGATCCGTTCGCCGAACCATGTCAAGCAGTCGGCGCTCGCCGGCGCCGACGTGATCACCGCGCCGCCGGCCGTCATCAAGAGCCTCGTCAAGCATCCGCTGACCGACAAGGGCCTCGAAGCCTTCGTCGCCGACTGGAAGAAGACCGGCCAGTCGATCCTCTGACACGGCCGCCTCCCGGCACGCGCAGCGGCCGACGCTGCGTCGAAAGGACGAGCGCATCGCCCGGGATCCCTTCCTCCCGCGCACCGCGACATCGCGCCCCGCTGCCGCCCCGCGGGAGAGGGGGGCGATTTCGGTCGCGTGGAAATGGCGGCCGGGGATGGGTGGGATCGGCGAACGGAAACGGATGAGTGCGCCGCTCGGTATCCCCTCTCCCGCTCGCGGGAGAGGGCAGGGTGAAGGCCTTCCTTCGGCGAAGGAAGAGCCTCCTGCCGTGCACGGCAACCGGCGCGCCGCCGCGGCGTTGGGCGGCGGGCCGAAAAATCGCCGGAAACCGTTCCTAGATTGGCGGCCGAAACTCGCTCGAAACGCTTCAGGGATGACGCCCTTGTCCGACCGCCTCCTTTCGCCCACCCGCTTTGGCGGTGCCGTCGGTGTGTTTGCCGCCGCCTGCCTCGTCCTGCTCCTCGCCGCCCTGCCCGCCGCGGCGCAGTTCACGCCGCAGCAGCAGGAGGCGCTCGGCAAGATCAACACCTATTTCGACGGCATCCGTCAGATGCAGGGCGAGTTCATCCAGTTCGGCCCGAATGGCGAGCAGTCCGAAGGGGTCTTCTTCATCGAGCGGCCGGGCAAGATCCGCTTCCACTACAAGGCGCCCGTCAAGATGGACGTCATCGCCGACGGCAGCCAGGTGGCGGTGCAGGACCGCTCGATGATGACGCAGGATCTCTACCCGCTGTCGAAGACGCCGCTGCGCTATCTGCTCTCCGACCGGATCGACCTGACCTCCGCCAACATCGTCCGCCAGGTGATCGAGGAGCCCGATCTCATCACCCTCGTGCTGGTGCAGGAATCCGCCTTCGGCGACGGCAAGCTGCGCCTGATCTTCGACGCCAAGACCTATGAGCTCAAGCAGTGGGTGGTGACCGACCCGCAGGGGCTCGACACCTCCGTCGCCATCTACAATGTCGAGACCGGCAAGAAGGCCGATCCCGAGTACTTCAAGATCGATTATTACCGGTTCCGCACCGGCACCAACAAATAGCGGGACCGCTCCCGATTCCGTGATCGGGAAACTCTTGAAAGGCCGCGGCCGCCCCCCATCTCTTTGGTCACAGCGGGTCGTTCTGACATCGGTAGTGCCCCCCGTCTCGCCGAGGACGACCCGCCGGCATCGCGACAAGCGGTGCCAAGCGCGAGAGCGCGAACGCCCAGCCTCCCCCCGGGGCTGGGCGTTTTCTTTTGTCCGCCCGCGAGATAGAAGCAGTCGCCCGTCCTCCGTCCGTTCCGCTTGCCGCATGACGCTCTCGATCGCCACCTGGAACATCAATTCCGTCCGCCTCAGGATCGACCTCGTGCGCGACTTTCTCGAGCGCTGGCGGCCCGACGTGCTGTGCCTGCAGGAGATCAAGTGCCGGGACGATCAGTTCCCGGCGGCGCCCTTGCGCGCGCTCGGCTATGTCCATCAGGTGGTGCACGGCCAGAAGGGCTATCACGGCGTCGCCATCGTCTCGAAGCGGCCCTTCGTCGAGACGAGCCGGCGCTATTTCTACGGCATCGAGGACGCCCGCCACATCGCCGTCGTCGTCGACGATCGCGGTGGCCCGGTCACCCTGCACAATTTCTACGTCCCGGCCGGCGGCGACGAGCCTGACCCTGCGATCAACCCGAAATTCGCGCACAAGCTCGGTTTCATCGCCGAGATGCGCGACTGGCTGACCGGTCCTGAGACCGACCGCCCGGCGATCCTCGTCGGCGACCTCAACATCGCGCCCTACGAGACCGACGTCTGGTCGCACAGGCAACTTCTCAACGTCGTCTCGCACACCCCGGTCGAGACGGAGGGGCTGGAGGCGATCCGCATCGCCGGCGGCTGGATCGACGCGGTGCGCCGCTTCGTGCCGATCGAGGAGAAGCTCTACACCTGGTGGAGCTACCGGGCGCAGGACTGGGCGGCCTCCGATCGCGGCCGCCGGCTCGATCACATCTGGGTGACGCCGCCGCTCGGCCCCCGGCTCGCCGGTATCGAGGTGGTGCGCGCGGCGCGCGGCTGGCAGCGTCCATCCGACCATGTGCCGGTGATCGCCACGCTGTCGGCCTGAGCGGGCCGGCCGCGCGCGCCGCCGCCGCCCTGCGCCGACCGCCTCAGCGCTCCGCGGCGAGGCGGCGGATCGCCTTTGCCTGAAGCGAGGCGGGCGCCATCTCCATCAGTTCGATCCGGTTGCCGTCCGGATCCTCGAACCAGGCCTGGCGGTTGCCGTCGAGGCCGAGCTTGACCGGGATGGTGAGACTTATTCCGGCCGCCTCGATCCGCTCGACGACCTCGTCGAGATCGTCGACGGTCAGGCAGAGATGGTTGACGCCGGTCGCGTGCGCCGGCGGTGCCGTCTCGTCGGCGCCGTTCGGGAACAGTTCGAGATATTGCGTGTCGGTGATGCGCAGATAGACGAGCATCAACCGGCCGTCGTCGTGATGCAGCCGCATCATCTCCGAAAGCCCCAGCCGGTCGCGCCAGAAGGCGAGCGACCGCTCGATGTCGCGCACCTTCAGGCCGGCATGGCCATAGCCGGTGATGCCTTGCATGGCGGGTCTCCCGATCGTTCGACGCTCATCTGCGACGTCCCCTTGTTAAACCCCGGGGAATGCTCCGGGTTCAAGGGGACGTCGCGATCGCCGCGTCGGATCGCCATGCCGCCGGGACGGCGGGTTCGTCTCAGGCGGGCGCGCGCTTGCGGTTCTGCCGGTTGGCGACGAGGTCGTCGACCACCGCCGGATCGGCGAGCGTCGAGGTGTCGCCGAGACTGCCATATTCGTCCTCGGCGATCTTCCTCAGGATCCGGCGCATGATCTTGCCGGAGCGCGTCTTCGGCAGGCCGGGCGCGAACTGGATCAGGTCGGGCGAGGCGATCGGCCCGATCTCGGCCCGCACCCAGCCGACGAGCTCCTTCTTCAGCGCGTCGGATCCCGCCTCGCCCTTCATCAGCGTGACATAGGCGTAGATGCCCTGGCCCTTGATGTCGTGCGGATAGCCGACCACCGCGGCCTCCGAGACCTTCGGGTGGGAGACGAGCGCGCTCTCGACCTCGGCCGTGCCCATGCGGTGACCCGAGACGTTGATCACGTCGTCGACCCGGCCGGTGATCCAGTAATAGCCGTCGGCGTCGCGCCGGCAGCCGTCGCCGGTGAAGTACATGTTCTTGTAGGTCGAGAAATAGGTCTGCTCGAAGCGCTCGTGATCGCCATAGACGGTGCGCATCTGGCCCGGCCAGGAATCGAGCAGGACGAGATTGCCCTCCGTCGCGCCCTCGAGAATGTTGCCCTCGCCGTCGACGATCGCCGGCTGCACGCCGAAGAAGGGGCGCGTCGCCGAGCCGGGCTTGAGATCGGTGGCGCCCGGCAGCGGCGAGATCAGGATGCCGCCGGTCTCGGTCTGCCACCAGGTGTCGACGATCGGGCAGCGCCCTTCGCCGACCACCCGCCAATACCATTCCCAGGCTTCCGGATTGATCGGCTCGCCGACCGAGCCGAGCAGCCGCAGCGAGGCGCGCGAGGTCTTCTTCACCGGCTCGTCGCCGGCCTGCATCAGTGCCCGGAGCGCCGTCGGCGCGGTGTAGAAAATGGTGATCGCGTGCTTGTCGATCACCTCCCAGCAGCGCGACACGGACGGATAGTTCGGCACGCCCTCGAACATCACCGTGGTGGCGCCGTTCGCGAGCGGGCCATAGACGATGTAGGAATGGCCGGTCACCCAGCCGACATCGGCCGTGCACCAGAAGACGTCGTCCTCCTTGAGGTCGAAGACGAGCTCATGGGTGAGCGAGGCCCAGAGGAGATAGCCGCCCGAGGTGTGCAGCACGCCCTTCGGCCGGCCGGTCGAGCCGGAGGTGTAGAGGATGAAGAGCGGGTCCTCGGCGTTCATTTCGGCCGGCGGGCAGACCTCGGAGACGGTTGCCGCCACCTCGTGATACCAGAAGTCTCGGCCGGCATGCATCGCCACCTCGGCGCCGGTGCGGCGCACGACGAGCACCTTTTCCTCGCCGATGGTCTTCGTCAAAGCGAGGTCGGTGTTGTGCTTGAGCGGCACCTTCCTGCCGCCGCGCACGCCCTCGTCGGCCGTGATGACGAGCTTCGAATGGCAGTCGGAGATGCGGCCGGCGAGGCTGTCCGGCGAGAAGCCGCCGAACACCACCGAATGGATCGCGCCGATGCGGGCGCAGGCGAGCATCGCGAAGGCCGCCTCCGGGATCATCGGCATATAGAGGGTGACGCGGTCGCCCTTCTCGACGCCGAGCGAGAGGAGCACGTTCGCGAACACCTGCACCTCGCGGTGCAGCTCGCGATAGGTGATCCTGCGGCTCTCGGAAGGATCGTCGCCCTCCCACAGGATCGCCACCTTGTCGCCGCGCGCCTCGACGTGCCGGTCGACGCAATTGGCCGAGACGTTGAGCGCACCGTCCTCGAACCATTTGATCGAGACGGCGCCCGGCGCATAGGAGGTGTTCTTCACCTTGGTGAAGGGCTTCAGCCAGTCGAGCCGCGCCGCCTGACGGCCCCAGAAGCCGTTCGGATCGGCGAGCGCTTCCTGATACATCGCCTGGTAGGCGGCATCGTCGACCCGGGCGCTTTCCGCCCAGCCGGCGGGCACGGGATGGATCTTGTCCTGCATCGGTCCGCTTCCTCCCTCGCGGCCGGCCGTCGCCGGCCTTTCGCGTTATTATGCGAAGCGGCCGGACCCCAGCAAGGCGGCAAACTTCCGACTTTGGTCGCGCCGCCCGCCCGCCGGCCTGCGCCGGATGGTCGCAACGCCCCTCGCCGCGCGGTTTTCGGCGCGGTTGCACGTGCCCGAGGGCGCCGCGCGCTAGTCCGCCACCAGGCAGACGGCCTCGATCGAGAGCGGAGTGCCGAAGGGCAGCGAGGCCACGCCATAGGCCGCCCGGGCGTGTTCGCCGCGCGACCCGAGCGCCTCGACGAGCACCTCCGAACAGCCGTCGAGCACGCGCGGATGCAGGCCGAAGCCCGGCGCCGCGTTGATCATACCGGTCACCTTCATCACCTGGCGGATCCGGTCGAGCGTGCCGAGCGTATCGACGAGCGCGGCGAGCATCAGGAGGCCGACCTCGCGGGCATGCGCCCGTGCCGTCTCGACCGTCATGTCGCCGCCGACGATGCCGGCGACCGGACCGCCATCAGCGGCGCGCGGGCCGAAGCCCGACAGGAAGGCGAAGCCGTTCGCCACCACGACCGGGCGATAGAAGCCGGCGGCGCGGGGCGGCGGCGGCAGGACGAAGCCGGCCGGAGGCATGGCGGCTCAGCCCGCCGCTGCGCGCATCGTCCGGCCGGCGGAAAGGCGCCGCTCCAGCCGGGCGATCAACTGGCCGAGCTCGGCGTGATCGTCGGGTCCGAGCTTCGGTCCGGGATGGCGGACATGCGCCGAGCCGATCGCGCCGCGGCGGCGGAGCGTCTCCTTGCGCAGCGCGATGCCGATGCCGGGCTGCGCTTCGTGGCGGAGCAGCGGCAGATAGAGATCGAAAAGGTCCTCGGCGCGCTCCGCCTCGCCCTTCGCGAACAGGGCGCAGACCTCGACGAGCATTTCGGGATAGGCGAAGCCCGTCATCGCGCCGTCGGCGCCGCGCCGCATCTCCTGCGGCAGATAGAGGCCGCCATTGCCGACCAGGATCGACAGGCGCCGGCCGGGCGCATTGCGGATCCGGCCGAGCTTCGCATGGCCGGGGCAGTCCTCGTGCTTCAGCATGACGATCGAGGGATAGGCCTCGAAGAGGCGGAGCAGGGTCGCCACCGAGATGTTGACCCCGGTCGTCAGCGGATAGTCCTGGACGACGACCGGGATGTCGCCGAGCCGGTCGAGCACGCCGGCGAAATAGCCGTGGATCTGTTCCTCGGTGCGCACCGTCGGCACGGGCGCCACCATGACGCCGGCCGCACCCTCGTCCATCGCCTCGCGCGCAAACGCGACGAGCGGGTCGGTGCCCGGCGCCGAGACGCCGACCACCACCGGCACCCGGCCGTCGACGCGCTTCAGATAGCGCCGCATCGTCGCCCGGCTCTCCTCGGAGGAAAGCTTGTGCGACTCGCCCATCATGCCGAGGATGGTGAGGCCGGAAACACCCTTCTCCAGATAGAAATCGGTGACGCGGTCGATGCTCGCCTCGTCGAGGGCGCCCGTCTCGGTGAAGGGCGTGACGGCGATGACGTAGACGCCGGAGGCGGTCTCGTCGATGCGGACGGACATGGGATTTCCTCGATTGTGCGGCCGGGCATCGCGCCGGCTTCTGGTTCGGGGCAGGGGCGCGGCCGCAGCGGCGGCCGGCCCCTCCGATCGAGTGCCTCAGGCCTCGGCGTGGATGGTGTTGGTGTCGCGCCAGGGCACGACGATCCGTTCGGCGAGCTCGATGACGGCGAAGAACACCATGCCGATCGCCGAGATCATGATGATCGCGGCGAACTGGCGGGCGATGTCGAAGCTCGCGCCGGCGACGACGATCAGATAGCCGAGACCCTGGTCGGCGCCGATGAACTCGGCGACGACCGCGCCGATCACCGACAGCACGGTGGCGAGCTTGAGCCCTGCGAAGATGTTCGGCAGGGCCTGCGGCAGGCGGAATTTCCAGAAGGTCTGCCAGCCCGAGGCTCCCATCGACTGCGCGAGATAGAGCATCTCGGCGGTCGAGGATTTGAGGCCGACCACCGCATTGATGACGATCGGGAAGAAGGAGAGCAGGATGACGATGACCACCTTCGGCGTCAGGCCATAGCCGAACCAGGCGAGCATCAGCGGCGCGATCGCGACCTTCGGAATCGTCTGGGAGGCGACGATGAGCGGATAGACGCAGCGTTCCGCGAGGCGGGAATAGGTGATCAGCACGGCGAGCGGCACGCCGATCGCGACCGCGCAGGAGAAGCCGATCAGCACCTCGGAGAGGGTGAGGCCGGCATTGATCATCAGCCGCGGCCAGGTGGCGGCGAACACCTCGGCGATGCGGGACGGCGCCGGCAGGATGAAGACCGGCGTCTTCGTCACCCGGACGGCGATCTCCCAGAAGATCACCAGCGCAATGAGCGTCCAGATCGCCGGCGACACCGCCGACAGGAAGCGGAGCGGCGATTTGGGGCGGGCGTCGGCGCCCGCTTCGGTGATCGCGGCCATGGTCAGACCTCCTCCTCGCGCAGCACGCCGAGTCCGCGGAAGATGTCGGTCAGCTCGCGCGTGTAGTGGGTGAACTTGGTGTCCTCCCGCATCGCCAGGCGGCGCGGGCGCGGCAGGTCGATCTCGAGGATCCGCTCGATGCGACCCGGCCGCGGCGACATCACCACCACCCGGTCCGAGAGGAACACCGCCTCGGTGATCGAGTGGGTGATGAAGAAGACGGTCATCTCGTTGTCGGCGCAGAGCCGCATCAGGTCGAGCTGCAGCTGGTCGCGGGTCATCGCGTCGAGCGCGCCGAAGGGCTCGTCCATCAGAAGGAGCGGCGGCTTGTGGAGGAGGGCGCGGCAGATCGAGACGCGCTGGCGCATGCCGCCGGAGAGCTCCTTCGGATAGGCGTCCTCGAAGCCCTCGAGCGACACCATCTTGAGGAGCTGGCGGGCCCGCTCGCGGGCCGCCTCGAGGTCCGTCTTGCGGATCTCCGCCTGCATCATGACGTTCTGCAGGGCGCTCCGCCAGCCGAGCAGCACGTCCTGCTGGAAGACGATGCCGACATCGGCGTTCGGCCGGTCGATCGTCTTGTCGCCGACGGTGATCGTGCCGCGGCTCGCCGGCACGAGGCCGGAGACGAGCATCATCAGCGTGCTCTTGCCGCAGCCCGACGGCCCGAGCACCGAGACGAACTCGCCGCGGCGGATGTCGAGATGGATGTCCTTGAGGGCGTGCACCTCGCCCGTGCGGCTCCTGAACGTCTTCGAGACGCCGGCGATCGCGATGTGTGCCGGGTCCGGGACGGCGGTCGCTGGAGATGGGACGGCGTTGGCCATGGACATGTCGTTCACCCTCGTTCCCTCGGCCTCGGCCGAATCGTCTTCTTGTCGCGGCCGTGCCGCGCTTCCGGGCGCCGGCTCAGATCGACCGGATCGCCCCGCCATCGACCCGGATGACCGAGCCGGTGACGTAGCTGGCGCCGCGCCCCGCGAGGAAGGCCGCGACGGCGCCGAACTCCTCGACGGTGCCGTAGCGGCCGGCCGGAATGCCGGCGGCGGATTCTTTCGCCACCTCGGCTTCCGACCGGCCGGAGCGGACGGCAGCCGCAGCGTCGAGCGTGCGGGTGCGGTCGGTGGCGATGCGGCCGGGGGCGAGCACGTTGACGGTCACGCCGTCCTTCGCCACCTCGCCGGCGAGCGTCTTCATGAAGCCGACCAGCGCGCTGCGCAGGCTGTTCGAGATCGGCAGGTGCGGGATCGGCTGGACGACCCCGCTCGAGGCGATGGTGAGGATGCGGCCGAAGCGGCGCGCCCGCATTCCGGGCAGGAGCGCCAGCGTGAGCGCGATCAGCGGCTCGACCATCCTGCCGAACTGCGCCTGCATCTCCGCCGGCGAGACGCCGCTCGGCAGGCCGGTCGGCGGGCCGCCGCTGTTGTTGACGAGAATGTCGATCTCACCCACCTCCTGTCGCGCCGCGGCGGCGATCGTCTCGCCCGCCCCCGGCGCGCCGAGATCGGCGACGACGAGCCGGCAGCGCGGCCGCAGCGCCTCGGCGAGGCCGGCGCGGGCCGCCGACAATCCTTCGAGCGAGCGCGAGGCGATCGCCACCTCTGCGCCTTCCTCCAGCAAGGCGCGCGCCACGCCGAGGCCGAGCCCCTGGCTGCCGCCGAGCACCAGCGCCGTCCTGCCGGCGAGACCGAGATCCATGATCGTCTTCCGAGGCTGATGGAGCGGGCGCCGTGGCTCGCGCGGCGCCCTTCGTTTGCGCTTGCCGGTCAGGGCGTCGGCAGGTAGGCGCCGGTATAGATCATCTCGGGCTTCACGAAGCCCTTCGGCATGCCGCTGTATTTCTCCAGAAGAGAAATGGTCTGGGAGAGATCCTCGGCATCGACATAGCCGAACGGCTTGTCGATCGTCCGCGCCGTCTTGCGGTATTTCTCCATCACCTTGATCTCGCCGGCGATCGCTTCGGCGTTGAAGTCCGGCCGATACTGCATGAAGTATTTGAGCGCCTCGGCCGGGTCGGCGAGCACGTCGTCATGCGCCTTGGTGAGCGCCTTCAGGAAGCCGCGGACCACCGCCTCGTGGCCGGCGAGATAATCCTTCCGCACGATGACGCTCGAGCCGAGGATGTTGACGCCGTGGTCGGCGAAGAGGATCGGCTCCTCGATCGGCGCGTGGGCGGCGATGTGGTCGCCGTCCGGATTGGCCCAGCCATTGATGAAATCGGCATCGCCCTTCAGGAGCGCCTGCTGATAGGCGTCGGTGACGATGATCTTCACCGTGTTCATGTCGATGCCGTTCGCTTCGGCGAAAGCGGTGATCATGCCGTCGGAGAGATTGCCCGCCTCGGTCGCGAAGCGCTTGCCCTCGATGTCCTTCGGCTTGGTGATGCCGGAGCCCTTCAGCGCGATGATCGACGACGGGTCCTTCTGGACGAGGCCGGCGACCGCCGTGATGATGTCGAAGCCGGCGGTCGCCGAGGCCTGGGCGAGTGCGCCGAGGCCGGCAATGCCGATGTTGAACGAGCCGTTGCCGACCGCCTGGATGGTGCCGGTGCTGCCGTCACCGTCGACGATCGTCACGTCGAGGCCCTCGGCGGCGAAATAGCCCTTGCCGGCCGCGACGAAGATCGGCGCATCGATGCCGCCGGCGGTGAAAGCGAGCCGCACGCTGACCTTCTCGGCCTCGGCCGCCATGGTCGGCGCGGCGAGCGCTGCGGCGACGGCGAGGCCGAAGAGCGGCGCGGCGACACTCCTGAAAACGCGATTCATCTGTTCCCTCATGCCCAGTTCCCTTCTGGAATTCAGATGGTATGCCAAGGGAATATCACTGTCAATGAAATGCCGCTTTGCTGCGCACCGGCATACTGTGCCTAAGTCATGAGCGATCTGGCGCGGTTTCGAGCGGGATTGCGTGCAAAACGAGGATTCGGCCGTACGTCTTGCAGGGATGGGGCCGCCTGCGCAGGCGCCCATCGCGCCGGC
Source organism: Prosthecomicrobium pneumaticum (assembly GCF_014199915.1). Classification (GTDB taxonomy): domain Bacteria; phylum Pseudomonadota; class Alphaproteobacteria; order Rhizobiales; family Kaistiaceae; genus Prosthecomicrobium; species Prosthecomicrobium pneumaticum. The sequence goes on along the minus strand of NZ_JACHOO010000005.1, from coordinate 176,206 downwards.
GGCAGCCGGATGCGGAAACCGAAACAGAGCGACGGGACGCGCGAGCGATCGCGCCGGCTACGCGATGCGAGCGCGGCGCTTCGCTGGAACGGGCAGGAGGGGAGAGGCCGGATCAGCCCTCGATCGGCTCGCCCCGGCCCGTCTCGGCCGAGCGCAGCAGCGCGTCGATCAGGCGGTGCACGGCGAGCGCGGTGCGGCCGGAGACGCGCGGCGGCCGACCCGTCTCGACCGCGTCGAGGAAATCGGCGAGCACGGCCCTGTGGTGCTGGTGTGGGAAGGCCATCGGGTCGGCGCCGGCGCCGCCGCCCGGGCCGCCATCCTCGATCTGCACGGTGCTGCCGTCGTGGAAGGCCGCGACGAGGCTCGCCCCCTCGATCCGGGCGGTGCCCTGCGTGCCGATCAGTTCGATCGCGTCCGGTGCGCCGGGATAGGCGCAGGTCGTCGCGGCGACCGTGCCGAGCGCGCCATTGCCGAAGCGCACAGCGCCGGCGACGAGATCCTCGGTCTCCATCTGATGGACCGGCGTCGTCGTCGCATAGGCGATCGCCTCGACCGGCGGGCCGGCGAGGGCGATCAGCAGGTCGAGCGTGTGGATGCCCTGGGTCAGCAGGACGCCGCCGCCGTCGCGGGCCCGGGTGCCGCGGCCGGGTTCGTCGTAATAGCTCTGCGGCCGCCAGTTGGAGAGCCGGGCCGAGGCGGAGACGAGCGTGCCGAGCCGTCCTTCGGCGACGATCGCGCCGAGCGCCTCCGCGACCGGGCGGAAGCGGTGCTGCAGGCAGATGGCGAGGGTGATGCCGGCGGCCTCCGCGGTCTCGACCATCGTCAGGGCGCGGGCGGTCGTCGTCTCGAGCGGCTTTTCGAGCAGCACGTGCTTGCCGGCCGCGGCCGCCGCCGCGACCAGTTCGCCATGGCTGCTGGGCGGGGTGAGGACGAGGAGGGCGGCGATACGCGGATCGCCGAGCACCGCGTCGAGCGAGGTGGCGAGCGGCAGGGGGAAGCGTGCGGCGAAGGCGGCACGCCGCGCCGCGGACGGACTGTAGGCCGCGACGACCTCGGCGCGGTCGGAAAGATCGGCGAGGCTCAGCGCGTGCGGTGTCGAGGCCATGCCGAGCCCGACGACGCCGATACCGATGCGTGCCATCGCCGGCTCCTTCAGCCTGCCGCGGCAGCGATCGCCGCCGCGGCGTCCTCGGTCCGCAGGATCGTGAGATGCTGCGCGGTGAGCGCGGTGAGCGGGTCGCGCGTCGGGCCGAGCACCGCATCGAAACCCGCCGCGGCGAAGACCGCGGCGACCGCCGCCTCGGCGGGCGGATCGCCGGCGAGGATCGCGTCGAGCGGGGCATCGAGCGGATCGGTGAAATGCCCGGCCGGCAGGCTGCGGCCGCGGGCGGCACAGGCGGCGATCCAGGCGGCGACGGCGAGCGTCAGATGGCGCGCCGGCCGGCCCGCCTCGACGGCGGCGCGGGCCGAGGCGAGCACGCGCTGCGGCAGTTTCTGGCTGCCGTCATTGGCGATCTGGGCGGTGCGATGGACGAGCGCCGGGTTGGAGAAGCGCTCGGCGAGTGCGCCGACATAGGCCTGCGGATCGAGCCCGGCGTCCGCCGGCAGGCTCGGAATCGCCTCGTCCCACAGCCCGTCGACGAAACGGCGGATCGCCGGGTCGCCGAAGGCCGCGGAGACGCTCGCCCGACCGGCGAGCAGGCCGAGATAGGAGAGGCCCGAATGGGCGCCGTTGAGGAGCCTGAGCTTCATCTCCTCGTAAGGCCGGACATCGGCGACCATGGTGACGCCGAAGTGTTCCCAGGCCGGCCGGCCGAGCGTGAACCGGTCCTCGACCACCCATTGCCGGAACGGCTCGGCCTTGACCGGCCAGGCGTCGTCGAGGCCGAGCGACGCGGCGATGCGGGCGCGATCCTCGTCGGTGGTCGCCGGCACGATCCGGTCGACCATGGTGGAGGGGAAGGCGACCGTCTCGGCGAGTGCCGCGGCGAGGACGGAATCGCGCGCCTTCGCGAATTGCAGCACGAGCCGCCGCACCGTTTCGCCATTCGAGGGGAGATTGTCGCAGCAGAGCACGGTGAAGGGCGGCACGCCGGCCGCGCGCCGCGCCGCGAGGGCGCCGACGAGGAAGCCGTGCACGGTGCGCGGCGCTTCCGGATGAGCGAGATCCCAGGCGATGTCGGCATGGCCGAGATCGAGATCGCCGCCCGCACCGCGCAGATACGCCTTCTCGGTGACGGTCAGGGTGACGATGCGGGTCGCCGGATCGGCAAGGCGACCAAGCAGGGCGGCCGGATCCTCCGGCGCGACGAGCAGCGCGCCGATCGACCCGATGACGCGCAGCGCCTCGCCCGAGGCGTCCTGCACGGCGAGGGTATAGAGCCCGTCCTGCGGGGCCAGTGCGTCGCGCGTCGCCGGGCTGCGCAGCGACACGGCGGTGATGCCCCAGCCCGTCTCGCCGGCGGCGAGGCATTCGTCGACATAGACCGCCTGATGCGCGCGGTGGAAGGCGCCGACGCCGAGATGGACGATGCCGGCCGTCACCGCACTCCGGTCATAGGCCGGGCGAACGGCCTTCGCCGCGCCGAGCGTGGCGTTCGAAAGCCCGGTCCGACCGCTCATGGCCGCATCCTCCCTTGCCGCCCTCGCCCGCGGCCCCTCCTCCCTACACCGGGTGGACGCCGCGTGCAAACCAGTCATCATACAAGCTAGACGAAGTTGTCTGTTGACAGGCCCGAGCCTTCGCCTCACCCTCGGGTTGCCATGGAGGAGTGGCACAGCGTGACCGCACTCGTCGACCGCGACGTTCTGTTTCCGGCCGAGCCCGCCATGCGCGGCCTCGCCCGCGCGCTCTACGGCGCGGTCGCGCATATGCCGATCGTCAGCCCGCACGGCCACACCGATCCGCGCTGGTATGCGCTGAACGAGCCGTTTCCCGATCCGGCGCAACTTCTGATCGTGCCGGACCACTATATCTTCCGGATGCTGTTCAGTCAGGGCGTGCCGCTCGAGGCGCTCGGCGTGCCGCGCCGCGACGGCGCGCCGGTCGAGACCGACGGGCGGGCGATCTGGCGGCTCTTCGCGCGGCACTACCGGCTCTTCCGCGGCACGCCGACCCGGCTGTGGATGGATTATGTGCTCGGCACGCTCTTCGGCGTCGCGGCGCCGCTCTCCCCGGAGACCGCCGATGCCGCCTACGACACCGTCGCGGAACGCCTCGCCGAACCGGAGTTCAGACCGCGCGCGCTCTTCGAGCGCTTCAACATCGAGGTGATCGCGACAACGGAAGGGGCGCTCGACGATCTCCGCTGGCACCGGATGATCCGCGAGAGCGGCTGGACCGGACGGGTCGTCACCGCCTACCGGCCGGACGCGGTGGTCGATCCCGATTTCGAGGGGTTTGCCGGCAATCTCGACCGGCTCGGCGAACTGACCGGTTGCGATACCGGCCTCTGGCAGGGCTATCTCGACGCCCACCGCGCCCGCCGGGCGTTCTTCAGGAGCTTCGGCGCCACCTCCTCGGACCACGGCCATCCCACCGCCGCGACCGAGAACCTCGCCGGGGACGAGGCGGCGGCGCTGTTCGACAGGGTCCGCACGGGTCGCGCGGATGCAGGGGAGCGGGCGCGCTTCCGCGCCCAGATGCTGACCGAGATGGCGAAAATGAGCCTCGATGACGGGCTCGTCCTGCAGATCCATCCCGGGTCCTGGCGGAACCATTCGCCGGCGATGCTCGCCCGGTTCGGCCGCGACAAGGGGTTCGACATCCCGACCCGCACGGATTACGTCGCCGCGCTGAAGCCGCTGCTCGACGCGGTCGGGCTCGAGCCGACGCTCGGCGTCATCCTCTTCACGCTCGACGAGAGCAGCTATGCCCGTGAGTTGGCGCCGCTCGCCGGGGTCTATCCGGCGCTGAAGCTCGGCCCGGCCTGGTGGTTCCACGACAGCGCCGAGGGCATGCGCCGCTTCCGCGAGATGACGACGGAGACCGCCGGCTTCTACAACACGGTCGGCTTCAATGACGACACCCGCGCCTTTCCGTCCATTCCCGCCCGGCACGACATCGCCCGGCGGGTCGACTGCGCCTTTCTCGCGCGCCTCGTCGCGGAACACCGCCTCAGGGAGGACGAGGCTCACGAGCTGGCGCATGAGCTCGCCTATACGCTGGCGAAGGAGGCGTATCGGCTCTGAGGGGCGACAAGCCCGTGTGCAAATGGGGAGGAGAGACCATGTTGCCGTTCACCAAACGGGCCGCCGCGACCGCGCTGGCCCTGTTGCTCGCCGCTGGCACCGCCGGCGCGCAGACCGTTCTGCGGTCGTCGGACACCCATCCCGACGGCTATCCGACCGTCGAGGCGGTCAAGTATTTCGGTGAGCTCGTCAAGGAGCGGACCGAGGGACGCTATACGGTGGAGGTCTACCACTCCGCCCAGCTCGGCCAGGAGGCCGATACGATCGAGCAGGTGCGCACCGGGGTGATCGACCTCAACCGCACCTCGCTCGGCCCGTGGAACGGGCTGATCCCGGCGACCACGGTGCCGTCGCTGCCCTACATCTTCCGCTCGGTCGAGCACGCCCGCACGGTGATGAACGGCCCGATCGGCGACGAGATCCTCGCCGCCTTCGAGCCGCACGGCGTCGTCGGTCTCGCCTTCTATGACGGTGGCGCCCGTTCCTTCTACAACACGAAGAAGCCGATCGCCGCGGCCGCCGACCTCGAGGGCATGAAGTTCCGCGTCATGCAGTCGGACATCTTCGTCGACATGGTCGCCGCGCTCGGCGCCTCGGCGACGCCGATGCCCTATGGCGAGGTCTATTCCGGCCTCGAGACCGGCGTGATCGACGGCGCGGAGAACAATTTCCCGAGCTACGACACGGCGAAGCACGCCGAGGTCGCGAAATATTACGCGCTCGACGAACATCTGATCGTGCCTGAAGTGCTCGTCATGTCGAAGCTCTCCTTCGACCGCCTGTCGCCGGAGGATCAGGCGGTCGTCCGCCAGGCCGCGAAGGACAGCGTCGCCAGGCAGTGGGAGCTGTGGGACGCCCAGGTCGCCAAGTCGCGCGCCGCGGTCGAGGCATCCGGCTCGACGATCACCACCCCCGACAAGGCCGCCTTCATCGCCGCGATGGAGCCGGTCTATGCCAAGCACGTCACCGACCCGGCGCTGAAGGCCTTGGTCGAGCGGATCCGCGCCGTCGAATAGCGGCCGCTCTCCGAGGATGGCGGCGCCCGCGCCGCCATCCGCCTGCGATCCCGCGTCCGCCGACCGTTCGAGGAGCGTCGAACTTGCCGAAGACATCCGATGCCGGATCCCCGCCGGCGCGCGCCCCTGCGGTCCGTGCGCTCGGGACCCTCTGCGACGCGGCTCTCCATCTCGCCGGGGTCGGCCTCGTTGCGATGACGGCGATCGTGTTCTGGCAGGTGTTCTGCCGCTACGTGCTCAACTGGTCGAACAGCTGGACCGAGATCACCGCGGTGATCACCATGAGCTGGTTCATCTTCCTCGGCGCGGCGGTCGGGGTGCGCGAGAACTATCATCTCGGCTTCGACGTGCTGCTCTATGCGCTGCCGCCGGGCGCCAAGAAATATCTGCGCGCCGTGTCGGACCTCGTCGTGCTCGCCTTCGCGGTCGGCATGGTCGTCTACGGCATCCAGCTCGTCCGGCTGCAATGGGCGGCGCGGCTGCCGGCGCTCGGCGTGCCGGAGGGCATCCGCTACCTGCCGCTCGTCGGCGGCGGCGCGCTGATCGCGCTGTTCGCGCTCGAGCGGCTGGTGCTGCGCTTCTCCGGCGTCGATGTCGATGCCGAACCCGAGGCCGGCGCGACCGAACGCGAACAGGCGGGAGGGGCCTGACATGGCGGCCTGGATCCTCTTCGGCAGCTTCACGCTCCTGATGCTGATCGGCACGCCGATCGCCTTCTGTCTCGGCGTCGCGAGCTTCGCCACCGTGCTCTATATGGGCCTGCCGCCGCTCGTCGTGTTCCAGCAGATCAATTCGGGGATGAGCGTCTTCACCCTGCTCGCCGTGCCCTTTTTCATCTATGCCGGCGACCTGATGGTGCGCGGCGGCATCGCGCAGCGGATCGTCGCTTTCGCGGGCGCGCTCGTCGGCCATCTGCGCGGCGGGCTCGGCCAGGTCAACATCGCTGCGTCGACCCTGTTCGGCGGCATCTCCGGTTCGGCGGTGGCGGAAGCGGCGGCCGTCGGCGGGCTGATGATCCCGCAGATGAAGGCGCGCGGCTATGGCGCCGACTACGCCGTCAACGTCACCTCGATGGCGGCGCTGATCGCGCTGCTGCTGCCGCCCTCGCACAACATGATCATCTATTCGATCTCGGCGGGGGGTAAGATCTCGATCGCCGATCTCTTCACCGCCGGCATCGTGCCGGGCCTTCTGTTCGCCGCGGCGCTGATGGTGACCGCCTATGTCGTCGCGCGGCGGCGGGGCTATCCGACGGGCGTCTTCCCCGGCTTCGCCCGCGTGGGGGGCCATCTGCTCGCGGCACTGCCGGGCCTTCTGCTGATCGCCATCATCTTCGGCGGCGTCCGCTCCGGCGTCTTCACCGCGACCGAAAGCTCCTGCATCGCGGTGTTCTATGCGCTCCTCGTCACACTCTTCGTCTACCGCTCGCTCGGCTGGAAGAGCTTCGTCGCGGCGACGCTCGGCGCGGTGCGCACCACGGCGATGGTGCTCCTGATCATCGGCTGCGCGGCCGCCTTCTCCTGGCTGATGGCCTATATGCGGGTGCCGGCGCAGCTCGTCGACTGGCTGAACGGCGTCTCGCAGAACCCGCTCGTGATCCTCCTCCTGCTCAACGTGCTGATGCTCGTGCTCGGTACCTTCATGGACATGGGACCGATGATCATCATCACGACGCCGATCTTCCTGCCGGTGGTCACTGCCTACGGCATCGATCCGGTGCATTTCGGGGTGATCATGATCCTCAATCTCGGCATCGGCCTCAACACGCCGCCGGTCGGCGCCGTGCAGTTCGTCGCCTGCGCGGTCGGACGGATCACCGTCTGGCAGGCGATGCGTTCGATCTGGCCGTTCTACTGCGCCGGGCTCGTCGTGCTCGGGCTCGTCACCTATGTGCCGGCGCTCTCGCTGTGGCTGCCCGGCGTGTTCCGCTAGGAGCGATGCATCTTGGCCGATTCTCCCGCCATCGCCCTGTCGGGCCGCAGGCCCAAGCTCGCCGAGCGGCTCACCGCGACGCTGCGCCGGCAGATTGCGGGCGGGGAGCCGCGGCCCGGCCAGAAGCTGCCGAGCGAGGCGCAGCTCTCGGCGAGCTTCGGTGTCAGCCGCACGGTGGTGCGGGAGGCGATCGCCGCGCTCGCCGCCGACGGTCTGGTCGAAGCGCGGCAGGGGGTCGGTGTCTTCGTGCGCGAGCGCGCCACCGCGGCCTTCCAGTCGATCGGCCTCGAGGGCGGCGCGCGGATCTCCCATGCGCTCAATGTGCTCGAGGTGCGGATGGGGCTCGAGATCGAGAGCGCCGCGCTCGCCGCCGAGCGCCGCAACGCCGCGCAGGAGGCGGCGATCCACGAGGCGGTGATCGAGTTCGACCGGCTGCTCGCCCGCGGCGAGGCGACCGGCCGGGCGGATTTCGAGTTCCACCGCGCGATCGCCGTCGCCACCAACAATCCCTATTACGTCCAGGTGCTCGACGCGCTCGGCCGCCGGGCCATACCCTGCGACGTCACCTCGCCCTGGGGCACCGACGCCGTCCTGAGCCGGGCCTATCAGGAAGGCCTGCAGCGCGAGCATCGCGCCATCCTGCGGGCGATCGCCGCCGGCGATCCGGACGCCGCCCGCGCCGCCATGCGCGCCCATCTCGGCGGGAGCCTCGCGCGTTACAGCGCCCGGCTCCACGCGCCCGACGCCACCCCCGATCCCGCCCCGGCCATCGGCCGCGGCGAACGTCCGACCTGAGGAGCCCCCCGATGACCGAGGACGCCGTCCGCACCACGATCCGCCATGCGGTCGATCCGGCGACCGCCGCCGCCATGGGGAGCGCCGCGCTGCGGGACGCCTTCCGCATCGGCGGCCTCTTCGAGCCCGGCCGCGTCGCGCTCACCTACACCCATTACGACCGCATGATCGTCGGCGGGGCGATGCCGGGCACGGCGCCGCTTCCGCTCGCCCCGATCAGGCCGACCGGCACGGCGGCCTTCCTCGACCGGCGCGAGCTGATCGCGCTCAACATCGGCGGCGCCGGCAGCGTGACCGTCGACGGCACGGCCCATCCGCTCGGTTCGCGCGACATGATCTATGTCGGCCGGGGTTCTGCGGTCGCCTTCGCCTCTGCTTCCGACGAGGCACCGGCGAAGTTCTACCTCCTGAGCGCGCCGGCGCACGCCACCCATCCGACCCGCGTCGTGCGCGCCGACGAGGCGGCGCGCCGGGATCTCGGCAGCGCCGAGACGTCGAACGCCCGCTCGATCTTCCACTATCTTCGGCCGGAGACCGTGACGACCTGCCAGCTCGTCGTGGGCCTGACCGAACTCGCGCCCGGCTCGGTATGGAACACCATGCCGGCGCATGTCCACGACCGGCGGATGGAGGTCTATCTCTATTTCGACCTCGCCCCGGCCGCCCGCGTCTTCCATTTCCTCGGCGAGCCGGCCGAGACGCGCCACATCGTGATGGCGAACGAGGAGGCGGTGCTGTCGCCGCCCTGGTCGATCCATTCCGGCTGCGGCACGGCGCGCTACGCCTTCATCTGGGCGATGGCGGGCGACAATGTCGACTATGCCGACATGGACCCGGTGCCGCTGGAGACGATGCGGTGACCGGTCCCTTCAGCCTCGCCGGCCGCCGCGTGATGGTGACCGGCGCCAATACCGGCATCGGCCAGGGCATCGCGATCGCGGTGGCGGCGGCCGGCGCAACCGTGATCGGCGTCGGCCGCTCGGCGATGGACGAGACCGCGGAGCGGATCGATACGGCGGGGGGTATCTTCGTGGCGGTCGCCTGCGACCTCGCCGATCCGGCCGCTGCACGGGCGATGTTCGAGGCGGTCGAGACGGCGGAAGGGCCGATCGACGGACTCGTCAACAATGCCGGCATCATTCGCCGCGCCGATGCGGTCGATCTCACCGAGACGGACTGGGACGCGGTGATCGATACCAATCTGAAGACGGTCTTCACGCTCTGCCAGGCCTTCGGCCGCAGCGCGATCGCCGCCCGCCGGCCGGGCAAGATCGTCAACATCGCCTCGGTGCTCGCCTTCCAGGGCGGCATCCGGGTCGCGTCCTACACCGCGTCGAAGCACGGCGTGGTCGGCCTGACGCGGCTTCTCGCCGGGGAATGGGCGGCCAACGGCATCAACGTCAACGCGCTCGCGCCCGGCTATGTCGAGAGCAACAATACGGCGGCGCTGCGCGCCGATCCGGACCGCAGCGCGGCGATTCTCGGCCGCATCCCGGCCGGGCGCTGGGGCCGGCCGGAGGACATGGGCGGCGCGGCGGTGTTCCTGCTCGCGCCGGCCTCCGACTATGTGCACGGCGCGGTGCTGCCGGTCGACGGCGGCTGGCTCGCGCGCTGAGCGGCGGCTTCCCGTGTCTCCGCGGGGGCGGGCACGGGAAGCCGGTCCGGCGCGCCGCGGTGTTTCCTCAGGCGGCCCATTCGCCGGCGCGGAACACCGGCACGCGGCTGCCGTCGGGCCGCAGTCCGTCGATGTCGAGCGTCCCCGAGCCGATCATCCAGTCGATGTGGATGAGGCTCTTGTTGCCGCCCTTCGCCGCGATTTCGTCGGGCGAGAGCGAGGCGCCGTCGAGGAAGCACTTCGAATAGCACTGGCCGAGCGCGATGTGGCAGGCGGCGTTCTCGTCGAACAGCGTGTTGTAGAAGAGGAGGCCGCCCTTCGAGATCGGCGAGGAATGCGGCACGAGGGCCACCTCGCCGAGCCGGCGGGCGCCGTCATCGGTGTCGAGCACTTTCTGCAGCACGTCCTCGCCCCGTCTCGCGCGCGCCTCGACGATCCGGCCGCCTTCGAAGCGGACCGCGATGTCGTCGATCAGCGTGCCCTGATAGGAGAGCGGCTTCGTACTCGCGACATGGCCCTCGACGCGGCGGGCGTGCGGCGTGGTGAACACCTCCTCGGTCGGGATGTTCGGATTGCAGGTGATGCCGTTCTTCGCCGTCGAGGCGCCGCCCTGCCATTCGTGATCGTCGGCGAGACCGATGACGAGATCGGTGCCCGGCCCGACATAGTGGAGCGCATCGAAGCGCTGCGCGTTCAGCCACTGCGTGCGGCGCTTCAGTTCGGCATTGTGCGCCGCCCAGGCGCCGACCGGATCGGCGACGTCGACGCGCGAGGCGGCGAAGATCGCCTCGGCGAGCTTGCCGACCGCCTCCGCCTCGCCGAGATCGGGGAAGACCTGCCGCGCCCAGGCGGTGCCGGGATAGGCGACGATGTTCCAGTTGATGTCGAAACCGGCGATCTTCTCGAGTGCCGGCTGATAGGCGAGGGCGTTCGCCTTGTTGGCGCGCGACACCTTTTGCGGGTCCTCGCCCGACAGGAGCATCGGATTGTCGCCGACGATGGCGAGCCGGGCCGTGTTGGCGGAGAAGGCCTTGGCGACGCCCTCATAGAGCCAGGCCGGCGCGCGGTCGAAACTCTCGGCCGGAGCGTGGCGATAGCGCGCGAGCGTCACCTCCTCGTCGGAGAAGAGCGGCGTGACGAGGCCGGCTCCCGCCGCATAGGCATGCGCGGCGATCCGGCGGACGAGCGGCAGCGCGGCGATCGGCGCGGTGAGAAAGAGATCCTGGCCCCGCTCGAGCCTGAGGCCGACCTTGACCGCGACCTCCGCCAGCCGGTCGAGCTTGTCCGGATCGATCGCGGCGGAGACATCGGGGGGCGTGGTCATGGGAGCATCCTCGGCGGGTCGGCGACGCTCCTCATGTAGCGCCGCGGCGGCGGCTTGCAAACCGCCGCTCAGGCCTCTGCCGGCTCGGCCTGCGCCGGTGCGCTCCGTCCGGTCTCGGCCTCGGTGCCGGCGACGATGGCCTCGAGCAGGCCCGGGAAGCGCGCCTCGAGATCGGCGGCGCGCAGCGAGATCATCCGCCGCGGCCCGTCGATCCGCGTGCGGGTGACGCCCGCCTCGCGCAGCCGCGCCGCGTGATAGGTGAGGTTGGTCTTCGAGGCGAACTCGCCGAAGCAGGAGCACGCCTCTTCGCCGGTGTGGCGCAGCCGCGCGACGATCTGGCGGCGGATCGGATCGCTGAGCGCATCGAGGACGGCGGAGAGGTCGATCTGCTCGCGGGTCGGATGGTGGAGTTCCTTGGCCATGGTGCCAAGCTAGCGATCCGGATGCAGGAGTTCAAGAGTTGATGAACTGATTGACGGATGCCGTTTCGGCTCCTATTGTTCAACAACTCCTGAACCCATGGACATGCCATGCTGCGCTCGCTGATCTGGCTTTCCCTCGGCGCCTTCGCGCTCGGCACCGAGGCCTTCATGATCGCCGGCATCCTGCCGGCGATGGCCGCCGATCTCGGCGTGTCGATCCCGCTCGCCGGCCATCTCGTCACCATCTTCGCGCTCACCTATGCCTTCGGCGCGCCGCTGATGGCGGTTGCGACGGCGGCGCTGCCGCGCAAGCCGCTGCTCGTCGGCGCGCTCGCCGCCTTCGCGCTCGCCAACCTCCTCGCGGCCCTCTCCCCGAACTACGCGCTCCTCGCGCTGTCACGCGTGCTGATGGCGCTCGCGGCCGCCACCTTCATGCCGGCGGCGAGCGGCTATGCCGCGCTCGCGGTGCCGCCCGAGAAGCGCGGCCGGGCGCTGTCGATCGTCTATGCCGGCATGACGGTGGCGATCGTCATCGGCGTCCCGCTCGGCACCATGCTCGCGGAGCGGCACGGCTGGCGGGCGACCTTCGTCGTCGTCGCCGGTCTCGCTGCGCTCGCGCTCGCCGGCATCGCCGCCGCCCTGCCGAAGGTCGCCAATCCGCCGCATGTCGGCCTCGCCGAACGGTTCGCGGTGGCGCGGCGGCCCGACGTGCTGCGTGTGCTCGCGCTCACCGTGCTCGCCCTCGCCGGCGCCTTCTCCGTCAACACCTATATGGGCGCCTATCTGATCGCCGGCTTCGGCGCCTCGGGCGAGACGGTCGCCGCCTTCCTTTTCCTGATGGGGCTCGGCGGCGCGGTCGGCAATCTGCTCGGCGGCTATGCCGCGGACCGGTGGGACCGCCAGCGCTTCCTCGGCCTCGTGCTCGTCGTGCTGATCGTCGCCTTCCTCGGCCTCGCGGTGATCGTCGAGGTGGCGCCGGGAACGGCCGGGCTCGCGGCGGCGGCGGCGCTCACCCTCGTCTGGGGCCTGTTCGGCTGGGCCTTCCCCTCGGTCCAGCAGGTGCGGCTCGTCTCGCTCGCGCCGGAGCGGGCGGCGATCACCCTGTCGCTCAATTCCTCGGCGATCTATCTCGGCACCGCGCTCGGCGCCGCCGCCGGGGCCTTCGCGATCGACATCGCGTCCGTCGAGGCGGTCGGCCTCATCGGGGCCCTGTTCGAAGCGGCCGCGCTCTTTCTCCTCTTCGCCACCCGGCAGCGGGTCCGGGTCGTCGACCCGCGGACGGCCGAAGTCGCCTGAGACGACGCGCCGCGCGGCGGGGTCGCCCTGCCGCGCGCCATGCCTTGGGCTCGTCACGCTCGACCGCTAGCCTCGCGAAAGCCCGCCGGCGCAGAACGGCGGAGACCCGGGAGGTTGAGACCATGGCGCAATATGAGCCGGTGATCGAGGGCGCAAGCGACGACCCGCTCGCGGCGATCGAGGCCGCTTCGGTCGCCGCCGCCGTGCCGGCCGGCTTCGCCCGGCGGCTGTTCGCGGGCGTGGCCCGCGAGGATCTCGCCGACCTGCCGGCCGCCGCGCTCGGGCGCATCGCGGCGGCGACCTACGCCCATCTCGCCCGCCGCCCGCCCGGGCGTCCTGCGGTCCGGGTGGCCGATCCCGCCGGCGCCGCGCTCGCCGACCGGACGGTGATCGAGATCGTCAACGACGACATGCCCTTCCTGCTCGATTCGGTGATGGGCGAGATCGCCGCGGCGACGAGCGATGTGCGCCTCGTCGCCCATCCCATTCTCCACGTCCGCCGCACGGCGGAGGGCGAACTCCTCGACCTCGACGCCGAGGGCGCGCCGGATGCGGTCCGCGAGAGCCTGATCCATATCGAGATCGGCCGCGTCGAGCCGGCCGCCGCGGGGCGGCTCGTGGCCGCGCTCGAGGACGGGCTCGGCGAGGTGCGCCGCGCGGTCGAGGACTGGAAGCCGATGCTCGCCGCGCTCGATGCGGCGATCGACAGTCTGCGCGGCCTGCCCGAAACGACGATCGCCGCCGAGCGGGTGCGCGAATCGATCGCCCTCCTCGAATGGCTGGCGGCCGACAATTTCGTCTTCCTCGGCATGCGGTCCTATGATTTCGACGGCACCGCGATGCGTCGCGCCGCGACCGGCGCCCTCGGCATCCTCTCCGTCGAGGAGACGCGGGTGCTGAGCCGCGGCGACCGCTATGTGACGACGACGCCGGAGATCCGCGCCTTCCTGCTCGAGCCGGACCCGCTCGTCATCACCAAATCGAACATCGTCTCGCGCATCCACCGGCGGGTGCCGATGGATTATGTCGGCGTGAAGCGCTACGACGCCGCGGGCCGCCTCGTCGGCGAATTGCGCATCGTCGGCCTGCTCGCCTCGACCGCCTATACGCGCTCGGCGCGCACCATTCCGCTCGTCGCGCGCAAGATCGACCGCATCGTCGCCCGCTCCGGCTTCGCCCCGTCGAGCCATTCCGGCAAGGCGCTCGTCGACGTGCTCGAATCCTGGCCGCGTGACGAGCTGTTCCAGATCGACGAGGAGACGCTGTTCGAGCAGGCCTCGCTGGTGCGCGAGCTCGGCGAGCGGCCGCGCATCCGCGTACTCGCCCGACGCGACCGCTTCGACCGCTTCGTCTCCATCCTCGTCTTCCTGCCGCGCGAACGCTACGACGCGGCGCTCGGCGACAAGATCGCCACCCATCTCGCCGCCGCCTATGCGGGCACGGTCGGTTCCCTGCGGACGAGCGAGCCGGAGGGCAGCCTGACCCGGCTGCATGTCGTCGTCGAACGCTCCGGCCCGCCGGCGCCGGAGCCCTCCCGAGCCCGCCTCGAGGAGCTCGTCGGCGCGCTGTCGCTCGGCTGGATCGACGGCCTCACCGAGGCGCTGTCGCGGCGCCACCCGGCCGCCGAGGCGCGCCGGCTCGCCGCGCGCTACAGCCGCGCCTTCTCGGCCGCCTATCGCGACCGGCACGGGCCGGAAACCGCGGCCGACGATGTCGCCGTGCTCGAGAGCCTCGGTCCGGCCCGGCCGGTCGCGGTCGACTTCACCCAGAGCCCCGGTCGCGACGACGCCGCCATCCTGTTGCGGCTGATGCATTTCGGCGGTCCGTTGACCCTGTCGCTGCGGGTGCCGCTGCTCGAGAATTTCGGCTTCCGCGTCATCGACGAGAACTCCTACGAGGTGGCGACGGTCGAGGGCGGTGCGCCGGTCGTCGTGCACGACATGACGCTCGAGCCGGCGCTCGGCCGGGCGGGCGGCGGCGACACCGACCGGCTGCTCGAGGAGGCGTTTCGCGCCGTGGTCGCCGGAGAGACGGAGAGCGACGGGCTCGACGGGCTCGTCGTCGCGGCCGGGCTCGACTGGCGCGCCGTCGCGCTGCTGCGCACGCTCGTGCGCTACCTGCGCCAGATCGGCATCGCCTATGCGCCCGATTACATCGCCGCGACGCTGGTGCGCCATGCCGGCATCGCCCGGCGGCTCGTCGAGTGCGTCACCGCCCGTTTCGCGCCCGGCGCCGCCGATCCGGCCGCGGCGGACGCGGCCCGTGCGGCGATCATCGCCGCGCTCGACCAGGTGGCGAGCCTCGACGAGGATACGATCCTGCGCCGCGTGCTGTCGGTCGTCGACGGCATCGTGCGCACCAATTTCTTCCGCCGCGATGCCGCGGGCGCGGCGCCGCCGGTGATCGCCTTCAAACTCGATCCCCGGCGCATCGAGGGCGTGCCGGCGCCGCGGCCCCATCGCGAGATCTTCCTCTCCGGTCCGCGCGTCGAGGGCCTGCATCTGCGCTTCGGCCCGGTGGCGCGCGGCGGCATACGCTGGTCCGACCGGCCGCAGGATTTCCGCACCGAGATCCTCGGCCTCGTCAAGGCGCAGCAGGTGAAGAACGCCGTCATCGTGCCGGTCGGCGCGAAGGGCGGCTTCGTGCCGAAGAAGCTGCCCGCCACCGACCGTGACGCCATCGCGGCCGAGGGCAAGGCGGCCTACAAGCTCTTCATCGCGACGCTGCTCGACCTCACCGACGATATCGAGGGCGATGCGATCGTGCCGCCCGATGCGGTCGAACGGGCGGACGGCGACGACCCCTATCTCGTCGTCGCCGCCGACAAGGGCACGGCGACCTTCTCCGACACGGCGAACGCCCTCGCCGAGGCGCGCGGCTTCTGGCTCGGCGACGCCTTCGCCTCGGGCGGCTCGGCCGGCTATGACCACAAGGCGATGGGCATCACCGCCCGCGGCGCCTGGGAGGCGGTGAAGCGCCATTTCCGCGAGCTGGACGTCGACATCGGCACGGCTCCCTTCACCGCGGTCGGCGTCGGCGACATGTCGGGCGACGTGTTCGGCAACGGCCTGCTGCGCGAGCGGACGACGCGGCTCGTCGCCGCGTTCGATCACCGCGACATCTTCATCGACCCCGATCCCGACCCGGCGGCGAGCTTCGCCGAGCGGCGGCGCCTCTTTGCGCTCCCCCGCTCCTCCTGGCAGGATTACGACCGGGCGCTGATCTCGAAGGGCGGCGGCGTGTTCTCCCGCAGGGAGAAGGCGATCGTCCTGTCGCCGGAGGCGCGCGCCGCGCTCGGCATCGCCGAGGAACGGCTCGCTCCGGCGGCGCTGATCCGGGCGATCCTGAAGGCGAAGGTCGATCTCCTCTTCTTCGGCGGCATCGGCACCTATGTCCGCGCCGCCGACGAGACCGACGCGCAGGTGGGCGACAAGGCGAACGACGCGCTGCGCATCACCGGCGCGGAGATCGGCGCGCGGGTGGTCGGCGAGGGCGCCAATCTCGGCATGACGCAGAAGGGCCGCATCGAATATGCCCTCGCCGGCGGCCGGGTGAACTCCGACGCGATCGACAATTCGGCCGGCGTCAACACCTCCGACCTCGAGGTGAACGTCAAGATCGCGCTCGCCGCCGCCGAGCGGGCGGGACGGCTCGACCGGCCGGCGCGCAACGCCCTGCTCGCCGCGATGACGGAGTCAGTGGCGGCGCTGGTGCTCGCCAACAACTACCGCCAGACGCTCGCGCTGTCGCTCGCCGAGCGACGCGGACCGGCGGAGCTGCGCTTCGAGACGGCGCTGATGGCCGATCTCGAAGCCCGCGGCCTGCTCGACCGGGCGGTCGAATCGCTCGCCGACGATGCGCGGCTCGCCGCCCGCGCCGCTGCCGGCCGCGGCCTCACCCGGCCCGAGCTCGGCGTGCTGCTCGCCTTTGCCAAGATCGCGCTGTTCTCCGACCTCGTCGCCTCCGGCCTGCCGGACGAGCCGGCGCTCGCGCCGATGCTCGCCGGCTATTTCCCGGCCGAGATGCGGGAACGCTTCGCGGACGAGATCGCCGGTCACCGGCTGCGGCGCGAGATCGTCTCGACGGTTCTCGCCAATGAGATCGTCAACCGGGGCGGTCCGACCCTCGTCACCCGCGTCGCCGAACGGACCGGCACGGCACCGGCCGAGATCGCCCGCGGGTTCCTGATCGTGCGCGGCGCGCTCGGGCTCGATGCGCTCGACGACGCCCTCGACGGGCTCGACGGCCGCATCCCCGGCACGCTGCAGGTGACCCTCTACGCCCGGGTGCAGGACGTGCTCACCGACGCGCTCGGCCGCCTGCTGCGGCAGGGTGGCCTCGCCGCCGCGGCGGGGCTCGATGCCGGCGCGCTCGCCGGGGCGCGCGATGCGCTCGCCGGCGAGGCGCCGCTCGACCCGGAAGCCGCCGCCGATGCCGAGGCGCTCGCCGCCGCCGGGCTTCCGCCGGCGCTCGCCCGCCGCTTCGCGCTGCTGCCGCGGCTCGCCGCCCTGCCCGAGATCGAGACGATCGCCCGCCAGGGCGACGTTCCGGTCGCGGAAGCCGCCCGCGTTCACGCCGCGCTCGCCGAACGCTTCGCCCTCGACCGGCTGGCCCGCGCGGCCCATAGGCTCGGCCCGCGTGATCCGGACGAGGCGGCCGCGATCGACCGCGCGCTCGAAACGCTGTCGCGCGTCCACCGCCGGCTGGCGCTCGAGGTGATCCGCGCCGGCGCGGGCGGCTCCGAGGACGATCCGCTCGGCGTCTGGTGGGCGGCCCGTGCGGAACGCGCCGCACGGATCGCCAAACGGCTCGACGGAATCCTCGCCGAGGCGCCGACCGTGGCGCGGATCGTCGTTGCCGCGGGTCTCGTGTCGGATTTGCTCGAAGGGTGAGGGCCCGGCGGTCATTCCGCCGGGACGCAGCCGCTCTTCAGGAGCTTGAAGACGAGCGAATCCATCAGCGCCTCGAAGGAGGCGTCGACGACGTTTTCCGAGACGCCGATGGTCGACCAGGTCTCGCCGTCGCCGTCCCGGCTCTCGATCAGCACGCGGGTGACCGCCTCGGTGCCGCCATTCAGGATGCGCACCTTGTAATCGGCGAGTTCGAGGTCTCGGATGGCGTCCTGATAGACGCCGAGATCCTTCCGGAGCGCCCGGTCGAGCGCGTTGACCGGACCGTTGCCCTCGGCGACGGTCAACAGCCGCTCGCCGCCGACCCACAGCTTCACCACCGCCTCGGAGACGCTGATCAGCTTGCCGACGGCGTTGAAGCGCCGCTCGACGGAGACGTGGAAGCTCTCGACCGTGAAGAAATCCGGCACCGCGCCGAGCGTGCGGCGGGCGAGCAGTTCGAGCGAGGCGTCGGCCGCCTCATAGGCATAGCCGGCCGCCTCGCGCTCCTTCACCTCGGCGAGCAGCCGGTCGAGCCGCGGATCGGCGCGGTCGACGGCGATGCCCATCCGGCTGAGCTCGGACATCAGGTTCGACTTGCCGGCCTGATCGGAGACGAGCACGCGGCGGCGGTTTCCGACGCTCTCCGGGGGCACGTGCTCATAGGTCTTCGGGTCCTTGACGAGCGCCGAGGCGTGGATGCCCGCTTTGGTCGCGAAGGCGGACTCGCCGACATAGGGCGCCTGCCGGTTGGGCGCGCGGTTGAGCATCTCGTCGAAGCGGCGCGACAGGGCGGAAAGGCCTTCGAGCGCCTCGGCGGTGACGCCCGTCTCGAAGCGGTCGGCATAGACGGGCTTCAGGAGCAGGGTGGGGATCAGCGAGACGAGATTGGCGTTGCCGCAGCGCTCGCCGATGCCGTTCAGCGTGCCCTGGATCTGGCGCACGCCCGCCCGCACCGCGGCGAGCGAATTGGCGACCGCCTGCTCGGTGTCGTTATGGGCGTGGATGCCGAGACGGTCGCCGGGAACATGGGCGGTCACCGCGGCGACGATCGCCTCGATCTCGGCGGGCTGTGTGCCGCCATTGGTGTCGCACAGCACCACCCAGCGCGCCCCGGCCTCGTGAGCCGTGCGGGCGCAGGCGAGCGCATAGTCGGGATTGGCCTTGTAGCCGTCGAAGAAATGCTCGCAATCGACGAGCACCTCGCGGCCGGCGGCCGAGGCCGCTTCGACCGAGGCGCGGATCGCCTCGAGATTGTCGGCATTGGTCGCCCCGAGCGCCACCGCGACCTGATAGTCCCAGCTCTTGGCGACGAAGCAGATCGCATCCGCCTTCGCCGCGAAGAGCGCGGCGAGGCCGGGATCGTTCGAGGCCGAGACGCCGATCCGTTTCGTCATGCCGAAGGCGGTGAAGACGGCCTTGCGGGTCCGCTTCTCGGTGAAGAAGGCGGTATCGCTCGGATTGGCGCCGGGATAGCCGCCCTCGACATAATCGATGCCGAGCGCATCGAGCATGCGGGCGATCGCCGCCTTGTCCTCGAGCGAGAAATCGATTCCCGGCGTCTGCGCCCCGTCGCGCAGCGTCGTGTCGAAGAGATAGAGACGTTCCTTGGGCATCGCTCACATCCGCCCTTTCCGGGGGTCTTCCGTTCTCGAGTCCGACACCGAGGCCGGTCGCTCGTCGGGCCATGCGGCCGTGTCGTGATCGGGGTGCTGATAGGAGACGATCGTCCGGAGCACCGGGTGGAGCGCTTCGTCCTCGGCGCCGGTGCGCGCGGGCAGGCCGCCGAGCGCGTCGACGAAGGGGAGCTTCGCCTCTACGGCGAACTGGATGGCGGGCTTCAGCACCGCCGGCGTATCGAACGCCCCAATGGCGAGCGCGATCTCGCCCGGCACCTCATAGGTGAGCGGCGTGCCGCAATCGCCGCAAAAGCCGCGATGGCCGATATTGGAAGACTGAAAGCGCTTGCGCGCGCCGCGTGTCCAGACGAGTTCGGCCATGGTCACATTGACGAAGGGGCCGTAGAACGCGCCGAACTGCTTCTGGCACATGCGG
This sequence comes from Prosthecomicrobium pneumaticum, assembly GCF_014199915.1. GTDB lineage: Bacteria > Pseudomonadota > Alphaproteobacteria > Rhizobiales > Kaistiaceae > Prosthecomicrobium > Prosthecomicrobium pneumaticum. Next base: position 156,671 of record NZ_JACHOO010000005.1, on the reverse strand, counting down.
CAATGGCAGATCGAGGGCGGCGGCAATGCGCCGGTGACGCGAAAGCGCACCGCGCCGCATTGGCAGCCGCCGGTGAGGACGGGCGCGGTCATGGGGCCTCCGCTCCGTCCGGTGCAGTCGTACGCGGCGGCGCCATCGCAAGGATCGTTTCGGCGACACCCCCGATGTTTCGGAGCACATCCGCGTTCCAGAAGCGGATCACGCGGTAGCCTTCTTCTTCGAGCGACCGCGTCCGCACCGCGTCCCGCACGGCCTCGTCCTCGGCGTGCTGGCTGCCGTCGATCTCGAGCACCAGCCTCGCCTCATGGCAACAGAAGTCGACCACATAGCTGCCGATCGGAACTTGCCGCCGAAAGCCGAGGCCGTTCAGCCGGTGAGCGCGCACGAGGTTCCAGACCGCCCGCTCCGCATCGGTCATCTCGGAGCGCAGGCGCTTCGCCGCCACGCGTTGGCGATCGCCGGTCACGCGATGGGGCATGATTCATCCGGTCGTGGTGCTGCTCCGGACGGTTGCGCCCGGCCGCCCCCCTCCCCAGCCCTCCCCCACAAGGGGGGAGGGGGCAGGTGGCGCGGCACGGAGGCGCGGCGATCGAGACGGGAGCGGCCAAGCTCTCTCCCCCCAAGCTCTCTCCCCCCTTGTGGGGGAGAGTTGGAGAGGGGGGCGTGCAGCCGAGCCGTCTTCTGTCGGAGAAGCGTCGTCACCGCTTCACCTCCCAGGTCGTCACCGGCGCACCGGTCGCCTCGTCCTTGCCGTCCTTGAGCACGATGCCCATCGCCGCCAGCTCGTCGCGGATGCGGTCGGATTCGGCGAAGTTTTTTGCGCGGCGAGCCTCGATGCGGGCGGCGAGGAGGGATTCGACCGTCGCCGGATCGATCCCCGCCGCCGCAGCGGCGCGGTCGCGGTCCTGCCGGTCGGCGTCCGCCCAGGCCTGTTCCACGGCGTCGCGCAGGCCGCGGCGATAGTCCGCGGCGCCGGCCGTCGCCTGTCCGACGAATGCCTCGAAGCCGAACAGGACCAGCGAGGCCGCCAGCTCATCGCCGGCGGCCAGCGCCCCGTCGCCGCCCTCGCCGACGAGACGGGCGAGGCGGCGCAGCTCCGCGAGCGCCTCCGGCGTGTTGAGATCGTCCTCGAGGGCCGCCACAAAGCCCTCGGACGGCCGGGAGGGGACGGCGGTGCGCAGCAGGCGCGACCAGCCGAACAGCTCCTCGGCGGATTCCTGCAAATTCTTCGCCGTCCAGTCGATCGGCTGGCGATACTGCGTCTTCAGCATGTTGAAGCGGACGATGGCGCCGGGCCATGGCCAGCCGCCGAGGCCGCCGAGCGCCTCCCGGATCGTGACGAAATTGCCGAGGCTCTTCGACATCTTCTCGCCCTCGACCTGCAGGAAGCCGTTGTGCATCCAGATGTTCGCCATGCGGTCGGTGCCGAGCGCGCAGCAGGACTGGGCGATCTCGTTCTCGTGGTGCGGGAAGACGAGGTCGATGCCGCCGGCGTGGATGTCGAAGACGTTCTTCTGCGGGTCGTCGCAGGCGAGACCGCCGCCATAGGGCGCGAGCAGCTTCGCCATCGACATCGCCGAGCACTCGATGTGCCAGCCGGGCCGGCCCGGCGTTGCGATGCCGGCCGGCGAGGTCCAGGACGGCTCGCCCGGCTTCGAGGGCTTCCAGAGGACGAAATCCATCGCGTCGCGCTTGTAGGGCGCGACGTCGACGCGGGCGCCGGCGAGCATCTCGTCGAGCGAGCGGCGGGCGAGCGCGCCATAGCGCGGGCCGGGCCGGGCGTTCATCGCCGCAACCGAGAAGAGGACGTGATCCTCCGCAACATAGGCGACGCCCCGCGCCACCAGCCGGTCGATCATCTCGACCATCTCGGCGATGTACTCGGTGGCGCGCGGCTCGACGCTCGGCCGCAGGCAGCCGAGCGCGTCGACATCCTCGTGGAACTGCCGCTCGGTCGTCTCCGTCACCTTGCGGATCGCCGCGTTGAGGTCCAGCCCGGGATAATCCCGCGCGGCGCGCGCGTTGATCTTGTCGTCGACATCCGTGATGTTGCGCACATAGGTGACGTGCTCGGCGCCATAGAGATGGCGCAGCAGCCGGAACAGTACGTCGAAGACGATGACCGGCCGCGCATTGCCGATATGGGCGAAATCATAGACGGTCGGCCCGCAGACATACATGCGGACGTTTTCCGGATCGATCGGAGCGAAGTCGTCCTTCGCCTTCGAGAGGGTATTGTAGAGGCGGAGCGCCATTCTTCGTCTCGCGAGCCCGTGACAGATCGATCGCCGCCGGCCGGGGCGTTCGTCTCTTCGGGATGGGCGAGAGGGAACGGCCGCAGCCAGCTTGCGCTAGCCGGTAATGATGATCCCGCAGAAAATAGAGATCGAACGTGCCGTCATGGCCGATGCTCATGGCCGATTTCGGTGCGCCGGTCAAGGCGAGCGAGGGGTGGACGAACGCGCGCGAAAGGCTAGAACGGAGGCGGTCGCCCGGAAGAAGGCGGAGGGAGGTGAGGAGATGGAAGAGCCGCTCTCCGGCGGGCTCGACCCCGCGCTCGCGCGCTGGCTCGTCGAGGCCGGCCTCGCATCGGCCGGGACGGCGATCGACGCCGCGCCGCTCACCGGCGGCGTCGCCTCCGACATCTGGCGGGTGACGGCGGACGGCCGCACCTTCGCGGTCAAGCGGGCGCTCGGGCGGCTCCGCGTCGCGCGGACCTGGGAGGCGCCGGTGTCGAGGAGCGGCAGCGAGGTCGCCTGGCTCGAAGAGGCCGCCCGGGTGGTGCCCGACGCCGTGCCGCGCGTGCTCGCGGTCGCGCCGCAGGCGAACGCCTTCGCGATGGATTTCCTCGATCCGCAGAGCCATCCGGTCTGGAAGGCGGAGCTGCGCGTCGGCCGCGCCGATCCCGCCTTCGCCGCGATCGTCGGGCGGACGATCGCCGCCGTGCACGACGCCACCGCGGGCCGTGCCGACGTCGCGGCGCGCTTTGCGAACGACGCGGTGTTCCATGCCATCCGGCTCGAGCCCTATCTCGAGGCGGCGGCCGAGGCGCACCCTTCCGTCGCGCCGCTGCTGCGCACGCTGTCGGCCGAGACGCTCGCCCGCCACGCCGCGCTCGTCCATGGCGATGTCAGCCCGAAGAACATCCTCTGCGGGCCGAAGGGGCCGGTGCTCCTCGACGCCGAATGCGCCTGGTACGGCGATCCGGCCTTCGATCTCGCCTTCTGCCTCAACCATCTGCTGCTCAAATGCCTGTGGAACCCTGCGGCGCGCGACGGCTATCTCGTCTCCTTCGACGCGCTCGCCGAGAGCTATCTGGCGGCGATCCGGCACGAGGCGCGCGACGCGCTCGAGATGCGGGCGGCGCGCCTCCTGCCCGGCCTCTTCCTCGCCCGCGTCGACGGCAAATCGCCGGTCGAATATGTGACGGAGGAGGCGGACAAGGCGCGCGTGCGGCGCACCGCGCTGCCGATGATCGCGGCGCCGCCGCTGCGGCTGTCGACGATCCGGCAGGAATGGTCAGAGGAGCTTTCCGGGTGAGCGATACGAGGATCGAGAGCGTCCGCGGGCGGCGCGTCTGGGATTCGCGCGGCCGGCCGACGGTCGAGGCCGAGGTGCGGCTCGCCGGCGGCGCGCTCGGCCGGGCGATCGCGCCGGCCGGTGCCTCGACCGGCTCGGGCGAGGCGGTCGACCGGCGCGATGGCGGCGCCGCCTTTGGCGGGCTCGACGTCACGGGCGCGGTCGCGGCGGTCTCGGGCGAGATCGCCGCGGCGATCCGCTGGCTCGACGCCGCCGATCAGCAGACGGTCGACGAGCGGATGATCGTCGTCGACGGCACGGCGAACAAGGCCCGGCTCGGCGGCAATGCGATCGTCGCCACCTCGATGGCGGTGCTGCACGCCGCGGCCGCCGCCGCCGGCCAGCCGCTCTGGCGGCATCTCGCCGGCGACCGGCCGGTCCGCGTGCCGCTGCCCGAAATCCAGATCTTCGGCGGCGGCGCCCATGCCGCACGGCGCGTCGACGTGCAGGACTTCATGGTGATGTGCCCCGGCGCCGGCTCGTTCGGCGAGGCGCTCGACTGGACGGCCGAGATCTACCGCGCCGCCGGTCTCGCCATGAAGCAGGCCGGCACGCTGCAGGGCGTCGCCGACGAGGGCGGCTTCTGGCCGGCCTTCGCGAGCAACGAGGCGGCGCTCGAGGCGCTCGTTGCGGCGATCGCCGATGCCGGCTTCCGGGCGCCGGACGAGGTCGCCATCTCGCTCGACATCGCGGCCTCCGAATTCGGCCGCGGCGGCGCCTACCGGCTGGCGCTCGACGACCGCGCGCTCGATACGGCCGGCATGATCGACCTGGTCGGCGGCTGGATCGAGGCCTATCCGATCCTCTCGGTCGAGGATCCCGTCGCCGAGGACGATGCCGCCGGCTTCGCCGCCTTCACCGCCCGCTATGGCGGCCGCTGCCAGGTGATCGGCGACGATTTCCTCGTCACCAACGCCGCCCGTGTCGCCGACGCCGCGGCGGCCGGCGCGGCGACCGCGGTGCTCCTGAAGCCCAACCAGGCCGGCACGGTGACCGAGACGAAGGCGGCGCTCGACGCCGGCAAGGCGGCCGGTTTCGGCACCATCGTCTCCGCCCGTTCGGGCGAGACCGAGGACGTGACGATCGCCCATCTCGCCGTCGGCTGGGATGCCGGCCAGTTCAAGGTCGGCTCCTTCTCGCGCTCGGAGCGGATGGCGAAATGGAACGAGATGCTGCGCATCGAGGAGGCGCTCGGCAGCGCGGCCTCCTTCGCCGGCCGCGCCGCGCTCGGCTTCCGGCCTTAGTTTCGCGCAGGCGCCGCGGCGGGAGCGCCGCGCGTCGCCCCCGCGGGCCGGCGCGATCGCCCCCCGCGGGACGGGGCGCTATCCGCCCGCCGCGCCGAGGCTCGGATGGAGGAGCGGCCGGTAGCCGGCGGCGAGCGCCGCCACCACCGGCGCCGGGGTGAGCACCGTGACGAGGCCGTCCTCGCGCGGGGCCGGCAGCGCGGCGCCATAGCCGGCGGGCGCGTAAGGGTGGAGCCGGCCGGCCGTGAGGAGCAGCGGCGGCCCCTCCGGCGCGCGCCGCAGGAACACGCCGTCGGGGAGATCGGCGAGCCGCGCTTCGTGCGTCCTCTGCATCCGGCGCCGCGGCACGACGCGGGCGGCGTGCAGCACGCGGTCGAGCGCGGCGGCATTGTCCGGTCGCAGCCCCGTGCCTTCGCGGAAGGCCGCGGTGAAGCGGCGATAGTCGTCGCGCCGGCATTCGGCGCAGGGCCGGTGGCCGGCGGCGAAGGCCACCGCCTCGTCGAGGAAGAACAGTTCGGTGTAGCGGCCCGGCGCCATCACCGGGCGCCGCCGGTCCTTGAAGGCGAGCCGGCAGGCGACCCAGTTCGTGTGACGCCAGAGCGCGGCGCCGAGCCGCCGCGTGTCGTCGTGCAGGATGCCGCGATTGCCCATCAGGAGGCCGCGGGCGGGATCGGCGATGAGAACGCCATCGGGCGTCACCCGGTTCTGCAGCGGCATCGTCTTCTCCCCCTTTTCCCGCCCAAACCCTACCGAATCCACCCGCCGCCGCCACCCGTTTCCGCCGTGTCGACCGGGCCGGGGGACGGCTCGACGGCGATCGGGACTTCATCCCCCGCTCGATCCACGCCCCTGTGCGAGGGGCGACGCCTGATAGCCCGGCGATCACCGCATCGAGGCTGTTTCGATCCACGCCCCTGTGTGAGGGGCGACCAATCGCAGGCATTCGCCGCGGCCGACCAGGCCGGGTTTCGATCCACGCCCCTGTGTGAGGGGCGACCAACAGCGTTCGACATGGTCAGGCCGCCTTCTGGTTTCGATCCACGCCCCTCGATCGCCGCCAGCGTCGTGAGGGGCGACAGGAGCATTTCGACCCGGTGCCCGTGGCAGAGCTGTTTCGATCCACGCCCCTGTGTGAGGGGCGACGGTTCGGGACGCTTCAGGAGGTCGCGCCGACCGTGTTTCGATCCACGCCCCTGTGTGAGGGGCGACACCGCGTGGGCGGGCAAGCGCCCGCGCGGCTACCAGTTTCGATCCACGCCCCTGTGTGAGGGGCGACAAAGGTGCCGGCCCGCGCCACGGGCCGGCTCGCGTTTCGATCCACGCCCCTGTGTGAGGGGCGACGCCCTCCTGCGAGTCACCGACCTCTTCCGCCGTGTTTCGATCCACGCCCCTGTGTGAGGGGCGACCACGGTCAGCCGCGCGATTCCCGGCGCGGACGAGTTTCGATCCACGCCCCTGTGTGAGGGGCGACGGCCGCGTCCGCGGCCCACACGACAGGGCGCCCGCGGTTTCGATCCACGCCCCTGTGTGAGGGGCGACCCATCGCGCATCTGCCGCCGCACCGCGTCTATGTCGTTTCGATCCACGCCCCTGTGTGAGGGGCGACCGCGCCATCATGCGGAGATTGGCCTGATCCGGGAAGTTTCGATCCACGCCCCTGTGTGAGGGGCGACCGCTGTCGCCGCAGCGCGCGAGATTGTGCTGTGTGTTTCGATCCACGCCCCTGTGTGAGGGGCGACGGCCATCCACGAGGCCACGCCAGGCTCGGCCGTCGTTTCGATCCACGCCCCTGTGTGAGGGGCGACACGCCGGCCGCTTCCTCCCGCGAACGCCCGGAACGGTTTCGATCCACGCCCCTGTGTGAGGGGCGACGCGAGCGCAATGCCATCCCGCTCCCGCGCGGCATGTTTCGATCCACGCCCCTGTGTGAGGGGCGACATCGGATGTCGTCCACGCCCAATGCGACGCCGCGGTTTCGATCCACGCCCCTGTGTGAGGGGCGACGCTTTCCAGCTTTCGTAGGCAGCGCCGTCATACCGTTTCGATCCACGCCCCTGTGTGAGGGGCGACTAGTGCACTCGTAGTGCACGTAGCGTGCTCACGAGTTTCGATCCACGCCCCTGTGTGAGGGGCGACACCTGCTCGCCGATACCGCGGATACCGCGCCATGGTTTCGATCCACGCCCCTGTGTGAGGGGCGACCCCGAGGACCAGCGCAAGGTGCTCGCCGACGCCGCGTTTCGATCCACGCCCCTGTGTGAGGGGCGACCCGTATCCGAGGGCCGCACCCGCGTCGCGTAGAGGTTTCGATCCACGCCCCTGTGTGAGGGGCGACCACGTTCTTCCAGCAGAAACGCCTTTTCGACCTCAGTTTCGATCCACGCCCCTGTGTGAGGGGCGACCAATGGCATTACGTCGGTATGGTGTCTGGCTGCACGTTTCGATCCACGCCCCTGTGTGAGGGGCGACGGCGGCGGCAATCAGGCTGTACTTGTCGGCGATCGTTTCGATCCACGCCCCTGTGTGAGGGGCGACGCGCTGTGATCGGCGGCGTTATTATGCCTGCCGTGTTTCGATCCACGCCCCTGTGTGAGGGGCGACCAGCCGTTCTTCGACTCCGGCGGCAGCACCTTGGTGTTTCGATCCACGCCCCTGTGTGAGGGGCGACGGGAAGGCCGCGTTGCGCTGGTGCTTGTCGATGTTTCGATCCACGCCCCTGTGTGAGGGGCGACCGATGCGGCCGACGTCAACTCGTCCGGCGAATTGTTTCGATCCACGCCCCTGTGTGAGGGGCGACCTTCTCTCGGGCGCGGTTGATCGAATCCTTTACGGTTTCGATCCACGCCCCTGTGTGAGGGGCGACTCGACCGTCTATGCGACCTGGATCTTGAGCTGCCAGTTTCGATCCACGCCCCTGTGTGAGGGGCGACGCAGCAACAGACATGGCAAATCGCCTTCGCAAGAGTTTCGATCCACGCCCCTGTGTGAGGGGCGACTCCCCCAATAAGAGGTCCCCCCACACCCCCCTAAGTTTCGATCCACGCCCCTGTGTGAGGGGCGACAGCCATCGCCATTCCGCGTTGCTCTTATAGGGGCAGTTTCGATCCACGCCCCTGTGTGAGGGGCGACCTTGCCCGCCTCGGCCATGCTGCCCTGATGTATAGTTTCGATCCACGCCCCTGTGTGAGGGGCGACCCGGCAGCGATCACCTCGGCCTCGGCCTGCATCGCGTTTCGATCCACGCCCCTGTGTGAGGGGCGACCATAGTGGATCAGCCAGCGGCACCCCGGATCGAGGTTTCGATCCACGCCCCTGTGTGAGGGGCGACTTGACGCCGGCGCGGGAAGGGCGACAAATCCGGTGTTTCGATCCACGCCCCTGTGTGAGGGGCGACATCAGCGGCGACGATCGCGGCGCGCCACCGGCGCAGTTTCGATCCACGCCCCTGTGTGAGGGGCGACCCGACCGCGTCGGCCTGGTCCTTGTTCTTCACCGTGTTTCGATCCACGCCCCTGTGTGAGGGGCGACAGGTGGTCACGCGCCTGCGCATGCGGGAAGTCGAGTTTCGATCCACGCCCCTGTGTGAGGGGCGACCGATATCGCTCTGACCCGAGGCGGGACGCGGGAGTTTCGATCCACGCCCCTGTGTGAGGGGCGACGTCGGCCTCGGTCTGCGACACGATCGGCCGGGCGAGGTTTCGATCCACGCCCCTGTGTGAGGGGCGACCACGTGTCGACCGGCGCCAGTTCGGTCCGGACCCTGTTTCGATCCACGCCCCTGTGTGAGGGGCGACCTCCGGTCAGCGCGCCACGCGACACGCCGAAATGGTTTCGATCCACGCCCCTGTGTGAGGGGCGACAGGGGCCGCCCCTCTTCTCGCCGGGCGGTGGATCGTTTCGATCCACGCCCCTGTGTGAGGGGCGACCGCGGTCCTGCGAGGCGTCTTCCTGGCCACGATGTTTCGATCCACGCCCCTGTGTGAGGGGCGACGATATGGCTGATCCTGGCCGGCCGTGGGTTCGGGTTTCGATCCACGCCCCTGTGTGAGGGGCGACGGCAGGGCATCCGCATCTATCAGGAGATGGCGCAGTTTCGATCCACGCCCCTGTGTGAGGGGCGACGACCACCCGCCGCGGCGGATGCGGCCGCGCTTGGTTTCGATCCACGCCCCTGTGTGAGGGGCGACTCCTCGCTCCGCAGTTCGGAGGGCGGCACGTCAGTGTTTCGATCCACGCCCCTGTGTGAGGGGCGACAGCCCTCCGCCTCCGGTGCAGAGGCTGATGAGATGTTTCGATCCACGCCCCTGTGTGAGGGGCGACCGAGGGGCGTTCTCGTCCGCGAGAGCAATCCCCCGTTTCGATCCACGCCCCTGTGTGAGGGGCGACCCGGCATCCGCCGCGGCGAAGATCATCCTTGGATCGTTTCGATCCACGCCCCTGTGTGAGGGGCGACCCTTTGGGAGCACTTGGGTGGCAGGTCGGCAATGTTTCGATCCACGCCCCTGTGTGAGGGGCGACTTCGGCTGATGTCGGGGTGCGACCTGGAGGCGATCGTTTCGATCCACGCCCCTGTGTGAGGGGCGACATGAGCAGGTCGCTTCCTTTGTAGCGGGCGACCTGTTTCGATCCACGCCCCTGTGTGAGGGGCGACCCCTTCTTCGTAACATGCTGCCCGGGAAAGAGAAATCGCACGGGATGCGCGAACCCGGCCGGCCGGCGCCCGCGGGCGGGGCGGGCGGCGCCCGACGGCGAGAGAGGGCGAGGCGCGGCAAGGGGTTGGAGGCCGCGCGAACCGCTCGGGCGGATCGTGTGCGCTCGTGGTTCGCGCCGCCCCTTGCGGTTCGCACGTTCAGAAGACGAGCGGGCCGTCGAGATCGAGCGTCGGCTCGGCGCCGATGTGCTCGACGCGGCGCCTGCCCTCCGCGCCGAGCCGGTAGAAGCGCAGACTGTCGGCCGCCGCGTCGATCTCGGCGATCAGCCGGGCGCGCAGCGCCGCCCATTGCGCCGGATCGACCTCGCATTCGAACACGGAATTCTGCACCCGCTGGCCGTAATCGAGGCAGGCGCGCGCGACGCGGCGCAGACGCCGGCGGCCGGCGGCGGTCTCGGTGCGGACGTCATAGGCGACGAGCATCAGCATGCGTCATTTCCACACGAAGCCCGGATAGCCGTCGAGATCGCCGCGCAGATGGCGGGCGAGGAGCTGCGCCTGCGCATGGGCGACGAGCCCGAGCGGCATCGGTTCGCCGAGAAAGGGATGGGTGAGCTCGTCGCGCTTGCGCTCCTGCCAGGCGACGAGAACGCGCTTGCGGGCGTCGTCGGTCAGCCGCACGCCGCCGGCCTCTTCGAGAATGAAATCGTCCGCGGCCAACTGGCGGCGGTTGACGAGGCTGAGCGCCAGCCGGTCGGCGAGGACGGGGCGGAGCTCTTCCATCAGGTCGAGCGCGAGGCCGGCGCGGCCGGGCCGGTCGGCGTGCAGGAAGCCGACCTGCGGGTCGAGGCCGTGCGCCTCGAGCGCCGAGCGGCAGTCATGGCCGAGCATCGCGTAGAAGAAGGAGAGCAGCGCGTTCACCCGGTCGAGCGGCGGCCGGCGGGAGCGGCCGCCAAAGGCGAAGGCGGGATCGTCGCTGCGCAGCAAATGGCCGAACACGCCGAAATAGACCTGCGCCGCCTCGCCCTCGATGCCCCGCAGCAGCGCCACAGCGGGCGCGGCGAGGCTGCGGCGGGCGACATCGGTCAGCCGGCGCTCGGCCGTCTCGAGCGCCTGCCGGGCCTCCTCCGCCAGGCCGTCGCCGTGATCGCGCAGCGCGCGGCGGATCACCGTGCGCTGGTTCGCCACCTTGGCGGCGACGATGCCGCGCACGATCGGCACCGCGCGCCCGGCGTCGTCGGCGGCGCGGAACTGCGCCCGGCGCAACACGACATTGCCGCTGCGCGGGCCTTCGACGCGAGCGAGAAACCGCCCGTTCGGATCGAGATGCGAGATGGTGATGCCCGCCTCGGCGCAGGCGGCGAGAAGGGCCGGCGAGGCCCCGGGCCGGCCGAAGCTGACGACCCCCTCGAGCATGTGGAGCGGCACGCGGCCGCGTTCCGTCCCGTCGACCTCGACCACGAGATTGGCGCCGTCCTTGCGCAGCCAGGCGTCCTCGCCCGTCACATAGATCGTGTTGAGCATGCGCCGCATCGGGGTCACGCTCCGATCTGCGCGGCGAGCCAGCGCGCCACGGCGGGTGGCCTTTCGAGCCGTGCGGGCCGACAGAGCGCTTCGAGCGAGCATCGCCGGCAGCCCGGCCCGTAGACCGGCGGCGGCGTTGCGGCGGCGGCGATCAGGGCGCGGGTGGCGACGGCCACCTCGGCCGTCAGCGCGCGCAGCGCCGCGTCGAAGGGCACGCCGAGCCGGCGGCGGGTCTCGCCGTAGAACAGCGCGCCCTCGGGGACCGCGACGCCGAACGCCTCCTCGAGGCAGATCGCCTGAGCGCAGAGCTGCACCTCGTCGGCGCGGTGGGCCTTCGGCTTGCCGCGCTTGTATTCGACCGGAAAGGGCGTGCCCGGCGCCGGGCCGTGGAACTCGACGACATCGGCCTTGCCGGCGACGCCGAGCGCCACCGAGCGCAGCGCGAGGCCGCGCGCGATGCGCAGGCGCGGCCGCGTCTCCGGCCGGCCCGCATCCGCCTTCTCGTGCAGCAGCCGCCCTTCCATCGTCGCCGCATCCTCGGCCCAGAGCTGCTCGACATGGATGAGCGCGCATTGCCGCGGACAGAAGAGATAATGCTGCAGCGCCGAGAGCGGGACCAGCGCCTCCTCCGTCGCCGCATCGATCGGGGAGGCGGGCATGGGTCAGGTCATCGTCTCGGCCGGCCGGGTCGTCGGATCAAAGGTCGCGAGCGGCGTCTCACCCGGATTGTAACGTGGTATGCGATTGTAACCGATCGTTGGGTCGTTTGAGCGCAGTTCGCGTATGAACCGGTTCTCTACCGCAATGCACTCGGTCCGCGACGCAGACACGGCCTCCCGGAGAGTATCCCTCGTAACGGTGAACGATCGTCTTTGTTCCGTTGTAAAATCGCGAGCGATGAGCTGATCATTCGCGCTTCCGAAATAGTTTATACTATCCGTCAGGTCCATTCCGACGTATATTTTTCCGTTAGGATAGGTTATCTTGTAGACGATCGGCATGCCCTACCTCTCGACCACCTCGATGCCCTCGGGCAGGCCGTCGCGGTCGACGGTGATCGCGTAATCGGCGAAGCTCCGCGGCGGCGGGGCGTTGTCGAGGCGCTCGTCGCCGGGGCGGTGGCGCTCGCCGCGGAAGAGCCGCCAGGTCTCGACACGGTCGAACAGCTCGTTCGCCTTGGCGTTGCCGAGCGCGCAGGCGTGGCGGAAGATGACGAGCTTGCGCGTCGCCATCTCGCCGCGCGCCGCCGAGCGGTCGTGCTCGAACATGTTGGCGAGCGCCTCGAAGAGCAGATCGAGATCGGCCTGCGAGAAGCCGGTGCCCTTCGTCGGATGGGAGGCGAGCGGGGCGGAGACGAAGCCGTGCGCGCGGTAGAGGCCATAGGGCACGATGTGCTTGCGGCCCATGGTGCGGCCGCCCTTCGCGTCGGCGTCGGCCTCGGTCGTCGCGGCGAGGCGGGTGATCGAGATTTCGAGCGGCAGGATCGGGTCGATCGAGCGGGCGAAGCCGATCTGCACCGGGCCGCGCACCTGGCCGGCATTGACGCCCGTCGTCATCACCGCGCCGAAGCTGCGGATGTCCCAGAAATTGGCGCACATCCAGGCGGTCAGCGCGCGCGCCTTCGCCTCGTCCTTCGGCAGCTTCTTGAACTCGTCGGTCTTCGAGACGTCGGGCAGCACGGCCGCCCAGGCGCGCTTGTGCTCGAGATTGAGCGTCGCGCCGTCGCGCATATAGATCTCGTGGCCCGGCGTGTCGGGCCGGGCGAGGGCGACATAGTTGCGGATCTTGCGCTTCAGCGCGACGTCGGAGACGAGGCCCTTGTTGGTCTCGGGATCGAGGCGGGGCATGTTGCCGGCGTCGGGGTCGCCGTTCGGATTGCCGTTCGCCACGTCGAAATAGAGCACGAATTCGTGCCGCTGCGCGAGGCCGTTCCCTTCAGGCGTCATGGTCGTCGTCCTCTGCATCGGTCGTCGCGAGCTCCGCCTCGGCCTCGCGGCCGACGAACTGGCCCTTGCGCTGGTGGTAATAGCCGAGCACGAAGCGGCCCTGCTTTTCGAGCGACAGCGCGCGCGGCAGGTGGTCGTCGAGCCGGTCGGTGATCTCCTCGATCTCGCGTTCGAGCCAGGCGCCCTTGCGCTCCTTGCGCAGCTTGCCGAGATGGTTCTGCACGCCCCGCATCAGGAGCGGGAACACCGTCGCCGGGGTCGCCGAGGCGGCGCCGAAATAGCGGTCGCGGATGGTGGCGTTGACCTTGCCGAGCGCCATGCGCTGCGCCGTTTCGAAGGCGGCGAACAGGCGGCCGAGCTGATAGGCGGGGTCGGCATTCTCCCTGTGGAGACTCACGGGCGGCTTCTCCTTGGCGTCTTGCGGGCTTTGCGGTTCATCGTGCTCATTTCGCTCTTTGCGGGGCCGCCGCGCGTCGCGGGCGAGCACCGCCTTGATCGCGGCGGCGTGCCAGCCGGTCGCGGCGTCGTCGCCGGCCCGCAGCCGCATGATCGCCGCGGCGAGCAGGGCGCGCGGATAGCGCGTGCCGGCGAGCACGGCGCGGGCGACCTCGCCGGCGAGGAGCGGCGGGATGTTCTCGTATTTCTCCTGCATCGCCGTCGTCTTGACGAGCAGCCGGCCGATCGAGGGCGGCCGCTCGCCCCAGGGGCTCGGCTCGATCGCCAGATCGCGGTGATGCGCGGCGAGCCGTTCGACGAAGGCGCCGAACGTATCCGTCAGCCAGAAGCGCACCGACAGCCGCGCCGCATTGGGCGCGAGGCCGAGCACGTGGAAGCGGGTGTCCGGGTCGAGCCGGGCGTCGAGCGAGGCGAGGCCGCGGCCTTGCGCAACGGCGGCGAGCTGGTCGCGGATCTTCTTCGCCTCCTCGGCCTCGTCGGGCGGCTCCACGACGGCGGCGAAGAACAGCTCGGCCGCCCGCGCCGACGCCTCGTCGGTCGCGGCCGATGTATCCGCCCAGAACACCACCGTCGCGTCGCCGATGCCGTGCGCGAGCCGGTTGCGGCTCGCCCGCTCCAGCAGGCCGTTGAGGGCGGCGCCATAGCGGAAGGCGGCGGCCTCGGAGGTCGGCGCGTTGTCGCCCTGCGTCTTGCCATAGGAGGTGAAGGCCTCGAGATTGAACGAGACGAGCGCGGCTCCGGAAGATTGCGCGCCGTTGACGCCCTTGACCGAAGGATGAAGACGGGCCACCGGCAGCCGACGCCCCGACACCAGACAGAAGGCGGTAACCGTCGCGGCCGTCTCCGCCCTCAACTCGTCGCACAGGGCGATCGCGGCCGGCCGCTGGTGAATGAGCTGTCGGTCCGTGCCCTCCAGCTGAAAGGCCACGTTGTAGGCCATCATCTTCTCGCTGAAGCGCGGGGCGACGAACTGGTCGGGGGTCCACTGTTCGAGGAACCGGTTCAGGGCGACGAGCGCCGGGTCTGTTCGGCCGGTCAAGACGCGACGATGCAGCGCCTTGAAGGCCTCGTGGTCGCGCTGGGTCTTGCCCGGGTCCTTGGTGCTGACACCGAGGGCATAGGCGGTGTTGTCCCAGAAGAGGAAGGGCGTAGAGCCCTGGCCCTGCCGGCTGAACCATTTCGGGACGCGCATCGGCAGGCCGCGCTTGCCCTTCTCGTCGAGGCGCTCGAACACGTCGACGATGCTGCCGTCGAGGCCGAGGACGATGACCACGCCGACCGGCTCCACGGACCAGCCCGGCGGCGTGACGTCGCCCCGCGCCGCCATCCGGTGGTAATAGCGGTCGAGCGCCTCGAGGACCGTCACGACACCGTGCCTCCGGCGAGGCAGGCCCTGACGTCGAGCACGCCGTCGGTCAGCCGGGCGTGGAAGAAGCGCGAGGTCGCGCCGTCGGCGAAGTCGATGTCGTGGAGCATCCAGCCGAGATCGCGATTGCGTTGGTCCTGCGGCAGTTCGCTCGCCGGCAGCGCCGCGCCGGGCGCGAGGAGCGCGAAATCGGCGATGCATTCGCGCGTGCCGAGCGAGGGCCGGTGGAAGCACTGGCCGGCCGCGGCGCGGCGGTTGAACATGGCGAGATGCTTGGCCTCGTTGTCCTCCGGACCGGCCCGCCCGGTCATCTCGAAATGCGCCTCGATCACATAGGCGACATCGGTGAGGAAAAGCGTCGCGCGCTGCTGCCGGTTGTCCTCGGCGACGAGGCCGAGCCCGGCCGTCGTGCCGGCGCGCATCGCCTTCGCGGCGTTCGCCGTACTCGCCCGCGCGCCGACCTCGTTGCGCCGGAAGGACTGGAACCGGATCGGCTTCAGGACATGGATGCGGTCGATCACCCAGCGGATCGCCGGCTTCCAGTGGATCGCCTCGACGATGCCGCGCGCCGCGGAAGGGGTCATCACGTCGTAGGAGACGCGCTCCACCTTCATTTCAGGCCGAGTGAAACAGGCCCGTTCGCCCCAGACGTGCAGACGCACCCCATACGTCATCGCGACTCGCCTCCCCGACGAACAACTTAAGGGAGAGGGTTCGGGTTGGACAAGTGCGAGGGGGCATCGGTCACGGGAAAACGTTGTCCGCCGCCCCGCGATAGGTCGGCGCTTCGACGTCGAGCCCGGTCTCCTGCCGGTAGAGCGCGTCGTCGCGGAAGCGCAGCAGCGCGTCGCCGAGCGCGGCGTGGACGGGGACGAGCACGTGGCGCGCCAGCCATTCGTCGCGCGCCCGCCTCGGGACCGGCACGACATAGGACTGCAGCCGCCGCAGATCGGCGGTGCGCGGCCGTTCCATGCCGGCGATGCGTGCGATCAGCGTTTCGGCGTCGCGGTCGTCCGGGCTGGCGCGCCAGGGCACGACGACCGGCTCGTTGCCTTCCTCGTCGATCATGCGGAAGGCTTCGGCGACCGAGCGGAAGGGCGGCTCGGCGCCGCTCTCGGCGATCGCGGCGAGGATGCCCGGATAATCGCCGACCTTCGCCGTATCGAATGCGCTGGGCATGCCGGATATCTGCCAGTAGAGCTCGGTGAAATAGGCCTTCACCGCATCGTGGCCGAGCGGATCGGCATGGCTGCGGAAGGCGGGCTGCGCCGCCTGCCAGCGCCGCCTGGTCTCCTGCTGCAGAGAACCCTCGGCCGGCTCGAACACCACGACGCGGCCGAGCCGCGGCCGGTCCTCGGCATCGCGCAGCTCCCCCTCGCGGTTCGCCCGGCCGGCGGCTTGCGCGATCGAATCGATCCCGGCCGCGGCGCGCCAGACCTCGGGAAAGGAGATGTCGACTCCCGCCTCGATGAGCGAGGTGGCGACGAGGCGCACCGGCGCGCCGGCCTCCAGCCTCTTGCGGAGCTCGGCGAGCACGATCCGGCGGTGGCGGGCGCACATCAGCGTGGAGAGGTGGACGGCGCCGGGCAGCGCGCGGATCGCCTCGAAGAGGGTGCGGGCGTGCCGGCGCGTGTCGACGATCGCGAGCATCTGCGCCTGTTCGGCGAAGCGGTCGGCGATCTCCGCATCGCTCGTCGGCCCCGCCCGCCGCTCGACCGTCACGCGCCGCAGCGCCGCGTAGAGCCGCGGCGGATCGGGCGCCAGCTCGCGCTCCTCCGGCAGGTCGAGGCCGAGCGGCCGGCCCGCTCCGTCGCGCAGCGCGTCGTCGATGCGGCGGAGCGCCGGCTGCGTCGCCGTGCAGAGCACGACGCTGGTACGATAGCTCGAGGCGAGCTGCTCGAGCGCCGCGAGGCTCGGCATCAGGAGCGGCAGCGGCAGGGTCTGCACCTCGTCGAGCACGACGACGCTCTGGGCGATGTTGTGGAGCTTGCGGCAGCGCGACGTGCGGTTCGCGAAGAGGCTCTCGAAGAACTGCACCGCCGTGGTGACGACGATCGGCACGTCCCAGTTCTCCGCCGCCCGCTGCAGCTTGGCGAGGCCGTCGCGCCCTTCGTCATCGGCGGGGCGGGTCCTGCCGGCTTCTTCCCAGTCGAAGCTCGCATGGTGTTCGAGGATGTCGTCCTTCGTGCCGAGCGCCTCGCGGAACACCTGTGCCGTCTGCTCGATGATCGAGGTATAGGGAATGACGTAGACGATGCGGCGGAGCCCGTGGCGGACGGCGTGTTGCAGCGCGAAGGAGAGCGAGGCGAGCGTCTTGCCGCCGCCGGTCGGCACGGTGAGGCTGAAGAGCCCCGGTTCGAGCGCCGCCTTCGCGACGGCGTGATCGAGAATGGCGGCGCGGTGCGCATTGACCGGCGTCTCCGGCGCGGTGGACCGCTTCGCCGCCATGAAGGCGGCGAGCCGGTCGGCGAGCAGGGCGAGATCGGCATGGCCGCCGCGCTCGACCGCCTCGCCGGCGTGCGCGGCGTAGAAGCGCTCGGTGGCGATGAAGTCGGCATCGACGAGCGCGGAGAACAGCATGCGGATGAGGAAGCTCTCCGCGAAGCGCTTCGGACCCTCTTTCCGCCGCAGCCGCGGGATGAGGGTGGCCGGCTCCGGCAAGGGGCCGATATGGGCCGCCCAGTCCGCCGGGACCCGCCCGGCCGAGGCAGCCATCCGCCGGGTGAGGTCGCCGCCATCGGCGAGGCCGGCATGATGCCCGGCGATGATCGCGGCGAGAACGCCGCCGAGCACGGCGCCATAGCGGTCGAGCGCGAGCCGCGCCCCGGCGGAGGAATGATCGCCGCCAGAGATGCGGAGCCCCGCGATATAGTCCTGGAACTCCGGCGAGACCTTGCCGAGATCGTGCAGGCGCCCGGCGAGGCGCAGGATCTCCGAACATCCGAACGGCGCGCCGAACGATGCGGCGAGGTCGCCCACGGCCTCGCCATGCGCGCGCAGCGTCTCCCAATGCTCGACCGGGCGGCCGGGCAGCGAATGGGCGTAAACGATCGTCATGGGCGCGGCCCCACGGCGGGGGTTCGCGGGACGCCGGCCCGGATCGTCCGTGCCGGTGCGGCTCCGGCGCGCCCCTCCCCGCGCCGACGCCGATTCTCGATGGGAGGAAGTGTAAGGGATCCGGGAGACGGCCGGAAGTTGTCCGATGCGCACTCTCCGGTTCGAAGGCATTCGGGCCGCGCGGCGCGGCCGGAGCGGGAGGGTGGTGCCGGCCGGTCCGCTTGTCGCCGCGGGTTCGGCCGGCGGGAAGCGATCGCGGGCCTATTGCATGCGCAGCACGATGCGGCCGTCGATCTTGCCCTCCTCCATCCGTGCGAAGATGGCGTTGATGTTCTCGAGCGTGTCCCACGAGAAGTGCGGCGCGACGGCGCCGTCGGCGGCGAAGGCGAGCGCCTCCTCGAGATCCTGGCGGGTGCCGACGATCGAGCCGCGCACGGTGATCCGCTTCAGCACCGTGTCGAAGATCGGCAGCGCCATCATGCCCGGCGGCAGGCCGACCAGTGCCATCGTGCCGTGCGAGCGCAGCATGCCGAAGGCCTGCTCGAAGGCCTTGGGCGACACGGCGGTGACGAGCGCGCCATGGGCGCCGCCGATCGTCTTCTGCAGCTCGGCGACGACGTCGGTCTCGCGTGCGTCGAGGGCGATCTCGGCGCCGAGCGAGCGGGCGAGGGCGAGCTTGTCGGCGTGGACGTCGACCGCGGCGACATGCATGCCCATCGCCTTCGCATACTGCACGGCCATGTGGCCGAGCCCGCCGACGCCGGAGACGACCACCCATTCGCCGGGCTTCACCTCGGTTTCCTTGAGGCCCTTATAGACCGTCACGCCGGCGCAGAGCACCGGGGCCGCCGGACCCCATTCGAGCGAATCCGGCAGGTGGCCGACATAATTCGGGTCGGCGAGGGCATATTCGGCGAAGGAGCCGTCGACCGAATAGCCGCTGTTCTTCTGGTCGGCGCAGAGCGTCTCCCAACCGGTGCGGCAGTGCGGGCAGTAGCCGCAGGCGGTGTGCAGCCAGGGGATGCCGACGCGGTCGCCTTCCTTGACGCGGCGGACCTCGCGCCCGGCGGCGACCACCGTGCCGACACCCTCATGACCGGGGACGAAGGGCGGATTGGGCTTCACCGGCCAGTCGCCGCGCGCGGCGTGGAGATCGGTGTGGCAGACGCCGGTGGCGGCGATGCGCACCAGGATCTGGTTCGGGCCTGGCTCGGGCACCGGGCGCTCTTCGATGACGAGCGGCTTGTCGAATGCGCGGACGACCGCGGCCTTCATCATGTTGGTCATGGCGGCTCCTGGGCGTGTCCCTCGTGGATGGGGAACTCTCGCCGATCGGGTCCGCCGCGGCCTTGCGGCAGATCAAGACGCCGGCGTTCAGGCCGAAAGCGCAGCCGGCTCGGCGGGACGCGCCGTAATGTCGAGCCGCTTGCCGGAGCCGTTCTCGAAGACGTGCAGCGTCTCGGCGGGAAGAACGAGGCCGACCGCCTCGCCGGGCCGCACCGTGACCGCACCCGCGGTCGCCACGGCGAAGGGCTGCCCGGCGAGTTCGAGGTGAACGACGCGGCCGGCACCGAGTTCCTCGACGACGTCGACGGTGGCGCGGATCGAGCCCGGTGCCCCCGGCGCGACGATCGTCACCGCCTCGGGGCGGATGCCGACGGTGAGCAGCGTTCCCGCGGCGAGCGGCAGGCCGGCGGGGAGCGCGAGCCGGCGCGGCTCGTCGTAGAGGAACTCGCCATTGGCGGCGATCCGGCCGTCCATCAGGTTCATCGGCGGCGCGCCGACGAAGGAGGCGACGAAGCGGCTGATCGGCTTCGCATAGAGCTCGGCCGGAGAGCCGGCCTGCTCGATGCGGCCCTCGTTCATCACGACGAGAAGATCGGCGAGGGTCATCGCCTCGACCTGGTCGTGCGTGACGAAGATCGAGGTGGCGCCGAGCCGCTGGTGCAGGCGGCGGATCTCGGCCCGCATCTGCACGCGCAGCCGCGCGTCGAGATTGGAGAGCGGCTCGTCGAAGAGGAAGACCGAGGGCTCGCGGATCATCGCCCGCCCCATCGCGACGCGCTGCCGCTGGCCGCCGGAGAGCGCCGCCGGCTTGCGATCGAGGAAGGGCGCGAGGCCGAGGCTTTCCGCCACCTTCTCGACCCGGGCGCGGCGCTCCGCCTGCGAGAGGCCGGCGACCTTCAGCGCATAGCCGATGTTCTCGGCGACCGTCATGTGCGGATAGAGGGCGTAGTTCTGGAACACCATGGCGCAGCCGCGGCGCCGCGGCTCGAGCCGGTTGACGATGCGCCCGCCGATCGCGACTTCGCCCGCGGTGATCTCCTCGAGCCCGGCGATCATGCGCAGGAGCGTGGACTTGCCGCAGCCGGACGGGCCGAGAATGACGACGAAGGTGCCGGCGGGGATATCGAGATCGACGCCGTGCACCACGGCGTTCTTGCCATAGCTCTTCTTGACGGCGCGGAGCGTGACGGAGGCCATGATGCCCTCACTTCTCGGTGGCGATGAGGCCGCGGACGAACGCGTGCTGCACGAGGATCACGAGCACCGGCGGCGGGGTTGATGCGCTCGGCATGGTCGAGATCATGGCCGGGCGGGAGGCTCGGAGGCCGGCGCGTCCGCGCCGACCCGTCGTTCGAACAGCGCCGCGGCGGCGGCATAGAGGCGGTCGTCGAGATCGATGTGCGGGGCGAGCGCCTCGGCCAGCTGCGGCGTCCGGGCGACCGGCGGAGCGGGTGCGAGCAGCGGCTCTTCGCGCGCGATGCGATCCGTCTCCCGCAGCCGCTCGACCGAGGCCGGCGGCGGCAAAGCGAGGGCGGCGAAGATGTGGGCGATCGAGCGCTCCATCCGTTCGACGAGGCCGAACGCCGTCATGTCGCTCAGCCGGTCGATCGCGGTCCGCAGCGCCCGTTCCGGATCCCGGTCGGTCGGCGAAGGCCCGAGGGGCCGCGCCGGGTGCCAGGCCTCCCAATGCCGGTCCGGGAGCGGTCCCGAGAGCTGGCGGACCATGGCGTTGTTGATGGAGGGGTGGCGCACGAGCTCCGGGTGGCGGAAGAAGGACACCGGATCGTGATCCCACGCCAGCCGCGCCAGCCCCATGCTCTCCGCGACAGGGGCGATCGACATCGCCGTGTGCGAGCGCAGAAACCGGTAGAGCGAGACGAGGCGTTCCGCAGGACGCCGCAGCAGGGTCACGACGGAGGGAGCCGGCCCGGGGATCAGCACGAGGCTCGCGATGTCGAAATGGCCCGAGAAGAAGCGGTGTTGCGCGAGCGCCGCCGCCGGCCAGTTGCCGAGGCCGTTCCGCCGCTCCGCACAGGCGGCCGCTCCGTAATGCGCCATCAGCGCGTGATGCAGCGTCGTGCCGGCGCATTTCGGGATATGGACGAACACAACGGCCGGCTGCAGCGGCGCGGCGATCATGCCGCCGGCACGATCGGGTCCCGGCGGGACGAGATCGCGGAACTCCTCGGAAGAGATCAGTGTGCGGCGCAGCGCGGCGACGCTCTCCGCCCGCCTGTGCCATTTGATCGCGGCTTCGGATTCCGGCTCGCGGCCGAGCACGAACCGATATCCCCACACGACCGCCTCGCGCGTGATCGCCATCTCTGCATCCCCGCCCCGATCGACGCAGGACGCCACCCGCGGTGTCCTGCGGCGGAGGTCGCCCCCGACCTTCCGCAGCGGACTATAGCCGCGCCGCGCGAGGCCGTCCGCAGCGGACCGCCGGAGCCGCGTGCGGTCGAGGGCGTCGGCCGCCCGGCGAGGCCGGCCACCGACGGGGATGGAGGCGAGGGCGGCCATGACGCCGTCACTTCTCCGAGGCGATGAGGCCGCGGACGAACCAGCGCTGCATGAGGATCACGAGCACCAGCGGCGGCAGCATGATGAGGAGCGTGCCGGCCATCGCGACGTTCCAGTCCGGCAGGCCGAATTCGGAGGGGATCAGCGTCTTCAGCTCGGTCACGGCGATGCCGAAATTCGGGTCGGTGGTGACGAGGAGCGGCCAGAGATATTGGTTCCAGGCCCAGACGAACATGATGGTGAAGAGCGCGATCATGTTCGGCCGGGAGAGTGGAAGCAGCATGTCGAGGAAGAAGCGGAGCGGGCCGGAGCCGTCCATCTTCGCCGCCTCGGCGAGCTCCTCGGGAATGGTGAGGTAGAACTGGCGGTAAAGGAAGGTTCCGGTGGCGGTCGCGACGAGCGGCAGGATGAGGCCGGGATAGGAATTGAGCAGCGGCCATTCGAGCGCGATCCGATAGCCGGTCAGCCGCTCGACGAGGCCGGTCAGGCCGACGACGTCGAAGATCGCCTGGAAGGGCTGCAGCGCATTCGCCGCCACCGAGTAGGTCGGCACGATGCGCACCTCGAGCGGCAGCATCAGCGTGATGAAGATCGCCCAGAAGATCGCGGCGCGGCCCGGAAAGCGGAAATAGACGATCGCGAAGGCGGCCATCGCCGACAGGATCACCTTGCCCGCCGCGACGCAGCCGGCGAAGACGACGCTGTTGAAGAGCTTGCGGCCGAGATCGGCGCGCACCCAGGCCTCGGCGATATTGTCGAGGAAATGGCTGCCCGGGGTGAGCGGCAGCGGCACGATGTTGACGGTGCGCAGGTCGTGCGTCGCGGCGATGATCACGATCGCGAAGGGCAGCAGCGCCATCGCGAGCCCGAGCAACAGTACGATCTGGCATAGGGCATTGAAGATCGGCGTGCGTTCGACCATGGCGGCCTCGTTCACTTATAGTGCACGCGCCGCTCGATGAAGCGGAACTGCAGCACGG
The DNA here is from genome assembly GCF_014199915.1 of Prosthecomicrobium pneumaticum. Classification (GTDB taxonomy): domain Bacteria; phylum Pseudomonadota; class Alphaproteobacteria; order Rhizobiales; family Kaistiaceae; genus Prosthecomicrobium; species Prosthecomicrobium pneumaticum. The sequence goes on along the minus strand of NZ_JACHOO010000005.1, from coordinate 134,061 downwards.
TCAGCATGATGACGAGCAGCATCAGGATGATCGACTGCGCAGCGGCGCCGGAATAGTCGAGTCCCTTGAAGCCGTCGAAATAGATCTTGTAGACCATCAGCTCGGTGGCGCGGGCCGGGCCGCCCTGGGTCATGATGTCGACGATGCCGAAGGAATCCTGGAAGCTCTCGGTGATGTTGATCACGAGGAGGAAGAACAGCGTCGGCGTCAGCAGCGGCAGCTGGATGTCGCGCATCCGGCGGAGCGGTCCCGCGCCGTCCATCGCCGCCGCCTCGATCTGCGCGCGGGGAATGCCCTGCAGCGCGGAGAGGAAGAAGATGAAATTGTAACCGACATATTTCCACGAGAAGGCGACGATCACGGCGATCATCGCGTCCTTGCCGTCGAGCGCCGGGTTCCATAGGCCCGGCCAGGCATGGTTGATCAGCGAGAGAAGGCCCGCCTCGGGCGCGAGGATGAAGCGGAAGGCGAGGCCGAGCGCCGGCGCGGCGATCGCGTAGGGCCAGACGAAGACGGTGCGATAGAGCCGCGAGCCGCGCAGCTCGCGGTCGGTGAAAAGGGCGAGCAGGAGCGCGACGCCCATGGCGAGCACGGTGGAGGACAGACCGAAGACGAGGCTGCGGGCGATCGAGCCCCAATAGACCGGGTCTTCGAGCAATTGAATGAAGTTGCGGAAGCCGACGAAGCGGTTGCCGCCGCCCCAGGGCTGTTCGAGCGTGAAGGCCCAGAACAGCGCCTGGCCGCTCGGCCAGTAGAAGAAGACGAAGATCAGGGCGAGCATCGGCAGGGCGAAGAGGAGGCCGATGGTCGTCGAGGAGAAGGTGACGCGCTTTTCCAACTCGGTGATCCGTCGCTCGTGCGCCTCGGGCCCCGTCAGCCGCCGGGCGGGTCCGTCGGGCGGTCGGTTCATCCGCGATCCGCCCGACGGTCCCGCCGGGGCGGGAAAGAGGGAGGCCGGGCCGTGGACGGCGCGGCCTCCGGCGATCGACTACGGCAGTTCTTTGCCGGCGTAGGTCTCTTCGAACCGGCGCAGGATCTGGTTGCCGCGCGCCGCGGCCTCGTCGAGCGAGGCCTGGATGTCGGCATTGTTGACGAAGATCGCCTGCATGCCGTTCGAGATCTCCTGGCGGATCTGCAGCAGGCCGCCGAGGCGGATGCCGCCCGGCGTGGTGCCGTCGGCCGGCGAAGCGGTCAGGCTCTTGATCGCCAGTTCGCGGCCCTGATACGGCGCCTTGTCGTAGAAGCCGTTCTTGACGAGGTATTCGTAGCCGGAGTTGCGGACCGGGATGTAGCCGGTCACGGTCGACCAGGTGAGCGCCTCTTCCGGCTTCGCGATGAACTGGAAGAACGCGGCGGCGGCCTTGTATTCGGCATCCGACTTGCCCGACAGCACCCAGAGCGAGGCGCCGCCGACGAAGGAGCTCTTGCGGGCGGTGCCCTCATAGACCGGGAGCATGGCGACGCCCCAGTTCATGCCTTCCTTGGCGGTGCGGCCGATATTGCCGTGGTCGCCGACCGAGGTCAGGATCGTCTGGCAGTCGCCGGCGGCGAAGGCCTCGACGAAGGTCTGGCCGGTGTCCTTCGACTTGATCACGGCGTAGCCGGCGTCGTACCAGCCCTTGAGGTCCTTGACGAACTGGACCCACTTGCCCTTGTTGAAGATCAGCTCGGCATCGAGACCGCCGAAGCCGTTGTTCTTGGTGGCGATCGGCTCGCCGTGGACCGCGAGGAACTGCTCCTCGTACTGCCACATCTCGTCACGCGAGATGTTGAAGCCGAGCGGGCAGGCGTAGCCGGCCTCCTTCAGCGCCTTGAAATCGGCCGCGGCCTCTTCCCAGGTCGCCGGGGCGTGATCCTTGCCGATCTTGCCATAGGCGTCCTTGTTCCAGTAGAGCAGCGCCGTCGACGAGTTGAAGGGGAAGGAATACATCTCGCCCTTCGACGTCGCGTAATAGGCGCGGATGCCGGAGAAGTAGTCGTTCCAGTCGACATCGATGCCGTTGTCGGCCATCAGCTTGTTGGCCGGATAGAAGGCGCCGGACAGCATGATGTCGAGGGTGCCGGCGTCCGACACCTGGGCGATGGTCGGCTGCTTGCCGGCGCGGAAGGCGGCGATGGTGTTCTGCAGCGAGGCGTCGTAGGAGCCCTGGCTGGTGCAGACGACCTCATAGTCGGCCTGCGACTGGTTGAAGCGATCGCACTGCTCCTGGACGCGCTTGGCGATATCGCCCGAATTGCCGAACCAGAAGTCGATCTTGGTCTTTTCGGCCGCGGCCGGACCGGCGGCGAACAGCGCGGCGAGCGCGGCCGCAGCAAAGAGCTTGGCTTTCATCGGTGCCCCTCGGAGTGCACGTGGACGAGCGCCTTTTCGCGGCGCACAAGAGGGGAGTTAGAGAAGCCGCGCAACACTACTGTGACGGACTCCGGCGGTCATAAGCCGGCGAAATGATTGAAATCGCGGAGCGCCGCGGGCTTTCCGTCCCTTTCGGGACCCTGCACAGCCGTGCAGATTGCGGCGCTGCAACATTCGGCAGTACCTCGTCACGCGTCGGACATCGCGCAGCAAAGGTGCGGCGGCAGGCTCGTCCGATCCGCGCCCGCGGGCGCTCATCCGACAGGAGCCGCATCATGCTCGTCCGACGCCTCTTCCTCTCGCTCTTCCTGATGTTCACCGGAATCGGCACCGCCGAGGCCGCGGTCCGCGCCGTCGCGGTGACCGACGTCAATCTGCGCGCCGGGCCGTCCGTCGGCTATCCGGTGGTGACGACGCTGCCCGCCGGAGCGCGGGTGACCGCCTATGGCTGCGTGCGCGGCGCGACATGGTGCGATGTCGGCTTCGCCGGCTGGCGCGGCTGGGTCGCCGCCGCCTATCTCGAAGTGCTCTATCGGGGGCGGCCGGTGGTGCTCGGTCCGGCCGTGGCGCCTGCGGTCGGCATCGTCACCGTCGATTTCTCGCGCGCCTATTGGGACCGCTATTATGTCGGGCGCCCGTGGTATGGCGACTGGCCCCGCTATAACACGGCACCGCGGGTGCGCGGTGGCGTCGTCTGCAACGACGAGCGTTGCCGCTACGGCTATGTCGTGCGCGGGCCGCACGGCGGGCGCTGGGTGCGGCACGGCACGATCATCCGCGACTGAGGCCCTCGTCGCCGCCGGCCGGGAATCGTACGGCGGCGAGGAGCCCGCCGCCCGGCCGTTCGTCGAGTGTCACGCCGCCGCCCGCCGCTGCGACCAGCTGGCGCACGATGGTGAGACCGAGACCCGTGCCGCCGTGCTCGCGGCTGCGCGAGCCTTCGAGCCGGAAGAAGGGCTCGAATACCCGCTCGCGCTCGGCGGCCGGGATGCCGGGGCCGCGGTCGGCGACGGTCAGGAGCGCGGCGCCGTCGGCTGCACGGATGATCCGCACGCTCGCCTCCCCGCCATAGGCGAGCGCGTTGTCGACGAGATTGTCGAGCACGCGGGTGAGCGCCGGCCGTCCGAGCGGCACCGGAACCGGCCCGTCGGGCGCATCGAGCGCTGCGGCGGCGCCCGCCGCCCTCCGGGCCTCGACGATCTCGGCCGCGACGGCGGCGGCGTCGGTCGGGCTGCGGTCCGGCTCGAGGCTCGCCTTGGCGAAGAGGAGCGTGTCCTCGACGAGATCGCGCATCGCCTCCACGTCGCGCATCACGCCGTCGCGCAGCGTCCCCTGCGGCATCATCTCGCCGCGCAGCCGCAGCCGGGTCAGATAGGTCCGCAGATCGTGCGAGATGGCGCCGAGCATCAGCGTGCGGCCGTCGACGAGGCCGGCGATGCGCGCCTGCATGCGGTTGATCGCCTCGATCAGGGCGCGCACCTCGCGGGCACCCGTTCGCTCGAGCGGCAGCGGCTCGGTCGTCGTGCCGATCGTCTCGACGCGCCGGGCGAGCCGGCTGAGCGGCCGCATCTCGCGCGCCACCGCCATGATGGCGAGTGCGGCGACGCCGAGGCCGAGCAGACCGGCGAGGAAGCCGAGCGGCAGGCCGAAGAGGCGCAGCGTCAGCCGGTCGGCGAAGCCGACGGCGAGATAGCGTCCGTCAGCGAGGCCGACGACGACACGGACGTGGCGCCCGATCAGCCGCCGCAGCGGGCCGCGGGCGATCGGGTCGTCCTCATCGTCCGGCACGAGGTCAACGCGGGCGAAGCGTCCCCCGAGCCCCTCCGCGGCGAGGCCGCGCTCGAGCAGGCCGCGGACCCGCCGCAGTTCATAGGCCTCATCGGCGTCGACGGGCGGCGCGTCGAGGATCGCGGCGGTCAGCCCGCCCGCCTCCGCCGCCGCGAGAGCGAGGGTGCGTTCGGCGGGCGTCAGCGGGTCGAGCAGACGGGCGAGCGCCACCACCGAACCGACCACGGGCACGCCGCGGCCGGTCCCGAACCAGCCGTCCCGCTCGCCGTAGGAGGCGGCGAGCGCGGCGAGCTGGATCGCCACCAGTGCCGCAGTGACGATCAGCATGATGCGGCCGACGAGGCCGAGCCGGGCCATGCTCAGAGGTCCTCGACATCGCCCGAGAACAGATAGCCGGCATTGCGCACCGTGGTGATCAGCCCGTCCACGTGTTCTGCGGCCTGGCTGAGCTTCGCCCGCAGCCGCGAGACGGTGACGTCGATCGTGCGGTCGAACGGGTCGGCGGCGCGGCCGCGCGTCCAGTCGAGCAACTGGTCGCGCGACAGCACGCGGTGCGGATGCTCGATCAGGCAGGCGAGGAGGTCGAACTCCGCGCTCGTCAGCGGCAGGCGGACGCCGCCCTCGCCTTCGACGCGCCGCGCATCGAGGTCGACGATCAGACCGCCGAAACGCTTCCGTCGTCGAAGCGGCCGAGCCGCCGCCTCGCTCGCGCGGCTGCGGCGCAACAGCGCCCGGATGCGGGCGAGCAGCTCGCGCGGGTTGAACGGCTTGCCGAGATAGTCGTCGGCACCGAGTTCGAGGCCGACGATGCGGTCGACGTCCTCGTCCTTCGCCGTCAGCATCAGGATCGGCAGCGCGGCGTCGCGGGCGCGCAGCCTTCGGCAGATCGACAGGCCGTCTTCGCCCGGCAGCATCAGGTCGAGCAGGACGAGATCCGGGGTCAGCCGGGCGAGCAGGCGGTCCATCGCCGCGCCGCTCTCCGCCGTCTCCACCGCGAAGCCCTCCCGGCCGAGAAAATCGGCGAGCAGGGCGCGGATCTCGCGGTCGTCCTCGACGATCAGGAGCATGGTGTCGGCCATGGCGGCGACGATAGCGCCGGTCGGCCCGGCCGCAAGCGGGGCCGCGGCCGCTGCAACAAAACGTAACGAAAGAGCGCCCGTCTGCAAAAGCCGGGCAAAGCCCGCCCGCGACACTCGTCCGCACCGGGGCCGCCATTCGGCCCTTCCACGATGGAGAGAACCATGAAGACGATCCCCCTCGCGGCCTTCGCCCTCGTCGCGCTCGGCTTTTCGGCCGGCAGTGCGGCGGCCTGGGAGCGCGACGTCTATGCCTGGGGTCCGCGCGGCTTTTCCGAGGCGCACGGCTCCGGATACTGCGCCGACGGCCACTGCGAGCGCTCCTATTCGGCGACCGGACCCTATGGCCGGACCCGCACGGTGGACGGCTCGATCACCCGCACCGGTCCGGATTCCTTCAGCTACGACCGGACCGTCACACGCCGCAACGGCGTGGTCCGCCACCGCTCGGGCTCGTTCACCCGCTATTGAGCCCGGGCCGGCGTCCGCCCGCCGGCGGGCGTCGACGGAACGGGCGCCGCCCGACCGGTCCGGTCGCGGGAGCCGCCCCTCCGCGGCGACCGGGTCCCTCGCCGGCCGGCGCCCGTTCCGCACACCCTCCCGTCCCCTTCCGGAGATCCTCTCGATGATCCGTGCCACCTGGTTCGCCACCGCCCTGCTCGTTCTTCTGCCGACGGCTCTTCCCACCGTTGCCGCCGCCCAGAGCCGGGGCGAGATCCGCCGTCTCTGCGAGGCGGATTTCCGCGCCCACTGCGCCGGCGTGCGGCCGGGCGGCGGCCGGCTCCTGCAATGCGCGCGCGAGAAGGCGGACGTCTTCTCGCCGGCCTGCCTCGCCGCGCTCGAAAGCGCCGCGGCGGCGCGCGCCGCGAAGGCCGACTGAGCGGCGCGGCCGGCCGGAAGGCGGGCCGTGGTTCCGTCGCGGCAGTGAGGGCTCTGGCGGCCTGCCTGACGCTGCGTTAGCCTGCGGCCGATCCGCAACCGAGCCCGGCCGCCAATGCCCCGACGCACTCTCCTCCTCGCCCTCTTCCTGGTCGCCGCGGCGCCCGCGCTGGCGGAGGATTTCGTGCCTTGTGACGACCTTCACGTCGGCCTGACGAACGTCGCCGCCCCGGTCGCCGACAATGCGGTGACCGTCTATGACGGGCTCGTCACGCTCTACAACATCGACATGCTCGAGCCGGCGTGCTGCTCGGCCGGCATCGCCATCGTGCTTCCCGATCCGGACGATCCGCTCGGCGGCGCGCAGTGCCGGGCGATCGTCGGCTTCACCACCGTCGATGTGGCGGCGGCGCGGCGCGACTATGATCCGGCGCGGGGGCTGCGCCTCGACGTGCCGGTGCGGCTGATGGACGAAGAGGGCAATATGGAACCGGAGGAGATGCTTCCGGTCCGCATCGACCTCCAGGCCCACACCGTCACGCTCGAGGAGTGAGCGCGCGGCTCAGCGCAGCGCCTGCTCGAGATCGGCGATCAGATCCTCCTCCGCCTCGATGCCGGCCGAGATGCGGACGAGCGAATCCGAGATGCCGATCGCCCGTCGCGTCTCCGCCGGGATCGAGGCGTGCGTCATGGTGGCCGGATGCTCGATCAGGCTCTCGACCCCGCCGAGGCTCTCGGCGAGCGCGAAGATCCGCACCCGCTCGAGGAACCGCTTCGTCGCCGCGAGGTCGCGGTCGAGTTCGACCGTGATCATGCCGCCGAAGGCGCGCATCTGCCGCTTCGCGAGGGCGTGCTGCGGATGGCTTTCGAGCCCGGGATGGAGCACGCGGCGGACGTCGCGCCGGCCCTCGAGCCAGCGGGCGATGGCGAGGCCGTTGCGGCTGTGCCGCTCCATCCGGAGCGCGAGCGTCTTCAGGCCGCGCAGCGCGAGGAAGCTGTCGAACGGCCCGGAGATCGCGCCGATCGCGTTCTGCAGGAATTTGAGCTTCTCGGCGAGCGCCGCGTCGCGCACCACGGCGGCGCCGCCCACCATGTCGGAATGGCCGTTCAGATATTTGGTCGTCGAGTGCACGACGATGTCGATGCCGAGTTCGAGCGGCCGTTGGACATAGGGGCTGGCGAACGTGTTGTCGGCGACGGTCAGAAGCCCGCGCCGGCGGGCGAGATCGGCGATCGCCTCGAGATCGATGATGCGCAGCATCGGATTGGTCGGGCTCTCGACCCACAGCAGGCGCGTCTCCGGCCGGATCGCCGCCTCGACCGCGGCGAGGTCGGTGAAATCGGCAAAGGAGACCGAGAGGCCGGCCGAGCGCTTGCGCACCCGTTCGAGCAGGCGGAACGTGCCGCCATAGAGATCGTCGGTGGCGACGATGTGGGCGCCGGCATCGAGCAGTTCGAGCACCGTCGAGATCGCCGCGAGGCCGGAGGCGAAGGCAAAGCCCGCCTCGCCACTCTCGAGATCGGCGATCGCCCGCTCGAAGGCGAAGCGCGTCGGGTTCTGCGAGCGGGCGTATTCGAAGCCCTTGTGGACGCCCGGGCTCTCCTGCGCATAGGTCGAGGTGGCGTAGATCGGTACCATCACCGCGCCGGTCAGCGGGTCGTGGCTCTGGCCGCCATGGATGGTGCGGGTGTCGAAGGCCAGGCGGTTCGGTCGGTCGGACTGGGTCACGGATCGAGCCTCAGATGGTTGATCAGGTCGATGCGGGTGATGAGGCCGACGAACTCGTCGCCGTCCATCACGATCGCCACTTCGTTGCGTTCGAAGATCGGCGACAGCGCGGCGAGCGGCGCGGCGGCGTCGATCGTGTGCAGCGCCGTCGTCATCGCGCTGCGCACCGGGGCGGTGAAGTCGTGCGCCGCGCCGGCCGGCGCGCCGAGCTTGGCGAGGAGGTCGCTCTCGTCGATCAGGCCGACGAGCCGGCCCTTCTCGATCACCGGCAGCTGCGACACATCGGCCGAGCGCATGCGGGCATAGGCGGTGGCGATGGTTTCGTCCGGCGCGACGGTGACGCTGCCGCCCTCGGCGAAGCTCTTCGCGATCAGGTCGCGCAGGTCGCCGTGGCGGGTGCGGTGCGCGAGGCCCTGCTGCGCCAGCCAGACATCGTTGAACACCTTGGAGAGATACTTGTTGCCGCTGTCGCAGACGAAGGTGACGACCCGCTTGGGCTCGGCCTGCGCGCGGCAATAGCGCAGCGCCGCGGCGAGCAGCGTGCCCGAGGAGGAGCCGGCGAGAATGCCCTCCTTCGCGAGCAGGGCGCGGGCGGTATCGACACTCTCGACATCGTCGATCGTATAGGCCTTCGAAACGAGGGAAAGGTCGCAATTGGGGGGCACGAAATCCTCGCCGATGCCCTCGACCGCCCAAGCGCCTGGCTCGATCGTCTCGCCGCGCTCGACGAGCGGGGCGAGCACCGAGCCCTTCGGATCGGCGAGCACCATCTCGGTCTTCGGCGACACGCGCTTCATGTAGCGGCCGATGCCCGACAGCGTGCCGCCCGAGCCGACGCCGACCACCACCGCGTCGACATCGCCGCCGAGTTGCTCGAAGATCTCCGGACCGGTCGTCGTCTCGTGCGCCGCCGGATTGGCCGGATTGCCGAACTGGTTGACGTAGAAGCCGCCTTCCTCGGCGGCGATCCGCTCGGCCATGTCCTGGTAATAGTCGGGATGGCCCTTGCCGACATCGGAGCGGGTGGTGCGCACCTCGGCGCCGAGGGCGCGCAGATGCTGCACCTTCTCGCGCGACATCTTGTCGGGAACGACGAGGATCAGCCGATAGCCCTGCGGCAGGCCGACCTGGGCGAGGCCGAGTCCGGTATTGCCCGCCGTCGCCTCGACGATCGTGCCGCCGGGCCTGAGCCGTCCGTCGGCCTCTGCGGCGCGGATCATCGACAAAGCGATGCGGTCCTTGATCGAGCCGCCGGGGTTCTGGCTCTCGAGCTTGACGAACAGCCGGCAGGGTCCGGTGTCGAAGCGGGAGAGCTCGACCACCGGCGTGCCGCCGATCAGGTCGAGGCTCGAACGGACCGGGGGCCGCAGGGGCGCGGGCCGGCTCGCCTTCGGATCGCTCATGGTCGCCTCCGTTCTGCCGCGGCCGGTCGGGGAGGCGGCCCCGCCCATCGCCGAAGCGTGGTTGCTTCCCCGATCTAGTCGCTTCCTGGCGAATCGCAATCGGCCATCGGGCACTGTCGTTCCGTATTAATCCCGACCAGTTATGTCGAGATACTTGACAAGGCTTTCGACACGCATCAGCCTGATCGTGGGGCGTGTCCGACATCCGCGCCCCGGCCCCGATCGAGAATGAACGCGCCCTTCGAGGCGCATACGGAGGGCTTGGGAAATGATGCTGGAAATGAGCGTGCTCAGCGTGCCGAGCCGCCTGATCGCCGACCGATCCGAGGAGGGAGCGGTCCCGGAGAAGGCGCCGGCGAACTGGAAGTTCTGGAGCCGCCGCCCTGCGGCGCCGGCGGGCGGCGGGTCCGATCCTGCCGGGGAAGATAGCTCGGATCTCGTGTGGTCGCTCGCCTATTGGGCCTGGCGATGAGGGCTCTCCCGAACCGCCGGACGGCCGCGCCGGAGCGCGGCCGCGTCGTCGCCCTGCCGCCCTTCGGGCTCGACGCCGATCCATCGGCCGAGCTCGCGATCCGGCCTCAGGGCGAGTTCATCGCCGCCGAGATCGACGGCGTCGACCTCGCGACGCCGCCCGATGCCGCGACCAGGGCGCTGCTGCGCCGGGCTCTCGCCACCTATGGCGTCTTCGTTCTGCGCGACCAGACGCTGTCGAGCCGACAGCTCGTCGACTATGCGGCCGTCTTCGGCCCCCCGCTCGCCGCGGCCTCCTCCTCGACGGGGGCGACCATGCTGCCCGGCTGGCCGGAGCTCGAGGTCGTGTCGAATGTCGCCTGGGGCGGCACGGCGCGCAATGGGCTCGCCGCCGGAGATGACAGGTGGCGGGGCGGCCTCGATGCCGCGGCGCATGAGGGTGGCGTCTGTCTCTACGCGATCGAAGCGGCCGAGGAGGCCGGGACGCTCGCCTTCATCTCGGCCTTCGAGGCCTATCAGCGCCTGCCGGAAGGGCTGAAGGCGAAGGCGCGCGACCTGTCGGTCCTGCGTGGTGCCCGGCCCGGCGGCTCGACGGCGCCCGCCGGCCGGCCGCTGGTGCTCGTCGATCCGGAGACCGGCCGCGCCGCGCTTCAGCTCGGCGATCTTCGCGGCGCGCGCATTGCCGGGCTTTCCGCGGCGGCCGCCGAAAGGCTGATCGACGAATTGTGGGAGTATGGCATCGGCGCCTCGGCGGTGTGGCATCATCGGCTCGCCGCCGGCGATCTGCTGCATTGGGATCCGCGCTTCGTGCTCGTGCGCGCGGCGCCGGCAGCGGGACGCTTCATTCTCTGGCGCGCGCGCCATGGCCTCTAGTCCCGCCGTCGCCTCCCCCTTCTGGCGGCGGGGCCTGGTGCTCGTGCCGATCGCGGCGGCCTATCTCTTCGTGCTCGCGATCGTCACCGGCCTGCCGTGGCGTGGACCGGTGACGGCCGAGCTGGTCGCCACCGCCGGTCTCGGGGAGGGCGCGGCGGCGCGCTGATCCTCAGTCGAGCGCGGCGGCGAGCGCTGCCGCGCCCGCGGCCGGACCGAGCACGGTGGCGGCGAGCGAGAGGGCGGAGAGGAGCAGCATGGGCTGGCTCGTCTCGGCACCGGCGGCGGCAACGCCGAAGATCAGCACCGGCACGGTGAAGGGCAGGATCAGCACGGCGACGAGCAGGCCGCCGCGGCGCAGCGGCACCATCAGCGCCGCGCCGATCGCGCCGATGAAGGTGAGCGCCGGCAGGCCGAGCGCGAGCGCCGCGACGTTCCAGCCGATCGCCCCCGCATCGAGGCCGAGCATCAGCCCGAAGAGGGGCGCCCCGAGGAGCAGCGGCACGCCGGTGGCGACGAGATGGCCGAGGCTCTTCGCGAGCACGACGAGCGAGAGCGGCAGGCCGGAGAGCACGAGCAGGTCGAGCCCGCCATCGTCGCGATCGTCCTGGAACAGCCGGTCGAGGCCGAACAGCGTCGCCAGCAGGGCACCGAGCCACAGCATGGCCGGCGCGATGCGGGAAAGCGTCGCCGGGTCCGGCCCGATCGCAAAGGGCAGGGTGGCGACGACGCTGAAATAGAAGAGCAGGCCCGTGAAAGCGCCGCCGCCCTGGCCGAAGGCGGCACGGATCGTCTGACGCACGAGCGCGAGGAAGAGCGTCATCGCTGCGGCGCCCCGAGCATCAGCGTCGTCGAGGCGGGGATCGGCAATGGCTGATGGGTCGCGACGATCGCCACGCCGCCCGCCGAGAGATGGCGCACGATCAGTCCGCCGAGCAGCGCCTCGCCCGCGATGTCGAGCGCCGCGGTCGGTTCGTCGAGCAGCCAGAGCGGCCGGCGAACGAGGAGCAGCCGGGCGAGCGCGGCGCGCCGCTTCTGGCCGGCGGAGAGCCAGGCCGCCGGCAGGCTGCCGAGCCCGTCGAGGCCGACCATCTCGAGCGCCGTCTCGATCGTCATGTCCGGCGCGCCCTCGACATGGCGCCACAGGCGCAGATTGCGGGCGAGCGAAAGCGTGGGCTTCAGGGCGTCGAGATGCCCGAGATAGTGGCAGAGCGGGCCGGCGGGGCCTTGCTCGGGCTGCGGGGCGGTGCGGCCGGCAATGGCCTCGCTTTGGATCGTGATGGTCCCTTCCGAGGGGTGCAGCAGCCCGGCGATCGCGCGCAGGAGGCTCGACTTGCCGGCGCCGTTGCGCCCTTCGACGACCAGGAGCTCGCCCGGCCCGAGGGTGAAGGAGAGTCCGGAAAAGAGCGGCCGGCCACCGCGCTCGACCGCGAGCCGCTCGATCGCGAGCCTCATCGCGCCGTCCGGCAGGATCCGGAAACGGCGGGCGGGAGGGCGGTCTGCCGAGATTCGAAGCGTTCCAAGCGCGCCGACTTTCGTTGGTCTGGCTTCTCCTTACGAAATTCCCTATATACGCGGCAACCCCGGCCGCCGGCCGCGGGGACCTGCCAGACTGAGCGTCACCACCGAGCGCGGGATCGCGCGGTTTTTCGCGCGCCGTCCTCTCGGACTGCGGGGCGCCTCCGGGCACGTTTCGTGCATCGGAGCGCGTGCCGCCCGCGCCGAACGAGGAACCGATCCGCCGTGCCTTCTCTCGACAGCTTCAAATCGCGCAAGACCCTCGCGGTCGGTGACAAGACCTATGTCTATTACAGCCTGGTCGAGGCGGAGAAGAACGGGCTCCCCGGCGTCGGCAGCCTGCCCTTCTCGCTGAAGGTTCTGCTCGAGAACCTGCTGCGCAACGAGGACGGACGCTCGGTCACGGCGGACGACATCCGCGCCATGGCGGCATGGGCGGTGGCGAAGAAGAGCGACCGCGAGATCGCCTTCCGCCCGGCCCGCGTGCTGATGCAGGACTTCACCGGCGTGCCCGCGGTCGTCGATCTCGCGGCGATGCGCGACGCGATGAGGATGCTCGGCGGCGATCCCGAGAAGATCAACCCGCTCGTCCCGGTCGACCTCGTCATCGACCATTCCGTTGTCGTCGACTTCTTCGGCAATGCGCAGGCCTTCCAGAAGAATGTCGACCGCGAATACGAGCAGAACCAGGAGCGCTACCGCTTCCTGAAATGGGGCCAGTCGGCCTTCTCGAATTTCCGCGTCGTGCCGCCCGGCACCGGCATCTGCCACCAGGTCAATCTCGAATATCTCGCCCAGACGGTGTGGACCGGTACGGACGGCGCCGACACGGTGGCTTATCCGGACACGCTCGTCGGCACCGACAGCCATACGACGATGGTGAACGGCCTCGGCGTGCTCGGCTGGGGCGTCGGCGGCATCGAGGCGGAGGCGGCGATGCTCGGCCAGCCGATCTCGATGCTCATCCCCGAGGTGATCGGCTTCAAGCTCGACGGCCGGCTGAAGGAAGGCGTGACGGCGACCGACCTCGTGCTCACCGTCACCCAGATGCTGCGCAAGAAGGGCGTCGTGGGCAAGTTCGTCGAGTTCTACGGCCCGGGCCTTTCGAACCTCACCCTCGCCGACCGGGCGACGATCGCCAACATGGCGCCGGAGTATGGCGCCACCTGCGGCTTCTTCCCGGTCGATTCCGAGACCATCGCCTATCTCGACGAGACCGCGCGCGCCGCCGACCGCATCGCGCTCGTCGAGGCCTATGCGAAGGCGCAGGGCCTGTGGCGGACGGCCGAGACCGCCGATCCGGTGTTCACCGACACGCTCGAGCTCGATCTCGAGACCGTGCTGCCCTCGCTCGCCGGTCCGAAGCGGCCGCAGGATCGCGTGCTGCTGTCCGACGCGAAGAGCGGCTTCCTCGCCGCGCTCGAGGGCGAGTTCAAGAAGCCGGGCGACGCCGCCAAGCGCGTGCCGGTGCCCGATGCCGCCTATACGCTCGGCCATGGCGACGTGACGATCGCCGCCATCACCTCCTGCACCAACACCTCCAACCCGTCGGTCCTGATCGCCGCGGGCCTTCTCGCCCGCAACGCGGTCGCCCGCGGTCTCGCCTCGAAGCCCTGGGTGAAGACCTCGCTCGCGCCGGGGAGCCAGGTGGTGGCGGAATATCTCGCCGCCTCGGGCCTGCAGAAGGAACTCGACGCGCTCGGCTTCAACCTGGTCGGCTTCGGCTGCACCACCTGCATCGGCAATTCCGGCCCGCTGCCGGCGCCGATCTCGGCGGCGATCAACGAGCACGACCTCGTCGCCGCGGCGGTGCTGTCGGGCAACCGCAACTTCGAGGGCCGGGTCAATCCGGACGTCAAGGCGAACTACCTCGCCTCGCCGCCGCTCGTCGTCGCCTATGCGCTCGCCGGTTCGCTGCAGCTCGACCTGACGCGCGAGCCGATCGGCACCGACAAGGACGGCACGCCGGTCTTCCTCAAGGACATCTGGCCGAGCTCGGCGGAGATCGCGACCTTCATCCGCGAAAACGTCACCAAGGCGATGTTCGAGGAGAAATACGCCGACGTCTTCAAGGGCGACGCCAACTGGCAGGCGATCGAGGCGCCGAAGGGCGAGACCTATACGTGGGATCCGGGCTCGACCTATGTCCAGAACCCGCCCTATTTCGTCGGCATGGGCCGCGAGCCGCGGGCGCTCTCCGACATCGTCGATGCGCGCGTGCTCGGCCTGTTCCTCGATTCGATCACCACCGACCACATCTCGCCGGCCGGCTCGATCAAGCCCGCCTCGCCGGCGGGCAAATATCTGACCGATCACGGCGTCGCGGTGGTCGATTTCAACCAGTACGGCACCCGCCGCGGCAATCATGAAGTGATGATGCGCGGCACCTTCGCCAATATCCGCATCAAGAACCAGATGCTGGGCGGCAAGGAAGGCGGCCTGACGATCCACCAGCCGGACGGCACGGAGATGTCGATCTACGACGCCGCCATGGCCTACAAGGCCGAGGGCGTGCCGCTCGTCGTCTTCGCCGGCCGCGAATATGGCACCGGCTCGTCGCGCGACTGGGCGGCGAAGGGTACCAACCTGCTCGGCGTGCGCGCCGTGATCGCGCAGTCCTTCGAGCGTATCCACCGCTCGAACCTCGTCGGCATGGGCATCGTGCCGCTCGTCTTCGAGGAGGGCACCTCCTGGCAGACGCTCGGCCTGAAGGGCGACGAGACGGTGACGATCCGCGGCATCGAGACGGTCAAGCCGCGCCAGACGCTCGTCGCCGAGATCGCCTTCGCCGACGGGCGGACGATCGAGGTGCCGCTGCTCTGCCGCATCGATACGCTCGACGAGCTCGATTACTTCCGCAATGGCGGCATCCTGCACTACGTGCTGCGCAACCTCGTCGCCTGATCGGGCGGCGTCCGTATCCCGCCGCCGGCCTGGCCGGCGGCGGGTTCCTCCGGTGCCGCCGGAGCGATCCGCCCGGAGCGTCGATCTTGCATCGATTCCTGCAGCCCGGCCCCACAACCGGGCGCAAGCCCGCCATTCTCGTTCTGTCGAGCACGGTGGTGCGCGGCGCGGTCGGCGGCCGCGCCGCCGTCTTCGCGCTGGAGCGTCTCGGCTTTCCGGTCTGGTCGCTCTCGACCGTGACGCTGCCCTGGCATCCCGGCCACGGCCCCGGCACGCGGATCGTGCCGGAGCCCGCCGCTTTCGCCGCCCTTCTCGCCGATCTCGCGGCCTCGCCGCGCCGCGCCGAGATCGGCGGCATCCTGTCGGGCTATCTCGGCGACGCCGCGCAGGCCGAAGCGATCGCCGGCCTCGTCGCCGCCGTCAAGCGGGCGAACCCGGCCGCCCTCTATCTGCTCGATCCGGTGCTCGGCGATGGCGGCCGCCTCTACGTGCCCGAACCCGTCGCGGCGGCGATGCGCGACCGCCTGCTGCCGCTCGCCGACATCGTCACGCCCAATCCGACCGAACTCGCTTTCCTCGCCGGAGCCGACGCGCCCGGCGATCCGGTCGCCCGCGCCCGGTCGCTCGGCCGGCCGCGCGTCGCCGTCACCTCCGCCGCGACGGAGGGCGAAACGATCGCGACGCTTCTCGTGACGCCCGAGCGCGTGCTCGACGCCCGCCACGACCGGATCGCGGGCGTGCCGAACGGCACCGGCGATCTCTTTGCAGCTTTGCTGCTCGCCGGCCTCGTCGCGGGCGCGGGCGAGGGCGAGGCGGAGGCGCTCCGTGGCGCGGCGGCCCGCGTGCTCGCCCTCGCCCGGGCGGCGGCGGAGACCGGCGCCGACGCCCTGCCGCTCGCGCTCCGCCAGGATGCCCTCGTCGCGCCGGCCGAGGCCGTCCTGATCGACGGGCTCGCCGGCGCGTCGTGCTGAGCGGGCGGGCGACGCCGCCTCTCGACCGCCGCGCGGCCCGGCGCTATTGCTCCACCGTTCTGCTGCAATGCGGGAGATTCCGATGAACAGCGCCGTCTTCCCGAGCCGCCTGATCCAGGGCTATCGCGCCTTCCGCAAGGATCGCCTGCCGCTGGAAGAGCGACGCTATCGCGTCCTCGCCGAGGCCGGGCAGCGGCCGCAGATCATGCTGGTCGCCTGCTGCGACAGCCGGGCGGCGCCGGAGACGATCTTCGATGCGGCGCCGGGCGAGATGTTCGTGGTGCGCAACGTCGCCAATCTCGTGCCGCCGCACGATCCGGACGGCGAGTTCCACGGCACCTCGGCGGCGATCGAATATGGCGTGATGGCGCTGCGCGTCCGCCATATCGTGGTGATGGGTCACGGCCGCTGCGGCGGCGTCTCGGCCTATCTGTCGACCAAGGCCGGCCAGGCGCCGCTGCCGGGCGGCGACTATATCGGCCGCTGGATCTCGCTGCTCAAGCCGGCCGAGGCGCTCGCCTGTGACGATCCCGCCGCCGAGGCGGACCGGCAGCGGGCGCTCGAATTCGCCTCGATCCGCCAGGCGATCACCAATCTGAAGAGCTTTCCGAAGATCGCCGCACTCGAGGAGATCGGCGAGGTCGAGCTGCACGGGGCATGGTTCGACATCTCGGCCGGCGATCTCTGGGTGCTCGATCAGGCGACCGGCCGGTTCGAGGTCGCCGCCCCCTGAGCCGAAAAGCGAAGGACCCGCCCTCGCGGGTCCTTCGCGTCGTTACGCGCGCCGCCGGCGCGATTTGGCGAAGGTGTCGAAGGCGACCGCCAGCACGATGATCACGCCGATGATGATCTGCTGGATATAGGACGACACGTTCATCAGCACGAGGCCGTTCAAGAGCACGCCGATCAGCAACGCACCGATCACCGTGCCGAACACCGAGCCGACGCCGCCGAAGAGGCTCGTGCCGCCGATCACCACCGAGGCGATGACGGTGAGCTCGTAGCCGGTGCCGGCCACCGCCTCCGCCGAATTGAGCCGCGCCGCGAGCACGAAGGCGCCGAGCCCGGCGAAGAAGCCCATGATCACATAGACCGACAGGATGATCCGGTTGACGTTGAGGCCGGCGAGCCGCGCGGCTTCCGGATTGCCGCCGACCGCATAGACCTTGCGGCCGTAGCGCGTGTAGCGCAGCACGATATGGGCGATCACCGCGGCGACGAGGAACACCACGACCGGCACCGGCACCGGGCCGATATAGCCCTGGCCCCACCAGGTGAAGGCGCGATCGAAGCCGGAGATCGGGCCGCCGGCGGCGAACAGCAGCGCCGCGCCGCGAAACACCGACATGCCGCCGAGGGTGACGACGAAGGGCGGCACCTTGAGCCGCGTGATGGCGACGCCCTGCAGCCAGCCGCCGGCGATGCCGATCGCGATCGCCGCGAGCGCGGCGAGCTGCCAGCCATAGCCGACGGCGTCCTCGCCGACCGTGAAGCGGTCCTGCAGGCCGCCCTTCGCCACCGCCGCGGCGACGAGGCCGGCAAAGGCGAGCAGCGAGCCGATCGACAGGTCGATGCCGGCGGTCAGGATGACGAAGGTCATGCCGATCGCGAGCAGGCCGGTGATCGAGACCTGCCGCATCACGTTGAAGAGGTTGACCTGCGACAGGAAGCGCGGCTCGAGCAGGTAGAACACCGCCATCAGCACGACGAGGAAGATCAGCGGCGCGAAGCGGGCGAGGAAGCCGAACAGGTCGAATCCCGGCGCGGCGGGCGTATCACGTTTCACATCAGCCATAGCTTCCCCCTCACGCCGCCTTGGCCCGGCCGAGCGTCATCAGCGTCATCAAGCGTTCTTCGTTCGCCTCGGCCCGGCTGACCTCCCCGGTCACGCGGCCCTCCCGCATCGTCACGATGCGGTCGGAGACGGCGAGGATCTCCGGCAGTTCGGACGAGATGGCGATCACGGCGATGCCGGTCTTCGCCATCTCGAAGAGAAGATTGTGCACCTCGACCTTGGCGCCGACATCGATGCCGCGGGTCGGTTCGTCGACGATCAGCACCTTGGGGCGCAGCGCCAGCCAGCGGGCGAGCACCACCTTCTGCTGATTGCCGCCGGACAGATTGCCGACCAGCTGTTCCGGGCTCGCCATGCGGATGTTGAGGAGCTTCTTGTACTCCTCGACGAGCGCCGTCTCCTTCTTGTGGTCGATGAAGATGCCGAAGCGGTCGATCCGGTCGAGCGCGGCGATCGACAGATTGGTGCGGATGGCGAGCGACAGGAACAGCGCCTGCTGCTTGCGGTCCTCCGGCACCAGGCCGACCCCGGCACGGATCGCGTCCTGCGGCGTGCGGATCGACACCTTCTGCCCGCCGATCAGCACCTCTCCCGCGTCGAACGGGTCGGCGCCGAAGATCGCGCGCGCCGTCTCGGTGCGGCCGGCACCGACGAGCCCGGCAATGCCGAGGATCTCGCCCTCGCGCACCGCGAGCGAGACGCCGTCGAGCTCGATCGCGTGCGGATCCTGCGCGTGGCGGCGGCGGGTGATGCCCTTCGCCTCGAGCGCGACGGGACCCGGCGTCGCGCTCTCGCGGCCGCTGAACAACGTGTCGACGGCACGGCCGACCATCATCCGGATGATGCCGTCGATGCTCGTCTCGGCGACGGCGCCCTTGCCGACATGGCGGCCGTCGCGCAGCACCGTATAGCGATCGCAGATCGTCATCACCTCTTCGAGGCGGTGGGTCACGAAGATGACGGAGATGCCGTCCGCCTTCAGCTTGCGGACGATCGCGAACAGCTTCTCGACCTCCGAGGCCGAAAGCGCCGATGTCGGCTCGTCCATCACGATGAGCCGCGAATCCATCGACAGCGCGCGGGCGATCTCGACCATCTGCTGTTCGGCGACGGAGAGATCGCGCACCAGCGTCATCGGGCTGCGCTCGAGGCCGACGCGGGCGGTCACGACGCGCGTCGCCTCGGCCATCCGCTTCCAGTTCATGAACAGGCGGGAGCCCGGCTCGCGGCCGATGAAGACGTTCTCCGCGATCGTCATGTTGGGGGCGAGGGTGAATTCCTGGTAGATCGTCACGATGCCGCGCATCTGCGCTTCATGCGGCGAGCGGAAGGCGACCGTGTCGCCACCGAGCGTGATCGTGCCGGTATCGGGCGGCTGGGCGCCCGAGAGAATCTTGAGGAGCGTCGACTTGCCCGCGCCGTTCTCGCCGAGCAGGGCATGGATCTCCGCCGCGCCGACCTCGAGATCGACGCCGTCGAGCGCGATCACGCCGGGGAAGCGCTTGCCGATTCCGGTCATGCGCAGGAGCGGTGCGGCCGGCGGCGTGGTCTGCGGCACCGCCTGCGGTCCGGCTTGGGTGGTCATGGATGAGACCCCGTCTCGATAATCGTGAAGGCCGGCGGCGCGGGAAGCGCCGCCGGCCGTGAGAACCGGTTCGATCCGTTGCGGACTTACTTCACCTCGCCGAGACGCTCGGCGATGTCGAGGTTGTCCTTGGTCACGGCGACCGGGGTGAGGAGCGTCAGCTTCTCCGCCGGCTCCTTCTTGTTCTTGATGTAGTCGACGAGGATCTGCACGCCGGTGGCGCTCTGCTTGCCGGGGAACTGCTCGATCGTCGCGGTCAGGCCGCCGTCGCGCACCTGGGCGAGCGCCTCGGGCAGGGCGTCGAAGCCGATGATCGCGATGCCGGAGAGATTGCGGGCCTTGACGGCCTCCATCGCGCCGAGTGCCATGTCGTCATTCGCGGCGACGATGACCTGCGGCGGCTCGGCCATGCCGGCGAGCGCGGCTTCCGTCACCGACAGGCCGCGGGCGCGGTCGAAGCCCGCGGTCTGCTCGAAGACGATCTTGTACTTGTCGGCGTGCTGGTCGAGCACGTTGTGCAGGCCCTTGTTGCGGTCGATCGCCGGCGAGGCGCCCGACTGGCCCTGCAGGTTGACGATCGTGGCGCCGTCCGGGAACAGCTTCATGATCAGCTCGCCCTGCGCTTCGCCGCCCTTGACGTTGTCCGCGCCGACATGGGCGAGGATGCCGTCCACCTGCGCCACGCGACGGTCGACCGTGACGACCGGGATCGAGGCGTCGACGGCCTGCTGCAGCGCCGGAGCCATCGCGTCGACCTCGTTCGGGCTGATCACGATGCCGTTGACGCCGCGGGCGATCGCCGCCTCGATGTCGGCGGTCTGCTTCGGCGAGGAGACCTGGCCGTCGGACTCGATGACCTCGACGCCGAGATTGGCGGCTTCCGCCTTGAAGGCGTTCATCATGTGGACGAAGAAGGGGAAGGTGAGGCCCGGCACCGAGGCCAGGATGGTCACCTTGTCCTGCGCCATGGCGGGCGCCTGGCTCGCGAAGGCCAGCGCACTGGCCGCGAGCATGATCCGAGCAAATTTCCGCATTCTCATTCCTCCCATAGCCCTCTGTCACGAGGTGGCGGGAGAATGGCGGAGTGACGGAGCGGATTCAAATGGCTTCCATTTAGTTCGAAGCCTAAAGGATATTCAGTGTTCCATAAGCCGGCGGAGGCTGCGCGTCCTGCGGGCAGGGGGCGCGACGATCCGTATGGTGGACGGGATCGCGAGGGACGGCTAGAAGGTCGAATGCGGCGGTCGAGCTTCCGGCCGTCGTATGGCCGCAGATGAGGCAGATGGCGAAAGCTGCAGACGATGAGAAGAGGCCGAAGCGGCTGATCGACCGCTGGCGGCGCTTCAAGCAGAACGGCTCGCTCGAGACGCTGATCCGGATCGTGGCGACCGACGGCCGCGCACACATGCGCGGCTATGCGCTGGCGACGGTTCTGCTCGTCGTGGTCGGCATGACGACGGCGGCCTCCGCCTGGATCATGCGCGACGTCGTCAACCACATCTTCGTGTCGCGCGACCCGATGATGCTGTGGATCCTGTCCGCGGCGGTCATCGGCATCTTCGTGGTCAAGGGCCTCGCCAGCTGGGCGCAGGCGATCGTGCTCGGCCGCGTCGGCAACCGCATCGTCGCCGAGACGCAGCGCCGCTTCTACGACAGCTTTCTGCGCTTCGGCCTCGACTTCTTCACCGAGCGCGCGTCGAGCGAGCTGATCAACACGGTGGTGCGCGGCGCCGGCGCGATCCGTTCGGTGCTCGACACCGTGATCATGAGCTTGGCGCGCGACCTCGTTTCGCTGATCAGTCTGGTCGCGGTGATGCTCTGGCAGGCGCCGCTGATGTCGCTCGCCGCCTTCACCGTCGCGCCGATCGCCATCTTCTTCGTCACCGGCCTGATCAAGCGCATGCGCAAGATCGCGCAGTCGGAATACGGCGCCTCGACCATGATCGTCGCGCTCGTCCAGGAGACGGTCTACGGCAACAAGGTGGTGAAGGCGTTCGGCCTCGATCACCATATGCGCGGACGGATGGCCGAAACGATCGCCGCCGTCGAGCAGCGCCAGAACAAGATGGCGAGCCTGCAGGCGCGGACGAGCCCGCTGATGGAGACGCTCGGCGGCGTCTCGATCGCCGCCGTGATCTTCTATGCCGGCTGGAACACGATCAATTTCGGCACCTCGCCCGGCGAGTTCATGTCGTTCGTCACCGCGCTCCTGCTCGCCTATGAGCCGGCGAAACGGCTCGCCCGGGTGCAGATCGGGCTCGAGATGAGCCTCGTCGGCGCCCGCGCGATGTATGAGATCCTCGACAAGCCGCCCTCCGGCACCGAACGCGACGACGAGCCCGCGCTCGACTTTTCCGCCGGCCGGATCGAGCTGCGCGATGTCGACTTCGCCTATCGCAAGGGCGAGCCTGTGCTGAAGGGCGTCTCCTTCGTCGTCGAGCGGGGCGAGCGCATCGCCCTCGTCGGGCCTTCGGGCGGCGGCAAGTCGACGATCATCGCGCTGATCCAGCGCTTCTACGATGCCACCGCCGGCGCCGTGCTGGTCGACGGCCAGGATGTGCGCAAGGTCGCCGTCAGCTCGCTGCGGCGCCACATCGCTTCGGTCAGCCAGGATGTCTTCCTGTTTTCGGGCACGGTGCGGGACAACATCCGCCTCGGCCGTCTCTCGGCGACCGATGAGGAGGTCGAGGAGGCGGCGCGCGACGCCTATGCCTTCGACTTCATCGCCAATCTGCCGAAGGGCTTCGATACCGACATCGGCGAGAACGGCGTGCAGCTCTCGGGCGGCCAGCGCCAGCGCCTCGCCATCGCCCGCGCGATCCTGAAGGACGCGCCGATCCTGCTCCTCGACGAGGCGACCTCGGCGCTCGATTCCGAATCCGAGCGCAACATCCAGCTGGCGCTCGACCGGCTGGTCGAGGGTCGCACCAGCGTCGTCATCGCCCATCGGCTGTCGACGATCCTGAACGCCGACCGGATCGTGGTGATCGACCGCGGCGAGGTGGTGGATATCGGCACGCACGCCGAGCTGCTGCGGCGCGGCGGGCTCTACGCGATGCTCTATCGCTACCAGTTCTCCGAGGAGAAGCCGCTCGTCGCGGCGCAGTAGACGGGCTCAGCCGAGACGGCCGGCCTCGATCATGTCGAGGCCTTCGGCCGTCGCGAGCAGACCGACGAGGCGCTCGAGCGCATGGGCGGTGGTGTCGTCCGTCTGGCCGCGCTCCGGCTCGAAGTCCGCCCATCCGAGGCCGAGCGCCGCGATCCGTGCGACGAGCGGCCCGCTGATCCAATACATCGATCCGGCCGGGAAGCGCAGCGGCAGATGCTCGACGGCGACGCCGAGGCGCGCCGCGAGCGCGCGCGTCCGGACGCGGTTGCCGCCCCAAAGCGAAGGGTCCTCTTCGATCGAGCCGTCGGGCACGACGAGGCCGCAGCGCGGATGAGCGGCGAAATGTGCCCCGATCGCCGCGACGCGCGCGGCGTCGGCGATCAGCGGGCCGACGAGCGCCCGTCGCCAGGCCGCACCGTCGAGTCGATGCTGGCTCTTCTTCGTGTGGATCTTGCACACCGCGCGATAGCGCGACAGCGGCACGGCGCCGGCGAGCAGGACGAAGGGCAGCATGTCGCGGCCGCGATTGGGGAGAACGAGCACCACGGCGCGCGGGAAGCGCGCCCGGATGCGGGTCGCGAGCGCGGCGGCACCCGGACGTTCGGTAATGGTGACGAAGAGGTCGACGAGATCAGCGATCGGCGTGATGCCGGCCTCGAGTTCCGGCCAGACATCCTGGAAGAAGACGTGGCAGACGAGGGCGAGGGGTCGGCCCGGCGGCTCTACCGGGATGGCGGGCATCGGCGCCTCGCGATCCTCTCCGACCGGCTGCGGCGCCTGCCGCCCGCGGCGGATCGCATCGGCGAGCGCGGCGCCCGCCGGGGGCACGTCGTCAAAGGCGAGGCGATGGAGCCGCGGGTCGAACCGAGGGTTGGGTGTCAGTCCTTTGCGTTCTCCCGCCCAGAGATAGTGCAGCAGCGCGAGGCGGTGCTTGAACCGCGTCCGCTCCAATTGCGCCCGGTAATGCGCGGCGTCGAAGGCACCATGGCGCCGGATCGTCCACCAGTCGCGTATCAGACGGGTGAGCCGGGTCGAGAGCGTCTGGTCGGGGGCGAAACGTTTCATCGTCAGGTCGCGCCGGCGGCGTCGTTCGCCACGCCACAGCTTGTGGTGGGTGCCCTGGAGCAGCTATGGTCCACAGGGCCGTTGCAACGGGGAGCGGCCGGGATGCGGGCTGCGGCGCGTCCGAGGAACCCGGGTCGACGAGCCGGACGCGTGATGCTGAGTTTCGTGATCGTGACCTTTCGGAGCAATGCGATCCTTCCGCGCGCTCTGGCTTCGATCCCTTCCGGCTGTGAAATCATCCTGGTCGACAATCCGAGTGACGAGGATCCGGCGGCTGTTCTTGGCGGTCGCGCGGCGCGCATCCTGCGCAATGCAAGGAATAGCGGTTACGGCGCGGCGTGCAACCGCGGCGTCGCCGCAGCGAGCCATCCCCTGGTCGTCGTGATGAACCCCGACGTGACGCTCGATCCGGGGGCGGTCGAGGCCTTCCTCGCCGCGGCGGCGGCGCATCCGGACGTGGATTTCTTTTCACCCACCATCTTCGATGAGACAGGCCGGGAGAACGCGCGGCAGCAGAGCTGGATCGAGGCGTGGACCCGGGCGGACCGCCGCCGGAACCCGGTCGCCCTCGGCGGGGCCGGCGCGGACGGGTTGCGCTTTCTGCACGGTGCGGTCTTTCTCGCCCGCCGCACCGCCTATTGCGCGGTCGGCGGCTTCGACGAGCGGATCTTCCTCTACTACGAGGACGACGACCTCTCATGGCGCATCCTGCGCTCAGGGCGAACCATGCGCCGCGTGCCCGGCGCCGTCGTTCGCCATCAGACCGGCAGTTCCTCCGGCCACGGCTTCGGCGATCTCTTCCGGCGCGGCCGCCACAAGAAGCGATCGGAGATCTATATCGCGCGGAAATGGGGTCTTTGCCATTCGCCGGCCAGCGATCTCGCGGTCCAGGCGGCGAAGCTCGCCTTTTACGGCGTTACGCTGCAGGTGGACCGCTTCGCCGGTGCGCTCGGCCGGCTCGCAGCCCTCCTCGGCCGCCCGGCGGAAGGGCGCCGCACCGTTCCCGGCGCGGCGCCGCCCCACTAGAGCAGGCCGCGGCCTGCGAGATTGCGCATCAGCGCCGCGACGCCGAAGGTCCAGGGTTCGGCATCCGGGCAGCGCACCACCTTGTTCTGCAGCCGGCCGATCTTCGGCGAGCCGATGGTGACGATGTCGCCGACATGATGGGTGAAGCCTTCGCCCTTCGCGCCGCGGTCCTGGATCGGGGCGAACATGGTGCCGAGATAGAGCACGAAGCCGTCCGGATACTGATGGTTCTTGCCCACCGTCTGAGCGACCAGATCGGCCGGATCGCGCGAGATCTTCGACATCGCGCTCGATCCGTCGAGCACGAAGCCGTCCTCGCCCTCGACCCGCAGGCGGACCTCGGCGGCGCGCACGTCGTCGAGCGTGAAGCCGCCGTCGAACAGCCGGATGAACGGCCCGAGCGCGGCGCTCGCATTGTTGTCCTTCGCCTTCGAGAGGAGGAGCGCCGAACGGCCCTCGACATCGCGCAGGTTGACGTCGTTGCCGACGGTCGCGCCGACGATCGTGCCGGCCGAGGAGACGACGAGCACCATTTCGGGTTCGGGATTGTTCCAGCTCGACATCGGGTGGATGCCGACCTCGGCGAGATGGCCGACCGAGGAGAGCACCTGGGCCTTCGAGAAGACCTCGGCATCGGGGCCGATGCCGACCTCGAGATATTGCGACCAGGCGCCTTTCTCGATCAGCAGCGCCTTCAGTTGCGCCGCCTGCTCGGAACCCGGCTTCAGCGCGGCGAGATCCTCGCCGATGATCGCGTTGATCTCGGCGCGGACCGACGCCGCGCGCTCGGGCGCGCCGCGCACCTGCTCCTCGATCACCCGCTCGATCATCGAAATCGCGAAGGTGACGCCGGCGGCCTTCACCGCCTGCAGGTCGATCGGCGGGAGGAGGTACGGGCCGGCGCCGCGCGCGGTCCGCGGCGTCGCGGCCAGGATGTCGGCGAGCGTGCCGATCGTCTCGCCCCCGGCGGCCCTCGCCGCGGCGGCCGGATCGGCCGTCTCGCAGAGGTCCCGCACGGTCGCGAAGCTGCCGCTGATGTCGACGAGCGCGCCGTCGCGCAGCACGACGACCGACGGGCCGATCTCCGGCCGCCAGACGCGGCCGACCAGCGTCGCGGCGTCGGCGTCCTCGGGCAGGGCGAAGGAGGCGGCGGTGTCGAGCGGCATGGCGGTTCCTCGGCGTTCTCTCCGGCCGGCCTGTCGCCGGCGTCGTCGCCGCCTCGCGGGGCGGCCCGGCAAACTAGCCGCCACGGCGTCGGGACGAAAGAGGCGGGGCCACCGGAAGCCGCTGCCTAAAGAATAGGCGGCGCCGCACAATGGGCAAAAGGCCGTTCAAATTGTATGCAATCGGTGGGATTGTATGCAATCGGCCGCAGAATGCCCAAGCAATATACGGCGGGGAAAGCGCGGATATCATCGCCATCCGGGCTGCGCCGACCATAGCCTTTCGGGCCGCACAGGGGAAGCGGGCTTTTAGAGATCAGACGCTTAGCCGCGGTGGACCTCCGGCGCCCCCGGCCGCCGGGCACTCCGGCCGCGCGCCGGGTGCGATCCGGACAGCATCTGGCACGCGGGTTGCGAAAGAAGAGCAGGGGTTAGCCCCGGCGCCGCTCGCGGCGTGCGCCGTCTGAGCTTTCGCAATCGGGGAGTCTATTCATGTCCGCCTTCACCCTGTCCCGCCGCTCGCTCCTGAAGAGCGCGGCGATCGGCGCCCTCGGCGCCACCTCCGGCATTTCCTTGATCCGGCCGGCGCGCGCCGAATCGCTCACGATCGGCATCGTCTATGTCGGCCCGCGCGACGATTTCGGCTGGAACCAGGCGCATGCGGTGGCCGCCGCGGCGCTGAAGCAGGTGCCGGACGTCACCGTCGTCGAGGAGGAGAACGTTCCGGAGACCGCGGCCTGCGCCCAGTCGATGGAATCGATGATCTCGCTCGACGGCGCCAAGCTGATCTTCGCCACCTCGTTCGGCTATTACAGCCCCTTCGTCGTCGACCTCGCCAAGAAATATCCCGAGGTCCAGTTCCGCCACGCCGCGCCGCTCTGGAAGGAGGGCGACCCGGTCAATGCCGGCTCCTATTTCGGCCAGCTCGATCAGGCGCACTATATCGACGGCATCGCCGCCGGCCTGTCGACCAAGTCGAACAAGATCGGCTTCGTCGCGGCGAAGCCGATCGGCACCGTGCTCCTCAACATCAATTCCTTCACCCTCGGCGTGAAGAAGGTGAACCCGGCCGCCACCGTGCAGGTGATCTTCACCGGCGAGTGGTCGATGCCGGTCCGCGAGGCCGAGGCCGCCAACGCGCTCGTCGATGCCGGCTGCGACGTGCTGACCTGCCATGTCGACGGCCCGAAAGTGGTGATCGAGACGGCCGAGGGCCGCGGCGTCAAGTCCTGCGGCCACAACGCCTCGCAGGCGCCGCTCGCGCCGAAGGGCTTCATCACCGGTGCCGAATACAAGTGGGAGACGATCTACAAGGACTATGCGGCGAAGCTCGCCAAGGGCGAGGCGCTGCCGAACTTCATCGGCGGCGGCTTCGACAAGGATTTCGTCCAGAACACTCCCTATGGCGCCGGCGCGACGCCCGAGGCGATCGCCGCCGCGGATGCGGCGCGCGCCGAAGTCAAGGCCGGCAAGCCGATCTTCGTCGGCCCGATCAAGAAGCAGGACGGCTCGGTGCTGCTCGGCGAGGGCCAGTCCTTCGTCAACTCCTCCGCCGAACTCAACGCCACCGACTATCTGATCGAAGGCGTGATCGGCTCGATCACCTGACGTCGCGCGGAGTCGGGCGCCAGGGCGCCCGGCTCCGTCCCGCCGGCATTCGCCCGCCCTTCGGAGATCGCGCCGTGACCGACATCGTGCAGCAGGACGTCGCCCCCGCCCTTCCCTCCGTCTTCGCCGACACGGCGACGCGGATCCGGCGGGGCGCCGAATATCTCCTCATCCCGCTGATCGCCCTTGTCGGCGCGGCGGTCCTGTTCTCGCTCTTCCTGCTCGCCCTCGGCAAGTCGCCGGTCACCTTCTACGCCCTGCTCTGGCAGGGCGGTTTCGGCACGTCGTTCTCCTGGACCAACACGCTGGTGCGCGCGGCACCGCTGATCTTCACGGCGCTCTGCGTCGCCATTCCGGCCCGGCTCGGCCTCGTCATCATCGGCGGGGAGGGGGCGCTGGTGCTCTCCGGCTTCTGCGCCGCGGCGATCGCCATTCCCTTCGTCACGGCCGCCGCCCCGCCCTTCCTCGTGCTCGGCGCGATGCTCGTCGTCGCCGTCGCGGTCGGGGCGCTGTGGATCGGCTTCGTCGGAGCGTTGCGGCACTATCGAGGCATCAACGAGACGATCGCCAGCCTGCTCCTCTCCTACATCGCGATCGCGATCATGAACTTCTTCGTCGAGGGGGCACTGCGCGACATCTCGAACCCCAACAAGCCCTCGACCATGCCGATCGGCGAGGCGAACATGATCGGCGACATTCCCGGGCTCGGCGTCCACTGGGGCTTCGCCGTCGGCATCGTCGTCGCGATCGTGCTCTGGGTGCTGATGAACCGCACCACCTTCGGCTTCGCCGCGCGGGTGACCGGCGGCAATGTGCGGGCGGCGCGGGCGCAAGGGCTCGCCGTCGGCAAGCTGATGGTGATCTCCTGCGCCATCGCGGGCGCCTGCGCCGGGCTCGCCGGCTTCTTCGAGGTCGCCGCGATCCAGGGCCGGGCGAACGCCTCGCTCGCTGCCGGCTATGGCTTCACCGGCATTCTCGTCGCCTTCCTCGCCCGCCACAATCCCATCGTCATCGTGCCGGTGGCGATCTTCCTCGGCGGCATCGCCGCGGCCGGCGGCCTGATCCAGCGCCGCATGGGTCTGCCCGATGCCACCGTCCAGGTGCTGATGGGCCTGATCTTCGTCGTGCTGCTCGTCTCCGAGACGCTCTACGGCCGCCTGCCCTTCCTCTCCTCCAAGGGAGCCTCGCGATGATCGAGACCGAACTCGGCTGGCTCACCGTGCCGCTCGCCATGCTGGCGGGCGCGATCCGGGTGTCGACCCCCTTCCTCTTCGTCTCGCTCGGCGAGTGCCTGACCGAGAAGTCCGGCCGGATCAATCTCGGCCTCGAGGGCACGCTCGTCTTCGGCGCGATGACCGGCTACGCCACCTCCTATCACACCGGCTCGCCCTGGCTCGGCGTCCTCGCGGCCGGTATCGCCGGCTCGCTGTTCGGCGCGCTGCACGGCTTCATCTGCAAGCTGCCGAAGGTCAACGACATCGCGATCGGCATCGCGCTGATGCTGTTCGGCACCGGCCTCGCCTTCTTCTTCGGCAAGCCCTACATCCAGCCGCAGGCGCCGCGCCTGCCTTCGATCGGGCTGGGCTCCTGGTCGGACGTGCCGCAGATCCGTTCGGCGCTCGACATCAACCCGCTCTTCCTCGTCGGCATCGTGCTGGCGATCGCGCTGTGGTGGGCGTTCAAGAACACGCGCTGGGGGTTGATCGTCCGCATGACCGGCGATTCCGCGCCGGCGGCGCGGGCCATGGGTTATTCGGTCGATCTGGTGCGCTTTCTCGCGACCACTGCCGGCGGCTTTCTCGCCGGGGTGGGCGGCGCCTTCCTGTCGCTCTCTTATCCGGGTGCCTGGACGGAAGGGCTCTCCTCCGGCCAGGGCCTGATGGCGGTGGCGCTCGTCATCTTCGCGCGCTGGAACCCGCTCGCCTGCTTTGGCGCGGCGCTGCTCTTCGGCGCAGCCGGCGCGCTCGGCCCGGCGCTGCAATCGGTCGGCATCACGCAGGGCTACTACTTCTTCAACGCCGCGCCCTACCTGCTCACCCTCTTCATCATGATCGCCTCGGTCTCGCCGAAGCGCTCGCTGAAGGGTGCGCCGGGCGAACTGTCGATCACCAAGTGACGCGGATGCGCGGCGGCCCCGCTCTTCCGTCATCCCGGGCGAGGCGACGCCGAGACCCGGGACCCATCGAGCAGCATGCCGTCTGGCCGTTCGGCCGGATGGGTCCCGGCTTTCGCCGGGATGACGGACAGGATGGAAAGGAACAGCCATGAACGGTCTCGGCGGACTCAACAAGTCGGAGAACGGCGTCGTCATCGGTCTGGTGCAGTTGCAGCTGCCGGTGACCGTGACGAGGGACGATCTCGCCCGCCAGACGAAGCGGATCGTCGAATTGGTCGGCAAGGCGCGGCGCAACAATGCCGGCATGGACCTCGTCGTCTTCCCGGAATACGCCCTGCACGGCCTGTCGATGGACACCAATCCGGCGATCATGTGCGATCTCGACGGGCCGGAGGTCGCCGCCTTCAAGGCCGCCTGTGCCGAGCACCGGATCTGGGGCTGCTTCTCGATCATGGAGCGCAATCCGGGCGGCAACCCTTACAATTCGGGCATCGTCATCGACGACCAGGGCGCGCTGAAGCTCTATTACCGCAAGCTCCATCCCTGGGTGCCGGTCGAGCCGTGGGAACCGGGTGATCTCGGCATTCCCGTCATCGACGGGCCGAAGGGCGCCAAGCTCGCGCTGATCATCTGCCATGACGGCATGTTCCCGGAGATGGCGCGGGAATGCGCCTATAAGGGCGCCGAGATCATGATCCGCACCGCCGGCTACACTGCGCCGATCCGCGAGAGCTGGCGCTTCACCAATCAGGCGAACGCCTTCCAGAACCTGATGGTGACGGCGAATGTCTGCATGTGCGGCTCGGACGGCACCTTCGATTCGATGGGCGAGGGGATGATCGTCAATTTCGACGGCACGGTCATCGCGCACGGGGTGACCGGCCGGCCGGACGAGATCATCACCGCCGAGGTGCGGCCCGATCTGGTGCGCGAGGCGCGCGCCGGCTGGGGCGTCGAGAACAACATCTACCAGCTCTGGCATCGCGGCTATGTCGCGGTGAAGGGCGGCGCGATGGACTGCCCCTACACCTTCATGCAGGACATGGTGGCCGGCACCTATCGGCTGCCCTGGGAGGATCGGGTGAAGGTGACGGACGGCACGTCGTGCGGCTTCGAGAAGCCGACGCGGACCTTCGGCGAGACGCTCGCCGCGGCGGCGGAGTGAGCGCGATGACCGACACGCTCGACGAACGGATCGCCGCCGCCCACGTGCCCGGCGGCGTGACGATCGCCTCGGAGCCCTATCCCTGGCCCTATGACGGCGATCTGCGGCCGGAGAACACGGCCCTCATCGTCATCGACATGCAGACCGATTTCTGCGGCCCGGGCGGCTATGTCGATTCGATGGGCTACGACATCTCGCTCACCCGCGCGCCGATCGCCCCGATCGGCCGCCTGTTCGATGCGATGCGGTCGAAGGGCTACACGATCATCCACACCCGCGAGGGACACCGGCCGGACCTCTCCGATCTGCCGGCCAACAAGCGCTGGCGCTCGCAGCGGATCGGCGCCGGCATCGGCGATCAGGGGCCGGCGGGGAAGATTCTGATCCGCGGCGAGCCGGGCTGGGAGATCATCCCCGAGCTCGCGCCGCTCGCGGGCGAGACGATCATCGACAAGCCGGGCAAGGGCTCGTTCTGCGCCACCGATCTCGAGATGATCCTGCGTCTCAAGGGCATCCGCAACATCGTGCTCACCGGCATCACCACCGATGTCTGCGTCCACACGACGATGCGCGAGGCGAACGATCGCGGCTTCGAATGCCTGATCCTGTCGGACTGCTGCGGCGCGACGAAATACGAGAACCATCTCGCCGCGCTCGAGATGGTGAAGATGCAGGGCGGCGTGTTCGGCGCCGTCGCCACCTCCGACGCGCTGATCGGGGCGCTCGGATGACGGCGCGGCGCGAGCAGAGGACGGGCTCCGATAACCCTCTCCCGCGTGCGGGAGAGGGCAGGGTGAGGGCTCTTCCCTTCCCGTCCGGTTCCATGCCGTACCTTCCCCCCTCACCCCTGCCCTCTCCCCGCAGGCGGGGAGAGGGGGAAATGCGCGGCCCTGTCGGGGGTGGGCGATGACGCGGACCGCCTTCGTCGCGCGGATCTCCGCGGCCGGTCCGGACGACGTCTCGGGGCTCGAGGCGGCGCTCGACGGCGGCCTGCCGGCGGACGGCGTCGTCGCCCTGCTCGGCAAGACGGAGGGGAATGGCTGCGTCAACGATTTCACCCGCGCCTTTGCCGTGCGGGCGCTGTCCGACGCGATGGCGCGGCGCCGGCCGGATGCGGCAACGGCGGTTTCCTACGTCATGTCGGGCGGCACGGAAGGCGGCCTCGCGCCGCATTTCCTGCTCCTCGGCCGGCGCGATGTGACCGGGCACGAGGTACCCGCGGACGATCGCGCTCCGGAGGGCGCGGCGCTTGCGGTCGGCGGCGCGCGGACGGCGGCGCTGCCGCCCGAGCATCTCGGCCGGCTGGCGCAGGTGCGTCTCGTCGCCGACGCCGTCCGGGCGGCGATCGCCGATGCCGGCATCGACGATACGGCCGACGTTCATTTCGTCCAGATCAAGTGTCCGCTCTTGACCGCCGACCGCATCGCGGCCGCCGAGGCGCGCGGCGCGGCGACGGCGACGCGCGACACGCTGAAATCGATGGGCCTGTCGCGCGCCGCCTCCGCACTCGGCGTCGCGGTGGCGCTCGGCGAGCTCGCCCTCTCCGACATCGCGGACGAGGCGATCGGCCGCGACACCGCGCTGTGGTCCGGCCGGGCGAGCACCTCGGCAGGGGTCGAGCTCGTCGATCACGAGATCGTCGTGCTCGGCATGAGCCGCGCCTGGACCGGCCCGCTCGCGGTCGAGCACGCGGTGATGGGCGACCAGATCGATGTCGAGCCGGTGCGCGGCGCGCTGCGGCGCCTCGGCTTCACGGCGGACGGCCAGCTCGGCCCCGAGGAGCGCGGCGCGCTCGTCGCCCTGCTTGCCAAGGCGGAGGCGGGGACGACCGGCCGGCTGCGCGGCCACCGCCACACCATGCTCGACGATTCCGACATTTCCTCCACCCGGCACGCCCGCGCCTTCGTCGCCGGCGCCCTCGCCGGGCTCGTCGGCCATGCCGAGATCTTCGTCTCCGGCGGCGCCGAGCATCAGGGGCCGGACGGCGGCGGCCCGGTGGCGATCATCGCCGACAGGACACGACTTCCGAGCCGAAGGAGCGAGAGATGAGCGCACTGCCCGCCGCCGAGCCCCGCCGCGCGATCGGCCTCGAAACCCGCGGCATGACGAAGATCTTCGGGTCGCTCGTCGCGCTCGAGGACTGTTCGATCGAGGTCCGGCCCGGCACGCTGCACGCCCTGCTGGGCGAGAACGGCGCCGGCAAGTCGACCCTCGTCAAATGCATCATGGGCTTCTACCAGCCGACCCGCGGCGAGGTGCTGATCAATGGCGCGCCCGCCGCCATCGCCAATCCGCGCGACGCCCATGCGCACGGCATCGGCATGGTCTATCAGCACTTCACGCTCGTCCCCTCGCTGACGGCGGCCGAGAACCTCGTCATCTCGCAGGCCCATCCGCCGGCGGTGATCGACTGGCGGAAAGAGAAGAAGGCGCTCGAGGCCTTTCTCGACCGCATGCCCTTCAAGGTGCCGCTCGACGTGCCGGTCTCGGCGCTGTCGGCGGGCGAGAAGCAGAAGCTCGAAATCCTGAAGCAGCTCTTCCTCGACCAGCGCTTCCTCATCCTCGACGAGCCGACCTCGGTTCTGACCCCCGGCGAGGCGGACGAGGTGCTCGGCCTCTTGCGCGGCATGACCGAGGCGGGCGAGCTGACGATCCTGATGATCAGCCACAAGTTCCGCGAGGTGACGGCCTATGCCGACGACGTCACCGTGCTGCGCCGCGGCCGGATGGTGGGCTCCGGCAAGGTGTCCGATCTTTCGGTCGACGCGATGAGCCGGATGATGATCGGCGATACCAAGATCCGCGAGCGCGCGGCCCGCCAGAGCTTCGAGGCGAAGCCCGTGGTGCTCGAACTCGCCGGCCTCTTCGCCGAGGACGAGGGCGGTCTTCCCGCCGTCGAGGGCGTCAATCTGAAGGTGCATGCGGGCGAGATCGTCGGCATCGCCGGCGTGTCGGGCAATGGGCAGTCGACGCTGATCGAGGTGCTGTCCGGCCAGCGCGAGGCGACCGACGGCCGCCTGTTCGTCGATGGCGAGCCCTATGAGCCGTCGCGCCAGCACATGGCGAAGTTCAAGGTGTTCGGCCTGCCGGAGGAGCCGCTGAAGAACGCCGCCGTGCCGCGCATGACGGTCGCCGAGAACATCGCCTTCCGCTCCTTCGACCAGCCGCCGATCGCGTCGAAATGGGGTTTCCTGTCGCCGCGTCCGATGAAGAAGAAGGCGCGCGAGCTGATCGCCGCCTATCGCGTCAAGACGCCCTCGACCGAGGAGCCGATCGAGAATCTCTCCGGCGGCAATGTCCAGCGCGCCATTCTCGCCCGCGAGCTGTCGGGCGAGGTCGAGGTGCTGATCGTCGCCAATCCCTGTTTCGGGCTCGACTTCGCCTCCGTGTCCGAAATCCGCTCGCAGATCATGGACCAGCGCAACCGCGGCGCCGCCGTGCTGCTCGTTTCCGAGGATCTCGACGAGATCCTCGAACTCGCCGACCGCGTCGCGGTGATGTCCGGCGGCCGCATCGATTATGTCGTGCCGATCGCCGAGGCCGAGCGGAACGCCATCGGCAAGGCGATGGCGGGGCATTGACGATGATCACCGTTGAAGCGGCGCCGTTCTCCTATTCCTTCCCGCCCGACAAGGTGGCCCTCATCGTCATCGACATGCAGCGGGATTTCGTCGAGCCGGGCGGCTTCGGCGACACGCTCGGCAACGATGTGGCGCGGCTGAAGGCGATCATTCCCACCGTCGCGGCGCTGATCGGCCTCTTTCGCGAGAAGGGCTGGCCGGTGATCCACACCCGCGAGGGCCACAGGCCCGATCTCTCCGATCTGCCGCCGGCGAAGCGAGGCCGCGGCAATCCGACGCTCAGGATCGGCGACGAGGGTCCGATGGGGCGAATCCTCATCCAGGGCGAGGCCGGCCACGCGATCGTGCCGGAACTCGCGCCCGTCGAGGGCGAGATCGTCATCGACAAGCCGGGCAAGGGGTCGTTCTATGCGACCGGCCTCGCCGCCCATCTCGCCCGAATCGGCATTACGCATCTGGTGATCGCCGGCGTCACGACGGAAGTCTGTGTCCAGACGACGATGCGCGAGGCGAACGACCGCGGCTTCGACTGCCTGCTGATCGAGGACGCGACCGAGAGCTACTTCGCCGCCTTCAAGGCGGCGACGCTGGACATGATCCGCGCCCAGGGCGCGATCGTCGGATGGACGGCGCCCCTCGCCGCGCTCGTCGCGGCGGTGGCGCGAGAGAACGAGGCCGCCTGAGCCATGCCCGATTTCGATGCCGAGGCGCATGTCGTCCATATGGCGGCGGCGATGGCCCTGCCGATCGCGCCGGAATGGCAGAGCGGCGTCGTCGCGCACATGGCGGCGACGGCCCGCGCCGCGGCGCTGCTGCTCGATCCTCCGGTCGGCGACCATGTCGAGCCGGCGCCGGTGTTCGAGCCGTGAGCGCGGCGGACGATCTCCTGCTGCGCCCCGGCCACGCGATCGCCGCGGCGGTGAAGAGTGGCGCGGTCTCGGCTCGCGCGGTGGCGGAAGCCGCGCTCGAGCGGATCGCGCGGCATGACGGGGCGCTCGGCGGTTTCACGGACGTGACGGCCGCGCGGGCGCGCGCCGAGGCGGAGGCGGTCGACCGCGCGGTCGAGACGGGCGCCGATCTGCCGCTCGCCGGCGTGCCCTATTCGGTCAAGAATCTCTACGATGTCGAAGGCCTCGTCACCCGCGCCGGCTCGAAGATCAACCGGGACGCCCCCCCCGCCAGGGCCGATGCGACGCTGATCGCCCGGATGAAGGCGGCCGGCGCGGTGCTCGTCGGCGGCGTCAACATGGGCGAATACGCCTATGATTTCACCGGCGAGAACGTCCATGACGGCGCCTCGCGCAACCCGCACGATCCCGGCCGGATGTCGGGCGGCTCCTCGGGCGGCTCGGGCACCTCGGTCGCCGCCGGCATGGCCGCGCTTTCGCTCGGCTCGGACACCAATGGCTCGATCCGCGTGCCGGCCTCCTTCTGCGGCCTGTTCGGGCTGAAGCCGACCTTCGGCCGGCTGTCGCGCGCCGGCACCTTCCCCTTCGTCGCGAGCCTCGATCATCTCGGCCCGCTCGCCCGCTCGGCCCGCGATCTGGCGCTCGCCTTCGACGCGCTGCAGGGGCCGGACGTCGCGGATCCGGCGCTGATCGACCGGCCGCCGCTCGCCACCGTCCCGACCCTCGACGAGGGTGCTGCGGGGCTGCGCATCGCCGTCGCCGGCGGCTATTTCCGCCGCCAGGGCGAGCCGGAGGCCTTCGCGGCCGTCGACCATGTCGCCGCGGCGCTCGGCGCGACGCGCGAGGTCGAACTGCCGGAGGCGCACCGCGCCCGGGCCGCCGCCTATGTCATCACAACGGCCGAATCGGCGGCCCTCCACCTCGACCGGCTGAAGCGGCGGGCGGCGGATTTCGATCCCGACACGCGCGACCGCTTCCTCTCCGGCGCGATGGTGCCGGCCGCCTGGTATCTCGTCGCGCAGCGCTTCCGCTCGGTCTTCCGCGCCGAAATGCGCCGCCTCTTCGCCGAGGTCGACGTGATCCTCGCGCCCGCGACGCCGTTCTCCGCGCTGCCCTCAGGCACAAGGACGGTGCGGCTCGACGGGGCCGACCTGCCGGCGCGGCCCAATATCGGCCTCTTCACCCAACCGATCAGCTTCGTCGGCCTGCCGGTCGTCGCCGTTCCGGTCTGGCTGCCGGGTGCCCGGCTGCCGATCGGCGTGCAGGTCATCGCGCCGCCCTGGCGGGAGGACATCGCGCTCCGTGTGGCGCACGCGCTGGAAGGCATGGGTGCGGTGGCGGCGCCGGTCGCGGCGATCGGGGGAGGCTCGGAAGAATGACCGGTGAAGCGCGCTGGGCGGGGCGCAACATCGACAAGGACCGGCTGCGCACGGCCGTCTGGGACCGGCTGGTGGCGGAGGGCGTCCATGTCGGCCCGCCGCACGGCAACATCCCGAATTTCGTCGGCGCCGATGCCGCGGCTCTGAACCTATCCCGCCTGCCGGCCTGGCGGACGGCGCGGATCGTCAAATGCAATCCCGACCCGCCGCAGATCGCGGTGCGGCTGCGCGCGCTCTATGACGGCAAGACGGTCTATGCGCCCGTCCCGGAACTCACCGAGGGCTTTCCCTTCGTCGTGCTCGACCCGGCGGTGCTCGCGCGGAAGGGCGTCACCTTCGAACTCGCCGCGACGCATCAGGGCTTCATGATGCACGGCACGCCGATCGCCTTCGAGGCGATGGAGCGGATGGATCTGTGTGTCGTCGGCTGCGTCGCCGTTTCGCGCGGCGGCGGCCGCACCGGCAAGGGCGCCGGCTTCGCCGATCTCGAACTCGGCATCTTCCGCGAGCTCGGCCTCGTCGATGCCGCGACGCCGATCTGCACCACGGTCCATTCGGCCCAGCTCGTCGCCGAAGACGTGCTGCCGATGGAGCCGCACGATTCGGTGCTGACCGCGATCGCCACGGAGCGCGGCCTCTACACGGCCGGAGCGGGCCGGCCGCAGCCGAAGGGCGTCGACTGGGACGCGGTGCGGCCGGAGCAGTTCGCCTCGATCCCCTTCCTCGCGGCGCTGCGCGACCGGCTGGAGCGGCGATGACGGCGATCGACACTCCGGAGATCGACCTCGCCGAGCCGAAGGCCGAGCTCGAGGCGGCCTTCCGCCGCTACGAGGCGGCGCTGGTCGGCAACGACGTCGCCGCGCTCGACGCGCTTTTCCTCGACGCGCCGACGACGATCCGATACGGCGCGACCGAAAACCTCTATGGATATGAGGCGATCGCCTCCTTTCGCGCCGGCCGCTCGCCGGCCGGGCTCGCGCGATCGCTGGAGAAGACCGTGATCACCACCTTCGGCCGCGATTTCGGCATCGCCTCGACGCTGTTCCGCCGCGCCTCCGCGCCCGGCATGATCGGCCGGCAGATGCAGAGCTGGGTGCGCACCGCGGAAGGCTGGAAGGTCGCCGCGGCCCATGTCAGCCTGATCGCCGATCCCGACGGGGCCGCGTCATGAGCGTTCTCTCGGCCTCCGGCGACCGTCCGGCCCAGCCCAAGCGCACCCGCAGCGAGGATCTGCGCCTGCATCTCGCCGACGAGATCGTGCGCGGCGTGCTGGAGCCCGGCACCCAGCTCGACGAGATCGGCCTCGCCGCCCGATTCGGCGTGTCGCGCACGCCGGTGCGCGAGGCGCTGCGCCAGCTCTCGGCGAGCGGCCTCGTCGAGATCCGGCCGCATCGGGGCGCGATCGTCACCCGCCTGCCGCCGGAACGGCTGTTCCAGATGTTCCAGGCGATGGCGGAGCTCGAGGCGATCTGCGCCGGCCTCGCCGCAGAGGCGATGACCATCGCCGAGCGGCGCGAGCTCGAATGGCAGCACAAGGCGCTCGCCGAACTGGTCTCGGCCGGCGATCCGACCCGCTATGCCGAGGCGAACGAGATCTTCCACAACACCATCTATGCCGGCTCCCACAACGCCTATCTGGCCGAGCTGACGGTGATGACGCGCACCCGGCTCGCGCCGTTCCGGCGGGCGCAGTTCCGCCGCCTCGGGCGGCTCGCGCAGTCCTATCGCGAGCACGAGCAGATCGTGCGGTCGATCATGGCGGGCGATCGCGCGCGGGCGATCGCGGCGATGCGCGCCCATATCGGCACGGTGCGCGAGGCGTTCGACGAGTATATCGAGACGCTGTAGCGGGCATGGATCGGCCGGAACCGCGGAGTTCCGGCCTTCCTCGCGTGTTGCGAGTCGCGGCACGCTATGCTAACGAACGCGCGGATTTCGGCCCGACCGCTTGGTCGGGCGCGCGTGCGGGCGAAATCCATAATCCGTCCAAGGCGCTATTCGCGGATGCCGGGGCGCGGCCGGTGTCTGGAAGTGTGCCCAGGAGCGAGGGGTCAGGTGGCGGAAGCAACGATCGTTTCAGGTGTCGCCGAGCGCTATGCGACGGCGCTTTTCGAACTCGCCGACGAGACCGGATCGCTCGATCCGGTTGCGGCCGATCTGTCCCGCTTCTCCGCGCTGCTCGTCGAGAGCGCCGATCTGGCGCGCCTCGTGAAGAGCCCGGTCTTCTCCGCCGAGGATCAGACCCGCGCCGTCGGCGCGGTGCTCGCCGGTGCCGGGATTTCCGGTCTCGCCGCCAATTTCATCCGTCTCGCCGCGCAGAATCGCCGTCTCTTCGCCGTTCCGGACATGATCGTCGCCTATGGCCGGCTGCTCGCCCGCCGTCGCGGCGAGGTGTCGGCCGAGGTGACGAGCGCCGAGCCGCTCTCGGCGGCCCATGTCGCGACGCTGAAGGAGACGCTCCGTGCCCAGCTCGGCAAGGACGTCGCCCTCGTCACCAAGGTCGATGCGACACTGATCGGTGGCCTGATCGTCAAGGTCGGCAGCCGCATGATCGACACGTCGCTCAAGACCAAGCTCAATTCGCTCAAGATTGCCATGAAAGAGGTCGGCTGATGGACATCCGCGCCGCTGAAATCTCTGCGATCCTCAAGCAGCAGATCAAGAATTTCGGCCAGGAGGCGGAGGTCTCCGAGGTCGGTCAGGTTCTCTCCGTCGGTGACGGCATCGCCCGCGTCTACGGTCTCGACAACGTCCAGGCGGGCGAGATGGTCGAGTTCCCGGGCGGCATCCGCGGCATGGCGCTGAACCTCGAAGTCGACAATGTCGGCATCGTGATCTTCGGCAATGACCGCGACATCAAGGAAGGCGACACCGTCAAGCGGACCGGCGCCATCGTCGACGTTCCGGTCGGCAAGGGCCTGCTCGGCCGCGTCGTCGACGCGCTCGGCAATCCGATCGACGGCAAGGGTCCGATCGAGGCGACCGAGCGCCGCCGCGTCGACGTCAAGGCGCCGGGCATCATTCCGCGCAAGTCGGTGCACGAGCCGATGCAGACCGGCCTGAAGGCGATCGATGCGATGATCCCGATCGGCCGCGGCCAGCGCGAGCTGATCATCGGCGACCGCCAGACCGGCAAGACCGCCGTCGCGCTCGACGCCATCCTGAACCAGAAGTCGGTCAACGACACCGGCGACGAGAGCCGCAAGCTCTATTGCGTCTATGTCGCGATCGGCCAGAAGCGTTCGACCGTCGCGCAGTTCGTGAAGACGCTCGAGGAGCGCGGCGCGCTCGACTATTCGATCGTCGTCGCGGCGACCGCGTCGGACCCGGCGCCGATGCAGTTCCTCGCGCCCTTCGCCGGCTGCGCGATGGGCGAGTTCTTCCGCGACAACGGCATGCACGCCCTGATCGTCTATGACGATCTGTCGAAGCAGGCCGTCGCCTATCGTCAGATGTCTCTGCTGCTGCGCCGTCCGCCGGGCCGCGAAGCCTATCCGGGCGACGTCTTCTATCTCCATTCCCGCCTGCTCGAACGCGCGGCGAAGATGAACGACGAGAACGGCAACGGCTCGCTCACCGCCCTTCCGGTCATCGAGACCCAGGCGAACGACGTGTCGGCCTATATCCCGACCAATGTGATCTCGATCACCGACGGCCAGATCTTCCTCGAGACGGATCTCTTCTATCAGGGTGTCCGTCCGGCGGTGAATGTCGGCCTCTCGGTGTCGCGCGTCGGCTCGGCCGCGCAGATCAAGGCGATGAAGCAGGTCGCCGGCCCGATCAAGGGCGAGCTCGCGCAGTATCGCGAGATGGCCGCCTTCGCGCAGTTCGGCTCGGACCTCGACGCCACGACGCAGCGCCTGCTGAACCGCGGCGCCCGCCTCACCGAGCTCCTCAAGCAGCCGCAGTTCTCGCCGCTGAAGGTCGAGGAGCAGGTCGCGGTGATCTTCGCTGGCGTGAACGGCTATCTCGATCGCGTGCCGGTCGCCAAGGTCCAGGAGTTCGAGCGCAGCCTGCTCGCGACGCTCAGGACCGAGCACAAGGCGCTGCTCGACGGGATCCGCGACAAGCGCGAGCTGAACGACGATCTGCGTGGCAAGCTGAAGGCGGCGCTCGACGGCTTCGCCAAGAACTTCGCCTGAGCCCGGCTGAGCGGGAAGACGGGAACCGATGCCGAGCTTAAAGACGCTGCGCAACCGCATCGCCTCGGTGAAGGCGACGCAGAAGATCACCAAGGCGATGCAGATGGTCGCCGCGGCGAAGCTCCGGCGCGCCCAGCAGGCGGCCGAAGCGGCGCGGCCCTATGCCGAGCGCATGAACGCCGTGCTCGGCAATGTCGCCTCCGCCATGACGTCGAGCGAGGACGCGCCGCGCCTGCTCGCCGGCACGGGGTCGGACCGGGTGCATCTGCTCCTCGTCTGCACCGGCGAGCGCGGTCTCGCCGGCGCCTTCAACTCCTCGATCGCGCGTCTTGCGCGCGATCATGCCAACCGGCTGCTCGCCGAGGGCAAGGAGGTCAAGATCTTCTGCGTCGGCAAGAAGGGCTATGACATCCTGCGCCGCGGCTATGCCGACAAGATCATCGAGTTCATCGATCTGCGCGGCGTCCGCACGCTCGGCTTCTCCGAAGCCGACATGATCGCGAAGAAGATCCTGGCGCTCTTCGATGCCGGCGCTTTCGACATCGCGACGCTCTATTTCTCGACCTTCCGTTCGGTGATCTCGCAGGTGCCGACCGCCAACCGGATCATCCCGGCGACGGTCGAGGCGAATGCCGGGTCCGGCTCCGCCGTCTACGAATACGAGCCGGACGAGGCGTCCATTCTGGGCGACCTGCTGCCGCGCAACGTCGCCATCCAGATCTTCCGCGCGCTCCTCGAGAACCAGGCGTCGTTCTACGGCGCGCAGATGTCGGCGATGGACAATGCGACGCGCAATGCCGGCGACATGATCCGCAAGCTGACGCTCTCCTACAACCGCCAGCGTCAGGCGCAGATCACCAAGGAACTGATCGAAATCATTTCGGGCGCCGAGGCGCTCTGACCGCACGCACATTCGGAAGGTGAAGCTCATGTCCATGATCAACGAGCAGGCGGGCGTCGCCGGTCGCGTCACCCAGGTCATCGGCGCCGTCGTCGACGTGCAGTTCGAGGAAAATCTGCCCGCCATTCTGAATTCGCTCGAGACCGACAACAACGGCAACCGCCTGGTGCTCGAGGTCGCGCAGCATCTCGGCGAGTCGACGGTGCGCTGCATCGCGATGGACTCGACCGAAGGTCTCGTCCGCGGCCAGAAGGTCAAGGACACCGGCGCGCCGATCCGCGTCCCCGTCGGCGACGGCACGCTCGGCCGCATCATGAACGTGATCGGCGAGCCGGTCGACGAGGCCGGCCCGATCGCCTCGGAAGGCTTCCGCGCCATCCACCAGCCCGCGCCGTCCTATGCCGAGCAGGCGACGGAAGCGCAGATGCTCGTCACCGGCATCAAGGTCGTCGATCTTCTCGCGCCCTACGCCCGCGGCGGCAAGATCGGCCTGTTCGGCGGCGCCGGCGTCGGCAAGACCGTGCTCATCCAGGAGCTGATCAACAACATCGCCAAGGCGCATGGCGGCTATTCGGTGTTCGCCGGCGTCGGCGAGCGCACCCGCGAGGGCAACGATCTCTATCACGAGATGATCGAGTCCGGCGTGAACAAGGACCCGCACGAAAACAACGGCTCGTCCGCCGGTTCGAAGTGCGCGCTGATCTACGGTCAGATGAA
The DNA here is from genome assembly GCF_014199915.1 of Prosthecomicrobium pneumaticum. Lineage (GTDB taxonomy): Bacteria > Pseudomonadota > Alphaproteobacteria > Rhizobiales > Kaistiaceae > Prosthecomicrobium > Prosthecomicrobium pneumaticum. Next base: position 91,839 of record NZ_JACHOO010000005.1, on the reverse strand, counting down.
CGAGCCGCCGGGCGCGCGCGCCCGCGTCGCGCTGACCGGCCTCACGGTCGCCGAGCATTTCCGCGACCAGGGCCAGGACGTGCTGTTCTTCGTCGACAACATCTTCCGCTTCACGCAGGCGGGCTCGGAAGTGTCGGCCCTGCTCGGCCGTATCCCTTCGGCGGTGGGCTATCAGCCGACGCTCGCCACCGACATGGGCGCGCTGCAGGAGCGCATCACCACCACGACCAAGGGCTCGATCACCTCGGTGCAGGCGATCTACGTGCCCGCCGACGACCTGACCGACCCGGCGCCGGCGACCTCCTTCGCCCATCTCGACGCGACGACGACGCTCAACCGCTCGATCGCCGAGAAGGGCATCTATCCGGCGGTCGATCCGCTCGACTCGACCTCGCGCCTGCTCGACCCGCGGGTGATCGGCGAGGAGCACTACAACGTCGCCCGTTCCGTGCAGGCGGTGCTGCAGCGCTACAAGGCACTGCAGGACATCATCGCCATTCTCGGCATGGACGAGCTCTCGGAAGAGGACAAGCAGACGGTGGCGCGCGCCCGCAAGATCGAGCGCTTCCTGTCGCAGCCCTTCCATGTCGCTGAAGTCTTCACCGGCTCGCCGGGCGTGCTCGTCGACATCGCCGACACGATCAAGGGCTTCAAGGGCCTCGTCGAGGGTGCCTACGACCATCTGCCGGAAGCGGCCTTCTATATGGTCGGCACGATCGAGGACGCGATCGAGAAGGCGAAGCGCCTCGCGGCTGCGGCCTGATCGGTCGGCGAAGGAGAGGACGATGAACCTCAAGATCGTCCTCCTCGTGGTCGGCCTCGTCGCCGGCGCGCTCGTCGGCTGGGTCGCGACGCCGAGCCCCTCCGCGGAGATGCGGGTGGGTGGCGTCGAGATCGCGGTCGATCAGAACCAGGTGGCGGTCGGGCCGGAAGGTACGATCGCCGAGAGCCGGACTTCCCGGATCGCCCTCTTCGCGGCGATCGGGGCCGTGATCGGGCTCGGTATCGGCTTCGTCGCCGATCGCCGCAGATAGACCGGCCCAGCCGGCGCACAGTGATCGGAAGGGTGAGAGAATGGACAGCTTCGCCTTCGAACTCGTCTCGCCGGAGCGGCTGCTGCTCTCCGAGCCGGTGACGGCCGTCGTCGTGCCGGGCACGGATGGTGAGTTCACGGTGCTCGCCAACCACGCCCCCTTCATGTCGACGCTGAAGCCGGGCGTCGTGACGGTCTCCCAGGCTGCCGGCGGCACGGAGAAGTTCTTCGTGCGTGGCGGCTTCGCCGATATCGACGGCAAGGGTCTCACCATTCTCGCCGAACAGGCCGTGCCGCTCGAGAGCCTCGACGCTGCGCGCCTCGCCGCCGAGATCAAGAATGCCGAGGAAGATCTCGCCGATGCGCGCGGCGATCTCGCCCGCACTGCGGCGCAGGAGAAGCTCGACCAGCTGAGAGAATTGCGCGCCGCGCTCGGCCACTGAGCCCGCCGCGGACGCCCGAACGAAAGGCCGCCCTCGAGGCGGCCTTTTCGCATCCCGGGATGAGAGGAAGGCGCACCCTCTCCACCTCGTCCATCGCGGCGAAAACCGGGATCCATTCAGCCGTGGACCCCCACTCCCTTTCCTGATGGGGCCGGGTCGCCGCTTCGGCGGGATGACGGCTGCGTTGCAACGAACTGCGGCCTCACCCCGCCAGATGCGCGAAGGCCTCTGCGACCTGCTCGTAGACGCGGCGCTTGAAGGGGACGATCAGGTCCGGCAGACGCTCCAGCCGCTCCCAGCGCCAGCCGTCGAACTCCCGCTCATGGCCGCCGCCGCCGGGCTCGAGCACGTCGATCTCGCTCTCCTCGCCCTCGAAGCGGAAGGCGAACCATTTCTGCCGCTGGCCGCGATACTTTCCCTTGAGGGCGATGCCGACGAGGTCGCGCGGCAGATCGTACTGGAACCAGTCGGACGCCTCGGCGAGCAGGCTGACGCTGCGGATCGACGTCTCCTCGTAGAGCTCGCGCCTCGCCGCTTCGAGCGGGTCCTCGCCCGGATCGATGCCGCCCTGCGGCAATTGCCAGACCGGATCGCCGGGCGTCAGCTCGGCATTCGCCGAGCGCTCGCCGATCCAGACGAGGCCGTCGCGGTTGAACACGACCGTGCCGACGCAGGGGCGATAGGGGAGGGTTTCGGGATCGACGGGGGTCCTGTGCTTCGCCATCTCTGCTCGTCCGATCCTCGGTTCTGTGTGACCTTCCGCAGATCACGCTCCGGCACGAGAAGAGGCCGGCCTCTCCGACTTGCCATGCCGCGCTGCGGTCGCCAAGAGGCCCCCCGAGAAAGTGGGCCGCGAGAGGGGGGCGCGAGAAGACCGGCGGCGACAGGGCCAGCGGACGAGGGCACAGCGGCACGGGCGGACGGCGCCGTGCCGCGCCGCCGGCGGGCGTGTGCGGGCGTCGCACCGCAGAAAGAAAAACGGCGCCCGAAGGCGCCGCTTTCCGATCGATCGTGCCGGTTCAGTTCGGCACGCCGTCCGCCGGGTTGGGCGGGAAGGCCTGGTTGATCTGCACGCCGCGCAGGAGAGCGAGTGCCGTCTGGAGCTGCTTGTCGTCCTTCGCCTCGGGCGGGACATAGGCCTGCGAGCCCGATTCCTCGGCCTGCCCGTCCTTGGTGCCCTCGTTCGTCAGATGGCCGCGCAGATTCGCCTCGCCGCGGGTGTCGTCGACCTGGCCGGCGAGTTCGGGCGGCAGATCCTGCACCACCTCGATGTCGGGGGTAATGCCCTTCGCCTGGATCGACGCGCCGGACGGCGTGTAGTAGCGGGCCGTCGTCAGCCGGATCGCCCCGTTGGAGCCGAGCGGGATGATCGTCTGCACCGAACCCTTGCCGAAGGAGCGCGTGCCGAGCACGGTCGCCCGGCGGTGGTCCTTGAGCGCGCCCGCGACGATCTCGGAGGCCGAGGCCGAGCCGCCATTGATCAGCACGATCAGCGGCTTGCCATTCGTCAGGTCGCCTGCCCTGGCGCTGTAGCGCGTGCTCTGGTCGGCATGGCGGCCGCGAGTCGAGACGATCTCGCCACGCTCGAGGAAGGCGTCGGAGACCGCGACCGACTGGTCGAGAAGGCCGCCCGGATTGTTGCGCAGGTCGAGGATGAAGCCCTTCAGCTTGTCGGCGCCGATCTCGGCGGTGAGCTTGTCGATCGCGTCCTTGAGCCCGTCGAAAGTCTGCTCGTTGAAGCTCGAAATGCGCAGATAGCCGACCTCGCCCTCGGCGCGCGACCGCACCGACTGCACGCGGATCACGGCCCGCACGAGCTTGACCTCGATCGGCTTCTCGACCTTGTCGCGGCGGATGGTGAGGGTGATCGGCGTGTTGACCGCGCCGCGCATCTTCTCGACCGCCTCGTTGAGGCTGAGGCCCTGCACGTTCTCGCCGTCGAGCGCGATGATCTTGTCGCCGGCGAGCACGCCGGCCTTGGCCGCCGGGGTGTCGTCGATCGGCGAGACGACCTTGACGAGCCCGTCCTCCATCGTCACCTCGATCCCGAGCCCGCCGAACTCGCCGCGGGTCTGCACCTGCATGTCCTTGAAGTCTTTGGGATTGAGGTAGCTCGAATGGGGATCGAGCGAGGTCAGCATGCCGTTGACCGCCGCCTCGATCAGCTGGCCGTCATCCGGCTTTTCGACATAGTCGGCGCGGATGCGCTCGAACACGTCGCCGAACAGGTTGAGCTGCCGATAGGTATCGGAGACCGCCGCCACCGCCGCCCCCGGCAGGAGCCCCGGCACGTGCGGGAGGGTCATCGCCGCCGACGCGCCGATCAGCACGCCGGTGATGAGGAGGGAGGCCTTACGCATCATCCGCCAACCTTTTCGTCGTCTGGCTTCGCCCACCAGGGGGCGGGGTCGATCGAAGTTCCGTCCTTGCGGAACTCCACGTAGAGCACGGGCTGGGTGGCGCCAAGCCCTGCACGGGCAGGTTCCGCGCCACCAGCGCTGGCGAGCAGGCGCGTCCCCATCACCGCCACCGGCTCGCCCGCGAGCACGAACTGACCGACCTGCGGGTCGATCCGTTCCATGCCGGCCAGCAGCACATGATATCCGCCGCCGGCATTGATGATCAACAAATTGCCGTAGGACCGGAACGGGCCGGCATAAACGACCCAGCCATCCGTCGGCGAGGCGACGCGGGCGCCCGAGCGGGTGGCGATCGAGAGGCCCGCCGTCGTGCCGCCGAGCCCGTCCGGCTCGCCATAGCTGCGGATCTCGACGCCGTTGACCGGTCGCGGCAAGAGGCCCTTCGCCTTCGCGAAGGTCACGGCCGGCACGATGCGATCGGCCGCGCCGAGCGAGCTCGGTCGCTGCGGCGCGGTGCCGGCCGCTTCCGCGGCGCGGTTGGCCTCCTCGGCCCGGCGGGCTGCCGCCGCGGCCTCGCGGGCGCTCGCGATGTCGTTCTCGAGACTGGCGATCAGCTCGCCGAGGCTCCTCGCCTTATCGGCGAGCGCCTCCGATTTCTTCCTCTCCGCGTCGAGCTGTTCGGCCGTCTCGACCTGCACCCGCCGCTTCTCGTCGACCAGGAGGCCGATCCGCGTCCGCTCCTCGGCGAGCGCGGTCGCATCGGCGCGCATCCGGTCGCGCTCGCGGCCCTGCTCCTGCTTCAGCGAGACGAGCGCGGCGAGATCGTGCGACAGGCCGTCGGCGTCGCGCCGCAGCCCCGGCACGACGGCGCCGAGCAGCATCGCGCTGCGGACCGCGGCGAGCGCATCCTCCGGTCGCACCACGACGGCCGGCGGCGGCTTGCGGCCCATGCGCTGCAGCGCGGCGAGCACATCGGCGAGCACGGCGCGGCGCTTGTCGAGCGAGCCGCGCAGCTTGCCCTCTTCGTCGAGCAGGGCGCTCATCCGCCGTTCGGCCTCGTCGATCTTCGCCTCCAGGGCCTTGGCGCGCTCGCCGGTCTCGATCAGCGAGCTGTTCAGTGTCGCCCGATCCTTCTCGATCGCGTCGATCTCGCGGGCGAGCGCCTGCTGGCGCTCCTGCGTCACGGCGATGTCGCGCGTGATCGCGGCGAGCTCGTCCTCGCGCGCCGCCTTGGCCGCTTCCGCGTCGGTCGGAGCGCTGCCGCGCAGCGGCGGCGCGTCGACGGCTCCGGCCGGCACGGCGGCACAGGCGAAGACGAGGGCACAGAGAACGGGTATGCGGGCGGTCGCGATCAACAGGCGGCGCTCGGCTCATCGGGCAGCGCGGCACGATGCTGTGCCGGAGATGCAACTATTCCGCCAGATTGCGGCCGAAGCACGACGGACGCAACCCTCACGCCCGATGATAGGGATGGCCGGAGAGGATGGTGACCGCGCGATAGATCTGCTCGGCGAGCATCAGCCGTACAATCTGGTGCGGCCAGGTCATGCGGCCGAAGGAGAGGAGAAGGCCGGCTCGCTGCCGCAGGCTCGGATCGAGCCCGTCGGCCCCGCCGATCGCGAAGACGAGATCGCGTGTGCCCCGATCACGCAACACCGCCAGCCGATCGGCGAAATCCGTGCTCGAAAGATTCTCGCCCCGTTCGTCGAGCGCGACGAGTGCCGCATCGGCCGGCACCGCAGCGAGCAGACCGTCGGCCTCCTCGCGCATCCGTGCCGCGACCTGGGCCGAGCGGCCCTCTGCGAGTTCCCGCAAGGCGAGCGTCAGGCCCTGGCTGCGGCCGGCCTGGGTCGCGCGCTCGACATAGCGCTCGACGAGGGCCCGATCCGGCCCCGCCTTCAGCCGCCCGACGGCGGCGATCGTCATGCGCATCCGCCCGTACGAACCTCAGGAGGCCGGCGTCACGGGCTGCGGCCGCGCCGCCATCGGGCGCGGAAGGTCGGCCTGCCACATCTTCTCGAGATTGTAGAAGCTGCGCACTTCCGGCCGGAAGATGTGGATGATCACGTCCGCCGTATCGATCAGCACCCAGTCGGCATGAGGAAGGCCCTCGACATTGCCGACGCGGCCGCCGGCTTCCTCGATGTCCTTCGCCAGCCGTTCGGCGATCGCCGCGACATGGCGCTGCGAGCGGCCGGAGGCGACCACCATATAGTCCGCCAGAGGCGACTTGCCGGTGATGTCGATGGAGACGATGTCCTCCGCCTTGGAATCATCGAGGCTCGAGAGGACGGTGTTGAGGAGGTCCGCCGCCGCAAGCTGCCGGCGCTCGACCGTCCCCGGAAGGACGCGCGTCACCGCGCCCTCAGGCTGCACTACCGTCGTCAGTGTATCGTCCTTTCGCCATGAAGCCTTCCGAGCGCGTCGCTCCGGGCCTGGGCATTGGCGGTTCAGCCGCCGCGACGCAAATCGCCGCACCTTTAAGATAGGCACGCCGGCGTGAAGCTTTCAAGACGCGGCGCGGGGACTCTTTTCGGTCGCCCGCAGCGCCGTCGAGGACAGCGGCGAGCGCGGCCCGTGCAGAAAGATGAAGGCCGGCGGCCGCCGGCCGGCAAAGGCGGCGGCGCTCCGTTCCGGAACGCGATAGGCCGCGAGCAGGCGCGCCGCCGGCGCATTGGGGGCGGAAAAGGTGCTGCCCGGCCGGTCATAGACGGCGACGGGCATCAGCGCGGCGATCTTCCCCCAGTCGCGCCAGCGGTGAAACTGGGCGAGATTGTCCGCCCCCATCAGCCAGACGAAGCGCACGCCCGGCCGCATGGCGACGATCCGCGACAGCGTATCGGCGGTGTAGCGCGTGGCGAGGCTCGCTTCCGCGCCGGTGACGCGGATGCGCGGGTGGCGGGCGAGCGCTTCCGCCGCGGCGATCCGGCGGGCGAGATCGGCGGGCGCGCGCGCCTTCAGCGGATTGCCGGGGGTGACGAGCCACCACACCGCGTCGAGCCGCAGCCGGCGGAGCGCCGCGAGGCTCGCCAGGCGATGGCCGTCGTGCGGCGGATCGAAGGACCCGCCGAACAGGCCGATCCGCTGGCCCGGCGAGGCCTTCGGCAAAGCGAGAGCGCGGGCCGGCACGGCGGCCGGCGCCGCGCCGGCGGGCTTCGTCACGGCCGGGTCTGGCCCGTGCCGCGGACGCGGTAATTGAACGAGGTGAGCTGCTCGACGCCGACCGGGCCGCGGGCGTGCATGCGGCCGGTCGCAATGCCGATCTCGCCGCCGAAGCCGAACTCGCCGCCATCGGCGAACTGCGTCGAGGCGTTCCACAGCACGATCGCCGAATCGACCTCGGCGAGGAAGCGGCGGGCCGCCGCCTCGTCCTCGGTGACGATCGCGTCGGTATGGTGCGAGCCGTACCGCTCGATGTGATGGATCGCGTCGTCGAGCCCGTCGACCACCTTCACGGCGATGATCGCATCGAGATATTCGGTCCGCCAGTCTTCCTCCGTCGCCGGCGTCGCCTCGGGCACGCGCCCGCAGGTCTCGGCGTCGCCGCGGATGGCACAGCCGGCCGCGATGAGCGCCTCGACGACGGGCTTCAGATGGGTGTCGACGACCGCGCGGTCGACGAGCAGCGTCTCGGCCGCGCCGCAGACGCCGGTGCGCCGCATCTTGGCGTTGACGGCGAGCGTCTTCGCCATGGCGAGATCCGCTGCGGCATGGACATAGAGATGCACGATGCCGTCGAGATGGGCGAAGACCGGGACGCGCGCCTCGTTCTGCACGCGCGCGACGAGGCTCTTGCCGCCGCGCGGCACGATCACGTCGATCGCGCCGTCGAGGCCGGCGAGCATCAGGCCGACCGCGCGGCGGTCCCGGGTCGGCACGATCTGGATCGCGGCGGGGGGCAGGCCGGCCTCTTCGAGCCCGGCGACGAGCGCGCCGTGGATCGCCGCGGTCGAGCGGAAACTGTCCGAACCACCGCGCAGGATCACCGCATTGCCCGCCTTGAGGCAGAGCGCGCCGGCATCCGCGGTGACGTTCGGCCGGCTCTCATAGATCACGCCGATCACGCCGAGCGGCGTGCGGGCGCGCTGCATCACGAGGCCGTTCGGCCTTGTCCATTCCTCGGTGACCTTGCCGACCGGATCGTCGAGCGCGGCGATTTCCTCGATCGCCGAGGCCATGGCGGCGACGCGCTTCGGATCGAGGGTCAGCCGGTCGAGGAAGGAGCCGGCGACGCCGGCCGCACGCGCATCGGCGACATCGGCGGCGTTCGCCGCCAGGATCTCGGCCTCCCGGGCGCGGATCGCTGCGGCCATGGCGCGGAGCGCTCGGTCCTTCGTCTCGGCGGAGGCGAGCGCCAGCGTCCGGGCGGCACCGCGCGCCCGCGCGCCGAGATCGACCATCGCGGCTTCCACCGGCGATTCATCGGCCTCGATCTCGGGGATCTCTGCGCTCCGTGCGGCCGCTCTCATGACACTCTCCTCGGGACCGGTTGTCCGGCCCCTTTTTCGCGGATCGGGAGAAATAGCAGCTTTGGCGAGCCCTCGGAAGCCTTTGGCCCGGCGGGGGAACTCCTGTCGGCGCCTCGCCCCGGGACGCCGACGGGCCGTTCAGGCCGAGGCGGCGGCTGCCGCGAGCGCTGGCTCGCCGCCGAAGATCGCCATATCGTCGCGGTGGATCATCGCCGCCCGGCCGGAATAGCCGAGCAGGGCCTCGATCTCGCGGCTGTTGCGGCCGGCGATCTTCTCCGCCTCGCCGATGTCGTAGCCGACGAGGCCGCGGCCGATTTCCTCCCCCGAGGGCCCGAGAATCGCGACGGCGTCGCCGCGCTGGAAGCGGCCCTCGACGCGGCGCACGCCCGCCGGCAGCAGGCTCTTGCCCTGATGGAGCGCCGAGACCGCGCCGGCGTCGATCACCACGACGCCGCGCGTCTCGAGATGGCCGGCGATCCATTTCTTGCGCGCCGCGACGGGGTTGCCCTCGGCGAGGAAGAAGGTGCTCGGCGCGCCCTCCGAGATGCGCTTCAGCGGGTGCAGCGGCTTGCCGAGCGCGATCGCCATCGCCGTGCCGGCGCCGGTCGCGATCTTTGCCGCGTCGATCTTGGTCTTCATGCCGCCGCGGGAGAATTCCGAGCCGGCGCCGCCCGCCATCGCCTCGATCTCCGGCGTGACGCGCGGCACGATCGGGATGTGCCGCGCGGCGGGATCCTGCTGCGGCGGGGCGGTGTAGAGCCCGTCGATATCGGAGAGGAGGACGAGGAGGTCCGCCCCCATCATGGTCGCGACCCGCGCCGCGAGCCGGTCGTTGTCGCCATAGCGGATCTCGGTCGTCGCGACCGTGTCGTTCTCGTTGATCACAGGAACGGCGCGCAGGCGCAGCAGGGTCGAGATCGTCGAGCGGGCGTTGAGGTAGCGGCGCCGCTCCTCGGTGTCGGTGAGGGTGAGCAGGATCTGGCCGGCGGTCATGCCGTGCCGGCCGAGCGCCTCCGACCAGGCGCGGGCGAGCGCGATCTGGCCGACGGCGGCGGCGGCCTGGCTTTCCTCGAGCTTCAGCGCCCCCTTCGGCAGGCCGAGCACGCCGCGACCGAGCGCGATCGCGCCGGAGGAGACGAGCAGGATCTCCCGGCCGCCGGCGGCGAGTGCGGCGACATCCTCGACGAACGCCTCGAGCCAGTCGGAAGCGAGCCGGCCGGTCGCCCGGTCGACGAGCAGCGCGGAGCCGATCTTGACGACGATGCGGCGGAAATCCTCGGGCTTCACGGCCGCCAGCCTTCCGCCTTCTGCGCGGGCACGTCGTTCGGATCGGCGCTGTTCGCCTCCTCGACGATGCGGGCGAGCACGCGGAGCGCCGCCTCCATTCCCTGGCCGGTCACCGCGGAGAGCACGAGCGGCGTCGTCCGGGCGGCGCGGCCGAGCGCCTTCTTCTTCGCCTCGAGCGTGTCGGCTTCGACCGCGTCCGCCTTCGACAGCGCGACGATCTCCCGCTTCTCGCCGAGCCCTTCGCCATAGGCTTCGAGCTCGTCACGGACCACCCGATAGGCGTCGGCGACATCGTCCTGCGTCGCATCGACGAGATGGAGCAGCACGCGGCAGCGTTCGATATGGCCGAGGAAGCGGTCGCCGAGCCCCGCACCCTCGTGCGCGCCCTCGATCAGGCCGGGAATATCGGCGATGACGAATTCGCGCGTGTCTATGCGCGCGACGCCGAGCCCGGGATGGAGCGTCGTGAAGGGATAGTCGGCGATCTTCGGCCGCGCCGCGGTGACGGCGGAGAGGAAGGTCGACTTGCCGGCATTCGGCAGGCCGACGAGGCCGGCATGGGCGATCAGCTTCAGCCGCAGCCAGATCCAGCGCTCGAGCCCCTCGAGGCCCGGATTGGCGCGGCGTGGCGCCTGGTTGGTCGAGCTCTTGAAGTGCGAATTGCCGAAGCCGCCATTGCCGCCCTTGGCGAGCAGGACGCGCTGGCCGATCTCGGTCAGGTCGGCGATCAGCGTCTCGTTGTCCTCGTCGAAGATCTGGGTGCCGACCGGCACCTTGAGGAGCACGTCGTCGCCCTTCGCGCCGGCGCGGTTGCGGCCCATGCCGTGCTGACCGGTCTTCGCCTTGTAGTGCTGCTGGTAGCGGTAATCGATCAGCGTATTGAGGCCGTCGACGCATTCCACCCAGACGTCGCCGCCGCGGCCGCCATCGCCGCCGTCCGGCCCGCCGAACTCGATGAACTTCTCGCGGCGGAAGGACACCGAACCGGCGCCGCCGTCGCCGGAGCGAATGTAGACCTTCGCCTGGTCGAGGAATTTCATGTCGTGAACTCTTCGTGACGCGCCCGCGTCAGCACCGTGTCGATATGCGGAAGATCGGCGGAAAGCGCAAGGTTGTGCTGAATCGAACGGCCGGTGACGACGAAGCCGAGCTTCTCCTGCACCCGCATCGAGCGGTGATTGCCCTCGAACACGCCGGAGCGGATCTCCCGCACGACCGGATCGCGGAAGGCCTCGGCGACGAGCGCGGCGGCCGCTTCCGGCATCAGCCCGCCGCCCCAGGCGGCGCGGGAGAGCCAGTAGCCGAGCACCGGCGCCGCGCCGAGCGCGATCAGCGAGACGAGGCCGACGAGGCCGTTCCCGGTGTCGATCGCATAGAGCCGCTCCTCGCGCCGCGCCTGCGAGCCCGCGGCCCAGACGAGGAAGCGCTCGGCGTCGACCCGCCGATAGGGGAAGGGCACGCGGGCGAGCCAGCGCGACACTTCGAAATCGGAAAGACCCTCGGTGATCGCCGCGGCATCGGTGAGGCGGAGCGGACGGAGCACCAGGCGCTCCGTCTCGATCCGGCCGTCAGGCGGCGTCGCTCTCTGCATCGTCATCGTCGCTCGCGGCGAAACGGCCCGCGCCCCACTCTTTGATGCTCGTCCAGACCGATCGTTCCAGCACGAAGCGTTCCACCGCCACCGCGCCGCGCGTCGCGATCGAGGAGACCATACCCGAGCCGCGGAACTGGAACCCGCATTTTTCGACCACCCGGCGGGCCCGGCCATTGGTGACACGGACCACCGTCCAGAGCCGGTCCATCGAACCGTTCGAGAAGGCGTCGTCGACGATCCGGTGGGCGATCTCGGTGCCATAGCCGCGACCCCAGTAATGTTCCGCCACCCAGAAGGTGAGATCATAGCCGTCCGGCCGGTCGCCGCTCGGCCGGTAGCTGCCGGCCCCGACGACATGCCCGCACGAGCGGCGGATCGCGAGGAAGCAGGCGCCAGGACCCTTGCGGTGCGCCCGCTCGCGGCGGATGAAGGCTTCCGCGTCGCTCATCAGGAAGGGATAGGGCACACCGACGAGGCTCGTCGCGACGCGGGGATTGTCGAGCGCCGCGGCGAGGGCGGCGGCATCGCCGGCCTGCGGGGCGCGGAGCGCCAGCCGCTGCGTCAGGATCGATCGTTCCTCGTCCTCGGTGTCGAGCGCTGCGGCTCCGTCGTCCTGCATGATCGGCTCCCGTCGGGCCATGCGAAAAAGGGGAGATGGCGTCCCATCTCCCCTCTCGCGGTCCTTGCGGACCTTTGACCTTTACGGGTCCCGCCGGGTCGATGTGACGCCGGCGAGAGTGTTCGTCACGCCGGGTTACTCAGCTGCCGCCGCGTGCGGTGCGACGGATACGTAGGTGCGGCCATTGGCCTTCTGCCGGAACTCCACGACGCCTTCCGTCGTGGCGAAGATCGTATGGTCGACGCCGAGGCCGACGCCCGTACCGGGGTGCCATTTCGTGCCGCGCTGGCGGACGATGATGTTGCCCGAGACGACGCGCTCGCCGCCGAACTTCTTCACGCCGAGGCGTCGGCCGGCCGAATCACGGCCGTTGCGCGAGGAGCCGCCTGCTTTTTTGTGTGCCATTTCGTTTCTCCTTCAGCCGGTCCGGTCAGGCGCCCGCGACGATCTCGGTGATCTTCACGGCGGTATAATGCTGCCGGTGACCGCGGCTGCGCTTGGAGTTCTGGCGGCGGCGCTTCTTGAAGACGAGAATCTTCCCGTCGCGCCCCTGCTCGACGATCGTGCCGGCGACCGAGGCGCCGGCGATCGCCGGGGCGCCGAAGGTGGTGCCGGCGTCGCCGCCGATCAGCAGAACTTCGCCGAAGGTGACGGCGTCACCCGCCTCGCCGGCGAGCTTTTCGACTTCGATGACTTGGTCCTGAGCGACACGGTACTGCTTGCCGCCGGACTTGATGACTGCGAACATTGTTCGATCCAGTTGTTCAGCCCGATCTCGAAGGATCGGCTTCTTCAGTCAGGGTTCCGGAAATGAAAATGGCGCCGGCCATGGACCGCGCCACGATCGGCGGCAGTTATAGGCGCGCGGCGACCCCTGTCAAGCAAAACGGCCGCCGAAGCGGCCGTCTCGAGGGAAGGGGAAGCGGGATCGCCGGTCAGGCCCAGGGGCGCGCGGCCGCCGCGCGGCTCTCATAGGCCGCGATCTGGGTGTCCTTGACCATGGTGATGCCGATGTCGTCGAGGCCGGAGAGGAGCTTCTCCTTCCGCGCCGGGTCGATCTGGAACGGCACCGAGCCGCCGTCCGGCCCGCGGATCACCTGCGCCTCGAGATCGACCTCGAGCCGGGCGTTCGAGCCGCGGCCCGCATCGTCGAGCAGCTTGTCGAGATCCTCGGGCGAGACGATCGCCGGCAGGATGCCGTTGTTGAAGCAGTTGTTGTAGAAGATGTCGGCGAAGCTCGTCGAGATGACGCAGCGTATGCCGTAATCGGCGAGCGCCCAGGGCGCGTGCTCGCGCGACGAGCCGCAGCCGAAATTGTCGCCGGCGACGAGAATGGTCGCGCTGCGATAGGCCGGCTTGTTGAGCACGAAATCGGGGTTCTCCGAGCCGTCCTCGCGATAGCGCATCTCGGCGAAGAGGCCCTTGCCGAGCCCGGTCCGCTTGATCGTCTTCAGGTAATCCTTCGGGATGATCATGTCGGTGTCGATGTTGATGATCGGCAGCGGCGCCGCGACACCGTCGAGCGTGGTGAACTTCTCCATCGCCTTGTCTCCCAAAATCCGAGCGGGGACCGGACCAATGCGCCGATTTCCCGGCGGAATCAATGCCGGAAGTGCCGCATTCCGGTGAACACCATGGCAAGGCCGGCGGCGTCCGCCGCGGCGATCACCTCCTCGTCGCGCACCGACCCGCCCGGCTGGATCACCGCGGTGGCGCCGGCTTCCGCCGCCGCGACGAGGCCGTCGGCGAACGGGAAGAAGGCGTCGGAGGCGACCACCGAGCCGAGCGCGAGGGATTCCGCCCGGCCGAGAGCGCGCGCGGCCTCGGCCGCCTTCTTCGCCGCGATGGTCGAGGAATCGACCCGGCTCATCTGGCCGGCGCCGATGCCGACGGTGGCGCCGTCCTTGGCATAGACGATGGCGTTCGACTTGACGTGCTTGGCGACGCGGAAGGCGAAGACGAGATCGGCGAGCTCGGCCGCGGTCGGCGCCCGCTTCGTCACCACCTTCAGGTCGCCCGCCTCGGTGCGGCCGAAATCGCGGTCCTGGACGAGCAGGCCCCCCGCGACGCTGCGCACCGTCAAGCCCGGCGCCGCCGGGTCGGGCAGGCCGCCGGTGACCAGCAGGCGCAGGTTCTTCTTCGCCGCGACGATCGCCGCCGCCTCCTCGGTCGCGTCGGGGGCGACGATCACCTCGGTGAAGATCTCGACGATCCGCTTCGCCGCCGCGGCGTCGAGCGTGCGGTTGAGCGCGACGATGCCGCCGAAGGCCGAGACGGGGTCGCAGCGGAGCGCCTTCTCATAAGCCTCGGCGAGCGTGTCGCCGACCGCGACGCCGCAGGGATTGGCGTGCTTGATGATCGCCACCGCCGGCGTCGTCGCGGCGTCGAACTCGGCGACCAGCTCGAAGGCCGCGTCGGTGTCGTTGATGTTGTTGTAGGAGAGTTGCTTGCCCTGCAGCTGGCGCGCCGTGGCGACGCCCGGCCGGGGCGTGCCCCCGCTATAGAAGGCGGCCTTCTGGTGCGGGTTCTCGCCATAGCGCAGCGTCTCGGCGAGCGCGCCGGAAAAGCTGCGCCAGGCCGGCGCCGGCTCGTCGAGCGCGGCGGCGAACCAGGACGACACCGCCGCGTCATAGGCCGCGGTGCGGGCGAAGGCCTTGGCGGCGAGCGCCTTGCGCAGCGCGAGCGGCGTCGCGCCGTCATGCTCCTCGAGCGCGGCGAGCACGCGGCCGTAATCGGCCGGGTCGACCACCACCGCGGCATAGCCGTGGTTCTTCGCCGCGGCGCGGATCATCGCCGGCCCGCCGATGTCGATGTTCTCGACCGCGGTCGCATAATCGGCGCCCTTCGCCACCGTCGCCTCGAAGGGGTAGAGGTTGACGCAGACGAGATCGAACCCCTCGATGCCGTGCTCGGCCATCTCCGCGGCATGGACCGGATCGTTGCGGATGCCGAGCAGGCCGCCATGGATCTTCGGGTGCAGCGTCTTCACCCGGCCGCCGAGGATTTCGGGGAAGCCGATGATGTCGGCGACGTTTTCCGCCGGCACGCCGGCCGCGTTGAGCGCCTTGCAGGTCGACCCCGTCGCCGCGATCGAAACGCCGCGCGCGACGAGCGCCCGGCCGAGCTCGATCATCCCGGTCGCATCCGACACCGAGATCAGCGCCCGCCTCAGCGGCTGGAGATCGGGCGAAGCGACGAGCGACGGCGGAACGGCCATGGGAACCTCGGGAGAACGCGGGGGGTCGGCCGCGCCGATAGCACGATCGGCCGATCCGGTCACGCGGAAGGTCGCGGCCGCGTCCCCGTCACGCGGAGGGCGGGGCTCGGCGCCCGTCCTTCAGTAGAACGGCCGCACCTCGACCGGCGCCCGGCAGGCCCGCACCGCCCGCCGCCCCCAGGCGAGCGCCGCGGCGCGGTCGGCGACATCGAGCACCCAGAAGCCGCCGACATGCTCGCGGGTCGGCAGATAGGGGCCGTCGTCGATCGCCACCGTGCCGTCCGGCCGCGCCCGCAGCGCCGTCGCCTCCGCCGCCGGCCGCAATCCGCCGACGAACACCCGCACGCCGGCGGCGACCATGTCGGCGTTCACATCGTCGATCGCCCGGTGCATCGCCGCATCCTCGGCGGCGGGGTCGTAATCGTCGGGGTGATGGATGCTGACGAGATAGAGCGGCATGCTTCTCCCTCCGTGGCCGGGCCGGCTCGCATCGGGCCGCCGACCGCTCCTCGAAGGACGTGTCGCCGGCGGCCGCGCCGACACTCGTGCCGACCGCTGTTCGAAAGAGGCCTCGCTCGGCGGCCGGCGGGGCGTGCGCGGGCACAGCCGAACTCCGGGGTGGCGACGCGCACGCCACCCCGCGTCCCGATTATGGACCCTGGCACGGAGGCCGGGGTGACGGTCGTGCGGGGTGGCAAGGGCGCGCGGCCATCCCGCCGGCCACATCCTCTCCACCCGTCATGCCGGCCTCCGTGCCGGCATCCATAATCGTGAGGCCGGATGGTACTGCGCGCGCTGCCGTCATCCCGGGAAGACAACAGCACGCCACTGGGTGTCGGGAGCACCGCGATGCCGGGCAAAGACTGGTGAAAGGGAACGCCGCCTATTAGAGCGGCAGCTCGTCCCCGTTCTCCCGCGCGCCCCCGCTCCGCCGCGGCTGGGGGCCGGCGATGCGGCGGAAGCGCCAGCGGACCGAGGCCTGGTGGAGCGCGCGGCCGTAGACGACGATCTGCTCGCTGCGCCGGCTGCCGCGCACGTCCGACAGCTGGATGCTCTCCTCGATCGCCGCTTCCGGGCCGGTGGTCTGGAATTCCCAGGCCGAGCCGTCGGGCAGTGCCAGCAGCACGGCATTGCCGCCCTTGACGCGGCTCGCCCGCACCGTCGGGTGGAGGTGGAAGCGGATCGCGAAGCCGTCCTTGCCGCCCTTGCCGGCCGTGCCGCCGGACGGGCTCGTGAAGCCGTCGAGCCCCTCGATCACGTCGCCATAGGGCGACATCATCAGCCGCCGCTCGTGGCGGATGCCGTAGCGCGCGACATAGCCGTCATGCGCGGCGATCAGCACGATGCCGGCATGGTCCTCGCGCCGCTCGATCTCGACATGGGTCGGGCCGGAGAGGATCGGACGGTCGCCGCCCTCGCCGCGGGCGAAGCGGCAGGACGAGGAATCGTTGAGCGCGGCGGTCGAATGCGCCGCGGTGGCGCGGGCGAGCCGGCGGAGCTCGACCGCGAGCGGGCCGGGCACGCCGCAATTGACGACCAGCGGCTGGCGGCCGGCGCTCATCTCGAAGGAGAGACAGCCGGCATGCGCCTCGCGCGAATAGGCGGGCGGCGGCGGCGGGCCGGTGTCGACGAGGATCACCGTCTCGCCGGCCTCGAGCCGCTGATAGCCGGAATGCGGCGCGCTCTTCAGCGGCGCGCCGCGGGCGTCGTCATAGGCGAGCACGGTGGCGAGCAGGCCGAGCTGGGTCTCGCCCATGCCGTTGAAGCGGGCGAAGCCACCATCGCCGAGCCGGAAGAAGCGCAGCATCGGCATCATCCGGTCGACGGCGCCGAGCAGCGCCGCCGGCGGCTGCTGGCCGCGCGCGGTATAGGCCTGGCGGAGCGGCAGGAGGTCGACGAGCGTCTCGAGCACGGCCGCCGGATTGCGGCCGACATGGCCGCCATCGGGCAGGATCTGCCGGTCGAGCTCCTGTTCCAGCCAGCGCGTCGCCTGACGCACGAAGCGCACCTCGCCGGACAGCGACAGCGCCGCGGCGACGAGCGCCATCTTGACGCGGAGCCGCGGCAGGCCGGGCTCGACATCGAGCGCGATCCGGCGGAGCGCCCGGATCTGGCGGACGAGCGCGCGCATGAAGCGGCGGTAGAAATCATGGTCGCAGCCGTCGAGAATCAGCGGCGTGTTGGCGAGCCAGGAGAGCACGCGCCGCGCCGCCACTTCGGGCGCATGGGCGATCGGGCCGTGCAGGCGGTGGAAGCGGATCCATTCGTCGACGAGGGCGCGGGCGTTCTCGCGCGAGAGGGCGAGATCGGAGGCGCGCATGTGCCGCAGCCAGGAGAATCCGTGCAGCCGCTCCGCCCAGGCGTCGGACGGCGGCTCGATCTCGAAGACGGAATAGCCCGACACCTCGATCACCTCGCCGGCGAAGACGAAGCGGCCGGCATAGATGTCGTGCGCGATGGTCGGGTCGGCGGTGCGAAGGTCGGTCGGCGCGATCAGGAGGCGTTCCGGCATCTGGCCGGAATAGCGCCAGCGGTAGAACGGGCTCGCATGCAGCGTCAGACGGGCGCGCCGGAGCGCCGAGGCGAGCGCGAGCCCCCTCTGCCGTCTCCATGCGGAACCCCCGCCGCGTGCCATTCGCCGCCTCCTTGCGCCCGCCCCCGGCCGCGCGAAACGAATCAGGAAGGATGCGCCCCGCCGGCAATCTAGCCGCCCGGGCGCGCAAACTGAAACCGCTAGAGCCGCCGGAAGCGCGCGGCGAAAAATCCGTCGAGCCCGCCGAGCCGCGCGTCCGCCTGCGGCAGATGCGCGGGGAGGGTGCGCAGGAAGCCGTCGCGGATCAATTCAGGGCGATCCCCGATCTCGCCGGGCTCGACCGGAACGAGCGCGAGCGGCAGGCGGCCGAGCGCGGCGCGCGCCTGCGCCTCGCCCTCCTCGGGTTCGAGCGAGCAGGTGCAATAGACGAGCGTCCCGCCCGGCGCGAGGAGCGCGACGGCGGCATCGATCAGCCGCGCCTGCAGCGCGGCGAGCGCCGCGACGTCGTCGGCCCGCTTGAGGAGCGCGACATCGGGATGGCGGCGGATCGTGCCGGTGGCGGTGCAGGGCGCATCGAGGAGCACCGCGTCGAAGAGCCGGTCCGGCCGCCAGGTCTCGATGTCGGCGGCGACGACGTCCGCCTCGAGCCGCAGCCGGGCGAGATTGGCGCGGAGCCGGTCGAGCCGGGCGGGCGACACGTCGACCGCGGTGACCCGTGCGCCGGCGGCCGCGAGTGCCGCCGTCTTGCCGCCCGGCGCGGCGCAGAGGTCGGCGACCGTCTGGCCGGGGGCGGCGCCGATGAGCCTGGCGGGCAGGGCGGCGGCGGCGTCCTGCACCCACCAGGCGCCGTCGGCATAGCCGTCGAGCGCCTCGATCGGCCCGTGCGCGACGAGCCGCACCGAGCCGGTCGGCAGGACGATGCCGCCGAGCCGCGCCGCCCAGCCCTCCGGATCGGCCTTCACCGAGAGGTCGAGCGCCGGCTCGACGAGATGGGCGCGGGCGATCGCCGCGGCGGTCTCGGCGCCATAGGCGGCGCGCCAGCGTTTGGCGAGCCAGGCGGGGGCGGCGAGGGCCGTCTCGTCCTGCCCGGCGCGGGTCTCCTCCTTCGCCTCGGCGAGGCGGCGCAGCACGGCATTGGCGAGCGGGCGGAAATGCTGCGCGTCGCGGTCGGCGCCGGCCTGCGTCACCGCGAGCGAGACGGCGGCGTGGTCGGGCACGTCCATGAAGAGGATCTGCGCCGCGGCGATGTCGAGAATGGCGGCGAGGGGGCCGCTCCGCTTCGGCGGCCGGCCCTTCATGAAGCGGGCGAGCGCATCGCGGATCTGGCCGTGGCGGCGGAGCGCCGTGCCGAGAATCGCCCGGGCGAGCGCCCGGTCGCGCGCCTCGAGCACGGCAAAGGGGCCGTCCGCCGCCTCGATGATCGTGTCGGGCGGCTCGCCGTCCTCGATCGTCCGGCGCAGCGCGGCCGTCGCGGCGGCGCGGGCGGCGAGGCCGGGCGGCGCGCGCCGTCCGGCCGGACCGTGCGACGGGGCGGTCGCGGGCCGCGGTCTCAACCCCAGGGTCCCCGGCGCGGGCTGCTGCCGCCCCACGGCCCATCGGTCCGCGGGGCCCGATCGGCCGACGCGCGGCGGGCGAAGCCGCCCGGCAGGTCGACGCGGCCGGGCGCCGCCGGGCGCTCCGCGTCCATGCGCAGGAGGGCGGCGATGCGGTTCTCGGTCGCCGGGTGGGTGGAGAAGAGGTTGTCCATGCGCTGGCCGGAAAGCGGGTTGACGATGAACATGTGCGCCGTCGCCGGGCTGCGCTCGGCGTCCATGTTGGGAATGCGCTCGGCGCCCCGCGCGATCTTGCCGAGCGCCGAGGCGAGCCAGCGCGGCTCGCCGCAGATTTCCGCGCCGCGCCGGTCGGCGGCATATTCGCGCGTCCGGCTGATCGCCATCTGGACGATCATCGCGGCGAGCGGCGCGACGATCATCGCGACGAGCACGCCGACGATGCCGAAGCCGCCATTGTTGTTGTCGCGGTTGCCGCCGAAGAAGAAGGCGAAATTGCCGAGCATCGAGATCGCGCCGGCGATCGTCGCGGTGATCGTCATGATCAGCGTGTCGCGGTTCTGCACATGGGCGAGTTCGTGCGCCATGACGCCCGCCACCTCCTCGCGCGACAGCGCCTGCAGGAGGCCGGTGGTCGCGGCGACGGCGGCGTTCTGCGGGTTGCGCCCGGTCGCGAAGGCGTTCGGCTGCGGGTTGTCGATCACATAGACCTTCGGCATGGGCAGGCCGGCGCGGCGCGCCAGCTCTTCGACGATGCCGTAATAATCCGGCGCCGTGCGGCGGTCGACCTCCCGCGCATGGTGCATGGCGAGCACCATCTTGTCGGCGTTCCAGTAGGAGAAGAGGTTCATGCCGGCGGCGATCAGGAAGGCGATCGTCATGCCGCCCGATCCGCCGATCAGATAGCCCACCCCCATGAACAGCGCGGTCATGGCGGCGAGCAGCATGGCCGTGCGCAGGGTGTTCATCCTCGTCGGTTCCTTTCGTTCGGGCGCGCTCGCATGAGCCGGCCCCTCGGCCCTATATGATGGGAAGCGGCGCGGAAAGCCGCAAGGATTCGCGCCTTCCGAGGAGATCGCAGAGCATGGCCGACGAAACGCCCGTGCGTCCCCTGTCCGACGCCGCCCGGCGCGCGCTCGCGGAGGCCGAGGCCCGCCGCGCGGCGATCGACGCGGCCGCGCAATTGCCGCCCGAGAGGCTCGGGCGCGACGGCCCCGAGCCGGTCCGCTTCGGCGACTGGGAGGTGAAGGGCATCGCGACGGATTTTTGAAGTCGCGCCCTTGCTTCGAAGCGTCGTCGGGGGCTCCCGCTTTCCGCCGAATTCCCGCCGCTTTTCACCGCGACTACAACGTAGCGATACTGGACATAGGATGAAATTCCTTTAGGAATAATATCCTTGATCCACTGTCGGTTCACCGAGATCGCGGTTTCATGCGGCGTCTGTTCCTCGTCCTTCCCCTCTGTCTCGCCCTGCCGGCCGCCGCCGAGGAGCGGCTCGCCGGTCCGGTCGCCGGTGAGGTGATGCGCGTCGTCGACGGCGACACGCTGGCGATCCGGGCGCGGATCTGGATCGGCCAGGAGATCGAGGTTCTTGTGCGGCTGCGCGGCGTCGACGCGCCGGAGCGGCGCGCCCGCTGCCCGGGCGAGCGCGTCGCGGCGGAGCGGGCCACCGCGGCGCTCGCCGCGCTCGTCGCCGGCGGCCGGGTGGTGCTGACCGAGATCGAGGGCGACAAATATTTCGGCCGCGTGCTCGCCAATGTCCGCGCGTCCGACGGCACGGACGTATCGACCGCGCTGGTCGGCGCCGGCTATGCCCGCGTCTATGACGGCGGCCGGCGCGCCGGCTGGTGCGGCTGAGCTACTCCGCCGCCTCTTCCGCCCGCGCCCGGCGCATCGCCTCTTCGAGCACGGCCTCGGGCTGCGCGCCCGACAGGGCGAAGCGGTTGCCGAAAACGAAGAAGGGGACGCCCGAGATGCCCTGCGCGGAAAGTTCCGCCGCGGCCTTGCGAACCGCGTTCCGCGCCTCCGGTGATTCGGCGATCGCCACCACCTCCTCGTCCGACAGGCCGAAGGGCGCGGCGATCTCGACGAGCGTGCGTGTGTTGCCGATGTCGGCGCCCTCGAGGAAGTAGGCCTCGAAGAGGGCGAGCGCGAGCGGCTGCTGCGCCCCCCAGGCGGCGGCCGCGGCGACGAGGGCGTGCGCCTTCTCGGTCGCCGGCGTGCGTCGCACCTTCGCGAAATCGAGCGGGATGCCGGCTTCGTGCGCCGCCGCCTCGACGCGGGCGAACATCGCCTCCGGGTCGGCGCCGTATTTCGTCCGCAGCCGCTCGCGCAGATCCATCCCCTCGGGCGGGATGGACGGATCGAGCAGGAAGGGGTGGTGCACGATCTCGACCGGCTCGCCGAGCCGGCCGACCAGATCGTCGAGGCGCCGCGTCCCGATGAAGCACCAGGGACAGACGATGTCGGTGACGAGGTCGATACGGAGGGGGGTCACGGGCTTC
Organism: Prosthecomicrobium pneumaticum; assembly: GCF_014199915.1. Lineage (GTDB taxonomy): Bacteria > Pseudomonadota > Alphaproteobacteria > Rhizobiales > Kaistiaceae > Prosthecomicrobium > Prosthecomicrobium pneumaticum. Next base: position 70,230 of record NZ_JACHOO010000005.1, on the reverse strand, counting down.
TCCTCTTTTGGGGAGGATGGGGATCGGGGGCCGGCATCGCAAGAAGGCACATGGAGGTGACCGCCCCACGCCGCCGCGATCGGGCCGCTTCGCCGGTGGCGTTTCGGCCGGCGATCCGCCATATAGCGGGAAACACCGGACGGCGCGCGATGAAGCTTCCCTTCGCCAAGATGAACGGCATCGGCAACCGCATCACCGTGCTCGACACGCGCGGCACGGACGCGACCGTCGACGCCGGTCTCGCCCGCACGCTCGCCGCCGATCGGGCGACCGAATTCGACCAGCTGATGGTGATCGGCGACCCGCGGACCGCCGGCACCGACGCCTTTCTCGCCATCTACAACACGGACGGCTCGATGAGCGCCGCCTGCGGCAACGGTACGCGCTGCGTCGCGCTCTATCTGACCGCCGACGCCCCGCGCGCCGCGCTGCGGCTCGAGACCGAGGCCGGCCTCCTCGACACCACATTCGCCGCCGACGGCACGATCACCGTCGACATGGGACCGCCGCGGTTCGGCTGGGCGGACATCCCGCTCGCCCATCCGGTCGCCGATACCGACGCGCTCGATCTCGCCTTCGGCCCGGTCGATGCGCCTCTGCTCAGCGCGCCCGCCGTGGCGAGCATGGGCAATCCGCACGCCGTGTTCTTCGTCGACGATGTCGAGGCCTATGATCTCGGCCGCATCGGGCCGATCCTCGAACATCATCCGCTCTTTCCGCAGCGCGCCAACATCTCGCTCGTCCGGGTGACCGGACCGGATGCGGTGACCGCGAAGGTCTGGGAGCGCGGCGCCGGGCTGACGCTCGCCTGCGGCTCGGCGGCCTGCGCCATCGCGGTGCTCGCCGCGCGCACCGGGCGCACCGGCCGGCGGGTCGCCGTGCGGCTGCCGGGCGGCACGCTCGATATTCTGTGGCGCGAGGACGGGAACGTCCTGATGTCCGGGCCGGCCGCCTTCGAGCATCGCGGCACGGTCGGTCTCGACGGCGGCGTCTCGATCATGGTCGGGCTCCTGCCGGCCGTGCAGGCGGTGTGAGCCGTGGATTCGCCTTCGCCCTTGGGATCGGCCATATAGCCGCCATGACCCTCGCTCTCCTTCCCGTCCCCCGCGGCCACGCCCGCTCCACGCTTTCCGGCCCGCTCGCGGGCGCGCGGACGGGCGGCCGTCCGATGGCGGAGACCGGCTGATGGCGGAGGAGAAGAAGGGCCTGTTCGGCCGGCTGTTCGGCGGCGGCCGCGAGCCGGAGCCGCCGCGCTCCGATCCGCCGCGTTCCGAGCCCGCGCCCGCTGCGGCCGCGCCGCCGGCACCCTTGGCGCCGGAGCCACCCGCTGCGCGCCCCTCCTGGTTCCAGCGGCTGAAGGCCGGCCTCGCGCGCTCCTCGGGCGCGATCGGCGAGGGCATCGTCTCGGTCTTTACGAAGCGCAAGCTCGATGCCGCGACGCTCGAAGAGTTCGAGGACGTGCTGATCCAGGCCGATCTCGGCGTCGCCACCGCCGGCCAGATCTCGGCCGCGCTCGCCAAGGGCCGGTTCGACAAGGAGATCGCCGCCGAGGACGTCAAGCGCATCCTCGCCGAGGAGGTGACGAAGGTGCTCGCGCCGGTCGCCCTGCCGCTCATGGTCGATCCGGGGCGCAAGCCGCATGTCGTGCTCGTCGTCGGCGTCAACGGCACCGGCAAGACGACGACGATCGGCAAGCTGGCGCAGAAATTCCGCGCCGAGGGCCGCTCGGTGATGCTCGCCGCCGGCGACACCTTCCGCGCCGCGGCGATCGAGCAGCTGAAGATCTGGGGCGAGCGCACCGGCGCCACGGTCGTGGCACGCGAGACCGGGGCGGATGCCGCCGGCCTCGCCTTCGACGCGCTCCGCTCGGCGCGGGAGCAGGGAACCGACGTGCTCCTGATCGACACGGCCGGCCGGCTGCAGAACCGCGCCGAGCTGATGGCCGAGCTCGAAAAGGTCATCCGCGTCATCCGCAAGCAGGACGAGACGGCGCCGCACAGCGTGCTCCTGACGCTCGACGCGACGACCGGCCAGAACGCCATGAACCAGGTCGAGATCTTCGGCCGCGTCGCCGGCGTCACCGGCCTCGTGATGACCAAGCTCGACGGCACGGCGAAGGGCGGCATCCTCGTCGCGATCGCCGCGAAATTCGGCCTGCCGGTGCATTTCATCGGCGTCGGCGAGGGCGTCGACGATCTGGAGCCCTTCGAGGCGGCGGATTTCGCGCGGGCGATCGCCGGTCTCACGTCATGACGAGGAAGGCGAGGTCGCGATGACCGTCGAGTTCGAACGCGCGCCGAACGATCCGAAGAAGCGCGAGATCAATCCCTTCCTCAAGCTCGCCCTCGAGCTCGGCCCGCTCGGCGTGTTCTTCTTCATGAATGCCCGCGGCGCGGCCCTCGCCGAGCGCCTTCCGGCGCTCGGCGCGGTCGGCGGGCCGATCTTCCTCGCCACCGCCGCCTTCATCGTCGCCACCCTCGTCGCGCTCGTCGTCTCGCTCGCCCTCACGAGGCGTCTGCCGGTGATGCCGCTCGTCACCGCGATCGTCGTCGTCGTGTTCGGCGGGCTGACGCTCTGGCTGCACGACGAAACCTTCATCAAGGTGAAGCCGACCATCACCAACGTGCTGTTCGGCGGCATCCTGCTCGGCGGCCTCGCCTTCGGGCGCTCGCTGCTCGGCTATGTGTTCGATTCGGTGTTCCGTCTGTCGGACGAGGGCTGGCGCATCCTGACGCTGCGCTGGGCGATCTTCTTCTTCGTGCTCGCCGCGCTCAACGAGGTGATCTGGCGGACGATGTCGACCGATGCCTGGGTGACCTTCAAGGTCTGGGGCATCATGCCGCTCACCTTCGTCTTCGCGCTGGCGCAGATGCCGCTCGTCAACCGGACGACGCTGCCGGAGCCGGACGAGCCCGAAAGCCGCTGAGCGGCGCTTTACGGCCGGCGGCGACGGCTCTACCCTCCCGCGGCCTCCAAGAAACGGGAAACGCTCCATGCATTTCGTCGCCCTTTGCGAAGACAAGCCGAACGGCCTGTCGCTGCGCACCGAAGTCCGCCCGGTCCATCTCGACTATCTGAAGACCGTGCCGATCCGCATCGCCGGCCCCTTCCTCGCCGAGGATGGCGAGACCATGGTCGGCACGCTCTACGTCATCGAGGCGGACAGCCTCGCGGAGGCGCAGAAGATCGTCGACGAGGACCCGTTCACGAAGGCGGGCCTCTTCTCCTCCGTCACCGTGCGCCCCTGGCGCTGGGGCATCGGCAAGCCGGCCTGAGGACGCGATGGCCCACTGGCTGTTCAAATCGGAGCCCGATTCCTTCTCCTTCGACGATCTCGTCGGCAAGGGCGAGGCCGGGCAGGAATGGGACGGCGTCCGCAACTATCAGGCGCGCAACAACATGCGCGCCATGAAGGTCGGCGAGCGCGGCTTCTTCTACCATTCGAACGAGGGCAAGGCCGTCGTCGGCATCGTCGAGGTGATCGCAGCGGCCCATCCCGATTCGACCGATACGACCGGCCAGTGGGAGTGCGTCGACCTGAAGGCGGTGATGCCGGTCGAAAGGCCGGTGACGCTCGCCGCGGCGAAGGCCGAGCCGCGTCTCGCCGGCATGGCGCTGACCGGCAATTCCCGTCTCTCCGTGCAGCCGGTCACGGATGCGGAATGGGCCGTGGTCTGCGAAATGGCGGGTGTCGCGCCGTAGCGGCGCCCGCGGGCGGCCTCCCCGCGGGACCGCCTATTCCTCTCCCGCTGCGGCCTCGATCGCCTCCATGTCCTCGTCCGACAGGCCGAAATGGTGGCCGATCTCGTGGATCAGGACATGGGTGACGATCGCGCCGAGCGTCTCCTCGTGCTCGGCCCAATAGTCGAGGATCGGCCGGCGATAGAGCCAGATGCGGTTCGGCGTGCCGCCCGTGCGCGGCACCGCCTCGGCATGGGCGAGGCCTATGCCGACGAAGAGGCCGAGCAGGTCGAACTCGCTCTCGAGCCCGAGCGAATCGAGCGCGTCCTCGTCGGGGAAGTCGGCGACGCGGATCTCGATCTCCGCGATGCGGCTGCGGAATTCGTCGGGCAGAGCGGCATAGGCGATCTCGCCGAGCCGCTCGAAATCCTCGAGCGAAGGCGCCTCGAGCGCGGCGAGCGCTGCGAGGGGGGCGTCACCGGTCCTCATCCCTGCACCGTCGGGGCGCGCTCGATCTCGATCAGGAAGCTCTTCGAGGGGGCGGGCACCGCGAGCGCCTCGACGAGGCGGGGCGGCGAGGGCGTCTTCGCCGGCACGGTCCAGCGCAGCGACAGCCAGCCGCGGCGGCGACCCTCCTGCTTCAGCGCGTCGATCAGGCCGCGGGCGATGCCGCGATTGCGCTCCTCATGGATGACGAAGATGTGGTCGAGCTGGCCGAGCCGCATGCCGGTCATCGCGTCGGGCAGGTCGTAGAACACGGCGAAGCCGACCAGCCGGCCCTCGATCCGCGCGCCGAGCAGCTCGGCCGCCCGGTCGGTCAGGAGCATCTCGGCATAGTACTCGTCGGGCCGCCGCGGCGCGCCGCGCTTCATGTCCTGGACATAGGCGGCGATGAGCGGGGCGAGCTCGCGGGCGTCGGCGAGCGCCAGCTTCTCGATCGCGATCGTCGTCATGGTTCGGGCTTCCTCCTCCGCTTCCGGACCGCTTCCGTGCGGATTCTTGGGCTGAACGCATTCTGAACCGGCCGCTCAGGGGCGGTTCAGCGGCGGCGTCCTAGAGATGTCGCATCAAGGCCGGCGACGCAACCGGCCAGAACCAGAACCCGGAAGGAACAAGGTCATGATCAGGAAGACCGCTCTCGCCCTCGCCACCCTCGTCGTCGCGCTCGGCGCCGGCGCCTCCGCCGCCTCGGCCGCCCCGCATCACGGCCATGGCCACGGCCACGGCCACGGCCACGGTCACGGCCATTACGGCCCCGGCTGGGGCGGGCCCGGCTTCGGCTTTGCCGGCGGGCCGGGCTGGCGCGGCCGGGTCTGCGAGCCGGTCTTCGAATACCGCACCATCCGCACCCGGCACGGCTGGCGCACCGAGCGGGTCTATATCGGCGACCGCTGCTTCCGCCGCTGGTGAGCGCCGCAGGACCGGCGCGTCCCAATGAAGAGAGCCCCGCGCGAGGATCGCGCGGGGCTCTTCGATTCGGCCTCTGCCGGACGGGCGGTCAGCGCCAGTCGCGGATATCGACGAAATGGCCGGCGATCGCCGCGGCCGCCGCCATCTGCGGCGAGACGAGATGGGTGCGGCCCTTGAAGCCCTGGCGCCCCTCGAAATTGCGGTTCGAGGTCGAGGCGCAGCGCTCCTGCGGGCGCAGCCGGTCCTCGTTCATGGCGAGGCACATCGAGCAGCCCGGCTCGCGCCAGTCGAAGCCGGCCGCCTTGAAGATCTTGTCGAGACCCTCGGCCTCGGCCTGCTCCTTGACGAGGCCGGAGCCCGGCACGACCATGGCGTTGACGCCCTCGCGGACCCGCTTGTCGCCGATCATCGCCGCGGCGGCGCGCAGATCCTCGATCCGGCCATTGGTGCAGGAGCCGATGAAGACGCGCTCGACCGCGATGTCGGTCATCTTCGTGCCCGGCTTCAGGCCCATATAGTCGAGCGCCCGCCACTTCGAGACGCGCTTGGTCTCGTCGGCGATGTCGTCCGGGTTCGGCACGACGCCGGTCACCGCGACGACATCCTCGGGCGAGGAGCCCCAGGTGACGATCGGCGGCAGGGCCGCGGCGTCGAGCCGGATCTCCTTGTCGAAATGCGCGCCCTCGTCCGAATAGAGCGTCTGCCAGTAGGCGAGCGCCTGCTCGAAGGCCGCGCCCTTCGGCGCCTTCGGCCGGCCGCGGATATAGTCGAAGGTCTTCTCGTCCGGCGCGATCAGGCCGGCGCGGGCGCCGCCCTCGATCGACATGTTGCAGACCGTCATCCGCCCTTCCATCGAAAGGGCGCGGATCGCCTCGCCGGCATATTCCATCACATGGCCGGTGCCGCCCGCCGTGCCGATCTCGCCGATGATGGCGAGGATGATGTCCTTCGCGGTCACCCCGGCCGGCGCGACGCCATCGACGGTGATCCGCATGTTCTTCGCCTTCTTCTGGATCAGCGTCTGGGTGGCGAGCACGTGCTCCACCTCCGAGGTGCCGATCCCGTGGGCGAGCGCGCCGAAGGCGCCATGCGTCGAGGTGTGGCTGTCGCCGCAGACGATCGTCATGCCCGGCAGGGTGAAGCCCTGCTCCGGCCCGACGATGTGGACGATGCCCTGGCGGTGGTCCAGTTCGGAGTAGTATTCGACGCCGAACTCGGCGGCGTTCTCGGCGAGCGTCGCGACCTGCAGCGCGCTCTCCGGATTGGCGATGCCGTGCGAACGGTCGGTGGTCGGCACGTTGTGGTCGACGACGGCGAGCGTCTTCTGCGGCGCGCGCACCTTGCGGCCGGCAACGCGCAGGCCCTCGAAGGCCTGCGGGCTCGTCACCTCGTGCACCAGATGGCGGTCGATATAGAGCAGGACGTTGCCGTCCGGCGTGCGCTCGACGATGTGGTCGTCGAAGATCTTGTCGTAGAGGGTTTTCGGCTGGGCGGACGCGGACATGGCGTCGGTTCCTCGGATCGGATGAAGGCGGATGGGTGGAGATCGGCCGGGGCGCTGCGGCCCCGTCAAAGTCGATCCGGACCCCGGTCCTCGGTGGCCATCAGCCGGGCGAAGAAGCGCCAGGGCAGCCGGGCGTGATCGTCCAGTACCGCGCGGTGCGCGGCGGGCTGATCGGTTCCGGCGGGGGCGAAGGCCTCGTTCATAACGGCTCTAAATAGCAGCGCCGGACGGGCGAAACAACGGCGCGCCATATTGCGCCGCAGCAGCGAAAAAGAAAAAGGCGCGGCCGGGCCGCGCCTTCGGAAGAAGAAGCGGAGCCCGCTCAGTTCGGGCGCTTGTCCTGCTTCTCGGCGATGCGGGCCGACTTGCCGCGGCGGTCGCGCAGATAATAGAGCTTGGCGCGGCGCACCTTGCCGCGGCGCACCACCTCGATCGAGTCGATCAGCGGCGAATAGACCGGGAAGACGCGCTCGACACCCTCGCCATAGGAGATCTTGCGGACGGTGAAGCTCTCGGAGAGGCCGCCGCCGGAGCGGGCGATGCAGACGCCCTCATAGGCCTGGACGCGGCTGCGGGTGCCTTCGACGACCTTCACGTTGACGCGCAGCGTGTCGCCGGGGGCGAATGCGGGGACGGCGCGGAGCGCGGCGATCGCTTCGGCCTGCTCCTTCTCGAGCTCTTGAATGATGTTCATCGTGATCCACTCCTGCCGGCATGCCGCCTTCGAGGACGGCACAAGCGTTTCGGCGCGCTGTTTTCAGTTGAGGCCCGTCGGCCTGTGCCGCGGGATGCGGCCCTTTACAGGAGAACGCCGGCAAAGTCCACATCCCGCCGCAGCCGTTCGATCGCGGCGAGCACGCGCTCGGGCGTCGCCGGCGGGTCGAGGCGGGGCGGGAGGCGGTAGTCGGCGGTGCTCGCCACCGCCATGCCGAGCGCCTCGAGCACCGATACCGCCAGCATGACCGGCGGCTCGCCGACCGCCTTCGAACGTCCCACGGTGGGGGCCATGTTCTCAGACCATGCGGCGAGCCGGACCTCGAAGACGCGGGGGCGGTCGGAGGCGAGCGGGATCTTGTAGGTCGACGGCGCGTGGGTGCGCAGCCGTCCCTTGCCGTCCCACCACAGCTCCTCGGTGGTGAGCCAGCCCATGCCCTGGATGAAGCCGCCCTCGATCTGGCCGCGGTCGATCGCCGGATTGAGCGAGCGGCCGACATCCTGCAGCACGTCGACCCGCTCGACGGCATATTCCCCCGTGAGGGTGTCGACCGCCACTTCGGCGCAGGCCGCGCCATAGGTGAAGTAGAAATAGGGGCTGCCGCGCCCCGCCTTGCGGTCCCAGGAGAGGCCGGGTGTGCGGTAGAAGCCGGTCGCCGAGAGCGGCACGCGCGCCATATAGGCCTCGCCCACCAGCTCGGCCCAGCCGATCCGCTCTGCGCCGATGCGGACCGCCTCGTGCTCGAAGACGACGGCGTCTTCGGCGACGCCGGCCCGCTCCGCGGCGAAGGCGGCCAGCCGGGCCTTCAGCGTGCGCGCGGCGTCCTGCGCGGCCATGGCGTTGAGGTCGGCGCCGACCGATCCGGCGGTCGGCGAGGCGTTCGGCACCTTGTCGGTGGCGGTCGCCGTCAGGCGGATGCGGGCGAGCGCGATGCCGAGCTCGTCGGCCACCACCTGCGCCACCTTGGTGTTGAGACCCTGGCCCATCTCGGTACCGCCATGGTTCAGATGGACCGAGCCGTCGCGATAGACGGCGAGGAGGGCGCCGCCCTGGTTCATCGCCTTCTTCGAGAAGCTGATGCCGTATTTGACGGGGACGAGGCCGATGCCGCGCTTCACCACCGGCGAGCGGGCGTTCTCCGCGAGGATCGCCGCGCGGCGGGCGCGATAGTGCGAGGAGGCCTCCAGCTCCTCGACGATCCGCAGCATGATGTTGTCGTGCACGTCCTGGTGGTAGGGCGTCTCATTGCGGTCGGGCGCGGCATAGAAATTCGCTTTCCGGATATCGAGCGGATCGCGGCCGAGCGCATAGGCGATCTCCTCGATCATGCGCTCCGCGGCGACGACGCCCTGCGGTCCGCCATAGCCACGAAACGCGGTGTTCGACACCGTGTCGGTGCGCAGCGGCTCGGTGCGCAGACGCACATGCGGATAGAAATAGGCGTTGTCGGCATGCATCAGCGCCCGGTCGGTGACGCCACGCGACAGATCCTCGGAATGACCGCAGCGTGCCGCAAAGACGGCGTCCACCGCCTCGATCCGGCCGTCCTCATGGAAGCCGAGCGCGTAATCGACGACGAAATCGTGCCGCTTGCCGGTGATCGTCATGTCGTCGTCGCGGTCGGGCCGGATCTTCACCGGCCGGCGGAATTTCCGCGCCGCGACGGCGGCGAGCGCGGCGAAGATGGTCGGCTGGGTCTCCTTGCCGCCGAAGCCGCCGCCCATGCGCCGGACATGGACGCGCACGGCATGGGCGGCGACGCCGAGAATATGCGCCACCGCCTCCTGCACCTCGCTCGGATGCTGGGTGGCGGAGTAGAGCAACACCTCGCCATCCTCGCCCGGCACGGCGAGCGCCACCTGGCCCTCGAGATAGAAATGCTCCTGCCCGCCGATCGCGATCCGGCCGGCGATCGTCAGCGGCGCGGCGGCGAGACCGTCCTCGACACTGCCGCGGGCAAGCGTGAGCGGCGGGAAGCTCGGCCCGCGGCCGGCGGCGCGGGCGGCCGCCACGTCGACCACCGGCAGCGTCTCGTCATAGGTGATTCGGGCGCACCGCGCCGCCCGGCGGGCGGCATCGCGATCGGTCGCGAGCACCGCGAAGACCGGCTGGCCGCAATAGCGGATCTCGCCGGTCGAGAGCAGCGGATCGTCGCCCGAACCGCTGGCGCTCATGTCGTTCCGGCCGGGAATGTCGGCGGCGGTCACGATGCCCACGACGCCCGGCGCCGCGGCGACCGCCGACAGATCGAGCGCGGTGATCGTGCCGGAGGCGATGGCCGACAACCCGAAGGCGGCGTGCAGCGTGCCCGCCGGCTCGGGCATGTCGTCGATGAACTCCGCCGTGCCGGCGACGTGCTTGTGCGCCGATTCGTGCGCAACGGCGCGCGCCTCCGCCGCGAGCGGGTTGGTCGAGCCGTCAGCCATCGGTCACCTCGGCCATCGGCACCCGGCCGTGGTGGGCATCGGAGAGACGGGCCGGTGCGCCGGTCGATTCCAGCCAGAAGCGCAGGAGGAGGTTGCGAGCGACGGTCATGCGGTAGCCGGCCGAGGCGCGCCAATCGTCGAGCGGCCGGAAGTCCTCGTCATAACGCGCCATCGCCGCCTCGATCGTGTCGCGCACAAAAGGCCGGCCGATCAGCGCCGCCTCGACGGCGCGCGCCCGCTTCGGGATCGCCGCCATGCCGCCATAGGCGATCCTCGCCGCGACGATCCGCTCGCCGTCGAGGCGCAGGCGGAAGGCCGCCATGACGGCGGAGATGTCCTCGTCGCGCCGCTTCGTCACCTTGTAGGCGGCGAAGCGCGCGTCGGGCTCCAGATGTGGAATGGCGATCGATTCGATGAACTCGCCCGGACGGCGGTCCTGGCGGCGATAGTCGAGGAAGAACGCGTCGAGCGGCAGGGTGCGGCGCGCGTCGCCCCGTCTCAGCACGATCGTCGTGCCGAGGGCGATCAGCGTCGGTGGCATGTCACCGATCGGCGAGCCATTGCCGATATTGCCGCCGATCGTGCCGGCATGGCGCACCTGCGGCCCGCCGATCCGGTCGAGCAGGGCGCCGAGCGTGGGGAAATGCGCGGCGAGCACCGGCCGCGCCGCCTCATAGGTCATCCCCGCGCCGAGCCTCACAGCGCCATCGTCGACCGTGGCGTCACACAGGCCGGGCAGCCCGCCGACCAGCAGAAGGTCGGGCAGGGTGGCGAGCGCCTTGGTGAGCGAGAGGCCGACATCCGTCGCCCCGGCGACGAGCATCGCATCGGGCGATTCGAGGAGCAGGGCGGCGAGGTCGTCGGCGTCCGCCGGGATCACGGCGCGGGCGCCGTCCGCCGCGATCACGACGCGGGCATGATCGGCGAGCGCGGCGAGTTTCTCCGCCATGGCCGCGGTGCCCGCCTCGACGGGATCGGCCTGCCGCGCGCCATGGCTCTCGACCGCCCGCGCCGCCCGCACGATCGAGGCATAGCCGGTGCAGCGGCAGAGATTGCCCTGCAGCGCGCGATCGACCGCGCCGTCGTCGGTCGGGCCGTCCCCGAGCCAGTGCGCCTCGAGCGCCATGACGATGCCGGGCGTGCAGAAGCCGCATTGCGAGCCGTGCTCGGCGACCATGGCGCGCTGCACGGGGTTGAGGCCGCCGGAGGCGCCGGCGAGATGTTCGATCGTGACGAGATGGGCGCCGTCGAGTGCGGCGAGCAGGCCGATGCAGGCATTGATCGGCCGGTAGCGGAGCGTGCCGCCGGCGTCGAGCCGGCCGACGAGCACGGTGCAGGCGCCGCAATCGCCTTCCGCGCAGCCCTCCTTGGTACCGGTCAGGCGGCGGTCGAGCCGCAGGAAATCGAGCACGGTCCGGTGCGGCGGGAAGCCGGCGAGCGTGACGAGATCACCGTTCAGATAGAAGCGGATGGCGGAGCGGACATCCATCGTGCGGCCCGGAAGGAGAGACTGCGCGACTTGGCGCGCCACTGGAATATCGATGGTATACATAAGAGGCGCCGTATCGCAACGGCGGATCGCCGCCGCTCTCCCCGTTCACCAGCCGAGCGGCGCGCCCGTTCCGTCGACGAGGTCGACCGACGCCGCCTCGATCACCGTCGGAAGCGCGGCGACCGCCGCCCGATCGTCCGGGTCGTCGAGCGCGACGATCCGGCAGGCGATGCCGGCCGGCCCCCATTCGACGGACAGACAGCGCCAGAGCGCGTGCGCCGCGGCACGGAAGGGCCGCTCCAGATAACGGCCGCTGCCGTCCTCGGTCTCCATGGTCGCCGAGCGCCGGCTGACGAGAACGAGCCGCGGTTCTGTCCCTGCCGCGAGCTGGCCGCGCAGGAGCGCCGCGAGACGGAAGGGCAGGGCGGTCAACCGGGCGAGCGCGGCGCCGAGCTCTGCCCGGCCGACGGCCTCCGCCGTCCGGTCGGGCGGATCGATCGCGTCGCAGAAGACCAGCCGGTCGATCGGCACGTTGCCGAGCGCCGCCGCCACCGCCTCCGGCGTCGCATCGTCACTCCAGGCGACGGATCGAACGTCATGGCCGGCCGCGGCGTATTCGGCGGCGAGCGCCGCGCCGAGGGCGCTCTCGGTGCCGATGATCGTCACCCGCATCGCATCCGTCCTCACCATGGCACGTCGAGCCCGTCATAGCCGATCACGCGGCCGCTGTCGGAGAGGTCGAGCCCCTCGACCACGGCGCGCATGCCCGCGACGCTGTCCGCCACCTCCATGCCCTGATGGCCGGTCATGTCGGTCTTGACGAAGCCGGGCCGCAGCAGCACGCAGGCGATGCCCTCCGGCCGCCATTCGGTGGCGAGCGATCGCCAGGCCGCGTTGAGCGCCGTCTTCGAGGCGCGATAGGCGTATTGCGTGCTCCAGTCGTTCGACGAGATCGAGCTCATCAGGCTCGACATGGCGAGCGCGAGCTTGCGCTCGCCGGCGCGGAGGTTCGGCTTCAGCGCGGCGACGAGGCGGAGCACGCCGAAGAGATTGGTGTCGAACACCCGTGCGAGTTCCGCGCCGCTCACCGCCCCGAGGGGCAGAGAGAGATCGCCGCTGATGCCGGCATTGGCGATCACCGCGTCGAGCGGCCGGCCGGCGAGTTCCTGCGCCAGCGCGGCGATCGAGGCGTCGTCCGTGATGTCGAGCCGGTGCGGCAGGGCGCCCTCGGCGGCGAGGACCGCCGCTCCGGTGCCGTCGCGGGCCGTGGCGTGCACGGTCCAGCCGGCGGCAACGAACTGGCGGACGAATTCGCGGCCGATGCCACGGCTCGCGCCGGCGATCAGGATGGTGCTCATACGGCTCCTTCGGGTCCGGCGCTCGCGGGCGGGCGGTCGCCCAGTTCGCGGTCGGGCAGGGCGAGCATGGCGATGAAGCAGGCGAGCATCATCGCCGCCGGCACGAGGGCGAGCGGCCAGGCGCTCGCCTGCGGCCCGGCAAGGCCCGCCGCCTCGCCGGTGAGCCCGATCGCCACCGCGATCGTGCCGGTGGTGGCGACGCCGATGCTGCCGCCGGCGGCGCGCATGAAGCTCAGGAGGCCGACCGCGGCGCCGACCTTGTCGCGTCCGGCGGCGTTCTGCGTCGCGACCTGGAACACCGGATAGAGCACGCCGATGCCGAAGCCCATCGCCGCCGTCGCGACGATCACCGCGCCGAGCGTCGGCACGAGCGCGAAGACGAGCGCGAGCAGGAGGCTCGCGAGGAGGGTGGCGAAGGAGGCGATCACGGTGAGGGTGCGATAGCGGCGGCTGCGGGCGAGCATGCGGGCCGGCAGATAGGCGCCGATCGTGATGCCGCCGAGCATGCCGAGCGTGGCGAAGCCCGCCTCGCTCGCCGAAAGGCCGAGGCGCGACTGGAAATAGAGCGGCAAATAGAGCGACAGGCCGATGTTGGAGCCCTGGCAGGCCATCAGGCCGATCGAGGAGAGCAGGATGGTGCGGTCCGTCATCACCTGCAGCGGCACGAGCGGCGCGCGCGCCGTCGCCATGCGGAGCGCGAAGCCGAGCCAGGCGAGAAGGGCGAGGACGGTGAGCCCCGTTCCGGACACCGGAAAGGCGATCAGGCCGGCATGGACGTCGAGCGCGAGCACGCTCGCGCCGGCCGCGACGACGAGAAGAAGCGCGCCCGTGAAGTCGATCTTCCGCGCCCGCCGGGTCGTCGGGTCTTCCTCGAGATGGAGGGCGAGCGCGACGAAGGCGGCGCCGCCGAGCGGCAGGTTGATCCAGAACACCGCGCTCCAGTGGAAATACTGCGCGAGCACGCCGCCCCCCGGGGGGCCGAGCAGGGTGGCGATCGCGAACATGGTCGAGACATAGGCGCTGTAGGCGGCCCGGCGGGTCACCGGCACCTTGTCGGCGATGACGACGAAGGGAAGGCTGATCAGGCCGCCGGCGCCGGCGCCCTGGACGATCCGGGCGCCGATCAGCATCATCATGTCGAAGGAGAGCGCGGCGAGCACCGAGCCGGCGAGGAACAGACCGAGGCTGAGGAAGAGGGTCGGCCGGCGGCCGACGATGTCGGCGAGCGCGCCGAGGATCGGCGACACCGCCGTGACGGCGAGGAGATAGCCGGTCGCCACCCAGGGGAGCAGGTGCGCATCGCCGAGATCGGCGCCGATATCGGCCATGGCCGGCGCGACGATGGTCTGTTCGAGCGCGGCGAGGAAGAGCGTCATCAGGGCGGCGAGCAGCACCAGCCGCTCGCGCCGGACGACATCCCCCGCGGGTTCCGAAAAAGGACCGGCCGTCACGATCGCATGTCTCCGCCGCCCGGCCGGACGAGCGGCCGCCTCCCACAGGCGCGCCGGAGCGCGGCCGCTCGAAGGATCGACGACGGCGTCACGGGCGGCGCGCGCCGAGAATATAGTCGATGATCGCGCTCTTCACATTGTCGATGTGGCGGCCCATCAGCCGGCGCGAGCGCTCGGCATCCTCGCCCGAGACGGCGTCGAGCAGTTCGAGATGTTCCGACGCGCCGGGCAGCAGGCGGTGCGGGATACGGGCGGTGTTGAAGATGTGGGTGCGCCGGCGCAGATCCCGGATCGCCGCGGTCGCCATCGGATTGCCGGCCGCCTCGGCGATGCTGCCGTGCACCATCTCGTCGACCGCCCAGTGATGGGTCGGCGTGATCTCGGCCGTCTCGAGCAGCGCGTCGATCGCGGCGGCGATCCGGGCCGCCTCGCCGCGGCTGATCCGGCCGGTCGCCCGCGCCGCCGCTTCCATCTCGAGCGTGCGGCGCATGTCGAGCGTGTTGACGCAGGTCTCGATGCTCATGTCGCTGACGACGAGTACGCGGCCGTGCCGGCGGGCGACGAGCGATTCCGCTTCGAGCCGGGTCAGCGCCTCGCGCACAGGAGTGCGCGACACCGAGAGCGCTTCGCTGAGCTTGCGTTCCTGCAGCACCTCGCCGGCGGCGAGCACGCCGCCGAGCATCATCTCGACGAGGCGGTTATAGGCGAACTCGGCGAGGCTCGCCTCGGGCGGCGCGGCGTCGAGGCCCGCGACCGTCGGGCCGTCCATCGATCGTACGAGCGTCATGGCGAAGCGCACCTCCGCCCGATCGGTACACCAGTGACATACCGCACGTCAATGCAACGCGAGACGCGGTGGTCGGGCCGGCTGCGAGACCGGCCCGTCCGTCGGTCAGTCGCGCCGCCCGGCGCGGGCGAGCCAGCCGAGCCCGGCGACGGTCTCGCCGGCCGGCCGGTATTCGCAGCCGACATGGCCGGCATAGCCGAGCGCATCGAGCGTCCCGAAGATGCGAAAATCGTCGAGTTCGCCGGTGCCCGGCTCGTTCCGCTTCGGCACCGAGGCGATCTGGACGTGGCCGATGATCGGCATCATCGCCTCGAGCCCCTTCAGCACATCGCCGCGCATCACCTGGCGGTGGTAGACGTCGAACTGCAGCTTGAGATTGGGGCGGCCGAGTTCGCCGATCAGCTCTGCCGCATAATCGAAATCGTTGAGGAAATAGCCCGGCATGTCGCGCGGATTGATCGGCTCGATGACGAGGTCGCGCCCGGCCGCTCCGGCGGCGTCCGCGGCATGGGCGAGCGCATCGCGATAGCGCGTCGCGGCGGCGGCGTCGCGCCGGTCGGCATTGCCCGCCATCATGTGCAGCCGCGGCACGCCGAGCGCCTCGGCATAGCGCAGTGCCGTGGCGACGCCGGCGCGAAACTCCTCGCTCCGCCCCTCGAGCGCGGCGAGACCGCGTTCCCCCTTCGCCCAGTCGCCCGGCGGCAGGTTGAAGAGCGCGATCTCGATGCCGGCGGCGGCGGCCCGCTCGGCGACCGTCTCGGCCGGGAAATCATAGGGGAAGAGGAATTCGACGGCCGGGAAGCCCGCCGCCGCGGCCGCCGCGAAGCGGTCGAGGAAGGCGTGCTCGTTGAACATCATCGAGAGGTTCGCGGCGAAGCGCGGCATCAGCGGGTCTCCGTTCCGGGGGGCGTTTCGCCGGGCAGGTCGAGCCCGGCAATGCGAGCATAGAGCCGGGCGACCGAGGCGTCGTCGTCGCGCGCCATGCCGGCGGCGGCGGTGGCGACGAAGAGCTGCAGCGCCGAGGCGGCGATCGGCAGCGGGAAGCTGCCGCTGCGGCCGATATCGGAGACGATGCCGAGATCCTTGGTGAAGATCGAGACCGCGCTCTTCGGCCGGTAGTCGCCTTCGAGGATGTGCGGCACGCGGTTCTCGAACATCCAGCTCGTGCCGGCGGATTGCGAGATCACCTCGAACACCCGGTCGAGATCGAGGCCGAGGCTCTTCGCGAACACCATCGCCTCGCAGGCGGCGGCGATGTGGACGCCGGCGAGCAGCTGGTTGACGATCTTGAACGAGGCGCCGATGCCGGCCTCGCCGCCGAGCTCGTGGACGGTGGCGGCGATCGCGGAGAGGAGCGGCCGGGCCGCCTCGAAGGCCGCGGGACTGCCCGAGGCCATCACGGTGAGGGCGCCGGCTTCCGCCTTCGCGGCGCCGCCGCTGATCGGCGCGTCGAGATAGTGGAAGCCCGCCTCCTCCGCCCGCGCGGCGAAGCGGCGGGCATCGGCAGGCGCCATGGTCGCCGAGGAGACGATCAGCGCGCCGGGCGCGAGCGTCGCGGCCGCCCCTTCGGGGCCGAACAGCACCGCCTCGGTCTGCGCGGCATTGACGACGACGACGAGCGCGGCGCTCGCCCCGCGCGCGGCCTCGGCGGGCGTCGCGGCGGCGTGGCCGCCGGCGGCGGCGAGCGCGGCGCGACCCGGTTCGGCGATGTCGCAGCCGGCGACGCGGTGGCCGGCGCGGACGAGCGACAGCGCCATGCCGAGGCCCATCGAGCCCAATCCGATCACCGCGACATCGAGTGGGGAGGCCATGACGGACGATCCTTTGTGAATGACAGCGCTGTCATGCTTTTCTCGCATGCCCTCTGGCGCTCCGCAACGGCAATGTGTTAGCGCTGTCATACCCGGATTGCGAGGCGACCGCGAACCCGCGCAGGCGTCCGGCGCCGCTGCGGCGGGCCGAACGCCATGCGAGCCGTGCGAGACCGCGGAAATTCCGGCGGGTGGGCCGCGGGTCCGGCTCCCTTCCGCGAAGGAGGACAGAATGCTCTTGGGCGCGATCGCCGACGATCTGACCGGCGCCACCGACCTCGCCTTGATGCTCGCGCGCGAAGGCATGAAGACCGTGCAGGTGGTCGGCACGCCGCCGCCCGGCTTCGATCTCGGCGACGCCGAGGCGGTGGTGGTCGCCCTCAAATCGCGCACCATTCCGGCCGCCGAGGCGGTCGCGCTGTCGCTCGAGGCGGCGCGGGCGCTGCGCGAGGCCGGTGCCCGCCAGCTGATCTTCAAATATTGCTCGACCTTCGATTCGACCGAGAAGGGCAATATCGGTCCGGTCGCCGAGGCGCTGATGGATTTCCTCGGCGTGCCGCTGTCGATCGCCTGTCCCGCCTTCCCGGCCAACAAGCGCACCGTCTATCGCGGCCATCTCTTCGTCGGCGACCAGCTGCTCTCCGACAGCCCGATGAAGGACCACCCGCTGACGCCGATGCGCGACGCCAATCTGGTGCGCGTGCTGCAGGCGCAGACGCGGCTGCCCGTTGGTCTCGTGCCGCGCGAGGTGGTGGCGAAGGGCGCCGAGGGGATCCGCGCCGCCTTCGCGGCCGCCGTCGCGGAAGGTCCGCGCCTGATGATCGTCGACGCCATCGAGGACGACGATCTGCGGGCGATCGGTGCCGCAGCCGCGGAGATGGCGCTCGTCACCGGCGGGTCGGGCATCGCGATCGGCCTGCCGGAGAACTTCCGCCGCGCCGGCCTGATCGAGGGCCGAACCGGCCCCGCGAAGCTCGAGGCACCGGCCGGCCGCCCGGTGATCCTCGCCGGGTCCTGCTCGGCCGCGACACGGCGCCAGGTGGCGGCGGCGATCGCCGCCGGCCTGCCGGCCCTGAAGATCGAGCCGCTCGCCATCGCCGAGGGCCGCGAGACGGCCGAGACCGTGCTCGCCTTCATCGCGGCGGCGGGCGATGGGCCGGCGCTCGCCTATGCGAGCGATACGCCGGAGGCGGTCGCGAAGGCGCAGGCCGCGCTCGGCGTCGAGCGCGCCGGCGCGCTCGTCGAGCACCTCTTCGCCGAGGTCGCGACCCGGCTCCGGGAGAAGGGCTACACCCGTTTCCTCGTCGCCGGTGGCGAGACCTCGGGCGCGGTCGTCCAGGCGCTCGGCGTGCCGGCGCTCGCGATCGGCCCGGAGATCGATCCCGGCGTGCCGTGGACGCTGAGCCTCGGCGACGACCGGCCGGTGGCGCTCGCCCTCAAATCGGGCAATTTCGGCACCGACGATTTCTTCCTCAAGGCGTGGGGGCTCCTCGTATGACGGCGACGATCTCCGAGGAGACCCGGCTGCGCGACGCGATCGTCCGGGTCGGCGCCTCGATCTTCGACCGGGCGCTGACCTTCGGCTCGACCGGCAATATCAGCGCCCGGCTGTCGAACGGCGAACTCCTGATGACGCCGACCAACGCCTCGCTCGGCGATCTCGATGCGGCACGGCTGTCGCGCTTCACGGCGGAGGGCGTCCATGTCGACGGCGACAAGCCGACCAAGGAGGCGTTCCTGCACCGCTGCATGTATTGCGAGCGGCCGGGCGCCGGCGCCGTCGTCCACCTCCACTCGACCTATTCGGTGGCGGTCAGCATCCTCGCCGATGTCGATCCGGACGATGTCCTGCCGCCGCTCACCGCCTATTACGTGATGCGGGTCGGCACGCTGCCGCTCATCCCCTATTATCCGCCGGGCGACGAGAGCCTCGCCCGCGCGGTCGGCGAGAAGGCGAAGCACCACGGCGCGGTGCTGCTCGCCAATCACGGGCCGGTCGTGTCGGGCGCGACCCTCGCCGAGGCGCAGTATGCGACGGAGGAACTGGAGGAGACGGCGAAGCTCCATCTCCTCCTCGACGGCCGGGCGATCCGGCCGCTCACCCCTGCGCAGGTCGAAGCGCTCAAGACGAAGCGCTGAGGCGCAAGGGTTCGAAGCGGCGCCGGGGGCGCCGCCTCGGATGGATCGATCAGCCGCGGCCGACGAGCGGCATCTTGGTCGCCATGATCGTCATCTGCAGAATGTTGGTGTCGAGCGGCAGATTGGCCATGTGGACCACCGCGTCCGCGACATGGGCGACGTCGAAGGTCGGCTCGACCTTCACCGAAAGATCGGCCTGCAGCACGCCGTGCTTCATCTTCGCCGCCATCGGTGTCTCGGTGTTGCCGATGTCGATCTGGCCGCAGGCGATGTCGTATTTGCGCCCGTCGAGCGCCGTCGACCGGGTCAGCCCCAGCACGGCGTGCTTCGAGGCGGTGTAGGGCGCCGAGTTCGGCCGCGGCATCGAGGCCGAGATCGAGCCGTTGTTGATGATCCGGCCGCCGCGCGGATCCTGGTCCTTCATGATCCGGAAGGCTTCCTTCGTGCACAGGAAGACGCCGGTGACATTGGTATCGATGACCGCCTTCCATTGCTCGAAGGGCAGGTCCTCGATGTTGACGTTGGGGGCGTTGGCGCCGGCATTGTTGAAGAGCACGTCGAGCCGGCCGAAGCGGGCCGTCACCGCGTCGAAGAGGGCGCGCACCGAGTCCGGATCGCGCAGGTCGGCCGTGTGGACGAGCACCTCGCCGGCCGCTTCGTTCGCCACCTCTTCGAGCGGCTCGGCGCGCCGGCCGGTCACCGCGAGGCGGTAGCCCGCGGCCGAGAGGGCGAGCGCGACCGCCCGGCCAATGCCCGTTCCGGCGCCCGTGACGAGCGCGATCTTTCCATGGTCCGCCATCGGCGTCCTCCCCGTTCTGTTCGCCGCGCTTCGGCGGCGGCTCTCATTGCGCCAGGAAGCCGCCGTCGACCGGCAGCGTATGGCCCGTGATCATCGATGCGCCCGGCCCGGCGAGGAAGAGGATCGCCGCGGCGACCTCCTCGGGTCTGGCGAGCCGGCGGAGCGGCGTCATCGCGTGGATCCGCGCGACGAGCGCCGGATCGGCGACGAGCGGCGCGATGAAGGGGGTCTCGACATAGGTCGGGGCGACCGCATTGACCCGGATGCCGGCCTCCGCCCATTCCACCGCGAGCGCCCGGGTCATGTTGACGATCGCGCCCTTGGTCGTCTGGTAGGAAATGTTCGGATAGAGGCCGCCGCCCGAAAAGCCCATGATCGAGGAGACGTTGACGATCGCCCCGCCGGAGCCGGTGGCGATCATGTGGCGCGCGGCGATGCGGGCGGCGAGGAAGCTGCCCGTCATGTTGACCGCGACCACCTTTTCCCAGTCGGCGAGCGACAGTTCGACCGCCGACCGGCGGATCGCGATGCCGGCGCTGTTGACGAGCACGTCGAGCCGGCCGGCGCGCTCCATCACCGCGGCGAAGGCGGCTTCGAGCGCCGCCTCGTCGGCGACGTCGGCGCGGACGGCGAACGCCTCGCCGCCGATCGCCGCGAGCGTCTCGGCCGCTGTTTCGCCACGGTCGAGCACGGCGACACGCGCGCCGGCGCGGGCGAGCGCGGTCGCGCTCGCGAGGCCGATGCCGCTCGCCCCGCCGGTCACGACGGCGACCCGCCCGTCGAGCGAGAACGGATGATCGGCCATCCCTGCCTCCGCCGCGCCGCCCGGATCAGCCGATCGTGCCGCCGAGCTCGTCCTCGACATGGGCGCGGATGATGTCGTCGAACGACGTCTCCGCGACGAAGCCGAGCGATTCCGCGCGGCTCGCGTCGAAGTCGCGCGCCCAGCCGTCGACGATCTTGATGATCGTCTCGTCCGGCTCGTGCCGGATGCGCTTCACCGCCGCCTCGCCGGCGACCCGGCGCAGCGCCTCGATCTCCTCGCCGACGGTGGCGGAGAGGCCGGGCAGGCTGATGTTGCGCCGCCAGCCCATGCGCGACAGGTCGAGCGTGCCGGCATGGACGAGGAAGCCGACCGCGGCGCGCGGGCTCGCAAACCAGTGCCGCACGTCGGTCGATACCGGCAGCACGGCCTCCTGGCCGGCGAGCGGCTCGCGCAGGATGTTGGAGAAGAAGCCCGAGGCCGCCTTGTTCGGCTTGCCGGGGCGGATGCAGATCGTCGGCAGGCGAATGCCGATGCCATCGAAGAAGCCACGGCGCGAATAGTCGGCGAGGAGGAGTTCGCCGATCGCCTTCTGGGTGCCGTAGCTCGTCAGCGGCGTGGTGAAGAACTCGTCGCCGATCTTCTCGGGGAAAGGCGCGCCGAACACGGCGATCGACGAGGTGAAGACGACACGCGGCTTGTAGGGGCCCTTCAGCCCCTCCTGCCGGATCGCCTCGAAGAGATAGCGCGTGCCGTCGAGATTGATCCGGTAGCCTTTGTCGAAATCGGCTTCGGCCTCGCCGGACACGATCGCGGCGAGGTGGAAGATCACGTCCGGCCGCCTCGCGACCAGCGCCGGCGCCGCCTCGGGCACGGAAAGGTCGACGGTGAGCGTCTCGACCGCGCCCGCGAAGCCGGCCGGCGCCTGCGGCGCGACGACGTCGACGAGGGTCAGCCGTTCGATCTCGCGATCGCCGAGGCGGCCGTCCGCGGTGAGCCGGTCGGTGAGCTTGCGGCCGACCATGCCGGCGGCGCCGATGATGAGAATGTGCATGACGAGATGTCCGTGTCTGACCGATCAGGCGAGCCGCAGGCGGGCGACGGCGTAGGGCGAAAGGGTGATCTCGGCGCGGCCGTAAGGCTGCGTCGAGCGGTCGAGGGCGTCGGCGTCCTGCGCGGCGGCGACGAAGCGGTCGGCGTCGAGCAGGAAGAGATCGCGCGCAACCCCCGGCAGCGTCACGGTCTGCACCGTGCCGGTGCGGTTGGCAAGCCAGAGTTCGGTACCGTCCGCGCCCTCCGCCGCGAGCCCTTCGATCGCGCGGCCCGCCTCGACGGCGAGGAGCGGCCGGCCGGCGAGCCGGGCAAGCCCGGCGAGCACGTGGAACATCGGATAGACGCCGCCCGCTTCGTCGAAATAGGGCTGCGGCCAGGGATGCGGCCGGGAGACGAGACCGAAGGCGCCGGTCGTGCCGCCGAGCGTGATCGTCTCCGCTCCGCCGGTCGCGAAGCGGGCGAAGAAGCCGAGCACCCAGGCGGCACCGAGCAGGCCGCGATGGCGCGGGTCGTTGAAGTTCATCGCCTGGCGGATATTGCCGGGATTGGCGAGCGGCGCCTCGCCATAGGGGTTCATCCGCATGCCGATGGCGCTCGGGCCGACGGCATAGGGCGTGTCCCCGGCGATCGCCGCCGCCGACAGCGCGATCGCCGGCAGGGCTTCGAGCCCTTCTGTGATCGAGTGGTCGTCGCCGGCGTGCAGCGTCGCGGTGGTGGTGAAGCTCACGAGGTCGATCAGATCGACCGGCGGCCGCTTGCGGTTCATCTCGGTGAAAAGGCTGAACATGCCGCCGCCGAGCCGGGCACCGGGAAAGGCGGCCCGCGCCGCCGCGAAGAAGGCGCGGGGCGGCGGCGCCGGCGGCCAGACGCTGCCGGGGAGCGTGCATTTGAGGTCGGGGGCGGGCGAGACGAGCACGGTCGGAAACGGCGCGCCGAGTGCGGCGACCGTCCGACCGAGCGCGGCAATCTCCTCCGCGTAGCCGTCGACCGACTGGATCACCGCCTCGAGCCACGGCTCGGCGCCGATCGCCCGCGCCGCCGCGACGATGCCCTCGAGGGTCGCCCCGTCATGGCCGCGGGCGGGATCGTGGAGGCCGATCAGGACGCGGGCGCCGACGCGCCGCAGCACATCGGCCGCGGCGAGCGTATCGGCAATCTCGTCCGGATCGAGACCGAGGCCGAGCGGGGGCACGGTGCGGCCCGTCGGCGCGAGCGTGACGGCCGTCGGCCCGTCCGCGGTGACGCCCGCGGCGAGCGCGCCCGACACCGTCACCCGCACCGCCTGTTCGATCCGGCTGCCTTCGGCGAGCGTGTAGGGCCAGGGCAGGGCGAGCGGCCGGACATAGGTCTTGTAGGAGGCGTCGGTCCAGTTGCGCTGGTCCTCCATCTCGTAGGTGTCGCCCTCCATCCGGCAGGTGACGGAGAGGCCGGGCGCCGCCTCGTGGGTGAGCGCCCGAAGATTCATCATCGGCTGGACGGGATCGATGATCTCGGGAAAGCGCGAGGGTTCGATGGTACCGTCGACATGCTCCACCGTGACCGGGCGGCCCGAAACGCCGACGATCGGATGGAGCACGACAAAGCCGGTGCGGTTGGTCAGGAAGTCGGTCTCGGCGATGCCTTCGGCGGAGAAGGCGAGCGACCCGTCGGCCGAGCCTTCGATGCGCGCGGCATAGCGGAAGGACTGGCCGGCATCGCGGGCGAGCGCCGAATAGGTGACCGTGAAGCCGTCGGCCCGCTCCTCGACCGCGAGATCGCGGATTTCCGGATTGTAGGTGCCCCAGTTGCGGTCGCGCACGATGAAGGAGACGGCGCGGATCAGCTCCACCCCGCGATAGCGGATGTGGCGCAGATTGCCGGTGTCGAGTTCGGCGGTCAGCGGACCCGCAGCGAGGAGGCGCGGCGGGGTGACCGGCTCCTCGGTGCCGAACAGGCGGGCGGAGAGGGAGGGTCCGGCGTTCATCGGGCGGCCCTCGCGGACAGGAGGCGTTCGACGAGAAGGGCGAGGATGATGATCGTGCCGATCGCCGAGCCCTGCCAGAAGGGCGAGACGCCCATCAGGTTGAGGCCGTTGCGGATCATCACCATGATGAAGACGCCGATCAGCGTGCCGATCATCGAGCCGCGGCCGCCATAGAGGCTCGCCCCGCCGATCACCACGGCGGCGATCGCGTCGAGCTCCATCGCATTGCCCATCAAGGGGTCGGCGGAGAGCAGCTGGCTGATCGAGAAGGTGATCGCCACCGCCGACAGCGCGCCGGACAGCACATAGGGCAGGATCGAATAGAAGAGCGTGTTGAGGCCGGCGGCGCGCGCCGCCTCCTTGTTCGAGCCGACCGCATAGATCGTCCGGCCGCCCTTCGTATAGGTGAGGTACGCCCAGGCGAGGGCGTAGAGCACGACGAGGAAGAGGACGTTCGACGGCACGCCGAAGACGTTCGTGTAGACGATGTCCTGCATGCCCATCGGGATGTTGGAGATCGCCGTCTGGCCGGACAGGATGTAGGCGAGGCTGCGGCCGATCGCCATCACGCCGAGCGTCACGACGAAGGGCGCGAGGCCGAAGAAGGCGATCAGCACGCCGGAGACGAGGCCGATCCCGCCGCCCGCCGCGACCGCGACGGCGATCGCCGCCGGGATCGGCATCTGCTGGACGGCGAGGCCGAGGATGATGCCGGTCAGGCCGGCGACCGAGCCGACGGAGAGATCGATGCCGCCGGTCAGGATGACGAAGGTCATGCCGACCGCGACGATGCCGATCACCACCGACTGGTCGAGCATGTTGAAGACGTTCGCCCGGGTGAGGAAATAGGGCGACAGCAGCGACAGCGCCACGGCGATGACGAGCGCGAGCAGCAGCATGCGGACCTCGAGCCGCCGGCCGAGCGATTTCAGCCGGAAGCCGGACGGCCGATTTTCGAGGGGGACGGAGGCCATGGGCTTGGGATCCTTGGTCAAAGCGTTGCGGCCATGGTGTCGATGCGGGCGCGGATCGCTTCCGGCGACGGCAACGCCTCGCCGGAGGAGAGCGACAGGCCGACCCAGCCGAGATCGTGGCCGCGCGGGCTGGTGATCGGCACGACGAGCGTGGTGCGGCCGCCCGACGGTTCGGGTACGAAGATCGGGGCGCGCTGCGCGAGCGCGGCCGGAATGCGGGTCTCGCCGATCGCCCGCGCCTCGCCGGCCTTGAAGCCGGGATCGGCGGCGGGGTCGGCGACGACGGCGTTGAGGCAGATCAGCCGGTCGTCCTCGATCAGCGCCCAGAAGCCGGCGCCGCGATGTTCGCGCGCGAGCGCGTTGAGGAGCTCGGTGTTGCGCGCCATCGAGGTGCGCGGCGCGGCGAGCAGCGTCAGCTTCTCCTCGTCGAGCATGGCGCTCGGCAGATCGGCGATCGAGCGGCCGTCGCTCATCACCACGATCCGGTCGGAGAGGCCGAGCAGTTCCTCGAAATCCGACGACACGACGACGACGGCGACGCCGCGTGCCGCGATGTCGCGCAGCATCTGGTAGATGCCGGCGCGGGTGCCGATGTCGACGCCCTTGGTCGGCTCGTCGAGGATGAGGACGGAGGGATCGAGCAGCAGCCAGCGGGCGATGATGATCTTCTGCTGCATGCCGCCGGAGAAGTTCAGCATGGACGAATCGAGCAGACGCTCCTGCGGCAGGCCGAGGCCGGCGAGGAGTTCCTCGACCTTCTTCTCCCGTGCGCCATAGCCGCAGAGGAAGCCGCGCCGCGCCCCGAGATGGGCGAGCAGGAGGTTCTCCTTGACCGAGAGGTCGGGCACGATGTTCTGCGTCCGGCGGTCCTCGGCGACGAAGCCGAGCCCGGCGCGGATCGCCGTCTTGGGGCTCTCCGCCTTGAGCGGCCTGCCGTTGAGGCGGACCGTGCCGCCGGTCCGCGGCCTCAGTCCGAACACCGCCTCGACGGTCTCCGACCGGCCGGCGCCGACGAGGCCGCCGAGGCCGAGGATCTCGCCCTTGCGGACGCTGAACGAGACGTCGCGGACGGCCGGCGCGGAGGCGAGATGCTCGACCTCGAGCGCCACCGGAGCGGCGACGGCGGGCTTCGTCTCGGCGCGATCATAGATGCCGCCGAGCTCGGCGCCGACCATGGCGCGGATCAGCTCGGCCTGGGTGAGCTCGGCGGTCGGCTTCGCCGCCATCACGGTGCGGCCCTCGCGCAGCACGGTGACGCGGTCGGTGATCGCGAACACCTCCTCGAGGCGGTGGGAAACGAAGACGAGACCCCGGCCGGAAGCGCGCAGCCGGCTCATCACGTCGAACAGGCGCTCGACCTCGCCGGGGCTCAGCGACGCGGTCGGCTCGTCGAAGATCAGGAGTTTCGCCCGCACGCCGAGCGCCTTGGCGATCTCGACGAGCTGCTTCTGCGCCGAGGAGAGGCGGCGCACCTCCCAGTCGAAGGGCAGGCTGTCGGCCTGGCCGAGCGAGGCGAGGATCTCCTCGCCCGAGCGGCGCATGGCGCGGCGGTCGAGCCGGCCGGAGCGGCCGAGTTCGGGCAGGAAGATGTTCTCGAGCACCGAGAGATCGGGGACGAGGCTCGTCTCCTGCATGACGATGCCGATGCCGATGCGCAGGGCATCGCGCGTGCCGCGCAACCGGATGTCGTGGCCGCGATAGCGCATCGTGCCGTCCTCGAAGGCGTGATGGCCGGCGATCACCTTGGAGAGCGTCGACTTGCCCGCACCATTGGCGCCGAGCAGGCCGTGGATCTCGCCTTCGCGCAGCTCGAAATCGGCGCCGCCGAGCGCACGCGTCCGGTCGAAGGTCTTGGTGATCCCCCGCATCACGAGGAGCGGGGAAGCATCCGGCGCGGCCTGGCTCTCTGCGACCATTCGGGGCTCCTGCGGGGGAAGGGCGGCGGGCCTCCGGCCCGCCGCCATCGTCTCATGACGGAGGTTGCGGCGCCCTCTCGCGACGGCGCCGCGCCTCTCGTCAGACCTCGTTGGCGAAGACGGTCTGCTTCACCGTCGGCAGTTCCTGCTCGATGTTCGAGCTCGTCACGGCGAGGATCGGCACGGTGATCTCCTTCTCCGGCGTCTTGCCGTCGATCGCCTCGAGCATCGCCTCGCCGGAGCGCACGCCCATCAGATAGGGCTGCTGCATGCCCGACACGACGAGCTCGCCCGACTTCAGGAGATCGACGAAATCCGGGATGCCGTCGAAGGCGGCGACCAGCACTTCGCCGTCGCGGCGCGCCGCCTTGATGGCGCGCAGCGCGCCGATCGCCGGCTGGTCGGTCTGCACGAACAGGCCGCGCATGTCCGGATTGGCGGTCAGCATGTCCTGCGTGAACTTGAAGGTCTCGTCGGCGGTGTAGCTCTGCATCTGCTGCAGGCCGGCTTCCTTGCCGGTGAAGCCGCCTTCCTTGAGGCCGTCGAGGAAGCCCTTCGTCCGGGCCTGGCCGTTCTTGCGCGCCTGCGAGATGGCGACGATGCCGACCGAGCCGCCTTCCCAGCCCTTCGCCTTCAGCGCCGCGGCGAGGGCGACACCGACGTCGTGCGCGCCGCGATAGTTGTCGGAGATGATGAAGGAGGCGTAGGTGCCCGAATTGGTGCCGATGTCGGCGACCACCACCGGGATGCCGGCCCGCTCGGCGAGCTGCAGCACGCTCGGCGCGGTCGACGAATCGGTCGGCGAGATGACGATGCCGGCGACGCCGCGGGCGATCGAGTCCTGCGCGTTGCGCAGCTGCGTCTCCGGGCTGTTGCGGGAATCGAGCGCCTGGTAGCCGAAGCCCTTCGCCGTCGCGGCCGCCTCGACACCCTTCGACAGATAGCGCCAGAACGGCAGATCGAGGCCGGGCGTCAGATAGACGATGTCCTTGCCCTGCGCGGCGGCGGCGCGAAGGCCGGCGAGGCCCGTGCCGGCGGCGAGCGCGGCGGTTGCCGAGAGCTTCAGAAAAGTCCTGCGTTCCATAGTCTTCCTCCCATGCGGCGGGGCCGGAATCGGCCGCGCCGGATCAAGCGTGGTGTTCGGATGGCCGGCGGCCCCTTCAGGCCCCGTCGCCCTCCTCGATGAGGAGCTGCGTCGTCGTGTAGATGCGGCCGGTGTGGACGGCGAAGGCGGCGGCCGCCGCCTCCGGATCGTGCGCCCTCAGGGCGGCGACGATGGCGACGTGATCGGCATAGCTCGTGGCGATCGCGTCCGGCCGGGCGACGGCCCGGCGGCGATATTCCATCATGTAGCCGTAGAGGTCGGTGCTGAAATCGGCGAGCAGCGGGTTCGCCGCGGCGCGATAGACGGCGATGTGGAAGGCGCGGTCGCTGATCAGGAAGCGGACGGGATCGTCGAGCGCGCTCTTCTGCGTCGCGAGATGGCCGTCGAGAAGCGCGAGCTCACGCGGACCGATATTGCGGGCGGCGTCGGCGACCACCTGTCGCTCGATCAGCAGCCGCGCGGCGTGGACGGAATCGAGGTCGTAGGCATCGACCGCGCGGGCAGTGGCGAGACCGACGGTCACCGGGCCGACATCGGCCGAGCGCACCCTTGTGCGGGCACCATGCGAGATTTCGAGAATGCCCCGGGCGGCGAGGATCTGCACCCCGCCGCGCACCGCGTCGCGGCTGACATTGAGCGCGCTCGCCAGTTCCCGCTCGCTCGGCAGCGGGTCGCCGACCTGCAATATGCCCGATGCGATCAGCCCGGCGATCTTGTCGGCGATCACATTGGTGATCGGCCGCTTGACGATCGCTTCGCGCAGGATCGGCAGCTCGGTCAGACTCATCGGATCGCGCGGACCGGGGTCGCGTGCGCCGGAAGCCGGAGAGCCGGGATCGCGGGGGTTGCGCTGAAAGGGCATTAGCACCTGACTGGTCGGACCAGACAACCAGATCACCTAGCCGCCGGTCGGGCTCCCTGTCAAGCAACCGGCGCGCGGGTGGCGCGGCGCGACACAGGGCCGGCTCGACCTCTCCGGTGTCGTGTCCGGCGGGGCGGGAACATCCGGGGTGCCCCGGCGCTTCGAGGCGCTCCAACAGGAGCGCATGAGATGACCGACGAACTGAAGACCGCCCGCCCGACGAGCTTGATGGCCGGAGCGAAGGGATGGATGGCGGCGGCGGTGATCGCGCTTGCCGCGACGGCGACGCCGGTGGCCGCCCAGCCGGCGCCGCCCGACGACAATCCGGTCACCACCGAGGATACCGCCGTCGACATGGGCTGGCTCGGTCTCCTCGGCCTGCTCGGTCTGGCAGGCGCGCTGCCGCGGCGGCGCCATCGGGACGAACGGCGCGGCCCCGACACCCGACCCTGAACCAGCGCCCCGTCCGCCTCCCGCCCGTCCGCACTCCCGTCGCTGCGCCCCCGGTGCCCGCTTGACCGGCGGCCGGCGAGGTAGTATCGCTGAGAACGTTCTCGGAGAACGTTCTCACGAACATCCGGGCACGGGAGGAACGTCATGGTGGGAGAGTTGGCGGACGCCCTCGTCGTCGAGGGCATCGCCAAGGCCTATGGCGCGACGGTGGCGCTCGAGCGCGTCGACCTGTCGCTCAGGGCCGGCGAAGTGCACGCGCTCTTGGGGGAGAACGGCGCCGGCAAGTCGACGCTCGTCAAGATCCTGAGCGGCGTGGTGCGGCCCGATGCCGGGCGGATGACGCTCGCCGGTGCGGCTTTCGCGCCGCACGCCCTTCTCGATTCCCGCGCTGCCGGTGTCGCCACCGCCTTCCAGGAGCTGAGCCTCCTGCCCAATCTCACGGTCGCCGAAAACCTGATGATGCCGCGCATGCCGCGCGGCGCCCTCGGTCTCGCCTCGGCGCGCGCCACCCGGGCCGCGGCGCGCGACATCCTCGCCCGCTACGGCCTCTCCCGCATCGACGCCGCCGAGAAGGTCGGCGCGCTCGCCCTCGCCGAACGGCAGCGGCTCGAGATCGTGCGGGCGATGGAGCACGCCTCGAAGGTGCTGGTGCTCGACGAGCCGACCGCCGCGCTCGCCGAGGTCGAATGGCTGTTCGGCCTCGTCCGCCGGGTCACCGCCCGCGGCGTCGCCGTGCTCTACATCTCGCACCGTCTCGCCGAGGTGCGCGCGCTCTGTGCCCGCGCCACGGTGCTGCGGAACGGCCGCAGCATCGCGACCGTCGATCTCTCCGGCGCCTCCGATGCCGACATCTTCGAGATGATGGTCGGTCGCCGCGTCCGCGGTGAGCGGGCGGTGCGCGCCCGGCCGGCGGCCGACGCGCCGGCCGTGATCGCCCTCGACCGGCTCTCCGGCGGCAGCCTCAGGGAAGTCAGCCTGACGCTCGGCAAGGGCGAGGTGCTCGGCATCGCCGCGCTCGAGGGCCAGGGCCAGCGCGACCTCTTCCGCATCCTCGCCGGCCTCGCCCGGCCGAGCGGCGGCACGATCCGCATCGACGGCGCGGCGACGAGCCTGCGCAATCCGCGCGCCGCGCTGAAGGCGGGCGGCGGGCTCGCCTATGTGCCGGAAGAGCGGAAGACCGAGGGGATCCTGTCGAGTCTGACCGCGGCCGGCAACATCACTCTCCCGGTCGCCGGGCGGATCGCCCGCGGCGGCCTGATCTGGAAGGGGCTCGAGCAGGGCGCCGCCCGCCGCGTGTCCGGCCATGTCGATCTCGCCGAGCGCTATCTCGGCTTCCCCGTCGGCGATCTCTCCGGCGGCAATCAGCAGAAGGCGCTGCTCGCCCGCACGCTGCTCACCGGCGCCCGCACGCTCCTACTCTTCGATCCCACCCGGGGCGTCGATGTCGGCACCAAGCAGTCGATCTATGCCGCCATCCGCCGCTTCGCGGATGATGGCGGGTCCGTTCTCTTCTATTCGTCCGAGCTTCCCGAGGTGATCGACCTCGCCGACCGCTGCCTGGTGCTCTATGGCGGCCGGGTCTTCGCGGAGTTCGCCGGCGACGAGCTGGAGGAACATCGTCTCGTCGGCGCGCTGGTCGGCCACGCCGCCGGCCCCGGCAAGGAAGGGGCCGATGCGGCCCGGGGGGCGGCACGGTGAGCGCGGTCGGCACGGTTCACGAGGGGGCGGGCAGCCGGCGCGGCGGCATCGGTCGCGCGCTGACGGGCGGCGCGGCGATCGTCACCCTCCTCTATCTCGTCCTCTATCTGCTCTATGCGCTGTGGGAGCCGCGGGCGCTCTCCGCCTATACGTTTACGAGCCTCGTCAACAATTCCGCCCCGCTCGCCATCGCCGCGGCCGGCGAGACGCTCGTCGTGCTGTCGCGCGGCTTCGATCTCTCGGTCGCCGGGGTGATCTCGCTCACCAATGTCTTCATGGCCGTCTGGCCGCTCGAAGGGCCGGGCGGCGCGCTGTTGAGCCTTCTCGGCTGCTGCGCCATCGGCGCGGTGGTGGGGGCGGTCAATGGCTGGCTCGTCGCGGTGCTCAGGCTGCAGACCATCGCCGCGACGCTCGGCACGATGATCGTCTGCCAGGGCCTCGCCCTCGTCGTGCTCGACGCGCCGGGCGGCACGGTGGCCGACTGGGTGAGCTACGAGCTGACGGACAGCCTGTTCGGCATCGTGCCGATCGCCGGCCTCGTCGTGCTCGCCGTCGCGCTCGTCTGGCTCGTGCTGCTGCGCACCAATACCGGCGTCGGCCTTTATGCGGTGGGTGCCGACGAGCAGGCCGCGATGCTCTCCGGCGTCTCCGTCCGGCGCATCCGCTTCGTCGCCTTCATGGGTGCCGGCATTCTCTACGGCGTCGCCGGCTTCATGCTGTCGGCGCAGACGGCGACCGGCAATCCGAACGCCGGCGCCCCGCTGCTGATGCTCGTCTTCGCCGCGGTGGCGCTCGGCGGCACGTCGCTGTCCGGAGGACGCGGCGGGATGATCGGCTCGATCGTCGGCGCCGGCACGCTGATGCTCCTGCAGAAAGTGCTGTTCTCCGGCGGCGTATCGTCCTTCTACACCGGCATCTTCCAGGGCTTCGTGCTGATCGCCGCGATCCTGTTCGGCCGCGCGGTGCCGCGCCTGTTCGGAAACGGAGCGCAGAGATGAGCGCGCAAGGAAACGGGGCGGTGCGTTTCGACGGCGCCGCCGACAACCGCCGCTCCGGCGGCGTCTCGAAGGAGACGATCAATGCGATCGTCGTCTTCGCGCTCAGCATCGTGCTGATCCTCGGCTCGCGCTTCGTCAGTCCGGCGCTCGGCTCCTGGAGCCAGGTGCTCACCGTGCTGACGCTCGCCTCCTTCCTGATCGTCGTCTCCTTCGGTCAGGGCCTCGTCGTGATGATCGGCGGGCTCGATCTGTCGATCCCGGCGGTGATCACGCTCGGCGGCGTGCTGACCGCCGGCTGGGTCGGCGCCGGCAATGCCGGCGCCTGGTATCTTCTCCCGGCCATCCTCGCCCTTTGCGGCCTCGTCGGCGCGTTCAACGGCTTCGGCGTGACGGTGCTCAGGATCCCGCCCTTCATCATGACGATGGCGACCTCGATCATCCTCGCCTCGGCTGCGCTCGGCTATACGAGCGGCACGCCGCGCGGCGCCTCGCCGGAGGCCCTGACGGTTCTGATGAAGACGAGCTGGCTCGGCGTGCCGGCGGTGGTGTTCTTCGTCGTCCTCTTCGTTCTCGCCGGCTGGGCGCTGCAGAGCCGCACCGTGTTCGGCCGCCGGCTCTATGCCGTCGGCGCCAATCCGGATGCCGCCCGCGTCGCCGGCGTCTCGGTCGGTGCCGCCTCGACCCTCGCCTATGTCGCGAGCGCGGTCTGCGCCGGCTTCGTCGGCATGATGCTGGTCGGCTACGCGAACGGCGCGACGCTGCGGATGGGCGACAGCTACATGCTGCCGAGCATCGCCGCGGTGGTGATCGGCGGCTCGTCGATCCTCGGCGGCAGCGGCAGCTTCGTCGGCACGGTCGGCGGCGCCATCCTCTTGACGACGCTCGGCACGGTGATCGCCGCCATCGGCCTCGAGCAGGGCTGGCGCACCGTCATCGAGGGCGGGATCATCGTCGCCGCGCTCTTCTTCCTGCGCGAGGAACTCTTCGCCCGGCTGAGACGGCCCGGACGTTCGTGATGCCGGTCGAGAGCGGAGGGCTCGCGGCCGTGGGTGAGAACGTTCTCACCAAACCGAGGCCCCAAGGGGTCGTGATGGAGGAGACCAAGTGATGAAGAGCTGGAAGCCGGTCGCGAAAGCCGCGGCGCTGTGCACCGCGGCGATGCTGACGCTCGCCACGCTCGTCGGCGCCGCCGACGCGCAGGACAAGAAATTCAAGATCTATCTGAGCCTCAGCTACAGCGGCAACGCCTGGCAGTCCGAGGCGGCCAACATCGTCAAGGCGCTCGCCGCGACGCCGCCCTACGACCAGACGGTCGAGCTGACGGAGGTCATCTCCGGCACCGATCCGCAGGCGCAGATCTCCGCCTATGAGAGCATGATCGACGCCGGCGCCGACGGCATCATCACCTTCCCGATCTCCTCGACCGCGCTCAACCGCGTCATCAAGCGCGGCTGCAAGGAAGGCGTGCTGTTCTTCACCTATGACGCCACGGTGACCGAGCCCTGCGCCTATAACGTCAGCTACATCACCTCGGGCTTCGGCGAGAACACCGCGCAGGCGCTCGTCAACGAGCTCGGCGGCAAGGGCAAGATCTTCCTCAGCCGCGGCGTGCCGGGCAATTCGGTCGACAAGCGCCACACCGACGGCGCCATGCACATCTTCAAGCAGTATCCCGGCATCGAAGTGGTCGCCGAATACTATTCCTACTGGGACGACCGCACGACGCAGCAGGAGACCGCGAAGGCGCTCGCCGCCCATCCGGACGTCAACGGCATCTGGGCGCAGGCGGGCGAATACGGTGCCATCCAGGCGCTGATCGACGCCGGCCATGCCCTCGTGCCGATCACGGGTGAGAACTCGAACGGCCTGCGCCTCGCGCTCGCCAATCCGGACATGCAGGCGAAGGGCCTCAAGGGCGTCTCGGCCGGCTCGCCGCCGGCGCAGTCGGGCTATGCCTTCAAGCTGATGATGGAGATCCTGACCGGCAAGCGCACGCTCGAGCCGACCAACATCCAGTATGCGCTGCCCTGGGTGCCGGCCGACAAGGTGAAGGTCTGCGAGGGCGACCGCTTCGAGAACGGCTGCAACGTCTTCCCCGAAGGCAAGGTGCCGTCCTCCTTCGTCACCGAAGTGTTCAACCCCGAGCTGCTGCCGGAGCTGTCGCTCGCCTCGGCGCTCGAGGGCAAGCCGACGCCGGGCGCGACCATCCAGCCGCTGCCGGCCGATGTCGTCAAGGCGCCGAACGAGCCCGGCATCAACTGCCAGGGCTGCGAGCCGCCGGCCGATCTCTACAAGCTGACGACGGTCGAGCCGACCGTCTCTCCCTGACACGACATCGCGGGCGGCGGAGGCCGCCGCCCGCTTCCCGCATCCGTCGAGACGAGGAACAAAATGGCGAGATATCTGAAGCGCGGTCAGGATTCGAGCACGGTGGCGGCGAATGACGCGAAGGTCCGCGCCACGGTGGAAGGCCTGCTCGCCGAGATCGAGAGCCGCGGCGATGCGGCCGTGCGCGAGCTGTCCGAGCGCTTCGACAAATGGTCGCCCGCCTCCTTCCGGCTGAGCCCGGAGGAGATCGAGGCGGCGATCGCGAAGGTCTCGCCGCAGGACCTCGACGACATCCGCTTCGCGCAGGCCCAGGTCCGCAATTTCGCGCAGAAGCAGCGCGAGTGCATCAAGGACCTCGAGGTCGAGACGCTGCCGGGCGTCGTGCTCGGCCACAAGAACATCCCGGTCAATGCCGTCGGCTGCTATGTGCCGGGCGGCAAATATCCGATGGTCGCCTCCGCCCATATGAGCGTCGTCACCGCCAAGGTGGCCGGTGTCGAGCGCGTCATCGCCTGCGCCCCGCCCTTCCAGGGCGGCCCGCATCCGGCGATCGTCGCGGCGATGCACCTCGCCGGTGCGGACGAGATCTATGTGCTCGGCGGCATCCAGGCGGTCGGCGCCATGGCGCTCGGCACCGAGACGATCGCCCCTGTCGACATGCTGGTCGGCCCCGGCAACGCCTTCGTCGCCGAGGCGAAGCGCCAGCTCTACGGCCGCATCGGCATCGACCTCTTCGCCGGCCCGACCGAGACGCTCGTCATTGCCGACGAGACGGTCGACGGCGAGATCTGCGCGACCGACCTGCTCGGCCAGGCCGAGCACGGCCCGACCTCGCCGGCGGTGCTGCTCACCAATTCCGAGAAGCTCGCCCGCGACACGATGGCCGAGATCGAGCGCCAGCTCGGTGTGCTGCCGACCGCGGAGATCGCCCGCCAGTCCTGGGCGGACTATGGCGAGGTGATCGTCTGCGACAGCTATGAGGAGATGGTGAAGGAGGCCGACCGGATCGCCTCCGAGCACGTCCAGGTGATGACGAAGGACCCGGACTACTTCCTCGCCAACATGACGAACTATGGCGCGCTCTTCCTCGGCGCCCGCACCAATGTCGCCTATGGCGACAAGGTGATCGGCACCAACCACACCCTGCCGACCAAGAAGGCGGCGCGCTACACCGGCGGCCTGTGGGTCGGCAAGTTCCTCAAGACCTGCACCTATCAGCGTGTCCTGACCGACGAGGCGAGCGCGCTCGTCGGGGAATATTGCTCGCGCCTCTGCATGCTGGAAGGATTCCACGGGCACGCGGAGCAGGCGAACATCCGCGTCCGGCGATTCGGCGGCAAGAACGCCGCCTGAGCGCCGGAGCCGATCGGGCGGAGGGGGAGCATGTCGGGCGCGAGGAACAGGGACCGGAAGCCGCGGGTGACCGTCAAGGACCTCGCGCGCGACCTCGGCATGTCGGTCTCGACCGTCTCGCGAGCCTTCCACCCGCACGCCGTGATCGCGCCGCAGACGCGCGATCTCGTTCTGCAGCGGGCGGCGGAGATCGGCTATCGGCCGAACCCCTTCGCCCGCAGCCTGATCACCAAGCGCACCAGCATCGTCGGGCTGGTGGTGTCGGACATCACCAACCCGTTCTATCCCGAGGTCGTCACGCGGCTGACCGAGGACCTCAGGGCGATCGACATGAACGTCATGCTGGTCGCCGCCTCCGCATCGGGCGAGATCGACGATGCGGTGCGCCTCCTCCTCACCTACCAGCCCGATCTCGCCGTGATCCTCGCCTCGACACTGTCGACCGCGGCGCGGCGCGAATGCGACGAGGCGGGCACGCCGGTGATCTTCTTCAACCGGCTGTCGAACGACGACGACGCCTTCGGCGTCACCTGCGACAACGCCGCCGGCGGCGCGCTGGTCGCCGACTATCTGATCGACCGCGGCCACCGCCGGCTCGCCTATGTCGCAGCGCGCCCCGACGCCTCGACCAATATCGAGCGGCGCGAGGGTTTCGTGCGCCGGGCGGTCGAGCGCGGCCTCGCCTCCCCGGCGGTGATCGAGGCCGGGCTCTTCTCCTACGAGGCGGGCTATCACGCCGCGCCGGGTTTCGCCGCGCTCTCGCCGCGGCCGGACGGCGTGTTCTGCGCCAACGACATCCTCGCCATCGGCTTCATGGACGGCGTGCGCCGCGAACTCGGCCTGTCGATCCCCGACGATCTCTCGGTCGTCGGCTTCGACGATGTCGCCATGGCCGCCTGGCCCTCGCACGGGCTGACCACCGTGCGCCAGCCGGTCGAAGCGATGCTCGCGAGCACGGTCGAACTCGCCCGCAAGCTCGCCGCGCACGCTTCCACCGCCCCCTTCGTCAACCGCATCCCGCCCGCCGGCCTGGTCGAGCGGCAATCGGCGAGGACGCGCCATGACTGAGCGGCGCGCCGGGCTGGCGTTCTTCGAGCGCGCCGTGACGCTTCATCGTGCCGACTGCGCGGCGCTCGATGCCGCGCCGCGCTTCGCCGCGGACGGCTTCGGCCCGGCCGAGCGGATGGCTGCGGAGGCACGGCTCTCCGCCTATGCGGCCGCCGCCGAGCCGGTGTTCGACGCCTGCCGCCGGCTGATCGGCCAGCTCGCCGGGCTCCTCATCCTCGTGCGGGCGAGCGGCCGGCGCGAGGTGCTCGACCTGCCGGACCTGCCGATCGCCGAGGAGCGCTGGAGGGCGGCCGGCGAGCGGCTCGCCGGCCTCGCCGCGCCGGGCGGGCTCGCCGCCCACAGGGCGCGGCTCGAGGCCGCCTGGCGGCTGATCGGGGAGGGGCTCGCGAGCATCCGCCGCTTCGGCGAGCGGGCGGGGGGCGAGGCGGCGATCGACCGCGCCGCCGACGAGATCGCAGCCGCCTACCGGGCGCTGAAGACGGCGAGCGATGCGGAGGCCGGCCTCGCCATGGTCGATCTCCGCCAGGCCTGCTGCGCCTGCATGGTGCAGCCGGCCGGGGCGCGCGAAACAACGAGAAGGGAGTGAGAGAAATGGCCGACTATTCGATCTGGGTTCTCGAATACAGCTTCGTCACCAATTACCACAAGAGCGGCGTGCTCTACGGCGCCCACAATCAGGGCTACGTCAAGCTTCCCTATTGCTATGCGCTGATCAAGGGCAACGGGCGCGTCGCGATGGTCGATGTCGGCTATAACGACAAGGATTACGGCAAGGTGCTCGGCGACCGGTTCGGCGTCGAGAACTGGCGCTCGCCGGAGGTCGTTCTGGGCGGGATCGGCCTGAAGCCGGCCGATGTCGACACGGTGTTCGTGACGCACGCCCATTTCGACCATTTCGGCAATGTCGAGGATTTCCCCAACGCCACCTTCTACATCCAGGAACGCGAGATCGCGAAATGGGCCTGGGCGATGTCGCTGCCCGACCGGATGCGCTGGATGATGACGGCCGTCGATCCGGGCGACATCGTGCGCGGCCTCGATCTCGCCCGCCAGCGCCGGCTCGTCACGGTGGACGGCGCGCGCGCCGAGGTGCTGCCGGGCATCGACCTCCACGCCGCCTTCGACAGCCATACCTATGGCTCGATGTGGGTGACGGTGCGCAACGACCGGCAGGCACAGTCCTCCGACAGCTGGGTGCTCGCCGGCGACCTCGTCTATGTCTTCGACAACATCGAGGGGCCGGGCGGCGCGGTCGACGTCGCCGATCCGATCTATGTTCCGGTCGGCCTCGCGGTCGGCAGCCAGACCAATCTGGTGCTCGCCACCGAGGAGATGATGAAGCAGGTCGGCTATGAGGCCCGCCGCGTCATTCCGATCCATGAGGAGCGGCTGCGCGACCGCTTCCCCTCCCGCATCACCGCCGACGGCCTCAGGATCACCGAGATCTGCCTCGCCGACGGCGAACCCTCGCGCGTGTCGTGATGGGCGCCTTCCGCTCAATTGCCATTGTCGGGGCGGGCCTCGTCGGCTCCGGATGGGCGATCGTCTTCGCCCGCTCGGGCGCGTCGGTGTCGGTCTATGACGCCGATGCGGCGATCCGCGGCTCGGTCCTCGACCGGATCGAAGCGAGCCTCGAGGAGATGCGCGCGGTCGGCCTCGTCGAGGCGGTCGCGCCGGTCCTTGCCCGCATCACGGTCGCCGACACGCTCGCCGATGCGGTGCGCGATGCCGATTACGTGCAGGAATCGGTGTTCGAGCGGACCGACGTGAAGACGGCGATTTCGCTCGAGATCGACGCTTCGATGCGGCCCGATGCCGTCGTCGGCAGTTCGAGCTCGGGCATTCCGGCCTCCGCCTTCACCGAGGGCTGCCGCAACCGCGCGCGCTTCCTGATCGCCCATCCGGTCAACCCGCCGCATCTCGTGCCGCTCGTCGAACTGGTGCCGGCACCGTGGACCGATCCCGCCATCGTGCCGGTGCTGCGTGCCGAGATGGAGGCGGCCGGCCAGGTGGCGATCGTCGTCAACCGCGAGATCGAGGGCTTCATCCTCAACCGGCTGCAGGGCGCGCTGCTCAACGAGGCTTGGGCGCTCTACGAGTCCGGCTATGCGAGCGCCGCCGATATCGACGCCACAGTGGCGCACGGGCTCGGCCTGCGCTGGTCGTTCATGGGGCCGTTCGAGACGATCGATCTCAATGCGCCGGGCGGCGTTGCCGACTATGCCCGCCGGCTCGGGCCGCTCTATCATTCGGTGGCGCTCGACCGTACCGCGCCGCGGCCCTGGTCGGACGATCTCGTCGCCCGCGTCGAGACGGAGCGTCGGGCGCTGCTGCCGCAGGCGGATCTCGCCGCCCGGCGCGCCTGGCGCGACGCGCGCCTGATGCGCCTCGTCGCGCACAAGCGGCAGACGGCGAAGGAGGCCGGCCCATGAGGCTCGACGGCAAGGTCGCGCTCGTCACCGGCGGCGCGGGCGGCATCGGCGCGGCGACGGTGCGGACCCTCGCCGCCGCGGGCGCCGTCGTGCTCGCCGGCTACAACAGCTCGGCCGCCGCCGCCGAGGCGCTCGTCGCCGATCTGCCGGGCGCCGGCCACCGCGCGGTCGCCGCGCCGGTCACCGACAGTGCCGCGCTCGCCGCGCTCGCCGCGACGGTGGAGGCGGAGTTCGGCCGGCTCGACATCCTCGTCAACTGCGCCGGCACCACCCGCTTCGTGCCGCACGGCGATCTCGACGCGCTCGACGATGCCCTCATCGACACCATCCTCGCGGTCAATGTGCGCGGGCCGATCGCCGCGACACGGGCCTTCCGGCCGCTCCTCGCGGCGACCGGCGACGGTCTCGTCGTCAACATCTCGTCGGTCGCGGCGCAGAGCGCGATGGGCAGCAACATCGCCTATTGCGCCTCGAAGGCGGCGCTGGACAATCTGACCAAGTCGCTCGCCCGCGCGCTCGCCCCGGCGATCCGCGTCGTCTCGGTGGCGCCCGGTCTCGTCGACACCGAGTTCGTCAAGGGGCTCGACCAGGCGTGGCGCGACCGGCAGGCGGCGCTGACCCCGCTCGGCCGGCTCGCCCGGCCGCAGGAGATCGCCGATGCCGTGGTGGCGGTGGCGGCGACGCTCACCTTCACGACCGGCACGGTGATCCCGGTCGAAGGCGGACGGCTGCTCGGGTAGGGATCAGCCGCCGAGCATGTCCGGCCGGCGGGCGCGGGTGATCCGCTCGGCTTCGGCGCGGCGCCAGCGGGCGATCGCGCCGTGGTCCCCGGAGAGGAGCACGGGCGGGATCGCCCGCCCCTCCCATTCGCGCGGCCGCGTATAGTGCGGGTATTCGAGGAGACCGTTCTCGAAACTCTCCTCGGTTCCCGATTCCGCGCCGCCCATGACGCCGGGCAGCAGCCGCACCGCGGCATCGAGGAGCACCAGCGCGGCGATCTCCCCGCCCGACAGCACATAGTCGCCGATCGATACCTCCTCGAGGCCGCGCGCCTCGATCACGCGCTCGTCGACGCCCTCGAAGCGGCCGCACAGGATGACGGCGCCGGGCCCCGCGGCGAGGGTGCGGACGCGCGCCTGGGTGAGCGGCGCGCCGCGCGGCGACATCAGAAGGCGCGGCCGGGCGTCGCCTTCCGGCGTCGCGGCGTCGAGCGCCGCGGCGACGATGTCGGCGCGCATCACCATGCCCGGCCCGCCGCCGGCCGGCGTGTCGTCGACGGTGCGGTGCCGGTCCGTGGCGTGGTCGCGGATGTTGCGGGCCTCGAGCGACCAGGCGCCGGTCTCGAGCGCGCGGCCGGCGAGGCTGAGGCCGAGCGGGCCGGGAAACATCTCCGGATAGAGGGTGAGCACGGTGGCGCGGAAGGGTGCCGTCACGGCGCGGGGCCTTCGTCCGTCGCTCCGGGGTCCTCGCCCTCGTCTTCGTCCTCCGGCCGCGCCTCGCTCTCCTCGGGCGGTGCGACGACGATCCGGCCGCCGGCGATGTCGACGACGGGCACGATCGCCCGGGTGAAGGGGAGGAAGCGCGTCGTGCCGCCGCCCGGCGGCTCGATCTCGACGAGATCGCCTGCGCCGAAATCCTGGATCGCCACCACCCGGCCGAGGGCGGTGCCGTCCACCGTCACCGCGGCGAGCCCGACGAGGTCGGCGTAATAGAACTCGTCCTCCGCCTCGATCGCCGGCAGGGCCGCGCGGTCGACGAAGAGATCGAGATTGCGCAGCGCCTCGGCCGCATTGCGGTCCGCGACGCCGGTGATGCGGGCGACGAAGCCGTCGCCCTGCGGCCGGATCCCGGCGATGGCGAGCTTGCGGCCATCGCCCGTCTCGAGCGGGCCGAGCCGGGCGAGCGTCGCCGGATCCTCGGTGAAGGGCTTGACCTTCACCTCGCCGCGCACCCCGTGCGCGGCGCCGATCCGGCCGACGAGAATCCGCTCGCCCATGATGCGGCCCGGATGTCCGCTCACGCCTCGGCGGCGGCAGCGGCCTTCTTGGCGCGCTCGGCGGCGCGTTCCTGCGCCTTCTTGCCGGGCTCGGCCTTCTGCGGGTTGTTCTTGGCGGCGCGTTCGACGAGGCCGGCATCGGCGAGGAAGCGGGCGACGCGGTCGGTCGCCTGGGCGCCGACGGACAGCCAGTGCCTGGCGCGCTCCTGGTCGAGCACGACGCGGTTCGGCGCGTCCTTGGCGAGCATCGGGTCGAAGCTGCCGATCTTCTCGATGAAGCGGCCGTCGCGCGGGGAGCGGGCGTCGGCGATCACGATGCGGTAGAACGGCCGCTTCTTGGCGCCGAGCCGGGCGAGACGGATCTTGAGGGACATTTCTTCTTTCCTTTCAGAGCACTGACTGGTGCGGCCGGGAGGCCGTCATTTCTTCTTGCCGGGCAGGCCCGGCAGGCCGCCGGGCCCGGGAAGCTTCGGTCCGAGGCCGGGGAGACCGCCGGGAAGCCCGCCGGTCAGACCCTTGGGCATGCCGCCCGGCAGACCGCCGGGGCCGCCCATCTGGCGGGCGAGCTTTTCGAGCTGGGCCGGATCGACGTTCGGCATGCCGCCGGGGCCGCCCATGCCGCCGCCCATCGCGGCGCCGAGCTTGCCCATCATGCCGCCGAACAGGCCGCCCTTGCCCTTGCCCATCGCCTTCATCATGTCCGCCATCTGGCGGTGCATCTTGAGCAGGCGGTTGACGTCCTCGACGCGCGTGCCGGAGCCGGCGGCGATGCGCTTCTTGCGGCTCGCCTTCAAGACGTCCGGATTGCGCCGCTCGTCGCGCGTCATCGAGGAGATGATGGCGATCTGCCGCTTCAGCAGCCTGTCGTCGAGATCGAGCCCGTCGAGCTGCTTCTTCATCTTGGCGACGCCCGGCATCATCGAGAGCATGCCGGACATGCCGCCGAGCTTCGTCATCTGCTTCAGCTGGTCGGCGAGATCGTCGAGATCGAATGCGCCCTTGCGCATCTTCTCGGCCATCTTCGCCGCCTTCTCGGCGTCGATATTGGCGGCCGCCTTCTCGACGAGCGAGACGATGTCGCCCATGCCGAGGATGCGGTTGGCGATCCGGCCGGGGTGGAAGTCCTCGAGCGCATCCGCCTTCTCGCCCGTGCCGACGAGCTTGATCGGCTTGCCGGTGACGGCGCGCATCGACAGCGCGGCGCCGCCGCGGCCGTCGCCGTCCATGCGGGTGAGCACGATGCCGGTGATGCCGACCCGCTCGTCGAAGGCGCGGGCGAGCGTCACCGCGTCCTGGCCGGTCAGCGCGTCGGCGACGAGCAGGATCTCGTGCGGCGCGGCGATCCGCTTCACCTCGGCCATCTCGACCATCAGCGGCTCGTCGAGATGGATGCGGCCGGCGGTGTCGAGGATGACGACGTCGAAGCCGCCGAGCCGGGCCGCCTGAAGGGCGCGCTTCGCGATCTCGGTCGGGCTCTCGCCGGCGACGATCGGCAGGGTGTCGACGCCGTTCTGCTGGCCCAGAATACGGAGCTGTTCCTGCGCCGCCGGGCGGCGGACGTCGAGCGAGGCCATCAGGACCTTCTTCTTGTCCCGCTCCTTCAGCCGCCGCGCGATCTTCGCCGTCGTCGTCGTCTTGCCCGAGCCCTGCAGGCCGACCATCATGATCGGTACCGGCGCCGGCGCGTTGAGATCGATCGGCTGCGCCTCGGCGCCCAGCATCTCGACGAGCTCGTCATGGACGATCTTGACGACCATCTGGCCCGGTGTGACCGAGCGCACAACGTCGGCGCCGACGGCGCGGCTGCGCACCCGGTCGGTGAAGGAGCGCACCACGTCGAGCGCGACGTCGGCCTCGAGCAGCGCCCGGCGCACCTCGCGCATCGCCTCGCCGACATCGGCTTCGGTGAGCGCACCGCGCCGCGTCAGCTTGTCGAGGATGCCGCCGAGGCGTTCCGACAGGGTTTCGAACATCGATCTTCCTCTTCGCGTGCCGGCTCGAACCAAACGACGATCGCGCCCGCGAGCGCGACGCGCCGGCGGACGGTGACCTCCGGGATCATCGTCCCGGTC
Organism: Prosthecomicrobium pneumaticum; assembly: GCF_014199915.1. Taxonomy (GTDB): domain Bacteria; phylum Pseudomonadota; class Alphaproteobacteria; order Rhizobiales; family Kaistiaceae; genus Prosthecomicrobium; species Prosthecomicrobium pneumaticum. Next base: position 27,623 of record NZ_JACHOO010000005.1, on the reverse strand, counting down.
GGTGGCTCGAGGACAGGCCTCTCGCGAGATAATCCGCGGGCTCTTACGTGGAACGGCGCGCGGAGTCAATCAAGCCGCGCAGGATAGACGGCTTGCCCGCCGAACCGGCTGCGGATGCGGGGCGCCTCAGTCGATGTCGCCGCCGGCGAAAACCCGATCGACGGCGCCGAGCAGCCCCTCGAGCCCGTCGATCTGCCGCTCGAGGGCGACGAGGCGGCGCTCTCCCGTCATCAGCGACGCCTCCATCTCGTCGAGCAGCCGCTCGTCGGATGGCTCCAGCCCGCCGGTCTCGTCACGATAATCGGTCTCGATGAAGGCGGCGCGGCGGCGCGCCTCTTCGACCCGCCGCGTCAGGCCTTCGAACTCACGCCGCGCGGACTGGATCGCCGTCTCGATGGTGGCGCGCAGCGCCGCCGCGCGCTCGCTGTCGGTCTGTGCGTCGCGCTCCCGCGATCGGAACCGCTCGAACAAGGCCATGGCAGGACCTCCCGGGCGGACCGGTCCACCGCATCGCCGGTCCTTGCCCCGAGCATGGGCATTCCGGACCGGCGCGTCGACCGATTTCTGTCGGGCGGCCTCGGAGGCCGGCGCCGGGCGCTCAGCCGATCAGGGGCATTCCTTGCCGATCGCGTCGAGTGCGGCGCTGACGCCGGCGAGCGAATAGCTGTCGGTCGTCTCCGTGCCGCGGCGCGACGTGCCCTTGATCGTCAGGCTGCGGCCGCCGCGCATGGCGGCGATCAGGGCGGTCTCCTCGGCGGCGTTCTCGACCCAGGCGCCGTCATCCTTGGTGAACATCGAGAAGGTGCGGCCGTCGACATCCGCCGTCACCTTCGAGCCCTCGCGGAAGGGGTAGCCGATGATGATCGACACCTCGTTGCGAACGTTTTCGCCGGGCCGGTTGGTGACCATGAAATAGGCCGGATCGCGGTTGGCGCCGGCCGGCAGCTGGGTCTTCGGCTGCGAGGCGGCATAGCAGACCTTGCCGCGCTGGTCGGAAAACGCATAGGCGCTCCAGTCGCGGAAACTCCCGATCCGGTTCGGCGCCTGGGCGAAGGCGAACCCTGCGGAGGCTGCCAGAACGAGCGCGCCGATACCGATCCTCAGTCCGTTCATGTCGTCTTACCCTCGTGAAACGCCTTCGACAGCCTTTTGGGGGGCGCGAACGGGCCCGATGCGAGACGTCGCGAAAGGCTGCACCGGTCCGGTTACGATTCCGTAAACCATGATCGGCCGGCCGTCATCACACCGAACGGAGCGGACGACCGAAACGCCGCTTCTTCGCCTCCGAGACAGACCCGAATCGTCTGCGGCGCCGCGCGCGGCGCCGCAAATGCCCGCGGCAGGGGAGCCGGCGAAATGGGGCGACAGTGTGACTTTACGTGGCGGGAGCCGCGCAATCGGTTGCGATCGGCGTCATTCCGTGCGGAGACGGGCGAGCGCCACCCTGGCCGCTTCCTGGTGCACCGGCTTGATGTGGCCGCGCAGCATGGCGAGCGTCGCCATCAGTACGGTGGCGTCGTCGGTGAAGCCGACCACGGCGAGAAAGTCCGGCACCACGTCGAAGGGCAGCACGAAATAGGCGAGGGCGCCGATCAGGGTGGCGCGCACCCGGGTCGGCGTCTGCGGGTCGAAGGCGCAGTAATAGGCGGCGACGACATCCTCCGCGAACGGGATGGCGCTCGCCGCGCGGGCGAGCGTCTTCCAGAACTTCCGCTTCACCCGCTCTTCGCGGGCCGCCTCGGGCTCGGGCGGCAGGATCTCGCCATATCTGATCTCGTCCATGCGCTCCTCCGACACGGCGATCCCCGGCGCGTTCTCGGCAGATGGGGGGCGGTGCCGGGCCGCGCAAGCGTCAGCCGAGGGCGAGCCGCTCCATCGCTTCGGCGAGCTGGATGTCCTTCGTCGTGACCCCGCCGGCATCGTGCGTCGAAAGCGTCACCGCTACGGTACGGTAGACGTTCAGCCACTCCGGATGGTGGTTCATCGCCTCGGCGACGAGCGCAACCCGCGTCATGAAGCCGAAGGCGGCGTTGAAATCATCGAAGATGAAGGTCTTGGTGATCGCGTCCCGGTTCGCCGCCGGCACCCAGCCCGGCAGCTTCGCGAGCGCCGCCGCCCGTTCGATTTCGCTCAGAAGCGTCGCAGCCATGCCTCCTCCTTTTCCAGTGCGGTCAGGCCGCCTCGTCGAGCGGATAACTCTGTTCGACCAGATAGGGTCCGCCCCCCGTCGACGCCTTGGACGAGAACAGGACGAAGCGGGTGACCGGGAAGGGCTGGGTGAGAAAGTGCCCCCGCGTACCGAGATAGTGCGCCGCCTCGCGCGGTCCCACCCCTCTGAGACGCGCCAGCGTCACATGCGGCGTGAACCGGCGCCCTTCGGGCGGCAGGCCGATCCGCTGCATGATCCGCTCGTGCTCGGCCTGCAGTTCGGCGAGGGCACGGGAGCCCGCGACCCGCGCCACGAGCGCGTGCGGCTTCGATGACCCGAACACGTCGAGCCCGTCGAGCTGAAGCATGAATTCGGTGCGCCGCACCCGGTCGAGCGCGTCGGCGATCTCGTCGGCGGTGCGCTCGTCGATGTCGCCGACGAAGCGCAGGGTGACGTGATAATTCTCCGCGTCGATCCAGCGGGCGCCCTGGAGACCGCCGCGCAGCAGCGCGAGCCGGTCGGCGATCTCGGCGGGGATTTCGATGCCGGTGAAGAGACGGGGCATCGCGGATCCTCCCTGGCTGGCTTGCGCACCGGCGAAAGGATCGCCAGTCGCGTCTTCCGTGTAAAGCACGCTGCGGCCGTCGCTCTCGCCGCGGCGGCCGCGCTCTCTTTCAGATGGGGCGGTGCGCGCTCAGGGGCAGGGGTTGCCGCGCCACTGGTGAACCGCGTCGACGGCGGCGTCGAGTTCCGGCGTCCAGGCGATCTCGGCCGCGGCGATGTCGGTCGTCAGCTGCGCCATCGTCGTCGCGCCGATGATCACCGAGGTGACGAAGGGCTTGGCGAGGCAGAAGCGGATGGCGAGCGCGGCGGGGTCGACGCCGTGCTCGGCGGCGACCTCGAGATAGCGGTCGATCGCGTCCGCGGCGCCCGGCGTCTCGTAGCGCTGGCCGCGCTTGAAGAGCGTCGTGCGGGCACCCTCCGGCCGGGCGCCGCCCTGATACTTGCCGGTCAGATAGCCCTGCGCGAGCGGGGAATAGGCGAGCAGGCCGACATCCTCGCGCAGCGCCACCTCGGCGAGCCCGACCTCGAAGGTCCGGTTGAGGAGGTTGTAGGCGTTCTGGATCGAGACGACGCGCGGGCCGCGGCCGGCATCGGCCTCGGCGAGGAAGCGCATCGTGCCCCAGGCGCTCTCGTTCGACAGGCCGATGTGGCGGATCTTGCCCTCCTTCACCAGTTCGTCGAGCGCTTCGAGCGTCTCGCCGATCGGCACCTCGTCGGCGACCGCGTCGGGCTGGCGGAAAATGGAGGGATTGGCGCCGAACTGGGTGACCGGCCGGTCCGGCCAGTGCAGCTGGTAGAGGTCGATATAGTCCGTCTGGAGCCGGGCGAGGCTGCGCTCGATCGCCTCGCGGATATGCGCGCGGGTGAGCCGGGCGGGGCCGTTCCGGAACCAGGCCATGTCGGTGCGGCCGACCACCTTCGAGGCGAGGATGATCTTGTCGCGATTGCCGCGCGCCTTCATCCACGTGCCGATGATCCGCTCGGTCGAGCCGTGCGTCTCGGCCTTGGGCGGGATCGAATAGAGCTCGGCGGTGTCGAGGAAGTTGATCCCCTTGTCGAGCGCATAGTCCATCTGCGCGTGGCCTTCGGCCTCGCTGTTCTGCTGGCCCCAGGTCATCGTGCCGAGGCAGACCGCGGAGACGGAAAGGTCCGTCCGGCCGAGCTTCCGGTATTCCATCGTCGAGCTCCGAGATGGTCGAGGGCGGAGAGGGGCTAGCGCGCCCGCTCGATCAGCCGCTCGACGAGAGGCAGGATTCGCTCGACGATGACGCCGACGCCGTCCGGATTGGGATGCATCCCATCCGCGAGATTGAGGCCGGAAACCGTCGCCACCCCGTCGAGGAAGAACGGATATAGCAGAGCATCGTAGCGGGCCGCCAGATCGGGATAGATGGCGTCGAAGCGCTGCGCATAGTCCGGCCCGAGATTGGGCGCGGCGCGCATGCCGGCGAGGAGGACCGGCAGTCCGCGCTCCTCGAGCCGCGCCATGATCTTGTCGAGCGCGGCGCGCGGCACGGCCGGATCGAGGCCCCGCAGCATGTCGTTGGCGCCGAGCTCGACGATCACCGCATCCGCCTCCGGGCCGACCGACCAGTCGAGCCGTTCGAGACCGGCGGTCGCGGTATCCCCCGAGACGCCGGCATTGACCACCGCGACATCGTGTCCGCGCGCCTTCAGCGCCGCCTCGAGCCGGGCCGGAAAGGCGTCGGAAGGGGCGAGCTGATAGCCCGCGACGAGGCTGTCGCCGAGCACGACGAGGGTCAGCGTCTCGGCGCGAGCGGGGAGGGCGGCGCCGACCGCCGCGATCACGATCGCGACAAGGGACGCCGCCGCGGCGAGGAGAGGCTTTCTTCTGTTCATCGATCACCCATATCTGGAGCGCGCGAACCGGCCGGCGTGGCCGGGGCGGATGGAGGTGGCGGACGGATGGACGTGGCAGAGCGTGCTGGACCCGAACCGGTCGTCTCGCTGGAGGCGGTCGACCTTTCTCTCGGAACCGGCGCCGCCCGTGTCCATATCCTGAAGAAGGTGGGGCTGTCGGTCGCAAAAGGCGAGACCGTCAGTCTCGTCGGCCCCTCCGGCTCGGGCAAGTCGACCCTCCTGATGACGATGGCGGGGCTCGAGCGCGCCGATTCCGGCAAGGTGGTCGTCGCCGGCACCGATCTGACGCCGCTCGGCGAGGATGACCTCGCGCGCTTCCGCGGCCGCAATCTCGGCATCGTCTTCCAGTCCTTCCACCTGATCCCGAACATGACGGCGGTCGAGAACGTCGCGGTGCCGCTCGAACTCGCCGGCGCGCCGGACGCCTTCGCCCGCGCCGCGGAGGAACTCGCCGCGGTCGGCCTCGCCGAACGGAAGACCCACTATCCCGGCCAGCTCTCGGGCGGCGAGCAGCAGCGCGTCGCGATCGCCCGCGCGCTCGTCGTCGCGCCGAAGATCCTGTTCGCCGACGAGCCGACCGGCAATCTCGACGAGCGCACCGGCGCGACGATCGCGGACCTTCTCTTCTCCGCCTGCCGCGACCGGGGCATGACGCTGGTGCTCGTCACCCATGACGCCGCGCTCGCCCGGCGTTGCGACCGGATGGTCCGCATCCATGGCGGCACGATCGAGCCCGAGGCGGTGGCCCTGCGCCGCGAGACCGCCTGATGGCGTCCGATCTCGGTCTCGCCTTCCGGTTCGCGCTGCGCGAGATGCGCGGCGGCCTCGCCGGCTTCCGCGTCTTCCTGCTCGCCATCGCGCTCGGCGTCGCGGCGATCGCCGCGGTCGGCTCGGTGTCGCGCTCGATGACCGACGGCCTCGCTGCGGAGGGCCGCACCATTCTCGGCGGCGACGTCGCCTTCAGCCTGATCCAGCGGCAGGCGACCGATGCCGAGCGCGCCTTCCTCGCCGAGACCGGTGCGGTGTCGGAGGTGGCGGCGTTGCGCGCCATGGCGCGCCGCAGCGACGGCGCCGACGAGACGCTCGTCGAGCTGAAGGCCGTCGACGCGGCCTATCCGCTGACCGGCACGCTGACGGTCGAGAGCCCGTCCGGCCCGGTGCCGGCCTCGCTCGAACCCGGCGCCGCGCTCATTGCCGGCGAGCTGGCGGCGCGGCTCCGCCTCGCGGCCGGCGACGCGGTCGAGGTCGGGCGGGCGCGCTTCCGGGTCGCCGGGGTGATCGCCCGCGAGCCCGACGAACTCGCGACCGGCCTCGGCTTCGGTCCGCGGCTGATGATCCGCGCCGACGATCTCGCCGCGACCGGCCTCGTCGAGCCGGGCAGCCTGGTGCGCTATCTCTATCGCGTGCGGCTTCCCGGCGCGGCGGACGATGCGGCGGTGAAGGCCGTATCCGATGCGGCGAACGCGCGCTTTCCCGAGGCCGGCTGGCAGATCCGCGGCCGCGACGACGCCTCGCCGGGCCTGCGGCGCAACATCGATCAGTTCGCGCAATATCTGACGCTCGTCGGCCTCTCGGCACTGCTCGTCGGCGGCGTCGGCGTCGCGAACGCGGTCGGCGCCTATCTGGACGGCAAGCGGCGGGTGATCGCGACGCTGCGCTCGCTCGGCGCGCCGGGCGGCTTCGTCGTGCGGCTCTATCTCGTCCAGATCGCGCTGCTCGCGGCGATCGGCATCCTCGCCGGCCTCGCCGTGGGGGCTGCGATCGCCTTCTTCGCCGCCGATCTGCTCGCCGCGGCGCTGTCGCTGCCCGCCTCGGGCGGCGCCTTCCATCCCGGGGCGCTCGGCACGGCGGCGGCCTATGGCCTCGCCACCGCGCTCGTCTTCGCACTCGCCCCGCTCGGCCGCGCCCGCAGCGTGCCGCCGACCGCACTCTTCCGCGGCGGCGTCGATCCCAACCGGCGGTCGGCGCCGCGGCGCTATCTCGTCGGTGCGCTCGGCATGGCCGCCGGCCTCGCGGGTCTCGCCGTGCTCCTCGCCTACGATCGCCGCATCGCGCTCTATTTCGTCGTCGCGGCGGCCGGCGCCTTCCTGGCGCTCCGCCTTGTCGGTCTCGCCGTCACCGCGCTCGCCCGGCGCGCGCCGCGGCTCCCCTCGGCGGAATGGCGGCTGGCGATCGGCAACATTCACCGGCCCGGCGCGCTCACCGGCTCGGTGGTGCTGTCGCTCGGCCTCGGCCTCACCCTCCTCGTCACCATCGCCTCGATCGACGGCAATCTGCGCCGCCAGCTCGTCGAGGCGCTGCCGGAACAGGCGCCGAGCTTCTTCTTCCTCGACCTGCGGCGCGACGAGATGGCCGGTTTCGGCGAGCTCGTCGCCGAGCGGGCGCCCGGCGCCCGGCTCGAGACCGTGCCGATGCTGCGCGGCCGCATCGTCGCGCTGAAGGGCGAGCCGGTCGACAAGGTCGAGCCGGCCGCCGAGGCGCGCTGGGCGCTTTCGGGCGACCGGGGCATCACCTATTCCGCCACCGTGCCGGAGAATTCCCGCCTCGTCGAAGGCGAATGGTGGCCCGCCGATTATTCCGGCCCGCCGCTCGTCTCCTTCGAGGCGGAGGTCGGCCGCGGCCTCGGCCTTTCGATCGGCGATACGGTGCGGGTGAATGTGCTCGGCCGCGAGGTCGATGTGCGGGTCGCGAATTTCCGGGCGGTGCAATGGGAGAGCCTCGCCATCAATTTCCTGATGGTGTTCTCGCCCAACACCTTCGCTGGCGCGCCGCACACCGTGCTCGCCACGCTCGCCTGGCCGACCCCGCCGCCGGCCGAGACGGAATATGCGCTGATGCGCGATCTCGCGACGGCCTATCCGACCGTCACGGTGGTCCGCGTGCGCGAGGCGCTCGGCCGCATCGCCGATATTCTCGGCCAGCTGATGGCGGCGATCCGGGCTGCCTCGGCGATCGCCCTCGCCGCCTCGGTACTCGTGCTCGCCGGTGCGCTCGCCGCGGGGCACAGCCAGCGGCTCTACGACGCGGTGATCCTGAAGACGCTCGGTGCGACGCGGGCGCGGCTCGTCGGCGCCTTCGCGCTCGAATATGCGCTGATCGGCCTCGCCACGGCGATCTTCGGCGTCGGCGCCGGCGTGCTCGCCGCCTGGGGGGTGGTCTCGGGCATCATGGACCAGCCTTATAGGGTGCTGTTCGGCACGGCGACGCTCGCCGCCGTCGGCGCGGTGGCGAGCACGGTGGTGCTCGGCCTCGTCGGCACCTGGCGCCTGCTCGGACGGAAGGCGGCGCCGGTGCTGCGCGATCTCTGACCGGCCGGATCGCCGTGATGAACGCCGTCGGGCGGCACTAGGAAGCGTGCTCCGTCTCGGTTACCATCCGAGAGGTTCCGTGAGCGTCGAACTTGCGGGGTGGGTCGCGCTTCCCCATATCGTTTACGGAATCCCGTGGCGCGCCGCAGAGGCATGATGCCCGCAGGCGGTCGGCGACGCGGGTGCCCGTTTCGGAGAGGACCTCGATGGCCAATTACGACAACCGGATGACGCAATACGGCACGGCGCGTGCCGAAGTCGGCGTCGACCAGGGCCTGCGCAGCTACATGCTGCAGGTCTACAACTACATGACGATCGGCCTCCTGATCACGGGCGCCGCCGCGATCGGCGTCTTCAGGCTGTCGATCACCAACGATCCGGCCCAGGCGGCCGGGCAGGTCGGCGGCCTGATGCTGTCGAGCTTCGGCGCCACCCTGTTCGGCGGCCCGCTGATGTGGGTGGTCTTCCTCGCCCCGCTCGCCCTCGTGCTGGTGCTCTCCTTCGGCGTCCACCGCATGTCGGTCGCGACGGCGCAGGCGGTGTTCTGGGCGTATGCCGCGCTGGTCGGCGTCTCGCTCGCCTCGATCTTCATGATCTATACGGCGGAGAGCATCACCCGCGTGTTCTTCATCACCGCCGCCACCTTCGGCGCGATGAGCCTGTGGGGCTATACGACGAAGCGCGATCTGACCGGGATGGGCTCGTTCCTGTTCATGGGCCTGATCGGCATCATCATCGCCTCGATCGTCAACATCTTCCTCGCCTCCTCGGCGCTGCAGTTCGCGGTGTCGATTATCGGCGTGCTGGTCTTCACCGGCCTCACCGCATACGACACGCAGAAGATCAAGGAGATGTATTACGTCGGCGACGACGGCGCGGTGGCCGGCCGCAAGGCGATCATGGGCGCACTGACGCTCTATCTCGACTTCATCAACCTGTTCCTGATGCTGCTGCGGCTGTTCGGCTCGAACCGCGAGTAGACGGGCGAAGGTTCCATGCTATCGAGGGCGCGGCGCGAGCCGCGCCCTTTCGCTGTATGGACCATGGCCGACGACACCCTCCTCATCCGCCCCGCCCGCCCCGAAGATCTCGGCGCGATCACCGCCATCTACGGCCATGCCGTCGCCACCGGCACCGCGAGCTTCGAGCTCGATCCGCCCGACGAGACCGAGATGCGCCGCCGTTTCGACGCGCTTTCCGCCTCCGGCCATCCTTATCTCGCGGCGCTGCGGGCCGACCGTCTCGTCGGCTATGCCTATGCCGGACCCTACCGGCCGCGGCCGGCCTATCGGGCGACGGTCGAGGATTCGATCTATCTGAGCCCGTCGGCGCAGGGACAGGGCGTCGGCCTCGCGCTTCTGAAGCACCTCGTCGGAGCGGCGGAGGCGGCGGGCTTCCGCCAGATGGTGGCGGTGATCGGCGACAGCGGCCATCGTGCGTCGATCCGCCTGCACGAGCGGCTCGGCTTCCGCCTCGTCGGCACGCTCGAGAATGTCGGCTGGAAGCACGGCCGCTGGCTCGACAGCGTGCTGATGCAGCGCGGCCTCGGCCCGGCCGCCGACGCGCCGCCGGCGCGCTGAACAGCGGTCGGGGGTCCTCAGCCGACCTCACCCTCCCCAAGGGAGGAACACCGCGTGCCGTCTGATGCCGCGCTGCAAGGAAGAGAGCCTCCCTCTCCCGCTCGCGGGAGAGGGCCGGGGGGAGGGTCCTGCCGGGGTGAGGGTTCCGCCCGCCCGCGACGGAAGAGGGCCGTGTGTCGGCCGCTCAGGCGTCGACGAGCTTCGGCTTGCGGTCGACCACCCGCAGCACCTGCGCCAGATCGTGGCCGCGCTTCATCACATAGCCGCCCGGCGCGACGATGCTGTAGGCGCCCTGGCGGCGGGCGAGCGCCGGCTCCTTCTCGATCCGGTAGAGCGGCACTTCGGCAGTACGCCGGAAGACGGAGAACACCGCCTTGTCCTTCATGTGGTCGATCGCATAGTCGCGCCATTCGCCGGCGGCGACCATGCGGCCATAGACGCGCAGAATCTCGGAGAGTTCGCGGCGGTCGAAAGCGACGTCCCGGCGATGCGGGGGAGCGGCGGTCGGCGGAGCAGGTTCCGGGCGAGTTCTCGCCTCGGCGGCGAACGCGAGGATCTCCGCGCCGCCGCCCGCCCGCTCTTCCTCGCCGCCCTCGCTCATCGCAGCCTCCTCATCGACCGGGATGTCGTCGTTCCGTCATGATCGCCTTGCCCGCGCTCCGACGCAAGCGCTCCTCCGCGCCAGGTGGCGCCGTCGACGTGATTCCTCAAGTATCGGAAATCTCGAAATAAATTCCTTGTTTTTGCCGCGATTCGGACGAAGCCCGGCCCCATTGGGCGGCGACATTCGTCCTCGTCATCTCAGACGGTCCGGCTTGGCGGTGGCTTCGGACATTCTCAGCCCCCCAGCCCCCCGGGGTCGCTTCGCCGAGCCGGACCACCTTCGAAATGCATCGGTTCGATCCCCCCGAGACACGCCTTTGAGGCCGGCCCTGCCGGCCTTCTTCTTTTTCCTCCTCTCTTTTGAGCGCACCTCTTGCCGCGTCCCTCCTGCAAGGCGCCTCTTGCAAGCGCCGGCCTGAGCCGCGATATCACCGCCGCCCTTGCGTCGAGAGAGGATCGAAGATGAGCGAAACCGCCGCATCCGAAACGAAGCGTGAGACCCGCCCCTTCGAGGCCGAGGTCTCGCGGCTTCTCGCCATGATGGTCCACTCGGTCTATTCGAACCGGGACGTCTTCCTGCGCGAACTGGTGTCGAACGCTGCGGACGCCTGCGAGAAGCTGCGCCAGAAGGCGCTGTCCGATCCCGCGCTGGCGGTCGAGAGCGGCAGTCTCGCAATCACCATCACCGCCGACCCCGCCGCCCGCCGCCTCACCATCGCCGATAACGGCATCGGCATGGACCATGACGAGCTGGTCGACAATCTCGGCACGATCGCCCGTTCGGGAACGCGCGCGTTCGTCGAGAGTCTCGAGGAAGGCGCCGATTCGAACCTCATCGGCCGTTTCGGCGTCGGCTTCTATTCCGCCTTCATGGTCGCCGGCCGGGTCGAGGTCGTCTCCCGCAAAGCCGGCGCGGCGGAGGCCTGGCGCTGGACCTCCGACGGCAAGGGCAGCTTCGCCGTCGAGCCCGCCGATCCCGCCGCCGCGCCCGAGCGCGGCACGCGCGTCGTGCTCGATCTCCTCGACGATGCCGAGGATTACGCGACCGAGGCGACGATCGAGCGGATCGTCACGGCGCATTCCGCGCATGTCCCGGTGCCGATCGCGCTCGTGCTCGAAGGGGGCCTCGCCGAGAAGACGCTGACCGATGGCGGCGCGCTGTGGCGCAAGGCGAAGAGCGCCGTCACGCCGGAGGAATACCGCGCCTTCTACGGCCATGTCGGCCATGCATTCGACGAGCCGGCGCTCACCCTGCACTATCGCGCCGAGGGCCGGACGGAATATTCCGTGCTCCTCTTCGTGCCGTCGGAAAAGCCTTTCGACCTCTTCGACCCGGAGCGCCGCAACCGGATCAAGCTCTATGTCCGCCGCGTCTTCGTCACCGAGGACGCCGCGATCCTGCCGCCCTTCCTGCGCTTCGTGCGCGGGGTGATCGATTCCGAGGATCTGCCGCTCAACATCTCGCGCGAGATGCTGCAGAAGAACGCCGTGCTCGACCTGATCGGCAAGGGCGTGACGAACCGCCTGCTTTCCGAGCTCGCCAAGCTCGCCGAGAGCGACAAGCCGGCCTTCGAGAAGATCTGGACCGCCTTCGGCCCGGTCCTGAAGGAGGGGCTCTACGAGGATCCGGAGCGGCGCGACGCGCTGTTCGAGATCGTGCGCTTCCGCACCACCAAGGGCACGATGCGCAGCCTCAAGGACTATGTCGCCGATCTGCGGCCGAACCAGACCGAGATCTATTACGCGCTCGGCGCCGACGAGAAGACGATCCTCGCGAGCCCGCAGCTCGAGGGGTGCCGCGCCCGCGGCGTCGAGGTGCTCCTGCTCGCCGATCCGGTCGATGCCTTCTGGGTGCGCACCGCGCTCGGCTATGACGGCAAGCCGTTCCGCTCGGTGACGCAGGGCTCCGCCGCGCTCGATGCGATCCCGCGCGCCGAGGAGGCGGCCTCGACCGAAGCCGCCTCGGACGCCGCGGTGGCGACGCTCGGTGCGCGGCTGAAGCAGGTGCTCGGCGATGCGGTCTCGGAGGTCCGGCCGTCGACGCGGCTCGTCGATAGCCCGGTCTGCCTCGTCGCACCGGAATTCGGACCCGACCGGCATCTCGAGCGTCTGCTCGCCGGCCGCGAGGGGCCGGAGGCGCGCAAGGCCGCGCCGGTGCTCGAACTCAACCCCGGCCACCCGATCGTCGCCGCGCTCGCCGCGCGGGCCGCGCAAGGGGGAGAGGCGGCGGCGAAGGTCGACGAGACGGCGCCGGTGCTGCTCGGCCTCGCCCACGTGCTCGAAGGCGACCTGCCGCAGGATCCCGCCGGTTTCGGCAAGGCGCTCTCCCGGCTGATCGCCGATGCGCTCGCCTGAAGACGGGCGCGGCGGCCGTCAGAGCGCCTGCGGATGGTGCTCGATATGCGCCGCGCCGAGCATCCGGCCGGGCTGCCCGGCCGCCGTCTCGGTCTGCAGGAGCACGGCGCAGCCATCCGCCTTCGCCTTCCTGTATTCGCTGATCGGCAGGTCGACCGTCATCGGCCGGCCGTCCCACATGGCGATCGGCCGCAGCTTGCGCACGACGTTGTAATAGGGGAGCGTCCGGCCGCTGTTCTCGCCGCGGCCGACGGTCACCTCGATGCGGCGGTCGTAGAGCGCGAGCCACAGCGTGCCGCGGGCCGGATCGCCCGGCGGCGCGGCGCCGATCGCGACGCGGATGGCGTCGCCCGCCATCGTCACGGTGATCGGCACGGGCAGCGGTCCGCTCCGCGCGATCGCCGCATCGACCGCGGCGCGCCGGCCGCCCACCACCGGGGCGCCGCCATTCACCACCATTTGCGGCGTGAACACCTGGCGGTCGCCGCGCGCCTCGGAATAGGCGCGCTGCCGCTCGGTGAACTCCGGTTCGGACAGCGTGTCCGGCCAGCCGAGATAGTCCCAATAGTCGATCGGCAATGACAGGGCGACGATGTCGTCGCGCGCGGCATATTCGCCGAGCAGGGCATCGGCGGGCGGGCAAGACGAGCAGCCCTGGCTGGTGAAGAGTTCGACCACCGCCCGCACCGGCTCTTCGGCGAAGACCTGTGGCGGCACGAGGGCGGCGCAGAGGCCGAGTGCGACAGCCCATGTTCGTTTCGCGATCATCGCCCGAACGTCCCTCGCCCTTCTCGCCCGCCCCGCCTGAGACCGCCGCCGCGCAACCGTCGCGAAGATAGGATCGGCCGCGCCTCACTTGCGAGTCACGTTCGGGTGACGCCGGCCCGGCGCCCTGTCCTTCCCGGATCGGCGGGGCCGACCCGGCCGGCACGACGCCGGTGAAAAGCCGCGCGCATCGCTTGCCAAGCCGCGCCGGCTTCGCTATCTACGCCCCGCGCTATCCGAAGCGCCACCTGCGGAGAGGTGGCAGAGCGGTTGAATGCACCGCACTCGAAATGCGGCATAGGGGCAACTCTATCGGGGGTTCGAATCCCTCCCTCTCCGCCAGTTCGGCCCTGACTGGGCGCCGCGTGGCCGCCTCCGGGTCGGCCGAATGGCAAACTGCGCATCTTGGGTCTTCATGGCTTTGTCTCGCTGAACGGGCCGAGCTTGGCATCGGACAGGCTTTGAGCCAGGGACCGGACAAGAGCCGGTGGCCAATGAGGATTGGCCAGCTCCGCATCCGTGGCCGAATCATAGTTCGCGACCGCTTTGGCCCACCGGTCGAAGACCAGCTTTCGATCGGGCGCGGTCGCCAGCTCCGAGCGCAACGCCGTGATGTAGGAGACGAAGATGACCGCCACACATCCCGACAGCGCAAAGGTCGCCCATCTCCGCTTGCGGCTCAGATCGAGTAAGATCAGGATGATCCCAATCAGCAGGGGGGAAGCAGAGAAATAGTACCGCGAAGATGCGGCCTGTTCCACGGGCAAGGTAGAGCGTCCGACGGCGACAAGAGCGCAACTGCCGAACCCGAACAACATCAGGGAAAGTGCAAAGAACGAGCGAGCCACATCGCGTCGCGCGAGAAACGCCACCAAGCATGCCAGGACCGTCAAGATCGAGCCCGTGAGCATCAAGAGACGCACGTCCGCAGCGGAGACAGGGCCAGTGGCGGAAATGACTGCGGGAGAGAAAGAAAGCGCATTTCCCACTGCGGCGAGCATGCGCAGGACGGAATTTTCGAGGTCAACGGTCTCGCCGAGCGACCCCCTGTGCGTCATCGTATAGAGGAAGAACAATACGCCCGGCACAAAGAAGACGGCTGCTCGCACGAACATGCGATGCAAGCATAATATAAAGATGCAGCAAGGCCAGACCAAGAAACCATTTCCGAAAGAGAGGGGGGCCAGTGCCGAGGAAGAGGGGGAAAAGATCGGAGACAAGAGACCGGCTCGGGGAGCGAGGTGTGTTGCAACAATAAAGAAAAATAGCAGAGATGTTGAATTTATTAGCCATGGCGCAAGGATATTTTTCCAATTATGAAGACTAAAAACCAAAGACAAAATGCCGAGACATGCAGCAAGATAGGCTCCCCACCCGGCCTCGCGCCTCGACGTCGCAATGTAAAATGCAACCATAGCTGACGGTACTAAGAAAAATATACCAAAAATACAGTTGAATACAAAGTATATGAGAACATTGATAGCATCAATGAGCGTAAAAATCCTATAAAATATTACCGGGTGGCCCTGCTCTTCAGCGAGAAGATAAGCAAAAGACCATTCGCCGCGGGCAATTCGAATGGCATCCGGCACCGTTTGCCACTCGTCATAGTAGGGAGTGTTATTGAATATATGACCGAAATATAACAAGAGAGGCCATAAGAATAGTAATATCAAGATCGACGATAGTAGAAAAAATCCAGCCTTGTTATTGACTTCATCCGGCCTTTTGGTCTCGCTCATCTCAAGCCTCGGAAAGCGGCGCGATAGGCTTGGCGGGTGTCATAGTGCCGCGCCGACGGGATTGTCGAGACTGCGCCCCGATCCGCGCGCCCTCGAGCTTTAGGGGTGCGTCTGGAGATGCGCAGGATCCTTCGTTGATCCGATCGGCGAGACCCCGCCCGCTTGCGTGATCGCGCATCGTCCGTTCCTCGCGGCGGACGTCTACCAGGCCGTCCAGGTGATAACCGCTCCGCCCGACCGGCTCACCCTTCACGGCCGAGACGAAGCGCGAAATCGTCACGGCTTCACGCCGCCACTCATCGCACGTTCATTTCGATGAGCCGACGATAGAGGTCTTCATATCTCTTCGAGAGGTCATCGATATCATAATACCTGCCGAGTTCGGCGGCGCCTCTCGCATATCTCTTCCGGAAATCTTCATCGAGAAAACGCTCCATCGCCCCAAGAAGGCTTTCGGTGAAGGGGCCGTCGTCGGAATCGGGAGAGATCACAAGGCCCCCGGGGCTTCGCTCGTCCGGCGCGAGCATGTACGCGATCTCGCCGACGCGCGTTCCGATCACCGGACAGCCGGTCTGCAGGGCCTGAATGTTGCAGCCATACACCATGTAACGCTCGAAGAGGTCCAGTCCCGGGGATCGCGCATGCGAATAATGGGCATGATAACATTCGAGACCGAACGCCGCCTTCACGCGCTGGACGGCTTCGTCCGGAAGATCGGCGAGGCCGCTGAAGAGCTGCCGCTTTCTCGCCCGTCGTTCGATATCGGCCGCATAGTGCCGCCGTCTCGGGTTGAGCGCTGGACGGCCTCGCAGAAGGCGGTGAACGAGACGCCGGTGTGTGTCCCGAGCTCGACGATGGAGCGGGGCTTGAGCAGCGCCACGAACCAATGGGCAAAGGGGACGTGCCCCCACCAGGCGCTCATCGCGCCGGTTCGGGCCGGTGCCCAGAGAGGGGGGCTCCGTTCCAATCCGAGGAAGGGAACGAGCGAGCTCTGACCGGGCACCAAGTGTCGAACTCCCTGTGACCGGCGGTGCCTGAGCGGATCGTGCGCGCCGCACCGCATCGGGGAGGCGAAAACGCCCGCCGCCCTTCCGTTGCGGAACGATATACGTCACGCGATCCGCCGGTTCCAAGAGAAACCGGTTGAGCGAAGGCAGCGTATGAACGCGAATGGTGTCGCCCCAAGCCGGAAGGCGATCGCCGACGGTAGAGGGCGCTGATCCCGCGGCCCTGCTGAACGAGCACCTTTATCGCACGCGCCTTTCGCTCATGCGCAGGGAGCGGTGCGACCCAAGGCGTGGCGCCCAATCCAGTCCGTTCGCGAAACGCGTCCCCTGCCGCATGGCGGCGGGGCGATCGCGGTGCCGGTCCAGCGCGCCGCCGACACCCTCCCGATCGAGCCGCTCTGGGCGGATCATGTCCCGGGAGCGTCCCGGCGGGTGGCCGCCTCCGCTTCCCGCGAGGCACGCACCGTCACGCGGTTGAAATGCGGGTGTGGTCGATCGCAGCGTCATGCCCCGTGTTCCGATGTCCGAATCGCGGCTTCGCCTTCCGCTCATCGTCGCCGCCTTCGCGCTGGCGCAGGCGGTCTGCTGGGGCACGACGTTCAATCTGCCGGCTGTCGCCGGCGCCGCGATGGCCGAGGCTCTCGGGCTTTCCTACGCGGCGGTGATGGCGGGGCCGACCGTCATGCTCGTCGTCATGGCGCTCGCCGCGGTGCCGGTGCTGAGGCTCTTCGAGCGGTGGGGGATTCGCCGCGTGATGACCGCCGGGGTCGTCGTCGGGGCCCTCGGCCTCGCCGTGATCGCGGCCGCGACCGCGGCCCCGGCGTATTTCGCGGGCTGGCTCCTGGTCGGCGCCGGCGGTGCCGCGATGCTCACGACCGCGATCCAGATCGGCCTTGCGGCACTCGCCGGCACGACGGCGCGCCGCGCGGTCGGCGCCCTGATGGTGTTCGGCGGGCTCGGAACCACGCTCTGCTGGCCGGTGCTCGGGGCGCTGCAGGCGGCGTTCGGCTGGCGTTCGGCGACACTCGCCGGCGCGTTCGCGCTGCTCGCGGTGGCGGGGCCGATCTACGGATTGCTGCTGCCGCGCCGCGCCGCCGGCGGCCCGAGGGCCGAAGCGCCCGCGGCGGCAGCGATCGACCGGGCAGCCCTCGCGCTGCTCGCCTTCGCCATGGCGGCGAACGGCGTCGTCACCTGGGGGTTCTCGCTCACCCTCATCCGGCTCTTCGAGGAGCGCGGCCTCGACCACGCAACGGCGGTCGGCGTCGCCTCCTTCACGGGGCTCGCGGCCCTTTCGGCGCGGCTCGTCGACTTCGCCGCCGGCCGGCGCTGGAACAGCCTCACCACCGGCCTCGCCGCCGCGGCCTGCCTGCCGCTTTCCTTCTCGATGCTCATCTTCGGCAGCGGCACGCCCGCCGCGATCGGCTTCGTCACCCTCTACGGCCTGACGAGCGGCGTGCTCGCCGTCGCCCGGTCGACCATGCCGCTCGATCTGTTCCCGGCCGAGGCTTATGCGCGCGCCTCCTCGATGCTCGCGCTGCCGCTCAACCTCTCCTTCGCCTGCGCGCCGCCGCTGTTCGCTGCGATCCTCTCGCAGGGCGGCAGCGATGCCGCGCTCCTGATCGCCACCGGGCTGTCGCTCGCCGCGCTCGCGGCGCTCGGCGCGCTCGTCCTCCGCCACCGCCGCGCCATCAGCGAACATAGATCCGGCGGGCGTTCTCGATGAAGAGGGCGGTGCATTCCGCATCGCTGAAACCGGCGACGATCCGCTTGAAGGCGGTGTAGGTCTCGTCGAAGCCGGCGTGGAGCGCGACGACCGGATAGTCGCTCGCGAACATCGCCCGCTCCGTGCCGAACGCGTCGATGCAGGCGAGCACGACGGCGCGCAGGCTCTCCAGCGTCGGCCGCGGATCATAGGCAACGAGGTCGGAGATCTTGATCGCGACGTTCGGCTCTTCGGCGAGCCGGGCGAGGCCGGCGCGCCAGCGGGCCATGCCGTCCGCGTCGCGGTCGATCGGGCTGCCGCAATGATTGAGGACGAAGGCGATGTCGGGGAAATCGGCGGCGAGGCGGGCGGCATCCTCCGCCTGCCATGGCGTGATCATCAGGTCGAAGGAGAGGCCGTAGCGCGGCAGCAGGGCGAGGCCGCGGCGCCAGGCGGCGTCGTTCATGATGTCGCGGCGTTTCGCGAAGGCGCGGGCCGGATCGGGATGCCAGCTCAGGATCTCGCGGATGCCGACGATCCGCTCGTGCGCGCCGTGACGGGCGAGCACCGCCTCGACATCGGGGTGCGCGAGGGCGGCATGGCCGACGTAGCGGGCGGCGATGCCGTCCGGCTTGTCGAGCGCGTCGAGCCAGCGCACCTCTCCATCGGGGTCGTCCGCGTCCCAGGCGGCCTCGACATGCACGGTGGCGACGACGTCGTGTCCGGCCGCGGCGGCGCGATAGTCGGCCGGCAGCTGGTTTTGCGCGAGCGGCGGCTCGGTCGCCGCGGCGAGCCAGGCGTGCCGGCCGAGCGCGCGGTCCCAGAGATGGTGGTGCGGGTCGATGATCGGGCCGGCATAGAGCCCCTCGGCATCGCGCAGCGCCATCTCAGCGGCCCATGAAGCGGCGGCGGGCGATCTGGTCCTCGAGGCTCAGCCAGCGCCGCGCGACCGCGTCCTCCCGCGCCCCGGCGCCCGCCTCGTGCGCCATGGCCGAAAGCGTCTTCAGGCGCTCGGCCGGCAGTTCCACATTGGCATCGAGCTCCTCGGCGACGGCGACGAAGCGCTCGGCCTCGGCCGTGCCGCCGAGCATCGGGGCGGCATCCTCCGCCATGAAGGCATCCCAGGTCAGGCTCGGGTCATAGGAGAAGCGGGCGAAGGCGCGATAGCCGAGTTCGACGGTCGCGTGATAGGGCGAGGCCTCGCCCCAGACGGTCAGCCCCTTCATGCCGAGCGCCGCGCCGGTCGTCGCCATGTCGGCGAAGGCCTTGGCGTTGAAGGCGTAGCGTTCGGTGCGGCGGTCGCCGTTCCACTGGCTCGCGAACTGGCAGCGCAGGATGTTGGGCTGGGTCGGCAGGCGCTCGACATCGGCCCGCGACAGGCCCTCGCGCAGCTTCGCCCAATAGGAGCGGTTGACGGTGTGCTGGTAGATCCCGCCCGAGGGCATCGCGGCGAGCGCCTCATGGGCGGCGGGATCGAGCAGATTGTCCCATTGCAGCTCGCAATAGAGCCAAAGGTCGTCGCGCCTGGCGGACGCGGCCTCGAAGAGGCGCGGGAAATTGTCGGCCATGTCGGCGTGCGACCAGGATTCGGCGTCGCCGGCGCGGCGGCTGCCGTCCTCGCGCGCCGCGCGCCGGGCGTTGCAACGGGCGCAGCCGCAGACGCCGTAATCGCCGCTCTCGATGTTGATGCCGCCGATCGCGAAGGTCTCGGCGAGCCAGGCGACCGCATCGGTCATCCAGTCCATCGTCTCCGGCCGCGAAGGGCAGGCCGACAGCGTGTAGTCGCTGCGCGGGAAGCTCAGGGGGAAGTCGAGATCCTGGATCTGGAAGCCGATGCCCTTTTCGAGCGTTGCGGCGAAGGCCGGATTGGCGTGCAGCCAGCTGGCGAGGTTGAAGCGGTGGTCGCCCTCCCAGTAGACGCCGCCATAGGCGCCGATCGCGATGCCCGGCATGATGCGGACGCCGCGCTCGCGGGCGTAGCGGCAGAGCTCCTGCGCCGCTTCGATGCCGCCATGCGAATCGCGCAGGAAGCCATAGATGATGATCGCCGCGATGCGGTTGCGGCTGGCGAAGTCGACGGCGCGCTTGTAGTCGGCGAGGAAGCCCTCCGGCGGCTTGCCATAGGGATTGAAGACGCCGATCTCCTGATGGCCGATCTGGGACAGTTCCCAATTGGTCGAGTGGTCCCAGGTCCACCAGGCGCGATGGGCGAGGCCGGGTGCCGCGCGCCTCTCGCCGGCCGGCAGGCGATAACCACCGTCCTGCGGCCGGGCGGCGGCGATCAGTTCCTCGACGCCGTAGATGACGCCGGAGAACGGTCCGCCCGACACGGCGATCTCCGCCGGCCCGACGGAGAGGGCGAAGGCGCCCTCGGCGCGCGAAGCATCCTCGGCGAGGGTGATGCGCGGCAGCCCGTCGCCCTCCGGCACCAGATCGAGCCGGGGCAGGGCCTCGCGCAGGCGCCGCGCCGCATGCGGATGCTGCGCCGCTCCGGCGAGCACGACCCTGCCACCGATCGTCACCGTCCCGCGCTCCGTCATCCTTCCCTCCCTCGCTCCATGCGCCGTGCTTCGCGTCCGGGCCGTGTGTCGCACTTCCGGGTCCTGCCTCGCACTTCCTTGACAAGGATCGCGCATCAATTATCAAATATCAATGTCGTCTATCGTATGTGATAGTGACGACGCCGTTTCCGGGGAGACGACGATGCAGGCCGGCCTCGAACTCGCTCAAACCTGGCCGCTTCCCTCGAAGCCGCGGCCGATCACGATCATCGGTGCCGGCGGCATCGTGCGGGACGCGCATCTGCCGGCCTATCGCAAGATCGGCCTGCCGGTCGCCGGCGTGTTCGATGTCGATCCGCAGAAGGCGCAGGCGCTCGCCGCCGATTTCGGCGTGCCGGTCGTCCATCCGAGCCTCGAGGCCGCGATCGCGGCGCGGGAGCCCGACACGGTGTTCGACCTCGCCCTGCCGCCCGATGCGATCCTCGCCACCGTCGAGCGACTGCCCGAGGGCGCGGCGGCGCTGATCCAGAAGCCGCTCGGCGCCGATCTCGCCGGCGCACGGGCGATCGTCGCGGCGATCGACGCGCGAAAGATCACGGCGGCGACCAATTTCCAGCTCCGCTTCACGCCGTCCATGCTCGCCATCCGCGATGCGGTGCGGCAGGGCCTGCTCGGCGACGTGGTCGAGCTCGAGGTGCGGCTCGCCGTCTATATGCCCTGGGAGATGTGGGCCTTCATCCCGCGCATGCACGCGGTCGAGATCCCGCTCCACTCGATCCACTATCTCGACTGGATCCGCTCGATCCTCGGCGAGCCGGACAGCGTCTACGCGAAGGCGGTGCCGCATCCGCGCTATCCCGACCTCAAGGATGCGCGCAGCAGCATCATCCTCGATTTCGGCGCGAAGGCGCGCTGCTGCCTGTCGCTCAACCACACCTATAATTACGGGCCGAAGCACGTCGAGGCGACGATCCGCGTCGAGGGCACGAGGGGCTGTGCGCATCTGACGCTCGGCTATCTGATCGACTACCTGAAGCCGGTCCCCGAAAAGCTCGAGATCATCACGGAGGGCCGCGACTGGACGCCGGTGCCGCTCGTCGGAGAACGGGTGCCCGACGCCTTCGGCGCCGTGATGTCGAACCTGCAGCGCTTCGTCGGCGGCGAGGACGCCGTGCTCGACACCGACGTGCACGATTCGGTGCGCACGATGGCGCTCGTCGATGCCTGCCTGCTCGCCAGCCGCCAAGGCGGTGTCGTGCCGGAGCCGGTCTGAACTTCCGCCGACCGCCGGCGCGAGAAGAACAGCCCCGCCGGCGAAATGAGAGAGGGATGAGGGAAATGACGATGATCGAGACGACCGGCCGCCTGCGCGGTCTTCTGCGCGGCCTTTCGCTGGCCTGTGCCGGGCTTGCCCTGGCGGCGACGCTGCAGGGCGCCGTGGCCGAGGAGGTCACGACGATCCGCGTGCTCAACTGGGAGCCCGGCGGCACGAAATACTGGACCGAGCTCGTCGCGGCCTTCGAGAAGGCCAATCCCGACGTCAAGGTCGAGCTCGAGACGGTGCCCTTCGACCGCTATCCGGAGGTTCAGGGTCCCTACATCACGACGAAGAGCGGCCCCGACGTGATGGAGAACAATGCCGGTCTCGAACTGTTCGACCGGCGCGTCGCCTATGAGCCGCTGCCCGCCGACGTGCTCGACGAGGCGAAGGCACAGCTGATCACCTATAGCGGCGGCTGCCTCGGCTTCGACACCACGAAGACCTGCTACGGCCTGCCCTTCGGCTATCAGGGCAACGTCATGTACTATAACAAGGCGGTGCTGAAGGAGGCCGGGCTCGACCCCGCCAATCCGCCGAAGACCTGGGACGAGATGGACGCCGCCTGCGCCAAGGTGAAGGCGATCGGCAAGACCTGTCTGGCGCTCGGCCTGTCGGGCATCTTCCCGGCCTATTGGGACTTCCCCGAGATCGCCCGCAACTATCTGACCGAAGAGGACATGCGGGCGATGCTCTCGGGCGGCCTGCCCTGGACCGATCCGAAAATGGTCAATGTCCTGAAGGGCCTCGCCAGCATCACCGAGAAGGGCTGGGCGAACGCCTCGGCGCCGTCGATCACCATGCTGCCGGACGGCGCCGACATCTTCCAGAGCGGCAATGCGGCTTTTGCCGGCACGATCATCTCGGACGCGGTCAACTGGTCGGCCTTCGGCGCGGCGCTCGGCGACGAGAATGTCGGCGCGATGCGCTGGCCGACGCTCGTCGCCGACGCCCCGCTCGCGCAGAGCTTCTCCGGCATCGAGAGCTCGGTGTTCGGCGTCACCTCCTGGAGCAGCAAGAAGGAGGCGGCGTTCAAGTTCGTGAAGTTCATGGCGAGCACCGAGAACGCCACGCTCCTGAGCACGGTCGCCGGCGGCATCTCGCTCAACAAGAACGTCGACCCCGCGTCGCTGCCGAAGTCGGAGGCGCTGTCGCAGATCCTCGAGATCATCAAGAAGCCGACGCTTCATTCCGGCGTTCTCCTCTCCGGCCAGGAAGCGGACGCGCTCGCCCGCGGCTGGCAGGAGGTCGCGCTCGGCCGGCTGACGGTCGACGACTGGACCGCCCGCATGCAGGCGGCGCTCGAGGCGAGCCCATCGAAGCGCTGACGCCGATCCGGGGAGGCGTCGCCGCGCCTCCCCGCCCTCTTCTCCGACGAGGTCCTTCGCGATGGTCGCAGCCTCCCCTGCCGCCGCGCCGCCGCGCGTGCGCAAGACGTCGCGGAAGCGTCCGCTGATGCGCCGCGAGCTTCTGATCGGCATCCTCTTCGTGCTGCCGGGGCTGGCGCTCGCCATCCTCTTCAAGCTCGTGCCGCTCATCCGCGGCTTCGTCCTCAGCCTCTACGAGACACGGGGCTTCGAGGATCCGACCTTCGCGGGGCTCGCCAATTACCGCCGCATGATCGCCGACCCGGCGGTCGCCGATTCCTTCCGCAACGCGCTCGTCGCCTTCGCGACCCTGCCGGTGTGGATCGTGCTGCCGCTCGTGCTCGCCTTCCTGATCTTCCAGAGATCGCCGGGCTGGACGATCTTCCGGGCCGCCTTCTTTCTCCCCTACATGATCGCCCCGATCGTCGTCGGCATCATGTTCCGCCAGATCCTGGCGCCGGAGGGTCCGCTCAACGCGCTGCTCACCGCGGTCGGCCTGGCGCCGCTCGCGATCGAGTGGCTGAACGGCCCGACGAGCGCGCTGCTCTCGCTGACCGCGGTGGCGCTGTGGAGCTTCTTCGGCCTCGGCGTGCTCACCTATCTCTCGGGCCTCGCGACGCTGTCCGAGGAGGTGCTCGAGGCAGCGAGGCTCGACGGTGCCGGTTTCTGGCGCATGCTCGTTTCGATCGTGATCCCGCTCCTGAAGCCGGTGATCGGCTATTGGACGGTGCTGTGCACCTCGGGCATCCTGATCTGGATGTTCCCCCTCATTTACGCGCTGACGCGCGGCGGGCCCGGCAGCGCGACCGTGCTGCCCGAATATCTCGTTTTCACCACCACCTTCCAGTTCCTCGACCGCGGCACGGGCGCGGCGATCGGCATGGCGCTGTTCGTCTTCGTCGCGCTCGTCTCGGCGCTGGTGGTGAAGCGGATGTATGCCGAAGGAAAGGCGAAGGCGCGATGAGCGTTCGAACCTCCCCCGTCGCGGCCGCCGCGCCGGCGATGCCGGCCCGCTCCGCCCTTTTCGGCGCCTCCGCGCTCGGCCGATGGCTCGTCACCCTTCTCCTCACCGTGCTCGCGGTGGCGACGCTCTATCCGCTGTTCTTCACCCTGCTCACCTCGCTGAAGAGCCGCAGTGATTTCGCGCAGAACCCGCTCGGCTTCACCGCCGACCTGACGCTCGACAACTATGTCGCCGCCTTCGAACGGATGAACGTGCCGCGGCTGCTCCTCAACAGCGTCGTCACCACGGCCGGCGGTCTCCTGATCTCCACCGTCGCCGCGCTCTTCCTCGCCTATGCCGTGACCAAGCTGCGCATCAGGGGCGGCAATCTCATCTTCCTCTTCATCATCGCGATGCTCGTCATCCCGAGCCAGGTCATCATCTACCCGCTCTACGAAACGATCCTGACCTTCGGCATGGGCGGCACCTATCAGGGGCTGATCTTCACCTATGCCGCCTTCGGCCTGCCGCTCGGCACCTATCTGCTCGCCGCCTATTTCCGCGCGGTGCCGGACGATCTGATCGAGGCGGCGCGGCTCGACGGTGCGGGCGAACTGCGCATCCTGTTCTCGATCATGCTGCCGGTCTCGCTTCCGGCGATCGCGGCGATCTCGATCCTCAACTTCGTCTGGATGTGGAACGACCTGCTCTTGCCGCTCGTCATCATGGGCGGCTCGGACAACAAGACGCTGATGGTCGGCGTCTCGCTCCTGTCGGGCCAGTACGACGTTTCGATCCCGCTCGTCTCGGCCGGCCTCGTCATCGCGCTCGCGCCGGTCGTGCTCGTCTATTTCGTGTTCCAGCGCCAGATCCTCTCCGGCGCGATCGCGGGGGCTGTGCGATGAGCCGCGACAGCGCCCCCGGCGACTATGTGCAGTTCGTCTACCACCTGAAGCCGGGCGCCGGGCCGGAATACGACCGGCGCCACGCTGCGGTCTGGCCGGAACTGCTCGAGGCGATCGGCGCGGCGGGCATCGAGGACTATCGCATCTGGCGGCACGGCGAGATCGTCGTCGGCCGGATGCGCACCCGGCACGGCGTCGCCGCCGCGAACGCCTTCATGGCGGCGACGGCGATCCAGAAGGCCTGGACGGCCTCGCTCCTCCCGCTGTTCGAGCGCTATCAGACGGAAGACGGCGAGCCGCTCTGGCTCGACGAGGTGTTCCGCTTCGCCGGAGCCGGATCGTGACGGTGTTGCGTTCCGGCCGGGGATCCGCCGTCCCGCTCGCGGGAGAGGGCAGGGTGAGGGTCTTCCCTTCGCTCCCACCCGACGGTCCGGCTGCGGCCTCTTTCACCCTCACCCCGGCCCTCTCCCGCGGGCGGGAGAGGGGGAGGGCCGCCGCTTTGTGTGCTGGCCGATCATCTCAGCGCACAGGCCGGGGACACCCTCTCCCGCCCGCGGGAGAGGGCAGGGTGAGGGTCTTCCCTTCGTCGACACCCGGCTGTCCGGCTGCGGCCTCTTTCACCCTCACCCCGGCCCTCTCCCGCGAGCGGGAGAGGGGGAAGGCCGCCGCTTCAGCTGCCGAGCGGTCGTCTCCGTATGGCGGGCAGCCATCTCCGCTCGCCGGTCCGGCATCCCCTCTCCCGCCCGCGGGAGAAGGGGAGGCGGCCGCTTCAGCTGCCGAGCGGGAAGCGCGGGCGTTCGAGGGTGCCGCCGAGGAGGGCCGTGATCTCGGAGGCCGCCTCGAACAGAACGCGGCTCGCGGCATCGACCGGCATCCGCTCCATCGCCGAGGAGAGGAAGGGCATGGTGATCACCGCGAAGGCGAAGCCCGAGGAGGAGAGGATCGGGAAGCTCACATCGACGATGCCCTTCAGCTGCTCGCCCTCGATCATCTCCCAGCCGCGGGCGCGGATCGCCGCGACGCGGGCCTGCAGCGCGCCGATGTCGGCCTTCGGGTCCTTCTGCGCGATCGCGCCATAGAGCCAGTCCTCGACCGCCGGCTGCTGGTAGGCCATCAGGAGGCGGCCGGAGGCGGTCTTCTCGGCCGGGTTCTGCGTGCCGACGCGCAGCCGGAAGCCGAGCGGCGCCGGGCTGTCGACCTGGCTGACGACACGGATCGACAGGCCGTCGAGCACGGCGAGATGCACCGCCTGGTAGGTCTCGATCGACAGCCGGTTCATGATCGGCCAGGCGACGTCGACGAGCCGGCGGAGCGGCGGCACGCGGGAGGCGAGGTCGAACAGGCGCATCGAGAGGATCAGCGCCTCCTCGCCCGGCGGCCGGACGAGATAGCCGCGCCGCTCGAGCGCAACGACGACGCGGTAGACCTCCTGCAGCGAGCGGCCGAGGCGCTGGGCGATCTGGCTCGGCGTCACGCCCTCGGAGAGGCTGGCGAGCAGCTCGATCACGTCGAGCCCCTTCTCGAGCGCGGGCGCGCTGTAGGCGGGCTTCGGCGCGGGCGCCGGCTTCGCCGCCCCCTTCGCCCCGTCGCCATGGCCCGCCGCACCCCGCGACGCGGCCGACCGCTTCGGCTTCGCCGGCTTCGAATCCATCCGCCGCCTCCTGCTGCGCCACTCTCCGCCGGGCGGACCGGGCCGCGCAAGCCCGCCGCGCCACCGGCGCATTCCTATCAAATATAAATGGCAGATATCATAAATGATAGAAGAACGCTCTCCCGCCGCGGCGCCGGACCGTCCCGCTTCCTTCTCCTCCGCAGCGCAGGCGAAGAGGAAGGCCAGTGCCTCGACGCAGTGCACGGTGGATTTCGAGAAGGACGGCAAGCAGACCGGCTTCTTCCACCTGCCGCTCTCGGCGCATGACGACGCCTGGGGCGTGATCCGCATTCCGCTCGCGGTGATCAAGAACGGCGAGGGGCCGACCGTCATCCTCGAGGGCGGCAATCACGGCGACGAATATGAGGGGCCGATCGCGCTCGGCGAGATGATCCGCGATCTCGATCCCGGCCGCGTCTCCGGCCGGCTGATCTTCGTGCCGGCGATCAACCTGCCGGCGGTGATGGCCGCGACCCGGACTTCGCCGATCGACGGGCTCAACATGAACCGCACCTTCCCCGGCGATGCGAACGGCACGGCGACGCAGCAGATCTCGGCCTTCGTCAACGACGCGCTGTTCCCGCTCGGCGATGCCTTCCTCGATCTCCATTCCGGCGGCTCCTCGCTCGATCTGATCCCCTCCTCGGTGATCGAGCCGGTCGCCGATCCGGCGAAGCACGCGCAGAACGTCGCCGCCGTCACCGCCTTCGACGCGCCGATGATCGTCGTCATCGACAATCGCGGCGACCCGCGCACCGCCACGGCCTCGGCGGCGCGGGCGGGCCTCACCGTCGTCGGCACCGAGATGGCGGGCGGCGGGACGGTCTCGCTCGACGCGCTCGACATCTGCCGGCGCGGCACCCGCAACGTGCTCTCCCATCTCGGCGTGCTGCCGCCGGAAGACGCCGCGCCGCTCCGCCACGAGCCCAAGCTCTACGAGATTCCCGGCCAGGACGGCTTCGTGCTCGCGACCGAGGACGGCGTGTTCGAGCCCTTCCATGCCAATGGCACGCCGGTCTCGGCCGGCCAGCCGGCGGGCCGCATCCACTTCCTCAACGATCCGGCGAAGCGGCCGGTCGAACTCGCCTATGGCCATGACGGCATCCTCTATGGCCGCCGCCAGCCGGGCCGGGTGAAGCCGGGCAATTGCTGCCTCGTCGTCGCGGCGCCCTATCGGAGGGCGTTCGCATGATCGGCCTCGCGGAGATCGAGGCGGCGGCCGCGCGGCTGGCGCCCTATGTTCGGCGGACGCCGACGATCCGGGTGGAGGCGGTCGGCGAGG
>NZ_JACHOO010000004.1 GCF_014199915.1 Prosthecomicrobium pneumaticum | reverse complement strand
GGGTGGTTCAGGCGTTCGGCCCGAAGGTGTTCGGCTTTGCGCACCTGCCGGCGGCAATAGCGACGGCCGGCATGTCCGAAGTCGTGCCGCGGATGCTCGATCGGCTGCACCGCCGATTCGCGGACTTCGATGCGCTGATACACGGCTTCCCCGATATCATCGACGCGGTGCGATCGGTGCAGCGCCTTGAACCCGACCCGGAGTGCCGAAACACTGCCCTCGTGGTCGCCGGGTGGTCCGCAGTCCGGGAACGACTGGAAAGCCATTGCGTGCTCCTCAGCGACCGTCACCTTTCCGACGGGTCGGACTTCCCAGATGCGCCGATCGGCGAGTTGTTTCCGCTGCCGGACTTCTTCTCGCTGGGACCCCGACCCAACGCCGAGGAATACGAGCGGGCGGGCTTCTCGTGGCCCCCGTCGGCGGCCGAGTTCGATCCGGTGGCGCATGGCCTGCCGTTCATGCAAGCGCAACGCTATCACGCCGAGGAAATCATCCACGGTCGCCCGGAGACCAAGGCCTATGCCGTCGGCGGCTTCGCCCAGTTGACGAGCGTCTATGCCGGCGCCGGCGGCGTCTTCTCGGCGATCATGGGCCGATGGCCGGCCGATCGCATCGGCGAGCGCATCAACCCACACGGCGGCCTCGCATGACCGCGGCCGGCGCGCGCCTGGTCGTGCTCGCCTGAAGACGGCAGATCGCCCCAGCCGCCTTTGTCTCACAGGCACCTCGCGAGGCCTCGCCGGACGCCTCACGCCCTTCCCATGTCGCATTCCATGTCGCATGGAGAGGCCGCGCATCAGCGAAAACCCGCGGAAACCCTTGAAATCCAGTTGCAACACGATCGCGACACGAAAGGCCGGAGAGAACGCGGATTCGGTTGCTAAGTGTTTGTAATCATTTGGAGAAATTTGGTGCCCAGGGGCGGAATCGAACCACCGACACGCGGATTTTCAGTCCGCTGCTCTACCAACTGAGCTACCTGGGCCCACCGCATCGGAGCGTGACGCTCCGGTCGGGACGAGGCCTTATAGGGGAGCCGGCGCGGCCTGTCCAGAGCCGTTTGCGTCCGATCCGCCGTCCCCGCAACATCGCTGGGGACGACGTGATTCCCGTGCACAGACAATGGCTTGCACAATCGCCCAGCAGCGGCTTGCACGATCGCCGATCGGGCATGGCGGTGCGCCGGCGTGGCTTTTTCACCGACGGGTGCCCGCGCCGGACAGCCGGACGGGATGCGGCTGCGCCCTGCGACGACGGAGCCCGGATCGTGCAAGAGCCCACCGCGAAAGGCGGAGCCGCCGGTCCCGTGCGCGACGGCGGCTCCAGGCGAGCGGCGGCCGGTGCGCCCCGCCTCAGACCGGGCCCGGGCCGGGCTCGCCGTCGTCCTCGTCGTTCTCGACCACCGGGATCGCATAGGAGCCGGACAGCCAGCGGTGCAGGTCGATGTCGGCGCAGCGCTTCGAGCAGAAGGGATAGGCGGTCCGGACCGAGGGCTTGCCGCAGATCGGGCAGGGCCGCGGCGGGCGGAGCGGCACGACCTCCGCCTTCTTCTCCGCGGCGGGAGCCTCATCGGGCTTCTTCTTGGTCATCGCCGCCTCACGCCCCGCCCAGCCAGCCGGCGCGCACGGGATAGGATTCGCCCGCGAGCAGAGCCACCGTCTCGTAGAGCGGCAGGCCGACGACGTTCGGATAGGAGCCGGCGAGCTTGACGACGAAGGTGCCGGCGAGCCCCTGGACGGCATAGCCGCCCGCCTTGCCCTCCCACTCGCCCGAGCCGAGATAGGCCTCGATCTCCTCGCGCGACAGGCGCTTGAAGCGCACCTTGGTCTCGACCAGCCGCTCGCGCAGCGCCCCCTTCGGCGTGATCAGGCAGACGCCGGTCTGCACCTTGTGCGAGCGGCCGGAGAGGAGGCGCAGGCAAGCCGCCGCCTCCTCGCGCAGTTCCGCCTTCGGCAGGATGCGCCGGCCGACGGAGACCACCGTGTCGGCGGCGAGGACGAAGGCGCCGGCGAGTTCGGGATTGCGCGCCGCCATGGCACGCGCCGCCTCGGCCTTGGTGCGGGCGAGGCGCTTGGCGAGATTGCGCGGCAGTTCGTGCTTCAGCGGTGCCTCGTCGATATCGGCCGCGACGAGGCTGTCCGGCTCGATGCCGGCCTGGCCGAGCAGCTGCAGCCGGCGGGGGCTCGCGGAGGCGAGGATGAGCTTGGGCTTGCCGGTCATGAGGGCTCGCAAGATCTGAGCGGCGGGCGCCGGTGGACGGAACAGGACCCCGTTCCTAGGGCATTCGGGGAAATCCGCAAGCCTCGGCCGGCCGCCGTGCACGGTCAGCCGGGCGGCAGCGGCGTCCAGCCGAAGCGCGCCTTGATCCGATCGCGCAGGCCGTCGCGCACGCTCCGATACGCATCGACGATCTGCGCCCGGCCGCCGGCCACGAGCGTGGGGTCGGCCGTCGGCCAGTATTCGACGTCGACCGCCATCGTCCGCGTCAGTTCGAGCGCGCGGTGATGCGCCTCGGGCGAGAGCGTCACGACCACGTCGAAATTCGTATCCTCGAGATCCTCGAGCGTCTGCGGATGATGGCGCGACAGGTCGACGCCCGCCTCCTCCATCACGGCGCAGACGAAGGGATCGGACGCGCCGCCCTTCCTGACGCCGGCCGAGGCGACATAGAGCCCGTGCGGGAAGAGCTGGCGCGCGAGCGCGGCGGCGATCGGCGAGCGGACCGTGTTCATGCCGCAGACGAAGAGGACGGAGGCCGGCCGCCGCTGCGCGGGCGCCCGTACCGGCGCGTCCGGCCCGGGCGCGTCGCCCCCGCCGGCGTCCGGTTCCGGTGCGGATCCCGCCGGCGCACCGCTCACGACGGCGCCTTCCAGTGCAGCGCGCAGACGAGGGTGAAGAGCCGCCGCGCGGTCTCGAAATCGACCCGGATCTTGCCTTTGAGCCGCTCGATCAGCAGGCGCGAGCCCTCGTCGTGGACGCCTCGGCGGCCCATGTCGATCGCCTCGATGCGGCTCGGCGTCGCCGTCCGGATGGCGTCGTAATAGCTGTCGCAGATCAGGAAATAGTCGCGCACGATGCGCTTCAGCGGCGACAGCGACAGGAGATGGGTGACGAGCGCCGTGCCGGCCTCGTCGGCGACCTCGAAGGCGAGCCGGTTCTGGGCGATCGCCAGGCGCAGGCGGAAGGCGCCCGGCTTCTGGCCCTCGGGCAGGAAGCGGTTGTCCTCGAGCAGGTCGTGGATGGCGATCGCCCGCTCGTGCTCGACATCGGGCGTCGAGCGGCCGATCGAGCCCTCGTCGAGCTCGACCGCGACGAGCCGGCCTTCGATCGCCGCTTCGGCCATGGCCCGCCCCGCGCCGCCTAGAGATTGAGCCGGATCGCGACGGAGCGCGCATGCGCGCCGAGCCCCTCGGCCTCGGCGAGCGCGATCGCCGCCGGGCCGAGCGCGCGCAACTGCTCCGGGCCGAGCTTCAGGACCGAGGTGCGCTTCATGAAATCGAGCACCGAGAGGCCGGAGGAGAAGCGCGCCGAGCGCGCCGTCGGCAGCACGTGGTTGGAGCCGCCGACATAGTCGCCGATCACTTCGGGCGTGTGGCGGCCGACAAAGATCGCCCCGGCATGGCGGATGCCGGAGAGGAAGGGCGCGGGATCGGCGAGCGCGAGTTCCAGATGTTCGGCGGCGATGCGGTTGGCGAGCGGGATCGCGCGGGCGAGATCGCCGACGGTGATGATCGCGCCATAGTCGCGCCAGCTCGCCGCCGCGGTCTCGCCGCGCGGCAGGGTGGCGAGCTGGCGGACGACCGCGGCCTCGACGGCCTCCGCAAGCGTCGCGCTGTCGGTGATCAGGATCGCCTGCGCGGCCGTGTCGTGCTCGGCCTGGGCGAGCAGGTCGCTGGCGAGCCAGTCCGGATCGTTCTCGTCATCGGCAATCACGAGCACCTCGGACGGGCCGGCGATCATGTCGATGCCGACCGTGCCGAACACCTGGCGCTTCGCCGCGGCGACATAGGCGTTGCCGGGACCGACGATCTTGGCGACGGGGCGGACCGTCTCGGTGCCGTAAGCGAGCGCGCCGACCGCCTGCGCGCCGCCGATGCGATAGACCTCGTCGACGCCGGCGAGCCGCGCGGCGACCAGAACCAGCGGGTTGAGCCGACCGTCGGGCGCCGGCACGACGATGACGACGCGGCCGACACCCGCGACCTTCGCCGGCACGGCGTTCATCAGCACGGAGCTCGGATAGGAGGCGGTGCCGCCCGGAACATAGAGGCCCGCGGCATCGATCGCGCTCCAGCGCGAGCCGAGCTCGACGCCGAGCGGATCGGTGTAGAAATCGTCGGCCGGCTTCTGGCGGCGGTGATGCGCCTCGATCCGATCGCGGGCGAGCACGAGCGCCTCGCGGGTGCGCGGATCGACGGCGGCCTCGGCCGCCTCGAACTCCGCCTCGCCGATGCGGATCGTGGTGGGCGAAAGGGTGAGCCGGTCGAAGCGGGCGGTATAGTCGATCAGCGCCGCGTCGCCGCGCGTCCGCACATCCGCGAGGATCGCCCGGACCGCCTGCTCGACGTCCTCCGACACCTCGCGCTTCGCGGCCAGCAGGGCAGCGAAGCGGGCTTCGAAATCGGCATCGGTGTCGGAAAGGGTGAGCGGCATAGACGGGTCTCCGCGAGGAACCCCGTCTCTCTAGCCGAAGCGGAGCGGCTCTTGAACCCTCGCCTTTGGCGGGGGGTGTCGCGCAGGGCGGGCCGCTGCGCGCGCGGCGCTCAGGCGACGTCGTCGAGCTTGTGCTCGGGGCAGCAGGCGGTCGCCCAGGCGGGCCCGAGATCCGCCATCGCCGCCTCGATGCACTCGACATCGAGCGCGATCGCCGCGCCGCCGGCGAAGATCAGCGTGATCGTGCCTTCCGGCGTCTCCTCGGAGGCCTGATCATAGCCGATGGCGAGAAGTTCGAGCACCTGGTCGGTGTTCTTGCGCTCGATGCCGGTCGAGCGGACGGCGCGGACGCGGTCGAAATGCATACCGCTGCGGCGGCGCTCATATTCGCGTCGGCGGGACGAGCCGTCGGGCATCTTCTCCCAGACGAAACGGTTCATCACGCAGGCGAAGCGATGCTCCTTCGGCAGGAAGGCGGCATCGCCCACCTTGAGCACGGCATCCTGGACACAGGCCGAGATCACGGCGAGATCCTCGCCGTCGAAGGCGACCAGTTTGAGACGCTCCATCATCCGACTCCGCAGCCTCTTGGACAGGTGGAAAGGCCAGAACCCGACGAACAGGTAGTGTGCCATTTCTGCCGGCGCAATGAGGGGTGCCGGATTCCGCGGCGGCGCGATGGCCGAAGCCGATGGGGCCGTGTCAGCCGGCGCCGGCCGCCGCGGTCTCGAGCTTCGAGGCGGCGATCACCGCCTGGGTGCGGCTGTCGACGCCGAGCTTCTGCAGGATCGCCGAGACATGCGCCTTCACCGTCGCCTCCGAGACGCCGAGGGCGAAGGCGATCTGCTTGTTGAGCAGGCCCTCGGTCAGCATCATCAGCACCCGCACCTGCTGCGGCGTCAGCGTCGCCATGCGGCGGACGAGATCGGCCGTCTCGTCCCGCGGTGCCGGGCCGAGCTGGGGCGGCAGCCAGACGCCGCCGGCGAGCACCGCACCGATCGCCGTGCGGATCGCCTCGACGCCGAGCGATTTCGGAATGTAGCCGGCCGCCCCGATCGCCACCGCCTGACGCATCAACCCGGGATCCTCGCTGCCCGAAACGACGAGCACGGGCACTTCCGGGAACTGGGCCCGCAGATAGACGAGACCCGAAAAGCCGCGCATGCCCGGCATGCCGAGATCGAGCAGGACGAGATCGGTATCGGCGCCGGCGGCCAGCCGCGCCGCGACGTCGTCGAGCGTGCCGGCCTCCTCGATCGCCGCGCCCGGATAGGCGGCGGCGACGGTCTGGCGCAGCGCGTCGCGAAACAGCGGGTGATCATCGGCCACCACGAACCGATGCAGTGCCGGTCTCATCATACCGATCGTGCGGAGCTCATGCGTTTCCGATCCCACGGGCGGCTCGAGCCGCTCTTTGACACCACCATACATCGTGCTGCCCCCCGGATGCCATCCGATTTGTTGCGCCCACAAGAAAAGGGTCCCGGCGGACCGGGACCCTCCTTCGCCCTGCGACGGACGTTCTTCAGTGCCAGTGATCGATCTGGCGATCCTTCGTCTCCGGCATGAAGAAGATGCCGATGATGAGGGTCATCACAGCGACCACGATCGGGTACCAGAGGCCGTAATAGATGTTGCCGGTCGCCGCGACCATGGCGAAGGCGGTGGTGGGCAGGAAGCCGCCGAACCAGCCATTGCCGATGTGATAGGGCAGCGACATGGCGGTGTAGCGGATGCGCGTCGGGAAGAGCTCGACGAGCTGCGCGGCGATCGGGCCGTAGACCATCGTCACGTAGAGCACCAGCACGGCGAGCAGAACGACGAGCATCGGCTTGTTCATCTGCGCCGGATCGGCCGCGGCGGGATAGCCGGCCGCCCGGATCGCCTCCGTCATCTGCTGGTCGAAAGCCGCCTGCTGCGCCTTCAGCTCGTCACCGGCGAGACCGGCGCCGCTGAAGGAGGCGATGGTCGTCTCACCGATCTTGACCGAGGCGACCGTGCCGGCCGGCGCCGCCTCGTTGGCATAGTTGACCGAGTTCTTCGCGAGGAAGGACTTGGCGATGTCGCAGCTCGTCACGAATTTCGAGGTTCCGACCGGGTTGAACTGGAAGGAGCACTCGTTCGGATCGGCGACGACGGTGACCGGCGCCGAAGTCTGCGCCGCTTCGAGCGCCG
This sequence comes from Prosthecomicrobium pneumaticum, assembly GCF_014199915.1. Taxonomy (GTDB): domain Bacteria; phylum Pseudomonadota; class Alphaproteobacteria; order Rhizobiales; family Kaistiaceae; genus Prosthecomicrobium; species Prosthecomicrobium pneumaticum. The sequence goes on along the minus strand of NZ_JACHOO010000004.1, from coordinate 399,813 downwards.
GATTGGCGTAGTGAGTGAGCGCCTGGAAGATCGGGAAATAGGTGAGCGCCGCGATCAGGCAGCCGCCGAGGATGATCGGCTTGCGGCCGATCTTGTCGGACAGCCAGCCGAAGAAGACGAAGAACGGCGTACCGATGGCGAGCGACAGCGCGATCAGGATGTTCGCGGTGGCGCCGTCGACCTTCAAGGTCTGGGTGAGGAAGAAGAGGGCGTAGAACTGTCCGGTGTACCAGACGACCGCCTGCCCCGCTGTGCCGCCGAGCAGTGCGATCAGCGCCACCTTGCCGTTCGACCAGTTGCCGAAGGCCTCGGTCAGCGGCGCCTTGGAGGATTTGCCCTCCTCCTTCATCGCCTTGAAGGCGGGCGACTCGTTGAGCGTCAGTCGGATCCACACCGAGATGCCGAGCAGCACGATCGACAGCAGGAACGGAATGCGCCAGGCCCAGGCCTTGAAGGCGTCCTCGCCGAAATAGGTCCGGGTGCCGAGGATGACGAGCAGCGACAGGAACAGGCCGAGCGTCGCGGTGGTCTGGATCCAGCTCGTATAGAAGCCGCGACGGCCCCGGGGCGCGTGTTCCGCGACATAGGTCGCGGCGCCGCCATACTCGCCGCCGAGCGCCAGGCCCTGCAGGAGGCGCAGCACGATCAGGATCACCGGCGCGGCGATGCCCCAGCTCGCATAGGAGGGCAGGATGCCGACGATGAAGGTCGACACGCCCATGATCAGGATCGTGACGAGGAAGGTGTATTTGCGGCCGACCAGATCGCCGAGCCGGCCGAAAACCAGCGCGCCGAACGGCCGCACCGCGAAGCCCGCCGCGAAGGCGAGAAGCGCGAAGATGAAGGCGGCGGTCGGGTTCACGCCCGAGAAGAACTGCGCCGCGATGATCGCCGAAAGCGACCCGTAAAGATAGAAATCGTACCACTCGAATACGGTTCCGAGCGAGGACGCGAAGATCACCTTGCGTTCCTGCCCGGACATCGGACGCGTCGCCGCATCCGGCACTGTGGCCGTCGTCGCCATGCCGTCTCCTCCCTGACCCTGCGCGCAGCGTCGCTTCCGGCTCCGCGGATTGCGCGAGAGCACGGGCCGCGCCGGCCATCCCTCCGGCCGCGGTCGACACGACATCTGCATCTTTAGCGGGTCGAGTATCGACAGAGTCTCGCCCGGCGACAATGCTCCGAAAGTCGAAGCGAAGCCCGCAACATCATCGCAGGTGCGAGGATCATCTTGCATACGCAGCGAAAATATTGCACCGCAACAGAACGCTGAGGGCGGTGGACACGCCGCGCGCGGCGGTTGACAGGGCGCGGCCGGTCCTGTCCGATCGTTTCGAATGTGTTTGGGAATTCCGTCATGCCCCTCGAGCGCCGGATCGGCACGACCGCGGCGGCCGCGCTCGCCGCGGTCGCGACGGCGCTCGTCTTCGCCGCCGCGCTCGACCGGCTCGGCCTGCCGCTCGAATTGCTGCAGGTGATCGCGGCCCTGCCGGTCGCCGCGGTGATGATCGCGGCATTTGGCGCGCGCGCACTCGGCTTCGATCCCGTCGTGCGGGGCGGCCTCTGGCGCGCCGGTGCGATCGCCGCGGCGATCGCCGCCTTCGCCGTGCCGGCCTCCGTCCTTCTCGCGGTTCCGGCCGGCATCGGTCTCTTCGGCGCCGATGCGCTGGGCGTCGCCGCGGCGGTCCCGGTCGGCCTCCTTCTCGCCGCCGCCATGGTCGCGCCGCGCATCGCCGGATCGGACGGCGGAACGGTCGCGGCGGCGATCGGCCGGCGCTTCGGGACCGGCACGCGACGGCTCGCCGCCGGCGCCCTCCTCGCCGCGCTGCTGCCGATCGCGGTCGCCGAGGCCGCGCTCGCCGGACGGATCGTCGAGGCGATGACCGGCATGACGGCGGCGACGGCGGCGGCCCTCGTCGCCCTTCTCGCCGGCTTCGCGGTCCTCTGTGGCGGCCTCGCCGCTGTGATCGCCGCCGGCGCCGTCGCGATGGCGATCGCCGCCGCCGGCCTCGCCGGCACGCTCGCCATCGCCGCGCCGGCGCGCGTCGACGGCCTGCTCGGCCTCGATCTCGGCCGAGCGCCCGCCCCGGCGCTCGCGAGCGCGCTCGCCCTCCTCGTCCTGCTCGGCATCGCCGCGCTGCCGGTCGCCTCGGCGCCGCTCGCCACCAGTTTGCGCCGATCCGCCGCCCCGCGAGCGGTCACGCTCGTCCTCGCCGGCAGCACGGCGCTGCTCCTCCTCGCCGCCCTCTTCTTCTTCGAGGCGCCCGCACGGGGCGGGGCCGGCCTCGGCCCGCTCCTCGCCCTCGCGGCCCGCCCGGACCTGCCGGTCGCGCTGCCGATCCTTCTGACCGGAGGCCTCGTCGGCGCGTCGATCGCGGCGGTCGCCGCCGCCCTTTGCCATGCCGCGATCGCGGTCGGCGAGGACCTCTATCCGGCGCTCGAGCCGAAGGCGCCGCAGGGGCGGCGCGTCTTCATCGTCCGCGCGGCGGCGGCCGGCTTCGCCCTCCTCGTCGCCTTGTGCGCCGCAACAGCGCCGAGCCCGGTCTTCGTCGGGCTCACCGGCCTCGGCATCGCCGCCGCCGCGCTCGCACCCGTGCTCCTCGTCCCGCCCGCCGATCCGGGCTGGCCGGCGCCGGCGGCGATCACGCTCGGTCTGCTGGTCGCCGGCGGCGTGCCGCTCATGGCCGGGCTGACGCCGGCCGCCGTGCCGCTCGCCGGGCCGGCGGCAGCGCTCGGCCCGACGGGGCCGTTCGGCATGCCGGCTGTGCTCGCCGGCCTCGTCGGCGCCGTGCTCGGCACGGCGCTCTTCACCGCCGCGGCGCTCGCGGCGCATCTGCGCGCCCACCGGCGCGCCCGACCGAGCGGCCGGGAGCAGCCGGCAGAGGGAGCGAACTGAGATGGCGATCGCCGATCAGGGTGCGGCGGCGCCGCGCCGCGGGCTGTTTCCCGCGCTCGAGCCCTACCGGACCCACCGGATCAGGGTCTCGGATCTGCACGAGATCCATGTCGAGGAATGCGGCAATCCGGACGGCGAGCCGGTGCTGATGGTGCATGGCGGCCCCGGCGCGGGGGCCGGGCCGAACATGCGCCGCTATCACGATCCGGACCATTACCGCATCGTCCTGTTCGACCAGCGCGGCTGCGGCCGCTCGACGCCGAACGCGGAACTCGCCGAAAACACCACCTGGGATCTCGTCGCCGACATGGAGGCGATCCGCGCGCGGCTCGGCATCGAGCGCTGGCAGTTGCTCGGCGGTTCATGGGGCTCCTGCCTCGCCCTCGCCTATGCCGAGACCCATCCCGAACGGGTGAGCGGGCTGGTACTGCGCGGCATCTTCACGCTGCGGCGCGAGGAATTGCTGTGGTTCTACCAGGAAGGCGCCTCCTTCCTGCTGCCCGAGGCCTTCGCCACCTTCCGCGACTTCATCCCCGCCGAGGAGCGGCACGATCTGATCGGCGCCTATCACCGCCGGCTGACCGGCGAGGATCCCGAGGTGCGGCTCGCCGCGGCGCGGGTCTGGAGCATGTGGGAGGGCTCCGCCCTCTCGCTGCTGCCCGATCCGGCGCGGGTCGCCGCCTTCGGCGCGCCGCATTACGCGCTCGCCTTCGCCCGCATCGAGAGCCACTATTTCGTCAATGCCGGCTTCTTCGAACGGGAGGGCCAGCTGATCGCCGATGCGGCGCGGCTGAAGCCGATCCCGGGCGTCATCGTGCACGGCCGCTACGATCTCTGCACGCCGGTCAAGACGGCCTATGACCTCGCGCGCGCGTGGCCGGAGGCGGAACTGCGCATCGTGCCGGATGCCGGCCATGCGATGAGCGAACCCGGCATCGTCGCCGAACTGGTCGCCGCGACCGAACGGCTGAAGCGCCGCTGAGGTCGGGAGCCGTTCGGGGCGGACTCAGATGTGGTCCGCCTCGCCTTCGCGCTTCATCGTCCGCACCATGTCGAAGAAGCGGCGCATCATCTCCTCGGCGAGGTCGAGCGAGCGGTCGTCGGCCTGCGGATCGGGCGCGGCGCGCGGCGGCACCGGCGGCGGATCGACGGGCCGGGCGGCCTGCGGTTCGCCCGGCGGAGCCGCGGCCGCGGCGCGCTCGAGCGCCGCGACCCGGGCGGCGAGTGCTGCCACCTCGCGCGACAGGGCGGCGATCGCATCGGCTTCGGCTGGATCGGGGGCCGCGCCGGCCTCGTCCTCGACAATGCTGCAGCGCCACGGGCCGGCGGCGGCGGGATCGCTCCCCATGTCCGCGGCACGCCGGCAATGCGAGACGATGCCGGTCTCGGTATCGAGCCGCACGAAGCCCTGATCGGCGGGAATCATGGTGAAGCGACCGACCCGCGGCGGAGCGGGCCGCTCGGCATCCTCGGCGAAAGCCGGCACGGCGCAGAGCGCGAGAGCGGCGGCCGTGGCGGCGGCGAGCATGGTCGACATGACGATCCTCCGTTGCCCCCGGCCGGACCATAGCACGGTCCGGCCCGCGGGCACACGACGAACAGGACCACCGGGCGAGCGCGCCGCAAGAACGCGCGCCAGACGTCAGAGGCGGCGGGCAAGCCCCGGAACGGAGCGGCCAGACGCTCAGGCGGCGCCGGCTTCCTTCTGCCGCAGCATGCCGGAGACGACATCGACGGTGCGGTGCAGTTCCTCGAGCGCCTGCTCGATATCCTGCCGCTGCCGCTCGAGGACGCCGATCTGCTCCTGGAATTTCTTCAGCGCGACCCGCATCTGCAGCGCCTGACCGTCCTTCAGATCGTAGAGATCGAGCATCTCCTTGATCTCGGCGAGCGAGAAGCCGACTTTCTTGCCCATCAGGATCAGCTTCAGCCGGCTGCGATCGCGCCGCGAATAGAGCCGGTTCAATCCCTCCCGCCGGGGCGACAGGAGGCCCTTGTCCTCATAGAAGCGGAGCGTGCGCAGAGTCACGTCGAATTCCCGCGCCAGATCCCCGATGGTGAAGGCGCCCGCCTTCGAATCGGCAGTCCCGCCTTCGGCCTCGTCGCGGGTGATTCCTGCCAGATGCGCCATGCTCATCTCAAAGACCCTCAAGAAACATGATGCAACGAACCGTTGCAGCACCCCCCGACGTCCCCCGTACAAACCCCTGTCCAAAATACGGAGGAAAGTTGCATAGCCGAATGGGGACGCGACGCAAGCGCGATTATTGCATAGCTTAATGTTCGTTGCGGCCGCTGGACCACGGCGGGTGGCATGATCCACAAACGCGCGGAACCTCCCCGGGACGATTCGGTCCGTCCGGAGCGCGCGGTTAACCGGCTGTTTACCATGGCGGGCGAACGTGCTGGACGATCGGTGCCACGCCTCCGGTCGGAGCACGCGGTCGGCCTCTGAAAAGGGCGGCCGGAGCGGCACGAATCGGGTCCCGGAGGTCGGGAGCCGAGGACCGGGGAGCCGTGAGGATCGGGGGGCCATGAGAGCGGCGAGCGGATCGGCATATGCCGGCGGACAGGGCGGCCCGGGTCGTGACCGGCTGGCCGAGATCGCCCGTCTGATCGACGGGCTGGACGCCGAGATCGCCGCGCTCGAGCGGCGGAGCCGGCCCGCCCCGACCGAGCGGCCGGCGGCCGAGACCTTCCGCACACCGAACCCCGAGGACGACCGTCTCGCCCGGATCGAATCGCAGCTCGCGGCGCTGTCCGCCCGGATCGAGCCGCGCGGACCGGAACCCGCCCGCCGCATCGAGCCGACCCGGCCGACCCCCGATCTCGCCCAGGCGATCGCCGAGATCGCCGCCCGCCAGAAGGCGATCGACGACCGGCCGCCGCCCGGCCGCGCCCCGCCGACCGGCGGCAACACCGATCTGCGCGCCGAGATCGACGCCCTCAACGCCCGCGTCGCCGCCGAACTGCGTGCGCTGTCCACCGCCGGCCGGCGCGACGAGCCGCTGCCGCGCTCGGAGCCGCCGCCGCGGCCCTTCCGCGCCGAGGACGAGACGCTCGCTGCGCTGCGGCGCGAAATCGCCGGCCTTCGGCAGGGCATAGAGGGCGCAGCGCGTGAAACCTCCGTCGCCTCGATCGAGGCGGGCTTCCGCCATCTCGTCGAACGGCTCGACGGTCTCGCCCGCCGGCTGCCCGACGAGCGGCGCTTCGACCATCTCGCCGACGAGCTGCAGGCGATCCGTGACGCCGTCGGCCTGCAGGCGGTCGAGACGCGCGGCATCGGCCGGATCGAGGACGAGCTGCACGACCTGCGCGACGCGCTCGCCGCGGCGAGCTTGCGCGCCGACCCGCGCGACGGGCTGGAGCGGATCGAGGCCCAGCTGGCGGCGCTGCGCGACGGGCTCGACGCCGCCGCCCGCAACGCGCCGGTCGAGGCGGACGCCCTCGCCGGCCGGCTCGAGGACTGGCTCGACGGCCGCGTGCGGCGCGACACGCTCGACCCGATCGAGAGCCGGCTCGCCGTCATCGCCGAGCGGCTCGACGCCTTCCGTCCCGACCCGATCGAACACGGCCTCGCCGCGCTGAAGGCCGAGATCGCCGCGCTGAAGCGCGAGGTCGCGTCACGCGCCGCGCCGCCCGCTGCGGCGATCGAGCGGCAGATGGCCGAACTCGCGCGCCGACTCGACGCCGCTGTCGCCCGCGACGAGGCAGGCGCCGTCGCGGGGCTCGAGGAGCGGGTCGCCACGCTCGCCCGGACGCTGTCGAGCGGCGTAGCGCCGCGCGCCACCGAGATCGAGGACCATTTCGGCCGCATCGAGCGGCTTCTCGCCACGACGCGCGAAGAGACGATCGCCGCCGCGCGGGAGAGCGCGCGCGAGGCGGTCGAGCGGCTCGCCGGCGCCCCCCGTGCCGAGGAGAGCGCGCTGGTGCGCGGCCTCAAGGAGGATATGCGGGCGCTGTCGCGCGCCGCGGCGGATGCCGGCAGAAGCCAGCAGGCGGCGCTCGATGCGGTCGAGGACACGCTGCAGGCGATCGTCGAGCGGCTCGCCCGGCTCGAAACGGCGCGCTCCAGCCGGGAGGAGCCGGCGGGTGCCGCCCGGCCGGAGCCCGGCGCCGGCCGTGAAGAGCGGCCCCGCGGCGCCGACCGCAAGGCCGACTTCATCGCCGCCGCCCGACGCGCGGCACAGGCCGCGCAGGCGGAAAACGCCGCGCTGCGGGCCGCCCGGCAGGATCTCGACGAGGATGAAGACGAGACCGCCGAACGCGAAAGCGGCGCCCGCACCGGCACCTTCGCGCGGATCGGGCGGGCGCTCGCCGGCCGGCGCACGCTCGTGCTCGCCCTCGCCGCGGTCGTGCTGGCGCTCGGCGCGGTGCGGCTCGCCGATACGGGCGGCTCGTCGCGGGACGAGGCGGCCGACCGTGCGATCGCCGCGCGCGACGGCATCGACCCCACCGCGACCGGCACCGTCTCCGCGCCCGGGTCGGGACGCGATGATCGCGCCGTGCCGCGCGGCACGGTACGCGAGCTCACCTTCGGCCCGCCCGGCCCGGCGACCTCGCGCTTCGGCGCCGGACCGGACGCGCCGCCGATCGGCGGCTTCTCCGGCGCGGACGGCGCGCAGCAGCCGACGACGCTCGCCGGCATCGGGCCGGTGGCGCTCGAGACCGACGCGGCGCTCGGCGACGCCGCGGCGCAGTTCGAGGTGGCGGCCCGCTATGCCGAGGGCCGCGGCGCGCCGCAGGACATGGCGCTCGCCGCGCAATGGTACGAGCGCGCCGCGAATGGCGGTGTCGCCGTCGCGCAGTACCGGCTGGCGAGCCTCTACGAGCGCGGCGAGGGCGTGCCGCGCGATCCGGCGCGCGCGAAGAGCTGGTACGAACGCGCCGCCGCGCAAGGCAACGTCATGGCGCTGCACAATCTCGCCGTCATGCTTTCCGAGGGCACGTTCGGCGAGCCGGATTACCGGCGCATCGCAGAACTCTTCACCGAAGCCGCGCGGCACGGCGTCAAGGACAGCCAGTACAATCTCGGCGTCCTCTATGCCCGCGGTCTCGGGGTGAAGCAGGATCTCGTCCGGTCCTACACATGGTTCGCGCTCGCCGCCCGCCAGGGCGACGGCGATTCCGCGGCGCGCCGCGACGATGTCGACAAGACGCTCACCGACGACCAGCGCGCCGCCGCCCGCGCGGCGGTCGAGGCCATGACGGTCGAGCCGGTCGACCCCGCGGCGAACGAGGCGCCGGCTCCGCGACCCGAATGGACCGAGGGCGCCACCCTGCGCCAGGCGGCCGCCGAGGACACCGCGACGATCCGCGCGGCGCAGCGCCTGCTCGCCCGCCGCGGCTACGATCCGGGCGCCACCGACGGCGAGGCCGGGCCGAAGACGCGCGAAGCGATCCGCGCCTTCCAGCGCGACAGCGGCCTGCCGGCGACCGGCACGGTGGACGGCGCGCTGCTCGCGACGCTCGGCGCGGCGCGGGGCTGATCGCGCGGCGTTGCGCCGTGTCAGATTGGAAACACAAATCCGTGCTTGATGGCCGGCGGCGCGCCGGCTCTTGCCGGGGCGGCCCGATCCGTGTTTCCGATTTCGAGGCTCACTTCCGCCGCGGCCTCCCCCACCTGAACGGCCTCCGACGTGCAACTCTACCTGCCCATAGCCGAACTGCCGGTGAACATGTTCATCATCTTCGGCATGGGTGCGGCCGTCGGTTTCCTGTCCGGCCTGCTCGGGGTCGGCGGCGGCTTCCTGTTGACGCCGCTCCTGATCTTCTCCGGCATTCCGCCGGCGGTCTCGGTGGCCACGGTGACGGCGCAGGTGGTCGCCTCCTCCTCCTCGGCGGCGCTCTCCTATTGGCGGAAACGCCAGATCGACATGAAGCTCGCCCTGGTGCTGACCGCATCCGGCGTCGTCGGCTCGTCGCTCGGCATCGTCACCTTCGACCTGTTGCGCCGGGTCGGCCAGCTCGATTTCATCATCGCGCTCTGTTACGTCACCTTTCTCGGCACGATCGGCAGCCTGATGCTGACGGAATCGGTGCGGGCGATGCTGCAGGCGCGGAAGGGCCGCGCCACGCCGCTGCGCCGTCCCGGCCAGCACGGCTGGATCCACGGACTGCCCTTCAAGATGCGCTTCAAGCGCTCGAAGCTCTACATCAGCGTCCTGCCGGTGATGGCGATCGGCGTCGGCATCGGCTTCCTCGGCTCCCTGCTCGGCATCGGCGGCGGCTTCATCCTCGTGCCGGCGCTGATCTATCTGCTGCGCGTGCCGTCGAGCGTGGTGGTCGGCACCTCGCTCGTCCAGATGATCGGCGCGATGGCGGTGGCGACCGTGCTGCACGCGACGACGAGCGCCTCGGTCGATGCCGTGCTCGCCATCCTCCTGATGGTCGGCGGCGTGATCGGCGCGCAGTTCGGCGTGCGGATCGGCGCCTATGTCCGCGGCGACCAGCTGCGCGCCATGCTCGGCCTCCTGGTGCTCGCCGTCGGCGCGCGCTTCCTCGTCGACCTCGTCCACACGCCGGCCGAGCTGTTCTCGCTCGCCAGCGCGGCGGGGCCGGGCTCGTGAGCCCGCAGGGCCTGCTCCTCGCGTTCGCCGTTCTGCTCGCCGCGCTGCCGGCCCGGGCGGAAACGCTGATCGTCGCGCTCTCCTCGCAGCAGGTGCGCATCTCGTCGAACTTCACCGGTTCGTCGATCACCGTCTTCGGCGCCGTCGAGCGCGATGCCGCGACCGTGTCGCGCGCCGCCTTCTACGATGTCGTCGTGGTGGTGAAGGGCCCGGCCGAAACGGTGGTGACGCGGAAGAAAGACCGCTTCCTCGGCGTGTGGCTCAACCGCTCGTCACGCACTTTCGTCAACGTGCCGAGCTTCTATGCGATGCACGCCTCGCGGCCGCTCGAGCAGGTGACGACGCCGCAGCTTCTCAAGCGCTACCAGCTCGGCACCGATCAGATCGTCTTCCCCGTGGTCGCCGACGACGGCGCGGTGAGCGCAGAAGCGGGGGACGCCTATCGCGAGGCCTTCGTCCGGCTGAAATCGAACGCCAGGCTCTATCAGAGCCATCCCTATGCGGTGTCCTTCCCCGGCGCCGAGATCTTCCAGACGACGATCGAGCTGCCCGCCAACGTCCCGACCGGGCGCTATGTGACGACCGTCTATCTCTTCCGCGACGGTGCCCTGCTCGCCAGCAAGGAGGAGCCGATCATCGTCGTGAAGTCGGGCTTCGAGCAGACCTCCTACGCGCTCGCCCAGAGCCAGGGCTTTCTCTACGGCCTCGCCGTGGTGCTGCTCGCGATCTTCACCGGCTGGCTCGCCGGCGTGATCTTCCGTCGCGACTGAGCTATCCCCGGCCGCGGCCGATATTGAGCAGACGGACCAGCACGAAGATCGGGATCACCACCACGGCGCCGAGCGCGAAATAGCGCCAGATCTCGTCGAAGGCGTCGAAACCCATCGCCCAGATGCGCCGCACGAAGCGCTCCAGCCCGCCGAAGATGTCGTGCGGCGACACGCCGAGCCAGGCGAGGATCACGCCGACGACGAAGGAAATCACGATCAGCCGGAGGATCACCTGGATCGGCGAGCCGCCGAGAAAGCGGTCGAGGGCGGACATGGTCGGTCACCACCGGGTCGATTCGAGAAGGCCGCGCGGCCGGAACCGGCAAGATCGTGTCCGCCGCCTCCCTTGGCAAGGGCGAGCTTGGCGGCGCGCGCGCACCGCCCCGCTCACCCGGCGATGAGCGCCTCGAGCGCCGCGATGCGGTCGGCCTCGGCCGGCGGCTTGTCCCAGCGCAAGCGGGCGATGCGCGGAAAGCGCATGGCGATGCCCGACCGGTGGCGACCGGAGCGCTGCAGCCCCTCGAAGGCGACCTCGAGCACCAGCCCGTCGCGCGCCGTGTGCACCACCTCGCGCACCGGCCCGAAACGGTTGACGGTGTTCTTCCGCACGAAGCGGTCGATCTCGGCGAGCTCGGCGTCGGTGAAGCCGAAATAGGCCTTGCCGACCGGCACAAGCTCCTCGCCGCCGCCCTCCGCCGGCCGCCAGACGCCGAACGTGTAGTCCGAATAATAGGACGAGCGCTTGCCGTGGCCGCGCTGCGCATACATCAGCACCGCGTCGACCGTGTGCGGGTCGCGCTTCCACTTGAACCATGGCCCCTTCGGCCGGCCGGCCTCATAGGGCGCATCCCAGCGCTTCAACATCAGCCCCTCGATGATCGGCTCGGGCGGCCGGCCGCGCAGCACCGCGAGGTCCTCCACCGTCGCGAAGGCGACGAGCGGCGACAGGTCGATCCGGCCGGCGAGCGAGCGGGCGACGAGCGCCTCGAGCCGCGCCCGCCGATCACGGAAGGGGAGCGCCCGGACGTCCTCGCCGCCGTCGACGAGCACGTCATAGGCGCGCATGAAGGCGGGATAGGCGGCGGCGACCTTCGGCGTGACGCTCTTCCGGTTCAGCCGCTGCTGCAGTTCGGAGAAGCTGCCGGCGACGATCCGCCCGCCCTCGGCACGGCCGACCAGCAATTCGCCGTCGATCGCGCCCTCGATGTCGATCGCCGCGGCGAGATCGGGAAAGGCGGCGGCGACATCCTCGCCGGTCCGGCTGTAGAGCCGCACCGTGCCCGCCTCGTTGACCGCCTGGACGCGGATGCCGTCCCATTTCCATTCCGCCGCATAGGCCTCCGGCGTGACGAGGCCGAGATCGCGCTCCTCGAGCGGCTGGGCGAGCATCACCGGCCGGAACGGCGCCCGCGCCGCGGCTTCCGGCCGGGCGCCGCGGCCTTCGAGCCAGGCGAACAGCGGCCGATAGGGCGGCGCGAGCCCGTGCCACACCTCCTCGATCTCGCCGATCTCCTTGCCGCCGAGATCGGCGAGCGCCTGCTTGGCCAGCCGCGCCGAGACGCCGATCCGCAGACCGCCGGTGACGAGCTTGATCAGGGCCCAGCGCCCCGGCGCATCGAGCGAATCGAGCAGGCGCTCGACGAGGCCCGGCCCCTCCGAGCGCGACGCGGCGAGCAGCGCCTCGACGACCGCGCCGAGCGATGGCGTCCCCTGCCCGCTCCCCGCCGGCGGGAGACCGCCGCTCTCCTTCTCGGAGCCACCGGCAAAATCCTCGGCGGACGGCCCCTTCTCCCTCCCCCCTCGTGGGGGAGGGTCGGGGTGGGGGGAAGCTTTCGCCGGCCAGACGAGCGCGATCGTCTCGGCGAGATCGCCGACATAGTCGTAGGAATAGCCGAACAGCACCGGATCGACCCGCTCCGCGACGAGCGCGCGCAGCATGGCCGGCTTGACGCCGCGCAGCGACAGCGCACCGGTCAGCGCGGCGAGCGCATAGCCGCGGTCGGGATCGGGCGTATCGCGGAAATAGTCGGACAGCAGCTTCAGCTTCGCGTTCCGCGACGGCGTCAGCACGAGCCGGTCGAGAAGATCGGCGAAGGCCTCCATCTATTCTTCGCCCTCGTCCTCATATCCGACGAGATGCAGCGGCCGGGCGCGGATGCCGGCGAGCTCGCACCAGCGGACGAGCGCCTCCTCGCGGCCATGCGTCACCCAGACCTCGGCGGGCCCGAGTTCGGCGATCGTCGCGGTCAGCTCGTCCCAGTCGGCATGGTCGGACAGGATCAGCGGCAGTTCGACGCCGCGCTGCTTGGCGCGCTGGCGGATCGTCATCCATCCCGAGGCGAAGGCCGGCACCGGATCGGGAAAGCGCCGCGCCCAGAGGTCGGAAAAGGCGGAGGGCGGGCCGACGACGACGGCGCCGGCAAACTCCGCCTTGCGGCCCGTCTCGACTGTCGCCGGCGCGAGCGGGCCGAGCGCGACGCCCTCTTTCTCATAGAGCCGGCAGAGCTTTTCGAGCGCGCCGTGGATATGGATCGTCCGGTCATAGCCGGCATCGCGCAGGAGCCGGATGACGCGCTGCGCCTTGCCGAGCGGATAGGCGCCGACGAGATGCGCCCGCTCGGGGAAGGCCTCGAGCGAGGCGAGGAGCTTGCCGATCTCGTGCGCGTCGGAGGGATGGCGGAACACCGGCAGGCCGAAGGTCGCCTCGGTGATGAAGACGTCGCAGGGGACGGGATGGAAAGACGCGCAGGTCGGGTCCGGCCGGCGCTTGTAGTCGCCCGACACGACGATGCGGCAGCCGCGCGCCTCGACGACGATCTGCGCCGAGCCGAGCACATGGCCGGCCGGCTGGAAGGTGACGGCGACCTCGCCGATGCGGATCGTCTCGCCGAGCGGCATCGCCTGAGTCGCCCCGGCGAAATCGGCGCCATAGCGCACCGCCATGATCTTGAGCGTCTCGGCGGTGGCGAGCACGGCTTGGTGGCCGGCGCGGGCATGGTCGGAATGGCCGTGCGTGACGAGCGCCCGCGGCACCGGCCGGACGGGATCCACGTAAAAATCGCCGAGCGGCGAATAGAGCCCGGAGGGTCCGGGACAGAGCAGGTCTTCGGGACGCATCATCGCCGTGAAGAGATAGGGCGCCGCCGCGGCGAACGGTAGGAGCGGCCCTCGCCGCGCGCGAGAAGGACGCCCCACCCCAAAGGGCCCGTCATGCCGGCCTCCGTGCCGGCATCCATAATCGTGCGGGTGGGTGTCTTGGAACGACAGCGCCACCCGTCATGCCGGCGAAAGGCAGGACACCTCGAGCCGCGCGACGGTCACCTCGATCGGACCCTGCCCGAGCTCTGCTCGATCGGTGTCGGCTTTCGCCGTGGATGACGAGTGCGCGGCGTGGCGGCGGCGCTCGGGCCGCCCCGCGTCACGAGTATGGACCCCGGCACGGAGGCCGGGGTGACGGGTGCTCGGGGGAGAGCCGGCGCTCTGTGTCCTCGGGCCGTCCCGTCGGCTTCCCCCTCGCACCTCCTCGTGAGGTCGTCGAACACCCCCTCCACCCGTCATGCCGGCCTCCGTGCCGGCATCCATAATCGTGCGGGCGGGTGTCTTGGAACGACGGCGCCACCCGTCATCCCGGCGAAAGCCGGGACCCATCGAGCCGCGCGACGGTCACCTCGATCGGACCCTGCCCGAGCTCTGCTCGATCGGTGTCGGCTTTCGCCGTGGATAACGGGTGCGCGGCATGGCGGCGGTGCTCGGGCCGCCCCGCGTCCCGGGTATGGACCCCGGCACGGAGGCCGGGGTGACGGGTGCCCGGGGGAGAGCCGGCGCTCTGCGTCCTCGGGCCGTCCCGCGTCACGAGTATGGACCCCGGCACGGAGGCCGGGGTGACGGGTGCCCGGGGGAGGATAGGACGCTCGGCGTTCCGGTGCTGTCTCCCGCGAGGCCCCGCCCTCGCACCTCCTCGTGAGGTCGTCGAACACCCCCTCCACCCGTCATGCCGGCCTCCGTGCCGGCATCCATAATCGTGCGGGCGGGTGTCTTGGAACGACGGCGCCACCCGTCATCCCGGCGAAAGCCGGGCCCCCTCGAGCCGCGCGACGGTCACCTCGATCGGACCCTGCCCGAGCTCTGCGCGATCGGTCTCGGCTTTCGCCGTGGATGACGGGTGCGCGGCGTGGCGGCGGCGCTCGGGCCGCCCGGCGTCACGAGTATGGACCCCCGGCACGGAGGCCGGGGTGACGGGTGCCCGGGGGAGGATAGGACGCTCGGCGTTCCGGTGCTGTCTCCCGCGAGGCCCCGCCCTCGACACCGCCCCGTCCGCGGCCTACCTCTTTTCTCCGTGACCGCGCAGCCTCAGCCCGCAGCGGCGGACCGGCTGCTGCCGGGCCGCTTCCTCGACTGGTTCGCCCGGCGCGGCTGGGCGCCGCGGCCGCACCAGATCGCCATGCTCGAAAAGGCCGCCGACGGCCGCTCGGTGCTCCTGATCGCCCCGACCGGCGCCGGCAAGACGCTCGCCGGCTTCCTGCCGAGCCTCGTCGCGCTCGCCGAGCGGCCGCCCGCCGACACCCGCCGCGGCCCGCACACGCTCTACATCTCGCCCTTGAAGGCGCTCGCCGTCGACATCGCCCGCAATCTCGAGACCCCGGCACGCGAGATGGCGCTGCCGATCGCGATCGAGACCCGGACCGGCGACACCCCGGCGCACAAGCGCCAGCGCCAGCGAGAGAAGCCACCCGACATCCTGCTGACGACGCCCGAGCAGCTCGCCCTTCTCCTCTCCCTCCCTGACGCCGATCGCTTCTTCGGCGACCTCGACACGGTGATCTTCGACGAGCTGCACGCGCTCGTCACGACCAAGCGCGGCGACCTGCTCGCCCTCGGTCTCGCGCGCCTCAGACGGCTGCGGCCTCATCTGCGCACCGTCGGCCTGTCCGCGACCGTCTCCGAGCCCGACGACCTCCGCCTCTGGCTCGTCGGCCAGACCGCCGGGGCGCCCGCCGCCCTCGCCGACCTCGTCACGGCGCCCGCCGGTGCGAAGCCGGAGATCACCGTGCTCGATTCGGTGAACCGCGTGCCCTGGGCCGGCCACACCACGGTCTATGCGACCGACGAGATCTATGCCGCGATCAAGGCGGCGAAGATGACGCTCGTCTTCGTCAACACCCGCAGCCAGGCGGAGCGGACCTTCGCCGAACTGTGGCGCGTCAACGAGGACGCGCTGCCGATCGCCCTCCATCACGGCTCGCTCGAGGTCGGCCAGCGCCGCCGCGTCGAGGCGGCGATGGCGGCGGGGACCTTGCGCGCCGTCGTCGCCACCTCGACGCTCGATCTCGGCATCGACTGGGGCGATGTCGATCTCGTCATCCATGTCGGCGCGCCGAAGGGGGCGAGCCGGCTGGCGCAGCGCATCGGCCGCGCCAACCACCGGCTCGACGAGCCGTCCCGCGCCCTCCTCGTGCCGTCGAACCGGTTCGAGGCGATGGAGTGCCGCGCCGCGCTGGAAGCGAGCGCCGCCGGCGTCCAGGACACCGAGCGGCCGCTGCCCGGCGCGCTCGACGTGCTGGCGCAGCACGTGCTGGGCATGGCCTGCGCGGCGCCCTTCGACGCCGTCGCGCTCCACGACGAGATCGTGTCGGCCGCGCCCTATCGCGCGCTCGACTGGGAGACCTTCGAGCGGGTCGTCGATTTCGTCGCCACCGGCGGCTATGCGCTGCGCGCCTATGAACGCTACGCCAAGATCCGCCGTGGCGCGGACGGGCTGTGGCGGATCACCCATCCGCGCATCGCGCAGCAATACCGGCTCAATGTCGGCACCATCGTCGAGGCGCCGCACGTCAAGGTGCGGCTCGCCTCCCGCCGCGGCGGCGGGCCGCTCCGGCCGAGCGCCCGGGTGCTCGGCGAGGTCGAGGAATATTTCGTCGAGACGCTGTCGCCCGGCGACACCTTCCTCTTCGCCGGCACGGTGCTCCGCTTCGAGGGCATGCGCGACAACGACGCGCTCGCCACCCGCACGGCGGACGAGCAGCCGAAGGTGCCGGCCTATGCCGGCGGCAAGTTCCCGCTGTCCACCCATCTCGCCGCCGGCGTCCGGGCGATGCTCGCCGACCCGGACAAATGGAGCGCGCTGCCCGAACAGGTCGCCGACTGGCTGCGGCTGCAGGGCGAGGTGTCCGTCCTGCCGGGCGGCGACGAACTGCTCGTCGAGACGTTTCCGCGCGGCAACCGGTTCTACATGGTCGCCTATTCCTTCGAGGGCCGGCTCGCCCACCAGACGCTCGGCATGCTGCTGACCCGCCGGCTCGAGCGGGCGCGCCTGTCGCCGATCGGCTTCGTCGCCAACGATTACGCCCTCGCCGTCTGGGCGCTCGGCGATCTCGGCGCCGCCTTCGCCGCCGGCCGGCCGGCGATCGGCGCGCTGTTCGACGCCGACATGCTCGGCGACGATCTCGAGGCGTGGATGGCGGAGAGCTATCTCCTCAAGCGCTCCTTCCGCACCTGCGCGATCATTTCCGGCCTCGTCGAGCGGCGGCACCCCGGCGAGGAGAAGACCGGCCGGCAGATGACGGTCTCCACCGATCTCGTCTATGACGTGCTGCGCAGCCACGAGCCCGACCACATCCTCTTGCGCGCCACCTGGGCCGATGCGGCGCGCGGCCTGCTCGACATTCGCCGGCTTTCCGACATGCTGTCCCGGATCGAAGGCCGAATCGTGCATCAGCGCCTCGACCGGATCTCGCCGCTCGCCGTCCCCGCCATGCTCGAAATCGGCAAGGAGGCGGTGGCCGGCGCCGACCCCGACCTGATGCTGCGCGAGGAAGCCGACGATCTGATCCGCGAGGCGATGGGCGAAGCCCCCGCCTGACGAGACCCGTCGACCCGACAGACGAGACCCGACCCGCCGAACCCGATGACGCCGCCGACCCGCCCCCTCTTCTGTGCCACGCCGGCGCCCTTCCGGCTCGCCGGCGTGGCGCTTTCCCTGCTCGCCGAGGGCGCGCTGTGGTGGGCGGCGGAGCGCACGCTGATCGTCGCCGATCTGCATCTCGAGAAGGGCTCGTCCTTCGCCCGCCGCGGCATGCTCCTGCCGCCCTACGACACCGGGGCGACGCTCGCCCGGCTCGCCGCCCTCGCCGTGCGGCTCGAGCCCGCCCGCATCATCGCGCTCGGCGACAGTTTTCACGACCGGCGCGGCGCGGAACGGCTCGCCGCCGCCGACCGCGAGACGCTCGTCGGCCTCACCGCGGCCGCGGAATGGATCTGGATCGCCGGCAATCACGATCCCGAGCCGCCCGAAGGCGTCGGCGGCTGGGCGACCTCGGAACTGGCGATCGGGCCGCTCCATGTCCGGCACGAGCCGCGGGCCGGCGCCCTGCCGGGCGAGATCGCCGGTCACCTCCATCCCGCGGCGCGGGTTGCGGCGCGCGGCCGCTCGCTCCGGCGCCGCTGTTTCGCCGCCGACCCGCACCGTCTCGTCCTGCCCGCCTTCGGCGCCTATGCGGGCGGCCTCAACGTGCTCGACCCCGCCTTCTCGACGCTCTTCCGCGGCCGCGCCTTCCATGCCTGGGTGTGCGGCGCGGAGACGGTCCACCCCGTCGCCGCCGCCCGCCTTCTCGCCGGCTGACGCCGCTCAGGCGCCGGCGAGCGCCGCCGCGCTGCGGTGGAGAATCGCGTGACGGTCGGCGAGCGCGTCGAGATCGTCCGAGTAGCCCCCGCCGATCACCCCGACGAGCGGCACGCCGCGCATCCGCACGCCCGGCACTTACTTTCGCCAGCGCTTTTCCGCCGCCCTCCTCGCGATCTCAGCACGACGCTCCGGCGTCATGTTCTCGGCTCGCTTCTTTCCGCCTTTTGAGCCAAGCTCTTTGGCGGCAGCACTCTTGCCGTCGACCTGCACCTGATCGGCTTCCTCGCCTGTGGCAATGCGCATAACGCGGACGGCGCTGCCGATCAGGTCGGCTGGTCGCTTCTGGCCTTTGGGTCCCGTGGGCATTAGCTCGCCTGCTGCACTAAAGAGCTTTCCTTGAGGGCATCTAGCGCCACCTTGATGATACGATCATCAAACAGTCGCAACTTACGCTCAGCAGCGTCTTCGCCACCGGGCCACTTCCGCAGAGCTGCCCTGATCTCGCTAACTTGAGGGACGATTTTTTCGTGACACACCAGCCAATCGACAGTCGCAAGCAACTCCATTCCTAGGGGGGACTCAAAGCCGTCGATAAGTTTGCTCGTGGCTTCCAAAGCTGCGCGATATGGCTTTGCATCAGTGGTGGAGAAGTAAGCTGAAACGAGCTCCTTTCTCCCATCATCGAAACGAATGGGTTCAAAAGGCCCGGCATCACCAAGTCGTTTGTCGCAATGCAAATAGCTTCCGTCTAGGGCATTCAGCATATGCTTCATCCTGTCCGAATAGGGGCCGTATTTATTAGGTCCGAATTCAAAATGAAGCGCGCCAAGCCCATCTCGATTAGCGAATCTCTCCACGAAATAGCCAAGCTTCTGAACTTCGAGCAAAGAGCATTGGATTCCGAGAACACAATACCTCCTGACAAGCTCGGCTATCAACGCTCGCGCTGGAGTCAATTTATCGACGCCTGTACGCTTGGCAACATTCTGATATTGCCGAGTTGGCTCATAAATCACGACTTCCACGTCTTTAAGAGAATCAAGCTTAGAAACGATAAGTTTGCGAACATCAGGCCAATCCAAGCCCCCGTTACCAGCACCTAACGGTGGAATAGCGATGGACCTGATGTTGTTACACTCCACGACGGCTTTGAGATCGTCCAGACCCTTCGCTATCCATTCAATCTTAGACGGATATCGCCAGTGAGACTTCGTAGGAAAGTTGATTATCCATTTTGGGCCATAGAGGTCGTTCCGCTTCGTAACAAACATCTCGCCAAGCCGCACGCGTTTGTCATCGCAAGCAGCTTCATAGAGCTTGAAGTTTTCGGGGAACGCCTCTTTGAACATCAACGCGATGCCCTTCCCCATGACCCCGACGGTGTTGACGGTGTTGACCAGAGCTTCAGTGTCAGCTTCGAGGAGGTTACCATGGACAAATTTGACCATCAGAGGAACCATCTCCTTTCTGCCTTGACCTTCACCTTCGCGCCGGCTTTGGCGGCGGCAGCTTCGATCTCGGCCATAGCGCCTTCGTCATAGCAAACGATGCCAAGCAGGGCAGCGATCGGGACGTGCCTATATACAAGCGCTTCAGCCTGATATTTCTCGAACTTGTCAATATCATCTTTCGTGAAATCGCGCGCTTGCAGGGTCGGCCAGATAATCCAATTCAAGTCGGCCAAATCGTCCGAGAATTGCGCCAACTTCAGATAGGCATGCCGGTCGGTAAACACAAACGGAACCTTCAGCTTGGCTAGGCGATGAAGCGAAGATACGAGGATCGCGATATCTCGCATCGGGCGCTGCTTGATCCCGTTGTAACCGGTCTTAATATTATACAGCATAGGACTGTAGGGCGTGAAATAGAAGGGAACGTAGTCGCTCAAAGTACCACCCGGATCGATTGGAACCGCCTTGTCCGTGCGCTTCTGGATCAGCTCAGGATTCCCAATCTCGGTATATTTTACGCCCTTCATGGTTGCGCGGCAGTGGCAACCGTCAACCAGCATTGGCTCGATATTGTCCCTGTGGACAATCCGGAAAATGAGCGCTTTCTCAGGGTTAAGGTCTTTGGACATGATTCGAGCGTAGGCTGCCATATGCTTAGCGGCAAGCACAGCCCGCAATGGGTATCGTGGCTACGCTATTGACAAGATTTTCAAACTGAGAGGCTACCGCGGGGCGCCCGCTCTGAGCATATAGGACGGCCGGCGCCTCTGTCATCGCCAACGCGACCGGCGAAGATCCGAGGCCGCCCTTCCCGGCGCGGCGCGAAGCGGCTACCGCTCGGCGCCCCGGAGACCGTTCCCTTTGCAGACCCGTCGCGAGAGCCGCCCCTTCGCCGTCACCCATCGCGGCATCCTCGCCGTCGCCGTGCCGATGACGCTCGCCTATCTGTCGACGCCGCTGCTCGGCTTCGCCGACATGACGGTGATCGGCCGGCTCGGCGATCCGGCGCTGCTCGGCGGCGTCGCGCTCGGCGCGATCGTCTTCGACTTCATCTTCGCGACCTTCAACTTCCTGCGCGCCGGCACCACCGGCTTCACCGCGCAGGCGCTCGGCGCCGGCGACCGGCGCGAGATCGCAGCGATCGTGCTGCGGGCCCTCGTGCTCGCGGCGGTCGCCGGCCTCGCCGCGATCCTGCTCCAGGTGCCGATCCTCGCCGCCGCCCGTGCCGGGCTCGGCGGCAGCCCCGAAGTTCAGGCCGCGCTCGCCGATTATTTCACGGTGCGGATCCTCTCGACCCCCTTCGCGCTCGTCAATTACGTGCTGCTCGGCTGGCTGGTCGGGCTCGGCCGCTCCGGCGTCGCGCTCCTCTTGCAGACCGTGCTCAACGGCCTCAACATCCTCTTCACGGTGTGGTTCGTGCTCGGCCTCGGCCATGGCGTCGTCGGCGCCGCCTGGGGCACGACGCTCGGCGAGGCGGCGACGGCGGTGATCGGCCTCGCGATCGCGGCCCGGGTCCTCTCGCGCGAGCGGCTGCCCCGCCGGGCCGCCATCTTCGACCGGCACGCGCTCTGGCGGATGGTCGCGGTCAACCGCGACATCATGATCCGCTCCTTCGTGCTCCTCTTCGCCTTCTCGTTCTTCTCGGCGCGCGGCGCCGCGATGGGCGATGTGGTGCTCGGGGCGAATGCGATCCTGATGAACTTCTTCCTGATCGGCGGCTATTTCCTCGACGGCTTCGCCGCCGCCGCCGAGCAATATGCCGGCCGCGCCGTCGGCGCGCACTACCGCCCGGCCTTCGACCGCTCGGTGCGGCTCACCGTGCTGTGGGGCTTCCTCCTCGCCGTGCCGGCGACGCTCGTCTTCCTCCTCGCCGGGCCGGCGCTGATCGATTTCATGACGACGAGCCCGGCTGTGCGGGAGACCGCGCGCACCTATCTCGTCTGGGCGGCGCTGACCCCGGTCGCCGGCGTGCTCGCCTTCCAGATGGACGGCGTCTTCATCGGCGCCACCTGGTCGCGCGACATGCGCAACATGATGCTCGTCTCGCTCGTCCTTTTCCTCGCCGTGTGGGCGGTCGCCGAGCCGCTCCTCGGCACGCACGGCCTGTGGCTCGCCCTCCTCGTCTTCCTCTCGGCGCGCGGCGTCTCGCTCGCCTGGCGCTGCCGGGTGCGGGCGGCGGAAACCTTCGCCTGAGAGAAACCTTCGCCTGAGAGAAGCCTCCGCCGGACGGCGCTCAGGGCGCCTCGTTCGCCCAGCGCTCCGTCTCGCTGCCGACCGCGTCGGCGATCGAGGCGATGCCGCGCCGGTCGAGGATGCGCGAGAGGCCGGAGAGGATGTCGCCGACGAGGCCGGGGCCCTCATAGACGAGCGCGGTGTAGAACTGGACGAGATCGGCCCCTGCCGCGATCTTCGCGAAGGCGGTCTCGGCGCTCTCCACCCCGCCGACGCCGACGAGCGGCATGTCGGGGCCGACGAGACGCCGCATCTGGGCGAGCCGGATGGTCGACAGCCGGAACAGCGGCCGGCCGGACAGCCCGCCCGCCTCCTTCGCCGCCGGATCGGCGAGCGGCGGCCGGCCGATCGTCGTGTTCGTCACGATCAGCCCGTCGACGGCGCGGGCGCGCGCCACCTCGGCGATGTCGGCGAGCCCCGCCTCGGGCAGGTCGGGCGCGATCTTGAGCAGGATCGGCAGGCGCCGGGCGACGCGCTCCTCCTCCTCGTCGCGCGCGGCGAGCACGCGCACCAGCAATTCGTCGAGCGCGTCCTTCGCCTGCAGGTCGCGCAGGCCCGGCGTGTTGGGCGAGGAGACGTTGACGGTGAAATAGCCCGCATGGGCGGCGAAGGCGCGGATGCCGGCGACATAGTCGGCGGTGCGGTCGGCGCTGTCCTTGTTGGCGCCGATATTGATGCCGATCAGGCCCGGCCGCCTTCCCCGCGCGGCGAGATGGGCGGCGAGCGCGGCATGGCCGTCATTGTTGAAGCCGAGCCGGTTGATCACGCCGCGATCCGCGACGAGACGGAACAGACGCGGCTTCGGATTACCGGCCTGCGGCCGCGGCGTCACCGTGCCGATCTCGACGAAGCCGAAGCCGAGCGAAAGCAGCGCGTCCGGCACCTCGCCATTCTTGTCGAGGCCGGCGGCGAGGCCGAGCGGATTGGCAAAGGAGAGGCCGAAGAGATCGCGCCGCAGGCGGGAATCGCGGTCGGGCGCGACGCGGCCGTGCAGGCCGGCGCCGAGCGTCTTGAGGGCGAGGCCGTGCGCCACCTCGGCGTCGACGCGGAACAGGGCCGGCCGGACGAGACGGCTGAAGACGCTCACGAAAGCGCCTCCGGAAAGACGTGCCGGCCGTCGGCCCCGAGCGGCAGCTCGGCGACCCACAGCACGGCGGCAAGCTCGAGCGGCGCGTAGAGATGCGGGAACAGCGCGCCGCCGCGCGACACCTCCCAGCGGAGCGCCGGCCCGAGCGCCGCATCGTCGACCGCGACGAGCACCAGATCGCCCTGCCCGGCGAAATGCTTCGCCGCCGTCTCGACCGCCTGGCCGGCGGTCGAGAAATGGATATAGCCGTCGGCGTGGTCGACCGGCGCGCCGGTGAAGACGCCCCGTTCCACCGCCTCGGCCCACAGCGCGCGCGGCGCGATCTTGTAGACGATGCCCATGGCGCGGACCCTATCGGCGCGCCGTGTGCGGTGCAACGGGCGTCACGCCTCGGGCCGCGTCCCGGCGAGGAGGTCCACCACCTTCTGCACGGCGTCGCGCAGCGTCCCGAGTTCGGCCTCGGTCACGCCCGTCCCGGCGAAGAGCGTCAGCGGCACGTCGCGCGCCCGCTCCTGCAGCGCGCGCCCCGCCGGCGTGAGGTCGATCAGCACGCGCCGCTCGTCGGCGGGGTCGCGCCGGCGCGAGACGAGCCCGGCCGCCTCCATCCGTTTGAGGAGCGGCGTCAGCGTGCCGCTGTCGAGATGGAGCAGGTCGCCGAGCTCGCCGACCGTCTTCGGCGTGTCCTCCCACAGCACCAGCATCACGAGATATTGCGGATAGGTGAGGCCGAGCGGCTCTAGCACCGGCCGGTAGCGCCGGGTCAAGAGGTTCGAGGCGGCATAGAGCGGGAAGCAGACCTGCATGTCGAGCCGCAGCAGGTCGTCCCGCTGCGGCCCTGCATCCGGCCGGTCGGCCGCGCCGCTCATCGCACCGCGACGGTGATGGCGACGTCGATATTGCCGCGCACCGCGTTCGAATAGGGGCAGACGGCGTGCGCCTCGGCGACGATGTCCTCGGCAGCGGCGAGCCCGATCCCGGCGATCACCACGTCGAGCGCGGCGGAGAGCTCGAAGCCGCCCGTGGCGTTCGGGCCGATGCCGACGGTGGCGACCACCTCGACCGCCTCGTCGGCGAGCGGCGAACCCTTGCGCCGCGCGACATGCAGCACCGCATTCTCGAAACACGCCGCATAGCCGCCGGCGAAGAGCTGCTCCGGATTGGTCGCGTCCTCCTTGCCGCCGAGGCCCTTCGGCAGGGCGAGCCGCACATCGAGCAGCCCGTCCTCGCTGCGGATCGCCCCGTGCCGTCCGCCGACCGCCTTCACCTTCGCCGTATAGAGCGTTGCCATGATCGTCTCCTGTTTTCGCTTTTCTACCATTAGATTTTTTGCAATATGATTGTCAAGAGCAATTCTCGCGACCGACTTCCGCTCGGCGCGCCCCCTCTCCCGCGGCGCGGGAGAGGGTGACATTGACCGGCGCTCTCGTCCGCTTCCGTTCGCCTCGTCCCGCCGCCACGCGAAGCGGAAAGCCCACTGCCCGCCTCTGGACAAGCCCGCTCGCCCGGGCTAGAGGTGAAGAAGAGGGATATATTCCTGTCCGGCGGGCAGTCCCGCGGAGGCGCGATGCTCTCGCACGAGCAGATCTGGGCGGCGATCGACCGGCTGGCGGCGCGGCACGAGATGTCCGCCTCCGGCCTTGCGAAGCGTGCCGGGCTCGATCCGACCACCTTCAACCGTTCGAAGCGCTTCGCCGGCGACGGCCGGCCGCGCTGGCCCTCGACCGAGAGCATCGCCAAGGTGCTCGAAGCGACCGGCGAGGGCGTCGGCGCCTTTCTCGGCCTCGTCGGCGGTCCGCGCACCGATCCCGCCTGGCAGTTCGCGCCGGTTCCGCTGCTCGGCTTCGCGCAGGCCGGCGCCGGCGGCTTCTTCGACGATGGCGGCTTCCCGGTCGGTCAGGGCTGGGACGAGGTGCCCTTCCCCGGCCAGGTCGGCGACGGTGTCTATGCCCTCCAGGTGTCGGGCGATTCGATGATGCCCGTCTATCGCGAGGGCGACATCATCCTCGTCGCGCCGACGGCGCAGACCCGGCCGGGCGACCGCGTCGTCGTGCGCACGCGCGACGGCGAGGTGATGGCGAAGGTGCTCGCCCGGCGGACGACCAAGACCGTGGAGCTCGCCTCGCTCAACCCCGCCCATCCGAGCCGGCTGGTCGCCCTCGTCGATCTCGAATGGATCGCCCGCATCGTCTGGGCGAGCCAGTAGCGCCGGCCGACGGGCGGCGCCGCACCCTGCGGCGAGACTTCGGGCGCGAAGCGCCGCACCTGCGGCGGCGGAGCGCCGCGGGAGACTCACGCGGCCGAGCGCCGCCAGGCCGCCGCCATCAGCCCGGCGCCGACGAGGAGCGAGCCGCCGACCCGGTTGACCGCCCGCTGCACGCCCGGCCGGCGGATCGTCGTGCGTGCCGCCGCCGCCATCAGCGCATAGGCCGCGGCATTCGCCGTGGCGAGCACGAGGAAGGTGGTCTCGAACACCACCATCTGCGGCAGGAGCGGCTCGTTCTGGACGAGGAACTGCGGCAGGAAGGCGACGAAGAAGACGATGCTCTTCGGATTGAGCGCGGTCACCGCATAGGCGTGCAGGAAAGCGCGCAGCGGCCGCGCCACGCCGGCGGCCGCCACCGCCGCCTCGCCGACGGGGGCGCGGAAGAGCTTGATGCCGAGATAGACGAGATAGGCCGCGCCGACCCATTTCAGCACGGTGAACAGCGCCGCCGAGGCGGCGAGGAGCGCGCCGAGGCCGAGCATCGAGGCGGTCATCGCGGTGAAATCGCCGAGCGCGACGCCCGCCACCGTCGCCCCGGCGAGCCGGCGGCCATGGCCGAGCGCATAGGACACGACGAGCAGCACCGTCGGCCCGGGAATGGCGAGCATGACGGCGGCGGCGAGGGCGAAGGCGAGCCAGTGCTCGAACGACATGGGCGATACTCCGACGATCGCCCCGAGCAATCCACGGATGCATGGGGAAGGCAAGACCCACATCGCGCGCCGAAGAGCGGCTTCCTCCATCCCTGTTCCCCGGGTCGGGGCGGGGGCGTGCGGGAACGAGCCCGCCGGACGATCGAACCGGAGCGGACGATCGCCACCCAGAGCACCCGTCACCCCGGCCTCCGTGCCGGGGTCCATGATCGTGACGCCGGGCGGGCGGCGCAACGATCCCGTCCCATGCAGCCGTCATCCGCGGAGGGATCCATCCTGCCGAGCCGTCCCGTGTTGCATGGGGCCGCGCCCTCTCGAAAGCGAGGACGGAAAGCGTCCTCCCAGCACACCTCACGTCCCGATTATGGATGCCGGCACGGAGGCCGGCATGACGGGTGGAGAGGGCGGATCCAAAGCCTGCGCCGGGGGTGCTGGAGGAAACCGGCCGGGCCGTGCGGGGAGCGAGCCCGCCGGACGATCGAGCCGGAGCGCACCATCGCCACCCAGAGCACCCGTCACCCCGGCCTCCGTGCCGGGGTCCATGATCGTGACGCCGGGCGGGCGGCGCACCGCCGCCGTCCCGATCAGCCGCCATCCGCGGAGGGATCCACCCTGCCGAGCCGTCCCGTGTTGCATGGGTTCGGCCCAGATCCTCCACCTGCGCCGCTCGGGCAGGGCCGCCGCAGCGCGGATCGGCTGACGCCCTTCGGGTCCGCCGGACCGGGGCACGAAGGGCGCCCGGACGGCGCCCCCCTGCGGCATGAGAACCGCCGCGGAGCCGGCGCTCAGAAGAAGCCGACCGGGAAATAGCGCAGATAGAGCTCGGCGAAGGTGCCGCGGTCGTAGAGCGCGTCGAGGGCCGCGTCGATGCCGGTGCGCAGCGCCGTCGCATCCTTCGGCAGGGCGATCGCGAAACCCTCGCCGAAGAAGCGCTGTTCGAGATAGGGACCGCCGACGAAGCCGCAACAGGCGCCCGCCGCCTCCGACTGCAGCCAGAACGAGAGCTGCACCCCGTCGCCGAAGAGCAGGTCCGCCTTCTGCTCGCGCAGCGCCGTCCGCACCGCCGCATCGTCGGCCAGGGCGAGGCGCTTCACCGTCGGGAACAGCGCGGCGAGATAGGCCTCGTGCGCCGTGCCGGCCCTCACCGCCACGGTCCGCCCGGCGAGCGCCGCGGGCGACACCGCCGCCGGCTCGGCGCCGCGGCGCGCCACGAACCGCGCCGGCGAGCGGAGATAGACATCCGAGAAGGCGAGCATTCTGCGGCTCTCGGGCGTGATCGCGATGCCGGCGAGCGCGGCGTCGACCCGCTTCGCGGCGACCGCATCGGCGAGCCCGTCATAGGGCCGCACCTGGATCGTGCAGGCGATCATCAGCTCGACGCAGATCGCGCGGGCGAGATCGACGTTGAAGCCGGTCGGCTGCCCATCGGGACCGATGAAGCTGAAGGGCGGAAAGTCGTCGACGGTGGCGAAGCGGATGCCGGGAATGGAGCCGGCCGGCGGCCGCTCGATGCGGCGCGCCGGATCCCAGAAGTTCGGAATGATCGGCGCGGGCGGCGAGGCCTGTCCGGCCGCGGCCGGCAGCGCCGCCGCCGGGACGAGTGTCGCCAGCACGAGCGCCACGGGGCCGAGGAGGCGCGCCGCGCGCCAGCGCCGCTTCGTACTGGTCATTGCCGCCGATCTTCCCTAACGTCATCCCGCCGGGGACGGCGGCGCGGGCGAGCATAGCCGAAAGCGCCGGCCTCTGCATCGGCGGCTCTGCCGCGGGGGCGGGCATGGCGGACCACGGGACGACGGACGGGACGGGGGCGGATCGCGGCGAGGAGGCGCTCTATCGCGCCCGTGCCACCTCGGCCGGTCTCGCCTTCGTCGGCGAAGCCGCGGCCGCCGGCCTCGCCGCATCGCGCAATGCCGCGCTCGACGATCCGGCGCAGATCGCCGCCGCCATCCGCACCGGCCGGCTCGCCTTCGTCGACCGGCCGGAGGGCCGCCTCCTCTTCATCGCACCGACCGAAGAGGAGACCGCCGCTTTCCGCCGGCAGCACGGCGGCCCGCCGGGTTTCACGGCACGCCTGCGCGTGACGACGCCGCGGGCGATCCGCGGGATGCTCCTCGCCGTCGCCGCGTCGCGGCTTGCGGAAGACGCAACCGGCCGGCTCGCCGCCACCACGCCCGACCTGTCGGCGCGGCTGCGCGTCACGCCCCGGCAGACCGCGCCGCTCGTCGCGACCGTCCTTCTCCTTCTCGGCGCCGGCCTCGTCGCCCCGATGGCGACGCTCGCCGCGCTCAATCTCCTCGCCGGCCTGCTCTTTCTCGCGGTCGCGCTGCTGCGCCTCGGCGCCGCGGAACTGCTCCTCGCCCGCCGCCGCGCCCCGCCTTCGCCGCGCGCGCCGGACGAGACCCTCCCCGCCTATTCTATTCTCGTCCCGCTCCTCGACGAGGCGGCGATGGTGCCCGCGCTCGTCGCGGCGCTCGACCGGCTCGACTGGCCGCACGACAAGCTCGACGTGAAATTCCTCGTCGAGGCGCACGACGTCGCGACGCGCCGCGCGCTCGAAGGCGCCGCCGGCGCGGCACACTACGAAATCCTCGTCGTGCCGCCGGTCGGCCCGCGCACCAAGCCGAAGGCGCTCAGCTTCGCGCTGCCGCTCTGCCGCGGCGCCTTCGTCGCGGTCTATGATGCCGAGGACCGGCCCGATCCGGCGCAGCTGCGCGCCGCCGCCAAGGCCTTCGCGGCGGGCGGCCGCAGGCTCGGCTGCGTCCAGGCGCCGCTCGTGGCCGTGCCCCGCCGCGGCGGCTGGGTCGAGCAGCTCTTCGCGCTCGAATACGCCACTCTCTTCGACGGACTGCTGCCGGCTCTCGCCAGGCTCGGCATGCCCCTCCCGCTCGGCGGCACGTCGAACCATTTCCGCACCGGCGTGCTCGACGAGATCGGCGGCTGGGATCCGTTCAACATGACCGAGGACGCCGATCTCGGCATCCGGCTGGCGCGGCTCGGCTATCGCAGCGAGACGATCGCGCCGCCGACGATCGAGGAGACGCCGCCGACCGCCGCCGTCTGGCTGAAGCAGCGCACGCGCTGGTTCAAGGGCTGGGTGCAGACCTTCTTCGTCCATACCCGCCGGCCGCTCCGCCTGTTCGCCGAACTCGGCCCGGTCGGCAGTTTCGGCTTCACCCTCACCGTCGCCGGCATGATCGTCTCGGCCGCGATC
Organism: Prosthecomicrobium pneumaticum; assembly: GCF_014199915.1. Lineage (GTDB taxonomy): Bacteria > Pseudomonadota > Alphaproteobacteria > Rhizobiales > Kaistiaceae > Prosthecomicrobium > Prosthecomicrobium pneumaticum. The sequence continues at coordinate 371,060 of NZ_JACHOO010000004.1, read as the reverse complement.
CATCCGCTCTGGCTCGGCACGGTTGCAGTGGCGGTGGTCGCCCCCGCGCTGCTCGCCGGCGATGGCGGGCTGCTCGGCCGCGGCCTTCTCGCCTTCAATCTCGGCAATCTGGCGCTCGGCTATGCGGCCTATGTGCGGCTCGGCCTCGTCGCGCTCGCCGCGCGCCGGCGCCGCCCGGCGCTCGCGACGCTCGCCCTCGTGCCGGTCTACTGGCTGATGATGTCGGCGGCGGTCTATCGGGCGTTCTGGCAGTTCCTCGCTTCCCCCCACCGCTGGGAGAAGACGCCGCACGGGGCGAAGGCGCTCACGCCGCGCGTCGTCTATCCGTCCTGAGCGCGGCCGCGGCCTCAGCCCTGCGGGGAGAGCACCGCCTCGCTCTCGCCGATCCGCGTCTCGATCTGCTCGAGCGGCACGCGCACCAGCGCGGAGGTGTTCTCGTCGATCAGCCGCTCGATGGTGATGGTGCGCGAGACGCGGCGCGGCGCGCCGCCGTCGAGCACCAGGCAGTCCGGCGCGATGTAAGGCCAGCTCTGCATCTCGCAGCTCGTCCGCACCGCGCTCGCCAGCCGGTCGCCGCGCGGCGCGGCGGCCGTGCTGCCCGCCTCGGCCGTGCCGCCCGTCGCGCTGCCGGCCCAGAGCGTCAGCCCGAGGGCGACGAACGCCGCCGCGCCGGCGAGGCCGGCACGCGTCCGGGTCCCGAGAAGGGTCCGGGTGGAAAGGATGGTCGGTTCGGTCCTCATCGTTCTCGCGCCCTCGCGGAGCGCCCCCTGATCTCACCGGCTGCCGCCGTTTCGCGGCCTCAACGCCGAGCCGCTCGCTTGGCTCCTATCAATCATCCGCCGGCCGCCGCCGCAGTGATGGGGGTCACAAGAATCGCGCGACGGAAACCGGATGCGGCGGCGCGCCGGCTGCGCTATTCGACGGGAGAGCGGAGGAGGGTGCGATGGGCGGAACCGGGTTGCGGCTGTTTCTCGATACGGCGGAGGAAGCGGCGTGGCGGGCCTGGCTGCCGAGCGGGCTGTTCCATGGCGTGACCACCAATCCGACGCTGCTCGCCGCCGCGAGGAAGCCCTGCTCGGTCGGCGAGATCGAGCTCCTCGCCTCCGCCGCCTTCGGCCTCGGCGCGCAGGAACTGCAGGCGCAGAGCTGGGGCCGCACGGCGAAGGCGCTCTACACCAACGGCCGGGCGCTCGCCGCCATCGACGACCGCGTCGTCGTCAAGGTCCCGATCACCCGCGAGGGCGCGGAAGCCGCGGCGCGGCTGATCGCCGAGGGCGTCGGCGTCACCATGACGGCGGTCTACGCCGCCCATCAGGGCCTGTCGGCCGCCGCGCTCGGGGCGCGCTATGTCGCGCCCTATCTCGGCCGGATGAACGATGCCGGCCGCGACGGCTTCGCCGAGATCGTCGCCATGGCGGAGCTGATGCGGGCGGCGGGCGGGGCGACCCGCATCCTCGTCGCGAGCCTGCGCGCCGCGGACGATCTCGTCCGCCTCGCCCGCGCCGGCGTCGACACCTTCACCTTCGGGCCGAAGGTCGCCGAAGCGCTGTTCGCCGACCCGCTCACCGCCGCGGCGGCGGAAGCCTTCGAGAAGGCGGCCGAAGGCGGCTGACGGCCGCCGGAGCGTCAGGCGCGGAGCGCCGCGCCGGGCGCGAAGGCGATCCGGTTCCGCCCGTCGCGCTTGGCGTCGTAGAGCGCGCGGTCGGCTTCGGCGAACACCTCCATGAAGCTCGCCCCCGGCCGCCGCACCGCGACGCCGGCCGACAGCGTCACCTGCACGGCCGCCTCGCCGACGAGCAGGGGCACGGCGGCGATCCGTTCGCGGAACAGCCGCAGCGCCTCGACCACCTCGTCCGGCGCGTCGCGTGACAGCAGCGCGAATTCCTCGCCGCCGATCCGGCAGAGCGGACCGTAGCGACCGAGTTCGGCCGCCATCATCCGGCCGACCCGGCGGATCACCTCGTCGCCGGCGAGGTGGCCATAGGTGTCGTTGACGGCCTTGAAGCGGTCGATGTCGACGATGGCGAGCACCATCGTGCCCAGATGCGTTTCGGAGAGTTCCATCATCGCCCGCCGGTTGGGCAGGCCGGTCAGGGGATCGGTGCGGCCGATCGCCTCGGCCTCGGCGCGCGCCGTCTCGGCCTCGCGATGCGCCCGGCCGACGAGGTTGAACAGCGGCATCGCGACGATGATCGCGAACAGCACGGTGAACAGCCAGGAGCGCAGCGCGGCCGGCCAGCCCTCGAAGAAGAGCAACTGGTTCGCAATGTCGAGGCACAGCGCGGCGGTGACCGCCACCAATGTCCCGCGCAAGACGAAGAGACGCAGATCCCGGTCGCTGCGGATCCGTCCCACAAGACGTCTCATCGTCAAGATCGCTCTCCTTCGAGACCACCGGAGGCGGATCCCTCGTTATTTTAGACGAGTGCCCTTGGGTCAGGCAAGAAGACGGCGGCAGCAAGGCGCGCGGCCCGCGCGCCGCGCCGGTGAGATGGACCGGCTGCGCCGCCGGCCGGGCGCGCGCGATGCGAGAGGAAGTGCCGCGCACCTCGGCAGAAAGGCGCGCGACGCCCGAGGCGCCGTCGATCTCAACGCCGCTCACATAATAGGTCGTCTCCGGCACCGCCGGCCCGGAACCGCCCGACGCCGGGGTGAAGGTCGAGGCGGCGGCCCGAGCCGCCCTAGGTAGAGACGGTGGTGCCCGCGGCCGTCGTCACCGAGACCGGACGGTTGTCGCCGTCATAGGCGAGCGTGCGGCCCGAACCGGAGACGAGATTGCCGTTGCCGTCATAGGCAAAGGCCGCCACGCCGACCGAGGGACTTGCCCCGGACCTGATCCGCGATCGGACGCCGATGCGGGTTACCCGCGCCGACCGCTCCGCCGGGCCGATCGGACCGACGGGAGCGGCAGCGCCGTCACCTCATCGATTGGCATCATTGGATAATTTGGCTCGGGCGACGGCAGCGTAGCTTCAGCGACTGCGCTTTTTCCCCCGCCAACTCAACCCCCTACCACCCATGCGAGGGGGCGCTTTTGGCTCGCTGTAGATTCCCGCCCCCCTCCGGCGATCCCAGAGTCTCGCGACGGTGCCGATGATCGGGGAAGCGATTCAACCGCTTGGCACCAACATGGCATCAGGAGGCTCCCCCATGGCGCCAGCTGCGTCCCTAAATAATGATGTGCGGACAACGGCTTAGCCCTATGGGGCAACCCATTACCTTCATCTTGCTGTCGCTCACACCCCCAAAGAAGTCAAACGCTGCATTGCTTCCTGAATGGCAGACCGCCCCTCTGGGACATAGATCGCAAGCTCATCGTCCTTCCCGTGGGGATATCCGATCAGGCTGTTCATAGAACCGATTACCGCGCAGCTAAATTCAGCCTGATCAACAGTCTGAATAGGCCAATCCTCATGGACCTGCTGCACCGTTCCACGATCTACGCCGATCAGCGTCTCAAACTCCCAATCGGGAAAAAAGCTACCCTCGACAGTCGCTTTAAGTGCGCGTCTGACGGTTTCGATCTCAGCGGATGAGAGGGTTTCAGCTAGCGAGTCCATGTGCATCACCTTAACGTCTTGATGTAGGTGTCCGGGTTTTTGGGTCGGAAGGCTGCACCGCCATCCGCCGCTCGCGGATTCGTGATGACTATCGTGTTGGTCGTTCGATCGTAGAAATACGCTCTCCCCCGCGCCAACAGGCCGGACTCAGTTGGGTTATTGATCACCTTCTCAATGTGCTCTGCAAACTGAGTTCGCGTGCGAATTCCTAAGTCGCCAAACTCGGCCCGCGAAGGGTTGCCTACGCCCAGAACGTGCTTCTCGAAAGCATGTCCGCCGGCGATCTCCTGCGACGTCAATTGGTTTCTAAGGCGGATGCCATCGACGACATTAGTTGCGGGCGAAAGCGCGGTTCCCTCCGCGACGGCGGCAGACCTTGCTAAGCCCGCCCCAGCGACGTGAACGACGGTGCCCAGCGTCGCGTCGAAGACAAGGTTCTCGGTGTCCGTCTCTTCGCCAAGTAGATACCGGGTCGTGGTGCCCCCGAGCATCGAGCCGCCGACGCTGCCGGCGAGGCTCGCACCACCCGGCACGGTGGCAAGGGCTCCGGCGACAGTGCCGCCCGCCGCGGCAGCGCCAACGCTCTTCCAACTCGTGATCGTACCGCTCTGATAGACCTGCCGCCCGGCCTCGAAACCGCCTCCCATGATGGCGCCGAATACCGCACCCAGCGCCTGAGCGAAGAAATGCCCGTTCGGGTCGCTCTTGTTGACGGGGTCGTTGCCGGCATAGGCGTAGCGGTTGGTGCCCACCGCGTTGGCGAGCCAGCCGGCGGGGTTGCCTTCGAGGGCGGATCTGGCGTCGACCGGGTCCCAGTCGTCCGGCGTGACGAAGCGGCCGAGCACCGGATCATACCAGCGGGCGTTGAGGTCGATCAGGCCGGTGTCGCGGTCGTGCCGCTCGCCGATGAAGCCGCGCTTCTCGTCCCCGCAGGCCGAGGCCGAGACCGGGATACGGTCGCCATAGGCCGTGAAGCGCTGCTTCAGTGCGGCGGCGCCAGTGGCGCGCCCCCGGGCCGACCCGGCCGCGGCGGGCGTCGCGGTCCATCTCTGGCGGCCGGGGCGCGGCGCGCAATCTCGGCGAGGAGCCGGCATCCTCCCGCAGACTACGGCCCAGGCGAGCCGGACCGAGGCGACACAGCCACCTGCCCGGCAGAACAGCCCGAAACCAGTTCGGGACTTTTCCGGGACCTTCTGCGCCAACATTCCCGAACCCGAGAATTCCGGACCCGATCTGTTCACGGCGCAGTCTCCGCGCCTCACCGAGAAATCATTGAAAAACGAGGAGGTTTTTGGAGCGGGTAGCGGGAATCGAACCCGCGACATACAGCTTGGGAAGCTGTCGTTCTACCACTGAACTACACCCGCGCACGACGGCAGAAAGCCCTGCGGCCCATCCGTCTCGCCCACGGCCGCCCGAAAGCGCCGTCCGCAGCCTTGCTTGTATCCGCTCCACCCCCTGTTGATCAAGGCCGTCCGACGCGCGACCAAAGCGGCGACGGGGTACATCGGCGTCACAGGGGCGGACCTGCGCGACCCTGCGCGCGGTGAGCGGGCACGCCGACGGCTCGCGGCTCGGCGCGGCCCTCCGGCCGGCCTCGCCGGCGATCGGCAGGTCGGGCGCCGTTCGACGACGAGCCGATCATGAAGCCCGTGCGGCCACCGCAGGCCTACAAGGGCGTCAACGCCCTGCTGATGCGCAAGGGGGGCCCAGGATTTTCGCTCGGGTCAGTCCTTCAATCACACCATGTTCTTCGGCGAGAACGTCGATATCCATCACATCTTCCCGCGGCGATGGTGTGAGGAACGCGGCATCAAGCCTGAGATCTACGACTCGATCATCAATAAGACGCCGCTTTCCTATCGGACGAACCGGCTGATCGGCGGCGAGGCGCCGTCCCGCTATCTGGAACGGCTGGAGCGCGGCAACAGCGACGCTCCGCCGATTTCGAGAGAAAATCTCGATACCTTCCTCCGCTCTCATCTGATCGAGCCCGAATTGCTGCGCGCCGATCGGTTCGAGGCGTTCATGGCGGACCGTCAGGCGAAGCTCCTCGCCATGATCGAGGGGGCGACCGGCCAGCGCGTCCATCGCGGCGAGGAGCGGGACGAGGGCGTCGAAGCGGACGAGGAAACGGTCGAGGCGGAATTCACCATGGCGGCCGCCTGAGGGCGGCCCCGCCCGCGGCCCGGGTCGGGCGGGGAGAACGGTCACTCCGCGAGGATCGATCCGTCCTCCTGCCATTCGGGCGGCGCGAGGCCGTCGCGCGCGAACATGGCGTGCATCGCCCGGCGGACCGGATCCTCGCCCTCCCCCTGATGGTCCGCCCCGGCGCGCAGCATCGCCTCGAGATGCGCGGCGTCCTCCGCGGTGTCCCCCATCGGCCAGAGCGCGGCCTCCGCGAGCTTGCGCTTCCTCTGCATCAGGCTGTGCAGGAGACAGTCGAAGGAGCCCTCGCGATAGCCCGTATGGATCGCCATCGGCAGGTGGATCGTCACCGGCCGCGTCTGGCCGATCCGGTGGACACGATCGTTGCACTGTTCCTCGACGGCGGGGTTCCACCAGCGCGAGAGGTGGACGACATGGGTCGCCGCGGTGAGCGTCAGACCCGTTCCCGCCGCCTTTGGGCCGAGCACGAGAAGATCGAAGCCCGGCCCGCTGCCGTGCTTCTGGAAGCGGTCGACGATCTCCTGCCGCTTCCTGATCGGCGTGTCGCCATTGATGAGGTCGATCGCGGCGAGGCCGAGTTCGGCCTTGGCGAGCTCGATGAAGCGATATTGCATGCGGCGATGCTCGACGAAGACGAGCGCCCGCTCGCCCTTCGCCCTGATCCGGCGCAGCAGATCGAAGCAGGCGGTCAGCCGGGCGGATGCAGCGATGAAATCCCCGGCCCGCCGGTCGCCGTCGAGATCGGGGTGGACCGACACGGTCCGGATGTGGTGCAGCATGGTCAGCGCGGCGCCCGCTCCGCCCCGCGCCAGCTTGAGCCGGGCATCCTCGTAGGCGAGCTGCTGCGGACCCGGCATGGCGCGCGGATAGAGCCGCCGCCGCTTGGCGGGCAGATCGGTCGCGACGTCCGATTTCAGCCGGCGGATGCCGATCGGCGGGACGCCCTCGCGCGGATCGAAGACGCGGGCGTGGAGATCGGCCATCGCCGCGGCATCGGGGCTGCGATAGCGCGCCCGGAAGTCGGCCTCGGTGTCGAGCCGCCCGGGCGCCACACGGTCCATGATCGACCAGAGGTCGAGCACGCTGTTCTCGATCGGCGTTCCCGTCAGGCCGATCGTGAAGTCGGCCTTGACCGTCCGCGCCGCCGCGGCGCGCATGCTGCGGTTGTTCTTGAGCGCCTGGATCTCGTCGAAGACGGCCGCCGCGAAGGGAATCGGCGCGAGCGAGTGCTGATAGTTGGTGAGCGTGGTGTAGGTGGTCAGCACCCAGAAGCGATGCGCCCGACCCTCGGCGATCGCCTCCTGAAGAAAGGCGAGATCGAGCGTCGCCGCGCCGCCGTCGATGTCGCGGCCTCGGGCTCCGGCCCGTTTGCGGGTGCCGGTCCCGGCGCCATAGAGCCGGATGACGTGGCCGAGCCCCGGCTCGCGCAGATGCCGGGCGACCTCCTGCTCCCAGTTGAGAAGGAGCGAGGTCGGCGCGACGATCAGCAGCGGCCGGCGCAGCGCGGGCTCGACCATCTCCGCCTGCAGCCAGGAGAGGAAGGCGATCGTCTGCAGCGTCTTGCCGAGACCCTGCTCGTCGGCATTGAGCACGCCGGGGAGCCCCGCCTCGAAGGCGGCGATCTGCCAGGCGAAGCTCGCCTGCTGATGCGGCTTCAGCGGCGTCTTCACGAGGGCCGGAAGGTCGCGGCTGCGCACCCGCCGGGGCGCGAGCGCGGCGAACCATTCGAGTTCGCGCAGATTGCTCTTGCTCGCGAGCACAATCGGCTCCGTCCGGTCCCGCCCGGGCTCCTCGTCCGGATCGGACGAGACCTCGCTCGCGAGGCGCGCGCCGATCGTCGCGAGCGTCTCGGCGCCGGCGGGAATCTCGAGGCCGTCGCGCAGCACCGAGGGCCGGCCGGCCTCGATCGCCGCCTCGACCTCCCGCCTCAGTGCCTCGAGGGCTTCCGGCGTCTGCGCGTCGAGATGGCCGCTCAGGCGCCGGCTGAAATCCTCCGGCAGCCAGGTCGTTCCGCCCCCGCCATCGGGCGGCGCCTGTTCCCGCTCGAAGGGCGCGACGCCCAGCACGCGCTCGGAATACTGCGCCGTCTCGACGAAGACGGGGCCGGCGAAGGCCTCCGCCGCCTCTTCGACGTCCTGCGGATCGAGCCCCTCGAAGAGGCCCCTCGCCTCGCGATCCGCCATGATCGCCTCGGTGAGGCGCGGACGCGGGTCGGCCATGAAGGCGCGGCGCTCGGCGCTCGGCGCGCGCTGCCGCTCCGCCATCACCTTCAGCGCCGGCATCGCACTGCGGTCGATGATCAGATAGCTGCCGGGCCGGACGCGATAGGCCGGCAGGGCGCCGCGGTCCCGCAGCCGGCGCTGGAAGGCGACGAGCGTCTCGCCCTCGAGCTCGCCCTGCGCCTCGTCCACCTCGCCTTCGTGCGCTGCGCCCGCTCCGCGCAGGCGCTCGCGCGAGAAGGGAACGACGTCGAAATCGTCGCCCTGCGCCGTCGGCGAGATCGAGAAGGCGTCGGCGAGCCGCACTTCGAGGCCGGACAGGAAGTCGGTCATCGAGATCCGCGCCGCATCGTCGTTGCGGCTCATCGTCAGACCCGGCTCGAGCGCCTGGCGGAAGCGGGCGAGCGCCTCCCAGTCCGAGGCGTCCGCCCCGCCCGTGCGGGCGGCGTCGGCGATCTCGATCGCATCGAGCATCCAGTGCGGCACGAGGCGGTCGCCCTGCGCCGTTTCGAGAATGGCGCCGACCCGCGTCGGCCATTGCGTCTGCCCGGCTTTCGTCCAGCGATAGACGAGCCTGAAGCCCGATGCGCCGACCACGCCCTCGACATCGGTGCTCAGCGTCAGGTCGACCGGCTTCGGCAGGCCGAGCGCCCGCGCACCGGCCGCATCGAGCTGCGCCGCCAGCCGGTGCGACAGCCGGATCCGGTCGTCGGCGATCTCGAGCTGGCGCGGATCGTCGCCGCTCAGCGCCCGCAGATCGGCGATCGCGCAGATCAGATCGCGCTCCGAGGCCGGCAGGTGGCGCAGATCGCCCGCAGAACGGCGCGCGAACAGGCGGGCGAGGCCGGCCTTGCGGACCGGAAGCAGCGTGATGCCCTCGGCATCGACGTCGTAGCGCAGTTCCATGCTCAGATCCGCTCCCGCACCCAGCCCTGCCAATCGCCGGTGTGTTTCCGCGCATCGGCCCCCGGAATGTGCCGGATCGCCTCGCAGTCGTAGCGGGGCTGATAGAGCCTCGGCGCGCCGGGTGCGCCCTCGCGGAAGACATGCACCCGGTAGTCGTGCGAGCCCTCGACAACGATCTTCCCCTCGATCTTGAGAACGAGAAGGCTGGTCTTCGACCGGTTGCCGCCCGCGGTCTGCCGGCCGAAGGCGAGCCCCGGCCGGCCATTGGCGCGCTTGCGGGCGAGGCGCGCGCCCTCCTCGCTCAGCGCCACCCAGGCGCTGTCGATGCGGCGCTCCTCGTGGAGCTGCAGCCAGAACCGGCGCCGCGGCTCCCACATGTGGCTGGCCTCGACATCCGAGAGGATATCCATGAAGAAGCGGATGTTCTCGCCCGTCAGCCAGCGCACGATGCGCTCGACGAGTTCCTCCGGCACGGTGTTCCAGGGTGCTTCCCCGCCGCGCGTGCGCGGATCGCCATAGAGACCGGTGAGGCGCCGGGTGAGATCGGCGCCGATCTCCTCGGGCGGGTCGTGCGTCCAGGGCGCCAGGAGCGCCGCCACCGCCTCGGCGGCGCCTTCCGATTTCGGCTGCTGCACGCCGTCCGGCTTCAGCCAGGCGATCAGCTTGTCGATCGCGGGCGGCGATCGAAGCGCGGGGGCCATCGCCTTGACGAAGGCGAGATGTGCGGCACTCATCAGGCCGGCATCGTGCGGCTTGCGCAGCCCGATCGTCTTCAGATCGTCGAAAGGCGTCGGCATCGAGAGCATCAGCTGCGCCACCTGCTGATGCGCCGACATGCCGTCGAGGAGGCGCGGCACGGCCTGAAGCAGACCGGCCCAGCGTCCGCCGAGACCTCCGGCCGCCTTGCCGAGGCTCCGGCCGAGCTGCACGGTGTGCGGCGCGCCGGGCTGGTACGAGCCGAGATAGACGCCGACCATGCCCGACCGGAAGGCGCTGCTCTCGTTGACGCGGATCTCGTCATAATAGAACTGCCGCAGCGCGGCGAGATCGTCGCGCGTCCGGCGCGTGGGATCGAACACCGCGACGGCCGCCATGGTGACGAAGGCGGTCCGCAGACCACGCCAGTCGCCCGTCTCGAGCCGACGCTTCATCTCCGCGACGACGCGCTCACGGTCGGTCTCGGGCGGCTCCTTCACGGCATCGGGCCAGCGGGCGAGGATCCGCTCGGTCGCGGCGGCGAGCGGCGCGAGCGAGGCCAGAGCCCGCGGCTGATAGGGCTGGCGCTGCCGGAGAACCTCGTCGAGGCTCATCGCCCCGCTCCGTCGGCCGGCAGCGCGCCGAGGCGGCCGCGGATCTCGTCGATCTCGCCCGAGACCGTCGGCGTATACATGATGATGCGCAGATCGATGCGGCGGTTGGTGGCGCGGCCGGCGGGCGTCGCATTGTCGGCGATCGGCCGCATCTCGCCATAGCCCGCCACCGAAAGCACCGGCTGCTCGCGGAAATTGAGATGGCCGACGAGCGTCGGCTCCCGCCCGAGCATCGCCCAGAAGGTCTCGTTGGCGCGCCGGGTCGAGAGGTCGAGATTGCTCCGGTCGTCTCCGGTGGCGTCGGTGTGCCCCTCGATCTGCACCGCCTCGATGATCGCCGCCCCCTCGCCGCAGCCCGCCGCCCAGTTCGACCGCGGCCCGAACGTGTAACAGGGGAGGATCTCCTCGAGCCGGGCGGCGACCGTCTCGACGATCCGGCGCTTGTCCTCGCGCAGCACCGATTCGCCGCTCGCGAACAGGCCGTCTCCCTGGAAGCGCAGCGCATCCTGTTCCTGGCTGATCTCGATCATCAGATCGGGGAAATCGACCCGCAGCCGGTCGCGCAGGTGCTGCAGGATCTTCTGCCGGACCCGTGCGGTGAGCTTGAGATATTCCTCGACCGGATCCTTGCGCGAAAGCTCGGCGAGCAGGCGCTTCACCTCGGCTTCGAGCTCGGCCACACGGCTGCGCAGCAGCGCCAGATCGGCTCGCAGATGATCCCGTTCGTCGACGACCTGGTCGTATTCGGATCGGGTGACACTGTCCTCCGGATTGAACTGACTGGCGAAGAAGGCGAGCATGATCATCAGGATGAACAGGAAGCTGACGGTCATGTCGGTCATCGAGACGAAGACCGATTCCTCCTCGTCCTCCCGGCTGCGGCGGCGGAAGGCGGCGCGCATCAGCGGACCCGCGACTTGGGAATGAACTCTTCCGCCGACTCGACCACCGATTTCAGCGTGTCGAGGCTCGGCTGGAGCGTCTGCTGCAGATGCTGGACGTGCTGCCGCATGCCGTCGACGGCGCCGGCCACCTGCTGCGTATAGATCGCGAAGGCCCGGCCGAGCTTGTCGTCGATATCGTCGATCCGCTCGCCCTGCTCGCGCAACCGGCGGAGCGCGACGTCGATCCCGCCGAGCGCGTTCTCGATCGCCTTCTGCTCGCTGCCGAGTACCGCCTGCGCGGTCGCGAGCGTCTCGGCCGCGGCCCGGGCCGTCGCCTCGGCCGACCGGCTCACCGTGCTCGCCGCGGCGCGCGTCGCCTCCGAAAGCGCGGCGAGGGAGGATTCGACGCTCGCCACCGAGGCGCGGATCGGCGCCGCGGCCGCGGTGAGATCCTGGCTCGCGGTGCGGAAGCTCGCCGAAGCCTGTGCGGATGCGTCGGCGCCGGACTTCACCCCGTCCGCGAACAGGCGCATGTCGTTGCCCGCCGCGGCGACCTGACCGGCGACGCCGGCCATCTTGTCGGCGATCTGGTCGAGCGGCGCGAGGATGGCGGACGCCGCTTTCGCCGAGGCCTCCGCCGCCACGCGGCCGATCTCCCGGTCGGCCGCCGCCGCTCCGGCCCGCCCCGCGGCCTCGAGTTCGGCGCGGACGCGCTCGCCCGCCTGGCGCAGATCGGCCGCGGCGGCGCTCATTGCGGCGGCGCCGGCGGACGTGTTGTCGCGAATACCCTCGAGCGTCTGGTTCATGACGGCGAGGAGCCTCTCCGCCCCGGCGCTGAACGTGCCGCCGGTCTCCCGCGCCGCCGCGCCGAGCGTGTCGCGGATGCCCGCCACCGCGTCCGAGACGCGCGTCAGGGCGATGTTCAGCTCGTCGCCCACTTTCGACGAACTCTGATCCATGCGCTCCGACAGCCGCGCGATGCGGTCGCCGGCCTCCTGGATCGACCGGCTCGCTTCGCCGAGCGCGCGGCCGACATCCTCGGTCATCCGGCTGCTGATATCCTGCACGAGCGCGCCGACACCGTCGGTGCCGGCCCGGCCCACCTGGTCGAGCAGGGGCCGCATGGTCTGTTCGATGCTGCCCGAGATCGCCGCCGGCATCTCCTTGAGCGGACGCCCGAGCTCCGCGACGAGTTCGGTCGCGAAGGATTTCAGCATGTCCCTCTGCTCGATCACCGCCTTCAGCTGACGGGCGGCGAGCCCTTCGAGGCTCAGGAAGGAGAGCCGCTTCTCGAGCCCGTCGCAGAGCCGGTGGGCCCTGTCCTCCGCGACGCCCAGTTCGCGGCGCAGCGCGATCGTGAAGACGATCGAGCAGAACAGTCCGGTGAGCGACATGATGAACTTGGCGGACGCGACCGAGAGCAGATCGTTCATCTGCTGCGCCCCGATGCTCCCGCCGCTTTCGGTCACCATGCTGTCGAGGGCGGAAACGAGGCCGAGAAAGGTCAGGAACAGGCCCACCGAGACGAAGAGGCTCGGCACGTGCCGCCAGAAGCCCACGCCGAAGCCCATGTCCTCGAGATTGAAGAAGGCCGCGGGCCGGACCGAATTGCGATAGATCGGCCGGCCGCCACCGTCCTCGACGATCAGCGTCTCGGAGAACTCCCGCCACACGCCGGCGACTTTCTCGCGATTGCCGCGGCGACCGTCCCGCTCGATCTCGGCCGTCAGCCGGTCGAGCCCCGCGCTGAAAGCGTGCTCGTCGCCGTGGCGACGGACCGCCCGGTCGAGCCAGACGAGCGCCCGGACGCGCGAGCGAATGCCTCCGACGAAGACGAGCAGCGAGAGGGCGAGCACGACGAGAAGAGCGAGGCTGACCAGACCCGGGGCCGATTCGCCCCGCAGAAGACCCGCACCCCACAACACGTTCGACCGCACCCAGAGCCCGATGCCCTGCACGATCTCCAGAATCCGCCCGCCGTCCATCAACGCCCCCGCACACGTCGCGGCAGGCTAGCCGCCGGCCGGGCCTCCTGCAATCATCACCTGAAGTCGGAGCGAAGAACCCGCCGGAGTAGGACCGGCCGCGCCTCCCGGATCCGCTCTCCTCCGCGTCACCCCTGCGGGTTGCAAAAGCGGAGCGGGCCGATAGGCTCGCCGCGCCCGATCGGCCGCGCGCGCCGGCCCGAGTCGGCGCCTTCGCGGAGCTCCGAGAAGGCGAAGCCACGGAAGGGAAGCGAACAACGGTGATCGGCCGCCCCTGCCCTCTTCGCCCCGCTATTCGGCAGCCCGTTTCCGCGGCGTCCCGCGCCGATCGGCCCGGCGCCCTGCGGACGGGCGCGCTCCGGCGCGGCCGTTGCCGGGTGCACCCGCCGTCTCCGGACCCGACGCCCGGGATCGACCGCCTCGCCCGGGCGGTCGCGCACGCCCTGCGGGGGCGCGGATGAGCGGGGGGCCGGGATTCCGCTTTCTCCACGCCGCGGATCTCCATCTCGACAGCCCGCTCGAGGGGCTCGCCCGGCGCGGCGCGGTGGGCGGCCGTTTCGCCGGGGCCTCGCGCCGGGCGCTCGAAAACCTCGTCGAGGCGGCGATCGAGGAGCGCGTCGCCTTCGTCGTGATCGCCGGCGACGTGTTCGACGGCGATTGGCGCGATTATGCCACCGGCCAGTTCCTGATCCGGCAGATGGCGCGGCTCGCCCGTGCCGCCATTCCGGTCTTCGCCGTGCGCGGCAATCACGATGCCGAGAACGTCATCACCAAGGCGCTGCCGCCCACGACCGGCTATCGTCTCTTCGGCGTCCGCGCCGCCGAGACCGTCCGCCTCGAGGGGCTCGGCGTCGCGCTGCACGGCCGCAGCTTCGCCCAGCGGCACGTGCCGGAAAACGTCGTGCTCGGCTATCCGCCGGCCGTGCCCGGCTGGTTCAACATCGGCGTGCTGCACACCTCGCTCGACGGCCGCGAGGGCCACGGCGCCTACGCGCCCTGCACGGTCGACGATCTGCGGCGCCGCGGCTACGACTACTGGGCGCTCGGCCATGTCCATGCCCGCGAGCTGGTCGCGCAGGACCCGCCGATCCTCTTCCCCGGCAATCTGCAGGGCCGCCACGCCCGCGAGACGGGGCCGAAGGGCGCGACCCTCGTCACCGTCGAGGCCGGCCGCGTTGTGGCGATGAAGGCGCTCACCCTCGATGCCGCCCGCTTCGACCATATCCGCGTCGACGTCTCCGGCCTCGCCGGCCGCCCGGCGCTGTACGACCGGCTGCGCGGCGCGATCGCCGCCGCGTTCCGATCCGCCGAGGGCCGGCCGCTCGCGCTCCGCGTCACGCTCGAAGGCGCCGGACCGCTGCACGGCGCGCTCGCCGGGCGGCTCGAGCAGACGCAGGAGGAGGTGCAGGCGCTCGCCTTCGAGAGCGATGCGGACCTCCTCATCGAGAAGCTCGTCGACCGGACGGAGCCACCGGGCGGCGCCGAGCGGGCGATCGCCGTGCCGGGCTTCGAGGCCGCGCTCGCCGAGGCGGCCGCCGACCCGCTTCTGCGGGCCGCGCTCGCCGAGACGCTCGCAACGCTCGCCGGCCGCCTGCCGCGGGAGGCGCTCGACGCGACCGGCCTCGGCCAGGAGGCGGGCGACGCGGATGCGGCGATCGGGGCGGCGCTCGCGCTGCTGCGCGCCGCGCTCGCCGGGCCGGCCGGTGCGGACGGGCGGACACCATGAGGTTCGTCTCGCTGGCGCTCGAGCGCTACGGCCATTTCACCGACCGCACGCTCGCCTTCGATCGCGAGGCGGTGCTCACCGTCGTGCATGGCGGCAACGAGGCCGGCAAGACCACCGCGCTCGCCGCCATCGCCGACGCGCTCTACGGCTTCGAGGAGCGCTCGCGCTTCAATTTCCTGCACGACTACAAGGCGATGCGGGTCTCGGCCGAGCTGCTCGGGCGGCGCGGCGAGACGCTCGCCTTCCGCCGCCTGAAACGGCGCGCCGCGGCGCTCGTCGATCCGCTCTCCGAGGCCGCGCTCGCCGAGGATTGCCTCGTGCCCTTTCTCGGCGCGCACGACCGGCGCGCCTTTCTCGACATTTTCGGGCTCGATCAGGCGCGGCTGCGCGAAGGCGGGCGCAAGCTGCTCGCGGGCGGCGGCGATCTCGCCGAGGCCCTCGTCGCCGCCGCGCCGGGGCTCGCGCCGATCGCCATGCTGCGCGACCGCTTGCGCGACTCCGCCGGCCAGATCTTCGATCCGAAACGCCGGGTCGCCTCGCACGCGCTCTACCGGGCGCTCGACCGGCGCGACGCCGCCCGCGCGGCAATCCGCGCCGGGGAACTGCGCGTCGAGACGGTCCGCGCCGCGCGCGACGCGCGGGACGCGGCGGCGGCGGCCCGGCGCGAAGCCGAAGCCGCCGAGCGGGAGGCGCGGCTGGCGCTCCGCCGCGCCGAGACCCATGCGCTCGCCTTCGAGGATGTCGGCCGGATCGACCGCCATGCCGCCGGCAGGGCGGCGCTCGGCGGGCTGCCCGCCCTCTCCGCCGGCTTCGCGCCCCGTGCCCGCGCCGCGCTCGGCGCGCACGAGACGGCGGCCGCGGCGGCCGCCCGGGCAGCGGAGGAGGCGGCGCGGGCCGAGGCGGAAACCGCGGCCATCACCGTCGATGCCGCCGTGCTCGCCCGCGCCGAGGCGATCGACCGGGCGGACGAGACGCGCGCCGCGGTGGCGAACGAGATCGAAGCCCTGCCGCGCCGCCGGGCCGAGGCCGACGCGGCGCGCGGCACGCTCGCCCACATCGCCGGCCGGCTCGGCCTCGCCGATGTCGCCGCGCTCCGGGCGGCCCTGCCCGGCGCCGCCCTGCTGTCGCGCGCCGCCGGCCTGATCGACCGGCTGCGCGAACAGGCCGTGCGCCGCGAGGCGCTCGCCGCCGAGAGGCGGACGCTCGCGGAGGCGCAGGCCGCGCTCGAGGAGGAGCGGGTCCGGCTCGGCCACGCCGCCGACCCTTCCGAGATGCGCGGCCGGCTCGATGCGCTCGACGGCGCCGAGGAGCGCGACCGGGCGCTGCGCCGTCAGACGGCGCGCGCCGCGGCGGAGGAGCAGGACCTCGCCGAGCGGACGCGTCGGCTCGGCTGGGGCCTCGCCGATGCCGATGCGCTCGCCGTCCTGCCGCTGCCGGATGTCGCCGCCGCCGAGGCGGCGCTCGCGCTCTGCCGCACGGCGCGCGAGACGCGCGACAGGGCGGTCCGCACGCTCGCCGAGAGCGAGGACGCGCTGCGCCTCGCCGCCGCCCGGATCGCCGCAGCGACCGCGGCCGGAGCGGTGCCGACGCCCGCGGCGATCGAGGCCGCCCGAACGCTGCGCGACGCCCTGTGGCAGGGCCTGCGCGCGCCCGCGACGGGCGGCCGCGCCGCCCTGCCGGACGACATCGACGCCGCGGCCCGGCTCGATGCGGCGCTCGCCGCCGCCGACCGGCTCGCCGACGAGCGGCTCACCGAGGCCCACCGCGTCGCCGAGCTGGCGCAGCTCGAACGGGCGCGCGCCGAGGCCGAGGCGCGGCGGGCGACCGCCGAGGCCCAGGTCGCGGAGGCCGGTGCGGCCGTCACCGACGCGGAAGCCGGCTGGGCGGCGCTCTGGCGGGAGGTGCACGGCATCGCGGCGGCCGGGATCGCGGCCGGCGCGGAGGAGCGCCTGCTGGCGGCGCTCCGCGAGGCCCGCACCGTCCTCGAGGAGCGGAGCCGTCTGCGCCGCGAGCGCGCCGATCAGAAGGCGGCGGACGATCTCTGCCGCGCCGAGCGGGCCGCCGTCGAGACGCTCCGCACGCAGCTCGGCCTCGTGCCGGCCGGCGACGGCCCGCTCGCGATGAAGGATGTGCGCGAGGCGGTCGAGCGGCGCGATGCGCGTTTCCGGGCGGCATCGGAGGTCGCGCGCGATCTCGCCCGCGGCGCGGCGGAAGCGGCGGCGCTCCGCCGGCGCGAGGCGGAGCTCGATGCGGCCGCGCAGGCGCTCGGCGCGGAATGCGCCGAGGTGTTCCCGCAGGTCGCAGTCCGGCCGCAGGCGGCCGCCGACGAGGCGCGCGCCGCGCTCGATCTGTGGCGCGAGGCCCCCGCCGCCGTCGAGGCCCTTCGCACCGCCGAGCACCGCATTGCCCGCATCGAGGAAGACCGCGACCGCTTCGCGGCGGAGGTGGCGGCGCTCGCCGCCCTGCTCGACCTGCCGCCGCCCGACGATCCGGCCGCCGCCATCCGCCGGCTGAAGGTCCGCCTCGACGAGGCGCGGCGGGCCGGCGCCCGCGCCGAGCAGGCGGTCGAGGCGGCGGCGCGGCGGACCCGGGCACGCGCGGCGGCCGACGAGGCGGCGGCGCGCGCTGCCGCCGGTCTCGCCCCGCTCGTCGCCGAGGCCGGCCTCGCGGCGATCGCCGATCTGCCGCCCCTCCTCGCCCGGCTCGACGCCGCGGAAGCGCACGACCGCGCCGTCGCGGAGGCCCGCGCCCGCCTCGCGCTGCACATTCCGGCCTTCGACGAGGCGGCGCTGCGGGCGGACCTCGCCGGGCGGGATGAGGCGGCGCTCCTCGCCGCGCGTCTCGCGGCGGAGGGTGACGTCGCGCGCGCCGCCGCCGCCCATGCCGCGGCGATCGAACGGCACATCGCGGCCGATCATGCGCTCGCAGCACTCGACGAAACAGCGGGCGCCGCGGCCGCCGCGCAGGACGAGCGGGACGCGCTCGCCGAGATCACCGATGCCGCCACCCGCTTCGTGCGCGACCACACCGCCGCGCGCCTCCTGTCGAGCGCCATCGATCTCTACCGCGCCCGCCATCAGAGCCCGCTGATCGAGCGGGTATCGGCCGCCTTCGCGACGCTGACCGGCGGCGCCTGGTCGGGCATCGGCATCGATTACGATCAGGATCCGCCCCGCCTCGCGGCGCTGCGCGATGGGCGGCACCATGCCGTCGACGCCCTGTCGGAGGGCACCGCCGACCAGCTCTTCCTGGCGCTCCGCGTCGCGGCGATCGAGGATCATGCCGGCCGCGCCGCGCCGCTGCCCTTCGTCGGCGACGATCTCTTCGTCTCCTTCGACGAGCGGCGCACCCGCGCCGGCCTCGCCCTCCTCGCCGAGCTCGGCCGGCACACCCAGGTGCTCCTCTTCACCCATCACGAACACGTCGTCGAGGCGGCAGAGGCGGTGCTCGGCGGCCGGGTTCAGGCGATCCGCCTCGCCGGCGCGGCGCCGGACGGCGCCATCGGGACGGCGCCGTAGCGCCCCCTGGCGGCCCTGTCAGGCGGCCTTCGCCGCCGGCCGGCTCTCTCCCGCCGTGGCGGTCAGCCAGTCGATGAAGGCCTCGGCCGCGCCGGCATGCGGCGCCGCGGCGTCGAACAGCGCGACATGGGTCGGCCCGGCGACCCGGATGTCGGGCCACAGGGCGACGAGCTCGCCCTTCGCGAACAGGTCGCACAGCGTCTCGAAGGGAGAGACGAGCGGGCCCTCCCCGGCGAGCGCGGCTTCGAGCGCCAGATAGAAATGCGGGAAGGACGGGCCGTCCGGTATCCGGTCGAGACCCGCCGCCGCCGACCACGCCTCGAGCTGGCCCGGCCGCGTCGCCGCCCTGATCACCCCCGTTGCGGCGAGATCGCGCGGGGCGGCGAGCCGGCGCGCGGCGAGGAAGCGCGGCGCGGCGGCGAGCACCAGCGTCTCGGCGAGGAAGGGACGCGCCTCGAGATGGCGCGGCGCGCGGGGATCGGTGCGGATCGCGACGTCGAACGGGATCTCCTGCCAGTCCTCGAGACTGTCGGTCGGCCGCACCTGCAGCGCGATCGGCGCCCTGGCGCGCGAAAAACTCCACACCCGCGGGATCAGCCAGCGCATCGCGAAGGTCGAGGGCGCGATGACCCGCAGCGTCTCCGCCGCCTCGCCACGGCGCAGCACCGCGGAGGCCTCGGCGATCAGCCCGAAGGCCCGCTCGGTGACCTCGGCGAGCGCGGCCGCCTCCGCCGTCGGCTGCATCCGCTTGCGGTTCGACCGGAACAGCGGCTGCCCCATCCACCCCTCGAGCAGCGCGATCTGTTTGCTCACCGCGCTGTGCGTCACGAAGAGTTCCTCCGCGGCCGCCGTCACACTGCCGAGGCGAACCACGCTTTCGAAGGCGACCAGCGCCTTGAGAGGGGGCAATCTTTCGCTCATCTGTTCCGTAAGCTCACAGATGACGGAAGAAAAGTCAATTTTCTTCAGCCGACATTCAGAACACAATAGAAATATAGAAAAGAATACTTCGAGCGGCCGAAGACGATAGCCGCATCCAGTGACAATCGCATGAACGGGGACTGCCTTGCTCGCGCTCGACCCGCAGCCGGAGACCGCCATCGTGAACGGACGGCGCTATGCCCGGCCGGCCCGCCCCGTGGTGGTGATCTGTTTCGACGGCTGTGATCCCGCCTATCTCGCCGCCGCCGGCGCGGCGGGCGCGACCCCCGCGCTCGACCACCTGCGACGGACCGGCTTCGACGGCCGCGCCGACGCCGTGATGCCGACCTTCACCAATCCGAACAATGTCGCGATCGTCTGCGGCGCGCCGCCGGCGGTGACCGGCGTCTCGGGCAACTATTACCTCGACCGGGCGACCGGCCGCGAGGTGATGGTGGTCGACGGCCATACGATGCGGGCCGACACCATCCTCGCCGGCCTCGCCGGAATCGGCGTGCGCGTCGGCCTCGTCACGGCGAAGGACAAGCTGCTCGCCGCGCTCTCCCGTGGCCTCGACGGCATCGCGCTGTCGGCCGAGACGGCCGAGGCGGCGGTCGCCGCGATCGGACCGGTCGGCGACTGGACCGCCGCCCCCGACCGCTATTCCGCCGACCTCTCGCTCTTCGTGCTCGATGCCGGCATCGCCCTCGTCGAGCGGCACGGCCTCGAGCTCGTCTATCTGTCGCTGTCGGATTTCGTCCAGCACGCCCATGCCCCCGGGGCGCCGGAGGCGATCGCCTTCATGGCCGCCGTCGACCGCCGCGTCGGCCGGCTCGCGGAGACGGCTCTGGTGGCGATCGTCGCCGATCACGGCATGAACGACATGGCTGATGCGGCCGGCCGGCCGCGCGTCGTCTTCGTCGAGGATGCGATCGCGGCGCGGTTCGGCCCCGGCGCGGCGCGCGTCATCTGCCCGATCACCGATCCCTTCGTGCGCCACCACGCCTCGCTCGGCGGCTTCGTCCGCGTCCATCTCGCGGCGGGGATCGACCGCGACGCGGTGCGCACCCTCGTCGCCGGGCTCGAGGGTGTCGGCCTGGTGCTCGGCCGCGAGGAGGCCTGCGCCCGCTTCGACCTGCCGCCCGAGCCCGAGGGCGATCTCGCTGTGATCGCCGCGCCCGGCCATGCGCTCGGCGCGCGGGCGGCCGATCACGATCTCGCCGCGCTCGCCGGCGCGCGGCTGCGCTCGCATGGCGGCCTCGCCGAGCGGCGCGTCCCCTTCCTCCTGTCGCGGCCGCTCAGCCCGGCCTATCGCGCCCGCGCGGCCGACGGCCGCCTCGCCAATTTCGACATATTCGACTTCGCCCTCAACGGAGTGGACCCCTGATGGAGCGCCACGATCCCGCCCGCCGGCGCGCCGTGCTCGTCATCTGCGACGGCCACCGCGACGATTTCCTCCGCCCCGAAACCTGCCCGGCGATCCATGCGCTCGCCGGCCGGTCGCGCCGTTTCCTCGCCCACCGGGCGATCTTCCCCTCCGCCACCCGGGCGAGCTCGGCCTCGATCGCCACCGGCTGCTGGCCGGCGCGGCACGGCCTGCACGGCAACACGATGGGCCTGCCCGACGGCGGCGATGGTTACCGCGTGCACGATGTCGGCGATCCCGCCTTCGTCGCGGCGCTCAGGGCGGCGAAGGGCCGGACGCTCGCCGTGCCGACCCTCGCCGAGCGGCTCGCCGACCATGGCGGCGCGGTGATCGCCTCGAATGTCTCGCCGGGCGCCGCCTATTTCCAGGATCCCGATCATTTCGGCCATGTCGTGCACCGCGCCGGCTCCTATGGCCCCGGCGGCCGGCCGCTCGGCCCCGACGAGGCGCCGGCCGTCGCCCATGACGGCACGGGCGACGAGGCGCTCGCCGCCTGGTTCGCCGACGAAGTGCTGCTCCACCGCCGGCCGCGGCTCGGCGTGCTCTGGCTCGCCAATCCCGATCTCGCCATGCACGCCGACGAACTCGGCTCGCCGACCCATCTCGCCGGCATCGCCGCGGCCGATCGCTGCGTCGCCCGCGTCGAGGCGGCGGTCGAGGCGCTGCGTGCCGAGGGCGAGGACGTGCTCCTCCTCGTCGGCTCCGATCACGGCCAGGAGACGGTGATCGGCCGCGTCGCGGTCGCCGACCGGCTCGTCGAGGCCGGCCTCAAGGAGAGCGCCGATTCGACCGATGTCGTCGTCGCGCCGCAGGGCGGCTCGGGCTTCGTCTATGTCGCGCCGCGCGCCGCCGGCCGCATCGCGGCGATCGCCGCTTTCCTCGACGCGCAGCCCTATATCGCGGAGGTCTTCCGCGGCAGCGCCCTGCTCCCCCTCGGCCAGGCGCCGGAAGGCGGCCTCGCGCTCGCCTTCGCCATGGCCCGCGACGAGGCGCCGAACCCCTTCGGCGTGCCCGGCCGCATCGTGCTCTGCGTCAGCGACGACAAGCCCGGCAAGGCGGAGGGCGCCGGCAGCCATGGCGGCCTCGGCCGTTTCGAGCGCCACCCCTTCCTGATCGGGAATGGCGGCGGCTTCGCCCCCGGCACCGTCGAGACGGGCACCACCCGCCTCGTCGACATCGCCCCCACCATCCTGCGCTTCCTCGGCCTGCCGCGCGGCGGCATGGACGGGCTGGCGCTGCCGCAGAGCTGAGCCCCGGGCTCTCCCGCCCGGGGCCGCCATCCGAGCCCCCACCCCACCAGACTCCGGTCCCGACCCGAACCTCCTGGAGGTCCCATGATCAAGACCCTCGTCTCCCTCGCCGCCGCGCTGATGATCGGCGCGGCAGCCCCCGCGGCGGCCCTCGCCGCCGAACCGGTCGACGGCGGAACGCTCCGCCTGTTCTGGGGCACGCTCGACACGACGGATTTCCACCGTCACACCGGCACGATCTCGCTCACCCATCCGTTTGCCGAGACGCTCACCTCGATCTCGAAGGACGGCAGCCCGAAGGGCCTGCTCGCCGAGAGCTGGACGGTGTCGGAGGACGCCCGCGTCTACACCTTCAAGCTGCGCGAGGGCGTCAAATTCCACAATGGCCGCGTCATGACGGCCGAGGACGTGAAGAAGAACTTCGAGCGCATCCGCGACAAGGTGAAGGGCGGCTGGCTGACCACCGCCATGGCGCAGGTCGAGGCCTTCGAGACGCCGGACGAGCACACCTTCGTCATCCGGCTGAAGGCGCCCTTCGGCCCGCTCCTCAACCTCCTCGCCGAAGGCTGGATCCTCGCCCCGGAATCGCCCGGCTGGGACGACGTCATCACCCATCCGATCGGCACCGGCCCCTTCACCTTCGACAGCTGGACGCCGCAGCTCTCGCTGAAGGGGACGCGCTTCAAGGATTACTGGATGAAGGGCCTGCCGCATGTCGATGCGGTCGAGTTCGACGTCCGCGAGGTGGCGGATGCCTCGCTCGCGCTGCGCGCCGGCGACTACGATGCCGCCGCCATTCCGCTCAACAAGATCGCCACGCTCGAAAAGGCCGGCTTCACCATCGACTTCCAGGGCGGCACGAGCTGGGAGTTCGTCTCCTTCAACAACCGCAAGCCGCGGCCGCCCTTCGACAAGGTGCGCGTCCGCGAGGCGGTCGCCTATGCGCTCGACCGCAAGGAACTGATGGCGATCGAGGCCGGCCGCTATGGCGCGCCGGGCAACCAGCCGGTCGGCGAGGGCAATTACTTCTACGACGCCGACATGGCGGCGAACGACAAGCACAACGCCCCCGATCTCGAGCGCGCCAAAGCGATCCTGAAGGAAGAGGGCGTCACCCCCTCCGACTACACGCTCACCCTGGTCTCGACCGTCGGCAGCCGCTCCGCCGGCCCGGTCGGGCAGGCGCTGCGCGCGCTCGGCTTCGGCGTCGACAACCGGCAATATGACGATCTCGGCTATCAGCGCGCCCTGTCGGAATATGACTGGGACATCTTCCCCGGCGGCTCGGGCGCCCG
This sequence comes from Prosthecomicrobium pneumaticum, assembly GCF_014199915.1. GTDB lineage: Bacteria > Pseudomonadota > Alphaproteobacteria > Rhizobiales > Kaistiaceae > Prosthecomicrobium > Prosthecomicrobium pneumaticum. The sequence goes on along the minus strand of NZ_JACHOO010000004.1, from coordinate 347,891 downwards.
CGCCGACATCTTCCTGCGCTATGTGCGGCTGATGAGCGACGGCCCCAATCCGGGCCTGTGGGGCGGCATCCAGGATCCCGAGCTCGACGCGCTCATCGAGGCGGCGATCTCGACGCCGAGCCTCGAGGAGAGCCGCGCCGACTATCTGAAGGCGTGGCAGCGTGTGATGGACCACTATTACACGATCGGCCTCGGCCAGCAGCCGAACGCCTATGCGATCAGCCCGAAGGTGCACGACCTGACGATCGGCTTCAACGCCTCGGCGCACCGGGTCGACGGCGGCATCGCCTTCGCCTGGATCGAGAAGTGATCCCCGCCACGCTCTGAGGAAAGGGGCCCGGAATGACCCTCGCCACCGCGACCGGACGCAGCCGGCGGATCGCCCTTCCGGGCCTCGGCCCCCTGACGGCGGCGGCCTTCGCCATCGTCGCCGTCGCCCTCCTCGTCGCGCTCGCCGCGCCGCTCCTCGCCACCCACGACCCTTACGCCTTCACCGCCGATCTCAACCAGCCGCCGGGCGAGGGCCATCTGCTCGGCACCGACGATCAGGGCCAGGACGTCTATTCCCGCCTCCTCTACGGCACCGGCCTCAGCCTCGCCTTCGGCGCCGGTGCCGCGCTGCTCGCGCTCGCGATCGGCGCGCTCGCCGCACTGCTGGCCCTCGCCGCGGGCCGGCCCGCGGAATGGGCGCTGTTCGGCTTCGTCGATCTCATCCGCGCACTGCCGGGCATCCTCTTCGCGCTCGCCTGCGTCGTCGCCTTCGAGCCCGGCATCGCCACCGTCGTCATCGCCCTCGGCATATCCTTCTCGCCGCATTTCGCCCTCATCACCCGGGCGACCTATCTGCACCAGATGGCGCAGCCCTATACGGCGGCGGCCCGCGTGCTCGGCGCCGGACGGCTGCGCATCGCCCTCGTCCATGTGCTGCCCAACATCGCCGGCGCGCTGATCACCCAGTTCGCCATCGTGCTGCCGCGCTGCATCGTCTCGGAATCGGTCCTGAGCTTCCTCGGCCTCGGCGTCTCGCCGGAAACCCCGACCTGGGGCCGGATGATCGCGAGCGCGACGCCCTATCTCGAGGAGGCGCCGCACGCCGTGCTCGCGCCGATCCTCGCCCTGTCGCTCGTCACCTTCGCGCTCGCCATCGTCGGCAACGCCGTGCGCCGCCGCAGCGAACTGCCGCTCTCGAGGGACCTGCCGTGAACGCCCACACCAGACGCCTCCTCCTCGGCATCGCCGCCGACCTCGTCCGCTCGCTCGCCGTCGCCGCCGGCATCGTCGTGTTCAGCTTTTTCGTGCTGCGGATGATCCCGGGCGACGTCGTCGACATCCGCGGCATCGAGGGCTCGCTCACCTATTCGCAGCAGACCGCGATGCGCGCCGAGCTCGGCCTCGACAAGCCCTGGATCACCCAGTTCGGCGAATGGCTGACGATGATCGCCTCGGGCGATCTCGGCACCTCGGCGCGCTTCGCGAAGCCGATCGCCGACCTCCTCGCCGCGGTCATCCCGACGACGCTGACGCTCGGCCTTTCGGCCCTCCTCATCGGCACCCTGCTCGGCGTCCTCCTGCCGACCCTCGCCATGCTGTGGCCGCGCCGCCTCCTCGTCGCCCTCGTCGAGGCGACGACGATCTGGTCGATCACCGTGCCGACCTTCTCGATCGGCATCCTCTGCGTCCTCGTGCTCGCCGTCTGGCTCGGCCTGATCCCGGCGATCGGCAATCTCGTCGTGCCGATCCTGATCCTCGCGCTCGACACCGCCGGCACGCTCGCCAAGATCCTCTACGAGGACATGAAGGACATCGAGCGGACGGAATATGTCCGCGCCGCCCGGGCGAAGGGCCTGTCGCGCGCCCGCATCGTGCTGCGCCACATCCTGCCCAACGCCCTCACCGCGGCGGTCGCGCTGATCGGCCTCCTGCTCGCCGGCGCCTTCACCGGCGCGATCACCATGGAGGTGGTGTTCGGCCTGCCGGGCCTCGGCACGCTCACCCTGCAGGCGATCAAGGGCCGCGACTATGCCGTCGTCCAGGCGGTGATCATCTGGCTCGGCTTCGCCGTCATCATCGCCAATCTCGTCACCGACGTGATCCGAAAGATCATCGATCCGAGGCTGAGGAGCGCATGACCCAACGCCCCGACACCCAACGCCCCGACACCCGCCGCGCCGGCACCCCGGCCCCGGCGTCCGGCCCCTCCCCCCGCGAGGCGGCGGCCGCGCCGCTCCTCGCGGTCCGCGACCTTCGCGTCACCATCCGCGCCCGCACCGGCACGGTGGAAGCGGTCGCCGGCGTCTCCTTCGACATTCTGCCCGGCCGCACCCTCGCCCTCGTCGGCGAATCCGGCTCCGGCAAGTCGATGACGGCGATGGCGCTGATCGGCCTCGTGCCGGTCGGCACGACGGTCGAGACCGCCGGCTCGGCCCGCTTCGGCGGCCGCGAATTGCTGACGCTCTCCGAGGCCGAGCGGCGGGCGCTGCGCGGCCGCGCGATCGCCACAATCCTGCAGGATCCCGCCGCCGCGCTCGATCCGCTGATGAGCGCCGGCGAGCAGATCGCCGAGGCGCTGCCGCGCGGCCTCGGCCGGCGGGAGGCCGCCGGCCGGGTGGCCGCCCTCCTCGCCGAGGTCGGGCTCGACGGCGTGCCGGGCATCGCCCGCCGCCACCCGCACGAACTGTCCGGCGGCCAGCAGCAGCGCGTCGCGATCGCCATGGCGCTCGCCGGGAACCCTTCGCTGCTCATCGCCGACGAGCCGACCACCGCGCTCGACGTCACCGTCCAGGCGCAGATCCTCGATCTTCTGGCCCGGCTGCAGGCCGCCCGCGGCATGGCGATCCTCCTCATCACCCACGATCTCGGCGTCGTCGGCGCCTATGCGCAGGACGTCGTGGTGATGCGCGCCGGCGCGATGGTCGAGGCCGGCCCGGCGGCCCGCGTGCTCGCCGCCCCGCGCGAGGCGCACACCCGCACCCTGCTCGCCGCCCGGCCGGCGCTGCGCGCCACCGCCGCTCCTTCGGCCGCGGCGCCGGAAATCCTCGCCGTCTCGGATCTCGCCGTCCGCTATCGCGGCGCCGGCCTGCTCGGACGGCCGGTCCGCGCGCTCGACGGCATCGATTTCGCGCTCGAGGCCGGCGGCGCGCTCGGCGTCGTCGGCGAGAGCGGCAGCGGCAAGAGCACGCTCGCCAAGGCGATCGTCGGCCTCGCCCGCATCGAGCGCGGCAGCGTCCGGCTCGGCGGGGCGGTCCTCGCCGATCCGATGCGCCTCGGCCGCGCCGCCCGCGCCCGCCTGCAATACATCTTCCAGGACAGCTATGGCGCCCTCAATCCGCGTCTCACCGTCGAGGACGCGATCGGCGAGCCCTTCGCGATCTCGGGCCGGCCGCGCGCCGGGCGGCGCGCCGCCGTGCTCGCCCTGCTCGACGAGGTCGGCCTCGCCCGCACCCATCTCGGCCGGTTGCCGCGCGAGCTTTCCGGCGGCCAGCGCCAGCGCGTCTGCATCGCCCGGGCCCTCGCCCTTTCGCCCGAGGTGCTGATCTGCGACGAGATCGTCTCGGCGCTCGACGTCACGGTGCAGGCGCAGGTGCTCGGCCTGTTGCGCCGGCTGCGCGCCGAGCGCGGCCTCGCGCTCGTCTTCATCAGCCACGATCTCGCCGTCGTCGCCGAACTCTGCACGCGGGTGATGGTGATGAAGGACGGCAAGGCGGTCGAGAGCGGCGCCGCGGCGGACGTGTTCGAGGCTCCGCGCGCCGCCTATACGCGCGACCTGATCGCCGCCGCCCGCGCCCTCGACGCGCCGGCGCCGCACCGCGACCTCTCCACCCCCTCGCCCGCTGCGGGAGAGGGAGGCGGCGTGGAGTGGGTGACGGCGGCCGGGTTTTAGAGCGGCGAGCCCCTCTCCCGCGGGCGGAGAGGGAATCCCGACCGGCAGATCGCCTCTCCCGCAAGCGCGACGAGCCCCTCTCCCGCCACGCGGGAGAGGTTGGGTGAGGGTCTTCTCTTCCTTCGCCGATGAAGAAGAACCCACCCTCACCCTTCCGGCCTAACCGTCTCGGTCGCTCGCGCTCCCTGCGACGCCAAGGCCGGAAGCCCTCTCCCGCGAGCGGGAGAGGGAATCCCGACCGGCAGCTCAGATCGCCTCTCCCGCAAGCGCGACGAGCCCCTCTCCCGCCCCGCGGGAGAGGGCCGGGGTGAGGGCCTTCTCTCGGATCGGCGAAGGCAGGAACCCACCCTCACCCTTCCGGCCTAACCGTCTCGGTCGCTTGCGCTCCCTGCGACGCCAAGGCCGGATTCCCTCTCCCGCAAGCGCGACGAGCCCCTCTCCCGCCACGCGGGAGAGGTTGGGTGAGGGTCTTCTCTTGGCCGATGAAGAAGAACCCCACCCTCACCCTTCCGGCCTAACCGTCTCGGTCGCTCGCGCTCCCTGCGACGCCAAGGCCGGAAGCCCTCTCCCGCGGGGCGGGAGAGGGAATCCCGGCCGGCAGCTCAGATCACCTCTCCCGCAAGCGCGACGAGCCCCTCTCCCGCCGCGCGGGAGAGGGCAGGGTGAGGGTCTTCCTCCGCCGATGAAGGAGCGCCTGCCGCGCCCTTCCGCGGGGCGGGAGAACGGAGGCGAGGTCTCCCGTCTCCTCAGCCGGCGGTGCGCCGGAACGACATCAGGCCGCCGGCGACGACGAGGGCGGCGACGACGATCGCGCCGACCGGCACATGGCCATAGAGGCGTAACAGGGGATCGGCACCGGTCGCCATGTAGGCGAGCAGAAGCGCAATGCTTCCGGCGACCGTCACGACCGCCCACACACCGGCGACCAGTGCGGCGAGGATCGCGAGGGTGATCAGCACGGGCACGACGATGCCCTCGGCAAAATCGACCATCGGGAGACTCCAGCGTTCGGAAATCCTGCTGCACTGCAACAGGCTCTATCCGCGGAGAATGTCAAGCGGAAGACGCGGTTCCGAAGCGTCGCCCACAGGCACGGTTAAATTTTAGGCAATGCGGGGAGCGCCCCCGGTCGACGGACGCCTGCGGACGGCTAGCGGAAGTGCTTCGAGAGCTTCAGCCCCTGCGCCTGATAGTTGGAGCCGAGGCCGGCGCCGTAGAGCACGGCCGGCGCCGCCGCCATCCGCTCATAGACCAGCCGGCCGACGATCTGGCCGTGTTCGAGGATGAACGGCACCTCGTGGCTGCGCACTTCGAGCACCGCCCGGCTGCCCGCCCCGCCCGCCGCGTCATGGCCGAAACCGGGATCGAAGAAGCCGGCGTAATGGACGCGGAACTCGCCGACCAGCGGGTCGAAGGCGACCATCTCCGCCGCGTGCGCCGGCGGCACGTGCACCGCCTCGCGCGAGACGAGGATGTAGAACTGGTCCGGATCGAGCACCAGCTCGGCCCGGCCGCGCGCCGCGATCGGCTCCCAGAAGTCGAGCATGTCATAGGCCGCCCGCCGGTCGAGATCGACGACGCCGGTGTGCCGCTTGGCGCGATAGCCGATCACGGCGCCTTCCGCCGCGCCGGCGAGGTCGATCGACAGGAGCAGCCCGCCGGCGATCTGCGGCGTGCCGTCGACGAGCCGGACGGCCGCGTGCAGCGCGGCGAGATCGGCGTCGGCGAGCCGCGTCTCGCCGCGGCGGAAACGGATCTGCGACAGCCGCGAGCCGGTGCGGGCGACGATCGGGAAGGTGCGCGGGCTCACTTCGAGATAGAGCGGGCCGCGATAGCCGGCGGGGATCGTGTCGAAGGATTGCGCCCGGTCGGTGATCACCCGGGTGAAGATGTCGAGCCGGCCGGTCGAGGATTTCGGATTGGCCGAGGCCTCGAGCGAGGCCGGCAGGGCAAGGCTCTCGAGCAGCGGCACGATATAGACGCAGCCGGTCTCGAGCACGGCACCGGCGGAAAGGTCGATCTCGTGCAGCGTCAGTTCGGCGAGCCGCTCGGCGACGCTCATCCGCGGCCCGGGCAGGAAGCTCGCCCGCACCCGGAAGGCGGAGGCGCCGAGCCGGAGATCGAGGCTCGCCGGCTGGATCTGGTCGGCGTCGAGCGGCCGTCCGGCCGCGATCGCCCCGTCGGCGAAGGCGGCGGCGATCTCCTCCGCGGGGAGAATGCCGAAACCCGTCTCGCCCGCCATGCCGCCGTCCTTTCGAGAATGCTCCGCTCCGCTTAGCGGAAGAGGGGGGCGCCGCCAAGAGAGCGAGACGCGGAGAGAGCGACGCGATTGACGCCGGGCCGGAAGCAGCCTATGGAATCCCGACTTCGTGGTCCTTTGAGCCGGCCGGCTTGCAGCCACGTTAAACAAATTGCTAAAAGGTCGGATGCGGTTTCCCGTGCCCGGCTTTTTGGCCGGGTTTTTTCGTCCGGGAACATGCCGATGTCCGACACCGCCGCGCCGCGCCGCCGCCGCCCCGCCACCGAGCTCGTCCATGGCGGCTCGCTCCGCTCGCAGTTCGGCGAGATGTCGGAGGCGCTCTTCCTGACCCAGGGCTTCGCCTATGCCGATGCCGAGGCCGCCGAGGCCCGCTTCAAGGGCGACGATCCCGGCTTCATCTATTCGCGCTTCTCCAATCCGACGGTGTGGATGTTCGAGGAGCGCATGCGCCTGCTCGAGGGCGCCGGCGCGGCCCGCGCGGTGGCGAGCGGCATGGCGGCGGTCACCGCGGCGATGCTCGCCATGCTGAAGGCGGGCGATCACGTCGTCGCGGCGAAGGCGCTGTTCTCCTCCTGCCGCTATGTCGTCGAGGAGTTGCTGCCGCGCTTCGGCGTCGCCTCGACGCTCGTCGACGGCACCGATCTCGACCAGTGGCGCGATGCGGTGCGGCCGGAGACGAAGGCCTTCTTCCTCGAAAGCCCGACCAACCCGACCCTCGAGGTGATCGACATCGAGGCCGTCGCGACGATCGCCCACGAGGCGGGCGCCCGGCTCGTCGTCGACAACGTCTTCGCGACGCCCCTGTGGCAGAAGCCGATCGCGCTCGGCGCCGATGTCGTGATCTATTCGGCGACCAAGCACATCGACGGGCAGGGCCGCTGTCTCGGCGGCGTGATCCTCGCCGACGAGACCTATGTGAACGACCATCTGCACAATTTCCTGCGCCAGACCGGGCCGTCGATGAGCCCGTTCAACGCCTGGGTGCTGCTGAAGGGGCTCGAGACGCTCGAGGTGCGCGTCCGCCGCCAGACCGAGACCGCCGCCCGGCTCGCCGACCAGATCGCCGCCCATCCGAAGGTCACCCGGCTGATCTATCCCGGCCGCGCCGACCATCCGCAGGCGAATATCGTCGCGCGCCAGATGCAGGGCGGCTCGAACCTCCTCGCCTTCGAGGTGGAGGGCGGCAAGGAGGCCGCCTACCGGGTCGCCGACGCGCTCGAGATCGTCAAGATTTCGAACAATCTCGGCGATGCGAAGAGCCTCGTCACCCATCCCTCCACGACGACCCATCAGCGGCTCACCGAGGAGGTGCGGCTCGGCTTCGGCATCACCCAGGGCATGCTGCGCCTGTCGGTCGGTCTCGAGGATCCGGAGGATCTCGCCGAGGACATCGCCGCCGCGCTCGATGCGGCGTGACGTCGCGTCGGTTCTGCCGATTGACGGCTCGCCGCGATCGGGCTTATGTCCCGACCATGGACAAGCAAGCGGAACGCTCCGAAGCGTCGGTCTACCGCGCCGTCACCCGGTCGATCCAGGTGACGGTCGAGCCGAGCTTCGTCGAGGACGAGTCCTCGCCGGGCGAGGGCCGCTATTTCTGGGCCTATACGGTCGAGATCGTCAATCTCGGCCTCGAGGCGGTCAAGCTGCGGTCCCGCTTCTGGCGGATCACCGACGGCCGCGGCCGGGTCGAGGAAGTCCGCGGCATCGGCGTGGTCGGCAAGGAGCCGCTGCTGAAGCCGGGCGAGAGCTTCGAATATACGAGCGGCTGCCCGCTCTCGACGCCGTCCGGCATCATGGTCGGCACCTATCAGATGCAGACCGAGAAGGGCGAGATGTTCTCGGTCGAGATCCCCGCCTTCTCCCTCGACATGCCCGACGCCACCCGCGTCCTGCACTGAGGAAAGAGCCCTCACCCCGGCCCTCTCCCCACTCGGCTCGGCAATTGCCGAGCGAGCGCGGAAAAGGCGAAGTCCGCAACAGCCGACTTCGCCGGCGGGAGAGGGCTTCCGGCCTTGGCGTCGCAGGGAGCGAAAGCGACCGAGACGCGTAGGCCGGAAGGGTGAGGGTGGCTCTCCTTCTTCAACCAAAGGAAGAGCCCTCACCCTGCCCTCTCCCGCGGGGCGGGAGAGGGTAACCCCCGGCGGCGCGCTCATCCGGTTCCGTTCGCCGGTGCGGCCCGCATGAGCCGCCGTTTCGGGCACGCGATGGCGGCCCCCCCTCTCCCGCTCGCGGGAGGGGGCTTCCGGCCTTGGCGTCGCAGGGAGCGCAAGCGACCGAGACGCGTAGGCCGGAAGGGTGAGGGTGGCTCTTCTCGCACAGCGAAGGAAGGAAAGGCCCTCACCCTGCCCTCTCCCACTCGGCTCGGCAGTTGCCGAGCCGAGCGCGGAAAAGACGAAGTCGGCAACAGCCGCCTTCGCCGGCGGGAGAGGGGGTCCCCGAGCCTTGCTCTCGTCGGCCACCGTTCCGCACAGCCGGCGCCGCCGGGCTCACCCCGCCGCGCGGAACTCCGCCGGGTCGAAGCCGTAGCGCGTGCCGCAGAACTCGCAGGTGACGGTGATCGCGCCGTCCTCGATCGACTCCTCGATCTCCTCGGCCGTGAAGCTGCGCAGGACCCCCGCGATCCGCTCGCGCGAGCAGGAGCACTGGTCGCGCACCGGGGTCGGATCGTAGACGCGCACGCCGCGCTCGTGGAAGAGCCGGTAGAGCAGCCGCTCGACCGGCACGTCCGGATCGATCAGTTCGTGGTCCTCGATCGTGCCGACCAGCGACTGCGCCTCGACCCAGGCGTCGTCCTCGTCGCCCCCGGGCATTTCGACGCCTTCCGGCGCGTCGCCGCCGGAAATGTCGCGATGCGCGATCCGCTCCGGCGCGTCGGGCAGGAACTGCACGAGCAGGCCGCCCGCCCGCCAGCCGTGCCGCGCCGCGCCCGTCTCGCCGCGCGTGTAGAGTTCGGCGACGGCGAGGCGGACGAGGGTCGGGATCTGCTCCGACTGCGCGAAATAGGCGTGCGCGACGTCTTCGAGCGTGCCGCCCTCGAGCGCAACGATGCCCTGATAGCGGCTGGTGTGCGGCCCCTGGTCGATCGTCATGGCGAGGATGCCGGTGCCGAGCAGCGCCGAGGGGTCGGCGCCAGCCGCCATCGCGGCGACGCGCGCCTTGTCGAAGCGGGCATAGGCGCGCAGATCGCCCGGCGTGCGGAAATCGACGACCAGCATGTCGACCGGCCCGTCGGTCTGCGTCTGCAGCAGGAACTGCCCCTCGAATTTCAGCGAGGAGCCGAGCAGCACCGTGAGCACGATCGCCTCGGCGAGCAGCTTCGACACCGCCGGCGGGTAATCGTGCCGGGCGAGCATCGCGTCGATCGCCGGGCCCATCTGCACGGTGCGGCCGCGCAGGTCGAGCGCGTCGACCTGGAAGGGAACGACCGCGTCGTCCCCCGCCAGATGCACGCCATAGCTCTCGCTCGGTTCGAGCCGTTCGCTCATTCCGCCCCCAGGCACCAGGCGAGCACGCCCTTCTGCGCGTGCAGCCGGTTCTCGGCCTCGTCGAACACCACCGATTGCGGCCCGTCGATCACCTCGGCGGTGACCTCCTCGCCGCGATGAGCGGGCAGGCAATGCATGAAGACCGCGTCCTTCGCGGCCCGCGCCATGATCCGCCCCGTCACCTGATAGGGCTTGAGCAGATTGTGGCGGCGTTCCGCCTCGCTGTCGCCCATCGACACCCAGGTGTCGGTGACGACCGCGTCGACGCCCTCGACCGCCTCCTCGGCATTCTCCCCGACGAACACCCCGGCATGCTCCCGCCGCGCCCATTCGATCAGCGCGTGCGAGGGGGCGAGTTCGGGCGGCGCGGCGATGCGCAGCCGGAAGTCGAAGCGCGCCGCGGCATGGACCCACGAGGCGAGCACATTGTTCGCGTCGCCGAGCCAGGCCACCGTCTTGCCGGCGATCGGCCCGCGATGCTCCTCGAAGGTCATGATGTCCGCCATGATCTGGCAGGGATGCGAGCGCCGCGTCAGGCCGTTGATCACCGGCACGGTGGCGTGCCGGGCGAGCTCGACGAGCGCGGCGTGGTCGAGCATGCGGATCATGATCGCATCGACATAGCGCGACATCACCCGCGCCGTGTCGGCGATCGTCTCGCCGCGGCCGAGCTGCATCTCGGCGCCGGTCAGCATCAGCGTCTGGCCGCCGAGCTGGCGCACGCCGACGTCGAAGGAGACGCGCGTGCGCGTCGACGGCTGTTCGAAGATCAGCGCGACGACCTTGCCGGCGAGCGGGCCGACGCCGTCGCGCGCGCCGTCGACGGTCGCCTTGAGCGAGCGGGCGGTGTCGGCGATCCCCCGCAGCGTGGCGGAATCGAGATCGGCGATGTCGAGGAAATGCCGCGGCATGATCGCCTCACGCCGCCGCTGCGCTGTGATCGAGCGCGGTCGCGGCCGTCTCGAGCCGCTCGATCGCAGCGTCGACCTCGGCCTTGCGGCAGATCAGCGGCGGCAGCAGCCGGACGACATTGTCGCCGGCCGCGGCGACGAGCATGTGCGCATCGCGCAGCGCCCTGACGACGTCGCCCGCCGGCGCGACGCAGTGCAGGCCGAGGAGGAAGCCCTCGCCGCGCACGCCGTCGAAGACCTCCGGATGGCTCGCCACCACCTCGCCGAGCCGCTGGCCGAAATAGCCCGCCGTCTCGCGCACGCCCTCGAGAAAGCCCGGCGCGAGCACCACGTCGAGCACGGCGTTGCCGACCGCCATGGCGAGCGGATTGCCGCCGAAGGTCGAGCCGTGCGTGCCGGGCGTCATGCCCTTCGCCGCATCCGCGGTGGCGAGGCAGGCGCCGACCGGAAAGCCGCCGCCGAGCCCCTTCGCCGAGGAGAGGATGTCGGGCGCGACGCCCGTCGCCTGATAGGCGAAGAGATGGCCGGTGCGGCCGATGCCGGTCTGCACCTCGTCGAAGATCAGGAGCAGGCCGTTCTGGTCGCAGAGTTCGCGCAAGGCCTTGAGGAAGCCGGCCGGCGCGACGCGCACGCCGCCCTCGCCCTGGATCGGCTCGACCATGATCGCCGCCGTCTCCGGCCCGATCGCCGCCTTCGCAGCGGCGAGATCGCCGAACGGCACCTGGTCGAAGCCCTCGGCCTTGGCGCCGAAGCCCTCGAGATATTTCTGCTGGCCGCCGGCGGCGAGCGTCGCGAGGGTCCGGCCATGGAAGGCGCCCTCGAAGGTCAGGATGCGGGTGCGCTCCGGCCGGCCCTCGACGAAATGCCAGCGCCGCGCCGTCTTGATCGCGCATTCGTTCGCCTCGGCGCCCGAATTGGCGAAGAACACCTTGTCGGCGAAGGTCGCGGCGACGAGCCGGTCGGCGAAACGCTCCTGTTCCGGCACGCGGAAGAGGTTGGAGGTGTGCCACACCTTGCCGGCCTGCTCGGTCAGCGCCGCGACGAGCGCCGGATGGGCATGACCGAGCGCGTTCACCGCGACGCCCGAGGAGAAATCGAGATAGCGCTCGCCGCCTCGGGCGACCAGCCACGCTCCCTCGCCGCGCTCGAATTCGAGCGGCGCCCGCGCAAAGGTGTCGTAGAGGGCCGAGCTGGACATGACGACGTCCCGACTGTTTCGTGGCACCAAAATCAAAAGGTGCCGCCCGGGGTCGACCCCTCGAACAGGCACCTTTGCGTTGCCCTTATATCACGGTGGGGGCGTTTTCTGTCAACGCGGGCGGCGGCGGCGCCGAATCGTCGCCGGCTAAGACTCTGACGCGACTCAAGAACTGCCGACGGGGCGCGGGAGTTGGGGAAAACCGAATCGGATTTCCTCCGACTCTTGTCACCGAGTCAACGCATATAGTATCTTAACGCTCGTTAAGATACGAAATATCGAGCAACGGCCCCTCCCGATCCGTTATGGCGTACTGGCTGTCCCTCCTCCCGGGGCACAGCGAGCGATGAAGGATTCGGGCGTTTCCGCTGCTCCGACCGACAAGGACCCCGGCATGACTTGGACGGACGAGAGGGTTGAGTTGCTCAAGCGCCTCTGGGGGGAGGGGCTGAGCGCGAGTCAGATCGCGAACGAACTCGGAGGCATCACGCGGAACGCCGTGATCGGCAAGGTTCATCGGCTTTCGCTGTCGGGCCGCGCCCGGCCGGCCGCGGCCGCGCCGGCCCGGCCGCGCAAGGCGACCGCCGGGGCCCGTCCGGCGACCAATGCGCGGCCCGCGGCGCCCGCCGCACCGCCGCCGCGCCCGGCGATCGCCGGCAATACGGCGATCAAGCTCGCCCCGGCCGCCGTGCCGGAACCGCGCCGCGAAACGCGCGGCAATGGCGAGGTGGTGGTGCCGATCAGCCTGCGCGCCTCGCTGATGACGCTCACCGAGCAGACCTGCAAATGGCCGATCGGCGACCCGGGCGGCGACGATTTCCACTTCTGCGGCAATCGCTCGAAGGTCGGCGTGCCGTACTGCGAATATCACAGCCGGATCGCCTATCAGCCGGTCCAGGAGCGCCGCCGCGAGCGTCGCGCCGCGGTCTGATCCGCGGCGAGGGACGGCACGTGCCGCCCCTCGCCCCATACGAAAAGGCCGGCGACGGAGGTCACCGGCCGGATCGTGGCGGGACGAAAAGGCGGAACGGCGGGACGCCCCCGCGGCCGGGCGGCCGCTCCGCGTCGTCCGGCGCCATGGGCGGGCGCGCCGGACCGCTCGGCCCGGCCGCCGGACTCAGACCTTCGCGAGGCTCTTCGCCGCCGCGGCCTTGGCCGGCCTCGCGCCCTTTGCCGGGCTCTTCGCCTTCGCCCGCTTGGCGACCGGCGGGGCGGCGGCCGAGGCCTCCTCCGCCTGGCTGACGCGCAGCGCCCTGAGCGCCGAGATGCGGTCCTGGGTGCGGCGCACTTCGGCATTGTAGATCGCGGCGTTGGTCGCGCCTTCGGCGGCCTGGCGGGCGGCCCGCTCCTTGCGGGCGATCGTCACCGCCGCGGGTTGCCTGCCGGATCTCTCGGTCATGGTCGGCTCCTTCGTCGGGGTGGAGGGGAAGAGCGTTACGAGAAGTGCCCGAAGGCGCTGAACGCATCGGTGCGCGGCGCCACGAGGCGGCGCAGCGCACTGCCGGGCACCATGCGTTCGCGCTGGTCGCGCACATTGCGGACGCGATAGACCGCCTCGCCGTGCTCGACCGGATAGCTGCGCACGACGGTGAACTGGTCGCCGATGGCGATGTCGCCCATCGAGCGCGTGGTGATGCTGACGAGATCACCGCTCGAAAACTCGATCTTGATCATTGGCTTCTCCTTGCGGCGCTGCGACAGGGGCTCATCCGGAGGCGCAGCGGCCATCGAACGGATGCGCAATGAGCCGGATCGCGGCGCCGGTCGCCTTCGGCGGAGCCGGCGCGCGCCGAAGCCCGGAATCCGGCGGGTGCCGGTACGCGCGATGTCGGTATGCATTGGTCACGGCGCGAAGCCCTCGCGGGCGTGCCGGAACCGGGCGCACGGCCCGGGGAAACGGCCCGCCGGGGCGGCGATGGCCGTGAAGGCCGAGCCCGGCGACCGGGCTCGACCGATGTCTCGCGGCTCCCGCTTGCGGGAGCGGGGCGCCTCAGACGGCGCGCAGGTTGTCGGCGGCGCTCTTGCCGGAGCGGCGGTCGGTCACGACCTCGAAGCCGATCTTCTGGCCCTCGACGAGCGGACCCATGCCGGCGCGCTCGAGCGCGGTCGCATGGACGAACACGTCCGAGCCGCCATCATCCGGCTGGATGAAACCGAAACCCTTGGTGGTGTTGAAAAACTTGACTGTTCCGACGGTCATGACGATTTCCTTTCAATCGTTCCACGGTAATCCCATGCCCGCCGACGACCGACGGACACGATGCGAAGTCGATTTTGAGGAATTTCGCCGTCATGAGGGAGTTGCAACTCCGCAAGACAGCAGGCTTCGAGCAAGATCGATTTCAGTAATATAGGCGCAATGCCGCCTTTCGGCAAGGCGCGGACTTCCAACAATTCGCCGACCCCCGCTCTCCCCTCCGCGCCAGAGGCTTGCGGCGGGGTCGTCACAGGGCCGCCCCCTCTCCCGCGGGGGGAGAGGTGACCCCCGCATTGCCTTTATCCTTTCGACGTGTCCCGGCACCGCCGGCGCCGCCTCCGGCCTCGGCTTCGCAGGGAGCGCGAGCGACCGAGACGGTTGGGAGGGAAGGGTGCGGGTGGGTTCCTCCTGATCGGTGAAGGGAAGAGCCCTCACCCAACCTCTCCCCACTCGGCCCGGCTGTTGCCGAGCCGAGCGCATAAAGGGCGAAGTCGGCAACAGCCGACTTCGCCGGCGGGAGAGGGGTTCGCCGCGCGTGCGGGAGAGGCGATCTGAGCTGCCGGTCGGGAAGCCCTCTCCCGCTCCGCGGGAGAGGGCTTCCGGCCTTGGCGTCGCAGGGAGCGCGAGCGACCGAGACGCTTAGGACGGAAGGGTGAGGGTGGGTTCCTCCTGATCGGTGAAGGGAAGAGCCCTCACCCTGCCCTCTCCCGCGGCGCGGGAGAGGGGAACCCGGCCGACGCTCTCATCCATGTCCACTCGGCCCATCGTCTGCCGCCATTTCCGCGCAGCCGGTTCCGCCCCCCTCTCCCGCTCCGCGGGAGAGGGCTTCCGGCCTTGGCGTCGCAGGGAGCGCAAGCGACCGAGACGGTTAGGCCGGAAGGGTGAGGGTGGGTTCCTCCTGATCGGTGAAGGGAAGAGCCCTCACCCAACCTCTCCCGCGGCGCGGGAGAGGGGAACCCGGCCGACGCTCTCAGCCGTGTCCACTCGGCCCATCGTCGGCCGCCATTCCGAACAGCCGGCGCCGCCCCCCTCTCCCGCTCCGCGGGAGAGGGCTTCCGGCCTTGGCGTCGCAGGGAGCGCAAGCGACCGAGACGCTTAGGACGGAAGGGTGAGGGTGGGTTCCTCCTGATCGGTGAAGGGAAGAGCCCTCACCCTGCCCTCTCCCGCGGAGCGGGAGGGGGGAGACCCGGCCGCAAGCTGTGATTAGGCGGCGAACTGGTCGTCGAAGGCGTAGCCGGCACCCCGCACCGTGCGGATCGGGTCGCGCGCGCGACCGCGGTTCACCGCCTTGCGCAGCCGGCCGATATGGACGTCGACCGTCCGCTCGTCGACATAGACGTCGCGGCCCCAGACGCCGTCGAGCAATTGCTCGCGGCTGAACACCCGGCCGGGGCTGCGCATCAGGAATTCGAGCAGGCGGAACTCCGTCGGCCCGAGATGCAGTTCCCGGCCGCCGCGCCGCACCCGGTGCGTCTCGCGGTCGAGCTCGATGTCGCCGGCCCGCAGAAGCGTCGCGATCACCTCGGGCCGCGTCCGGCGCAGGATGGCGCGCAGGCGGGCGAGCAGCTCGGGCACGGAGAACGGCTTGACGACATAGTCGTCGGCGCCCGTCGCGAGGCCGCGGATCTTCTCCTGCTCCTCGCCGCGCGCCGTCAGCATGACGATCGGCAGGCCGCGCGTGGCGTCGCGCGCGCGCAGCCGCCGGCACAGCTCGATCCCGGAGATCCCCGGCAGCATCCAGTCGAGAAGCAGGAGATCGGGAACCGTCTCCTGCAGCCGCGTCTCGGCGTCGTCGCCGCGTTCCACCGTCTCGACGCTGTAGCCCTCGGCCTCGAGATTGTAGCGCAGCAGGAGGGAGAGCGCCTCCTCGTCCTCGACGATCATCACACGGGGCGACATCGGCGGCCTCCCGTCAGCCCTCGAACGCGACGGTCGTCGTGCTCGAGGCGTCCTGCTTCACCCGCTCGTCGAGCTGCAATTCGCCGGTCACCACATAGTGCACCGTCTCGGCAATGTTCGTCGCGTGGTCGCCGATCCGCTCGATGTTCTTCGCGCAGAACAGGAGATGCGCGCAGAAGCCGATATTGCGCGGATCTTCCATCATATAGGTGAGCAGTTCGCGGAACAGCGAGGTATACATCGCGTCCACCTCGCCATCGCGATCGCGGACTTCCGTCGCCTGTTCGAGATCGCGCGTCGCATAGGCGTCGAGCACGTTCTTCAACTGGGCGAGCGAGAGCTCGGCGATGTGCTCGACGCCGCGCAGCAGCTTCGGCGACTGGAACTGTCCCTCGAGCGCGATCACCCGCTTGGCGATGTTCTTCGCAAGGTCGCCGACCCGCTCGAGATCGTTCGAAATGCGGATCGCACCGACGATCTCGCGCAGATCCATCGCCATCGGCTGGCGCCGCGCGATGGTGAGGATCGCCATTTCCTCCGCCTCGTGCTGCAGCAGGTCGAGGCGGCGGTCGTCGTCGATCACCGAGCGCGCGAGCGTGGTGTCGAGCCGGGTCAGCGCGGTCATCGCATGGTCGACCTGGCGCTCGGCGAGCCCGCCCATTTCGGCGATGCGGCGGGCGAGGTCCTTCAGTTCCTCGTCGAAACGGGAGACGATATGTTCGGACATCGGGCGTTCTCCGCGGGTCAGCCGAAGCGCCCGGTGATGTAGTCCTGGGTGCGCTTGTCGCGCGGCGTCGTGAAGATCTGGTCGGTCGGGCCGGTCTCGACGAGAATGCCGAGATGGAAGAAGGCGGTGTTCTGCGAGACGCGGGCCGCCTGCTGCATCGAATGCGTGACGATGATGATGGTGAAGTTCTGCCGCAGCTCGTCGATCAGTTCTTCGACGCGCGCCGTGGCGATCGGATCGAGCGCCGAACAGGGCTCGTCCATCAGGATCACCTCGGGACTGACGGCGATCGCCCGGGCGATGCAGAGGCGCTGCTGCTGGCCGCCGGAGAGCCCCGTTCCGGCCTCGTTGAGCCGGTCCTTGACCTCGTTCCACAACCCGGCCCGCTGCAGGCTCGCGGTGACGATCTCCTCGAGATCCGTCTTCGAGCGGGCGAGGCCGTGGATGCGCGGGCCGTAGGCGACGTTCTCGAAGATCGATTTCGGGAACGGGTTCGGCTTCTGGAACACCATGCCGACCCGGGCGCGCAGCTGCACCACGTCGAGCTTGGGATCGTAGATGTGCTGGTCGTCGATCAGGATGTCGCCGGTCACCCGGGCGATCGAGATCGTGTCGTTCATCCGGTTGATGCAGCGCAGAAAGGTCGACTTGCCGCAGCCCGAAGGGCCGATGAAGGCCATCACCGCCTTCTCCGGAATGTCGATCGTCACGTCGTGCAGGGCGTGCTTGTCGCCGTAATAGACGTTGACGTCCTTGGCGACGACCTTCGGGTGAAGGCTGTGCGGCGTGCTTTCGGCAGCGCGCGCGCTGGTCTTGGGCGTCTGGACGAGGCTGTTCATACCGTTCACTCCGTGGCCGTCCCGGCCTACCAGCGGCGCTCGAAGCGCTTGCGCAGCAGGATGGCGATGCCGTTCATCAGGAAGAGGAAGAGCAAGAGCACGATGATCGCCGCCGAGGTCTTCGCCTGGAAACCGATCTCGGGCAGATCGGACCACAGGAAGATCTGCACCGGCAGCACGGTCGCGGCCTGGGTGACGCCGGTCGGCACATCGACGATGAAGGCGACCATGCCGATCAGGAGGAGCGGGGCGGTCTCGCCGAGCGCGTGCGCCATGCCGATGATCGTGCCGGTCAGGACGCCGGGCATGGCGAGCGGCAGGACGTGGTGGAACACCGCCTGCTGGTGGGAGGCGCCGACGCCGAGCGCACCCTCGCGGATCGAAGGCGGCACCGCCTTCAGCGCGGCGCGGCTCGCAATGATGATGGTCGGCATGACGAGCAGCGCCAGCACGCAGCCGCCGACGAGAGGCGCCGAGCGCGGCATGCCGAAGAAGTTGAGGAAGACGGCGAGGCCGAGCAGGCCGAAGACGATCGAGGGCACCGCCGCGAGATTGTTGATGTTGACCTCGATGATCTCGGTCCAGCGGTTCTTCGGCGCGAACTCCTCGAGATAGATCGCCGCGGCGACGCCGACCGGCAGACAGATGGCGAGGGTCACCAGCATGGTGAGCGCCGAGCCGACCAGTGCGCCGAGAATGCCGGCGAGCTCGGCCTCGCGGCTGTCGCCCGAGGTGAGGAACATCCAGTTGAGCCGCTGCGAGACGAGGCCGCGCGCTTCGAGACCGCGCAGCCAGGTGACCTCCTGGTCGGAGAGCTTGCGGGCGGCCTCCGGACGGTCGTAGCGCAGCACCTCCCAGGTGCCCGGCGCGGCGTCGGCGGCCGACTGCAGCGGCACGAGCGTCTCGCCGACGATGCGGTCATTGTGCACCTCGGTCGCCTTGACGACGCCGCCATTGATGGCGACGAGCACGCTCGGCACCTGGGCGTCGATCACTTCGGACGTGCCGGCGCCCTGCGCGCGCTGCTGCAGATCGGCGATCTGCGCGTCCAGTCCGGCGATCGTGCCGTCGAGGCTCGTCCGGTCGGAGTCGAGCTTCGCCGCGATCCCGGCGAGACCGGCATCGTCCGGCACCGCCGCGGCCGCCTGCCGGGCGCTTTCGAGCGCCGGCTGGAGCGTCGCGAGGCGCTCGGCGAAATCCTCGCGCTGCCGGGTGAGCTCGCGCGCCCGCCCCGCGAGGGCGTTCTTGATCGCCACCAGTTCGTTGGCGAAATCGTTGGCGGCCGAGAAGACGGTGACGGTGCCCGAAACGCCGCTCGGCGTGCCGATGCCGTTGGTCCGCTCCGTCGTCACCTCGGTGACGTAGCCCTTGTAGAACAGGTCGGCGTCGTCAGACAGCAGCGCCGGCACCGTCAGCGTGCTGCCGAGCGCCGCCGGATCGGCGGTCAGCGCCCGCCGGAGGCCCATGCCGGCATCCGAGCTCAGCAGGCCGTAGAGCTGCGAGCGGAGCCGCCGCTGGTCGCGCACCTCGGGATAGTAGCCGAGGAGGGTCTGGCGGATCGGCGCGACGAAATTCGCCCCGGCGAGCGCCGCCGCGTCGGCCGCCGGCGCCACGTCGAGCGCCTCGGGGCTCGCCTCGACCGGCAGCACCAGTTCGCTCACCGTGAAGGCCGGCAGTGCCTTCGAGACGATGTCGGCGACCAGCACCACCACGGCGAGGGCGGCGAAGAGGATGGCTCCGAGCCCGTAGGCGCGGAACCGGGCTTCGGTCCGGTAGCGCCGGCGCACCAGGGCGCGGGCGGCTTCCTCGGAGGGGCGCGCCACGGTGCGGGCGCCGGGAAGGACGACGTCAGTCATACTGCTCCCGATATCTCTTGACGATCCGAAGCGCGACGACGTTCAGGATCAGCGTGAAGAAGAAGAGGACGAAGCCGAGCGCGAAGGCGGAGAGCGTCTTGGCGCTGTCGAATTCCTGGTCGCCGACGAGCAGGGTCTTGATCTGCACCGTCACCGTCGTCACCGCCTCGAGCGGATTGAAGGTCAGGTTGGCGGTGAGGCCGGCGGCCATCACGACGATCATCGTCTCGCCGACGGCGCGGCTGACGGCGAGCATCATCGCCGAGACGATGCCCGGCAGCGCCGCGGGCAGCACGACCTTCTTGATGGTCTCGGATTTCGTCGCGCCCATTCCGTACGACCCGTCGCGCAGCGATTGCGGCACGGCGTTGATGACGTCGTCGGAGAGCGAGGAGACGAAGGGGATGATCATGATGCCCATGACGACACCGGCCGCGAGCGCACTCTCCGAGGCGACGTCGAGGCCGAGCGTCAGGCCGAGCGAGCGGATCGCCGGGGCGACGGTGAGCGCGGCGAAGAAGCCGAACACGACGGTCGGCACGCCGGCGAGGATCTCGAGCACCGGCTTGGCGATGCCGCGCAGCCGCGGCGAGGCGTATTCCGCCATGTAGATGGCCGAGAACAGGCCGACCGGTGCCGCGATCAGCATCGCGATCAGCATGATCAGCGTCGTGCCGACGAAGAGCGGCACCGCGCCGAACGCGCCCGACTGGCCGACCTGATCCTCGCGGATCGCCGTCTGCGGGCTCCATTGCAGCCCGGTCAGGAAGTCGAGCCAGGAATATTTGGTGAAGAAGCGCAGCGTCTCGAACAGCACCGAGAAGACGATGCCGACCGTCGTCAGGATCGCGACGAGGGCGCAGGCGATCAGCACGCCGATCACCACCCGTTCGAAGCCGTTGCGGGCGCGGAAATGCGGTCCGACCTTGCGCACCATCCAGGCCGCGCCGAGCCCGCCGAGGCCGATCCCGACGATGAGCAGGGCCCAGTCGGCCATGGCCTGCGCCGCGCGGTAGCGCTCGGCGGCGGCGAGCGTCTCGGGCGTCGCGCCGGCCGGGTTGGCGACCGCATTGGCGATCTCGCGCATGCGTGTCGCCCGGGCGAGCGCATCGTCGCCGAGCGGATCGCCCGGCAGCGCGGCGATCGCCTGCGACTGCACGAAGCTCGGCGCGGTGGCGCCATAGACGGCGAGCACGAGCATCATCGGCAGCACGACGGCGGAAGCCGCGAGCAGGCCGTGATAGGTCGGCAGCGAATGCAGCCGCCCGGAAGCGCCGAGCGCTCCGGCCCGGCCGCGGGCGGCCAGGAAGGCGGCGACCGTCAGAACCGCGAGAGCGACCAGATAGAAGCTTGTCATCTCAGCCCCGATACGGCGGACGCCTCTCGCGCCGCGCGCTGGCCCGCGCCAGCCGAACTGTCGACACCGGAAACCGTCGACGCGGGAATACCGGAAGAGGAGCCGCGGCGCGCGCCGCGGCTCCGGGTCGGTCGATCAGGACGCCGGGGCGTCGATCGTGGTCAGGTTCTTCGCGGCGTCCTCGGCCTTCTTCGCCTCGTCGGCCGGCAGCGGCACGAGACCCTTGGCGGAGAGGTAGCCGTCCTCGCCCATCGCCTTGTCCGAGGCGTACTCGCCGAGGAACTCCTGCAGGCCCGGAACGACGCCGACATGCTGCTTCTTGAAGTAGATGAACAGCGGACGCGCCACCGTGTACTTGCCCGACGCGATCGTCTCGAAGTCCGGCACGACGCCGTTGATCTCGGCGCCCTTGATCTTCGCGGCGTTCTCTTCGAGGAAGGAGTAGCCGAAGATGCCGACGGCCTGCGGATTGGCCTCGAGCTTCTGGACGATCAGGTTGTCGTTCTCGCCGGCGTCGATATAGGCGCCGTCCTCACGGATCGACTTCCAGACCACCTCGAACGCCTTGGCGTCGGACTTCTTGAGCGCCTTCAGCGTGTCGAAGCTCTCGGCGCCCTTCTCCATCACCAGTTCGAGGAAGGAATCGCGCGTGCCGGAGGTCGGCGGCGGGCCGAGCACTTCGATCTTCTCGGCCGGCAGCGAGGCGTCGATGTCGTTCCAGTTGACATAGGGGTTGGCGACCAGCTTGCCGTCCGGACCGGGAACCTGCTTGGCGAGGGCGAGGAAGAGCTGCGCCTTGGTCAGCTTGAGGTCGGGGCCGGCCTTGGCGTTGGCGACCGTCAGGCCGTCGAAGCCGACCTTCAGCTCGACGATACCGTTGACGCCGTTCTTGGCGCAGTCCTCGAACTCGCTCTTCTTGATGGCGCGCGAGGCGTTCGAGGCATCGGGGAAGTCGACGCCGACGCCGCCGCAGAACAGCTTGAAGCCGCCGCCCGTGCCGGTCGACTCGACGACCGGGGTCTTGAACTGGCCACCCTTGCCGAACTGCTCGGCGACGGCGGTGGTGAACGGATAGACGGTCGACGAGCCGACGATGCGGATCGTGTCGCGGGACTGGGCGGAGGCGGTCGCGGCGAAGGCGGCGGTCGCGAGCGCGGCCACGGCGACGCCCGAAAGAATCTTGGAAATCACGTGATCTCTCCCTTTGGAGGATGGTGCCGGCCAGGTGTCCTGCACGTCACCTGAGGTTACGGGCGGACCCTAGGCGCCTTGCGCAATGGTTCTATGACGCCGCGGATACAGTTTTATGACAAAATAAACTATTGATTTATAAGGCTATTATCACTCCGCGCGGGAGAATCCCGCGAGGCGGCGGCCGGAAGATGAACGGTGAAGCGGGCGCCCTCGCCGAGCCGGCTCTCGATCGTCAGCCGGCCGCGATGGCGGGCGAGGATGTGCTTGACGATGGCGAGGCCGAGCCCGGTGCCGCGGATCGCCCGGCTCGCCTGGACGTCGATGCGATAGAAGCGCTCGGTGAGGCGCGGCAGGTGTTCCTCGGCGATGCCGGGCCCGAAATCGCGCACGGCGACGGTCACGTCCTTCCGCTCGCCGGCGCCCGGCCGCAGCGTCACCTCGACCCGGCCGCCGCCCTGGCCGTATTTGCAGGCGTTCTCGACGAGGTTCTCGAACACCTGGACCAGCTCGTCGCGGTCGCCGGCGACGGTCACCGGCGTGCCGAGCCCTTCCGTCTCGATCGCGACACCGTTGTCGCGGGCGAGCGGCTCGAGCGAATCGACGACATGGCGCAGCACGGCGGCGAGATCGACCGGCGCCTGCGGCCGCATGTGCGCCTTCATCTCGATGCGCGAGAGCGACAGGAGATCGTCGATCAGCCGGCTCATCCGGCTCGCCTGCTCGTGCATGATGGCGAGGAAGCGCCGCCGGGCCTCGGCGTCGTCGCGCGCCGGGCCCTGCAGCGTCTCGATGAAGCCGGACAGCGAGGCGAGCGGGGTGCGCAGTTCGTGGCTCGCATTGGCGACGAAATCGGCGCGCACCCGCTCCAGCCGGCGCTGCTCGGTGAGGTCCTGGAAGACGAGGACGACGAAGGCCGGCAGGCCGTTGCTGCGCGGGTCGAGACCGGCGAACCAGGCGTCGTACCACCGCTCGGTGGGCACGCGCTCGGAAAAGGTGACGCGCTCCGCCGCCCCTCCGGCCGCGACCCGTTCGAAGGCGGCGACGAGGTCGGGCGCCCGCAGCCGGAAGCTCAAGGGGTCGCCCGGCCGGATCGGAAAGGCGCCCTGCGCGAGCGTGTTGCCGTAGCGCACGACACCGCGCCGATCGAGCACGAAACAGGGATAGGGCAGCGCGTCGGTGACGCTCTTCACCCCCAGTTCCGGCCAGGTCGGCGCCGCGGCGGGCTTCGGCAGGCGCGCCTCGCGGGCCGTCCCGGCCGCCGGCGCGAGGCAGAGAAGCGCCATGATGGCGGCGAGGAGCAGGGCGGCTGGCGGTTCGATCGTGCCGGCGAGCGCGAAGGCCGCAACGATCAGCACGATGGCGGCGAGCCGGAAACGGACCGCCCGCAGCCGCCCCAGCATGCCGGTCTCCTCGGCATCGCCTTCGCTCATCCCGTCCGACCCTTTCTTCGACCGGTTCGCCGTCCTGCCTTGTTGACGTCCGAATCGGCGTCATGATCGCATGACCTGTCACTGGGGCCGATCATCATGACGCCCGCACGACAGGTCCCTGGAGCCCCCCCGGCCATGGCACGAAACGACAAGAAGAAAAAGAAGAAGCCGGGCGAGACCCTGCCGGCCGAAATCGCCCCCGCCGAGGACGCGCCGGCGATCGACACGAAACACGGCGCCTTCGATCTCGACGATCCGGTGCTGCCCGCCTTCGTCGCCGAGCGGGCATTCGCCTCGGGCGGCTATCCCTACACCGACAAGCTCGGCCTCGAGCCCTATCTCGCCGCGCTGCGCCAGTTGCAGATCGAGCTCGTCAAGCTGCAGCAGACGATCATCGCCGAGGGCCGGCGGCTCGTCCTGCTGTTCGAGGGGCGGGACGCGGCCGGCAAGGGCGGCGCGATCTTCGCGATGCGCCAGAATCTCAATCCGCGCAGCGCCCGCACCGTCGCCCTGCCGAAGCCGACCCCGACCGAGGCCGGCCAGTGGTATTTCCAGCGCTACATCGCCCACCTGCCGACCGCCGGCGAAATGGTTCTGTTCGATCGCTCCTGGTACAACCGGGCCGGCGTCGAGAAGGTGATGGGCTTCTGCGACGACGACGCTTATCGCTGCTTTCTCCGCGAGGCGCCGAAGCTCGAGGAAATGCTGATCGACGACGGCATCGTGCTGTTCAAGTTCTGGCTCGAGATCGGCCGCGAGATGCAGATGAAGCAATTCCACGAGCGGCGTCACGACCCGCTCAAGATCTGGAAGCTTTCGCCGATCGATTATGCAGCGCTGGAGCATTATGACGATTACACGGAGGCGCGCGACCGGATGCTCGACGCCACCGACACGCGCGACTCCCCGTGGACGATCGTGCGTTCGAACGATAAGAAGCGCGCGCGGCTGGAAATCATCCGCCATGTGCTCGCGGGCGTCGCCTATGCGGGACGCGAGAAGAAAGTGATCGGCACCGCGGACCCCCGCATCATCGGCGGGCGGTCCCTGCTCGGGTGAGGCCGGGAGCAAAGGAAGCTAACGTGACCTTAACCAGCGGGCGCCACTGCGGTAGCTCATGACGCAGTTCTATGCCGTCCTTCGCCGTTCCATGGCGCACCTCCCGGCCGACGATCCGGCCTCGCGCGCGCGCGCCTTCGCGAGCGCGCGCGAGGCGATGGTGCGTCTCCTGTGGTCCTACGATCCGCCGCTGACGCGCGACGAAATCGACGCCCGGCTGGGCGATTTCGATTCGGCCGTCGACCGGATCGAGATCGAGATCGCGTCCGGCGGGCTCGAACCGGCGTTCGCCGAGCAGGAGGCCGAGACGGCCGCACCCGCTCCGGCCGGCGCGCGGCCGGGAGACGACGGCGGCTTACCCGCCGCCTGGCACGACGACCCCGCCCCCTTCGAAGCCGGGACGGCCTGGCGCGCGGACGAAGGGCGCGACCGCTTTGCGACGGAGACCGAAGTCGCCTGGGGCCGGATGGAGCCGGAAGAGGCGGATGATGAGGAGGAGAAGGACGGGGACGGCGAGGCCGGGCCGCGCGGCGCGGCGCATCCGGAGCGGGACGGAGGCGTGGGGTGGGGGAGCGGTTTCCTCGCCCGGTTCGGCGGCGATGTCGCGGCGCGGTCGCCCTCCACCCTCCTCGCCGGCGTCGGCGCGACGCTGGTGATCCTCGGCCTCGTCTGGTGCGTCTGGTTCGTCTCGTCTCTCATCGAGCAGGCGGGCGCCCCCCAGCTCGCCGACCCGAACGCCCTGCCCGCCCTGCCGGAGGAGAAGGTCGTGGCGCCGGCGAAGCCGACGGTGCAGGAACTCGTCGACGACGGCGCGACGCAGGTCTCCGTCGCGGCGGTCGATGCCCCGGCCGGCGACGCGCCGGAGGGCACGATCGTGCTGTTCGACGGCCGCGATCCGACCGTCTTCCAGTCGGCCCCCGCCAATCCGGTGCGTTTCGACGGCGGGCCTGACCAGGGCTTCGTCCGCATCTCGACCTCGACCAGTTCGACCGGCACGCGGCTCAATGTCGGGCGCGGTGCCTTCGAGCGTCTGGCCGGCCAGACCATCCGGCTGATCGTCGTCGCCCGAGGCTCGCCGGACCGGCCGTCCGGCTCGTTCCGCTTCACCTATCAGAATGGCCGCACGGTCGGCCCGTGGATCATCGGCCGGCCCGACGCCGAGTGGCAGACCTTCTCGGCGACCTGGGCGGTTCCGCCCGACCGCGGCGCGGGGCCGGAGAACGACCTGCTCCTCATCGAGCCCGGCGTGCCGGGGGACGGCACGGCGATCGACGTGCGCGGTGTGCGGATCGAGATCATCGGCAAGACGCCCGAAGACGATCCGGTGAGCCCGCCGGCCGAGACGAGCGGGCCGACGGAGACACCGCTTTAGGAGCCCCGGCCTCGGCAAGGCGCCGGCCCGGCCGCGCCGCATGCGGCGCCGCCGATTGACGGGACCCGCGGCGGACCCATATCGGAGAGGAGCGGGCGCAGGCGCGCGGCGTCCTCCCCGATCCGGCGGGCCGCGGCCCGTCGCCGCCCGGGAGACGCCCTCCATGACGATTCTCGAAACGTGCAAGCCCCGGCGGAACATCGCGCGACCGGTCATGACGACACCGGACCCGACGCGACCCGGCCCGCCGGGGCCGGACACGGCCCGAAAGGACGTCGCGCGACCGCAGGGGACGAGACCGGCCATCGGCCGAAAGGCGCTGGCGCCCGATGGTCCGGCAACGAAGGACGCGGCGGGCGCGTTCATGGCGCGAACGCCTGCGAGCCCAGGACAGCTGTGTGCCGGGAGGAGCCCATGAACATCGGACGCGCGGCGGAACGGTCCGGCCTGCCGGCGAAGACGATCCGCTATTATGAGGAGATCGGCCTGATCGCGCCGAGCCGGGCGGCGAACGGCTATCGCGACTACGGCACGGCGGATGTCGAGCGGCTGGTCTTCCTGCAGCGCGCCCGCCGGTTCGGTTTCTCGATCGCCGATTGCCGGCATCTGCTCGCCCTGCAGGACGACCCGCACCGCGCGAGCGCCGGCGTCAAGGCGATCGCCAAGAGCCGGCTCGCCGGGCTCGACGCGGCGATCGCCGAACTGGTCGCCTTGAAGGACACGCTCGCGACGATGGCCGCCGCCTGCCCGGGCGATGCGGGCCCCGACTGCCCCATCCTCGCCGACCTCGCCGCGAAGCCCCGCCGCCCCGACCGCCGCGCCCGGGCGGGGTGAGGCGATCAGGCGGCGAGGTCGCCCGCGGGGTCGGCGAAGGGCTCGCCGAGCGCATCCGCCACCGCCCTGTGGGTGATCCGGCCGCGGTGGACGTTGAGGCCGTTCCGGAGATGCGGGTCGGCGGCGAGCGCGGCGAGGCCGTGGTCGGCGAGGGCGAGGCCGAAGGGCAGCGTCGCGTGGTTGAGCGCATGGCTCGAGGTGAGCGGCACCGCGCCCGGCATGTTGGCGACGCAGTAGTGTACGACGCCGTCGACCTCATAGGTCGGCGCGGCGTGCGTCGTCGGACGCGAGGTCTCGAAGCAGCCGCCCTGGTCGATCGCCACGTCGACGAGCACCGCGCCGCGCTTCATCGTGCCGAGCATCGCCCGGCTGACGAGCCTGGGCGCCGCAGCGCCCGGGATCAGCACCGCGCCGATCACCGCGTCGGCGGAGGCGACCTCCTCCTCGACCGCGTGCAGCGTCGAGAAGCGGGTCCGCACCCGGCCGGCGAAATGCGCGTCGAGCGCCCGGAGCCGGGCGAGCGAGCGGTCGAGCACCGCCACCTCGGCGCCGATGCCGGCCGCCACCTGCGCCGCCTGCAGCCCGACGACCCCGCCGCCGATCACCACCACCTTCGCCGGCGGCACGCCCGGCACGCCGCCCATCAGGATGCCGCGGCCGCCATGCGGCCGCTCGAGCGCCGTCGCCGCCGCCTGGATCGACAGCCGTCCGGCCACCTCGCTCATCGGCGCGAGCAGCGGCAGGCCGCCCGCCCCGTCGGTCACCGTCTCATAGGCGACCG
Organism: Prosthecomicrobium pneumaticum; assembly: GCF_014199915.1. Lineage (GTDB taxonomy): Bacteria > Pseudomonadota > Alphaproteobacteria > Rhizobiales > Kaistiaceae > Prosthecomicrobium > Prosthecomicrobium pneumaticum. The sequence continues at coordinate 320,612 of NZ_JACHOO010000004.1, read as the reverse complement.
CCGTGACGCCCGACGCCATCAGGCCGCGCGCCTGCTGCGGATCGGGCGCCAGATGCAGATAGGTGAAGAGGATCTGCCCCTCGCGAAGCTGGCTCCACTCCTCCGGCTGCGGCTCCTTCACCTTGACGATCATCGCGGCGCGGGCGAACACCTCCGCCGCGTCGGCCGCGATCTCCGCGCCCGCCGCGCGGTAATCGGCGTCGGTCGCGCCGATGCCGGCGCCGGCATCGCGCTCGACGAGCACGGCATGGCCGTGCGCGCCATATTCGCGGACCGCGCCGGGCGTCAGCCCGACGCGGAATTCATTGTTCTTGATCTCCTTCGGCACGCCGACGAGCATGATCGATCCCCCGGGTTTCTTATAGGCCGAAAGATTAAGCCCGCCGCAGCGGCGTTTCCTTGCGATTTCGCGCGCTGGAATGCTAGGCTGCGCATGAATTCGCCGCCCTCCAGCCACTCCTTCGACGATCCATGCACATCGATCCGTTCGACGCGAAGATCGTGTCGGCGCTCGCCCGCGACGGGCGGGTGGCGACGGTCGATCTCGCCCCGCGCGTCGGCCTTTCGGCCTCCGCCTGCTCGCGCCGGCTCGCCCGGCTCGAGGCGGAGGGGGTGATCAAGGGCTACAAGGCGGTGGTCGACGGCGCCGCGGTCGGCCTCGGCATCACCGCCTTCGTCGAGATCTCGCTCGACCGCCAGAACGACGAGGCGTTGCGCGCCTTCGAGGCGGCGGCGCGCAAATGCCCGAACATCCTCTCCTGCTTCCTGATGTCGGGCGCCTCGGACTATCTGCTGCGGATCGCCGCGCGCGACCTTTCCGATTTCGAGCGCCTGCACGCGACGGTGCTCGGCCGCCTCCCCCATGTCGCCCGCATCGAATCGAAATTCGCGCTCCGCGAAGCGATCGACCGCCCTCTGGTGCCCATCCCATGACCGATCCGAGTTCGCGCTACGATGTCGTCATCGTCGGCGGCGCCGTGCACGGCGCGTCCGCCGCCTATCATCTCGCCGCCCATCCGGGCTTTTCCGGCCGGGTGCTGCTCGTCGAGAAGGATCCGACCTTCCGCTTCGCCGCGACGGCGCTGTCGGCCGGCTCGATCCGCCAGCAGTTCTCGAGCGCCGTCAACATCGCCATCTCGCTCGAGGGCATCGCCTTCCTCCGCGCGATCGGCACGATCCTCGAGGTGGAGGGCGACCGGCCGTCGATCGGCCTCGTCGAGGGCGGCTATCTCTTCCTCGCCACCCCGGCGGGCGCGGCCCAGCTCGCCGAGAACCATCGGCTGCAGACCGCGCTCGGCGCCGACATCCTGCATTTCGACGCGCCGGACCTGCCGGCGCAGTTTCCCTGGCTGTCGACCGAGGGGCTCGCCGCCGGCGCCTGGGGCCGTTCGGGCGAAGGCTGGTTCGACGGCTACGGCCTGATGCAGGCGCTCCGCCGCAAGGCGCGCGCGCTCGGCGTCGAGACCGTCTCGGCCGAGGTGGTGGCGGTCGAGCGGGAGGGCGGCCGCGCGACCGGCGTCCGCCTCGCCGACGGGGCCCGCATCGCCGCCGGCAGGGTGATCCTCGCCGCCGGCTCGGGCACCGCCCCGCTGATGGCGGGTCTCGGCCTTCCTCTGCCGGTGGTGCCGAAGAAGCGCATGGTCTTCACCTTCGCCTGCCGCGAGCGGCTCGCCGGCTTCCCGCTCCTCATCGATCCGACCGGCGTCTATTGCCGGCCGGAGGGCGAGGGTTTTATCGCCGGCGTCGCGCCGGACGATCTCGACGGCCCGCCAGCCGAGGATTTCGAGGTCGACCACACGCTGTTCGAGGAGACGATCTGGCCGGTGCTCGCCGCCCGCATCCCGGCTTTCGAGGCGATCCGCCCCGGGCGCGCCTGGGCCGGGCATTACGACATGAACCTCTTCGACCACAATGCGGTCGTCGGCCCGCTGCCGCTCGCCGGCCTCCTCGTCGCCAACGGCTTCTCCGGCCACGGCCTGCAGCAGGCCCCGGCGGTCGGCCGCGGCCTCGCCGAACTGGTCGTCGCCGGCCGCTACGAGACGCTCGACCTCGCCGAGCTCGGCTATGACCGCATCGCCGCGGGCCGAAAGCTGCTCGAAAAGAACGTCGTGTAGACCCCTCGCCCGGCCCTCTCCCGCCGCGCTCGCCCGGCCCTCTCCGACGTCAGCGCGCCCCCCGCCGGCCGGCAGGGCGAGGGAGCGACAGCCTCCCTCCCCCCTTGTGGGGGGGGGTCTGGGTGGGGGGTGAATGCGCCGCCGCCGGCCGCCCTCGCCCCCCCGAACACCCGTCACCCCGGCCTCCGTGCCGGGGTCCATAATCGGGACGCCGGGCGGCGCGAGCGACACCACCAGCCCGCCCACGCGTCATCCCGGGCGAGGCATAGCCGAGACCCGGGACCCATCAAGCCGAGCTCGGGCCGGGTCCGATCGGGGCGACCGTCGCGCGGCGTGATGGGTCCCGCCTTTCGCCGGGATGACGGATGGGGACGCCCCTTCTCACGGCCCGTACGTCACGATTATGGATGCCGGCACGAAGGCCGGCATGACGGGTGGAGGGGGCTGTTCGGAAAACGGTCGGCACGCGACGCGGGAGCGGCCGGAAGGGCGAGGGAGCGACAGCCTCCCTCCCCCCTTGTGGGGGAGGGTCGGGGTGGGGGGTGAATGCGTCGCCGCCGGAGGCCCTCGCCCCGCAGCACACCCGTCACCCCGGCCTCCGTGCCGGGGTCCATAATCGTGCCGCCGGGCGACGTGACGCACCGCCGCCATGTCGCGCACCCGTCATCCTCGCGCAGGCGAGGATCCGTCACACCGGGTCCCTCCCCCCGAAACGCAGAACGGGCGCCCTGCGGCGCCCGTTCACGATCCCCTCTGGATCGAGGGCGGCGGCCGCGGGTGTTCCCGTTCGGCGGCCGCCCGGTCTCTCACTCGATGCCGGCCTTGTCGGTCACGGCGTGGGTCCAGGCGCCTTGCGGCTCCTTGGTGATCACCGGGTCCTCGCCGCCGGCCGACAGCAGCGTCGCGACGGTGCGCTTGTAATCCGCCTCGTCGAGCTTGCCGGTCGAGCCCTCGGTCAGCTTGTTGATCTCGCCCATCATGCGCAGCTGGTGCTTCTCCGTCTGCGCACCGGTCTCGTCATTGTCGAGCACGATCTTCGCGGCTTCCTCGGTGTGTTCGCGGGCATAGGCCCAGCCCTTCATCGAGGCTTTCACGAAGCGTGCCAGCTTGTCGACGAAGGCCGGGTCGGCGAGCTTGTCCTCGAGCACATAGAGCCCGTCCTCGAGGGTCGCGACGCCCTGGTCCTCATATTTGAAGACGACCAGCTCGCTCTCCGGAATGCCGCCGTCGATCACCTGCCAGTATTCGTTGTAGGTCATCGTCGAGATGCAGTCGGCCTGCTTCTGCAGCAGCGGGTCGACGTTGAAGCCCTGCTTGACGACGGTGACGCCGTCGGCGCCGCCGGTGGTGGGGAGCCCGAGCTTCGCCATCCAGGCGAGGAAGGGATATTCGTTGCCGAAGAACCAGACGCCGAGCGTCTTGCCCTTGAAGTCGGCCGGCGAGGCGATGCCGGTCTCCTTGCGGCAGGTCAGCATCAGGCCGGATGTCTTGAACGGCTGCGCGATGTTGACGAGCGGCACGCCCTTCTCGCGGCTGGCGAGCGCGGCGGGCATCCAGGTGGTGATCACGTCGGCGCCGCCGCCGGCGATGACCTGCTCGGGGGCGATGTCGGGGCCGCCCGGCTTGATCGTGACGTCGAGGCCTTCCTCCTCGTAGAAGCCCTTGTCCTTGGCGACGTAATAGCCGGCGAACTGCGCCTGCGTCACCCATTTCAGCTGCAGCGTCAGCGCGTCCGCGGCCTGCGCCGACACGCCGGTCATCAGGCCCGCGGCCAGCGCGAGCGCACCCAACAGAACCTTCTTCATCAACCCCTCCGGTTTCGGTAAGGACAGCCGCCTTCTCACCTGCGAAACGACGGGTGCCAGAACGTCGCCACGCGCTCGACGAGCGCGACGGCGCCGTAGAATGCGGAGCCGGCGAGTGCCGCCACCGCGATTTCCGCCCACACCATGTCGATGTTCATGCGCCCGACTTCGGTGGAGATGCGGAAGCCCATGCCGACGATCGGCGTGCCGAAAAATTCGGCGACGATGGCGCCGATCAGGGCGAGCGTCGAATTGATCTTGAGTGCGTTGAAGATGAAGGGCATCGCCACCGGCAGCCGCAGCTTGAGGAGCGACGTCCAGTAGCCGGCCGCATAGGTGCGCATCAGGTCGCGGCTCATCGGATCGGCCGCGGCGAGGCCGGCGACGGTGTTCACGAGCATCGGGAAGAAGGTCATCACCACGACGACCGCGGCCTTGGACTGCCAGTCGAAGCCGAACCACATCACGAGGATCGGCGCGATGCCGACGATCGGCAGCGCCGAGACGAGATTGCCGACCGGCAGCAGGCCGCGGGCGAGGAAGGGCACGCGGTCGACGAGGATGGCGACGAGGAAGCCCGCACCGCAGCCGATCGCATAGCCGGCGACCACCGCCTTCAGGAAGGTCTGGCGGAAATCCGCGGCGAGCGTCGGGATCGAGACGGCGATCCGCGCCCCGATCGCCGAGGGCGGCGGCAGGAGCACGGCGGGCACGGCGAAGGCGACGATCAGGATCTCCCAGGCGACGAGGAGGGTGAGGCCGAACAGCGCGGGGACGAGGAGCCGCATCAGGAAGGCGGCGGCCGGCGCGCGGGTCGGCATCGCCGAGAGTTCCGAGACGAGCGCCCAGGCGGCGAGCCAGGTCGCGGCGGCGAAGGCGAGATAGCCGGGCCCCGGATGGCCGGCGATCGCGGGCAGACGGTCGAGCGCGAAAAGGGCACCGACCACCGTTCCGAAGGCGAGCACCAGCAGCCCCGCGCTCGGCCCTTCATGGGCCTTCGCCGCGGCGACCGCCGCCGCCCCGAGCGCGACGAGCGCGGTCCAGGCGAACGGCCCCTGCCGCGGCAACAGGCTCGCCGGATCGGCCGCATCGAGCGGCAGCACGACGGCGAGGATCATGAGCGGCAGGATCAGCCAGGGCTGCAGCAACCCGCGCACCGCGGTCATCGCCGCCCTCCCCTCGCCCCGCACACCCGCCGGGCATCCCCTCTCCCGCTCGCGGGAGAGGGTAGGGTGAGGGCTCTTCCCCGCCCGATGCGAGAGCCACCCCGACTACCCCGGACACCCGTCGCCCCGGCCTCCGTGCCGGGGTCCATAATCGTGCCGCCGGGCCGTCCGCGCGACGGCGCCCCGTCATGCGACACCGAAACTTCCCCTCCCCCATCCGCCTCGATTATGGATGCCGGCACGGAGGCCGGCATGACGGATGGAAGGGACAGTCCCTCACCTTTCGACATCCGCCCGGCAATCCCACCGCCCACCCAACACACCCGCCGGGCATCCCCTCTCCCGCTCGCGGGAGAGGGTAGGGTGAGGGCTCTTCCCCGCCCCATGCGAGAGCCACCCCGACTACCCCGGACACCCGTCACCCCGGCCTCCGTGCCGGGGTCCATCATCGTGCCTCCGGGCCGTCCGCGCGACGGCGCCCCGTCATGCGACACCGAAACGTCCCCTCCCCCATCCGCCTCGATCATGGATGCCGGCACGGAGGCCGGCATGACGGATGGAAGGGACAGTCCCTCACCTTTCGACATCCGCCCGGCAATCCCATCCCCCACCCAACACACCCGCCGGGCATCCCCTCTCCCGCTCGCGGGAGAGGGCAGGGTGAGGGCCTTCCTTCGCGCCCTCATCGCGCCATGCCCATGCGGCGCACGACCAGCCGGTCGATCGCGCCGACGATCGTGACGAGCGCGGCGGCGAGCAGCGAGGCGGCGACGAGCGCCGCCCAGATCTGCACCGTCTGGCCGTAATAGGAGCCGGAGAGGAGCCGCGCGCCGAGGCCGGAAACCGCGCCGGTCGGCAGTTCCGCGACGATCGCGCCGACGAGGCTCGCCGCGACGCCGACCTTCATCGAGGTGAAGAGGAAGGGGACGGAACCCGGCAGGCGCAGCTTCCAGAAGGTCTGCCAGGCGCTGGCGCTGAAGGTGCGCATCAGGTCGAGATGCAGGATCTCGGGCGAGCGCAGCCCCTTCACCATGCCGACCGTGACGGGGAAGAAGGAGAGATAGGTCGAGATGACCGCCTTCGGCAGCAGGCCGGTGATGTTGACCGCATTGAGCACGACGACGACCATCGGGGCGATGGCGAGGATCGGGATCGTCTGCGAGGCGACGATCCACGGCATCAGGCTCTTCTCGAGGCTCTTCACATGGACGACCGCCACGGCGAGCAGGATGCCGAGCGCGGTGCCGATCGCAAAGCCGACGAGCGTCGAGGAGAGCGTGATCCAGCCGTGAAAGACGAGGCTGCGCTTCGAGGTGATGCGCTGCTCGACCGTCGTCTTCCAGAGCTCCGCGGCGACCTGATGCGGCGCCGGCAGGACCGGCCGCTCCATCGACCAGGTCGCGGCGACGAGGCTTTCGAAATCCGGCTCCACCTTCTGCCGCGCGAAGGCGTCCATCACCTGCGGCCGGTTGAGGACATAAGCGCCGGCATACCAGACGGCGACGAGCGCCAGCACGACGGCGAGGACGGGAACGAAGGCACCCTCGCGGCCCCGCGGGCGTCGAACCGGAGGCGCGGCGAGAGAGGCGCTCATTGCTCAGTCCTCATAGGAATGCCCGGCGCGCAGGCCCTGGCGGACGCGGTGCGCGATCGCCAAGAATTCCGGCGTCTCGCGCACGTCGAGCGTGCGCTCGCGCGGCAGGGCCGAACAGTCGACGATGTCGGTCACCCGGCCCGGCCGCGGCGACATCACGACGATGCGGGTCGACAGGAACACCGCCTCCGGAATCGAGTGCGTGACGAAGACGACGGTCTTCTGCGTCTTCGCCCAGAGCTTCAGGAGCTGCTCGTTGAGATGATCGCGGACGATCTCGTCGAGCGCGCCGAACGGCTCGTCCATCAGGAGGAGGTCCGGCTCGACGGCGAGCGCCCGGGCGATCGAGGCGCGCTGCTGCATGCCGCCGGAGAGCTGCCAGGGATATTTGCGCTCGAAGCCGGCGAGGTTGACGAGGGCGAGGTTGTCGGCGACCCGCCGCTCGCGCTCCGCCTTCGGAACGCCCATGATCTCGAGCGGCAGCGCGACGTTGCGGGCGATGGTGCGCCACGGATAGAGCGCCGCCGCCTGGAACACATAGCCGTAGGAACGGGCCTCGCGCGCCGCCCGGGGCGACACGCCATTGACCGCGATCGCGCCGCCGGTCGGCTGTTCGAGATCGGCGATGACGCGCAGGAGCGTGGTCTTGCCGCAGCCCGACGGCCCGATCAGCGACACGAACTCGCCCCGCCCGATCGACAGATCGATGTCGGAGAGCGCGTGGACGGGACCGTCATTGGTCTCGTAGGTGAGCGAGAGGCGGTCGATCTCGATCACCGCCTCGCGACCGCCGGCCGCCGCCGCCATCGACCCCATCGTCCCGCCCCCGACGCGCATCGCTTCTCCGTCTCAGACGCCGATCGGCATGTGCTCGGGCGAGCGGGTGACGGCGCGCGGCGCGGTCAGTTCCTTCCAGGTCGACAGCGCCTTGTTGATCGCCGGGAAGGGCTTGCGCTTGACGAACTTGCCGCGGCCGGGGCGCGGCGCGTCGTTCCTGCCGTCCGTCCACACCACCTCGCCGCGCGAGATCGTGTAGCGCGGCAGGCCGCGCACCTCGACGCCCTCGAAGACGTTGTAATCGATGATCGACTTCTGGTTCGCCGCCGAGATGGTCTTCGTGAGCTTCGGGTCCCAGACGACGAGATCGGCGTCCGAGCCGGGCAGGATGGCGCCCTTCTGCGGATAGATGTTGAGGATCTGGGCGATGTTGGTCGAGGTCGCGGCGACGAACTCGTTCGGCGTCAGCCGGCCGGTCTCGACGCCCTTCGTCCACAGCACCGGCATGCGGTCCTCGAGCCCGCCCGTGCCGTTCGGGATCTTGGTGAAATTGCCGAGGCCGAAGCGCTTCTGCTCGGTCGTGAAGGCGCAGTGGTCGGTCGCCACCACCTGTAGCGAGCCCGCGGCGAGGCCGGCCCACAGGCTGTCCTGGTGCTTCTTGTCGCGGAAGGGCGGCGACATCACCCGGCGCGCGGCATAGTCCCAGTCGCGGTTGAAGTACTCGCCCTCGTCGAGGGTGAGGTGCTGCACGAGCGGCTCGCCATAGACGCGCATGCCGGCCTGGCGGGCGCGGCGGATCGCCTCGTGCGCCTGCTCGCAGGAGACGTGCACGATATAGACCGGCACGCCGGCCGCATCGGCGATCATGATGGCGCGGTTGGTCGCCTCGCCCTCGACCTCGGGCGGCCGCGAGAAGGCGTGCGCCTCCGGCCCGGTGACGCCGTCATCCATGAACTTCTTCTGCAGCGCGGCGACGATGTCGCCGTTCTCGGCATGGACGAGCGGCAGCGCGCCGAGCGCGGCGCAGCGCTGGAACGACGCGAACATCTCGTCGTCATTGACCATCAGCGCGCCCTTATAGGCCATGAAGTGCTTGAAGGTGTTGATGCCGCGCTCGACGACCTTCGCCATCTCGTCGAAATGCTTCTCCGACCAGCCGGTGACGCACATGTGGTACGAGTAGTCGGAGGAGGCCTGCCGGGTCGCCTTGCCCTCCCAGGCCTCGAGCGCGGCGAGCATGCCGTCCTCGCCCGGAATGACGAAGTCGACCACCGTCGTCGTGCCGCCCGACAGCGCCGCGAAGGTGCCGCTCTCCCAGGTCTCGGCCGCGGTCGTGCCCATGAAGGGCATTTCGAGATGGGTGTGCGGGTCGATGCCGCCCGGCATCACATAGGCGCCGGCGGCGTCGACCACCGTGTCGCCCGCAAGGTCGGGACCGATCGCCTTGATCGTCTCGCCCTCGATCAGGATGTCCGCCTCATAGGTGCGGTCGGCGGCGATGATGGTGCCACCCTTGATCACGGTCGACATCGGCTGCTCCCTTTTCTTGCTCTACTCTGGCGCGTCACGCCACGATTTCGGCGGTCTCGATCACGGCGTGGAAGAGAACGTCCGCACCCGCGGCCGCCCAGTCCGGCGTGATCGTCTCGTCCTCGTTATGGCTCAGCCCGTCGACGCACGGGCACATGATCATCGTCGAGGGTGCGACCTTCGCCGTCCAGCAGGCATCGTGTCCCGCCCCCGAAACGATGTTTCTGTGGCTGTAGCCGAGCCGCTCGGCGGCGGCGCGCACCCGGCCGACGAGGGTCGGGTCGAAGGTGACCGGATCGAAATGGCCGACCGCCTCGACCGTGCAGCCGACGCCGAGGGCGGCGGCGATCTCCGCCGCCTCCGCCTCGATGCGCGCCCGCATGCCGTCGAGCTTCGCGAGGTCGGGGCTGCGGATATCGACGGTGAAAACCACCTTGCCGGGCAACACGTTGCGCGAATTGGGCGAGAACGCGACCTGGCCGACGCCGCCGACCGCATCGGGCTGGCTGTCCATCGCGACCCGCTGCACCATCTCGATGATCCGCGCCATGGCGAGGCCGGCATTGACCCGCAGCGCCATCGGCGTCGAGCCGGTGTGCGCCTCCTTGCCGGTGAGGGTGAATTCGAGCCACCACAGGCCCTGGCAATGGGTGACGACGCCGATCTGCCGGTCTTCCGCCTCGAGGATCGGCCCCTGCTCGATGTGATACTCGAAATAGGCGTGCATCTTGCGCGCGCCGACCTCTTCCTCGCCGACCCAGCCGATGCGGGCGAGCTCGTCGCCGAAGCTCTTGCCCTCGGAATCCTTGCGGCCATAGGCCCAGTCGAGCGTGTGCACCCCGGCGAAGACGCCGGAGGCGAGCATGGCCGGCGCGAAGCGGGCGCCCTCCTCGTTCGTCCAGTTGGTGACGACGACCGGATGCCTGGTGCGAATGCCGAGATCATTGAGGCTGCGCACCACTTCGAGCCCGGCGAGCACGCCGAGAACACCGTCGAACTTGCCGCCGGTCGGCTGGGTGTCGAGATGGCTGCCGATATAGACGGGCAGCGCGTCCGGATCGGTGCCCGGCCGCGTCGCGAACATCGTGCCCATCCTGTCGACCGCCACCGTCATGCCCGCCGCCTCGCACCAGCGGCGGAACAGGGCGCGGCCCTCGGCGTCCGCATCCGTCAGCGTCTGCCGGTTATTGCCGCCGCGCAGACCCGGCCCGACCTTCGCCATCTCCATCAGGCTGTCCCACAGCCGCTCGCCCTTGATGCGGAGATTGTCGGTCGGGGAGGTCATGGGATCACCGTTCCGTTGGTCGTCATGCTTGATTTCGGGCATCCATGCGCATAAGTGTGTATTCGCGCGGGGCGGCATCGTGACGGACAGCAAGGACCTCATCAGGCGGCTTCACGACGAGGGCTGGGTCGAGGTGTCGATCAACGGATCGCATCACAATTTCAAGCATCCGAGCAGACCCGGTCGCGTGACCGTTCCTCATCCGCGCCGGGATATCAAGCTCGGAACGGTCCGATCCATCTACCGGCAAGCCGGCTGGCCCTGGAATCGGGACGCTTGAGGCGTGACTGCTTCGAAACAGGCGTGCCCGACCGGGCCCCTGCCTTTGAGAGGATCTGAGATGGCGAAATCGATCGTGGCCCTGATCCATGGCGAAGCCGGGAATTACGGCATCTCCTTTCCCGACGTGCCGGGCTGCATCTCGGCCGGCGACACGCTCGATGAGACGATTGCGAACGGCGCCGAAGCGCTCGCTTTCCACCTCGAAGGCATGGCCGAGGATGGCGAGGCAATGCCGATCCCGCGCACCCTCGATGCAATCCGGGCCGATCCGGAATTCGCCTTCGAGTTCAGCGAACCCCATATCGTCACCTTGCTGCCCTACGATCCACCGGGCCGGACCGTCCGCATCAACATCACAATGGACGAGCATCTCGTCGAGGCGATCGATCGGGCGGCCAAGGGCCAGGGCGGTACGCGCTCCGGCTTTCTGGCGGCCCTGGCCCGCGAGCGGCTCGGCCATCGCTAGGCGCCTCACATCGTCGGGAAGTTGAACACCGCGCCCGACTTGATGCCGTCGGGCCAGCGGCTCGTGACGGTCTTCAGCCGCGTGTAGAAGCGGATGCCCTCGGGCCCGTAGATCGCGTGGTCGCCGAAGATCGACCGCTTCCAGCCGCCGAAGGAATGATAGGCGACCGGCACCGGGATCGGCACGTTGATGCCGACCATGCCGGCCTCGACCTTGTCGGCGAACGAGCGCGCGGCATCGCCGTCCCGCGTGAAGATCGCGGTGCCGTTGCCGTATTCATGGGCATTGATCAGCGAAAGTGCCTCGCCGAAGGACTGGGCGCGCAGGACGGAGAGCACGGGACCAAAGATCTCCTCACGGTAGATCGTCATTTCCTTGCCCACTTGATCAAAAAGCGTGCCACCGACGAAATAGCCGTTCTCGTAGCCCTGCAGCGTGAAGCCGCGGCCGTCGACGACCAGCCGCGCCCCCTCGGCGACGCCCCTGTCGATATAGCCGAGGACCTTGTCCATGTGCTGCCTGGTGACGAGCGGGCCCATCTCGGCCTCGGCATCGGTCGCCGGACCGATCTTGAGGGCGCGCACACGCGGCGCGAGCGCCTCGACGAGCGCGTCGGCCGTCTTCTCGCCGACCGGCACCGCGACCGAGACCGCCATGCAGCGTTCGCCGGCCGAGCCGTAGCCGGCGCCCATCAGCGCATCGGCCGCCTTGTCCATGTCGGCGTCGGGCATCACCACCATGTGGTTCTTCGCCCCGCCGAGCGCCTGGACGCGCTTCCCCGCCGCCGTGCCGGTCGCGTAGACATAGTGCGCGATCGGGGTCGAGCCGACGAAGGAGACGGCCTTGATATCCGGATGGTGGAGGATGGCGTCGACCACCTCCTTGTCGCCGTGCACGATGTTGAGCACGCCCTCGGGGAAGCCGGCCTCGCGGAACAGTTCCCAGATCACCATCGGTGCGGAGGGATCGCGCTCCGAGGGCTTGAGGATGAAGGTGTTCCCGCAGGCGACCGCGATCGGATACATCCAGAGCGGGACCATGCAGGGGAAGTTGAACGGCGTGATGCCGGCGACGACGCCGAGCGCCTGGCGATCGGAATAGGTGTCGATCGACGGCCCGACGTTCCGCGAGAACTCGCCCTTCAGGAGATGCGGGATGCCGCAGGCGAACTCGACCACTTCGAGGCCGCGCTGCACCTCGCCGAGCGCGTCGTCATGCGTCTTGCCGTGTTCGGCGGAGACCGCACGGGCGATCCGGTCGGCGTTCTTCTCGACCAGTTCCTTGAAGCGGAACATGAAGCGCGCCCGCTTCAGCGGCGGCGTGTCGGCCCAGGCCGGGAAGGCGGCCTTTGCGACCGCCACCGCGGCATCGAGCTCGGCCGCCGTCGACAGCGGCAGCATCGCCGTCGCCTCGCCGGTCGCCGGATTGTAGACCGGCTGGGTCCTGAGCGACGTCGAACGCGCGATCGCGCCGCCGATCGCGTTATGGATCGTCTCCATGGAGGCCTCCTCCCCTTCTTCTTGTCGTCTTCCGTTCGATGGCGACCGGCTCAGTCGATCGCCTCGAGCACCGCCGCGAGCTTGCCGAACAGCTCGTCGATCTCCGCCTTCGTGATGATGAGCGGCGGCGAGAGCGCGATGATGTCGCCCGTCGTGCGGATCATCAGCCCGGTCTCGAAGGCCTTCAGGAAGGCGGCGAAGGCGCGCTTGGTCGGGGCGCCGGCGATCGGCTCCAGTTCGACCGCGCCGATCAGGCCGAGATTCCTGAGGTCGATGACGTGCGGCAGGCCCTTCAGGCTGTGCACCGCGTCCTGCCAGTAGGCGATCGTCTCCGCGCTCTTCTCGAGCAGGCCCTCTTCCTCATAGGTGTCGAGGGTGGCGAGCGCGGCGGCGCAGGCGACCGGATGGCCGGAATAGGTATAGCCGTGGAACAGCTCGATCATGTTCTCCGGGCCGTTCATGAAGGTGTCGTAGATCGTCTTCGACGCCATCACCGCGCCCATCGGAATGGTGCCGTTGGTGATGCCCTTCGCCGTCGTCACGAGATCCGGCACGACGCCGAAATAATCGACGGCGAACGGCTTGCCGAGACGGCCGAAGCCGGTGATCACCTCGTCGAAGATCAAGAGAATGTCGTGCTTGTCGCAGATCGCCCGCAGCCGCTCGAGATAGCCCTTCGGCGGGATGAGCACGCCGGTCGAGCCGGCGACGGGCTCGACGATGACGGCCGCGATGGTCGAGGCGTCGTGCAGCGCGATCACCTTCTCGAGATCGTCGGCGAACTCCGCGCCGTGCTCCGGCAGGCCCTTCGAATAGGCGTTGCGGGCGAGATCGTGGGTGTGGCGGATGTGGTCGACGCCGGTCAGCATCGTGCCGAAGGTCTTGCGGTTGTTCGAGATGCCGCCGACCGAGATGCCGCCGAAGCCGACGCCGTGATAGCCGCGCTCGCGGCCGATCAGGCGGAACTTGCCGGCATTGCCCTTGGCGCGGTGATAGGCGAGCGCGATCTTCAGCGCCGTGTCGACCGATTCCGAACCGGAATTGGTGAAGAAGACATGGTCGAGCGGGCTCGGGAACATCGCGGCGAGCCGCGCGGCGAGCTCGAACACCTTCGGATGGCCCATCTGGAAGGCCGGCGCGTAATCGAGCTCGGCGACCTGCTTGGCCACCGCCTCGACGATGCGCGGCCGGGCATGGCCGGCATTGACGCACCACAGGCCGGCGGCGGCATCGAGCAGGGTGCGGCCGTCGGCGGTCGTGTAGCGCATGCCCTCGGCGCCGACGAGGAGACGCGGATTCTGCTTGAACTGCCGGTTCGCGGTGAACGGCATCCAGAAGGCGTCGAGATTGTTGAGGCGCGAGGAAGCGGACATGATCGGGGGCTCCGGGGGACCGGCCGGCCGGTCGGGGCGGTCATTTTCGTGAACGTAACCCCCGCCATTTGGCCGGTCAATTGACAGGCGGCGTTAAGAACGTTCTATATCTTGAACACATGAACGCTCGCCGCCCTGCCCTGCCGCCATGACCGGCCGCCCCTACGAACTCGATGTCGGGGCGCGGCTTCGGGCGCTGCGGCTGCGGCACGGCCTTTCGCAGCGCGCGCTCGCCAAGCGCGCCGGGGTCTCGAACGCCACCGTCTCGATGGTCGAGGCGAACCGCGTCAGCCCCTCGGTCTCGGGGCTGCGGCAGATTCTGGCCGGCATCCCGATCAGCCTCGCCGAATTCTTCGCCGAGGACGGCGGCGAGGCGGAGAAGGTCGTCTACCGCGCGGCGGAACTGAAGGAGATCGCCGGCGGCGGCATCTCCTACCGCCAGGTCGGCTCCGATCTCGAGGGCCGCAGCCTGCAGATGCTGCACGAGCGCTATCAGCCGGGCGCCGAGTCCGGCAAGGCGATGCTGTCGCATCAGGGCGAGGAGGCCGGGCTCGTGATCCGCGGCCGGATGCTGCTCGAAGTGGCCGGAACGCGCTACGAACTCGGCCCCGGCGACGCCTATTTCTTCGACAGCCGCAAGCCGCACGCCTTCAGGAACATCGGCGAGGGCGAGCTCGAACTCGTCACCGCCTGCACGCCGCCGAGCTTCTGAGGCGGTGCAGATCGAATTGCGCGACGCAGCCGTTTGGCCTAGGAGGGCTCCGGCTCCTCTTCCTCGTCGCCAAGGCCCCGATGCACGCCCCGATGCGCCCCTCCCTGCCGCCGCGCCGATGAACCCGCCCGAGGCCGCCCGCGCGCAACGGACGAAGAAGCGCACCCGCATCCAGCAGGCGAACGAGGAGAAGATCCTCGACGCGGCCCTCGACGTGTTCTCGACCTATGGCTTCCGCGGTGCGACGATCGACCAGATCGCCGAACGGGCCGGCATGACGAAGCCGAACCTCCTCTATTACTTCCGCCGCAAGGAGGACATCTACCGGGCGATCCTCGAGCATACGCTCGACGACTGGCTCGGCCCGCTCACCCATCTCGGCGAAGGCGAAGAGCCGCTCGCCGAGCTGAAGGCCTATATCGACCGCAAGCTCGAGCTGTCGCGCGACCGCCCGAAGGCCTCGCGGCTCTTCGCGCTCGAGATCCTGCAGGGCGCGCCTGTGATCGGCGACATCCTCGCCGGCCCGCTGAAGGCCCTTGTCGACGAGAAGGCCGAAGTGATCCGCCGCTGGATCGCGGAAGGGCGCATCGCGCCGGTCGACCCGCATCACCTCGTCTTCACGATCTGGGCGACGACGCAGCATTACGCCGATTTCGACGTCCAGGTGCGCGCCGTGCTCGGTGCGGAGCCGTCCGAGACCGCCCATTTCGACCGGGCGGCGCGGACGCTCGAAGAGCTGATCCTCGGTGGACTGCGGCCGAGGCCGGACTGAGGCCTCACGAAGCTCAGCCGTCTTCGCTTTCTCTTCATTTCGCTGGCACGGGCCTTGTATCATTCCCCCCGCGTCTGGGGCATCGAGGGGAAGCATGACGTCAGCAGGACACGGACCGGACACGGCGGCACCCGACCCGATCCAGGATTATCTCGACGACCTCCATTTCCGCATCGGCCGGATGTCCGGCGGAACGGTCGCCTCCTACATCCCGGAACTCGCCAAGGCCGATCCGATGCAATGCGGCATCGCCATCGCCACCGTCGACGGCAAGGTCTACGCCGCCGGCGACGCGCGCACGCCCTTCACCATCCAGTCGGTGTCCAAACCCTTCCTCTACGGCTATGCGCTCGAGCGCTACGGCCGCGAGGCCGTGCTGCAGCGGGTCGGCGTCGAGCCGACCGGCGAGGCGTTCAATTCGATCGTGCTCGACGAGGTGCACAACCGTCCGTTCAACCCGATGGTGAACGCCGGGGCGATCGCCGTCGCCGAGACGGTGCGCGGCCATACGCTCGGCGAGCGGATCGACACCCTGCTCGCTCTGTTCGGCCGCTTCGCCGGCCGGCCGCTCGCGATCGACGAGGCGGTGTTCGAATCCGAGAAGGCGACCGGCCACCGCAACCGGGCGATCGCCTATATGATGCTCAACAGCGGCATGATCCGTGCGGCACCGGAAGACATTCTCGACGTCTATTTCCGCCAATGCGCGATCGAGGTGACGGCCGTCGACCTCGCCGTGATGGGCGCCGCGCTCGCCAATAACGGCGTCAATCCGCTCACCGGCGAACGGGCGCTCGCCGCCGAGTTCATCCCGGACGTGCTGTCGGTGATGAATTCCTGCGGCATGTACAATTATGCCGGGCAATGGTCCTATGATGTCGGCATCCCGGCGAAGAGCGGCGTCGCCGGCTCGATCATGGCGGTGATCCCCGGCCAGCTCGGCATCGCCGTGTTCTCGCCGCCGATCGACGGGCACGGCAACAGCGTGCGCGGCGTCGCCGCCTGCCGCGACATCGCGGCGACCTTCGGGCTGCACGTCTTCAAGACGCAGATCACCGCCCGCACCGTGATCCGCCGCGAGTTGCGCGCCGACGTCACCCGCTCGAAGCGGGTGCGCGGGCCGGCCGAGCGGCGCGTGCTCGACGCCGAGGGGCGCCGCATCGCCATTCTGGAGGTGCAGGGGCCGCTGTTCTTCGGCTCGACCGAACGCCTCTTGCGGCGGGTCGGCGCGCTCGCCGGCGACGCCGACCATCTGATCCTCGATCTGCGCCGCGTGCCCTCGATGGACGAGGCGGCGTCGAGCCTGCTGCTGCGGCTCGCCGCGGGCTTCGCGACGCCGCAGCGCAGCCTCGCCTTCGCCCATCTCGGCGCCGAGGGGCCGCTCGGCGACCTCCATCGCGGCCTCGCCGAGGCGCCGGGCGGTCTCTCGGGCCGCGTCTTCGCCGATCGCGACGCGGCGCTCGAATGGTTCGAGAACCGGCTGATCGCCGCGGCGGGGTTGAGCGGCGAGGAGAGCCGCTTCTCGCTCGCCTCGATCGACCTCTTCCGCGGCCTGCCGGCCGAGGACATCAAGCGGCTCGAGGCGATGGCGCGGCCCTTCGTCTTCGAGACGGGCGACACGCTCATCCGGGCCGGTGACGCCGCCAATGTGTTCTTCGTGATCGCCCGCGGTTCGGTGTCGGTGCAGGTGCCGGCGCCGGAGCGCGACGGCCGCAAGACGATCCGCATCGCCTCGCTCGGACCCGGCCTCTCCTTCGGCGAGATGGCGGTGATCGATGGCGGCCGGCGCTCCGCCGAGGTCGTCGCGCGCGAACGGGTGGTCTGCTACGGCTTCTCGGTCGAACAGCTGAAGGAGGTCGGCGAGGCGCATCCGGAGATGATCGTCCGGATCTACGCCAACATGACGCGCGACCTCTCCGAACGCCTCCGCCGCATGACGGCGGAGGTCGAGGCGCTGGAGAGCTGAACCTACTCGGCCGGCTCGGCGACCACCTCCGCGGCCGGCCGGGCCATCGGGTTGTTGGGGTGCGTCGTCCAGTTGGCATAGGGCCGGTCATTGGCGAGGCCGGTGCGCGGGTCGACGCCCGCCGTCTGCGGCACCATGGTGATGCAATCCTCGACCGGGCAGACGCTGACGCACAGATTGCAGCCGACGCATTCCTCGTCGATCACCTCGAAATGGCGCTTGCCGTCCTTCATGCTGGTGATCGCCTGGTGCGAGGTGTCCTCGCAGGCGATGTGGCAGCGGCCGCATTCGATGCAGAGATCCTGGTCGATCTTCGCCTTGGCGACGTAGTTGAGATTGAGATACTGCCAGTCGGTGACGTTCGGGACGGCGCGGCCGACGATCTCCTCGACGCTGCGGAAGCCGCGCTCGTCCATATACTGCGACAGGCCCTCGATCATGTCCTTGACGATCCGGAAGCCATAGGTCATCGCGGCCGTGCAGACCTGCACCGTGCCGGCGCCGAGCGCCATGAACTCGACCGCGTCGCGCCAGGTGGTGACACCGCCGATGCCGGAGATCGGCAGGCCGCGCGTCTCCCGGTCGCGGGCGATCTCCGCCGTCATGTTGAGGGCGATCGGCTTCACCGCCGGGCCGCAATAGCCGCCATGCGAGCCCTTGCCGTCGATCGTCGGCAGCGGCGCGAAGGTATCGATGTCGACGCCGATGATCGAGGAGACGGTGTTGATGAGCGACACCGCGTCGGCACCGCCCGCCTTCGCCGCACGGGCGGGGTAACGGATGTCGGTGATGTTCGGCGTGAGCTTGACGATCACCGGCATGCGGGTGTGCGTCTTGCACCAGCGCGCCACCATTTCGATGTATTCCGGCACCTGGCCGACCGCCGAGCCCATGCCGCGCTCGCTCATGCCGTGCGGGCAGCCGAAATTCAGCTCGACGCCGTCCGCCTCGGTCTCCTCGACGCGCTTCAGGATCGCCTTCCAGCTCTCCTCGACGCAGGGCACCATCAGCGAGACGACGAGGGCGCGATCCGGCCAGTCGCGCTTCACCTGCTTGATCTCCTGCAGGTTGATCTCGAGCGGCCGGTCGGTGATCAGCTCGATATTGTTGAGCCCGACCAGCCGGCGGTCGCCGGCATGCATCGCGCCGTAGCGCGGGCCGGAGACGTTGACGACCGGCGGGCCGTCCTCGCCGAGCGTCTTCCAGACCACGCCGCCCCAGCCTTCCTTATAGGCGCGGACGACATTGTAGGCCTTGTCGGTCGGCGGCGCGGAGGCGAGCCAGAACGGGTTCGGCGATTTGATTCCGACGAATTCGGTGCGCAGGTCGGCCATGGCGGTGCCCCTCAGGCGGCGCTCAATGCGCGGTGGATGGATTCGGCGGCGATCCGGCCGTCGGCGACGGCGGCGACCGTGAGGTCCTCGCCGGTGGCGGCGCAGTCGCCGCCCGCCCAGACGCCGGACAGCGTCGTGCGGCGCTCCTCGTCGACGGCGATCTTGCCCCCCTTCAGGGTCAGCGCCGCGCCCGGCTCCTCGAAGGCGGCGGGCACGAGCTTCTGGCCGATCGCCTTGAACACCATGTCGGCGGGCAGCGTGAAGGTCTCGCCGGTGGCCGCGAGCGCGCCGGCCTCGCTGCGGGTGCGCTCGAAGACGACGCCGGTGACCCGGCCGCCCTCCGTGACGAGCCGCAGCGGCTGCGCGTTGTGGCGGATCACCACGCCGTCGGTCGCGGCGAGCTCCTGCTCATAAGCGGAGGCGCCCATCGCCGCGCGGTCGCGGCGGTAGACGATCGTCACCTCCTCGGCACCGAGCCGCCTCGACTGCACGGCGACATCGACCGCCGTCATGCCGCCGCCGATCACCACGATGCGGCGGCCGACCGGCAGGGCGGCGAGGTCGTCCGTCTGGCGGAGCCGGCCGATATAATCGACGGCGTCCTCGGCACCGGGCAGTTCCTCGCCGTCGAGGCCGAGCGCATTGACGCCGGCGAGACCCATGCCGAGGAAGACCGCGTCATAGGCGCCGCGCAGCTCCGACAGCGCGATGTCGCGGCCGAGCGCCTTGCCGTTCTCGACCGTGATGCCGCCGATCGACAGGATGAAATCGACCTCGGCGCCCGCGAAGCCGTCCGGCGCCTTATAGGCGGCGATGCCGTATTCGTTGAGCCCGCCGGGCTTGGGCCTGGCGTCATAGATCACCACGTCGTGGCCGTGCATGGCGAGGCGATGCGCGGCCGCGAGACCGGCCGGGCCGGCGCCGACCACGGCGACGCGCCGCCCGGTCGAGGGCGCGCGGACGAAGGGCTGCTCGCCCGTCTCCATCAGCACGTCCGTGGCAAAACGCTGCAGCAGGCCGATCTTCACCGGCTTGCCCTCGGCCGCCTCGCGCACGCAGGCTTCCTCGCACAGCGTCTCGGTCGGGCAGACGCGCGCGCACATGCCGCCGAGGATGTTCTGCGACAGGATGGTCTCCGCCGCCCCCTTCGGGTTCTCCGTCCTGATCTGGCGGATGAAGAGGGGAATGTCGATCGAGGTCGGACACGCCGCGACACAGGGCGCGTCATAGCAGAAATAGCAGCGGTCCGACTCCACGAGCGCCTGATGACGATCGAGCGGCGGATGGATGTCGCCGAAATTGGCGCGGTAATCCTCCGGCGCCAGGCGGCCGGAGGCGATATCCGGCGCAGAAATCGTGCTCAAGAACGCGTCTCCCATAACGGCGCGGCAGGGCGACTCCGACCCCGCCATACATCGGCCCGCTTGCCGCGCCCTCTGTCGTTCTTGGTTCCGCGGCCGCGGAAAACTTGATCAGTTGGACAAATTCCAAACGTGCCGTCAAGAGACTGTCTTGAGCAGTTCCAATCTGAAATGCACAAACCACAAGCAGGGGTGGCGGGCTTGACGCGGCGGGCCGGGCACCGCAGTCATGGCACGGGCGGAAAGGCGGGGCACGCGTGACGGACCGACAGGCGAGAGCGAGCGAGGGCGACGGCGCGATTCTGGTCGTCCCGTTCCAGTGGATCGGCGATTTCGTGCGGGCGCACACCGCCGTGCGGATACTCACCGCGCGCTTTCCGGGGCGGCCGATCGACATGGTGGCGAGCCCGCTCTGCGCCCCGCTCACCCGCTTCATGCCGGAACTGCGTGCGGCGGTGGTCGAGCCGCATGTGCGCGGCCGGCTCTCGCTCGCCGCAGCGTTCCGCTTCGCACGGCGCCTGCGCGACCGGCACTATCGCGCGGCGATCATCATGCCGGGCACGGTGAAGGCCGCGCTCGCCCCCTTCCTTGCCGGCATTCCGCGCCGCACCGGCTGGCGGGGCGAGATGCGCTACGGCCTCGTCAACGACATGCGGAGCGGCGAGTTCGACCACATCCATATCGGCATGCGCTGCGCCATGCTCGCCATGCCGCCGATGGAGCGCGAGCCGGTCGACCTGCCGCCGCCGCGGCTCGAGGTCTCGGCGGCCGACCTCGCCGCCTGGCGCCGGCGCACCGGCATTGCCGAGGACGGCCCGCCGATCATCGCGATCGCACCCGGATCGAACGGGCCGGAGCGGCGCTGGCCGCTCGAGCGCTATGTCGCGCTCGCCGCGGCCGCGGCCGCCGCCGGCTTCGAGGTCTGGGTGATGGGCGGGCCTTCCGAGCGCACGATGGCGGCGACGATCCGCGCCGCCCTGATACCCGCGGCCGCGGAGCGGCTGCGCGATTTCACCGATACCGATCTCGCCGATGCGGTCTATCAGGCGGCGGCGGCCGACGTGTTCGTCGGCAATGATTCCGGGCTGCTCCATCTCGCCGCCGCGACCGGAACGCCCTGCGTCGCGATCTATCTCGCCTCGTTCCACGACCGCACCGGGCCGTTCAACGCGAACGTCCTGCCGCTCCGCGACGAGCCGCAGGGCCACGGCCCGCTCTCGCCGGCCGAGGTCTTCGCCCGGGCGCGCGCGCTCATTCCGGCTGCCACCGTCACGGTCCCTTCCTGATGCCCCTTCTCGACATCGCCGCGCTGGTCGAGCGTCAGGTCGAATTGACGGTGCTGTGGCACAGCGGACCCGTGACGCCCTCCGGCGACGGCGCCATGGCCGCGATGGAAGAGAATCACGGCTTCAATTTTCAGCTCTGGCACGAGGAGGACCGCGCGCGCCGCGACGATCTCGGCTTCGAGCACGTCTACCGCGCCAAGCGGGCGATCGACCGGCTGAACCAGCAGCGCAACAATGCGGTCGAGCGGCTGGACGACTGGCTGGCTGCCGCTGCCGGGCCGTTCCCCGAGGGTTGCCCGATGCACTCGGAGACCCCCGGCATGATCGTCGACCGGCTGTCGATCCTCGCCCTCAAGGCCTACCACATGCGGGAGGAAGCGGAGCGGCCGGACGCGTCCGACGCGCACCGCTCGGCCTGCGCCGCCAAGCTCGCGACGATCCTGCGCCAGCGCGGCGATCTCGCCGCGGCGCTCGACACCCTGATCGGAGAGATCGAGGCGAAAACACGCGGCTTCCGCCTCTATCGCCAGTTCAAGATGTATAATGATCCGGCGCTGAACCCCGAGCTCTACCGCCGCAGCGGCGGCTGAACCACCACCGCGGCGACGATCCGCCGGACGGCGGGAAGGATGAGGAGGAGCACCGGGTAGGCGATCAGCCAGGAGAGCCCCCAGGCCGACAGCCAGCGGCCCGGAAAGCCGGGCGCGAAGCCGAGGCTCTTCAGCGTCGAGACCGCCGAGACGATCGCCGTCATGGCGATCGACAGGACGAAGGGAAAGGCCGCGGCATTGAAGCGCGCGGGCAGCTTTCGCGGGCGGAGGAAGTGAAACGGCAAGGACATTCGAGATCTCGTAAGGTTCGCCGTGCGCACGCCGACGGATCGGCGGACCCACGGCCGATCCGCGTGGGTCGATGAGCGCGTTGCTTGACGGAAACGCTTACGGCTCCGCGGGACTTCCCCCGCGGAACGACAGTCGAATAGCCGATCGGCGGTGCCGGCGCAAGCCGGGTTCGCCGCCTATCGCGGCGGAGCGAGGAGATCGGCGAGCGGAACCGGTGTCGCGCTCCGCTCGGTCAGGTCGAGGCCCTCGGCGAGATCGGCGATGTGCTCGGCCATCAACCGGGCCGCGGCGGCGGCGTCTCCGCCGGCGAGCGCGTCGATCAGCGCGGCATGCGCCGGGGTGGCGCAGGTGAGCTCCGGCCGGCGCCAATAGAGCGACAGGATCAGCGAGGAGCGCAGCACCAATTCGCGCACCCAGAGGGCGAGGATCGACTGGCCCGCCATCTCGGCGATCAGATTGTGGAAATTGCCCGACAGCACGATCGCCCGGCGATGCTCGCCCGCATGGAGCGCGGCGTGCTCCTCCTCGATGCAGGCGCGAAGCCGCGCGATCGCTTCGGGCGTCGCGCCTGCGGCCGCGAGCACGGCGACCTGCGGCTCGATCACCCCGCGCGCCTGGAAGACCTCGCCGGCTTCCGCGACGCTCGGCCGTGCGACACCCGCACCGCGGTTCGGCTCGATCGTCACCAGGCCCTCGTGGGACAGCGCCTCGAGCGCGGCGCGGACGATCGTCCGGCTGGCGCCGTAGATCGCGCCGATCTCGTCCTCGGGCAGGCGGGTGCCCGGCGCCAGCCGGCGGTCGACGATCGCCGCCAGAAGCTCGGCATGGATCGAGGCGGCGCGTGCGGAACGCGGCGGCACCCGTCCTGAGGCGGGGGCGAGAAGGGTCGTCCGGTCGGGGGGAGCTCGGTTCTGCATGGCTGTCCGTCGGCGGTCTGCCGACCGGGATGAGACTACGCTGCCGGCGGATACGAGGCAAACACCGATCGTATACGATCGTGCTGAATCTTTGTGTCCCGTCGCCCCAAAATTGAGCACGGGCAAAACCGCCTTCAAATTGGGCTCATAAGTCCCGGCACCGGTCCGGTGTCCGTAAAATCAATAGCTTGACGCCATTTCGCAGGTGCGAAGGCGCTTGGCACGCCGCTTGCGACTCCTCTTCGCATCGATTTTTGGAGGCAGCGATGGCGCGACCGGCCGATCTCGAGCTCGCATCCGTCACCAAGCGCTATGGCGGCACGGTGGCGGTCGATTCGATCAGTCTCAAGATCAAGGCGGGCACCTATTGCTGCCTGCTCGGGCCGTCCGGCTGTGGCAAGTCCTCGACGCTCAGGATGATCGCCGGACACGAATCCGTCTCCGACGGCGACATCGTGCTCGGCAACCAGATCGTCAACGACAAGCCGCCGGCCCAGCGCGGCTCGGCGATGATGTTCCAGTCCTACGCGCTGTTCCCCCATCTCTCGGTGCGCGACAATGTCGCTTTCTCGCTGCGCATGAAGGGCATCGACAAGCCGACCCGCCACAAGCGGGCCGACGAGATGCTCGCCCTCGTCGACATGACGCCCTATGCCGAGCGGCTGCCGGCGCAGCTCTCCGGCGGCCAGCAGCAGCGCGTCGCGCTCGCCCGTGCGCTCGTCACCGACCCGCAGATCCTCCTGCTCGACGAGCCGCTCTCCGCGCTCGATCCCTTCCTCAAGATCCGGGTGCGGGCGGAGCTGAAGCGCTTCCAGCGCGAGCTCGGCATCTCCTTCATCCACGTCACCCACAGCCAGGAGGAGGCGATGGCGCTCGCCGACCTCGTGGTGATCATGTCGCACGGCCGCATCGAGCAGGCCGGCGCGCCGCGCGCGATCTTCGAGACCCCGGCGAGCGAGTTCGTCGCCCGCTTCATCGGCGGCCACAACATCCTGCCGATCTTCGGCAAGACGGTCTCGGTGCGCGCCGACCGGGTCAGCCTCGTGCCACAGGACGATGCACCCGGTGGCCGACGGGCGATCGTCCGCTCGACCGAGTATCAGGGCAGCAACGTCGTCGTCGGCCTCGTCGCCGAGGATGGCACCGAGCTCGTCGCGATCGTGCCGGACAAGGTGTTCTTCGCCCGCCCCGTCGAGGTCGGCGACGCCACGGCCGTGACCTGGGACGAGGCCGACATCCACGAATTCGCGGCCTGACGGCCGCCACCGCCATTCGAGCGGTCGCGTTCGGCCGCGAGGATCAAAGAGGGAACAGGGAGCTCCTCATCATGACGACGACGAAGAAGCGCGGCATTTCCCGCCGCTCGCTCTTGAAGGGATCGGCCGCCGCCGCCGGTCTCGCCGCCGGCTCGGGCGCGATCACCGGCTTTCCGACCATCTGGGCGCAGAACCCGATCACGCTGCGCCAGTTCGGCACCGGCGTGTCGGCGCTCAACGCGATCGCCGAGAAGTGCAAGGAAGATCTCGGCATCACGCTCGAGATGACGGCGATGGATTCGGATGCCGCGGCGCAGCGCGCCGTGACGCAGCCGGATTCCTACGACATCGCCGACATCGAATACTGGATCTGCAAGAAGGTCTTCCCGGCCGGCGTCATGCAGCCGATGGACGTGTCGAAGATCAAGTATTTCGACAAGATCGTGCCGCTCTTCGTCACCGGCAAGCTGAAGCCGGACTCGGTCATCGCGCAGGGCACCGCG
The DNA here is from genome assembly GCF_014199915.1 of Prosthecomicrobium pneumaticum. Lineage (GTDB taxonomy): Bacteria > Pseudomonadota > Alphaproteobacteria > Rhizobiales > Kaistiaceae > Prosthecomicrobium > Prosthecomicrobium pneumaticum. Next base: position 295,772 of record NZ_JACHOO010000004.1, on the reverse strand, counting down.
CCGCACACGGTCGGCTTCGTCGAGAGCGCCGAGTCGACCACCTTCGCGAAGGAGCCGACCAACTGGATGACGCTGATCCCGACGATCTACAATGCCGACACGCTCGGCATCCGTCCGGACCTCGTCGGCCGTCCGATCAAGAACTGGAAGGACATTCTCGACCCCGCCTTCAAGGGCAAGACGTCGATCCTCAACATCCCCTCGATCGGCATCATGGACGCCGCGATGATCGCCGAATCCGCCGGCATCATCAAATATGCCGACAAGGGCAACATGACGAAGGCGGAGATCGACACCACGATCGATTTCCTGATCAAGACCAAGCAGGAAGGCCAGTTCCGCGCCTTCTGGAAGACCTTCGACGAGAGCGTCAACCTGATGGCCTCGGGCGAAGTTGTGATCCAGTCGATGTGGTCGCCGGCCGTCGCCGCCGTCCGCTCGAAGGGCATTCCGTGCGTCTACCAGCCGCTCGAGGAAGGCTATCGCGCCTGGGGCGGCGGCCTCGGCATCGCCAAGCACGTCTCGGGCGCGACGCTCGATGCGGCCTATGAATACATCAACTGGTATCTCTCCGGCTGGGTCGGCGCCTATCTCAACCGCCAGGGCTACTATTCGGCCGCGATGGAGACCGCCAAGGCGTTCATGTCGGAAGACGAGTGGGGCTACTGGGTCGACGGCAAGCCGGCCAAGGGCGACATCCTCTCGCCCGACGGCAAGGTGATGGAGAAGGCCGGCGCTGTCCGCGACGGCGGCTCGTTCGAGGCCCGCATGGGCGCCGTCGCCTGCTGGAACTCCGTGATGGACGAGGACCGCTACATGGTCCGCCGCTGGAACGAGTTCATCGCCGCCTGACGGCAGCGTCGCCAATCCGTCCTCCCCCGCGTCGCGGGGGAGGACCCTTCCCGAGCGGAGCGCGCATGACCACCGTCGAAGAGACAGCCGTCCTCGCCCCATCGGCCGCCCCCGCCGCGCCCGGACCGAAGGCCGCGACGCGGCGGCCGACGAAGCTGCCGGGCGAGACGCCGGCCTTCGTGCCCTATCTGCAGGCGCTGCCGCTCGCCCTGATCCTCGGCTTCTTCCTGCTCGTGCCGATCATAACCATCGTCGTGGTGAGCTTCTGGGATTACGACTTCGCCCGCGTCATTCCGGACTTCATCCTCACCAACTATCAGGACGTGCTCGGCTCCTGGGTGACGTGGAAGACCTATCTCAACACGCTCAAATACACGGCGATCGTCTGGGCGATCACGCTCTCGATCGGGTTCACCGTCGCCTACTTCCTCGCCTTCTATATCCGCACGGCGACGATGCAGACCGTGCTCTTCCTCGTCTGCACCGTGCCCTTCCTGACCTCGAACATCATCCGGATGATCTCCTGGATTCCCTTTCTCGGCCGCAACGGCCTGATGAACGGGTTCCTGCAGAGCATCGGCCTCGTCGACCAGCCGGTCGAATGGCTGCTCTATTCCGATTTCGCCGTCGTGCTCGCCATGGTGCATCTCTACACGCTGTTCATGGTGACGCCGATCTTCAACTCTCTGGTGCGCATCGACCGGGCGCTGATCGAGGCGGCGCGCGACAATGGCGCCTCCGCCTTCCAGACGCTCGTCCACGTCGTCATCCCGCTCGCGAAGCCCGGCATCGCGATCGGCTCGATCTTCGTCGTCACGCTCATCATGGCGGATTTCTCCACCGTGCAGGTGATGTCGGGCGGGCAGAGCGCCTCGGTCGCGCTGATGATGCGCAACCAGATGTCGCTGCTGCAATATCCCGCCGCCGCCGCGAACGCGGTCGTGCTGCTCGTCGTCGTGCTGTTGATGGTCGCGGCGATCCTGCGCGTCGTCGACATCCGCAAGGAGCTGTGATGGGGGCTATTCGATACACGACGGCCGCCTTCCCCTCTCCCGCCGGCGGGAGAGGGGAAGACTTCACAGAGCGAACTCTTCTTGGGGGGGCAATCCCATGCTGAGCGAGACCCGCGGCTGGGGCTTCTGGCTGCTCGCCGCCTTTTTCGTGCTGTTCGTGCTGTTCCTCTATGGCCCGCTCTCGACGATCGTGCTGCTCTCCTTCCAGGGCGAGAATGGCGGCCTCACCTTCCCGATGAACGGCTTCTCCTTCACCTGGTTCGGCCGGTTGTTCGAAACGCAGGCGGTCGGCGATTTCGGCGGCTCGTTCCGTCGCTCGCTGTCGCTCGGCGTCATGGTGATGGCGGTGACGGTGCTCGTCTCGCTCCTCGCCGGCCTCGCCTTCCGCCGCCGCTTCCGCGCCTCGACGCCGCTCTTCTACCTGGCGGTCGCGAGCCTCATCGTGCCGTCGATCCTGATCAGCCTCGGCATCGGCCTGCTCTTCCAGGTGATCGGCATCCGGCCGGCCTGGTATTCCTCGGCCTTCGGCGCCCATCTGACCTGGACGCTGCCCTTCGGCCTCCTGATCATGCTCGCCGTCTTCAACCGCTTCAATACGGCCTATGAGGAGGCGGCACGCGATCTCGGCGCCAGCCCCTGGCAGACATTCCGCTTCGTCGTGCTGCCGCTGATCCTGCCGAGCCTGATCGGTGTCGCGCTGTTCGGCTTCACCCTCTCCTATGACGAATTCGCCCGCACGATGATGACCGCCGGCACGTTCAACACGCTGCCGCTCGAGATCTATGCGATGACGACCAATGTCACGACGCCGGTGCTCTATGCGCTCGGCACGGTGACGACGGGTCTTTCCTTCCTCGTCATCTTCACCGCCCTCGCCGTCGTGCTGGTGCTGCAGCGGCGGCGCGCCCGGCTCGGCTCGGACGCCGGCAAGGGAACGCTCTGACCCGCCTCAGGAGGGCGAGGCGGGTCCGAGAAACGGCGAGCGCCGGACGAGCGCGAGGAAATCGTCGAGCTCGACGGGCGGCGACAGGAGAAAGCCCTGCGCGAAGGCGCAGCGCCGCTCGCGCACGAAGGCGAACTGCGCCTCCGTCTCGACGCCTTCGGCGATCGTCTCGAGACCGAGCTCATCGGCGAGCTTGAGGGCGCCGCCGATCATCCGCTCCGCCGTCGAGGAATGGCCGATGCCGGCGACAAAGGAGCGGTCGATCGTCATCCCGTCGAAGGGCAGCCCGGCGAGGAAGGCGAGCGAGGTCTGGCCGCGGCCGAAATCATCGAGGATCAGCCGGAAGCCGATCGCCCTGAGCGCCTCGAGCGCGCCGGCCATGTCGTCGCGGCTCGGATGCATCGACAGTTCGGAAATCTCGATCTCGAAGCGCTCCGGCTCCAGATCGTACTGCTTCATCGCCCGCCAGAAGCGCTCGATGAAGGCGGGCTGGCCGAACTGCCGCGCCGAGACATTGATCGCCACCGTCATGTCGAAGCCGGCATTCTTGATCGCGCGCGCCGCCTTGCAGGCCGCGCCCAGGACGAAGCCGCCGATCTGCTCGATGATCAGCGTCTCCTCGGCGAGCGGGATGAACTGATCCGGCCCGATCAGCCCGTGCTCGGGATGGCGCCAGCGCAGCAGCCCCTCGGCACCGACGATCGCGCCGTCGGCGCAGCGCACCTTGGGCTGGAACACGAGGTGGAGCTGCTCGAAGCGCGCGGCGCTGCGCAGATCCGGCTCGAGCGCCCGCATGGCGGGCGCCGGCGGCCCGATCTCGGGCCGGTAGCGGGCGATCCGGCCGCGGCCGTAGCGGTTGGCATCGGCGAGCGCGGCGGCGGCACGGGCGAGCGCGGCGTCGGCCGTCCCCGCATCCTCGGGCAGATGCACGATGCCGATGCTCGCCGTCACCGCGACCGCCTCCGTGCCGACCACCACAGGCTCCTCGAGGATGTGCAGGATGCCGAGTGCGACATCGGTCGCCTCGCGGTCGGAGGCGATGCGCGGCAGGAGGACAAGGAAACGATCGGTGCCGATGCGGCCGAGCCGCGCTTCCTCTCCCTCCGCCGTCTCGTCCGACCGTGCCTCGACGAGCCGTTCGAGCCGGCGCGCCACCTGGCGCAGCACGCCGTCGCCCGCCGACGAGCCGAACCGCTCGTTGATCGCGGAGAACCGGTTGATGTCGGCGAGCAGGGCGGCGCCCCGGCCCTCGCCGGCGCATCCGGCGATCGCAGCCTCGGTTTCGGCGAGAATGGCCGGGCGGCTCAGCACGCCGGTGAGCGAATCGCGCCGCTCGCTGACCACCATCCGGTGGCGGAGCTCGCGGATCTCGCGCTCGGAATCGGCCATCGCCTCGATCAGCGCGGCGATCTCGTCGCGCGGCAGGCTCGCCCGGTCGGACGACCAGAGTTCCCGCAAGCGATCCCGGATCCGAATCAGCCGCGCCAGCGCCGATTCGGGGTCTTCGCCAGAGATCGGACCCGCCGCGATGCCGCCGACATCGCGGATGCCGCCCCCTTCTCCCGCCATCCCATACTCTCCCGCCGGCGCAACCGCGCGGCAAGCCGACGCGCCTGATCCCTTGGCGCACCGGCCCGACCCCACGACATCGCCGCGATGGCCCGCCGCGCAACGTCGCGGTGGACTCGGTTTATCCTGCCCGAGAGGAGTATAGTTCGAACGAAGGGCGGAGGCTATTTCCGATTGTAGTCGTCCTCGAGGCGGACGATGTCGTCCTCCCCGAGATAGCTGCCGGACTGCACCTCGATCAGTTCGACGGGGATTTTCCCGGGATTGTCGAGACGATGCACCGCGCCGCGGGGGATGTAGACGGATTCGTTCTCGCCCACGAGCCGCACAGTCTCGTCCACGGTCACGCGGGCGACGCCGGTGACGACGACCCAGTGTTCCGAGCGGTGGAAATGGTTCTGCAGCGACAGCCGCGCGCCGGGCTTCACCACGATGCGCTTGACCTGATAGCGGGCGCCCTTGTCGATCGACTGGTAGTAACCCCAGGGCCGATAGACGCGGATATGGCTCGCGACGGTTTCGGGATAGGATTCGCGCAGCCGTGCCACGAGCTGCTTCACCTCGCCCGAGCGTGACCGGTCGGTGACGAGCACCGCATCCTCGGTGGCGACCACGACGACATTGTCGACGCCGACCACACCGACCACCGGTCCGTCGGCATTGACATAGCTGCCGCTGACCGCCTCGAGCACGGCCTCGCCGACCACGACATTGCCCGCGGCATCCGGCCGGCCGGCATCCCAGATCGATTCCCAGGTGCCGAGATCGGACCAGTCGAAGGTGGCGGCGATCACCGCCGCCTTGTCGGTCTTCTCCATGACGGCATAGTCGAACGACACCTTCGGCGCGCGCCCGAAGGCGTCGCCGTCGAGGCGAAGGAAGTCGATGTCGGTCTTTGCGGTCTCGACCGCGATCCGGGCGGCGACGGCGACCTCGGGCGCGAGTCGCTCGATCTCGGCGAGACCGGCGGCGGCCCGCATCATGAAGTTGCCGCTGTTCCAGACATAGCCCTCGTCGAGATAACGCTGCGCGGTCTCCTCATCGGGCTTTTCCACGAAGGCCGAGACGGCCGAGACCGCCTCGGCCTCAGGCAGTGCGGTGCCACGGCGGATATAGCCATAGGCGGTGGCCGGATTGGTCGGCGTGATGCCGAAGGTGACGATGGCGCCGGCCCGCGCGGCGGCGAGCGCGGCGGAGACCGCGCCATGGAAGCCCGCAACGTCGCGCACGACGTGATCGGCGGCGAGGATCAGCACCACCGCATCCGGGTCGCGCGCCGCGACGAAGGCCGCGGCGACGGCCACGGCGGCGGCCGAATCCCGCCGCTCCGGCTCGAGAATGATGGTCGCCTCGACGCCGAGCCCGCGCACCTCCTCGGCGACGAGGAAGCGGTGATCCTCGTTTGCGACGACGACGGGCGCGGCGAACAGCGAGCGGTCCGAAACGCGCTTCAGGGTCGCCGTGAAGGTGGTCTCGCCGTCGACGAGCGGCAGGAAGGGTTTCGGCCGCGCCTCGCGCGAATAGGGCCAGAGCCGAGAGCCCGCACCGCCGCACAGGATGACCGGAACGACACGCCCCCCGGCCGGCTCCGTCAGCGAAGAGGAGTTGCGCGCGGTCAATGTCAGGTCCATCCGGAGCCCCCAGTCTTGTGCGGTGTTGGAAACGAGGTCGGTCGGTCGTGCTGCGGCCACCATAACGGAGGCGCCCGCGGCACGGAACCGGCCGCTTGAAGAAGGACAAGAATGCGGCAGCGCGTCGGTTCCCGCTGCTGCCGCACGGGAACCGAACGGCCTGTTCCCCCGTTCAACGGCCGGTGGGGCTCGAGAATGGAGCGGCGGTTTGGTGCCGATAAAGAAAATGGGCGGTTATGCAGGCTTCGCAGCACCGGACGAGGTGCTCGAGGACGGCGCGTTGACCGCGGGCGAGAAGCGCGACACGCTCAAGCACTGGCTCGCTGCGACGGCACGCCGGGCGAGGTCCGCAGCGCCGCCCGAGCGCGCGCCGCTGGAGCGGCTGGCGATCGAATTGGCGGCGGCGATCGAGGCGGTCGAGATCGGCCGCCCCTTGCGTCACGTCTGGCGGCACGACGAGATCGAAGGCCGGCGGAAGACAGGATAGCGACGCGGCCGACGCGCATGATCGGCGACAGCGCAGAGGAACCAAAATGGCAGAGAACAATCTCGGCAGCGAGAACACGGTCGACGGCGGCGACGTCGCCGAACAGCTTCGGGTACTGCGAGCGGACGTCGCCGCACTCGCCGAGACGATCCGCACGCTCGGTGCGCAGCGGGTCGAGGCGGGCGCCGACGCGCTGCGCAATGCGGCGGAGCGGACCGGAGAGACACTGCGCATGAGCGCGGACGATGCGCGGCGGCGCGGTGAAATGCTCGCCGAGGATCTCGAGAGCCGGATCGCCGCCAACCCGATCCCGTCGGTGCTGATCGCGACCGGCGTCGGGCTTCTGCTCGGCACGCTGTTCTCCCGCCGCTGAAGCGGAGGACAGCGTCTTGATCGGGGCACTCTTTCAGGCGGTGGCAGCGGCCGCGATCGGCAATGCCGTCCAGGGCGCGGGCCGCGCGGCCCGCTCGCTGGCGGCGATGCTGCTCGCCGGGCTTCTGATCGCCATCGGGCTCGGCTTCGTCACGGCAGCCGGATATGAGCTGATCGCGCGGACCTACGGGCCGCTCGGGGCGAAACTGATCTTCGCCGCCCTGTTTCTCTTCATCGGCCTCGCCGTGCTGGTGATCGCCGCGTGGCGGCGGGAACGCGCGCGCCGTCTCGCCGCCTCGCGAGGCGCCGTCACGGCTGCGACCGCCTTCATGATGGGGCTGACGAGCGGGCTCGGCCGGCGCCGCTGAGGCGCCGGCAGCCTGTCAGGCGAGCAGATGGCTCGCCGGAATGACGATCTCGCAGACGAGACCGCTGTCCTCGAACGACACCGACACGGTGCCGTCGAGCGCCTGACCGACGGTGCGCTCGAGCAGCGTGACGCCGAAGCCGCGCCGCGACGCCGGCTCGACCGGGGGTCCGCCCCGCTCCTCCCAGCGCAGCACGAAGCGATCGCCCTCGAGCCGCCAGCGGATCGCGATCCGCCCGTCGGCCACGGACAGCGCGCCGTATTTCGCCGCGTTGGTGGTGAGCTCGTGCAGCGCAAGGCCGATATTCTGCGCCGCATCGGGCCGCAGGCTGACCGGCGGCCCCTCGGTCACCAGCTGTTCCGAGCCGGGATCGACCGCCTGGGCGAGCTGCGCCTTGACGAGATCGGGCAGATAGGCGCCGTGCCATTCCTGCGCCACGAGCAGATCATGCGAGGCGGCCATCGCGCGGAGCCGGGCGGAGAAGCGCTCGACGAAGGTCTTGGGGTCGTCGCTGCGCGCCGCGGTCTGGCGGGCCATCGCCTGGATCACGGCAAGCAGGTTCTTCGACCGATGCGTCAGTTCCCGCATCACGAGGCGCAGGTGGCGCTCGTGCGAACGCCGCTCGGTGATGTCGACGGCGACGCCGGCAAGGCCGGTGACCCGCCCGTCGAGCGCGACGATCGGCTCGAGTCGCATCTCGAAGGAGCGCGGCCGCCCCTCGATCTCGAGCTCGAAATCGAGGGTACGCGGCGCGGCGGCCTCGATCACGGCGCGCTTCGCCGCGATCAGCGCCGCGGCACGGTCTTCGCCCATCAGCTCGGCGTCGGTACGGCCGGCGATCGCCGAGGGGTCGGGAGCGAGCGGCGTGTTGTAGACCCAGGTGTAGCGGAGCCGCTCGTCCTGCGTGAACACCGAGATCGATGACCCGCGCAGCGCCAGATCGAAGCGGGCATTCGCCTCGGCGAGGCTGCTCGTCAGCGCGGAGAGGCGGGTCTCGTAATCGTGCCGCTCGGTGAGATCGACCACGGCCGAGGTCAGGCCGGCGATCTCGCCGGCATCGTCGCGCAAGGGATCCATCGACAGCCGCAGATACTGGCTCGCGCCATCCTCGGCGGCGACCTCGATGTTGATCGCCGCACCGCGGCCGCCCTCGACCACGGTCCGCTTCGCCCGCACCACTTCCTGGGAAACGAGGCTCGGCAGGGTGTCGCCGTCGGTGCGGCCGACCACCTCGCGCGCCGGCCACAGCCCGTGCGGATCATAGCTCCAGGTGAAGACGAGATCGCGGTCCTGCGAGAAGACGGCGACGTCCGAACTCGCCAGTGCCGCCTCGAAGCGCTGATTGGTCTCGATCAGCTCCCGCGTCCGCTGCGCGACCCGGCGCTCGAGATCGGCGCGGCTGTCGTTCAGCTGCCGGAGCGTTTCCACATGGGCCTGAATTTCGCGCTTCAGATGCGCGTTCGACTCCTCGAGCGCCTGCGGTGAAGGAAGCGTCAGGAGCTTGGGCAGGATCGGCCAGACGAGGATCGCCGTCACCACCGACACGGCAGCCGTCAGCGCCTTGACGCCGCCCTCGATGATGTAGAGCGGCTGCCAGTAGGTGACGAGCGAGATCAGATGGGTGAGCCCGCAGAGGAAGATGAAGGCGAGAAAGAGATAGGCGACGCGGCGATAGGAGGGCGCGAAATCGTGCCGCAGCGTCAGGAAGCGCAGGATGGCGAGCGGGATGACGAAATAGGCGCCGGCGATCAGCGCGTCGGACAGGGCGTGCAGGGTGAGGAGCGCCGGCGACCAGAGCAGGCAGACGCCGTGCGGAAGAAAGGCCCCCTCTCCCAGGACCGCTTCGATCAGGCCGCCCATGTCACCTCCCCGGCTCGGAACGATTGATGCGAGCGATCATTGTTCTTCCGTCATCCAAGACAATTGGAGAAACGCAATGAACCGTGACACGATCGCAGGCAATTGGAAGCAGCTGAAGGGCCAGGCCCGTCAGCAGTGGGGCAAGCTCACCGACGATGATCTCGACATCATCGAGGGTCGCCGGGAAGAACTCGCCGGAAAGATCCAGGAACGCTACGGCATCGCCAAAGACAAGGCGGAGCAGGAAGTCGACGCCTGGTACAGCAAGCTCTGACGAACCGGCGAAAGGGCCCGCCCCATGCGGGCCCTTTCCGCCCTCACGCGGCGAGCGAGGCCGACGACCGGAAGAACAGAGCTTGGCTGATGGCCGCCTTGACCGTACGGGGATCGAACGGCTTGGTCAGCAGGAAGGTCGGCTCCGGCCGCTCACCGGTCAGCAGGCGCTCCGGAAACGCCGTGATGAAGATCACCGGCACGGCGAAGCTCGCCAGGATGTCCTTGACGGCATCAATGCCCGACGACCCGTCGGCGAGTTGGATGTCGGCGAGGACGAGCCCCGGGCGCCGCGCTTCGACGGCCCGCACCGCCTCGTCGCGCGTGCGCGCTACCGAGGAGACCTGGTGCCCGAGTTCCTCGACAATGCCGGAAAGGTCCATCGAGATCATCGGCTCGTCCTCGATGATGAGGACCGAGGTGCGGGTCTGCCGGTCGATCTCGGCGAGCGCTTCGGTGACCAGACCGCGCACACCGTCTTCGGACAGATCCATGATGCGGGCGGCCTCGGCCTCCGAAAAACCTTCCATCGCGACGAGCAGAAGCGCCTGGCGGCCCGTGGGCGGGATGGTGGAGAGCCGTTCCTGAGCCGTCGCCTCGGCCCCAGTCAGGGACCCTTCGCCGGCATCGACATGGGTGCCGGACCAGAGCGCATGGAAGAGATGATAGAGCGCGACGCGCGGCGATTCGCCTTCGGGAAGTACCGAGGGATCGTCGACGATCGCTTGCAGGCACGCGCGCACATAGGCGTCCCCGCTCTGCTGCCCGCCGGTCAGCGCACGCGCATAGCGGCGCAGGAAGGGCAGATGGGGCGCGAGCGCCTGGGACATGCTGACGGACATTTTTCCCCCTTGTTGTCGAGACGGTCCGCGGGACGAACACAAACGCTATTGTCCGCCCTTGGTTCCTCAAATTTGCTGACCCGGCGGAACCATCCGCGCCCGGAACGATTGCCTAGCGCTGGCCCCTTTTCTGGCCGGCAATCTGGGACGAACCATGACCTCGGGACCCGATAGTGTGAGCAAAGACAAGAACGAGGGCCTGCGTACCCCTTTTCCGGGGGCAGAGCCCCCGGCGGCCAAGGAGGTCGGCCCGCGCAAGGAAGACTGGATCGGACGGCAGCTGCGACGCGTCTTCGATGACGCGCTCGCCGAGCCGCTGCCCGACGACATCATGTCGCTCCTCGAGAGCATCGACAGCAAGATCGCCACCAAGGCCGCGCCGGACGGCGAGCCGACGTGAACGATCCCGAGAAAAAGTTCAGCATGAAGGACGAACTCGTCGCCGCCTTGCCGATGCTTCGGGCCTTCGCCCGATCGTTGGCCGGGAGCCGCGACCGCGCCGACGATCTGGTTCAGGAAACCGTGATGCGGGCGCTCGCCAACAAGGACAAGTTCACCGAGGGCACCAATCTGCATGCGTGGCTGGTGACCATCCTGCGCAACCAGTTCTACTCGGAAGGCCGCAAGCGCCGCCGCGAGATCGAGGATGCCGACGGCAGCCATGCGGCGCGGCTCGCCGATATCGGTGGCCAGACGAGCCGGGTGGAGATGGACGACTTCCTCCGCGCGATGCAGCTCCTGCCCGACGAGCAGCGCGAGGCGCTGATCCTGATCGGCGCGAGCGGCTTCTCCTATGAGGAAGCGGCGGAGATCTGCCGGGTGCGCGTCGGCACGGTGAAGAGCCGCGTCAGCCGCGCCCGGGCCCGGCTCGAGGAAATCCTCGAGGGCGGCGCGCCGCTGCCCGATCCGGAGAGCGCGAAAGCCTCCATGGCCGAGATCGGCCGCGCGCTCGCGATCCGCAGCTGAACCCGCAAGCACCCACAAAAGCCCCGGCGCCGTCGCGGCGCCGGGGCTTTTCGGCTTCTGAACATGCGCAAGCGGGTCCGGCGGAACGAAGGCCGGACGTGAAAAGGCCGACGCCCGGACCGCGGGGAGGGAACGGTCCGGGCGTCGGTCTCAAGCGCGGTGGCGCGCCCCGCCGAGGGGGAGAAGCGGGGCGGCTCTTCCGCGCCGCTAGACGCCTCGCCCGCGGACGAGATGCATGATCGCAGAAATGAGGAAGAGGATCAGCGCGACGACGAAGATGATCTTCGCGATCGATACCGCCGTACCGGCCAGGCCGCCGAAGCCGAGCGCCGCAGCGACCAACGCCACGATCAAGAAAATCAGAGCCCACTGAAGCATCGGAGCCTCCTTTGTCTTTTCCCGGCCGTCGGCCGTTTCGCGGAAGACAATGAAGAGGCTGCAAGCCGGTTCCCGCTCTTGTGATCGCCGTCACAGGGAGGCCGGGGGCGAAGGGCTCGGCGCGGCAGCTCGGCGAGGCGGTCAGTCGCTGCAGATTTCCGTCTTGACGATCTCTATGCCGAAGCCCTGCAGGCCGACGAACTGCCGCTCGTGCGCGGCGAGGAGGCGGATCGAGCGGACCCCGAGATGGCGCAGAATCTGCGCGCCGAGCCCAACCTCGCGCCAGCGCTGGCGGCGGCTCTGCGCCGAACGGTGCCGTTCCTCGCCGTCGGTGCCTTCCGGCAGTCCGTCGGGGCGGATGATCATCGGCGTCCGCAACAGCACGAAGACCCCGCGATCGGCGTCACCGAGCCGCTTCCATGTCGTGCGCAGCCAGGCCTGTGAGCCGTTCTGAATGAGATCGGCGATCGGATCGGCGCGATGGATGCGGGTCGGGATGTCGGATTGCTCGCGCACGTCGCCGAACACGATGGCGAGATGCTGCATGGAATCGAACGGCGTCTCGTAGACGATCGCGTTCGCGGTGCGGCCGCCGATCGCGACGGGGAAGGCATCGACCTCGCGCACGAAGGTCTCGGTGCGGGCGCGATAGGCGATCAGGTCCTCGATCGAGATGATCTTCAGACCGTGCTCGGCGGCGAATTCGAGGAGCTGCGGCAGCCGCTTGACGGTGCCGTCGTCATTGACGATCTCGGCGAGCACACCGACCGGCTCGAGACCCGCGAGACGGGCGAGGTCGGTCGCCGCCTCGGTATGGCCGGAGCGGATCAGCACGCCGCCCTCCCGCGCGATGAGCGGGAAGATATGGCCCGGCCGGACGAAATCGGAAGCCGCGCAATTGTCGTTGGCGAGCGCCGAGATCGTGTTGGCGCGCTCCTCGGCCGAGATGCCGGTGGTGAGGCCGTGCCTGTAATCGACCGTGACGGTGAAGGCGGTGCGCATCGGATCGCGGTTGTTGGCGACCATCGGCGCCAGGTTGAGCGTCTCGGCGCGGTCCGGCATCATCGGCACGCAGATGATGCCGCTCGTATGGCGGATCATGAAGGCGATCTTGTCGGGCGCGGCCTTCGAGGCGGCCATGATCAGATCGCCCTCGTTCTCGCGGTCGGTGTCGTCGACGACCACCACCAGCTCGCCCGCCGCCATCGCCGCGATCGCGTCTTCAACCCTGTCGAGCGCCATTCTCTTCGTCCGTTCCGGCCGTTCAAGCGGTGACCCTTAGCCCCGATCGGGGCGCCGCGCCAGCTTCCCGCCCGTTGTGCCGGCGCGCCGCCGCGCCTAAACAGGGCGCCGCGCACTCGGCGCGGAGGAGAGGACGACGACATGGACGGGATGAGGCGGTTCGAGGGACGCGGCGCCGTTGTGACGGGCGGCGCATCGGGCATCGGCCTGACGACGGCGGCGCGGATCGTCGCCGAGGGCGGCTCGGTCTGCATCTGGGACGTCGACGCCGGCCGGATCGAGGCCGTGAAGGCCGAACTCGGCGAGCGGGCGCACGGCATCGCGGTGAACGTCACCGATCCGGCGGCGGTCGAGGCGGCCGCGGCGACGGCGGAAGGCCATCTCGGCAAGATCGACGTGCTCGTCTGCTCGGCCGGTGTCGCCGGCCAGAACGCGCTCGTCGTCGACTATCCGGTCGAGGAGTGGAAGCGGGTGTTCGACATCAACGTCAACGGCCTTTTCTACTGCAACCGCTACATCGCACCCTTGATGAAGAAGAACGGCTATGGCCGCATCGTCAACGTCGCGTCGATCGCCGGCAAGGAGGGCAATCCGACCGCCTCGGCCTATTCGGCCTCCAAGGCAGCGGTGATCGGCCTGACGAAGTCGCTCGGCAAGGAGCTGGCGCGCGACGGCGTGACGGTCAACGCGATCACTCCGGCAACGGTCGACACGCCGATCCTGCAGCAGGTCAGCCAGGCGCATATCGACTACATGCTGTCGAAGATCCCGATGGGCCGGTTCGGCACGACGACCGAGATGGCCTCGATCATCACCTGGCTGGCGAGCGAGGAATGCTCCTTCACCACCGGCGCGGTGTTCGACGTCTCGGGCGGCCGCGCCACCTATTGAGACGGGCTCCGCCCGGCAGGACCGAAGACGGAGGGCGGCCGCGGGCCGCCCTTTCCATTGCCGGAGAGGCCATTCACAGATAAATGGTTGCTTCATCGGGGAGAGGCGGCTCTCCCGCCGCGACCGGAGGAAAGAATGGTCGATCGTCTGAAGGACAAGCTGTGCGTCGTCACCGCGGCGGCGCAGGGAATCGGACGGGCGACCGTCGAGGCGTTTTCGCGCGAGGGGGCGCGGATCGTCGCGACCGACGTCAACGAGGAGACGCTCGCCGCCCTCGCCGGCATCCCGAACGTCACGACCCGCAAGCTCGACGTGCTCGACGCGGCGGCGATCGCCGCCTTCGCGGCGGAGACCGGGGCGCCCGATGTGCTCTTCAATTGCGCCGGCATCGTCCATGCCGGCACGATTCTCGAGGCGAGCGAGGCGGACTGGGAGCGCGCCTTCGACCTCAACGCCCGCTCGATGTTCCGCCTGATCAAGGCCTTCCTGCCGGCCATGGTGGCAAATGGCGGCGCCTCGATCGTCAACATCGCCTCGGTCGCCGGCGTGCCGATGGGCGTCACCAACCGCTTCGTCTATTCCGCCTCGAAGGCGGCGGTGATCGGCCTCACCCGCTCGATCGCCATCGACTTCATCAAGGACGGCATACGCTGCAACGCGATCTGCCCGGGCACGGTCGAGAGCCCGTCGCTCGAGGGCCGCATGCACGCGACCGGCGATTACGACAAGGCGCGCGCCGCCTTCATCGCCCGCCAGCCGATCGGCCGGCTCGGCAAGGCCGAGGAGATCGCGGCGATCGCCGTCCATCTCGCTTCCGACGAGAGCGGCTACACGACCGGCCAGTGGTTCACCGCCGACGGCGGCATGTCGCTGTAGAAGGCAGGCCCTCACCCTACCCCTCTCCCCCTCGGCTCGGCTGTTGCCGAGCCGAGGGGGGAAAAGGCGAAGTCGGCAACAGCCGAATTCGCCGGCGGGCGAGGGCTCGTCCTCTTCGTGGCGAAGGGGGCCTTACCCCGTCCCGCCCGACAGGCGCGACAGGTCCCGGCCCGCTTCGACGAGGAGAGCGAGGGTGCGGCGCGGATCGGGGCGGTCGTCGCGGTCGATCCGGCGCATATAGGGGCAGGTGAGCGCGGCGAGCACCGTCCCCTCCGGCCCCAGCACCGGAACCGAGATGTTCTGCACGCCCTCGACCTGCGCGCTCGGCATCAGCTCGTAGCCGCGCGCCCGCACTTCGGCGAGACGCTTCGCGAGGCCTTCGGGCGGCGCGGCATCCTCGAAGCCGTCCTCGTGCTCCGCCTCCATGAAGGCCCGCTCGGCCGGTGGCGCGAAGGCCAGCAGCACATGGCCCGAGCCGGTCGAATAGAGGCCGAGCTGCGCTCCGACCCGCATCGTATAGGTGAAATAGCTCGGCGCATCGATCTGCGCGATGACGACGACACGGCCGCGGTCGTAGACGGCGAGATGGCAGGCCTGTTCGGCCGCTTTCGCGAAGGCCCGCATCAGCGGCATGGCCTGGCCGACGAGCCGCCGGGTCGGCGGATGGCGCTGGCCGAGCGCGAAGAGCTTCAGCGTCAGCTCGTAGCGGTCGCCGGCGGTGCGCAGCACATAGCCGCGTCGCACCAGCCGGTCGAGCATGCGGTAGATCTCGTTGGCGCTGCGGCCGAGCGATTTGGCGATCTCGGCCTGCGACAGACCCTCCTCGGCCGCGGCGAGCCGCTCCAGGATGTCGAGCCCCTTGTCGAGCGCCGGCGCACGATAGCGCCCCTCCTCTTCCGCCATGCGGCCTCCCTCGATCGCCGGGCGCAATTTATCAGAGAAGGCCGCCTTCAAATATGGAAGATGGCGGCCTAGTCTCCTCTCCTCGTCCGAGGGAGGAAAAACATGCAGCGCATGGGTCACGTGATCGGGCTGAAGCCCGAGGCGATCGCCGAATACAAGCGCGTCCACGCCGCGGTCTGGCCGGAGGTTCTCGCCATGATCGCCGCCTGCAACATCCGCAACTACACCATCTTCCTGCGCGAGCCGGAGAATGTGATGTTCGCCTATTGGGAATATCACGGCACCGATTTCGCCGCCGACACGGCGAAGATGGCGGCCGACCCGGTGACGCAGAAATGGTGGGCGCTCTGCGGCCCGATGCAGGTGCCGCTCAACACCCGCGCCAAGGGCGAATGGTGGGCGGCGATGGAAGAGGTGTTTCACACGGGTTGAGGGAGGCCGGCAGGACGGGCGGCAGGACGAGCGGCGCTGCGCGCGTCGAGACGGGCGAACACAGCGCGGCTTGATGGCTTCCCGCCGTCGCGGGAAGGACGGGTGGAGCGCGTCTCGTCCAGACGCCGACCGGCACGATTATGGATGCCGGCACCAAGGCCGGCATGACGGATGGCGCGGGCTGCGCGGGTCACCGAACTTGCGCAGCCCGCAGGACCGTCCCTTCACGCTCCGAGGGTCTCGCGGTCGTGCGGGGCGTCGAGGTCGAGGATGGGACCCGACGGGACGATGCCGGGCGGGTTGATGTTGGTGTGGCTCTGGTAATAGTGCTTCTTGATGTGCTCGAAATTCACCGTCGGGCCGACTTCCGGCATCTGGTAGATCGAGCGCAGATAGCCGGACAGCGCCGGGTAATCGGCGATCCGCTGCCGGTTGCACTTGAAATGGCCGACATAGACCGCGTCGAAGCGGACGAGCGTCGTGAAGAGGCGGATGTCGGCCTCGGTGAGCCGGTCGCCCATCAGGAAGCGCTGCCCGGCGAGCCGGGCCTCGAGCCAGTCGAGCGTCTCGAACAGGGCGCCGAAGGCCTCCTCATAGGCGGCTTGCGAGGTCGCGAAGCCGGCTTTGTAGACGCCGTTGTTGACCGTGTCGTAGACCCGCGCATTGACCGCGTCGATCTCGGCCCGCAGCGGCTCGGGGTAATAATCGCCCGCCGCCGCGCCGACGCCGTCGAAGGCGGAGTTCAGCATGCGGATGATCTCGGCCGACTCGTTCGAGACGATCGTCTTCCGCTTCTTGTCCCACAGCACCGGCACGGTGACGCGCCCGTTCGCATGGGGGTCGGCAGCGACGTAGATGTCGCGCAGGAACCGGGCGCCGAACTCCGGATCGGGCACGACGCCCGGCCCCGGCGCGAAGGTCCAGCCGTCGTCCTGCATCAGCCAGTGCACCACCGATACGCCGATCGCGTCCCCGAGCCCCTTGAGCGCACGCATGATCAGCGTCCGGTGCGCCCAGGGACAGGCGAGCGAGACGTAGAGGTGATAGCGTCCGGCCTCGGCCGGGAAGCCGCCCTCCCCGCTCGGTCCGGGGCTGCCGTCCGGCGTGATCCAGTTGCGGAACACCGAATCCTGACGGACGAAGCGCCCGTCCTCGCGCGCCCAGCCGGGCTTTTTCTGCTGCCAGACGCCGTCGACCAGAAGGCCCATGCCGCGCTCCTCTCACGGGATCGGGCGCCGAGGGCCGGCGTCCGTTGCAAAGAGAGATGGCGGAGACGGCGCGCCGCGGCCAGTGACGAAATCCTGAACAATCCGTCGCCGGACGCGATCAGACGATCAGGATTGCCCGGAAGTCGTTGACATTGGTGCGCGTCGGTCCGGTGACGAGAAGATCGCCGAGCGCGGCGAAGGCGCGGTGCGCGTCATGGCCGGCGAGCAGGTCGAGCGGCTTCAGGCCGGCGGCGAAGAGGCGCTCGACGGTCGCCCCGTCGGCGAGCGCGCCGGCATTCTCCTCCGAGCCGTCTATGCCGTCCGTATCGCCGGCGAGCGCGGTGACGCCCTCGAGCCCGGCAATGCCCGTCGCGAAGGCGAGCAGGAACTCGCTGTTGCGTCCGCCGCGGCCGGCGGGACCGCGCACCGTCACCGTCGTCTCGCCACCGGAAAGCAGAAGCACCGGCCGCACGAAGGGCGCATCCCGGGTCGCCACCTCGCGGGCGATCGCGGCGTGGACGAGGCCGACATCGCGCGCCTCGCCCTCGATCGCGTCGGAGAGGATATGGACCGACAGGCCGGCGGCGCGGCCGAGCGCAGCCGCCGCCTCGAGCGACTTGCGCGCCGCGGCGATGGTGGCGACGCTGTCGCGCGCGAAGGCCGGGTCGCCCGGCCGCGGCGCGTCGGCCGCCTCGGTCGCGATCCAGGCCGCCGCCGTCTCCGGCAGCGCCATGCCGTAGCGCGCGATGGTCGCGCGCGCGTCGGCGCGGGTCGCGGCATCGGGGAGCGTCGGACCGGAGGCGACGAGCGCCGGATCGTCGCCCGGAATGTCGGAGACGACGAGGGTCGCCACCCGCGCCGGATGCGCCGCGGCGGCGAGCCGGCCGCCCTTGATCCGCGACAGGTGCTTGCGCACGCCGTTCATCTCGCGGATCGAGGCGCCGGAGGCGAGCAGGAGCCGGTTGACCTGCCGCTTCGCCTCCGCCCCCACCTCATCGGGCGGCAGAGAAAGCAGCGCCGAGCCGCCGCCCGAGATCAGCGCGACGACGAGATCGTCCGCGGTGAGGTCCGAGACGAGATCGAGGATGCGCTGCGCGGCCGCCGCGCCGGCGGCGTCCGGCACGGGATGCGCCGCCTCGACGATCTCGATCGCCCGGCAGGGCCGGCCATAGCCATAGCGCGTCACGACGAGCCCGGCGTCGATGCGGTTGCCGGCCCCGAGCCAGGCGGCCTCGAAGGCCTCGGCCATGGCGGCGGAGGCCTTGCCGGCACCGACCACAATGGTGCGCCCCTTCGGCGGCTCGGGCAGGTGGTCGCGGACCGTCACCGCCGGATCGGCGGCGGCGACCGCCGCCTCGAAAAGGGCGATGAGGAAGCCGCGCGGATCGGCGAAGGGCGAGGGTGTCATCCCTGGTCGAGATCGAAGACGAGGAGGTTTTCGAGGCCGCCGACGAGGGCGACGAGCGCGGTGCCGACCTTGGCGTGCTCCTCATCGGCGAGATAGGCGTCGCGGGCCGCCGCGCCGTCGAAGGTCACGACGAAGCCGTCCGAGAAGCCCTGGTCGAGGCCCTCCGGCGAGACGTTCGGACCGGCGACGACGCCCGCCATGCCGGGGATGCGCGGCTGCAGCGCCTCGACGGAGCGGTAGAGCGCGGCCTTCTCCTCGGCCGTGACCGTAGCGGGGAAGCGGAGGAGCACGATATGGGCGATCATGGGCGGCGTCCTGAACAGAGGGGCCACAAGGCGTAAGGGATTCCGGGCCGTCAGACCAGAGCGGGCGTCCTCGCCCGCGCTCAGGCCGCCTTCGGCCGCATCTCCTCGATCGGCGCGATCGGCACGCGCGGCAGCGGCGCGCGGCCGAGGATCAGGTCGGCCGCCTTCTCGCCGATCATGATCGAGGGGGCGTTGGTGTTCGACGAGTTGACCGTAGGCATGATCGAGGAATCGGCGACCCGCAGCCCTTCGAGCCCGCGCACCTTCAGTTGCGGGTCGACCACGGCGCGGTCATCGATGCCCATCTTGCAGGTGCCGGCGGGGTGATGGTCGGTCTTGGCGTGGCGGCAGCCATACTCGAAGAGTTCGTCGTCGGTCAGGTAATCCGGCCCGGGCAGACGCTCGGCCATGACATAGGGCTTCAGCGCCTTCTGCCGCATGATCTCGCGGGCGAGCTTCAGCCCCTCGATCGACATGCGGCGGTCATAGGGGTCTTCCCAATAGTTCGGGTCGATCAGCGGCGCGGCGGCCGGATCGGCTGAGGCGAGCCGCACCGTGCCGCGGGAGCGCGGCCGCAGGAAGGCCGAATTGAGCGTCACGCCGGCATTCTTCAGCCGTGCGACGCCCGCCTCGATGCCCGAGCCGAGGCCGAGATGGAACTGGATGTCGGGCGACCGGGCCTCGGGATCGGCATACCAGAAGCCGCCGGTCTCGAAGAGCGAGGAGGCGACGGGCCCTTGCCGGAAGAGGAGATATTGCAGGCCGGCGGCGGCCGAGCGGTACCAGGCCGAATAGGGATCGTAGGTGTGCGGGCCGGTGCATTCGGCAATCACGAAGAGATCGAGATGGTCCTGCAGATTGCCGCCGACGCCGGCGAGATCGTGCGCCACCTTGACGCCGACGGCGCGCAGGTGATCGGCCGGGCCGATGCCGGATTGCAGCAGCAGCTTGGGCGAGCCGATCGCGCCGGAGGAGACCACCACCTCCCGCTCCGCGCGGGCACGCCTGGGCGTCCGCTCGTCGCCCTCGACATAGTCGACGCCGACGGCGCGGCCGCCCTCGACGACGATGCGCAGCACGCGCGCACCGGTGACGACCGTGAGGTTCTTGCGGCCCCTCGCCGGCGCCAGATAGGCGACGGAGGCCGAGGAGCGGCGGGCGTTCTTCTGGCTGAGCTGGTAGAAGCCGACGCCGGCCTGCCGGGCGCCGTTGAAATCGTGATTGTAGGGAATGCCGATTTCCTGCGCGGCGCGCATATAGGCGTCGCAGATCGGCAGCGGCGCCACCGGCATCGAGACGCCGAGCGGACCGCCATAGCCGTGGAAATCATCGGCGAAACGCTGATTGTCCTCCGCCCGCTTGAAATAGGGCAGAACCTCCTCATAGCTCCAGCCGCGATTGCCGGCCTGCGCCCACTCGTCATAATCGAGCCGGTTGCCGCGGGTGTAGAGCTGGGCGTTGATCGTCGAGCCGCCGCCGATCACCTTCGCCTGGGTGTAGCGCAGCACGCGGCCCTTCATGTGCTTCTGCGGCACGGTGGACCAACCCCAGGAGCCGATGCCCTTCGTCATCTTCGCGAAGCCGGCCGGCCAGTGATAGAGCGGATGCCGGTCGGTGCCGCCCGCCTCGATGAGCAGCACCGACACGGACGGGTCCTCGGAGAGCCGCGCCGCGATCACGCAGCCGGCCGAACCGCCGCCGACGATCACATAATCGACCATGATCCCTCCCCAGGCCGGCCGGCTCTGCCGCCGTCGCGCCTTTTGGAACGTTCCAAATTCGAGGTCCGAAAAAAGCTAGAGGCGGCCAAGCGAAAGCCCCCCGTCGAGCGCGAGCACCGCCCCGGTCGCGAAGCCGAACGCGCCCGTCGCGAGGCCGACCGCGGCGCGCGCGATGTCGTCCGGCTCCCCCCAGCGGCCGGCGGGCACGAGGCCCTCGGCGATCCGCCGGTCGTATTTCGCCGCGACGCCCGCCGTCATCTCGGTGCGGATGATACCGGGGCGCAGTTCGTAGACGCCGATGCCGGTGTCGGCGAGCCGGAGCGCGAGATTCTGCACGAACATCGACAGGCCGGCCTTCGAGATGCAGTAATCCGCCCGTTCGGGCGAGGCGAGCGCCGCCGAGACCGAGGTGACGGTGATCACCGCACGGCGATGCGGCGATGCGGTGGCGAGCATGCCGGCGACGACCTGCTGGGTGAGGAAGAGCGTGCCGCGCAGATTGACGTCGATGATGCGGTCGAAGTTTTCGGGCTTGAGGGCGAGCAGGTCGCCGCGCTCGACCGCGCCCATGCCGGCATTGTTGACGAGGAGGTCGATCGGCCCGAGCGCCGAAGCGGCGGCCGCGAGCATCGGCCCGTGCTCGTCGAGCGCGGCAAGGTCGAAGCGGGCGCCGAAGGTCCGTGCCCCGGTCGCCCGCACCCGCGCCTCGGCGGGGACGAGATCCTCGGGGGCGGCGCGGTCGGCGAGCACCAGATCATAGCCCGCAGCGCCGAGTGCGGCGGCGATCGCGAGGCCGATGCCGCGCGCCGCACCGGTGACGAGGGCGACCGGCCTGTCTCCCATGCTCATGCCGCGAACCCTGTGGCGATCATGTGATCGGCGGTGCGCAGCGCCTGTGCGGCGATGGTGAGGGCCGGATTGACCGCCGCCGAGGACGGCATGAAGGAGGCGTCGACGACGAAGAGATTGGCGTGATCGTGCGCCCGGCAATAGGGATCGAGCGCCGACGCGCTCGGATCGGTGCCGAAGCGGACGGTGCCGCACTGATGCGAGGGCGTGCGGCGGTCGAACGGCTTGGAGACCACGATCGGGAAGCCGGCGGCGCGGAACTTCTCCTTCATCACCGCGACCAGACGGTCGTGCGCGGCCATGTTCGAGCGCTTCCACTGCAGCACGACCTTGTCGCCGTCGACCCGCACACGGCTCTCGGCATCCGGCAGATCCTCGCTCATCGCGAGAAAGTCGACGGCCCGGCTCGCCATCATGTCGAGGGCGAGGGTCGGCGCCCATCGGATCTGCGCCTTCAGGATCGCGCCGGAGACCCGGCCGAGCAGCTGGACATTGCCCAGCGGCGGCCCGCCGGCCCCGTCCGAGAAGTAGAAGTCGTTGAAGCCGAAGGTCTTCTGATGGATCGCCGTGTTGCGGAAGAGCGGGTCGATGGCGATCACCGCCGTCGTGTTGTGATTCATGAAATAGCGGCCGACCACGTCCGAGCGGTTGGCGAGGCCGGTCGGATGCCGCTCGTCCTTCGAGGCGAGGAGGAGGGCCGCCGATTTCACCGCGCCCGCCGAGAGCACGACGATCTTGGGCGACAGCGTCTTCTCCTCGCCGCGATGGCGATAGACGATGCGGGCGATACGGCCGTCCGACCCCGCGACGAGGCGCAGCACCTCGGCCTCGGTCTCGAGCGTCACGTTCGGATCGCGCAGCGCCGTGTCGAGGCCGCAGGTTTCCGCGTCCATCTTGCCCGAGCGGCTGTCGGGGAAAGCGTCCCAGGGCGTCTTCGCCCGCTTCAGCCACGCCTCGGCATCGACGCCGAGCGGCAGGTCGGAGGGATGCAGCCCCTCGACCTTCAGCCGCGCCCGCACCTCGGCGATCGCGAGCTCGTCGCGCACCGCCGGGAACGGATAACCGGCGGAATGGCGCGGTTCGGTCGGATCCTGGCCGAGCGAGCCGCGCACCCGGTAGAGGCGTTCCGCCCGGGTGTAATGCGGCTCGAGTTCGGCATAGCGATAGGGCCAGGCCGGCGACACGCCATCGCGGTGTTCGAGCACCTCGAAATCCTCGGCGCGGTAGCGGATCAGCACCGCGCCATAGAATTTCGAGTTGCCGCCGACATAGTAGTAATTGCCCGGATTGAAGGCGGACCCGTCGGCGGCATCGTACCAGACCTCCTTCGGGCGGAAATGGCCGCGCTGGAAGATGGCGCGCGGGTCGCGGCATTCCGGCGTGTCGGGGAGCTGCCGGCCCTTTTCGAGAATGGTGATCCGGGCGCCGGAGCCGGCCAGGCCCGCGGCGAGGCTGGCGCCGCCCATGCCGGAGCCGATGATCACGATGTCGGGGCTGGACTGCATTGGAACGTTCCAAAGTGAAGAGGGACGCGGCCGGAGGGCCGCGCCGCCTCAGGCGACGCGCTTCTCGGTGGCGGGGTCGAAATAGACCGCCTTGTCCATGTTGAAGGCGAAACGTGCCCGTTCCTTGGCGCGCACTGCGGCGTCCGAGCGCATGCGGGCGATGACGTGCTTGCCGCCGAGCGAGGTGACGACGAAGGTGTCCGAGCCGGCGGGCTCGACGACATCGACATGGCACTCCGCGTCGACGACGGTGCGGGCGTTGCGGTCGGCGCCGTCGGCATCGGTGATCGCCTCCGGCCGCACGCCGAGCAGCACCTCGCGGCCGATCTGACCGGCGAGCTTCTGCGCCGCCGCGCCGGTATCGAGCGTCAGCTCGGCCTCGCCGGTGCGGGCGAGCGCGACGACGGTGCGGCCGTTCTCCTCCCGCACCTTCGCCGGCACGAGATTCATCGAGGGCGAGCCCATGAAATCGGCGACGAAGACGTTGACCGGATTGTTGTAGATCTCGGCCGGCGTGCCGAACTGCTGCAGCACGCCGTCGCGCAGCACGGCGATCTGGGTGGCGAGCGTCATCGCCTCGATCTGGTCGTGCGTCACATAGACGATCGTCGTGCCCATCCGCTCGTGCAGGCGCTTGATCTCGGTGCGCATGTCGACGCGCAGCTTGGCGTCGAGGTTCGACAGCGGCTCGTCGAACAGAAAGACCTGCGGGTCGCGGACGAGCGCCCGGCCCATTGCGACGCGCTGGCGCTGGCCGCCCGAAAGCTGGCTGGGCTTGCGCTTCAGGAGATGGCCGATCTGCAGCATCTCCGAGACGCGGGCGACCGCCGCTTCGCGCTCCGACTTCGCCACGCCGCGCATTTCGAGACCGAAGGCGATGTTCTCCGCCACCGTCATGTTCGGATAGAGCGCATAGGACTGGAACACCATGGCGATGTCCCGTTTCGAGGGATGCAGCTCGTTGACCCGCCGCCCGCCGATCCGCACCTCGCCGGAGGTGATCGTGTCGAGACCGGCGATCATCGACAGGAGGGTGGACTTGCCGCAGCCCGACGGGCCGACGAGCACGAGGAAAGCGCCTTCGTCGACCGAGATGTCGATGCCCTTCAGCACCTCGGTCGAGCCGAAGCGCTTCACCAGATGATCGATTTCCAGGAACGCCATGGGTTCAGCCCTTCACTGCGCCCGCCATCAGGCCGCGCACGAAATAGCGGCCCGAGACGATATAGACGATGAGAGTGGGAAGGGCGGCCATGATCGCGCCCGCGAAATGCACGTTGTATTCCTTCACGCCGGTCGACGACGAGACGAGGTTGTTGAGCGCCACCGTCATCGGCTGGGAATCGGCGCTCGAGAACGAGGCGCCGAACAGAAAGTCGTTCCACACATTGGTGAACTGCCAGATCACCGTGACGACGATGATCGGCCCCGACGAGGGCAGCAGGATGCGGCGGAAGATGCCGAAGAAGCCGGCGCCGTCGATCTGCGCCGCCTTGACCAGCTCGGTCGGGAAGGCCTCGTAATAGTTGCGGAAGAACAGCGTCGTGAAGCCGAGGCCGTAGACGACGTGGACGAGCACGAGTCCGGAGGTCGTGCCGGCGAGGCCGAGCAGGCCGAGGATGCGCGCCATCGGGATCAGCACGATCTGGAACGGGATGAAGCAGGCGAGGAGCATCATCGCGAAGACGACCGTCGAGCCCGGGAAGCGCCATTTGGTCAGCACATAGCCGTTCAGCGCGCCGAGAATGGTCGAGATCGCCACCGCCGGGATGACCATGACGATCGAGTTGATGAAATAGGGGCTCAGGCCGGTCGGGCTGACGCCGATCTGCGCCGTCGACCAGGCGCTCTGCCACGGCGCGAGCGTGAAGGCCTGCGGCAGAGCGAGCATCGCGCCGCCCTGGATCTCGGCGAGCGGCTTCACCGAGTTGACGAGCATCACATAGAGCGGCAGCAGATAGTAGAAGGCGAAGACGATCAGCGCCGTATAGATCACGGCGCGCGTCACGCGCCCGGTGCGGACCGCGGTATCGGGCGAACTAGCGGCCATTCGACTGACCTCCGCGGACTTCGGCGTAGATGTAGGGGATGATCACCGAGGCGATCATGATGAGCATGATCACCGCGGAGGCGGCGCCGACACCCATCTGATTGCGGGTGAAGGTGTAGGAATACATGAAGGTCGCCGGCAGCTCGGTCGCCCGGCCGGGTCCGCCATTGGTCAGCGCGATGACGAGGTCGTAGGACTTGATCGCGAGATGGGCGAGCACCACGAAGGCGGAGAGGAAGGCGGGCCGGAGCTGCGGGATGATGATCCGGCGGTAGAGATTGAAATTCGACGCGCCGTCGATCTGCGCCGCCTTGATCATCTCGTTGTCGATGCCGCGCAGGCCGGCGAGGAACATCGCCATGACGAAGCCGGAGGACTGCCAGACCGCGGCGATGACGACCGTATAGATCGCCATCTGCGAGTCCTTGATCCAGTTGAAGGTGAAGGTGGTGAAGCCCCAGGACCGGACGATCGTCTCCACGCCGATGCCGGGATCGAGAAACCACTTCCAGGCCGTGCCGGTGACGATGAAGGAGAGCGCCATCGGATAGAGATAGATCGGCCGCAGCAGGCCCTCGCCGCGGATCTTCTGGTCGAGCAGGATAGCGAGGCCGAGCCCGATCACCGAGCAGATGACGATGTAGAGCGAGCCGAAGATGGCGAGGTTCTTCAGCGCCAGCCACCAGTTCGGCTGACCGAACAGGCGCGTGTAATTGGCGAGGCCGACCAGATCGAAGTTCGGCAGGATGCGCGAATTGGTGAAGGACAGATAGCCCGTGAAGAGGATGAAGCCGTAGACGAAGACGACAATGGCGGCGAAGCTCGGCGCCAGCACGATCTTCGGCAACAGGCCCTGCAGGCGCTCCATCGCGCCGGATCGTTCCGGACTATGCACGTGGCCCCGGTCGGCGGCGATCGCCATCGGCCCGTCCCTCCCCTCGATGACTGTGGATGGTAGCATCCCGTCCCGCCGGTCGACCGGCGGGACGGAGAGAAAGCGGGTCCCTGGCCGGGACCCCGTGCGGCTCACTTCGCCGCTTCGACCGCGGAGACGAGCTCCTTGACCGCGGCCGCCGAGTCGTACTGGCCGTTGAAGGCCGCCGTCACGACGTCGTAGATCGCGTTCTTGATCGCGGCCGGCTCGGCATGGCCGTGCGCCATCGAGCCGTAGAGATGGCCGGAGGCCGAGGCCTCGGCGAGGTCCTTGATGCCCTTCTTGCCGCAATCGTCGAAAGCGGTGTCGGGAACGTCGGTGCGCGCGGGGACCGAACCCTTGACGACGTTGAAGGCCGACTGGAAGGTCGGGTTCATGATCGCCTTGGCGAGCTTCTCCTGCGCCGAACGCTGGGCCTCACCGACCTTGAACAGCGCGAACTGGTCCGAGTTGAAGGTGACCGAGCCCTGCGTGCCGGGGAAGCGGAAGCACAGGAAGTCCTGGCCGGGCTTCTTGCCGGCGTTGAGGAACTCGCCCTTCGCCCAGTCGCCCATGAACTGCACGCCGGCCTTGTCCTGGATCACCATCGCCGAGGCGAGGTTCCAGTCGCGGCCCGAGAAGTTGTCGTCGACATAGGTGCGGATCTTGGCGAGGCGGTCGAACGCCTGCTTCATCGTGTCGGAGCCGAGCGCCTCGGGGTCGAGGTCGATCAGCGCCTTCTTGTAGAAGTCGCCGCCGAAGGAGAGCACGATCGCGTCGAAAATCGTCGCGTCCTGCCAGGGCTGGCCGCCATGGGCGACGGCGGTGTAGCCGGCGGCCTTGATCTTGTCGAGCGCGGCGACCAGCTCGTCCCAGCTGGTCGGCTGGGCGATGCCGAGTTCGTCGAAGATCTTCTTGTTCGCCCAGACCCAGTTGGTCGAGTGGACGTTGACCGGGGCGGCGACCCACTTGCCGTCATACTTCGAGAACTTCTGCAGCGCCTCGGGGACGACCTTGTCCCAGCCCTCGGCCGCGGCGATGTCGTTCAGGTCCGCAAGGGCGCCCTGCGAGGCCCAGTCGGTGATGTCGAAGCCGAGCATCTGCACCGCGGTCGGCGGATTGCCGGCGGTGACGCGGGCGCGCAGAACGGTCATGGCCTGCTCGCCACCACCGCCGGCGACCGGCATGTCGGTCCAGGAGACGCCCTGGCCTTCGAGGTCCTTCTTCAGGACGTTGAGGGCCGCGGCTTCGCCGCCCGACGTCCACCAGTGCAGCACTTCGACCGACTCCTGGGCGGCAGCCGAAAGGGCCGACGCGGACAGGAGCGCGGTCGCGAGCAGAAGCTTACGCATGTTCGTCCTCCACATGTGTTGCCGGCGCCCCCTCGGACACCGGGGTTTCCTCACCGTCTCACCCACCAAGAGGTGCGGGGACCGCGATGGATCTGAATTGTTTTGGGTTCCGAATAATCCTCTACGGCGTGTTTGCCAAGCTCTCTTCCGAGGCCCGACTGCTTGAATCCACCGAAGGGCAGTTCGGGGTGTCCGTCCATGAAGGTGTTGACCCACACCGTGCCGGTGCGCACCGCCCGCGCGAAGCCGAGCGCGGTGTCGATGTCGGCGCTCCAGACGCCCGCCGAGAGGCCGTAATCGGTCGAATTGGCGAGCGCGACGGCCTCGCCGAGATCCGAGAAGGTGAGCACGGAGACGACGGGGCCGAACACCTCGTCGCGGGCGATCGGCATGTCGGGGGTCACGCCCGACACGATCGTCGGTTCGAGATACTGCCCTGCCGCCGAGGCGAGGCGGCTGCCGCCACGCAACACCGCACCTGCGCCGGTCGCCGCGGCGACCGCACTCTCGATCTTCGCGAGATGGTCGGGCGTGATGATCGCGCCGACATCGGTCGCCTCGTCGAGCGGATCGCCGACCACCACCTCCTTCCGCCGGGCATCCATCGCGGCGAGGAAATCCTCGGCGATGTCGCTGTGGAGCAGCAGGCGCGAGCCGGCATTGCAGCATTCGCCGGCGTTGAAGAAGGCGCCGAAGAGGGCCGCATCGACCGCCGCCTCGATGTCGCCGTCGGGGAACACGACCTGCGCGTTCTTGCCGCCCAGCTCCATCGAGACCTTCTTCAGGGTCTTCGCCGCCGATTCCATCGCCCATTTGCCGACGCGGGTGGAGCCGGTGAAGGAGATCATGTCGACGTCGGGATGGCTCACCATCGGCGCCCCGACCTGCGGGCCGGTGCCCATCACGAGATTGACGACGCCCTCCGGCAGGCCGGCTTCCATCAGCAGGCGGACGAGCAGCACGGTCGAGGCCGAGGTGAGCTCGCTCGGCTTCATCACCACCGTGCATCCGGCGGCGAGCGCGAAGGGCAGCTTCTGGCCGACGATCAGGAAGGGGAAGTTCCACGGCGTGACGATCGCCACCACGCCGATCGGCTGGCGCAGCACGACGCCGAGCATGTCCTCGCCGAGATTGGCGTAACTCTCGCCGTGCAGCGTGCGGGCGAGCGAGGCCGCGTAGCGCCAGATGTCGACCGCACCGGCGACCTCGCCGCGCGCCTGGCGGATCGGCTTGCCGCTCTCGAGCGCGTCGAGCCGGGCGATCTCCTCGGCGTTGGCGGCGATGAGATCCGCGGTCCTGAGGAGGACGGCGGCGCGCTCCGAGGCCTTCATCCGCGGCCAGGGGCCGAGATCGAAGGCCCGCCGCGCCGCGCCGACCGCGGCATCGACGTCGGACGCGCTCGCAAAGGCATAGCGGCTGACGACCACGCCGTGGCCGGGGCTCGTCCGTTCGCCGGTCACTCCCTCGGCGCCGTCCGTCCAGCGGCCGTCGATGAAGAGCTGGTAGCGGCCGGGGCCGGCCGTCGTCTCGGCGAGGGTCGCCGGATCGATGCGGAGCGTCATGTCACTTGTCCTCGAAACGGGGCGCGCGCTTCTCGCGGAAGCTCGCGACGCCCTCGGCAAGGTCGGCCGTGGTGGCGACGAGACCGCCGGCGAGGCTCTCGAGCGCGGCGTCGCGCTCCTCGCCCTCGGCGGCGTTGATGAGCTGCTTGGTGATCTGCACCGCGGCCGGCCCGCGCGCGGCGATCCGTGCGGCGAGCGCCCGGCCCGCGGCGAGGCCCTCGCCCTTCGGCACGACCTGATGCACGAGGCCGAGGCGGAGCGCCTCCTCCGCGCCGATCATGTCGCCGGCGAGCGCCATCCGACGAACCACCGCGGCGCCGAAGCGGCGCACGAGACGCTGCGTGCCCGACCAGCCCGGCGCCATGGCGATGCCGGTCTCGGGCAGGCCGATCCGGCCGTGCGTCTCGAGGATCAGGAAATCGGCGGTCGCGGCGAGCTCGAGCCCGCCGCCGAAGGCGTGGCCGTTCAGCACCGCGACGAGCGGCTGGCGGAGCCGGGCCAGACGATCGAAGACGCGATGGCCGGTGCGGATCCAGTGGCGGGCGAAGCCGATCGGATCGAGATCCGCCCAGGCGGCGATGTCGCCGCCCGCCGAGAACGCCTTCTCGCCGGCGCCCGTGATGATCGCGGCGCGGGCCCGGCTCGCCTCGACGGCGTCGACCCAGGATTCGATGCCGGCGATCATCGCCTGATCGAGGGCGTTGAGCTTCTCCGGGCGGTCGAGCGTCAGGATGGCGACATCACCCTCGACCTCGGAACGGATACGGGTCTCACTCATGCCGCTTCTCCGAGGAGAGGAACGCCCGGACCGCCCCTCTCCCGCGCGCGGGAGAGGGCTTCCGGACTTGGCGTCGCAGGCCGCGCAGCGGCCGAGACGCTTAGGCCGGAAGGGTGAGGGCACCTCCGGCGGCCGGCGAGGAAGAACCCCTCACCCTTCGCATCTAGGCTCGCTTCGCTCGCCAAGAGGCGAAGCCCTCTCCCGCGCGCGGGAGAGGGGGCGGTGCCGTCGGGGTCATCGACGATGGCGCTCATGCCGCTTCTCCGAGATCGAGGCCGATCGGCTCGGGATGGTAGAGCGCCGCCGGGGAGACCTCGAGATCGGAAGCGACGCCGAGCGGGAACGCGGCCTTGCCGAGCACGTCGCGCTCGAGATCGATGCCGGGCGCGATCTCGGTGACGACGACGCCCTCGGCCGTCAGCTTCATCACGCAGCGCTCGGTGACATAGGTGATGTCCTGGCCGCGGGCGACGCCGTTGCGGCCGGAGAAGGTCACGTGCTCGACCTCGTCGACGAGCTTCGCAACCTTGCCTTCCTTCTCGATCACCACGCGGCCGTCGACGACCGCGAGCTTGGCGCCGGCGTTGAAATAGCCCGAGAAGACGATCTTCTTCGCCCGCGTCGTGATGTCGACGAAACCGCCTGCGCCCGCCGTGACGTGTGGCCGCGCCGCGAGGCGCGAGACATTGACCGAGCCGGCCCGGTCGATCTGCAGGAAGGAGAGCAGCGAGCAGTCGAAGCCGCCGCCCTGGAAATAGACGAACTGATGCGGCGAGGGGAAGATCGCCTCGGCGTTCGAGGCGCAGCCGAAGGCGAAATCGAGCAGCGGCACGCCGCCCACCGCGCCTTGCTCGATCACCCAGGTGACGTCGCCGTGCCGGCCCTCCTCGAGCAGGATGCGCGGCACATTGGCCGATATGCCGAAGCCGAGATTGACCGCCCAGCCGGCCTTCAGCTCCATCGCGACACGCCGGGCGATGACCTTGGCGATATCGAAGGCGGGGGTGCGGAAGGAGGAGAGCGGCCGGAAGATCTCGCCCGAGATCGCCGGATCGTAGACGGTCTGCGTCGTCTGCATCTGGTCCGGCGCGACGACGATGTGATCGACGAGCACGCCCGGCACGTGCACGGCGTGCGGCTTCAGCGTGCCGGCCTCGGCAAGGCGCTTCACCTGCGCAATGACGATGCCGCCATTGTTGCGGACGGCGAGCGCCTGGTCGACATTGCCGAGGAAGGCGCCCTCGTGCTCGAAGGTGAGGTTGCCGCGCTCGTCCGCCGTGGTGGCGCGCAGGATCGCCACCTGTGGCGCGATCGCCCGGAAATAGAGCCATTCCTCGCCGTCGAACTCGATCTTCTCGACGATCGGCTCGGCGGCCGCCTTGGCGTTCATCGCGCAGCCCTGGCGGTCGGGATCGACGAAGGTGTCGAGGCCGACCTTGGTCAGCACGCCCGGCCGCTTCGCCGCCGCCTCGCGATGCATATCGAAAAGGATGCCCGAGGGAACATTATAAGCCGGCAATTCATCGCCGCCGATCATCTGCCAGATCAGTGGCGGCTCGGCCGAGGACGGGCCGGAGGGATAGGAGCCGGCGATCACCTTGCCGAGCAGGCCGGCCTTGGCGATGTGGTCGATGCCCTTGATGCCCGACATGTCGCCGGCGGCGATCGGATGGAGCGTGGTGATCGCCTTCGGATGGCCCTCGGTCTCGAAGCGCCGGCCGATCGCGGCGAGCACCGCATCCGGGCAGCCGAGCCCGCTCGAGGACGAGACGGTGACGACCGCCCCGTCCGGAATGAGCGCCGCGGCCTCGGCCGCCGAGATCACTTTCGACTTCATTTCAGAGACTTCCAACCCTTGATGACATGAGCGGCTGCCCCCTCTCCCGCCTGCGGGAGAGGGCGAGGGCGGCCGCCCCAGCGACGGCACTCACAGGCCGGTCTCCACCGGCACGGTCCGGCCGGTCTCCGCCGCGGCCAGCACGGCGAGACCGAAGGCGAGCGAGCGGATGCCATCCTCGCCGTCCGCCGCCGGACGGCCCTCGCCGGCGATCGCAGCATGGAAGGCGGCGAGCGCGGTGACGTAGAGGCCGGTGCGATCGAAATCGAGCGAGCGCTCACCTTCCGCGGTGCGCAGCACGACCTCGCCGATCGGCCGCTGCGTCATCACGTCCCGTGCGATCAGAGAGCCCTCGGTGCCGTGCACCTCGAAGCCGGTGCCGGCAAACTTCGCCGTGAAAGCATCGTGCGTCTGGGCGATCAGGCCGGAGCGGAAGCGCACCGTCGTCATCACGGCGTCGGCGAGCCCGGCCGACGCCATGCCGCCTCCTTGCGTGATCGCGGCGACCGCTTCGGGCTCGTCGTCGAGGACGAAGCGCAGCGTGTCGGCGTCGTGCACGGCGATGTCGAGCACCACGCCGCCGCCGGCCGACGGATTGGTGATCCGCCAGCCCTGCAGGCTCTCCGGCAGGTAGACGGCATGGAAGACGCGGGCGGCGAGCGGCCGGCCGATCAGCCCGTCCTTGATCGCCTGGCGCATCGCGCGATGCGCGCCGGCATTGCGCAGATGATGGTTGGTGGCGAAGACGACGCCCGCCGCCCTCCCCGCAGCGACCATCGCATGGGCGTCGCCGAGCGACAGGGCGAGCGGCTTCTCGCAGAGCACGTGCTTGCCGGCCTTCGCCGCCGCGATCGCCTGGTCGCGGTGCAACTCGTTGGTGGTCGAGATATAGACCGCGTCGACCGCCGGATCGGCGAGCAGCGCGTCGAGATCGGTGGTCGCCTTCTCGATGCCGTTCGCGTCGGCATAGGCGCGCGCCCGCTCGGCATTCGAACTCATCACCCACGATACCGTGCCGCCATTGTCGCGGATCGCCCCGATGACGAACTCGCGGGCGATGTTGGACGCCCCGATCAGGGCCCAGTTGATGCTCGTCACGACGGTCTCCTCACCTCTTTCGCCCCGCAGCTCTCGCGCACGACGAGCTGGACCTCGCCGATGTGCTCCTCCGGCCGCGTGTCGCCATGGATCATCCGCAGCACCGCATGGGCGGCCCGCTCGCCGAGCGCCAGCGTGTCGACATGCACGGTGGTGAGCGCGGGATTGGTGTGGCGCGCCTCGCGCACATCGTCGAAGCCGACGAGGCCGAAATCGCGGCCGGCGGCGAGCCGCCGGCGCTCCAGCCCGTCGAGCACGCCGAAGGCGACCACATCGTTGAAACAGAGCGCGGCGCTCGGCGGCTCGGCCATGTCGAGCACGCGATCGATCGCGGCGAGGCCGCCCTCGCGGTTCGGCGGCCCCTCGACGATCAGCGCCCGGTCAGGAACGATCCCAGCCGCGTCGAGCGCGGCGAGATAGCCGCCGGAGCGCTCCGCCTGCGCGCTCATGTCGGCATAGCCGCCGAAGAAGGCGATGCGGCGGTGACCGAGGCCGATCAGATGCTCGGTCGCCCGGCGGGCGCCGCGGAAATTGTCCGGCGCGACCGACGACACCCGCAGGCCGGCGAGCCGGCGCATGGCGAGCAGGATCGGGAAGCCGCGGCTCGCGAAGCTCTCGATCTCCGCCGCCCGCGTGCCGCGCGCCGGGCAGATGATCAGGCCGGCAATGTCGTGCTCGCTCATCGAGCGCAGAACTTCGCCCTGCCGCGTCGGGCTCTCGGTGGTGTTGGCGATGAAGGGGATGTAGCCGGCGGTCTGGAACACCCGCTCGATGCCGACCGCGAGCTCGGCGAAGAAGGGGTTGGCGAGATCGTTGATCACCATGCCGACGATGTTCGAACGGGCGCTCCTGAGATTGGCGGCGCCGCGGTTGTAGACATAGCCGAGCGCCTCGATCGACGAGAGCACCCGTTCGCGGGTCTCGGCCTTGACGAGCGGCGAGCCCTGCAGAACCAGCGAGACGGTCGATTTCGAGACGCCGGCATGGCGCGCGATGTCGATCACGGTGACCCGCGACGACCCGCCTCCCGCATTCGGCATCTCTCCCAGGGACATCGGCTTCTTTCGGCCAAGTTTGGAACGTTCCAATTCGGATAGGCCTTCCCGGCGCGAGCGTCAAGAGGTTCCGGGGCGCGTTTCCGCCGCTTGTGAATCGCCGGGAAGAGGGATATTGGAACGTTCCAAATCTTCGGGGAGGATGTCCGATGTCGATCCGTCTCGTTCTGCCGACCCGCGCGGGCGGTCTCGCACCCTTCACGATGCCGGAGCGGCGGGATTTCGGCGCGATCGATCCGGCCCGCTTTTCCCGCGTCGCCTATGCCGCCGCCCATGTCGTCGCCGATCCGCTGCGCCAGGACGATCCCTTCGGCCGGGCCGCGGTCGACTGGGACGCGACGATGGCCTTCCGCCGTCATCTCTGGTCGCTCGGGCTCAAGATCGCCGAGGCGATGGACACCTCGCAGCGCGGCATGGGCTTCGACTGGGGCTCGGCGCAGGAGCTGATCCGCCGGTCGATCGCCGAGGCGCGGACGATTGCGGGGGCCGATCTCGCCTCGGGCGCGGGCACCGATCATCTCGATCCGGCCGCCGCCCGTTCGCTCGACGATGTCGTCGCGGCCTATGAGGAGCAGCTCGGCTTCGTCGAGGGCGAGGGCGGCAAGGCGATCCTGATGGCGAGCCGGGCGCTCGCCCGCCTCGCCCGTTCGGCCGAGGACTATGCCGCGGTCTACGACCGGATCCTGTCACAGGCCGCGCGGCCGGTGATCCTCCACTGGCTCGGCGCGATGTTCGATCCGGCCCTCGCCGGCTACTGGGGCTCCGACCGGTTCGAGGACACGCTCGACACCGTCGTCGACCTGATCGGCCGCCATGCGGCGAAGGTCGAGGGCATCAAGATCTCGCTGCTCGACGCGGACAAGGAGGTGGCGCTCCGCCGCCGCCTGCCCGCCGGCGTGATGATGTTCACCGGCGACGATTTCAACTATGCCGAGCTGATCGCCGGCGACGCGCTCGGCCACAGCCACGCGCTGCTCGGCATTTTCGATCCGATCGCCCCGGCGGCTGCGGCGGCGTTGACCCGGCTCGGCGAGGGCGATCTCGACGCTTTCCATGCGATCCTCGGCCCGACCGTGCCGCTGTCGCGCGCGATCTTCGAGGCGCCGACGCAATACTACAAGGCCGGCGTCGTCTTCCTCGCCTGGCTGAATGGCTTCCAGGATCATTTCACGATGGTCGGCGGCATGCAGGCAGGGCGCGGCATCGCGCATTATGCCGAGGTCTTCCGCCTCGCCGCCGAAGCCGGCCTGCTGGCCGACGCGGACCGGGCCGCCGCGCGAATGCGCGGCCTCTGCGCGATCCACGGCGTCGCCGCATAAGGCAGCGAGGCGCCCGCCGCTCAAGGCTCGACATAGCCCTCCGCACGCAGGTCGAGCGTCAGCGCGCGGGGATCGCGACGGAAGAAGAGGCCGCCGGAGCGGCTCGACTCCTGAGGGAGGAAGTCGATCCGGGCGGTGCTCGCCTCGATCTCGGCGCCGCCCGCGCGCAGCACGCCGCGGATCGACAGTTCGGCCGCCGTGCCGTTCCCCTCATTCGTCGCCGTGAAGCCGACACGGTAGCCTTCCCCCGCCGGCTCGACGGTCTCGACGACCACGCGGATCACCGGCGGTCCTTCCGGCTTGGTCAGCCCGTAATGGACGAGATAGGCGATCGTCGCGACGAGCAGCACGGCGCCGGCCGCCGCCGCCGCCCATTCGACCGGCGAGGTGCCGACCGGGGCCTTTCCGTCGCGCTTCCCTTCGCTGTCCCGGCCGGCCATCAGAGGATCAGCCGGGCGAAGGCGGCCCCGACCGCGCCGGGAAACGACAGAACGATCGCCATGCTGATCACCTCATGAAGGGCGACGCCGTCGGTGCGGCCGAAGGTCCAGAGCACGTAGACGCTGACGAGGAACACCGCGGCATAGCCCGCGAGCGTCGAACGCGCAAAGAGCCCGAGGACGCTTTCGCCCGCGACGCGCCGGTGGGTCCCGCCGAACTCGACCGCGTGGACGAAGGCGTGCATCAGGAGAAGGGTGAGGACGAGAAGGCCGATCTCCTGCCAGACCGACATCGTGAAGGCGAGCACGGCGACTTCGTCGGTGGGCGCGAGGTTCAAGGAAAGGAACAGCGCGCCGACGACCATCAGGAACAGTTCGCCGCCATAGCGCGTCTCGATCTCGCCGCGGTCGGCGTCGGCATCGGCGTCGGTATCGCCCTGGCCGAACTGGTTGAGCGCCAACATGGCGCCGATCGCGGCGGGGAAGGCCTGCACCGCGACCTTGCCCCAGACCTCGCGGAGCGGCCGGCCGGGCGCGACCTCGCCGAACAGCCAGAGCAGCAGCCCCGCGGTTACGAAGGCGATCAGGAGCGAGACGAAGACATCGGCGACATCGTCCTGCAGCCGGACCGTATGGCGGATACCGCCATAGCGCGACAGGCGCACGAGGAGCGGCACGCCGATGGCGAGGAGAAGGGCGAGGCGAAAGGGATCGATCGTGAAGCCGAGCTGCCAGAACTCCATCGTCATCAGCATCGGCAGGCTGAAGAGGAGCGCCCCGGCGAAGGCGCGGCCGGCGCCGACGAAGAATTCGGTCGACGACGGGATGCGGAGCGTCGCAACGCCCCCGCCGTCCCGCTCCCTGCCTCGGCTCGCCGCCATCGCGCTCCCCTGCCCCGACACTCAGGCGCCTGTCCCGAAAGGGCCGACCGGCGGGACGCTGCGCGTCCGCGGCGCCGACCGGACCGTTACGGTGAATCCTCTGGAAGATTAAGCACTCGGTAAGCAATCCGAACGCTAGCTGAACGAAGGCTTCAGGGCGGGTTCAGTCGCGGGGGGTGAGGCTGACGTCCATCATCGGCCGATCGGAGTTGCGCGTCATGGCCAATCGCTCCTTCTTCCTCGTCACGCTGTTCGCCACGCTCGTCGGCATCGGCCTCGCCGAACTCGTCCAGTCGGCCCCGCCGCGCGGCTTCGGCGGCGCTCGCTCGACCCAGGTCGAGCTGTGCATCGCCGCCGGGATCGGCTGCTCGTCGGCTTCGTTCGGACGGTTCTGAGCCGCGAGCGCGGCCCCGTCCGCCCGCGCGATCATCCGTCGAGTCCAAGCAGGAGAGGCAAAAAGGAAGAAGGGCGGGCGACCCGAACGCCTCAGCGCCGCGCCGAGCGGCGCGCAGCCGGCAGCCGGTCGAGCCGGGCGAGACCGGCAGGGAGAACGAGCACCGGATCGTAATCGATCGCGCCGTCCGCCTCGGGCACATGGGCCTCGCGACCATAGAGCGAGGCGTCGCCATAGACGAATTCGTGCTCGCGCCCGGCGCTGTCGCTGTCGAAGCTGTTCATGGCGGCCTCCCTCCTCGATCGGCGGATAACGGCGCCGGGGCGAGCGGGTTCCTCACCCCACGAGCGGTTGCCGAGGTTTCACGGTCCGCCCGCACCTGCAGGCGCCGCGTCCGGCCCGCACGGCCCTTCTTGGGAGCGCCGAGACCGCTCGGCCGAGCGGCGGAGGAAGACCTCAAGGGTCGCGGCGACCCGTTCCCGGTCGAAGACCATTCCGGCGTCGAGGTGGAGCACGGCCAGCCCATGGACGAGCGCCCAGCAGGCGAGAGCGGCGTGCGGGCCGGCCTCGGCGAGGCTCTGCGCGATCCGCCTCTGCAGCACGCCATAGGCCGCGCCGCGCGCCGACCCGTCGCCGGCCTCGGCCGGATGTCCGCTGAACATCAGCCGGAACAGACTGGAATGGTCGATCGCGAAGGTGACGTAGGCGATACCTTGGGCGAGCAGCCTTTCGTCGTCGTCGCCGCTCGCATCGGCCTCCTCGAGCCGCGCATGGAGCCGGCAGAAGCCCGCCTCCGTGACGGCCTCCATGAGGGCGGCCTTGTTCGGAAAATGGCGATAGGAGGCCATTGGCGAGACGCCCAGACGCTTCGCGAGGTCGCGCAGACTCGGCTCGCCCCCGCCCGCCGCCACCATCTCGATCGCTTCCTGCACCAGCCTTGCGCGCAAACCGCCGGATTCGGCCATCGCCTGTTTACACCGTAAACTTTCCGCCCTATGTTTACGTTGTAAACACGATACGTCGCGCTGAGCAAGGCTGACCCATGATCGTCCTCCACCATCTCGACAACTCCCGTTCGCAGCGTGTGCTCTGGCTGCTCGAGGAGCTGGAACTGCCCTATCGGATCGAACGCTACGCGCGGGATCCGAAGACCCGGTTCGCGCCCCCTGCGCTCGCCCGGATCCATCCGCTCGGCAAGGCGCCCGCGCTCGAGATCGACGGCGCCGTTCTGGTCGAGAGCGGGGCGATCGTCGAATATCTGGTCGAGCGCACAGGCGGTCGCTTCGGACCACCCGATGACCGGGCACTGGCGCTCGCCTACCGGATGTTCCTCCACTATGCCGAGGGCTCGGTGATGCCGCCTCTGCTCGTCAAGCTGGTGCTCGCCCAGGTGCCGGTTCTCGGCCGGGTGGCGATCCGGCGGATCCAGCCGATGATCGATGTGCATCTCGACTTCATCGAATCGCATTTGGCGCGGCAGGCCTGGTTCGCGGGCGACGCCATCACGGCAGCGGACGTCATGATGAGCTTCCCGATCGAAGTGGCCCGCGATCGCGGCGGGCTCGATTCGCGCCGCCCGCACATGCTCGCCTGGCTCGAGAAGGTGCAGGCGCGCCCGGCCTACCGCCGCGCCCTCGACGCCGGCGGGCCATACGCCTACACGCGGACCTGACGGAGCGGCGCATCGCCGCCCGTGATGCGGCCGGCCGAGAGGCCGGACCGGATACCGCCCTCAGAGGGTTCCAAGAGTGCGCCGGCGCTGCCGAAGGGCTCGCGCGCAGACAGGTCACATCGTCCGGCGGCGGCCGCGATCGACCAAGGCCCGCATCGAGGAAACGACGCACGAGTTCCGATGAACCGGATCGCACGACGCATGCCGACTACGGCACTCCGTCAAACAGCCTTTCAGAAAATGGTGGGCGATACAGGGATTGAACCTGTGACCCCTCCCGTGTGAAGGGAGTGCTCTCCCGCTGAGCTAATCGCCCTCCGCCGCGCGGAGCGGCAGGGTGGCGGCGATATAAGGGGGGCGGGCCGGGCGAGTCAAGGGCGGGAGCGGCGTCCTGCACCGCCCTCGAAGCGGTCGACGGCAGTCCCGCGGCCACAGGAAGCATTCGTCGCGTGAGCGCCGCCCGAGATGCGTTTATCGCCTTTCGGCAAAGAACGGGATCTCGCCTCGGGACGCCGGAGCGCGCGTCCTCCCCGCTACTCTAGAACGTGTAGCGCCTTTGAGATCATAGCCGGCTCCGCCTAACCCGTTAAAAGCCCGACTGTTCCTGAGATACGAGGCCAATCCAGCGCATTATTTCCATATCTCGCGGAACGCAGAGACGGCACACGAAGATATAAACACGCGAGCCGCTTGATCATAAGATTACGGCATCGCCTTCGCGACGCCAATGTTACGCTTGCCTTTCACGAGCGTTCTCAGATTATCATGTTCACTGATATTTTTCATTGGATGATAGAGGTGTTCATCATCCAACTCGGAAGGCTGCCAGCTTCGAGAAAATGTGATCGTCGAAAGCTCCGGCGGGGCAGCCATTCTAAGCCCACGGTGAAGGGCCACCGTGTTAAACAGATACTCGATGAACAGGTATTTCTCCTGACCTTCCCCGACTTCGCTCGAAATTCCCATTTTTGTTACCCTATCCGAGTTTTCAACAATAATGTCATCCAGGTGACCGAGGAGAGATCTACTGATTCGGACGGCACACACCATCGAGGCAGCCCAGGGAAGGGGAAGAACATCGATGGGAATGAACTTCCACCAAGACCACCCCTCTAATGTTCCATCATAATTGACTACATCAGTGCGGGCGCACAACAAATCATCGCCAGAATATTTGATATCAATAGCCGTAATCAGATCCGCACGCGGAATGAAAACGTCATGCTCGAGAAACCAGACATTATCGAATCCGGGCTCGATGACGTTGAAGAAGAACAACGCCTTCTCCCATGCACTAACCTGAGGCCTCTTGTTCTTCGATATTACAGGATTCAACAGAATATAGCCGCGGGAAATGCATCTATCCTCGTCAATCTTGATATATCGAACCGCCTTTGAGGCCGGTATAACAAAATCATTGTCATCAACAAAAACAAAAACTCTGTATCCGAGCGCCGCGACCTGCTCATAGAACTTAATTTGATGCGGATCAGGCTTAAATGTTAATAATGCCACCGCCGTGTTTTCATACTTTGATTTAAAAATATTATCTCTGCGCGCAAATGAGTCGACCATGCGCTCGATAATGGCGGTTATTTTTCCTAAACATTGTCGCATATTAATTATGATCGCCACCCCACCAAGCTTATGACATGGGGAGACTACGATCGACGTGAAAACTCGTCCAGCCGGGCGATGATCGCCGTCAGACGGCGATGGCGAAGGGTTGCCGATGCCCTTGGGGGCGCGTCTCGAGCAGGCGTCCGGATGGACGGGGCGGCAGAGACCGAATGCCGGCTCCGCCGCTATATGGACGAGATGCCGAAGGCGCTGCATCGGGCACGGCACGTCGCCGGCCGTTTCGGGCTATCTCGCCGTGCGAGGCGGAATCCGCTCGACCCTCAGACCCCGACCACGACGCCGACCAGGGCGACGACGGCGCCGAGCAGGCTCAATTCGAGCGTCAGCGCGACGAGGAAGCCGATGCGGATCGGCACGGGGCCACCGGCGAAAAGGGCCGGACCGGTTGCGGGGCGATCGTTCTGCAGCGGCGCGAGCGGCGCCGGCCGGGGGCGAGCAGCCATGTTCCATCTCCTTCGACGCCGGTTCACGAGCGCGACCTCTCGGGAGCTCAACGGAGGCCGCGGCCCGCCGGTTCCGCGCGCCACACAAGGCGGATGGCGGCCGCCGTGCAGGGCGGGCAGCGGAGCGAAGGATGATGGGCATACAGGCGGTCGGCGCGTCCGGCCGGCCGGTCAGTCGACCGTCTCGTTCGGATAGACGCCCCACAGACGCTGCTGCTCCATCCAGCCGCGGAAGCGCTTGTCGCTCAGCCGGCACCAGCCCTTGTCGCACTGGGTTACGGCGCCGACGACTTTCGGCTCGAGGTAATAGGTGATCTCGGCCGTGGCATCGGGTGCGGCGCGCATCGGGATCGGCTGCTTCGCCTCCCAGGGGGCGACCACCGCGGTGCGCCGGCCGCTCAGGAGGCTGTGGAAGACCCAGCCCTCGGCGCCGTCCGAATCGCGGATGCGGCGCCAGTTGTCGAATTCCTGGACGATCTCGACCGGCAGTCCGGGCCGGGTGAACACCCAGGCGATGTCGTAATCCTCGCCCGGGCCGACGCGGACATTGACCCGGCTCGCCTTCAGCGAGACGAAGCGCGGCAGCGGCAGGCCGCTCGGCCCCGTGCGGATGCCGGCCGCCGCAGCGCCCTGCGCGGTCGCCGGCGCGGTGGGAGCCGCGACGACGCAGGAAATGAGAAGGAGTGCCGCGAGGCCCCGCAAATGCCTCGAATGCCGTGTCCGCATGGTCGATCGCCCTTCGCCAATGCCCTCGAGCGCGCGGGCCGCCGTCCCGCCTCGCCTTTTGGTTCGCCGGGCCATCTGCTAGAGACGAGCGGCCCGGTCGCATCGCGGAGTCTTGGGGCGCGTGGTTAAGGACGGATTTACGAAGGGCGGCAGCCGATGAAGAAGAAGCCGGTCGTCGTCGTCACCCGCAAGCTGCCCGAGACGGTCGAGACGCGGATGCGGGAGCTCTTCGATACCCGTCTCAACCTCGACGACCGGCCGATGAGCCCTGCTGCGCTCGTTGAAGCGGCGCGCACCGCCGATATCCTCGTCCCGACCGTCACCGATCGAATCGACGCCGCCGTGATCGAGGCGGGGCGCGGCCAATTGAAGCTGATCGCCACCTTCTCGAACGGCGTCGATCACATC
The DNA here is from genome assembly GCF_014199915.1 of Prosthecomicrobium pneumaticum. Classification (GTDB taxonomy): domain Bacteria; phylum Pseudomonadota; class Alphaproteobacteria; order Rhizobiales; family Kaistiaceae; genus Prosthecomicrobium; species Prosthecomicrobium pneumaticum. The sequence goes on along the minus strand of NZ_JACHOO010000004.1, from coordinate 254,309 downwards.
GACGTGAAAGCGGCGAGCGAGGCCGGCATCACGGTGACCAACACCCCCGGCGTGCTGACCGAGGATACGGCCGACATGACGATGGCGCTGATTCTCGCCGTGCCGCGACGGCTCGTCGAGGGCGCCCGCCATCTCGTCGAGGGGCATGCCTGGGACGGCTGGTCGCCGACCTGGATGCTCGGCCGCCGGCTCGCCGGCAAGCGGCTCGGCATCGTCGGCATGGGCCGGATCGGCCGCGCCGTGGCGGTCCGGGCGCGCGCCTTCGGCATGTCGATCCATTATCACAACCGCCGCCGCGTCCCGGCCGAGACCGAGGACGCGCTCGAGGCGACCTATTGGGAGAGCCTCGATCAGATGCTCGCCCGCATGGACGTCATCTCGGTCAACTGCCCGCACACGCCGGCGACCTATCATCTCCTCTCGGCACGGCGGCTGAAGCTGATGCGGCCCGACGCCTATATCGTCAACACGGCGCGCGGCGGGGTGATCGACGAGGCGGCGCTGATCCGGCTGCTCGAGAGCGGCGAGATCGCCGGCGCCGGGCTCGACGTCTTCGAGCACGAGCCGGTCCCCGATCCGAAACTCGTCCGCCTCGCACAGCAGGGTCGCGTCGTGCTCCTGCCGCACATGGGCTCGGCGACGATCGAAAGCCGGATCGCGATGGGCGAGAAGGTGATCATCAACATCCGCATGCTGATCGACGGCCACAAGCCGCCCGACCGCGTGCTGCCCTCGATGCTCTGAGCCGCGTCAGGCCGGGGGCGGCCCGGTCGAGCCGCGCACGACGAGGCGAACCGGCAGGCGCTCGCGCCCTTCGGGCAGCGCGCCGTCGAGGATCATCTCCACCGCACGGCGGCCGATCTCCGCGATCGGCTGCTCGACCGTGGTGAGCGGCGGCGTCGCGCGCGCCGCCTCCGGCACGCCGTCGAAGCCGACGATCGAGACCTCGCCCGGCACGGCGATCCCCCTCTCGGCGAACCATTCGAGCGCGCACAGCGCGACCCGGTCCGACATGGCGAGGATGGCGGTCGGCCGTTCCGGCCGCGAGAACAGATAATCGAGCCCCTCACGAACGCTCTTCGGCTCGTTCTCGGTCTCGAAGATCGGGATCGCGCCGGCGTCGACGCCATAGGGCGCGAGCCCGGCACGATAGCCCTGCCAGCGGTCGCGGCCGGTCGAATAGATCGCCGTCTCGACCCGGTCCGGCGTCACCGGCCCGACATGGTCGTCGACGAACTGGATGCCGAGCACACCGAAGCGGCGATGGCCGAGTTCGCAGAGATGGACGGCCGCCGCCCGCGCGCCGCCGAAATCGTCGATGCCGATGCCCGCCACGGTCTCGTCATTGCTGCCGAGTTCGAGCGCGACGAAGGGCAGGCGCCGCTCGCGCGTCAGTTCGACGAGCCTTGTGCCACCCTCGATGCAGAGGAGCACGAAGCCGTCGACCACCGCGCTCTGGATGTTCCAGGCGAGCCGCTCGTCGCTCATCGCGGAAACGAGGGAGATGCCCGCGCCGCGCGCGTCGCAGGCGGCGCTGATCGCCGTCATCAGGACGCGGGCGAACGGATCGTCGAAGAAATAGGACAGCGGCTCGGCCGTCGCGACGCCGATCGCATTGACCTTGCCGGCACGCAACAGCCGGCCCTTCGGGTCCGGTCCGGCATAGCCGAGCGCCTGCGCGGTCGCGACGACCCGCTGGCGCACCTCGTCGCGGACGAGATCGGGACGATTGAAGACGTTCGAGGCGGTTCCCTGCGAGACCCCCGCAGCCTTGGCGACATCGGCCAGCCTTACCGTCCTCATCCGCTCTCCCGGTTTCGCCCCCGTCTGCCGGCCCCCTGCCGCGTCGGAGGCATCCTAATCGCTCTCGAAAAAATTAGATAGTCGACGGATTGGATCGGTTCAATCAACCTCTTGACGCCATCGGCACGATGCATTAGATGGCATATTGAAGCGATTCAATGAATCGATTCATATCACCATCCCGGCCGACAGGAGGCTCCCATGATCCCGGCCAGCTATCTCTTCCGCAACCGCTACGACCAGCATTTCGACGGGCCGGACGGCGACGACGCGCTGCTCGCCCGCCGCCGCGATGCCCGGCCGTCCCTGTCGGCGATCCTCGCCGATTTCCTTCTCACCGGTCCTTTGCGCGGCGACCGCACCGACCGGCCGCGCCGCCGCGGCCGCTAGCGGCTCACGGCCGGCGCCGGCGATAGCGGATCGTCTCGAAGCGGAAGGAGAGCGCGTCGACGAGCAGCAGCCGCCCGACCAGCGGCTCGCCGATGCCGAGGATCGCCTTCAGCACCTCGAGCGCCTGCAGCGTGCCGAGCACGCCGGTCAGCGCGCCGAGAATGCCCGCCTCCGCGCAGGCCGGCACGAGGCCTTCCGGCGGTGGCTCGGGGAACAGGCAGCGATAGCTCGGCTGCAGAACCCCCTCCTCGTCCCGCTCGAACGGCCGCAGCGTGGTCAGCGAGCCGTCGAACCGCCCGACAGCCGCCGTAACGAGCGGCTTTTCGAGCCGCTCGGCGACATCGGCGACGAGAAAGCGGGTGGCGAAATTGTCCGAGCCGTCGGCGATGACATCATAGGCGGAGAGGAGGTGCTCGGCATTATCGATGTCGAGCCGCATGGCATGGCGCTCGACCGCGACATGCGGATTGAGGGCAGCGACCGCGTCCGCGGCGCTGTCGACCTTCCTCCGGCCGAGATCGCCGGTGCCATGAATGATCTGCCGCTGCAGGTTCGACAGCGCGACCGTATCCTCGTCGACGATGCCGATCGTGCCCACCCCCGCCGCGGCGAGATAGGCGATCAGCGGCGCGCCGAGCCCGCCCGCCCCGACGACGAGCACGCGAGCCGCCTTCAGCTTCCGCTGCCCCGGCCCGCCGACCTCCGGCAGGACGAGGTGGCGCGCATAGCGCGCGACCTCGTCGGGCGACAGCACGGTACCGTCCTCGCTCATCGGCATTCCTTCCGCTCCGGAACGAAGCCGGCCATCCGGACATTGTGTCGGCAAAGATGGCCCGCGCGCGACGCTGCGGCCAAACCAGCCAGGAAGCCCGCGATGCGCATCAGACTCGGATTCGAGATCGCCTTCGACTGCCCGCTGCCGACGCCCATGCTGTTGATGCTCAATGTCCATCCCTCGCGTATGCAGGATCTCGTCGTGCCCGACCTCCTGCGGTCGGATCCGGCGGTTCCCCTCAGCACCTATATAGACGGCTTCGGCAACCGGGTCGCCCGCACGGTTCTGCCGGCCGGCCGCACCCGGCTCTTCAGCGACGCGCTGATCGAGGACAGCGGCGCGCCGGACGAGGCGGCGCCCTATGCCGCGCTCCATGCCGTCGAGGATCTGCCGCCCGAGACCCTCGTCTATCTGCTCGGCAGCCGCTATTGCGAGACGGACCGGCTGAGCGATTTCGCCTGGGCGCAGTTCGGCCATCTGCCGGCCGACTGGAGCCGCGTGCAGGCGATCGTCGAATACGTCCACAACCACATCGAATTCGGCTATCGGCACGCCCGCTCGACCCGCACGGCGCTCGAGGCCTTCGAGGAGCGGCGCGGCGTCTGCCGCGACTTCGCCCACCTCGCCATCACGCTCTGCCGGGCGATGAACATCCCGGCGCGCTATGTGAACGGTTATCTCGGCGACATCGGCATTCCGCGCGATCCGGCGCCGATGGATTTCTCGGCCTGGTTCGAGGCCTATATAGGCGGCCGCTGGTATACCTTCGACGCCCGGCACAACAAGCGCCGCATCGGCCGTGTCGTGATCGCCCGTGGCCGCGACGCGACCGACGTGCCGCTCACCCACGCCTTCGGCGCGGCCCAACTCGTCGGCTTCAAGGTGATCACCGAGGAAGAGCCCGACAAGCCGGCTGCGCACGCGCGCGCCGCCTGACGGCAGGCCGGCGCGCAAGCCGGCGGCACCCTTGTTTCACCACCGAAGAGGCCCGGCCGTCCCGCCGGGCCTTCTCGCATGCCTACTCGTCGATCAGCCGCTTGATCAGCTCGATCTCGTCGGCGAGCGTGGCGTCCGCGGCCATCAGCTCTTCCACTTTCCGCACCGCGTGCAGCACGGTGGTGTGATCCCGTCCGCCGAAGCGCCGGCCGATCTCGGGCAATGAGCGCGGCGTCAGCATCTTCGAGAGATACATCGCGATCTGGCGCGGCCGCACGATCGTCCGTGTCCGCCGGCTCGACAGGAGGTCGGCCTTCGACACGTTGTAGTGCCGCGACACCGCCTTCTGGATGTCCTCGATGCGGACCCGCTTCGCCTCGCGCACGCCGACGAGATCGCGCAGCGAAATCTCGGCGGAGGCGAGCGTCACCGGCTGGTCGGTATATTGCCACTGCGCGACGAGACGGTTGAGCGCCCCCTCGAGATCGCGGCCGTTCGAGACCACCGTGCGGGCGACGTAGTCGAGCACCATCGGCGGGATATCGAGCCCGGGATGCTGCCGAAGGGCGGCCTCGTACCGCCCCAGCACGATGTGCTGGCGCAATTCGAGATCGGGGGTGGCGATCTCGAAGGCGACGCCGCCGCGCAGCCGCGAGCGGACCCGCTCGTCGAGCGTCTCGAGCTCCGCAGCCGGCCGGTCGGCGGCCACGACCACCTGCCGCGCTCCGTCGATCAGGGCGTTCAGCGTATGGCAGAACTCCTGCTGCACCGACTTGCCCTGAAGAAACTGCAGGTCGTCGATCAGGAGCAGGTCGATGTCGCGCAGCCCCTCCTTGAAGGCGAGGGTCGACTGCGTCTTCAGGGCCGCGACGAAGCGCACCATGAAGTGCTCCGCCGTCAGATAGACGACGCGGCGGGCCGGGTCGATCCGGCGCGCCGCCTGGGTGACGGCGTGCAGGAGATGCGTCTTGCCGCGCCCGACCCCGGCATGGATGTAGAGCGGGTTATAGGGCGTCGCGCGGCCGGCCGGCGTCTCGGCGACGGCCTTCGCCGCCGCGAAGGCGACCCGGTTCGCCGCCCCCTCGCAGAAGGTCTCGAAGGTGAAGCGCGGATCGACCGGCGAGCCGCCATGGGCGCTCTCCGCCTCGACCGGACGCAGCGGCTGCGGCGCCGCAGCCGCGGGCGCCACCGCCGGAGCCGCGGCTCGGGGAGCGGCCGGTGCCTCCACCGCTCGCTCCTCCGCCGCCGGCACAGCCTGCGGCCGCAGCCGCACGGCGCTGCGCATCGCGATCTCGACCCGCCGGATCGAGGCGATCTCCGTCTGCCAGAGCGCGATCAGCTTGTCCTGATAATGGCTGACGATCCAGGATTTGAGGAACCGGGTCGGAACCGAAAGCTCGACCGAGAGCCCGTCCGTCGCCACGAACTCGACCCGTGCGAACCAGCTCTGGAAGACATCTTCGCCCAGCTCGGTCCGCAGCCTCTGCTTCACGCGCGCCCACGCCTCAACGCCCGTTCGTCCGCTCGCGTCCGATCCGTCCATGCCTTCGACCTCTTCAACCGCCGTGGAAGTTTCCGCCGGGCGCCGCACCCGACGTTCCGCCTGTTCCCGCATCTGCGCCGCTCCTCAGGTCTGAACCCAGGGCAGCCCCGCCGCCTTCCATCCCCCGCTCGCTCCCCGATGCCGCGCGCCGTCGAGCGGCCCCTCGAATCCATCCGCCACGTTGAAGCAGGGTCCATGGCCCGCCGCCGCCATGGCGAGCGCGGCGGCATGGCTGCGGGCACCGGACCGGCAGATAAAATAGAGCGGCGCGCCCTTCGCGACGCCCCGGGCGGCGAGCGCCGCCTCGAGCGTTCCGACGAAATCCGCGGCGACCGCGCCGGTCGGCCAGCTCTGCCATTCGACGAGCACCGGCTCCTTGCCGAGCACCGTCAGGTCGGGAACGCCGACATAGGACCATTCGGCGCGCGTCCGCACGTCGATCAGCGTCGCCGCCGCTTCCGCGCTCAGCCGATCGAAAGCGTGTTCGACCGAAACGTTGCCGGCAAAGCCGGCCCGATCAGACCCTTCAGACATGCGTTCTCCGTCGGCACCCGACCTTCACGGCCAAGCGCTTCCACATCTTCTTGAACTCTTTGGATTTGGGGACCGCCCTATACTAAGGGCGCACGGAACTACCCAACGGAACACGCGCGGAAAAACAAACAACAAGCATAGGAACTCGCAAACTCGTTTTGACAACCAAAGCCGACCTCGCCGAAGCTCCCGATGCCGATCCGCGCCTCCCTCATAGGTGGCGGTGACTTCACCGCCCAACGCTATGCACAGGAAACTACACGCCGCCTCCGCGCGCCGCAACGCCTGCAAGCCCGGATTCGCCGCCCGCGCCACGAACGAAGACGGAACAGAAAGGCGGCAGCGCGCCGCCCGACTCGATAAACCCTTGCTCCTCTTTCGATTCGCCGACGCGATCGGGCAGGGGCGAATCGAAGGATAGCGAGCAAAAAAGAATCTGCTTCGAGGGCTTGACTCGCGGGGAATCCCCGGACGACTCCGGCAACCCCGGCGATCTAGTCTTAAGTCTATGAATTACCACCGAAATTTCGGCCACCGCGAGGCCCGCCAACGGCCGTGCGGGCGGCGATTAAGGCAACTCAATGACTTAATCCGGATAACAAAAAAGCCCGGCGGAGCCGGGCTTTCGGAAGTGTTTGATGACGCTTCGTCAGGCGCCGATCGCCTTCACGCGGGCGGCGAGACGGGACACTTTGCGTGAGGCCGTGTTCTTGTGGATCACGCCCTTCTGCGCGGCCCGCATCAGCTCGGGCTGCGCCGCCTTGAAGGCCTCGGCGGCGATCGCCTGATCGCCCGAGGCGATCGCCTCTTCGATCTTGCGGACGATCGTGCGCAGGCGGCTGCGGCGCATGCGGTTGATCGCGGTGCGGCGCTCGATCTTGCGCGTGGCCTTCTTGGCGGACGGCGTATTGGCCATGTCGGTCTGTCGCTCTCGATTCTGTCGATTCCGCCCGGCGGGCGGCGGCGCGTGACGACGCGGCGCCCGGCCAAACGGAAGAGGCGGCTCGCGCCGCCCCGGTTCGGTGGGCGCTTATAGTCGGGCGCGCCCCGGTCGTCAACGGTTCTCGAAGCGCGGCGGCCGCTTCTCGAGAAAGGCGGCGAGGCCCTCCTCCTTGTCCCTCGTCGCGAAGAGCGCCTGGAAGAGCCGGCGCTCATAGCGGATGCCGTCGGCAAGGCCGCTCTCGAAGGCGCGGTTGACCGCCTCCTTCGCCATCAGCGCCGCCGGCCGCGACAGGGCGGCGATCTTCGCCCCGACGGCGAGCGCCGTATCGCGGAGCGCCGCCGCCGGAACGACGCGGGAGACGAGGCCGATCCGCTCGGCCTCCGCGGCGTCGATCAGCCGTCCGGTCAGCACCATGTCCATCGTCTTCGCCTTGCCGACCGATTTCGCGAGGCGCTGCGTCGCCCCGGCACCCGGGATGAGGGCGAGGGAGAGTTCCGGCTGGCCGAAACGGGCGGTCTCGGCGGCGATCACGAGGTCGCACATCAGGGCGAGCTCGCAGCCGCCGCCGAGCGCATAGCCGGCGACCGCGGCGACGACGGGCTTGCGCACCGCCGCGAGCCGCTCCCAGGCGGCGACGAAATCGTTCTCGAACACGTCGACGAGGCCGAGCCCTTTCATCTCGGCGATGTCGGCACCGGCGGCGAAGGCCTTGTCCGAGCCCGTGAGCACGATCGCACCGATCGCCGGGTCCGCCTCGAAGCCGTCGAGCGCGGCGTTCAGCTCGGCGATCAGCTGGCGGGAGAGGGCGTTGCGCGCCGCCGGGCGGTCGAGCGTGACGAGCCCGACGGACCCCAGCGTCTCGACCCTGACCGTCTCGTAGGACATGCCCGAAGCTCCTCAGCGCTGGCAGACGGGACAATAGAAGGTCGAGCGCCCGCTCTGCACGATCCGCGCGACGATGCCCCGGCAGCGGGGCGTCGGGCAAGGCTCGCCTTCGCGATCGTAGACGCGGAAGGCGTGCTGGAAATAGCCGAGTTCGCCATTGGTCTGGCGGTGATCGCGCAGCGACGAGCCGCCCGCCTCGATCGCCTCGGCGATGGCGCTGCGGATCGCCTCGGCGAGCCGGCCGGCCGCGACCGTCGGCCCTCCGCTCGCGGTGGCGAGCGTCCCCGCCATCCGGCGCGGCGACAGCCGGGCGCGGTTGAGCGCCTCGCAGACATAGATGTTGCCGAGCCCGGCGATGCGGCTCTGATCGAGGAGGGCCGCCTTGAGCGGCGTCCGCTTGCCGGCGAAGAGCGCGGCGAGCCGCGCGCCGTCGAGGGCATTGCCGGCCGGCTCGAGGCCGAGATCGCGGAAGAACGGGGCCTCGGCGAGCGTGGCCCGGGCGATAAGGTCCATGAAGCCGAAGCGGCGCGGATCGTTGTAGACCACGCGCTTGCCGGAGGAGAGGTGGAAGACGACGTGATCGTGCGCGAGGGCGGACGAGCGTTCGTGGTGGAAGACGCCGGGCGTCGTGCCGCCCCCCTCGTCCTCGACGCGAAACGAGCCGGACATGCCGAGATGCATGACGAGCACCATGCCGTCATCGAGGTCGGCGAGAAGGTATTTCGCCCGCCTGCCGAGGCTCTCCACCCGCCGGCCGGTGAGCCGCGCGGCGAAGCGCTCGGGCAGGGGAAAGCGCAGATCGGCCCGCCTCTGCTCGACCCTCTCGATCCGATGCCCCTCCATGGCGGGAAGGAGGCCGCGGCGCACGGTCTCGACCTCGGGCAGTTCCGGCATATCTCTCGTCCCACAGGCCACGGATGCGGCCGAAAGCGGCGGACCATAGCGCCGCCGGACCCCATCCGCTATGGTCCCGCCCGTTTGCGGAAAGGAACAGGATGATGCCGCTGGAAACCGCCGCGCCCCGCGCCTCGTTCGGCTTTCGCGAGGTCGCGGTCGAAGCGAAGCAGGATCTCGTCGACGAGGTGTTCCACAAGGTCGCCCGGCGCTACGACCTGATGAACGACCTGATGTCGGGCGGGCTGCACCGCGTCTGGAAGGACGCGATGGTGGTCTGGCTCAACCCGCCGCGCTCCGGCGCGCCCTATCGGGTCCTCGACGTCGCCGGGGGCACGGGCGACATCTCCTTCCGGATCGTCGAGCGGTCGCGCGGCCATGCGCGGGCGACGGTTTGCGACATCAACGGCTCGATGCTCGCCGTGGGCCGTGAGAGGGCGGAGAAGCGCCGCCTCGCCGAGACGGTGGATTTCATCGAGGGCAATGCCGAGGACCTCCCCTTCGGCGGCACGAGCTTCGAGGCCTATACGATCGCCTTCGGCATCCGCAACGTGCCGCGGATCGACCGGGCGCTCGCCGAGGCCTATCGCGTGCTGAAGCCGGGCGGCCGCTTCCTCTGCCTCGAGTTCTCGACCGTCGACATGCCGGCCCTCGACCGGCTCTACGACCTCTATTCTTTCCGGGCCATCCCGGCGATGGGCCGGCTCGTCGCCGGGGATTCCGAGAGCTACCGCTATCTCGTCGAATCGATCCGTCGCTTCCCGCATCAGGAGCGCTTCGCCCAGATGATCCGCGATGCCGGCTTCGCGCGGGTCTCCTATCGCAATCTGTCCGGGGGGATCGCGGCGATCCATTCCGGCTGGAAGCTCTGACGGATACGCGCGCTTGGCCTTTCGCCCGATCGCCTTCGTCCGCCTCCTCGCCGCAGGCTATGTGCTCGCCCGCGAGGGCGCCTTCGCGCTCGTTGCGACCGACGACCTGCCGCCCGGCCCGACCTTTCTCGTCCGCATGGCGCGGCTGGTCGAGCGGCGGGGCGCCGCGCTGTCCGACCGCGGCGACCGGCTGACCGCCGCCTTCAACCGGCTCGGCCCGTCCTGGATCAAGCTCGGCCAGTTCCTCGCCACCCGGCCCGATCTCGTCGGCGCCGATGTCGCGGATGCGCTCGGCCGGCTGCGCGACGAGATCGCGCCCTTCCCGGACAGCGCGGCGCGGAGGACGATCGAAGCCGATCTCGGCCAGCCGGTCGAAGCGCTCTTCGCCAGTCTCTCGCCGGCGCTCGCCGCGGCCTCGATCGCGCAGGTCCACCGTGCCCGCGCCATTGAACCCGACGGCACGGCGCGCGATCTCGCCGTCAAGGTGCTGCGGCCGGGGGTGCGGGGCGATTTCCGGCGCGACCTCGCCACCTTCTTCGTCGCCGCCGACATGGCCGAACGGCTCGATCCGGCGTCGCGCCGACTGCGGCCGCGGGCGGTCGTCGAGATCCTCGCCCGCTCGGTGGCGCTCGAGATGGATCTGCGGCTCGAGGCTTCGGCGCTCTCCGAGATGGCGGAGCGCACCGCCGACGATCCCGATTTCCGTGTGCCGCAGGTCGACTGGTCGCGTACCGGCCGCGATGTGCTCGTCATGGAGTGGATCGACGGCATCAAGCTGTCCGACCTCGCGGCGATCGATGCCGCCGGCCATGACCGCAAGGCGCTCGCCCGCCGCCTGATGCAGGCGTTCCTCCGCCACGCGGTGCGCGACGGCTTCTTCCACGCCGACATGCACCAGGGCAATCTCTTCGTCGACGCGGCCGGGTCGATCGTCGCCGTCGATTTCGGCATCATGGGCCGGCTCGGCGCGCCGGAGCGTCGTTTTCTCGCGGAGATCCTCTATGGCTTCGTCCGGCGCGACTATCGCCGCGTCGCCGCGGTGCATCTCGAGGCCGGCTACGTCCCGGCGCGTCATTCGATCGACGATTTCGCACAGGCGCTGCGGGCGATCGGCGAGCCGATCCACGGCCAGTCGGCCCGCGTCATCTCGATGGGCAGGCTGCTCGCCCTGCTCTTCGAGATCACCGAGATCTTCGAGATGGAGACGCGGCCCGAGCTGATCATGCTGCAGAAGACGATGGTCGTCGTCGAAGGCGTCGCCCGCACGCTCGACCCGGATTTCGACATGTGGTCGAGCTCCGAACCGGTCTTGCGCGAGTGGATCGAGCGGAATTTCGGCCCCGCGGGCCGGCTCGGCGAAGCGAAGGAGGGCCTGTTCGATTTCGGCCGCGCCGCCGTCCGGCTGCCGACCATCGCCGCCCGCGCCGAGCGGGTGCTCGGCCATCTCGACCGCGCGACGGAGAAGGGCCTCGTCCTCGCACCCGAGACCGTCGAGGCGATCGGCCGGGCCGAGGGCCGCGGCAATCGCTGGCTCACCGCCGGCGTCTGGGCGGTCGCGCTGCTCCTTCTGATCCTCGTGCTGCGGTGAACCGGTTGACCGGCGGCGCGCGGGGCTTACGTTGATAGCATCGCTATCGTGCCGGAGATCGTCATGGCGAGCCTTCTCATTCGTCGCCTCGACGAGGATCTGAAGCGCCGTCTTCGTGTCCAGGCCGCGGAGAACGGCCGATCCATGGAGGAGGAGGCCCGTCAGGTGCTCGCCGCGGGGCTCGGGGGGACAAGGGGCGCACCGCCGCGCCAGGGAGCGGCCGCAGTCGAAGGCAATATTGCCGCGCTGATCCGGAGCATCGTCGAGCCGGAGGGCGGGCTCGAACTCGATCTGCCGCCCCGCTCGGAGGAGTGGTCGCCACCGCGCCTCGACGACGACCGGCAATGATCGTCCTCGACACCGATGTGCTGTCGGAACTGATGAAGCCGCCGGCACTCGTCTCCGGCGCCGTGGTCTCCTGGTTCGCGCGGGTGCGCCCGGAGGCGGCCTTCACGACCACCATCACCGTTGCCGAGATCCGCTCCGGTCTGGCATTCATGCCGGACGGACGGCGCAAGGAGGAGAAGACCGCAATGTTCGAGCGCGTGCTCGCTGCCGCTTTCGGCCCGCGCATCCTTCCGTTCGATCTGGCGGCGGCGGCGAGCTATGCCAGCATCGTCGCCGCGCGGCGACGCGAAGGGCTGGGCGGCAAGCCGCTCGACCACCTGATCGCGGCGATCGCCCAGGCCGCTGGGATGATGGTCGCGACCCGCAATCTGCGCGATTTCTCCGGCTGCGGCGTCGCCGTCGTCGATCCCTGGACGGACTGAGATGGCATCGCTCGCCGGGCGCTCCGTGCTTCTCCTCGTCGGTGGCGGCATTGCGGCCTACAAGGCGCTCGACCTGATCCGCCGGCTGAAGGAGCGCGGCATGACCGTGCGCGTCGTGATGACCGCGGCGGCCCAGCGCTTCGTCACACCGCTCGCTGCCGGCGCGCTGTCGGGCGGCAAGGTGTTCACCGATCTTTTCGACCGGGATGACGAGCACGATGTCGGCCATATCCGGCTCGCCCGCGAGGCGGACGCGATCATCGTCGCGCCGGCGACCGCGGATCTGATGGCGAAGATGGCCGGCGGCCACGCCGACGATCTGGCGAGCGCGGTCCTGCTCGCCGCGCGCGCGCCGATCCTCGTCGCCCCGGCGATGAACCCGGCCATGTGGGCGAACGCCGCGACGCGGCGGAACGCCGCCCGCCTGCGGGAAGACGGGATCCGCTTCGTCGGCCCCAATTCCGGCGAGATGGCCGAGCGCGGCGAGGCGGGCGAAGGCCGCATGGCCGAGCCGCTCGAGATCGTCGCCGCGCTCGAGGCGCTGCTCGCCCCCTCGGGGCCGCTCGCCGGCCGGCATGTGCTCGTCACCTCCGGGCCGACGCACGAGCCGATCGATCCCGTCCGCTATCTCGCCAACCGCTCCTCCGGGCGCCAGGGCCACGCGATCGCCGCCGCTGCGGCGGAAGCCGGCGCCCGCGTCACCCTCGTCAGCGGGCCGGTCTCGATCGCCGACCCGGCGGGCGCTGCAGTCGTAAGGATCGAGACGGCGGAGGAGATGAAGGCAGCGGTGCTCGCCGCCCTGCCGGCCGACATCGCGGTCTTCGCCGCCGCGGTCGCCGACTGGCGGCCACAGGCGACGCATGGATCGAAGATGAAGAAGGGCGCCGACGGTCCGCCGACCCTCGCGCTCACCGAGAACCCCGACATCCTCGCCACTGTCGGCCGGCTCGGCGAAGGCCGGCCGCGCCTCGTCGTCGGCTTCGCGGCCGAGACCGACGATCTGATCGCGAACGGCCGGGCGAAGCTCGCCCGCAAGCGTGCCGACGCGATCGTCGCCAACGACGTCTCGGCCGAGACCGGCGTGATGGGGGGGCCGGCGAACACCGTCCACATCCTCACCGCCGACGGCGTCGAGGACTGGCCGACCCTCTCCAAGGCGGAGGTCGGCCGCCGCCTCGTCGCCTGGCTCGCGGCGCGGCTGGAGGCGGCCGGATGACCGTGACGACCGAACTGCGCGTCCAGCGCCTGCCGCACGGCGCGGACCTCCCCCTGCCGGCCTATCAGACCGAACAGGCCGCCGGCCTCGACCTTCTCGCCGCCCTGCCGGCCGATGATCCGCTGACGCTCGATCCGGGCGCGCGGGCGCTGGTGCCGACCGGGCTCGTGATCGCGCTCGCCCCCGGCACGGAAGGACAGGTGCGGCCGCGCTCCGGGCTCGCGGTCAAATATGGCGTCACGGTGCTGAACGCCCCCGGCACGATCGACGCCGATTATCGCGGCGAGGTGATGGTGCCGCTCGTCAATCACGGTGCCGAGCCTTTCCTCGTCAGCCGCGGCATGCGCATCGCGCAGCTCGTCGTCGCGGCCTGCCTGCGCGCCCGTCTCGTCGAAGGACCGCTCGACGAGACGGCGCGCGGCACCGGCGGTTTCGGCTCGACCGGCACGGGCTGAGGTTTCCTCCGCGCCCCTGCTGCGCTAGCTATCGGAAAAGCCCGTTCGAGGAGATCCGACGCCATGACCAAGCCGGGACGCGGCCGCGTCTATGATTCGATCACCGACACGATCGGCGATACGCCGCTCGTGCGGCTCGACCGCATCGCGAAGGAGAAGGGCGTCGCCGCCAACCTCCTCGCCAAGCTCGAATTCTTCAATCCGATCGCGAGCGTCAAGGACCGCATCGGCGTCGCGATGATCGACGCGCTCGAAGCCGAGGGACGCATCGAGCGCGGCCGCTCGACGCTCGTCGAGCCGACCTCGGGCAATACCGGCATCGCGCTCGCCTTTGCAGCCGCCGCGCGCGGCTATCGGCTGATCCTCGTGATGCCGGAGACGATGTCGGTCGAGCGGCGCAAGATGCTGAAGCTGCTCGGCGCCGAGCTCGAGCTGACCGAAGGGCCGAAGGGCATGCGCGGGGCGATCGCCCGCGCCGAGGAACTCGTCGCGACCATTCCCGGCGCTGTGATGCCGCAGCAGTTCCAGAACCCGGCCAATCCCGAGATCCACCGCCGCACCACCGCGGAGGAGATCTGGAACGACACGAATGGCGAGATCGACGCCTTCATCGCCGGCATCGGCACCGGCGGCACGATCACCGGCGTCGGCCAGGTGCTGAAGCCGCGCCGGCCCTCGCTCCACATCGTCGCCGTCGAGCCGAAGGACAGCCCGGTCCTGTCGGGCGGCGCGCCGGGCCCGCACAAGATCCAGGGCATCGGCGCCGGCTTCGTGCCGGGCGTGCTCGACACCGCGATCTATGACGAGGTGATCACGGTGTCGAACGAGGAGGCGTTCGAGAATGCCCGCCTCGCCGCCCGGCTCGAAGGCATCCCGGTCGGCATTTCGTCCGGCGCGGCGATCGCCGCCGCGGTGAAGGTCGGGACGCGGCCGGAATTCGCCGGCAAGACCATCGTCCTGATCATCCCGTCCTTCGCCGAGCGCTATCTGTCGACGGCGCTCTTCGAAGGGCTCGATTAGACCGAAGCCGCGGCGCCGTGCGGCCGGGCGAAGATCTCGGCCAGCATGTCGACGAACTTCTTCGGGTCGGCGTCGAAGGCGATGTCGGCATTCGGCGCCCGGCCCGAACGGCCATAGACGTCGATGACGGTCCGGCCGATCGTATAGGTGCCGGCGGCCTCGACGACGACATTGAGTCGCCTGGTCGTCAGGATCGTCGGATCGACGAGGAAGGCGATGCAGAGCGCGTCGTGCACCGGCGCGGTGCCACGGATCGGCATGCGCTGCCATTTCTCGTGCGTGTCGATGCGGAAGCGGACGATCTCGGCCGTCGCGGTGCCGGCGGGCGTGCCGAGCGCGGCGAGCCGGTCACAGTCGTCATAGGAGACGAGCGCCCGGTGGGTGGCGTCGAGCGGCACCAGCGTCACCTTCTCGAAGCCGGCGTTCAGAACCCGTTCGGCGGCTTCGGGGTCGCCCCAGATGTTGAACTCGGCCGCCGGGGTGACATTGCCGATCTCGTGGCCGCCGCCCATGATCACCACTTCGGGGATCAGGCCGACGAGCTTCGGCTCGACCGCGAGCGCGGCCGCGATGTTGGTGAGCGTGCCGACCGGCACGAGGGTGATCGGATCGGTCGCGGCGCGATAGGTCTCGATCAGATATTCGACCGCCCGCTTCTCCTGCTTCTGTCGCGTCGTCGGCGGTACGGGCAGCGTCTCGCCGTGATATTTCGAGCCCTGCTCGCCGGTGCCGCGCGGCATCGGGAAATCCGGCCGCATGAAGGGCCGGTCGGCCCCCTCGAAGACCGGAATGTCGCCGCGGCCGATGTGATCGAGCACGCGCAGCGTGTTGTCGGTGCAGACCGAGACCGGCACATTGCCGTTGACGACGGTGACGCCGACGAGTTCGAGCGCGGGATGCAGCGCCGCGAGCATGAGGGCGACGGCATCGTCCGTGCCGGTATCGACGTCGAGAATGAGCTTGCGGCGGGTCACGTGATTCCTCGCTTCCGATAGAGGCCGGAGCCTAGGCCCCCACGAGGCAGCGGTCAATGAGGTCAGACCTTTGACCTATTGGCATTCGTGCACGGAATGCACTAGGGTGGGGAAAAGGGAGTCGGTTTGCCGCGGATCGCCACGCTCGCGAATGGAATGTCGATCTTCGTTTATGCGGCCGATCATGCCGCCCCATTTCCACGTCCGAGGCCCGGACACCGACGTGCAGATCCGGATCGCCGACCTCGTGTCATCCGGGGTTCCATCCCGCGCAGAGCCTTCGGGATCGTCGAGACGTGGGCGACGGCTCACCGCGACCTCCTCATCGCCGCCTGGAGAGACCTCAATGAGCGCGACTGACCGTATCGCCGCCGGCGTCCCGATGCCTCGGATCGGCGCCGTCCGCGCCGTCGCACCGCTCTCTGTGGACGTCGAATGGTCGGCGGGCCCCCGTGCCGGACGACGCGAGACCGTCAGCCTGGCACCCGATCTTCACGCCTATCGAATCTATCGTCCACTCCGCTTCGACCCCGCGCTTTTCGCCTCCGTCCACCTCGTCGACGAGGGCGCGGCGATCGCCTGGGGCAGCGACGACGCGATCGACATGCCGGCGACGAGCGTCGAGCGGCTCGCAGCCGAGGCGATGTCCAATGAGGAGTTCGCCGCCTTCCTGTCCCGCAATCGGCTCTCGCTCGATGCGGCCGCGGCCGAGCTCGGCATCAGCCGCAGGCTCGTCGCCTATTACGCCAAGGACCGCCCCGTGCCGCGCCACATCGCGCTCGCCTGCGCCCACATCGAGCTGCGGCGCGCGGGGGGCGGCCTCGGTGCCGTCGCCTGAGGCATGGCTTTCAAGTTCCGCCAGTTGCAATATTTCGTCGCCGTCGCCGATGCCGGTTCGATCTCCGGCGCGGCGCAGCAGCTTTCCGTGTCGCAATCGACGATCACCGAGGCGGTGAAGGAGCTCGAGGCCGATCTCGGCGTGACCCTGCTCGAGAGGAGCGGCCGCGGCGTCGCGCTGAGCCATAAGGGCCGGATGTTCCTGCGCCATGCGACGCGCGTCCTCGAGGCCGTTGCCGATGCCCGCCGCTCGCTCGGCGGGGCGCCGCCGACCGCCGGCCGGCTGTCGCTCGGCGTCACGGCGCTCGTCGCCGGCTATGTGCTCTCCGATCTCCTCGCCCGCTTCCGCCGCGCCCACCCGGCCGTCGCCGTCGAGGCGCTCGAGGACGGCCGCGACCATCTCGAACACCTTCTGATCAATGGCGAACTCGACGTCGTCGTGATGGTGGTGCCCGATCGCCCGGCCGATCGGGCATTCGACACCGCGCTGCTCGGCGAGACGCCCTATCGGATCTGGCTGCCGCAGGGCCACAGGCTGACGGCGCTGCGGGAGGTGCCCCTCGCCGAGATCGCCGGCGAGCCGCACGTCATGCTCTCGGTCGAGGAGATCGAGGAGGCGACGAAGGGTTTTTGGGTGGCGAGCGGCATCCGCCCCAAGGTCGCCTTCCGCACCCGCTCGGTCGAGGCCGTGCGCAGCCTCGTCGCGACCGGCGCCGGCATCGCGGTGCTGCCCGATCTCGTCTACCGGCCCTGGTCGCTCGAAGGCGATCGCATCGAGGCGCGGCCGGCCGCGGAACCGCTGCCGGCGATCCGGGTCGGCCTCGCCTGGCGGCGCGGCGCGGCGATGCGCCAGCCGGCGGCCGATTTCGTCGCGGTCAGCCTGAGCCAGCGCTCGGAGCGGATGCGCGGCTGATCCTTCGGAGATTCCGATGGATCGGTTCTGAATTTTGTATTGGCGAAGATTTGATCCTGCGCGCACTCTGGGCAGAGGGGCGCGACAGCCGGAGAAAAGAGGGCGGCTGTCGCGCCGAAAAAGGGGAGAAGTCCATGCTCCGCATTGCACGCTTCGCCGCCGGCTGTACCGCGGCCGCACTCGCCGTGACGCAGCCGCTCGCCGCCTTCGCCCAAGTGACCGCGATCGGCCCTGGCGAAGGACAGGTCGATATCGTCGCCTGGGCCGGCTATATCGAACGCGGCGACACCGACAAGGCCTATGACTGGGTCACCGCCTTCGAGGAGAAGACCGGCTGCAAGGTCAATGTGAAGACCGCCGGCACCTCCGACGAGATGGTGGCGCTGATGAACGAGGGCGGCTTCGATCTCGTCACCGCTTCGGGCGACGCATCGCTCCGCCTGATCGCCGGCAAGACCGTGCAGCCGATCAACACCGATCTCATCCCCTCCTGGTCGAAGGTCGACGACCGGCTGAAGAGCGCCCCCTGGCACACCGTGGACGGCGTGCATTACGGCGTGCCCTATCAGTGGGGCTCGAACGTCCTCATGTACAACACCACGGTGTTCAAGGAGGCGCCGAAGAGCTGGTCTGTCGTTTTCGAGGAACAGGACCTGCCGGACGGCAAGTCGAACAAGGGCCGCGTCCAGGCCTTCGACGGACCGATCTACATCGCCGATGCGGCGCTCTATCTGATGAAGAAGGAGCCCGACCTCGGCATCAAGGATCCCTACGAGCTGACCGAGGATCAGTACAAGGCCGCGCTCGAGCTGCTGCGCGGCCAGCGCCAGATCGTCTCGCGCTACTGGCACGACGCGATGGTGCAGATCGACGACTTCACCAATGAAGGCTTCGTCGCCTCGTCGAGCTGGCCGTTCCAGGTCAACCTGCTCGTCGCCAACAAGCAGCCGATCGCCTCCACCGTTCCCGAGGAGGGCGCGACCGGCTGGGCCGACACGACGATGATGCACGCCAACGCCGCCCATCCGAACTGCGCCTATCAGTGGCTCGAGCATTCGATCGACGCCAAGGTGCAGGGCGACCTCGCCGCCTGGTTCGGCTCCGTTCCGGCCAATCTCGAGGCCTGCAAGGGCAACGCGCTCCTCGGCGACAGCGGCTGCGACACCAACGGCCTCGGCAATTTCGACCGGATTCATTTCTGGCGCACGCCGGTCTCGAAGTGCGCCACCCAGGAAGCCGGCTGCGTGCCCTATTACCGCTGGGTCACCGACTACATCGCCATCCTCGGCGGCCGCTGAGCCGGCGCCCGCCCGCCGAAGACCGCGATGGCCGGGCTTTTCCCGGCCATCTCCCCCCTCCTCGAGGGCGCCATGGTCCGCCTGATCCGGGCATGACCGCCGGCGCCCGTCTCACGGACGATCGATGACCGACCCCGCCGCGCTTTCCGCCGTCCGCTTCCGGGGCGTTTCCCGGCATTTCGGCGCGACGCGGGCGGTCGACGGGGTCGATCTCGACATCGCGCCCGGCGCCTTCTTCGCCATGCTCGGGCCGTCCGGTTCCGGCAAGACCACCTGCCTGCGGCTGATCGCCGGTTTCGAACAGCCCGATGCCGGCTCGATCGAGATCTTCGGCGCGCCGATGACGGGCGTTCCGCCCTACCGACGGAGCGTCAACACCGTGTTCCAGGACTACGCCCTCTTCCCGCACATGACGGTCGGGGCGAACGTCGCCTATGGGCCGATGGTGCGCGGCGTGCCGCGCGCCGAGCGCGAGGCACGGGCACGCGAGCTGCTCGCCCTCGTCGCGCTCTCCGGCTTCGAGGATCGCCGCCCGGCGCAGCTTTCGGGCGGCCAGCGTCAGCGCGTCGCGCTCGCCCGCGCACTCATCAACGAGCCGAAGGTGCTGCTGCTCGACGAACCGCTCGGCGCGCTCGATCTCAAGCTGCGCGAGCAGATGCAGGTGGAGCTGAAGAGCCTGCAGCGGCGGCTCGGCATCACCTTCGTCTTCGTCACCCATGACCAGAGCGAGGCGCTGTCGATGGCCGACCGCATCGCCGTGTTCAACGAGGGCCGCATCGTCCAGGTCGGCGCGCCCGACGAGGTCTATGAACGGCCGCAGACCCGCTTCGTCGCCGATTTCGTCGGCGGCTCGAACGTCGTCGAACCGGACGCGGCGGAGCGGCTCGGCCTGCCGCGCGGCCTCTACAGCCTTCGCCCCGAGAAGATCCGACTCGGCGAGATCGGCTTCGCCGGCACGGTCGAGACGACGCTCTATCAGGGCGCGCAGCGCCGCGTCGTCGTCGCGGTCGGGTCGGACCGGCTCGCCGTCGTCGCGCCGGCCGAGCGCGGGCCGCTGCCGGTCGGCAGCGCCGTGCGCCTCTTCGTGCCGCCCGGCGCGGCACACCGGATGGAGGGCTGAATGGCCGCCCTGCCGATCGACGGCCGCGACGGCGCGCTGCGCCGGCTGTCGGACCGGCTCGTCGCCCGGCCGCGCCTCCTCGTCGCGCTCTTCCTCGCGCCGCCGCTGCTGTGGCTCGGCGTCGTCTATCTCGGCTCGCTCGTCGCGCTGCTCGCCCAGAGCTTCTTCTCGATCGACGAGTTTTCCGGCCTGATCGTCCGGGAATGGACGCTGAAGACCTATGGCGAGCTCTTCCGGCCGGCCAATCTCGACATCATCGGCCGCACCGTGACGATGGCGGCGCTCGTCACCCTCGTCGGCGCGGTGATCGCCTTTCCGATCGCCTATTACGCGGCGCGCTACGCCCGCGGCCGCACGAAGGCGCTGTTCTATCTCGCCGTCATGCTGCCCCTCTGGTCGAGCTATCTCGTCCGGGTCTATGCGTGGAAGCTCATTCTGGCGCGCGAGGGCATCCTCGCCTGGGCGACCGAGAGGACCGGCACGACGCCGCTCCTCGACGCATGGCTCGCTCTGCCGGTGGTCGGCGGGCCGTCGCTGTCGATCAGCTATACCGGCACCTTCCTCGTCTTCCTCTACCTCTGGCTGCCCTTCATGATCCTGCCGATCCAGGCGGCGCTCGAGCGCGTGCCCGGCTCGCTCCTCGAAGCGTCGGCCGATCTCGGTGCGCGGCCCGGCCAGACCCTCCGCAAGGTGATCCTGCCGCTCGCCCTGCCGGGCGTCGTCGCCGGCTCGATCTTCACCTTCGCGCTGACGCTCGGCGATTACATCACGCCGCAGATCGTCGGCTCGTCGACCCTCTATATCGGCCAGGCGGTCTACACCCTGCAGGGCACGGCCGGAAACATCCCGCTCGCCGCCGCCTTCTCGGTGGTGCCGATCGCCATCATGGTCGGCTATCTGGCGGTCGCCAAGCGCATGGGGGCCTTCGATGCGCTGTGAGATATTCACCCTCCCCCCTTGCCGTTCTCCACAAGGGGGGAGTGAGCAGGACGCACCGCGGCACGAACGGCGCTTCGACGTCCAGAGCGGCAATCCCCCTCCCTCCTCGTGGGGGAGGGTCTGGGTGGGGGGTGAATACGCCGGAAGGGCGGCCCCATGAACCGCGCCCCGCTCGGCCTCAGGATCGCCGCGGCCGCCGGCCTTCTGTTCCTGCATCTGCCGCTGGCGCTGATCTTCCTCTATGCCTTCACCACCGAGGAGCGGAGCTACCAGTTCCCGCCCCCCGGCTATACGCTCGAATGGTTCGCCGTCGCCTGGAACCGGCCGGACATCTGGGCGGCGCTCGGCCTTTCGGTGCGGGTCGCCGCGACCGCCACCGCGATCGCCCTGGTGCTCGGCACGCTCGCCGCTGCCGCGGTCGCCCGGTCGCGCTTCTTCGGGCGGGATTCCGTCACCCTTCTCATCATCCTGCCGATCGCGCTCCCCGGCATCGTCACCGGCATCGCGCTCCGCTCCGCCTATAGCCTCGCCGACATCCCCTTCTCGTTCTGGACGATCGTCGTCGGCCACGCGACCTTCTGCATCGTCGTCGTCTACAACAACGCCGTGGCAAGGCTCCGCCGCACCTCCGGCTCGCTCGTCGAGGCCTCGATGGATCTCGGCGCGGACGGCTTCCAGACCTTCCGCCACGTCGTGCTGCCGCAGCTTTCGACGGCTCTGCTCGCCGGCGGCATGCTCGCCTTCGCGCTCTCCTTCGACGAGGTGATCGTCACCACCTTCACCGCCGGCCAGCAGACCACCCTGCCCATCTGGATGCTGTCGGAGCTGATCCGGCCGCGGCAGAGGCCGGTCACCAATGTCGTCGCGGCGATGGTGATCGCCGTGACCTTCCTGCCCATCCTCGCCGCCTACTACCTCACCCGCGACGGCGACCGCATCGCCGGACAAGGCAAATAGGGAGGTTTCCGATGAACGCCCCGATTCCCGCCACCCCCGTCACCGACACCGCCATGCTGATCGGCGGCCGCTTCGAGAGCGGCTCGGCCGAGGCCGAGCGCGTGCTCGCGCCGAAGACGGGCGAGACCATTCTCGACCTCGCCGAGGCGACGCCGGCGCAGATCGACGCCGCGGTCGAGGCGGCGGCGAAGGCCTTCCGCACCTGGTCGCGGACGCCCCCTTCGGGTCGGGCCGCGGCCCTCCTGAAGCTCGCCGATGCGATCGAGGCGGAGGCGGAAGCGTTCGCCGCGCTCGAGGCGCTCAATTGCGGCAAGCCCTGTCCGGCGGTGCTGCGCGACGAGATTCCGGCGGTGGTCGACTGCTTCCGCTTCTTCGCCGGCGCCGCGCGGGTCCAGACCGGCAGCGCCGCGAACGAATATCTGCCCGGCCACACCTCGATGATCAGGCGCGACCCGATCGGCGTCGTCGCCTCGATCGCGCCGTGGAACTATCCGCTGATGATGGCGGCCTGGAAGCTCGGCCCCGCGCTCGCCGCCGGCAATACGGTCGTGCTGAAGCCCTCCGAGCAGACGCCGCTGACGACGCTGAAGCTCGCCCGGCTCGCCGCGGACATCCTGCCGGAAGGCGTGCTCAACGTCGTGGTCGGCCGCGGCGAGAGCGTCGGCTCGACGCTCATCAACCATCCGAAGGTTTCGATGATCTCGCTCACCGGCGACATCGCGACCGGCCGCAAGGTGCTCGCCGCGGCGGCGAAGAGCGTCAAGCGCACCCATCTCGAACTGGGCGGCAAGGCGCCGGTGATCGTCTTCGACGATGCCGATCTCGAGGCGGTCGTCGAGGGGGTCAAGGTCTTCGGCTTCTACAATGCCGGCCAGGACTGCACCGCCGCCTGCCGGATCTATGCCGGCCCGAAGATCTATGACCGGCTGGTCGCCGATCTCTCCGCCGCCGTCGCCTCGATCCGCTATGCCGCGGCCGACGACGAGAACAACGATATCGGCCCGCTGATCTCGGCGAGGCAGCGCGACCGCGTCGCGAGCTTCGTCGCCCGTGCGGCGGAAGAGACGCACATCGAGGTCACGACCGGCGGCAAGGTCGCCGGCGGCGCCGGCTTCTTCTACGAGCCGACCGTCGTCGCCGGCGCGCTGCAGACGGACGAGATCGTCCGGCGCGAGGTGTTCGGCCCGGTCGTCTCGGTCACCCGCTTCTCGGAGGTCGAGGACGCCGTCGGCTGGGCGAACGATTCCGATTACGGCCTCGCCTCATCGGTGTGGACGAAGGACGTTTCGAAGGCGATGGCGACCGCGGCGCAGCTCCAGTACGGCTGCACCTGGGTCAACTGCCATTTCATGCTGGTCAACGAGATGCCGCATGGCGGGCTGAAACAATCCGGCTATGGCAAGGACCTGTCGTCCTATGCGCTCGAGGATTATTCGGTCGTCCGCCACGTCATGGTGAAGTTCGAGTAGGCGCGGTCCTGCCGCTTGCGTCAGCGTCCGTCATCCCGGGCGACGCGAAGAGCCAGAATCCATCAAGAAGAACGCCGTCAGACGGTCAGCGGGATGGGTCCCGGCTCTCTGCGAGGTGAGGCGATGGCCGAAGGCGGCCTATCGCAGCACGACGACCTTGGTGCCGACCGGCACGCGGTCATAGAGGTCCGTCACGTCCTCATTGGTCATCCGGAAGCAGCCCGACGAGACGGCGTGGCCGATCGTCCAGGGCTCGTTCGAGCCGTGGATGCGGAAGACGGTCGAGCCGATATAGAGGGCGCGGGCGCCGAGCGGATTGTTGATGCCGCCTTCCATATAGGCCGGCAGGTCGGGGCGGCGCTTGCGCATCTGCGGCGGCGGCGTCCAGCCCGGCCATTCGGCCTTGCGCGTGATCCGGTTGACGCCCGACCACTGGAAGCCGTCGCGGCCGACGCCGATGCCGTATTTGAGCGCCCGGCCCGCCGCATAGACGTAATAGAGCCGCCGCTCGGCGGTGTCGACCACCAGCGTCTGCGGGCCATAGGGGCCGTCATAGGAAATGTCCTCGCGCCGGATCGGCGTGTAGCTGCGGGCGCCGGGCGTGTTGAACAGCGCCGGATCGGTCTCGAATTCCCGGAAGCTCTGGGTGACGCCGTCCCAGAAGACCTTCTTGGCGGCCTGCGCACCGGAGGTGGCGCCTGTAATGGCGGCGGCGACGCCCGCGATGAGGAGAAACGGCTTCAGCATGCCCTGGTGCCCTTGCGACGAGGAGGAGCGCCGGAACCGCCCGACGCCCGGAACGACCTGGCCGAAGGGGGACGGCCCCCGCGAAAGGCCGCGGAGCCGCCGCGCCCGCCCCGGCGCAACCGGACACGAGCTTGCCACGATCATGGTTTCCGGACTGTGAAGACGGCCACAGGCCGTCGCCTGCGGGCATCCGCGACTGCCGGTCTCGGGCGACATCCTCCCCCGCGACACCGCGCAGGGGAGGATCCCCGTGCGACCGATCAGGCCGTGGCGGCCGGGGCCGCGGCGGCGAGCCGGCGGGCCTCGTCCTGCGCAAAGCAGAGGTCGAGAATGCGCTGGATCTCCGCCGCGCGGCGGAAGCTCGGCACGCCGTTCTCGCCCGACTTCACGGCCGCGACGAAGCGCTGATAGGTGGTCGCCACCGGCTCGAGCGGCACCTCCTGCCAGGTCTGTGTGTCGATGTCGGCGCCGGCACAGATCCGCAGCGACCATTCCCGCGCCGTGGTGCGGACCTCGAGCGCGCCCTCGGTGCCGTAAATGTTGAGCACGAGGTCGTTGGCGTGGCCCGTCGCGTAGCGGGTCGCGCTGATCGTGCCGAGCGCGCCATTGGCGAGCTCCGCCGTCATCACCACGCTGTCGTTCACGTCCAGCGTATAGTCGCCGATCTTGTCGCCGGGCGCCTTGGCGAAGGTCCGCAGCCGGCTCTCGACACCGACGATGTCGCTCGCCATGGCGAAGCTCGCGAAATCGACGATGTGGACGCCGACATCGCCGAGCACACCCTTCGAGCCGTGCTTCTCCGACAGGCGCCACAGCCAGCGGCTTTCGGTCCGCCAGTCGCCCCAGTGCTTGCCGACGAGCCAGCTCTGCAGATAGGCGGCGTCGAAATGGCGGACCTCGCCGATCGCACCGGCCTCGACCAGCGCATGGGCGCGCTGCAGGGCCGGCGAGTTGCGATAGGTGAAGTTCACCATGTTGATGACGCCGCGCTTCTCGGCGGCCTCCGCCATCTCGATCGCCAGCGGATAGCTCGTCGCGAGCGGCTTCTCGCAGAACACATGCTTGCCGGCGGCGAGCAGCGCCATCGTCGTCGGATGGTGCACGGCGTCCGGCGTGACATTGGCGCAGGCGTCGAACTCGCCCCAGGCGAGCGCCTCGTCGAGCGAGGCGAAGAGCTTCGGAATCTCGAACATGGCGCCGAACACGGCGCGCCGCTCGGCGTTCGGCTCCACCGCGGCGGCGAGCAGAACGCCCTCCTCCGCCATGAAGCTCCGCGCATGCTGCTCGGCCATCGAGCCCGAGCCGAGGATCAGGACCCTCATCGATCGTCTCCCCCGTCCGCGCCTAGCGGAACCCTTCCTCGCCCGGCCGGTGCAGCCGGCCGCCCTTGATCTCGAGCGGACCGTTCGGCGCCTTGTCGGCGGGCGTGTTCGGCGCCTTGTCGATGCCGGCCCAGGCCGGCGCCGGGTTGTACGCCCACTTCACGGCGTTCTTCAGCACCAGCTTGACGTTGGCGTCGTAATAGATCGGATAGGTCTCGTGTCCGGGCGAGAAATAGAAGACGTTGCCGGCACCGCGGCGATAGGTGAGGCCGGAGCGGAAGACCTCACCGCCCTCGTACCAGGTGACGAACACCGTCTCCATCGGCTCGGGAACCGTGAAGGGCTCGCCATACATCTCGGTCTGCTCGATCTCGAAATAGTCCGACAGGCCATAGGCGATCGGGTGGTTGCGGTTGATCACCCAGACGCGCTCCTTCTCGCCCGCCTCGCGCCATTTCAGCGAGCAGGGCGTGCCCATCAGCCGCTTGAAGATCTTCGAGAAATGGCCGGAATGGAGGACGATCAGGCCCATCCCTTCCCAGACCCGCTGCGCCACCCGCTCGACGATCGCGTCGTCGACCTTGCCGTGCGCCTTGTGGCCCCACCAGACGAGCACATCGGTCGCGGCGAGCCGCTCGACCGAGAGGCCGTGCTCCGGCTCCTGCAGCGTCGCGGTCGACGCCTCGATCATCCCGTCCTCGGCGAGGCCCCTGGCGATCGTCGTGTGCATGCCCTCGGGATATATCCCGCGAACGACTTCGTTCTCCTGCTCGTGGACGTTTTCGCCCCAGACCACGCAACGGATCGTCATGAACGTTTCTCCCTGAAGGATGCTTCCGGGGTCGTCTGCGCCCCGGACGAGATCGGCGTGCGACTACAGAACCCGGAACGCGCGCCGAAGTTCGCCGAGGACCGGCCCGCCGATCACACGGCCGGCCTCGTCACAGCGGCGGCCCGACGGCCTTCCAAAGCGGTTTGGATATAACGCAAGACGAAACGGCGTGCATCCCCGCTCCGGAGAAAAACCCCGACCGGGCCACACATGCGACAAGGGCGCGCGCCGCCTGGAATGCGGAGCGCGCCCTCGAGAATCGGAAGCAACCGGACCCGCCGCTTGCGGGGCTCAGGCGTTCTTGATGCGCCGCAGCCGGACGATCACGTCGATGCGGGTGATCTCCATGCCCTCGGGGGGCACCGGGATCTCTTCCACCCGCAGGCTCGACAGGGGCACGTCGAGCACCTCATTGTCGTCCTCGACGAAGAAATGATGGTGATCGTCGGTATTGGTGTCGAAATAGGTCTTCGTGCCATCCACTGCGACTTCGCGCAGCAGGCCGACCTCGGTGAACTGATGCAGCGTGTTGTAGACGGTGGCGAGCGAGACGGGCACGCGGTTCGCCATCGCCTCCTCGTGCAGGCCTTCCGCCGAGATGTGGCGCGGACCCTGTGCGAACAGGAGATCGGCGAGCGCGACGCGCTGGCGCGTCGGCCGCAGCCCGGCCTGGCGCAGCAGACCGCGAATCTCCGGCATCCGCTTCTCGGTGCCGCGGCCCGGCTTCTTCAGGAGATCCATACGCATCCGCTTCCCTCGACGGCTTCGCGGCGCCGCCGCCCACATCGAAACGCATCGCGGCCCGCCCGGAGCCACCACGCAGGGATAATCTAACCGGCAGATGCAGGAATAGCAATATACGGGACTTTCCGGAGTTGCGCCGGCAAACGGGCAGACGGTGATTGCTTCTGCCTAGGAACTGTGCAGACTGCCGGTCCCGCACGAGAGCAGACCATGACGTCGATCCCCTTCGCGCCCGCCGCGCGCCACGCCGTGACGCTCGGCATCGCCCTGATGCTCGGCGGCATTTTCCTTTTTGCGGTGAACGACGCGCTCGGCAAATGGCTGGTCGCGTCCTATTCGGTCGGCATGGTGCTGCTCGTCCGCTCGGCGGCGGCGCTCGTCGTGCTCGTGCCGCTGATCCGCCGCGAGCCGGTCGCCGCCTTCCTGCGCCCGCCACGGCCGGGCCTGCAGGTCCTGCGCGTCGTTCTTTCGACGGCCGAGGTCGCCTTCTTCTACTTCTCGGTGATCGCGCTGCCGCTCGCCGATGTCATGACCTTCTATCTCGCGAGCCCGATCTGGGTGGCGGCGCTGTCGCCCTTCCTGCTCGGCGAGAAGATCGACCGGGCGCGCTGGCTCGCCATCCTCGCGGGCTTCGTCGGCGTGCTCGTCTCGCTCAATCCGTCGGCGGCCACCTTCTCCCTCTCGGCGATCGTGGCGATCGCCGGCAGCATCGTCTTCGCCTTCCTGATGCTCGTCACCCGGCATCTGCGCGGCACGCCGGACACGGTGCTCGTCACCTACCAGATGGTCGGCGCGCTCGCCGTCGGGCTCGTCTGGGGCCCGCTCGACTGGGCGACGCCGCACCTCGCCGATCTCGGGCTGCTCGCCCTCCTCGGCGTGGTGGCGCTCGGGGCGCATCTGATGGTGACGCGCTCGCTCAAGCTCGCGCCGGCGTCGGTCGTCGTGCCCTATCAGTACAGCACGATCGTCTGGGCGGTGCTGCTCGGCTATCTCGTCTTCGGCGACCAGCCGACCGTCAGCATGATCGCCGGGGCGGCGATCATCGTCGCCTCCGGCCTCTTCCTCTTCGTCGCCGAGCAGCGCGCCGCGCGCTCCGCCTGAACGGCGCCTCAGCCCGCCGCGGGCGCCGCGGCGATACGGCTCTCGTCCTGCGGGGCGAGCGGCGCGGCGCCGTCGCGCCGGCGGCGGAGCTGCTCCTCCCAGGCGAGCGCATCGGCGACGATCGTGTCGAGGTGGTCGAGCGCCGGGCGGAAGCCGAGCGTCGCGCCGATCCGCGTCACGCCGGCAACGAGCGCCGCCGGATCGCCCGGCCGCCGGGCGGCCTTGAGCACGGGGAAGTCGATGCCCGAGACGCGCTTCACCGCCGCGATCACCTCCCTCACCGAATAGCCGCGGCCATAGCCGCAATTGGCGACGAGGCTCTCCCCGCCCGCTTCCAGATGCTCGAGCGCGAGGAGATGCGCCCGGGCGAGATCCGAAACGTGGACATAGTCGCGGATGCAGGTGCCGTCCGGTGTCGGATAGTCCTCGCCGAAGATCTCGAGATAGGGCCGCTCGCCGAGCGCGGCCTGCGCGGCGAGCTTGATCAGATGGGTGGCGCGCGGGAAGGACTGGCCCGCGCGACGCTGCGGGTCGGCGCCGGCGACGTTGAAATAGCGGAGCGCCGCATAGGTGAGCCCATGCGCCGCCGCCGTGTCGCGCAGCATCCATTCCGTCATCAGCTTCGAGGCGCCATAGGGCGAGATCGGCGCGGTCGCCGCGGTCTCGTCGATCGGGCTCGTCTCCGGCTCGCCATAGACCGCGGCGGTCGAGGAGAAGATGAAATGCTTCACCCCGCCCGCCACCGCTGCGGCGAGGAGCGCGCGGGATTTGACGGTGTTGTTGAGGTAGTAGCCGAGCGGATCCTTGACGGAATCCGGCACCACGATCGACCCGGCGAAATGCACGATCGCCGTGACACCGTGCCCGGCGAGCGTCGCGGCGACGAGGTCCGCGTCGCCGATGTCGCCGCGCACCAGCGGTACGCCGTCCGGCACCAGATCGCGGAAGCCGGTCGAGAGATCGTCGAGCACGACGACGGCACGGCCGGCGTCGCGCAGCGCGAGAACCATGTGGCTGCCGATATAGCCGGCGCCACCGGTGACGAGAACGGTCATCGGTTCGTTCCTTCTCTTCGGATGGGACGGGCGCCTGGCGTTTCGGTTCTGTCGTCGCCGTCTGGGATGGGGTCGGCCCGCGATCAGCCGATCGGGTTCGTATCCGTGAAGCTCGCGGCGGAAAAGTCGGACAGCGTCGTGCCGGCGAACAGCACGCCGTCGCCCGCCCCGCCGATTGCGAGCAGGACGCCGTCCGCCGTCTGCGTCGCCGCGGCGAGGAAGTCCGAATAGCCGCCGATCAGGCTCTCCGAGCCGAAGGCGATCAGGTCGCCCACCGTGAAGTCCGTCACCGTGTCGAAGCCGGAGCCGGCCGTGCCGGAGAAGACGAAGGTGTCCGCCCCCGCGCCGCCGGTCAGGAGGTCGTCACCGTCGCCGCCATAGAGGACGTCGTTGCCGGCCCCCGCGACGAAGGTGTCGTCCTGCGCGCCGCCGATCAGCGTGTCGTCGCCCTCGCCGGTCCAGACGATGATCTTCTCGATGCTCTCCATCCGCAGCATCAGGAGGCTGTCCTCGGAAAGGTCGATCACCTGGTCGAGATAGGGGTTGGTCCAGAGATAGAGCGTGTCGGTGCCCGCCCCGCCATCGGCATAGGCGAAGCCCTCGTCGACCATCAGCCGGTCATTGCCGTCGCCGCCGAACAGCACGTCGGCGCCGTTCGCATAGGTGCCGTCCTCGACCATCTGCCGGCCGTTGAGAAAATCGTCGCCCGCGCCGCCGTCGAGATAATCGGCGCCGCCATCGCCGATCAGGCTGTCATTGCCGGCGCCGCCGAACAGCCGGTCGTCGCCCCCGCGCAGGCCGGTGACGAAATCGTCGTGCTGCGTGCCGTGATATTCGAGCTGCTCGAAGCCGGTCAGCACCTTGGTCTTCGATCCCGTCTCGAAGCCGGAACTGGTCGAGACGAGGATCTCGCCGGCATTCGGCCCCGCCGTCACGAAGAAGCCCTTGCCGCCCGAGACCCCGGCATTGTAGGCGCTGACGTCGATGACGAGCTTGTCCGTTCCCTCGCCGCCATCGGCGCGCGCGAGGCCGCTGATCACCAGCGTGTCGTTGCCCGCACCGCCGTTCAGCCGGTCGAAGCCGCCGCCGCCGACGAGATAATCGTCGCCCGCGCCGCCGGAGAGGACGTTGTCGCCATTGTCGCCGATGATCACATCGTTGAAGCGCGAGCCATAGACGCCCTCGATCGAGGTGAGCCGGTCGCCCTCGGCCTCGCCGCCCGACTGCACCGCGCGGCCGAGCACGACGTTGATCGCCGCCGAGGAGCCGGCATAGGAGGCGATGTCGACACCGCCGCCGCCGATGATCGTGTCGGCGCCGGCCCCGCCGGTGAAGACGTTGTCGCCATTGTCGCCGATCAGAGTGTCGGCGAAGCGGGAGCCGACGACGTTCTCGATGCTGACGAGCACGTCGCCCTCGGCATCGCCGCCGCTCTGCGGCCCGGACG
Source organism: Prosthecomicrobium pneumaticum (assembly GCF_014199915.1). Taxonomy (GTDB): domain Bacteria; phylum Pseudomonadota; class Alphaproteobacteria; order Rhizobiales; family Kaistiaceae; genus Prosthecomicrobium; species Prosthecomicrobium pneumaticum. The sequence continues at coordinate 223,930 of NZ_JACHOO010000004.1, read as the reverse complement.
AGGAAAGGTCGATCCGCACCGCCGCGGCCGAGGAACTGTAGATCGCCGTATCGATGCCGGCGCCGCCGTCGAGATAGTCGGCGCCCGCGCCGCCATTGAGATTGTTGGCGCCCGCGTCGCCGATCAGCGTGTCGTCGAAGCGGGAGCCGGCGACGCTCTCGATGCCGACGAGGGTGTTGCCGGCCGCATCGCCGCCCGAGGCCTGCGGCCCGCTGACGGAGAGGTTCACCGTCACCGCGGCCGCGGAGGTGCGATAGACGACCGTGTCGCGGCCCGAGCCGCCCTCGATCGTGTCGGCCCCGCCGCCACCCCAGACCACGTCGTTGCCCGCCCCTGCAGCGATCGTCTCGGCCGCGGCCGTGCCGAGGATGACGTCGTTCTCGTTGCTTCCCACGATCGGCATGGCCGACCTCCCCTGGTTCACCAACCGGTTCAACTTCCGTCCGGCCCGGTCACCCGCACCGGCACCCGGATCAGGTCGCGATCCCAGGTGATCCGGCAGCGGTCGAGATTGAACCGGGCGAGATAGAGAAAGGCCGTGTCGTCCATGTCCTCGAAGGCGCGCGTGCGCGCGTCGTCGTCGAGGAGGGACGGATAGAAGACCGGAGCCGCCCCGCCGCAGCCGCCCTGCCAGAGCAGCGGCGCTGCGAAGACGAGGGCCGGCGCGCTCCAATGGAAGAGATCGGGCGAGGTGGCCGCGAAGATACCGGAGCGCGGCCGGCCGCCGACCGGCCGCTCGTCGCCGAACACCGCGACATAGAGGCCGGACGGCCGGTGCCGCGTGACGCTGCCGATCATCCGGCCGAGCGTGCCCGGCGCGACGGGCGCGCAGACATGCGCCTGCGGCTCCGCCGGCACGCCGGCGAAGGGATCGACGAAGCGGACGGAAAAGTCCGTTCCGTCATAGCCGCGCCAGGAGGACGGATCGTCGGGCGTCGCAGTGCGGATGAGACAGGGGCCGCGCTTCTGCGCCCGGTAGGAATCGGCGAAGACGAAGGCGTAGAGGAAGCCGTCCTTCTCGATGATGTTGGACGGATTGGCATAGCCGACGCGGGATCTGCGGTCGGTCGGGAAAGGATAGGGCAGCGCCATGACGACCGGCTCGGCACCGCCGGGTGGTCTGTCGAACGTCCGGCCGCCGTCGTGCGAGACGAGCGCCGTGACGGTGTTGAAGAGGCAGGGGCTGTATTTCCCGGCAGGACACAGGCCCGGCGTGCGCTCGCCGCGCAGCTCGGAATGGACGAGGGCGTAGACGGTCTCCCCGTCGCGGGTCCAGACGCCGGAGATCCAGTCGAGATCGTCATAACGGGCGAGATCGGCGTTCCGCGCCGCCTCGTGAACGATCGCGCAATCCGGCCGCAGGTGATCGAGGTCCGGGCCGGAAAACAGCCGGTTGTCGTTGTGGCTGGCGATCAGGTGCACCGCTCCGGCCGCATCGCGGAAGGCCCGCGCCGAGGAGTCCGGGACATGGCTCGGCGCGCAGGCATCCTTCGACCAGTCGAACACCGTCTCGACAGGCCCCGCGGTCGCGAGCCGCAGGCCGGGCGGCCCGCCGTCGCGCAGCGCCGCCGCCCCCGCCGGGCAGAGCCCTGCGAGGCCGAAGGCGAGCGCCGCGGCGAGCCGCCCGAGCCGCTGCATCACGCCACCTTGCGCGCCGGCTCGACGACGCCCGGCAGGGCCGGCCCCTTCGGCCGCACCATGTTCGGCTTGGTCACGTCGACCATCTTGGTGTCGACGCCGTTCTCGACCAGGAAGGTCCGCATCTCGCGATAGGTGTTGAACCAGGCGCGGTTGAACTTGTCGAAGAGCGACTGGTCCCAGTAATCCTCGAGCCGGAACTCCTTGTTCGAGAACACGTCGAAGCTCGGGATCTGATAGGTCTCGGCGAACTCGACCGTCCGGCTGTCATAGGTGAAGTAGACCGAGGGCGTGCCGTTCGACAGCGCCATCAGATTGCCGTGCAGCCGGTAGCCGAGCACGAGATCCTTGGCGCGGACGAGGCTCTCATAGTCGGCGACGACGTCGGAATAGAACATCCGCTCGCGATAGAGCCGCTCCATCTCGTCGTCGAAATACCAGTCGACGACGGTCTTGTTGCCCTTCAGGGCGGCGATCGCCTCTTCCTTCTGCTCGTCGGTGCCGAAGACGAGCTTCTTCTCCTCCACCTCGCCCTGCGCCATCAGCACGACGTCGAACCGCGCCGCCATCTGCTTGACGAGGTCGCGGTGGAAGGTGAGGTAACGCTTGATGTCCTGCGCATAGGTCGACGAAACCTCGCGGCGCAGCGTGATGCCGACATCGCGCACCGTATCGAGCGGCGGCAGGGTGATCTGCAGATTCGGATCGTTGCGGCGGAAGGCGGTCGGGCAGCCGATGATGCGGACATTCTTGATGCCGATGTCCCACAGCACCTGCGCCGAATAGGCGCCGCGCACGCCGATCGAGGCGGTCGAATCGGCCATCATGTGCAGGACGGTCTTCGTCTCCTCGGAGAGCTCGAGCTTGCCCTTGACGGGCGCCTGCGCACCGATGCCGAAGCCGAGCACCGGCAGGTTCAGCTTCTTCAGCACCGGAATGGTGTTCCACCACTGCATCGACTGATTGACGTAGTTCGACCCCCGCAGGAACACGAAGTCGTATTCCTCACGCAGCCGGTCGATATCGTCCATCTTCGGATCGGCGATCTCCAGCACGCTCAGCTTGTCGAAATTCATCAGCTTGAGCGAGGAATCGTAGACGAAGGCGTCGCCGATATTGTGGTAGCGGTTGATCGAGCGCTGAATGTCCTGGTACTTGTACCAGCGGACATTGTCGTGATCATAGACTTCGCCCGACGGGATCATGACCAGAATGCGCGCCATCGTATCGTCTCCTTGGCTGGGGGTTCGGGTCCGGGGGTGAGGCCGGATCACGCGGGAACGGCTTCGAGCGGCGCCGCCCGCGCGGCCGCCCGCCCGCGCGCGCCGAGCGCGCGGTAGAGATCGAGATGCGCCCTTGCGCAGTCGAGATGGGAGAGCGGCCGCCGCATCGTGCCGCGCAGGCCGTCGAAGAGCGCCGGCTCGCTGAGCACCTCGGCGAACCGGTCGGCGAGATCCTCGGCCGAGCCGACACGGAAATGCAGCCCGTCCTCGCCGTCGCGCACCTTCTCGGCCATGCCGCCGATGTTGGAGACGATCAGCGGCCGGCCGTGATGGAAGGCTTCCTGGATGACGACCGGCGAGTTCTCCCACCAGATCGAGGGCATCACCACCCAGTCGACCGAGCGCATCAGCCGCGGCATCTCGGCATTGCGGTAAGCGCCGTAGAAGCGGACGCGGGCGCCGGCCTCCTCGATCAGCTTCTTCATCTTCTCCTGGAAGCCGGGCGGCTGCGCCTCGAGATTGCCGCCGAAGATCAGCAGCCGCGCATCCTCGCCCCAGATCTTTTCCGGCACGCGGGCGACCGCATCGATCAGCACGTCGATGCCTTTGAAGGGCGTCATCTGGCCGAAGAAGGCGAACCGCCCGCGCCGCCCGCCGGCGGCGAGCGGACGCGGCTCGGCCGTCTCGGCGACGTCGATGCCGTTCTCGATGACGTGCATGCGCGCGGCCGGCAGGCCCCATTCGACGAAGCGCTGGGCGAGGAAGGCGGAGGGCGAGACATAGGCGTCGGCGAGGTCGAGCATCGCCCGGACGAGATGCTCCCGGCGCAGGAACTTCGCCGCCGGCACTTCCGGGAAGCAGCGGTTGCACTCGGTCGGCGAGGCGCGCTCGCAGAGCGTGCCCTTCGTCTTCACCATCTGGCCGTGATGGTGGCAGATCGACAGGAACTCGTGGAAGGTGACGAGGATGGTCGCCTTCGGCAGCGCGGCGCGGATCGCCGCGAGCGTCTCGAGGCCGAGTCCGAGCACGTGATGGAAATGCACCACGTCGGGCGCGAGATCGCGCACGAAGCGGATCAGGTCGCGCTCGATCTCGTCCGTGTTGCGGTTCGACAGATAGAAATGATCGTATTCGTCGTTGTGGAAGAGGATCTCCGAGGCCGCCTGGCGCAGGCTCATCAAGGCCGTCGCGCCGTGCCGGGGGATCGGATGGCCGACCCGCGCGAGGAAGACCGATTCCGCGCCGGCGAGCGCGTTGAGCCCCTTGTGCAGGTTGTGCGACGCGATCTCCGCGCCGCCGAGCGACAGCGCGGGATGGGCGTGGCTGACGACGAGGACGCGGATCTTGCGGGCGGGCTCGGGGCGCGGCATGGGGTCAGTTCCTCGCAAGGGGGCGGTCGGCCTGGCGGGCGGCGAAGACGATCTCGTCGATCCGCCGCGCATGCGCCCTGAGCGTGCCGCCGCCGGTTTCGATCTCGGGCGACAGGAGCCGCACGGTCGGCAGCCAGAGCGCCGGCACGCCGTCCGCGGCGAGCGCGAGGGCGAGGTCGAGCGCCTTGCGCTCACGGCCGAGAAAGGCCCGCGCCCGGCCCTCGAGCGAGAGCGCGGTCGAGCGTGGCAGCAGCGCGCATTCGAGATTGGCCGCGGCGACGGAAGCCGGCGCGGCATGGGCGAGCGCCGCCGCCGGATAGCCGGCACGGCGGTCGACGAGCACGCCGTCCTCGAAGACCGGGCCGGCCCAGCGGATCGAATCGTCCTCGTAGAGGAAGGTCGGCGACACGATGCCGCCCGCCTCCGCCTGCGCGGCGACGAGCTGGCCGAGCCAGCCGCGCTCGCCGGGCACGAGCGCCCCCGAGAGCAGCAGCACGGTCTCCGTCTCGGCCGCCGCGGCGCCGGCGATCAGCGCGTCGATCGCGTCGCCGCCATCGGTCGCGACGAGCCGCAGCGACAGCCGCCAGAACCGGGCGAGCCGCGCGAGTTCGGCGCCGAGCGCGTCGGTCAGATCGACGGGCGCGGCGATGACGATCGGCCGGCCGCGCGTTTCGGGATCGAGCGCGAGCAGGGTGAGCAGCGGCGCCACCTCGGTCGCCTCCTCGTCGAGGCCGATGACGAGGGTCACGCCGCCCTCCGCCGTCGCGTGGCCGATCGGCTCGACGGAGAGCGTCTTCACCGGCGGGAGGGCCGCCTGCTCGACGAGCGGCACGAGCTGGCGCTCCACGACGCGGCGGAAAGTCCCCTCGCGCGGATCGATGGTGCGCAGCTGCCGCAGCGTCGCCTCGCGATAGCTGCCGCGCTTGGCGATCACCGGCAGGAAGGCCGGCGGCCCGAGATCGAAGGAGAGCTCGATGTGGAGCGGCGAGGTGCCATCCGGATCGAAGGCGGGGGCGAAGGCGATGAAGCCGTGCCGGTGGCGCCCGCCCTCGAGCCCGGGACCGAAGGGCGGCTTGCCCTCGAAGGCGCGCACCACGTCGGGCCGGTCGAGCCGGGTCCAGTCGGCGTCGAGCCGGCATTCGCCGCGCGGCCGCCGCAGCGTCACCGCGGTGACGCGCCGGTCCGGATCGAGCAGCCAGCCGGCGATCAGCACCCCGCCCCCCTCGACCCGCGTCGCATGATCGAGGCCGAGCCGCACCGGAATGGGGAGCGACGAGACGGTGTCGGTGCCGTCATAACGATGCGCCGCGGCGCGCAGCTTGGCGAGCACGTCGGCCGGCCCGCGCGTCCGGGCGAGGATGGCGCGGGCGTGCGTCGGCGTCTCGCGCGGGCCGGACAGGATGCGCCGGTCATAGACCTCGGCGCTGTGCCAGCCCTCGCGGTTGCGAAAGAAGACGCGGGTGAGCGCGGCCGCATCGATCGGCTCCGGCGAGACGAGCGTCGCCGCAAAGCCCTGCGCCCGTCCGGAAAGGTCGTCGCGGTGGAAGGTGGCGACCGCGGCCTGGGCGATCTGGGTGCGCGCACCGGCGAGCAGCACGCGCGTCGTGCCGGGGCCGAAATGCGCCGACCAGCCCTGCAGGAAGATGTCGCCTTCCTCGAAGCCGCCGACGATCTCGACATAGCCGTCATGGCGGGCGCCCGCCTCGACGAGGGCGGCGACCGCGGCGAGCTTGCGCCGGGATAGCGGGCCGGGGAGCAGGGTCTCGACGATGCGGTCGGCGACGGTGTGGCGCGGCGGCTCGGCGATCTCGGAGAGCGCGGCGAGCAGGGCGCCGGCGCCCACCGTGCGGCGGGCGAGCGTATAGCGCACCGCCCGGCCGTGATGGCGCAGCAGGAGCGAGGCGAGCCGGCCGCGCTTCAGCGGCGCGACCTGCAGCGCGGCGACGAAAGCATGCGTGGCGCCGGGCTGCGGCCGGGCGAGCGGCCAGGAGGTGACCGTCGCCTTCGCCGGCATCGCCGGATCGCCGTTCAGAAGCGCCGTCAGCGCGCCGCTCATCTCCTCGCCGAGGCCGGCGACGAGCACGAGCTGGTCGTCGACCGGCGCGGCAAGCGCCGTCTCGGCGTCGAACAGCGGCCGGCGGTCGGCCGGATCGGCGGCCGCCGTCTCCTTGCCTTCGATCCGGCGCGGTTCGTCGAGCATGGCGGCCTCCTCAGATCACGGCGACGAGGGCGCCGCCGACACCGGCGGCGAGACCGATCAGGCCGGCGAGCAGAAGCGGCAGCAGCCGCGTCTCGCTGCCGCGCCGCCCGGCGAGCGCCTCGATGCGCGCCTCCATGCCGGCGACGACACCGTCGAAGCGCATCAGATAGACCTCGAGGTCGGAGAGCCGGCGGTCGAGATCCTCGCGCAGCTCGTCGAGCGTGTCGGAGACCGGGTCGCCGGCATCGGGGTCGCGCTTCTGCAGCGCGTGCTGGCCGAGCTGGAGCTGGCGCTGCGCGTTCATCAGCACCTCGAGCCGGTCGAGCACCCGCCCGAGCGGCGCCGAGATGAGCTGTTCGGCCGCCTGCTCGTCGAGGCTCGGCGCGTGCAGCACGCGCTCCTCGCCGGAGGGCGACTGCGCCACCACTTCCAGTTCGCGCGCCCGGTCCACCGCGTGCTGCGGCAACTGCACGTCGAAGGCGTGCGAACCGTCGCCGACGCCGTTCCGCCGCAAGTCGGAGCGGTGCCGGTCGGCCGTCACTTCGGCGACCACCTTGCGGGCGAGCAGCACGGTGATCTTGACCCGCTCGCCGGGCCGCGACCGGTCGAAGGCCCAACCATAGAGCCGGCCGCCATCGATCGCATCGACGCGGCCGGCGAGCATCGGCACGCCGGGCGCCGGCTCGACATCGGGCTTCTGCGGCAGGGGAACGGGCTGGACCGGGCTCATGGAAGGGTCTCCTCAGGCTACGGCCGGAATGGGGGCGAGCGCGGCGAAGAGCGCGAGATAGCGGGCGGCGACGGCGTCGATGCCGGGTGGCGGAACGGCGGCGCCCGAAAGCCGGTGCCAGAGCGCGGGGTCGGCCGCGGCGCGCGCCATCGTTCGGGCGAGCGCGGCCGGATCGTCGGGCGGCACGGTGAGCCCGTTGCCGCCGTCCTCGACCATCTCGGCCATGCCGCCGATCGCGCTGGTGATCACCGGCCGGCCGTGGCGCTGTGCCTCCTGGATGACGAGGGGGGCGTTCTCCCACCAGATCGAGGGCATCACCACCCAGTCGACCTCGGCCATCAGCGCCGGGATCTCGCTGCGGTCATAGGCGCCGCGCCGGATCACATGGCTCGCCGTGCGGGCGAACAGGCCGTCGATCTCGGTGTGGAAGGCCTCGGCCTGGAAGGGCGCGCCGCCATGCACGCGCAGCTCGAAGGCGATGTCGGCGTCGATCAGCCGTTCGGCGGCCCGCAGGAGCACGTCGATGCCCTTCCAGCGGTTGAGATTGCCGAAATAGCCGAACACGTCGCGCCGCTCGCCCCTGCGCGGCCGGAACGGGGCGTCGATGGCCGGCCGGCCATTGGCGATCAGTTCGATCTTCTCCTCCGGCAGGCCCCAGGCGACATAGCGCGCCTTCAGAAAGGCGCTCGGCGAGACGAAGAGGTCGACAGCGGCGAGGAGCGTCTTCAGATAGCGCTCGCGCAGCAGGAACCGGTCGGGCGCGATCTCGGGGAAGCAGCGGTGGCATGCGTCGGGCGACGCGCCGTGGCAGCGCTCGCGGCCGCCCGTGCGCATCATCAGCCCGTCATGCGCGCAGATCGGGTAATAGTCGTGCAGGGTCATGACGATGCGCGCCTGCGGCAGGACGCGGCGGACGAGCGCCGGAAACTCCGCGCCGATCAGCAGCAGATGGTGGATGTGGACCACATCCGGCCGGAAATCGGAAAGCAGCGCCTCGAGATCGGGCACGACGCCGTAGAGGTCGATCTGCGACAGGTTGAACCGGTCGAAATGCCCCGACCAGACGAGCAGTTCGTCCCCCGCCGGTCCGACCGCCTGAAAGCTGGTGCCGGGCTTTTCCGCGCGGTGCAGTCCGTTGGTCGCGCCGAGGAAGACGGCGGCGCAGCCGGCTGCCTTGTAGGCGTGGAAAAGATCGTGGGCGAAGATCTCGGTGCCGCCGGGATGCAGCGCCGGATGATTGTGGGCGACGACGAGGATGCGTTCGGCCATCGCGTCAGGCCCTCCGCTCGGCGACGATCACATCCTGGAAATGATCCGCCGCTGCACCCCGCCAGCGGCCGAAGCCCTTCTCGACGATCGCGAAGCCGGCTTTCTCCACCGCCGCGTCGATGAAGCCGTCGTCGAAGCCGACCGCGCCGAGCGGCGCGGCGGGATCGGCGCACCACGCCGGCCCGGCGCCGATCCGCCGGAAACCGAGCCGCGGGTCGCGGCCGGGCCGCGCCTCGCGGGCCGCCGCATCGATCGCAAAGAGAGTGAGGAAGATCCGTCCGCCCGGCGCCACGACGCGCCCGAGCTCGCCGATCTGCACGAGCGCCTCCTCGGTCGGCAGATGGGTCAGGACCGAGACCATCAGCGCAAAGTCGAAGCGGGCGTCCGAGAAGGGCAGTTTCAGTGTCCGCCCGTCGACCTTGCCGTTCGGATTGTAGAGCGGATGGGCGATGTCGATCGCCCGGAAGGCGAAGTTCGGATAGACGGTCGAGATGCGCCGCTGCGTCCAGCGTATGCCCTCGACGACGGGGTCGATCCCCTCATAGGCGCCCGTCGCCGGGTCGAGATACTGGGTGAGCGGCAGGGCGATCCGGCCGATACCGCAGCCGAGATCGAGCACGCGGTCGCTGGGCAGGAGACCGCCCAGGCGGACGAGATGGCCGAGGAACTCGGCACCGATCTCCCGGAAGCCGCCATCGCCGACGAACACCCGGTCGGCCTCGGGCGTCGGGAGGAAGCGATTGGTCCGCACCGCCTCCTCGATGAAGGCGACGCGCGCCGGATCGTAACTCGGCCGGGCGGCAGCGGCGGCGGCGGGGCGCTCCATCACCGCGCTCATGCCGCGCTCCTCTCCGCGGCCGCCGCAGCGGCACGCTTGCGCAGCACCGGTCGCACCGCCTCCGCGGCCGTCTCGCCCATCAGGGCGCGGATCTCTGCGTCCCAGCGCTCGCCGTGCAGCCAGGAATTGTAGCGGGAGGCGATACCACGCATGTAATCGGCGTGGCGGCGGATCGACCGCCGCTCGAGATGATAGAGCGCGACGCGCGGCTCGTAGCCGATCGTCCGGCCGGTCGCGCGGATCTTCAGGCAGAGATCGCTGTCCTCGTAGTCGCCGATGACATAGTCCTCGGTGAAGCCGCCGACCTCGCGGAACAGGCTGCGCGTCGTCAGCAGGCAGGCGCCGGTGACCGCCGGCACGAGCCGTGGCCGGTTGGCCGCCGCCCAGCCCGCGGGCAGGCCCTTGTGATAATGGTGGTTGAGCCAGGTGCCGCGCGCGTCGCGCTCGAAATAGAGCCCGGCATGCTGCAGGGCGCCGTCCTCGAACAGCAGCTTCGGCCCCACCGCGCCGACATTCTGCTTGCCGCCGATCCGCTCGGCGAGGCGGAGCGCCCAGCCCGGCTCGATCGGGATCACGTCGGAATTGACGAGGCCGAGCAGCCGGCCGCGGGCGAGGTCCGCGCCGGCGTTCGACGCGCGGGCGAAGCCGCCATTGCCGTTCAGAACGGCGAGCGTCACCGGCATGCGGTAAAGCCGGAACAGCCCGCCGAGCAGATGCTCGGCCTCCTCGGCCTGATCCGGCGAATCGAGCACATAGACGATCTCGCCGTGCTGGCGCAGTGTCGTATCGGTCGCGAAGGCGGCGAACTGGAAGCGCAGGAAGTCGAGCACCCGGTAGAGCGGCACGACGAGCGAGACGAGCGGCGCTTCGGCGCCCGTGCCGAAGCGCACGGCCCGCTCGACGGCGATCGGCGCCACCGCGCGCTTCTGGATCTCGGCGAGCGCGGGATGGAGCGCCTCGGCGAGCAGCGCCGCGGTGGCGTTCTGCACCGGCACGGCGCGCAGCGCCGCCGCCCGCATCGCCGCGGGGTCGGTCGGCTGCGGCCGCGGCACGAGCGGCAGGGCGGTGCCGGAGGCGAGCCGGAGCCGGAAGCGCGGCTGCAGGAGCGGCCCGACCTTCGCCGCCTCGGGCAGAAAGGCGACGAAGCCGGTGACGGCCCGGGTCGCGCCGCCCTCTTCTTCGGCATAACGGCCGGAAAAGCGGTGCCAGCGGGTCTCGAGGGCCGCGCTGCCGCCATCGGGCAGCAAATGGTCGAGGCCGGCGACGAGCCGGTCGGGATCGTCGAGGAAGCCGCCCGCGAGCAGCCCGCCCTCGAGCGACAGGGCGAGGTCGATCACCGCCATCGGCCGCGCCGGCCCCGCGGCGACGGCCCGGGCCGGCAGCGGCGCGCGCGCCTGCAATTCGAGCACGGCACGCCGGCCCGCCTCCGAACGGGCGGACAGGCCGCGCACCACCAGCCCGGCGAGCGCCGGATCGAAGCGCCGCTTCGTCCACCAGCCGGCGAGCGAGGCGGCCTTCTCGCCCTCTTCGAGCGGCCGCACCGCGGCGCCCGTCTCGCCGATCAGGACGAGGAGATCGCCGGGGGCCGTCGCGCCGTGATCGGCGAGGATCGCCAGCCGCCGGCGCGGGCCGGCGAGGCCGAGTGCGGCGTCGGCCTTCAGACGGCTGAGACCTTCGGAGCCGACGACATGGGCGGAGAGGAGCCGGCCGATCGCGGAGGAGAGTGTCGCCTCGATGATGGCGAGACCCTCGAAGGGACGGCACGCGACGATCGCGGCCGCGGCGCGCGGCTGCAGGCTGCGGGCGATCAGGCCGAGGGTCGCCGCATAGACGCGGCTGCGGCCGAGCCGGAAGGCGCCGGGCCAGGCGTTGAGCGCCGCCGAGAGAAGCGCGAGCCGGCCGCGCCCGTCGAGCCCGGCGACGAGTGCGAGCGGATCGCCTGCCGCGAGGTCCGGATCGAGCCGGAGCCGCTCTTCCGGTCCGAAAGCGGCGGCGGAGATGGCGAACTCGGCCGACGCCTCGCCGAGCCGCATGATCCAGATGGTGCGCGCGCCCCCATCGGCTCGTCCGAGCCGCAGCGTGGCGAGCGGCGCGATCGGCGTCCCGTCGGCCCGGGCGATCCGCGTCTCGGCACCGGGCGCCGCACCGTCGAACAGCACGGCGGCGACGCCGGGGGCGAGACGGAGTGCAGTGACGGCGCCGGGGGCGGGACCTGCGGCCTCGAGCATCGCGCGACCTCTTCGATGGCGAAAGGGGGGATTGGCGCGCCCGGCGTGCCGGACGCGCCGCGCTGTCGCGTGGCCTCAGCCGACGATGAAATAGAGGCTCGGATGCGAGGCGACGTGATCGGCGTCGACATTCATCAAGGTCAGCGTGTCGCCATTGCCGAGGTCGATCACCGTGCTCGAGCCGACCTGAGTCGCGCGCGCCGCCACGTCGTCGGCGGATGCGATGTCGGTCCCGTTGATACCGGCCGAGATCTGCAGCAGGTCCTCGCCGGCCGTGAAGTCGAGCACGACGTCGTTGCCGCCGCCGCCGGAGAAGACGAACACGTCCGAACCGGCTCCGCCGGTCAGGATGTCGTTGCCGGCGCCGCCATCGAGCACGTCGTCGCCCGCGCCGCCGTTCAGGATGTCCGCCCCGGCGCCGCCCAGGAGGACATCGTCGCCGGCACCGCCGATCAGCGTGTCATTGCCGTCGCCGGCCGAAAGCAGGTCGTCACCGGCGCCGCCGTTCAGGATGTCGTTGCCGGCGTCGCCGAACAGCGAATCCGACCCGTTATTGCCGAACAGGATGTCGTTGTCGTCGCCGCCGAACAGCGTGTCGTCGCCGTCGCCGCCGTAGAGCATGTCGTCGCCTTCGTCGCCGAAAATGAAATCGGCACCGGCCTTGGCAGCGATGATGTCGTCGAAGCGCGTGCCGAACAGCACGTCGTCATACGCTCCGCCCTCGAGAGTGGCCATCGCAGTCTCCTGTCTCTGTTGCTCGCAAAGGCTCCGGAAGAGCCGATCGGCCGCCCACCTCGCTGCATCGCAGCAAAGGAGACGGTCGGATTATACGAGGGAGTCAAAGAACTGCAATGACACTTTTTTGGTCATTTCATGAAGAAACTATGATCAGTCAATCACTTACATCTAATTTGCGTCGCAGTATGGAAGCAATACGAGATCAAAAAGGAAAGCAATTCAATTCTATATTTGAAATATTGCGATGCAGCAAAGAGTGCCCGAGGTCCGGTCACTCCTCGCGAAAGGCCCGGCTGAAACTCTCGGAAACCGGCGAGACGAGATAGTCGAGGGCGGTGCGCGGCTGGTTGAGGATCAGCACGTCGGCCGGCATGCCCGGCGCCAGATGGACGGACGGGTCGGCGGCGAGCGCCTCCGGGGTGACGGCGGCGCGGGCGATGAAATAGGCCGCCCCCGTCGCCGGGTCGGTCACCTGGTCGGCCGCGACATAGATCAGCTCGCCCGGCAGCGGGGCGTGGCTGCGCATATTGAAGGCGGTCAGCCGCACCTGCACCTTCGCGCCGGCCGCGACGCTGTCGATATCGCGCGGCGACACCTTCATCTCGACGATCAGCCGCTCGTTCTCCGGCACGATGTCCATCAGGGGCTGTCCGGCGCCGACCACACCGCCGGGGGTGCGGAACTGGATGTTGGTGACGATGCCCTCCTGCGGCGCCGTCACGACGATGCGCGACAGCACGTCCTTGGCCGCCACGATCCGCTCCTCGACCTCCGCCCGCTCGACGAGCGCGCTCGTGATCTCGCCGGCAATGTCCGACTGCCAGTCATTGTCGACCGAGACGATCTCGAGCTCGGCCCCGGCGAGCGCCTGCTCGGCACGGGCCCGGTTGCCGGCGAGTTCGCCGCGCTCACCGGAGAGCTCGGCATAGCGCGCTTCGAGTTCGAGCAGTTTCGAGCGCGTCGCAAAACCCTTGTCGACGAGACCGCCGATCGAATCGCGCTGCTCGCCGACGAGGGCGAGCTGCCGATCGGTAGCGACGAGCTGTTCGCTGAGCGAATCGATCTCGGCACGGTGCTGCGCGATGGTCTTCTGCGCCACATCGATCTTGCCGGCCTTCGCCCGTGCACGCTGCTCGAAGAAGCGCTTCTCCGCCGCCACCGATTCGCGTGCCATCGGGTCGTCGGAGGCGAGGAGCGCATCGGGGAACCCGATCTCGGCATCGCCGGCCTGTTCGGCGTGCAGCCGGGCGAGCTTGGCCGTGAGGCCGAGGCGCCGCGCCGAAAGCTGCGCCAGCTCGGCGCGGGCGCGCGTGTCGTCGAGTTCGAGCAGCGGCTGGCCGGCCGCGACGCGATCGCCCTCCTGCACGAGCAGCCGCTTCAGGATGCCGCCTTCGAGATGGCTCGCGGTCTTGCGCTTCGAATCGACGATCACCGTGCCGCCGGCGATCGCCGCGGAATCGAGGCTCGCCGAAGCGGCCCAGCCGAAGAAGCCGCCGAAGCCGAAGACGATCGCGGCCGTGCCGGCGAGCACCAGCCGCCTGAGGCTCGGCTCGCGCGGCGACGGCGCTTCGATCCGCCGATAATCGGTCGTCGCCGTCCGCCCGGCGGGCGTCTCGACGCTCGCACGCCGCGGCCGGGGTCCTTCCGGCGCGCGCGCGGGCGGCGAATCGGACCGGCGCGGCGTCACCGCCCGCGCCTCCGGCCCGGCCTTGCCCTCGGCCGCGAGGGCCCGCCCCGTCGCCTTGACGATCTTGACGCTCATCGGCCCGCTCCCGCTTCCGCCGCCGCCCGGCCGCGCCCCGGTGTCAGCGCCGCGACCACGTCGGTGCGCGGACCGAACTGCGCGACACGGCCGCCCTCGAGCACCAGGAGCTTGTCGGCGATTTCCATGATCGAGGGCCGGTGCGCGATCAGCACGACGATCGCCCCGTCGGCCTTCGCCGCCCGGATCGCCCGCATCAGCGCCGTCTCGCCGGCCGCGTCGAGGCTCGCATTCGGCTCGTCGAGCACGATCAGCCGCGGCCGGCCATAGAGCGCGCGGGCGAGGCCGATGCGCTGCCGCTGGCCGCCCGACAGCGTCAGCTTGCCGTCGCCGATCGGCGTGTCGTAGCCGAGCGGCAGCCGGCCGATCATCTCGTGCACATCGGCCGTGCGCGCCGCCTCGATGACGGCGCGCGGGTCCGATTCGCCCATCCGGGCGATGTTGTCGCGGATCGTGCCTTCGAGGAGCGAGATCTGCTGCGGCAGATAGCCGACGACGGCGCCGAAGGACGACCGTTCCCAGAGGAAGACATTGTGTCCGTCGAGATAGACGCCGCCGGCCGTAGCGCGGACGATGCCGACGAGCAGCCGGGCGAGCGTCGATTTGCCGGCCGCCGAAGGGCCGACGATGCCGAGCACCTCGCCGGGCGAGACGCTGAAGGAGACGCCTTTGAGGATCGGCAGGTCCTGGCCGGGCACGGCATAGACGACGCGGTCGACGACGAGATCGCCCTCCGTGCTCGACTTCGTCATGGTCTCGCGCGCCGTCGCGTTCTCCTCGAGCAGATCGCGCAGCCGCCGCCAGCCGGCCGAGGCGTTCACCCAGGACCGCCAGTTGTCGATCACGCTGTCGAAGGGCAGAAGCAGCCGCCCCATCAGGATCGACGCCGCGATCATCGCGCCCGGCGAGGCGGCGCGGTTGATGACGAGCACCGCGCCGATCGCCAGCACGAGCACCTGGATGCCGAAGCGCAGCGTCCGGGTGATCGTCGAGACGGCCTTCGCGCGGCTGTTGCCGGCCTCGGCGAGAGCGACGGCGTGGAGCTGCGCCGCCCGCCAGCGCCGGGAGAGCGCCGGCAGCATGCCCATCGCCTCGATCGCTTCGGCATGCCGCAGGTCGGCGGCGACGAGCGCCACCGAATCGACCTGCGCCTTGTTCGCCTCCTTGAGCAGGTTGCGGGTCAGCAGATCGGTGGCGACATTGCCGGCTATGATGACGATCACGGCGAGAAAGCCGACAATGCCGTAGATCGGATGCAGGAAGAACAGGGTGACGAGAAAGATGGGCGACCACAGCGCCTCGAGCGGGGCGGCCATGGCCGGGCTGGTCATGAAGGTGCGCAGGTCCATCAGATCGCGCAGCCCCTGCGCCGCCTTGGCGGAACCGTCCTTCACCGAGGCGCGGATCGAGGCCTCGAGCACGGGCAGGTTGAGTTGCCGCAGCAGACGCCCGCCGATGACCTGAAAGGATTGCGTACGGATAAATTCGAGGGTCCCGTACAAGGCGAGTGCGCCGGCGGCGGCGATCGAGAGCATGACGAGCGTGTCGATGCTCTGGCTATTGAGTACTCGATCGTGCACCTGCAGCATATAGAGCGGAACGGTGAGCTGCAGGATGTTGACGAAAGCCGAGAGAATCGCCGCCCAGCCGAGACCTGCGAGGAACATCCTGCGGGCCTCCAGCGTTGCGGCTCCGGCCGCAACGGGCCGGGGCATCTGCTCTGGATGCGATGCACCATGCTGTTTCAAGGATGCTTTGATTTTCGCCATATTATCAAAATGCCTTGAAAAGGTCGCGACTGAACTCTATCGTCCATTCGCCCCATGTCCATAGTCAAACCTATCAAGACTGGAAATTGTGACGTGGTAATGGAAACGCGGGAGCCTCAGAGTTCGGTTTAGACGAGCACCTGACCGGAGGGTCTTATCCGAGAATGTTTCAATTCTTGAACTGAAGACAACTGACAGGGTCTAAAATGACACAAAAGCTTCTGCAAGCGGCAGTAGAAGTGAAAAGGTCGACACACGGCGGCGCAAGCAGCGATTCTCTCGCAGTTGCGAAAGCGCGGTCCGGCACCGATGGCGAGCAGTCGGCGGTGACGCATCTCGAACTCGCCCGGACGGTGGAGCGGATCAATCGGCGCTTCGCCGATCTCCTGCGCATCGAGATGGGCAAGCTCGGCGTCGACGACATCGGACCGGCGCAGGTGATGGTCCTGTTCACGATCGGCAGCGACGAGCTGTCGGTGCGCGACCTGCTCGACAAGGGCCACTATCTCGGCTCGAACGTGTCCTATTACCTGAAGCAGCTCGTCGATCTCGGCTATATCGATCGCGCGGCCTCCCCGCGCGACCGGCGCTCGGCCCGGATCAGCCTGACGGAGCGGGGGCGCGCCGTCTGCGACGCGCTGCGCTTCGCGGACGATTCCTATCACCGCATGATCGTGCGGGACGAGGAGGAGGCGCGGGCGCTCGAGACGGCCTATCAGGTGCTGAAGCGCCTCGAGCTCGTCTGGACCAACGCGGCCCGCTACGGCACGACCTGACGGGTCGTCCGGGCGGGGCGGGCATCATGCGGCTGGTTTTCGTCCATCGCCGCGGGATCGGGCAGTTCGAGCATCTCGCCCGCAGCCTCGTCGCCGAGGGTGCGGATGTGACGCTCGTCACCGAGACCGTAGACCGGCGGATCGAAGGCGTCCGGATCCTTCGTCACCGTGCAGAGGCCGCACGGAGCGAAGCCGAGGCGCCGCTGGTCGCATCGAGCCACCATGCCCGGATCGGCATGCGGGTCGCAGAAACCCTCGACGCGCTGCGCCGCGCGGAGGGTGCGCCCGATCTCGTGCTCGGCCATATCGGCTGGGGCAGCATGACCTTCGTCAAGGACGTGCTGCCCCGCACGCCGGCGCTCGGCTATTGCGAGTTCTTCTACAGCGCGGAAGGGGCCGATATCGGCTTCGACCCGGCCGTGCCGGTCGATCTGGCGCTGCGCCAGAGGCTGCGGCTGCGCAACAGCGCGCAGCTCGTCACGCTCGCCGCCATCGAGGCCGGCGTCTCGCCGACCGCCTGGCAGAAGAGCCTCTATCCGGCCGCGCTGCAGCCGCGTATCGCGGTCTGCCATGACGGCATCGATCTCGCCCGCTTCCGCCCCGATCCGCGCGCCACGCTCACCCTGCCGGACGGGCGCGTGCTGCGGCCCGGCGCGCCGGTCGTCACCTTCACGGCGCGCGATCTCGAGCCCTATCGCGGCTTTCCGCAGGCCCTCAGGGCGGCGGAGATCGTGACTCGCCGCCACCCGACCGCGCTCGTCGTCTTCGTCGGCGGCGATGGCGTCAGCTATGGCACCCCGCGCGCGGATGGCCGCAGCTGGAAGGAGGCGGCGCTCGCCGCCGCCGATCTCGATCCGGCCCGCGTGCTCTTCCCCGGCCGCGTCTCGCACGCCGCGCTGATCCGGCTGTTCCAGATCTCCGCGGCGCATCTCTATCTGACCTATCCCTTCGTGCTGTCCTGGTCGATGCTCGAGGCGATGGCCTGCGGCGCGCTCGTGATCGGCTCGGCGACGCCGCCGGTCGAAGAGGTGATCGCCGACGGCCGCAACGGCCGTCTGGTGCCGTTCTTCGACGCCGAGGCCCTCGCCGAAACCGTGCTCGACGTGCTCGCCCGACCCGACGCGGCGCTGCCGCTCCGCCGTGCCGGACGCGCGACGATCGCCGCGCGCTACCGGCTCGACGCGGCGCTCGCCCGCCAGCGCCGCCTGATCGCCCACCTCACGGCCCGCCGTGGCACCGCGGCGGCGTGAGGTTGTAGGGGCGGCCGTTAGCCCGGCACGCCGGCATAGATGATGTAGTTCACGACGAGATAGGGCTGCATGTTGTTGTGCGCGCCGCCGCCGCCAGCACTTCCGGTCGTGGCCTGGACGGACCCGGGACCCCAATAGCTTCCGCCGTACAAGCCCGTCCCGCCGATCGGATTATCGTAGCTGTAGCTGTGCGTGTGAGACGGGATTTCGGTGGTCACGAGCGTGTGGGTCGCTTCGCCGCCGGTGTTCCCGAGCGTGAAGGTCTGGCCCCAGGCGCTCTGGCCGGCGCCCACCATCACTGTCCCGCAGAGGTTGGGGGTGTTGGTGATCAGCTTTGCGAGAGGAAAGGACGAATCGACCGGCCCTCCATCGCAGATCAGCCAGTTATACGGAATATTCGCAGGAAGAAGCGCGAAGGCGACGATGGTGCCGACGGGTATGGCCGATGTGGTCATCGGATGCTCCATGGAGAGAGGTGCTTGGAAGGAGGGAGGAAGATCGCCCTCCCGGCGAGCGGTGCGACACGCTGTTATCGCGGTGCCTCGTGCTGCGGTGGCTCTGCAGCGGGTACTGCTCCGCGGGTCGCAGCCCTGTAGGTGCACACGCCGTCCGCACAGGTCTTGTCGCCCTCGAAGGCGCCGCCGGCCCCTTTCGCCTCGCGCAGATAGGTCACCATCGCGTCGAGCGCCGCCTCGCTGGGGCGGAAATGGCCGCTGTCATTGTTGATGCTGAGAACCGTGCCGTCGGCACCGACGACCATCTCTCCGGCCGACCGCACCTGCCGGATGGAAATCAAGGTCTCATTGGTCTGCGGGTCAGCGCCATAGTCGTAGCCGGCGACACCACCATGCGTAATCGCGAGATACCCCTCGGCGATGGCCTCATCGTTCGGGACCTGGTTGTCGAAGCGGTTCACCTGACCCGACGTCGCCACCGTGTCCGTCGTATAGACCATCGGGAAAGTCTTGATGAAACGTTCGTCGCAGGTCCCGACTGTGACGAATGTCAGATCGTCGAGGAAGACATAGAGATTGCTGCTCTTGTGCCCGACGGCACCATTGAGTGTACAATCGGGTGTGGTGGTGGTGAGCGTGCCGTAGCTGTTTTCGACAACCGGAAAGTAACCGTTGAGCGGAATGAAGGACGGATTGACATAAGCGAGATTTCCATCCTTGAAATCCGCCGTGAAGAGATCCCGCTGGTAGCTGCCGAAGATGATCGCGTCGTGCTTCGCCTCGGAATCGACGAAATAGGTGCGGGCGTTGCCGATCTCCGGCCCGTTGGCCGGGTTCCTCTTGTCGTCATAGGCGTATTTCGGCTTGTTCGAGCTGAACAGCGCATCGTTCAGAGAAAGCGTGCAGTCGATCCGGTCGACATCATCGTGATAGGCACAGTCCAGCGCCTCGACGAGGACCGCGCCGACCGGTGTATCCATATTCGCCGCCATGACCTTCCCTTTGCCGGGATAGGCGAAGCGCCGGTCGCCCCACCAGTCATTGGGCAAGGGCGTGTTGGCACCGGCAAAGTAGAGCCGCGCACTCTCGACGGGCGAGCCGTCCCCCGTGCCGTCGAGAAGGCTCACCTTCATGAAATCATTGCTGCCCGAGCCGGCATCGCTGGTATTGAACGCCACCGATGTCGTTCTCGGCGGCAGGTCGCGCGGAGTCGCGAAGCGGCCAGCGTTCCAATTGGTCGAATAGCCGAGTTTTACGGTCACCTCGGCGGCCGAATTGTTGACGATGATGACCCGATAGGAGAACTCCGCCCGGGCCGCATGCCCGGAGGCGATCCAGAAAACCGCCGCGGCCAGCGGCAGCACATGTCGAGCAAGTCGCATCGAACCCTCCCGGGAACTTTATGCAACTTTGTCGTGTATATCATAGATTGTCAATCATGGGATGCTAACCGGCGCCTGCAACCCGGGCGGCCTTGCGATCGGCGCGGATCGCGCTATCCCTCGTCTTCCCCGCCCCCGGAGTTCGCCATGCCCGCGCTCGCCACCGTCGCCCTCCTCGTCCGGGACTATGACGAGGCGATCGCCTTCTATGTCGGCGCGCTCGGCTTCACACTTATTGAGGACGTGCCGCTCGGGGCGAAGCGCTGGGTGGTGGTGGCGCCCGCCGGCGGCGGCGCGCGGCTCCTGCTCGCCCGCGCGGAGGGGCCCGCGCAGATGGCCCGGATCGGCGATCAGACCGGCGGGCGCGTCTTCCTGTTCCTCGAAACGGATGATTTCGACCGCGATCACGCCGCCTTCACCGCGGCCGGCGTCCGCTTCATCGAGACGCCGCGGCGCGAGGCCTATGGTACCGTTGCGGTCTTCGAAGACCTTTACGGCAATCGCTGGGACCTGATCGAGCTGCGCGGCGCGCCCTGAGCCGGCGACCGCCCGGCTCAGCCGGCCTTCGGCCGCGTCAGGCGGATGGCCCGCGCCTCGAGCGAGGGCGTATCGAAATGCAGCGCGGCGCGAAGCACCACGGCAAGCCCGACCAGGCGCTGCGCCACCGCGTCCGGATCCGGCGCATCGTCGATCAGCATGCTGATCCGCCGTGCCTCGTGGTCGACGGCGATCACATGCCCCGTCTCGACCGCACCGCGCACCACTTCATAGGCTTCCACGTCCCAGAGCCTGTCCATACCGCACCTCGCATCCCGGCGCGGCAGGAACGGCGATGCAGGCGCTCGGTTCCGGCGATGTGCGGGCGAGACTTCCGACGGCCGACCCGCAGCGCTCGCGTCCCGACTCCCGGGACGGCCGCCGCGCCACAGGGGCGGTGAGCCGCGCGCGAAGACGTCGACCCGGAAGCGAGGCCTTTTCCCTCTCTTCCGCGCCGACCGCCGCTCGAGGGAGACGGTCGAAGACCGTCAGTCCCGCTCCTCCTCCTCCCGCTCCTCGGCGTCCTGTTCCGCCGCCGGCACATCGCGGGCGACGTCGTCGGGCAGCCCGTCGGTATCGAAGATATGAGGCCCCATCGCGCGGTTCGCCCGCTCGTCGACCTCGGGGGGCATCGGCAGATGGTCATCGGCCGGCTTTCTCGGATCGTGCGGCATTGTTGGTCCTCGCTCCAGGCTGCGCGCTTCAGGCGTGGTCCTGCGGGTCGCAGGCCTCTTCGGGCGTTTCCTCGGCCGTGCCGAGCGGAAGCGCGCCCTCCTTCATCAGGCGCTTTCCGACGCGCGCTTTCTCGGCCTCGGCCCGCTCGCTGTCCGGCTCGGGCGCGTTGGCGGCAGCCGCCTCGTTCTCCGGCAGGATCGGCGGGATCAGGGGATTGCTGGTGGTCGACATGGCGTCCTCCGTTCCGGTCGCGTGACGAGGAAACGGTGCCGTCCCGCCGCCGTTCCGCAGCGGCCTTGCGACCGGGTGGCGCAAAGGCTCAGAGATAGGCGGCGGGCTCTCTCTGGCGGTAGCCGAGCCGGTCGGACAACAGCGCGATGAGCCGCTCGGCGGCATCGGGAATGGCGGTGCCCGGCGGGAAGATCGCCGCCGCCCCCGCCGCCTCGAGCGCGGCGAAATCCTGCGGCGGGATGACGCCGCCGACCACCACGACGATGTCGTCGCGGCCGCGCGCCGCGAGCGCGGCGCGGAGCGCCGGCACGAGCGTCAGATGTCCCGCGGCGAGCGAGGAGACGCCGACGATCTGCACGTCCTTCCCGACCGCGAGATCGGCCGCCTCCTCCGGCGTCTGGAACAAGGGTCCGATCTCGACCGAGAACCCCAGATCGGCGAAGGCGGTGGCGATCACCTTCTGGCCGCGGTCGTGCCCGTCCTGCCCCATCTTGGCGACGAGAATGCGGGGCGGCCGCCCGTCGGCTTCCGCGAAGGCGGCGACCTGGTCTCGGATGCGCTCGGCGCTCGCCGCGATCGCCGGGGTCTCGGCGGCATAGACGCCCGCCACGCTGCGGATCTCCGCGACATGGCGGCCGAACACGCGCTCGAGCGCCAGGCTGATCTCGCCGACCGTCGCGCCGGTGCGCGCCGCGTCGATCGAAAGGGCGAGGAGATTGCCCTCGCCCCGCGCCCCTTCGGCGAGCCGCGCCAGCGCCGCCTCGACCGCGGCGCCCGAACGGGTCGCCTTCAGCACGGCGAGCTTCTCGATCTGCGCCGCCCGAACGGCCGAATTGTCGACCTTCAGCACGGTCGGCGGCGCCTCCGCCTCCGGCCGCCACCGATTGACGCCGACGACGATCTGCGCGGCCGAATCGATCCGCGCCTGGGTGCGGGCCGCCGCCTCCTCGATCCGCAGCTTCGGCAGGCCGGCCTCGATCGCCCGCGCCATGCCGCCCGCCCGCTCGATCTCCTCGATATGGCCGCGCGCCCGTGCCGCGAGATCGTGCGTCAGCCGCTCGACGAAGAAGGAGCCGCCGAACGGGTCGATGATCCGCGTCGTGCCGCTCTCCCTTTGCAGGATCAACTGGGTGTTGCGGGCGATCCGGGCGGAGAAGTCGGACGGCAGCGCGAGCGCCTCGTCGAAGGCGTTGGTGTGCAGCGACTGGGTGTGGCCGGCGGTCGCGGCAAGCGCCTCGACGGTCGTGCGCACGACATTGTTCATCACGTCCTGCGCGGCGAGCGACCAGCCGGAGGTCTGGCAATGGGTGCGCAGCGCCAGCGATTTCCGGCTCTTCGGCGCGAAGCGGTCGGCGACGAACTCCGCCCACAGCCGCCGCGCCGCCCGCAGCTTCGCCACCTCCATGAAGACATCCATGCCGATGCCGAAGAAGAAGGAGATGCGCGGCGCGAAGGCGTCGACGTCGAGCCCCGCCGCGACCCCGGCGCGGATGTAATCGAGCCCGTCGGCGAGCGTATAGGCGAGCTCGAGATCGGCGGTCGCCCCCGCCTCCTGCATGTGATAGCCGGACACCGAGATCGAATTGAACTTCGGCATATGGGTCGCGGTGAAGGCGAAGATGTCGGAGACGATCCGCATCGAGGGCCCGGGCGGATAGATATAGGTGTTCCGGACCATGAACTCCTTCAGGATGTCGTTCTGGATCGTGCCGGAGAGCGCCGCGGGGGCGACGCCCTGCTCCTCCGCCGCGACGACATAGAGCGCGAGCACCGGCAGCACGGCGCCGTTCATCGTCATCGACACGCTCATCTTCTCGAGCGGAATGCCCTCGAACAGGCGCCGCATGTCGATGATCGAGTCGATCGCCACGCCCGCCATGCCGACATCGCCGACGACGCGCGGATGGTCGCTGTCATAGCCGCGGTGGGTGGCGAGATCGAAGGCGACGGAGAGGCCCATCTGACCGGCAGCGAGGTTACGGCGATAGAAGGCGTTCGAGTCCTCGGCGGTCGAGAAGCCGGCATATTGGCGGATCGTCCAGGGCTGCTGGACATACATGGTCGGATAGGGGCCGCGCACGAAAGGCGGCAGACCCGGAAACCCCGCGGCAGCGGCGAGATCGCCGCGATCGGCCGCGTCATAGGCCGGCTTGATCGCCACGCCCTCGGCCGTCTCGATGCCGGCCCGCCCTTCCGTCGCGGGCGCGAGGCCGAGCGGCGGCAGGTCGATCGCGCCGAAATCCGGGATCCCGCTCATCGCGCCGGCCCTCCCCGCTCCGTCTCGAACGCCGCCGCGACACGCCCGTCCGGGCGATATTTCGCCGGCGAAAGACCCGCCGCCACCGATGGCGGCTCATCCGCCGCGGGCGGATGCGCGGTGACGCCGATGATCGCCATCCGCCCCTCCGCCACCGCGGCGGCGCGGGCCGCGGCCGTCTGCGCGAACCGGGCGGCGAGCTTGCCCGAGGCGAGGCTCGCGGCGAGCCCGCCTTCCGCCTCGATCCGCCTGAGCGCCGCGGCGCCCGCCGTCTCGAGCGCCGACGTCAGCGCCTCGAAACCGCCGGCCCCGGCGACCGGATCGACGGTGCGGGCGAGCTTCGCCTCGTGCAGCAGGACGAGCTGGGTGGTGCGGGCGAGGCGGCGGGCGCCGTCTTCCGCAAGGCCGAGCGCCGCCGTGAAGGGCAGCACCGCGATCGAATCCGCGCCGCCCGCAGCGGCGCCGAACACCGCGACGGTCGCCCGCACCATGTCGTTCCAGGCATCCTGCCGCGTCGCCATCCGCCATGCCGTCTCGACATGGAGCGCGATCGGCGCCGGCGAAAGACCCGCCGCCGTCTCGATCCGCGCCCAGAGCCGGCGCAGCGCCCGCAGCTTCGCAACGGTGAGGAAGAGATCGGCATCGGCGGCGAGGACGAAGGAGAGACGGCGCCGCGCCGCATCGATCGGAAGGCCGGCGGCTTCGAGAGCGCGCCATGCGGCGAGCGCGCCGGCGAGCACGGCGCCGAGTTCGTCCGCCTCGCCCGCACCCGCCTCGTGCCAGACCCGGCCGTCCGCCGCGAAGAGCGGGCCGGCGAGCCCGCGGGCGCACAGCGCCTTCGCCGTCGCGACGATCGCGCCCGGCTCCGGAATGGGTCGGCCCGCCGCGAAGGCGGCGCCGAGGGGATCGAAATCGAGCGCGACCGACAGCGCCGCCTCGTCCTCGGCCGCCGCGGCGCCGAGCCCGGCCACCGCCGCTTCGCCGGCGAGGCCGGGATCGATACGAATCAAGCACTTACCGCGCAACATCGGCCGCAGCAAATTTGCGAGCGCTTCGGCCGGAACCCCGAAGCCGCGGGCCGAAGCGGCTCCCTCCAGCACGAGGGCGATCCCGTCCGCGCCGCCCTCGATCGCGACTTCCGCCGCCGCCGCGGCCGCCGCGCCGTCCGGATGGTCGATCCGCTCGAACACCCGCCACGCACCCGGCCGCCGCTCTGCGGAGCCGAGCGGCACCGTATCCGCCGCATCGTAGAGCGGTGCGATCGGGATGCCGTCGAGGGTGTGCGCGACGAGGCTCTCGAAGGGCGCGCCCTTCAACGCCTTCGCCACCTCGGTGCGCCAGAGAGCGGCCTCGGGTCGATCGGGAAAGCTCGGCTCGGATGCGATCGCGGACATGATGGCCATTCTAGCGCGCGATCGGTCCGGCGCGAATAAGCCTTCCGGCGGGGGCCACTCAGCCCGTGCGCCGGCCGCCACCCCAGCCGAGGAGATGGACGCCGGCGAGCAGGATCGGCCCGAAGGTCAGCGCCACATCGGCGAGGTTGAAGACGAACAGGCTCCGCTCGCCGAGATGCAGATAGAGGAAGTCGACGACATGGCCGTAGAGCACGCGGTCGACGAGATTGCCGACCGCCCCGCCGAGGATCAGCGCGAAGCCCACCGTCGCGAGCCGGCCGCCCTCGGTCGCACCGCGCCATATCCACAACACCGCGACGGTGATCACCGCGGTGAGCACGATCAGCGCGAGACTGTCGAGCCCGTGGCCGATCGAAAACGCTATCCCCGTGTTGTGGATGAGGAGGAGCGACAGGAGCCCCGGCACGAGGTCGGAGGGCACGCCGTAATCGAGCACGCGGCTCGCGATCAGCTTCGCCGCCTGGTCGAGGAGGAAGGCGGCGAGCGCGACGGACAGGCCGAGCCGGGAGAGCGGGCCGGGAATGCGGGCGGTCATAGCGCGAGGCGCTCCCGTCGGATCTCGTAGAGCATGATGCCGGTCGCGATGGCGAGGTTGAGGCTGTCGGCGCGGCCCTCCTGCGGGATGCGCACGAGATGGTCGCAGAGCCCGGCGAGCGGATCGGGCAGGCCCGATTGTTCGTTCCCCATCAGGAGCAGGGTCGGCCGCTTGCCGTAGCCTACGGCGCGATAGTCCTCGCGGCCCGACAGATGCGTGCCGACGACGATCCCCGGCCAGGATTTCCGCCAGGCGGCGAACTCGGCCGCGCTCATCCGCGCGAGCGGCACGTGGAAGACCGAGCCCATCGTCGCGCGCACCGCCTCGACGCCGAACGGGTCGACCGTGTCGCCGACGAGGATCACGCCGTCCGCCCCGACCGCATCGACCGTGCGGATGATGGTGCCGAGATTGCCGGGATCCTTGATCCCCTCGAGCGCCACCCAGACGCCGCTCCGGCCCGGCTTCACCCTCTCCCGGCCGATGAAGCGCTGCTCGAACACGCCGACCACCATCTGCGGGTTGTCCCGCCTCGTGATCTTCGAAAGCACCGCCTCCGACACTTCGAGCACGGTGCCGCCCGACGCCTGCGCCCGCGCCGCCACCTTGCCCACCACGGCATGGCCGGCGACCTTGGCGCCATAGACGAGGATCCGGATCGGCCAGTTCTCTTCGACCGCATCGGCGACGAGCTTCATCCCCTCGGTGACGAACAGGCCCGAGGCCTTGCGGTTCTTCGGCAGGGCGAGCGCCCGGATCTCCTTGATGGTCGGATTGGTGAGGCTCGTCACGGTCTTGACGGTCACGACGTTCACCCCCCGGCCCGGCCCTTCCCCACGATGGGGGAGGGAAAAGGGCGCACGGCTTCAAGATAGGCGCCCGCGATTGCGGAGCGGCAAACCCCCTCCCCCCTTGTGGGGGAGGGTAGGGGTGGGGGGAGGAGACGCCGCACCGCGCTACACCCCGCCCGCCGACCAGCGCGAGAACAGGGACGTCGAGAGCGCCCGTCCGCCGCCCTCCTCGCGGATCAGCAATTCGCCCGATTCGAGCGTGCCCGTGAGGCCGGAGAGCACCTCCGCGGTCAGTTCGTGCACCGCCATGAAGGAGGCCCGGATCGAATAGGCCGAGATGAGCAGGAACAGCGCCCGGTCCGAAAGGAGCGCCCGGCACAGCCGCATCATTTCCGGCAGATGCTCGAAAATGTCCCACACCTCGCCCTTCGGCCCGCGGCCGAATTTCGGCGGATCGAGGATGATGCCGTCATAGCGGTTACCGCGCCGCACCTCGCGCTCGACGAACTTCATCGCGTCGTCGACGATCCAGCGCACCGGCAGTTCCTCCATGCCGGACAGTGCCTGGTTCTCGCGCGCCCAGCCGACCGCCTTCTTCGAGGCATCGACATGCGTCACCTGCGCCCCCGCCGATGCGGCGACGAAAGAGGCGATGCCGGTATAGCCGAAGAGGTTCAGCACCTTGAGCGGCCGCCGCGCGTCGCGGATCAGCTTCGAGAACCAGATCCAGTGCGTCTCCTGCTCGGGGAAGAAGCCGACATGGCGGAACGCCGTGAAGCGGCCGAGGAATTTCACCTCGCCGTCCGGCCACCGCCAGCGCATCGGCCAGGTCTCGGGAAGCGGCGTGCGATAGCGCCAGCGGCCGTCCGCCTCCTCGTCCTTGCCGCCGGTGAAGACGGCGTCGGCGCGCTCCCATTCCGCCTCGCCGAGCCGCGGCGACCACAGCGCCTGCGCCTCGGGCCGGACGATGCGGTAGGGGCCATAGCGCTCGAGCTTGCGGCCATGGCCCGAATCGAGGAGGGCGAAATCGCGCCAGCCGGGCGTCTCGAGCATCACCGGCCAGCGCGGAGCCGGGGCGTCGTCGGAGGGGCGGGCGGGGGGCGTCGTGCGCATCGCCCGGTTCATAGCCGGGGCCGCGCCGGAAGCCAATCGGCGGGCTGCGCCAAAAGGTGAGGCCCGCGCCCCCTTGCTCTCGGCGCGGCGGGGTGCAACCTTCATTGTTCAAAGGAAAAACTGCGGCCGCGGTCGCGGTGCGAGAGCCGGGTCGGCCGGCCGACTGAGGAGTTCTGACATGGAGATGACCGGCGAATATCGCATCCCGGCCCGCCGGGAGGTGGTCTGGGCCGCGCTCAACGACCCGGAAATCCTCAAAGCCTCGATTCCCGGCTGCGAACTGCTCGACAAGACCTCGGACACGACCATGACCGGGCGTGTGGTTGCCAAGGTCGGCCCGGTCAAGGCGACCTTCAACGGCGACGTGACGCTGCAGAATCTCGATCCGCCGGCCGGCTATACGATCAGCGGCGAGGGCAAGGGGGGCGTCGCCGGCTTCGCGAAGGGCGGTGCGGACGTGCGCCTCGTCGAGGACGGCGACGCCACCGTGCTGTCCTATGTCGTCAAGGCGCAGGTCGGCGGCAAGCTCGCCCAGCTCGGCGCGCGCCTGATCGATTCCACGGCCAAGAAAATGGCCGACGAGTTCTTCGGCAATTTCGCCGCCCGCGTCGGCGCCGCTGCGCCCGCCGCGGCCGCGCCCGTTGCCGAGGCGGATGCGCCGCTCGTCGAGGCCCCGCCGCTCGCCGGCCCGGCGCCGGCGGCGCCCGAAGGCACGCTCCGCCACGCCGCGCAGGAGATCGAGGAGGCCGCCCGCGAGGCGGAGGAGGAGATCGAGGTCGCCGCCGGGCGCGGCTTCCTCGGCGGCCCCTATGTCTGGGGCCTCCTGGCGCTCGTCGCCGTCATCGTCGTCATCGGCCTGATGACGCGCTGACCGCGGCGCGACGGATCGCACGGATCGAATGAGGGGCGCCGGCGCGACGGTCGCCCGAAAGAAGGAGGAAATGGCATGGCGAAGGTCAGTCTGACGGTGAACGGCAAGGCGTTGACCGCCGAGGTCGAGGACCGGACGCTGCTCGTGCAGCTGCTGCGCGACGTGTTCGGCCTCACCGGCACGCATGTCGGCTGCGACACCTCGCAGTGCGGCGCCTGCGTGATCCATCTCGACGGCCGGGCGGTGAAGTCCTGCACGCTGCTCGCCGCCCAGGCGGACGGCGCGGCGGTGACGACGATCGAGGGCCTCGCCGTCGGTGACGAGCTGCATCCCGTGCAGGCCGCCTTCCGCGAGCATCACGGCCTGCAGTGCGGCTTCTGCACGCCCGGCATGATCATGAGCGCGGTCGACATGATCAACCGGCTCGGCGGCCCGCTCGACGAGGAGACGATCCGCCACGAGCTCGAAGGCAATATCTGCCGCTGCACCGGCTACCACAACATCGTCAAGGCGATCGAGGCCGCCTCGGCGCAGATGGCGGGCCTGAGCCAGGCGGCCGAATAGCCGGGCGACGGAACGAAAGACGCGTCATCGAAGACGGCGCGGGAGGGCGCCGTCTCCGTCCAGGTTCAGGGAGGAACGAAGGATGGGTGTCGAAGGCATCGGCGCACGGGTTCTCAGGAAAGAGGACAAGCGCTTCATCACCGGCCGCGGCCGCTACACGGACGACATGGCCCCGTCGAAGACGGCCCAGGCGGTGTTCGTCCGCTCGCCGCACGCGCACGCCCGGATCGTCGCGATCGATACGAGCCGCGCCAAGGCCGCGCCGGGCGTCATCGACGTGCTGACCGGCGCAGACCTCGCCGCCGACAAGATCGGCGGGCTGATCTGCGGCTGGATGATCCATTCGAAGGACGGCACGCCGATGAAGGCCGGCGCCCATCCGGCGATCGCCCGCGACGTCGCCCGCCATGTCGGCGACCAGGTGGCGATCGTCGTCGCGGAGACGAAGAACCAGGCACGCGACGCCGCCGAGCTCGTCGACGTCACCTATGAGGAACTGCCGGCGGTGGTCGACCTCGCCCGGGCGACCGATCCGGACGCGCCGCAGATCCATCCGGAAGCGCCGCGCAACATCATCTACGAATGGTCGCTCGGCGATGCCGCGGCGACGGACGCCGCGCTCGCCCGCGCCGCCCATCTCGTCACCCTCGACATCGCCAACAACCGGCTGGTGCCGAACGCCATCGAACCGCGCTCGGCGATCGGTTCCTACGATCCCGCCGAGGAGCATTTCACCCTCTACAACACCTCGCAGAACCCGCATGTCGCGCGGCTGGTGCTCTCGGCCTTCGTCGGCATCGCGCCGGAGCACAAGCTGCGCGTCGTGGCGCCCGATGTCGGCGGCGGCTTCGGCTCGAAGATCTTCATCTATCCGGAAGAGACCGCCTGCCTCTGGGCCTCGAAGCGGATCGGCGGCCGGCCGGTGAAATGGACGGCCGACCGCTCCGAATCCTTCATGGTCGACGCCCATGGCCGCGATCATCTCACCCATGCGCAGATGGCCTTCGACGCCGACCATCGCATCATCGGCTTCAAGGTCGCGACCCGCGCCAATATCGGCGCCTATATGTCGACCTTCTCCTCCTGCGTGCCGACCTATCTCTACGCGACGCTCCTGTCGGGCCAGTACGACATCCCGGCGATCTATTGCGAGGTGGACGCGATCTACACCAACACCGCGCCGGTCGACGCCTATCGCGGCGCCGGCCGGCCGGAGGCGACCTATCTCGTCGAGCGGATGATGGAGACGGCGGCGCGCGAGCTCGGCGTCGATCCGGCCGAATTGCGGCGGAAGAACTTCATCCGCACCTTCCCGCACCAGACCCCGGTGATCATGGCCTATGACGCCGGCGATTACGACGCGACGCTCGATGCCGCGCTCGCCGCGGCCGACTATGCCGGCTTCGGCGCCCGCAAGGCCGAGGCGGCGCGCCGCGGCAAGCTCCGCGGCATCGGCCTCTCCTGCTATATCGAGGCCTGCGGCATCGCCCCGTCGGCCGCGGTCGGCTCGCTCGGCGCCGGCGTCGGTCTCTGGGAATCGGCCGAGGTGCGCGTCAATCCGGTCGGCACGGTCGAGGTGCTGACCGGCAGTCATGCACACGGCCAGGGCCACGAGACGACCTTCGCCCAGCTCGTCAACGACCGGCTCGGCATCGGCATCGACAAGATCGCGATCGTCCATGGCGACACCGACAAGGTGCAGTTCGGCATGGGCACCTATGGCTCGCGCTCCGGTGCGGTCGGCATGAGCGCGATCGTCAAGGCGCTCGACAAGGTCGAGGCGAAGGCGAAGAAGATCGCGGCGCACCTGCTCGAGGCGGACGAGAGCGACATCGTGATCGAGGACGGCAAGCTGAAGGTCGCCGGCACCGATCGCGAGAAGAGCTTCCTCGAGGTGGCGCTCGCCGCCTATACCGGCCATTCGCTGCCGGCCGGCATGGAGCCGGGCCTCAAGGAGGGCGCCTTCTACGATCCAACCAACTTCACCTTTCCGGCCGGCACCTATGTCTGCGAGGTCGAGATCGATCCCGGTACCGGCAAGACGGAGATCGTGCAGTTCGTCGCCGCCGACGATTTCGGCAAGATCATCAATCCGATGATCGTCGAGGGCCAGGTCCATGGCGGCATCGCGCAGGGCATCGGCCAGGCCCTGCTCGAGGAAGCGGTCTACGACCGGGAGAGCGGCCAGTTGATGACCGGCTCCTATATGGACTACGCCATGCCGCGGGCGGACGATCTGCCCTCCTTCCGGCTGATGACGACCGAAACGATCTGCCCGGGCAATCCGCTCGGCATGAAGGGCTGCGGCGAGGCGGGCGCGATCGGCTCGCCGCCGGCGGTGATCAATGCGATCACCGACGCGCTCGGCATTCGCGACATCGCCATGCCGGCGACCCCGGCGCGCGTCTGGGAAGCCTATCGCGCGGCGGCGCCGGCAATGGCCGCGGAATAGAGAAGAGGCGAGAGGAAGAGCCATGTACGAGACCACCTATCATCGCCCGTCGACGCTCGCCGAAGCCGCGAGCCTGTTCTCGGGCGCTTCCGAGGCGCGGTTCCTCGCCGGCGGCCAGACGCTGCTGCCGACGATGAAGCAGCGGCTCGCGGCGCCGACCGACCTGATCGACCTTTCACGCCTTGCCGAGCTGAAGGGCATCGAGGTGACGGCCGACGCGGTGACGATCGGCGCCGGCACGACCCACGCGACCGTCGCGACCTCTGCCGAGGTGGCGCGCGCCATTCCCGCGCTCGCGAAGCTCGCCGGCCTCGTCGGCGATCCGGCGGTCCGCCATCTCGGCACGCTCGGCGGCTCGCTCGCCAACAACGACCCGGCGGCCGACTATCCGGCCGCCGTGCTCGGCCTCGGCGCGACCGTGCACACCACCAAGCGGTCGATCGCGGCGGAGGAGTACTTCCAGGGCCTCTTCACCACGGCGCTCGAAGAGGGCGAGATCATCACGCGGGTGAGCTTCCCCATCCCGGCCAGGGCCGATTACCAGAAGTTCCGCCACCCCGCCTCGCGCTATGCGCTCACCGCCGTGTTCGCGGCGCAGATGAAGGACGGCTCGATCCGCGTCGCGGTCACCGGCGCGGGCTCGGATGGCGTGTTCCGCGCCGAGGCGATCGAGGCGGCGCTCGCCGCGAACCCGACCCCGTCGGCGCTCGACGGGGTCTCGATCGACCCGGCGGGCATGCTCGCCGACATCCACGGGTCGGCGGCCTATCGCGCCAATCTCGTCACCGTGATGGCGAAGCGCGCGGTCGGCGGCTGGGCCGGCTGAGGCGGTCGCGGCATCGCGAACCGGGTGAATCGGTGGGGTCCGGCTGGAATAGTTGAGGCAGAGACCCTAGTTTAGCTCCATTCGCCCGGTTCGAAGGCCGTCATGATCGTCTGCTCCTGCAATGTGCTCACCAAGCGGATCATCCTGGAGACGGCGGCGGAAATCGCCGCCGCGTCTCCGGGCCGTCCGCTGACGCCGGCCCGCGTCTACCGTGAACTCGGTGTGCGGGCGCAATGCACCGTGTGCTTCACGCTGGTGCGCAAGATTCTCGCCGAGAGCGGCGCGCTGGTCACTTGCCCCGAACCGCTCGGCACCTCGGCGGAAGAGAGCGCCGGCATGGGCGCGCTCTGAGGCCACACCCGCCATCCGTGGCCGGGACAACGGCCCGTCGCGTGCTGCCGCTCATCATGTTCGTGTGCAAGGCCGCCGGCTCCGCCGACCCTCCGGCGCGGACGCAGGCCGCATCGGCCGTCCGCAATCTCGTGGCGGCCGTGCGATCGCGCCGCTGCAGGGCCCCACCGGGCGCGTGCAGCCGGCGTCTACCGCGCCCGATCTCGCGTCCATGATCCCGAGACCGGAATGGCAGCGCCGGCGTGGCCGAGCCATCCCTGCCCGGCGAGCGGCGAGACCGCGCGCAGACGCGCTATCGACCGGGACGCCGCCCTCGTGTCAGCCCGATCCGACCCGTCGAGGATCCGCAGCGGCCGTCCGGTCCGGACCGCCCCCGCGCCTCACTCACACCGTCATGTGCGCCCGGACCTTGTCCGGGTCCATTTCGGCACGGGTGCCCGAGACGATCACCTCGCCGCGGTCCATCACCGCGAAACGGTCGGCGAGTTCGTGCGCGAAGTCGAAATACTGCTCGACGAGCACGATCGCCATCGTGCCCTGATCGCGCAGCCATTTGATCGCCGTGCCGATGTCCTTGATGATCGACGGCTGGATGCCCTCGGTCGGCTCATCGAGCACGAGCAGGCGCGGCCGGGTGACGAGGGCGCGGCCGATCGCGAGCTGCTGCTGCTGGCCGCCCGAGAGATCGCCGCCGCGCCGCCGCAGCATGGATTTGAGGACGGGGAAGAGATCGAAGACATAGTCCGGCACATGCCGGTCGCGGCGGGCGAGCGGTGCGAATCCGGTCTCGAGATTTTCCTTGACCGACAGGAGCGGAAAAATCTCGCGGCCCTGCGGCACGATCGCGATGCCCGCCTTGGCGCGGTCATAGGGCGCCATCCGGCCGAGCGGCTTGCCCTCCCAGACGATCTGCCCGCCCGAGATCGGTCGCTGGCCGACGATCGCCCTGAGAAGGCTCGTCTTGCCGACACCGTTGCGCCCCATCACGCAGGTCACCTCGCCGGGATTGGCGACGAGCGAGACGCCGCGCAGCGCCTGCGCGGCGCCATAGTGCAGATCGATCTTCTCGACGCTCAGCATGGTCACCGCCCCAGATAGACTTCGACGACCCGCGGGTCGGCCGAGACATGGTCGAGCGTGCCTTCCGACAGCACCGAGCCCTCGTGCAGCACCGTCACCTTGACGTCGAGATCGCGCACGAAGGTCATGTCGTGCTCGACGACGACGACCGATTTGGTCTTGGCGATCTCTTTGAGCAGGATCGCCGTCTCGGCGGTCTCGGCGTCGGTCATGCCGGCCGCCGGCTCGTCGACGAGAAGCAGTTTCGGCTCCTGGGCGAGCAGCATGCCGATCTCCAGCCATTGCTTCTGGCCGTGCGACAGATTGGCGGCGAGCCAGTCGCGCTTCTCGCCGAGCCGGATGGTTGTCAGGATCGCCTCGATCCGCTCCTCCTCCGCCCGCGTCCGCTTGTGGAACAGCATGGCGAAGGGGCCGCGCGGGCCGGCGAGCGCCAGTTCGAGATTGTCCCAGACGGAGTGGCTCTCGAAGACGGTGGGCTTCTGGAACTTGCGGCCGATGCCGAGCGAGGCGATCGAGGCCTCGTCCATGCGGCGCAGGTCGACCGAGCCGGAGAAATAGACGTCGCCCTCGTCGGGTTTCGTCTTGCCGGTGATGACGTCCATCATCGTCGTCTTGCCGGCGCCGTTCGGGCCGATGATCGCCCGCATCTCGCCCGGCTCGATGACCAGCGACAGGGCGTTGAGCGCCTTGAAGCCGTCGAAGGAGACCGAGACGCCGTCGAGATAGAGGAGCGAATTCTTCGCCTTCTCGTTCATCGCGCTCACTCCGCCGGCTGGGGCTGCGCGGCGGGCGCCGCGGGAATGCCGTTTCCGGGCCGGTTGGCGCCCTTGCGGCCGATGAAGGTTCCGACCACGCCCTTCGGCAGGAAGAGCGTGACCGCGACGAACAGGCCGCCCAGCACGAACAGCCAGTATTCGGCGAGCATGCCGGTGGTGAACCAGGTCTTCGCGAAGTTGACGAGGACGGCCCCGACGATCGGGCCGATCAGCGTGCCGCGACCGCCGACCGCCACCCAGATCACCGCCTCGATCGAGTTCGCCGGCGCGAACTCGCCCGGATTGATGATGCCGACCTGCGGCACATAGAGCGCGCCGGCGACGCCCGCCATCATCGCGGAGAGGACGAAGACGACGAGCTTGTAGCCCTCGACCCGGTAGCCGATGAAGCGGGTGCGGCTCTCCGCGTCGCGCACCGCGACGAGCACCTTGCCGAACTTCGAGGCGATCACCGCGCGGCAGACCAGGAAGCCGAGCGCCAGCGCCAGCGCCGAGGCGAGGAACAGCGCGCCGCGCGTCGTGTCGGCCTGGATGTTGAAGCCGAGAATGTCCTTGAAATCGGTCAGGCCGTTATTGCCGCCGAAGCCCATGTCGTTGCGGAAGAAGGCGAGCAGCAGCGCATAGGTCATCGCCTGGGTGATGATCGACAGATAGACGCCCGTGACGCGGCTGCGGAAGGCGAACCAGCCGAAGACGAAGGCGAGCAGGCCCGGCACGACGAGCACCATCAGCGCGGCGAACCAGAACATGTCGAAGCCGTACCAGAACCAGGGCAGTTCCTTCCAGTTGAGGAACACCATGAAGTCCGGCAGGGTCGGATTGGCATAGACGCCGCGCGCGCCGATCTGGCGCATCAGATACATGCCCATCGCATAGCCGCCGAGCGCGAAGAAGGCGCCGTGGCCGAGCGAGAGAATGCCGCAATAGCCCCAGATCAGGTCGACCGAGAGCGCGAGCAGCGCATAGGTCAGATATTTGCCGAGCAGCGCCACGACATAGGTCGGCACATGGATCGGGCTCGACGGGTCGGTGAAGAGGTTGAGCGCCGGGACCGCGAGCCCGATCGCGACGAGGAGGAGGAGAACGATCCAGGTCCGCCGGTCGAGCGCGCGCAGGAGGAATCCGCTCAGCATGTCCGAAGACCCTCACCCCGGCCCTCTCCCGCATGCGGGAGAAGGGGTTTCACCCAATGGCCTCCGGCGGCCCGCCCGGAGAGAGCGAGGCCGGAAGCTTCTGACTGCCGCCCGCGGGAGAGGGCCGTGCCGAGGGTCTTCCCCTCCGCCCGGTCCTCCCCGCGGGCGACGAGGCGCCCCATCGCCCCGAAGCCGTCCGAAAGTCCGATCGCCCGCGCGCTCACGCTCATGCCTCGACCGCCCGGCCCTTGAGGGCGAACAGGCCCCGCGGACGCTTCTGGATGAAGAGGATGATGAAGACGAGGACGAGGATCTTGCCGAGCACCGCGCCCGCGAAGGGCTCTATGAACTTGTTGGCGACGCCGAGCGTCAGCGCCCCCACGAGCGTGCCCCAGAGATTGCCGACCCCGCCGAACACCACCACCATGAAGGAATCGATGATGTAGCTCTGGCCGAGATCGGGGCTCACATTGTCGACCTGCGACAGCGCCACCCCGGCGATACCGGCAATGCCCGAGCCGAGGCCGAAGGTGAAGGCGTCGACCCAGGGCGTGCGGATGCCCATCGAGGAGGCCATCGGCCGGTTCTGCGTCACCGCCCGCATCTGCAGTCCGAAGGGCGTATAGCGCAGCACGAGGATCAGGATCGCGAACACGGCGAGCGCGAAGACGATGATCCACATCCGGTTGTAGGTGATGGCGAGCTCGCCGATCTGGAACGAGCCGGACATCCAGGACGGATTGCCGACCTGCCGGTTGGTCGGGCCGAAGATCGTGCGCACGCCCTGCTGCAGGATCAGCGACAGGCCCCAGGTGGCGAGCAGCGTCTCGAGCGGCCGGCCATAGAGGAAGCGGATCACGCCGCGCTCGATCGCCACGCCGACCGCGCCGGCAACGAGGAAGGCGAGCGGCAGGGCGATGGCGAGCGACCAGTCGAACAGCCAGGGCGCCGAGGTGCGGATGAATTCCTGCACCACGAAGGTCGTGTAGGCGCCGATCATCACCATCTCGCCATGCGCCATGTTGATGACGCCCATCACGCCGAAGGTGATGGCGAGGCCGATCGCGGCGAGCAGCAGCACCGAGCCGAGCGAGAGGCCGTACCAGATGTTCTGTGCGCCCTGCCAGAGCCGGAGCGTGCCCTCGATCGTGCCGATCGCCTCGTCGATCGCGGCCTTCAGTGCGCCGGTCGCCGTGCCCGACGCGGCGGTGAGCAGCGCGAGCGCGTCCTGTCCGCCGCGGGTCCTGAGCGTGTCGACGGCGGCGATCTTGTCGGCCTCGGGCCGGTCCGACTTGAGCACGGCGGAGGCGCGGGCCTCGACCATCGCCTGCTTAACGGCGGGATCGCTCTCGCGGGCGATCGCCTCGTCGAGGAGGGGAAGCTGCGTCGGGTCGCCGGAGCGGAAGATCGTCTCGACGGCGGCGCGGCGTTGGGAAATTTCCGGGCTCATCAGGGTGAGCGAGCCCATCGCGGCGGCGATCGTGCGGCGCACGCGGTTGTTGACGCGGATGCGTTCGAGCCCGCCGCGGCTCTCCGTGCCGGCCTCGGCGCCGGTCACCGGATCGACGAGGGTGAAGCTGCCGCCCGTCTCGCGCACGATGAAGACGGCGCCGTCGCTCTTGCGGACCTGCAGCGTGCCGTCGCCGAGCGCCTGGAGCACGTTCGCCGCGGCGGGGTCGCCGGTCGCGGCGAGCGCGCCGATCGCGGCATCGAGTTCGGAATAGCCGCCCTTGCCGAGCGCGTCGACGAGCGGACGGATCTCCGCGGCCTCGCTCCTCGGCACCGCCGCGAGGAGGACGAGCGCGGCGAGGAGAACGGTCAGGAAGGCGCCGAAGCGGGTCATGCGGAGCTCTCGAAAGGGCGGCGGGGAGATCCCGCCACGGGGCGTCCGAAGAGGGAGTGCGGAGAACGAGACCTTCGGAGAAAGAGGCTTGCGGGGAGGCGGAAGCCGCCTCCCCGCTTGGTGTCCGGCGTCGGTCAGCTGCCGCCGCACTTGCCGGTGGCGACGTTGAAGTTGCCGCAGGAGAGCGGAGCGCGCCAATCGGAGATCAGGTCCTTCGAGTCGGGCAGGAAGTCCGACCACTCGTCGCCGACCACGAGGCCGGGCGTGTTCCACACCACGTCGAACTGGCCGTCGGCCTGGATCTCGCCGATCAGCACGGGCTTGGTGATGTGGTGGTTCGGCATCATCGCGGAATAGCCGCCGGTGAGGTTCGGCACGGAGACGCCGACCAGCGCGTCGATGACGGCGTCCGGATCGGTGGTGCCGGCCTTCTCGACCGCCTTCACCCACATGTTGAAGCCGATATAATGGGCTTCCATCGGGTCGTTGGTGACGCGCTTGTCGTTCTTGATGTAGGCCTTCCACTTGGCGATGAAGTCGGCGTTCTCGGGCGTGTCGACCGACTCGAAATAGTTCCACGCGGCGAGGTGGCCGACCAGCGGGCCGGTGTCGATGCCGGCGAGTTCTTCCTCACCGACCGAGAAGGCGACGACCGGGATGTCTTCCGCCTTGATGCCCTGGTTCGCCAGCTCCTTGTAGAAGGGCACGTTGGCGTCGCCGTTGATCGTCGAAACGACCGCCGTCTTCTTGCCGGCCGAGCCGAAGGCCTTGATGTCGGAGACGATGGTCTGCCAGTCGGAGTGGCCGAACGGCGTGTAGTTGATCATGATGTCTTCGGCGGCGACACCCTTGGCCTTGAGATAGGCCTCGAGGATCTTGTTGGTCGTGCGCGGATAGACATAGTCGGTACCGGCGAGCACCCAGCGCTGGACGCCTTCCTCGTTCATCAGATAGTCGACGGCCGGGATCGCCTGCTGGTTCGGCGCGGCGCCGGTATAGAACACGTTGCGCTCGGATTCCTCACCCTCGTACTGGACGGGGTAGAAGAGGATCGAGTTGAGCTCCTTGAACACCGGCAGCACCGACTTGCGGCTGACCGAGGTCCAGCAGCCGAACACCGCCGAGACCTTGTCGACCGAGATCAGCTCGCGCGCCTTCTCGGCGAACAGCGGCCAGTCGGAGGCCGGATCGACCACCACCGCCTCGAGCTTCTTGCCGAGCAGGCCGCCCTTCTTGTTCTGCTCGTCGATCAGGAACAGCATGGTGTCCTTGAGCGTCGTCTCCGAGATCGCCATCGTGCCGGAGAGCGAATGCAGGATGCCGACCTTGATCGTGTCTTCCTGCGCCGACGCGCCCGACACACCGGCGCCGAGCACGGCGGCGGTGGCGAGCGCCGCGAGGAAGCGGCTGGTTTTCTTGAACATCGGAAGTCCCCCTGTTGCCGGCCCCCTGGGAGAGAGGGGCATGGCGCTTTGTTGACTCGCGACGGCTGCAGCGTTCCGCATCAGCGTCCAAGCAAGGTCCCTGCCAGGGGCGCCCGCCGCCGTCGTGGCCAAGTCTCGGCCCGTTGTGCGGCGCGGCATATACGTCGATTGACGTAAGCGCGGGCCGATCCGGACGATCGCCGCGCACCCTCCCCCTCCGGCCCGGCGGGAGCGAGGACGCGCACCGTCCCCTTTGCCCGGGAGCCCGGTCCACGGCGCGCTTGGAAGCCCGCCCGTCAGCCTCTAGAAGGCGGGGGATGCTGCCCGTCGAAGCCGTCCTTCCCGATCTCATCGCCGCCCTCGCCGACAAGGGCCGCGCCGTGCTCGTCGCGCCGCCCGGCGCCGGCAAGACGACGCGCGTGCCGCTCGCCCTGCTCTCGGCGCCGTGGCGCGGCGACGGCCGGATCGTCGTGCTCGAGCCGCGGCGGCTCGCGGCCCGCGCCGCGGCGCGGCGGATGGCCGAGACGCTCGGCGAGGAGGTCGGCCGCACCGTCGGCTACCGGGTGCGGATGGAGACGAAGGTCTCCGCCGCGACCCGCATCGAGGTCGTCACCGAGGGCGTGTTCACCCGCATGATCCTCGACGATCCGGCGCTCGACGGGGTCGCCGCCGTGCTCTTCGACGAGTTCCACGAGCGCAGCCTCGACGGCGATCTCGGCCTCGCGCTCGCGCTCGACGCGCGCGGCGCGCTCCGCGAAGACCTGCGCCTCGTCGTCATGTCGGCGACGATCGACGGCGCGCGCGTCGCCGGGCTCCTCGGCGATGCGCCGGTGATCGAGAGCGCGGGCCGGATGTTCCCGGTCGAGACGCGCCACCTGCCGCGCGATCCGCGCGGCCGGATCGAGGACGACGCGGCCGCCGCCATCCGCCGTGCGCTCGCCGAAGAAACGGGCAGCCTGCTCGTTTTCCTGCCCGGCCAGGCCGAGATCCGCCGCACCGCGGAGCGGCTCGAGGGGCGGCTGCCCGCCGAGACCGAACTCGCGCCGCTCTATGGCGCGCTCGATTTCGCCGCCCAGGACCGCGCCATCCGGCCCGCCGCGCCGGACCGGCGCAAGATCGTGCTCGCCACCGCGATCGCGCAGACCTCGCTGACGATCGAGGGGGTCCGCGTGGTGATCGACAGCGGCCTCGCCCGCGTGCCGGCCTATGAGCCGGCGACCGGCATCACCCGGCTGGAGACGCGCCGGGTCAGCCGCGCCGCCGCCGACCAGCGCCGCGGCCGCGCCGGCCGCACCGAGCCGGGCGTCTGCTATCGGCTGTGGGAGGAGGGCCAGACCGCCGCGCTCGCCCCCTTCGACCGGCCGGAGATGCTCGAGGCCGATCTCGCCCCGCTCGCCCTCGATCTCGCCGCCTGGGGCGTCGCCGACCCCGCCGCCCTCGCCTTTCTCGATCCGCCGCCGAAGCCCGCCTGGGACGAGGCGCTGAAGACGCTTTCCGAGCTTGGCGCGCTCGATGCCGACCGCAGGCTGACGCCGGAAGGCCGGGCGCTCGCCCGCCTCCCCCTCGCGCCGCGGCTCGGC
This sequence comes from Prosthecomicrobium pneumaticum, assembly GCF_014199915.1. Taxonomy (GTDB): domain Bacteria; phylum Pseudomonadota; class Alphaproteobacteria; order Rhizobiales; family Kaistiaceae; genus Prosthecomicrobium; species Prosthecomicrobium pneumaticum. The sequence continues at coordinate 183,848 of NZ_JACHOO010000004.1, read as the reverse complement.
CACATGCTGCGGCGGGCCGCGTCGGAGGGGCTCGGCGGTCTCGCCGCCGGCCTCGCCGTGCTGCTCTCCGAGCCGGGCCTCGCCGGCGACGACACGGATCTGCGCGAGCGGGCGCGCCGGCTTCTCGCGGCGCGCGACGGCCGCAGCCGCGATGCGCTGGCGCTCGCCGCGCGCTTCGCCCGGGCGGTCGGCGCCGATCCGGCGGACGGCCGCGACAGGATCGAGGAGGCGGGCGCGGTGCTGATGCACGCCTTCCCGGAGCGCGTGGCGATGGCGCGCGGCGCGCCCGGCGGCTTCGTCATGGCGGGCGGCCGCGGCGCCCGGGTCGAGCCGGCGGACGCGCTCGCCCGCGAGGCCTTCCTCGCGGTGGCGGGCGTCACCGGCACGGCGGAGAACGCCCGCATCCTCGCCGCAGCCCCGCTCGACCGCGCCGCGATCGAGGCCGGCTTCGCCGACCGCATCGTCGAGGAGGCGGCGGTCGCCTTCGACGAGCGGACCGGCTCGGTGCGTGGCCGCAGCGTCCGCCGCTACGGCCGGCTGGTGCTCGCCGAGCGGGCGCTCGGCACCGTCACGGAAGCGCAGACCCGCGACGCCCTGCTTTCCGAGATCGGCCGCCGCGGCGTCGCGCGCCTCCCCTGGGAGAAGGGCGCGGCGGCGTTCCGCGCGCGGCTCGGCTTTCTCTTCGGCCGGCTCGGCCCGCCCTGGCCGGACGTCTCGGACGAGGCGCTCGCCGCGACGCTCGGCGACTGGCTCGGCCCCTTTCTCGCCGGCGTGCGGCGCCCCGACGCGATCGGCCCCGACACGCTCGCCGAAGCGCTCCGGGCGCTCGTCCCCTGGGACCAGCGGGCCGCGCTCGACCGGCTGGCGCCGTCGCATTTCGACGCGCCCTCGGGCAGCCGGCTGCCGATCGACTACGCGACCGAGAACGGCCCGCTGCTATCGATCCGGGTGCAGGAATTGTTCGGCCTCGACATCCATCCGGCGGTCGGCGGCGGCGCCGTGCCGCTCCTCGTCGAGCTGACGTCGCCGGCCCACCGGCCGATCCAGATGACGCGCGACCTGCCGGGCTTCTGGCGCGGCTCTTGGAAAGACGTGCGGGCCGAGATGCGCGGCCGCTATCCGAAGCACGTCTGGCCGGAGGACCCGCTCGCCGCGCAGGCGACCAGCCGGGCGAAGCCGCGCGGCACATAGGCGCGGCGGCCTCGCCGACCCCGCGTGCCGTCTCCTCGCGCGCTCAGCCTGCCGCGGCGACGTCGATCCGCTCGTGGATCACCGGCCGCGCCTGCGGCGGCGTATCGCCGATCCGATAGGCGGCCCGAAGGAGCGCGGCGCCGCGCGCCGCGTCCTCGGCCGAGCGGGCATGGACGCGGCCGATCGGCCGATCCGGCCCGGCCGCCGCGCCGCGCGGCGCGAGATCCGTGAAGCCGACCGCCGGATCGATCCGGTCCGTCGCGGTGCGCCGCCCGCCGCCGAGCTCGACGACGGCGACGCCGACGCCGCGCGTGTCGATCGCCGTGACGATCCCCGAAGCCTCGGCGAAGACGTCCGCCACCATCGGCGCGCCGGGCAGATGATCGGCCGCCCGCTCGACGAAATCGGCCGGTCCGCCGAGCGCCGCGACCATGCGGCCGAAGAGATCGGCCGCCCTGCCGCTGCCGAGCGCGATCTCTATCTGGCGCCGTCCGCTTTCCGCCGTCTCGGCGAGGCCGGCGGTCGCGAGCAACTCGCCGCCGAGCGCCACGGTCACCTCGAAGAGGCGCGGGTCGATCCGCGCGCCGGTCAGGAAGTCGACGGCGTTGCGCACCTCGACCGCATTGCCGGCGGCCGAGGCGAGCGGCTCGTCCATGTCGGTGACGAGCGCCGTCGTCCGCAGGCCCGCGCCGTTCGCGACCGCGACGAGGCTCTCGGCGAGCGCGCGGGCGCCCTCGAGCGTCGGCATGAAGGCGCCGGAGCCGGTCTTGACGTCGAGCACCAGCGCGCCGAGCCCCGCGGCGAGCTTCTTCGACAGGATCGAGGCGGTGATGAGCGGGATCGATTCGACCGTCGCGGTCACGTCGCGGATCGCATAGAGCCGCTTGTCGGCCGGCGCGAGCTCGGCGGTCTGGCCGATGATCGCCGTGCCGACCGAGCGGACCACCGCGGCGAAGCGCTCGTTCGAGGGCTGGCTGATATAGCCGGGGATCGCATCGAGCTTGTCGAGCGTCCCGCCGGTATGGCCGAGCCCGCGGCCGGAGATCATCGGCACGAAAGCGCCGCAGGCGGCGAGCGCCGGGGCGAGCATCAGCGAGACATTGTCGCCGATGCCGCCGGTCGAATGCTTGTCGACCACCGGCCCGTCGAGCTGCGACCAGTCGAGCACGGTGCCCGAATCGCGCATGGCGAGGGTGAGCGCCACCGCCTCGTCGCGGCCCATGCCGCGGAAGAACACCGCCATGGCGAGCGCCGCGACCTGACCCTCGGTCACCGAGCCGCGGGTGAGCCCGTCGACCATGAAGCGGATCTCGTCGGCGGTGAGCGCCTCGCCCTCGCGCTTCCGGCGGATGATCTCCTGCGGCAGCATCGGCGGCCTCCTAATAGGCGCGTTCGCGATCGACGAGATTGCGCAGGGGCTCGCCCCGCTCGAAGGCCTCGATCTGCGCGAGGATGCCGGGCGCGAGCGCCGAAGCCTCGCTCGAGGCGGCGGCATGCGGCGTCAGCATCACGCGGGGATGATCCCAGAACCGGCTCTCCTTGGCGAGCGGCTCGTTGACGAAGACGTCGAGGCTCGCCCCGGCGAGCGTGCCGTCGTCGAGCGCGGCGAGGAGGTCCGCCTCGTTCTGCAGCCCGCCGCGGCCGGCATTGATCACAACGGGGCCGGGCAGCGCGCCGTCGCGCGCCAGCCCTTCGAAGACCCGACGGTCGAGAATGCCGCGCGTCCCGGGGGTGAGCGGCAGGAGGACGACGAGGATGTCGGTGCGGGCGAGGAAGGGCGCGAGGCCGTCCGCTCCGGCGAAGCAGGCGACGCCCGGCACGGCCTTCGCCGTCCGGCTCCAGCCCGAAACCTGGAAGCCGAGCCGGACCAGCACGTCGGCGGCGTCGCGGCCGAGTTCGCCGAGGCCCATGATGCCGACCCGGACGGCGTTCGCCGCCGGCTGACGCAGTTCGCGCCAGATGTGCTTCTTCTGCTGCTCCTGATACTGCGGAATTTTGCGGTGGTGATAGAGCACATGGAGCACGACGTGCTCGGTCATCCGCATGGTGAGATCGGGATCGACGATCCGCACGATCGGCACAGGCGGCAGGTCGAGCCCGACGACGTGATCGACGCCGGCGCCGAGCGAGAAGATCGCCGCGAGATTGGGCAGGCGGGCGAGCGCATCGGCCGGCGACTTCCAGAGCAGCGCGTAGCGGACCGCGGCGCGGTCCGGAACGTCGGGATAGGTGAAGACCGGCCGGTCGGGATCGGCCGCGGCGAGCGGCCCCTCCCAGAGCTTGGGATTCCAGGGGCCCGTGGCGAGCAGGATGGCCGGTTTCATGATGGGGGTCTTGATCTTTTCCTGGCGGCTATTGCGAGACGACGCCCTCTCGCGCCGTCTCGATGTCGAAGGCGGCGGCGATCAGAGCCTTGGTATAATCGGTCTCGGGCGCCGTGAAGATCTTCTCCGACGGCCCGCGCTCGACGACCTTGCCGCCGCGCATGATGATCACCTCGTTGGCGAGCGCCCGCACCACGCGCAGATCGTGCGAGATGAAGAGATAGGCGAGGCCGTGCCGGGCCTGCAGCTCGCGCAACAGGTCGACGACCTGCGCCTGCACCGACATGTCGAGCGCCGAGGTCGGCTCGTCGAGCAGCACGAATTCCGGCTCGAGTACCATCGCCCGGGCGATCGCGATGCGCTGCCGCTGGCCGCCGGAGAACTCGTGCGGGTAGCGGTGGCGGGTCGCGGGGTCGAGCCCGACCTCCTCGAGCGCCTTGACGACGCGCGCCTCGCGCGCCGGCGCTGCGAGGCCGGGCTCATGGACGCGCAGTCCCTCGCCGATGATGTCGGCGACCGACATGCGCGGCGACAGCGAGCCGAACGGATCCTGGAAGACCACCTGCATGTGCCGCCGCAGCGGCCTGAGCGCGCCCGAATTGCGGCCGTCGATGCGCACGCCGCGAAAGGCGATCGGCCCTTCGGAGGCGATCAGCCGAAGGAGCGCGAGGCCGAGCGTCGTCTTGCCCGAGCCCGACTCGCCGACGACGCCGACCGTCTCGCCGCGCCGCACCGCGACATCCACTCCGTCGACCGCCCGGACATGGTCGACCGTGCGGCGGAAGAAGCCGCGCCGGATCGGGAACCAGACCTTCAGATCGTCGGCCTTCATCACCACGTCGCCGGACGGATCGGCCGCGGGCGGCACGCCCCTCGGTTCGGCGGCGAGCAGCTTGCGGGTATAGGCGTGCCTGGGCGCGGCGAAGATCTCGGCGGTCGGACCAGCCTCGACGATCTTGCCACCCGTCATCACGCAGACCCGGTCGGCGATCTTCCGCACGATGCCGAGATCGTGCGTGATGAAGAGGAGCGCCATGCCGGTGCGGGTCTGGATTTCCTTGAGGAGGGCGAGGATCTGCGCCTGAACGGTGACGTCGAGGGCGGTGGTCGGCTCGTCGGCGATCAGCAGGTCCGGCTCGTTGGCGAGAGCCATGGCGATCATCACGCGCTGGCGCTGGCCGCCGGAGAGCTGGTGCGGATAGGCGTCGAGCCGCTTCCCGGCGTCGCGGATGCCGACCTCCTCGAGCAGCTGCAGCACGCGCGCCCGCGCCCTGGCGCCGCGGACGCCGCGATGCAGTTCGAGGATTTCCGTAATCTGCCGCTCGATGGTGTGGAGCGGGTTGAGCGACGTCATCGGCTCCTGAAAGATCATCGTGACGTCGTTGCCGCGGACCTTGCGGAGCGCCTTCTGCGAGGCGGCGAGGAGGTCCTCTCCCCTGAAGACGATGCGGCCCGAAGGGTGCTCGGCGGGGGGATAGGGCAAGAGCTTGACGATCGACAGCGCCGTGACGGACTTGCCGGAGCCCGATTCACCGACGAGCGCGACGGTCTCGCCGCGGCCGACCGTGAACGACACATGATCGACCGCGACCGAGCGCTGGCCGCCCTGGACGAAATGGACCGAAAGATCTTCGACGGAGAGGAGGGGCGCGTCGGTCATGCGTCAGTTACTGGGCTCCAGGCCATCGTAGCGCGGCGCGCATCGCTCCACTCCCAAGACGCCATCCTACGCGAAGGTCTTGCACGGGTCGAATGCGGCCACGACGAGTCCACCGCTGATCCGGACCGAGGGAACTGCGATCTGGAAGGGGGCGGCACGCCATCATGCCAACCGCTCCGCGAAGGCGGAGAGACCGTCAGCCGACACCTCGATCCGCTCGAGGCCCTGCTGCTCCGCCGTCAGGATGCGCTGGTCGCTGCTGAGGAGTATCGTGCAACGCGCCGCTTCTGCGGTCGCGAGATGAATCGCATCGAGGAATTGGAGGGCCGGCCTCGCCGCGCGCCGTTGCGCCGCGCTTTGCAAGATATCCCGATCGATGGGGATCAACGCGTGCACGAACGGTTCCGAAACGACGTCGCCATAAACGTCGAGAAGCGCCGCCGAGGCGTGCGGATCGACGGCCGCGAGCCGATAGGGCTCGACGAGGACTTCGCCGAGCGTGAGCTCGCTCGTCACGAGCGTCGCCCGACCTCCGCCGGCATTCTCCACCACCCGGTGCGCGGCGTCGCGCTGGGCCGCGTCTCCCTCCACCAGGCCGATGAAAAAATTGGTATCGAGGTAGACACACATCAGGAAGGGCTGTCGTCCCGCAACGCCTGGACCTGCGCGACCGCCTCGTCGACCGTCACGGCCGCGATGCGGCCCTCGGCACGCAAGGGATCGAGGCGACCGACGATCTCCCGCAGAGTCGGCTCGCGAGCGGTCGGCGGCTCGACGGACACCGTGACCGTGACCCGCGCGCGAGGGGCGATGCTGCCGCGCAACTCTTCAGGCAGGCGCGATGCCGGATAGTGGCTCCTGACGAGCGTGTTCATCGTTCGGCTCCTTCGGCTCCCATCCTACGCGAAGGTCTTGCGCGGGTCGAATGCGTCGCGGGCCGCCTCGCCGATGAAGATGAGGAGGGAGAGCATCACCGAGATCACGGCGAAGCCGGTCAGGCCGAGCCAAGGGGCTTCGAGATTGCTGCGGCCCTGCGAGAGCAGTTCGCCGAGCGAGGGCGAGCCGGGCGGCAGGCCGAGGCCGAGGAAATCGAGCGAGGTCAGCGTGGTGATCGAGCCGTTGAGGATGAAGGGCAGGAAGGTGAGCGTCGCCACCATGGCGTTCGGCAGGAGGTGCCGCGCCATGATGGTGCGGTTGCCGACGCCGAGGGCGCGGGCGGCGCGGACATACTCGAAATTGCGGGCGCGCAGGAACTCCGCGCGGACGACGCCGACGAGCGCCACCCAGGAGAAGAGGAGCAGGATGCCGAGCAGCACCCAGAAGCTCGGCGCGATCACCGAGGAGACGATGAGCAGCAGATAGAGCGAGGGGATCGCCGTCCAGATCTCGATGAAACGCTGGAAGAGAAGGTCGGTCCAGCCGCCGAAATAGCCCTGCACCGCGCCGGCGAGCACACCGATCACCGAGGAGATCAGAGCGAGGATCAGGCCGAAGAGGACCGAGATGCGGAAGCCGTAGATCAGCCGGGCGGCGACGTCGCGACCCTGATTGTCGGTGCCGAGCCAGTTGAAATTGCCGAGCCGGCAATTGGGGTCGGCGTCGCCCTGCGGATAGGCGCTGCAGCGCTGGCCGGCATCGAGCATCCACCAGGGCGCGGCGGGCACCGGGGTCGCCACCTCGTTGTTCACCGAGCGGTAGGAGTAGCGGATCGGCGGCCAGACCATCCAGCCATGCGCCGCGATCTCGTCCTGGATGAAGGGGTCACGATAGTCGGTGGTCGCGAGGAAGCCGCCGAACTTCTCCTCCGGATAGTCGACGAAGATCGGCATCAGATACTCGCCCTTGTAGACGGCGAGGATCGGCCGGTCATTGGCGATGAACTCGGCAAACAGCGACAGGACGAAGAGGACGAGGAAGATCCAGAGCGACCAGTAGCCCCGCCGGTTCGCCTTGAAATTCCGCCAGCGGCGCTGGTTGAGCGGCGAGAGGACCAGACGGCGGCGGGCCGGCGGCGCGCCCAACTCCGCCGCAGAGGGGGTCGTGACCGCCATGCCTCAGACCTCCCGGCTTTCGAAATCGATCCGCGGATCGATCCAGGTATAGGTGAGGTCGGAGATCAGGCCGACGACGAGGCCCATCAGCGAGAAGATGTAGAGCGTCGCGAACACCACCGGATAGTCGCGCCCCATCACCGAATCGAAGCTCAGCAGGCCGAGTCCGTCGAGCGAGAAGATCTGCTCGATCAGCAGCGCGCCCGTGAAGAAGGCGCCGATGAAGGCGCCGGGAAAGCCGGCGACGACGATCAGCATGGCGTTGCGGAAGACGTGGCCGTAGAGCACGCGGCGCTCGGAAAGACCCTTCATCCTTGCGGTGACGACGTATTGCTTGCGGATCTCGTCGAGGAACGAGTTCTTCGTCAGCAGCGTCGTCGTCGCGAAGGCGGAAAGCGACATGGCGAGCAGCGGCAGGGCGAGATGCCAGAAGTAATCGAGGATGCGGGCGGGCCAGGAGAGCTGGCTCCAGTTGTCGGAGGTGAGGCCGCGCAAGGGGAACCAGTCGAAGAAGGAGCCGCCGGCGAACAGCACGATCAGCAGCACGGCGAACAGGAAGCCGGGGATGGCATAGGCGACGATCACCACCGCCGAGGTCCAGACGTCGAAGCGGGAGCCCTCGCGCACCGCCTTGGCGACGCCGAGCGGGATCGAGATGCCGTAGGAGAGGAGCGTCATCCACAGGCCGAGCGAGATCGAGACCGGCATCTTCTCGAGGATCAGGTCGACGACCGAGATGTCGCGGAAGAAGCTCTGGCCGAAATCGAAGCGCAGATAGTTCCACAGCATCAGCCCGAAGCGTTCGAGCGGCGGCTTGTCGAACCCGAACTGGCGCTCGAGCTGCCTGATGAATTCCGGATCGAGTCCCTGCGCGCCGCGATAGCGCGAGGAAACGGCGTCGGTCGCGCCGGCGTCGAGATTCTGGCTGGCGAAATCCCCCGCCCCGCCGCCGCCCAGCCGGCTCGACGCCGTGACGTCGCTGCCCTGCAATTGCGCGATGACCCGCTCGACCGGGCCGCCGGGGGCGAACTGCACGACGACGAAGGAGATGGCGAGGATGCCGACGAGCGTCGGGATCATCAGGAGCAGGCGGCGGAGGATGTAGGCGGCCATGAGCGCGTCGATCTCACCCGTTCGGCTTGCCGGCGGCCTGCGCCCTGTCGGCGTCGAACCACCAGCTGGTCTCGGGCGAGAAGGCGTAAGGCGGCTTCTCCGCCGGCCAGCCGAACAGGTCCCAATGCGCCACCCGATGGTTCGGCTGGAACCAGGCCGGCACCCAATAGTGCCTGGCGCGCAGGATGCGGTCGATCGAGCGGGTGATCGCGATCAGTTCGTCGCGCGAGCCGACCGTCGCGACCTTGCCGATCAGCGCGTCGACCACCGGCTCCTTGATGCCGGAGAAGTTATAGGTGCCCGGCGAGTCGGCGGCCCTGGAGCCGAACAGCGTCTCGAGCCCGTCGAGGGGTGTCGCCGAGAGCGAGACGGCGCTGAGCACGATGTCGAAATCGTAATCGTTCTGCCGCGCCTGATATTGCGCGGGATCGATCTGGCGGATCGAGGCGTCGACGCCGATCGCCCGCAGGTTCTCCGCATAGGGCGACAGGACGCGCACGAAGACCTCGGCGTCGATCAGGAATTCGACGGTCAGCCGCGCGCCCGACGCATCGACGAGGCCCGATCCCCCGCGCGTCCAGCCCGCCGCGGCGAGAAGCTGTGAGGCCTGCCGCAGCATGGTCCGGTCGCGGCCGGAGCCGTCGGTCTTCGGCGGAACATAGGCGGGGCCGAACACCGCCTCCGGCAGCTCGGCCCGATAGGGTTCGAGGAGGGCCAGCTCTGCCGGAGTCGGCTCGCCCTCGGCCTTGAAGTCGGACTTCTCGAAATAGGAGGCGAGCCGCTGATAGGCGTCGAAGAAGAGATTCTTGTTCGACCACTCGAAATCGAAGGCGAGCGCGATCGCCTGGCGGGTCCGCGGATCGGCGAATTTCGGCCGCCGCGTGTTGAAGAACAGGCCCTGGAAGGACGGCCGCTGTTCGGCATCGAACAGCGACTTCTTCACCCGTCCGTCGGCGACGGCGGGAAAGTTGTAGTCGCGCGCCCAGGTGATCGAGGTGAACTCCTCGCGGAAGGTGATGTCGCCCTTCTTGAACGCCTCGAAGGCGGCCGCGCGCTCGCGGAAGAAATCGATGCGGATGCGGTCGAAATTGGCACTGCCGCGATTGACCGGCAGGTCGCGGCCCCAATAGTCCGGATCGCGCTCATATTCGATGAAGCGCCCGGCCGAGACCGCGCCGACACGATAGGGTCCCGAGCCGGGGGGCGGGGTGAGCGTCGCCCGTTCGAAATCGTTCGCCGTATAGAAGGCCTTCGAGAACACCGGCAGGCCGACCACCGTCAGGATGGTCGCGCGGTTCTGCTTACCCGACAGGGTGACGACGACGGTCTTCGGGTCGGGCGCGGTCGCCGATACCATCTCGCGGATCGGCTGCGAGAGATTCGGGTGGCCCTTCTCCTTCAGAAGCATCAGCGAGAAGGCGACATCCTCGGCGGTAAGCGGCGTGCCGTCATGGAAGCGCGGCCCCTCGCGCAGCGTGAAAGTGAAGCTGTTGCGATCCTCCGAAACCGCGACGCTTTCGGCGAGGAGCCCATAGACGGAGTCCGGCTCATCGGCGGCCGAGGCCATCAGCGTATCGAACAGCAGCTCGATCCGCGGCGGCGCGTCGCCGCGCAGCACGAAGCCGTTCAGCGTGTTGAAGGTGTTCGGAGCCTGGTTGAAGAACCAGTAGGGCGGCTGGAAATTGATCCGCCCCCCTTTCGGCGCTTCCGGGTTCAGATAGGCGAAGTGAGAGAAATCCGCCGGATATCTGAGGTCGCCGAAGGTCGACAGGCCGTGCAGGCCGGTTCGGCCGGCCGCCCAGGCGAAGGGCTCCGCCGCCGGAAGGGCGAGCGCCGCGGCGCCGGCCGCGAGCACGAAGCGGCGGGTCGGTCCGCCGCTCACGGCTGCGCTCCGGCCGCCTTCTCGCGGGCCGTGTCGATCCACCAGGAGAAGGGATCGACGCCGACATAGGCCGGCTGCTTCTCGGGCACCTTGATCTTCGCCCACAGCGCGAACCACATGTCGGGATTGTTCCAGTGCGGCACGACGTAGAAGTTCCACAGGAGCACGCGGTCGAGCGCGTGGGTGGCGGCTTCGAGCTCGGCGCGGTCCTTCGCAAAGATGACGCGGTCGATCAGCGCATCGACCGCGGGATCGCGGATGCCCATCAGGTTGCGGCTGCCCGGCCGCTCCGCCGCCGCCGAGCCGAAGAAATCGCGCTGCTCGTTGCCGGGCGACTGCGACTGCGGCAGAATGACCGTCGTGGCGTCGAAATCGTAATTGTCGGCGCGGCGCTGGAACTGGATCGGGTCGACGATGCGCAGCTTCGCGTCGATGCCGAGCCGGCGCAGATTGACGATGATCGGATTGGTGACGCGCTCGTCGCTGGCGTCGTCGCCGAGAAACTCGATCGTCAGCGGCTGGCCCTCACCGTTGACGAGCCGGCCGTTCTGCTGTGTCCAGCCGGCCTCGGCGAGCAGGCGGCTCGCCTCGCGCAGCCCGTCGCGCAGCTTCGCCGGCGTGTCGTAGACCGGCAGGGTGAACGGCGTGGTGAAGACCTCGGGCGGCACCTTGTCCCGCACCGTCTCGAGGATCTCGAGCTCCTTGCCCTGCGGCAGGCCCGAGGCGGCGAGGTCCTGGCCCTCGAAATAGCTGTCGGTGCGCTGATAGAGGCCGAAGAAGAGCTTCTTGTTCATCGCCTCGAAATCGAGCGCCAGCGTGATCGCCCGGCGGACGCGGCGATCCTGGAGCTGCGGCCGCCGCGTGTTGAGGGCGAATCCCTGCATCGGCGCGCCGGCGCCGGAGACGAAAGTCCGCTTGACGACGTCGCCGCGCAGCACGGCCGGGAAGTCGTAGCCCTCGGCCCAGCGCTGCGCCCGGTTCTCGCGCCGATAATCCGAGATGCCGCCCTTCTTGAACGCCTCCCAGACCGCATTGTCGTCGCGGAAATACTCGTAGCGGATGCGGTCGTAATTGAAGCGGCCGACGCGCAGCGGATGGTCCTTCGCCCAATAGTCCTCGACGCGGACCCATTCGACCGACCGGCCGGCCGAGAAGGCGCCGATCTTGTAAGGCCCCGATCCGAGCGGTGGTTCGAGCGTCCCGCGCGAGACGTCGCGCTTCTCACCCTTCGCGTCCGTGCCCTCCCACCAGTGCTTCGGCAGGACGGGCAGGTCGCCCATGATGTTCGGCAGTTCGCGGTTGCCCGTCTCGCTGAAGCGGAAGGTCACCTCGCGCTCGCCGGTCTTCTCCCCGCCGGTGACGTTCGCGAAATACTGGGCGTAGAAGGGATAGTTCTTCTTCAGCGTGTCGAAGCTCCAGATCACGTCGTCGACGGTGATCGGGGTTCCGTCGTGCCAGCGGGCGCGCGGATCGAGCCGGAAGGTCACGGAGGAAAGATCGGCCGGGTAGCGCATCGCCTCGGCGATCAGGCCGTAGCTCGTGCCGGCCTGATCGGTCGCCTGCTCCATCAGCGAATCCCAGAGGAGGCCGATGCCGGCCGCGGGCGTCGCCTGAACGATGTAGGGGTTGAAGCTGTCATACGTGCCGAGCACGGCCTGATCGAGCGTGCCGCCCTTCGGCGCCCCGGGGTTCACATAGTCGTACTGGGTGAAGCCTGCCGGATATTTCGGCTCGCCGATCAGCGAGGTGGCGTGACGCCAGGTGCCGGCGGCCTCCGCCCTCGTGCCGTCCGGGGTCTCCTGGGCGGCCGCCGGAGACAGGGCGGCGATGGCCAGAAGGGCGGCGAAGAAGGCGGCTCTCATCCTTGGCGGTACTCCTCGTATCCCGCCTTCATTGATAAGGCGGAATGCTCCGGCGGCAACGGGTTACCCGAGCCCAAGGCAAGAAAAAGGCCGGAGGATGACCTCCGGCCCTCATCCGTCTCACGATCGCGTGGGGCTCACGGCGCGGTCGACTGACCGGCCGGCTCCTCGGCGGGGGCCTGAGGCTGCGTCGTCGCCGGCGGAGCGATCGGCTGCTCGGCCGGAGCGGGCTCGGAAGGCGCGGCACCGGCGGGCGGCTCCGTCGCCGGCGCGGCCGGCGCGGCGTCGGCCGGCGGCTGCGCGGCGGGGGCCGGATCCGCAGGGGTCTCGGTCGCAGCAGGCGCCTGCGTCGCCGGAGCGGCGGGCTCGGCGGCCGGCGGCTCGCTGGCCGGGGAGACGGCGGGCGGCGCGGCGTCGGGCTGGGCGCCGGCGGGGGCCGGCTGGGTGCCCTCCGCGGGCGGCGCGCCCTCGGCCGGCTCGGCTCCGACCTGGGCCGGCTGCTCGGCGGCCGGGGCAGCTTCCGGCGTCGGCAGCGGCGGCGGGTTGTCGGACAGCGAGCGGAGATAGGCGATCATATTCGCCCGCTCCGAATCCTTCTTCAGGCCGGCGAAACCCATCGCCGTACCGGGCGCGAAGCCCTTCGGATTGTGCAGGAAATGGTTGAGGTTCTCGTAGGTCCAGGTGTCGCCGGCTTCGTGCTTCTCGGTGAAGATCGCCGAGTATTTGAAGCCGGCCATATGGGCGATCGGCCCTGTGACGACACCATAGAGGTTGGGGCCGACCTTCGCCGGCTCGCCCTTGCCGAAGGTGTGGCAGGACACGCACTTCTTCGCGACATCGGCGCCGGCCTCGGCCGAGGCGCTGGCGAGCAGCACGGCGATCGGCGTCTCCTCCGCGGCGGCGGTCTGCGTGCCGCCGGCAGCCTGCTCCTCCGGAACCTCGATCGCGAATCCCGGCTTCTCGGGCTCCTCCGGCGTGTAGATCGCCTCGGCGACGATGCCGAGCGACATGGTGACGAGGAGGGTGAACAGGACCGCGCCAACGATCTTGTTGAGCTCGAAAGAGTCCATCGCGCCTGGGGCTCCACACCGGCATGAAAACGCAGCCGTCGTCGCGCTGAGGCGGCGAGACCCGTCCATTGTGCGGCGGAAACTAGCTTCTTTCGCGCACGCCGCGCAATACGTATAAGCGCCTCGCCCTTGAGACCTTTTGCCACCTCGGGCGGCGTGGCCCGGAACGGCGCGGAGACGGAGCGATGGTTTCCTCGGAAAGGACGGCGGGCGGCACGGTCGTGCTCATTCCCGCGCGGCTCGCCGCATCGCGCCTGCCCGGCAAGCCGCTCGCCGATATCGCCGGCGTCCCGATGATCGTCCATGTCTGGCGCCGCGCCATGGAAGCGGCGATCGGCCCGGTCTTCGTCGCGACCGACGCGCCCGAGATCGCCGTCGCCGTCGCCGCAGCCGGCGGCCGCGCGCTGATGACGCGGGCCGATCATCCGAACGGCTCCGCGCGCATCCACGAGGCGCTCGCTGCGGCCGATCCGGACGGGCGGGCCGGCGTCGTCGTCAATGTGCAGGGCGACCTGCCGACGATCGACCCGGCCGCGATCGCCGCCGCGGCCGCGCCGCTCGCCGATCCGGCGGTCGACATCGCGACGCTCGCGGCCGAGATCGTGCGCGAGGAGGAGCGGACGAACGAGAACGTCGTCAAGGTGGTCGGCAGCCCGGTCGGGCCCGACCGGCTGAGGGCGCTCTATTTCACCCGCGCGACCGCCCCCTGGGGCGCCGGGCCGCACTATCACCATATCGGCCTCTACGCCTATCGGCGTGCGGCGCTCGACCGCTACGTCGCCCTGCCGCCCTCGCCGCTCGAACTGCGCGAGCGGCTGGAGCAGCTCCGCGCCCTCGAAGCCGGCATGCGCATCGACGTCGCCCTCGTTGACGCGGTTCCGCTCGGCGTCGATACTCCCGCCGACCTCGAGCGCGCCCGCGCGATCCTCGGCGCGACGTCGTGAGGCCCCTTCGCGGACCGGCCCCCTCGGCCCGGCCGCCATCCGACCGGAAGATCCCATCCCCATGAAAAAGATCGTGTTCCAGGGCGAGCCCGGCGCGAACTCGCACATCGCCTGCTCGAACGTCTATCCCGATTGCGAGGCGGTACCCGCCGCCACCTTCGAGGACTGCTTCCAGGCGATCATGCGCGGCGATGTCGATCTCGGCATGATCCCGATCGACAATTCGCTCGCCGGCCGGGTCGCCGACATCCACCACCTGCTGCCCGGCTCGGGGCTCCACATCATCGGCGAGTATTTCCTGCCGATCCATTTCCAGCTGATGGCGGTCGAAGGCGCGACGCTCGAGACGATCCGCGTCGTCGAGAGCCATGTCCACGCGCTCGGCCAGTGCCGCCGGCTGATCCGCGAGCGCGGCTATGTCGCCCATGTGGCGGGCGATACGGCGGGCGCCGCCCGCGTGATCGCCGAGGCGCGCGACGTCACCCGCGCCGCGCTGGCGCCGCGGCTCGCCGCCGAGATCTACGGCCTCTCCATCCTTGCGGAAGACGTCGAGGACGCCGCCCACAACACCACCCGCTTCGTCATCCTGTCGCGCGAGGGGCTCCGCGCCCCGGCGGGCAACGGGCCGGTCGTCACCTCCTTCATCTTCCGCGTCCGCAACCTGCCGGCGGCGCTCTACAAGGCGCTCGGCGGCTTCGCGACCAACGGCGTCAACATGACGAAGCTCGAGAGCTACCAGCTCGAGGGGCAGTTCTTCGCCTCGCAATTCTATGCCGAGGTCGACGGCCATCCCGACGAGCCGCCGCTCGCCCGCGCGCTCGAGGAGCTCGCCTTCTTCTCCGCCGAGTTGCGCCTGCTCGGGGTCTTCCCCGCCGATCCGTTCCGCGCCAACATCCGCGAGCCGGAGGCGCGCTGAGGGGCGCCGCCCGGCCGGCTGCGGGGGGCCTAGATGACGGGGGCGGGCACGGGGGCGGGGCGGCCGCTATGCTGATCGACGAGCTGGGCTTCGTTCCGCCCGGTGCGGCGGAGATCGCCCGCGTGCGGGCCGAGCCGCCGCCCGAGGCGCCGACCGTCACACTCCTCCCGGCGACCGTGATCAGCGCCGATCCGCTGATCTCCTATTCCGGCATCGGCGAGACTGTGCCGCTCGGCCTCGCCGGCGTCGCCGGGTCACGTCTCGCCGGCCGCACCGTCTGGTTCCTCTTTTCGCCGACCCGGACGATCGAGAGCGAGGAAGCCGTCGCGCTGCTCCGCCGGCGCGCGGTGCTGCACCGCCTTTCCCATCCGCAGCATCGCCTCGTCTTCCTCTGCAACACGCCGGAAGAAACGGCGCTCGTCCGGGCGACGGGCGAGGCGGCCTTCTTCTACAACAAGACGGCGAACGCCCCGGAGGCGGTATTCCGTCCGCTCGGCACGCCGCGCGAGTTCGACGCGATCTACAATGCGCAGCTCGTGCCCTGGAAGCGGCACGAGCTGAGCCTCGCCATCCCGAGCTGCGCCTTTCTTTTCTATCGGAACAGCCTGCTTCCGGAGCCGGCCGCCGAGGCGGCGATCATCGCCCGCCACAAGGCGGAGGCGCCGGGCCATGTCTTCCTCAACGCCTTCGATCGAAAGGGCGAGCCGGTGCGGCTGTCGCCGCCCAAGGTCAACCGGGCGCTCGGCCGGGCGCATGTCGGGCTGTGCCTGTCGGAGACGGAAGGCGCGATGTTCGCGAGCACGGAATATCTGCTCGCCGGCCTGCCGGTCGTCAGCACGCCGAGCATCGGCGGCCGGCACGTCCATTTCGATCCGGACTTCTGCCTCACTGTACCGCCCGATCCGCGCGCCGTCGCACAGGCCGTCGCGGCGCTGAAGGCGCGCGCCATCCCGGCCGAGACCGTCCGGGCGGCGACGCTCGCGCGGCTGGAGCGGGAGCGGGCGCGCTTCCTCGCGCTCCTCGACGCCATCCTCGAGGAGGGCGGGGCGACACACCGGCTCGCCGGTCCTTGGCCGTTCCGCAAGGCCGTGATGATGGAATGGCAGGCGCCGGAGGTCGCGATCGAACGGGCGGTGAAGGGCGACATCGACGCCTTCCTGCCGCGAAAAAGGGCGCGCGGCCTGCGCCGCCTGTGGCGGAAGTTGACCGGCCAGCCGACCTAGCCGATCCGCCCCTCGACCCAGCTGCGCAGCAATTCATGGGCGATCGCCATCGGGTTCGGCGCGCCGAGCCCGTCGGGATGAGCCCCTGCGAGCATCGAGGCGGCCTCCGCCCGCGAGAACCAGCGACAGTCTTCCAGTTCGTCGACATCCGGATGGACGTCGAAGGAGAGCGCCTCGGCGTGGCAGCCGATCATCAGCGAATTGGGGAAGGGCCAGGGCTGGCTGGCGTGGTAGCGCACCTTGCCGATCAGGATGCCGGCCTCCTCGCGGATCTCGCGGCGCACCGCGTCTTCGATGGTTTCGCCCGGCTCGACGAAGCCGGCGAGGCAGGAATACATGCCCTTCGGGAAGCGCGGCTGGCGACCGAGCAGGCAGCGGTCGCCCTCGACCGCGAGCATGATCGCGACCGGATCGGTGCGCGGAAAGGTCTGCGTGCCGCAGGCGGTGCAGTCGCGTCGGTAGCCGGCGATCGCCGCGACGGTGGGCGCGCCGCAGCGGCCGCAGAACTGCGCCGAGGCGTGCCAGTTGAAGAGCGCCCGGGCCTGGGCGAGCGCGCCGAGCGGCGCGGCGCCCACCGGCCCGGCGAAATCGGGATCGGCGGCCGCCGCCGAGGCGAGCGCGCGCAGCGTCGCCGGCCGGCCGAGCGCCTCGTCGATGGCCGCTTCGGCGGGCAGGGCGAGCGCAAGGCGCGGCGTGCCGTCGTTCCAGCCGAGCAGCACCGCGGCTTCGACCGCCCCGGCGATCCGCTCCGCGGTTTCGCGCTCGAAGAGCGGCGTGCCGTCCGGCCCGAGCACCGCCTCGTCGCCGCGCAGGATCAGGAAGCGCGCCGCCGGATCGGCGAGCGCCGCGGCGAGCGTGTCGGGATGACGGGATTCGCTCCGCCGGTCGATGATGTTGCCCGAGAAGCCGACGCGGCGGCTGGGCTCCTGCTGCGGCAGGCCGGAGAAGATCGAGGTCATGGCGGGGGACTTGTCGGTGAGCGGAACGGGACGGCGATCCTAGTGCGGCGCACGGCGCGGCGAAAGCGGCCCGCTTCGTCGGTCTCCCTCTTGCCATTGCGGCGCCGCCGTATGATATGGTGCCCTTGGGAGGTTGGTGGTGGACGAGCCACTCGCCAACCGGGTCAGGTCCGGAAGGAAGCAGCCCCAACGAGCCACGGCACGGGTCGCGTGCCAGCCTCCCGCTCTCTCCTTTCATCGTCCGTCTCCGGCGTGGGCTCGCCCGAAGAGCCGGGCACGACCGAGGCAACGCATGGACGGCGCGGATCCGACAGGCATGGCCGGCGCAGGCTCCGCCCGAGGCGGCGCCTATCGCGTGCTCGCCCGCAAATACCGCCCGCGCAGCTTCGACGACCTGATCGGCCAGGAGCCGATGGTCCGCACGCTGAAGAACGCGTTCGAGACCGGCCGCATCGCCCAGGCCTATATGCTGACCGGGGTGCGCGGCGTCGGCAAGACGACGACCGCCCGCATCCTCGCCCGCGCGCTCAATTACGAGCTGCCCGGCCGGGTCTCCGCCCCGACGATCGACATGCCCGAACTCGGCGTCCATTGCGCCGAGATCATGGAAGGCCGCCATGTCGACGTGATCGAGATGGACGCCGCCTCGCACACCGGTGTCGGCGACATCCGCGAGATCATCGAGGCGGTGCGCTACCGGCCGGTCTCGGCGCGCTACAAGGTCTATATCCTCGACGAGGTGCACATGCTTTCGGGGGCGGCGTTCAACGCGCTCCTGAAGACGCTCGAGGAGCCGCCCGAGCACGTCAAGTTCGTCTTCGCGACGACCGAGATCCGCAAGGTGCCGATCACGGTGCTGTCGCGCTGCCAGCGCTTCGACCTGCGCCGCATCGAGGCGGCGACGCTGATCGGCCTGCTCGGCCGGGTCGCCGAAGCCGAGGGCATCGCGATCGAGCCGGAGGCGCTCGCCATGATCGCGCGCGCGGGCGAGGGCTCGGCGCGCGATTCGCTGTCGATCCTCGACCAGGCGATCGCCCATGGCGCCGGCGCCGACGACCCCCTTGTGCGCGCCGAGGAGGTGCGGGCGATGCTCGGCCTCGCCGACCGCGCCCGCGTCGTCGACCTGTTCGAAGCGGTGATGGCGGGCCGCACCGCCGAGGCGCTCGCCCTCCTGAAGGCGCAATATGACGTCGGCGCCGAGCCGGCCGTCGTGCTGCAGGACCTCGCCGCCTTCACCCATTTCGTCACCCGGCTGAAGATCGTGCCGGAAGCGGCGGACGACCCGGCCGTGCCGGAGGAGGAGCGCCGCCGCGGCGCGGCCTTCGCCGAACGGCTGTCGCTCCGGGTGCTGTCGCGCGCCTGGCAGATGCTGCTGAAGGGCATAGACGAGGTGCAGGGCGCCTCCCGCCCGCTCGCCGCGGCCGACATGGTGCTGGTGCGGATCGCCCACGCCGCAGACCTGCCGACGCCCGACGAGGCGCTCCGCCTGCTGAAGGAGGGCGCCTTCCGCTCCGCCGCGAGCGCGTCCGTGCCCGGCGGCTCGGCGCCCGGCTCCGCGGCGTCCGAGCCGCCGCCCGCACCGCGCCTGTCCGCGGTCGCGGCGCCGATGCGCGCCGAGATCGCAGCGCCTGCGCCCGTTCCCTCGCCTCAGCCGGCGCCGCAGGCCCGGCAGGAGCCGGCGATCCGCTTTTCCCGCTGGGAGGATCTCGTCGCCTTCGTCGGCACGAAGCGCGACGTGCCGCTCAAGATCTCGCTCGAGCGCCACGCCCGGCCGATGCGCCTCGAACAGGGGCTGATCGAATTCGAACCGGTCGGCGATCCGCCTTCCGGCCTCGCCTCCGAACTCGCCCGCAAGCTCTCCGACTGGACGGGCGAGCGCTGGACGGCCGTGCTCGGGCGCGGCGCGACGTCGCGCACCCTCGATGAGGCAAAGGCGGCGCAGCAGGAGAAAAACGTCGCCGACGCCCGCAGCGACCCGCTCGTCGCGGCCGTGCTGGCGCGCTTTCCGGGCGCGCGCATCGTCGACGTGCGGGTCCACGCGGCGGACGAGGTCGCCGCCGCCTTGCCGTCGCCCGACGCGACAGTCGACATCGTCGACGAGATCGAAGACGCTACCGAGGATTGATCCTGTGCTGGTGATGGAGTTCGGCCGATGAAAGACCTGCTCGGCATGATGTCGAAGGCGAAGGAACTGCAGCAGCGCATGCTGTCGATGCAGGACGAGGCCGGCCGGATCGAGGTCGACGGCGCCGCGGGCGGCGGCCTCGTCAAGGTGACGCTCACCGCCAAGGGCGAGCTGAAGCGGCTGTCGGTCGATCCGTCGCTCCTGAAGCCCGAGGAGGGCGAGATCCTCGAGGACCTGATCGTCGCCGCCCATGCCGATGCGCGCGGCAAGGCCGAGGCGAAGATGCAGGAGAAGATGGCCGAGCTGACCGGCGGGCTCGGCCTGCCGCCCGGCTTCAAGCTGCCCTTCTGATCTCGCCCGTCGTTCCGGCCGCGCCGGAGCGACGACGGGTCTCCCCGCCGAAAAGAACACATGACCCGCGCCACCGCCGGACCCGAGATCGAGCGCCTGATCCAGCTCCTCGCCCGCCTGCCCGGCCTCGGGCCGCGCTCGGCGCGGCGGGCGGCGCTGGCGCTCGTCAAGAAGAAGGAGCTGCTGCTCGAGCCGCTCGCCGATGCGATGGCGGCCGCGGTCGAGCATGTCGGCACCTGCTCGGTCTGCGGCAACATCGACACGACGGACCCTTGCACGGTCTGCACCGACCCGACGCGCGACGGCTCGGTGATCGTCGTCGTCGAGGACGTCTCGGACCTCTGGGCGCTCGAACGGGCGGGCGCCATCCGCGCGCGCTATCACGTGCTCGGCGGCACGCTCAATCCGCTCGACGGCATCGGGCCGGACGATCTCTCGATCGAGCCGCTCGTCGCGCGCTGCGCGGCGGGGGGCGTCGCCGAGGTGATCCTCGCCGTCAACGCCACCGTCGACGGCCAGACCACCGCGCACGTCGTCACCGACCGGCTGTCGCATCTGCCGGTTCGCGTCTCCCGCCTCGCCCACGGCGTTCCGGTCGGCGGCGAACTCGATTATCTCGACGAAGGCACGCTCGCCGCGGCGATCCGTGCCCGCACGCCGTTCTGACGGAGACCGCGATGGATCGGACGATCCTTGCCGAGGCGCATGACTGGTGGTGCGGACAGCTCGCCGACATCACCGACTTCCCGATCGAGAAATCGCGCCGCTGGTTCGACCGCAGCGAGGAGACCGACGGCTATATCCGGGCGACCTTCGGCCCCTATCTCGACGCCGTCGCGGCGCACGACTGGGCGCTGTCCGAACTCACCCGCGAGGAGGCGGTCGGGCTCGTGCTCTTCCTCGACCAGTTCCCGCGCAACATCTTCCGCAAGAACGCCCAGGCCTTCGCCTATGACGGCGTGGCGCTCGACCATGCCCGCGCCGTGATCGAGGGCGGCCTTTCCGATTTCTGCCTCGTCGAGCGGGTCTTCCTGTTCCTGCCCTTCGAGCACAGCGAGGAGATGTCCGACCAGGACCGCTCGATCGCGCTGTTCGCCTCGCTGCTGCTGCAGGCGCCGGACGACCAGAAGGAAATCTACCGCGAATTCTTCAAATACGCCTATCTGCACTGGGATCTGATCCGCCGTTTCGGCCGCTTCCCGCACCGGAACGCCGATCTCGGCCGCGAGACGACGCCGCAGGAGGCGGAGTTCCTGGCGAAGAACGGCCGCGGCTACTGAGGCGCGGCCAGATCCGGGCGCGTGCCGCCGGCGGCGGAGCGGCAAGGAGGCGGCGGGGGCGCGTCATTGTTCCGCCGCGCCGGACGGGCTATCTAGCGGCCCCATCCATCCCATCGCCATACGCCCCATCGGTTTTCCCCCATGCAAACCCCTCCTCCCGGCGCCGCGGCCGCCCATGACCCGGTCCTGACCGCGCAACTGATCGCCACCGCCCTCCCCTATATGCTGCGCTACGACGAGAAGACCGTCGTCGTGAAGTTCGGCGGCAATGCCATGGGTTCGGAAGCCCTCGGCAAGGCCTTCGCCGAGGACATCACCCTCCTGAAGCTCGCCGGCATCAATCCCGTCGTCGTCCATGGCGGCGGCCCGCAGATCAGCGCCATGCTCGACCGTCTCGGCATCAAGACGCAGTGGGACGGCGGCATGCGCATCACCGACAAGAAGACCGCGGAAGTGGTCGAGATGGTGCTCGCCGGCTCGGTCAACAAAGAGATCGTCCAGACGATCACCGAAGCGGGCGGTCGGGCTATCGGCCTGACCGGCAAGGACGGCAACATGGTCACCGTGACGCGTATGAAGCGGCTGGTGATCGATCCCGATTCCAACATCGAGCGACTGATCGATCTCGGCTTCGTCGGCGAGCCGAAGACGGTGCGCACCGAAGTCCTCGAAGTGCTGGCGAAGTCGGAGATCATCCCGGTGCTCGCCCCGGTCTGCGCGGGCGAGGACGACGGCGAGACCTACAACGTCAACGCCGACACCTTCGCCGGCGCGATCGCCGGTGCGCTGCATGCGAGCCGGCTGCTCTTCCTCACCGATGTACCCGGCGTCTACGACCGCCACCGCAACCTGATCAAGGAGCTGACGGTCGCCGAGGCGCGCAAGATGATCGCCGACAAGACGATCGTCGGCGGCATGATCCCGAAGGTCGAGACCTGCATCGAGGCGCTGGCGCAGGGCGTCGAGGGCGTCGTCATCCTCGATGGCAAGACGCCGCACGCCGTGCTGCTCGAACTCTTCACCGAGCGCGGCGCCGGGACGCTGATCAAGCCGTGAGCGCGGAGAACCGGATCCCCACCACCGGGACGGCGGACGATCTCTCCCGCTTCGCCGCCGTCCGGGCCTGGGTGTTCGATCTCGACAACACGCTCTATCCGCGCGCCACCCGGCTGTTCGCGCAGGTCGACACGCGCATCCGCACCTATGTCGAGCGGCTGCTTTCGCTGCCGCCCGACGCCGCGCAGACGCTGCAGCGCGACTATTACCGCCGCTACGGCACGACGCTGCGCGGCCTGATCGTCGAGCACGGCATCGCGCCGGACGACTTCCTCGAATATGTGCACGACATCGACCACTCCCCGGTCGGCCGCGATCCGGCGCTCGCCGCCGCGCTCGCCGCGCTGCCGGGGCGGAAGTTCATCCTGACCAACGGCTCGCGGCGCCATGCCGAGGCGGTGATCGCCCGGCTCGGCCTCGGCCCGGAATTCGAGGACATCTTCGACATCGTCCGCGCCGATCTCGTGCCGAAGCCCCACCCGGACACCTATGACCGCTTCCTGCGCGAGACCGGCGTCGCCCCGGCCGAGGCGGCGATGTTCGAGGACCTCGCACGCAATCTCGAAGTGCCGAAGGCGCTCGGCATGGTGACGACGCTGATCGTGCCGCCGCATACCGAAGAGGTGCTCGCCGAGGCCTGGGAGCAGGAAGGCCGCGACGCCGATCACGTCGATTACCTCACCGACGATCTCGGCACCTTCCTCGGCCGCATCGCCGCGTCGATCTGATCGCCAGAGGCCGTCCCTCACAGCGACGGATTGACACCCCCGCCTCACCCTCTATCGTCCGGCCGCCTTTCGCGGAGACCGCCATGTCCGAACACGATCTCGCCACGCTCGCTTCCACCATCGACGCCGCCTTCGAGGATCGGGCGACGATCGGCACCGAGACGACGGGGACGGTGCGCGATGCCGTCGAGGCGGCGCTCGGCCTGCTCGACACCGGGACGCTGCGCGTCGCCGAGAAGGTCGACGGCGAATGGGTCGTGCATCAGTGGCTGAAGAAGGCGGTGCTGCTCTCCTTCCGGCTCAACGCCATGGAAACGATCACGGGCGGCCCCGGCGGGGCGCCGTGGTGGGACAAGGTGCCGTCGAAGTTCCTCGGCTGGGAGGCGGCGGATTTCGCCCGCGCCGGCTTCCGTGCCGTGCCCGGCGCGATCGTGCGCCGCTCCGCCTTCGTGGCACCGAACGTCGTGCTGATGCCGTCCTTCGTCAATCTCGGCGCCTATGTCGACGCCGGCACCATGGTCGACACCTGGGCGACCGTCGGCTCCTGCGCGCAGATCGGCAAGAACGTCCATCTGTCGGGCGGGGTCGGCATCGGCGGCGTGCTCGAGCCGCTGCAGGCCGGGCCGACCATCATCGAAGACAATTGCTTCATCGGCGCGCGTTCCGAAGTGGTCGAGGGCGTCGTGGTCGGCGAGGGCTCGGTGCTGTCGATGGGGGTGTTCATCGGCGCCTCGACAAAGATCGTCGACCGCGAGACCGGCGCCATCCATATCGGCCGCGTGCCGCCCTATTCCGTCGTCGTGCCCGGCTCGCTGCCCGGCCGCCCGCTTCCCGACGGCACGCCCGGCCCGTCGCTCTATTGCGCCGTCATCGTCAAGCGCGTCGATGAGAAGACCCGCGCCAAGACCTCGGTCAACGAATTGCTGCGCGACTGAGACGCGGCCCTTCCTTTCCCCTCCCGCTCGCGCGGGAGGGGGAAAGACCGAAAGACGGAGCCCTTGGAGGGTTCAGCCGTCGAGCCGGAAGCGGTTTTCCGGCAGCCCGGGCACGTCGCTCTGCCAGGCGAACAGGCCGCCGGCGAGACGTTCGAGCGGCCCGTTACCGCCCTGCGCGGTGGTGATGTAGAGCGTCTTCAGGTCCGGCCCGCCGAAGGTGCAGTTGGTGATGTTGCCGACCGGCATGTCGAGGATACGGTCGACCTTGCCCTCCGGCGAGACACGCACGACCGCGGCGCCGCCATAGCGGGTGTTCCAGACGAAGCCTTCCGCGTCGATCGACGAGCCGTCCGGCGCACCGCGCTCGAAGCCGGTGAAGAAGGGCCGCTCCTCGCCGACCGCGCCGGTCTCAGGATCGAAGTCGAACGCCCAGAGCGCGTTCTTCAACGTGTCGCCGGTGTAGAAGCGGCGGCGCGGCACGTCCCAGACCATGGTGTTCGAGATGCCGATGCCGGTCTTCAGCGTCGTGCAGCGGCCGTGCCGGTCGACATGATAGAGCCCGCCGCGGTCGTTCGCGGTGATGTCGACGCCGTCGCCGCGGGCATCGACATTGTTGAACATCGAGCCGACGACGAAGCCGCCGGCCGGATCCGGCGCGCCATCGTTCAGCCGCGCGGCGGGCAGGTTCTTCTCGGGAAAAGCGAAATCGGCGCGGGCGTCGTTCGCCGGCTGCCACAGGACGACCTTCGAGCCGAGCGCGGCGACGAACGTTCCGGGCCGGTCGGTGAGACCGAGGGTCGTCACCGGCTGGTCGAAGAACCAGCTCCGCACCGCGGCCGAATCGACATCGTAGCGGTGGATCAGGAAGCGGTTGATGTCGGTCCAGTAGACGGCGCGCTCCTCGGCGCTCCAGATGATGCCCTCGCCGGTGCGGTCGCCCGACGGCACCACGCAGATCGGATCGGTCACGCGCTATCCTCCTTCTTTCCGCCTCCCCGGCCGACCGCTCGCGGCCCGCCGGCGGTCCCGGCTTAGCGGCTTTCCTCCGCCCGCGCATGCGGTTTCATTCCGTCGCGGATGTTATTTCGATGTCCTAATTTTACCTCTCAACATATGCCTCGGCTTCGATTAGGTAAGCCTCAGGGACGTACGCCGTTCCGCCTTTCCGGGAGCGCATCGGATGACCAGCCGCATCATCGCCGTCGACCCCTTCGATCTCGTGGTCTTCGGCGCAACCGGAGACCTCGCCTATCGCAAGCTCTTGCCGGCGCTCTATCAGCGGCACCGCGACGGGCAGATCCCGCCGGTCGCGCGGATCATCGGTGCCTCGCGGCGGCCGATGTCGGACGAGGCCTATCGCGACGCGACCGAGAAGGCGCTGGCGAGCCACGTCCCGGCCGCCGAGCGCGAACCGGAGACCGTGAAGAGCTTCCTCGAGCGCATCTCCTATGTCGCCGTCGATGCGAGCGCCGACGGTGCCGGCTGGGCGGACCTGAAGGCGACGCTCGACGAGGGGGCGGACCGCATCCGCGCCTTCTATCTCGCCGTCGGCCCCGACCTCTTCGGCGCCATCTGCGAGGGCATCGGCGCCCATGGCCTGATCACCGAGAAGACCCGCGTCATCATCGAGAAGCCGATCGGCAAGGATCTCGCCTCGGCCCGCGCCGTCAACGACGCCATCGGCCGGGTGTTCGACGAGCGGCAGATCTACCGGATCGACCATTATCTCGGCAAGGAGACGGTGCAGAACCTGATGGCGCTGCGCTTCGGCAACGCCCTCTTCGAACCGCTGTGGAACGCCGCCCATATCGACCATGTGCAGATCACGGTGGCCGAGAGCCTCGGCGTCGAGAGCCGCGCCGGCTATTACGACACCGCCGGCGCGCTGCGCGACATGGTGCAGAACCACATCCTGCAGCTCCTCTGCCTCGTCGCCATGGAGCCGCCCTCGCATTTCGACGCCGACGCGATGCGCGACGAGAAGCTCAAGGTGCTGCGCGCGCTGCTGCCGATCACCGACGACAATCTCGACCAGTTCACCGTGCGCGGCCAGTATCGCGCCGGCGCCTCGCAGGGCGGCGCGGTGCCCGGCTATCTGGAGGAACTCGGCCGCACCGATTCGACCACCGAGACCTTCGTCGCCATCAAGGCCGAGATCGAGAACTGGCGCTGGGCGGGCGTGCCCTTCTACATCCGCACCGGCAAGCGGCTGGCGACGCGCGTCTCCGAGATCGTCGTCTCCTTCAAGCCGATCCCGCACTCGATCTTCGATTCCTCGGCCGGCCATCTGACGCAGAACCAGCTCGTCATGCGGCTGCAGCCGGACGAGGCGGTGCGGCTGTCGCTGATGATCAAGGACCCCGGCCCGGGCGGCATGCGGCTGCGCAACGTGCCGCTCGACATGAGCTTCGCCCAGGCCTTCAAGGTCCGCTCGCCCGATGCCTATGAGCGGCTGATCATGGACGTGATCCGCGGCAACGCGACCCTCTTCATGCGCCGCGACGAGGTCGAGGCGGCGTGGACCTGGATCGATCCGATCCTCGGCGCGTGGGAGCGCACCGCGGTCCCGCCGAAGGCCTATACAGCCGGTACCTGGGGTCCCTCGGCGGCGATCGCGCTGATCGAGCGCGACGGGCGGACCTGGCACGAAGAGGTTCTCTGAGCCGGAGGACGGGCCGCGGAGGCGGCGCGCTTCCTGCATCGGAGCGGACGACATGCGGGTTCCGGGCGGCGGCGCAAGGCCGCCCCGAGCCGTTCCTGGCTGCGCAGGAGATCACCACCGTGACCATCCATCCGAAGATCGAAGCGATCACCGACCGCATCCGGGCGCGGAGCGAAACGAGCCGTGCCGCCTATCTCGGCCGGATCGCCGCGGCGCGCGAGGCCGGCGTGCGCCGCGCCCATCTCGCCTGCGGCAACCTCGCGCACGGCTTTGCGGCCTGCGGCGGCGAGGACAAGGCGGCGCTGAAGGGCGACGTGGTACCCAATCTCGGCATCATCACCGCCTATAACGACATGCTGTCCGCCCACCAGCCCTATGAGGGCTATCCGGAGATCATCCGCGCTGCGGCGCGCGAGGCGGGCGGGGTCGCGCAGGTCGCGGGCGGCGTGCCGGCGATGTGCGACGGCGTCACCCAGGGCCAGGCCGGCATGGAGCTGTCGCTCTTCTCGCGCGACGTGATCGCCATGGCGACCGGCATCGGCCTGTCCCATGCGATGTTCGATGCCGCCGTCTATCTCGGCATCTGCGACAAGATCGTGCCGGGTCTGCTGATCGCCGCCCTCACCTTCGGCCATCTGCCCGCGGTGTTCGTGCCGGCCGGACCGATGACATCGGGCATGCCGAACGACGAGAAGGCGAAGATCCGTCAGCTCTATGCCGAGGGCAAGATCGGCCGCGACGCGCTGCTCGAAGCCGAGAGCGCCTCCTATCACGGCCCGGGCACCTGCACCTTCTACGGCACGGCGAACACCAACCAGATGCTGATGGAGATCATGGGACTCCATCTGCCGGGCGCGAGCTTCGTCAACCCGAACACGCCGCTGCGCGACGCGCTCACCAGGGCCGCCGCGAAGCGGGCGCTCGCCATCACCGCGCTCGGCAATGAATACACCCCGATCGGCGAGATCATCGACGAGCGCGCCGTCGTCAACGGCGTCGTCGGCCTCAACGCCACCGGCGGCTCGACCAACCACACGCTGCATCTCGTCGCGATGGCGCGAGCGGCCGGCATCGTGCTGACCTGGGACGATTTCTCCGAGATCTCGGATGTCGTGCCGCTGCTCGCCCGGGTCTATCCGAACGGCCTTGCAGATGTGAACCATTTCCACGCCGCCGGCGGCATGGCCTTCCTGATCCGCGAACTGCTCGGCGCCGGCCTGCTGCACGAGGACGTCACCACGGTGTGGGGCACCGGCCTCTCGGGCTATACGGCCGAGCCGCGGATCGAGGCGGACGGCACGCTCGCCTGGCGCGAAGGGCCGGTGGCGAGCCTCGACGAGAAGGTGCTCGCGCCGGTCGGCAAGGCCTTCCAGCCGACCGGCGGGCTCAAGGTGCTGAAGGGCAATGTCGGCCGGGCGGTGATCAAGATTTCCGCCGTGAAGCCGGACCGCCATGTCATCGAGGCGCCGGCGAAGGTGTTCCACAGCCAGGACGCCCTGCAGGCCGCGTTCAAGCGGGGCGAGCTCGACGGCGATTTCGTCGCCGTGATCCGCTTCCAGGGCCCGCGGGCGAACGGCATGCCGGAACTGCACAAGCTGACGCCGACGCTCGGCGTGCTGCAGGACCGCGGCCACCGCGTCGCGCTCGTCACCGACGGCCGCATGTCCGGCGCCTCGGGCAAGGTGCCGGCGGCGATCCACGTCTCGCCGGAGGCGGCGAGCGGCGGACCGATCGGCCGCGTGCGCGACGGCGACCTCATCCGGCTCGACTGCGTCGCCGGCACGCTCGAAGTACTCGTCCCGGCGGAAGAGTTCGACGCCCGGCCGCTCGCCGAGCAGGACCTCGCGGCGAACGGCTTCGGCACGGGCCGCGAGCTCTTCGCGATGTTCCGCGGCAATGCCGCGAGCGCCGAGCTCGGCGCGGGCGTGCTGTAGCGCTCCGGGCGCGCTGGGCTCCTCCCTCCCGCGGAGAAGGAAGGCGCCGTGCTCAGGACGCTCCGGCGCCCGAAAGCGTGCGGCGGACGGCGTCGCGCCAGCCGGCGACTTTCTCATCCCGCACTTCGGCCGGCATCGTCGGCTGAAAGCGCCGGTCGCATTGCCAGCGGGCCGCGAAGCCCTGCTGATCGGGCCACAGCCCGGCATGCGAGGCGGCGAGCCAGGCGGCGCCGAGCGCCGTGGTCTCGACGATGGTCGGCCGGTCGACCGGGGCAGCGAGGATGTCGGCGATCGCCTGCATGGTCCAGTCCGAGGCGATCATGCCGCCGTCGACCCGCAGCACACGGGCCTCGCCCGCCTCGGTCCAGTCCTGCCGCATCGCCTCGACGAGATCGAGCGTCTGGTAGGCGACCGATTCGAGCGCCGCGCGGGCGAGCTCGGCCGGGCCGGTCGCCCGCGTCAGGCCGAAGAGCGCGCCGCGCGCCTCCGCGTCCCACCAGGGCGCGCCGAGGCCGGTGAAGGCGGGCACGAGATAGACGCTCTGGTTCGGATCGGCGGTGGCCGCAAGGGGGCCGCTCTCCTGCGCCGAGGCGATCAGCTTCAGCCCGTCGCGCAGCCACTGCACCGCCGCGCCGGCGACGAAGATCGAGCCCTCGAGCGCATAGCTGGTGCGCCCGGCGAGCCGATAGGCAATGGTGGTGAGCAGCCGGTGACGCGAGGCGATCGGCTTCGAGCCGGTGTTGAGAAGCGCGAAACAGCCCGTGCCATAGGTCGACTTGACCATGCCCGGCGTGAAGCAGGCCTGGCCGATCGTCGCCGCCTGCTGGTCGCCCGCCATGCCGCAGATCGGGATGGCGGCGCCGAACAGCGCCGGGTCGGTCGTGCCGAAATCGGCCGCGCAGTCGCCGTCCTCCGCCAGCACGGCGGCGGGCACGCGCAGCAGACGGCAGAGCTCCTCCGACCAGCCGCCGCGGTGGATATCGTAGAGGAGGGTCCGGCTGGCATTGGTGGCGTCGGTCCTGTGCGCCCTGCCCCCGGTCAGCCGCCACAGGAGAAAACTGTCGATCGTGCCGAAGGCGAGCGCGCCGGCTTCCGCCTTGGCCCGCGCGCCTTCGACCCGGTCGAGCAGCCAGGCGAGCTTGGTGCCGGAGAAATAGGGGTCGAGCAGCAGGCCGGTGCGGGCCGTCACTTCGGCCTCGACCCCGTCGCGCCGAAGAGCGGCGCAGTCCTCGGCGGTGCGGCGGTCCTGCCAGACGATGGCGCGATGGATCGGCCGGCCGCCGTCACGCTCCCAGACCACCGCGGTCTCGCGCTGGTTGGTGATGCCGATCGCGGCGATGGCGGACGGCGCGATGCCCGCCTTCCCGATCGCCGCGCGGATCACCGCGACGACGCTCGCCCAGATCTCCTCGGCATCGTGCTCGACCCAGCCCGAGGCGGGGAAATATTGCGGGAACTCCTGCTGCGCCGCAGCAACGAGGCGCTGGTCCGCGTCGAACAGCAGCGCCCGCGACGACGTCGTCCCCTGATCGATCGCCAGAACATAGCCCGCGCCCATCGTCCATCCTCCCCCCGTCGGCTTTCGTTTGTTGCCGCAGAGTGGCGAGATCGATCAAAAAGCGCAAGCATCCGCGGAAAAAAGGAAAGGGCCCCGCCGGTCACGACGAGGCCTCCCGGACGGTCCGTTGCAGGACCGATCAGTCGGAATCGCTGGTCGGCTCGGCCTGGAGCTGGCCGTAGAGCTGCGGCCCGAGATCGTTGAGGAGGTCGAGCTGGGTTTCGAGGAAGTCGATATGGCCCTCCTCGTCCTCGAGCAGTTCCTCGAACAGCGCCATCGAGACGTAGTCACCGACTTCCTGGCAGAGCGAACGGCTCTCGGAATAGTGCTTCTGGGCCGTGTATTCGCCCTGCAGGTCCGCCTCGAGCACCTCCTTGATGTTCTGGCCGATCACCAGCGGGTCGAGCTGCTGCATGTTCGGGAAGCCCTCGAGGAAGATGATGCGGGCGACCAGCTTGTCGGCGTGGTGCATCTCCTCGATCGATTCGGCCCGCTCCTTCTTGGCGAGCTTGCCGTAGCCCCAGTCCTCGGTCAGGCGATAATGCAGCCAGTACTGGTTCACGGCGGTGAGTTCCAGCCGAAGTGCCTTGTTGAGCGCCTCGATGACCGTCGGGTTGCCCTTCATATCGCGCCGCCTCTTGTAAGAGTTCTAATGTGTGAGGACATTAGGACAGGGTTCGGCGGACGTCAAAGGGGAGCCGCCGGGCGCGCGCAGCGGCATTCTGGCCCGCTGCGGGCCTTTTTCGACCGCGGGGCGCTCCTCGTCTCAGCCGGCGACCGCCGCATCATAGGCGGCAACGAGCGCCCGCGCCTTCTCCGCCACCTCGTCCGCCGCACGGCCGGGCTTGTAGAGGCTCGAGCCGATGCCGAAGCCGGTGCAGCCCGCCGCGATATAGGTGGCGAGGTTGGAGGCATCCGCCCCGCCGACCGCCAGCAGCGGCACGTGCTTCGGCAGCACCGCCTTCATCGCCTTGATGCCGGCCGGGCCGATCAGTTCGGCGGGAAAGAATTTGAGCGCGTCGGCCCCCGCGGCGAGCGCGGCGAAGGCCTCGGTCGGCGTCATCACGCCGGGATAGCTCTCGAGCCCGAGCGCCTTCGTCCGGGCGATCACCGTTGCGTCGGCATTGGGCGAGACGACGAGCGTGCCACCGGCGTCCCGCACCCGGTCGACCTCGTCGGGCTTCAGCACCGTTCCGGCGCCGAGCCTCGCCCGGCCGTCCGCGCGCGCGGCCATCGCGGCGATCGAAACGAAGGGCTCGGGCGAATTGAGCGGCACCTCGATCAGCGTGATGCCGGCGCCGACGAGCGCCTCGAACACGGCCTCCGCCTCGGTGGGCGTGATGCCGCGCAGGATGGCGACGAGCGGCCGGTGGCCGGCGAAGAGCGGATGCGACATGGCGAACTCCGGTCAGAGAAGCCCGGACGCGCGGGCGAGGCGGACGAGGCCGGTGCGGACGAGGGAGCCCCCGTCGCGCACCGCGACGGCATGGCCGGCGATACCGAAGGCGGTCTCGTAGGCACGGCCGAGCGTGCGCGCGCCGACGATGCGGATCGGCCGGCCCTCGGCGAGGAGACCCGAGGCGCGCGCCGCGGCGATCTCGCCGCCGATGACGAGGCCCGAGAGATAGGCGAGATTGTCGTCGCCCGACACCGCGTCGAGGAGCTGCCGCACCCGCACGGAGAAGATCGCCGAGAGAAACGGCAGGCCCTCCTGCACGCTGCGCCGCACGGCGAGGGCGAAATGGGCGGAACCCGGAATGTCGTCGGCGTCCTCGGCGACCGAGTGACGGAGGAACGACTTGCGCGCCAGCAGTTCGAACATCTCGCCGGTCATGAAGGTCTGGAAGTCGACGATCCGGCCGTCCTCGACCGCCGCCCATTTCGAATGCGTCCCCGGCAGCACGACGAGGCCGGAAAAGCCCGGCTCCTCCTCGATCAGGCCGACGAGCTGGGTCTCCTCGCCGCGGATGACGTCGCCGTCGCGGGCCGCGGAGCGCAGCACCAGGCCGGGCACGATCGAGACGCGGCGATGCGACAGGCTCTCGAAGCCGATCAGCGCCGCGGCGAGCGCATCCGCCGTCGCCGGCACCGGGACATAGGGCGCCTCGCGCCAGCCCTGCCGCGAGCCGATCATGCCGGCCATCAGCGCCGGCACGGCGGGCCAGGCGGCGACGAGCCGCTCGAAGGCCGCCTCGTGGCCCTGACCGGCGAGCGGACCGATGCCGTCGGCGCTGTCCGCCTCGGCGAGCAGGCCACCGTCGCGACCGATCAGCATGGCGCGGAGCCGCGAGGTTCCCCAATCGACGGCGACGAGCGCGGCGGCCTCGAGATCAGGCTTGTTCATCGGCAACACACCATCGACAGGCCGCCCCGGCGGCGATCATCGGCGACCGTCCGCGCGGGCGGCCCACCCCTCCGCCGCCTTGTTCGCACGCCCGCCGCCGCTGTCAAGCGGGCTCACGCGCCGGAAGGCGCCGGACCGGTCGAGGCGCGGACGATCAGCTCGACCGGCCACAGCTCGCGGATCGTCGCCGGATCGCGGCCGGCGAGCACCTCGCCGAGCAGTTCGGCGCAGCGCACCCCCGCCGCCCGGATCGAGGATCGCGTCGTCGACATGGTCGGCACCATGGCGTCCGGGTTGAGGAAGGGGAAGACGTCGTCGTGTGCGATCATCGAAACATCGCGGCCGAGTTCGAGCCCGGCGGCGCGAATCGCGCGGAATGCGCCGAGCGACATCATCATCGAGGAGACGAGCAGCGCCGTCGGCCGCGGCCGCTCGGAAAGCAGCCGTGCGGTGATGCGGAAGCCGATCTCGTCGGTGAGCGCGCCCGTGCCGATCAACCGCTCGTCGCAGCCGAGGCCGGCCTGAAGCAGCGCCTCGCGAAAGCCGCGCTCGCGATCGCGCGCGAAGGTGAGGCGCGGATCGCCGTTGACGAGGCCGATCCGGCGGTGGCCGAGATCGATCAGGTGCTTCGTCGCGTGGCGGAAGGCGCCCTCATTGTCGATGTCGAGCCAGGCATGGGGCACGTCGGTCTCGGTGCGCCCGTGCAGGAGAAAGGGCAGGCCGAG
Organism: Prosthecomicrobium pneumaticum; assembly: GCF_014199915.1. Taxonomy (GTDB): domain Bacteria; phylum Pseudomonadota; class Alphaproteobacteria; order Rhizobiales; family Kaistiaceae; genus Prosthecomicrobium; species Prosthecomicrobium pneumaticum. Next base: position 150,955 of record NZ_JACHOO010000004.1, on the reverse strand, counting down.
ATCCGAGAGCACGCGGATCCGCTCGTCGGCGAGCGTCGGGCTCGACAGCACGACCGCGTCGACGCGCGTCCCGCCGGCGAGCCGCCGATAGGCGGTCACCTCGTCGGCGCTCCGGACCGGCGTCATCACGATGTCGGTCTCGTGCTGCGCCAGCCGCTCGCCGAGGCCGGCGAGGAACTCGACATAATGAGGGTCGAGCAACAGGTTGCGGTCGGTCAGGAGAACGACGCCGATCGCCCCGGCGAAGCCGGTCGCCAGCCGCCGGGCGCTCGCATTCGGCCGGTAGTCGTAGCGCCGGGCGGCGTCCAGCACGCGGCGCCGGGTCTCCTCATTGACCTCGGGATACCCGTTGAGGGCGCGGCTCACCGTCGTCTGCGACAGGCCGAGATGCGCCGCCAGCTCCTTCAGCTTCATGCCTCGTCATTCCTCCCGAGGCCATTCAAAGCGCTTTCAAACTCGGCTGGCAAGACCCGTTGCCGCGGCGACCTCGAGACCGCCGCGCCTTCCGCAAGGGCATTCCAAGGTGGATGCGCAAAGCGCTGTGCCGGCTGGCAATTTGCTGATTTGTCCGACGATTTCCGTTTGACTGATGCTGCGCTGCACCTATCGCGATCATTGTGCTCGCTTGACAGGCGACGGGATTCACGTTGAACTAGCCTTCAAAGCGCTTTGGAGCCTGCGGGTCGGGCCATGCGCTTGGGGGAGGATCGGCATGACACGCTCGCGTCTCGACCCGGGCGGTCCTGGGCGCACCTCCCTTTCCGATCGGGTTATCAGGGAGGTTAACCGATGAAACTCCGCAAGAAGCTCCTCGCCCTCACGGCGCTCTTCGCGCTGGGCGCGGGGTCGGCGCACGCCGCCGATCTCTCCATGGTGCTCGGCGACACCGGCACCGGCGCGCAGTTCCTGCGCGAAGTGCTCGACAAGTACGAGAAGGATACCGGCGTCAAGGTGAACATCGTCACCATGCCGTCGTCGACGACCGACCAGTTCGGCCAGTATCGCCTGTGGCTCGCCGCCGGCAATTCCGACATCGACCTCTACCAGACCGACGTGATCTGGGCGCCGCAGCTCGCCGATCAGTTCGTCGACCTGACCGCGGCGGCGAAGGACGTCGTCGGCCAGCATTTCCCCTCGATCATCGAATCGCAGACGGTGAACGGCAAGCTCGTCGCCCTGCCGCTCTTCACCGACGCCCCGGCGCTCTACTACCGCAAGGACCTGCTCGACAAATACGGCAAGCAGCCGCCCAAGACCTGGGACGAGCTCGCCGCGACGGCGAAGGAAGTCCAGGACAAGGAGCGCGAGGCCGGCCAGAAGGATCTGTGGGGCTTCGTCTGGCAGGGCAACGCCTATGAGGGCCTGACCTGCGACGCGCTCGAATGGGTGAAGTCCTCCGGCGGCGGCCAGATCATCGAGGCCGACGGCTCGATCTCGATCAACAATCCGAACGCGGCGGCCGCGATCGAGCGCGCCAAGTCCTGGGTCGGCACGATCTCGCCTCCGGGCGTGCTCGCCTATCAGGAAGAAGAGTCGCGCGGTGTGTGGCAGACCGGCAATGCCGTGTTCATGCGCAACTGGCCCTATGCCTATGCGCTCGGCAATGGCGAGGACTCCTCGGTCAAGGGCAAGTTCGAGGTGACGACGCTTCCCTTCGCGGGCGACGGCAATCAGCCGGCGGCGACGCTCGGCGGCTGGAACGTCGCGGTGTCGAAGTATTCGAAGCAGCAGGACGCCGCGATCAAGCTCGCCATCTATCTCGCCTCGCCCGAGGTGCAGAAGTGGCGCGCCATCGAGATCGCCAATCTGCCGACGATCGAAGCGCTCTATGACGATGCGGACGTCGCCAAGGCGCAGCCCTTCATGCCGGCCTGGAAGGCGGTGTTCCAGAGCGCGGTGCCGCGGCCGTCCGCGCCGACCAAGACCAAGTACAACGAGGTCTCCTCGAAGTTCTGGACCGCCGTCCACAACACGCTGTCCGGCAACGGCACGGCGGCGGAGAACCTCGAGATCCTCGAGGCCGATCTCGAGGACCTGAAGGGTTCGGGCTGGTAAGCCCCGTTTCCCCGGGGGGCGGCCGATGCCGCCCCCCGTCCCTTCTTGCCGGCGGGGCGATTTCGCCGCACGCTCGCTGAAGCGCCGCCGCCCGGCCGAACCCCTCGGTCGAGCCGAACCCCGCGAGACGGTGACATGACGACAGTTCCGATGTCCGGCCCGAGCGGCGCCGCGGCCGCCGATTTGACCGGCCGCTCCGACCTTCAGCGCCAGCGCCTGCGCGCCGCCTGGATGTTTCTCGCGCCGATGCTGATCGCGCTCGCCATCGTCGCCGGCTGGCCGCTGGTGCGCACGATCTACTTCTCCTTTACGAACGCCTCGCTCAACAATCTGTCGGGCGCCGAATGGATCGGCTTCGACAACTACCTGCAGATCCGCACGCTCTCGAGCGGCCGGGTGCTCTATCGCGGCCTGCTCGCCGATCCCGCCTGGTGGGCCGCGGTGTGGAACACGATCCGCTTCGCCGTCCTGTCGGTCGCCTTCGAGACCGTGTTCGGCATGATCGTCGCGCTGGTGCTCAACGCCAATTTCCGCGGCCGGGCCCTCGTGCGCGCCGCCATCCTGATCCCCTGGGCCATCCCGACCATCGTCTCGGCCAAGATGTGGCAGTGGATGCTCAACGACCAGTTCGGCATCATCAACGAGATCGCGCTCAATCTCGGCCTGATCTCGCAGAAGATCGCCTGGACCGCCTCCCCGGACACCGCCATGATCGCCGTGCTGATCGTCGACGTCTGGAAGACGACGCCGTTCATGGCGCTTTTGATCCTTGCCGGCCTGCAGATGATCCCGGGCGACATCTATGAGGCGGCGAAGATCGACGGCGTTCACCCGATCAAGGTGTTCTGGAAGGTGACGCTGCCGCTGGTGCGTCCGGCGCTCATGGTGGCGGTGATCTTCCGCATGCTCGATGCGCTCCGGATCTTCGACCTCATCTATGTGCTGACGCCGAACAACGCGCAGACGAAGACGATGTCGGTGCTGGCGCGCGAGAATCTCTTCGACTTCGACAAATTCGCCTATGGCTCCGCCGCCTCGACCATGCTCTTCCTGATCATCGCGGTGATCACCATCGTCTATGTCGTCGTCGGCCGGGTGAATTTCGAGGGGGGACGCTGATGGCGATCATCAAGAAGGCGCTCTTTTATCTGCTCGTCCTCGTCATCGTCGTCGTCTCCGTTTTCCCGTTCTATTATGCGATCATCACCTCGCTGAAGACCGGCACGGCGCTGTTCCGCGTCGACTTCTGGCCGACGCAGATCTCCTTCGACAATTATACGTCGGTGCTGACGAGCCGGAATTTCCCGCGCAACGTACTGAACTCGCTGTTCGTGTCGGCCTCGGTGGTGATCCTCGCCCTGCTGTTTGCCGTCACCGCCGCCTTCGCGCTGTCGCGGGTGCGCTTCCGCGGCCGCTCGCTCCTGCTCCTCACCGTGCTCGCCGTGTCGATGTTCCCGCAGATCGCCGTGCTCGCCGGCCTCTTCGAGCTCGTCCGCGGCATGGGCCTCTACAACACGCCCTTCGCGCTGATCTTTTCCTATACGATCTTCACCCTGCCCTTCACGGTCTGGGTGCTGACCACCTTCATGCGCGACCTGCCGGTCGAGATCGAGGAGGCGGCGATCGTCGATGGCGCCACCCCCTGGGTGATCATCACCAAGGTGTTCATGCCGCTGATGTGGCCGGCGCTCGTCACGACGGGGCTGCTCGCCTTCATCGCGGCGTGGAACGAGTTCCTCTTCGCGCTCACCTTCACCTCGTCCGAGGTGCAGCGCACCGTGCCGGTGGCGATCGGCCTCCTGTCCGGCGCCAGCCAGTACGAGATCCCCTGGGGCGTGCTGATGGCGGCGTCGGTGATCGTCACCGTGCCCCTCGTCGTCCTCGTCCTCATCTTCCAACGCAAGATCGTCGCGGGCCTGACCGCCGGCGGCGTGAAGGGATAGTCTTCCTATGGCCTCGACCCATCTCGTCGCCGATCCGGACTGGTGGCGGGGCGCGGTGATCTACCAGATCTATCCGCGCTCGTTTCAGGATACCAATGGCGACGGCGTCGGCGACCTCGCCGGCATCACCGAGCGGCTCGATTACGTCGCGTCGCTCGGCGTCGACGCGATCTGGATCTCGCCCTTCTTCAGGTCGCCGATGAAGGATTTCGGCTACGACGTCTCGGATTACTGCGCCGTCGACCCGATCTTCGGCACGCTCGAGGATTTCGACCGGCTGATCGAGAAGGCGCACGGGCTCGGCATCCGGGTGATGATCGACCAGGTGCTGTCGCACACCTCCGACCAGCACGCCTGGTTCAAGGAAAGCCGCTCCTCCAAGGACAACGCCAAGGCCGACTGGTATGTCTGGGCCGATGCGAAGCCCGACGGCACGCCGCCGAACAACTGGCTGTCGATCTTCGGCGGCTCGGCCTGGGAATGGGACACGACGCGCTGCCAGTACTATCTGCACAACTTCCTGACCTCGCAGCCCGATCTCAACTTCCACACCCCCGCCGTGCAGGACGCGCTGCTCGAGACGGTCGAGTTCTGGCTGAAGCGGGGCGTCGACGGCTTCCGCCTCGATACGGTGAACTTCTACGTCCATTCGCAGGGGCTCGAGGACAACCCGCCCGCCGCGATGCGCGACCGCAATTCGCCCGAGGCGCCGGCGGTCAATCCCTATAACTGGCAGGACCACCTGCACGACAAGTCGCAGCCCGAGAACCTCGAATTCCTGAAGAAGCTGCGCGCCCTGCTCGACCGTTATCCGGACCAGACCACGGTCGGCGAGATCGGCGACGGGCCGCGCTCGCTGCACACCATGGCGGCCTATACGTCCGGCGGCGACAAGCTGCACATGTGCTACACCTTCGACTTCCTGTCGCCGATCTTCACCGCCGAGCATTTCCGCACCCGTTCGGAAGCCTTCGAATCGATCGTCGGCGACGGCTGGCCGTGCTGGGCCTTCTCGAACCACGACATCGTGCGCCACGTCACCCGCTGGTCGACGAGCCGGGAGGACGCCGAGCCGGTGGCGAAGCTCGCCGTTGCGATCCTTCTGTCGCTGCGCGGCTCGGTCTGCCTCTACCAGGGCGAGGAGCTCGGCCTGCTCGAGGCCGACGTCGCCTATGAGGATCTGCAGGACCCCTACGGCATCCGCTTCTGGCCGGAATATAAGGGCCGCGACGGTTGCCGCACGCCGATGGTGTGGGAATCGAACGCGCCGGCGGGCGGCTTCTCGGCCGGGCGGCCCTGGCTGCCGGTCTCGCCGGAGCACATCGCGCGCGCCGCCAACCGGCAGTCGGGCGACGCGAATTCGGTGCTCGAACATTACCGGCGGATGATCGCCTTCCGCCATGCGCATCCGGCGCTCGACCGCGGCGCGATCCGTTTCCACGACATCGCCGGCGACGTGCTGGCGCTCGAGCGGACGACGGACGGCGAGCGCATGCTCTGCCTCTTCAATCTCGGCACCGCGCCGGCCGCCTTCGACCTGCCGGCGGGCTATGCGGTGACGCCCCTCTCCGGCCTCGCCTTCGGCGCCCGGCTCGACGGGCGGTCGGTGCGGCTCGCGCCGCGGGATGCGTTTTTCGGGCTGATCGCCGCGGGCGGCGAGGGAGGGTGAAGCGATGGCGGAGCTGCTGCTCGAGGGGATCAAGAAGTCCTATGGCTCGGTCGCCGTGCTGCACGGCATCGATCTCGACATCAAGTCCGGCGAGTTCATCGTCTTCGTCGGACCGTCGGGATGCGGAAAGTCGACGCTGCTGCGGCTGATCGCCGGGCTCGAAGACATCACCGGCGGGCGACTGTCGATCGACGGCAAGCTGGTCAACAAGGTGGCGCCGTCCGAACGCGGCATCGCCATGGTGTTCCAGTCCTATGCGCTCTACCCGCACATGACCGTCTACGAGAACATGGCCTTCGGCATGAAGCTCGGCAAAGCGGGCAAGGCGGAGATCGACCGCCGCGTTCGCGAGGCGGCCGAGATCCTGCAGATCACGCCCTATCTCGAGCGCCTGCCGAAGCAGCTCTCCGGCGGCCAGCGCCAGCGCGTCGCGATCGGCCGGGCGATCGTGCGCGATCCGAAGGTGTTCCTGTTCGACGAGCCCCTGTCGAATCTCGACGCGGCGCTGCGCGTCGCGACCCGCATCGAGATCGCCAAGCTGCACGAGCGGATGAGCGACGTGACGATGATCTACGTCACGCACGACCAGGTCGAGGCGATGACGCTCGCCGACCGGATCGTCGTTCTGAACGCCGGGCGGGTCGAGCAGGTCGGCTCGCCGATGGAGCTCTACCACAACCCGGCCAACCTCTTCGTCGCCCGCTTCATCGGCTCGCCCTCGATGAACACCGTGCCGATGAAGGTCGAGACGGGCGGCGCGTCGCCCCGCGTCACGCCGCGCAACTGCAAGACCGTCGAGGTCGACGCGGTGATTCCCGAGGCGGCCGCCGGTGCGGAGGGCACGTTCGGCGTGCGGCCGGAAAACCTCCACGTCGTCGGCACGGACGAGCCGCCGGGCTCCGTCCCGGTCTTCGAGGGCCGCGTCGACATCGTCGAGGCGCTCGGCGAGGTGACGCTCGTCTATGTCGATGTCGGCCATGAGGAGCCGATCGTCGCCAAGATCGACAGCGATCTCTCGGTGAAGAAGGGCGACCGGGTGACGCTCGCGTCGCGGCCGGACAATTTCCACGTCTTCGACGCGAAGGGCCTCGCCTTTCCCCGCCGCAGCGCGGCCGGCTGAGCCGGCGGCCGCGCGCGGCGCCGTTCCGACGCCGCATTGACGCTCCGCCGCCCGAGCGGCTAGACCGGTCGGCGTCCCCCGGCCGGAGTGCCCCCGCTGTGTCCGAGCGCCTCGACGCGACCACCCTGCTCGCCGATCTGATCCGCTGCCCGTCGGTGACGCCGGCCGAGGGCGGCGCCCTCGCGCTCCTCGACGACGTGCTGACGCGCGCCGGCTTCCGGGTCGAGCGGCCGGTCTTTTCCGAAGCCGGCACGCCGCCGGTCGAGAACCTCTTCGCCACCATCGGCTCCGGAGCGCCGCATTTCGTCTTCGCCGGCCACACCGACGTGGTGCCGCCCGGCGATATGACGCATTGGGCGCAGCCGCCCTTCTCCGGCGCGGTGCATGACGGCCATGTCTGGGGCCGCGGCGCGGTCGACATGAAGGGCGGCATCGCCGCCTTCGTCGCCGCCGTCACCGATTTCCTCGCCGCGCGCGGCGGAGCGCCCGGCACGATCTCGCTGCTCGTCACCGGCGACGAGGAGGGCCCGGCGGTGAACGGCACGGTCAAGCTGCTCGCTTTCGCGACCGAGCGCGGCCACCGCTTCGACGCGGCGATCGTCGGCGAGCCGACCAATCCGGTCGCGCTCGGCGACGCGATCAAGATCGGCCGCCGCGGCTCGCTGTCGGGCACGCTGACCGTCCACGGCCGGCAGGGCCATGTCGCCTATCCCCATCTCGCCGACAATCCGGTGCCGAAGCTCGTGAAGCTGGTGCGGCGGCTGACCGCCGAAGCGCTCGATGCGGGCACGGAGGATTTCGACCCCTCCAATCTCGAGATCGTCGATCTCGCCGTGCCGAGCCCGGCCTGGAACGTCATCCCGGCGGAGGCGCGCGCCCGCTTCAACATCCGCTTCAACGCGCTGTGGACGCGCGACCTCCTCGCCGCCTGGCTCGACAGCCGGCTCGCCGAAGCCGCCGCCGGCGAGATCAGCTATGAACTCGAGCTCGAGACGCCGTCGAGCGAGGCCTTCCTCACCCGCTCCGAGGCGCTGATCGGCACGCTCTCCGCGGCGATCGCCGCCGTGACCGGCCGCACGCCGGCGCTCTCCACCTCCGGCGGCACGTCGGATGCGCGCTTCATCAAGGATTACTGCCCGGTGGTCGAATTCGGCCTCGTCGGCAAGACCATGCACCAGGTCGACGAGCGCGCCGCGATCGCCGATCTCGAAGCGCTCACCGCGATCTATCGCCGCTTCCTCGATCTCTATTTCGCCGCATGATCACCGAGGCGACGGCGCGCGCGCTCGCCGGCGCCTGGCGGATCTTCCTCGGCGACCGCGCGGCCCTTTCGGCCTTCGACGTTTCCGCAGAAGGGTTCTGGCGATCCTTTGGGGCAGTTCTCTTCACGGCGCCGACCTATCTCCTGATCATCCTCTTCGAAGAGCGGATGCGGATCGCGGCCGATCCGCTCCTCGTCGTCGGCGCGCCCTTCTATGCGGCGCGCGGCGCCGGCTTTCTGATCGACATCGCCTTCATGCCGGTGCTGCTCGCCCTCGCCGCCCGGCCGCTCAAGATCGAGGCCGGCTATTCGGCCTACATCGTCGTGCGCAACTGGGGCGGCGTGCTCATCCTGCTGCCGATGGCGGGCCTGATGGTGCTGACCGGCTGGGGCATCCTGCCGCTCGGCCTCTCCACGCTCCTCCAGCTGGGCGTCCTGATCATGGCGCTGCGCTTCCAGGTCGAACTGGCGCGCACCGCGCTCGGCTGGCCGCTCGGCCCGGCGCTCGGCCTTGCCGGCATCGAATATCTGTCAAGCCTCTTCGTCGTCCTCGTCACGGACCGGCTGTTCGGCGTCTGAGCGGTAATCGACCCGCACCAGATAGAGCCCGTCCGGCGGCGCGACCGGGCCGCAGCGCGCGCGGTCGCGCGCGGCGAGCGCGGCGCCGATCGCCTCGACCGGCCAGCGCCCCTCGCCGACCTTCTTCAGCGAGCCGACCATCGAGCGGACCTGGTTGTGCAGGAAGGACCGGGCCGAGACCGTCACCGCCACCTCGTCGCCCTGCCGCGAAACGGCGATCGCGGTCAGCGTCTTCACCGGGCTCTGCGCCTGGCATTCCGAGGCGCGGAAGGTGGTGAAATCGTGCTTGCCGACGAGCGCCTGCGCGGCCGCGTGCATCGCCTCGGTGTCGAGCCGGCGCGGCACGTGCCAGACCCGGCCGAGATCGAGCGCCGGCGGTGCCCGGCGGTCGAGGATGCGATAGAGATAGTGCCGCGCCGCGGCGGAGAAGCGCGCGTCGAAGCCCTCGTCGACCGCTTCGGCCTCGAGGATGGCGATCGGCTCCGGCCGCAACTGCGCGTTCATCGCCTCGCGGATCTTCTGCGCCGCGAAGGGCCGGGCGAGATCGAGATGGCAGACCTGGCCGATCGCGTGCACGCCGGCGTCGGTGCGCCCTGCGCCGCGGATGCGCACCGTCTCGCCCGAGAAGCGGAGGATCGCCTCCTCGATCGCCTGCTGCACGGAACGGCCATTCGCCTGCGCCTGCCAGCCGACATAGGGCCGGCCGTCATATTCGACCGTCAGGCGATAGCGCGGCATGGTTGATCCTCGTCAAGGTGTGCGGGCGGCCTGCCTGCTCTCCTGCCGCGAAGCACCGCCGGGCCGTTCGTCGGCGGGAAGGGGAGACGACGATGCAGGACGAACTCCGCGCCAAGATGCTCGAAATCCTCGAAGCGAACCGGATCATGACCATCGCCACCCTGCGGCCGGACGGCTGGCCGCAGGCGACCACCGTCGGCTATGCCCATGACGGGGTCGATGCGCTCTATTTCTTCGTCGGACGGGAGAGCCAGAAGGCGGCCAATATCGCCCGCGACGACCGCGTCTCGCTGACCATCGACCACGACGTCGCGAACCCGCTCGCGATCACCGGCCTCTCGATGGCGGCGCATGTCCGGCCCGTCACCGACCCGGCCGAGATCGGCCGCGCCTTCGCCCTGCTCGGCGCCAAATATCCGGAATATGTCGCGCATCAGGGCGATTTCGATTTCTCCGTCGTCGCGACGATGAAGGCGGTGCCCGTCATCGTCTCCGTCCTCGACTATTCGAAGGGCTTCGGTCACAGCGATCTCGTCACCCTCGACGCCGAAGCCGGGCGGCCTGCCGCCGCCTGAGCCTCAGCCGAGCACGGCTCCTTCCGAAATCGCCGCGCCGCGCAGAAAATCTTCGGCGCGCATCGGCTTGCCGCCTGCCCGCTGCAGTTCGACGAGCCGCACGGCCCCCTCGCCGCAGGCGACGGTGAGCCGGTCGTCGAGCAGATCACCCGGGGCACCGGCGCCCGCGGCCCGCGTCGAGCGCAGCACCTTGACGCGCTCGCTCCGGCCGGCGAGCGTCATCTCGCACCAGGCGCCGGGAAAGGGCGACAGTCCCCGGATGTGGTCGTGCACCGCCGCGGCCGGCCGGGTCCAGTCGATCCGCGTTTCGGCCTTGTCGATCTTCGCCGCGTAGGTGACACCCGTCTCGGCCTGCGGCGCGGTCGCGAGCGCGCCGCGCGACAGCGCGGACAGAGCCCGCGCCATCAGGTCGGCGCCGAGCCGCGAGAGCCGGTCGTGCAGTTCCCCGGCCGTCTCGTCGGCGCCGATCCGCACCCGCTCGGCCATCGCCACGGGGCCGGTGTCGAGCCCCGCCTCCATCCGCATCACCATCACGCCGGTCTCGGCATCGCCCGCCATGATCGCCCGGTTGATCGGCGCCGCGCCGCGCCAGCGCGGCAGGAGCGAGGCGTGCAGGTTGAAACAGCCCTCGCGCGGCGCGTCGAGCACGGCCTGCGGCAGGATCAGGCCATAGGCGACGACCACCGCGGCATCGGCATCGAGCGCTGCGAAATCGGCCTGCGCCGCGGCATCTTTCAGGCTGCGCGGGGTGAAGACCGGAATGCCGAAGCGCTCCGCCGTCTCGTGCACCGGCGATCTCCGCTCCGCCATGCCGCGCCCGGCGGGCTTCGGCGCGCGGGTATAGGCCGCGACGACCTCGTGCCCCTGGCCGATCGCCTCGACGAGCGTCGGCACGGCGAAATCGGGCGTACCCATGAAGACGATGCGCAGCGGCAAGGACGATCCCCTCTCGGCGAAGCGACCGACATCGGCACTCGCGGCTTGAGAGTCAAGCCGTTCGGCGTGATGCTCGCCTTCTCCCGTCCCCCGCGAGGCACGCCCGAACGTCATGCCGGAGCCGCAGATCCACCGCCTCAAGCCCGGCTATGAGAGCCTCGGCCTCGTCATCGACTTCCTGACGCAGGAGCCGCCCTTCGCCCGCTACGCGGCGGGCGTGCTCGCGGCGGCGGTCAAATACCAGCTCGGCGAGAACTGCCACCTGGCGCTCGTCGAGGACGGCCGGCTGACGGGTTATCTCGGCTGGCTGATGGTGACGCGCACGATGGGCGAGGCCTGGATCGCCGGCGATCTCGCCGAGCCGCGGCCGGTGCCGCACGAACGGGCGGACGCGATCGCCCTCACCGTCATCCGGGTCGCACGGCCGCAGTCGAGGCCGCTTCTGATCGGCCCGTTTCGCCGCGCCATGGGTGAGCGGCGGATCTTCTACAAGCGGCACTATGCGAGCGGCCGGAAGCGCCTCGGCGCCCTCGGCGTCACGGCACCGTGGCGGTGAGGCGGAGGAACCCGGAATGGACGAGCAGATCGGCCGAGCCGAGCGTCACGCTGCCGTCGTCGGTCGCGCCGTCGAGCGAGGGCGCGAGGTCCCACCACTGCTGCGCCCGATAGCCGACCTCGACCGAAAGCGCCGGGCCGAGACGATAGGCGAGGCTCGCAGAGGCCTCGGCGTTCCAGAGCGGGCTGTCGACGCTGCGGGACGCGCTGCCGCTGCCCACCAGGCTCGCCCCGTTCATCCGCAGATAGTCGTAATTCTGCTCCGAGCCGGTGAAGAGCGCCGAGCCGGCAGCCGAGACGTTGAACGAGAAGGGCGTGTCGCCGAGCGGGATGCTCGCCTCGGCGCCGAGCCGCGGGCCGGCGGCCCAGATCTCGCTGTCGCCGCCATAATTGCCGATCTTGTCGGAGCCCGGATCGTCATAGCCATAGGCGATCGTCGAATCGGCGTGCAGCACCCGGCCGCCGGCGAACAACCTTCCGCCGAAGGGCGCGCCGAGTTCCGGACGATAACCGAGTTCGGCATCGAGATACTGGAAGTCGAACCGGCTCTCGGCGAAGGCGTCGTCATCGACATCGCGGCTCGTCGCGTCGCCGAGGGCGGCGACATGCCCGCCGATCCGCCAGTCCCAGCTGGGGTCGATCGTCCGGCCGATCGAAAGCCCAAAGCCCATCCCGTCCGAGCCGGGGCCGAGCGGGGCGAGATCGCCGAGAAAGGCCTGTGCCTCCGCGCCGCCGAACGCGGTTCCACCCTCGTTGAAGAGCACGCTGCCCTCGAACGACACCGTCGTGCTCGGCTCAAAAGGCGCCGGGGCGGACTGCGCGAACACGGGCGAGACCGACAGGCCCGCCAGGACCAGGGCCGACACGGAATGGAGAAACCGGCGACGAAGCGCCGTCGCGCGCACGCTGAAACCCGTCGCCTTCATGGCCGCCGCGCCCGAGAATAACGAGTGGAGCGACCAAGCTATCACGGCGCGCCGGGCCCGTCGATGCGACGCTCGACGCTCAGTCCTCGCGCTTTCCGTCGAAGCTCGGCTTCGTCCCGGTCTTCGCGGCCTTCGTGAACTTGCGGATGACCATGTCGCGTTTCAGCCGCGACAGATGGTCGATGAACAGCTTGCCATCGAGGTGGTCGACCTCGTGCTGGACGCAGGTGGCGAGCAGGCCCTCCGCACGGATTTCCTGCTGCGCTCCGTCGCGGTCGAGGAAGCGCACCGTCACCGCGGCCGGCCGCTCGACCTCGGCGTAGTAGTCGGGGATCGACAGACACCCCTCCTCATAGACGGAGGGCTCGTCGGACGCCGCGACGATCTCCGGATTGATGAGGAAGAGCGGCCGCTTCTCGCCGTCCTCGCGGGTCGCGACGTCGATCGTCACGATGCGGCGCGGCACGCCGACCTGGATCGCGGCGAGGCCGATGCCGGGCGCCTCGTACATCGTCTCCAGCATGTCGTCGAGGAAGCGGCGGAGATCGTCGTCGACGCGCTCGACCTTCTCGCTGACGCGGCGGAGGAGCGGATCGGGCAGGGTGATGATGTCGAGCTTGGCCATGTCAGCAGCGGGTTCGAGGGCTGCCGTCACATAAGTGACGTGCCGCGGCGGGTCAACCGAGCGGCGCGGGGCCATGTTCCTGTTTTGTATCGGTCACCGCCGAATCGCGCTAGGATCGGGCGATGAACGCCGTTCTCTTCCAGATCGCCGGGTGGCCGGTGACCGCCATGCAAGCGCTCGCCGCTTCCGGCGGCGCGATCCTGCTCCTCTTCCTCGTCGTGCTCGCCGCGCTCCCGGCTGCGGCAGCGCGCAGCCGCGTGGCCGAGGAGGAGGCCGCGGCGCGCGCCGAGGAGCTCGAAATGCGCCTCGGCGAGCTGATGCGCCTGCAGGGCGAGATGACCGGGCGGATGCAGACGATCGCGGAGGTGTTCGGCGCCCGCCAGTCGGATCTCGTGAGCGGCCTCAACGAGCGGCTCGACCGCTTCGGCCACCGGCTCGGACAGACCGTGTCGGACGCGACGAAGAACACGCACGAGAGCCTGTCGCGCCTCGCCGAGCGGCTGGCTGTGATCGACACGGCGCAGAAGAACATCACCGAACTGTCGCGCGAGGTGGTCTCGCTGCAGCAGGTGCTCGCCAACAAGCAGACCCGCGGCGCCTTCGGCCAGGCGCGGATGGAGGCGATCGTCGCCGACGGCCTGCCGATGGGCGGCTATGCCTTCCAGGCGACGCTGTCGAACGGCACCCGGCCGGACTGCGTCGTCTTCTTCCCGAACGGCGCGCCGATGCTCGTCGTCGACGCGAAATTCCCGCTCGAGGGATGGAACGCCATCCGCGCCGCGGAAGGCCCCGAGGCCGTGAAGGCGGCCGAGACGCAGTTCCGCCGCGATGTCGGCAAGCATGTGCGCGACATCGCCGAGCGCTATCTGATCGCCGGCGAGACGCAGGACACCGCCTTCATGTTCGTGCCGTCGGAATCGGTCTTCGCCGACATCCACGAGCGCTTCGAGGATATCGTCCAGGCGGCGCTCAGGGCGCGCGTCGTGATCGTCTCGCCCTCGCTGCTGATGCTCTCGATCCAGGTGATGCAGGCGGTGCTGAAGGACGTGCGGATGCGCGAACAGGCGCATCTGATCCAGCGCGAGGTGGCCGAGCTGATCAAGGATGTCGGCCGGCTGAACGAGCGCGTCGGCAAATTGCAGAGCCATTTCGGCCAGGCGAGCCGGGACATCGACGACATCCTCGTCTCGACCCGCAAGCTCGCGAGCCGCGGCGAGAAGATCGAGGCGCTCGATCTCGGCGAGGAGATCGAGCGCGAGCGCCAGCCGGACCTGCTCGCCGGCGCCTGAGGCTACGCCCGCCGGGCCGACGCGGCCGGCGGGACGGGCATGGCACCGCCGGTCAGGCCATCAGCCGGATCATGGCGCGGAACAGTTCGAGATCATCGCGCGCATCGGCGATCGTCGTCTTCGGCGTCTTCTTCGCCGTCACATTGTCGTGGAAGGCGCGCCATTCGACGACGAAGGAATCGCCGCGCGTCGGATAGCTCGTCGTCGCCGCGATGCCGGCCGGACCATGGCTCCGGATCACGCTCATCCGCGCCGGCTGGTTGCGGACATAGGGCGTGTCGTAATCGACGCGGACGATCTCGGTCGGCGTGTAGACCTCGAGATGCGCGTCGAAATGGGCGATCTGGTCGACGCCGGTCTCGAACTGGCAGACGAAGTCGCCATAGTCGAACGTGCCGGTGAGCACCCGGCCGCCCTTTCTCTGGGTGGCGTGCAGCACCGCCTTCGGCAGGCCGATCAGCTCGCGCATCGCCGAGATGTCGTGCGAGGAGAGACCGAGCAGCAGGTTGTAGGCGACCGCCACCGGCCCCTCGCCGATGCCGATCGCCGCCTCGACGGAGGCCGCCATCGCCGCCTTCGTCCGCTCGATCAGGCTGTCCGGCAGATCGGTGCCGCGGATGACGGTCGAGGTCGAATCGATGATCCGGGCATTCGGCCCGATCACGTCGTGGACGCGGGCGAGGATGATATCGCCGCGGATCTTCGAGACGTGTTCGACCGCCTCGGTGAAGGCCGGCGCATAGCGGCGCATGAAGCCGATCTGCGCCGTGACGCCATAGCGAGCCTCCGCTTCGGCGAGCGCGTCCGCCTCGGCGAGGGTGACGCACATCGGCTTCTCGATCAGCACATGCTTGCCGGCCCGCATCGCGTCGATCGCGACGGGCGCGTGATAGACGTGCGGATTGGCGACGAGCACCACGTCGACCGCGGCGCTCTCGACCAGTTCGCGATGGTCGAGGAAGCGCTCGGCATCGGGCAGGCGCGCGCCGACCGCGGAGAGGACGCGCGGGCTGACGTCGCACAGCGCGGTGATCGTGAAGAGGTCGTGGAGCTGGAGCAGGCCGGGGATGTGGATCGTCTGGGCGACTTCACCGCAGCCGACGATGCCGACGCGAAGGGTCTGGGACACGAGATGTTTCCTTGGGAGCTTTTCGGGGGGTGCGGCGGGGCGAGACGCTCCGCCGCGAGGCGCGTCATCCCTTCACGCCGCCGGAGACGGCGCCGTAGGTGATGTATTTCTGGATGCCGAGGAAGAGGATGAAGGTCGGGATCACCGTCACCGTCGCCGCGGCCATCAGGCTTCCCCAGTCGGTCGAGTATTGCTGCATGAACATCGTGATGCCGACCGGCAGCGTCATCGTCGATTCGTCCTTGAGGAAGACGTTGGCGACGAAGAACTCGTTGTAGGAGAAGAGGAAGGAGAAGATCGCGATCGCCGCGAGGCCCGGACCGGAGAGCGGCAGGACGATGCGGATGAAGGCGCCGAAGCGCGAGCAGCCGTCGACGAGGGCCGCCTCCTCCAGCTCGCGCGGGATGGTGTCGAAGAAGGCCCGCGCCATCCAGGTCGCGAAGGGCAGGTGAACGACCGTGTAGACGATGATCACCGAGAGCGGGTTGTTGATCAGCCCGAGGTTGCGGAAGAGGATGAAGAGCGGGATCAGCGCGAGGATGATCGGGAACATCTGCACGACGAAGAGCGAGCGCGAGAAGCCCGTCAGGAAGCGGCCGCGATAGCGCGACAGCGCGTAGCCGGCGAACGAGGCGGCGACCAGGCCGAACAGCGTCGCCCCGCCAGAGACGATCATCGAATTGGTCAGGAAGCGCCAGAAATTCGTCCGCTCGGAGAGATAGAAGTAGTTGGCGAGCGTCGGCATTTCCGGCCACAGGCTGCGGCTCGCCATCAATTGCTGCGTCGTCTGCAGCGAATTGAGCCCCATCAGGATGATCGGGAAATTGATGAGGAGCACGATGACGAGGAGGACTGCGAAGCGGCGCCAGCGCTGAACGGCCGTCGGAGCGCGGTTCATCGGTCGGCTCCCTTCTGGCGGCGGAGCATGACGACGACGAGCCCCATCAGGATGATCAGCGTGACGAAGGAGGTGGCAGAGCCGAGACCGACATCGTTGCGGCCGAAGGTGTAGCGGTAGGCGAGCAGGACGAGGTTCTCGGTGGCGTTGGCCGGTCCGCCCTGGGTCAAGAGCCACGGCGTGTCGAAATCGTTCACCGACCAGATCGTCATCAGGAGGCCGAGCACGATCGAGATGTTGGCGATCTGCGGCATCGTCACATGGCGGAAGGCCTGCCAGCGGGTCGCGCCGTCGATCTCGGCGGCCTCGTAGAGCGTCCGGTCGATGCCCTGCAGCGCGGCGAGCAGCGACAGCATCATGAAGGGGAAGCTCCGCCAGATCTTGATCACGATGACGGCCACCGTTGCCCAGTGCTCGTCGGACAGGAAGAAGATCGGGCTGCCGCCGAAGAAGCCGATGATCTGGTTGAAGAGGGCGCGGTCGTCCGCCATCATCCAGCGCCACGAGACGATCGAGACGATCGACGGCACGATCCAGGGCAACAGCAGCGCGACGCGGAAGAAGGCGCGGCCGGGCACTTCCTGGTTCATGAGCAGCGCGAGACCGAGGCCGAGCAGATAGCAGCCGGCGACGTTCGCCGCCGCGAAGACGAGGCTGAAGACGACGGCGCGGTGGAAATCGCGCGAGACGAGCAGCTCGGTGTAATTGTCGAGGCCGATGAAGCGGCCGAATTTCAGCAGCGAGCCGTCGGTGAAGGAATAGTAGAAGCCGGTGACGATCGGATAGGCGATCACCGTCAGCATCAGGATGACGGACGGCGCGAGAAGCAGGAAAGGCAGGGCGCCGCCGGAGCGGATCCAGGCCCTGGCGCTTTCGCGCCAGGACCCGGCGGCCCGGGGGAGGACGTTCTGGGCCGTTGTCACGCGGTCACTCCCCGAGAATGCCGCGCAGCCGCTGCTCGGCCGTGTCGAGGGAGGCGCCGAGATCCTTGCCCTGCCAGATTTCCTGGACGAGCGTCTGCATCACGCCCTCGCCCTCGACCTCGTTGAGCGCCGGGAAGATGCCTTCGGCCTGGGTCGCGGTGGTCTTGCCGGTCGGGACATAATTCTCGAGCACATAGGAGCGCGACGGGCTCCCGGTGAAATAGGGATCGGCGGCGATCGAGGCGCGGGTCGGCAACTGGCCGGAGCGGCCCTTGGTCCAGAGTTCCTTCTGGTTCTTCGACCACCACTTGAGGAAGGTCTTCACCTCTTCGGGGTGCTGGGTCTGCTGATAGACCATGATGTTGTTGACCCAGAAGATCGTGCCCTTGTCGCCATGCGGACCGGCGAGCGGAGGCACGATGCCGATATTCGCCGCCTGGTCGCCGGCCTGGTCGATCGCGCCGGGGCCGTCGAGCATGAAGGCGGCCTCGCCGCGGGTGAAGGCGCCGCGCCGGTCGTCGGAATTGTAGCCGACGCTCGCCGGGCTCACCGAGCCGTCCGCCGCCATGCCGGCGAGATATTGCAACGCCTCGACATTGCGCTCGCTCTTCAGGTCGAGCTTGCGGTCCGCGGTGAAGAGGCCGCCGCCATTGTTGAGGATGGCGTTGTAGATGTAGTGCGAGCCGCCGGTGTCACCGGAGGCGACGACGCCGTATTTGCCGTCCTTGGTGAGCGCCTTCGCCGCGTCGCGCAGCTCCTGCCAGTTGGTCGGCACGGCGATGCCGGCCGCCTCGAGCAGGTCCTTGCGATAGAACCAGACGCGGATGTCGAGGCCCCAGGGCAGCGCGACGTAATGGTCGTCATAGCGCAGCGTATCGACCGTGCCGGGCAGGAAGTCGTCGAGATCGCCCGAGGCCTTCATCTCCTCGACGAGATCGTCGACCGGCCGGATGGCGCCGAGATCGTAGAGCTGCACCGCCTGATAGCCGGCACCGGTCGAGACGTCCGGCGCGGTGCCGGCGCCGATCGCGGTGACGAAGGTCTGGTACCAGTTGTTCCACGGCACCGAGCGGTATTCGACCTTGATCTCGGGGTGTTCGGTGTTGAACTGGTCGACGAGGCCCTTCGCCGCGTCGATATATTCCGGCGGGCCCCAGATCATGTCCCAGAAATTGAGCGTGACGGGCTGCTGCGCCGAGGCGGAGAGCGTCGAGAGGCCGATGAGCGCGCCGGCCGCGATGGACGCGAGATACCGGGCCGCGCCCCGCTGCCGGAGCTGGCTGAAAATGGTCATGGCGTTTCGTTCCCTTGGATTGGTGGTTTTCGTCGGTCGTCAGACGGTCTGGCGGGAGGCGATTTCTCCTTCTCGGGCCGGGGGATCTGCGGGACGGGTTGAGCCGGACGGCGGCGCCGTCGACTGGCGGACGACGAGGTGCGGCGCGAGCGTGACGACCCGTGGCGCGCTCCGCGGATCCTCGATCGCGGCGAGGGCGAGCTGGAAGGCGGTGAGGCCGAGCTCGGCCATCGGCTGCGCGACCGATGTCAGTTTCGGCGCCAGATGCGGGGCGAGCGTGTCGTCAAAGCCGACCAGCGCGATGTCGTCGGGCACGCGCAGCCGCGCCTCGTAGAGCGCCTGCAGCGCGCCGGTCGCCAGCATGTCGGTGCCGACGAAGAGCGCGGTCGGCCGCTCGGCGAGGGCGAGCAGGTCGCGCGTGTGGCGATAACCCTCGCTATCCGAGCCGTCCGCGCCGAGCTTGATGTAGCGGCCGAGCCGGACGAGGTCGGGATCGGGGTCGATGCCCGCTTCGCGCAGACAATCGCGATAGGTGTCGAGCCGCTCCTCCTCGATCGAGCGCGGCTGGATGCGGGCGTGCGGGTAGAGCGCCGGATCGCCGCCGATGAAGGCGATGCGGCGGTGGCCGAGGCCGATCAGATGGCGCATCGCCATCCGCACGCCGGCCGGATTGTCGACCAACACCGCGCTCGTGTCGCCGGTGCGCTGCCGCTCGATCTGCACCACCGGCATGGCGGCGGCGCGCAGCAGCGCGATGTTCGCGGCGTCCTGCGCATAGGTGAAGATCACCGCGTCGACGCGCCGCTCGATGAAGCTCTCGACCGCCAGCCGCTCGTCGGCCGTGTTGCCCTTGTGGTTGAAGAGAAAGGTCTTGTAGCCATTGGCGAGCGCCTCGCCCTCGACCGCGCGCACGACATGGGTGAAGAACGGGTTGGCGCCGATCTCGAGCACGATGTGGCCGATCGTATAGCTGCGCTGGGTGCGCAGCCCGCGGGCGACGACGTTCGGCCGATAGCCGGTCGCCTGCACCGCCGCCTCGACGCGGCTCCGGGTCTCCTCCCCGACATAGCCGTCGCCATTGATGACGCGGGCGACCGTGGCGCGCGAAACGCCGGCGGCGCGGGCGACGTCGAGCAATGTGACGGACCGGGGCCTCATCGCAGCGCCGCCCTCCTCGCGACCTGAGATCGATCTCACAAGGCTATGAGATCGATCTCAGAGTGTCAATGCGGATTGAACGAGCCGGAACGGCTGGCGGGGACCCGTCATTCCGGAGGGCGCGAGGCGACGACCATGACCATCGAACCGATGGAGCCCGGCCCGCCGGTTCCCGCCGGTACCGGGATGGCGCGGAGGACTATCCCAGCCGGTCCGGGCGGCGGGCACGCCGGGCGGCGGCGAAGCGGGCGCGCAGCACCCTTCCGGCAGCGCCCTCACCGGGCGCGATCGGCGTCGCGCGCGGGGCGGCGAGGCGGCGGGCGGCGGCGAGATCGCCGCCATACCAGCCGATACCGAGCCCGGCGAGCAGCGCCGCGCCGAGCGCGGAGGCGTCCGCGGTGGCGGCCGGCACCACCGGCAGGCCGGAGAGATCGGCGAGCAGGCCGGCCCAGAAGGGCACGCGCGAGCCGCCACCCGAAAAGACGATGCGCCGTTGCGGCGCGAGCCGGCCGAGCCGCTCGATCGACAGGCAGAGATCGGCCGAGACGCCTTCGACGATCGCCCGCAGGAGATGCGCCCGGCCGTGCTTCATCGACAGACCGAGAAAGCCACCACGCGCCTCGGGGTCGAAATCGGGACTGCCGGCGCCGGCGAGATAGGGCAGGAAGATCAGCCCCTCGCTGCCGAGCGGCAGCGCCGCCGCCTCGGCCGCGATCGGCCCGATCCAGCCCGGATCGGGCGTCGCCGCGCCGGTGACGAGGCCGGCGAGCCAGGCGAGCGCGCCGCCGCCGCCGAAATGCGAGGCGATCGCATAGAGCACGCCGGGCTCGACGGAAGGCAGGGTGTTGAAGGGTTCGACGAGCGCCGCGTCGATGCCCGGCACGCCGGCGATCACATTGGCGCTGGTGCCGATCGTCACCGCGACATCGCCGGAGAGATCGACGCCGGTGCCGAGGATCGCGGCCGCCATGTCGGCCGCGCCGACGATCACCGGCAGGCCGGCCGGAAGGCCGAGTTCGGCCGCCGGGTCGGCAAGGAGCGGGCCGGCGACGGCGTCCGGCCGGCGGATCGGCGGCAGCTTCGCCGGATCGATGCCGGCGGCCTCGGCGAGGTCGGGCGCGAAATCCCAGCGCGCCGGGTCGAACAGCATCGAGTTGCCGGCATCGGTGGTGTCGGTTTCGCGCGTGCCGGTCATCCAGACGCGCAGCCAATCCTTCGGCGAGAGCACCGCGCGGGTCGCCGCCCAGATGTCGGGATGGTGATGCTGCCACCAGAGGAGCCGCGGCAGGACGAGATGGCCGACCGGCTTGTTGCCGGTGCGGGCGACGAGCGCGGCGGCGAGATCGGCGCCGATCGCCGGAACCATGCTCGCCGCACGCTGGTCGGTGATGGTGAGGCAGGGCGCGAGCGCGCGGCCCGCCGCATCGACGAGCACCGGCGCGCTCATATGGCCGCTGAAGGAGACCGCGCGGACGATCGCCGGCCCGCCGGCGGCCTCCGCCTCGGCGAGCGCGGCGCCGACCGCAAGGATGGCGGCGCGGCGCCAGTCCTCCGGGTCCTGCTCCGACCAGCCCTCGACCGGCTGCCGCGTCGGATAGGGCGCGCGGCCGGTCGAAAGCATCCGCGCCCCGGCATCGACCAGCACCGCCTTGACGGCCGAGGTGCCGATGTCGATGCCGAGCACCGCCTCGATCACTTGACGGCGCCCTCGGTGAGACCGGAGACGAAGAAGCGGCCGACAAAGGCGAAGAAGACGACGACCGGCAGGATCGACAGCGAGGCGCCGGCGAGCAGCAGGCCCCAGTCGATCTGATACTGGCCGATGATGCCCGACAGGCCGACCGGAATCGTCCGCTTCGCATCCGACAGGATGAGCACGGAGGCGAAGAGATATTCCGTCCAGCTCGACACGAAAGCGAAGACGGCGATCGAGGCCATGCCGGGCCCGAGGAGCGGCACCAGCACATAGCGCGCGGTCTCGAAGAGCGATGCGCCGTCGATCGCCGCCGCCTCCTCGAGCTCGTGCGGCAGGGCGGCGAAGAAGGTCCGCATCATCCAGATCGAGAAGGGCAGCGCGAAGGTGACGTTGACGATGACGAGCGCGGTGCGGGTGTCGATCAGGCCGAGCTTCGCGAACATCAGATAGATCGGGATCAGGATGACGATCGAGGGGAAGGCATAGGCGACCATCACCATCCGGTAGATCAGCTCGCGGCCGCGGAATTCGAGGCGGAAGAAAGCATAGCCCGCGAGCGTGGCGAGCGCCACGGTGATCGCCGCGGAGAGCAGCGCGACGACGAGGCTGTTGCCGAAATAGGCCGGGAAATCCGAGGTGGCGAGGAGCTTCTGGTAGTGCTGGAGCGTGAAGCTCTTCGGGAAATAGGTCGGGATGCGATGGATGATCTCGCGCGGCAGCTTGATCGAGCTCGACAGCACCGCCCACATCGGGAAAAGCACGACGAGCGCGAGGACGAGCAGGCCGAGGAGGAGCGCCGCCGTGCCGGCGAGGCCGCGCTTCATGACCGCTTCTCCTTCGGGGCGAGCGTCTCGAGCAGCATCACGGCGAGGCCGATCATCAGGAGACTGGCGATCACCGACATCGCCGCCGCATCGCCCATCCGGTAGGCCTTGAAGGCCGTCTCGTAGATCAGCACCGGCAGGGTGCGCGTCGCCCCGGCCGGCCCGCCGGCGGTCAGAAGCCAGATCACGTCGAAGACGTTGAAGGAGAGCAGCGTGCCCATCACGGTGAGGACGAGAAGGGTGGGCTTGAGGAGCGGCCAGGTGATGGCGAAGAAGCGTTGAAGCGGATTGGCGCCGTCGACCGCCGCCGCCTCGTAGACGTCCGCCGGGATGCGCTGCAGGGCGGCGAGCAGCATGACCGCGACGAAGGGGAACCAGCGCCAGGAATTGATGAGGATGAGGCTCGTCATCGCCATCGGCCCGCTCGCGAAGAAGCCGACCGGCCGGTCGATCAGGCCGAGCTGGATGAGCAGCGGATTGACCAGACCGCCCGAGGGTGACAGGAGCCAGCGCCAGATGATGACGATCACCACGGTCGGCACGATCCAGGTCAGGATGATCCAGACCCGGGCGATGCGGACGCCGGGAAAGCGCTGGTCGAGGACGAGGGCGGCGATGACGGCGAGGAGGGTCTGGACGAGCGCATTGCCGACCACCCAGACCGCGCTGGTGCCGAGCGCCGCCCAGAAGGTCGGGTCGGCGAGCACCCGCAGATAGTTGTCGGCGCCGGAGAACGGCCCGGCGGCGCCGATGACGCGGATGTCGTGCAGGCTGATGTCGACTGCCGAGACGATCGGGATGACGAGCGTCGCGGCGAGGAGCCCGAGCGCCGGCGCGATCAGGAGATAGGGCAGGAGGCCCGCCGAGCGGCGGGCGGGCCGGAGCGTCTTCGGGGTCATGCGCGC
The DNA here is from genome assembly GCF_014199915.1 of Prosthecomicrobium pneumaticum. Classification (GTDB taxonomy): domain Bacteria; phylum Pseudomonadota; class Alphaproteobacteria; order Rhizobiales; family Kaistiaceae; genus Prosthecomicrobium; species Prosthecomicrobium pneumaticum. The sequence goes on along the minus strand of NZ_JACHOO010000004.1, from coordinate 127,857 downwards.
GTCCGCGGGATCGGGCCGGGCGGGGGCCGGAGCCCCCGCCCGCCCTTCGCTTCGGGGGCTCTTACTTGGTGGCCTCGGTCATCGCGGCGGCGCCTTCCTTGACGGCGGTCGCGGCGTCGCTGCCGTTGATCACCACCTTCTGCAGCGTCTCGGCGAGCATGTTCTGCGCCGAGATGGCGCCGATCGCCGGGAAGACATGGCCGCCGGTGAAGCCGAACAGCATGCCGCGGTCGGCATTCTTGATCATCTGCTCGACCTGGCTCTTGTACTTCACGACGAGCGGATCGCTCCAGAAGGTCCCGGCGGCGGCACCATCCTTGGTGACCGGCAGGAAGAGGCCGGGCTCCATGGTGAGGAACTTGCCGTAATTGTCGGGCTGGAGCAGGAAGCGGATGAACTTCTTCGACGCCTCGCGCTTCGCCGGATCCTTCGACAGGAACATCACGCCGTTCGAATAGGCGATCGTCGAGGAGTCGGCCTGATCATCGGCGTGCGGCACCGGCGCGACGCCGAGATTGGCCGCGTCGCCGCCGCCCTGCGCGTCATAGGTGCTGATCACCGTGAACTGCAGGATCATCGCGCAGGTCTCGCTGGAGAAGCAGGCCTCGGCCTCGCCCCAGGTCCAGTTCGCCGCATCGGGCGACGAATATTGATAGAGATCCTTGTAGAAATCATAGGCCCCGACCGTCTTCTCGTTATCGAAGGCGATCGAACCGTCGGCATTGAAGAGGTCCGACGCGCCGTTGTTGACCATCACGGCATAGGTGGTCTGGTCGGTATAGAGCTGCTTGTTGGCGGGCAGGCCGACACCGACGATGCCGTCCTTGGAGAGGGTCTGCGCGGCGGCCTTCCACTCGCTCCAGGTCTTCGGCGGGGCGACGCCGGCATCGTCCAGCATCTTCTTGTTGTACCAGAGCGACAGCGCCATGTTGTAGAGAGGAACCGCCCAGACGCCGCCGTCATAGCTGTAGGGCTCGACCGCCGCCGGCACGAAGCCGTGCTCCGCGTCGAGCTCCTTGACGAAATCGGCGACCGATTCGAGCTGGTCGACCTTGCGCACCACGGTGGTGAAATCGGGGATGGCGAACAGCATGTCCGGCGGATTGCCGGCCGCGATCGCCGCCGGGACCTTGGCGTAGACCTGATCCCAGCTCTGCGGCTCCTGCACCACCTTGATGTCCGGATTGGCGGCGTTGAAGGCGTCGATCAGTTCCTGGATGCGGGCGACGCGGTGCGGCGGCTGCTCCATGTGCCAGAGCTTGACCTCGGTCTGCGCATAGGACGGCGCAGCGCCGAAGGCGCCCGCCAAGGCGAGCGCACCCGCCAGAAGTGTCGGCTTCAAAGACATCGTTGCTTCCCTCTGTTGCCGCGCCCCTAGAGGTGCGGATTGCGCGCCCGATAGCGTTCGGCGAGTTCCCTGTTGCGCTCGGCCGCCCCCGGCATGTTGGCGCTGACATAGACGGGGGGCTCGTGTCCGCCCGCGGCGAGATTGGCCGCGACCTGGACGAAGACGGCGTTCAAGAGGCCGGCCGCGAGCACGGTCGAGACCGGGCCGGCATGGAGCGTGCCGTCGATCGCCACCGCGGCGTCGCCCGGCGGTGCACCGGTGTCGATCACCGTGTCGGCGACATCGGCGAGCCGGGTCCGGCCATGGGCAGCGGCGGTCGAATAATCGATCGAGGTCATCGCGACGACGTGGGCGCCGCGCGCCCGGCCATAGGACGCCGCCTCGACCGGCACGGCGTTGACGCCGCTGGTCGAGAAGACGAACAGCACGTCCCCGGAGGAGATCGGGTAGCGGCCGAGCACGATCTCGGCGAGGCCGGACATCCGCTCGAAGCGCGTGCTCGCGATCGCGCCCTCGTGCAGCATGATCGGCGTGGCGAGGATCGGCACGACGCAGGCGAGCCCGCCGGCGCGAAAATGCCCCTCCTCCGCCATCAGATGCGAGTGCCCGGTGCCGAACAGATAGATCACCCCGCCGCGGGCGACCGCCTCGCTCGCCGCGAGCGCCGCTGCGGCGAGCGCGCCGGCCTCCCGCTCGGCGGCGCGGCGCAGAAAGCCGATCGCGGTGTCGAGATAGGTCGCGGCGGCGGTCATGCGTCGGAACTCCCGGGGGCGAGGCGAACCCGCATGGTGAAGCGGTCGCCGCGATAGACGGACTGGACGAACTCGATCGGCCGGCCCTCGGCCGTCAGGCTGAGCCGGGTCATGCGCAGCACCGGCGCGCCAACGGCGACGTCGAGGATCGGCGCGTCGGAGGCGGCGGCCGGCGCGCTCTCGAAGGTGTTCTCCGCCTCGACGGGCAGGATGCCGAACACCCGCTTCAGCGTCGCATAGAGGGATTCGGTGGCGAAGTCGGCCGCATCGAGCAGGCCGGGCGCGAGCGCCTCCGGCACATGGGCGCTTTCGAGCGCCACCGGCACGCCGTCGGCGAGACGCAGGCGCAGCAGGTGATGGACCCGCTCCCCCGCCTTCAGCCCGAGCGGGCCGAGCACGTCCTCCGGCGCCGCGACGGTGCGCGCGGAGAGCACGACGCTCGACGCCTTGCGGCCCGAGCGGCGGACCTCCTCGGTAAAGCTCGTCAGCGTCTGCAGGCGCTGGTCGATGCGGCTCGCGGCGACGAAATAGCCGCGCGAGCCGATGCTCGCCACGAGGCCCTGCTCGACGAGCGCCTTCAGCGCGCCGCGCGCCGTCATCCGGCTGACCCCGAACTCGACGCTCAGTTCCCGCTCGGACGGCACGCGGCCGCCGACCGCGAGCGCGCCGGAGCGGATCGAGGCGCCGAGCGCATCGGCGATGCGCCGGTAGTGCGGGAGGGAAGAGTCGTCCGCCATCGCGTCTCTGGTCTAGACCAATCGAACCGGTCTAGACCTTACCCGAAGCGAGCCCGTTGTCGAGTCCCCCCGCGGCGCCGGCCCACAGCGCGGCGTGCGGCCCGCCGGCCGCAAAGCCGCCTCAATGCGCCGCACAAATACGCTGCTCTCTTCCCGGATCAGTCGCAGCGGACGGGCCGATGCACGCCTTTCTCGCGTCCGCGCGCCGGGCTCTCTCCCCCGGCGCCCCGGCGCCGTTCGCCGCGCGGCTGCGGCGGCAGCCCTTCGCGCTCGCCCTCCTCGCCTCGCTCGGCCTGCACCTCCTCGCCGCGCTCGTCGTCTTCCTGCTGCCCGACCGCGGCCGGATCGTCGCGCCGCAGGAACGGGTGGTGTCGGTCGAGATCCTGAGCCCGGGCGCGTTTCGCGCGCTGCGGCCCGAACGGGCGCCCGCCGCCGCGCCGGACACCGCGGCACCGCGGACGCCGGCCGAACCGGGGGCGGGCGGCGGGGCGGAGGCCGGCCTGACGCGGGCGACGCGGCTGCGCGCCGCCGCCCTCCTCGCCGAGCCGGGCAGCCGTCAGGTGCGCGAGGCGCTGCCGCAGCTCGCCGATGACGAGCGGATGATCCAGCTCTGCGACATCGAGGCGATCGAGCAGATCCGGCACGGACCGGGCGGCTTCCTGCCCGAGACGGTGGTCGCCTATGCGCTCGCCGAGCCGCGCCGGATCGGCTGGCGGCTCGAGGCCGACGGCGCCGCCTTCCGCAGCCGGCGGCAATGGTATGGCTTGCGCTTCCGCTGCGAGGTGGCGGCCGATTTCTCCCGCGTCGTCGACTTCGCCTTCCGCGTCGAGAAGCGCATTCCGCGCAATAGCTGGAGCGCGCGCGGCCTCACCGCGACGGACGGCCCGGCGGACTGACCGCGCCTCAGCGCTCGCCGGCGAGATCGCGCCGCGCCTTGTCGAGCTCCTCGGCATAGCGGCGCAGCAGATGCGGCTCGGTCAAGAGGCCGACGACGCGCAGCGTCGCCCTGCCGTCGACCACGGCGAGCTCCTCGCTCTTCTCGATCTCGAACAGCCGGGCGGCGTCCTCCGCGCTCATCGAGGGCAGGAGGATGGCGTCGCGATAGCGCACCAGCGCCCCGATCGTCGCGTCGGCCGCCGGCGCCGCCGCGGCATGGGCGTCGGCGACGATGACGATGCCGGCATAGCGGCCCTCCGGATCGATCGCGATGACGCGCTGCGCGGCACCGAGCGGATAGGCGGCGCGGAAGGCGGCGATCGTCGCGCCGAGCGGCACGGTGCGCACATCGGCGCGCATCATGCTGCCGACCGTCAGATTGCGCATCCAGCCGACGTCATGGGCGCTGCGGATGGTCTCGCCGCGCAGATGCAGCCGCCAGGTCGAGAAGGAATAGCCGAAGGTCTCGCGCACCACGACGGCCGACATGATCGACACCGCGAGCACGGCGACGGAGATGGCGAGATCGCCGGTCGTCTCGAGCACGAGGAAGGTCATCGTCATCGGGCCGCCGACCACGCCGACCGCCATCGAGGCCATGCCGACCACGGCGGCGACGACCGGCACGACGCCGGCCGCCGCCCCGACCCCGACGAGCGCGGCGGCGAACAGCTTGCCGAGCAGGGCGCCGAGAAAGAGCGAGGCGAAGAACAGCCCGCCGCGGAAGCCGGCGCCGAGCGAGACGGCGGAGGCGAGCGCCTTCAGCCCGAAGAGCAGAGCGAGCAGCGTCCAGGGCTGTTCTGCGCCGAGTTCGATATGCAGCGCCCCGTGACCGGAGGAGAGCACTTCCGGGCTCCACAGCGCGAGCCCGCCGACGACCAGCCCGCCGAGCGCGGGGCGGAGCACCGGCGGGCAGCGGAGCGCCGAGAAACCGCGCTCGACCGCCGTGACGAGCTGCATCAGCGCCACCGCGGCGAGGCCGCCGACGACGCCGAGCGCCAGGAAGGGCAGCAGATCGTGCGCCGTCATCGCCGGGATGGCGCCGACCGTCACCGGCGTGCCGACCGCGCCGAGCCAGGCGGCGGTGAGGCTCGCGGCGACCGAAGCCGCCATCACCGGCGCGACGAGGGCGACCGTATAGGTGCCGATGATCAGTTCGAAGGCATAGAAGGCGCCGGTAATGGGCGCGCCGAAGGCGGCCGAGATGGCGCCGGCGGCGCCGCAGCCGACCAGCATGCGGACTTCGCTGCGCCTGAGTTCGAGGAAGCCGCCGAGCTTCGAGGCGAGGGCGGCGCTCGCCTGCGTATAGCCCGCCTCGAGGCCGACCGAGGCGCCGCAGCCGCTCGAAACGACGGTCTGACCGGCGACGAAGAGGCTCTCGCCGAGCCCCATCCGGCCGCCATGGAGCGCATTCGCCTCGATCGGATCGACCGGCGGCCGGGCGAGAAGATGCCGCGCGGCGAGCGCCGAGAGCCCGATCACCACGCCGCCCGCTGCGGGGATCAGGGCGAGGAGCGGCGTGGCGAGCGCCGATTGGGCGCTCAGCCGGCTGCCCTCGGCAACGCCATAGAGGCGCACGTGCGCGGCATGGGTGAACCATCCCATCGCCGTCACGACGAGGCCGGCGAGCACGCCCGTCGCCGCGGCGACGAGGAGGAGGCCGATCTCGCGAAACCGCGTCAGCCGCGGCAGCAGGGTGCGGACGAGGCGCAGGCGCGCCGGCTCGGTCGACAACGGGGCCTCGTCGGCTCGCTTGCGGGGTCGGCTGCGGAGGAGAAGACCGGTCGGCACCGCGGAACGGCCGGCCCCGGCCCCGCGCCCCGCGCCCGCCGTTCCATAGCCCCTCCCCCGCCGCCCCGGCAACCTCCCGCCCGCGGCCGAGGCGCCGGGTCGCAGGGGGGAAGCAGCGATCGGACCGCGCTTATCCGATCTCGCTTTTCTACGTTTCCATCCACGCTCCCGCGGGGGGAGCGACGCTGACCGCGCTCTACCAGTTCCGCGGGCCGCCGTTTCGATCCACGCTCCCGCGGGGGAGCGACCGCAGGGCCTCGCGAGGACCTTCAATCGGCGCACGTTTCGATCCACGCTCCCGCGGGGGGAGCGACACCCGCTCACCGCGCGCCTCGCCGAGATCGACGAGTTTCGATCCACGCTCCCGCGGGGGGAGCGACATGTCGTTGTCGGACAGCCCGTCATTGACGGTGATGTTTCGATCCACGCTCCCGCGGGGGGAGCGACCCGCCGCGGTTACCGCCGAGGCGAGCGTGGCGGTGTTTCGATCCACGCTCCCGCGGGGGGAGCGACCGCCGTCCGCGTCATACTCTGTTTCTATCAAGCCGTTTCGATCCACGCTCCCGCGGGGGGAGCGACGAGCGGATCGGCGGCCCGGTCCAGCACGCCGAGGCGTTTCGATCCACGCTCCCGCGGGGGGAGCGACCCGTCGAGCGCCGGGCTCCACGGGTCGCGCGCCGCGTTTCGATCCACGCTCCCGCGGGGGGAGCGACGTGCCGAGCCCGGCCGCGATCTCGTCGGCCGTGCCGTTTCGATCCACGCTCCCGCGGGGGGAGCGACCACCGCCCTCGGGTGCGCGAAGGATCATGTCGGAGTTTCGATCCACGCTCCCGCGGGGGGAGCGACCCTCCGGCATGGCGCCCTTCTTTTCGCCCTCAGCGTTTCGATCCACGCTCCCGCGGGGGGAGCGACGGCCGGCATGCGGGTTCCCGCGACGATCCGCTTGTTTCGATCCACGCTCCCGCGGGGGGAGCGACTGTTGTCGTCGCAGGCCGTCACGGAAGCCCGTAAGTTTCGATCCACGCTCCCGCGGGGGGAGCGACGTCTGCCCTGTGTAGGGCTTGAACCACTGCCCAGTTTCGATCCCCGCTCCCGCGGGGGGAGCGACAGCCGGTCGACCCGCCGCTCGGCGGTGGCGAGATCGTTTCGATCCACGCTCCCGCGGGGGGAGCGACGAATGGCGCTCGTCGGCTCATAGGACTTTGGCGGTTTCGATCCACGCTCCCGCGGGGGGAGCGACGGTCAAAGACCTTCGGCACACCTCCGCCGGCATGGTTTCGATCCACGCTCCCGCGGGGGGAGCGACAGCCCGCTTTGCCCTGTTTTACCCAGTCCTGGAACGTTTCGATCCACGCTCCCGCGGGGGGAGCGACGTCAGAGGATTGGTCCCCTCGCCGCGGAGCGCCGCGTTTCGATCCACGCTCCCGCGGGGGGAGCGACCCCCGGATGGAGCGCGAGGGGGCGGAGATGGGGGCGTTTCGATCCACGCTCCCGCGGGGGGAGCGACATGGGCGTGGCCGCGACTGGCACCGCCTCGACGATGTTTCGATCCACGCTCCCGCGGGGGGAGCGACCGCACAGCGATACCGTGCTGCGCAGGCCGCGGTGTTTCGATCCACGCTCCCGCGGGGGGAGCGACCCTATTCGGGCTCCGCTGCCGGCGATGTCGATCAGTTTCGATCCACGCTCCCGCGGGGGGAGCGACGATCTCGGCGGGGTGGATCCTTGCGCGGGTCATGTTTCGATCCACGCTCCCGCGGGGGGAGCGACGGCTCGACCTCGGCCTGCGAGATGCTTCCCGGTCGGTTTCGATCCACGCTCCCGCGGGGGGAGCGACCGACCGTCTATGCGACCTGGATCTTGAGCTGCCAGTTTCGATCCACGCTCCCGCGGGGGGAGCGACTTTAAATCCGTCCAATGCGATCATGCTCATTCTGTTTCGATCCACGCTCCCGCGGGGGGAGCGACAGCATGCGGAGCCGGTCGACGCGGGCGGCGTGAGGAGTTTCGATCCACGCTCCCGCGGGGGGAGCGACACGTCTCGTCGGTCCACTCGATCTTGGTCACGGCGTTTCGATCCACGCTCCCGCGGGGGGAGCGACGTTCCCCGGGCGCCTTTGCCAAGAGGCGCGCGCGGTTTCGATCCACGCTCCCGCGGGGGGAGCGACGCGCTTGCACGATGGCGGCTCTGAGGGAGGCCGGTTTCGATCCACGCTCCCGCGGGGGGAGCGACCCGCTGAGGCGTTCATCGAGGCCGAGCGCAAGATGTTTCGATCCACGCTCCCGCGGGGGGAGCGACCCACGGTCGACGGCGGGTCCATCGGCGCCGACATGTTTCGATCCACGCTCCCGCGGGGGGAGCGACTATCACGAGATCGTCTTCAAGGTGCGGGCCGAGACGTTTCGATCCACGCTCCCGCGGGGGGAGCGACGGTGCGCAGTGTAACCGATTGGCCGGCTTTGAAAATATCGGGGCGTGGCGCGAACCGGCGTCGATCGGACGGCAGGCCGGGGCCTGCCGGCGGCGCGCTCGGGGGCGGGCCGCGGCGGGCCGGGCTTCTGCGGCCGCGCGAACCCGCCGGAGACATCGTGATCGCTTCGGGTTCGCGCCCGCGCCGTGGCCCGCCGCCCGATCGCGCGACGGCGGGTCGAGGGGGCTTTCCGCTCCGGCCCACGCATCTTCGCCCCTGCCGCCCTTTCGTGCGAGCATGATTGTTTCCGCCCGGAAAATACCGTATAGGTTGCAGTGTTGGTCGAATGGTTCCGCTTCCCGATGCCGCCACCTCCCGCCGCGATCCTCTCCGTCGCCGACAAGCGCGGGCTCGACGAGATCGCGGCGGCCTTGTCGGCGAAGGGGGTCACCCTGTTCGCGACCGAGGGCACGGCGGCGCATCTCAGGGCCGCCGGCCTCGCGGTGTTCGACCTCGCCGATCTCACGGGCATGCCGCCACTGCTCGGCGGACGGGTCAAGGCGCTTCACCCGGCCGTCTTCGCCGGGCTGATGGCGCACGAGGACGAGACGGCGGCGCTCGAGGCGATGGGGAGCCGGCCGATCGACTATCTGATCGCCGGGGTGACGCCGCTCGACGCCGGCGACAGGCTCGAGCGGATGGACATTGGCGGGCCGGCGATGATCCGTGCCGCCGTGAAGACGCATCGCCGCGTGACGGTCGCCACCGAGCCGGAGGATTACGCGCCGATCATCGCGGCGCTGCGGGCAGCGGGCCGGGTCGGCAACGCCCTGCGGCGCGAGCTCGCGGCGCGGGCGCTCGCCCGGCTCGCCGCGGCGGATGCGGCGGCCGCCCGGGCGCTCGCCGCGCAGGCGGATCCGCAGGGCGAGGCGCCGCTCGCGCCGCCGCTCCTCGTCCGGGCGACGCGGCTGCGCTATGGCGAGAACCCGCATCAGCGCGCGACACTGTGGCGGACGGCGACCTGGGGCGCCTGCGCCGCCGGGGCGACGCTCCTGCAGGGGCGGGCGCCCTCCTACACCAATGTGCTCGACGCCGATGCCGCCTTCGCGCTCGCCGCCCGTTTCGCCCGGCCGGCGGCGGTGATCGTCAAGCACGCCGGCCCGGCCGGCGCCGCGCTCGGCGCGGACACGCAGGCCGCCTATCGCCGGGCGCTCGCCGCCGACCCCGAAAGCGCCTATGGCGGCACGGCCGGCTTCAACCGGCCGGTCGGCGGCGATCTGATGGCCACCATCCTCGAGACCTTCACCGAGGCCGTGGTGGCGCCGCATTTCACCGCGGCCGCCCGGGCCGCCGCGGCGAAACGGCCGGCGATGCGCCTGCTCGAGACGGGCTACGGCCCGCACGGAGAGGCGGAGCCGGAGGTGCGCAGCGTCACCGGAGGCCTTCTCGTGCAGACCGCGGACCGGCAGCGGATCGGCCGCGACGATCTCGTGCGCGTGACGAAGCGGGCGCCGGGCGAGGCCGAAATCGAGGACATGCTCTTCGCCCTCGAGGTGGTGCGCGCCGTCCGCTCGAATGCGGCTGTGGTGGCGCGGGACGGCGCGACGGTCGGCATCGGCGGCGGCCAGCCGAGCCGGGTCGGCGCGGTGGCGCTCGCGGTGCGCGGGCTCGCGAAGATCGGTGATACCGGCGCGGTGCTCGCCTCCGACGCCTATTTCCCCTTCCCCGACAGCGTCGAGGCGGCGGCCGCCGCCGGAATCACCGCGATCGTGCAGCAGGGCGGCGCGAGGCGCGACGCCGATACGATCGCCGCCGCCGACCGGCTCGGCCTCGCCATGGTCTTCTGCGGCCTGCGGCTGTTCCGCCATTAGGCCGGCCCGGGCGGCCGCCGCGCACAGGCTCCGCCGCCCCTTCGCCGACGGAGCGGGAGAGGGCCGCGCGGGGCCTCTCCTCAGCGCGGGGCGGCGGGGACCAGGCGATCGGCGAGGTCGATCGCAAGCGCGACCATGGTGAGGGTCGGGTTCCACGAGCCGGCACGCGGCCAGAGCGCGGCGCCGGTGACATAGACATTGGCGCTGCCGCGCAACCGATAGTCGAGATCGACCGGCGCATCGGCCGCCTCGCCGAGATAGAGCGTCGAGCCGTCGTGCACGGTCGCGTCATTCCGGTAGAGCGCGGGCGGCGGGCGCTCGGGGCGCCAGACGCCGGTATCGGCATCGCCGTGCCAGTATTCGACATCGGCGGGGCCGCCGGGCGAGAGCACGGTCTCGAGCGTCGCGAAGGTGGCGGCGTCCATCGCGTCCCAGGTCTCGCGGTCGGCGGGACTCTCGACGAGCTGCAGGAGCGCATTGGTGGTCGGATCGGGATCGGCCGGATTGGCACGGAACCAGGTCGCCGCGCCGCCCGCCTCCATCTCGCCGAGCGTCGCGCAGGGCAGCACGACATAGCCGCGCGCGCTTTCGAGCTGGCGGCGCGAGGCGGTGGTGAGCACGTCGGGCATATAGCGGAGCGCCGTGCCGCTGTTGAGGAGCGGCGCCGGATCGCTGAGCGCGGAGATCTGCATGTGATACTGCCGGTCATAACCGCCGGCCGTCCCCGCGACATAGGCCGCGCCGAGCTGCAGCCCGTCGATCGGCTCGGCGCCCTCGAACGCCGCCTTCGGCACGCGGGCGGTGATCGTCGAGGTGAAGTGCGCGCAATAGCGGCGGCCGATCTCGGGCGTGTCGAAGGCGGTGCGGACGAGCGTCGCAGCGGGCAGCGCCCCGAGCGCCAGCACGAGCTTGGCGCCGCCGAGCGTCACCGGGCCGCGGCTCGTCGTGAGGGCCGTCGCCACACCGTCCTGCGCGACGATCGTCTCGACGATGCAGGAGGCGGCGATGTCGAGCGAGGCGCCGAGGCCCGCCGCCTTCAGCCGCGCCTGCGCCTCGACGAGGGTGAGGATTTCGCCCGGCGTCGAGAATTTCTGGAAGTCGATGCGGTCCGAAACCTTGGCGTTGGAGGCGAGCGGCGCCGGCTCGGCGCGATAGACACCCGGCACCTCCGCGGGCGCGGCCTGCAAAAGCGTCTGCAGCCGGCGCTGCAGCGCGCCATAGACGGGGCGGCCGAGCCGGCCCGTCTCCTCACCCGGCAGCTCGGGATCGATGCGGTCGGCGCTCTGCACCCGCAGCAGCGCCTCCGCGGCCCCGAAGCCGCGGGTGGCGGCATCGATCACCGCCTGCGGCCAGCCGGTCATCTCCGCGGCGCTCGGGCGCGGGCACCAGGCGCTCCACAGGATCGAGCGGCCGCCGAAGAACGGCACCATGCCGTGCTGCCAGCGCAGATACCCGCCGGCGCGCCCCTCCGCCGTCACCCGCGACAGCGTCCAGGGAAAGGTCTCGGTCTGTGAGGAGAGCGTGTCGGCGAAGGGGCCTGGCAGGTTCTGGAAGTGCTCGGGCAGGAAGTATCCGCCGCGCTCGAGCATCAGGATGCGCGTTCGCGGATCGCGGGCGAGGGCGCGCTGCGCCACCGCATAGCCGCAGAAGCCGGAGCCGATCACGACGAGATCGTAATCCCCCGCGGTCCGCGCCGCCTGCCAGGCCGGCTCGTCGAGGAAGAAGATCTCGTCCATCACCGTGCCGGAGGACGGGCTCTGCGGCCCGGGAACCGGAAACCCATGGCCGATCCTGTCGGCGCGATAGCGACCCATGCGACGCCTCCCCCGCGGGGCGCGCCCGGTGCCGACCGGACGACGCCGCGCCTCCCCTCGACCGCCCCGCCGGTCCGGCGGGCTTGCCTCACTCTAGGTTACACCCTATTCATTATGCAACTTAAGATTACGGAGGCGGTCCGTGCTCACCCAGGTCTATGAGGTGACCGACCCGGCGACGGCGCGGGCCATCGCGGCAATCGGGGTCGACCATATCGGCGCCAAGGTCGGCGACGGCAGCCGCCCGCGCGAGCTCACCGTCGCCGCTGCGAGGGCCGTGATGGCGGCGGTGGGGCCGCGCGCGCGCTTCTGTGCCCTCTTCATGAGTGCCGATGTCGATGCGATCGCGGCGCACATCGCGGCGCTGCTTCCGCCGATCGTCCATCTCGGCGCGGCGCCCGAGGCGATCGGGCCGGACGACATGCGGGCGTTGAAGGCCCGTTTCCCCGGCCTCGCCCTGATGCGCAGCCTTCCGGTCGGCGACGAGGCGAGCGTGGCTCTGGCGGTCGCCTTCGCCCCGTTCGCCGACTTTCTGATGCTCGACAGCGTGCGGCCCGGCGACGGCAAGATCGGCGCGCTCGGCGTGACGCATGACTGGGCGCTCAGCCGGCGCATCGTCGAGGCGGTGCGCTGTCCGGTCCTGCTCGCCGGCGGGCTCGGGCCGGACAATGTCGCCGCGGCGATCCGGGCCGTGCGGCCGGCGGGGGTCGACTCGAAGACGCGCACCGATATCGACGGCGGCCACGCCAAGGATCTCGACAAGGTGCGGCGCTACCACGAGGCGGCGAAGCGGGAAGGCGCCCGGGTGGCGGCCTCGGGCGAACAGACGGCGGATGCCGGAACGAAACCTATTTAAGGTTGCATCTCGGCGCGATCCGTCTATCTTGGTTGCAGCTTTTCCGAGTTCAATCGCCGCGGGTCGGTTCGCCGGCCCGGGCGCCGGGAGGGGGCGACGATGGCGGAAGGTGGCGGTCTGCCGCTCGATCCGATGGCCGAGGCGCTGCGCGGCGTGCGCGGCGCGCTCGATGCCGCGGCACGGGCGAGCGGGCGGGATCCGGACGGGGTGACGCTCGTCGCCGTCTCGAAGACGGTGCCGGCGGAGCGGCTCGCCGGCGCGCTGGCCCTGGGGCTGCGGGTATTCGGCGAGAACCGGGTGCAGGAGGCGCAGGCGAAATGGCCGGCGCTGCGCGAGCGGGTGGCCGGGGTCGCGCTCCATCTGATCGGCCATCTGCAGACCAACAAGGCGAAGGATGCCGTGCTCCTCTTCGACGCCATCCAGTCGGTCGACCGGCCGGAGCTCGCCGCCGCGCTCGCCCGCGCCGCCGATCGCCTCGGCCGGCGGCCGGCCATCTTCATCCAGGTCAACACCGGCCGCGAGCCGCAAAAGGGCGGCGTCGACCCCGACGATGCCGACGCGCTGATCCGCGCCTGCCGGGCCGAGTTCGACCTGCCGGTCGGGGGGCTGATGTGCATCCCGCCGGCCGGCCGCGACCCGGCGGCCGATTTCGCCCTGCTCTCCGGCATCGCGGCGCGGAACGGCCTATCCGGCCTGTCGATGGGCATGAGCGCCGATTTCCCCGCCGCGATCGCCGCCGGCGCCACCCATGTGCGGGTCGGCAGCGCGCTGTTCGGCGCCCGGCCGCCCGCCGCCGCGCCGGGCGCTTCCGAAACCGGGGCCGACCGAGCGGAGACCGACCGATGACCGAAACGCTGCCCTTCGCGCCCGCGCTCGACGCCGCCTTCCGCCCGGGCGAGCCCCTCGTCGAGCAGGACGACCCCTTCGCGCTGTTCGCCCGCTGGATGGCGCTCGCCGAGGCGAGCGAGCCGGAGGACGCCAATGCGATGGCGCTCGCCACCGTCGACGCGGAGGGCCTGCCGAATGTCCGCATGGTGCTCCTGAAGAGCGCCGGCCCGGAGGGCTTCGTGTTCTTCACCAATACCGGCTCGCAGAAGGGGCGCGAACTCGCCGCCGGCATGCGCTGCGCGGCGGTGCTGCACTGGAAGTCGCTGCGCCGGCAGGTCCGCTTCCGCGGCCCCGCCGCCTTCGTTGACGAGGCCGAGGCGGACGCCTATTTCGCCTCCCGCTCGCGCGAAAGCCGGATCGGCGCCTGGGCGAGCCGACAGTCGCGGCCGATCCCCGACCGCGCCGCGCTCGCGCAGGCCGTCGCCGAAACGGCGGCGCGCTTCGGCGACGGGCCGATCCCGCGGCCGCCGCATTGGGCGGGCTATCGCGTCGCCCCGACGACGATCGAATTCTGGATCAACAAGCCGTTCCGCCTGCACGACCGCGTCGTCTTCCGGCGGGCCGACGCGGCGACGCCGTGGACGCACGAGCGGTTGTCGCCCTGAGCGGTCCGGCGCGAGGGAGGGAGAGCCCCATGAAACGCTGGTCGACCAAGACACCGCGGATCGAGGTGGCCGCCGGCCCGGGCCGGACGGGCCGCGCCATCTTCAGCTTCACCGACGATTTCTCCGTCTTCCACTTCTCGAAGATGCCGGACCAGATCCCCGGCAAGGGCGAGGTGGTGGCGCGGATGGGCCATGCGAGCCTCAAGGCGCTCGAATGCGCCGGCATCCATACGCACATGATCGGCTTCCGGCCGCCGCGCGCCATGGAGGTGCGGCTCGTCAACGTGCTCGATCCCGCCGAGCGTCCGCTCGGGCCGGGCGATACCGCCCGGCTCGTGCCGCTGCAGGTGATCTATCGCAACCGGCTCGGCCCCGGCGCCTCGGTCTATCGCCGCGCCGCGGCCGGGCGGGTGACGCCGGCCGATCTCGGTCTCGACGTGCTGCCGCCGCCCGACGCGCCGCTCGCCCGGCCGATCCTCGAATTCACGACCAAGCTCGAGACGATCGACCGCTTCGTGCGGGAGGACGAGGCGCGCGCGATCGCCGGGCTCACGCCCGGCCAGTTCGAGACGCTGAAGGCGATGACGCTCGAGATCGACGCCGTGCTCTCCCGCCACGCGGCGGCACGCGGCCTCGTGCTCGCCGACGGCAAGGTCGAGTTCGCGCTCGACGAGGACGGCGCGCTGATGCTCGTCGATGTCGCCGGCACGCCGGACGAAAACCGCTTCGTACTCGACGGCATCGACGTCTCGAAGCAGATCCTGCGCGATTTCTATCACGGCTTCGGGCTCGAGGCGGAGGTGCAGCGGCTCGCCGCGGCCGGCGTGCCGCGTCCGCTCTGGCCGAGCCCGCCGCGCCTGCCGCCCGTGCTCACCGCGGCGGTCGCCGAACTCTATCGGGCACTCTGCGAACGCTGGACCAGCGTTCCGGTCGGCGCGACGCGGACGCTCGAGGCGGCCGCCGCGGAAGCGGTCGGGACGCTCGCCCGCGTCGCCGTGCAGCCGGTCGCGGCGGCGATCACATAGCGCGGAACGCTGCAATCGGGGATTGCGATCCTCTGCCGCCATGATAAATTAGAAGTTGTTCTATTCACAACCATAGCGCGCCGGCATCGGCCGGCGGACGCGGCGGCATCGTGTCGCCGCGCGGGGCGGACCGCCGCCCGACGCGGCACGGACCTCCCGGGCGCCCGTGCTCCTTTCCGGCAACCGCACACCGATCGAGGTCCAAGCGATGAACGAGCTCGTCATTCTGCCCACCGCCCTCGCCCCCGCCGCCCCCGGGACGTGGGCCACCCCCGAGACCTGGGCCACCCCCGAACTGCTCCGCCTCGTCGCGGAGAAGGTCGGCACACCGGCCTTCCTCTACAGCGAGCCACGCCTCGTCGAGAATGTCGAACGGATGCGCCAGGCGGCGCGTGCAGCGGGTCTCGCCGGCCGGGTGCAGTGCTTCACGCCCTTCTTCCCCAACGCCAATCCGCACGTCATCCGCGTCTTCAAGGACCTCGACATCGGCGTGCTTGTGCAGATGCCGTCCGAATACGAGTTGCTGCGGCGTCACGGCTTCGAGAAGTTCATCGTTTCGACCGGCCACATCGCCGATCGCGAGATCGACTATTGGGCGGCGACCGGCCTGCCGATGTTCCTGTCGAGCATGGGCGAGGTGAAGCATCTCCTCGACACAGCGCCGCAGGCGAGCATCAACATCCGCTTCGACAGCCTGAGCTCCGGCAAGCCCGGCCTCAAATACAATGAGCTCTACGATCTCGCGCAGATGCTCAAGGCGCACGGCCGCTCGATCAACTGCTTCGAGCTCTATTGCGGCAGTGGAAATTCCGTCCACACCATGCTGTCGACGGTCGAACAGGTCTTCATGATCTTCAAGACCTATTTCCCGGAAGCGAAGGCGGTGAATTTCGCCGGCGGCTTTTCCTTCGGCTACGACAAGCCGGCGACGCGCGACAAGCATTTCGACTGGGCGCATTATTTCGGCCGGCTGCGCGAGCTCGCCGCGCGGCACGGCATCCCGGAGGATGTGGCCTTCTGGTTCGAGCCGGCGCGCGACCTGCTCGGCGATGTCGGCGTGCTCCTTTTGTCGGTGCAGCGTCCGCTGATCCGCCATCCCGGCGCGGCCCGCGTTTTGACCGACGGCAGCCGCATGCTGATGCCCTCCGCGCAGTACAAGGAGCGCAACCATAACGTGCTCTTCCTCGACGAGGCGATGCGGCCGATCGAGGGGCCGAGCGTCCCGGCGCTGGTGCGCGGCCGCGGCATCCTGCGCCACGAATATGTGCTGCCGCGCGAATACCGCGCGCCGGAATCGCTCGGACCGGGCGACCACGTCCTGGTGCTCGATGTCGGCGCCTATTGCGCCACGCAGCATATGGAGTTCCTCGCCATTCCGCCCGCCGCCGAAGCGATCCTCGGCACCGACGGCATCGTCCGGCTGGCGACGCGGGCCGGCATGGCGGACGACAAATGGCGGCATCTGCTCGCCGAGTGCCAGCCGCTCTGAGCGATGGCGCGCGACGACGGCCCGCTGCTCGTCGGGCTCGATTGCGGCACCAGCCGGATCAAGGCCGGCGCCTATGCGAGGGACGGGCGCTGCCTCGGCTTCGGCGCCGAGGCGGTGCCGGTGCGGTCCGATGGGCCCGACCGGGCGACGCACGACCCGGACGAACTGTGGACGGCGGCGGCCGGCGCGATCCGCGCCGCGCTCGCCGGCCTCGACGCGGACCGCGTCGCGGGCGTCGCCTGCGCCTCGGTCGGCGAGGCGGCCCTTCTCGTCGACCGGGCCGGCGCACCGCTCACCCCGATCTTCGCCTGGTTCGACCGGCGCGGCGCCGAGACCTGCCGCAGCTGGATCGAGGCCGAGGGCGCCGGGCGGCTCTATGCGCGGACGGGCCAGCCGCCGGAGCCGATCCTCTCCGCCTACAAGCTCGACTGGCTGCGCCGCCACGAGGCGGCCGCCTGTCGCGCCGCCGCCGCCTTCGTCAGCCTCGCCGATTACATGGCCTTCCGGCTGTCCGGGGTGATGGCCGCCGAGCCCTCGCTCGCGGTGCGCAGCGGCGTGCTCGACATCGCGACCGGCCGCTTCGCCGACGATCTGATCGCCGCGCGCGGGCTCGACCCCGGCCTCTTCTTGCCGTTGCAGCCGAGCGGCACGCCGCTCGGGCCGGTCCGGCCACAGGCCGCGGCCGAGACCGGCCTGCCGAGGACGGCGCTCGTCTCGATCGGCGGCTACGATCAGGCGCTCGGCGCGCTCGTCTGCGGTGGCTTCGAGCCCGGCACACTCGCCGTGACGCTCGGCAGCACCGAGGCGCAGGTGCTGCCCGCCGGCCGCGCCGTGCCCTCGCCGGCACTCGGCGCCGCCGGGGTCTGCCAATGCCTGCTCGCGGTCGAAGGCACGACGCGGCGCTTCCTGCTCAAGGGGATCTATACGGCCGGCTCGGCGCTCGAATGGCTGCGCACGGACCTCTTCGGCGGCGTCACGGCGGAAACGTTGATCGCCGAAGCCGCGGCCGTGCCACCCGGCAGCCATGGCGTCGGCTTCCTGCCGCACCTGCTGATCGGCGACGCGCCGGGCGCGCGGCTGCGGCCGAACGGCGCCTTCTGGGGCCTCGGCCTCGGCACCGGGCGGGCCACGCTCTACCGCGCCGCGCTCGAGGCGCTCGCCTATGAGGGGCGGCTCTGCACGGAGGCGATGATCGCCGCGCCCGACTCCGGCCCGGTCGAGCGGATCCGGGCGGTCGGCGGCGAGACGAGCAATCCGCTCCGCCTCGCCATCAAGGCGGCGGTCTCGGCCGCGCCGGTCGAGATCGTGGCGGCGCGAAACGCTTCCGGCCTCGGCGCGGCGCTGATGGCCGGGCTCGGCGCCGGCGTCCATCGCTCGCTCGCAGAGGCCCGGGCAGCGCTCCGGCTCGACGGCGCGGTGGTCCTCCCGGATCCCGCGCTCGTCGCCTTCTACCGCCCGGCGCTCGCCGCCTATCGGCGGGCGGCCCCGCTCGTCGCGGCGCTCGGCGCGCCGCGCTAGGGACCGCCCGCACGCCTCACGCCGCTACGCTCTCCGGCAGGAAACGGTTGTCGACGATGTCGGCGAAATCGGTGCCCGGCCCGATCAGGTCCCAGCTCCGGATCCAGGCATAGGCCCGCTCGAACTCGTCGCGGGTATAGGGCTCCGGCTCGACGAAGCGCAGCCGCGGCAGCCAGAAATCGTCCGGCGTCACGGTCTCGCGCACCCCTTCGGGCAAGGCCGCGATCAGATAGGGCAGAAAGCGCTTCTTGTCGGCGTTGATGAGGTCGACGGCGCGGATCTCGGCCCGCCGCATCGCCGCATAGGTGTCGGCGTCGAGCTCGGGACCGGCGATCTCGGAGCCGGCATAATGCGTCTCGATCACCTTCTGGAAGCCCTGCTTCTCGGCGACGGTCAGCCAGGGTTCGGTGAGCGCGATCGCCGCCACATCGCCGCGCCGCACCGCCTCGAGACCGAAGGTGTGGTGCTGGCCGACGACATTGATCTCGTCGCGCGCCATGAAGCCTTCGAGCATCTGCAGGGTGGCGTAGTGATTGCCATTGTGGAAGCTGACCGAGATCGGCGCGTTCCGCAGCGTCTGCGGATAGGTGTATTTCGAGCCGGGCGCCGAAACGATCGCCATCACCGCGACCGAGGAACGCTTGCCGATGATCTTGCCGCCGCGCCGGCTGTCGCGGGCGCGGCGGATCTGGCCCCACTCGCAGGCGCGATAGATGTTCACATCCCCCTCCTCGAAGGGCACGTGCGTGCGGATGGAATCGACCAGCGCCGGGTCGACGATGGTGTCCGGCAGGCGCTGCGCCTGACGGTTGTCGTGGAAGGTGACATCCAGCCCTTCGTCGGCGAAGAACCCCTGATCCCGCGCCACCAGCATCGGCAGCGCAAAGGCGGTGGAAACGCCGATGCCTTCACTCCTGACCTGTTTCAGCATGCCCGTTCTCCGATGACCGTCCCCGGCAGAGATGCGCCGCCATCCGGCGCGGGCGAAAGCCGCGTCTGGCGACGATCCGGGACCGGATATCTACCATAGATTGTGTGTCTCGGTCAAAAACGTCGTCATCCATCATGATCTTCCGGATTGATCGAAAATTTTCTATCGTTCTTGCACCTTATAGGCGAGTACGGTAGGCTTCCCCTGTATCGCGTAAGCCGTTTTCTAAGGAGATGAAAATGGATAGCGTCGTAAGGTGGGTATCCGACACTCTCGTCAAGCATAAGGTCGACGAAAATACCGCTCGGGAAGTCGCGAGCGGGCTGACGTCCGAGATCACGGCAGAGGCCGCGGCCGAGACCGCGCTCGAAGCCGCGAGCGAGGCGGCAAGCGAAGTCGCGGCCGAGCTCGCCGCGGAATCGAGCTCGGAACTGAGTTCGGAGGCGTCCTCGGAGGCCTCCGCCGAGGCGGCGGCCGAGGCGGCCGCCGAGAATGTCGCGGAGGCCGCGTCGGCGAAGGCCTGACGGACGGCTCGACGACACGGCCCGGGAGTGCACCGATCGGGTGCCGCCCCGACCCGGGCCGCCCGCCGGAGCGGCTGTCTGCCGCACCGCAGACAGCCGCCTCCGCCGACTCGGATCCCGCGCCCGGATTCCGCCCGGTTCGGCCCGCCGGGGCCGATTCCCCCGCTTGTCCGTGCCCTCTCCCGAAAGCCGCTCGCCGATGAACGCGCTTCCCGGTTCGAACGACGCCCGCGCCTTCGCCGCCGGACTCGCCGTGCAGCTCGATGCGCTGCCCGGCCCGACGCCCGAGGGACTCGCCCGGCTGCTGCTCGGCTTCACGGGCGGCCACCCGCTGCAGAAGGCCGGACTCGCCGTCACGCAGGCCTGGCTGATGCGCCACACGCTCGCCAAGGCACGCGAGAACAGCGCCTTCTATCGCGACCGCGCGGTCTACGGGCGCATCGAGGCGCCCGAGCCCGGCCGGCCGATCGACCTCTCCGCCCTGCCGGTGATCGACCGCCGCACCGCGGTCGCCCATGCCGAGGAGATCGTCTCCGACCGGCTCGAGCTGCGCCAGATCTGCCACAGCTCCGGCACCACCGGCACGCCGATCGAGATCTACAAATCCTATGCCGAGGTCGAGTTCATCGGCGCCTATTTCAACGCGCTGTTCCGGCCGCTGCGGCGCCGCCTGGCGGCTCTGCCGCTGTCGCTCTCCTTCCCCAACATCAATCACGGCATGCCGGTGCCGATTCCCGGCCTCGGCAAAAGCTTCCATGCCGGCGTCACCGACGACACCCTGATCCGCGATGCGGTGCGCGTGCTCGACCGCGACTACAGGATCAAGGGCCACGCGCCGCGGATCGGCCTGCTCTCCGGGCTCGAGCACCATGTGCTCTTCTTCACGAGCTATCTGCTCGAACAGGGCATCGACCCGCGCCGCTTCCGCCTGCAGGCGGTCAATGTCACGGGCAATTTCCTCGCCCGTCACTGGCTCGACTTCCTCGCCGAGTCCTGGGGAGCGATGATCAACGATCGTTTCACGCTGACCGAGGCGATCGGCGGCGCCTCCCGGCTCGGCACGACGGACGAATTCGTCCTCGACCCGCAGATCTTCGGCGAAGTGATCGACGAGGACGGCCGACCGGTCGAGGAGGGCGTCGGCCGGCTCTGCCTGACCGGCTTCGCGCCCTTCATCCAGATGCACCCGCTGATCCGCTACGACACCGGCGATCTCGTCCAGCGCACGCGACGGACCGACACCGGCCAGATGACCTTCCGCTTCCTCGGCAAGCAGAAGAACGTCGTCTCCCGCCGGCGCGGCGGGCGGCGCGACTACCTCGTCTTCTCCGCCGCGCTCAATGAGATCCTGTCGCCGCTGCCCGACATCCGGCTCTATGACTGGTTCTCGAATGTCCGTGTCGCGCTCGACCGCAGCATCGGCTCGTTGCCGCTCGTCGCGCTGCGCTACGAGGAGCCGGAGGGCGAGCGGCCCGTGCTCACCCTCGCGCTCGAGCTGCGCTATGCGCCGCATTGCTTCCGCGCCCGCACCGAGGCGCTCGCCGCGACAATCACGGCGGGCCTGCGATCCGTCGAGGGCACGGTGCTCGCCGCCGCGCTCGATGCCGGCGAGCTCGAGCTGCGCTTCGCCTTCCGCCCGCCCGAGGGGCTGAAGGAGCCGATCGTCATCAAGATCTGAAGCCCGCCGGATGGGAGCGCCGCCATGGACACCCCGTTGGACACCCCTTTGGACACACCCTTCGGTGGCCCGATCGGGGGCCGGAGCGTCACCATCACATCGCCCTGCCGGCTGAGCTTCACCCTGATCGACCTCACCGGGGCGAGCGGCCGCAGGAACGGCATGGCCTCGATGCCGGTCGAGGATCCGAGCTTCGTCGCGACGCTCGCCCCGAGCGGGGTGATGGCGGTCGATCCGGTCGAGGGGCTCGACGATTACGGCGCGCTGATCATCGGCTATCTCGAGCGGGTGCGGGCGACGCTCGGCGGCGGTGCGGCGCGCGTGACGATCGCGCGGCCGATCCCGACCCATTCCGGCTTCGGCTCGAAGACCAACACGCTGCTCTCGGTCGGCAAGGCCTATGCCGCGCTCAACGGCATCGCCACCACGACGACGCAGCTCGCCGAACTCGCCGGCCGGGCCGGCACATCGGGCGGTACCGTCAATCTGATCGACAGCGGCGGCTTTCTCGTCGATGGCGGCCACGCGACGCCGCCGGATTTCGCCGGCGCGCCGAACCGCTATCTGGTGCCGAGCCGCTATGCCGGCGCCGGCCGCCGGCCGCCGGCGCTGATCAACCTTCCCTTCCCCGACTGGCCGGTGCTGATGATCCTGCCCGACGGGGCGCACATCCATGGTGAGGCGGAACTCGCCTTCTTCCGCGCGACCCTGCCGATCCCCGAAGCGGAATCGCACCGCACCGCGCATATGGTATTGATGCGGCTCGCCCCGGCGGTGGCGGAAGCCGATTATGGCGGCTTCTGCAACGCGCTCAACGCGATCACCTTCGAGAGCTGGTTCAAGCGGCTGCAGATCGGCCTGCAGAACGATCATCTGAAGCACGTCGTCGATCACGCCCGCGACCACGGCATCGATGCGATCGGCATGAGCAGCATGGGGCCGGTCTGCTTCGCCTTCACGCGCGATCCGGAGCGGGCGACCGCCTGGCTCGACGGCCTCGTCTCAGAGCGCGTCGTGCGGCGCCACTGGTTCACCCGGATCGCCAATCGCGGCGCGGCGATCCACCTGCGCGAGGCGGCGTCCGCCTGACGCATTGGGGAGGGGAGCATGGCCGAACCCGCATCGTCCCGCGTCTTCGAAGTCGCGCCGCTCCTTGCCGACGGGCGCAGCCTGTTCGACCCCGGGGCCGACCCGGTCGCGGAGGGGCTCGCCCCCTTCCGCGCCTCTGAAGCCGCCCTCGCGGCGGCGCGCGACGCCCTCGCCGCGGCCGGCCTGACGGTCGTCGCCACGAACGCCCACACGCTCTCGGTCCTCGCCCCGGAAGGCTGGGCCGCCGACCGGGCCCTGCTCCGGGACACCGACCGGCCGGACCTCTTCCGCCTGCCCGGCGCGCCGGCGGTCGCCGGCCTCGCCGCCGTGCCGCCGACCGGACGGAGCACCGATCCGCTGCCGCCCTCGACGCCCTATTTCTGCCTGCGCGCGCCGGTCGACATGCTGACCGCGCTCGACGGCACACGCGCCTCGATCACCGGCCATGACGGCCGCGGCATCCGCATCGCCGTCATCGATTCCGGCTGCGACCGGGCGCACCCCTATTTCCGCGCGCGGCGGTCGGCGATCACGGTCGTCTGCGGCCCGGATGAGGACAATCCCGAGATCGACGCGATCGGCCACGGCACGATGATCTGCGCGACGATCGTGTCGATCGCGCCGCTCGCCGAGCTGACCGTGATCAAGACCAGCGACGCCCTGTCGCTCGCCGCCTTCAAGACCGCCGCCGCGATGCGGCCGCGGCCCCATGTCATCCAGAACACCTGGGGTCATATCACCACGGCACCGGCGATGACGCCCTATGAGAAGGCGGTGTTCGCCGCGATTACCGATGCCGCCGAGGCGGGCATCGTCCCGGTCTTCGCCGCCGGCAACCAGAAGATCATCTTCCCGCCGCAAGTGCCGGCCGCCTTCGCCGCCGGCGGCGCCTATGTCGACGCCGCCGATCTCTACCGCGCCTCCGACTATGCGAGCGGCTATGCGAGCGCGCTCTTTCCCGGCCGCATCGTGCCGGATTTCTGCGGCCTGGTCGGTCCGGCGCCGAACGGCGTCTACATCATGCTGCCGACGGCGCCCGGCTCGGCGATCGACCGCGCCTTCGCCGAATATCCCTATCCGCGGGGCGATGGCGGCCTGCCCGACGACGGCTGGGTGGTGATCAGCGGCACCTCGTCCGCCTCGGCGCAGGTGAGCGGCCTCGCCGCCCTCCTGCTGCAGGCCCGGCCGGGGCTGGAGCCTGCGGCCCTGCGCGCCCTCATCGCCGCGACGGCGCGGCGCATCGATGTCGGCGTCTCGGCGCAGGGGCATCCTTCCGGTCCCCCCTATCCGAACCGCGCCACCGGCTGGGGCCTCCTCGACATCGGCGCGGCGCTCGCCGCGGCGGGCAGCCCGGACTGAACGGGCCGGAGACGCCGCGCGCCGACGGGACGGGCCCCGATCGATCCTGAGCCGCCGAAACACCGTCTCGGCGGCATATGTCTCGCGGAGGGTGCGCGCGGGTCCGCTCAGCCGCGCGCGGCGTCCCGGGCGGCGACCAGCGCGCGGGTGAGGCCGAGGCCGATCCGGGCGCCGGGGCCGCTCCCCTCCTTCAGCCCCGTGCCGACGATGAAGCCATCGGCGCGCGCGGCGAGCCCGCCGATCGTCCGCTCGGTGACCCCGCTGCCGACCAGCACCGGCGCCCCGACCTTGCCGTGGAGCGCGGCGAGGTGGGTCTCCTCGATCGGCTGGCCGGTCGCCGAACCGGTGACGATCAGGCAGTCGGCATGCGAACGGGCGACGAGATCGGCGGCATCGCGGACGAGCGAGTAGCCGGGCGCGAGCGCATAGGAATGCTTGATGTCGATGTCGGCCCAGATGCGGATCTGTGCGCCGAGCCGCGCCCGGTCGCGCAGGAGATCATAGGCCTCGCCCTCGATCAGGCCCTGGTCGGTCACCCGCGGCGAGCCGAGGATGCAGACGCGGATGAAGGCGGCGCC
Organism: Prosthecomicrobium pneumaticum; assembly: GCF_014199915.1. Taxonomy (GTDB): domain Bacteria; phylum Pseudomonadota; class Alphaproteobacteria; order Rhizobiales; family Kaistiaceae; genus Prosthecomicrobium; species Prosthecomicrobium pneumaticum. The sequence goes on along the minus strand of NZ_JACHOO010000004.1, from coordinate 103,657 downwards.
GATCGCATGGGCGATGGCGAGTGCGGCGCGCGCATCGTTCCGCAGCACGCAGACGCCGAGCGGCAGGCGGCTCTGGGCGCGGATGCCGGCCCCGATCCGCGTCATCCAGGCGATCGTCTCGCGCGGCACGACATTGGGGAAGAAGGGCGTATCGCCGAAATTCTCGATCATCACCGCGTCGACGCCGCCGGCCTCGAGCGCAGCGGCGTCGGCGAGCGCCTGATCGAGGATGAGGCCGGTATCGCCATCGAAGCGCGGCGCGCCGGGCAGCGGCCGCAGATGGACGACGCCGACCACCGGCCGGTCGGCCGGGAACCCGAAATGCTCCGCGCTCATGCGTCGTCCTCCTTCTCGCGCCCCGGCATGGCGAGGGCGAGGTCCTCGATGCGGATGGGGAAGCGCCGGATGCGCACGCCCGTCGCGTGCCAGACGGCGTTCGCCACCGCCCCCGCCGTGCCGGTGATGCCGATCTCGCCGACGCCCTTCACCCCGAGCGGATTGACGAGCGTGTCCTCCTCCGCGACCAGCAGCGCTTCGACAAAGGGCAGATCGGCATGGACGGGGATGCGATAGGCGCCGAGATCGGCATTGGCGATCGCGCCCGTCGCCGGATCGAACTGCGCCGCCTCGTGGAGGGCGAGCGAGAGCCCCCAGATCATGCCGCCGACGAGCTGGCTGCGGGCGAGGCGCGGATTGACGATACGGCCGGCGGCGAAGGCGCCGACGAGACGGGTGACGCGGATCGCGCCGAGATCGGGATCGACGGCCACCTCGGCGAAGACCGCGCCATGCGCCGCCATGGCGTGGCTCGCCCTCGCCGCCCGGTCGGGGGCTGCGGCGCCCCGGGCCTCGATCGCGCCGAGCCCGGCGCGGGCGAGCACTGCGGCATGCGGGTCGCGCCGGCCGTCGCCGGCATGGAGCGCGCCGTCCGCGGCGAAGAGCACGGCATTGCCGGCGCCATGGAGCGGCGAAGCCGGATCGGCGGTGGCGAGCGCCGCCAGCCGCGCGACGAGTGCCGTGCCGGCGGCATGGATTGCGGACCCGGCCGTCGCCGTGTGGCTCGAACCCGCCGCGCCGCCGGCATCGGGCAGGTCGGATGCGCCGGTCCGCAACGTGACGGCGGAAAGCGGCAGGCCGAGCGCGTCGGCGGCGATCTGGCGGAGGGCCGTCGCCGCGCCCTGGCCGATCTCGTGCGCGCCGAGCTCGACGATCGCGGCACCGTCGGCCCGCAGCAGCGCCCGCGCCTCGGCCTGGAACATCATCGAAGGAAACACCGCCGTGCCGATGCCGAGACCGACCAGCCGGCCGTCTGAATCGGAGAGGCTGCGCGGCGCGAGGGGCCGGCCGGCCCAGCCGAAGCGGGCGGCGCCGGCATCGTAGCAGGCCCTGAGCGCCTTCGAGGAGAAGGGCCGGCCGGAGATCGGCTCCGTGTCGGCGTGATTGAGGCGGCGGAAGGCGAGCGGATCGAGGCCCAGCTCCGCCGCCGCCTCGTCGATGGCGCATTCGAGGGCGAGCGAGCCGGTCGCCTCGCCCGGGCCGCGCATCACGACCGGGGTGGCGATGTCGAGCCGCACCGCCTCGTGTGTCGTTTCCACCGCGCCGGCGGCATAGACGCCGCCGGACAGCGCCGCCGCGGGCTCGAAGAAATCGTCGAACCGGCTCGACGCGACCCGGGCGTGATGGGCGAGCGCGGCGATCGTGCCGTCGTCGGCGAGACCGAGCCGCAGCGTCTGCCGCGTCGGCGCGCGATGGCCGACGGCGCCGAACATCTGCGCCCGTGACAGGACGAGCTTGACGGGCCGGCCGACGAGCCGCGCCGCCAGAATGCCGAGCACCTGCGGGCCGGCGGGGAAGGCCTTCGCTCCGAAGCCGCCGCCGACGAAGGGGCTGCGGATATGGACGTGGTCGGGCGGCAGGCCGAGCAGGCCGGCGATGCGGCGCTGCGCGCGGGCGACATTCTGGCTCGGTGTGTCGACCCAGAGGCGATCACCCTCCCAGACCGCGACGACGGCGTGCGGCTCGAGCGGATTGTGGACCTGCGCCGCCGTCTCGTAGCGGCGCTGCACGCGGTGGGCGGCTGTGGCGAGCGCCGCCTCGACATCGCCGCGGCGCCGTTCGACGGGCGCGCCGAGGCCGACCGTCTCCGGCACGAACGGTTCAGCAGCGTCGATGTCGACCAGGGCGGGCTCCGCGGCATAGGCCGGGGCGAGGCGGAAGGCGCCCTCCTCCGCCGCTTCGAGCGTCTCGCCGATGACCACCGCGACCGGCTGGCCGGCATAGCGGATCCGGTCGTCCTGGAGGAGATCGAGCCGGAAGACGATCGGCGCGGTCTTCGCATCCGGATCTTCGGCGAGCGGCGGCCGGTTCGCCGGCGTCATCACCGCGACGACACCCGGCTCCGCCATGGCGGCATCGAGATCGAAGGCGGTGACACGGCCGCGGGCGATCCGGCTCGGCGCGATCACGGCGTGGAGCAGCCCCGGCGGCCTGCAGTCGGCGGCATAGCGGGCGCGGCCGGTCACCTTGGCGACGCCGTCGTCGCGAGCAATCGGCCGGCCGATCGCCGCACCCTCGGGCGAGATCGGCGCCGTGCCCTCAGCCATGGCGGGCGCCCTCCCCGGCGGGCGCGAAGGGCGAGGCGGCGAGCGCCGGAACGCGGGCCGGCGTGCCGCGGAGCGCCAGGGTGAGGGCGCGCACGAGCACCCGGCGGGCGAGTTCGATCTTGAAGCCGTTCTCCGCGATCGGCCGCGCCGCGGCGAGCGCCGCATCGGCGGCAGCCCGAAAGAGAGCGTCGGTCGGCACCGCCCCGGCGAGCACCGCCTCCGCCTCGGCCGGCCGCCAGGGTCGCGGCGCGACGCCGCCGAGCGCGACCCGTGCGGCAACGATCCGGCCGCCCGCGATGCGCAGCGCCGCCGCGGCCGAGACGAGGGCGAAGGCGAAGCTCGTCCGTTCGCGCAGCTTCAGATAGCGCGCGTGCCCCGCAAATCCCGCCGCCTCCGCCGGCAGCAGCACGGCGCGCACCAGTTCGCCCGGGGGGAGCGTCGACGCCCCATCGGCTCCGTAGAGCGTGCCGAGCGCGATCGTCCGCTCGCCGTCCCGACCGGCGACGCGCAGCCGGGCATCGAGCGCGACGAGCGGCACGGCGAGATCGGATGGATGGACCGCGATGCAGGCCTCCGTCGCACCGAGCACGGCGGCATCCCGGCCGTCGCCGCCGCGCGCGGCGCAGCCCGAGCCGGCAGCGCGCCGGTTGCAGGCTGCGCCGGGATCGAGAAAGCCGGCGCAGCGCGGCGCCTGGAGCAGATTGCCGGCCGTCGTGGCACGATTGCGGATCTGCGGCGCGGCGGCGGAGAGGACCGCCTCGGCGAGGATCGGAGCATCGCGCAGGATGACGGGATGGCGGGCGAGATCGGCGTTCCGCACCGCCGCGCCGATCGAGAGCCCGCCCGCGGCGAGCGGCGTGATCGTGGCGAGGTCCTCGAGGCCGGCGAGGTCGACGAGCCGGGCCGGCCGTGCGACACCGCGCTTCATCAGTTCGACGAGGTTGGTGCCGCCGGCGAGCCAGGCGGTCTCCGGCTCGGCCGCGGCAGCGAGCGCCTCTTCGAGGCGCGCCGGCCTCAGATAGGCGAACCGCCTCATTCCGGCATCTCCGACCGGTCGCCGGCGCCGATCACGGCGCGAATCGCCGCGACGATCGCCGGGTGGGCGCCGCAGCGGCAGAGATTGCCGCTCATCCCGGCGCGGATGCGCTCCGGATCGGGATCGTTACCCTCCTCGGCGAGGAGGCCGAGCGCGCTCATGATCTGGCCCGGCGTGCAGAAGCCGCATTGCAGCGCATCGTGCTCGACGAAGGCGGCCTGGAGCGGATGCAGCGCCCCGCCGCCGCCGAGCCCCTCGATCGTTTCCACCGCTGCACCGTCGAGCGTCACCGCGAGCACGAGGCAGGCGTTCACCCGCCTTCCGTCGAGCAGTACGGTGCAGGCGCCGCACTGGCCGCGGTCGCACCCCTTCTTGGCGCCGGAGAGGCCGAGCCGTTCGCGCAGCAGATCGAGGAGGGTGACGCGGGGATCGTCGAGCGGGACGACGCGGGTCACGCCGTTGAGCGTCAGGCCGATGATGGAGGCCTCGGCCGCTTCCGGAGCGGCGGACTGAACGGGGAGCGGCTCGGGCAGGTCGGCCATCACGCGCCTCCCGGGCCCGGCGGCCGCCGGTCGGGAAGGCCGAACAGACGCTGCGCATTGCCGCCGAGGATCGCCCGCTTCGCCGCCTCCGACAGAAACGGCAGGTCGTAGATCACGCCCGGCGTGTCGAAGTCGAAATGCGGCCAGTCGGAGGACCAGAGCAGCTGGCTCTCCGCCCGGATCATCTCGAAGGTGAGCGCGAGCGCCTTCGGATTGCCGCGCTCCATCGGCTGCGAGGAATACCAGCACCGCTCGGCCATGTATTCGGAGGGCAGCCGCTTCAGCATCGGCGCCTCGGACGGGCGCATCAGGAACTGGTCGTCGAGCCGCTGCATCAGGAAGGGAATCCAGGCGAGGCCGCTCTCGACCCACAGCGATCTCAGCCGCGGGAAGCGCTCCGGGATCCCTTCGAGGATCCAGTTCGTCATGTGCACCATGTTGCACCAGACGAAGCCGAGCGCGTGCATGCCGAGAAAGGTCGGGATGGTGGCGAGCGAGGGGTCCTGCCAGTGATAGCCGGCATGGAAGCAGATCGGCTTGCCGCTCTCCTCGATCGCCCGGTAGAGCCGCCAATAGGCGCGATCGTGCACCGGCTTGTAGCGCGTCGAGGTGACGGTGAAGCCGACGACCCGGGGATGGGCGGCGCTCTCCTCGACGACGCGGAGCGCTTCCTCGGGCGTGTTGAAGGGCAGATAGGCGAGCGCCAGAATGCCCGCGTCGCCGGCGAGCAGCGTCGCCTCCACCCAGCGATTATAGGCCCGGCCGAGCGCCACCTCCATCTGCGGCTGCGGGTGCATGCCGAGGAAGAGCATCGAGGTCGGGAACACGACCATATAGGCGACGGCGAGCGCCTCCATGGCGCGCCGCGTCAGAACGACGTCGCGATGCGGCCCCGGCTCGACCCGTTCGCGCCGGTCGGCCTGATGCGGGATCCGGCCGCCGCAATCCTGATAGCGCAGGCCGAAATCGCCGACGAGGCCATAGGGCGGCGCTCCGACCCGCTCGGCGTGATAGGCCTTCGCCTGGTCGCGCAGCACCGGGTCCTCGATGAAATCGACGATCTCCTTCCACGAGATCGATTCGACGTGGTGCGCGTCGATGTCGACGAGCGTCCAGCGGTCATAGCCGTGCCGGCGGGCATGGCGGCGGGCGTGATCGAGATAGAGCCGCGTGTCGGTCTCGACACCGATCTCGGCGAGCGCCTCGATGGGCAGCGGCGCATCCATCTCAGCGCTCTCCCGCGCCGGTCTCGTGATAGTCTTCCGGCCGGCGGCGCGACCACAGGCCGAACTCGACCGGCCCGAGCCGCAGCGCCCGCAGCACTTCGGTCACCGCGGTGAGCGCCTCGGTCGGCCGCACCACCTCGTCATAGCGCCCCTCGAGGGCGCGGAAGCTGCGCGCCTCGCCATCCGCCTTGGCGGCATAGAGCTTGACGGCCGCGGTCATCAGCCGGCGCACCGCCGCGTCCGAGACGAGATGCGCCTCGCCGGAGCCCACCGCGGCGAGAGCGAGATCGAGGGCGCGGAGCGCCAGCGCTTCCGCCTCGGCATAGGGATTGTTGGTCGCCGCCGCCCTCGTCACGCGCCGTCCCCGTGCTCGACCTCGTCGGCGATCGCGACATGCACCGCGCCGTCCCGCAGCAGCGTCGCGACCGGTGCGAGGCGCAGCAGGCCGCTGCCGACATGAACGCCGGTGCGAATGTCGAACTCGGCGCCGTGCCAGGGGCAGACGATGTTGACGTCGCGCTCGTGATAGCGCCGGCCGGCCGGTCGCCCGGTCTCGCCGGCCTCGGCGATCACCCGGCGGAAAATGCGCCCCTGACAGACCGGGCCTCCCTGGTGGGGACAGGCGTTCCGCCAGGCGATGAAGCGGCCGTCGAGCCGGAAGAGGCCGATTTCCACCCCGCCCGCCACGAAGACCCGCTTCTCGCCCTCGGCGAGATCGCCCTCCCGCGCCACCCGATATTCGGCCATCGGCGTCTCCCGCGGTCTCTGCCCCTTCCGGCATGAGCAGGCTAGATGCAGTCGCACAAAAATGCAACCTTGAGTTATATGTCTCTCAAGGAGACCCGCATGACGATGGGCGGCGCGGCGAGCGAGCTCGACTCCCGATTGTGCGCCGAGGCCCTTGCAGGCTCTTGCAGGCCCTTGCCGGTCTTGCCAGAGTTCGCGCGACAGCCCCGTGAGAGGGGCATTTCCCGGGGGGCGAACCGCTTGCGGATCATCTGCCTGAACGGCTGGGGCGGCACGCTCGCCGAGCCCCTTCTCGCCTATCTCGGTGCGGCGGCGCCCGATGTGCTGTGCCTGCAGGAAGTGGTGCACACGCCGGCGACCGATGCGGTCTGGCTCACCTATCGCGACGGCGACCATGTGCTGCCGCAGCGCGCCAATCTCTTCCGGGACGTGTCGTCCGTGCTGCCGCATCACACGGCCACCTTCTGCCCGGCGGCGCGCGGCGTGCTGTGGGACGGGCCGGCGAGCGTGCCGTCCTACTGGGGCCTCGCCACCTTCGTGCGTGCCGATCTGGCGGTGATCGGCCAGGCCCAGGGCTTCGTCCACAAGGCCTTCTCGCCGGACGGCTATGGCGACCATCCGCGCTCGCGCACCGCACATGCGGTGCGGATCCACGATTTCGAACGCGGCGAACCGGTGACGATCGCCCATATGCACGGGCTGCGCGATCTCCGCGGCAAGATGGACACGCCCGAACGGCTCGCGCAGGCGCGCCGCCTCGCCGGCCTCGCCGCCGCGGTCGCAGCCCCCGGCGACCGTCTGGTCGTCTGCGGCGATTTCAACGTCCAGCCCGGCAGCGCCACCTTCGCCGTGCTCGGCGAACTGGGCCTGCGCGACCTCGTCACCGGCCGCGGCTTTTCCGGCACGCGCTCGTCGCATTACCGCAAGCCCGGCGCCTTCGCCGACTACATGCTCGTCAACGACGCGGTCGATGTGCGCGGCTTCGACGTCGTCGCGGCGCCGGAGGTTTCCGACCACCGGCCGCTTCTGCTCGAGATCTGACCGAACGCTACGATGCGGCGCCCGGCGACGTGCCGCCGGCGCCGTCCTCGAGCGTGTTTTCGACATAGGCGACCCGCACCAACGTCATCAGCGCGGCGGTGAGCGGCGTGGCGAGGGCGAGGCCGAGCAGGCCGAACCAGACGCCGGCGAGAAGCTGCGCCGCGATCACCAGCGCTGGCGCCAGCGACACCTTCTCCTGCTGCAGCAGCGGCGTGACGACATAGCTTTCGAGCGCCTGCACGCCGAGATAGACGGCGAGGACGACGAGCACCGCGGTCCGACCCTGCGGCAGAGCGAGGAGGAGGGCCGGCGCGATGGCGAGCACCGGCCCGATGTTGGGGATGAAGGCGAGCAGGCCGGCGACGAGGCCGAGCGCGAAGGCGAGCGGTATGCCGGCGAGCCACAGGCCGAGCCCGGTCAACCCGCCGACCACCGCCATCGCCGCGAGCTGCGCGATGAGCCAGTTGCGCAGCGCCGCCCCGACCGCCCGCAGCACCCTCCCGCCACGCGACCTGAGGGCCGGCTCGAGGAGCCTTTCGAGCCCCCGGCGATAGAGGCCGGGATCGATCGCGCCGTAAAGGCCGATGAACAGGACGACGACGAAATTGCCGAGCACGCCGAAGGTCGACGAGACCGCCGACATCGCCGCGGCGCCGCCGGCGCCGCCGGCGAGCGAATCCGGCGTCACCCGCTCGAGCACCATAGCGCCGATCGAATAGGATTCGATGCGATCGTGCAGATCGGTGAGCGCCTCGGGCAGCCGCCGCGCCAGTTCCTCGACCTCGGCGATCGCCGCCGGCGCCACGGCGGCGCCGAAGCCGAGAAGGGCGAGCACGATCAGCGCGAGGAACAGTCCGACGCCGAAGGCGGGCCGGATACCGAGCCGCGCCCCGATCCAGGCGCCCCCGCTGTGCAGGAAGACGGCGAGCAGCACGCCGGCGAAGACGATCAGAAACACGTCGGGCGCCAGGAGAAGCAGCAGCCCGGCAGCACCGAACAGAACGAGAAGAGAGGTGTGCGATCGAGTCATCCGCCCCGCCGTTGCCCTCGGCCCTCTCACCAATGCCCCCGCCCGGATCGGGTTTCCGGCTTCGATCGGCGGCGGACGCTAGCCGGGCCGGTGCGGACCGCAGAAGGCGGCGTGCAGCGCCGCGATCACGGCCAGCACCTCGGGCCGGGTGATCCGGTAGTGCACCGTCGTGCCTTCGCGACGGGATTGGACGAGGCCGTCGGCGCGCAGGCGCATCAATTGCTGCGACATCGGCACCTGCTCGATGTCGAGCATCTGGCGCAGTTCGGCGACCGTGCGTTCCTCATCGCCGAGCGCGCAGAGCACGAGCAGGCGCTGCGGATGCGACAGGCTGCGCATCAGCTCCGCCGCCGCCTCCGAAGCCGGGATCATCTCTCTTACATTCATGATATTGAATTTATGAGATTTGAATGTTAGATGCAAGAGCATCGGTGGCCGGACCGCGGAAGTTGCGGTCGATCAAAGCCGCACACCGCAAATCGTCATTCGATGGCGTGATGGGCGGCGCGGATACCGACGAGGGTGGAGGACGTCCGGTCCGGACGAAGGGAGGGAGATCCATGGCACGCATCGTTGTCCTCGGCGCCGGGCTCGGCGGCGTCATCATGGCCTATGAACTGCGGGACGCGATCCGTCCGCAGGACGAGCTCGTCGTCGTCAATCTCGGCAAGACCTATTCCTTCGTGCCGTCCAACCCTTGGGTGGCGGTCGGCTGGCGCGAACCGGAGGATATCAGCGTCGACCTTTCCGATGTCTTCGCCCGCCGCGGCATCGGGCTCAGGCCGGAGGGCGCGGAGCGGGTGCTTCCGGCCGAGAACCGGATCGCCCTCAAGGACGGCAGCGTGCTCGACTACGATTACCTCGTCGTCGCGACCGGACCCGACCTCGCTTTCGACGAAGTGCCCGGTCTCGGGCCGCAGGGCCACACCCAGTCCGTCTGCCAGACCGACCATGCGCTCGCCGCCCGCGCCGCCTTCGAGGCGCTCGTCAGGGCGCCCGGCCCGGTGATCATCGGCGCGGTGCAGGGCGCATCCTGCTACGGCCCCGCCTATGAGTTCGCCTTCATCCTCGAGACGGCGCTCCGCCGCGCCCGGGTGCGCGACCGCGTGCCGATGACCTTCGTCACGCCCGAGCCCTATATCGGCCATCTCGGCCTCGACGGCGTCGGCGATACGAAGGGCCTGCTCGAAAGCGCGATGCGCGAGCGGCACATCAAGTGGATCACCAATGCCCGGGTGGCCAAGGTCGAAGCGGGCGCGATGACCGTCGAGGAGGTGCAGGAGGATGGCGCGCTCAAGACCACGCACACCCTTCCCTTCGCCTTCTCGATGATGCTGCCCGCCTTCCGCGGCGTCCCTGCGGTCGCGGGCATCGAGGGCCTCACCAATCCGCGCGGCTTCGTCACCATCGACAAGCACCAGCGCAACGCGGCCTTCCCGAACGTCTTCGCGGTCGGCGTCTGCGTCGCCATTCCGCCGGTCGGCAAGACGCCGCTGCCCGTCGGCGTGCCGAAGACCGGCTTCATGATCGAATCGATGGTCACCGCGACGGCGCAGAACATCGGCGCGCTGCTGCGCGGCGCGGAGCCGAAGGCGGTCGCCACCTGGAATGCGGTCTGCCTCGCCGATTTCGGCGACGAGGGCATCGCCTTCGTCGCCCAGCCGCAGATCCCGCCGCGCAACGTCAACTGGTCGGCGCAGGGCAAATGGGTCCACGCCGCCAAGATCGGCTTCGAGAAGTATTTCCTGCGCAAGGTCCGCCAGGGCAAGAGCGAAACCTTCTACGAGAACGCGGCCCTCGAAATGCTCGGCATCAAGAAGCTCAAGGAAGTCCAGATCGATCCGACGCCGTGAAGCGTCTCTCTCCCGAAAGGAAAGCAGCCATGACCCTCGACCGCGCCGTGATGATGTTCGCCGGCCTGATGATCCTCGTCTCGCTGGCACTCGGCCATTTCGTGTCGCCCTACTGGTATCTGCTGACCGTGTTCGTCGGCCTCAATCTGATCCAGGCCTCGGTCACCGGCTTCTGCCCGGCGGCGATGGTCTTCAAGCGGCTCGGCTGCCCGGCCGGCACCGCCTTCCGCTGAGCGCTCCCGTCCCGCAAGAACCCCGGCAGATCCATGTCCCGACCGATCCGTCTCGCCTTTCTCCTCTGCGCCTTCGGTGGCCTCGCGGCGCCCGCGGCGGCCGCCGATTTCCTCGTCGAGGCGCGGCCGGTCACCGAGTTCAAGGCGGTGTTCGGCCGCGTCGAGAGCCGCACCGTCGTGCCCGCCCGCGCCCGCATCGGCGGCACGATCCGGTCCATCTCGGTGACGGAGGGGCGCGAGGTGACGGAAGGCGAGACGATCGCCGAGGTGGTCGACGACAAGCTGGCGCTGCAGCGCGACGCCGCGGAAGCGCAGCTGAAACAGCTGCAGTCGCAGCGCGACAACGCCCGCACCGATCTCGCCCGCGCCGAGCAGCTCGTCGCCCGCGGCATCAGCCCGCAGAGCCAGCTCGACCAGGCTCGCACGCAATACGAGGTCGCCGTCAATCAGGTGACGGCCGCCGAGGCGAACCGCGCCGTGATCGTCCAGCAGGCGAGCGAAGGGGCGATCGTCGCGCCGGCCACCGGCCGGGTGCTGACCGTGCCGGTGACGCTCGGTTCCGTCGTGCTCGCCGGCGAGGAGATCGCCCGCATCGCCAGCGGCCGCTATTTCCTGCGCCTGTCGCTGCCCGAGCGCCACGCCGCGGAGATCGAGGAGGGCGACGTCGTGCGGATCGGCGCGCGCGGCCTGTCGCCGGAGAGCGGGCCGCAGACGACCCGTGAAGGCCGCGTCGCGAAGGTCTATCCGGAGATCACCGACGGGCTCGTCGTCGCCGACGTCGAGGTCGACGGCATCGGCGACTATTTCGTCAACGAGCGCACCCTCGTGTGGATTCCGGTCGGCGAGCGGACCGCGCTCGCCGTGCCGGCCGAGGCGGTGACGCTGCGACACGGCGTCGACTATGTTCGCCTCACGGCCGCCGACGGCCCGCTCGACATCGCCGTCATCACAGGGGAGACCCGCGTCGAGAACGGCCGCACCATGGTCGAGATCCTGACCGGGCTGCACGACGGCGACCGGGTCGTCCTGCCGGGAGAAGCGAAGTGACCGTGACGCCCGCGAAGCTCGGCATCGCCGGCGCCTTGACGCGCGCCTTCATCGGCTCGCCGCTCACTCCGCTCTTCCTCGTCACGGCGCTCGCGCTCGGACTCGTCGCGCTCGTCACCCTGCCGCGCGAGGAGGAGCCGCAGATCTCCGTGCCGATGGTCGACATCCACGTCGCGGCGAACGGCCTCAAGGCCGAGGACGCGGAAAAGCTCGTCACCGAACCGCTCGAGACGATCGTCAAGAGCATAGACGGTGTGGAGCACGTCTATTCGCAGACCGAGGACGACGGCGTCGTCGTCACCGCACGCTTCCTCGTCGGCACCAGCGCCGACGCCGCGGTGCTGCGCGTGCACGAGAAGGTCAACGCCAATCTCGACCGCATCCCGGTCGGCATTCCCGAACCGCTGATCGTCGGCCGCGGCATCGACGACGTCGCGATCGTCGTCGTCGACCTCGCGCCGGCGGGCGCGGCCGCCGCCGCGCGCATCACCGCCAACGATCTGACCCGGATCGCCCGCGAGCTGCAGGTCGAGATCGCCAAGCTGCCCGACATCGGCCTCACCTATCTGGTCGGCGAACAGCCGGAAGAGATCCGCGTCGAGCCCGATCCGGAGAAGCTCTCGCTCTACGGCATCACGCTCGCCCAGCTCCAGGCGAAGATCGCCGGCGCCAACCGCTCCTTCGAGGTCGGCCGCGTCCGCATCGAGGGCGGCCAGCCGACGCTGGTCGCCGGCCAGACGCTGCAGACCCTTTCCGAGATCGGCAATCTCCTCGTCACCGCCCGCGACGGCCGGCCCGTCTATGTCCGCGACGTCGCGCGGGTGGTGCTCGCGACCGAGCCGAACGAGAGCCGCGTCTCCGCCATCGCGAAGACCGCGGACGGCGTCGTGCGCGTGCCCGCCGTCTCGCTCGCCGTCGCCAAGCGGCCGGGCACCAATGCGGTGGCGATCGCCGAGGAGATCGTCGCCCGGCTCGAGGCGGTGCGCGGCGGCATCGTGCCCGACGACGTGGCGCTCACGGTCAGCCGCAACTATGGCGAGACCGCGAACGAGAAGGCGAACGAGCTGCTCTTCCATCTCGGCCTCGCCACCGTCTCGATCGTCGTGCTCGTGGCGCTGGCGATCGGCTGGCGCGAGGCGGTGGTGGTCGCCGTCGTCATTCCGACGACCATCCTCCTCACCCTCTTCGCCGCCCGGCTGATGGGCTATACGCTCAACCGCGTCAGCCTTTTCGCGCTGATCTTCTCGATCGGCATCCTGGTCGACGACGCGATCGTGGTGATCGAGAACATCGCCCGCCACTGGGCGATGCGCGACGGCCGGTCGCGCGCCGCGGCAGCGGTCGATGCGGTCGCCGAGGTCGGCAATCCGACTATCGTCGCGACCCTCACCGTCGTCGCCGCGCTGCTGCCGATGCTCTTCGTCTCCGGCATGATGGGGCCCTATATGAGCCCGATCCCGGCCAATGCCTCGGCGGCGATGCTGTTCTCCTTCTTCGTCGCCGTCGTCCTGACGCCCTGGCTGATGCTGCGGCTCGGGGGCAAGGTGTCGGGGCACGGCGCGGCCGGCCATGGCGGGGCGAACGATCATTCGGCCGGCGGCCGGCTCGGCCGCGCCTATGTCGCTGTCGCCCGGCCGATCCTCGCCTCGCGGAGGCGGTCCTGGATCTTCCTGATCCTCGTGGGGCTCGCCACCCTCGCCTCGATGGGCCTCGTCTATACGAAGCACGTCACGGTGAAGCTGCTGCCCTTCGACAACAAGACCGAGCTGCAGGTCGTCGTCGATCTGCCGAAGGGCCGGTCGGTGGAGGACACCGACCGGGCGCTGCAGGCGATCGTCGGCCGGCTCGCCCCGGTCGAGGAAGCGGTCTCCTTCCGGACCTATGCCGGCACAGCCGCACCGTTCAACTTCAACGGCCTCGTGCGGCACTATTATCTGCGCGCCCGGCCCGAACAGGGCGACGTCGTCGTCACCCTGTCGCCGAAGGGCGAGCGGGCGCGCACGAGCCATGCGATCGCGCTCGATCTGCGCCAGCGCCTCGCCGGCGTCGACGTGCCGGCCGGCACGGTGATCAAGGTGGTCGAGCCGCCGCCGGGTCCGCCGGTGATGGGAACGCTGCTCGCCGAGGTCTACGGCCCGGATGCCGAGACCCGCCGTGCCGTGGCAACCAGGCTGCGCGAGACCTTCGAGAGCATCCCCTTCATCGTCGACGTCGACGATTCCTTCCACAACCGGGCGGAGCGCGTCCGCGTCGCGATCGACCAGGACAATCTCGAATATCACGGTGTCGAGCAGTCCGACGTCTATGACGCGCTCGCCGCGCTCTATGGCGGCACGACGGTCGGCTATTCGCACCGCGGCGGCGGCCGGCCGCCGATTCCGATCTCGATCGGGCTCGGCAAGAGCGACGCCGTCGTCGACGAGCGGGCGCTCGCCACCCCGGTTCCGGCCAATGCCCAGCCCGGCAGCCGGGGGGTCGCCGAGCTCGGCGACGTCGTCCATGTGACGCGCGAACCCGCCTCCTATCCGATCTTCCGCCATAACGGCCGCGCCGCCGAAATGGTGACGGCGGAGCTCGCGGGGGCCTTCGAGGCGCCGGTCTACGGCATGCTCGCGGTGTCGGAGGCGATCGACAGAGCCGATTGGGGCGACGTGCCGAAGCCCACGATCGCGCTGCACGGCCAGCCGGATGACGAGAGCCACCCGACCCTGCTGTGGGACGGCGAATGGGAGGTGACCTGGGTGACCTTCCGTGACATGGGGGCGGCCTTCGCCGTCGCCATTCTCGCCATCTACATCCTCGTCGTCGCCCAGTTCGGTTCGTTCAAGCTGCCGCTCGTCATCCTGACGCCGATCCCGCTCACCCTGATCGGCATCATGATCGGCCACTGGCTGTTCGGCGCACCCTTCTCGGCCACCTCGATGATCGGCTTCATCGCGCTCGCCGGCATCATCGTGCGGAATTCCATCCTGCTCGCCGACTTCATCCGTCACGCGCAGGGCGGAGACCGTCCGCTCGTCGAAGTGCTGCTCGAGGCGGGGGCGATCCGCTTCAAGCCGATCCTGCTGACCGCGCTCGCCGCGATGATCGGCGCGGCGGTGATCCTCGCCGATCCGATCTTCCAGGGTCTCGCGATCTCGCTGCTGTTCGGCCTCGCCTCCTCGACGGCGCTCACCGTGCTCGTCATCCCGGCGATCTATGTGGCGCTGCGCGGCTGAGGCGGCGGCGCGGTGCCACCCAGGGCGACGCGCCGGTCCCGCAGCGCCTTCGCAAAGGCGGCGCCGAGCAGCAGGATCTGCGAGGCGTAATAGATCCAGGCGAGAATGGTGAGGATCGAGGCCGCGGCGCCGAAGCTCGAGGCGATCTCGCCGCGGCCGGCGGCGAGGCCGATCAACGATTTGCCGAAGGTGAACAGGACGCCGGCGAGCACCGCACCCGGCACGAGGTCGCGCAACGGCAGCCTCACCTCCGGCAGCAGCCAGTAGACCATGCCGAAGAGGAGGCTCGCGAAGAACAGCGAGAGCAGGAAGTTGGCGGCGATCAGCGCCAGCTCGGCACCGGGGAAGAGCCGGAAGGCGTAGGTCCCGGCCGCCGCGATGCCGGCGTCGACGACCAGCGAGACGAGGAGCAGGAAGCCGATGCTGCCGATCAGCGCGAGGCTCAGCAGGCGGCTGCGCAGCGTCGCCCAGAAGGGCGATTTCGGCGGCTGCGCCTCCCAGATCGCATGCAGCGCATTCTGGATCTGGGCGAGCACGCCGGTCGCGAGCACGAGCAGCAGGACGATGCCGACGATCGTCCCGACCGCCCCCGAGCCGACATTGCGCGCGCTCGCCACCATCGCCTCGAGCATCTGGGCCTCGCGCCGGCCGATCAGGTCGGAGAGCTCGCGCACCACGGCGCCGCGCGCCGCCTCCTCGCCGAAGACGAGGCCGGCCGTCGAGATGACGAGGAGCAGGATCGGCGCGAGCGAGAAGGCGCCGTAATAGGCGATCGCCGCGCCGAGCGTCATCGCCTCGTGCCGCCACCAGCCGGCGACCGTCGCCGTCGCCACCCGCCTCACACCCTGCCACATCGCCCCCGCCTCCTCGCCGCGCCACATGGCGACCAACGCGAAGAGGCGGCGTCGCGACTGCGTCACTGCGACGCAGAACGGTGCGGGGCGACGTCCGGACAGGTCCGGGCGGCCGTTGCGCGCGAGGGAGCGCGTCGCTACATCAGGACTCTGCCCGCCTCACGGAGCACCAATGCGCGCCCTGCTCGACGTCGTCATGCTCGCCCTCAACATCTACTGGTGGATCGTCATCGGGAGCGCGATCTTCTCCTGGCTCTATGCCTTCGGCGTGGTCAATCCGCGCAACCAGGTCGTCTCCGCGATCGGCCAGTTCCTCTATCAGGCGACGGAACCGCTGTTGCGGCCGATCCGGCAGCGTCTGCCGAGCCTCGGCACGATCGACATCTCGCCGCTGATCCTGCTGCTCGGCATCTTCTTCCTGCAGCAGGTGATCATCTACTACATCTACCCCTACGTGCTGTGACCGGCCTGCCCTGGCGGGTCGATGCGACCGGCCTGACGGTCGCCGTCCGGCTGACGCCGAAGGGCGGCCGCGACGCGGTCGACGGGGTGCAGACGCTGTCCGACGGGCGGCCGGTGCTCGCCGCCCGGGTGCGGGCGGCGCCGGACAAGGGCGCGGCGAACGCCGCTCTTCTCGCCCTCCTCGCCGAAACGGCCGGCGTGGCGCGCGGCGCCGTCAGCCTGGTCTCGGGCGCGACGGCGCGGCAGAAGCAGGTGCACATCGAGGGCGACGCGGCGCGGCTCGCCGCGGCCCTCACCCGCGCAACCGGCGGTTAGCCGCCGGGCTCAGCCCTTCCCGGCCTTCGCCCGCTCGATCGCATCGAGGATCAGCCGCTCGGCCTCGTCCTTGTCGCCCCAGCCGATGATCTCGACCCACTTGCCGCTTTCGAGATCCTTGTAATGGCTGAAGAAGTGCTCGATCTGCTTCAGCGTGATGTCGGGCAGGTCGTGCACGGAGGCGATCCGCTCGTAGCGCCGGGTGAGCTTGGTCGACGGCACGGCGATGATCTTCTCGTCCTCACCGCCCTCGTCCCGCATCTTCAGCACGCCGACCGGCCGGCAGTTCATCACCGCGCCCGGCACGATCGCCCGCTGATTGGCGACGAGCACGTCGAGCGGATCGCCGTCGCCGCACAGCGTGTGCGGGACGAAGCCGTAATTGCCCGGATAGCGCATCGGCGTATAGAGGAAGCGGTCGACGTAGAGCGCGCCGGCCTCCTTGTCGAGCTCGTATTTGATCGGCTCGCCGCCGACCGGCACCTCGATGATGACGTTGAGATCGTGCGGCGGGTTCTTGCCGATCGGGATGGCGTCGATGCGCATGAGGGCACTCCTTGGACGGAGCCCTCCTCTAAAGCCCGGACCCGCCGCCTTCAAGCCGCTTGTTGCGTCGCAAAAAGCCGCGCCGTTTCAGCCGCTGCGGGCGAAGGCGAAGGCGACCTTGGCGAGCGTCACGTCGCCGAAGCGCTCGCTGCCGCGGGCGATGCGGCGGCCGCCGGCATTGCGATAGAAGCGGCAGGCGCCGTCATTGTCGGCGAGCGCCCAGACGACGGCGCTGTCGAAGCCGTGCCGCAGCAGCTCCCGCCGGGCGGCGAGGAAGAGCCGCGTGCCGAGCCCGACGCCCTGATATTCCGGCCGCAGATAGAGCTCGTAGACCTCGCCGCGCTGGACGAGATTGCGGGCGCGATTGGGTCCGAAGGTGACATAGCCGGCGACCGTGCCGCCGACATCGAGCACCAGCATGCCGGTGCCGCGCCGGATCGCCCGCTCCCACCAGGCCGCACCGCGGCGGGCGATCATGCGGGCGAGTTCGCGCGCCGGGATCATGCCCTCATAGGCATGACGCCAGGCGGTATCGTGGACCTCGGATATGGCCCCCGCATCCGCCTTCTCGGCCCTGCGCACCTCGATCGACAGCGTGCTCATGAAGCGCAGGATAGGATGCGATCGGGACGTGCGGAAGAGGCTTCTTGCCGCTTCGCACATCCGTGACCGGGGCGTTGCCGAAGAGCCGCGCCGGGCGATGGCCGGGGGCGCCCGGCCATCGATCGGGCATTACGCGCTGAGCTTCGAGCGCTCGGCCCGCTTGCGGTCGTTCGGATCGAGGATCGCCTTGCGCAGCCGGATCGACTTCGGCGTCACCTCGACCAGTTCGTCGTCCTGGATCCAGGAGAGCGCCCGCTCAAGGGTCATCTTGATCGGCGGGGTCAGGCGCACCGCCTCGTCCTTGCCGGCGGCCCGGATGTTGGTGAGCTTCTTGCCCTTGAGGACGTTCACTTCGAGGTCGTTGTCGCGGGTGTGGATGCCGACGATCATGCCGGCGTAGACCTTGTCGCCCGGATCGATGACCATCGGGCCGCGATCCTCGAGGTTGAAGAGCGCGTAGGCGACCGCCTCGCCCGATTCGTTCGAGAGCAGCACGCCGTTGATGCGGCCGGTGATCGGGCCCTTATAGGGCTGATAGGCGTGGAACAGACGGTTCATCACCGCGGTGCCGCGCGTATCGGTCAGAAGCTCGGACTGATAGCCGATCAGGCCACGGGTCGGGGCGTAGAAGACGAGGCGGACGCGGTTGCCGCCGGACGGCCGCAGCTCGACCAGCTCACCCTTCCGCTCGCTCATCTTCTGCACGACGACGCCGGAATGCTCCTCATCGACGTCGATCAGCACTTCCTCGATCGGCTCGAGCCGCTCGCCGGTCGCCGGATCGTCGCGCATCACGACGCGCGGGCGCGACACGGCGAGCTCGAAACCCTCGCGGCGCATCGTCTCGATCAGCACCGAGAGCTGCAGCTCGCCGCGGCCGGAGACGTAATAGGAGTCCTTCTCGGAACTCTCCTCGATCTTCAGCGCGACATTGCCCTCGGCTTCCTTGAACAGCCGGTCGCGGATGACGCGGCTCGTCACCTTGTCCCCCTCCGTGCCGGCGAGCGGGCTGTCATTGACGATGAAGGACATCGTGACCGTCGGCGGATCGATCGGCTGCGCCTTGATCGGCTCGGTGACGGCGGGGTCGCAGAAGGTGTCGGCCACCGTGCCCTTCGTCATGCCCGCGAGGGCGATGATGTCGCCGGCGACGCCCTCCTCGATCGGCTGCCGCTCGATGCCGCGGAAGGCGAGGATCTTCGAGACGCGGAACTGCTCGACGAGGCTGCCGTCGCCGCCGAGCACCTTCACCGCCTGATTCGGCTTGACCGAGCCGGAGACGATGCGCCCGGTGAGCATGCGGCCGAGATAGGGGTTCGCCTCGAGGAGCGTGCCGATCATGCGGAAAGGACCGTCCTCGACGGTCGGCTCGGGAACGTGCTCGAGCACCAGATCGAAGAGCGGCGCCATGCCCTGGTCCTGGCTGCCGTCGGCGGCACGCGACATCCAGCCATTGCGGCCGGAGCCGTAGAGGATCGGGAAATCGAGCTGCTCGTCGGTCGCGTCGAGCGCGGCGAAGAGATCGAACACCTCGTTCACCACTTCCTCGATACGGGCGTCGGGCCGGTCGACCTTGTTGATCGCGACGATCGGCTTCAGGCCGACCTTCAGCGCCTTGCCGACGACGAACTTCGTCTGCGGCATCGGCCCTTCGGCGGCATCGACGAGCACGATCGCGCCGTCGACCATGTTGAGGATGCGCTCCACCTCGCCGCCGAAATCGGCATGGCCGGGCGTGTCGACGATGTTGATCCGGGTGTCCTTCCAGACCACCGAGGTCGCCTTCGCCAGAATGGTGATTCCGCGCTCTTTTTCGAGATCGTTCGAGTCCATCACGCGTTCGGCGACGCGCTGGTTCTCCCGGAACGCCCCGGACTGCTGCAGCAGCTTGTCGACCAGCGTGGTTTTTCCGTGGTCGACATGCGCAATAATGGCGAGATTTCGAAGTTTCATGATATCGATGATCCGGGGAAGCGATTTTGCGGCGCAATATAGTGATCCGGCCGGAACAAGCAATGACGGCCGCGAAACGATCTTGGCTGGACGGGATCGAAGACCCCTCGGGAAGCCCGGGTTGAAATTCGGGTCGCCCGATGTCATTGTAAGGAAACCTTATCAACTGAGGAGAGCGCATTGACGGCCACACCCGAGGATCCCATCGGCTTCGTCATCGTCGACGTAGCCCGGCAGATGCGCCGGCACTACGAGCGTCGACTGGAAGCGTCTGGGCTGGGCCTGACCGTTGCCGAGGCACGTACCCTCGCCTTTACGGCCCGCCGGCCCGGCCTTCGCCAGGCGGTGCTCGCCGAAGAACTCTGCGTCGAGCCGATGACGCTCGTCGGCTTCCTCGACCGGCTCGAGAATCAGGGCCTGATCGAGCGCGTGCCGGATCCGACCGACCGCCGCGCCAAGCTGATCCGGCCGACCGCCGCGGCCGCACCGCTGGTGCGGCGGATCCGCGCCGTCGGCAAGGTGCTCGAAGAGGAAGGCTTGCGCAATCTCGATGCCGATGCGGTGGCGGCGCTGCGCCAGGCGCTGCTCGGCATCCAGGCCAATCTCAACGCGCCCGCCGAAGAGCCGGCCTGATCAGCGGCGCTCCTGCGCCGTTTCCGGATCGTCATCGTGGGGCGCGGTCCCGGAGCCGCACGGCTCCGACGCCGTGGACACCGCCGGACCCCGCGCGGCGAGCGCGTCGGGCAGGGGCTTGCCGTTCCGCTTCCAGCGGTCGTGCTGCCAGAGCCATTGCTCCGGGTGCTCGCGCACCCAGCCCTCGACCACGCTCATGACGAGGGCGGTGGTGCCTTCCGCATCGATCCGCCCTTCCGCGTCGCGCGGCAGGTCGAAGGCGGGCGTCAGTTCGAGCCGGTAGCGGCCGTCCGGCAGGCGGATCGAGCGGGCGCCGTGCACCGGGCACTCATATTGCCGCGCCAGCCGTCCGACGAGCGGGTTCGCCCGGGTCTGCCGGCCGAACAGCGTCACGACATGGCCGCTGTGATGGAACTGGTCGGTCAGGAGGCCGAGATGGTCGCCGCGCTCGAGCGCCGCGCCGATCTCGAAGGTGGCGCCGCGGCTCGAATCGACGAGCCGCCCCATCAGCGCCTCGCGCCGCCGTGCCAGATCCTTGGCGAGCACCGCATTGACGGGGGCGCGGTAGAGCGACAGGAGCGGCAGGCCGTAGCGCGCCGCCACCACGGGCAGCATCTCCCAGCAGCCGAGATGGGCCGAAAAGATGATGCCCGGGCGACCGTCGTCGCGCAGGGCGAGAAAATGCTCGACCCCCGCCACCTCGATCCGGCCGCCGGTCGGGCGTTCCGGGTCGATGTCGGCGACCAGGCTCTCGAGATGGACGTATTCGGCCGCGAGCCGTCCGAAACTCGCCCAGGCACCGCGCAGGATGCGCTCGCGCTCGGCCTCGCTCTTCTCCGGAAAGGCCGCGGCGATGTTCTTGCGGGCGACCCGCTCCTCCGGCAGGAAGCGGCCGATCGCGCTGGCGAGGCGGCCGAGGGAGTCGGGGGCGCGGTCGGGACCGAGCGAGCGCACCATCCCCATCGCGCCGCGCACGCCGCTCGCCACCGCGAACTGGACGCCACGCGAGCGCGTCAGCCGCCGGGTCGCCTTGCGGAAGTATTTGCCGACCTTCATGCCGGATGACCGACCCGCGCCATCGCCTTCAGAGCGTCACGACGATCTTGCCGAACACGTCGCGCCGCTCGATCCGCTGCAGCGCCTCGTCGATCGACTCGATCGGAATCTCGGCGTCGATCACCGGCTTCACCGTGCCGTCGCCGAGCTTGCCGAGCGAGGTGGCGAGATTGGCGATCCGGCAACCGAAGCTGCCGATCAGCCGCAATTGCTGCTGGTAGAGCTGGAACAGGTTGATCTCGGCGACGATGCCGGTGGTCGAGCCGCAGGTGACGAGCGTGCCGCCCCGGCGCAGCGAGAACAGGCTGCCGGCCCAGGTATCGACGCCGACGTGCTCGAACACCACGTCGACACCACGCTTCTTCGTCAGCTTGCGGACGACACCCTCGAAGCGCTCCTCGCGGTAGTTGATGACATGGTCGGCGCCGAGCGCCTTCGCCTTCTCGGCCTTCTCGGCACTGCCGACCGTGGTGATCACCGTCGCCCCGACGCTCTTCGCAAGCTGGATCGCCGAGGTGCCGACGCCCGAGCCTCCGGCCTGGACCAGAACGGTCTGGCCCGCCTCGAGCTTCGCGTTGTCGAACAGCATGTGCTCGGGCGTGCCGAAGGTGATCGGCGCGAGCGAGGCGTCGCGCACCGACACGCCGGCCGGCGCCGGCACCGCATGGCGCGCCTTCACCGTGACGAGTTCGCTCGCCAGCCCGTCGATATGGAAGCCGCGCACGCCGGCGACGTTCTCGCAGAGATTGTCGCGGCCGGCGCGGCAGGCCGGGCAGTGGCCGCACGTCTCGGCACCGTAGATCGCCACCACCTGGCCCGGGGTGAGATCGGTGACGCCGGGACCGACGCTCTCGACCGTTCCGGCCGCCTCGGCGCCGACGGTGAGCGGCAGCGTGCGCTTGGCAAACGCCATGCCGCGCCAGCCCCACACATCGATGTGGTTGAGCGCCACGGCGCCCATGCGGACACGGACTTCGCCTTCGCCCGGCTCGGGCGCGTCGGGGATCTCGACGAGAGCGAGCTTTCGGTCGGCTTGCAGTCTCAGAGCGCGCATGGAGTCCTGATCGTGTCGGGCGTTTGGCGCTTCCTTTAGCCGCTCGGCGCGGCGCGCGCCAGTCGGATGCGGCGAAACGGCCCGTCGCGGGAGGGATCAGGCGCCTTCCACCACCTCGAAGCCCTCGAACACCGGCGGTCCGAGATAGACGGGCTTCGCCGCGCCGGCACCGGCATGCGCCTTGCGGAAGGCGTCCGACTTCGTCCAGGCGAGGAAGTCGTCTTTCGAGCGCCAGACGGTGTGCGAAGAGTAGAGCGTCGCCTCTTCGCTCTCCGGCCCCTTCAGCAGGCGGAACTCGACGAAGCCGGGCACGCTGTCGAGATGGCGGTCGCGGGTCTTCCAGATCTCCTCGAAGGCGGCCTCGTGGCCCCGGGCGACCTGGAAGCGGTTCATGGCGATGAAGGTCATGGTCGGTCCGTCATGGCTGGTGTGGGCGTGAGCGAAAACGAGAGGAGGAGGGGCCGGGCGCGACCGGTTCCCCTCCTCCGCGCCGGGTGGGCGTCACCACACCACCCGCCCGGCGTCGTCGCAAGCGAAGATCAGCCGCCGATGCGCGAGGTGATCGCGAGCTTGATGGTCTGGCCCTTGCCGTCCTCGACGAGCACCGGCTGATAGCTCGGCGACAGGCCGAAATAGCCGCTCTGCGCGTTGGTGTAATCCTCGTCGAGCAGGTTCTCGATCGCGAAGTCGACCCGCACGTTCTTGCTCACCTGGAAGTTGGCGAACACGTTGACGAGATTGTAGGCGGGCACTTCGGTCTCGACGGCGTTGTGCCAGCCCTCGCCGATCGAGATCCACTGCATGCCGTAGGTCAGCCGCTCCTCGAAGGCGCGCATGCCGACGGTCGCGCTGAACTTGTTCTGCGGCGCATTGTTGAGATGGCCGCCGTCGTCGTTCTCCGCGTCGATCAGCGCGCCGGCGAGGCCGAGGAAGCCGGCGCCGAAGTCGTAGTTGAGCTCCGCCTCGATGCCCTCGATCGTCGCCCCGTCGATGTTCTGATACTGGCTGATGCCGCCGCCGAGCGAGACGATGTCGATATAGTCGTCGACCTCGGTGTGGAAGACGGCGACCTTGGCGCGCAGCTGGTCGACCTCCGAGAACACCCCGTCATACTTGAGATTGGTGCCGATCTCGAAGGTGCGGGCGATCTCCGGATCGAGATCGGGGTTGGGGATCCAGGAGAAGTCGTTCTGGTGCGAGCCGCCGACGAAGGTCTCGGTGATCGAGGGCGCGCGATAGCCCTCGGCATAGGTGCCGTAGAGCTGGAAGCCGGTGAGCGGCGTCACGCCGATCGTGGCGCGCGGCGACAGACGGCCGCCATCGAGGCTGACCGGATCGCCGCTCGCATCCTCGCCCTCGAGGTTGAAGCCGTCATACCGCGCGGCGGCGATCAGTTCGAGCCAGTCGCCGCGCTCGCCCTTCCATTCGAGGAAGGCGCCATAGGCTTCGCGCACGCCGGAGCCGGTCGCGCTCGCCGTCGACTTCGGCGGCGACGAGGTGGTGAGGTCCGACCAGCTGTCGGCGTCGTCGTGGAAATAATCGCCGCCATAGGTGAAGGTGTTTTCAAAGCCGAGCGCCGCGACCCGCGAGGCGTTGTGCAGGTCGAAGCCGTAGGTCTCGACCTCGAACTCGCGCCGGTCGCCGATATTGCCGGTGCTGCCGCTGTTGGTCGGACCGGTCTTCACCATGCTCGTATCGGTGTCGTTCCAGTAGGCGGTGCCCTGGAAGTCGAACAGACGATCGTCGGGATTGGAGTAGGTCCAGCGCGCGGTCGCGGCCTGGTTCTGCGTTTCGACCGCTTCGGTCGTCGCCGAAGAGAGGCCCGCCGAGCGGCTCGCGTCGTAATCGTCGTTGAAGAGGATGCCGCTCAGCTCGATCTCGTGGAATTCGGCGGGGTTGATCACCGCCTTGAGGAGGCCGTTCTCGAGCTCCTGTGCGGTATCGCCGAGCACGACGCCATTGCCGGTCGTGTAGTCGCCGTCGTTGCGGTAGACGAAATTGCCGAGCACGCCGAGCTGGTCGTTCACCTGCAGCGCGCCGGTGGTCGAGGTGACATAGCCCTCGCTGTTGAAGTCGATGCCGAACTTCTCCGACAGCGCCCAGGTCTCGCCCGGCTCGAGGAAGTCGACCGGATCGATGGTCTCGAAGGAGATGACGCCGCCGATCGCGCCGGAGCCATAGGCGTTCGCCACCGGGCCGCGGATCACCGTCGCGCTCTTCAGGATCTCCGGCTCCAGATAGAAGGTGCCATTGCCGGCATGGCTGTTGCGCGAGAAATTCTGCCGCGCACCGTCGACCGTCACCGCGACGCGGCCGAAATCCTGCAAGCCGCGAATGTTCATGATCGTGCCCGGATCATTGCCGAGCGGCGCCGTCATCACACCGGGAACGGCGCGGAAGATCTCGCTCGGCAGGCCGGCCTGGATGCGCTCCAGTTCCTCCGCCGAGACGATCGAGACGCCGGCGAGCTGGTCGATCGCCGCCTCTTCGCCCTTCGAGGCGGTGACGGTGATCGTGTCGAGCGTCGCCTTGACCTTGTTGCCCCTGACGATGATGCCGTCCTGTGCCGCCGCCTCTTCGGAAGCGGGCGCGGTCTGCGCGAAAGCCTGCGTGCCCAGCGCCAGCAGGACCGCGGTGCCCGCCATCAGCGCGTTGAAGTGCCGTCCCGAGCCCGAGACCCTCATGCCAACCCCCAAGGAATTGCTGTGGCCTGGCTCGCCGTCGGCGCTCGCGCGGTTCGGCTGGCTCGGCATTGACCCGTCACGCCGCCGCGACGGGGCGGCACGAAGGCGCCGCACTTGCGTCACTATGAAAAGGTGAGTAGTGAAGTCAACAAAATTGTTGCGAATGGTTCGCAAGTTTAGAACGAGTCGAGACTGACGCCGAGATGGCCGAGCCGGACCGATCGAAGGGCGACGGCGCCCCGCTGCGCAGCGTCACCAGCGAGGCGCTGCTCGCCGGCGAGCGCGAGCTCGCCATCCACCACGGCCCCGCCGAATACCGCCTGCGCGTGACGCGCGCCGGCAAGCTGATCCTGACCAAGGCGCCGGCCGGGCCGGTGCCCGCCTTTGGACGAACGGGAGATCCCGCGCTATGAACGCCGCCCCGCTGCCGCGCCCGACGCTGCGCCCGCCGCCCGCTTTCCTTGGACGACGCGGCCAGATTCTCCTCGGCGCCCTCGTCGCCGTCGCGATGACGCTCGTCTCGCTCGTCGACGTCGTCGCCGCGGAGCGGACGATCGTCGACGCATCCGGACGCAGCGTGACGGTGGGCGATGCGCGCCGCATCGTGACGATCGGCGGCGACGTCACCGAGACGGTCTATGCGCTCGGTGCCGCCGACCGGGTGGTGGCGCGCGACCAGACGAGCGTCTATCCGCCGGCCGTGTTCGAGAAGCCCGATGTGGGCTATATGCGCGCACTTTCCGCCGAGGGCGTGCTCTCGGTCGCACCCGATCTCATCCTCGCCGCCGAAGGCGCCGGTCCGGAGGCGACGCTCGACATCCTGAAATCGGCCGCCGTGCCGATCGTCTTCGTGCCGAAGGGCGAGACCCCGGCGGGGGCTGCGGCGAAGATCCGGCTGATCGCCGCCGCGCTCGGCCTCGAGGAGAAGGGCGCCGCGCTCGCCGGCAGCGTCGAGGCGGATTTCGAGGCGGTCGAAGCCGCGATCGCGAAGCTTCCCCCGGAAAGCCGCAAGCGGGTCGTCTTCCTCCTCTCCTTCCAGGGCGGCAAGCCGCTCGCCGCCGGCAGCGGCACCGCGGCCGACGCGATGATCGGCCTCGCCGGCGGGGTCAACCCGCTGCATGAGATCGCCGGCTATCGTCCGGCGGCCGAAGAGGCGATCGCGGCGGCGGCGCCGGACGTCGTCCTGATGATGACCCGCGGCGCCGAGGATGCGCCGAAGGCCGAGGAGATCTTCGCCGCACCCGCCTTCGCCGCGACGCCGGCGGCCCGGTCGCAGGCCCTGATCGTCATGGACGCCGCCCTGCTCAATTTCGGACCGCGCGCTGCAGCCGCCGCACGCGACCTCGCGCACCGGCTCTATCCCGATCTCGCCCTGCCCACCCTGGCGGCCGGCCGATGACGATGGCGCTCGCCACCCCGGCGGAGGGCGATCGCCGCGAGCGCGGCCGGACCGCCGTCGTCGCGCTCACCATCCTCGTCGCCGCCGTCGCCCTCGCCTCGCTCGCGATCGGGCCGGCCGGCGTCGATGCGACCGAGGTGGTGCGCCTGACCGGCGATCTCCTCGCCGGGCGCGATCCCGCCGAAGCCCGCCTCGGCCATGTCGTGCTGTTCGACATCCGCATGCCGCGCACTCTGCTCGGCCTCGTCGTCGGCGGCGCGCTCGGCATCGCCGGGGCGATGATGCAGGGACTCTTCCGCAATCCGCTCGCCGATCCGGGCATTGTCGGCGTCTCGTCCGGCGCGGCCCTCGGCGCGGTCGCGGCGATCACGCTCGGCGGCGGCGTCACGCTTCCCGTGCTCGGCGCGCTCGGCATCGGGCTGCTGCCTGCCGCAGCCTTCACCGGCGGCCTCGTCACCACCGTGCTCCTCTATCTGATCGCCACGCGGCAGGGCCGCACCTCGGTCGCCACCATGCTGCTCGCCGGCATTGCGCTCGGCGCGCTCGCCGGGGCCGTGACCGCCTATCTGATCTTCCGTTCCGACGACCTGCAATTGCGGGAATTCACCTTCTGGTCGCTCGGCGGGCTCGGCGGCGCGACCTGGACGAAGGCGGTCATCGCCGCCGTGCTGTGCGCCGGCGTGTTCGTCGCCGCGCCGCTGATCGGCCGCGCCCTCGACATGCTCGTCCTCGGCGAGGCCGAGGCGCGCCATCTCGGCATCGAGGTCGATCGCATGAAGCGGATCATCATCGTGCTCGTCGCGCTCGCCGTCGGCACCTCGGTCGCCTTCGCCGGGGTGATCGGCTTCGTCGGCATCGTCGTGCCGCACCTCCTGCGCCTGTCGATCGGGCCGGAGCACCGGCTGCTCCTGCCCGCCTCCGCGCTGCTCGGGGGCGCGCTGCTCGTCACCGCCGACATGCTCTGCCGCATCCTCGTCGCGCCGGCGGAACTGCCGATCGGCATCCTCACCGCCGTGCTCGGCGCGCCCTTCTTCCTCTGGCTGCTGCTGCGCCGTCGCGGCCTCGTCGATCTCTGAGGCCGTCATGATCGAGGTCCAATCGCTCACCATCCGGATCCGCGGCCGCACGCTTCTCGACCGTGTCACGACGGCGGCCGCGCCGGGCGAGGTCACCGTCGTGGTCGGCCCCAACGGCGCCGGCAAGTCGACGCTCCTGAAAGCGATCTGCGGCGATCTCGCGCCCGCTTCCGGCGCCGTGCGACTCGACGGCACGCCGATCGCGGCGATGCGGGCGGCCGAGCTCGCCGCACGCCGCGCCGTGCTGCCGCAATCGTCCGCGCTCGCCTTCCCCTTCACGGTCTACGAGGTGGTGCGACTCGGTCTGCGGGCGGGGGGCCGGCTCGGCGGAAGCGAGGAACGCGCGCTCGTCGCCGAGGCGCTGGCACGCGTCGACCTCGCGGGCTTCGGCGGCCGGTTCTTCCAGGAGCTCTCGGGCGGCGAGCAACAGCGCGTCCATCTCGCCCGGGTGCTCGCGCAGGTCCGCGAACCCGTCGTCGACGGCCGGCCGCGCTGGCTGCTGCTCGACGAGCCGACCTCGAGCCTCGACCTGCGGCACCAGCTCTCCACTCTCGACGTCGCGCGCGACTTCGCGGCCGCCGGCGGCGGCGTGATCGCCGTGCTGCACGATCTCAACCTCGCCGCGCTCTATGCCGACCGGCTCGTCGTCGTCCATCGCGGCACGATCGCCGCCGACGGACCGCCCGCCGCGGTGATCACCGACGAGATGATGGCACGGGTGTTCGGCGTCCGCATCCGGGTCGGCGCGCCGCCGCCGGCCGGCACGGCCTTCGTGCTGCCGCAGACGATCGGCCGCTAGCTCAGCCGGCGATGGCGGCGAAGCGCATCGAACGCAGCCATTCGCCGGCCTCCTCGCGCGGCATCGGCTTGCCGAACAGATAGCCCTGGACCACGTCACAGCCGTGCTGGCGCAGGAACCGCACCTGCGCCGGCGTCTCGACGCCTTCCGCCACCACGCTCACCGACAGGCTCCGGCCGAGGCCCAGCACCGCCTTGACGATCGCCGCGTTGGACGCATCGCGCTCGATATCGGCGACGAAGGAGCGGTCGATCTTCAGCCGGTCGACCGGCAGCCGCTTCAGATGGGTGAGCGAGGCGTGGCCGGTGCCGAAATCGTCGAGCACGATGCGCACGCCGAGATCGTGCAGCCGCTCGAGCAGCGCCACCACCTCGGCGGCACGGCGGCCGAGCGTCACCGTCTCGGTCACCTCGATCTCCAGCCGCCAGGCGGGCAGGTCGAACGCCGCGAGCGTGTCGGCGATGAGGCCGACGAGATCTTCGCCGCGCAGCTGGTCGGCACCGAGATTGACCGCAACCGTGCCGGGCTCCAGCCCCTCGTCGAGCCATTGCCGGATCTGGCCGAGCGCCGTGTGCAAGACCTGCGCGCCGAGCGGCTGCATCAGCCCGGAGCTTTCGGCGATCGGTACGAAGCTGTCCGGCGGGATGACGCCCCAGTTCGGGTGCTCCCAGCGCACCAGCGCCTCGAATCCGGCGACCCGCCGCTTCTCCAGCTCGACGAGCGGCTGGAAATAGACGTCGAGCTGGCGCCGCTCGATCGCGTGGCGCAGATCGTCGAGCAGGCGCCGCCGCTCCTCGACGGCGAGCCGCATGGCGCGCGAGAAGAAATGCGCCACCTCGCCGCCCTCGCCCTTCGCCGAATAGAGGGCGAGATCGGCATTGCGCTGCAGGCTTTCCGGATCCTGCCCGTCCTCGGGCCAGCGCGACACGCCGATCGAGGCGCCGACCGAGACGAAGGCGCCCTCGACGAGGATCGGCGCAGAGAGGGCGTCGAGCAGTTCCCGTGTCCGGCGCTCGAGCGAGGTCCGCTCGACGAGATCGGGGAGAATCAGTGCGAATTCGTCGCCGCCGAGCCGCGCCACCACATCGCCGGCCCGCGCGAGGCGCATCAGCCGGACACCGATCTCCTTCAGGACGGCGTCGCCGGCGGCATGGCCGCGCGTGTCGTTGATGTCCTTGAATCCGTCGAGATCGACCAGGATCAGCGCGCCGCAGGACTCCGCCCCGCCCATCGCCCGGCCGAGCCGATCGACGAACTGCGCCCGGTTGGCGAGGCCGGTCACGGTGTCGTGCAGCGCCAGATGCTCGATCCGCTCGCGCGCCCGCACCTCGTCCGACACGTCGCGCAGGATGCCGATCATCTCCCGCTCGCCGGTCGCCTCATCGGTGAAGACCGCGCCCCGCACCGCCACGTGACGCACCATGCCGGAGCGGGTGACGATGCGATGGCGCAGATCATAGACTTCGCCCGTCTGAAAGGCCGCGAGAAACTGCGCCCGTACCGCCCCACGTTCATCCTCCGGCAGAAGCCCGTTCACCTCGTCCGCATGGACGGTCAGATGATCGAGCTCATAGATCGCGGCGAGCGAAGTCGAGATTTCGAACACCCGCCGCTGCGGATCGTAGCGCCAGTCGCCGAGCCCGCCGATCTCCTGGGCCGTGATCAGCTGGCGCTCGCGATCGCGCAGCTTCTGCTCGATCGTCTTGATCCGCGTGACGTCGCGCTCGTTGACGAGCACATGAAGATCGCCGGTCACCGGATCCCGGATGGGACTGACGTCGAGCCCGTGCCAGCGAGCGCCATTGAGCGTCGCGACGCGATAGATGCCGCCCGAGGTCGCGCCGGCGAGAGAGGCCTGCCAGAGCGCCGCGCCCTCGGCGCGATCGACGAAGCGGTCGACGAAGCGGTGCTGCGCCCCGCCGAAGGCGGCCATCGCGGCCGGATTGCGGAACACCGCAGCGCCGCCGCAGTCGTAGAGCCAGACCATGGTGCGGATGTGGTGCAGTACCTCGACGGCGCGGCGGTCTTCGCGGTCGCCCGCCTCGATCTCGGCCGCCTCGAACATCAGGCCGATGCGGCCGTCCTCGAGCACGACCGCACTGAGGCGGCAGTCGAGCGTCATGCTGCGGACGGGCGGAAAGAAGGTCCAGCGGTCGTCGATCGTGCCGCCCGATACGGAGAGCCGGTCGCGATAGTCGGAGAGCACGATCCGCGTCGCGATCGAATCGTCCATCAGCCGCCCGACATCGCCCGTATCCGCCGCCGCGAGGCCGAACAGCCGCAGCGCCGCCGGATTGGCGGACGCGAAAACGCGCCGGTCGAGATCGTAGACGAAGATCGGCCGGCCCAGGAGCGACAGGGGCAGATCCGTAATGGTCGGCAGCACGGCGGGGACGATCGGAACCTCGGTCCGGGGCATGGCGGCCTTTCGAAGCCGGCGATCACCTTGTGGAACCACAGATCGCCGCGGCCCTCAATCCCCGTGCGGCCGAAAAGTCCCCGGATCAGGAGGCCGGGCGCCGCGCCGGCCGCGACGGCAGGGCGGCGAGCGCGGCGCCGGCGACGACGAGGAGGGTGGCGAGCGCCAGCGCCCAGCTCGCCGGCGCAGCCCCGGCCGCGACGAGCAGGATCATCGAGAGCGGCGGCGTCGCATAGGAGAGCGCGCCGAGAAGGCCGACATCGCCTTTCTTGGTCGCGTGGTCCCAGGCGACGAAGGCCGCCCCCACGGGCCCGGCGCCGAGCACGGCGAGGGCGATGGCGGTCGTCGCGTCCGGCACGACGAAGGCCTCGCCGGCGACGACATGGCCGACCGCACCGAGCAGCGCGACCGCGGCGCAGACGCCGATCATCGGCACGCTGCCGGGCGCGCCGATCCGGTTGTTGAGGACCGAGTAGAAGCTCCACAGGAAGGCGCAGGCGAAAGCGCAGAGATAGCCGGCGAGCGCCGCGCCGCTCGTCTCCATTGTGACGCTGCCGCCGACCAGCATCACCGTCGCGCCGAAGCCGACGAGGCCGCCGGCGAGCTGCGGCCAGCCGAGCCGCGTCGTGCCGCCGGGGATCACCCCGGCGAGGATGACGATCAGCAGCGGCCAGAGATAGTTGATCACCGTCACCGTGCCGACGGGCGCGAGCCGGAAGCTGACGAAATAGAGCGCGTGATAGAGGAAGATGCCGAGGATCGAGAGCGCCCAGGCCCGCGCCGGCCAGGCCTTGAGCCCGGCCCGGATGCCGCCGGGCCCCTCTGTGAAGAGGAAGCCGACCGATACCGTGACCGCGCCGATCGCGAAGGTGATGGCGAGCGCCTCGAACACCGGGATCGACCGGCTCATCGTGGTGACGAGCGCGAGCGTCGACCAGAGCAGGATGGCGACGCCGCCGATGAGCGTCGCCGAACGTCTCGATCCCGCCATCGTCACTTCGCCTGGGCGAGGATCAGCCGCACCGCAAAGGCGCCCATCACGCCGGCGAAGACGTAGTCCACGGCGCGTGTCGCCCGCGGCGAGCGCTTCAGCCAGGCGGCGATCGACCCGGCGAACCAGATCAGCACGGCCGAGATCGGCGTCGCCACAACGACGAAGGTGAGACCGAGGAAGATCAGCTTGCCGGCGGCGTGGGGATCGTTCGCGTCGACGAATTGCGGCAGGAAGGTCACGAAGAAGACGATGATCTTCGGATTGAGGAGGTTGACGCCGAGGCCCTTCAGATAGACCGCGCCGATCGTCTCCGCCTTGCCGGCGCCCCCGACCGAGAGCGCCGAACCGTGCCTGAGCGACTGGACGGCGAGATAGACGAGATAGGCGGCGCCGACGATCTTCAGGACGAGGAAGGCGGTCGCGGAGGCGGCGAGGAGCGCGGAGAGGCCGACCGCCACCAGCACGGTGTGGACGACGAGCCCGGTCGAGGCGCCGGCGAAGGCGGCGAAGCCGGCGGCGCGCGACTGGCTGACGGCCTTGCCGACGAACATCGTCATGTCCGGCCCCGGCGTCAGCGTCAGCACGACGACCGCGACGAGATAGGCGGCGAGGATGGGAGAGGAGGGAATGAAATCGAGCATGGCGAGCGCTCCTGCGGCGCGCGACCATAGCGCAAGCCGCGGCGAAAGCGAGAGGCCGCCGCGCGGCAACGGGGCGCGCTGGGAAAGCGTCGTCCGCATGGGTTATCATCGCCGTCGCAAGAGGCGGCGAGGGAGCTCGTTTTGGTGGATGTGAGCGGTCGAGACGGGAGACACGCCGGGTCGGAAGGCCGGTTCGGCGCCGTGTTGCGCGCCCTGCCTCCGGATCCGGGCGGCTTCCTGCGGCGTTCCGGACCGATCACCCGGACGACCATCGCCCTCGTTCTGGTGTCCCTCGTCTTCATCCTCTTCCCCGGCCTCGACATCGCCGCGACACGGCTGTTCTACGTTGCCGGAGAGGGCTTCCCGGCCAGCCGGATGACGTTCCTGCGGGACCTGCGGGACCTCAACGACGACCTGCTGATGCTCGCCGCCGTGGTCATCGTCGCCTCCTTCCTGTCCAAGCTGCGCTTTCCCCGCCGTCCGTCGCCCGTGCCGCCGCACGTCGTCGCCTTCGTGCTCGGCACGCTCGCGCTCGGCACCGGGCTGATCGTCAACGGCCTCTTCAAGAGCTTTTCCGGCCGGCCGCGGCCGATCGCCACCGATCTCTTCGGCGGGAAGATGGAGTTCATTCCGGCCTGGAATTTCGACGGGCTCTGCCAGCGCAACTGCTCCTTCATCTCGGGCGAGGGCTCGTCCGCGATGTGGCTCGTCGTCTTCGTGCTCCTCCTGCCGCGGCCGGCGCGCGGCATCGCCTTCGCGCTTCTGCTGCCGCTCGTCGCCGCCCTGTCGCTCAACCGCGTCGCCTTCGGCGGCCATTATCTCTCCGACGTGCTGATCGCCTGGTGCGTGACGCTGATCGTCATCCTCGCCCTCTATCGCGTGCTGATCGTCGATCCGCGGGCCCGGCGCTGGAGCCGGCGCGCCGACGCCGCGCTCGGGCTCGCCATCGCGCGCGGCCGCGCCCGCCTCGCCGCCTGGTGGCGGGGCGAGGCCGCGGACGAGCGGGCGTGACGGCGGCCGGCGCGCCCTCCGGCGCGGCAGTGCGCAGGGCATGGCTCGCTCTCGTCGCCGCGCTCGTCGTGCTCGCGGGCCTGCGCGTCGCCGGGCTCCTCTCGGCGCGGACCGACCTCGTGATGGACGAGGCGCAGTATTGGGATTGGTCGCGCGCGCTCGCCTTCGGCTATTATTCGAAGCCGCCGCTGATCGGCTGGCTGATCGCGCTCACCGGTCCGCTCTGCGGCGCCGGCGAGGCCTGCGTCCGGCTGCCCTCGCCGATCCTGCATGCCGCGACCGCGCTGATGATCGGACTCGCGGGGCGCAGCTTCTACGACGATCGCACCGGCATCACCGCCGCGCTCCTCTATGCGCTCGCGCCCGGCGTCGCCTTCTCCGCCCGCATCATCTCGACCGACGTGCCGCTCCTCTTCTGCTTCGCGACCGCGCTCTTCGCCTTCGGCCGGCTGCGGGCCGGCGGCAGCCGGGGCGATCCGCTGCTGCTCGGCCTCGCGCTCGGCTTCGGGCTGCTCGCCAAATATGCGATGGTCTATTTCCTCGGCTGCGCGCTGGTCGCCGCGGTCCTCGATCCGGCGAGCCGGGGCGTCGTGACGAGCCGCCGTTTCGTCTTCTCGGTCGTGATCGGCCTAGCGATCGTCGCGCCGAACCTCCTGTGGAACCTCGACAACGGCTTCGCCACCTTCCGCCACACCGGCGACAACATCCGCGGTGGCGGTTTCGATTTCGACCCCTCCGACATCGCCGGCTTCCTCGCCGCACAGTTCGGCATCATCGGCCCCTTCGTCTTCGCCGCGCTCCTCGTCGCGGCGGTCCGCGCCGTCCGGCGGACGCCGGAGCCGAGCGACCGGGTGATGCTCGCCTTTTCGCTACCGATCCTCGCCGCCGTCTGCCTCGTCGCCTTCGCCGTGCGGGCGCACGCCAACTGGGGCGCCACCGCGCTCGTCGCGACCGTCATCCTCGCCGCCGCGTTGCTGCGGCGCGAGCGTCCGCGCCTCGTCGCGGCGAGCCTCCTCTTCGGCCTCGTCGCGCAGGGCGTGCTCTTCGCCGCGGACGCCGCCGCACCACGGGTGACGCTGCCCTTCCTCGCCCGGGGCGACATCTACCGGCCGGTGCTCGGCTGGCCGGAACTCGCCCGCCGCACCGCCGCGCTCGCCGCGGAGCACGGCGTCGACACGGTCGTGGCGGCGAACCGCACCGATCAGGCGGAGCTGACCTATTATCTGCGCGACGCGACGCTTTCCGTCCTCGCCTGGCCCGGCGGCGAGCGGCCGAGCCAGCATTTCGAACTCACCCGAAGCCTGCTCGACCGGCCGGCGCCGGAACGCCTGCTCTTCATCTCGGCCTGCGAACGGGAGGCCGATCTCGCCGCCGCCTATCTGCGGGTAACGCCGCTCGCGCCGATCGTGGTGGCGACCGGGCCGACCACGGAGCGCGTGCACCTGCCTTATCTCCTCGAGGCGCCGCGCGGCGGTGTCCTGATGCCGCTTCCCGGCTGCTAGGGCGATTGTCCGCGGCCCGGCCGCGGTCTATAAGCCGCGCCAGCTTCCTCCTCACTTTCCACGGTCGGACCGGCACAGATGGCAGACGTCAAGAAGGTGGTTCTCGCCTATTCGGGCGGGCTCGACACCTCGATCATCCTGAAATGGCTCCAGGTCACCTATGGCGCCGAGGTTGTGACCTTCACCGCCGATCTCGGCCAGGGCGAGGAGCTCGGGCCGGCGCGCCGGAAGGCCGAGATGCTCGGCATCAAGCAGATCTATATCGAGGATCTGCGCGAGGAGTTCGTACGGGATTTCGTCTTCCCGATGTTCCGGATGAACGCCCTCTATGAGGGCGTCTACCTGCTCGGGACCTCGATCGCCCGGCCGCTGATCGCCAAGCGCCTGGTCGAGATCGCCCATGAGACGGGCGCCGATGCGATCG
Organism: Prosthecomicrobium pneumaticum; assembly: GCF_014199915.1. GTDB lineage: Bacteria > Pseudomonadota > Alphaproteobacteria > Rhizobiales > Kaistiaceae > Prosthecomicrobium > Prosthecomicrobium pneumaticum. The sequence continues at coordinate 68,656 of NZ_JACHOO010000004.1, read as the reverse complement.
CCCATGGCGCCACGGGCAAGGGCAATGATCAGGTCCGCTTCGAGCTGACCGCCTATGCGCTCGATCCCAACATCAAGGTGATCGCGCCGTGGCGCGAATGGGAGTTCAAGTCGCGCACCGACCTGATCGATTTCGCCGAGAAGAACCAGATCCCGGTGCCGAGGGACAAGGTCGGCGAGGCACCCTTCTCGGTCGACGCCAACCTTCTCCACTCCTCCTCGGAGGGCAAGGTGCTCGAGGACCCGGCGAAGGAGCCGCCGCCTTACGTCTTCATGCGCACCATCGCGCCGGAGGAGGCGCCCGATACGCCGACCTATGTCACGGTCGGCTTCGAGAAGGGCGACGCCGTCTCGGTCGACGGCGTGCGGCTGTCCCCGGCGGAATTGCTGACGAAGCTCAACGAACTCGGCCGCGACAACGGCATCGGCCGCATCGACCTCGTCGAGAACCGGTTCGTCGGCATGAAGTCGCGCGGCATCTACGAGACGCCGGGCGGCACGATCCTGCTCGCCGCGCACCGGGCGATCGAATCGCTCACGCTCGACCGCGAGGCGGCGCATCTCAAGGACAGCCTGATGCCCCGTTATGCGGAGCTCGTCTATTACGGCTTCTGGTTCGCGCCCGAGCGCGAGATGCTGCAGGCGCTGGTCGACAGGAGCCAGGAGCATGTCGAGGGCGAGGTGCGGCTGAAGCTCTACAAGGGCAATGTCATCGTCGTCGGCCGCGAGAGCCCGAAATCGCTCTATTCCGACGCGCTCGTCACCTTCGAGGACGATCGCGGCGCCTACGACCAGAAGGACGCCGCCGGCTTCATCCGGCTGAACGCGCTGCGGCTGCGCACGCTGTCCGCCCGCAAGCGCCGCTTCTCCTGACCGGCGCAGACCACGGGCGCGCCGCGGCGAGGGTCGCGACGCGCCGACGCGGGTGAAGCCCCTCGCCGCACCCCGGCCGAATCGGATAGCGAGAGGCGATGTCCGTTTCGCTCGATCCGGCCCGCGCCGCGCTTAAATCCGTCTTCGGCTATGACGATTTCCGTCCCGGCCAGGACGAGGTGATCGGCGCGGTGCTCGCCGGCGAGGACGTGCTCGCCGTGATGCCGACCGGCTCCGGCAAGTCGATGTGCTACCAATTGCCGGCGGTGGTCGATGGCGGGCTGACCGTCGTCGTCTCGCCGCTCGTCGCCCTGATGCGCGATCAGGTCGGCCAGCTCGCCCATGTCGGCGTCGCCGCGGCGACGCTCAATTCGACGATCGGCGAGGAGGAGAACGGCGCGGCGCTGAGGGCCCTGCGGGACGGCAGCCTGCGGCTCCTCTTCGTCTCGCCGGAGCGGCTGTCGGGCGACAATTTCCTCTCCCTGCTCGCCAATGCGGGCGTCCGCCGGCTGGCGATCGACGAGGCGCACTGCGTCTCGCAATGGGGCCACGACTTCCGGCCGGAATATCGCCGGCTCGCCGCGGTGCGCCGGGCGCTCGGCGGGCCGCAGACGATCGCCCTCACCGCGACCGCGGACGCCGCCACCCGCGCCGACATCGCCCGCGAGCTGTTCCCCGCGCCGCCGCGCGTGCTCGTCCACTCCTTCGACCGGCCCAACCTGATGCTGCGTTTCGCGCCGAAGGAGAAGCCGCGCAGCCAGATCGAGGATTTTCTCGCCCGCCATCGCGGCGCGAGCGGCATCGTCTACGCCTCCTCCCGCGACAAGACCGAGAAGCTCGCCGACTGGCTGTCGGGAAAGGGCGTGCGGGCGCTCCCCTATCACGCCGGCCTCGACGCGGCCGTGCGGGCGAACAACCAGGACCTCTTCCTGCGCGAGGACGGCATCGTCATCGTCGGCACGGTCGCCTTCGGCATGGGCATCAACAAGCCGGACGTCCGCTTCGTCGTCCATGCCGACATGCCGGCCGGCGTCGAGGCCTATTACCAGGAGATCGGCCGGGCGGGGCGCGACGGGCTGCCGGCCGACACGCTCACCCTCTACGGCCTCGAGGACATGGCCTTCCGCCGCCGGCAGATAGACGACAAGCCGGTCGACGAGGAACGCCGACGCATCGAGCACCGCCGGCTCACCGCCATGCTGGCCCTCGCGGAGGGCGCGGTCTGCCGCCGCCAGACGCTGCTCGCCTATTTCGGCGAGGAGAGCGGCCCATGCGGACGCTGCGACCTCTGCCGCGAGGGCGCCCGGCTCGTCGACGCGACCGTCGACGCCCAGAAGCTCCTCTCCGCGGTGGTGCGCACGGGTCAGCGCTTCGGCGCCGGCCATCTCGCCGATGTGTTGACCGGCAATGCCACCGAGGCGGTCGCCCGCCACGGCCACGAGCGGCTGAAGACCTTCGGCGTCGGCGCCGACCGTTCGAAACGCGACTGGCAGACGCTCGCCCGCCAGCTCTTCGCGGTCGGCGCGCTCACGACCGCGAGCGAAGAGCACGGCGGCTTCGGCCTGTCGGAGAAGGGCGAGGCGATCCTCTTCGGCCGCGAGCGGATCGAACTGCGCGCCCTGGCCGAGGCGGCTGCGCCACCGCGGCGGTCGCGCCTCGGCGGCGGTCCGCGCGAAAACCGCGCCGACGGTCTCGACGAAACGACCGCAGCGCTCTTCGAGCAGCTCCGGGCGCTCCGGCGCGAGATCGCCGCCGACGAGGGCGTGCCGGCCTATATGGTCTTCCCCGACCGGACGCTCATCGAGATGGCGGAGAGCCGCCCGGCGACGCTCGACGAACTGCGTCATGTCCAGGGCGTCGGCGAGAAGAAGCTCGCCCTCTATGGCGAGGCTTTCCTCGAGGCGATCGCGACCGCGGCCTGAGCGCGCACCGCTTCGGTCGGCCGGCCCTCTATCCGGTGATCGCGTCGACCGCGGCGAGGATGCGCTCGAGGTCCTCCGGCCGCGACAGGCGGTGGTCGCCGTCCTTGACGAGCGTCAGCACCACATCGTCCTCGTGCAGCCGCGAGACGAGGTCGAGCGCATGCCGATAGGGCACGTCGGTGTCGGCGACGCCCTGCAGGATGTGCACCGGGCAGCCGACCTCGATCGGCCGGTCGCCGAAGAGATGCCGCCGGCCGTCCTCGATCAGGCCCTGCGTGATCAGATAGGGCGTGCCCGAATAGGCGCTCGGCCGCCGCCAGGCGCCGGTCTCGATCAGCTCGGCCCGCGCCGCTTCGGGCATCGCCGACCACATCAGCGCCTCGGTCATATCGGTCGCCGGGGCGATCAGCACCAGCCCGGCGATCCGCCGGTCGCCCGCCGCGGCGAGCGCGCGGGCGAGCAGGAGTGCGATCCAGCCGCCCATCGAGGAACCGATCAGAACGGCGGACTCCGTGACATGACGGTCGAAGACGGCGCGCGCCTCCTCGAGCCAGCGCGTGATCGTGCCGTCCTCGAAGGCGCCGCCCGATGCCCCGTGGCCGGAATAGTCGAAGCGGGTCATCGCCCGCCCGGTCGCCCCGGCATGGGCGGCGAGCGCCTCCGCCTTCGAGCCGGTCATGTCCGACATGAAGCCGCCGAGGAAGACGAGGCCCGGCGCCCGGCCGTCACGGTGCCGCAGCGCGATCGTGCGGGCCGCCGCCCCCTCGCCGACCACGATCCGCTCGTCGCGCTCGTCCATGTCCGTCCTCCGCCTGCCGCCGCGCTGTGCCGATCGCGTAACACGGAGCGGCTTTCCGGCCAATCCGGGGTCGATCGCCGCGGTCGTCCTTGACTTTTACGGATCGATCGCCGACTTTTCCATTTCGGTCCGGTCCGGACGCGTACGAGCGCGCCCGTGGTGCCTCGTCGCCCAGCGGCGGGGCTGTCCGCGTTAAGAAGTCGGATCGTTCCGGAGCAACGACCAGGAGAAGCACCCATTCGTCGTCCGTTCAGAGCCCCGCCGCCCACCAAGGAAGGTCCGAGGGTCAACCGCGAGATCCGCGGCGTCCGTGAAGTTCAGTTGATCGATGATGCCGGGCAGAACATCGGTGTCGTGCCGATTCAGGAGGCACTCGACGCCGCGGCCGAGGCCGGCCTCGATCTCGTCGAGATCGCCCCCAATTCCGAGCCGCCGGTCGTCAAGATCCTCGATTTCGGCCGCTTCAAATACCAGACGCAGAAGAAGGCCGCCGAGACCCGCAAGAAGCAGAAGGTCGTCGAGGTCAAAGAGATCAAGATGCGTCCGGCCATCGACGATCACGACTACGACGTCAAGATGAAGGCGATCCGCCGCTTCTTCGAAGAGGGCGACAAGGTCAAGGTGACGCTGCGCTTCCGCGGCCGCGAGATGGCGCATCAGCATCTCGGCATGAAGCTGCTCGAGCGGGTGCGCGACGAGACCGCCGAGATCGCCAAGGTCGAGGCCGAGCCGCGGCTCGAAGGCCGCCAGATGGTGATGGTTCTGGCGCCGCGATAAGCGGCGCCTCTCGCACCGCCGCCGGGCCGATCCGCGCCCGGAGCCTCGTCTCTCTCGCCCGCCTTCATCGTCGGGATGGCGCGGTGCATCGCCATGGCCGGCCCGGGCCCGGCCACCGCCGTCTTCGGCGTCGGTCGACAGAGGGATGGCGGGAATGCCGGCCGCGTCCGGCGGCGCACGCCATAGCGAGGCCGGGCGCTTTCGCCGTCCGCCCTCATCCCCCGAAGCCGCCCCCCCCCCCCGGCTGTGGCGACCTTCCCTTCATCGGCGCCCGTCCGTGCGGGGATGGCGCGGCGTCGGGCGGCGCGGCTTTCCCCCGGCGGGCCGGTCCGCGCGGCCGGCGTGGCGGAGCGGCGCCGGACGACGGAGCGCCGCCTCCGCCCTTGTCTCTTTTCCATGACATCGCTATAACGCCCGCCGTTCCGAGCCGCCCGGCTTGAGAGCATCGCTTGCGATCGCTCGAAGGGCATGCCGTGGCGGCTCTCGAATGCTCAAGAGCCGGATCGCCGTCTCTCTGCCGCCCGCAAGGGGCGGAGCGGGACGGCTTCTTCAGTTCCGGCGCAGATCAAAGGTAGCAAAATGCCCAAGATGAAGACCAAGAGCGGCGCGAAGAAGCGCTTCAAGCTCACGGGAACCGGAAAGATCAAGGTGCAGCAGGCCGGCAAGCGGCACGGCATGATCAAGCGCACCGCGAAGTTCGTCCGCAACGCGCGCGGCACCACCGTGCTCGCCGAGCAGGACGCGAAGATCGTCAAGCAGTACATGCCGTACGGCTGAACCGCTCCTTCGACGATCATCCCTTTTTCGGAGACCATGAGACATGGCACGCGTCAAGCGGGGCGTCACAGCGCACGCCCGTCACAAGAAGACCCTCAAGCGCGCCGAAGGCTTTCGCGGCCGGCGCAAGAATACCATCCGCACGGCGAAGGCGGCGGTCGACAAGGCCGCACAGTACGCCTATCGCGACCGCAAGACCCGGAAGCGTAACTTCCGCGCCCTGTGGATCCAGCGGATCAACGCCGCCACCCGCGAGCTCGGCCTGACCTATGGCCGATTTATCGACGGCCTCGCCAAGGCCGGCGTCGAGGTCGACCGCAAGGTGCTCGCCGACATCGCCGTGCGCGAGCCGGCGACGTTCGCCGCGCTGGTCGACAAGGCGAAGGGCGCGCTCGCGGCCTGAGGCTGCGATCGACGTTCACCCAATCCGGACTTGACCGGGGCCCGCACCTTGAGGCCTGTGTCGCGGAACGCGGCACGGGCGGGATCGCGGTCCGCCGAGCCTTTCCTCTCGGACCGCACGTAACGGCCGTCACGACGAGGAAGACATGTCGGATCTCGATCAACTCGAGCGCCAGATCCGCGGCGATATCGACGCCGCCGCGGACGAAGCGGCGCTCGAAGCCGTGCGCGTCGCCGCGCTCGGCAAGAAGGGCTCGGTTTCCGAGCGCCTGAAGGGCCTCGGCGGCATGACGCCGGACGAGCGCAAGACGATGGGGCCGGCCCTGAACGGCCTGCGCAACCGCATCGCCGCCGCGCTCGCCGACCGGCGCGAAGCGCTGAAGCGGGCCGGCCTCGCCGCCCGCCTCGCGGCCGAGGCCGTCGACGTCACCCTGCCGGTGCGCCTGGGCGGCCTCGCCGAAGGCCGCATCCATCCGGTCAGCCAGGTGATCGACGAGATCACCGCGATCTTCGCCGATCTCGGCTTCTCCGTCGCCGAGGGGCCGGACATCGAGACGGACTATTACAATTTCACCGCGCTCAATTTCCCGGTCGGCCACCCGGCGCGGGAGATGCACGACACCTTCTTCCTGCCGCCCGACGCGGCGGGCGAGAAGCTGGTGCTCAGGACCCACACCTCGCCGGTGCAGATCCGCTCGATGGAACGCGGCACGCCGCCGATCCGTGTCATCTGCCCGGGACGGACCTACCGCAACGATTCCGACCAGACCCACACGCCGATGTTCCATCAGGTCGAGGGCCTCGTCATCGATACGGAGAGCCATATCGGCCACCTGAAATGGGTGCTCGAAGAGTTCTGCAAGGCCTTCTTCGAGGTGCCGAAGGTGTCGATGCGGTTCCGGCCGAGCTTCTTCCCCTTCACCGAGCCGTCGATGGAGGTCGACATCCAGTGCGACCGCCGCGGCAACGAGGTGCGCTTCGGCGAGGGCGATGACTGGCTCGAGATTCTCGGCTGCGGCATGGTCCACCCGAACGTCGTGCGGGCCGGCGGCTTCGATCCGGACGTCTACCAGGGCTTCGCCTTCGGCATGGGCATCGACCGCATCGCCATGCTGAAATACGGCATGCCGGACCTGCGCGCCTTCTTCGAGGCCGATATCCGCTGGCTGAAGCACTACGGCTTCCGCCCGCTCGACCTGCCGTCGCTCGTCGGAGGGCTGTCCTCGTGATCGGGCTCGAAAGGCGCGGTCACGCCCCGGCCCCCCATCCCCCGCGCGGGAAGGGGGCGGACCGGCTCGGCGTCTTGAGCGTCGCCACCGATGCGTGCACCCTTCTTCCCTCCCCCCTTGTGGGGGAGGGTCAGGGTGGGGGGACGCCGTCCATGGCGAGAAAGCCGCTGTCGAAAGCCATGCGCGGGCGGGCCAGACGCCTGCGCCGGGAGATGACCGAGGCAGAGTGGCGGCTCTGGTATCAGCTGCGCGGCCACCATTTCGAGGGACTCGGCTTCCGTCGTCAGTCGCCCATGGGGCCCTATGTGCTCGACTTCGTCTGCCACGAGCAACGGATGGTGATCGAGGTCGACGGCGGTCAGCACGGCACGGGTGCCGGGCGGCCGCGCGATGTCCGCCGCGACGCCTGGCTCGCCGAGCAGGGCTATCGTGTGCTGCGCTTCTGGAATGCCGACGTGATCGACAACATCGAGGGCGTGCTCCGCACGATCGCCGACAGCTTGATGCTTCCCCCCACCCTACCCTCCCCCACAAGGGGGGAGGGTTTCGGAGACGGCGGGCCGGAAGCGGGAGAGACCGACCGATGAAATTCACCCTGTCCTGGCTGAAGGAGCACCTCGAGACCGGGGCGAGCCTCGCCGAGATCACCGAGGCGCTGACGCGGGTCGGGCTGGAGGTCGAGGGCGTCGACGATCCCGCCGCGCGGCTCGCCGGCTTCTCGATCGCCCATGTCGTCTCGGCGGAGCAGCACCCGAACGCCGACCGGCTGCGCGTCTGCATGGTCGACACCGGCGCGGGCGAGCCCGTGCAGGTCGTCTGCGGCGCGCCGAACGCGCGGGCCGGCATGAAGAGCGTGTTCTCCCCGCCCGGCACCTACATTCCCGGCAAGGGCATCACGCTCGCGATCGGCACGATCCGCGGCGTCGAAAGCCGCGGCATGCTGTGCTCCGCCGCCGAGCTCGAGATTTCGGAGGATCACGACGGCATCATCGAGCTGCCGGCGGATGCGCCGGTCGGCACGCCCTATGCCGCCTATGCCGGGCTCGACGATCCGGTGATCGACATCGCCATCACGCCGAACCGGCCGGACTGTCTCGGCGTCGCCGGAGTCGCGCGCGATCTCGCCGCGGCCGGTCTCGGCACGGCGAAGACCCCCGCGGTCGCGCCGGTCGAGGGACGCTTCCCGGCGCCCGTCTCCGTGACGCTCGATTTCGGCGACGGCGAGCCGCTCTCGCCCGCCTTCGCGCTGCGGCTCGTCCGCGGCGTCAAGAACGGCCCCTCGCCCGACTGGCTGCAGAAGAAGCTCCGCGCGATCGGGCTCAGGCCGATCAATGCGCTCGTCGACATCACCAATCTTCTCACCTTCGACCGCAACCGGCCGCTGCACGTCTTCGACGCGGCGAAGGTCAAGGGCGATCTGACGGTGCGGCGCGCCCACGCCGGCGAGACGCTGCTGGCGCTCGACGGCCGTACCTATACGCTCGACGAGACGATGTGCGTCATCGCCGACGAGAACGGCGTCGAATCGCTCGCCGGCATCATGGGCGGCGAGGCGACCGGCTGTTCCGAGACGACGACCGACGTGCTGATCGAATCGGCGCTGTGGGAGCCGCTCTCGATCGCCCGCACCGGCCGCGCGCTCGGCATCAACAGCGATGCGCGCTACCGCTTCGAGCGCGGCGTCGATCCGGCCTTCACCGTGCCGGGCCTCGAGCTCGCCACCCGGCTGGTGCTCGACCTGTGCGGCGGCGAGCCGAGCGAAATCGTCGTCGCCGGCGCGGTGCCCGAGCCGCGCCTGTCGATCGCCTTCCCGGTCGCCGAGGTGAAGCGCCTCGCCGGCATCGATCCGCCGGCCGACGAGATCGCCCGCGTGCTCGGCGCGCTCGGCTTCGGCGTATCGGGGGAGGCGCCCGCCTTCACCGTCGCGGTGCCGTCCTGGCGGCCCGATGTCGAGGGCAAGGCCGATCTGGTCGAGGAAGTGGTGCGCATCCTCGGGGTCGACGCGGTCCCGTCGACCCCGATGCGCCGCGCGGAGGGCGTCGCGAAGCCCGTGCTCACCCTGCCGCAACAGCGCGAGCGGCGGGCGAAGCGGGCGCTCGCCGCGCGCGGTCTCGTCGAGGCGGTGACCTGGTCGTTCATCACGCGCAAGGCCGCGCAGGCTTTCGGCGGCGGCGCCGAGGCGCTCGTGCTGTCGAACCCGATCTCGGCTGACATGTCGGACATGCGGCCGAGCCTGGCGCCCGGCCTGCTCCTCGCCGCGCAGCGCAACGCCGACCGCGGCAGCGCCGATCTCGCGCTGTTCGAGGTCGGCCAGGTGTTCCGCGGCGTCCGCCCGCAGGACCAGTCGACCGCCGCGGCCGGGATAAGGCGCGGCAGCGCAGGCCTCGCGGGCGGCGGCCGGCACTGGCGGGCGAAGCCGGCCTCCGTGTCGGTCTACGATGCGAAGGCGGATGCGCTCGCGCTGCTCGATGCGCTCGGCGCGCCGGTCGACAAGATGCAGATCGTCGCCGGCGGGCCGGACTTCCTGCATCCCGGCCGTTCGGGCACGATCCAGCTCGGGCCGCAGACGGTGATCGGCTGGTTCGGCGAGTTCCACCCGCTGACGCTCGAGGCGCTCGACGTCGCCGGCCCGCTCGCCGGCTTCGAGCTGATCCTCGACCGCATCCCGGCGCCGAAGGCGCGGCCGACCCGCACCAAGCCGGCGCTGGCGCTCTCCGCCTTCCAGCCGGTGGTGCGCGACTTCGCCTTCGTCGTCGATCGCGGCGTCGAGGCGGCGAAGATCGTCCGGGCGGCGGAAGGCGCGGACCGCAAGCTGGTCGCCGAGGTCGCGGTGTTCGATCTGTTCGAGGGCGCCGCGCTCGGCGCCGACCGCAAGTCGGTGGCGATCGCGGTGACGCTGCAGCCGACCGACCGGACGCTGACCGAGGAGGAGATCGACGCCGTCTCGGCGAAGATCGTGGCGCAGGTCGCCAAGGCGACCGGCGGCACGCTCAGGAGCTGACGCGACAAGGCCCGGCCGCCGGCCGGGCCGCCCAGCCGAAGGAGCGGCGATGCCGGACTATCGCGTCCACGGCCATTCGATCGTCTCGGACGACGACTGCATCACCGACGCCTCCGGCCTCATGCCCGAGGCGCTGCGCAACGATGCCGACTGGGCGCACTTTCAGGCCGAACTCGACCGCGCCGCGGTGATCGTGCTCGGCCGCAAGGGACACGAACAGAACCCCAACCCGAAGCGGCGGCCGCGTCTCGTCGTGTCGTCGAGCGCGCGCGGCATCGAGCGTCGGGCGGATGGCTGGTGGTGGAACCCGGCCGACGTGCCGCTGCTGCAGGCGATCATTCGGGTCGCGCCGCAGGGCGGCATCGTCGCCGTGCCCGGCGGCCGGCTCGTCAACGACCTGTTCCTCGAACTCGGCTTCGACGCCTACCATCTGGTGCGCAAGCGCGGCGTCCGCCTGCCGGGCGGGGTGAAGATCTTCACCGGCGTCAACGAAGCGGGCGGCGCCGAGGCGCTGCTCGCGCGGCACGGGCTGACCCCGGCGGCCCCCGTCGTGCTCGATGCCGCGGCGGCGGTGTCGCTGACGGTCTGGCAGCGTTAGGCGGAGGGTCCGGAGGAGATCCGGACCCCGCCGCGTCAGTGCACGCTCACCGTCTCGAGGTCGTGCTCGCGGGCGTTCATCTCGATCGCGTCGCGATTGTCGGCGACCATCAGCGGCGTGCCGGCGGCGTCGAGCAGGGCGAACAGTCTGAGGCCGGGCGCGAGCGCAGGCGCCTGCGGGAAGTAGCGCGGCAGCTCCTCGGAGCGGAATTCCTTGACGAAGGCGATCTTGCCACCGCCCAGTTCGGCGAAGCCCTGCGTGTCGAGGGTCTGGTACTCGGTCATGTTACACTCTCCTCATCTGAGCGAGACGATCGGCATCCTCAGTCGCGGACGTCGATGGCGATCTTCTTGACGACGCGCTCCGGAACCGGCCGCGCGAGGTCGACGGCGAGCAGGCCGTCCCTGAGTTCGGCACCGAGAACCTCGATGCCCTCGGCGAGAACGAAGGTGCGCTGGAACTGCCGCGCGGCGATGCCGCGATGCAGATAGACCCGCGTCGGATCCTCGCTCTGACGGCCACGGATCAGCAGCTGGTTCTCCTCGACGGTCACCTCGAGCTGATCCCGCGAGAAGCCCGCGACCGCGAGCGTGATGCGCAGCATCTCGCCGCGCGTCTCGGTCTTGGCGAGCCGCTCGATATTGTAGGGCGGATAGCCGTCGCCCGCCGTCTTCGTCACACGGTCGAGCGCCCGCTCGATCTCGTCGAAGCCGAGCAGGAGGGGGCTGGAAAAACCGGATACGCGCGTCACACGAGTCCTCCGAGAAGCGACCTCGCCGCCCCATGCCCTCGGGAGGCACACGGAGCGGACGCACAAGATATGGTCGGATGGCACGGCCGGTTCAAGATTGGGCGCACCGTCCGACCGACAGCGCGCGAGGTGGACGGCAGGCGGCCGAAATGCGAGACTTCGTGCACCCCAGCCCGAGCAAGGCCGACCCCGTCGGGAGACGCCGCCCCTGTCGGAGGACGCTGCGATGAGCCACATCGCCAACAGTCCCCGCACCCGCACCCGTCAGAAGACGGAGCGGCCGCGGCTCCACAAGGTCATTCTCGTCAACGACGATTTCACGCCGCGCGAGTTCGTCACCAAGGTCTTGAAGGCCGAGTTCCGGATGAGCGAGGACACGGCCTACAAGGTGATGATCACGGCGCATCGCCGCGGCGTGTGCGTGGTCGCGGTCTATGCGAAGGACATCGCCGAGACCAAGGCGACCCGCGCCACCGATGCCGGCCGGGCCGAGGGCTATCCGCTCCTCTTCACCACCGAGCCGGAGGAATAGGCCTCAGGCGGTCGCCGTCGCGGCGGCGCGGGTCCGGCTCTCGACATAGGCGCGCCAGCCGCCGAACTCGGTGATCTCGCGCGCGCCTTCGAGGCCCGCCGGCTCGCAGATGAAGCCCGACACCTCCGAGCCGTCGTCGAGCGTCAATTTGCCGATGCCGAGCGGCTTCGGGATACCCGCCACGAAACGGGCGAAGCCCTCCGGCGTCAGCGACCAGATCTCGAGCGCGATGCCCGGTCCGGCGAAGCCCGGCGCGCGCGCCAGTCCCGGCTTCGGCGGCACCGTGCCGGCAAGGGCATAGAGCCGATAGTCGGGCGCCGTCGTCCCGGTGCGCACCAGCCGGCCGCCGAGCGCGGCGAGTTCGCGGTTGAGCGGCATGCCGGAGAGATGCGCGCCGACCACCGCGATCGGCAGACGGTCCTCCGAAGGCGCGGCGACCGGCGGAGGCGTCAGGGCGAGGTCGAGCCCGCTGCCGCAGCCGGCGGCCCGGTGCAGCGCCGCGGCGAAGGGGGCGAGCGCCTCGTCGCTGTCGCGCGGGCCGACGAGCTGCACGCCGAAGGGCAGGCCGTCCGCGGTCAGCCCGGCCGGCACGGCGATCGCGGCGCAGCCGAAGAAATTGGCGAAGTTGGTGAACCGGCCGAAGCGGGCATTGAGGGCGATCGGGTCCGCCATCATGGCGGTGACGGTCTGGATGTCGGGCGAGGTCGGCAGGAGGAGCGCGTCCACCTTCGCCCATTCCGCCTCGGCGCGGCGGCGGTGGCCCTCGAGCGCATAGAGGCCGCGGAAGGCATCCGCCGCGCTCATGCCGCGCGCGCCGGCGATGATGGTGCGCACGGTCGGATCCATCTCCGCCTCGTGCCCGGCCATGAAGGCTTCGACCGCGGCGAGCCGCTCGGCGACGAAAGGCCCCTCATAGAGCAGCGCCGCGGCCTCGCGGAAGGGCCGGTAGTCGAACTCGACGATCTCCGCGCCGAGCTCGGCCGCCCGCCCGATCGCCGTCTCGTAGAGCGAGCGATAGGCGTCGTTGCCGAAGAATTCACGCTCGGCAGCAGCCGGCACGCCGAGCCGCAGCCGGGCCGGCAGCGCCGTCGTCCCGAACCGGCGGGCATAGATGTCGGCCGCGTCGAAGCCCTCCATCACCCGCCGCGCCTCGAGACCGTCGGCGACATGGGCGGCGAAAACGCTGACCACGTCGATCGAGCGGCAGGCCGGCACGAGACCCGTGGTCGAGACGCGGCCGGGCGAAGGCTTGATACCGACGATGTTGTTGAAGGCGGCGGGCACGCGGCCGGAGCCGGCCGTATCGGTGCCGAGCGCGAAGGCGGCGACGCCGGCCGCCACGGCGACGGCGGAGCCCGACGAGGAACCGCCGGAGACATAGTCCTCGTCGAACACCGAGCGCGGCGCCCCATAGGGCGAGCGCGTGCCGTTGAGGCCGGTGGCGAACTGGTCGAGATTGGTCTTGCCGACGAGGAGCGCGCCGGCCGCCTCGAGCCGTGCGACGACCGTCGCGTCGGCCGATGGCTGGTAGGCGAAGGCGGGGCAGGCGGCCGTGGTCGGCAGACCGGCGGCGTCGATATTGTCCTTGACCGCGAAGGGCAGGCCCCAGAGCGGCAGGCTGTTCGGCTCGGGGGCACGGGCGACGAGATCGGCCGCCGCGGCCCGCAGCGCCGCATCGGGCACGCGGCTGATGAAGACGGCCGGATCGGTCATCGCCGCGAGCCGCTCGATCAGCGCCTCGACAAGGGCGGCAGGGGTCAGCCCGTCGGCATAGAGCGCCCGCAGCGCATCGAATGCGAGAATGCGGGGTAGCGTCATGTCGGGCTCTCCACTCGTCGTCCTCGATCGGCCGCGCACGTCTCTCGGGGCGCTCGCGATCCGCGCCGATCATCCTTACATTGCATTGCGAAACGACCAAGAGGCCGCACGAGCTTTCCCATGGCGAGACGGGCCGGAAGCGCCGATCTGCCGCTGCACGGCGGCCGGGTACCGCCCTGGCTGGCGGACCGCATGACACGGCTCGGCGCGGTGATCGCCGAGGCCATCGTGCATCATTACGGCCGCGACGAATTGCTGCGGCGGCTCGCGCATCCCTTCTGGTTCCAGTCCTTCGGCGCGGTGATGGGGATGGACTGGCATTCCTCCGGCATCACGACGAGCGTGATCGGCGCGCTGAAGCGCGGCCTCACGCCGCTGTCGGGCGAACTCGGCGTGCATGTCTGCGGCGGCCGCGGCCGCCATTCGCGCAAGACGCCGGACGAGCTGACGGCGATCGGCGAGCGCGTCGGCTTCGACGGCGCCGCGCTCGCCGCCGCCAGCCGGCTGGTCGCCAAGGTCGACAGCGCCGCGGTGCAGGACGGCTTCGATCTCTATCTGCACGGCTTCATCGTCGCCGATGACGGCCAATGGGCGGTGATCCAGCAGGGCATGAACGACGAGCGGCGCCAGGCGCGCCGCTATCACTGGCTGTCCGAGGGGCTGACGAGCTTCGTCGACGCCCCGCACAGCGCGATCGACGGCCCGGGCCAGGGCGAGATCGTCAATCTGACGGACCGGCGGGCCGAACGTTCGCGCCGCGGCCAGATCGAACTGCTCGCGACGCTGTCGCCCGAGGGGATCGCCCGCGAATACGGCCGGCTCGAACCTCGGCTCGCTCCGAAGGCCGCGCCCGCGCGGGAGCCCTCGCCGCAGCTCGTCCTGCCGCATCTCGTCATGCCGGCGCACCACGACGTGCGGGCGGAGGACGTTCTGGCGCCGCGGCTCGCCGCCAGCCTCGCCGCGGCGGCCGACCGCGGCCCGGCCGATTTCGCCGATCTCCTCGCCGTCCCCGGCGTCGGCGCCCGCACGGTGCGCGCGCTCGCCCTCGTCGCCGAGGTGGTGCACGGCGCGCCCTGCCGCTTCACCGATCCGGCCCGCTTCTCATTCGCCCATGGCGGCAAGGACCGGCACCCCTTCCCGGTCCCGATCGCGGTCTACGACCAGACGATCGGCGTGCTCAAGGACGCGGTCGGCAAGGCCCGGCTCGGCGCCGACGAGCGGCTCGCCGCCCTGAAACGGCTCGACGATCAGGCGCGCACCCTCGAGCGGCGGGCCGGCCCTTCCGTCGAGACGGTGATCGCCGAGGAACGCGCCCGCTCGCACGCCTATGGCGGCCGCAGCGTGTTCGGCTGGGAGAAGCCGCCCGCGACGGAGGCGAAGGAGCGCTGAATGAGCGGAAGCGACGTCGAGGTGGTGGTGATCGGCGGCGGTGCGGCCGGCATCGCGGCGGCCCGCCGGCTGCACGAAGCGGGCGTCGACACGCTGCTGGTCGAGGCGCGCGACCGGCTCGGCGGCCGCGGCTACACCATCGCGGACGGGCGAGGCCACGCGATCGATCTCGGCTGCGGCTGGCTGCACTCGGCGGACCACAACCCCTTCGTGGCGATCGCGGAAGCGCAGGGGGCCGTGATCGACCGGACGCCGCCGCCCTGGAGCCGGCCGATGCCGCAGCCCGGCTTCAACCTCGCCGACCAGGAGGCCTTCGGCGAAGCCTTCGAGGCCTTCGATGCCGGCATCGCGACGATCGGCGAGACCGGGCCGGACCGGCCGGCGGCCGCCTTCCTCGAACGGGGCGGCCGGTGGAACGCGCTCCTCGACGCGGTGAGCGGCTATTACAGCGGCGCGCCGCTCGCCCGCGTCTCGGCCCGCGATCTCGACCGCTACGTGGACGAGGGGGTCGACTGGCGCATTCCGGCGGGCTATGGCGCGGTGATCGCGGCGCACGCCGCCTCTCTGCGGGTCGCGCTGGGGCGGGCCGTCGAGACGATCGACCATTCCGGCCGGCGGCTCACGATCGAGACGGCGGACGGCCCGATCCTCGCCGACCGGGTGATCGTCACCCTGCCCGCGAGCCTGATCGCCGAAGAGGCGGTCCGCTTCCGCCCCGCCCTGCCCGACAAGGTCGAGGCGGCCCGCGGCCTGCCGCTCGGCCTCGCCGACAAGCTGTTCCTGACGCTCGAGGCGCCGCAGGCCTTCGCGCCGGACAGCCGGCTGATCGGCCGGCCGGACCGCACGGAGACCGCCTCCTATCATATGCGGCCCTTCGGCCGGCCGCAGATCGAGGTCTATTTCGGCGGCGATCTCGCCGATGCGCTGGAGGACGAGGGCGAGGCCGGCTTCGTCGACTTCGCCCGCGCCGAGCTCGTCGGGCTGTTCGGCGCCGATTTCGCGCGCCATATCGCGCCGCTCGCCCATCACGGCTGGCGGCGCGATCCGTTCGCCCGCGGCGCCTATTCCTATGCCCTGCCCGGCCGCGCGGACGACCGCGCCCGGCTCGCGGCGCCGGTCGACGGCCGGCTGTTCTTTGCCGGCGAGGCCTGTTCGCGGCACGATTTCTCGACCGCGCACGGCGCGCTGCGCACCGGCCTCGCCGCCGCCGAGGCGCTGCTCGCCATGCGTGCCGGCGCCGGAGCGTGAGGCCTCGAGGGCTGAGGCGTGACGGCCCGGAGGCGTCAGAACGCCACCATGCCGCCGTCTATACCGACATCGGCGCCGGCCATGAAGGACGATCCGGCCGAGCAGAGGAAGAGGATCACCGCCGCCACCTCGTCCGCCTCGGCGAAGCGGCCGATCGGCGTCAGCTTCAGGAAGGCGGCGCGCTGCTCGTCGGTGACGTCGCGCTGGATCCCGGTCATCGTCGTGCCGGGCGACACCGAATTGATCTGGATGTTGTCGGCGGCATATTGCACGCCCGCCTGCCGGGTGAGCGCGAGCACCGCGCCCTTCGAGGCGCAGTAGGCGGCGGCGTCGCGCAGGCCGATATGCGCGGCGGTCGAGGCGACATTGACGATCTTGCCGCGCCTCGCGGCGACCATCGCCGGCAGCACGGCGCGCATGCCGAGCCAGACACCCTTCGCGTTGATGTCGAGGATGCGGTCCCATACCGCCTCCGGCACCTCCGCCGCCCGGTCGCCGGGCACCGCGATGCCGGCGGAGCCGACGAGGATGTCGATCCGGCCGTGCCGGCCGAGCACGCCGCTCGCGACGTCCTCCCAGCCGGCCGCGTCCCGCACGTCGAGCGCGGCCGCCTCGGCCCGCCCGCCCGCGCGCTCGATCTCCGCCGCGGTCTCGGCCGCCGCGACGACGTCGAGGCAGACGACCGTCGCGCCGCCCCTCGCGAGGCCGAGCGCCGTCGCCTTGCCGATGCCGCTGCCGGCGCCGGTGACGAGGGCGATCCGCCCGGCGAAATCGAAGGACGGAGCGGCGAAGGGGGGCGCCGGCGGAGAGGACGGAGCGGATGTGGGAGCGGTCGTCATGGAGCCTCCTCGGCGGGCAGATGCGAAGCGAGAATAGGATAGACATCTGACCTCTGATGGGCTTGGATGGCAAGCGCCGGCTTCGCTCCATGCGTCGCCGCCGTTCCGCCCGATGAGAGGACCTCATGCGCGCCGACGTGCACCGCTTCAGCCTCACCGATCCCGGCGATGTCTCCGGCCTCGCCGCGGCGATCGCGGCCGGTCGGATCGACCCGGCGACGATCGTCGCGGTGATCGGCAAGACGCCGGGCAACGGCCTCGTCAACGACTACACGCGGGGCTATCTCACCCTTTCGCTCGCTCTCCTGATCGGCGGCGCCACCGGCGAGACGCCGGACGCGGTGCGCGCCCGCGTGCCGTTCGTCTTCTCGGGCGGGGTCGAGGGCGTCCTGTCGCCGCATTACAGCGTCTTCACGGTGGTTGCCGATGCCGCGCCCGCTCAACCCGGCGTGCCGGCGCTCGCCGTCGGCGTCGCCTTCACGCCGGAGCTTTCGCCTTCCGATATCGGCCGGCAGGCGCAGATCGACGCGACCGCCGCCGCGGTCGACGCGGCCATGGCGCAGGCGAAGATCGCCACGCCGGCGGACGTGCATTTCGTCCAGGTGAAGGGCCCCGCCTTCACGCTCGCCGACATCGTCGCGAGCGCCGCGGCCGGCCGCCCGGCCGCGACCGACAATCCCGGCAAGCTGATGGGCTTCGGCCGCGCCGCCTCGGCACTCGGCGTCGCCGGAGCCCTCGGCGAAGTGCCGGCGGAGCGCGCCGTGGAAAGCGCGGTGTTCAAGGATTTCTCGCTCTTCTCGGCGGTCGCCAGTATCTCGGCCGGGGTCGAGGTGCGGACGAACGAGGTGATCGTCGTCGGCCTCAGCACCGCCTGGTCCGGCCCGCTCACCATCGGCCACCGCACCATGGCGGATGCACTCGACATCGGCGCGGTGCATGCGCTCGCCGGATCGCTCGGCTTCACGCCCGGCGTGCAGATCGCGGCGGACGAGGCGGCGCGCATCCGGGCGGCCTTCGTCAAATGCGAGGCGGCGCGCGACGGCCTCGTGCGGGGCCGGCCGCACACCATGCTCAATGACGGCGACATCGACCAGCAGCGCCATATCCGCGGCGCGGTCGGCGCGATCGTCGCGAGCGTGCTCAACGACACGGCACTGTTCGTCTCCGGCGGCGCCGAACATCAGGGGCCGGACGGCGGCGGCACCATCGCCGTGATCGCCGAGCGGCACTGAGGCGGCGATGACGCGCTCCGGCCGCCCCCGCATCGTCGTCGCCGGCGCCGGCATCGCCGGCAGCCTGATCGCCGATGCGCTCGGCGCCGATCCGCGCGTCGAGATCCTCTGCCTCGAACGCGCGCAGGCCGTCGACCATGCCGAGGCCGGCACCGGCCTCAACATCGGCCCCAACGCGATCGCCTGCCTCGCCGCGCACATGCCGGAGCGGGCGGCCGCGATCGTGCGCGCGAGCCTGCCCTGGCGGCGCTGGACGATCGCGCTCACCGATGGCGCGCCGCTGTTCGATCTCGACCTTTCCGACGTCGCCGATCACGCCGGCATCCGCATCCGCTGGGCCGAGCTCTACCAGCTCCTGCGCGTCCCCCTCGGCCATCGCGTCATCTATGGCGCGGAACTCGTCTGCGCCGGGCCGGGCCGCGACGGCCGGCCGATGCTCGCCTGGCGCGACCGCTGCCGCAGCGACGTCGAGACGATGAGCGGCATCGACCTCCTGATCGGTGCCGACGGGCGCTATTCGCGCGTGCGCACCGGCTTTTTCGGCGAGGATGCGCCGCGCTTCCTCGGCGTCTGCCTCTATCGCCTGCTCTTTCCGGTCGGCGAAGACTGCCCGATCGACGATTACGGCCAGTGGTTCAACGGGCCGAACCGGCTGCTCGCCTATCGGGTACCCGGCGGCTTCGTCTACTGCGCCGGCTCCTTCCCGATTCCCCCCGACGCGCCCGTGCCGGAGGCGATGAAACGGCCGGAGGCGCTGCGCGCGGCCTATACGCCGCAGAGCGGGTCACTCTCGGCCGAAGCGGGCTTCCTCGTCGCGGCGATCGAACGCCATACCGACGAAATCCACTGGGCCCGGCTGCAGGACGGCACGATCCATTTCGGCGCCGCCGGCGTGCTGCTCGTCGGGGACGCCGCCCATCCGATGGTGCCGACGCTCGGTCAGGGCGCCACCCAGGCCGTCGAGGACGCCTGCGTCGCCGTCGAGGAAATCCGCGCCGCGCTCGATACGGGCAGGCCGCTCGCCGAGGTGCCCGCCCGGGTCGCCGCGCGGCGCGCGGCGCGCGTCCGCTTCGTCGTCGATTTCTCGCGCGAGGCGACCGACACGATGCTCGCCGGCGCCGATCCGCGCGCCGGGACGTTGAAGAAGAGGGAGCGGCCGTTCATGGAGAAGCTCGAACGGCTCTATCGCGACGTGCCGTTACCGGCATGACCGAGCCCCCGCTCTTCGCGCTCTCCGCCGCCGCGCTCGCCGCGGGCTATCGCGCCGGGACTTTCTCGCCGGTCGACGTGCTCGAGGCGGTGCTCGCCCGCCGCGACGCGGTCGATCCGGCGATCAATGCCGTCGTCGCCCTCGACCGCGCGGGCGCGCGGCGCGCCGCGGGAGCCTCCGCCACTCGCTGGCGAGCGGGCGAGCCCGCCTCGCCGCTCGACGGCGTTCCGGTCTCGATCAAGGACAATCTCTTCCTCGCCGGCCTGCCCGCCCGCTGGGGCAGCCGGCTCTACGAGGATTTCGTGCCGGAGGCGGACGAACCGCCGGTCGCGCGGCTGCGCGCCGCCGGGGCAGTGCTGTTCGGCAAGACCAACGTGCCGGAATTCACCCTCGAGGGCTACACCCGCAACGCCCTCCTCGGCACCACCTTCAATCCGATCGCGCCCGGCCGGACGCCCGGCGGCTCGACCGGCGGCGGCGCCGCGGCGGTCGCCGCCGGCATCGGCCCGATCGCCATCGGCACCGATGGCGGGGGGTCGCTGCGCCGGCCCGCCGCCCATTGCGGTCTCTTCGCGCTCAAGCCGTCGATCGGCCAGGTGGCGCGCGACGGCGGCTTCCCCGCCCTGCTTTCCGATTTCGAGGTGGTCGGCCCGGTCGGACGGACGCTCGACGATGTCGCCCGCGCCTTCGCCGTGCTGCGGGGACCGGACGCCTGCGATCCGCGCACGCTCGCCACGCTCGCCGAACCGCCGGACCGGCCGATGCCGCTGCGCATCGCCCATCTGCCGACGATCGGCGACGCGCCGGTCGACGCGCCCATCCGCGACGCAGTGGAGACCGCCATCGAAGGCCTGCGCGCAGCCGGGCACACGGTCGTCGCGGTCGCGCCGCCCTTCGATGCGGAGGCCGCCGCCGCGGCCTGGGGCGCCGTCGCCGGCATCGGCCTCGCCGCCCATCTCGGCACCATTCCGGGGGCGCTCGACCGCGTCGGGCCGAACGCCCGGGCGATCGCCGAGGCGGGCGCCCGGCGCGGCGCAGGCGAGCACGTCGCCGCGCTCGCCCATGCCGCGGCGCTCCGTGCCGCCTTCGGCCGCTTCTTCTCCGACTACGACCTCCTCGTCACGCCGACCACCGCGGCGCTCGCCTGGCCGGCAGAAACCGCCTATCCGCCGGAGATCGACGGCCGGCCGGTCGGGCCGCGCGGCCATGCGGTCTTCACCGGCTGGGTCAACATCGCCGGCCTGCCCGCCCTCTCCGTGCCGATCGGCACGACGGCCGAGGCGGGCGGCATCGGCCTGCAGCTCGTCGCGCCGCACGGCATGGACCTCTGGCTGCTGCGCGTCGCGGCCGGCCTCCTCGATCCACGGCAGCAGAAGGGAACGACCGCATGAACGTGCTCCTCACCGGCGGCGCCGGCCTTCTCGGCATGGCGCTCCGGCCGCTCCTCGCCGCCCGGGGCCATCGCGTCACCGCGACCGACGTCACCGATTACGGCCGCGGCGACCGCGATCTCGCCGTG
Source organism: Prosthecomicrobium pneumaticum (assembly GCF_014199915.1). GTDB lineage: Bacteria > Pseudomonadota > Alphaproteobacteria > Rhizobiales > Kaistiaceae > Prosthecomicrobium > Prosthecomicrobium pneumaticum. The sequence continues at coordinate 47,741 of NZ_JACHOO010000004.1, read as the reverse complement.
CTGCCGCTCGACGACCGCGCCGGCTTCGAGGCGCTCGTCGCGCGCGACGGCATCGAGGCGATCATCCATTGCGGCGCGATCTCGGGTCCGATGCTCTTCAAGGGCCAGCCGGTCGAGATCGTGCAGGTCAATATCGACGGCACGGCGATGCTGCTCGATCTCGCCCGCATCGCCGGCATGCGCCGCTTCGTGTTCTGCTCCTCGATCAGCGTCTATGGCGATGTCGGCCCGGCGCGGATCACCGAGGCGACGCCGCTCCGGCCGACCTCGGTCTATGGCGCGACCAAGGTCGCCGGCGAACAGCTGATCCGCGGCTTCGCGGCGGAATACGGCCTGTCGGGCGTCGCGCTCCGCATCGCCCGCGTCTATGGCCCCTATCGCCGCGCCAACTGCCATCTCGGCAATCTGGTCCGCGACGCGCTCGCCGGGCGGCCGACCGAGATCCCCTGCGACCCGGCCTTCCCCTATCACTATGTCTATGCCGACGATGTCGCCGAGGCGATGATCGCCGCGCTGGAAGTGCCGACCCTGCCCGACTTCGAATACAATGTCGGCACCGGCGTCGCCCACACCATGCCCGAGATCGCGGCGATCGCGCGGGGCGCGCTTCCCGGCGCCGATCCCCGGCTCGTGCCCGGCGCCGACGACGTGCCGGACAGACAGACCGAATTCGACGTCGCGAAGATCGCCCGCGAGCTCGGCTGGCGCGCCCGCTTCGACCTCGCCGCCGGACTCGCCGACCATCGCCGCCATGTCGAGGCCGGCGCGGCCGCCTGAGCGCCGCCGTCCCCGCCTCTCCGCCCACCGGCCCGGCGCGATCCGGGCCGCCATGAGGATCCCGTCCCGATGAGCCTCGCCGACCACGCGACGCCGCTGCTCGCCCCCGATTCCCCGCTCGACGCGCGCTCGCGCGACATCGTCCGCGCCCTGTTCGAGAAGGAGGCGGCGCGCATCAAGGCGCTGCCGAACGACGATCCGCTCAATCCGATCCGCCGCCGCCGGGTCGAGATCACCCGCACCGAGATCGAGGGCCAGCCGGAGCGGCTGCGAACGACGCTCGAGACGCAGCGCGACGCGGTCGCGGCGATCGCCGCCTCGCTCGCCAGGCGCCCGCCGAAGCGGATCTATCTGACCGGCTGCGGCGATTCCTATGCGGTGATGGTGGCCGCGCGGGTGCTCCTCGAAGAAGGTTTCGGCGTCGCCTGCGAGCCGATGCAGGCCCTCGACCTCGCCTATTACTTCCACGCCCCGATCGATGCCGACACGCTCGTCGTCACCCTCTCCTCGACCGGCACCACCACCCGCACCGTCGAGGCGATGCTGCGCGCCCGCGCGCTCGGCGCCCGCACGCTCGCGCTCTCCAACACGCCGGGCTCGACCCTGATGGTCGAATCGGACGAGGCGCTGCTGATCCATGCCGAGCGCAAGGGCTGGCCGACCCAGGCGAGCACGGCCGCCTTCGGCCTGCTCGCGGCGCTCGCCATCGCCGTCCTCGCGGCGCGCGGCGGCGATCCGGCGCGCGTCGACGCGCTCACCCGTGCGCTCGATGCCGTGCCGGACCAGATCGCCGCCGTGATCGCCCGGCACGAGGCGGAGATCGCGACGATCGCGGCGCGCGAGGCCGAGCGGTCGATCTATCTGTTCTGCGGCGGCGGCCCGTCCTTCGCCTCGGCCTTCTTCGGCGCGGCGAAGATCAAGGAATGCACGCCCGATCATGCGCTCGCCATCCCGCTCGAGGAATATCACCACTACCAGTCGCAGAAGCGCGGCGATCCACTCTGGCTGATCGCGCCCGCCGGGCTCTCCGTGCCGCGGGCGCGCGATACGGCCGAAGAGGGGCGCCGGGCCGGCGGCACGATCTATACGGTGGCGACCGAGGGCGATCCGACCTTCGACGCGCTGTCGGACGCCGTGCTCTTCCTGCCGCCGATGCTCGAGCGGCTCGCCCCGCTCGTCTACACCGTGCCGGTCCAGCTCTTCGCCTATCACGTCGCGATGACGAAATTCGCCCGCGCCGACGAGGCGGCGGGATGAGACCGCCGCGGCTCGTCTGCCTCGGCAACATCACCTCGGACGACATCGTCCTGCCGGACGGCACGACGAAACGCCGCGCGGGCGGCGGCGACGCGCTCTATGCCGGCTTTGCCGCGCGGGCGATCGAGCCGACGGCCGAGATCGTCGCGCCCATCGGTCACGACCTGCCGGAGACGACGCTCGCACGCCTGCGGGAGCGGGGCTTCTCTCTCGCCGGCCTGCCGGCGCGCGCCCGGCCGACGCTCCACGTCGCCGTCGAATACCTCCCCGACGGCGAGCGGGCCTGGACATTCCACCACACGGAGGAAGATTTCCTCGACCTCTCCCCGCTGCCCGCCGACATCCCGGACGCCTATCGTAGCGCCGAGGCCTTCCTGATCCTCGCCATGAGCCTTCAGGCGACCGAGGCGCTCGCCGGTCATCTGGCGCCGCTTCCCGGTCTCGTCGCCCTCGATCCGCAGCAGGACTACATCCCCGGCAATGAGGACCGGGTCCGCGCCGTGCTCGGCCGGCTCGACGTGTTCCTGCCGAGCGCCGTCGAGGTGCGCCGCCTGACCGGCAGCACCGACTGGCCGGCCGCCGCCCGGCAGCTCGCCGCACTCGGCCCGCGCCTCGTCGTCGTCAAGCTCGGCGCCGCGGGCTGCTTCATCCATGATGCCCGCAGCGGCCGCGATCTCACGGTGCCGGCCTTTCCCACCGCGCCGGTCGACACCACGGGCGCCGGCGACAGCTTTTCGGGCGCCTTCATGGCCGCCCTCGTCGGCGCGCCGGACGATCTCGAGGGCGCGGCGCATGCCGGCGCGGCCGCCGCCTCCTTCACCATCGCCGATTACGGCACCGCCGGCATCATGGCCGCCGACCCCGCGGCGATCCGCGACCGCTGGCTCGAGGACAGGAAGGAGACGCGCTGATGGACTTCGCACGCGATCTGATCGGCTATGGCGCCAACCCGCCCGATCCGAAATGGCCGGGCGGCGCCCGCGTCGCCGTCAACTTCGTCCTGAACTATGAGGAAGGGTCGGAATACTCCTTTATGGACGGCGACGGGCATTCCGACATCTTCCTGACCGAGATGGCCGCCTCGCCCGTGAAGCGCGGCGACCGCGATCTCGCCGCCGAATCCATGTTCGAATATGGCGGCCGGGTCGGCTTCTGGCGGATCATGCGGCTCTTTTCCGAGCGCGGCCTGAAGCTCACCGTGTTCGCCTGCGCCCTCGCGCTCGAGCGCAATCCCGCTGCGGCGGAAGCGATCAGGGCCGCGGGGCACGATATCTGCTGCCATGGCTGGCGCTGGATCGAGCACTACAAGCTGAGCGAGGACGAGGAGCGCGACCATATCCGCAAGGCCGTCGCGAGCCTCGCGAAGACGATGGGCGAGCGGCCCTATGGCTGGTACTGCCGCTACGGGCCGAGCATCAACACCCGCCGCCTCGTCAGCGAGGAAGGCGGCTTTCTCTATGACAGCGACGCCTATAACGACGAACTGCCCTATTACGTCGAAGAAGGCGGCCGGCCGCATCTCGTCGTCCCCTACAGCCAGGCGAACAACGACACGAAATTCACCAACGGCCTGTTCGCGACGAGCGAGGATTACTTCGCCTTCCACCGCGACGCCTTCGACATGCTCTACGAAGAGGGTGCGACCCAGCCGAAGATGATGTCGGTCGGCCTGCACTGCCGGCTGATCGGCCATCCGGCGCGCGCCCGCGGCCTCGCCCGCCTGCTCGACCATGTCGCCGCCCACAAGGACGCCTGGGTGGCGCGCCGCATCGACATCGCCCGCCACTGGCTCGACCACCACCCGGCCTGAGCGGGAGCGCCGGCAGCGTATCGCTTCGTCGTCCCGGCCGGAGCCGGGACGACGAAGAAGGGTCTCACGTCACGTCGAACTTCCAGGCGCCGTGCCGGTTGCGGCCGCGGGCGTTGCGCAAGCCGACGACGATCAGCGCCAGCACGGTCACGACATAGGGGATGAGCTGCAAGAGCTGCGGCGCCGCGCCGGTCATCTGCGGCAGGCGGACCGACAGCGCCGTCGCCGTCCCGAAAAGCAGCGCGACGAGCGCGGTCGGATAGGGCCGGCCCTTGGCGAAGAAGATCGCCGCGAGCGCGATCAGGCCCCGCTCATTGGTCATCTTGTTCGCGAACAGCGAGACATAGCCGAGCGACAGATAGGCTCCGGCGAGGCCGCAGAACACACCCGACAGCAGCATGGTCTGCACCTTGATCCGCTCGACGCGAATGCCGGCGGCGAGCGCGGCATCCTCCGCCTCGCCGACGACCCGGACGCGCAGGCCCCAGCGGGTCCGGTAGAGCGACCAGGCGACCACCGGAACACAGAGATAGGCGACATAGACGAGGAGGGTGTGGCCGCTCAGCACCCGGCCGAGCACCGGGATATCCTTGATGAAGGGGATGGCGATCGGCGGGAAGTTCGGGATGGTGTTCGAGGAGAACACGCCCTCCTCGCCGAGAATGCCGCGCAGCAGGAGCGCGGTGAGGCCATAGGCGAGGAAGGTGACGGCGACGCCGGCGATGAAGATGTGCGCCCGGAAGCGCAGGTTGAAGAGGGCGAGCAGCCCCGCCATCACCACCGCGCAGGCGACGCCGCCGGCGACCGCGATGGTCAGGCTGCCGGTCGCATAGGCTATGGCGATGGCGGCGAAGGCGGCGACGATCATGAAGCCGTCGAGCGCGATGTTGAGCATGCCGGCCTGATAGGTGAGCAGGCCCCCCATCGCCGCGAAGATCAGCGGCGTCGAGATGCGGATGGCGGAGAAGGCGAGATCGGCATCCATGGCTATTCCTCCTTCGGCGCGGCGGGGGCGGCATGCGCGGGCGGCGCCTTCCGGCGCGACCCGAGAAAGGCCCAGGAGAACTGGGCGGCGAGGATCAGGACGATGATGAACTGCAGCACCTGGACGAGGTATTTCGACAGTCCGGTCATCATCTGCAGCACGGCGCTGCCGCCGTTCAGCGCACCGAACAGGAAGGCGGCGAGCACGACGCCGACCGGGTGGAAATTGGCGAGCATCGCAACGGCGATGCCGTCGAAGCCGTAGCCGGGCGAGAAATTGTCGTAGAAGGCGCGGTATTCGCCGAGAACCTGTTCCGCCCCGCCGAGCCCCGCAATGCCGCCCGAGAGCATCATGACGAGGACCGCCTGCAGCGGCACCCGGATTCCGCCGTAATAGGCGAAGCGCGGGTTGAGCCCCATGATCTTCCACTCGAAGCCCTTCTTCGTGCCGCCGTTCACCACCGCGAAGACCAGGCAGAGCACGAGCCCGATGACGAAGCCGGCATTGACCTGCGAATAGAGCGAGAAGGTCGGCAGCGCCGCGGTGTCGGCGATGTCGGGCAGCTTGTTGGTCGGTCCCGGCGCTTTCAGGAGGTGGGTCGAGACATAGCCCGACAGCAGGAGCGCGATCGGGTTGAGCATCAGGCAGACGACGAGCTCGTTGAGATTGAGCCAGACCCTGAGCAGCGCCGGCAGCAGCGCCCAGGCGAGGCCGCCGGCAAAGGCGGCGATGAGCGCGAGCGGGATGTGCAGCGCGGTCGGCAGGTCGACCGCATAGCCGACGATGCCGGCGGCGAGCGCCCCCATGATCATCTGCCCCTCGGCGCCGATGTTCCACAGCCCGGCGCGGAAGGAGATCGCCACCGCGAGCCCGGTGAAGAGCAGCGGGCTCATCATCTGCAGCGTGACGAGGAAGTTCGGCCAGCCGACGAGGCTGCCGTGGACGAGGATCGAATAGACCTCGATCGGGTTCTCGCCGAGCGCCAGCACCAGGAGCCCGCCGACGAGGACGGCGATCGCCACCGCGACGAGCGGCTGGACGAGCGGTTTGACGAGCCCGGCGAGCGGGAAGGACGGCGCGGCGTCGAGAGCCTCAGTGGACATGGTCGGCGGCCTCGCTGACGCTGGCGGCTGCTGCGGGCGGCGCCTCCTCGAGACCGCCCATATAGCGGCCGACCGTTTCGGGATCGGTCTCGGAGGCGACGAGGTCGGCGACGATCCGGCCGCGATAGATGACGAGGATGCGGTCGGAGAGCGAAAAGATCTCGTCGAGATCGGCCGAGACGACGAACACGGCGCGTCCGGCGTCGCGCATCTCGACGAGCGTGCGGTGGATCGATTCGATCGCGCCGATGTCGACCCCTTGCGAGGGCTGTTCGGCGATCACGAGCCGCGCGTCGCGGGTCAGCTCGCGGGCGATCTGCACCTTCTGCTGATTGCCGCCGGAGAGCGAGCCGGCCGGCTTGTCGAGCGTCGCGCCGCGCACGTCGAAGCGCCGGATCAGCTCGGCCGCGCGCGCCCGTGCCGCCTTGATGGCGAGGAACGGACCGCGGCCGAATTCCTCGATATGGCCGACGGTGAGGTTCTCCCAGATGCCGCTCGCGAGCGACAGGCCGACGCCGCCGCGATCGGCGGGGACGTAGGCGAGGCCGGCGGCGCGGTTTCTCCGCGGATCGGCGACCGCCTTCGTGCCGCAGATCTCGACCGAGCCGGCGACCGGCCGGCGCAGGCCCGCAATGCACTCGACGAGCTCGTCCTGGCCGTTGCCCTGGACACCGGCGAGGCCGACGATCTCTCCCGAGCGGACCGCGAAGGACAGCCCGTCGACGGCCGCCTCGCCGCGCTCGCCGCGCGCCTCCAGCCCGTCGACCTTGAGGAGCACCTCGTCGCGCGCCTCGGCCTTCGCCTTCTTGACGCGCAGGAGCACCGAGCGGCCGACCATCAGGCCGGCGATCTCCTGCGCGGTGACGCCCTCATTGTCGAGCGTCGCGACGATGCGGCCCTGCCGCATCACCGAGATTCGGTTCGAGACGGCGAGCACCTCGCGCAGCTTGTGGGTGATGAAGACGATCGAATGGCCGCTCTCGGCGAGGGTGCGCATGGTGGCGAAGAGTTCGCGCGTCTCCTGCGGGGTGAGCACGGCGGTCGGCTCGTCGAGGATGAGGATCTGCGCCTCGCGATAGAGCGTCTTCAGGATCTCGACGCGCTGGCGCAGTCCGACCGGCAGCGCGCCGACGACCGCGCGCGGATCGAGATCGAGCCCGAAGCGGCGGCTGATCGCGGCGGTGTCGCGCTCCGCCCTCGCCCGGTCGATGCGGCCATAGCCGGCGAGCGGCTCCGAGCCGAGGATGATGTTGTCGGCGACGGTGAAGGAGGGCGCCAGCTTGAAATGCTGATGCACCATGCCGACGCCGGCGGCGATCGCCTCGGCGGGCCCCGAGAAGGTGACCGGCCGTCCGAACAGCTCGATCGTGCCGGCGTCGCGCGGCAGGAGGCCGTAGAGAATGTTCATCAGCGTCGACTTGCCGGCGCCGTTCTCACCGACGATCGCGTGCACCTCGCCGCGGCGGACGGTGAGCGAGGCGTCGTGGATCGCCGTGAAATCGCCGAAGCGCTTGACGACGCCGCTGATCGACACGACGTCGAGCGGGGTCTCGGACATGGCGGAGTCCTCCCGTGTGCGGCCGCGGCGTTGCCGCCGCGGCCGGGCCGAGCTTCGGGCGGATTACTTCGCGTTCGCGACCGAGGGCGGCGTCGCCATCGGCGGCGTGCCCATCTCCTTCTGCCCCGGCGTCAGGTCGAAATAGTTCGGCACGACGATCTCGCCGGAGAGGATCTTCGCCTTCAGCGTGTCGACATCGGCGAGCACGGCATCGGCGATCAGGCCCTTGTTGTTGTCGTCCATCGCGGCCGCGACGCCGTCCTCGGCGAGACCGTAATACTTCACCTCACCACCCTTGAAGGTGCCGTCCGAGACCGACTTCACCATGTCGTAGGCCTGGTTGTCGACGCGCTTCACCATCGAGGTGAGCACATTGCCCGGCGCCATGTAGTTCTGGTTGGAATCGACGCCGATCGCGAAGGTCTTGGTCTCCTTCGCCGCGTCGATGACGCCGGCGCTCGTCGCGCCCGCCACCGCGAAGTTGATGTCGGAGCCCTGGTTGATCAAGGCGAGCGTGTATTCCTTGCCGGCGGCCGGATCGGTGAAGGTGCCGGAATAGCTCTCGAACACCTCGGTCGCCGGATTGGCCATCTTCGCCCCGTAATAGTAGCCGACGAAGAAGCGGTGGATGATCGGGATGTCCTTGCCGCCGACAAAGCCGATCTTGCCGGTCTTCGTCGTCTTCGCCGCGATCCAGCCGACGAGGAAGGAGCCTTCCCAATCCTTGGTGACGGTCGAGACGATGTTCGGGCCGAGCGGATCGGGGCCGACATCGACGAGGCCGAACTTCTGGTCCGGGAAGGCCTTCGCCACTTCCTGCATGGGCTTGATCATGTCGAAGGACGAGCCGACGATGATGTCGAAGCCCTGCGCCGCGGCGCGGGCGATCGCCGACTGGAACTCCGAAACGGCGCGCGGCTGGACGACGACATATTCGGCGTCGAAGTCCTTCTCGGCGCGCTTCATGCCCTCGACCATCATGTCGTTGAACGACCGGTCGCCGAGGCCGGATTCGGAGGTGATCATCGCGACGCGCAGCTTGGCCTGCGCCGCGCCGGAGGAGAGGAGGGCCGCCGCAAACGCCGCGGCGGCGCCGAGCTTCAGGATCGACTTCAGCATGGAGTTCCCTTTCTTCGATATCTCTGGAAGGCAGTCGGTTTCTTGTTGTCTTTGTTCGGTGTCAGGCGGCCGGGGCGCGCACGGCCGCCATGAAGGCGCGGACGCGCTCCGGGTCGAAGGTGCCGGTCGCGGCACCGGTGGTCTTGAGGGAGGAACTGACGATCGCCCCGTCGGCGAGCGCGGTGACCTCGTGCCAGTTGCCGGCATTGACGCTGCCGCCGACGAGGATCGGCACGGCACCGAGCGCCCGGCGCGCGGTGCCGAGATAATCGAGCGTCTGGGCATAGGACTTGCCGGTGAGAACGAGGCCATCGGCCGCGCCGAGACGGACGGCGAAGTCGAGATCCTCCGCGAGGCCGCCCGAGACGAGCGGCGTGCCGGTGCGGTCGTGCACATCGGCGAAGATCGCCACGTGCTCGGCGTTCCAGCGCGTGCGCAGCTTGATCGCGGTGTGCGCCTCCGCCACCTCGATGCCGAAGGGCGTCAGCATCGCGCCGACATAGACCTTGATGCGGACGAAATCGATGTTCGCCGCCGAGGCGACCGCGAACATCGCCTCCGCATCGTTCTCGAGGAAATTGAGCCCGACCGGCACGTCGTGACGGGCGGTGATCTCGCTCGCCACCCGCGTCATCCAGGCGGCCTGGACCGGCGTCACCCGGGCGGCGACCGGCACGTCGCCGAGATTCTGCACCATCAGCGCGTCGATGCCGTTCTCGACGAGGAGCTCCGCCTCGGCGAGTGCCGGCTCGAGCACGTCCGCGATCCGCCCGCCGCGCCAGCGGCTGCTCTCCGGCAGCGGGCCGAGCTGGATCATGCCGACGACCGGCTTGCCGCCCTTGCGGATGAAGTCGACGAGGCGGGTCATCGGCCGACCGCCGTGACGATCGTCTGCGAGGAATGGAAGATCTGGCGGAAGTTCACTTCCTGGCGGCGGCTGTCGTGGAAGCCGAGGAAGGGAATGCCCTGCTCGTGGGCGATCCGGCAGGAGAGGTATTCGAAGGGCAGCTTGTAGACGAAGGGCGTCAGATATTCCGGAATGCCGGCCGGCATCGGGAAATAGATGTCGGCGGCGGCTTCCGCCGCGGCATCGTCCTCTGCGCCGATGATGACGACGCGCGAACCCATGTCGCGGGCCGCCTGTGCCTGTTCGAGACCGCGATTGTGACCGGCGCCGGGCGGCAGGATGATGATGGTGTCGACCGTCTCGTCGGTCATGAAATACTGCTCGTGCGCCCATTCCTCGAGCTGCGAGACATGCGCGGCGCGGGTGAGCGATTCGAACCATTTGGCGACGCCGAAATGGGCCGTGGCGTAGTTCGGGCCACCGCCGAGGATGACCGTCTGCCGGTCCCGCCCGAAGGAGGCCGCGACCGCCGCGGCCCGTGCCGCGGTCGGCGCGTCGGCCGCCGCCATCGCGTCGGCGACGGCGCGGATCTCCGCGACCAGCGCGGCCGAGCGCGCGGCGTCGAGCCGGCCGACCCGCTCGCCGAAGGCGATCGCCGCGGCGTAGAGGCCGAGCATGCTGCCGGTATAGGTGATCGTGCCGGGCGTCACGACGCGCGAGCCGTCGGCCTGGATCTTGATGTTCGGGGTGGCATTGACCTTGATCAGCGTCTCGGCCGCCCTGGCGAGGTTGTTGTCGGCGGAGACGGTCACGGCGAAGGTCCAGGCGCCCCGGTCGCGGGCGAGGCGGACGCCTTCGATGGTGCGCGACACGGTTCCGGAATTGGAGATGCCGAAGACGAAGCTGTCGTCGGGCAGGTCCTCGACGAGATAGCGGGAGAATTCGAGCGCCTCGACCGGTTCGACGAACAGGCCGGTCGCCTTCATCATGAAGCTGCGCACCGCGATGGCGGCGAAATAGCTGTCGCCGCAGCCGATCATGAAGCCGTGCCGCAGCGTGCCGGGCTCGCGCGCCGCCAGCACGCCGCGCATCGTGTCGAGCATGCCGTCGAGATTGTCGCGCACGAATGCCGGCTGCATCGCGATCTCGCGCAGCATCACCGCCTTTTCGTTGTCCACTTCGTTTCTCCCTTCATCGAACGGGTTCGCCGGCCGGCGGACCCGCGGTCTAGATCGGTCGTGTCTCGACGGTCGAACGCAGCCGCGCGCGGCGCGCCTCGGCCTCCGCGGCCACGGCGGCGAGGAGGCCGTCCGGCCCGTGGGTCGCCACCGCATAGGAGGCGGAGACGGAGCCGAAGAGCGCCGCCTCGACCGGGTCGCGCGTGCGGGCGAAGCCATAGAGCGCGCCGCCGGAAAAGGCGTCGCCGGCGCCCGTCGTGTCGACGACGGTCTGCGCCGCGGTGCCGACCCGCACCAGATCGGCGGCGCCGGCGGCATGCAGCAGCACGCCCTCTTGGCCGCATTTGACGGCGATCAGCGGCAGATCGGGGGCGATGTCGCGCAGCGCCCGGATGGCATCGGCCGGAGAGCGGCCGGGCATCAGGGCGGCAACATCCTGCAGGCTCGGCAGGAAGAGGTCGATCGCCGCGAGCAGCCGCTTCAGATCGGCCGGAGGCACCGCATCGAGATGGCGATCGTCCGGATCGACCGAGATCACCGCCGCGCCGCCGGCGCGCAGATGCTCCGCAAAGGCGATATGAAGGTCCCAGGGCAGCGGCGCGAGATGGGCATGGGCATAGCGCGCGCCGTCGATATCGGCGGCCGTCGGGCTGAAGGCATGCCAGTTCCGGCTCGCCGAACGGAAGGTGAAGGTGCGGGTGCCGTCCTCCTCGTAGAGGCCCCAATTGCGCAGCGTCCGCTCGAGCGGCCGGCAGCGCGACAGGTCGACCCGCCCCGCGAGCGCCTCGACCGGATAGTCGGGTCCGACCGGCGCGACCACATCCGGCCGCTCGCCCCACAGCGCAATGCCGAGCGCGGAATAGATCGCGTTGCCGCCCGGCGTCCGCCACATGGTGGAGCCGTCCGGGAAGACCAGATCGTCGATCGTCACATTGCCGAGCGTGGCGAAGGCGGTCATGCCGGCCGCCCCGTGCGCAGCGAGGTGAACTCGACGACTTCGGAATTGTGGTAGCTGACCGCGTAGAGAACCGGCCGGCCGTTGAGGTCGAAATGCGTCTCGCGCACCAGAAGGAGCGGCGCGTTCCGCTTCAACTGCAGCCGCTTGGCGATCGCCGCATCGGCGGCGACGGCGGTGATCAGCACCCGGCTGTGCGAGATCGGATGGCCGCAGGCGGTGCGCAGGAATTCGTAGAGCGAGGAGCCGTCAAAGGCCGAGAGGGTCTGGAAATCCTCCTCCGGCGAGGCGAGCGACAGATATTCGTGCGAGAAGGCGAGCGGCGCGCCGTCGATCAGCCGGACGCGCGAGATGTGGGTCACCTCGCTGCCGGCGGAGAGGCCGAGCGCTCCGGCGACGGCCGGGGAAGCCGCGACGAGATCGATCTCGAGATCGGCGACGGAGGGCTCGCCGCCGACCGAGCGGATCAGGTCGGTCATCGAGCGCATCATCTCGAGCGAGCCCAGGATCGGCTTCGGCTCGCTGGCGATGAAGGTGCCGACGCCGTGCCGGACATCGAGAAGGCCCTCGCGGGCGAGAACGCGGATCGCCTCGCGCAGGGTCGGCCGGCTGATCGACAGATTGCGGGCGAGCACGGCCTCGGGCGCCAGCCGGCCGCCGCCCTTCAGCTTGCCGGACAGGATCTGCTCGCGCAGCGCGTTGGCGACGCGCTGGACGAGATCCTCGCGCGGCGAACCGGGCGCCCAGATCTTCGCCGCCAGCTCCTGAAAATGGCTCGAATCCACGTTTCTTCCTCACCGATCGGTTGCGATGCCCAAAGGCTCGCACTCGCTCGGGACCGCGTCAATCAGTCCACAGAGGTCAAAAGTCTGACCTCTTTTCTCTCGCTTGTCCAGCGCGTTCGAAGAGGCGACGGCGCGCATCGCGACAGCGGCTCCGCCATGGCGGGGGTGCACGAGGCGGTCGAGCCCTCGGGCGTCGCGAAGACATCCGCGGCGGGCGATGCCGTGAATCGATGGTGAGGCGGAGGTCAGTGCGCCGGCGCCGGCACGATCTTGTTGCGGCCGCGCGCGCGGGCCGCCGCGGCCGGTATTTCCTCCCCCCGCGCACCGGCCGGCGGGGCGTCATTCGCCTCCCCCGCCGCCCGATCGTCCTGCCGCCGCAGCGACCCGCCGCGGCCTCCAACGTCGCCCCGGCACGGAGCACTTCGATAGACTGAGAATTTCTTGTCTCTCCGGACAAAATGTCGCCGTTTCTATGTATTCTGGACGGCATATACAATGTATCCTGGAACGAATATAAAGAACCGCGATTGCCGACCGCCGGGACCGGGCCTATAAACCAGCCGACGACTGCGCCTGCCTTCGCCTGTCCTTGCGGCAGGAGGCGCGGCGCCGCCACGGCAACGGGCGAAACGGCATGCTCACCACCCTCGTCATCGGTTTGCGGGAAGGCCTCGAGGCGGCGTTGATCGTCGGCATCATCGCCGCCTTCCTGCGCCGCAACGGCCGCGGCCTCGCCGCAATGTGGGCCGGCGTCGGCCTCGCGCTCCTCCTCTCGCTCGCCGTCGGCCTGGGTCTGGAGCGCGTCGAGGAAAGCCTGCCGCAGGCCGCGCAGGAGGGCATGGAGGCGGTGATCGGCGCCATCGCCGTCGTCTTCGTCACCGGCATGATCGTCTGGATGAACGGCCATGCCCGCGACATGAAGCGGCGGATCGAGGCGGACGCTGCGGCGGCGATCGGCCGGCACGGCGCCTTCGCGCTCGCGGCCATGGCTTTCCTCGCCGTGCTGCGCGAGGGCTTCGAGACGAGCGTCTTCCTCCTCGCCACCCTCTCCGCGGCGCAATCGGCCGCCTGGGCGGCGTCCGGCGCGCTCATCGGCCTCGTCCTCGCCGGCGCGATCGGCTGGGGCATCTATGCCGGCGGCGTGCGGATCCCTCTCGGCCGCTTCTTCCGGGTGACCGGCGTCTTCCTGATCCTCGTCGCGGCCGGCCTCGTCGTCACCGCGCTCCGCTCGGCACACGAGGCCGGCTGGCTCCTCGGCGGCCAGCAGCGGCTCTTCGATCTCTCCGCGCTCGTGGCGCCGGGGACGGTGCGCGCTGCGCTCGTCACCGGCGTGCTCGGCATCCCGGCCGATCCCCGGCTGATCGAGGGGATGGGCTGGCTCGCCTATCTCGTGCCGGTCTCGCTCGTCCTCTTCTGGCCGGCCCGCCTGCGGCCCGCGCCGCGCCGCGCCGCACAGCTCCGTCATGCGGGCGCCGCCGGCCTCACCGTAATCGCGCTCGGCCTCGCGACGCTCGCGCCCGTCGGGACGCCCTCCGTGCCGGCGCGCGCGCCGCTCCTCGCCGGTGTGGAGGGCACCGGTGGCCCGCGCGGCAGCGCTGCCTTCGAGATGGCGGGCGGGCCGCGGCTCGTCGTTTCCCTGCCGCCCGCCGCAGAGACCGCGATCCCGCTCGCGGCCGATGCCGCCCGCACCGAACAGCGCGGCGGGCGCGTGGTGACCGTGTGGTCGATCGCCCGGGACGCGCCGGAGACGGACCACCCCGCCCTGCTCACCCTCGACGCGGTCGCGGCGCTCGCCGGCGGGCGGCTGCCGGTCGGCTTCAACCCCTCCCGCAATCCCGGCCCGTTCGCCGCGCGCTGGACCGAGCAGCGCCGGCTCACCGTCGAGACGGAAGGCGACCTCCTCCTCGATGCGCACGAGACGGGCCGGACGGTGGTGACGCTGTCCGGCGGCGGCCTGCAGACGCCGCGCGCGGTGACGCTGGCGGCCGGCGCGGACGACGCGGCCGCTGCCTGGCATGTCGACCCCGCCTATCGCGACGCCGCCCGCGCGGCGCTCGCGGGCAAGGCCGCCGCTGCGGCCGAGCGGACGCTGTGGTCGGTCGAGCTGCCGGCCGCCCTCTTCCTCGCCGCCCTGCCGCTCGCCGTCGCCGGCGGACGGCGCCGCGCCCGCGCCATCGGCGCCGCGGAGCCCACCCCTGCCCCCGCCCCGCACCGTCCCGGACGCAACGGTCCGCCGGTCCGGAACGGCGAGACACCTTCCCGCCCGCAAGGAGCCCCCCATGCGACCTGAGACCCGGAACATCGCGGCGACGACGCCGGCCACCCTGCGCCCTGTGCGCCGCCACCCGGCGCTCGCCGCCGCGGCCGGTCTCGCCGCGCTCGTCGCCCTCTCCCCCGCCGCGCGGGCGGAGACCGATGCCGCGCCGGTCAAGGACGGCGTCGCGCAGGTGGCGATCACCCTCCTCGGAGACGAAGGTGGGCGCTGCGTCCTCGACCATGCGAGCGCGCCGGCCGGTCCGGTCACCTTCTCGGTCACCAACAGGAGCGCCCCGGGCCTCGTCGAACTCGAACTGCTCGGCGACGACCGCATTCTCGGCGAGAAGGAGAATCTCGCGCCGGGCCTGCCGACCGTCGCCTTCACCGTAACGCTCGGCGGCGGCGGCTACGCCATCTATTGCCCCGGCGCGGCGCAGGAGATGCAGGCCTTCACCGTGACCGGCGCGGCGGCCGCAACGGCGACGAGCGACACCGCAGCCCTGCTCGCCGAAGGCGCCGCGGGCTACGCCCACTATGTCGACGGCATCGTCGACGCGATGGCGACCGCGGTCGGGCGGCTGCGCGCCGACATCGACGCCGGCGACCTCGCCGCCGCCCGGCGCGACTACGCGCTCGCCCGCCCCTTCTACGAACGCATCGAATCGGATGTCGACGGCTTCGTGCTCGACGGCCATGCGCTCACCGACAATGCGGGCAATCTCGATTATCTCGTCGACATGCGCGCCTCGAACCTCGATCCCGCGGTCGGCTGGCACGGCTTCCACGCCATCGAGCGGGATCTCTTCGAGAGCGGCGCGATCACCGCATCGACGAAGGCGCTCGGCGTCGAACTCGAACGGAATGTCGAGCTGCTGCGCACCCGGGTGAAGACGCTCGCCTACAAGCCCGAAGATCTTGCGAACGGCGCCGCGAGCCTGCTCGAGGAGGTGCAGACCAACAAGGTCAGCGGCGAGGAAGAATCCTACAGCCACATCGACCTCGTCGATTTCGCCGGCAATGTCGAAGGCGCAGAACAGGCCTTCGCCTTCCTCGAGCCCGGGCTCGAGCGGATCGACCCCGACCTCGCCGCGCGGGTGAAGGCCGCCTTCGCCGCCGTGAAGACCGCACTCGCCGCCTATCGCGACCCGCAGACGCCGGGCGGCTATGCGACCTACACCGCGGCGCTCCGGGACGCCGAGGCGCCGAAGCTCAGCCGGACGATCGCCGCGCTGCAGGAGCCGCTCGCCCGCATCGCCGAAAAAGTCGCGACGGCGAACTGATGACCGAGACATCCCGCCCCGCCCGTCCCGCCCTCTCCCGTCGCGGCCTGCTGTTCGGCGCCGCGGCCGGCACGGTGGGCGCCACGCTCGCGGCAACGACGGCCTCGCCCGCCGCTGCGGCTGCACCACCGGACGCCGAAGACCTCGTCGATCTGGCGCGGACCTATCCCTTCTACGGCACCGCGGAACAGGCGGGCATCCGCACGCCGCCGCAGCGCCACATCGTCTTCATGACCTTCGATCTCGTCTCGCCGCAGCGCGCCGACCTGCAGCACCTCCTCGCACGCTGGTCGGCGGCGGCGGCGCAGATGATGAAGGGCGGCGCGATCGGCCGGATCGAGCCGGCCCGGCCGGATGCGGTCGGCCTCGACACCGGCGAGGCGCTCGGCCTCGGCCCGGCCGCGCTCACCGTGACCTTCGGGCTCGGCCCGGCGGTGTTTTCCGATCGCTATGGCCTCGCGGCGCAGCGGCCGGCGGGCCTGCGGCCGCTCGCGCCGCTGCCGAGCGACGCGCTGAAGCCGGAATTTTCCGGCGGCGACCTGTCGGTCCAGGCCTGCGCCGACGATCCGCAGGTCGCCTATCACGCGGTGCGCGATCTCGCCCGCATCGCCCGGACGACCGGCACGGCGGCGACCCGCTTCGCCGTGCTCGGCTTCGGCCGCGCCTCGGCAGGCCCGGGCCAGACGACGCCACGCAACCTCTTCGGCTACAAGGACGGCACGCGCAACATCCGCGGCGACGCCGATTTCGACCGCTTCGTGTGGATCGGCGACGGGCCGCAGGGGATCCGCGGCGGCAGCTATCAGGTGGTGCGCAAGATCGAGATGCACATCGAGAACTGGGACACCGACCGGATCGGCGACCAGAACGCGGTGTTCGGCCGGTTCAAACAGTCCGGTGCGCCGCTATCGGGCAGAGACGAGTTCGACACGCCCGACTTCGCGCTCCGCGACGCCGCCGGCGCGCCGGTGATCCCGCCCGCCTCGCATGTCGCGCTCGCGGCGCCGGAGAACAATGACGGCGTCAAGATTCTCCGCCGCTCCTACAATTATACCGACGGCATCAACGCCCTCGGCCAGCTCGACGCGGGGCTCCTCTTCATCTCCTACCAGAACGATCCCGCCCATTTCGAACGGATCCAGGCCCGCCTCGGCGCCGCCGACCGGCTGAGCGAATATGTGAGCCATATCGGCTCGGCGATCTTCTTCGTGCCGCCGGCGGCCCCCGAGGGCTCCTATATCGGCGCCCCGCTCTTCGCCTGAGCGCCGCGCCGGCCAAGCCTCGGCCGAGGCTCAGCGCCCACGCCCGGAGGATACCGGGCGGCCGACGCCGGCAGCGGCACGCGTGAGGCGATCACCGCTCCTCGAACCGAGGGCGGTGGCCTCTGCCGGCCCGCGCCCTGCCGCCCGCTGCCGCTCGGCCTCACCGCGCTTGACAGGCGGCACGGCACGGCTGAACCTGTCGAGACGTCGGACCTCTGTTCTCCTCACGGGATGCCGCCATGGCCCATCACCACCTCGCCGCGACACCCGAAACCGTGCAGTGGGGCCGCTTCGCCGCGTCGATCCCGCCGGCCTTGACCGTCGCCTCCGGCGACAGCGTGACGATCGAGTGCCTGACCGGCCTCCCCGCGCTGCTGCCGCCGGAAGGGTCCGGCATGACCGTCTCGGCCGCCCACCGGGCGATCCACGCGGCAAACCTGCCGGTGCGCTTCGGCCATCTCCTGACCGGGCCGGTGGCGATCGAGGGGGCCGAGCCGGGCGACATGCTCGAAGTGCGCATCGACGCCGTCGAGCTCGGCACCGACTGGGCCTTCAACGTCGTCGAGCCCTTCGAGGGCACGCTGCCGGATGATTTCGTCATGCCGCAGCGCGTGCTCGACCATCTGCCGATCGACCGCGCCCGCCGCGTCGCCACCCTCCCCTGGGGCGGCGCGCTGCCGCTTTCGCCCTTCTTCGGCGTGATGGGCGTCGCGCCGCCGCCGCATTACGGCGAGCTCTCCTCGCGCGAGCCGCGGCTGCACGGCGGCAATCTCGACAACAAGGACCTCGGCCCCGGCGCCACCCTCTTCCTGCCGGTCTGGGCGGAGGGCGCGCTGTTCTCGGTCGGCGACGGCCATGGCGCGCAGGGGCATGGCGAGGTCTGCGTCACCGCGGTCGAGACCGGCCTCAACGGCACCTTCACCTTCATCCTGCACAAGAAGACCGGCGATGCGCCCCTCCTCGGCTTTCCGCGCGGCGAGACGCCGACCCATCTGCTCAGCATGGGCATGGACGAGGATCTCGACGAGGCGATGCGCCGGGCGGTGCGGGCGATGATCGACATGGTCACCGAGCGGACCACCCTGTCGCGCCGCGAGGCCTACCAGCTCTGCTCGCTCGCCGCCGACTTCCACGTCACCCAGGTGGTCAACGGCGAGAAGGGCGTGCACGGCCTGCTCGCCAAAGACCTTTTGACCCCGGCGCTGCGATGAGCGGTCGGCGCGTCCTCGTCACCGGCGGCGCCGGCCTGGTCGGCCTCGCGGTCCGCCGCGCCCTCGCCGCGCGCGGCGACCGGGCGCTCGCGGTCGACATGACGGATTTCGGCCGGGACGATCCCGGGCTGGTGCGGCTCTCCTTCGCGCAGATGGACGCGCTCGAGGCGCATCTCGCCGCCGGGCCGGTCGACGCCATCGTCCATGCCGGCGCGGTGTCCTCGCCGGTGATGGCGCGCGACACGCCGCTCGCGATCGTCGACGTCAATGTGACGGCGACGGCCCGGCTCCTCGACATCGCCCGCCGGCAGGGCATCGGCCGCTTCGTCTTCTGCTCCTCGCACGTCGTCTATGGCGATGTCGGCGCCGGCCTGATCGACGAGGAGCGGGCGCCCCATCCCGCCACCGCCTATGCCGCCTCGAAAGTCGCGGGCGAGGCGCTCGTCGAGTGCTTCGCGCGCGATTACGGCGTGCCGGGCGTCAGCCTGCGCATCACCCGCGTCTACGGACCCCATCGGCGCGCCAATTGCTTCCTGCGCGAGATCATCCGCGACGCCGCCGCGGGCCGCCCGACGGTGATCCCCTGCGATCCCGCCTTCCCCTACCACTTCATCCATGTCGACGACGTCGCCGGCGCGATCCTCGCCGCGCTCGACGCCCCCGCCCTTCCTTTCGGGGCGCTCAACGTGACCTCGGGCGAACGGCTCACCATGCCGGAGGTCGCGGCGATCGCCCGCCGCGTCCTGCCCGCGGCGCGGATCGAGCTCGTCGAGGGCCGCGACCCGGCGCCCGAGGTACAGGAGGACTTTTCGCTCGCCCGCATCGCCGCCGCGCTCGGCTGGCGGCCGCGCCTGCCGCTTTCAGAAGGCTTCGCCGCCTATGCCGCGGCGATGCCGGAGCCGGAGGCGATCCCGGCATGAAGCTCGCGACGCTCGCGGCCGACGGCGCGCCCTTCGTCGCGGCGATCCATGACGGCGACCGCCGCGCCTTCGATCTCGCCGCGGCGGCACGGCGCGCGGGCGCCGATCCCTCCCTCTACGCCACCATGCTCGATCTCGTCGCGGCCGGCCCGGAAGCGCTTTCGGTCGCCGCGGGGCTTCTCGCGGCGCAGGCCGGGGATGAGAGCCTTTCCCGGCCGCTCGGCGCGTTCCGCTTTCTCGCGCCCTTGCCGCAGCCGACCCAGATCCGCGAATGCGCGCTCTTCGCGCAGCATGTGCGCCATGCGCCGGCCGGCATGCGGCGGCTCGCCGGCGAGCCGGACGCGCAGCCGCTCGACGCCGTGCCCGCCGCCTTCGCCGAGCGGCCGGTCTTCTACTTCCAGAACCGCATGAACGTGGTCGGCCACGGCGCCGCGATCGCCTGGCCGGGCGCGAGCCGCGTCATCGACTACGAGCTCGAACTCGGCCTCGTGATCGGCCGCGGCGGCCGCGACATCGCCCCCGACGCGGCGGCCCGCCACATCTTCGGCTACACGATCTACAACGATTTCTCCGCCCGCGACCTGCAGCTCGACGAGACGCGGGCCGGCTTCGGCCCGTCGAAATCGAAGAGCTTCGACGGCGCGAACGCGCTCGGGCCGTGGATCGTCACGGCCGACGAGATCGGCGATCCGCGCGGCCTCGCCGTCTCGGTGGCGATCAATGGCGAGACCATCGCCCGCTCCCGGCTCGACGGCATGCTGCACGCCCCGGCCGACCTCCTCGCCCATCTGTCGCGCGACGAACGGCTCTTTCCGGGGGAACTGATCGGCTTCGGCACGGCGCCGGCCGGCTGCGGCCTCGAACTCGGCCGCTATCTCGAACGCGGCGATACGGTCGCGCTGACGGTCGAGAGGATCGGCACGCTCGTGAACCGCATCGCGCCCGGCTGACCGGGCGCGCGCGGCGCGAATCTCAGCCGACGTCGAAGCGCACGCCTTGCGCGAGCGGCATGGCGGAGCCGTAATTGATCGCGCTCGTCATCCGCCGCATATAGGCCTTCCAGGCGTCGGAGCCGGATTCCCGGCCGCCGCCGGTCTCCTTCTCGCCGCCGAAGGCGCCGCCGATCTCGGCGCCCGATGTGCCCATGTTCACATTGGCGATGCCGCAATCCGAGCCGAGCGCCGAGAGGAAGCGGTCCGCCTCGCGCATGTCGGTGGTGAAGATCGAGGAGGAGAGGCCCTGCGGCACCCCGTTCTGCAGCGCGATCGCCTCCTCGAAGGTCGAATAGCGCAGCACATAGAGGATCGGCGCGAAGGTCTCCTCGATCACCGGCCCCGTCTGCGCCGGCATCTCGACGAGCGCCGGGCGGACATAATGGCCGCCCTCGAGGCCGGCGACCGCGGCGCGGCCGCCGCCATGCACCGTTCCGCCGGCGGCCGAGGCCGCGGCGAGCGCCTTCTCCATGCCGGCGATCGCCGCCGCGTCGATCAGCGGGCCGACGAGCACGCCCTCCTCGAGCGGATCGCCGATCCGCACCGAGCGATAGACCTCGATCAGCCGCGGCACCAGCCGGTCATAGACGCTCTCGTGCACGATCAGCCGCCGCAGCGTTGTGCAGCGCTGGCCGGCCGTGCCCATCGCGCCGAAGGCGATGGCGCGCAGCGCCAGGTCGAGATCGGCCGAGGGCGCGACGATCGAGGCATTGTTGCCGCCGAGCTCGAGAATCGCCCGGCCGAAGCGGTCCGCCACCGCGCGGCCGACGATCCGGCCCATGGCGGTCGAGCCGGTCGCCGAGACGACGGGCACGCGGGCATCGCCGACGAGCGCCGCTCCGGTGTCGCGCGCCCCGAGCACGAGTTCGGAAAGGCCGGCCGGCGCCTCGGGAAAATCGGCGATCACCCGGTCGACCAGCGCCGAAACGGCGAGCGCGGTGAGCGGCGTCTTCTCCGACGGCTTCCACACCACGCTGTCGCCGCAGACGAAAGCGAGCGCGGCGTTCCAGCTCCACACCGCGACAGGGAAGTTGAAGGCGCTGATCACGCCGACGACGCCCGCCGGATGCCACTGTTCCTGCAGCCGGTGGTCGGCGCGCTCCGAGCCCATGGTGAGGCCGTAGAGCTGGCGCGACAGGCCGACGGCGAAATCGCAGATGTCGATCATCTCCTGCACCTCGCCGAGGCCCTCGGAGACGATCTTGCCGGCCTCGATCGAGACCAGCCGGCCGAGATCGTCCTTCGCGGCGCGGAGCGCCTCGCCGAGGCGGCGGACGAACTCGCCGCGCCGCGGCGCCGGAACGGCGCGCCAGGCGAGGAAGGCCGCCCGCGCCCGGCCGATCGCGGCGGCCACCTCGTCGGGCGAGGCGTCGGCGACGCGGCCGATCTCCGATCCGTCGATCGGCGAGCGGACGATCCGCGCGCCGTCCGTGAAACGCTCCGGCGCGGCGCCGAGCGCGGTGAGGATGCGCGCGACCTCGGCGGCGAGCGAGTCGGTTGCGGCGGCGGAAGCGAGGGCGGGGGCCGTCATGGACGAAGATCCTGAGCAAAATCCGGTCGAGCCGCACCGGGGCGCGGCGGTCATGCCCATGACCTAGGCCGGGGAAGGAGGGTGAGGCAAGCCCCGCAAGATCGGCCCGGCGGCGAGATGCCCCTACCGCTTGCCGATGTCCGGCCGGCCGGCGGGGGTCAGCTCGAGGTCGCCGTCCTCGCGATCGGAACCGACCGCCTCGGACACGCCGACGCCGTGCCGGTAGCTCAGCTCGCCGCCGAGCCAGCCGGCGACGAGGAGCAGCAGGAAGGCAACGCCGGAACTGATCACATGCGGCATCAGGACGGGCGGATTGTCGGTGCCCCAACCCTCGCGCCGCAGCAGCAAGCTGAAGAACGCGACGGCGAGCATCAGAACATTGACCGCCCCGTGCGCCCAGCCGATGCCCATGGTGCGCGCCCGCCGCACGCCCATCATCTCGACGATGCCGAAGACCGCGGCGAGAAGGCCGCCGATCAGCCCCGCGGCGAGCAGGAAGAACGAGATCCCGGCCCAGAGCGGCCCGCCGGTCGTAATGCCGAAGAGATCGGAGACGAAGGCGAGCGCGAAGGCCCCGATCGGGATCGGCACGATGAGCGGATGCAGCGGATGGCCGAACAGGGCGGCAGCCGACCCGCTGCCATTGGGATAAGAGCGACCCACGTTTCTCTCCTTCGCGACAGGCGTCCACCGGCCGAACCGGCGGGCTCCGCGAGGGTTCCCGGGGACGCCGGTGGGCCGGCGCCGCGCCAGGCGTAGTCGTGGGAGGGGGTGCCCGGCGACCCTCAGCGTCGCCGCGGACCGGCCGCGAGGGCCCGGCTCACTCGTCCATCTTCAGCGCGGCGATGAAGGCTTCCTGCGGAATCTCCACCTTGCCGAACTGGCGCATCCGCTTCTTGCCTTCCTTCTGCTTCTCGAGAAGCTTGCGCTTGCGGGTGACGTCGCCGCCATAGCACTTCGCCGTCACGTCCTTCCGGAGCGCCCGCACCGTCTCGCGGGCGATGATCTTGCCGCCGATCGCCGCCTGGATCGGGATGACGAAGAGATGCTGCGGGATCAGGTCCTTGAGCTTCTCGCACATTGCCCGGCCGCGGCGCTCCGCCTGCGTCTTGTGGACGAGCATCGAGAGCGCGTCGACCGGCTCGGCGTTGACGAGGATCTGCATCTTGACGAGGTCGCCCTCGCGATAGTCCGTCAGCTGGTAGTCGAAGGAGGCGTAGCCCTTCGACACCGACTTCAGCCGGTCGTAGAAGTCGAACACCACCTCGTTGAGCGGCAGGTCATAGATCACCATCGCCCGGTTGCCGACATAGGAGAGATCGGCCTGGATGCCGCGGCGGTCCTGGCAGAGCTTGAGGATGGCGCCGAGATATTCGTCCGGCGTCAGGATGGTGGCGCGGATCCACGGCTCGGAGATGGTGTCGATCTTGACGACGTCCGGCATGTCGGCCGGATTGTGCAGCTCGATCTCGTCGCCGCTCGTCAGCCGGATGCGGTAGACGACCGAGGGCGCGGTGGCGATCAGGTCGAGATTGAACTCGCGCTCCAGCCGCTCCTGGATGATCTCCAGATGGAGGAGGCCGAGGAAGCCGCAGCGGAAGCCGAAGCCGAGCGCCGCAGAGGTCTCCATCTCGAAGGAGAACGAGGCGTCGTTGAGCCGGAGCTTGCCCATCGCGGCGCGCAGATCCTCGAACTCCGCCGCGTCGACGGGGAACAGGCCGCAGAACACCACCGGCTGCGCCGGCCGGAAGCCCGGCAGCGCGGCATCGGTCGGGCGGCGGTCGTCGGTGATCGTGTCGCCGACCCTTGTATCGGCGACCTCCTTGATCGAGCCGGTGAAGAAGCCGATCTCGCCGGGGCCGAGCGCCTCCGACGACACCATCTTCGGGGTGAACCAGCCGACCCGCTCGACGTCATAGGCGGCGCCCGAGCCCATCATGCGGATACGGTCGCCCTTCCTCAGATGGCCGTCGATGATGCGCACCAGCACGACGACGCCGAGATAGGTGTCGTACCAGCTGTCGACCAGCATCGCCTTGAGGGGCGCGTCCGGATCGCCGTTGGGCGGCGGCAGCCGCTCGACGATCGCCTCCAGCACGAGGTCGATGTTGAGCCCGGTCTTCGCCGAGATCGGCACGGCGTTCGAGGCGTCGATGCCGATCACCTCCTCGATCTGCTGCTTGATGCGGTCGGGCTCGGCCGCCGGCAGATCGATCTTGTTGAGGATCGGCACGATCTCGTGATTGTTGTCGATCGCCTGATAGACATTGGCGAGCGTCTGCGCCTCGACGCCCTGGCTCGCATCGACGACGAGGAGCGAGCCCTCGCAGGCGGCGAGCGACCGGGAGACCTCGTAGGCGAAGTCGACATGGCCCGGCGTGTCCATCAGGTTGAGCGTATAGGTCTCGCCGTCCTTCGCCGTATAGGCGAGGCGGACCGTCTGCGCCTTGATGGTGATGCCGCGCTCGCGCTCGATGTCCATCGAATCGAGCACCTGATCCTTCATCTCGCGGTCGGAAAGGCCGCCCGTCGCCTGGATCAGGCGGTCGGCGAGCGTCGACTTGCCATGATCGATATGGGCGACGATCGAGAAGTTGCGGATGTTTTTTTGCGGCGCGGTGGTCATGGCGCGCTCTCTAGCATTCCGGTTTTCCCGGCGGAAGGGCGGGAGGGGCCGGAATCAGGCCGCCGCGGCGGGTTTTCGCGGCTCGGCGGCGAGCGTGCCGAGCGCGCGGGCGCGCGCGACGACGAGGCCGGCGAGTTCGGCGACGAGCGGCCGCTCGAGCGCGCCGGGCATGCCGGCGACGAGCGCCGAATCGCGGTGCACGGGCGGCATGTCGACCGGGGCGAGATCGACGAGCCGCCCCGCCTCGATCGCGGCGCGCGCCTGCGGCTCGAGCAGGTGGCCGACGGCGAGGCCGGCCTCGATCAGCGCGAGGCCCGGCTCGAACAGCATCCGGCTCGAGGCGCGGGCGCGGCGCCGCAGCGCGAGGATCGGCTCGGGCGTCACCTGCCACCAGAAGAAGGTGAGGAAATGCGGCACGATGCCGAAGATCCGGTCGAGCGTCGGCTGCGGCCCGATCGCCGCGGCGACGGCAGGCGCCGCGGCGAGCACCACCCGCTCGCGGAAGATGGCGAGCGGCTCGAGGAAATCGAGCAGCGGGTCGAGATTGGGCCAGCCCATCACCGCGAGATCGAGCCGGCGGTCGTGCAGCCATTCGGCGATGTCGCGGTGGCGCCCCTCCTCGACGGTCAGTTCGACGAGCGGATGCGCGCGGGCGAGTTCGGCGACCGGCGCGGCGGCGAGCGTGGCGACGACGCTTCTGAGCGTCGCGAAGGCGATCCGGCCGCGATCGACGGCGCGCAGCGCATCCTCGCCCTCGATCACGGTGGCGAGCACGCGCCGCGCATAGGGCAGGAAGGTCGCGCCGCGCTCGGTCAGCCGCACCGTCCGGCCGCGCTCGAAGAGCGTGCCGCCGAGCGCCGCCTCGAGCGCCCGCACCCGCATCGAGACGGTCGCCTGGGTGACCGAAAGCCGCGCCGCCGCCTTGGTGAAGCTGCCGTCGCGGACGATCCGGTCGAAGGTGCGCAGTTGTTCGATATCCATCGCTTTTCTTTATGTCATTCTTCGCAAAGCCTTATCGGCCCCCACTCCAGATTGACAGATCCGATCGGATGAGGCGATGCTCCGCCGTGTCGCAAGGGGCGAGGTGAGGCATGGGCGCGGCGGCGGAACGAAGCGCGGGCGCGGTGACGATCGAACGGCTCGACGAGGTGGGCGCGCAGGCCGCGCTCGGCGGGCTCGCCGCGCTGCTCGCCGATGCGGTCGACCATGGCGCCTCGGTCAATTTCCTCGCCGGCCTCACCATGGCGGAGGCGGCGGCCTTCTGGGCCGGGCAGATTCCGGCGGTCGCCGACGGCATGCGGCAGATCTTCGTCGCCCGCGACGAGGCCGGGGCGATCGTCGGCTCGGTGGTGCTCACCTTCGCGCCGCAGCCGAACGGACCGCACAGGGCGGAGATCGGCAAGATGCTCGTCCATTCGCGGCTGCGCCGGCGCGGCCTCGGCCGGGCGCTGCTCGACACCGCCGAGGCGGCGGCGCGCGCCGCCGGCCGCACCATGCTGATGCTCGACACCGCGACCGGCAGCGCCGGCGAGGCGCTCTATCGCGGTTGCGGCTGGATCGAGCTCGGCACCATGCCGGACCATTCGCTGTCGACCGATGGCGTGCTCTCGGCCGCCACCTTCTTCTACAAGCGGATCGCCCCATGACCACGAGACCCGGCACGACGATGCCCGGAACGACGATCCGGGACGCGACCGAGGCGGACCTTCCCGCCATCCTGGCCATCTACAACGACGCGGTCTTGAACACGACGGCGATCTGGAACGACGATCCGGCCGATCTCGACAACCGCCGCGCCTGGTACGAGCAGCGCCGGGCGCTCGGCTATCCGGTGCTCGTCGCCGAGGATGAAGGCCGGGTGATCGGCTATGCGAGCTTCGGCGATTACCGGCCCTTCCAGGGCTATCGCTTCACGGTCGAGAACTCCGTCTATGTCGCGGCCGACGCCCGCGGCAAGGGTGCCGGCTCGCTGCTCCTCGGCGCGCTCGTCGAGGCCGGCATCGCCGCCGGCAAGCACGTGATGGTCGCCGGCATCGACGCCTCGAACGCGGTGTCGCTGCGCCTGCACGCGCGGCACGGCTTCGTCGAGACGGCGCGCATGCCCGAGCTCGGCTACAAGTTCGGCCGCTTCCTCGACCTCGTCTTCATGCAGCGCCGCCTCGCTTAAGCGTCCGGAGCGGCCTGCGCCCGCGCGGTGCGGCGGATGGTGCGCAGAAAGGCGAGGAGAAAGAAGGCGGCGTAGACGAGCACGATGGTCGGCGCCGGCGCGCTGTCGATGAAGAAGGCCGCGTAGACGCCGGTGAAGGCGCCCAGAACGGCGATCGCCACCGCCGCGACGAGCATCGCCGCGAAGGTCCGGGTGAGCAGGAAGGCGATCGCCCCCGGCGCGATCAGGAGCGCCACCGAGAGGATCAGGCCGACCGCCTGCAGCGCGCCGACGATCGTGAGCGAGATCAGGCCGAGCAGGCCGTAGTGGAGCAGGCCGACCCGCAGCCCGACGGCACGGGCCTGCGCCGGGTCGAAGGCGTGCAGCAGGAAGTCCCGCCATTTGAGGCCGATGACCGCGGCGACGAGAAGCGCGACCGCCGCCGCCTCGCCGACGGCACGCCAGGAAATGCCGAGCATGTCGCCGAACAGGATGTGGTCGAGATGGACGGTCGATTCGATCTTCACATAGAGGACGAGGCCGAGGCCGAACATGCCGGAGAAGACGACACCCATCGCGGTGTCGCGCTTGATCCGGCTGTTGTCGCCGAGAAAGCCGGTGGCGACCGCGCAGGCCATGCCGGCGACGAAGGCGCCGAGCGCATAGGGCAGGCCGATCATGTAGGCGAGGATCACGCCGGGGAAGACGGCGTGGCTGATCGCGTCGCCCATCAGCGACCAGCCCTTGAGGACGACGAAGCAGGAGAGGAGCGCCATCGGCACCGCGACGAGCACCGCGACGATCAGCGCCCGGACCATGAAATCGAACTGGAACGGCGCGAGGAGGGTCTCGATCATCGCGCGGCCTCGAGCGCCCGGGCGGCCCGCCGCCGGGCCGCGACGAGGCCGTGCTTGGGCGCCAGCAGGAAGGCGGCGAGGAAGAGCGCCGTCTGCAGCACGACGATGACGCCGCCGGTGGCGCCGTCGAGGAAATAGCTCGCATAGGCCCCGACGAAGCTCGTCCCGGCGCCGATCGCCACCGCGATGGCGAGGAGGCGCGGGAAGCGGTCGGTGAGGAGATAGGCGGTCGCCCCCGGCGTGACGACGAGGCAGATGACGAGGAAAGCGCCGACCGTCTGCAGCGCCGCCACCGTCGAGGCGGAGAGGAGGGTGAAGAAGACCACCCGCAGCAGGCCGGGGCGGAGCCCGATCGAGCGCGCATGGTTCTCGTCGAAGAACACCACCATCAGGTCCTTCCACTTGGCGAGCAGCACCGCGAGCGAGACGAAGCCGATGAGGGCGAGCTGCAGCGTGTCCTCGGGCGTGATCGCGAGGATGTTGCCGAGCACGATGGTGCGGATGTCGACCGCCATCGGCGACAGCGACGCCATGAAGAGGCCGAGCCCGAAAAAGGACGAGAAGATCAGGCCGATGATCGCATCCTCGCGCAGCCGGGTCCGCTGGTTGAGGAAGAGCATCGCCGCGGCCGCGAGACCGCCCGAGAAGAAGGCGCCGAGCGCGAAGGGCAGGCCGAGCATGTAGGCGCCGGCGACGCCGGGCACGATCGCGTGCGAGAGCGCGTCGCCGATCAGCGACCAGCCCTTCAGCATCAGATAGCAGGAGAGGAAGGCGCAGACGGCCCCGACGAGCGCCGAGACCCACATCGCGTTCACCATGTAGTCATAGCCGAACGGCTCGGCGAGCAGGCTCATCGATCCGGCTCCCGCGCCTGCGGCGTCATCGCGCCTTCTTCGCCGTAGAAGACGAGCGGCCGCTCGTCGTCGGTGACGACGGCGACCCGCCGCCTGTCGTCGTCGGCGTGGAGACCGGCGCCGCCGAACACGAAATGGCGCAGCGCGCCGCCGAACGTCCTCTCGAGATTGGCCGGGGTGAAGGTCTCCGCCGTCGGCCCATGGGCGAGCACGGTGTTCCGCAGAAGCACGACACGGTCGCAGAATTCCGGCACCGAGCCGAGATTGTGGGTCGAGACGAGCATCACCCGCCCCTCCTCGCGCAGCGCCTCGAGGAGGGCGACGATCTGCTCCTCGGTGGTGACGTCGACGCCGGTGAAGGGCTCGTCGAGCAGGATGACGCGGCCGTCCTGCGCGAGGGCGCGGGCGAGGAAGACCCGCTTCTTCTGCCCGCCCGACAATTCGCCGATCTGGCGCTTGCGGTATTCGGTCATGCCGACGCGGGCGAGCGCGTCGGCGACCGCCGCGCGGTCGGCCGCCTTCGGGATGCGCAGCGGCCCCATATGGCCGTAGCGCCCCATCATCACGACGTCCTCGACGAGAACGGGAAAGTTCCAGTCGACCTCCTCCGCCTGCGGCACATAGGCGACGAGGCTGCGGCGGAGCGCCTCCTCGACCGGCATGCCGAGCACCCTGATCGAACCGCGGGCGAGCCGGACGAAGCCCATGATGGCCTTGAAGAGCGTCGACTTGCCCGAGCCGTTGACGCCGACGAGCGCGGTGATCGTGCCGCGCGGGATCGCGAAGGTCGCATCGCGCAGCGCCGTGTGGCCGTTGCGGTAGGTGACCGTCGCCCCCTCGACGAAAAGTCCGGCGCCGGCCGCTTCCGACCCTGCCGCCGAGGCGGCACCGGCGGGTCCCGGCCTCATCGGGCGAGCCCTTTCGCGAGACCGTCGGCGATCGTCGCGGCGGTGACACTGAGGAGAGCGAGATAGCTCGGCACCGGGCCGTCCGGCTCGCTCAGCGAATCGACATAGAGCACGCCGCCATAGAGCGCCCCGGTCTCGCGCGCCACCTGCCGAGCCGGCTTGTCCGACACCGTGCTCTCGCTGAAGACGGTCGGAATCCCGTTCGCCGTAACGGCGTCGATCACCCTGCGGACCTGCTGCGGCGTCCCTTGCTGGTCGGCGTTGATCGGCCAGAGAAAGAGCTCCTTCAGCCCGAAATCGCGCGCCAGATAGGAGAAGGCCCCCTCGCTCGTGACGAGCCAGCGCTTGTCGGGCGGGATGCGCTCGAGCGCCGCGCGGATCGGCGCGACGGCCGCTTCGATCTCCGCCTTGTAGGCGGCGGCGTTCGCCTCATAGGTGGCCGCGTTGGCGGGGTCGTATTGCACGAAGGCGTCGCGGATGGCGTCGACATAGAGGAGCGCATTCTCCGGCGACATCCAGGCGTGCGGGTTCGGCTTGCCGCTATAGGGGCCTTCCGCGATACCGATCGGTACAATGCGGTCGGTGACGACGACGCCCGGCACGTCGGAGAGGTTCTCGAAGAAGCGTTCGAACCAGAGTTCGAGGTTCAGCCCGTTCCAGAGGATCAGCTGCGCCCCTTGCGCCCGGCGGATGTCGCCCGGCGTCGGCTGGTAGTTGTGGATCTCGGCGCCGGGCCGGGTGATCGACTCGACCACCGCGGCGTCGCCCGCGACGTTGCGCGCCATGTCGGCGATCACGGTGAAAGTGGTCACCGCCTTGAACTTCTCCGCGGCGCCGGCCGGCAGCGCGGTGGCGAGGAGGGCGAGGAGCACACCCATCGCCCCGACGCCCGACGCCCTTCTTCCGGTCCATCCCATACGATCCCTCCCGTCGTGCCCTCCGGCGGACGTCCGATGACGTGCCGACCATGCAATTGCGAATGAGTTGCAATACAGAAATATAGAGACGATCGGGCCGATGTCGAGAGGGGGCGCGCGCACCGGCATGAGATCGGGCACGGCAAGCCGTCCCCTCTCCCGCCTGCGGGACCATTGCGAAAGGACCGGATTGGTGATTCGCCTGGTCGATCGGAGGGTCGATCATGTCCGGTCAGTTGAGCTTTGCGGATCACGTGGTTTCTGGGTCTGGTTCGCGGCGGAAGGACCAGCTGGCGGAGATCGACGGGCTGATCGGGTGGGATGAGATCGCTGCGCTGTTGCGTCCGCCGCGGCGTGGGCGCTCGGCCGTCCGCCCTATCCACCGCTCGCGATGTTCAAGGCGCTGCTGCTGCAGCGCTGGTATGGTCTCTCGGACGAGGCGCTCGAGGACGCACTGTGCGACCGGCTTTCGTTCCGGCGCTTCGTCGGTCTCAGCGCCGGTCGCCGCCCAGCGCCTTCGGGCTCGGAGCCCCTTGTTCGCGTTCCCTCGCCCGCCAACGGCTCACGCTGGCCGCACTCACCCCGAAGCGCCCCGCAGCCTCGCGGTGACTGGCACCCGCCGCAACCGCCGCCAAAACCCGGACCCGAAGGTCGACAGACAGGGCTTTCGACATATCCGCCGGCCTCCCTCCGGCAGACAGTCTGAATCAGCTGACAGCCGATTCGGGATCCCCTCGCGATTCCGTCAGATCGGGTCTTGCACTAACTCTGCACAGGCCCTCCACATTCCCTCGATCTCTGGGCGGTAGGTAGCTTCCCGAAAGGAGGCCCTCAATGATCGCCCGGAATTTCATCATGGTCTGTACGGTCGTCGCTGTCTTCGCGGTCCTGATTTCCAACCTCGTCAACAATCATCACAAATATGGCGGCGTCACACGCTTGGACGAAAACTCCCGGCTGCGTTGACGCCGGATGTTGCTCCCCGGTTTGCCGAACCGCCGGCGCTACCGTGCGCGGGGCACGGCTGAGGCTCCGAAGCCCATCTCGAAGAGTGCGCCGCCGCCCGGCGCGGTCCGGTACCGAAGGCTTCCACCGTGGGCTTCCATGATCGCGCGCACGACGGAGAGACCGAGCCCGTTTCCTCCCGTTTCCTTCGCACGGTCGGGATCGCCGCGTACGAACGGCTCGAATGCCCGCCCGGCGAGGTTGCGGTCGATGCCGGGTCCTTCGTCGGAGATGGCGAGCACGGCCGTCCCATCCACTGCCTTCAGGCTTATTGTGATCGCGCCGCGAATGGCGTGGCGACGCGCATTCGAGATCAGGGCGAGAACCGCCTGACGCACGCGAGTCGCATCCGCGTCGACGACGATGTCGTCGAGTTCGAGCGTCAGATGGAAGCCGTCGGAAGCGAGATCGGGCGCCATCAGCTCGGCGAGTTCCTCGAGCTCCCGATCGAGACGGGTCGGCACGATCCGAAGGTCAAGATGCCCACTATCGGCAAGTGTCACTGTTCGCAGGTCCTCGACCAGCCGCGCCAGGCCGTCGACCTGCAGTATGAGCCGGCGCAGCGTGCGCTCGTCCGGCTCGAACACGCCGTCGATGATCCCCTGGAGCCGCCCCTTGAGGATGGTCAGCGGCGTGCGCAATTCATGTGCGATCGTCGCATTCCACAGTGCCATATCGGCCGCCATGTCCTGCAGCCGTTGCGCCATCGTGTTGAAATCGCCGACGAGCGAGGCCGTTTCGCCCAGCGCCTTGTCGCTTGCCGCAGCCCGGGCCGACAGGTCGCCGGCGGCGATCTGACGAGCGCTCCGGGCGAGTGATTCCAGCGGATCGAGGATGCGGCGGGCAAGGCGCAGCGCCACCAGAGCGGCGATCGGGAGCGTGCCGAGGATCAAGGCGGCGAAGATCACCAGGTCGAGAGAGGTCAGCCATTCATCCGTCTCCGGCAGTGGGTAGACGGCGACGATGGCCGAGTAGACGAGGTAGGATCCGAAAAACACCAGCACACCAGCCAGAATCGTGATCGCCGACATGGCGATGAGTATCTGGCGGCTCAGTCCCGCGCGCGTTTCCATCTTCACGTCGACAATCTGTAGCCGATGCCGCGAACGCCGGGCAGGAGCCCGTGTGCTCCTGCTTGTTCGAGCTTCTTCCGCAGCTTGCTGAGATGGCTATCTACGGTCCGGTCGAGGGCGTCCGATCCGGGGAGGCAAGCATCGACGAGCTCGCTGCGCGTAAACACCTTGCCGGGGTTGCGCGCCATGTGGGCAAGGATGCGAAACTCGGTGAGGGTCAGGGCCAGCGGCTTAGCCTCGCTGCCGGTCCCCAAGCTCGCCTGATAGCCGTCGAGATCGATGGAGAGATCGCCCACACGCAGAACGCCGCCGGCCGTCGCCAGCCCCGAGCGCCGGAGCACGGCCTTGGCGCGCGCCACCACCTCGATGGGGTTGAACGGCTTGACGACGTAATCGTCGGCGCCGATGCGCAGACCCTGAAGGCGGTCGATGTCCTTGTCGAGCGCTGTGATCATGATGGCTGGGGTGGTGCCGCGCCGGCGCAGTTCCGCGAGGACCTCCCAGCCGTCCAGGCGCGGCATGGTCACGTCCAGCAGGACGAGGTCGGGTTTCAAGGCGAGGTGCAGATCGAGCGCGGCGCGGCCGTCGCGGGCAAGCACGGTCCTGAACCCTTCCCGCTGGAGATAGGCGTCCAGTATGGAGGCGATCTCGTCGTCGTCTTCGGCAATCAGGACAAGGGCAGCCATGGCGTTCTCCAGCCCGAGGGATGCCATCCGCAGCGACGGCCGTCGAGAGCTCCGGCCTCTCGTCCATCAAACCTCCACAAAACCTACACGGTGCGCCAACGGTCGAGGTTGATATGAGCCTCGTCGCCTTCGCGCGATCGATGGTCTTGAAGGACGTCCGATGATACTTGCCAGCAGCCACTTCACCCGCGCAGTTCTCGGCACTGCCTTGCTGGCTCTCGCAGCCTGTTCCGACAATGCGCAGGAGGCAACGCCCCAGGCTGCAGGCGCGCAGGAACAGACCGAAACGACAGAGGCCCGCGTCGCGACCCTGACCGTGCGGCCGCGCCGTGTCGTCGTCTATGACGAGTTGCCCGGCCGCGTTGCCGCGTTGCGCACCGCCGAGATACGTCCGCAGGTCAGCGGGATCGTCCGCAAGGTGCTCTTCAAGGAGGGCTCGGAGGTCTCTGCCGAGCAGCCTCTGTTCGAGATCGATCCCGCGCCATTCGCCGCCGACGTCGAGGCCGCGTCGGCGGTGCTGGCGCGCGCCGAGGCAGACGAGCTCAATGCCTCCCTCAAGCACGATCGTATCAAGGCCCTGGCCGAAAGCCGGACCGCGACCGCCGCCGCGCTGGGAGATGCGAAGGCGGCGCTCGCGCAATCACGCGCGAGTGTGGCGGAGGCGCGGGCAAACCTGACCCGGCGCAAGCTCGAGCTGGCGCATGCCACCGTCACCAGCCCGATCGCCGGCCGGATCGGACAGGCCCTCATCACCGAAGGCGGGCTCGCCACCGCAGGGGCCACCAACCCCATGGCGGTCGTCCAGCAGCTGGATCGCCTCTTCCTCGATGTCCGCCAGCCGTCGATGCGCCGCGAGATGCTGGAAGAGGCCGTCGCGAACGGACAGGGGGACGAGGCGGGCAGGATGCCCGTCGACATTCTGACCATCACGGGCAAGCCCTACGAGTATCAGGGCACCATCCGTTTCTCCGACAGCGCCGTCGATCCGGGAACAGGCAGCATCACGATCCGTGTCGAGGTGCCGAACCCTTATGATCAACTGCTGCCCGGCATGTACCTTCGCGCGAGGCTCCCCCGCTCGGTGCATCCCAACGCCCTGACGGTGCCGCAGGAAGCCGTCGTGCGTGACAGCTCCGGCCGGCCGCAGCTGATGGTCGTCGGGGCCGACAGGACGGCATCGCGCCGCAATGTCGAACTGGGTCCGCTGGTCGAGCGGCAATACGTGATTCTGTCCGGCATCGGCGCGGGCGACGAGATCGTGGTCCGTGGTCAGGATCGCGCGACGGACGGAACGAGGCTCCAGACGGTGGCGTACCAGCCGGCCGTTGGGACGGACGCAAAGTAGAGCACGCATCCATGCCCCAATTCTTCATCGACCGCCCCGTCTTCGCCTGGGTCATCGCCATCTTCATCGCGCTCGCCGGCATCGTCGCGATCCCGCAGCTGCCCGTTTCTCGCTTCCCCGTGATCGCGCCGCCCAGCGTCAGCATCAATGCGAGCTATGTCGGCGCGAGCGCGCAGACCGTCACCGACAGCGTGACTGCCCCGATCGAGCGCGAGCTGTCGGCAGTCAAGAACGTCCTCTACTTCGAATCCTCGGCAGACGCCTCGGGGAATGCCAGCATCACGGTGACCTTCAAGCCGGGGACCGACCCTGAGCTTGCTCAGGTCGACGTGCAGAACCGTCTGAAGTCGGTCGAGTCGCGACTGCCGGAACAGGTGCGTCGCGGTGGCCTGTCGGTGGAAGCCGCATCCTCCGGCTTCCTCATGATCGTCTCGCTGCGGTCGGCCGACGGCGCGGTCGATCCTCTGGCCCTCGACGACTATCTCGCCCGCAGCCTCGCGCCGGAGCTGAAGCGCGTGCCAGGCGTCGGCCGTGTGCAGTCGTTCGGCTCGGAGGCCGCGATGCGGGTCGGGGTCGATCCCGCTCTGCTGACCTCCTACTCGCTGTCCATGGCCGAGATCATCCAGGCCATCCAGACGCAGAACATCCAGGTGGCTCCGGGACGACTCGGCGAGGAGCCGGCTCTCCCCGGACAGAGGATCAGCGTGCCGCTCAGCGTCAGCGGTCAGCTCGAGACGCCGGAGCAGTTCGCAGCGGTGGTGCTGCGCTCAAATCCGGACGGTTCGAAGTTGACGCTGGGCGATGTCTCCCGGATCGAGGTCGGAGCCCAGTCCTCCGGCTTCTCGATCTTCGATGGCGGCGAGCAGGCGACCGCGGCAGCGATCCAGCTCGCACCGGGTGCCAATGCGGTCAGCACGTCCGAGGGTGTACGCGCCCGGCTGGCCGAGCTGGCGTCCTCGATGCCGTCCGGCGTCACCTACGCCGTTTCCTACGACACTGCGCCCTTCGTGAAGGTTTCCATCACCAAGGTCGTCCAGACCCTGGTCGAGGCGATGGTGCTGGTGTTCCTCATCATGCTGCTCTTCCTTCAGAACATCCGCTATACGCTGATTCCGGCGATCATCGCTCCGATCACACTGCTCGGCACCTTTGCGGTGATGTGGATGATCGGCTACTCGATCAATGCGTTGACGATGTTCGGCATGGTGCTCGCCATCGGGATCATCGTGGACGACGCGATCGTCGTCGTGGAGAACGTCGAGCGGCTGATGGCGACCGAGGGGCTCTCGCCACGGGAGGCCACGCGCCGCGCCATGCGCGAAATCACGGGCGCCGTCATCGGCATCACGCTGGTGCTGACCGCGGTGTTCCTGCCGATGGGCCTGGCGACGGGCTCGGTCGGCGCGATCTACCGCCAGTTCACGGTCTCGCTGGCGGTCTCGATCCTGTTCTCCGCCTTCCTCGCGCTCAGCCTGACACCTGCGCTCTGCGCCACGATCCTGAAGCCGGTCGCGCCGCATCGCGAGCGGAAAGGGCTCTTCGCATCCTTCAACCGGGGCTTCGACCGGCTGACGGGCCGCTATACGGCTTGGGTCGGTGCACTGGTGAAACGAGGCGCTCGGGTCATGCTCGTGTACGCAGCGATCGTCGGCGCGCTGGCCTTCGGCTCCAGTTCGCTGCCCACCGCCTTCGTGCCGGACGAAGACCAGGGAACGTTCATGACCTCGTTTACACTTCCGGCCGACGCGACAGCCGAGCGCACCCGCGCGATCGTGGAGAGCTTCGACCGCCATGTCGCGTCGCGTCCCGACATCGAGAACAACCTGTCCATCATGGGCTTCGGCTTCTCCGGATCGGGCGCGAACACCGCCATGGCGTTCACGACGTTGCGCGACTGGAGCGAGCGGACCGGCAGCACCGACGCCGAAGTAGAGGCTGCGACCGTGGCGATGCAGGACACGACGGAGGGCGAAATCCTCGTCATGAAGCCGCCGGCCATCGAGGAACTCGGCACCACGTCCGGCTTTGCGATGCGCCTGATCGATCGCGGCAGCAACGGGGCCGAGGCGCTGCAGAAGGCCGCCGACGAACTCGTCAGGCTGGCGGGGGGCAGCAAGCTCCTGCAGAACGTCCGCGTCGACGGGCTCCCGGGCGGCCCGAGCGTTCGCCTTCATGTCGACCGTGCCAAGGCCGGGGCGCTGGGCGTCGGCTTCTCGACGATCAGCGACACGCTGGCCGCCGCGATGGGCTCGACCTACATCAACGACTTCCCGCGTGCGGGGCGGCTTCAGCAGGTCATCATACAGGCCGAAGCCAAGGATCGCATGCAGGTCGAAGACGTACTCGAGCTTCATGTGCGCAACGACAGGGGCGGCATGGTTCCGCTGGCTGAAGTGGTCACGCCGGACTGGTCGGTCAGTCCTCTCCAGCTCAACCGCTACAACGGCTATCCCTCGCTGAGCCTATCCGGCGCTGCCGCCTCGGGCGTGTCGAGTGGTGCTGCGATGACCGAGATCGAGCGCCTGGCCTCGAAGTTGCCGGGCGGTTATGGCGTCGAATGGACGGGGCAGTCGTTCCAGGAGCGCCAGGCCGGCACGCAGGCGCCGATCCTGGTCGCCTTCTCCTTCCTGGTGGTGTTCCTGGTACTGGCGGCGCTTTACGAGAGCTGGGCCATTCCGCTGTCCGTCATGCTCGTCGTGCCGCTCGGTATCATCGGGGCGGTCCTTGCCGTCCACCTGCGCGGTCTCGACAACGACGTGTTCTTCAAGGTCGGCCTCATCACGCTGATCGGCCTGTCGGCCAAGAACGCGGTACTGATCGTGGAGTTCGCGCGCAAGCTCCACACTGAAGGCAGGAGCCTGCGCGACGCCGCCGTCGAGGCGTCGCGCCTGCGCCTGCGGCCGATCGTGATGACCTCGCTCGCCTTCACGCTCGGCATCGTGCCTCTGGTCATCGCCAAGGGTCCGAGCTCGGAGATGCAGAACGCGCTGGGTACAGGGCTCTTCGGCGGCATGATTTCGGCCACGGTCCTCGCGGTGCTCTTCGTGCCGGTCTTCTTCACGCTCATCATGCGGCTGGCGGAATGGAAGACGAAGCGAACGGCCGAGACGGTTACCACGTGAAAGCGTGCTCGAGCCCCGACCTACCCCTCACGGGATCCTTCCCCTGCCATCTTCGACATCTGTTCTGGAGAAAAGCCATGAAAGCCGCCCCCACAGCGGGCCACGTGACGCTGGACAGGGTGACCGAGGCAGACCTGCCGCGCTTCCGAAGGGATCTTCAGGACGCTTTCGCGGTCGCCGTCACGGAAACCTTCGGGTCGGTCGATGATGGGCCCATTCCGTCCGACGACGACGTGGCGGCCTCCCTGGCGGCGCCGAACGCCGTCGTTCACCGCATTCTCGAAGACGGCCGATGGGTCGGCGGCGCCGTGGTGTCGATCGACACCGAGACGCAGGGCAACGCGCTCGACTTCTTCTTCGTGCGCGCAGACCAACTTGGCCGCGGCATCGGGCGCAAAGCCTGGGCCGCCATCGAGGCGGCGTATCCGGATACGCAGGTCTGGATCACCCACACGCCCTACTTCGAGAAGCGCAACATTCATTTCTACGTCAACGTCTGCGGCTTCCACATCGTGGAATACCACCACGCCGGCCACCCCGATCCGCACGGCCCACCCGAGCCCCACCTGCCGGGCGACGATGGCATGTTCCGGTTCGAGAAGCGCTTTCCGTGATATCTTGTCGCCCTCGTTCAGCCCTCTGCGACCGGCGGAGCGAGCCTGGATTGCCGTTGAGCAACCATCACCGGACAGCTTCTTGCCAAGCCTCGCCGCATTGCCGTCGATACGACTGCTTCCGCGCGATGCAGAGAAGGACTCCTCAGCGACGGTGCGGGCACATTCCGAGCATATCGGCCTGCTCTTATTCTTGTGGCACTTCGACCTGGAGCGATTCGAACTTTCCTACCGCCACGCACACCGTCTTCTGGGCTTCTTCACACGCGGGCTATCTCCCACTCCTGGCACGGGAGTAGTCGCGGCGGCTGTAGCGTACCGTGGAGGGTCATCGGCGGTATTTGGCGCGCCGCGCCGGGTGAAGATGAGAACTACGTCTACGCTATAGCCCTCCTTTAAGACGAGGTCGGCCCAGCACGCCCCGCTAACCGATCCAAAGTCATTTCTCCCGTTGACCCCAACATAGCCTCAGGGCTATATGCATGGATGCGCCGATGGCGGAATCAATTCGTGGTCGATCACGATTGAAAGGCATTGACTTGTACCGTCAATTTTTATCGAGGAAGGACAAGTAGGATGGGCCGGAGCCTCGACGACATCATCGCCGCCCGTCTTCCTGACGAGCAGGTCGCGATCGAAGCGCACCGTGACGCATCGAAGCAGCACGTTGAGGGCTTGCGCGAGCTGCGCCAGATCGCGGGAAAGGCGCAGGCGGACATCGCCTCTGCCCTCAACATCACCCAGCCCTCGGTCTCGAAGATCGAGAAGCAGACCGACATGCATCTGTCCACGCTACGCAATTATGTGGAAGCGGTCGGCGGTGAGCTGGAGCTGACCGTGAAGCTGCCGAAAAGGCCGGCGTTGCGGATCCATCATCTGGGTGATCTTGCGCCCGTCGGAGTAGTGCCAGCCCAGAAGAAGAGCGGTGATCCATCGCCAAGGCGGCGTCATGGATGAGCTGCAACGATCCATCTACGTCGACCGCTTCCGTCTGGCGTTTCATACGAAGAGAGGCACAGCCTTTCAGGACTGGTTCGTGCTTCTGGCGGGCCACGCTTTCGGCCCCGATTTCGAGGAAGTCCGCCCCTATGGTCCCTATGGGGACTTGAAATGCGACGGCCGCCGGATCAGCTCCGGCTCCGTGTTCCAGTGCTACGCACCGGATGCCATGAAGGAAGCCGACCTCATCGCCAAGGTCGATGCAGACTTCCACGGTGCTCGCGCGCATTGGGCCGGCAACATGCAGGAGTGGGTGTTCGTCCATAATGACGGGCGCGGACTTCCACCAAACGCGGTTCAACATCTCGACGGGCTTCGCCAGGCCCATGCGCCCCTTCAGATCGCAACTTGGTCCGAGCCGGAACTGCTCGATCTCGCGATGAAGCTCGATCTGTCGGCGCTTCAAGCGCTCTTCGGTCCCGCTGCGTCAATCGCGATCGTGGACCGTCTCGTCATGTCCGATCTGGTGCCGATCATCGAGGCGCTCCAGCGGCAGGAACCCAGCCCGATTGATCCACCTTTGACGCCACCGTCACCGGAAAAGCTCGAAAAGAACGCCCTGTCGGAGGAATCTGGCCTTTTCCTGCGTATCGGCCGTCGGAAGTCTGCGCTCGTAGACACCTTTTTTCGCAAAAGCCCGCGTCCCGATTTAGGCGAGCGCATCGCCGAGGCGTTTCGGCTGCGCTATGCCGAGTTGAAGGCTTTCGACCTTCCGGCCGATACGATCTTCAAGCATCTTCAGGATTACGCGGGCTTCAACGGCGAGCCGATGAGGCAAGGCGCGGCGCTGGCGGTACTCGCCTATTTTTTCGATAGCTGCGACATCTTCGAAGACCCGATCATCATTGCTGTGGAGGCGTCATGATCCTCCCGACGAAACACGTCCGTCCCGATCGCGCGCTCATCGGCGTCGGCGCCGAAGTTCTCGATATCCTGAAGCGGCCGATGACCATGTCGCGACTGTGGGACGAGATGCGCGGTCGCCGCTCGCTCCATGCGCCCAACGCCCCGATCGACTACCAGTGGTTCATCCTGTCGCTCGACCTGCTCTTCACGATCGGAGCGGTTGATTTCGACCGCGGCCTAGTGCGGAGGGTTCAGCCATGATCCGCCGCTTCGGTAGCGACCTTGCATCGTTTAAGACGCTGATCTTCAAGCCCGGCCTGAACATTTTACTGGCCGACAAGAGCGAAGGTGCGAACGATCGCCAATCGAGAAATGGCGCCGGCAAGACCAGCTTCATCGAACTGGTCCATTTCCTGTTCGGCGCCGACGCCCGCAAGGACAGCATATTCCGTTCCGACGCGCTGACGGCCTGGACGTTCGACATCGACGTCGATATCGCGGAAAATGCGATCTCGGCGGCGCGCAGCGGTGCCAAGCCGAGCCGGATCGTGGTCAACGGCCCGGTCGAGAACTGGCCGATCCCGCCACAGTTCGACAGCCGCGCGGGGCTGTTCGAGCTGTCGAATGAGAACTGGAAGGCCAACCTCGGCCAGCTCTGGTTCGGCTTGCCGATTTCGGTCGGGGACGAAGCCGAGCGTTTCCAGCCGTCGTTCCGCTCGCTCTTCTCCTATTTCGTCCGCCGTCAGAACAGCGGCGGCTTCCAGCAGCCGATGCAGCATTCGGGGATGCAACAGGCATGGGATCAGCAGGTGTCAATCTGCTACCTGCTAGGCCTCGACTGGAGCATCCCCGGCCGCTTTCAGGAGCTGCGCGCGCAGGAGAAGGTGGCGCAGGAACTGCGCAAGGCCGCCCGCAGCGGCGACCTTGGCCGGTTCTTCGGCAAGGCGGCCGATCTCAGAACGAAGCTGACCATCGCCGAGGCGCGCGCCGCGCGGCTGCGTCAGCAGCTTGAGACCTTTGAGGTGGTGCCGGAATATAAGGCCCTTGAGCGAGAGGCGAACGAGATCACGCGCGAGATCGACGACATGAACGTCGAGAATGTGATCGACGGTGATCTCCTACAACAACTACGCGCTTCGCTCTCGGAGGAGGATGCGCCCGATCTCGGCGATGTCACAAAGCTCTATGCCGAGGCAGGCGTCGTCTTACCCGACATGGTACGGCGGCGTTTCGACGAAGTGGAGCGTTTCCATCGGACCATCATCGAGAACCGACGTGCGCATCTCAGTGCCGAGATCGCATCGGCCGAGGCCCGTGTTGCCGAGCGCGATCAGCGCACCGCAGAGCGCGACCGACGTCGGAGACAGATCATGGGCGTGCTACGTTCCGGCGGCGCGTTGGAGCACTACACCTCCCTACGCGAGGAAGCGGGCCGGGCTGAAGCCGAGGTGGAGGGGCTTCGACAACGCCTCGAAACCGCCGAGCGGATCGAGAGTACCAAGGCTGAACTCGACATTGAGCGCGCCAACCTGACCAAGGCGCTGCGCGACGACATCCACGAGCGGGCCGACATCATCCGCGAAGCTATCCTTTCATTCGAGTCGCTCTCAGAATCCCTTTATGAAAAAGCCGGCAGCCTGACGATTTCCGAGACCGGGAGCGGCCCCCAATTCGAGGTCCATATCGATGGGCAGCGAAGCAAAGGCATCACTAACATGCAGATCTTCTGCTTCGATCTCATGTTGACCGAAATCAGCCTGAAGAACGGCCGCGGCCCCGGCTTCCTGATCCATGACAGCCATCTGTTCGACGGCGTGGACGAGCGCCAGGTCGCCAAGGCGCTGCAACTCGGCGCTGAACGGGCCGAGGTGGCCGGATTTCAGTATGTCGTCACGATGAACTCCGACGCGCTGCCGCGCGAGGGCTTCAAGCCGGGCTTCGATATTCGCTCCCACGTCATGGAGACGAAGCTGACCGACGCCACCGATACCGGAGGACTGTTCGGCCTGCGGTTCGAGTAAATTATTGAGGCGCGAGCGGATTAGTCTAACCGCGAAAACCCTATAGCCTGCATTTTAATCCGGAAGTGCCTTCCTGCTCTGGGTGCTTACGCTTTTTCAGTAATGCGGTTGACGGTAACCGAGTCCGATTTCTTGGCGTTCGTCGCGTTGCACCAGACGCGGAGGAGACTATTGGTTGACGCAGAATGTGCTCTGCCTGGGCACCCTGCGTCTGATGACGCTTGCAACGGTGCCCAGGAAGGTATCTAAGGTCTCCATTTCTGCCTGCACCTGATAAAGCGGGCATCCCGATTCATCACTCAGATCGAAACCAATTCGACACGGTTTGCTAGTGCACTCAAGGCGATGATAACTGCCATTGTTAGATTTGGGAGCGATGCCGCGTGTTCCGAACCGTGACCAGTAGCTTTCGAAGGGGGCGCGGCCTTCCCAATACTTGAAGCTATCGCGTCGTGAAAAACGCTCGCAATCGCTACTACAAACAAGCTGCAATTCTGTTTGCAGGCTGTCGAGAATCGGCATGACAAAAAACTCGACAGCGGGATCGGGCATCGGCTCATCGCTGTCGGTTCGTAGCGTAATTCTGAAAATCTCACGGATCAGGTCAGGGTGGAAGTCGCGCAATGTCGATAGCAGAAGATAGGCGAGCGTCTTGATGATTGGCCCTTGGTCGCTCCCTGTCTTCATTACCCGTGCGTACAGGTAGATTAGGTTGAACATGCCATATTGAAACGTTTCCAATATGTCCTTCGCCGGACAAATCCCGAGCCAAGGCCGTTCGTCGATACTGCCGTGGGCGAATTCATTCGCGATCAGTGCAAAACGCTCCATCACGCCGAGTTGGAGTGTATCGCGCTCGCTCCAGATCCGTTTGATGCGCTCGATTGAACTGTACTCAATCAGGTTCCAAAAACGGTCGCGAATTGCCCGGAGATGACCAGCCGAACTTAGCCCGCCTTCGAACAACCGCAGCACCGTAGCAGGCTGCTGAGCCAACATACGCTCAAGAACGACCCGATCCCACAACAATATTCGAGGTCTAGGGAACCTATCCTGCCATTTCTCGACCCAGTCGCGCGTTGGGTTTGTGAAGGTCGTGTTGGTGGCGATGACGAGGCAATCGACAGAAGCATTCGCGACCACATTGTTACAAGACGTTTTTACCGCCTCCGTTTCGAGCGTGCCGGCCCGCCCTTTGCATTCCACCCACCATTGGCGCGGAACAATCTCTCCAGTCGCATCCGGGACATGGAAGCGCGCCTCAAGGTCGCGGCCGCTATCGGCAGCGCCGGCCCCCGCACTACCAACGCGCCACGTGAGGTCACGCGCGCCGATACCGTCTAAAAGCCAGAATAGGCACTCTTCAAGCGCATGACCCTTCAACTCGTCAAAGGGAATTTCGCTCGGGATGAGCCAAGACCTCTCTTCACCATTCTCTTCGTCCGCCAAGCCCGGTCCTCCCTATGCGACGGCTCTGCGCACTTCCACGCGTATCCTGTGAAGTGGCAACCACGAAGCCTCACAATTGCGGTAAGCCAAAAATTATTTCTTCTGGTTTGAACCAGCCATTCGCCAGAAGCTGATTTTTGACGCGCTCAGGGTTTTCAGCGTAGGCAACCAAGGCAAGGGATCGTTCCGCGCGGCTGCACGTGACGTAAAAAAGCCGACGCGTTGAAGCTGTCTGATTGTCTTCTGCTCCGCCGCCGAAGAGCTTATCGTATTTGAACAGGAAGCCGCGCGCTTCGTGGTCATCCATGATAACCATCACTCGTGGAAATTCGAGGCCCTTTACCCCCTGATGAGTATCGAAGCGGGCCTTGCCGCCCACGTATTTGGCGTAAGCTCGTACTTGTCGAAAGGGTACAGCCAGAAACGCCTCAATGCCTTTGTCGCGATCGGTCCGTTCTTCCTCTTCGTCCTCGTCGGTTACCTTAATGTTGGCACCAGCCAGCGCTACCTTGAGAAGGTCTGGTATTGTGAATAGTCCAGTTTCAGCGACGTTTCTGGCAACGTCGCGAAACGTCACCGCCGGGTTCCCATCAAGCAGCCCGACAAGCGCATCGACCCCGGCCTGTGCCTTCGCAAGTTGCTCAAACTGGTCCTCGGCGTCCTTTAACGCGCTCACGCTGGCTAGTGGTGATGCCGCGCGAATGACCCGCGCGACGCCAAACTTGTCATCTTTGGCGTCCCAAAGCGGAAGAATCAGGTTTAGGAAGAAATTGACTACCGGAAGTGACCCATCGAGGAGCGCAGTTCGAAACTGTGTAACCGGATATAGGGCCGCCAGTAGATCATCGAAGCCCATCCGAAGTGCCGCCATGCGGTGCTCCAGGATAAGGACCTTGACTGCATCCTCATTCAACCAATCGTCATCTGTGGTTAGACGCGCCATATGCGCGCAGATCGCTTGCTCTGCTGCGGCCTTATCCGTCCCTTCAGAGGGAAACACGAACATCCGGACGTGTCCTTCCTTAGCTGTGCTGCAAGGAATTTGGGCCTGCTTATCGGTGGCCTCGCGGACTTTGTTGATGAGTTCGATAACGCGCTGCGGGCATCGGAAGTTTAGCCTTTTTGTAGGCGTAGCCCAATCCGTCGGCAGGTTTTCGCCGAGACCCGGCTGGCCATCACCGTAGATGCGCTGCATCATATCTCCGAAAAGGCCGACGACGACTTCGTCCTTGTGCACGGCCTGGAAGGCAAACAGGGCTTCTAGGATATGTCGATT
The DNA here is from genome assembly GCF_014199915.1 of Prosthecomicrobium pneumaticum. GTDB lineage: Bacteria > Pseudomonadota > Alphaproteobacteria > Rhizobiales > Kaistiaceae > Prosthecomicrobium > Prosthecomicrobium pneumaticum. The sequence continues at coordinate 3,171 of NZ_JACHOO010000004.1, read as the reverse complement.
GGTGTCCTGGCTCTCATCGACCAAAATGTACGGATAGCCGTCGCGCAGAATCTGCCGCAGCGTTGGCTTGGTCTGCAAAAAGTCGCCAGCGAGTTTGAGCACTTCCGCGTGGTTGAGCGAGTCCCGTCCACGGTTGTCGCTGTCTGGGCTGTAGACGAATTTCTTAGTGGTATCGAGCCGAGCAAGGCGTCTTTGCTTGGAAGCGATATCGGCGAGGCGCTCCGCAGACGCCTTGGTGCCTGCGCGCCCCTTCGCCTCCTTTGCTTGCAGATCCAGAATGTCGTCGTTCAGCGTGACACGCAGCCACTCTCTGATATCGTGGTTGAACCCTTCGATTAGCGACCATGCGAAGCTGTGGATCGTCGAGACGGCAATGACAGGATCGAACTGCGTTCGGCGGATAATCTCATCGCGCGCCGCTTTCGTGTAGGTAATGACCGCGACCTTCTGGCCGCGCATTCTCAAACTCTTTCCCATCGTGCCGCGCAGATGATCGAGCGCGGCTACGAGCGAACGCGTCTTACCCGAGCCGGCTCCAGCAAATAGGAAGAAGCTCTTTGGTGCCTTGGGATCAAGATACTTCTTGATCTCCTCGTCTACGTGAAGATCGAGATCGTCATTCGTTATCGGGACCACCTCAGTCATGCTGCGCCAGCCTTCGGAGCAAGGTCCGCCTCCTTGCGCTCAAGCTGTTCTTTCAGCCAAAGGAGTCCGTGTTCGATATAGGCGGGGATGCAGAGCTTCTCGACATCATCGCTGAACAACAGTTCCAAGGCGAATTCGGCCTTGTCTCCATCGTCAATTGCGAGCGTCACCCTCCCTGCGAGGTCGGCGACATCCTTCGCATCGTCGGCGATCTTCTGGAACCTCCCAGCAAGGCCCGTGGCCGTCCTCCCCTTAAAGAAGTCGAAATTCCGATAAAATAGCGCATCCTCAAAGGTGTTCGCGTGAACGTCAACGTCAGTCGTTCCAATCCTTAATTTCGCGCTTGTTTGGTAGGCAGCACGCACGGCATATCCATTAGGATAGACTAGCGCCTTATCCTTCTCCTCAAGCTTCATGAGTGCATCTACTGACGTCTGCTTTGGTACCCAGGTCCGCAGTGTTTCATTACGGGCCTCAAGACCTTTGCCCAGCATCGGCTTCTCGATCTTGTTGGTATTGGGGTCCTTGGCGTCGAGATCAGTGATGATTAGTGTTGTAAGACCAAGCGTCTCCACGAGGCTTTTGAACCGATGCGCGTGGCTCCCGCCTACTTCGAGCCAGGTGGTGTAGCAACTCCGCAGGTACTCGAACTTATCGACCTGCTCGACGAAATGCGGCACCAGAACCCGCTCCGCGCTACCCTCGACAAATATGGCTGCGTCAGCGAAAAACAGATCGCAATGCGTAGCCTTGAGGTAGCGCGCGACGAACTTGGCCGTCTGATCGGGCTTACCGAACACTGACGAAAGATTGACCACGCACGCGGTTGGAGTTTTGCGCTTATCTGTAGGCGGAAGACGCCGAAAGTAGCGTAGCGCAGCAAAATCGCAGGCATGGGCGACGTGGCTGGAGTGCGTGCTCACGACGAGCTGCGTGCAGAAGTTGGCTGACTTCCCAAGCGTCGGATCGTTTCGCAAGACATCGTAAGCGTGCCTGATAAAGACCTGTTGCACCTGTGCATGAAGATAGGCTTCGGGCTCTTCCACCAACATAAGATGCAACGGTGGAGGAGGCTTGGCATCTTCGCCTGACGCCGCTGCTTTCCCCACGCGCATCCAGGCATCACGATAGCTCATCAGAGCAAAAACCATCGAAACAAGGTTCTGATAACCAAGCCCGTTGGAGTCTTCGGGCAGTCGATGCACGTGCCCACCTGCCGCAGCCGGAATTTCATACTGAACCGCCGAGTCGTGGCTCAAGCCGTCCTGCAATTTGAGCTTGGTTGCGATTTTGAGCTTCGGGTCAGAGATGCCTGGATAGCCAAGCTTTTGAAGCTCCTTCAGTGCCTTGTCGAACGACTCGGACAGCCTTTCATCGAAGGCTTTACGAGCTTTGTCCAGCGCTTCCATGGCCTTGATGTCGGATAGTTCCGGCGTGTCCTGCCAGTCGAGATGATTGTCGTAATATGAGCGCAGTTGCGTCGAGAGGCGGCGTCCACTCCTGGCTTCTGCGCCGGCTTCATCACGCTGGACGCGCGGCGTCGCAGGGGAGCCAAAGCCTCGCTGCGCGCTGATCTCGTCAATCTGAATGAGGCCATCAAGCGGATTTCCCTCAACGGGTTCCAACCCCTCTGGAAGGACCTGCATCTCAGCCAGACCATCCTTGGGGTCTACCAGTTTAGCAGGGTCCAATAGGTAGGCCTTCACCTTGAAAAAGGACCGCACACGCCGGTCAAGGAAGTCGACCAGGTTCAACGGCCAGAGTTCGAGTTGAGGCGCATCACCTTTCCCTTCCGCAGCCTTGATTGCGGCGGCTGTGGTGTTCGCGGCTTTCGTCCTAGCTGCGATGTACTCCTGCTGGAATTTGACCGGCTCATCGGGCTCGTACCGCAGCCGCACGCCGAGGAGGCCAGACTTCCAATCCAGAGTCGGGAGGAGCTTTTGCACGTAGTGCATCTCTCCCTTTCCGACCTGTAACCAGACGTCCAACTGTGGAAGAAAATTCAGGAGGTTCGGTATCGGAAGGGCTGCGTCGGACTTGATAGCAACCTCCCAAGCCTCTCCCTCGGCGTTCAGCGCCTGCCAGTGGGCAAGAGAGAAGTCATTGATCGTAAAGCTACGCGAATCGACAAGGAAACGGCGAAGCGCGGTCATCGCGGAAGTCTTGCCGCTATTGTTCGCGCCAACGAATACAGTCTTCTCAGGCGCGAATGCGATCCGAGCAGCCACAAGTTTTCGAAAATTTCCGATTTCAATTTGTGAGATGTGCATGTTGCCTCCCTCGCACATCTTAATGTTGAAGATTTGCGCAATCAACTAAAGGCAGCAATCACAATGTGCGTTTTGCAGATTTGGCGGTTTTGTACATCCTGATCCAGCCCTATTTCCGGCTCCCGCTTTGCTCCGGCCGGGCCGGCTGCTTGGGGGCGCTGTGGCCTGCTGCCGGTTTCGTGGACACCGAGATTGGGTGTTTCATGAAGCCGGAGGTGGCAGATGCAGCGACGGAAGTTTTCGCGGGAGTTCAAGG